>NZ_OZ224218.1:292500-3925625 GCF_965152595.1 Nitrospira sp. Kam-Ns4a | reverse complement strand
CGGTGACGCGGGAGACGGCGGGCGGGGCGACGGAGTCGGCGAAGGCCAGCCACGACTTGAGCCAGCTCGCCACCGAATTGCAGACCATCGTGAGCGGCTTCAGGATTGCGACGGCCGACAAGCGGCGCATCGGGTAGGGCGGAGAAAGGACGGCGTCCCCATCCAGTGCCCGCAGGACCCCGAGCGGCGCGGCGGCCCTTGGAGGAGGACCAGACGGTCCGTGACTGCTCAACCGGGGGGATCCGGAAGGGATTTCCCTGTCATCCAGGGAGGGTGCCATGAACGGACGTGTGTGGCTCGGGAGTCTGACGGGATTGATGCTGATCGGGCTGGTGTGCGGGGCCGCGCCCGGGTACGCGGCGGACGAGGCCAAGACTGCCGACCTGTTGGTGAAGCTGCTGAAGGCCGGCCGGATGGTCGTCTCGGACCATCAGGACCTCATCAACGACGCCGGCAAGGGCGACAAGGGGTTCACGCCCCAGTACTTCGAGGAGAAGTGGGTCGCGAAATACAAGGAGATGACCAAGATTGATCTGAGCAAGCCGCCGGCCGGCGAGCCGGGCAAGCTGCTGACGATCTTGCTGGAGTCCGGCAAGGAGGTGGTCGGCGAGGCTCAGCCGCTGATCAACAAGCCGGGCATCGGGTTCAAGGGGTTCCTCCCGGCGCTCTGGGGCCGAAAGGCGGGCGAGAAGTTCGGACAGAAAACGGGCATCCGGCTCAAGCAGACGTCCATCCACTACCGGTTTGCCGGCAACAAGCCGGACGAGTTCGAAAGCGAGGTCCTCAAGCAGTTCGCGGATTCCGGCTACCCCAAGGGGAAGGAATACGTGAAGACCGTCGCCATGGAGGGCAAGCAGGTGATGCGGTACATGTCCCCCGAATACGCCGCCAAATCTTGCCTGGCCTGCCACGGCGCGCCCGCGGGCGAGAAAGACATTACCGGCATGAAGAAGGAAGGCTACAGGGAAGGGGATCTCGCCGGCGCCATCAGCGTGATCATGCCGGTCAAGTAGGGTCGGCTGGCCGGACATCGGACAGCCGACCGCCTCCTCGCAGGGGGAGGGAAGGGGGTAGCCATGGACGCGAGGGCGGAGCATCGGACAATCATCCAGCGATGCGGGTTGCGAACGAAGATTCTGATGGGGCTGGGCCTGGCGCTCTGCCCCATCGTCGGCATCCTGCTCTTCAACGCCGCTTCGGTCGATCAGGCCGCGCGGGCCTCGGCCGGCGCCCAGGACGTGGCGGCGCTGCGCCTGGAGGCGAACCTGGTGCGGATGGGGCTGCGGGAATACAGCCTGACCCAGCAACCCCAGGCCCAGGATGCGGTCAAGGCGCGGCACGAGCGGTACCGGGAGAAAGCGAAGAAGCTTGGGCAGCAATACGGGGATTCCGTGGAAGTCAAGGACCGGCTCCAGGCCGTGGACGCCGCACTGGCGGCCCTCTTCGAACACGGCCTGAAGATGGCGGAGGCCTACATCCAATTTGATCGGGTGGTGGGAAACACCTTCCTGGAGGAATTCTTCAAGCGGGACGAGGCGGTCTCGGCCGCCTTGACGGCGCTGGAGGAGGGGTTCGCGAAGGAGGCCCAGCAGCGCCTCGGCGCGATGCGCATGACGGCGACGGTGGCCTTGGGTCTGGTCGTGGCGAGCACGATCGCCTTCTCGCTGTTGCTGGCCTGGCGGCTGCTCATCCCCATCCGTCGGCTCGTGGAAGGGATGGATCGGCTCGCCAAGGGCGACCTGACGGTCCAGGTGGCGGTGACCAGCGACGACGAGCTGGGCCGGCTGGGCCAGCGGTTCAACGAGGTGGTGCCCAAGTTGCGGGGGATGATCGGGAAGGTGGCGCAGGTGACGGACAAGGTGGCGTCGGCGGCGGTGCAGCTCTCGGCGACGGCCGAGCAGATGTCGAAGGGGGCGGAGAGCCTGACGGCGCGCACGACGCAGACGGCCACGGCGGTCGAGGAGATGACCGCGACGGTGGGCGAGGTGGCGCAGCACAGCGGCAAGGCCGCCGCCATGGCCCAGGAGACCGTGCAGACGGCCAAGAGCGGGCGCGAGGTGGTCACCAACACGGTGGCGGGGATGCAGCAGATCGCCGACGCGGTGACGCAGTCGGCGGCGATCATTGCGGCGCTGGGCAAGTCCTCGGATCAGATCGGGGAGATTGTGCGGGTGATCGAGGACATTGCGGACCAGACGAACCTGCTGGCGCTGAACGCGGCGATCGAGGCGGCGCGGGCGGGGGAGCAGGGGCGGGGCTTTGCGGTGGTGGCCGACGAGGTGCGGAAGCTGGCGGAGCGGACGACGAAGGCGACGAAGGAGATCGGGGACATGATCCGGCACATCCAGCAGGACACGAAGGGGGCGGTGGCCTCGATGGAGGAGGGCACGCAGAAGGTGACGAGCGGGGTGGCGCTGGTGAACCGGACGGGGGAGGCGTTGGCGCGGATCGCGGAGATGGTGACGGGGACGGCGGACATGATTCGGCAGATTGCGGTGGCGGCGGAGGAGCAGTCGGTGGCGACGCAGCAGATTGCGGGGGATTTGGAGACGGTGGCGAAGGTGACGCGGGAGACGGCGGGCGGGGCGACGGAGTCGGCGAAGGCCAGCCACGACTTGAGCCAGCTCGCCACCGAATTGCAGACTATGGTGGGTGGCTTCAAGCTCACCGATAAGAGATAGCGCACAGCCAATAGCGAATAGCCGAGCTCGCTTTCGGAGGAGGACCCGATGATCGCCCAACAGGCCGAAGCGCCCCGGCACGGGCCCACGGTGACGGAACCGGCGGACGCCGACCAGGCAGACGGCGACGAATTCATCCAGCTCGTCACGTGCCGGCTCGACCGCGAAGAGTTCGCGGTGGACATCCTCAGCGTGCAAGAAATCAACCGAATGGTGGACATCACCCGGGTCCCCAAGGCGCCCCACTTCGTGGAGGGCGTGATCAACCTGCGCGGCCGCATCATCCCGGTGCTGGATCTGCGGCGGCGGTTCGGCGTCCCGGACGCGGAGCGGACCTCGCGGTCGCGAATCGTGGTCGTGAACGTGCGGGGCCGGGTGGTCGGGCTGATCGTGGATTCGGTGACCGAGGTGCTGCGGATCCCGCGGAGCGCCGTCGAGCCGCCACCGTCGCTCGGCTCCTCGGTGGGCGCCGAGTTCATCCAGGGCGTCGGCCGGATCAACGACCGGCTGCTGACCCTGCTGGACCTCAACCGGCTGCTCACCCCGGCGGAGCAGGCCGCGCTGGACAGCGTCAGGGAGTGACGCGGCCGGACGGCGCGGCGGGGGGCTGCCCGGGCCGCCGCTGCCTGGCCAGGACGCCCTCGAGGATGGCGAGGGAATAGCTCAGCAGGTCCGAGGCGCAGGCGAGCGTCACGTGGAACTGCTGCAGGGCCTCCTCGACGCGCCCGTCCTGTTGCAGGGCGCGGAACCGGCGGTGCTGCTCCTCGAGGATCGCTTGCTTCGCATCGAGCATCAGGCTCTCGGTCGGCGTCATGGCTCCTCCGGGCGGGTGGGCGTCGGCCGTACGCTACCAGAGGACGCGCGGCAGCGCAAGGGGCGTCTGGCGGATTCGTCGCGCGCCGCTCGTTGCGCACGGTTGCTGTCCGTTGGGCTTTATTAGAGAGACCGGGACGTGGACATCCTCACCCTGCTCGGGATCATCATCGCCGTGGGAGCGATCCTCGGCGGGCAGGTCCTCGAAGGCGGCCACGTTGGCTCGATCCTCCAGCTCACGGCGTTCATTATCGTCATCGGCGGGACGCTGGGCGCCGTCTGCGTGCAGCATCCGTTGCCCGTGGTGCTGCGGAGCCTGGGGCTGCTGGGCCTGGCTTTCCGCGAGCCGCGGCACGATCTCCAGGCGCAGATCGCCCGGATCACGGACCTCGGCAACCTCGCGCGCAAGCAGGGGCTGCTCGCGCTCGAGGGGAAGCTCAAAGAGCTGCACGACCCCTTCTTCAGCCGGGGCGTCCAGTTGATCGTGGACGGCACGGACCCCAACGTCATCCGGGAGATTCTCGAAACCGAGGTGGCGCAGCACGAGGAGGCGGCGCTGACCGCCGCGAAGCTCTGGGAGTCGGCGGGCGGCTACGCGCCGACCATCGGCATCATCGGCGCCGTGCTGGGGCTGATCCACGTCATGGAGAACCTCTCGGATCCGTCGAAGCTGGGCGCCGGCATCGCGGTGGCCTTCGTGGCCACCGTGTACGGCGTGGGCTCGGCCAACCTCCTGTTCCTGCCGCTGGGGAACAAGCTGAAACTGAAGCTCAAACAGGAGGTGCTGGCCCGTACGCTTGTCATCGAGGGCCTGATCGGGGTCGCGCAGGGCGAGAACCCGCGGTTGCTCCAGGAGAAGCTGCAAGGCTACCTCCCCGAGAGCCAGCGGCCCAGTGAACAGGGGGACCGGTGATGGGTGACGGGGGATGGGCTGAGGACTGAGAACTGCGCCTGTGAGTCGCCGCCATGGCTAGGAAACCCCATCACGAGGAGCACGAGAACCACGAGCGCTGGCTCGTCTCCTACGCGGACTTCATCACGCTCCTCTTCGCCTTCTTCGTCGTGATGTACTCGATTTCGATGATCAACGAAGGCAAGTTCCGGATCTTCAGCCAGTCCATGAAGGAGGCGCTGGTGCCGATCTCGGACGCGCCGCTCTCGAACCGGCGCTACGAGATCGGCACCTCAGAGTCGGCCCTCATTCCGGCGATCAGCCCTCGGATGCAGTTCATGCGGCAGGTCAAGGCCATCCTGGCCAAGACCATCGGGGAGAGCGAGTTCAAGGGCCGCATCTCGGTCAACGAGGTGGAGGACGGCATCATGATCGCGATCGCGGACAGCCTCCTGTTCGAGAGCGGACAGGCCGCGGTCAAGCCCGAGGCGCTTCCCCTGCTCGCCGCGCTGGCCGACGCGCTCGGGACGACGACCCAACCGGTCCGGGAGATCCGGGTCGAGGGCCACACGGACAACGTGCCGATCCGCACCGCCCAGTTTCCGTCCAACTGGGAGCTGTCCGCGGGCCGCGCCGTGGCGGTCGTCCGGCTGCTGACCGAGCGGTTCAACCTGCGCCCGCAGCAGGTGTCGGCCACCGGCTACGCCGAGTTCCGACCGGTGGCCGACAACCTCACGGTCGAGAACCGCGCCGCCAACCGCCGGGTCGAGGTCACGGTCATCACCGAATGAGCGGGCCCGGCCCGCCCGGCTCCTCGGCCGCACCACGCGTCGGCCCCCGCCCGCGCCCCTTGGGACAATCTTAGGCGACCCTACTACTTCGCGCGAGGTTGGCGATCCCGCTATAGTGCCGGTCGCGGCGCGGCCGGCCCGGCGCCGGGGGCTCCGCCGTGCAAGTTTTACCAGGTCGGACGGGAAAAAGTGCGCTTGACAATCGGGCGGGAAGGGGAGTAGGCATGCCGCGGCTTCGGTCGGGCGCGAGCATTGGCCTGGTTCAGATAAGAAAGGATCCGGCGATGACCCGATGGCGGGGACTCAAGGCGGTGGCGGCGGCTGTCGTGATGGGCGTGGCGGCTGTGGCGTCGGTTGGGCGGGCGGCCGATATGCCCTATGAAACAGTCGCGCAATATCTCTTGGAGACGGTGCGCGCGTTTCGGGCGACCTACGTGCTCAGCGTGATCGAGCACACGCGCGAGGGCGGGATCGTGCCCCGGGAGGACTGGATGGCGGACTCCCATGCGATTCCGCTCCCCGCCCAGTTCGTGAAGGCCGCCGGCTCCGAGATCGAATCGTTCGAAGTGGGGCTGATCGGGCTCACGCCGATCAACCGGGCCAACCTGCCGAAGACGCAGGCCGAGGCCGACGCGCTGATGAAGCTGGCGACCAACCGCAGCCAGCGCTTGGTCACCTTCGCGGAAGGGAACCAGTTCAAGGGCCTGGCGGCCGACCTCGCCGTGGTGCAGTCTTGCGTGGACTGCCACAACGCGCATCCCAAGAGCCCCTGGCGGAGCTTCCGGAAGGGCGACGTGATGGGGGCGATCGTCGTGCGGCTGAACAAGAAATGAGGCTACAGCGCGATCGTCTCGATCTGGTGCAGCTCGTCGGGAGAGAGCGTGAGCTGCTCGGCCGCGAGGTCCTCGCTCATGTGCTGCGGGTTCGTGGTCCCAGTCAACGGAAGCATCCCGATCTGCATGGCGAACCGGAAGATCACCTGGGCGGGGCCGGTCCCCAGCCGTTGCGCGATCGCGCGCACGACCGGGTCGGCGAGGACTTCCCGGTTGGCGGTCAGCAGCGAGAATCCTTGATAGACGATCCCGTGGGCCCGGCAGAGATCCCGCACCTCTTTGTCCCAGCCGAACGCCGCGAAGCACCGGTTCTGGACGACCATGGGCTTATGCCGCGCCCGCTCGCAGAGCTGGGCGAGCTGGACGGCCGTGACGTTACTGACGCCGATCATTCTGGTCTGGCCCGCGTCGTAGAGCGCCTCGATGGCGCCCCACACCTCCCAATCCGCCTCGCCCAGCCCGTACCGTGAATAGGGTCCGTGCAGGACATAGGAATCGAGGTAGTCGGTGTGCAAATGCTGCAAGGAGCTGGCGAACGACTGGCGGACCTGGGTGGTGAGGTCGGCCGAGGGATCGTAGGGGGTGCGGTGGTCCTGACTCGAGAGCGGCGTAAACTTGGTCTGGAGAAACAAGCCGTCCCGGCGGATCCCCTTCCGCTCCAGCGCCCGGAGAGCTTCCCCGACCTGCGCCTCGTCGTAATGGATCAACTGATTGGCCGTGTCAATGGCGCGAAACCCGGCCTCCACCGCCGCCTGCACGAGTCGGGCCGTGGCCTCCTTCTTCCAGGCCGTCCCGTACATGAACGAGGGGATTACCACGCCGTTGTAGGCTGTCACAGGCATCCCATCGCCCCCGGAACCGGAGCGGGCGTGGGGCGTCCGCTCGCGAGGTGCTGACGCCCTCCGCGCCCGCCTCACTCCGCCAGCTTACCGCAGCTGGTCGCGATCCTCAATCCTTGTGCCGGGCTCGCCCCGCTCGCAGGCGGCAAAGTCATCGGCCGATCTCCGCCAGCGGGTCGGGCCGCACCACCAGCGGCCCGCGGGGATTGGGCGCCAGCCGGTTCGTCTGGGGCAGGCGCTCCAGCTCGGGCGTCGTCTCGCAGTCAGGCGTGGCGACCAGTACCCCAGTGGTCGTTGTCCTGGCAGGTGTTGTCCAGCACCATGGCGGCTGCGTGGTGGAAGAGGAGCATCCCGCTGAGCAGGTTCGCGCGGCAGACGTTCCGGACGAGGTCGGGGCGGCTGCCGGGATCGCGCACGGCGATGCCGAAGTGATGGTTGTCGTGACAGTGGTTCTGCGCGACGTAGGGACAGGCGCCCGCAAAGACGAAGATGCCCGACTCGCGGCTCCCGCAGACCTCGTTGTCCACCACGCTGGGCCGGCAGTGCGGACCATAGAGGACCATGCTCGAGAGCACGCCGTCCATCGCCCGGCAGTGGCTGATCGTGCAGACGGAATCCAGCACGTTGACGGCCGAGTGCTGGTCGCTCCCGACGTACCGGAACGTGATGCCGCTGATCCGGCCGCCGGTCACGCGCTGGAGGTAGAGCGGGCCGCCGCGCCGGCTGAAGATCCGCACCTGATCCCGGCCAGCGCCGATCAAGAGGATGCGCCGCTCGACGATAAAGAGCTTGTCTTCATACAGGCCGGGTCGGATGAAGATCTGGTCGTCGGGGCCGGCTGCCTCCAAGGCGGCGCTGGGCAGGGAAAAGGCCGTGGGGTCGTGCGGGTCCACGATGAGCGTCCGGCCCCCGGCCGGATTGGGCGGCGGGTCGCGGAGCGGCGGCGCCTCGGCCGCCTGCGTGGGGTCCGACGCGGGCTCCTCCCGGTCTGGCAGCCGTTCGGGGTGATCGCTGGGCACGGCGCGGCATTATTCGACTCGCTCTAGCCTGAAGTCAAGGCGTGCGGCGCCGCCCCGGTTCCTTCGATGACCACCGGCACAGCGACTCCAACCCAGCCTGACGCGCCCTCTAACACAGGCGACTCGCCCTCGCGGACATCCTTCCCAAAGGTCTCGATGTGGAAGCGGAGGGCCGATTTCACATCAGCCAAGGCGTCCTCGTCGGTGCTTCCCTCGCCCGCTACCATCCCCTTGAGACCCAGGGGATAGGCCACATAGCCGTCAGGATGCTTTTCCACGATGAGCTTGAATTGTCTCATCGCGATGGACTCCCTCTGTTCGGGACTGCGTGCTCTTTCGCTAGGGCTTTATCGCAGGACCCCTTGAGGATCGGGTCCTTGGCGAAGATCGAGGCGATCGCGTCCCAGCGGGTGGGACAGTCTTGGTAGGTCAGGTACAGGATGCGACCCGTCGCAGGCTCGTCGGTCGGGCGTGGGCGAGTGCGGCAGTCGTAGACGGCGAACTCTTCGAAATCGGTCAGGATTCGAGAGCGGCAGCTTGGCGGACCAGGCGTAGCGGCGGAGCTGGTAGGCAGGGCTGATGCCCTCTTGCAGGTTGACGGCCGGTTTCTTGGCCTCCAGGAAGAACTTGTGCGCCCCCTGGAGGCGGAAGCAGCGGAGGCACGGGCCTCGGGGCTGGGTGTGGGATCGCCGCGCCCACACCTGTTTGGTTTTTCCAACAGGCCAGGCGCAGGGCGGCCGGCGTCGGCCGGCACGCCCAGAGCCGGCCGCGGCGCAGCCCGCACGGGAAAACAAGGACTTGGCTTCGGCGGTGTGAGCGAGCGGGGAGCGCGGCCTCTTGGTACGCGCCCTGCACGCTGTGCGGAGCATGGAAACGCTGCTGACCAAGATCCTCGCCGCGGTGTTGGGGCTGGCGCTCCTGTTCGTGATGGTCGCGGCCGGGCTGGCCGCGCCACCCGAGGCGGACCAGCCGGCACGCCACCTCTACGACCGGGTGATGCAGGAGTTCCAGCGCCAGGACTACGAGGCCGCGCTCGCCGGATTCCGCTTCTTCCTCGAACTGCACGGGGACTCGCCCCTCGCCGGGAGCGCCCAGTACTGGGTGGGCGAGTGCGAATTTCGGCTCGGCCGGTACCGGGACGCCATCGCCGCCTTCGAGCGGGTGCGCGCCCGCTTTCCCAAGAGCCCCAAGCTGGCCTCCGCCCTCCTCAAGAGTGCGTTGAGCCATGCCCGGCTCGGCCAGACGCGGGCGTCCCAGGCGCTCCTGAACCGAGTCCTGGTGGAATTCCCGGACAGGCCGGAAGCCCAGCTCGCCCGCCAGGCCCTGCAATCGCCGGACTTCGCCGCCACGACGGTCCTCACCCCGTAGCTGCGCTCGCCATGGGTGCTTCTGCAGACTCGACCCTCTGCCGCCGACTTGCTACGATAGCGCCCTATGATGGGCGCGGCTACTCATTCCAGATATGACGCCATCATCGTCGGGGCCGGCCACAACGGGTTGGTGACGGCCTGCTACCTGGCTCGGGCGGGCTGGAAGGTCCTCGTGCTCGAGCGGCGCTCCGTCGTCGGCGGCGCCTGCGTCACTGAGGAGGTATTCCCCGGGTTCAAGGTCTCGACCGCCGCCTACCTCGTGAGCCTCTTCCGCCCGGAGATCGTCCGGGACCTGCGTCTGCGCGAGTACGGCTACGCCGTGCTCGCGCGCGACCCCTCCTCGTTCACGCCGCTCCCGGATGGGCGCAGCCTCCTGCTCGGGCCGGACCCGAAGCTGACCTACGACGAGATCGCCAGGTTCAGCCCGCGCGACGCCGCACGGTATCCGCACTACACGCGGATGCTCGAGCGCGTCGCCGCGGCGGTCGAGCCCTTGCTGCTGCTGACGCCACCCAACATCGTCAGTCCCGGGGTGCGGGACCTCTGGACCCTCTTCAAGGTGGGGCGGGCCTTCCAGGCGATGGGGAGCCGGCTGTGGGAGGCGATCGAGGTGCTGACGGGGCCCGCGCGGGCGATCCTGGACCGCTGGTTCGAGTCCGAGCCGCTCAAGGCCACGCTTGCGACCGACGCGGTGATCGGCACGATGGCGGCGCCCTCTACGCCGGGGACGGCCTACGTGCTGTTCCACCACGTGATGGGCGAGACCAACGGCGCGCGGGGGGTCTGGGGCTACGTGCGCGGCGGGATGGGGGCGCTGACCCAGGCGCTGGCCGCCGCGGCGCGGGACCTCGGGGTGACGATCCGCTGCGACGCCGAGGTCGCCCGGATCCTCGTCCGGGACGGGGCTGTCCGCGGGGTGGCGCTCGTGACGGGGGACGAGTACGCGGCGCCAGTCGTCGCGAGCAACGCCGACGCGAAGCGCACGTTTACGCGCCTCGTGGAGCCCGGCCTGCTCCCGCCCGACTTCGTCGAAGCGGTGGACCGCATCGACTTCAGCAGCGCCTCGATGAAGATCAACGTGGCCCTGTCGGCGCTGCCGGACTTCCGGGCGCGTCCCGGGCTTCGGCCAGGCCCCCAGCATCGGGGGACGATCCACATCTGCCCGGACCTAGACTACATCGAGCGGGCCTATGAGGACGCGAAGGCGGGGCGGCCCTCGGCGCGCCCGATCCTGGAGTGCACGATCCCGTCGGTCGTGGATCCCACGGTCGCCCCGCACGGCCTGCACCTGATGACGATGTTTGTCCAGTACATGCCCTACGCGCTGCGCGGGGCGACCTGGGACGAGCTGCGCGAGCCGGTGGCCGACCGGTGCTTCGATCTGCTGACCGAGTACGCGCCGAACTTCAAGTCGGCGGTGATTGACCGGCAGATCCTCACCCCGCTCGACCTGGAGCGCACGTTCGGGCTGACCGGCGGCAACATCTTCCACGGCGCGATGACGCTGGGCCAGTTGTTCTGCTTCCGGCCGGTGCCGGGCTACGCGGATTACCGGACGCCGATCCCGGGTCTGTACCTGTGCGGCGCGGCGGCGCATCCGGGCGGCGGCGTGATGGGCGCGGCGGGGTATAATGCGGCGCGGGAGATCCTGGCACGGGCCATGCGCCGGCAGCGCTGAGATGCCTAGCCGGCGAGCGGGAGGGCGCGGATGCCGAAGTGGCTGTCCGTCGGGCTGGTGATCGCCGGCTCCTGCTTCCTCGCCCTGGTGGCCTATGACGCGGTGGCGGTCTACCTGCTCGGCCGCGGCACCTACCGGCTGATGCCGGCTCACGATCTGGCGCGTGGATTGGTGCAGGACCTGGGGCTCGCCGCAGCCTACGGCGTGACCGTGACGCCGCGCGTGCTCCGGGTCGTCTCCGACTATTCCCCGAAGGTGCGTCGCCTGTGCCTCATCATGCTGGGGCTCGGCATTGCCTGGTACGACGTGCTCTGCGCGTTCGTGACGCGGGGCCTGCCGTCGCCGCCGGGCATCGAGGTCGGATTGGTCGTGCTGTTCATCGTGCCGATGCTCCTGGCGCCCTGGTACGTCCGCTGGTTGAAATCGAAGGTGCCGTGAGCCGGGGGTCATCGCACGCCCTGACTCCTGAATAGCGCTTGCGTTCAACCCGTGGCCAATGAATAATTCACCGAGGACCTTGGGAGGCCGCGCGGCCGTTTCGGATGCTTCAGAGGAGGGATGTCATGAAGGGCACGCATCGGCACAGCCATCGCCACACGCACCAGCATCGCCACGAGGGCGCCGCCGCCCACAGCCATGAGCACAGCCATCGGCATAGCCACGCGCATCGGCATGCGGTTGGCGTGCGCGGCCACGACCATTCCCACGCCGGCGACCACGGCGCACATCAGCACGGGCATCGCGGGTGAGGGAGGACCGCCCGGCCTGTTCGCGTCGCCGCGCCCACAGATCACCCTAGCCTGCATTATTCAGTGCGCCGTGAAAAGGCGCTGTGTGTCTCACAGGTGCAAGTCCTGTCTGGGGAGTTGTCGGGACACCCCAGTAGCTACCAAGGCAGTCGCAAGGGTCACTGACCGACTGAAGCCCTCGGGACAGAGGCCCACCGTGGGTGGGTCAGCGAGCCGACGGGCCGCAACACGGGTGAAGCCTGAGCAGGCCTCGAACGTGCAGTCGCGAGGGCCGACCGGCCTGAATAACCGGGAAGGCCGCTGGAGTCTGGAGGAGCACCCGACCGATGAGCCCAGACTTCCTCGCCGGGGTAGTGGGCGTGGCACGTCGGCACAGCACACAGGGCAACACGGGAGATCCCGCTCGGCGGGGCCGCGCAGGCCTCGCTCCATCACGAGGGTGGAGCCGGGCGGGAAGTCGGAGGGGCTCATCGGACCGATGGCACTCGGCGGACAACACAACCGCCGAGGAGGGAAGGAGCCCTGGTTCGAGGCGTGCCTCACCGAGAGAAGGATCAGGAGATTGGCGTGAGCCTGGCAACTCCACGTACGATCCGGCGACTCCAAGAGGCACTGGGCACCAAAGCCAAGCAGGCGCCGACCTATCGCTTCTCCCTGCTGTACGACAAGGTCTATCGGGCGGACATCTTGGCCCATGCCTACGCCCTCGCGAAACAACGCGACGGAGCGTCGGGCGTGGATGGAGAGACGTTCGAGGCCATTGAGGCAGCGGGACGGGAGCGATGGCTGGCCGCCGTGCAGGAGGCCCTGCGGACGGAGACCGACCGCCCGCAGCCCGTGCGACGGGTGCGGATTCCCAAACCCGCCGGCGGGGAGCGGCCACTCGGGATTCCGACGATTCGGGATCGGGTGGGGCAGACGGCCGTCCTGCTGATCCTGCCCCCGATCTTTGAGGCGGACATGGAACCCACGGCCTATGGCTATCGTCCGGGGCGCACGGCGCGCGCGGCGGTGGCAACCGTCCACCGGGCGCTGTGTGCCGGGCAGACGCAGGTGGTCGATGCGGATGTGTCGCAGGACTTCGACACGATCCCGCACGCGGCCTTGATGCAGGCGTTGGCACGCCGGATCAGCGATCGGAAACTGCTCCGGCTGCTGAAGCGGTGGCTGAAAGCGCCGGTGGCCGAGCGGACGGGGCGCGACGGATGGCGGTACCCGGGAGGCAAGCGGGCGACGCGGGGCATCCCGCAAGGCGGGCGGGTACCCGCCAAGCGGGTGCCGCCGTTGCTCGCGAACCTCTACATGAACCGCTACCTGCAAGCGTTCCGCCACGCCGGACTGGACCGGCGCTACGGGGCACGACTGGTCAACTCTGCCGACGACGTCGTGGTGCTGTGTCGGCAGGGGGCCGCCGAAGTCCTGGCGCAGCCCCGGCAGTGGTTCCAGCCGATGGGGTTGACGTTGAACGAGCAGAAGACGCGCCTGTGCAATGGGCGGCGTGAGCCGTTCACGTGCCTGGGCTATACCTTCGGGCCGCAGCCCTATCGCAAAGACGGCCACTGGTATCTGGGAGCAGCCCCGGCCAAGAGGGCGGTGCAAGGGATCAAGAGGCGCATCCGACAGATCCTAGGCTCGGGCAATCAGCTCCCCTGGGAGCCAGTACGAGCCGAACTCAACAGCGTGTTGCGGGGTTGGGCGGCCTCTTTCTCCTATGGGACGCGTCTGATGGCGTATCGGGCGGTGGATCGGTCTGGCGCAACGCGGGTGCGGCACTTCTTGCGGCGACGACACAAGTCGATGAGCGGATGGGGGAAACTCCTGACCGCTGTGGTTGGGGTAGATGCGTGCATCGACACCATCGAGAGCGGCTCCAGGCCAGCGCCCATGTTCGACTCTACTGGCGGTTCGTCGCGAAATCGCGGAGTCGCCTGGCGAGACGGGCGCGTGGAGCCGCGAAGGAAGGAGGCGTGCTCCCTGCAGCACGTTGACTGACTGAGCGGCGAGCCCGCCCGCCTGCGTGCTTGAAATTCGCACGCAGGCTTGTCGCAGCCGCGAATCTGCGGTTGCAGCAGAAGTGTTCATGAATAATGCAGGCTAGGCGGCTCGATTTCGGGGAGCACTCGGACGGTTGCCCAGTCTCGGTCACGTGGGGCCTGGACCAGGACCACCGGCGGCGGGCTGAGCCCTCACTCCTCCGGCTCCAGCCCCAGCGCCGTCGCCAATGCAGCCGGCGTGTAGGTCGTCGCTCCGTTGAGCCGCACGGCCTCGACCCCGATCGCCCGGCACAGCTCGTCAATCAGCTTCGCGCGCGCCTGCCGCTGCGGCGTGGCCGCCTCCGGATCGTCCAGATCGATCACCTTCTCCACGAGCAGCGTCCCGGGGTGGACGAGCGCGAAGTCAAGCCGCTTGAAGGCGAGCGTGCTCAGGAAGGCACGCCGCTGCGCCGCGTCCGCGGCCTTCACCTCGGCCAGACACCAGAGTGGGACCTGGGCGAGCACGAGGTAACGATCCTGCACGGCCAGCCGCAGCACGTTGTAGAAGGTCGCTTCGGGCGGGCTCAGGAGCGGTTGGGGGTCGAGGACCACGCCGTCCGGGATCGGGGAGCGAGCGGCCGTGGGCCGAGCGCCGGCGGGCAGTCGCTTCCTGATGCGAAACCAGGCCACCAGCCCCAGCAAGGTCAGCCCAAGGGCGGCGAGTGCGAGGACGATCACGGGCGCGGCACTCCCGATCGGCCGAGCGCAGAGGACAGGCGGTCCATCCAACCGGGGCCTGCGGGTACGATCTTCCCCAGCAGGACGGGATGCGCCGCGCCCGTCGCGGCCGGGACGTTGGCGCAGTGCTCCCGAATGGTCTGGTAGGCCAGGACGGCGAACGCGACCGCCTCGAAGGCCTTGCTGTCCCAGCCGAGCCGCTCGAACGGCGCCACCGGCGTCGGCGCGAACACGGCGGCCAGGTCGGCCATGACGGTGCGATTCCGCGCGCCGCCGCCCCCGACGATCACCTCGTCGAGGGGGCCGGGGAGCCAGCGGCGCGCGCCGCCAACCGTCATGGCCGTAAACAGCGCGCAGGTCGCCAGGATATCCGGGCCTGGCCGGCGGCGCCGCCGCTGGAGCGCGACGAGCCGTCGGAGGAACGGCTCGCCAAACTCCTCGCGGCCCGTGGACTTGGGCGGCCGCCGCCGAAGGAACGGATGAGCGAGGAGCGTCGCGAGCAACTCGGCGTCCACGCGTCCCCGGCCCGCCCGCCGCCCGTCCCGGTCCATGGTCTGCCGGCCCCCGGTGAGCCGGTGCACGAGCGCGTCGAGGACCATGTTGCCGGGGCCCGTGTCGAAGGCGAGCACGTCGGTCAACGCTCCACCAGCCGGCAGGTACGTGACATTGCTGATACCGCCCAAGTTGACGATCAGACGGGAGCGCCCCGGGTCGCGGAACAGCAGGTAATGGACGTAGGGCGTCAGCGGTGCCCCCTGCCCCCCGGCGGCGAGGTCGCGCTGGCGGAAGTCGGCGACGGTGGTCAGCCCGGTCCGCTCCGCGATCACGGCGGGCTCGGCGATCTGAAGGGTAGAGCGGACCCACCCGACGCCGGGCTCCCGGACCTGGTTCGGGAGATGGTGGATGGTCTGCCCGTGCGAGCCGATCAGGTGCACGTCCGCGAGGCGGAGGCCGGCGCGCGCGGCCACGCGCCGCGCCGCCCTGGCGAACCATTCGCCCAGCACCGCGTTCAGGTGGCAGACCTCCGCCACGGTGCCACCCGCCGCCGCGGCGAGCAGCCGCTGCCGGAGCGCGGGCGGATAGCGGAGCGTCAGCGACGCGAGCGGCGCGACCTTGAGGTCGTGGCCGGTGCCCTCGATCGAGACCAGCGCCGCGTCCACGCCGTCCCCCGAGGTGCCGGACATCAGGCCGATGACATGCATGGGCGGCGCTACGCTAGCCGAACTGGCGGACGCCGTCAAGCGACCTTGACGACCTGGTAGACGGACCCGGGCGCGTTGACTTTCCCTAGGCGTGATGCTACGGTCCGCGCATGCCGCCGCTTGTCTCTGTGCGTCTCGCGCCGCTTCGCCTGTTTGCCGCAGCGATTTGGCTGCTGGCGGTCCCCTGTGGAGCCCAGGCCGCCGCGCCGTTCAATGTTGTCGTGACGATCCCCGTGCTCAAGGACCTGGCCGAGCGCGTCGGCGGGTCACACGTCCGGGTCACGTCGCTGCTGTCCGGGCTGGAGAGCGAGCATACCTACTCGCCCAAACCAAGCGACCTCGTCGCGGTGCGGAAGGCGCGCGTCCTGCTCGAGGTCGGCGTCGGGTTGGAGGTCTGGGTGGGGGCGCTGGTCGAGAACGCCGGCAACCGCGACTTGCTGCGGGTGACGACCTCGCGGGGCATCGCCTTGGTCCGCGACCACGAAGGGCCGAGCCGGACCACCGAGGGCGACCGCCCGGAGGGCAACCCGCACGTCTGGCTGGACCCTGAGAACGTCAAGGTCATGCTGCGCCATATCGCGGAGGCCTTCAGCCGGGTGGACCCCGAGCATGCCGCCGACTACCGGAACAATCTGGCGGCGTACCTGCGCCAGCTCGACCAGCTCCAAGCCGAGCTGGCCGACCGGCTCCGCCGGGTCCGCCAGCGCCGCATCGTCGTCCATCATCCGGCCTGGCCGTATTTCGCGCGCCGGTTCGGCCTCGAGATCGTGGGCGAAATCGTCGCGCAGCCGGGCGCCGAGCCGTCCGCGCGGCACGTCCAGGACTTGATCGCGCGCATGCGCGGCCAGGGGATCCGGGTGATCGTCTCCGAGCCGCAGCTCAACCGCAAGGTCCCGGAGCTCCTTGCCCGGGAGACCGGCGCCCGCGTCGTGCTGCTGACCCCGCTGCCCGGCGGCCTGCCCGGCACCGAAACCTATCTGGATATGCTACGCTACGACGTGCTCCAATTGACCCAGGCCCTGGACGCGCCATAGCCGGCGCCAGCGGCTCCGCGGGGCCGCCGGATGGCGTGTCGCTGGTTCATTTCATGACTGCCCCCAGCATCATTCGCTTCTCTCGCGCGACCTTCGGGTTTCCGGGCGTGATCGCCCTCAAGGACATCTCGCTCGAGATCGCGGAGGGCGAGTTCATCGGCGTCATCGGGCCGAACGGCTCGGGCAAGACCACCCTCTGCCGGGCTGTGCTCGGCCTCCTGCGCCCGCTCGCGGGGAGCCTCCAGATTTTCGACTGTGCCTGCGAAGAGTTGCGGTGCCACCACCGGGCGCGGATCGGCTACCTGCCCCAGAAGGGAGCCCTGGATCGAAACTTTCCGATCACCGTGCTCGAGGCGGTGATGATGGGGCGGTACGGCGCGCTCGGGTTGCTTCGCCGGCCGGCGCAGCGGGACCGTGAGCTGGCGCTGGAGGCGCTCGCCAACGTCGGCATGCTGGAGTACAAGGACGCGCCCTTGGGACACCTGTCGGGCGGGCAACAGCAGCGGGTGCTGATCGCGCGGGCGCTCGCGCAACAGCCGCAGGTCCTGCTGCTGGATGAGCCGACCACCGGCATTGATATCACGACCCAGCACAGCGTCCTGGACTTGATCCGCCGGCTCCACCGGGACCTGGGGTTGACGGTCCTGCTGATCACGCACGACATCAACATGATCCGGTCGTATGTGGACCGGCTGGTGTTGCTCAAGACCCGGCTGTACGCCGCGGGCCCGCCGGAGGAGGTGCTCCGGCCCGAGCTCCTCAGCCAGGTGTATGGCAAGGAGCTGGTCATCACCGAGAAGGACCTGATCCTCGTCGAGGACTATCACCACCACTGAAAGATGGCGAGGGGCCTGTGGCGAGAGGCAGGGGGGGTAAGAATTTCCTCAATCCGGCCCTCCTAGCCGCTAGCCACTCGCCCTGAGCCCCTGGCCCATGCTCGAACTGCTGGCCTACGACTTCATGCAGCGGTCGCTGCTGGCCGCGGCGACGGTCGGGGCGGTCTGCTCCCTGATCGGCGTGTTCGTCGTGCTCCGGGGGCTGGCCTTTATCGGGGCGGGCACCTCCCATGCCGCCTTCGCAGGCGTCGCGCTCGCCTACCTGCTCGGTCTGCCGCCGTTCCCGCTCGCGGTCGCCTTCGGCCTGGCCACGGCCTGGATCAGCGGGTTCATGGAGGAAACCGGCCGGATGAAGCTGGATGTCTCGATCGGGATCCTCTACACGGCCACCATGGCGCTGGCGATCCTGTTCATTGGGCTGATGAAGACGTATAACGCCGAGGTGTACGGCTACCTGTTCGGGAGCGTGCTCTCGGTGACGACGGAAGAGCTGGAGGGCATCGTCGCGCTGGGGTTGCTGGTTCTGGGCGTGATCGCCGCCTTCGCCAAGGAGCTGTACTTCATCGCCTTCGATCAGGAGATGGCGGAGGCCTCCGGCGTGCCGGCCCGACGGATCTTCTACCTGCTCCTGACGTTGGTCGCGCTCACCGTCGTGGTCGCGCTCAAGATCGTGGGGGCGATCCTGGTCTTCGCCATGGTGCTGATCCCGGCCTCCACGGCCTACCAATTGACGCACAGCCTCGCACAGATGACGGGCTACGCGGTCGCCATCGGGACGCTCTCCGCGGTCGGCGGCGTGCTGCTCTCCTACGCCTGGGACCTCCCCTCCGGCCCCGCCATCGTGCTCCTCGCCACGACGGTCTTCTTCCTCTCCGTGCTCTTCTCCCCCAAGCGGCTCCGCCGCGCGGCGGCGTGACGTTACTCCAGCCGGGCTTGCGGCGCCCGGGCCCAGACCATCCCGGTCTGCTCCTTGGAAGAGAAGCCGAGCTTCTCGTAGAAGGCCTGTTTGTCCCGCGTGCAGAGCCAGAACAGCTCGACCCGCTTGAGGCTGGGGTGCTGGAGGATCTGCTGCATGAGGGCGCTGCCGATGTCCTGGCCCTGGTAGGCCTGGTCCACGATCACGTCCCAGATGGAGGCCCGGTAGACGTAGTCGGTCAGGACGCGTCCGAACCCGACCAGCCGGTCGCCGTCCCAGGCGGAGATCGCCAGGTCGGTACTGGCCAGCATCTCGCGGGCGTCCTCCAGGGTGCGGCCCTTGGCCCAAGGCGCCTGGTCGAAGAGACGCAGGAGCTGCGCGGGGTCCAGGTCCTTACGGTCGGAAAAGGTGATCATGGGCTTGAGCGGGACGGCCCTTCCGTATTAGAGTACCGCCGGTTGTCACGGAGCCGTCTGAGGACCCCCATGGTCGTGAAAACCTGTCCGCGCTGCAGCCGCCTCATGTGGGTCAAGGACGAAGAGGTTGAATATCCCGACGAGCTGACGATGCGCATGAAGTGTCCCCACTGCCAACAGACCGTTCGGATCACGCTGGTCTCCCAGGGCGCCAACGCCGCCGGCCCCAAGATGGGCCATTGAAGACTGATCCCCGATCACTGCTTTACTGGAGGCCTTTCCCCGCGCCGTCCAGCTCCGGCTTGTTGCCCGGCATGATCTTGTGCAGGGTGGTCCGATACTCGCGCAGCCGGTCCGCCTGGGGCTTGGTGAGAGGCATCGTCTTTTCCGTCTGCATGAGCTCGAGCTGGTCGAGCGCCAGCAGGAGGTTCTGTACGCCTCTCAGGATCCACCCGGACTCGAAGGCTTCCAGGGAGTCAATGAAGATTTCGTTGAGCCGCCGAAACGCGGGGTCCGTCGCCTGCTGGCGGAACCGATAGACGGTCTTCTCGTAGGCCTCCACCGCCTCGGGTGAGGGCCGGAGCCCGCCCGGGACGACTGGCATGTGGAGGACGGCGGGCACCTTGGCGCTGTAGGTCTTGAAGGACGCCACGAGGGCGCCTACCACGTCCAGCACTTCGCTCGCGTCCACGGTTTTTCCCTGCAGGGTCGCTGAGTGATACCTCGGCGCCCGGCCACTGTCAAGCGCCGGTTCGTCCGGGCTTCGCCGCCGGCGCGCCGGCGCGCGCGGCGAGCGCGTCCCGCACCGCCTCCATGTCGGGCGGCAGCGGCGCGGCGAATTCACAATACGCGCGGGTGGCCGGGTGCGTAAAGCCGAGCGTTCGGGCATGGAGCATGACGCGGGGCACGGGTATCCCCTCCGGTGCTGCCACCTTCCGCCCGCCGTAGACCGGATCGCCCAAGATCGGGTGGCCGAGGGACGAGAGATGCACCCGGAGCTGGTGCGTCCGGCCGGTCTTGGGAAAGAGCTCGACCCGGGCGGCCAGCTTGCCCATCCGCTCGACCACGCGGTATTCCGTCACTGACAGCTTCGGTCTGGCGGTGCGCGCGGAGAATTTCTTGCGCTCCTTGACGTCCCGACCGATGGCCAGGTCAATCACCCCGGCGGGCTTCTTGGGGACTCCCCAGATCAAGGCTTCGTAGATCCGGGTGATGGTGTGCTGTTTGAACTGCGCGGCGAGCCCGCGGTGGGCCTCGTCCGTCTTGGCCACGATCATCACGCCCGAGGTGTCCTTGTCCAGTCGGTGCACCAGTCCGGGCCGCTCCTGGCCGCCGATCGTGGAGAGCGACCCGTCCGGCGAGCCCGGTGCGCTCAGATGATAAAGCAGCGCGTTGACCAGGGTGCCGCTCCAGTGGCCCGGGGCCGGGTGGACGACCAGCCCGGCCGGCTTGTCCAGCACCAAGAGGGCCTCGTCCTCGTACAGGATCGTGAGCGGGATTGGCTCGGGGAGGAGGGCGAGGGGCTCGGGCCGCGGGACAGCGAGGGTGATCACATCGCCGGGCCGGATCCTGTAGCTGGCCTTGGCGGGGGCTCCGTTCACTGCGGCGCGCCCCTCGTCAATCAGGCGCTGCACGGCCGAGCGGGAGAGGCCCGGCTGCCGGTTGGCGAGGAACCGGTCGAGCCGTTTCGGGGCCTCTCCCGGAGTCACAACAAGCTCGATGCGGGTCTCGACTCTCTCTCGCAATCAGCGCCTCTGCAATCGGCGGGCGGTGGGTCAACCTGCCACATCGCCGGGTAGATTACAAGGGCGTCCCCGAGCGTGTGGCCGCCCGGTCCGTGTCTGACGAAGGCCCTCGAGACCGGAGAACGGGAAGCGGCATCGGGTGGAAAGTGTCGAATGAACCAGGACAGCCGAAGGGTCGAGAGGGTGTCCGAGCCATGGGGCTTCCGGGCCTGTGCATGGACGCAAAAACCCGCTATCCTAGCGCGCTGGCACGATTCGTCATGAGTAACCGAGGAGCCTATGCCGTCGAGACGCATTCGCGTGGTGCTGGCCGATGACCATCACTTGGTCCGCCAGGGATTCCGGGAGCTGCTCAGCGCGGAGCCGAACATCGAGGTCGCTGGCGAAGCGTCGGACGGACGCGAGCTGCTCGATCTGGTCCGGCGGCAAGCGTGCGACGTGGTGCTCTTGGACATCAGCATGCCGGGCCCGAGCGGCATCGAGGTCCTCCGGGTCATCAAGCGCGAACATCCTCATCTCCGCGTCCTCGTGCTCACGATGCACGATGAGCACCTGTTCGGCCCGCGCGCGCTCGCCGCGGGCGCGGACGGCTATCTCACGAAGGACAGCTCGCGGAAGGAGTTGATCGGGGCGATCCGTACGCTGGTGGCCGGCGGGAAGTACGTGACCGCCCGACTGGCCGGGCAGGCCGTCGAGCCGGTAGGCGACCCATCGAAGGCGCCGAGCTATACCACGCTATCCACCCGGGAGTTCGAGGTGTTGCGGCTGCTGGGCTCGGCCAAGACCGTCACGGAGACTGCGGCGGATCTCAGGATCAGCGTGAAGACCGTCAGCACCTACCGCGCCCGCATCCTGCAGAAGCTTCAGCTTCGCAATACTGCGGAGCTCATCCAGTACGCCATCCGGAAGAGGTTGGTCGGGTAGCGGCTAGCTTGCCAGCATTTCGTGCACCGTCTGGACCAGGCGGTCCAGAGAGAAGGGCTTCTGCAAGAGCGGAGAGCTGCTGTCCACCGGACCGTATCGGTCGAGGGTGTGGCCCGGATAGCCGGAGATGTAAACCACTTTGATGTCCGCTTGCAGCCCCTTCAGGCGTTGCGCCAGCTCGTAGCCGCTGATGCCTGGCAAGACCACGTCGGTGATGACCAGATGAAGCGAATCGCGGCGCTCGCGACAGAGGCGAACGGCTTCCTCGCCGGTCGCGGCCTCGAGCACCGCGTACCCGTGCTCGTGTAGGGCGTGGGACGCCAGGGTCCGGATCATCTCGTCGTCCTCGACGAGCAGGACCGTTCCGGAGCCCCGGCGGGCGCCCATGGCTCCGGATACGTCCTCAGGGGGCGTCAACGGAGCCTCCACCCGCGGCAGCCCGACCTTGAACGTGGTGCCCCGTCCCGGCTCAGTGGTCATCCACAACGCGCCGCCGCTCTGTTGCACGATTCCGTAACGGTGGACAACCCCAACCCCGTCCCTTTTCCCTTTTCTTTCGTCGTAAAGAACGGCTCGAAGATACGGGACTGGGTTGCCTCGTCCATGCCGCAGCCGGTGTCCGAGATCGCCAACAGGACGTACGGGCCGGGCGGCGCGGGGAAGTACTGGAACGCCGTGCGCTCGTCGAGCCGGACGTTGGCGGTTTCGATGGTGAGCCGTCCGCCCTGGGGCATGGCGTCCCGCGCATTGAGCGCGAGGTTCAGCAGCACCTGTTCGATTTGCCCCCGATCGGCCCGAATTCGGCCCACATCCAGGCCCAGCCTCGTGACCAACTCGATGTCCTCGCCAATGAGCCGGCGGAGCATGTCCTGCAAGCCGATCACGATGTCGTTGGGATTGAGCACCTCCGGCTCCAGGACCTGCCGGCGGCTGAAGGCCAGCAGTTGTCTCGTCAAGGCTGACGCCTGCGTCGCCGCCTGCCGAATCTGCTCCACATGCTTGAAGCGGGGGTGGTCGCGGGGCAGGTGCGTGGCGAGGAACTCGCTGTTGCCGATGATGACTGTGAGGAGGTTGTTGAAGTCGTGGGCGACGCCGCCGGCCAATTGGCCCAGCGCTTCCAGCTTGTGCGCCTGCCGAAGCTGCGTTTCGAGGAGCTGTTCTCCTCCACGGCGCGCTTCCGCTCCGTGATGTCGCGGGCCAGGAGGAGCCGTCCGGTCATGTCCCGGCTCGGCGCGATGACCGTGGCGTTGACCTCCAACCAGGCCGTTGCGCCGTCGGCGCGGGCAAGCTGGACCTCCAGCGGGGGCCGCACCCGCTCGCCTGCCTCCACGGTCGCCAGGCGCTCCTCCATGGCGCGTGCGGACTCGGGCGATAGGAGCGTCACGAGCGATTGTCCGATCAGGTGCTCCTTCGCCTGTCCGGTGATCGCCATGGCCTGGCGGTTGCACCAGCGAATGACCCCGGTCGGCTCGACGAAGAAGACAGCGTCGTGGGCCTGGTTCAACACAAGATCCAGCCGTTCCACGCTCTCCTGATAAGCCGCCTCCGTCGCCTGTTGCCGTTGCCGGAGCGCCCACATTGCCTGGCGCTCCTGGCGTAACAGGTCGAGGCTGTGTCCGTAGAAAGTTCCGATGATGAGCAGAAGCGGAAAGCGAAGAAAATGGGATTCGGACAGGGATCCGAACCCCTCGACCGATGAATACAGCACGAATCCGTAGCCGAGGCATAGAAGGACCGAAAGCGCGATGGTCTGCTTCAAGCTCGGCGCGAACGCCGCCAGGAGGATGATCAGGAAAAAGATGATGTAGAGATCGGAGCTCCTGTGGCCCGAAAGATGCATGATGGCGACGGTCAGGGGGTGACGCCCAGGATCCACGTGGCGACGAACCAGTTGGTTCCCAGGAGCGGGGCGGGAAGTCGCCAGAGCAGGACGGCACAGCCCAGCAGGAGGGCGACGGTGACGTGGGTCTCCTCGGGGGTGAGGGTCGTCTCCCGACTGAACAGCAGGTGGTAGCAGAGGATGATCGTGACGAGCGTGTGCAGCAGCGGGAACTGGGGCAGGCTCGAGATAGCCTCGTACGCACGGGGAGGGCGCCGGCTTCGGGAGAAGCGAGAACGAGCCCTGGTATCAGACTGGGCCATCGGAACACCGATGACCAGCATAGCCCAACTACGTGATCGCTGCAACATACAGCCAGGTTTGCTTCCGGCTCGCGGCGCCCACGGCCGACGTTGCGGCGGCTTGGCCTCGAGGTTGGCGGATTCTCTCTCAGGGCGCCCCCTGGTTGGCCGCGCGGGATACCTGTATTGTGGCCTCCACGGGGACGGGCGCGGCCTGGGAGACCGGCTCGGGCCGATGGACGACGTTCTGATCGCGCTCAGGGTCTGGCAAATCGGCGCGACCGTGGTCACGTCCGTGCTGCGCAACGACCAAAGATTCCGGCCGCGTGCGAGCCGGTCTGTACCTCGCCCGCCTTGATTCGACGGATTCCATCCTGCAAGTATTCCATGTCCGTCATCGTGTGCACGACGTCAGCGCAGCTCCGGCGCAAGCCGGTGCAATGCCTGCTCGATGTGGTCTGCCACTTTCCGGTACTCGGCGAGGCCCTTGCCATACGGGTCGTCTACGTTGACTGACTGCAGTGGAGCAAAGTCGACACCAAGCCGTTGCAATTGATCGGCGATCCACGGTGTCATGGCTACCACCACGTCGAACTGGCGAACATTTAGGGACTCGACGGAGCGCGATCGGTGGGTCATGATATTCGATTCCGCGTTCCGCCATGGCGGTTACCACGTCTCAGTGGCAGGCACTTCGTCCGCTGCTTCGATTCCGCCGCTTTCGACTTGGATATTGTCGCCGGCAATGCTGCATGCAATTGCCGGAAGCCGGCACGAACCGAATTTCAACCCGGCGAGCCGCTTCGGCTTTCCTCTATAATACTGACGGTGAGGGATCTCGACCTCGTCGGTCGTCCGTCTTTTCCTCGCACCCGGCATGACTAGCCCTCCCGGTGGGTATGCCCTTGCGGGTCCATCGCAAACCTTCTCTTTCGCTTGATGGCCAATTCGATCTCCGCCACTGGGACGACTCGCTCCTTGACCGGCCAACGGGATAACACCACCGCAGTCGTGCCATGGAAGAAATAGAGCACGCGGTACTGGGCACCTTGGAGCATCCCGCGGAGCTCGTAGATTCCGTCCCTGAGGTAATCGGCTTCCGGCCGACGGAGATCTTGCCAGTGTCCATCCAATCCAGCAGCGGCACCGTTCCATCATCCTCCTGGTAGATGATGACGGTGGTCCTGGGCATTGATCATTCCCTGGAAGATGTGCGTAAATGTGCGAGTAGTTGTCAACGGTAACCTTGTGAACGAGGTTGGCGGAGCGAAGAGACATGCCTGGTGAGAGCCGGGGTGGCATAGAGCGTAGGAAGGGGAAGCATGGAGCCGCTTCGCGCGCAGGCGCGTTTAGCGGAATTCTCGATTGTCGTTGGTTGGGAGGAGTGGACTCTAGGCGGTGAACCGGTCCAGGGATACCGCCGTGCCAGGGAACGCCGCCAGCACCTGGCGGTCGGATGTGACAAAAGAAATGCCCAGGTCCTGGGCCAGCGCAACGAATTCGCAGTCATAGGCGGAGCACCCGGACCGGGCGGCAAGCTGCAGGACGTGCTGGGAGAGTACGCTGTACTCGCGTCCGGTGATGGCCTGCTCCGCATCGTCCACGATCCGCAACGCATCCTCCAGTGCCAACGCCTTCCTGCGAATCAACCCCGCCAAGGTGTTGCGAAACTCAGACCGCCACAGGAGCGGCGCGGCCCACACGGGGTCTTTAACCAGGACAGCCTCCGCTTGTCCCGTTCGCTGGCCCTCGACATAGAGGTACACCAGCAGGTTGGTGTCAGCGACGATCATGGCCGGCCAGCGGTCTTGAGTTGCGTCAGGGTCCGATCGGTCAGCCTGAAATTTGCGGGTTTCCGTCGGATCAGCCGAACGCGGGCTAAGAATGCGTCGGGATCAACAGGCGTGGCTTGAGCGGCCGCTTCCAGGCAGGCAATGACCTCGTGATTCAGGCTCCGACGATGTTCGGCCGCCCGTGCCTTCAGGCGTTTGACCACTCGATCCGGAATGTTCTTGATGGTGAGCGTGGCCATGCCCTCTCCTGAGGAGCCACCAGAATGGTTCCGAAGTGAAACCTCCGGATACGGTACTAGAGGAGGGGTAGTGAGTCAAGAGCCGGCCTGGCAAGGAGCGGGCGCGTTACTTCTGGCGGGCGCGTTCGGCGAGCTTCCGCCGGAGGCGGGCCTTCTCCAGGCTGACGCGGACCTGCTCGACCTCGGACGGGAGCAGGCCGCCCTGCTCGAGCTTTTGCTCGGCGGCACGGACGGCCGCCTCCGCCCGCTCCACGTCAATGTCCTCGGCCTTCTCGGCGATCTCGGCCAGGATCGTGACCTTCCGTGGCGTGACCTCGGCGAAGCCCCAGAGGACGGACATGTAGGAGACCGCCTCTCCGACCCGGTACCGCAGCTCGCCGATCCGCAGCGTCGAGAGAAAGTGGCAGTGGCCCGGCAGCACGCCGAAGTCCCCTTCGGCGCCCGGCGCGATGACCTCGTCCACCTCCTTGCTCAACAGGAGGCGCTCAGGGGTGACGACCTCTAGTAGTACCTTTCCGGCCATCGAGGTCCTTTCAGGCAAGGGTCCGTGGTCGGGGCCAGGGGTCAGGGGCCAGGGGTCCGTGAAGGGCCCCGCGTATTCATCGACCACTGACCACCGACCATCACCCGCACGACCGCGTCACGCTCGTTTGTACCCCAGCCTCTCGGCCTTCTCCACGACCTCTTCGATCGTTCCTACCATGTAGAAGGCCTGCTCGGGCAGGTCGTCGTATTTGCCCTCCACGATCTCCTTGAAGCCCCGGACTGTGTCCTTGAGCTTGACATACGTGCCCTTGGTGCCGGTGAAGGCCTCGGCTACGTGGAACGGCTGTGACAGGAACCGCTGGATCTTCCGGGCCCGGGCGACGATGAGCTTGTCCTCCTCCGACAGCTCGTCCATGCCCAGGATCGCGATGATGTCCTGGAGGTCCTTGTACCGCTGCAGCACCGACTGGACGGCGCGCGCGACCCGGTAGTGCTCTTCACCGACGATCTGGGGGTCGAGGATCCGCGACGTGGAGTCCAGCGGGTCCACGGCGGGGTAGATGCCGAGCTCCGCGAGCTGGCGGGAGAGCACGGTCGTCGCGTCCAGGTGGGCGAAGGCTGTGGCCGGCGCCGGGTCGGTGAGGTCGTCGGCGGGCACGTAGATGGCCTGGACCGACGTGATCGAGCCCCGCTTGGTCGAGGTGATGCGCTCCTGCAGGGCGCCCATCTCGGTGCCCAGCGTCGGCTGGTAGCCCACCGCGGAAGGCATGCGGCCGAGCAGCGCGGACACCTCGGAGCCGGCCTGCGTGAAACGGAAGATGTTGTCGATGAACAGGAGCACG
Source organism: Nitrospira sp. Kam-Ns4a (assembly GCF_965152595.1). Taxonomy (NCBI): domain Bacteria; kingdom Pseudomonadati; phylum Nitrospirota; class Nitrospiria; order Nitrospirales; family Nitrospiraceae; genus Nitrospira; species Nitrospira sp. Kam-Ns4a. The sequence continues at coordinate 3,898,695 of NZ_OZ224218.1, read as the reverse complement.
TCCTGGTGCTCCTCGTCGCGGAAGTACTCCGCGATCGTGAGGCCGGTGAGCCCGACGCGCAGCCGCGCGCCCGGCGGCTCGTTCATCTGCCCGTACACGAGCGCGGCCTTGGACTTGGTGTAGTCGTCCGGGTCAATGACCTTGGATTCCTGCATCTCGTGCCAGAGGTCGTTGCCCTCGCGCGTCCGCTCCCCTACGCCGGCGAAGACCGAGAAGCCGCCGTGGTGCAGCGCGATGTTGTTGATCAGCTCCATGATGATGACCGTTTTGCCCACGCCCGCACCGCCGAAGAGGCCCACCTTGCCGCCCTTGGCATAGGGCTCGAGCAGGTCCACCACCTTGATCCCGGTCTCCAGCACCTCGGTCTTGGTCTCCTGCTCTTCGAGCGGCGGGGCCTGGCGGTGAATCGGATAGGTCTTCTTGGCCTTGATCGGCCCGCGCTCGTCCACGGGTTCGCCCAGGACATTGATCAGACGGCCCAGCGTCTCGCGGCCGACCGGCACGGAGATCGGAGCGCCCGTGTCGCGGACCGGCATGCCGCGGACCAGCCCGTCCGTCGAGGACATGGCGACCGTGCGGACCCGGTTTTCGCCGAGATGCTGGGCGACCTCGAGCGTCAACCGGATCTCCGGCCGGCCGCTCGCCAGATCTTCGTCCTGCTCGATCCGGAGCGCGTTATAGATGTTCGGAAGGTGCCCCTGGGGGAACTCCACGTCCACCACGGGACCGATGACCTGGACGACCTTACCTGTGCTCATATCGCTCCTTACCCCTTCAGCGCCTCGGCGCCGCCGACGATGTCCATCAGCTCCTTCGTGATCGCGGCCTGCCGGGTCTTGTTGTAGTAGAGCGTCAGCTTTTTGATCAGCTCGCCGGCGTTGCGCGTCGCCCCGTCCATGGCCGCCATACGGGCGCCGTGCTCGGCGGCCGACGATTCGAGCAGGATCCGGTACGCCTGCCAGTGGAAGTGCTTGGGCAGGAGCGCGGCGAGCAGCTCGTCTTCGTCGGGCTCGTAGAGATAGCTGCCGCCGGAGAGCCCTTCGCTGGCCTGCTCGAACGGGTCGATCGGGAACAGCTTCTCGACCACCACCCGCTGCTGGATGGCCGACTTGAACTCGTTGTAGATGACGTGCAGCTCGTCGAAGGTGCCCTTGACGTAGTGCTCGATCAGATCCTGCCCCACGTCGAGCCCGTGCTCGTAGGTCAACCGGTCGAAGACGCCGACCCACTGCTGCCGAATCGGCCAGGGCCGCCGGCGGAAGTAGTCCCGGCCCTTCCGCCCGACGAGGCTCACGGTCACGGCAACTCCGCGCGCCTCGACCTCACGGATGAACTCCATCGCCTTGCGGAGGATGTTCGCGTTGAACGCGCCGCAGAGGCCGCGGTCGCTGGTGACGACCAGGACCTCGATCTGCCGGCCGGCCCGCTTCTGGAGCAGCGGGTGAGAGGCCCGGTTGACCCGCTGGCTCAGGTCCGCGAGCACGCTCCGAAGCTTGTGGGCGTACGGCCGCGCGGCGAGGATGCGCTCCTGCGCGCGCTTGAGCTTGGCCGCAGCCACCATCTTCATGGCCTTGGTGATCTTCTGCGTGTTCTTGACCGCGGCGATCTTGCGCCGGTAGCTCTGAAGACTCGGCATGGGTGATTCGGGTCACATGGTCACTGGTCACTGGTCACTGGAGGAGGAACCCAGTACTGCGCTTTTTCCATTTGACGAATGACCCCTGTCTAATGACCATTGACGGGCTTATGGCTTCGCGCCGTATCCCATCTTCTGCTTGAAGGTCGTGATGATCTGCTTCAGCTCGCCGGCGAGAGCCTCGTCAATCTTGGGCTTCGACACCAGGTCCTTCTTGATCTGTGGGTGGTGCTCGGCGACGTAGCGGAGCAGGTCCGCCTCGAACGACTGGATTTTGTCCACGGCGACGTCGTCGAGGAAGCCATTCACGCCGGCGAAGATGGACAGGACTTGATCGGCCACCGGCATAGGCTTGTACTGGCCCTGCTTGAGCAGCTCGACCATCCGGACGCCGCGCGCGAGCTGCTGCTGGGTGGCCTTGTCCAGCTCGCTCCCGAATTGGGCGAAGGCCGCCATCTCGCGGTACTGGGCCAGGTCCAGCCGCAGGGTGCCGGCGACCTGCTTCATGGTCTTGATCTGGGCCGCGCCGCCGACCCGGGAGACGGAGAGGCCGACGTTGATCGCGGGCCGGATGCCGGAATAGAAGAGGTCGGCCGCGAGGTAGATCTGTCCGTCGGTGATCGAGATGACGTTCGTCGGAATGTAGGCGGACACGTCGCCCGCCTGCGTCTCGATGATCGGGAGCGCGGTGAGGCTGCCGCCGCCCAGCTTATCGTTGAGCTTGGCGGCCCGCTCCAGCAGGCGCGAGTGCAGGTAAAAGACGTCGCCCGGGTAGGCTTCGCGGCCCGGCGGCCGCCGCAGCAACAGCGAGAGCTGGCGGTACGCGGTCGCGTGCTTGGAGAGGTCGTCGTAGACGATCAGGGCGTGCCGTCCGCTGTCGCGGAAATACTCGCCCATGGCGACGCCGGCGTAGGGGGCGATGAACTGCAGCGACGCGGCCTCGCTCGCGGTCGCCGAGACGACCATGCTGTACTCCATCGCGCCATGCTCCTCCAGCGTCTTGATCACCCGAGCGACGGTGGAGCGCTTCTGGCCGATCGCGACGTAGATGCAAAAGACGTTCTGGCCTTTCTGGTTGATGATCGTGTCCACGGCGATCGCGGTCTTGCCGGTCTGCCGGTCGCCGATGATGAGCTCGCGCTGGCCGCGGCCGATCGGTATCATCGCGTCAATGGCCTTGAGGCCGGTCTGGAGCGGCTCGCGGACAGACTGCCGGGTCACCACCCCCGGCGCGCGAACCTCGATCCGGCGCGTCGCCGTGGCCTTGATCGGGCCCTTCCCGTCCAGGGGCTGGCCGAGCGCGTTGACCACGCGGCCGATCAGCGCCTCGCCCACGGGGACCTCCGCGATGCGCCCGGTGCGCTTGACCGGGTCGCCTTCCTTGATCCCGGTGTCGTCGCCCATGAGCACGGCGCCGACGCTGTCCTCTTCGAGGTTCAAGGTGATGCCGTAGAGGCCGCCCGGGAATTCGAGCAGCTCGCCGGCCATGGCGCCCTCGAGCCCGTAGATCTTGGCGATGCCGTCGCCCACCTGGATCACCGACCCGCGCTCCTTGACCTCGACGCGCTGGTCGAAGCCCTTGATCTTCTCCTTGATGATCGTGGTGATCTCTTCCGTCTTGATCTGCATGCCGCTACTCCTTGGAGAGGAGGGCCTTCATCGCGGTCAGCCGGGCCCTCACGCTGCTGTCGAACACGGTGCTCCCGATGCGGACCTGGACGCCGGCGATCAGCGCTGGGTCCGTCCGAAACTCCAGCTCCACGTCTTGGCGGAGCAGGTCCTTCAACCGGGCCCGGATCCGGTCGGCCTCCGCGGCGTCGAGCGGCCGGGCCGAGGTGACGGCGACCCGCCGGGCGCCGCGCGCCTGGTCGGCGAGCGCCGCAAAGGCTTCTGCGATCTCGGGCAGAAACCGGACGCGGTTCTTCTTGACGAGCTGGGACAGGAACGAGGTCACGACGGTCGGGCACCCGACCCGCTGGCCCAACGCGGTCAGGACCTCCAGCTTCTCCTCGAAGCTGGTGGCCGGCGACGCCAGCACGTGGTGCAGGGTCGCGGAGGCGGACAGAGCCGCCCCCAGCGCGGTCAGCCCGGCGCGGGTCGGCTCCACGCTTCCGGTGTCCAGGAGGTCGAACAGAGCCTTGGCGTAACGGCGCGCGACAGAACTCTTGATCACAATCGGTACCGGCGAACCCGTTGGCGGACGAAGGCGCGTTCGCGGCGGGGCGCGAAGAAGACGCGCCAGCCTAGCATCCGCGTCAGCCGCGTGTCAAGCCGCTGGGGGCTAGGGATTCCCTTTAGACGCGCCGGTGTGCCCCACCGGGGTGGGCCCGGGCGCGCTGCCGGCGGAGCCTTCCGGGGACACGAGACGGATCTCGATTCGGCGGTTCTTCTTCCGCCCGGCCTCCGTCCGGTTCGACGCGATGGGCCTGGTCTCCCCGAATCCAGCGGTGGCGAGGCGGGTCTGGTCCACGCCGCCCTTCTCGACGAGGTAGTGCGCGACCGCCTCGGCCCGCGCGACAGACAGCTCCTGGTTGGACGGGAAGATGGCCAGCAGTGCCCGGCCGATCGGTTGGTCGTCGGCGTGCCCCTCGATGCGGACCTGCTGATCCGGCAAGCCCCGCAGCAGGCTCGCGATCGCGTCGAGGTAGGGCCGCGTGGATGCGGTGGGCAGGACCTGGCCCGGGTCGAATTCCAGTCGGCTTGCCAGGTCGGCCAGGAGTTGCGGGGTCGCCAAGCCGGGCGCGCCGGCGGCTTCGCTGGCGATCTCCCGGCTCGGGATCTCCGGGGCCGGCCGGCTGGGCTCACCGAGGCCGGATTCCAGCACCTGCTTCGGCTCCATCTCGGGTGGCGGCGCCGCCTCCTTAAACGAGAGCCGATCGCCGAGTTGGAGAGGCTCGATGGACTGGAGGATGAGTGCTGAGGCCGTGACCTCCTCCGCGTGGAGCACCTTGAGCGTGCCGATCACTACTCGCGGGCGCCCCGGCGGCAGCCGGAAGACCTCCAACCGGTCGCCGGCACGCAGGCCGTCGCGCCGGCCCCAGTCGATATAGACGAGGCTGCCCTTCCCGATCATCGTCTGCTGTGGCGGCAGGGCCACGATCGTGCCGGTCCCCGTCGGGCTCATCTGATCCGAGGGCTCGCGCCCCTCCGGCGCCGGTGGTTCGAAACGCATGACGCCGTACCCGGGCGAGATGCTGTCGTAGATTCGCTCGACGACAGTGACGGCAAGATCGTCTTTGACCTCTATGACCCGGACGACAGCGGCCATGGTGTAGAGGTCGCCCAGGTACTCCCCGCTCCAGGGATGGAAGACTTCATGGACCCAGCGATAGACCGTGTAGAACGCGCCCGGCGCGGCCTCCTGTGACCGGGCCAGCTTCAGGTTGAGGCGATCGCCCGCCGCATACAGGCGTTTGTTGCCCGTCGCCTCGAGGACCACCCCATCCTTGGGCAACTCCTTGCGAATGAATCCGGCTGAGAACCTCAGAGCCGGCTCTCCGATGCGGACGGTTTCTGGACCCGCTGCGGCCTGGAGCGCCGGTGGCGGAGACGCAATCAGCCAGGTGACCGCGAGCACTGATCCGCAGGACAGGTTCCTCAGCATCGCGCCTCCTGCGCACTGGACAGTGACGGCTTCGCCCGCTTCACGATACCAGAGGATGGTGGATTGTCAAGCAATGCCGGGCGGATGCGCAAATTTGACTGCCTGAGAGCTCCAGTGGTACCGTGAACCGTCCCTGCACGACAGCGGAGGCTTCCATGCAGAAGCCAGGATCCGACAGAGAGAAGCAGCCGACCTCGGGTGGGCTGCCAGCCCGGCGGATCGAGACGCAAATCCACCGGCGCAAGAAGGCCAAGGCCGTCCCTCCGCTCGAGGCCGAATGGGATGCGGCATCCGGCGCGAAACCGACCGGCCTTCGAACGCCGCCCGATAAGATGACGAAGGCCTCCTGATCCCCGGACGAACTTCGCGCCGGCCCCTTCCTTCACAAAAAACAATCTCCGTCTCGCCTCCAGCGAGAGCCGACGAACAGGGCGCTCGACCTCACGGTTCTACACAGGGAAGGGCCCGGTAGGGCTTTCGGTGGTAGCCCGGTAGGTCCTTTTCGCGCTTGAAATTCAAGGAAACGGGGGCTAGGATGACAATTCCGCGTTAGAAGTCAATGATTTTCGCGCGAGGGGGCGGTGCCGGAATCTACGCTGTTGATCGAGTATCTGACGCGCTATTTCCCGATTTTGCTGTTCATCGGGATCGCGTTGGCCTTCGGCGTGGTGACGCTGCTGCTCAGCTATCTGCTGCAGCCGAAGTATCCTGAGCCGGAGAAGCTCAGCCCCTATGAATGCGGGAGCGAGCCCTTTTCTGACGCGCGGATGCCCTTCCCGGTCCGCTACTATATCTTTGCGATGTTGTTCGTTATTTTCGATATCGAGGTCATCTTCCTGTATCCCTGGGCCGTGAGCTTCTACGACATCGGCCTGATCGGGCTGATCGAGATGCTGATCTTCATCGGCTTGTTCTTGGTCGGCTACATCTATGCCTGGAAGAAGGGCGCGCTGGAATGGGACTGATTCAGATCGGACGGCACGAGAAGGACGGGCAGCTGGACGTCATCACGACGACCGTGGAGAAGGCCGTGAACTGGGCCCGGAAGGGCTCGCTCTGGCCGATGACCTTTGGGCTCGCCTGCTGCGCCATCGAGATGATCGCCGCGGTGTCCTCCCGCTACGACATGGACCGCTATGGGGCGGGGGTGTTCCGTGCCTCCCCGCGTCAGTCGGATCTCATGATCGTAGCCGGCACGGTCTGTCGCCGGATGGCGCCGGTGATCCGGAAGATCTACGACCAAATGCCCGAGCCTAAGTACGTGATCGCCATGGGCTCCTGCGCCACGTCAGGCAACATCTACGACAGCTACAGCGTAGTGCAGGGCGTGGACCGGTTCGTGCCGGTGGACATCTATGTGCCTGGCTGCCCGCCGACGCCGGAGGCGCTCTTCGACGGCATCCTCAAGCTGCAGGAGCGCATCATGCAGAGGCGGGTGTTCACGAAACAACCGGCCGCGGTGAAAGGGTGATGGGTGATGAGTGATAGGCTAGAGGGCGGGCCGACGAGGCGCCCTTGCGCATCACCGATCACCCATCACGGCAGTTAAGATGCATCCGATCGCGGAGCGGATCCAGCATAAGTTCCCCGGGGGATTCGTCAAGGCCGTCGAATGGCGGGGCGACCTGGCCGTCACCGTCACGCGGGAGGCGCTCCACGACGTGGCCCGCTTCCTTCACGACGATCCTGAGCTGGACTTCGACTACATCGTCCACGTCAGCTCGGTGGACTGGCCGGACGACGAGGAGCGGTTCGAGGTCGTCTACGAGTTCTACTCGATCCGCAAGCGGCACCGCATCCGGCTCAAGACCCGTGTGCCTGAGGCCGACTGCGAGGTCCAGTCCCTCACGGACATCTGGAAGGGGGCGGAGTTCATGGAGCGGGAGGTCTACGACATGATGGGCATCCGCTTTAAGAACCATCCGGACTTGCGGCGGATACTCATGCCGGACGACTACGACGAGGGGTATCCGCTCCGGAAGGACTTCCCGGTCCGGGGCAAGGGCTGGCGCGACACGTTCGAGTTCTTGAACGAGGCAAAGCCCTAGCGAATGGCGACCAGCGAGTAGCGAACCGCTCAGAGCTGCTGGCTCTCCGCTGCGTGCTGCCAGCTTGGAATCATGAAGCTCGAAGACCAGAGAACGATCGTCTACAAGGTCGCGGACCCGGCGCATCCGGAGACCGAGACGCTCCCGACGCTCCGGACCGAGGAACTGCTGCTGAACATGGGGCCGCAGCACCCGAGCACCCATGGCGTGCTGAAGGTCATCCTCGAGCTGGAGGGGGAGCGGATCGTCAAGGCGACGCCGGTGATGGGCTTCCTGCACCGCGGCGTGGAGAAGCTGGCCGAGGAGGGCACCTACCACCAGTTTATCCCGCACACGGACCGGCTCGACTACATCTGCGCGATGTACAACAACTTCGCCTACTGCCGGGCCGTTGAGAAGCTCATGAATATCACGGTCCCAGAGCGGGCCGAGTACCTGCGGACGATCGTGGCGGAGGTCCAGCGGATCATCGGCCATCTGTTCTGGCTGGGGACCCAGGCCCTGGATATCGGGGCCATGACGGTCTTCTTCTATACGTTCCGCGACCGGGAGATCCTTTTGGACTGGTTCGACGAGCTATGCGGGGCGCGGCTGACGACGAGCTGGTATCGGATCGGCGGCGTGGAGCGGGACTTCACCCCATCCCTCCTGGAGAAGCTCCGGCGGTTCCTGGACTACTTCCCGCCGAAGATTGACGAGTACGTCGTGTTCCTGGAGAAGAATCGCATCTGGCTGGCCCGGACCAAGGGCGTCGCCGTGATCTCGGCCGAAGACGCGGTCAACTTCGGGCTCAGCGGGCCGACGCTCCGGGGCTCCGGCGTGGACTACGACCTCCGCAAGTACGAACCCTACGCGGCCTATCCCCGCTGCGAGTTCAGCGTGCCGGTCGGGAAGAACGGCGACACCTACGACCGGTACTGGATCCGGGTCATGGAGATGTACGAGAGCGTGAAGATCGTCAAGCAGTGCCTGGAGCAGTTGCCGGCCGAGGGCCCGATCATGGCCGAGGTGCCGAGCGTGACGCTCCCGCCGAAGAACCGGGTCTTTACGAACCTAGAGTCCATGATCCAGCAGTTCAAGCTCTTCTCGCAGGGCTTCGAGGCCCCGAAGGGGGAGATCTACTGCGGGACCGAGGCGCACAAGGGCGAACTGGGTTTCTACATCGTCAGCGCAGGCGGCGGGAAGCCCTACCGGCTGAAGATCCGCGCTCCGTCCTTCATCCACATGGGGGCGTTCGATCACATGGCGCGCGGGTACATGATCGCCGACGCGGTCACGATCTTCGGCACCTACGACATCGTGATGGGGGAGTGCGACCGCTAAGAACGAAGCAATGGGTGATGGTCAAGGAAGACAGGATTTCGTATCGACCATCCACCATTCACCATTGGGGTCTGAGGCATGGCGTTGAAACCGGCCACGAATCCGGAAGTCGAAGCGGCGACGATCGAGCTGACCATTGACGGCCAGACGGTCACGGCGAAAGACGGCGTGTCGCTCTACGACGTGATCGCCAGCACTGGCCGGATCATCCCGGCCATGTGCTACCACTACACCTTCGATCCTTTCGGCTCCTGCGGCATGTGCCTCGTGATGCAGGAGGGCAAGAAGGCGCCGGTGCGCTCCTGCACCGCCAAGGCGACGGCCGGCATGATCATCCGCACCGAGGGCGAAGACCTGCACCTGGCTCGCAAGAAGGCGGTGGAGAAGCACCTGTCCGTCCACCCGCTCGACTGCCCGGTCTGCGACGCGGACGGGCACTGCGAGCTGCAGGACATGGCCTTCCTCCACGGAGTCACGAACCTGGCCAACGCCAAGCAGAAGCTGATCCCGGAGGATACGCGCAGCCTCGTCCTCGACTTCAACATGAACCGCTGCATCGCCTGCGGCGAGTGCATCAACATCTGCAAGGACGTGCAGATGGTGGACGCGCTCCAGTTCATCAAGAAGGGCGGGTTCACGCAGGTGGTGGCCAAGGGGGACGTCCCGCTGTCCTGCGAGTTCTGCGGGGACTGCCTCGCGGTCTGCCCGGTCGGCGCGATCACGAACAAGTATTCGAAATATCTCTACAAGCCGTGGCAGCTCCGGAAGACCCTGACAACGTGCAACTACTGTGGCGATGGCTGCCAGATGTTCGTCGAGGTCAAGGACACCGACGTCGTCCGCGTGACCTCGCCGCTCTCCTGGAAAAACAAGTGGGGCAGCCGGGAGGACACGGCGAAGGGGCACGGCGGGCTCTGCGTGCGGGGCCGGTTCGGCTTCCAGTTCATTGACAGCAAGGCCCGGCTGCTCCAGCCCCTCGTGCGGCAGGACGGGCGGGCCGGGCGATTGGTGGAGATGCCGTGGCTGGAGGCGGTGCAGCAGGTCGTGGGCCGCCTCGCCGCGATCAAGGCCCAGCACGGCCCGCGGGCCATCGCGGGCCTGATCACCGCCCGCTGCACCAACGAGGAGCTGTACCTGTTCCAGAAGCTCATGCGCGCGGTGATCGGGACCAACTGGCTGGACAGCAGCGCGCGCTACGGCCACATCGCCTTCGTGCGCGCCGCGCGCCGCGCCCTGGGCGTCGGGCGCATGACCAACGACTCGGTGGACCTCACCAAAGCCAAGGCGATCCTGCTGGTCGGGGCGAATATCACGGAGACAAACCCGGTCGCCAGCCTGCGGGTCAAGGAGGCGATCCGGGTGTACAAGGCCCAGGTCATCGTCGTGGACTCCGCCCAGACGAACATCGCCAAGCTCGCCTCGCACCCCTTGCTGGTGAGACCGGGCACCGAGGGGCTGTTCGTGCAGGGATTGGTGAAGGCCGCGATCGAGCAGGATCTCGTGGATGCCGAGGCGGTCGGCAGGCACCCGCGGGCCTTCGCCGCGCTGAAGGAGGCGGTGGCCGGCCCCTCGCTCGCCGCGATCGCCGACCGGACGGGGATTCCGGCGGCGGAGATCGAGGAGGCCGCCGCGATCTTCGCGGAGGCCCCACGAGCGGTCATCCTCTGCGGCGAGGGCGTCGTGCGGCGGGCTGGCGGCTACGGGGTCGTCCTAAGCCTGATTGACTTCCTCTGGATCACCGGCAAGCTTGGGCGGCCCGGCTGCGGGATCAACACGCTGACCGAGGAGGCGAACGAGCAGGGCGCGGTGGATCTCGGGGCGGTCTTCGAGTATCTGCCCGGCCAGGCGCCTTTCGACGACCCGGCCGCGCGTGAAAAATTCGCGAAGGCCTGGCAGGCCGACCTGCCGCCGGCGGGGAGCGGTGGCGGGCTCACGGAGATCCTGGCGCGCTGCCGGAGCGGCGAGATCAAGGCCCTCTACGTGATCGGGGAGAATCCGGTCGCGACGCTCCCGGCGTCCCTGGGGGTCCAGGAGGCCCTGGAGCGGCTGGAGCTGCTCGTCTGCCAAGACCCCTTCCTGACCGAGACGGCGCAACTTGCGCACATCGTCCTGCCGGCCTGCACCTTCGCCGAGAAGGACGGTACGATGACGAGCCAGGACGGGAAGGTCCAGCGGGTGCGCCAGACCATGGAGCCGCTCGGGGAGAGCCTCCCCGACTGGCATATCCTGGCCGCGATTGCGACGGGGCTGGGCGCCTCCTTCGAGTACGACTCGCCGAACGACATCCAGCACGAGATCATGAAGCTGCTCCCGGGCTACTATAACCTCGGGCAGCCGAAGAAGCCGGCCGTCTCGCCGGAGGCCTACCTCGCCGACGGATACGTGGCCGAAGTGGCAGCGCGCTACGCGACGACCGTCTCGCGTCTCCCGTTCCCCGTCACGGGCAACCGGTTTGCCCTGACGATGGGCCAGCTCCTCTACCATTCGGGGAAGCTCTCCACGCAGGCCTCGGGGCTGGTCCAGCTTTCGCCGAACTCCGGCAGGCTCCGGATGAATGCCGAGGACATGGAGCGCCTGGGCCTGGCCGAGGGCGCGCGGGTCCGGATCACGTCCGATCGCGGGTCCCTGGAGTTGGGCGTCCAGGCGGATCTGGCCGTGCTGCCGGGGGCCTGTTTCTTCCCGGAGCACTTCAACGAGCCGCCGGTCAAGGACCTCATGCCGCTTGAGGTGGATCCGGCGACCGGGGTGCCCTCGTTCAAGTTTGCATGGGTGACCCTGGAAAGGGTATAAAGGGCCGTCCCGGGGGAGCACGTCGCATGGGCGCTGGCGCATGGATCAAGAAAATCTGGGAAGCGGCGCTGTTCGCCGAGATCTGGGAGGCGATGAAGGTCACCTTCAAGCACATGTTCCACAAGCCGATCACCTTCCAGTATCCGCGCGAGCAGCGGACGATCCCGGACACGCACCGCGGGGCCCTCGGCCTGTTGCGCTACGACGACGGGACCGAGCGCTGCGTCGGGTGCGACCTCTGCGAAGCCGCCTGCCCATCCCGCTGCATCAAGGTCGTCAGCGCCGAGGACGAGACCCTGCCGCTCAAGCGGTACGCGAGCGAGTTCTACATTGACATCACCAAGTGCGTGTTCTGCGGGTACTGCGTGGAGGCCTGCCCGGTGAACGCGCTGGCCATGACCAAGCTGTACGAGTACTCGACCCACGACAAGCGGACCCTGCTGTTCGACAAGAAGCGCCTCTACGAGATCGGCGAGCGCTACCTGGAGGACGCCAAGAAGTATCTCTACGCCCACAACCAGGAAAAAGACGACGAGATGTTCCACGACTACCGCTATTTTTTCCCCCAGTCCGTCGTCAAGCCGACGCAACCGGTGCCACCCAAACACCTAACCTGAATCGTCGCCTCGATGGTCTGGCTGTTCTTCGCCTATTTCTCCCTCGTGAGCATCGTCGCGGGGGTGCTCACGGTGGCCCTGCGGAATCCCGTCCACTGCGGACTTGCCCTCCTGACGCTACTCCTGCACGTCGCCGGGCTCTTCGTGCTGCTGAACGCGGAATTCCTCTTCGCTGTGCAGATCATCGTCTACGCGGGCGCGATCCTGGTGCTCTACCTGTTCGTGCTGATGCTGCTGAACCTCAAAACCGAGGAGCGCTACCTCCACACCCGCTACGCGCTGATCCTGTTCGGGGCCGTCGCAGTCTCCGCGGAGCTGGTCCTGCTGGTCCTGCGGTCGCCCTTCGGTGGCAGCAAGGGCGACGCCCCGGCGGCCGCGGTGCTCAAGGGCGGGGACAGCTACGCGGTCGGGATCAAGATGTTCAGCGAGTACCTGCTCCCCTTCGAGATCATTGGGGTGTTCCTGACCGGCGCGATCATCGGCGCCATCGTGCTGGCGAAAACGCCGACGGCGGCCGATCAACGTGACGAGTGACGCGTGCGAGCATTTCCGATGAGAGACGCGGGGACGCGGAGACGCGGAGATCGCCCCGTCGCCCCGTCGCCGCGCCTCCCCGTCGGCCACCGCGCGCATCCCGGGTAAGTTATGGTGCCTCTCAGCGCATACGTGGCGGTCAGCGCGATTCTCTTTGCGACCGGGCTCATCGGCGTCCTGGTCCGGCGGAACTTCATCATCGTGCTGATGGCCGTGGAGATCATGCTGAACGCGGCGAACATCAACCTGGTCGCCTTCTCGCACTACCTCGAGTCCATGGCAGGCCAGATCGTCGCGCTCTTCGTGATCGCGATCGCCGCCGGGGAAGCGGCGGTAGGGCTGGCCATCATCATCGTCGTGTTCCGGGGCAAGATCTCCACCAACGTGGACGAGATGAATCTGTTGAAGTGGTGACATGTTCGAGCTGCTCGTCATCCTGATCCCGGCTGTCCCGCTGGCGGCCGTGCTGCTGAACGGGTTGCTGGGCCATCGCTACTCCCACGGGGTCGCGCACCGGCTGGCCTGGGGCTCCGTCGGCCTGTCGTTCCTCTGCGCGCTCGCGGTGTTCGCCGATGTGCTGGAGGTCGGCGGCAGCCGCGAAGTCGTCGTGTACAAGTGGATCTTCGGCGGGGACCTCACGGTCAACCTGGCCTTCCTGATCGATCCCCTGACCTGCATCATGGTGCTGGTCGTGACCGGAGTCGGCTTCCTGATCCACGTGTACTCGGTCGGGTACATGCACGGCGAAGCGGGCTTCACGCGCTTCTTCACGTACATGAACCTCTTCATGGTCTCGATGCTGCTCCTGGTGATGGGGAGCAACTACCTGGTGCTCTTTATCGGGTGGGAGGGCGTCGGCCTCTGCTCGTACCTGCTGATCGGCTACTACTACGACCGGGTGTCCGCCGCGAAGGCCGCCACGAAGGCCTTTGTCGTGAACCGGATCGGTGACGCCGGGTTCCTCCTGGCGATCTTCCTAGTGTTCGTGAACTTCAAGACGCTCGACTACAGCCAAGTCTTCGCCCAGGCCGGCCAGCTCTCGACGGGCATGGCCACGGCGATCGCGCTCTGCCTGCTCGTCGGCGCGGTCGGGAAATCCGCGCAGGTGCCGCTCTACACATGGCTCCCCGACGCGATGGAGGGCCCGACGCCGGTCAGCGCGCTGATCCACGCCGCGACGATGGTGACCGCCGGCGTGTACATGGTGGTCCGCAACCACGTGCTCTACGACCTGGCGCCAGTTGCCATGACCACGGTCGCCTGGGTAGGCGGCTTCACGGCCCTGTTTGCGGCGACGATCGGCCTCGTCCAGACCGACATCAAGCGCGTGCTCGCCTATTCGACCGTGAGCCAGCTCGGGTATATGTTCCTGGGCTGCGGCATCGGCGCCTACGCGGCCGCGATCTTCCACTTGGTGACGCACGCGTTCTTCAAGGCGCTCCTGTTCCTGTCGGCCGGATCGGTTATCCACGCCCTGCACGGTGAGCAGGATATCCGCAAGATGGGCGGCCTCCGGGCCAAGATCCCGGCCACCCACGCGGTGTTCCTAATCGGGACGCTCGCGATCGCCGGTATCTTCCCCTTGGCCGGGTTCTGGAGCAAGGACGAGATCATGGCCCACGCCTTCGTGCACGGGTACTACCCGCTCTACGCGATCGCGGCCCTGGGCGCGTTCCTGACGGCCTTCTACATGTTCCGGCTGACCTACCTGACTTTCTACGGCGAGAGCCGGGTGGATCCGCACACCGCCGAGCACATCCACGAGTCTCCCCTGGTCATGATGGGGCCGCTGGTGGTGCTGGCGGCACTCTCGGTGGTGGGGGGCTTCCCGGGCGTGCCGCCGGAGGCCGGCTGGTTCCACCATTTCCTCGAGCCGGTGACGGCCGTCTCGGGCGCCGGCGGAAGCGACCCGGGGCATGCGGGGAGCAACGGGTCCCAGGCCGGCTTCGGGCTGGTCGTGACCCTGATGGGCGTGGCCACGGTGATCGCGCTGGCCGGGTGGGGGCTGGCGCACTACCTCTACGCGGTCCGGCCGGAGGCGGCGGATGAGTGGGCCGCTCGCCTGCCAGGCCTCTACACGACGCTGCTCAATAAGTACTATGTGGACGAGCTGTACGACGCGATTGTCGTGGAGCCGACCAAGCGGCTTGGCCGGCTGTGGGACTGGTTCGATCGGACGGTGGTGGACGGCATCGTCCGCGGTGTCGGCCGGTTGACGGAGGCCGGCTCGGTGGGGAGCACCTGGTTCGAGAAGCACGTGATCTACGGGACCATCAACGTCATCGGGTACGGGAACCATCTGGCCGCACGCACCTGGCGGAAGCTCCAAAGCGGGCTGGTGCACCACTACGCGGCGATCATCGTGGCGGGCCTGTTCCTGCTCGTCCATTTGGTCCTGCTCTGGTGGACCAGCTCGTCGGGGATCGGCGTGGCCCTGAAATAGGCAATGAAGCGAATAGCGAATAGAGAGAGTCGCACCGGGCGAAGAGTGCCGGGCTCTTGGCTGCTCGCTGCTTGCTCCCGGCTGGGTACTCATGCTTGAAGAGCTAACCTTCGGCTTCCCCATCCTGTCGCTGCTGATCTTCCTCCCGCTGGCGGGCGCACTTGTGCTCTGGCTGCTGGAGGAGGCGGAGCTGATCAAGACCGCGGCGCTGGCGGTCTCGCTCGTCGAGCTGATCCTCGCGCTGGTCGTGCTGCTCCGGTTCGTGCCGGAGTCGGCGGCGATGCAGTTCTCCGAGCGCCTGCGCTGGATTCCCCCGCTCGGGATCAGCTACCACCTGGCCGTGGACGGGATCAGCGTCCTCTTCGTCGGCGTCACCGCATTGTTGACCCCGCTGATCATCCTCTACTCCTGGGACACGGTGCGGTCCCAGGTCAAGGAGTACTTCATCGCGCTGCTTGCGCTGGAGACGACCACCGTCGGCATCTTCGTCTCCATTGACCTGATCCTCTTCTTCGTCTTCTGGGAGCTGATGCTGATCCCCAGCTACTTCCTGATCAAGCTCTGGGGCGGTGGGGCGGAGCGGCAGGCGGCGGCGCTCAAGTACGTGCTCTACACGCTGCTGGGCAGCGTGTTCATGCTCGTCGGGTTCGTGCTCCTGGACCTGAACTATCACGCGTGGGCGGTGCCGCGCCGCGGCGAGCCGGCCTTCACGTTCGATTTGCTCGAGCTGCTGAGCGTGCCGATCTCGCCGGAGAAACAGGTCCTCATCTTCTGGCTGATCTTCATGGGATTGGCCTTCAAGGCGCCGCTCGTCCCGTTCCACACCTGGCTGCCCGATGCCCTCGTGGAGGGGCCCATCGGGATGTCGGTGGTCCTGGCAGGGATCAAGCTGGGCACGTACGGGTTCCTGCGGTTTAGCTTTCCGCTGCTGCCGGAGGCCTCGCGGAACGCGACCGTCGTCACCATCGTGATGGCGCTGGGGCTCGCCGCGATCCTCTACGGCGCGATTATCGCGCTGATCCAGCCCGACTTCCGCCGGCTCCTGGCCTTCAGCAGCATCAGCCACCTCGGGTTCTGCGTGGTCGGCCTGTTCGCGCTGAATTTCCAGGGGCTCCAGGGTAGCCTGTTGACGATGATCAACCTCGGCTTCAGCACCGCAGGGCTTTTCTTCCTGGCTGGCTTCCTGGCCTCGCGGTGGCAGACCACGGACCTCTCGGCCTTTGGGGGACTGGCGGCGAAGACGCCCCTGCTCGCGACCTTCCTGCTGATCATCGGGCTGGCCTCGATCGGGCTTCCGGGGACGAACGGGTTCGTCGGCGAGTTCTTGATCCTGCTGGGCGTCTTCAAGACCTGGTGGGTGTACGGCCTGATCGCGGTGACCGGAGTGATCTTCAGTGCGGCCTACTTCCTCTGGTACTACGAGCGGGCGATGTTCGGGCCGCTGACCCGGGGTGCCGGCCAGGCGGTCCCGGACCTGAACGTGCGGGAGCGGGTGATCGTCGTCTCGCTCTGCGTGATGATCTTCTGGATCGGACTCTACCCGGCGCCGTTCCTGCGCATGATGAACGGGTCCGTCCAGGCGCTGGTCGAGCGATTGGAGAAGGGCACGACGGCGGTGGCGGAGAGGCCCGAGGCGAAACCGCGGCCGGCCGACACGGAGATGCGGCGAGTGGGCGACGGGGCGCTCTCCGCGGTCCCGTATCTCCCCGGCCTCGCCTCGTCTCTCGAAGGGTAGCATGAGCGACTACACGCTTCTCATCATTCTGTTCGCGCCGTTTGCCGGGGCGATCGCGCTCATCTTCGTCCCGAACCGCCAGGCGCTCCAGGTGCGGCTGGTCGCGGCCGTGTCCGCCGGCATCTGCCTGCTCGCCTCGTTCTATCTGTTCTACGCCTACGATCCGGTGAAGGGCGGGTTCCAGTTTCTCCAGCGCTACGAGTGGTCGAAGGAGCTCGGCATCGCCTTCTACCTGGGCGTGGACGGCATCGGCACGCCGCTGGTCCTGGCCTCGGCCATCCTGCTTTTCGCGGGTGTCTTCGTCTCCTGGCACATCACGGACCGCACGAAGGAGTTCTACATCTTCCTGCTGATCCTCGCCGCGGCGACGATCGGCGTGTTCATGTCGCTGGACCTGTTCTTCCTGTACTTCTTCTACGAGATGTCGGTGATCCCGATGTACCTCCTGCTCGGCGTGTGGGGCAGCCACACCAAGGGGTACCTGGACATGACCGACCCCGAGGGGTTAAAGAAACGGGACTCGGTAGGGTTCATCCTCAACTTCGCGGCGAACAGCAAGGAATACGCCGCGATGAAGCTGACCCTCTTTTTGTCCGCGGGCGCGGTCGTCGCGCTGATGGGCATCCTGCTGATCTACAAGTTCTCCGGGCTGAACACCTTCGACATCCTGGTGCTGCGCGAGCAGGCGCACTTCTCCGGGACGCTCGCGACCATCATCTGGCTGCTGATCTTCTTCGGCTTCGCCTCGATCGCGCCGCTCTGGCCGCTCCACTCCTGGTCGCCCGTCGGGCACGCCGCCGCGCCGGCCGCGACCAGCATGCTGCACGCGGGCGTGCTGATGAAGCTGGGCCACTTCTCGATCATCCGCGTGGGGTACGAGATCCTGCCGGAGACCACCCGCGAGCTCATGCCGATCGCCGCGGTGCTCTGCATCTTCAGCATCATCTACGGCGGGTTCGTGGCCTTCTACGCCAAGGACACCAAGTACGTGATCGGCTACTCCAGCTCCAGCCACATGGGGTACGTCTTTCTCGGCATGGCGGCGCTGGACTACATCAGCCTGACGGGCGCGGTGCTCTACATGTTCGCCCACGCGCTCGCCACCGGGATGCTGTTCGCCATGGCCGGCTGGGTCTATGATCAGACGCACACGCGCGACATCCCCTCGCTCGGCGGGCTGGTCAACCGCATGCCGTTCGTGGCCTGGTGCTTCCTCGTCGCCTGCATGGCCTCGATCGGCATGCCAGGGACGGTCAACTTCATCGCGGAGATCATGATTCTCGTCGGGAGCTGGAACAAGTATCCGTTCCAGGTGATCGTGGCGGTCGTCGGGATCGTGCTCACGATGGCCTACCTGTTCCGGATGATGCGGGGCGTCTTCTACGGCCCGATGGACGCGCACTACACCCACGCGCACGACGCCGTCGCCACCGTGGACCGCCTGCCGCTGCTGCTGATGATCGCCTGCAGCATCACCTTCGGCATCGTGCCCGGCCACTTCTACGACGTGATCCGGTCCGGGGTGGACCCGCTGGTCGCGCGCATCACGAAGGTCGTGCCGGTGGCCGCGCAGCCAATGGTCAACGGTCAACGGTCAATGGTCAATGGACCGTCACCCGTCACCGAGGATCCGTTGGGCCCCCGTTGCTCCACAGAATGCAAGGGGTACCCGGCAGCGCACCGGGTGCTCGCGTCACGAGGAGCAGAATGACCTTCAACCTGACCCTGTCCGGCTCGGATCTCCTCCTGATGCTGCCGGAGCTGCTGCTCACGATCTGGCTCTGCGTGGTCCTGATCGTGGACTTCGCGATGCCGCGGCTGCCGAAAGAGCGGCTCGCCTATCTGAGCGTCGCGGGCCTGGCCGGCGTGCTGGTCACGCTCTTCTGGTTCGACCTCGCCGGGATCGGCGGGACGCTCTTCCGCGACATGTTCGTCGTGGACCGCCTGGCCGTGTTCTTCAAGATCTTCGTGGTCGGCGCCACGATCCTGGTCGTCCTGGCTTCGATTGACTACGTCCGTCGGTTCCGGTTCTTCCGCGGCGAATACTACTTCCTCGTGCTGATGTCGGCCCTGGGCATGATGTTCATGGCCTCGGCCAACGACCTGCTGTCCGTGTTCATCACGCTGGAGTTTTCCACGTTCGGCTTCTACGTCCTCGTCGCCTACCTGCGGGACGACGTGGCGTCGAACGAGGCGGGGCTCAAGTTCTTCATTCTGGGGGTGTTCGCGGCCGCGCTGCTCGCCTACGGGATCAGCCTGGTGTACGGCGAGACTGGCAAGCTGGTCTTCTCGGACATCGCCGGCGCCGGGGTGACTCCGGGGCTCGTCATCGGGTACCTGCTGATCTTCGCCGCGCTGGGCTTCAAGATCGGCGCGGTGCCGTTCCACTCGTGGATTCCCGACACCTACCATGGCGCGCCGACGCCGGTGACCGCGTTCCTCTCGATCGCCCCCAAGGGCGCGGCCTTCGCGATCCTGCTGCGGATGTTCCTGGTGTCGCTCGCGACGATGAAGCCGGTCTGGGTGCTGCTCCTGGTGGGCGCCTCGATCCTTTCGATGACCTACGGGAACATCGTGGCCATCGCCCAGCGGAACATCAAGCGGCTGCTGGCCTACTCCGGGATCGCGCAGATCGGGAACATCCTGATCGGGCTGGCGGCTGGGACCAAGATGGGGAGCGACGCGATCCTGTTCTTCCTGCTGACCTATCTCTTCGCCAACCTGGGCGCGTTCGCGATCGTGATCGCGATCGGGAACCTGATCAACAGCGACGAGATCGAGGACTACAACGGCCTCAATCGCCGGTCGCCGTTCCTGGCCTTCGCGATGCTCGTGTTCCTGCTCTCGCTGGCCGGGGTGCCGCCGCTCGCCGGCTTCATCGGCAAGCTCTACATCTTCCTCGCGGCGATCCAGGAGGGGCTGTACACGCTGATCATCGTCGGCCTGGTCAACATCATCATCTCGATGTACTACTACCTGGTCGTGGTCAAGAAGATGTACATCAACGAGCCGCACGACCCGTCGCCGCTCGACATCTCGGCGCCGATGCGGGCCGTGGTCTATATCGGCCTGGCGGGCACGCTCATCCTCGGGATCTACCCCAAGCCCATCATCGAGTGGGTCATCGCGGCGACCATGATGTTCTCGAACATGGTCGGTCCGGCGGCGTCCGTGGCCCCAGTGTTTCCGTTCGGCGGGTAACCAAGGCCCCATCATCCCTGCCAGCCCTGGCTTAGCCCTGATCCGAAAATAATCGCTGATGCCTGCACCAGCTCCAGCGGGTCCTGTCATGGCGATCACCCCCGTCGTCCTCGCTCCACCCATCCCCCCTGGGGGGCGCTACACAATCGGCGCACAGCCGCTCTTTTGTGCGCTGGGTCGGCGCGAGTCTCTGTGCGGTTCGCCCCTTCCGCTGCGGGCGACGGGGGACCCGCTCGCCACGCCACCCACTCTGTCTTACGCAGTTCCGCGTGCCAAATATTTTCGGATCAGGGTTGTGCGCCCAGCAGGGCGCTTCTCTTGCGGGTGAAAGTCCCGCCGCACCCTCGCAGGGGGGATGCGTAGACAAGAGGCCGGGCCAGGACCCGGCGGCCGTCCCTCCTCGAGGGGCGGAGGGCAGGGGGTCCACTGCGAGGTGGAATCCGAAGGGCCTGCGTCGACCCTCCGGGCCGTCGCCGAGGCGAGAGCCAGGGCGAACCGGTCGGCCATGACCGCGCGGAGCCGAGCGGGCAGCCTGACAGCGAAGGAAAGACCGGCGGAGCGCGGTCCGAGACACGGGGTGTGCGGACAGCACGGAGGGACAGAGGAGCGTCTGACCTGGGGAGGGCTCGTGGTGTCTCCGATGGTGTGCAGGCCCGCGGGGCCGAAGAGCCGGAGGGGCAAGGCTCGCTAGAAGGCGCCGCCGAAGTGTCGGGCCGATGCACTACGAGCAGTCAGGGCTCCCAGAGTCGGGAGGACGTGTCGTGAGAACGGCCCCGAGCGAAGGGGAGTCCCCGAACGGGAGCGACCGCGAGCCATGGCAGGGAGTACCGTTCTGGAGGCGAGGGAGGTTCCTGTGGGAAAGCCGCCGGTCCCAGAGCGGGAAGGACAGAGCCATGGGCCGAGGGGACGCTCGCCACGAGGACCGCGGAGGAAGCCCCATAGTCTCATGGGCCAACGGCTGGCCCCGCGGCGGGTGCGGGCGGCGGGTGCGACCGTCCGCGCCAATCGGGGCGAGCCCGGCGTCGATGGCGTCACGGTGGAGGCCGTCGGAGAAAACCTGGAGGCCAACCTGGCGACGCGCAGCACCGAGCTGCGAGCGAAGACCGATCGCCCGCGGCCGGTGCGCCGGGTGTGGATCCCGAAGCCGGACGGGCGGCATCGGCCCCTGGGGATCCCGGCCGTCCGGGATCGGGTGGGGCAGCAGGCGGTGCGCCAGGTGCTGGAGCCGATCGTCGAGGTGGAGTGCTCGCCTCACAGCCAGGGGGTGTCGGCCGGGACGGGGTCCGGTCCCGGCGCGGCGCGATCTGTACGGGCACGTGCGGGACGGCTGCATCTCCTGCGTGGATGTGGACATCGAGCCGTGCTTCGATGAGATTCCGCACGAGCCGTTGATCGACGCGGTGCGGACCGGGTGGCCGAGGGGAGCGTCCTGCGGCTGGTGCGCCTGTTCCTGGAGACCCTGATCCAGGACGGCGACCGGCTGGGACGGCCCCGGGCCGGGACGCCGCCAGGCGGCGTGATCAGCCCGCGGTTGGCCAACAGCTACCTGGCCAAGCTGGACCGGGTGTGGGACGCGGAGGGGGTCCGGTTCGTGCGCGAGGCGGAGGAGCTCCGACTGTGTAGTCGGAAAGCACGGGCCGCGCGGCAGGCCCTCCACCGCACCACGGCGGTCCTGGCAACCCTGGGGCTGCGGCTCAATCCGAGGACGACCAAGCTGGTCACGCTTCACCAGGGAGTCGACTTCCTGGGCTATCGGCTGATCCAGCGGAAGGGACATCTCAACGTGTCCCTCGCCCCGAAGGGGGTCCGCCGCTTCCGGGCCGAGATCCGCCGCGTGACGCGGCGGACGGCAGGGGTGGCCCTGCGCCCGTTGGTGCCCCGGCTGGATCGGTACGTCCGAGGCTGGGGAGAATACGTTAAGCGCGCCCAAGTGGCCGGGGTCTTTGACCGGCTGGATCGCTGGATCACGCGGCGGCTGCGTGCGTTCCTGGCGACGCGGTGGCGCAATCAACTTTGGCGGCGCTATCCGGACCAGGTCTTCTGGGCTCATCTGGGGCTCACGCGGCTGTACGCCTTGCGTCGGGACTTCATCCGCACTCGTGGGGTCCGGCCTCGGGCCGGCACCCGGTCGGGAGAGCGTAGTGCGGGAAAGCCGCACGCTACGTTCGTTCGGGGGACGGAGCCGTCGGTCTGTCCATTTTGAGGGCGGCTCCTCCTACCAGCTAACTGCTGTCGGCCAGCGCCGTCGTACGCCGCTGAGGCACGACCCGTCAGGGAATCCCCGGACCGCCCCGGCGCGCCGCTGGCCTGCCCCATCCCTGGCGCTGGCCACCCTGTGTGTGGCGCCCCTTTGCTTGCGTCCCGTGCGGTGCGCTACAATACGGCCTGGCGTCCGACCGTTCCATTTCCTAGTGGGCATTACCAGACGAGGCTTCGGGCCGTCCTTCGGGACCGAGGGACATCCCCTGTGAAAGCAGGGAAGGAGGTGTGTATGGCTGACACAATTCGGACCGCTCAGTACTTCAAGGCGCAGGTCCCGGACAAGCCGGGCGAGGGAGCCCGGATACTCGGCGTGCTGCGGGATGCGGGGGTGAACATGCTGGCCTTCTCGGGCTTTCCCCGGAACCGCCGTGCCCAGCTCGACTTCGTGCCCGCCGACCCCGTGGCGTTCAAGGCGGCGGCCAAGCAGGCGAAGCTCAAGCTCCAGGCGCCCAAGACCTGTTTCCTCGTGGAGGGCGACGACCGGGCCGGGGCGGTGGCGGACCTCCTGTCCCGCCTGGCGGAGTCCAAGATCAACGTGACGGCGGTGGACGCCGTCGTGGCCGGCAGCGTCGGGCGGTACGCCGCGATCCTGTGGGTGAAGCCGAAGGATCTCAAGAAGGCGAGCAAGGCGCTCGGGGTGATGTAGCCCCGCCGCTCGCCGTGCCCCGCATCAGGGAGCGCAGGCCCGGTCGCGCTGCTCCTCCGTTGACGCCCCTGGCGCGGGCTCTCTATACTCGGCCCAAGCGGGGACGATCATGGGGAGCGGAGGATGCGCGGCGAGAGGCTCCATCGGAGGCGAGAGGAGCGGACCATGCACGGTGCGCTCGCGGGGCTCGCCTGCGTCCTAGTCGGCTGCTGGACCGTGGCGCCAGCCTCCCTCCCGGCTCAGGAGATCCGGTGGGACAGTCTGGCGCCGGGACTGGAGGCGGCGCTCTGGACTCCCGGCGACGGTTGCCGGAATCAGGTCCCTCCGCTGGCCATCGTGAAGGTGGACCCCGAGCGCTACCGCTTTGCGACGTACCACTTTCGGGACGAGGGGCTGGCGTCACCGCCGACGGTCCAGGAGTGGCAGCGGCGGCTCGGCGCGACGGTCCTGTTCAACGCCGGCCTGTTCCGCGAGGACTACTCCTACCTGGGCCTGCTCTACAGGAACGGCCGCTCGCTGGGCAGCAAGCGGCACCCGCAGTGGCAGGGATTGTTCGTGGCGGAACCGGTGGAACCGGGCTTGCGCAAGGCCCGCGTGGTGGATCTTGCCGCCGAGCCCCTGGCGCCGCAGCGTCCGGCCTATCGGGAGGCTGCGCAATCGCTCATGCTGGTGGACCGGTCGGGCAAGCCGCGCGTGCGGCAGACCGGCAAGCGCGCGCACCAGACCGTCGTGGGCGAAGACGGCGCCGGGCACATCCTCATTCTGAAGACCGCGGACGAGACGACGCTCTGGGACCTTGCCCTGTGCCTGCGGGACCGCTTTCCCTTGCTCGTGCAGGCGATGGCCATGGACGGCGGGAATTCGTCGGATGTGCTGGTGGCCGGGGCGGCGCTCGCCGCACATACGGGCCGGGACGCCGAGGGCCCGACCTGGCTGCGCCTGCTGGACGGCAGCGGCACCGCGCACATCCCGCTGCCTGCGGTGATCGGGCTCTTCCCCAGAGGAAGCCCTCAGCCGCCGGCTCTCAGCCGCTGAACGCGGTCGGCTTCGCCGCCTGCCTCAGCGGGTCGGTGGCGCGATGGGATAGCCGGCCGCCAGCCAGGCGTTCATGCTGCCAGCGACGTTGTAGACGTGCTTGTAGCCGAGGTCAGCCAGGGTCTCGGCCGCGATGTTGCTGCGCTTCCCGGACTGGCAGTAGACCACGATGTGGTCGTCCAGCTTGGCGCCGATCTCCTTGTGCCGCTGCTTGATCTGCGTGTACTCGATGTTCATGTCCGTGCCGGGGATCACGCCGCCGGCGTGCTCCTGCGGGGAGCGGACATCGATCAGGAAAAAGCCCTTCTTGTCGGGAGTCGGAGCCTTCTCAAGACCGGCCCTGAGTTGGGAGACCGTCAAGACGTAGGAATGGTAGGCCTGAACGCTGCCCCCTCCCGCCAGGGCCAGCACGAGCCCCAATCCGACAAGTGCGATCACGGCTCGGGGTGTCATGGATCAGCCTCCTGTCCGGATGTAAAACGGTGGTCGGTGGGCGACTCTCGCCCCCATCATAGGACGCTGGTGAAACGGTGGTCAAGAGTCGCGCTGGCCGCGCTGCTCCTGCTCGGTGCGGGGTGCGGCGAAGGGGCGAAGCTGGTGCAGGCGGACGAGCAGGGCGGCGTTGCGACCTATCCCTACCGGGAACAGGTCGGCCACATGGCGACGAGGTTTCGCGGCGAGGCGATTCGGTTGATCGAAGAGCACTGCCCCGGCGGATACGCCATTATCAAGGAAGGGGAGGTCCAGGGGCGAAACCGGATCAACGCGACCCTCACCGGGGGAGAAGTGGTCACCGAGCACCGGTGGGGGATCCGGTTCCGGTGCAGGTAGGGGGGATGCGTGCTGGGTGATGGGATGGGCGCGGGCGTCACTGGTCGCCGGTCGCGCGATGTGCCGCGAGCAGGTCGTCAATCGTCAGGAGGGAGAGCAGGGTGACGCCCTGGGCCTCGACGCGCTCGCGGCCCCCCTGCTCCTTGCGATCTACGATCACGAGCGCCTGCTCGACCTTCAGGCCAGCGTCGCGCACGGCTTGCAGCGTCTTCAGCAGGGAGCCTCCGCTGGTCAGCACGTCGTCCACGACGACCGCCCGGTCGCCCGGCTTGACGGCCCCCTCGATCAGCTTGCCCAGCCCGTGGTCCTTGGGCTGTTTCCTGACCACGAACGTGCGCCACTCTCGACGCGAGGGCGCCCGGTAGCCGTAGTCGGAGATCGCCGTGGCGATCGCGATGGCCCCGATCTCCAACCCCCCGATGCACTCGAAAGGCAGGCTGGCCAGCCGCTCGTACGCGAGCTGTGCCACGAGGTGGCGGGGACCCGGATTGGCCATGAGGTTGCGGCAATCCACGTAAAAGGGGCTCACCGCCCCGGAAGCCAGCTTAAAGCCGGTCACCCTGTCCCACTTGAAGGACTGGGTCGCGAGAAAGGCCTGCGCGAGATCGTCTTGCAGCATGGGCGCTCCTGGGTTGCGCGTCGCGGCTCCGCGATCATACCGGCGCGGGCTGGGCCGATCAAGCCCGGATCATTTCCCGTTGGCTGCGGCGTAGGCCTTCGCAAACTTGTCGGCCCGGCGCGCCACGATCTCCCGGATCTGCGCGACGTCGTCGTCGGGAACGACGGTGATCAGCGCGGGCAGGGCCCACGTGGAGGCCGTGGCGAGGGTCTCCTTCTCCCGAAGCAATTGCACCCGCTGGTGGAGCGCCAGCTCGATGCAGGCGAAGTACCGCCCGATCTTGTCATGCAGCGTATTCACCCGGAGCACGAGCGCGGCTGCCGGCGCGGTCTTCAGCCGATCCTGCCGCCCCAGCAAGGGGAGCCCGACTTTCCGGACCCGTTGCTTGACCGCCTCTTCCAGGTCCCCTGCCCGGAGCCCCGCCTCCACCACGTCGGGGCTCAGCTCCTCGACGATCACCTCGATCCCCGGCAGGCCGCGGAGCGACGCCCGGCTGTCCTGGTCGGGCTCGGCGCCCACGCCCGGTGCGGCTGGGAGGAACATGGCCGTCAGGCAGGCGCAGGCGAGCAAGCGCGCAGGAACCGGATCGTGGCGCGATCGTGGCATGGCAGGCCTCCTTGTCCCTTCGTTCTGGTTGGCGCCTAGGCTAGCACAAGTCTTCCGCGCCTGTCCTTCGCCTCCACGCATTTGTTAGTATGCCGCATGCCCAACCCCTGGAGCAGCATCCGGCGGTGCGTGGTCGTTATCTGGAGTTTGGTTTGGCTCACCGGATGCGTGTATCCGGTCACGGAGGGGTTTCACAAGCAGTTGCCAGCGGAGGGGGCCCGGACGATCGTCTGGGGGGAAAACCCACCAGCCGTGGAGACCGTGAGTCTATGGCTTCAGCGGCGGGGCCTGGCCGTGCTGGACGGCGACCGGGTCCGGCAGGCGTTGAACGAGCAGCACATCCGGCTGACCGGCACGTCGCTGGACGATCTGCAGCTCCTGGCCCTCGGCCGGTCCCTGCGGGCGGACGTGGCCGTCATGGTGAGGGCGGAGGCCGGCGCCAGGTTCTCATCGGCCTCTGAGCTACTGCGGACCGTCGTGTACCTGCCCCGGGTCACGGTGCGAGGGCTGGATGTCGCGAACGGGCAGGAGCTGTGGAGGGGCACGGCCCAGTACCCGGAGCCCGTGAAGAACCTCGAGGAGTCCCTCACGCGGCTGGCCTGCCAGGCGATGGCCACGGCCTGGGGCTTCCGGCCTCCCGGCGTGGAGCGGATTCCTTCGGCCGACATGTGCGCCGTCGCCGCCTCGAAAGCTCCTCCGTGAGGCCGCCTCGCTGACGCGGCGCCGAGGGACCCGCCATGGCCCCTGCTCCCTGAGGCCCCCGCTGCTTGCCTACTGGAGAATCTTCTCTTTCGGAATCCAGCCCTGTCCGGCGAAGAATTGGGAGAGCGCCTTCGCCACTTCCTTCGCGGCGCGCGCCGCGTTGCCCTCGACGTTCTGGTTCAGTTCGCTGGCCGCCCCCGTCGCGCCGCTCCCATGCCCGCCATGGGCCCCATCCCTGGCCTCTTGGAGCTCTCCGCCACGGTCTCGAATTGCTGCAGGAGCAGGGGACCGGATCGGGTGCCAAGGGTCGCAACGACCCGGGTCTTCACGGCTGTGCCGCCGGCGCCGAATCCGATCACCAGGCGCCGTGCCCGGTTCCCTTCGTCTATGGACAGGAACGCTCCGGTGATCGAGAGAACCCCGTCGCCCTCGGGAGCCGTCGCGGTGGTCCGCTCCGCCGGGAAGCCCAGGGCCTGCAGCTCCTTCACCAGCGCCTCCGACAGGGCCTGGGCGACCGCCCGTCCGACCTTGAGCTGCTCCTCCTGGGCACCTCCGCGAAGGCCCTCGCCAGTCTGGCGAGGGGTCCGCTGTTGAGCGAGACCTCGTCCGGCGACACCGCGAAATCGTGCACGAGCACGCGGGTCGGCCGCGGCAGAGGATCCTTGCCGGAATATTCCTTGAGGGTCTCCACCTTGGCCGTCGCGCACCCGACGGCGAGCACGACGGCGCTCCATCCCGCCACCATCTTGAGTCGGGTCAGGCTTGCCCCGGAACGCATAGCGGTCCTCCATTTCGTTCGCCCGTGAAGAAGCTCGCGCGAGTGCGTCGGCGCGGTCAGGGCGGGCATGGTCCCATGCCGGGAGCGATCTGTCAAGCCGTTGACCGCCCGAACGGCGAGCCCGCCCGCTGGCACGCCGTGAAGCCCGCGGGACAGCATCCCGGGCTTCTGTCCGACCCGTCCGGGGCGGCGCCGAGCCCCGGCTCCCGCTGAGTTGCCCTCTCGCGCCACGAGTGGGGCGTCCCCCCCCGTGATACCAGTCTGGTCCCGCCCGTTTCCTGGGCCCACTGGTTTCCTGGCTATCACATCGGGATCGGGGCCTCGGAGCTGATCCGGACTGCCCTGGACCCGGCCAGCCCATCGCGGCGCGATACGGCACCATCGTTTCAACTGCTTAGTGGTTCCCCCCTCGACAGGGGAGGCGGATTTGGATAACCTTGAGCCCCAGCATGCACGGGGAAAGCTGGGGGCGAGTTCGTTCTGTGTCGGACTCTCAACCTCCCTGGCTGGGGTCAGGTGGCCGAACTGGCTCACCCATGCCCGAGAGGAACGACGCGCAGCATCTCTTCGTGCCATCCAGAAGGGCTGAGCCATCGCAGGACGCCTCCTGACCGCGAGAAACTATGGCACGGAAGGCTCAGGGTACGAGCAATCAAAGCACCGGTGCCACCGTCGGCTACGAAGCCGAGCTGTGGAAGATGGCCGACGCGCTGCGCGGCTCGATGGACGCCGCCGAGTACAAGCACGTCGTCCTCGGCCTTATCTTCCTCAAGTACATCTCGGATGCCTTCGACGAGCAGCACAAGAAGCTCGAAGCCGAGCGCGCGCAGGGTGCGGACCCAGAGGACCCGGATGAGTACCGGGCGCACAACATCTTCTGGGTGCCGCCCGAGGCGCGCTGGGCGCATCTGAAGGCCCAGGCCAAGCAACCCGCGATCGGTCAGCTCGTGGACGATGCGATGGCCGGCATCGAGCGCGATAACCCGGCGCTCAAGGGCGTGCTGCCGAAGGACTACGCCCGACCCGCGCTCGACAAGACCCGCCTCGGCCAGCTCATTGATCTGATCTCGAATCTCGATTTTCGATCAGATCAACCCTCACCTCAGCCTGCCGGCCACCCCTCTCCCAGTGGGAGAGGGGCAACGGGTGAGGGTGACCCAGCGGCACTCAGCTATCGGGATGTCCCGGGATTTTGCCGGTCCGTGACCCTCGAAGAGATTCGGAAGCACGGCTGGGTCTTGACCCGCGGCCGCTACGTCGGCGCCGAGGCGCAGGAGGACGACGGCGAGCCGTTCGAGGAGAAGATGCAGCGGCTCGTCGCGCAACTGCGCGAGCAGCAGGCCGAGGCTGCGAAACTCGACGCCGCCATCGCTGCCAACCTGAAGGAGCTGGGATATGGAGTGTAGCGCCGTTCGGTTCACACGCCACGCCTTCGAACGCCTCTTTGAGCGCGCGGTCCATCCGGATGCCGTGCTTCGGATCATCCAAGAAGGCGAGGTGATCGCGTCCTATCCGGACGACCTGCCGTACCCCAGCGTCTTGATCCTGGGGTTCGAGGGCGGAAACCCCCTTCATGTGGTTGTGGCACAAGATCCCGAGAACCGAATATGCTTCGTGGTGACGGTGTATACACCGGATCCGAAGCTTTGGAGCGACGATTTCAGAACCAGGAGATTCTATGAATAGGGCCCCCTTTACGTTGGTCGACAGTCGAGGTACGAAGGCCCGACTGTCAGGGGTGAACAACCATCACCAACGAAAGGGGGCAGACGATGGTGTACATCGGATTGGATGTCAGTGGCAAGAGTCTGGTGGCCTATGGGGTCAATGAGCGGAAGCAGCGCGTGTTCGAGGGGGAGCAGCCGGCCTCCCGGGTAGGCCTGCGGGCGCTGCTGCGGCAGGTGGGCGTTGGCCCCAAGCTGGTCGTGTGTGAAGCGGGCAATCAGATGAAATGGATCGCGGAGACGCTGAAGCAGATCGACGGGGTGCAGGGGCATGGGGTGCATCCGAATGAGGTGAAGTGGATCACGGAGAGTGGCGGGAAGACGGATCGGGTGGATGCGAAGAAACTGGCGGAGTTGGCGCGCGCGGGGCTGCTGCCGCGAGCGGTCCACGTGGTGGAGGGGCCGGTGCGGAAGCTGCGGGAGTTGGTGAGTGCGCGGCACCAACTGCAGAGCAAGCGGGTGGCGTTGATCAATACGATCCGGGGCTACGTGTACCAAGAGGGGCATCGGCTGCCCGAGAAGTTCTTTGCCGGCGCCACCTGGCGGGCCAAGTTGGCGCGGCTGCCGGTGAGCGCCCCGCTGACGCTGATCATCGAGACGTTCATGGCCAGCATCGAGGCGCTCGAGGCGGCGGAGTGGCAGCTCACCGCGCGGCTGCGGGCGATCGAGGATCCGCGGTGTCCGCTGCTGGAGAGCATCCCGGCCATCGGCCCGCTGGCCGCCCGCGTCCTGGTGAGTGCGCTCGATGAGGCCCGGCGGTTTGACGATCAGAAGGCCGTGGCGCACGACGGTGCCCTCGCTCCCACCATCTATCAGAGCGGGACGGTCCGGCAACTCGGGCGGATCAATCGGGATGGGCGGGGCGAGGTCCGGCGCGTGTTGTGGCCATGTGCCCATACGGTGGCCCGGATGAAGAGCGAGGGGGCGAAGCCCTTGCAACGCTTCTTTGCCCGCATCGCCCGGCGACGGGGCAAGACGAGTGCGGTCGTGGCACTGGCCCGGACATGACTGACCACGGTGTACGGGGTCCTGAAATCCGGCCAGCCCTATGATCCGCGGAAGCTGCAGCCTGCGTAAGGAGGGCCTGTGCCAGCGTATGGTCGGGCCAGGTTGTCTCACCCGGATGGACAGGCACAGACAGTGAGCCCGCATGTCCCTTGAGGACCCGACCTCGTGTTGGAGATTGGGCGGCTGTCTTTGCACCGGAAGGTTGGGCGATCGAGCCCGCATGGGAGGTGAACGGTCCATCTTTGACAACGTCAGGGCCTCGTATTCCCTGTTGACAGAGGCCCTATTCATGGGAGGTGAACATGAAGTGCGTGATCTGCAGGAATGGGGAGACACGCCCCGGAACGGTGACGGCCACGTTGCACCGCGGCGAGACGACCGTCCTCGTGAAAGGCACACCGGCAGAAGTGTGCCAGAACTGCGGCGAGTACTACCTCGACGAGGCGGTCGGGCGGAAGCTCTACGCGCAGGCCGAGGAGGCGGCCAGACGCCATGCGGAGGTGGAAATCCTGCGCTATGCGGCCTGAGAACCCGGCACGATGAACACCGCAGTGTTGCGCGAGCAGCAGGCCGAGGCCGCCTGCCTGCCGGTGAGGCAGGCCAACCTGGAGGAGCTGGGGTATGGCGGATAGGACTGGAGTCGTGCCCGTCGAGCGCATCGAGTCCAGGATCTTCCTGCTCCGAGGCCATAAGGTGATGTTGAGCAGCGACCTGGCGACGCTCTATGGCGTGCAGGCCCGCGCGCTCATTCAGGCCGTCAGGCGAAACCGGGATCGCTTTCCCCCGGATTTCATGTTCCAGTTGACCGCCGGCGAGTCCGCGAACTTGAAATCACAGATTGTGACTTCAAGTTGGGGCGGTGTGCGCCGGGCCACGCCTATGCCTTCACGGAGCAGGGGGTCGCCATGCTGTCGAGCGTCCTGCGCAGTCGCCGGGCGGTCCTCGTGAACATCGAGATCATGCGCGCCTTCGTGCGCCTCCGGCAGCTCCTCGCCTCCCATGCGGATCTGGCCCGCAAGCTCGACGCCCTCGAGAAAAAGTACGACGCGCAGTTCAAAGTCGTGTTCGACGCGATCCGCGAGCTGATGAACCCGCCAGCGCCGAAGCCGAAGCGGAGGATCGGGTTCGGAGCGGGGGAGAAGGAAGCATGAGGCCGGGGGCGATCATGTCGGTGCCCGTGACCCAGTTGCGCGGGCAGCAGGCCGAGGCGGCCAGGCTCGATGCCGTGATCGCCGCCAACTTGAAGGAGCTGGGGTATGGCGAAGCATATTAATAAGCAAACTCCGGCACGCCCGACGAATACGGACATTCGCCGTATCTTGCTTCAGTACTTCTACGACCGTAACAAAAACGCAACCAGCGCGCGTGGCAAGAAGGGATCAGCCGTAAAGATCAGCGCCGTCAAGAAGGAGCTCAAAGCGTCCAATGGGCTTACACAACAGGAAGTTCAGAGCAACCTAACGTACCTGATCAGTCAGGGTTGGGTCGAAGAGGACAGAGTGGAAAAGTCGTTCACTGCGCCGGGAGGAACGGTCATCCCTTCCACTACGAACTTCTACAAGATCACGGCTGCCGGGATCGACAAGATCGAAGGGCCGGGAGAATTCACGATGCCGAAGTTTCATGGAATCAAAATAGAAGCCACCGGCCAGAACATCATCACCGTAGGCGACGGGAATCAGATTAACGCGAAGTTCGCCGACCTCGGAAATTCCCTGGCAGAGCTCCGCGACGCGATTACCCAATCTGAAACGCCCGAAGAGACCAAGATGAGCCTAGTGGCCGACATCGAGACGATTCAGCCGCAACTGGCAAAGCCTGAACCCAATCGCGGAATCGTGAAGGCGGCGTGGGAAAGCGTCAAAGCGGCCGCCTCCATCAACGGCTGCTTAACCCTCGTCCAGAAGGTCGCCGGACTTATCGCGGGGTTTCTGTGATGCACAGGTTGACAATCGCACGTTCGCACGAAACCGAGGCCGCGAGGCTCGATGCCGCACTTGTCAGGAATCTGAAGGAGCTGGGGTATGAAGTTTATGCTCTGGCTCTAGGCAGTGAGGCTGGCGTTCGATGACAGAACCTCAATCCATCGACTTGAATCCGGAGATTCGCCGTATCGTCGATGCCGCGCGCGGTGTATGGACCCGCCGGCTCATCGACCACTCGCGAGCGAACTCCCTCCTCTTCTACCGCGACCTCAAGGTCGGCACTCTCGACCTGACTGCGGAGACGGAGGCTGTGGGCCGTCTGCTCGCAGGCGACAAACTGACAGTTGAGTCGCTGGTCTCGGCAGGCCGGTATGCGGAGGGCCCTGACCCCGTCGTACGTACCCGGGCCGAAGCCGAGGCGCGCCAAAAGGTACGAAGCGCGCTCGTAGCGCTCCAGCGCAAGGCGTTGAGCAACCTCGAGGAGAAAGGTATCGAGACGCTCCACCTGGCAATGGGGATGGCTACATGGCCCGCTTCCGATGGTGGGCGGCCGTACGATGCGCCCGTGCTGCTGCTGCCGGCCCGCATCGAGGCGCGCGGCCGGCCGGGCGACGACCTGCGACTCGCAGTCGCGGGCGAGCCGCAATTAAACCCGGTGCTGCTGTATGTGCTCGACGAGAATTACGCGATCCGTATCAATGCGTCTGCGGTGCTGAGCGAGTGCGGCGGCGAGGACGAATCGGGACAGTGGCGCATCGACCCAGAGGGCGTGTTCGCGCGCATCGAGCGCGCGGCCACGACCGTACCGGGCTTCAAGGTGACGCGGCGCGCGATCCTGGCCAACTTTCAGTTCGCGAAGATGGCCATGGTCGAGGATCTGAAAAGGAACGGGGACACCATATCTTCGAGCGCCATCGTTGCGGCCGTTGCCGGCCATTCGGTCTCACGACAGAAGCTGGCCCAAGCGGTGATCGACATCGAGCCCGCCCAGCTCGATGAGCGCCCCGCGTCCGACGACTACCTCGTGCTCGATGCGGACTCCACGCAGCACCGCGCCATCGTGCTTGTCGGCAAAGGGCAGAACGGCGTCGTGCAGGGGCCGCCGGGAACTGGCAAGAGCCAGACGATCTCGAACCTCATCGCGCAGAGCGTGGCCGAGGGGCGCCGCGTGCTCTTCGTGGCAGAGAAGCGCGCGGCCCTGGATGCGGTCATCAAGCGCCTGACCCATCCGGCTGTGGGGCTCGGTCATCTGGTGCTCGATCTGCACGGCGCGTCCGTCTCGCGGAAGGAGGTGATGGCGCGGCTTGCGCACGCATTGGAGCAGATACGTAACGCGCTGCCGGTTGACGGTGCCGAGGCGGTCCACCGGGAATTCGAGGCTCGGCGCAAGCAATTAAACGAACACGCGCGTCGGGTGAACCAGATTCGCCAACCGACCGGCCTTTCTGTGAACCAGATGGTCGGCAGACTGCTCCGCCTGCCGGCAGCGGCGAAATCCGCGCTTCGACTCCGCGGCGAGACACTGGCCGCACTCACGGCCGAGCGCGCAGACGAAGTCAAGCAGTGGATCCTCGAGGGTGCCGCCAATCCGACTCTGTTCCTCGGCACAGACCCTTCGCCGTGGAACAACGCGGATATCAGGGACGGCCGCCGCGCACAGGAAGCGCTGGACCTGGCCACCAAGGCAGCCAACGAGCTCTGGCCCGAGTTCGAGCGACTTCTCGAACAGGTAGTGAACCAGCTTGGCGTTCGGCCGCCGAGCACGCTGGATGAGGTGGCTTCGTTCTTGGCCGTTCTGCACGATGCACGCGGCATCCGCCAGCAGTACGGCACCGAGATCTTCTCATCGCAGCCTGGGGACTTCGCGCGGGCGCTCGAGCCAGCGACCGGCGGTCCGATCGCCCGCGCCTGGGCGTTCCTGAGCAACCCGGCATACCGCGCCGCACGCAAACGCCTGCGCGCGTTGCGCGCGGCGCCGGCACCGCCCGCAACGTTGCGACAGGAGGCGTTGCAAGCCGAGGATGTCCTCCGCCGTTGGCAAGCCTTTGCCCCACCCTCAGCCGTGCCTGTTAAGTCGGATGCTGAAATCGAACTCAGTGCCGCGTTCGGCGCCCTCAACGAGGCGACAAAGAAACTCGGGGCCATGACGGAAGCGGGCCCGTTCGGCGGCATGCAGCTTTCGGCGGCGGCCTCACGGTTGCGGGCGCTCGCCTGCGACCGGCAGACCCCGTTCCGCTTGCCAGGCATCTACGATCTTCGATCGCTGTTCAGCAAGGCGGGGCTCGGTGGCTTTGTCGATGATCTTCGCAATCATGGTGTTGCTGCCGAGCACTGGTTGGCGCGATTCGAGCACGTCTGGCTTTACTCGGCGCTGGAGCAAGCGTTGGCATCCGATCCAGCTCTCGCTTCGTTCAACGGCCGCACCCACGAGCAGGTCATCGAGGAGTTCAAGCGCTTGGATCGTGAACGCGTCCGCCTCGCTGCCCAGCGCGTGCGCAGACTCCATGCCGAGCGTGCGATCGAGGCGATGAACAGGCACTTCGATCAGGCAGATTTGGTTCGGAGAGAGGCGGCCAAGAAGTCACGCCACATTCCGCTGCGCGAATTGCTAGCCCGTGCGCCTGAGGTTCTCACGCGGATCGCACCCTGCTGGGTCGCGAGTCCGCTGTCGGTTAGCCAACTGCTAGATGGCAGCAGGCGGCACTTCGACGAGGCGAGCCAGATCCTTCAAGAAGAGGCGATCCCGGCGCTCTACCGTGCAGGACAGGTGGCCGTAGCCGGTGACCGGCACCAATTGCCGCCCACGACGTTCTTTGCAACGGCTGTCGAAGGCGAGGACGAAATCCTCGATGACGATGAGGAAGCGCGGAGCGCAGAGGCGATGGCGACGGCGTCAATTGGCGGGTTCGAAAGTCTGCTCGATACTCTGGAAGCCTTCCTGCCGAACTGGCTCTTGGAGTGGCACTACCGTAGCGAGGACGAGCGCCTGATTACGTTTAGCAACGCCCACGTCTACACGGGGCGGCTCGTGACCTTTCCGAGCGCGCGTGGCCAGGAGGCAATTCGGCACATCCTTGTACCGCACGACCCCGCGTTAGGTGGACAGGAGGAAAGTGCATCGCGGGAAGTCGAGGAGGTTGTGCGTCAGGTGATCCTGCACGCGGAGACGCGGCCCTACGAGTCCCTCGGTGTCATCACTATGGGCATCAAGCACGCGAACCGCATACAGGCTGCTCTGGACCGCGCCCTCGACCGCCGGCCCGACCTAGCGGATTTCTTCTCGCTCGACCGCGAAGAGCGTTTCTTTGTCAAGAACCTGGAGACCGTGCAGGGTGATGAGCGTGATGCCATCATCTTGTCGATCGGCTATGGCAAAACTGCGAATGGCGATCTGCCGCATCGCTTTGGTCCGCTCACTCAGGACGTCGGTTACCGACGCCTGAACGTGGCCATCACTCGGGCGAAGCGCCGGATGTGCGTCATCAGTTCCTTCTCCCACGACGAGATCGATCTGAACCGCTCCGGGAGTCGGGGCGTACAACTGCTCAAAGCGTATCTGGAGTACGCTGCTAGTGGAGGCACACGCCTGCCTGAGGATGAGCGCGCGGGAGAAGTTAGTCTCAATCCATTTGAGGCCGATGTCCGTGACGCCTTGGAGGCCCGGGGCGTCAAGACGCGACCGCAGTTTGGCGCGTCTCGCTATCGCATTGATCTGGTCGCCATGCATCCGAAGAAGCCAGGCCGCCCCGTCCTTGCTATCGAATGCGATGGGGCGTCTTATCATTCGAGCGCCACCGCACGAGACCGCGATCGGCTTAGGCAAGCCCATCTTCAGCGGCTGGGTTGGCGGTTTCACCGCATCTGGTCGACCGACTGG
This sequence comes from Nitrospira sp. Kam-Ns4a, assembly GCF_965152595.1. NCBI lineage: Bacteria > Pseudomonadati > Nitrospirota > Nitrospiria > Nitrospirales > Nitrospiraceae > Nitrospira > Nitrospira sp. Kam-Ns4a. The sequence goes on along the minus strand of NZ_OZ224218.1, from coordinate 3,862,751 downwards.
TTCTACCACCGCGAGCAGGAGCTTGAGCGCGCGATTGCGGCCTACGAGGAGGCTGTCCGCTGGGCAGATTTGTCGGACGCCGATACCTGCCCCCACAAGCTACGGACGGGGCTCAATCCATGATGCAGGCTCAGCAGCAACCAGTCGGGCGGCAGCGCGGGCCACGGCCGCTCGTGCCGGTGCGCGAGACGATCGACCAGTACAGCGACCGCGAATTGCGGCAGATCGCCGAGTGGGTCATATCCGACGGTTTGCTACGTACGGACGAGGAACTCATCCGTGAGATCTTTGAGACGCTGCCATTCGAGCGGCTAGTCAGCCGAATAAAAGAGCGCTTGAAGGGAGTTGTAAAAGACCTGCGACGGGGAACTGGCAGGGGCCCATGACGAGCACAAATCATATGAGGCGGGCCGCAAGCCAGGCGGCAAACCCGGCGACCGGCGCATCGGTGTCGTCTGGCACACGCAGGGCTCGGGCAAGAGCCTGACGATGGCCATCTACGCGGGGCGCATCATCCGCGAGCCGGCGATGGAGAACCCGACCCTCGTCGTGCTCACCGACCGCAACGACCTCGACGACCAGCTCTTCGCCACCTTGCGAGCTCCTGTCGGTGGCGGCGGGCGGGGTGGTGTTCACGACCATCCACAAGTTCTTCCCCGACCTGCCTGCCGCGTCGCGGAACGTGGCGCAGGCAGGGGAGAAGGGTGACCTGCCTGCGCCAAGCGGCGCGCGGCAGGCAGGCCGGCACCCGACGCTCTCCGAGCGCCGCAACATCGTCGTGATCGCCGACGAGGCGCACCGCAGCCAGTACGACTTCATCGACGGCTTCGCGCGCCACATGCGCGACGCGCTGCCGCACGCCTCGTTCATCGGCTTCACCGGCACTCCCATCGAGCAGGCCGACGCCAACACGCGCGCAGTCTTTGGCGACTACATCAGCGTGTACGACATCCAGCGCGCGGTCGAGGACGGTGCGACGGTGCCGATCTACTACGAGAGCCGGCTGGCGAAGCTGGCGCTGGATAAGGCCGAGCGGCCGAAGATCGACCCCGACTTCGAGGAAGCCACCGAGGGCGAGGAGGTCGAGCGCAAGGAGAAGCTCAAGACCAAGTGGGCTCAGCTCGAGGCCGTGGTCGGCGCCGAGAAGCGCCTGAAGCTCATCGCCCGGGACATCGTCGAGCATTTCGAGAAGCGCCTCGAGGCGCTGGACGGCAAGGGGATGATCGTGTGCATGAGCCGGCGGATATGCGTTGAGTTGTACCGTGAGCTGATTGCGTTGCGACCTGGTTGGCATGACGAGGACGATGCTTGCGGGGCGATCAAGGTGGTGATGACCGGCTCCGCCTCGGACCCTTCGGACTGGCAGCCCCACATCCGCAACAAGCCGCGGCGGGAGGCGCTGGCCAACCGCTTCCGCGACCCGAGCGATCCGCTCAAGCTCGTGCTCGTGCGCGACATGTGGCTCACCGGCTTCGACTGTCCCAGCCTGCACACGATGTACGTGGACAAGCCGATGCGCGGTCACGGGCTCATGCAGGCGATCGCGCGGGTGAACCGCGTGTTCCGCGACAAGCCGGGCGGACTGGTGGTGGACTACCTCGGCCTCGCCCATGAACTGAAGGCCGCGCTCGCGACCTACACCGAGAGCCGTGGGACGGGGCGCACGGCGCTCGACCAGAACGAGGCCGTGGCGGTCATGCAGGAGAAGTACGAGGTCTGCTGTGACCTTTTCCATGGGTTCGACCGCACGCCGTGGACGGCGGGCACGCCCGAGGAGCGCCTCGCCCTGTTGCCGACGGCGCAGGAGCACATCCTCGCACAGGAGAATGGCAAAGACCGCTACGTGCGGGCGGTCCGCGAGCTATCCCAGGTCTTCGCGCTCGCGGTACCGCACGAGGAGGCCCTGCGCATCCGCGACGACGTGTCCTTTTTCCAGGCCGTGCAGGCGGTCCTCGCCAAGCGTGCGCCGGGTGAGGCCCGCCCCGAGGAAGAACTGGATCACGCGGTCCGGCAGATCATTTCGCGCGCGGTGGTGCCGGAAGGCGTGCTCGACATCTTCGCCGCCGCGGGGCTCCAGAAGCCCGACATCTCGATCCTCTCGGAAGAGTTTCTGGCCGAGGTGCGCGGCATGCCCCAGAAAAATCTCGCCGTCGAGCTGCTCCAGAAGCTGATCAAGGGCGAGCTCGCGACCCGGCGGCGCAAGAACGTCGTGCAAGCGCGTTCGTTCGCCGAGATGCTCGAGCGGACCATCCAGCGCTACCAGAACCGCGCTATCGAGGCGGCCCAGGTGATCGAGGAACTGATCCAGCTCGCGAGAGACATGCGGGAGGCGAACGCACGGGGCGAGGTCTTGGGCCTGCGGAGGAGGAGGCTGGCGTTCTACGACTCGCTGGAGACCAACGACAGCGCGGTGAAGGTGCTCGGCAACGAGACGCTGTGGAAGATTGCCCGCGAGCTGGTCGAGACTGTGCGCAACAACGTGACGATCGACTGGACGCTGCGGGAGAACGTGCGCGCCCAACTCCGCGTGCTGGTCAAGCGCATTCTGCGGAAGTACGGTTACCCACCCGACAAGCAAGAGAAAGCGACGCAGACGGTGCTGGAGCAGGCCGAGGTGCTGTCGGCGGAATGGGCGGCGGCGTGACTGGTTGTGTCGGCCACCTGTTGTCTCTACACTCGGCGTCAAGCGTGCCGACCACAACGCCTTCTACGGGCTGAGGCCGGAGGAGATCACGATCGTCAGGGAGACGCGATGAGCACTCCGGACCGGAACCCCATGCAGCGCTACGCGCCTCCAACGTTCGGCATGATTGCGCCCACTTCGAGTTGGCTAGGGGGCGCGATAGCTGCTCGCATCCCCCTGCTTGCAGCCGTCCACCAAAAACACCTCGTCGTCGCGGTTGAAGTAGATGCCGACCTTGTCCTTGTCCCGCTTGCCGTAAATCCAGAAGTGCGTGTTTCGCATCTCTGACGGATCGCCGAGGAGGACCTGGGCTTCCGTCTTGTTCATGCCCCGGACGAGCCGCGCGCAGATCCGGCTGCGGTATTCGTGGGCCTCGCGCTTTTCTGCCTCGATGCGCTGGCGAACGCGCTGGAGCGCGGCGGCCAACGCCTGGTCCTGCTGGTCCAAGACGGTTTCGACTCGCCTGAGGTCCGCCAACGGTGACCCCGAAGGCGGAAGGGGGCTCACGCCCCTGGCTTGAAGGTGCTGCCTGAGCTGGCGGAGCGCGCGCTCCACTTCCTGTTGTTGCTGCTCGACCCGGCTCGCTTTTTCGGCCACGAGTTGCTGCGAGACCAGCAGTTCCCGTTGCATTGCTTCCAACGCTTGGGCCTGCGCTTGATGGTGCCGCAGCAATCGCTCGACTTCCCGCTGTTGCTGCTCGACCTGCCGGGACTTCTCCGCAAGAACCTGTTGGGACTCGAGCAGTTCGCGGGCGGTCTGTTCCAGCGCCAGTTCCTGCTGCCGATTCTTCGCCTGGGCACGACGCTGGATGGCCAGGAGCTTTGCAACGGGAACCCGGAGCAGCCGGAAGACGGTGAGCGTTCCGTCGGGATTCGGTTCCTCGTAGGTCATTTGGGTTTCGATCAGGAGCCCCTGGGCGTCCAGAGAGGACACCTGCGCGTAGTTCATGAGCTCGGTCTTCCCGCGCTCAAAGGCCAGTTGTCGGCCTTCCTCGACGGTGCGCACGTTGGAGGCGACTCCCACAACGAAGAGGTCGTCCCCCTCGAGGAAGGAGGATTTCTCGGTCCAGAAGGGATGCGCGTCCTTGGCGGCCAACAGGGGCGCCGGGTGGAGCACGAAGGGCAACGAGACAAGAGACAGCGTGAAGAGCTGTAGGGACCGTGCCAGCCGTGTCATGGTACCCTCCCTTGCCTGGAAGACTGCCTGTTGGTTCATGACTGCATTGGTGATGTAGCACAAGGCCGGAGAGGCGTGAATACCTTTTCTCCGGAGCCGGCCGGGGGCCATCGTCCGGCAGCACTCAGGCAGTCAGGGGTGGAAACGGTGGAGGGCGCAGGCGCAAGCTTGGGCGAGGACGAGGACCCCGCCTGAAAGAGCGGTTGGTGCCGAAGCCGGGATTTGAACCCGGACACCCTTGCGGGCACTAGACCCTGAATCTAGCGCGTCTGCCAGTTCCGCCACTTCGGCACTCGAGGGATGCTGAAATAAGCCTATAACTGCGTTCTCGCTTCGCTCAAACCCTCGACGTACCGGCCAGAGAGTACGCCTCGGGCTTTCGCTCGCTGTGGCCTGGCGGCCTTTCCCGACATGTGAATGGGGCAACCACCGCCTTCGGAGACCGCATTATCCCTGATCGGCCGCGGGCGCGTCAAGGCGACCCGGTCGGCTGAGGGAGGCCGGAGATGGTGGCGACCGGCCGCCAGCCTTCGGACGGGATGTCGCGGGTGTCGCCGCTGAGGACGATCCGCTCGCGGACGAGCCCGGCGGCGCCGAGCAGGAAGGGGGCGGGAATCAGCGGCGCCTCGTCGGCCAGGAGGACGTCGAACCGGACGCGGCGGAACAGCGGATCCGACACCACGCGGGCTGCCGTCGTGATAACCAGGCGGCGGTTCTGGATGAACCCCTGCCGGTTGGTTCCCTCTTCCGCCGCCAGCAGTTCCCGGATCTTCTTGGTCCCGCCCAGCCGCTTGATCTCTTCCTTGAGATCGTTGTATTCCGGCCGCAGCTCCTTCGGGATCGCCGCCTCGGGCTTCAGCTCCTCGATCCGGTGCTGGGCGATCTCCAGCTCCCCCATGAGCCTCCGCACCTGCTCCTCGTACAGGGCCCGATACTGCGGGAGCGATTCCAGGTTCTTGCCGACGGTCTGCATGGCGAGCCGCTTCCAGATGGGGAGAGCCTCGTACTCGGCGAGGGTCTTGTCAATCTCCTTGATTTTTCCCTGCAGCTCGCTCAGTTGGTGCAGGAGGCGCCACTCCAGGTGCTTGACCTCGTCCAGGTCGCGCTGCTTCTCAGCCTTGTAGGCGAGGAGCGGCGTGAGCTCCCGAAACCGTTCGTACTTGCGGCGCAGCGAGGCTTTCTCCGACCGCGCCTTGGCAAAGAACTGGTGCATTTGCGCTTCGAAGCCGAGGTCGTGGAGCGGCATCCCGGCCGCCTCACCGACCACGGCGAGCTCGTAACGGCACAGCAAGCTCTTGTAGGTGGTGAGCCCGCCCGCGCGCATGGTCCGTGCGATGAGGCCGAGGATCTCGTCGGCGTCGCGGTGGCTGGGGCTGACGAGCAGGAGCCGCTTGTTCGCCCGCACCAGCTCTACGGCGAGCGCGGCCAGCTTGGCCCGCCGGGCTGCGAGGCTGTCGGCCCAGAGCGTGGTGAACGCGGCGGAGCCGCCGCCGACCCGCGCCGTCTGGTCGCGTCCGACCTGCTCCGGGTCCAGCCAGGGCACCAGGCGCTCGGCCGGCCCCAGCGCGTACCAGTCGGTCTTGACGGCCATCTCGGCGAGCCGCTTGGCGGCGGTGTCGAAGAAGGCGGTGGCGTCGGGCACGATCGTCGCGGACGGCAGCGTCGGGCCGATGGCGTCGAAGGTCTGGACCCAGACGGTGCCCTGGGCGCGGCCGACGACGACCCCTTCGGTGGGCTCCGTGCCCTCGGGCGGGATGACGGTCACCGGGAGGTCCTCGATCCCCAGCGTGTCCGCGGGGACGGAGAAGGTGTAGAGATGGAGGGTGCCGATGGTCAGGAGCCGCCGCCCAGCTGTGCACGGAACGGGCCGGTCCAGCCCGCGCGAGGCGGCGGCGTCGCGCTCCTCGGCGAGCGCGTGCGAGAAGTGGTCGAGCAGTTCGAGGAGCTTCACGTGACTTGGTGGACGTCCCGGCTGATTGGAGCCGCGGCCCCCGCTGGGCTGCCACGGCGTGGCTATCTTACTCGTCGGCCTTCGAGCCTGTCCAGCCGCGAAGGCCGGAGAACATTCGTTGACTTTTGACCATGCGGCCAGTATGCTTTTTGCTTCCACGACGAAGGAGTTAGACCCATGAAAGTCATTCTGCAGGAGAACGTCGAAGGCGTCGGGCACGTCGGGGACTTGCTCGACGTGTCGGACGGGTTCGCCCGCAACTATCTGCTGCCCCGCAAGAAGGCCTTGGAGGCCAATCCCCGCAACGTCAGGGCGTTCGAGCACGCCAAGCGTCTGATGGCGGAAAAGGCCAGGAAAGAGAAGATCGAGTTCGAGACGCTGGCCAAGAAGCTGTCCGCGGTTACGATCATGATCACCGCTCAGGTGGGGAAGGACGACAAGCTCTTCGGGTCGGTGACGACCAAGGATATCGCGGAGGCGTTGGCCGAGCAGGGCTTCGAGGTGGACCGGAAGAAGATCCAGCTCGCCCAGCCGATTAAGGAGCTGGGCACCGTCGCGGTCCCGATCAAGCTCCACCGCGACGTGCTCGCGAGCGTGTCGGTGCAGGTGGTGAAGAAGGAAGAAGCCAGAAAGGACGGCGCCGAGCCGGCCCGGGCGGACGCGTAAGGGGCGACCGGAGGCCTTGAACCATGAGGAGCGTGCATGCGTAACGCCGTCGGCTCGTTGAAAGCGCTGAAGCAGACCGATCCGGCCGTCTACAAGGCGATCCAGGGCGAGGAGCGGCGTCAGCGCGAAAAGGTCCTCCTGATTGCCTCGGAGAACTTCGCGAGCCCGGCGGTCCTCGCCGCGCAAGGCTGCCTCATGACGAACAAGTACGCCGAGGGGTATCCCGGTCGGCGGTACTACGGTGGGTGCCAGTTCGTGGACTCGGTCGAGGCCCTCGCGATTGAGCGCTGCAAGCGGCTCTTCGGCGCGGACCACGTCAACGTCCAGCCCCACTCCGGGTCCCAGGCGAACATGGCGGCCTACCTGTCCGTGCTCAAGCCTGGCGACGTCATCCTCGGCATGGACCTCTCCCAGGGCGGCCATCTCACCCACGGCAGTCGCGTAAACTTCTCTGGCATCCTCTTCCGCTCTTACTTCTACGGCGTGGACCGGGCCACCGAGACGATTGACTACGACGCGGTGGGCAAGATCGCGGAGGAGTGCCGGCCCCGCATGATCGTGGTCGGCGCGAGCGCCTACCCCCGCGTGCTGGACTTCCCGAAGTTCCGGGAGATCGCCGATGCGGTCGGCGCCTACCTGCTCGTGGACATCGCCCACATCGCGGGGCTGATTGCGGCCGGGTTGCATCCCAATCCAGTTCCCTACGCCGATTTCGTGACGACGACCACCCACAAGACGCTGCGCGGGCCGCGGGGCGGGATCATCATGTGCCGGGCCGAGCACGCGAAGGCCGTGGACAAGACGATCTTCCCGGGCATCCAGGGCGGCCCGCTCATGCACGTGATCGCGGCCAAGGCCGTGGCGCTCCAGGAGGCGCTGTCGCCGGCCTTCCAGGCCTATCAGCAGCAGGTGCTCGCGAACGCGCGCGCGCTCGCCGCGGGGCTGGCCGAGCGCGGCTACCGGGTCGTGTCCGGCGGGACGGACACCCACCTGATGCTGATCAACCTGAGCACCAAGGGGCTGACCGGCAAGGAGGCCGAAGCGGCGCTGGATGCGGCCGGGATCGTCGTGAACAAGAACGCGGTGCCCTACGACGAGCGGCCGCCGGCGGTCGCGAGCGGGATCCGGTTGGGGACTCCCATCGTGACCACGCGCGGGATGCGCGAGGCCGAGATGCAGGAGATCGTGGGGATGATTGACCGGGTGCTCCAGCACCGGTCGGACAAGCGGGTGCAGCGGGAAGTCCGGACGCAGGCGAAGGCCCTCTGCGCGCGCTTTCCGTTCTTTCACACCGACAGGACGGCGCCATCCTGAACGGCAGAGCGAGGAATCCCTCGTGAAGTGCCCGTTCTGCGACGAGCTCGAAGACAAGGTGGTGGATTCCCGGATGGCCAAGGAAGGCGAGGTTATCCGCCGCCGCCGTGAATGCCTGGCCTGCAAGCGCCGGTACACCACCTACGAGCGGATCGAGGAGAGCCTGCCCATGGTGGTGAAAAAAGACGGGCGCCGCGAGCCGTTCGACCGCAACAAGATCCTGGTCGGCCTCAAGAAAGCCTGCGAGAAGCGCCCGATCAGCACGGCCACGCTCGAGGCCGTGGCGGACCGCATCGAGAAGCGGTTCCAGGAGCTGGGCGAGACGGAGGTCTCGAGCCAGGCCATCGGGGAGGAGGTGATGCGCGAGCTGCATCAGCTCGACCAGGTGGCCTACGTCCGGTTCGCGTCCGTCTATCGGGAGTTCAAGGACATTGATCAGTTCATGGACGAGCTGAAGGCGCTGGCCCGCGAACGGCGGGACAAGTAGCGCGCTCGGCCATGCCCCCCGCTCACCCGTCCGAGCCGCCGCCCGTTGCGCGGACCCGGGGTCCGGGCTGCGGATCGCGGCGGCACGCCGCGATGGATCAGCCGATGCGAGCCAAACGAACCAAGCCCCGCGCTTCCAAGAGCCGGCAGCCGAGCGAGTCGGCCGCGGCCACGCACGTCGCCATCATCGGAGCGGGCCGCGGAGGCACCGCCCTGATGGAAATCTTTGCCAAGGACCCGCTGGTGAAGATCGTCGGGGTCGCGGAGGTGAGCCCGAAGGCCCCGGGGATCCTACTCGCCCGCCGGTTGGGGATCCCGGTCCTGCGGAGTTACAAGGACCTCCTGGAGATGGAATCGGTAGACCTCGTCATTGATGTGAGCGGGAACCCCGAGGTCGAGCGGAGCCTGCAGGCCTTTCACCGGACGGGCGTCGCGGTCGTCGGCGGCGCCAGCGCGAAGTTCATGTGGCAGCTCATCGAGGCCCGCATCCGGGCGACCGCCGAGATCGAGAAGACGCTGAACAAGTACCAGTCCCTCTACCGACTGTACGTGAAGGAGTCCGGCGCGGCGGTCACGGAGGAGCGGACCCGGATCGCCTGCGAGATCCACGACGGATTGGTCCAGAACCTGGCGGGCGTGAATTTCAAGCTTGACCTCTGCCAGGAGTTGCTGGAGCGGGACCCGCGCGCCTGCCAGGAGACCCTGCGCGAGACGAAGCAGCAGCTCAAGCTTGCCATCCAGGAGGCGCGGCAGGTGATCTTCAACCTGCGACCCGTGCAGTACGACAAGCTGGACCTAATCCCGGCCCTCACCAACTATCTCAAGTCCTACGAGACCCAGTACCACGTCAAGACCGAGTTCTCAGTCTCCGGGGACGAGACCACGCTGTTCCCGAAGACCAAGATTTTTCTCTTCCGCATTGTGCAGGAGGCGTTGAGCAACGTGCAGAAGCACGCGAAGGCGGACCGGGTCTCGGTGGAACTCGTGATCGGACGGGACGCGCTGACCGCGACGATTACGGACAACGGGGTTGGCTTCGACGTGGACACCGTGTCGCGTGATCCGGAGAAGTGGGACCACTTCGGGCTGCGCGGGATCGAGGAGCGCGCCCGGCTGATCGGCGGGGAGGCCCGGATCGAGTCGCGGAAGGGGCAGGGCACTCGCATCGCCATCGCGGTGCCGCTCGTAAAGAAGGAGGCCAGGCGAGATGGAGCGCATTAAGGTCTTGATTGCCGACGACCACCGGGTCGTGCGGGAGGGCCTGGCGGCGATCCTGAAAACCAAGGAGAACATCCAGGTGGTGGGGGAAGCCCAGGACGGCCAGGAGGCCGTCGAGAAGGCCCGGGCCCTCATGCCCGACGTGATCCTCATGGACGTGAGCATGCCGCGCATGAGCGGGGTCGAGGCTACCCGGATCATCAAGCGGGAGTTCCCGCACATCGGCGTTGTCGCGCTGACCATGTACGAAGAGCAGCAGTATATCTTCGACCTCGTGCGGGCGGGTGCGACCGGCTATCTCTTGAAGGACACGGATTCGGCGCAGATCGTGGCGGCGATCCGGGCCATTTACCGGGGCGAGTCGCTGATCCACCCGTCGGTGGCGAGCAAGATCCTGGCGGAGTTCTCCCTGCTGGCGCAGAAGGGCAAGGGGAAGAAGCCGACCTGGGTGGAGCACGATCTAACGGAGCGCGAGATCACGGTGCTCAAGCTCGTCGCAGACGGCAAGACCAACAAAGAGATCGCCAACAGCCTCGACTTGAGCGAGAAGACCGTCAAGAACCACGTGCGGAATATCTTCCACAAGCTGCAGGTCTATGACCGGACGCAGGCGGCGATTCTGGCGATCCGCAAGGGGCTCATCCAGCTCGAGCCGCATCCATGAGACTGTGGTCAGTGGCGGAAGAATGGGGTCAGGGGTCGGTGATTGTCCCTCACGCGTAGCGGTCCTCGTCCCAGGGTAGAGCGGTGTTCGAATAGCCGCGCACCTCCCAGTAGCCCTTCCGGTCCCGCTCCAGGAACGCGATGTCCTTGATCCATTTCGCGCCCTTCCAGGCATAGCGCGAGGGCACGATGACGCGAGCGGGCCCGCCGTGCTCGCGTGACAACGGCTCGCCGTTCAAGGTCCGGGCGATAAGCACGTCCTCGGCGTCGCAGGCCTCCAGGGGCAGGTTGGTCGTGTACCCATCGTAGGAAGTGAAAAAGACGAACCGAGCTTCCGGACGCGGGCGGGCGACGCGGAGCAGGGTGCGGAAGCCGACCCCTTCCCAGACGTTATCGAAGGTGCTCCAAGTCGTCACACAGTGGAAATCCGAGACAACTTGGACTTGCGGCTGGGACAAATATTGCTGCCAAGTCCAGGTGAAAGGGTTTTCAACCAGGCCGCCGACGGTCAGGGTCCACTCCTCAAGGACAATGCTGGGATGAATCCCAAGATCAAGAACAGGCCAGCCCTTCGTGGGATGCTGGCCGGGCGGCAAGCGATCCAGGCGCGGCCGCTGATCCTGGGCGACGCCTTCTTCGACCAGTCCCCGCTTCAGCTTCGCCCATTCTTCCTTTTTGGCGATGAGACGTTGATTCGGCTCCACGAATCCGGCCTCCCGACTTGTATGCGCACGGACGGCGCCGCCCGCGGCGCCGCAGAAACCGCCGAACTGTACCACGGACGGCGCTCCACACGCACCACGAAAGTATGGAGAAGACGCAGCGATCACCTGAGAAAAAGCCACAAGTGTTTGGTTTTTACAACAGGATACCTTGCGGGTCTAGAAGAGCAGAGCACAATTTCGAGCACTTGTGCGATACCACTTTGGCATGCCAGTTGCTTCCTCATTTCTTCGCACTACAGAAGGAGGAGGCATGCGCCAGCAACAGACTGTGGCTCGGGCGGTTTCCTGTACGGGTGTCGGGCTCCACTCGGGCCAGTCGGTGACGCTGAGGCTGCGGCCAGCTCCTCCGGATACGGGTATCGTCTTCATTCGCCGCCATGACGGGAAGACGGTGGCCGTGCGAGCGACTGTGGCGAACCTTGCGCCCACCGAGTTATGCACGGCAATCCGGCTGAACGGCACCGAGATCAAGACCATCGAGCACGTGCTGGCCGCGCTGGCCGGGCTGGAAATTGACAACGTCTATGTCGAGGTGGATGCGGGCGAGGTGCCGGCGATGGACGGCAGCGCCGCTCCCTTCGTGGAATTGATCCGAACGGCGGGCATTGCGGTCCAAGGCCGGCCGCAGCCCTACCTCAAGATCCTTCAGCCTATCGAGGTGGTGGACGGCGCCCGCCGGGTGGTTATCGAGCCCTCGGTATCTACACGGATTACCTACACCATTCGATACAATCACCCGCTGATCCAAACTCAGACCTACCGCTGCAACATCTCCGCCGCGTCCTTCGCTGAGGAGATCGCCTCCGCGCGGACCTTCGGGTTCCTGCACGAGGTCGAGATGCTCTGGTCCAAGGGCCTGGGGCTAGGCGGCTCGCTCGACAACACGATCGTGCTGTCGGAGAACGGTATCCTGAATCGGTCCGGGCTGCGCTTCGCGGACGAGTTCGTCCGCCACAAGGTGCTGGACTTGATCGGCGATCTGGCGCTGCTCGGGATGCCCTTTATCGGGCACTTGATCGCCGACCGGTCTGGCCACGCGCTGCACACCAGGTTAGTGGAGCAGGTCCTCACGCAGGGAGACAAGTGGATGCTTGTCACCAGTGAGGAAGAGGCGCGGGCCGCTGCCGCCCTGGAGGCTTGCCCTACCTTCGTGCCCGCACAGGCCCCGCCGCTCCAAGCAACCACTGCCTGCTGATTGCCCGTCTTTCAGTCTGGCTCCGACGTGGGATTCTCCGCCCGGAGGGGAAAATAGGACGCCGGGGGCAGGTGGCCCTGCCCCCGGCATCGTCGTGGGGTGGGTTTACTTCTTCTTCTTCTTCGCAGCCTTCTTCGTCGCCAAGACCCTCACCTCCTTTCGTGGGCTAAGCGTTCGCACTGCGCTCGTTGGATGCCGGCCTCAGACGGCCTCCGTCAACGGGGTTTCCAAGGCTTCGAATGTATTGGGTCCGACCTTCCTGAATCGCTTGTCCCGCTTGAGCGATGTCGCGACCGATGTCAGGGGCGTCTTGCCCTTGATCTGCATGCCGCCTTCGACAAGCCGTTGGAACAGCTCCTTCGCGTGCATGGAACGGCGTGCCTCCCGCAGGATCTGATAGGCGGCCTCCGGTACGCTCATGCCGACGTACTTGCTCCGCCCAAGCAGGATTTCCCGGGATTGGTCCGTTACGTCAGTGACAGGCAGAGGCCGGGCACCCTTCTCGTCGGTGATGATCTGGCTGGAGAGGCTAGCGAGCTTGGCCTTGTCGGCCTCGACACGGTAGAGAGTTTCGGCGAGTTCCAAGTATTTCTTAATAGTCGCGATTTCCTCTTCGAGGCGTCCGCGCTTCTTTTCCAGCTCCTGGAGGCGGTTTTTGTACACGCTGATGCGCTGCTCAAGTCCAACAATGATGTCTTTCAGCTCTTCCACATGCAAGTCCTCTTGAGAGCACGCTTGCTTTGTAGCACAGCTTGCATAGCTTGTCAACTAAAATTTCTCCATGTCGCGTGACAGGGATTTGAGCACAAGACACGCTCTTGATCAGAATTGTGTTCGATGGAGGGATAAGGCTTGATCGCCTTGCTTGATCGCGTGGCTTCCGTCCCGGTCCGCGAGGCGTGCCCTCGCCCGCTGGGCTGCGCTGGAAGCCCTGGCCTGCTGGGAAGGGCTGTGCTATGGTGCATACCCGATGCGCAAAGGGAAAAAACGCCGGCCGCGAAGGTACTCCCCCACTGGCCGCATAGGTGGGCGGCCCGTCGCGCCTGTGACCCAGGGCACGAAGGAGAGCAAGGGGTACTCTGTGCGGCCCAGGCAAGCAAGGAAAGACGGGGAAAGACTGCTGAAGGTACGTATCCGCTCGCCACAATTATGAGGCGAGCGGTCCAGGCTAGCAAGGAATGGAGGGTCCAATGAAGTCGGTCTGGTTGTACGTGCTCGCCCTGGTGGTGCTCGTTCCTTTTGGGTGCAGCAGGCCTTACCACGGCAAGGCGTTTTCGATGGAGAAGGGTCTGGAGGATGCCAAGGCGATTCTCGCCAAGCACGTGAAAGACCCGGACAAGGCCAACCAGGCGCAGGTGATCCTCGGTGACATCGTGGCGGAGGTGAAGCACCTCCGGGAGGAGAACGGCAGGCTTCACCGTCAGCTCTATGAGTTGAACGCCCGCTACGAGGCGGCGCCCGAGGACTTCACGAAGGTGCTGGACGAGCTCAATAACGCTCGGATGCGGTCGGCGTCGAAGATCCTCGGTATGCGGTTCAAGATGAAGGAGCTGATGACGGCCGAGGAGTGGAAGGCCGTCAACGACGCGCTCAGCGAGTATCGCGGCCGCTACCAGCGGAGGGACGCGGGCAAAAGCGGGTCGGGCGGCTCCTGATCCGGCGCCGCCGGAACGTAGTTCAGAACGAGCAGCTCAGCCGCGCCGTCGTGAAGGGACAGGCCGGTCAGCGAGGCGTGGTCAACGCGCAGTTGCCGGCTGAGGCGGAGGCTCAAGCCCGAGTAATGTGCGACGATTGCGCGGACAACGTCCGCGTGCGACACGCACAGGATCGGGCCGTCCGGCTCGCGCGCGAGGACCCGCTCGACCGCCGCCACTGCCCGCTCCTGCACCGCACGCAGCGTCTCGCCGCCCGGCGGACAGGTCTCCTCGGGCGCGGCGTAGAGGTTGCGCCGCGTGATCTCATCTGGCAGGTCCCTCCAAAACAGCCCTTCCCACTCGCCCAGGCCGATCTCAGTCAGCCCCCGATCTTCCGTCACCGGCAGGTGAAGCCTGGCGGCGAGGATCTCAGCCGTCTGGCGCGCCCGCGCGACGGGGCTCGAGCAGAGGGCGCGAATCGCCAGGCCGGCGACGTGGCCTGCCAGGCGCCGCGCCTGGCGCTCGCCGGTCTCGTTGAGCGGCACGGGACGCTCGCCCATAATCTGCCCGCTGCGGTTCCAGTCCGTCTCGCCGTGCCTGACCAGATAGAGGATGGGCATGGGTTGAATCGCCGCTAGGTGCTCTGAGGGAGCGCCCGGCCTGGGCCGGCCGTGAGGGGCACCCGGGTCCACGTCTTGCCGCCGTTCCTGCTCACGTAGAGCCCGCTGCCGTTGGTGCCGCAGAACAGGGTTTCGGGGTTTTTCGGGTTCATGACGATCGTCCGCACATTGAGTGTCGCGAGCCCTTCGTTGATGGCTTGCCAGGTCTGCCCGCCGTCGAGGCTCTTAAACACCCCTGCGCGCCCGCCGGCGTAGAGGATATTCGGGTTCCCCGGATGGAGGACGAGGCTGCTCACAAACTGGTCCCCGAGCGACTGGCCGATCCGGACCCAGAGGTCCCCGCGGTTCGTCGTCTTGAACAGGCCTTTGGTCGTGCCGGCGTAGACGGTGTCGGGGTTCGCCGGATCAATGATCAGGGTGTTGATGCCCAGGGAGAGCGAGGCTTCCAGCACCTCTGCCGGGATCAGCCCGTTGTTGATCTTGTGCCACGAGGCGGCGGCGTCCAAGCTCCGATAGGCGCCGCCCGTCGTCCCCGCGTAGAGGATCCGCGGGTTGTGTGGGTTGATGGCCAGGGTGACGACGATGTGGACCTCCTTCATCCCGTTCATCTGCTCCTCCCAGGTCCGCCCGCCGTCGGTGGTGCGGAAGATCCCCACCGTCGTGGCCGCGTACATCGTGTCGTGCTGGGTCGGGTGAAAGACGAACTGGTTGACGTAGGAGACGTGCTCCTTTAGCCCGACGTTGTGCGGCAGCCAGTGCTGACCGCCGTCCGGGCTCTTGTACACGGCGTCGCCCATGGTGCCGGCGAACACGTTCGCGGGAAACTCGGGATCGAGCGCCAGAGTGGTGACCCGCCGCGCGCTGAAATTGGGGAACTGCTCCCAGGTCGCGCCGCCGTCCCGGGTCTTGTACACCGAGTCGTTGGTTGCGACGTACCAGATGTTCGGGTTCGTGGGGTGCAGCGCGATCGCGGCGATCGTCTCGCTTTGGTTGCCGCAGCCGGGCAGCCAGAGGGTCAGCAGCAGCCACGCGGCGTGGATGGCCGTGGGAATCTGACCGGTGGTGAGCCTCATGGCCAGCGTGCGGCGCGCGGTCCTTCCTGAACGCCGCCAGCGAGCGCCCACCGGCGGCCGGCCCACCCTACCTATAGGGGAACCGCGGAGTCAAGAGCGTGGCCGCCGCCGGTGGAGCGCCGGCGGCTAGAGCCGCTGCCGGAAGCGCTCGGCGTAGCCGGTCAGCTCGACGTAGCCGTGCCCGGTAACCGGTCGGCCGCGGAACGTGCCAGACACGGCGACGGCGCCCTCCCAGTAGATGACCTGCGTGCTGTTGGTCGTGATCAGCTCCTGGTCAGGGAGGAGTGGCCGCAGTTCGAGGGATAGGTCGAGATCCGGCACGGACAACCGCCACCGGCTCGGGTAGCGGGCCCCGCTGCGGGCGCTCGTCCACGTGCCCAGCGAGTCCACGCGCACCTCGTCGAGCCGCAGATGGCGGGATCGGCCCTCGGGGAGCACCACCGTGCCGCTCGAGACTGGATCGGCGGATCCGTCCACCCGGCGCAGACGATAGAACATGAGCTCGGTGCGCTCGTCGAGCTGTACGCTGTACCAGTCCCAGCCGACCTGGTCTTCGCCCAGGTCGGCCGACCCGAACTCGTGGTCCATCCAGCTCGTGCCCGTCACCGCCAGCCGCTCGCCGGCCACCGTCACCGTCCCAGCGGTCTCCAGGCGGGTGAGCGAATAGTAATGCGAGGCTTGACCTGGCGCGGCACCCTTTCGGCTGATGCCCTCCGTGCCGTGGACGACCGGCGGCTTGACCGGAGTCAGGCGCAGCGCAATCGCGATGTCTTCGGCGGAGGCTGCGAGGTGATGCTGCCCGTGGACGTCCTGCGCGCGCCACCGATCAATCCAGACGTGCAGCCGGTCGGGTGCCGCGCCGGCCTTACCGATGCCCGCCCGGCTGACCTTTTCCGCGAAGCGGAAGCGCCCGCGGTCAATGTCGGAGAGGGCGAAGTGGGCCAGGTACACGTGGCGGATGGCCCAGCGCGCGGGATTAGTGTGGACCGACTGGCTGGCGACGCCTCTGCGGAAGAACGTGAGCTGGTAGCCGAATCGCCGACCGTCCGCAGCGGCGAGATGGCCCGTATAGTACCACCATTCGGTCCGGAACTCGTCGTGCGAGCCGTGGTCGCGCGGGAACTCGTAGCGGTAGCCGGGAGCCGCCTGCCGGAACTGTTCGGCGTCGGCCGATTCGGAGCGGGCCGCGGGGGACGGCGCGGGAAGCAGCGCTCCCAGCGAGAGGAGGACGAGGGCGCAGGACCCGGCGGGCTGGCGCCGTCGTGGGGCCGCAGGCGGCTTGTGCAGAGCCTCCATGGGGGGCTTATACCACGCGGATCTGGAGCGCGCAAATCTTCTGTGCTGACTGGACGGTTCGCGCGTCGTGACCGCGTCGCCGACGGCTCCACGCTTGGTTGACAAGGTCTTCGGCCTTCGGCTATCGTGAGGCATGCCAATCGAGTCTGACCGTCCGCGGCCGAGCGAGATAGCGGGGTTTCGGGTCCCCGCGCGCATCCCCATCTTTCCCCTGCCGAACGTCGTCTTCTTCCCTAGGACCTACTTGCCGCTCCATATCTTCGAGCCGCGCTATCGGAGCATGATCACGGACGCCGTCGGCGGCGGCCAGTGCGTCGGGATGGCGCTGCTTAAGGAAGGGTGGGAACCGGAGTACGACGGCAACCCGCCGATTCATCCGGTGGGCTGCGTCGGGCGGTTGGTGTCCGTGGAACGGTTGCCGGACGGGCGCTACGACATCGTGTTGCAGGGATTGTCGCGGTACGAGGTGCGCCAGGAGATCTACGAGAAGCCCTATCGCGAGGCGGTGATCGAGCTGAAGCCCGAAGCCGCGGCCCAGACGCTCCCTCCGGCCATTCGCGCCGAGCTGCTGGCTTTGCTGGCCGACTACCTGCGCGCGTGCCGGCGCGACCTGCGGTGGCGTGAGCACGGTCGGCCGGAGGCGCCGGACGACGTGCTGGTCAACACGATCGCGACCGTTCTGGATTTCACGCCGCTGGAGAAGCAGTTCCTGCTCGAAGCGGATACCCTGCTCCGGCGGGCCCGCCGGGCGATGGACCTCATCCAATTCAAGTTGTGCCAGGGCGACGCCGCGCAAGGCCGGGAGTGCTGAGCCCCATGGGTGCCGCCGCGATTGAAGCCTCCGGGTTGGGGAAGGTCTATGGTGCCGTCACGGCGATTGACGGCCTGTCCTTCCAAGTCAACGCGGGCGAGATCTTCGGGCTGCTGGGACCCAACGGTGCCGGGAAGAGCACGACGCTCCGCATCCTGGTGACGCTGCTCCAGCCGACCTCCGGGCAAGCCCTCGTGCTGGGCCACGACGTTGTCCGGGAGGCTGACCGGGTCCGTCGGCTGGTCGGCTACGTACCCCAGGAGCGTGCCATTGACCGGTTTCTCACCGGGCGGGAGCACCTCGAGCTGCTCGCAGCCCTATATCATCTCTCCCGGGACGAGGCGCGGGCGCGGATCCCCGAGCTGCTCAGGCTGGTGGACCTCGAGGCGCAGGCCGACCGGCCCGCCAAGACCTATTCGGGCGGCATGAAGCGCAAGCTGGACATTGCCTGCGGATTGTTGCCGAATCCCAAGGTCCTCTTCCTCGACGAGCCGACGCTGGGGCTGGATGTGCAGAGCCGGCTCCGGATCTGGGACTACATCCGCCGGCTCAAGGCGCGCGGCATCACGATCGTCATGACCACGAACTACCTGGACGAAGCGGATCAGCTCTGCGACCGCCTCGCGATCATTGACGGCGGCCGGATCAAGGCCATCGGCTCGCCCGCCGAGCTGAAGGCCGGCCTGGGCGGGGACATCGTGTCCGTGACCGTGGTCCCTGCGGGGATGGACGGGGTGGAGCGGCTGGCGGCGGCGATCAAGGGCGGGCCTGCGATCCGGGCCGTCAGCACGAGACCGGACGGCCTCGACATCCGGGTCGAGTCGCCCGAAAAAGCCTTGCCGCTGGTGCTGGAGGCGGCCAACCGTGTCGGCTGCCGGCTGGAGTTCATTGACTACCATCGGCCCCGCCTGGACGACGTGTTTGTCGCGCACACAGGCCACGCGCTCCGGGAGGAATTTCCGGCAGAGCCGGAGTTGTAAATTGTCAAGTTCTCGCGTTGACCACCCTCCAAGCTGACACTCAAACTGGTGGTATGTCTGAATATCTCCAAGAAGTTCTGGCGCTGACGATGCGCTGGGTCCGGCGGCTCAGCCGGGAGAAGTTCAGCATGCTGTTCACCTTGGTCCAGCCCATGCTGTTCTGGCTGATCTTCTTCGGCAACCTCTTCCAGCGGGCGGCGGACCAGCAGGTCATGCAGGCGCCGAACTACATCAGCTTCCTCGCGGCCGGCGTGGTGGTCATGACCGTGCTCAACAACGGGCTGGCCGGCGGCGTGGACCTGCTGTTCGACAAGGAGAACGGCTTCCTCGAGCGCCTGATGGCCGCGCCCATCCGCCGGACGTCCGTGGTCCTCAGCCGGTTCCTCTTCGTCACGACGATCACCTGTCTGCAG
Organism: Nitrospira sp. Kam-Ns4a; assembly: GCF_965152595.1. Lineage (NCBI taxonomy): Bacteria > Pseudomonadati > Nitrospirota > Nitrospiria > Nitrospirales > Nitrospiraceae > Nitrospira > Nitrospira sp. Kam-Ns4a. Next base: position 3,843,847 of record NZ_OZ224218.1, on the reverse strand, counting down.
GTGCTGGTGATCCTCGGGGTCGCCTTCCTCTTCGGCGTCCGGCCGGCCACCGGCGTCGCCGGCGTGGCGGTGATCCTCTTCATCGGCATGCTGTTCGGGGTCGGCTTGACCGCGATCTCGATGGCGCTGGCCTTCTCGGTCAAGAGCCACGGCGACTTCTTCTCCATGCTGGGCTTCCTGTCGCTCCCCATGATCTTTCTCAGCTCCGCGCTCGTGCCGCTCTCGGCCATGCCGGGCTGGATGGCAGTCCTCGCCCAGGTCAATCCCATGACCTGGGCGATTGACGCGGTGCGCCCGCTGATCCTGTCGGGCTGGGCGGAGGCCCTGCCGAAGGTCGGGATGGTCGTTGCGATCATGGTGGTCTTCGACGCCCTCTGCCTGTATGGGAGCTCGCGGGCCTTCCACCGGGCCATGGGGTGAATTGACGATGGCGGCCATCAGTGAGAGTCAGATCAAAGCCCTCATCCGGCTGCTGTCCGATGACAGCGAGCGCATCGTGCGGACGATCCGCGACAAGCTGGTCGAGGTCGGCGAGAGCGCCGTCCCGCTGCTCCTGGAAGCGGAGATCGAGCAGCCGGAGCTGTCGCGCCGGGTCGAGCAGGTGCTCGACGAGATCCGCGGGAACCGGCTGGAAGAGGAAATGCGGCAACTCGCCGCCTGTCCGAATCAGGAGGTGGATCTCGAGGCGGGCGCCTTCTTGATCGCGCGCTACGCCTACCCCACGCTGGACGTCGGCCTGTACCGGCGCCGGCTGGACGAGATGGCGGCCGAGATCCGGGATCGCATGGGCCGACGCGTGTCGGGCGAGGAAGCGGTCAAGACCATGAGCCGCTACCTCTTTACGGAGCAGGGCTTCCGGGGGAATAGCAAGAACTATTACGAGGCGGACAACAGCTACCTCAACCGGGTCCTCGACCGGCGGACCGGCATCCCGATCAGCCTCTCGACCGTCTATCTCCTCGTGGGGCAGCGGCTCGGCCTGCCGGTGTACGGGATCGGCATGCCGGGGCACTTCCTCGTGAAGTTCGACTCGGAGCGCTACAAGGTCTTCGTGGACTGCTTCAACGCCGGCGCGTTGCTCACCGAGAAGGACTGCGCCCGGTTTCTCATCCAGGCGGGGTACGGCTTCGACCAGAAGTACCTGCAGCGCAGCTCCCCGCGCGCGATCCTGGTCCGCACGCTCAAGAACTTGATCGCGATCTACCACAAACTGGACGAAGGCGTGAAGGAAACGCGGCTCGCGCGGTTCATGAGCATTCTGGACGGGCGGAAGCCGGACGAATGCGAATCAGGCGGGTAGCCCGCACCGCTCACACTTCCAGCGACAACAAGTCCTTCGCCGTCACGATCCTTCCTTTGAATCGCCGTCCTGCCTGCGCCTTCACGTCGGCCCGCTCGGCGGCCGGATAGAAGTGCGAGAGCACGAGCCGGCCGATGCCAGCCTCAGCGGCCACGCGTCCGCATTCACCTGCATGCATATGCCCCGACCCGGGCCGGCTCTCGGGGAACGAGCAGTCCAGGACCGCCGCGTCCGCGCCCTCGCACAGGCCGACCAGCGCGGCGCAGTACTCGGAGTCGCCTGAGTAGACCAGGCTCCGGCCCTCGTGCTCGATCCGATAGCCCAGGCAGTGCAGCCGCGGGCTGTGGACCACGGTCCGCGGCGTGACCCGGGTCTCGCCGAGCATGAAGCTCCGGTCGCCGACCTCGCGCAGGCGCACCCGGAACGCGGCACTACCGAATCCAGGGAATGCCTTCAGGATCGCGCGAAAGAGCCGCTTCGTGCCGCGCGGCCCGATGATCGTGAGGTCCGGCCGCGTCCCGACGTACTTGGAGTAGAACGCTGCGTCGAAGAAGAAGGTGATGAAGTCCGAGAAGTGGTCGGCGTGGAAGTGGGAGAAGAGCAGGGTGCGGATCCGATGCCGGTCCACCCCTGTTTTTATGAGGTTCATCAGGGTCCGCGGGCCGAAGTCCAGCAACAGTGTCTGGTCGGTCTGGACCAGGTAGCCCGCGGCCGCCCGCGCGGGGTGGACGTTGGTGCCAGAGCCGAGGATAGTCAGGCGCATCGTCGCGGCGCGCTTGCCGAGTCATTGCGGAGATTGCGGGAACTGGACGTAGGGTTGCGGCGGCTCCTGGTCCGGCAGGAGGTAAGCCTGCGCCGGCTCACCGGCCGGCCCGAGGTGCTTGATGAACCGGTACATCGCGCGCAGGTCGTGCTCGTGGAGACCCCGAAGCGTAAACCACGGCATGGGGGGGCGCGTTCGCAGGGTGCGAGCGACTTGGACCCACTGGTCTTCCGAGAGGGTCTGCATGTAGAGCCTGAGATTGGACGCATAGGTCGTGCCCCAGGACCCGCGCCAGCCGAGCGTGTCGCCCACCAGCCATCGTGCCTCGTCAACCTTTCCTCCGGATTGGGCGTATCCCGGTGTGTGGCAATCGTTGCACCCCCCGAGTTTGACGAGGTAACACCCCCGCTCAATGGCGGCCGCCCCGGCTTGCTGGTCCGGCCTGTTCGATGACATGACGGGGTCGGCTGCAGACGCACCCATGGACGCGACCACGAGCAGGGCCAGGAGCATCGGGCAAGCGGGCAGGCTGGATAATCGCATGGCAGTCGCCTCCCAGTGGACAACGAAGCCGATCCGCCTCTCAAGCGGGCTTGGCCTGCCGGAAGCTGTCGCGGATGCGCAAGAGCAGGGCTCGGACCTGATCGGCCTCCTTCTGCGTGAGGGCCCGCTCGAAATAGGGCCGGAGAAACGCCGCGTGAGCGGCGAAGGTCTTGCGGAACAGCGCTGCGCCTCTCTCGGTCAGGCAGATCCGGCTGCAGCGCCGGTCGCTGGCGACTGGGTCGCGACGGATGAGCCCCTTCCGCTCCAGGCGGTCCAGGACCCCGGTTAACGTGCCCTTGGTCACCAGCGTGGCCGCGGACAGCTCCGAGCAGGTCATGCCGTCCGTGTCGCCCAATGTCGCGATCACGTCGAATTGGGAGGGGGTCAGGTGCATGGACCGGATGTGCCGGTTGTCCTCCCGGGAGAAGGCGAGGTATGCCTCCACGAGCGGGCGGAGCACCTTGAGGTAGGGGTCATCCTTGAAGTCGGGGAGGTCCATGAACGCGCTCATGGTAGTACTAGTTAGAATAACAGTCAAGGCAGGTTCTCCGGTCGGCGCCAGGTCGGGTGTGCCGAACTCCGCTGGCAGACGTTTTCCGCCTCCTGCTATGATGCGGGTCCGATGGCTACGCAGACGCGGCAAAGCCAGCCCAATCTGATCGTGGCGCTCCTCTTGGTGGGTGTCGTGGTGGCGGGCGTGTGGCTGTGGAAGCGGATTCCGCTCGATACCCGCGACGAGATCGTCGAACGGGGCATCCCGCTTGCCTTTGCGGCCGCGGCGGCGGGCGCGGTCGTCTTGGCTGTGGTGCGGAAGCTCCGTCGCCGCCGGCTGGTCCGCCGCCGGCGGGAGCGGCTCATCGCGCGCTTCGAGCGGGAGCCCTCGCCCGAGAAGCGGCTCGAGCTGGCCTTCGAGCTGGTGGAGTTGAACGACTACGAGCTGGAGGGGCTCGAGCGCGTCGCGCCGGCGATGGCGGAGCTGTTCACGAGGACGCTTCAGACCGCGCTGGGCGACAAGCAGCATCGCATTCGCGGGATGGCGGCAAGCCACCTGGGCGTGCTCCGCGACAAGCGGGCCGTCCCCCTGCTGCTGAAGGCCCTGGAGGATGACCACGCCTACGTCCGGGGCTGCGCCGCCCTGGCCCTGGGGCGGATGCGCGCCGTGGAGGCAAAGGAGAAGCTGGCCGAGGTGGCGAAGGAGGACTGGGATCAGACCGTGCGCAGCCGGGCACGCGAGGCACTGGAGCGGCTGGGGTAGCCTGCTCACTCCGACCATTCGATCTGCAGGATCTCCGGGGGGCAGTTCAGACGGATGGGCAGCCCCGACCAGCCAAGCCCGCGATTCACGTAGAGGCAGTGGCCGTTGCGCTCGTGGAGGCCCGCGACCCGCCCGCGACAGCCATAGGGCATCCAGAACGGCCGGATGCCGGGGAGCCGCCATTGCCCGCCGTGGCTGTGCCCGCACAGGGCCAAGTCCACCCCGTGGGACCCGTCCAGCAGGTCCAAGACCGCCGGCGCGTGGGCCAGCAGCACGGTGAACCGATCCGGCGCTCGCGGCGGAATACAGCGGACGTCCGCCCGATGCAGGGTGGGATCGTCGAGGCCGACGACGGACAGCTCTCCGGTTCGAAGCGGGACGAACACCGTTTCGTTGATCAGCAGGGTCAGCTTGTGCCGGTCCGCCAGATCCTTGAACCGGTCAGGCGGGATGCGGCTGAGGTGGTCGTGATTGCCCAGCGTGAGATAGACTGGGGCGATCTGCCGCAACCCGGCCAGGAAGCGAAACAGATGCGGCAGCGACCTGGGCAGGCTCAGCAGGTCTCCCGTCACGAAGATCCAATCCGGATGCGCGCGGGCGATGTCGGCGAGTATCCGGTCGTGCCGGGGCCGATACACGTTCAGGTGCAGGTCGGTGATGTGGATGGCCCGCCGGCCGGCCAGCGGCGCGGACCGGCAGGCGAGCCTGGAGAAGGCGGGCCGAGAGAGCCCCACTTCGAGCCAGGGCACCACGTTATGCAGCCGAACGACTTGGTTTTCGACCTTGTGGGTCAGGACAAACCAGGCCCGTCGGGGCCAGGGAACGTGCTGGGGGATCATCCGGAAACCCGGTTCAGGGCCGCCATGTCCTGTTCGGTGAACCGGTAGCCGCGGTCGAACAGGGTCCCCAAGCTGGCTATCAGCGGCTCGATGTCCCCGGCTCGGCGGAGGGCGTCGAATTTGGCGTTCAACACGGACAAGTGCGCCGAGGGTGCCAGTAGCGCGTCGTAGGGCAGGCCGAACGACTCGAGGATGTCCTGCAACTCCGCCGCGCTGTACCGCTGGTCGTCGTTGCGGTCGCCCACCAGGGCCAGCTCGTAAAACGTCAGGCTGATGGAAAGCGTGGATTGCCGCCGGCTGAAATCGTCCCGTGCCGACTCGAGTCCGCCCGGGTACCGGGTCTCGCATTCAGCCGAGGCGAAGGTCGGTCGCTGACGGGTCGAGCGGGCTGGCCAGGACACGCCCTCCACTTCCGGGCGCGGCGGCTTCTGGTATCGCTGCTTGTAGAACCATTCCGTGCAGAGCTGGGCGTCGAGGAACGTGCGCTTGTCGGACTGAATCTGCTCGCCGATGTGCGCCGTGAAGCGGCCGAACACGTCGGCCGGGTCTCCCGTCTCGGCGACGGCTGCGGGCGCCGCGCCGGTCCAGGTCCAGGCGAGCAGGGCAAGCACGGTCATTACGTGGCGCTTCATGAAGGGGCGGCCCTTAGTGGCTGCGGCTAGTATACCATGATGATCCCGAATCCAGCAGGGCTCTCAACCGAAGTGCTACCCCATCTGACGAGGGAGATTCCCGGGATCGGCGGGGTTATCCGGGCACAGCCGGAGGACTTCCAGGTGGAGGAGTGTCCCCTGTACCTGCCCTGCGGGGAAGGCGAGCATCTCTACCTGCGCATCACGAAGCGCGGGCTCTCCACGCCGGACCTGGTGAAGCGGCTGTCCTCCACGTTCGGCGTCAAGATGATGGGGATCGGCGTGGCCGGGCTCAAGGACGCGCGGGCGGTTGCCACCCAGATGGTCTCGGTGCAGGGGTTGTCCCCGGACGCGGCGGGGCGGCTCAAGCCGGACGCGCAGATCCTGGCGGTGCAGGTGCTGGGGCGGCACCGCAACCGGTTGCGGACTGGGCACCATGCCGGGAACCGGTTCCGCCTGATCGTCCGGGACGTGGCGCCTTGGGCGCCCACGTCGGTCCCGCGTATCCTGGAGACCCTGGCGACGCGCGGGGTCCCGAACTTCTTCGGCCCGCAGCGACAGGGCCGAGGCGGCCTCAATTACAAGCGGGGAGCCGAGCTGCTGGGCGATGCCGCGCGCAGGGCGAGGATGCCGCGGTCCAAGCGTCTCTGGTACCTGCACGCGTATCAGTCGCTGCTTTTCAACCGGGTGCTCGCGCGTCGGCTGGACCGGCTCGACCGGGTGCTGGCGGGGGACTGGGCCATCAAGCATGCGAACGGCGCCTGTTTTCCGGTCGAGGACGCGGAGCGCGAGCAACCCCGGGCCGCGGCCTTCGAGATCAGCCCCACGGGTCCACTGTTCGGCTCGCGCGCACCCTGGGCGACTGGCGAGCCCGGCGCCATCGAGCTGGCGGTCGCCCGCGAGTTCGGCGCCACGCCGGACTCCCTCCGCCGGGCGGCGGCCGCCTGCGGATTCCGCGGGGAGCGCCGCGCCCTGCGCGTCCCGCTCAGGGACCTGGACTGGTCGCTGGACGGCTCGGTCCTCACCCTCTCGTTCACCCTCCCTCCCGGCGCCTACGCCACCAACGTGCTCCGCGAGCTGATGAAAACGGACTAGAGGCCAGGGGCGCGCGGCGTGGTAGAATCGGCGGACCGACGGCGGTCGGCTCGTCGCGAGGCATTCGCGGGGAGGAATCGGGTGCGGGCTGACTGCTGACGGCTGAGCGTCGAACGCTGAGGTCGGTATGGCCGCTTCTCAAGAGACCGTCGTTCTCCAGGGCCACATCATCGACTCGCTGATCCTGGCGAAGGTGCTGGATACCATCCTGATGATGGGCGGCACCTTCGACTTCAGCGAGGTGCGAATCGGGAAGACCAGGGAGGAGCCGTCCCACGCGAAGATCGTGGTCCAGGCGGCTACGCCGGAACTGCTGGCCGAGATTCTCCGCGCGATCCAGCCGCACGGCGCCTCGGTCGAGCGCGAAGGCGACTGTACGGTCGAGCCCGCCCCGGCCGACGGGGTGTTCCCGGACGCGTTTTATGCGACGAGCCACTTTCCCACTCAGGTCTGTCTGCAGGGGCGATGGGTGGAAGTCGAGGCCATCGAAATGGACCTGGGGATCCGCGTGGACCCCGGTCTGGCCTCCGCCCGCGCCATCCCCATGGGCGCGGTGCAGCGCGGCGACCTGATCGTCACGGGCCGGCAGGGGATCCGGGTGCTTCCCTTGGAGCGGCCCAAGGAGCGGGACGTCTTCAGCTTCATGCAGGCGCAGGTGTCGGCCGAGCGCCCTCACACCCACATCATCGCGGACATCGCCCGCCGCATGCGGGCGATTCGCGAGGCGCGCGAGCGGCACGGCGAGGCGGGCGGGAAGGTCTTACTGGTGGGCGGGCCGGCCATCATCCACGCCGGCGGCCGCGAGGCCGCCGCCTGGTTGATTGACGCGGGGTTCATCCACCTCCTGTTCTGCGGCAACGCGCTCGCGGCCCACGACATGGAGGCGCACCTGTTCGGCACCTCCCTCGGCTATGCGCTCGCGGCCGGGCGCGCGGTGCCCCACGGGCACGAGCATCACCTCCGCACCATCAACCGCATCCGTGCGATCGGGAGCATCCAACGGGCGGTCGAGACCGGCGTGATCACCGACGGGATCATGGCGGCCTGTGTCCGTCGCGGCGTGCCCTTTGTCCTCGCCGGCTCGATCCGGGACGACGGTCCGCTCCCCGGGGTCATCACGGACACGATGGCGGCGCAGGCGGCGATGCGGGCGGCGCTACCCGGCGTGAGCCTCGCGCTGCTCGTCGCCTCGACGCTGCATGCCGTGGCGACCGGGAACCTGCTGCCGGCGACGGTCCCCACGGTCTGCGTGGACGTGAATCCCGCCGTCCCGACCAAGCTGGCTGACCGCGGGAGCTTCCAGGCCGTCGGCCTCGTGATGGACGCGGCCTCGTTCCTCCGCGAGCTGGCCCGCGAGCTGGGTTGGAAGGGCTGAGTCCTGCGGACGTCGGCGAGGTGCTGCGTGATAGGTTCTGCGGAGGGGGTATGAGCCGGTTCCTGGTCTGCCCACCCGACTACTTCCGCATTGACTACGAGATCAACCCCTGGATGCGCCGGTCCAATCGGGTGGATCCGCCCCGCGCGCGCGAGCAGTGGGAGGGCCTGATGGCCGTGCTGGAGAAGGACATCGGCGTCACGCTGGAGCGGATGGCGCCGGTGCCGGAGCAGCCCGACCTGGTCTTCACCGCCAACGCGGGCGCAGTGATGGGCCACCTCGCCGTGCTGAGCCGCTTCCGGCATCCGGAGCGGCAGGGCGAGGAGCGATATTTCGAAGCCTGGTTCCGGAACCACGGGTATGAGGTGGTCCGGCTGGACGGGGACCTGTACTTTGAGGGGGCGGGGGATCTCCTCGGCTGGCCGGGCCTCTGGTTCGGGGGGTACCGGCAACGGTCGGACATCCGGGCCTACGTCCGGCTGAGCGAGATCTTCGGGCAGGAGATCATCCCGGTCGAGCTGGTGGACAGCCGTTTCTACCACCTCGATACCTGCTTTTGCCCGTTGAGCAGCGGCGAGCTGCTGTATTACCCGCCAGCTTTCGACCCCTATGCCCAAGCCGTCATCGCCGACCGTGTCCCCGCCGACCGGCGGCTCGTCGTGCCCGCCGCCGAGGCCCTCCGGTTCGCCTGCAACGCGGTCTGCGTCGGGCGGGACGTGGTGCTGCCGACCGGCTGCCCCGAGACGATGCGGATGCTGGCGGCGAAGGGCTACCGGTCGCACCCCGTCCTGCTCGACGAGTTCATGAAGGCCGGTGGCTCGGCCAAGTGCCTCACGCTCGCGCTCGATTGACTCTTAACGTGGTCCCGCGGTCTTCGCGTCCTCCCGCCACAGGGCGATACCCCCGAGGAGGCCGGCGCGGTTGGACACGAGTTTCGCATTCGGCGGCAGCGCGCCCGTGATCTTCTCCGCATTTCCGCCCCCGATGAAGAGCCGATCGTAGTTGAAGACTTGCTCAAGCTGCGCGATGGCCCGCCGTAGCCGCTTGTTCCATTTCTTGACTCCGGCCCGCTTGAGCGCCCGGTTGCCGAGCCGCTGCTCATAGGTCTTGCCGTCCTCAAACGGATGGTGGGCCAATTCCAGGTTCGGCACCAGGACACCGTCCACGAACAAGGCCGACCCGAGGCCGGTTCCGAGGGTGAGCACCAGCTCGACGTCCCGGCCCTCGATCGCGCCGTAACCCTGGACGTCGCCGTCGTTGGCGGCGCGGACGGGCTTGCCGAGCCGCTTGGCCAGGGTCTCGGCCAGACGGAAGCCGGCCCACGAGGGATGGAGATTGGGGGCTGTGCGGGTGATCCCGTGCCGGACGACGCCGGGGAAGCCGACCGAGACGCGCTCGAACTCGCCCTGTCGCTTGGCGAGGGCGACCACGGCGGCGAGCACCGCCGCCGGCGTTGCCGGCCGCGGGGTCGCCACGCGGGCCCGTTCGGTCAGCGGCCGTCCGTCCGCGTCCAGGACCATCGCCTTGATCCCGCTCCCGCCGATGTCCACGGCGAGCGTGCGGGGCCGCGGTGCGGCACGGTCCGTGGCTCGTTCCTGAGGCATAGCTACTCCTCCCCGCGCCGAGAGCCTTGCGGCTCGCCCGGTCCCCGGTCAGGTGCGCCGTCACTTCGGGCGGGACCGCAACAGCCACGAAGCGTAAAAGCCCGCGACCGCGATCGTGACGAACTCGACCGTCATCAGGGCGCGGCTGATGACCCCCGTTCCGTTCCCCTTCAGGCGCGGTGGGTTCAGGACGAAGTGGAAGCCCAAGAATTCCGGCGGCTGCCCCGGCGGGGTCTCCCACGGGGGAAACAGCGCCGCCAGGACGAGGCAGAGGACCATGACGTAGAGTGCCGTCATGTTCATCGCTTCAGCCTCACGGCTACCCGGTGTGGAACCTGCGCCGGGCCACACCACACGGCCGCAGCGGATGCAGAACCGGCTCTCCTCCGGCAGGGATTGCCCGCAATGGCTGCAGAGGCTCATCGGCGACCTCGTCGGCAGCGTCGGAATTGAAGCCTACCTGGAATCGCGCCAGGATTCCAGTTCGAGCTTGCGGCTCGCCGATCCTGTCCGAGCCTGCCCGTCCAGGGGATGGCGGGTGTTCCAGGGGTCGGCCAGCCATAATAGACAGTCGGGCGGCGTCTGTGCGATAAGAGGCGCATTGTGAGAATTGTGAGATGGGAACCGTGACAGGAAGGGCGCGCGCTCGCAAGGGGGTTGGAGGCTCACCCGCGGCGTGGCTCGGCTCGCCAGGCCCGGTTGTCTGGGGGGTGCTCCTCGTCGCGGTCCTCTCGGCTTGCGCCACGGGCGGTGAGCCGCGGACGACCAAGCCTGAGCGCGTCCCGGCCTTGGGCGTGCAGCCGGCGCGGGTCGCCATCCTTGTGCCGTACACCACGGACCGCATGCTCGCCACCGCCTATGCGAAGCTGGAGTCCAGAACGGCGAATCTCTTCCAGACCGTCCTCGGGAGCCAGGTCGCCGAGCGGACGGACCTGCCGTCGGTCCAGGCGGAGCAGCACTGGCAGTATGCCCAGCCGGCGGCCGAAGACAGCCTCGTGTCGCTGGGCCGGCTGGTCGGGGCCGACGCGCTGGTGCTGTACCGAATCGTCACCCCCGACCTCGCCGAGCGGATGTTCGCGGAGAGCGGCGCTGCGCTGTCGCCCGTCTCTGTCCTAGCCAAGGTCGTGGGCGTCGAGACCGGGCTCGTCCTCTGGACCTACGAGGTCACGGTGCCCACCCGGTCGGCCGGGCACCACATCGCGCGGGAGGGGGGGGTATGATCCCGGCGTTTGGCAGGCCCTGGATCGCGGCGTGGATGAGATGTTGGCGGCCCTGGCCGAGGCGATCGTCTGCGAGCAGGCTCGCTGCGGGCTCCGATCGGTGCCCTGACGGTCCGGCTCCCAGGGAGGAGGGGCGAGGACGGACGTATGACCGGTGACGAAGAACCGATCGAGCAGATCGCGGTTGTCGGGGCGGGCGCCTGGGGCACGACGCTGGCCAAGCACCTGGCGGGCAAGGGCTACCAGGTCCGGCTCTGGGCCTACGAGCCGGACGTGGTGGAAGCGATCCGCGGGAAACGGGAGAACCAACTGTTTCTGCCTGGCGTCAGCCTGCCGGCGCCGGTATCGGCGACCAACGTGTTGGCGGAGGCCGTCTGTGGCTGCAGCCTGCTGGTCTTCGCCGTTCCCTCCCATGCCGCCCGCTCGGTGCTCGAACGAATGGCCCCGCTGCTGACGGAGCCCGTGCCGCTGATCAGCGCCACCAAGGGCATCGAGGAGACCACCTTTGCACTGATGTCCCAGGTCATAGAGGACACGCTGCCGTCCGGCATGGGCCGCCGGCTGACGGTGCTCTCTGGCCCGAGCTTCGCCATCGAGGTCGCCCGCGGGCAGCCGACCGCGGTCGTGTTGGCCGGACAGGACGCCGCCCTGGTCCGGCGCCTCCAGGCCTGCTTGATGACGCCGGTCTTCCGGGTTTACGCGGGCGCCGACCTGATCGGCGTGCAGCTCGGGGGGGCGCTCAAAAACGTCATGGCCGTCGCGGCCGGCGTCGTGGACGGCCTGGAGCTCGGGCACAACGCTCGTGCGGCGCTGATCACGCGGGGGCTCGCCGAGATGATCCGCCTCGGCACCGCCATGGGAGCCGACCCCAGGACCTTCTACGGGTTATCCGGCCTGGGCGATCTCGTCCTGACCTGCACCGGCCCGCTCAGCCGGAACCACGCGGTGGGCGTGCGGCTGGGACGGGGGGACTCGCTGGAACGCGTCCTGAGCGAGACCCGGACCGTCGCCGAAGGCGTGCGGACGTCGCGAGCCGCCTGGGGCCTGGCGCAGCGCTACGGGGTGGACATGCCCATCGTGCGCGAGGTCTGTGCGGTGCTCTTCGAGGGCAAGGCCCCGACCCGGGCCGTGGCCGACCTCATGGAGCGGGCTGCCAAGGATGAGCTGGACGGGAGCGCCGGGTGACGCGATGGAGCTGACTCGCCTGAGGCGGCTATTGCAGGATTTGCGGGCCGGGCGCGCCGACGTGCCGCAGGTGCTCGAGCGTCTGCGGTCCCTCCCGTATGAAGACCTGGGGTTCGCCTCGGTGGACCACCATCGTGCGCTGCGCCAGGGCTTTCCCGAGGTGATCTTCTGTGAGGGGAAGACTTCCCAGCAGGTCGCGGCGATTGCGCGGGGGCTCCTCAAGCGGGGTGGGCCGCTGCTCGCCACCCGCGCGACTCCAGAGGTGGCGGCGGCCTTGGCCAAGCTAGATCGGCGCGCCACCTACCATGAGCTAGCCCGGACCGTCGTCGTGCGCACGCAGAAGGCGAGGCCGAAGGGGGACATCCTGATCGTGACGGCGGGAACCGCCGACTTGCCCGTCGCGGAGGAGGCGCGCGTGACGGCGGAGGTGATGGGCAGCCGGGTGAGCGTGCTCCACGACGTCGGCGTGGCCGGGTTGCATCGCGTGCTGGACCGCCACGCGCGGCTGCGGCAGGCGCGCGTGCTCGTCGTCGTCGCCGGCATGGACGGCGTGCTGCCCAGCGTGGTGGGCGGGCTGGTCGACCGGCCGGTCATCGCCGTGCCGACCAGCCGGGGCTACGGCGCAAGCTTCGGAGGACTCGCGGCGCTCCTGACGATGCTAAACTCCTGCGCGGCCGGGGTCGGCGTCGTGAACATTGACAACGGGTTCGGCGCCGGCTGCCTGGCGCACCGGATCAACATCCTGGGAGGAAAGCGGGAAGGGTGATGGGCGATCAGCGAAGTGATGAGAAGAATTCTTCAGGCACGCCCCAGCACGCATCACTCATCACCGATCACTTCACTTCGAGGACGCCCCGCTTCGGCCAGGAAACCATCTGCGTGCGGATGCCATTGTCGCCGGAGGCCAGGAGCTTAGCCCGTACTTCGTAATGGTACTCGCCCTGCCCGACGACCTGTTTCCTCTGGTCGGTTCCGTCCCACGTCAGCGTCACGTCCACGTAGCCCGCCCCGGCGCCTGGCTGGCCGGTTTCGACTGCGGGCTGCCTCGGCGCGGCGCCCGGGTCGGCCGGGGCGTCCGCCGACGGGGTCTCGACCGGCTGGCGCTTGGAGAGAAATCGCATCGAGCGCTTGGACGGCGAGCTGATCAAGGACGAGACTTCGAGGATCGAGGCGCCGTCCAGCTCCTTGGGCAACTGGACGCGCACCGACAGGTCCAGGCTGCCTTCCTGGGGGGAATAGGGGGTCGGCGAGAGGGTCACGGCGAGGATCTTGAGATCAGGCTCCTTGACGGGCACGCGCTTGCGCTTGGCGGCGACCTGGTCCGGCAAGCAGAACAGGCAGAGCGTGCCCACGAGCGCCGCCAGCGCGTACGCGCTCCTGGCGCGGGCGAAGAAGGAGCCTGGCTGACTGGGAACGAGCGGCATCCGGATCCGTGGGGTCGCAACAGATTGCCTGCGGAGGTGCAACGCCGCCCCGTGGATAACATAGGGCGTGCACCCTGTCAACCACCCGCCTGCGGCGGCTGTGTTCCGGCGTGCCGGTTGCCGCCTCGGCGCATTGCTGGGAAGGCTCGCTTCCGTGTAAGATGGCCGCAGGTTTCTGCGTAGAGGTCTCGGAGCCGGTGCCGCGATGACGCACTTGCACTTCGATTGCTTCTCGGGGATCAGCGGCGACATGATTCTCGGCGCGCTCGTGGACGCCGGGCTCCCGCTGAAAGAGCTGGCGCGGGGCCTCAAGGCGTTGCCGGCCGATGGCTATACCCTTCGGGCCCGGCGCGTCCTGCGCGCCGGACTGCATGCCACGAAGGTGGACGTCCTCATCCGGGATGGGTTCCGGTCGCCCTTGAGCCTGCGGAGGATTGATCGGCTCCTCGCGGCCAGCCGCCTGCCCGAACGGGTGAAGCGCCAGGCGCGGGAGGTGTTCGAGCGGCTGGCTGGCGCCGAGGGCGTCGCGCATCGGGTGGGGCGCCACGAAGTGCGGTTCCACGAGGTCGGGGTGATCGACTCGCTCGTGGATGTGGTGGGAGGGCTGCTGGGATGCCACCTGCTGGGCGTGGAGCGGGTCACGGCGTCGGCCGTGAACCTGGGCGCCGGCATGGTGGAGGCGGCCCACGGCACGCTGCCGGTCCCGGGCCCGGCCGTCGCCGCGCTGGCCCGCGGGATTCCCGTGTACAGTCACGGGCCGAGCTATGAGCTGACGACCCCGACTGGGCTGGCCCTGTTGCGTGTCCTGACCCGGGATTTTGGGCCGCTGCCGCCGATGCGCCCGACCGCCGTCGGCTACGGCGCGGGCGGGGCCGATCCCGAGAGTTGGCCCAACGTGCTCCGCGTGTTTCTCGGCGAGAGCGGCGCCAGCCCGATCGGCCGGACCGACTGCGTGGTCCAAGTCGAGACGAATCTGGACGACCTCAGCCCGCAGGCCTACGACCTCGTGATGGAGCGGCTTTTTAAGGCCGGCGCGCTGGATGTCACGCTGACGCCGGTCATCATGAAGCAGGGTCGGCCGGGGGTGGTGCTCGCAGCTCTGGCCCCGCCCGAGCGGGCCGACGCGGTCGCCGACGCGGTGCTACGGGAGACCACCACGCTCGGGGTCCGACTGCAGGAGCTGCACCGGCGCGTGCTGCCGCGCCGGCTTATGTCCGTCCGGACGCGCGCCGGCGCGGTGCGGGTCAAGGTGGCCGAGGTTGAGCCGGGCCTGGTCAAGGCGGCTCCCGAGTACCAGGACTGCAGGCGTCTCGCGGAGCGGACGGGCCGCCCCCTTCGGGAGATCATGGAGGAAGCCCTGTTGGCGTTTGCGAAACGCAAAGGCAATAAGGGGCAGAGAGCGGAGGCCCGGTGACGATCCTGCTGTACGTCGCGATGTTCGCGGCCTCCGTGATCATCACGCTCGGAGGCTGCGCGCTGTTCACGAACGGGATTGAATGGCTCGGCAAGCGGTTGAAGGTCCCGGAGGGGGCGGTCGGGAGCATCTTCGCGGCCGTGGGAACGACGCTGCCCGAGACCTCGATCCCCGTCATCGCCATCTTCTTCGGCACTGGGCAGGAACGGGCGGAGGTGGGGATCGGGGCGATCCTCGGGGCGCCGTTCATGCTGAGCACGCTGGTGCTGCCGATCCTGGCGGGATTGCTGCTGCTGTACGCGCGGCTGGGCAAGCGGGCGCCGGCGTTCAAGCTGGATTACCGCGAGGTCCGCATGGATCTCTGGTTCTTCCTGGTTGCCTACGGGCTCGGCGTCGCCTGCGCGTTCGTTCCGGCGAAGCCGGTCCACTACGTCGTCGCCGCTGGGCTGGTCTTGCTCTACGTCGTCTATGCCTACAAGAAGTTCTCCGCGGAGCCTGACGCTGGCCCATCCGGGCTCGATCCGCTCATCTTCGCGCGGCGGTCGGCCCGGCCGGCCTATGCGATCATCGGGCTGCAGGGCACGGTCGGCCTGGTCGCCCTGGTCGCCGGCGCGCACCTGTTCGTGACGGCGGTCAAGTCCATCGCCGCCTCGTTGTCCGTTTCCCCGCTGCTGCTCGCGCTGCTCGTCGCGCCGCTGGCGACGGAGCTGCCCGAGATGTCCAACAGCTTTCTCTGGCTCTACCGGCGCAAGGACGCCCTGGCTGTGGGGAACGTCACCGGGGCGATGGTGTTCCAGGCAACCTTCCCCGTTTCGGTCGGCTTGCTCGGGACGTCCTGGGTTCTGGCGCCGCCGGCTGTGGCGACCATGGGGCTCGCGCTGGTCGGGGCCGCGTTCAGCCTGGCGCAACTGTTCTGGGGCGGGCACTGGCGGCCCTGGCTGCTCGGTGGGTGCGCGGTGCTGTACATCGGGTACACAATCTATCTGGCGGGATGAACTGAAGCGGTCAGCGATCAGCCATCAGCGAGCCGCCGCCCCAAGGCTGTTCCCTCGGCACCCGCCAGGGTTCCGGCTGAGGCTAGTTGGCCGTTTCTGGATCCTGGCAGTCGCCGGGAGGACGAGTCTGAAGGCTTATTCGTCATCATGACACGTCAGACTGCGGACAAGCCCATCCTCGGCATCACGATGGGCGACCCGGCGGGGATCGGGCCTGAAGTGGTGGCCAAGGCCTTCACGGGCCGGGATCTGCCCCGCGTCTGCCGCCCGCTCGTGATCGGCTCCGTCCCGGTGATGGAGGCCACGGTCCGCGCCTTGCGGCTGCCGCTGCGCGTCATCCCGATTGAGGCTCCGGAGGACGGGCTCGGCCGCCGCGGCGCGCTGCCCGTCCTGGACCCGCTGGACCGGCCGTTGGGACCGGTGCGGATGGGGGCGGTCGCTCGGAGCACCGGTGCCGCGTCCGTGGCCTTCGTGGCCGCGGCCGTCCGTCTGGCGCAAGCCAGCCGGGTGGACGCGATCGTGACCGCGCCGATCAACAAGGAAGCGATCAATCTCGCGGGCTATGCCTATCCGGGGCACACGGAATTGCTCGCCGACCTGACCGGGAGCCAGGAAGTGGGGATGATGATCGTCGGCGGGCCGCTCAGGATCATGTTCACCACGACCCACGTCGCGATCGGCGATCTGCCCCAGGCACTGACTCGTGAGCGTGTGGGGCGGGCGATCCGGCTGGCCGACCGGGCGATGCGGGAGCTGTTCGGCGTGCCGCGCCCCTCTCTCGGGGTCGCGGCGCTGAACCCCCACGCCGGGGAGGGCGGCCTGTTCGGCCGGGAGGAGCGCACGAGCATCCTGCCCGCGGTGCGCCGGGCGCGGGCCGGTGGCCTCACGGTCAGTGATCCTCTGCCGGCCGACACGCTGTTCGTCAAGGCGGCGCGCGGCGACTACGACGCGGTCGTAGCCATGTACCACGACCAGGGGCTGATCCCGCTCAAGCTGCTAGCCTTCGGAACCTGCGTCAATCTGACCGTCGGCCTCCCCATCATCCGGACCTCGGTGGATCACGGAACGGCCTACGACATCGCCGGGCAGGGTGTGGCCGACTGCGGCAGCCTGGTCGCGGCGGCCCGGCTCGCGGCGCGGCTCGCAGCGCGGCGGCGTGGGAGAGCCAACCGGTCCTCCGTCCAAGCGGGCGACGGCCGGCGGCTCCGGTCAAAGGAGCGTTGAGCATGCCCGGCCACACCGATTCCGCCATGGAGATGATTCGGCGGCAAGTCAAGGAGCTGGATCAGATCGTTGCCCAGGCGATGAAGGACTTGAACGCCATCCGCGGGATTGAGACCATGAGGAAATGGAAGGCCCGGACCGCCGGCCTGCTCGCCGAACAGGTCGGCGCGGCCGAGGCGCAGCGGTTCTCGGCTAAGGGGACCGGCCCCGCCTTCGCCAACGATTTGCAGGAGGAGATGCAGGATGAGGCCGAGGAGTACCGGACCTTTCTCCTCTCGTTGCTGGAGGACCTGAGGAAGCGCGCGGCCCACCCGGGGCCCCCGCCATCTTGACAAGCTCGCTGCCCATGACCACCCCTGCCGCCCCGCGGGTTCTCAAACGGTTCGGCCAGCACTTCCTCATCGACCAGAATATCGTCCGCAAGATCGTCGCCGCGGCGGCGCTGGGTTCCACGGACACGGTCTTGGAGATCGGGCCGGGGCGCGGTGTCCTGACGAAGGCCCTCTGCGCCGCCGCGCGGCGGGTCATCGCGGTCGAGCTGGACTCGAAGCTCGGCGCCTATTTGGCCGGCGCGCTGGCCGACTGCGGTAACCTCGAGCTGCGGATCGGCGATGCGCTGACGTTTCCGTACGAGACGCTGCCCAAGGGCACGGTCGTTGTCGCGAACCTGCCCTACTACGTCTCGACGCCGCTCCTGTTTCGCCTGTTCGAGGTGCGGGACCGGCTCGACCGGCTGGTGCTGATGCTCCAGATGGAGGTGGCGCGGCGGCTCGTGGCGACGCCCGGCTCGGCCGACTACGGCGTGCTGTCGGTCCTGGCTCAGTTCTTCTCAACGCCGGCTCTGGCCTTTTCCGTGTCGCGGCACTGTTTCCGGCCTAAGCCCGCGGTCGAATCCGCGGTCGTCACGCTGACGCTGCGGGGCCGGCGGCCGGTCTCGGTTCGAGATGAAGAGGCCTTCATCCGGACCGTCCGCGCCGCTTTCGCGCACCGCCGCAAGACAATCGCGAACTCGCTCCGCGACGAAGGGTGGGCCCCCGAGGCGATCCGGCGGGCGCTGGAGACCGCCGGCGTCCAGCCGTCGCGCCGAGCCGAGACACTAAGCCTCTTGGAGTTCGCCGCGGTGGCGGACGCGCTGGGTGAGGCCGGATAGACAGGGGCAGGAGCGTGATCTCCGTCCACTCCCGCTGGGTCTGCGATAGGCGCTTCTTCCTCACAGAGCCTATCGCTGTCCGGTCGGCTGGTGGCGCACCGGGCGCCGCCGGCTGACAGCTTCCGCGTTTTGTGTTACCATTCCCGGCTATGGGGGTTTCTACCACGGCGAGGCGAGGCGAGGTCCGCGGCGCCTCCCGCCCATCGTCCCATCGGAAACACGAGGTGATCGGGGTCCTCCTGATCACCCTGAGCCTGCTGGTCCTCCTGAGCCTGATTTCCTTCACCCCGACCGACCCACCGCTGGTAGGGGCGCCGCTGGAGCCGGGCGGCCAGCCCGGCCAGACCCGGAATATGATCGGGGTGGTCGGGGCCACATTGGCAGCCGGCCTCTTCTGGTTCGCGGGGGCGGGGGCCTACTTACTGCCCTTCCTGCTCGTCTCGCTCGGCACGCGCTGCTTCTTCGAGGGCGAGCTGCGGCTGACCGCCAAAAGTGTAGCCGGTGCGGTCGTCGCGCTCCTCTTCCTGAGCGGATTGCTGCACCTCGAGGTCACGGCCGTGCCGACCCTGTTCAGCGGGCTGGTCTATCGGGGCCGGGCCGGCGGGGCAGGCGGGGCGCTCCTAGCCGAGGGCCTCAAGGGTTACTTCGCCAGCACCGGGGCGCATATCATTCTGCTGGCAGGCCTGACCGTGTCCCTGTTGCTCGCCACGCCGGTGTCGCTCGCCGAGCTGGCGCAGCGGACGTCGGCGTGGTGGGACCGGGCCGCGGAGATCCTCGGGGCCCTGTTGCCCGACCGGGCCGAGCGGGACAAGAAGGCGGAAGGCAAGAAGAAGCGGAAGGAGAAGCCGGTCACGATCACGAGGGCTCCGGTCGAAGAGCTGGCTGCGGCGACGGCTGCGCCTGCGCTCGGGGAGTTCGCTCCGCTGGCCACCGCGGAGACACTCCCCGCATCCCCCGCCCCATCCGCTCCAATGGAGGAAGCGCCGCCGGCCGTCGTCACCCTCTCGGTCTCGACGGGGTACGTGCTCCCCGATCCCCGGGAGCTGCTGGAAGAGCCGCCCCAGCCGGCCCAGCGGCTCACCGACGAGCAGCTCAAGGCGCAGTCCGAGGTGCTGACCCGCGCCCTGCAGAACTTCGGGATCGAAGGGAAGGTCACCGAGGTGCGGCCCGGCCCCGTGGTCACGATGTACGAGTTCGAACCGGCGCCCGGCGTGAAGGTCGCCCGGATCGTGAACCTAGCCGACGATCTCGCGCTCGCGCTGAAGGCGACCAGCCTCCGCATCGTCGCGCCCCTGCCGGGCAAGTCGGTCGTCGGCATCGAGGTGCCCAACCCCTACCGGGAGATCGTCTCGTTCAAGGAGGTCATCACCAGCGAGGCGTTCACCCGGTCGCGCTCGAAGCTGACCCTGGCGCTCGGCAAGGACATCTTCGGCGCCCCCGTGGTCGCCGACCTGAAGGCGATGCCGCACCTGCTGGTCGCGGGCGCGACCGGGGCCGGAAAGAGCGTCTGCCTGAACTCCATGCTGTTGAGCCTTCTGTTCAACGCGGGGCCCGACGAAGTCAAGCTGCTGCTCGTGGATCCCAAGGTGCTCGAGCTGCAGGCCTACGACGGGGTGCCGCACCTGCTCCGGCCGGTCATCACCGACCCGAAATCCGCCGCGCGCGGGCTCACCTGGGTCGTCCAGGAGATGGAGCGGCGCTATAAGCTCCTGGCCGAGGCCGGCGTCCGGAACATTGACGCGTACAACCGGCAGGTCCTGCAGGCGCAGGGAAGGGCCGCGTCGCCTGCCGACGACGCGGCCAGGCAGGAGGATCTGCCGATGGAGGACCTGTCCGAGGAGGAGCGCTTGTCCGCCGGCGAGAGCGCGACCCCGGAGCTGGCCGGCCGCGCAGGCCCGCGGCAGACGCCGCCCGCGCCGCTGCCCTACATCGTGGTGATGATTGACGAGCTGGCCGACCTCATGATGGTCGCGCCCAAGGAGGTCGAGGAGAAGATCGCGCGCCTCGCGCAGATGGCGCGGGCCTCGGGGATTCACCTGGTCCTGGCGACGCAGCGGCCCTCGGTGGACGTGCTGACCGGGCTGATCAAGGCCAACTTCCCGGCCCGGATCGCGTTTCAGGTCTCCTCGAAGACGGACTCCCGGACGATCCTCGACGCCAACGGCGCGGAAGCCCTGCTCGGCAAGGGGGACATGCTGTACCTAGCCGCCGGGACGGGGCGGCTGACCCGCGTCCACGGCTCCTTTGTGGCGGACGAGGATGTCCACCGGGTGGTCGAGTTCGTGAAGAAACAGGCGAGCCCCGCGTACAGCGAGGAGCTGCAGGCGGCGGTCCGGCAGGAAGAGGCGGCGGAGGCGCAGGAGAAGGACGAGATCTACGAGCAGGCCAAGGACCTGGTGATCTCCTCCGGCCAAGCCTCTGCCTCGCTGATCCAGCGGCGGCTGCGGGTCGGCTATCCGCGGGCGGCTCGGATGATCGAGCGCATGCAGGAGGAAGGCATTGTGGGGGCGCCGGGCCGGGACGGGCGGCGGGAGGTCCTGGTGCGGCGCGGCCCGGTCGGCGGCGAGCCGGCCTAATGTCATGCAAGATGTAAAAGGCAAAATGCAAAATGGAAGACGGGAGCCCGGTGCAACCTGGTTCTGGATTCTTCCTTTCGCCGTTCACCTTTCACTGGTCACTGTTGTGGCCGCCGGTGCGGCGGATGAGGTCAAAGAGGCGGTCAAGAAGCTCCAGGCGCGCTACGAGCAGACGAAGGACCTCCAGGCGGACTTCACGCAGAAGACCCGGATCGAGGGGTTCACCACGCCGATCGAGTCCAGCGGCCGGCTCTACCTCAAGAAGCCGGGCCGGCTCCGGTGGGACTACCTGCATCCGAACGTCGAGGAGATCTACGTCAACCACAACGACGTGCAGATGTACGTGCCGGAGCACAAGCAGGTGCTGGTCGGCAAGCTCACGCAGATGGCGGCCTCGCAGGCGCCGCTCCAGTTGCTTCAGGGGATGGCGCGGTTGGAGGAGCAGTTTGACGTGCAGCCCACGGACGGCGCGAAGGGCGCCGGCGGGCTGCCGCAGCTGACGCTGATTCCGAAGGCGGATGTGCCCGAGTCCGTCCGGACGGTCGCGAAAATCGTGCTGGAGCTGCAGCCGAAGACCTATTTCATCAAGCGCCTCTCGATCCACGAGATCAGCGGGAACGTCTCGACGTTCGAGTTCACCGGCCTCAAGCCCAACAGCGGGCTCAAGAACGAGCTCTTCGAGTTCACGGTGCCGCCGGGCGTGGAGGTCGTCAAGGCGCCGGTGCTCACGCCGCCGTGAGCGAGGCCTGAGGGCTGGGGGCGAAGGGCCGAGAGAGGGAGAGAGCGGGACGCGGTATGATCGGACCCGACGTGACATCCGTCGGCGAGGCCGTCAAGCGGGCGATCGCGTCGCTCGACTTCGAGCGCGTGCGCCGGGAATATTGGGAGCAGAACGAGTTCGTCTTTCTGCCGCAGTTCCTGCCGCGCGCGTTCGTGGAAGCCCGCCTGGTCCCTGCGGTGGAGCGCCTCAAGCCGGCGCTGAACCGCAACTACATCCCCAAGCACAAGAAGGGCGGGAGCGTCAGCTACTTCACCCTCCTCGAGCAAGCGCCGGTCTTCCTGGAGCTGTATCGCTCGCCGGCCTTCCGGGACTTTCTCGGCCGGCTGGTGGGCGCGCGGCTCATGCTCTGCCCGGACGACGATCCGCATGCATGCGCGCTGTACTACTATACGGAGCCGGGCGACCACATCGGCTTTCACTACGACACCTCCTATTACAAGGGCGCGCGGTACACCATCTTGATGGGGCTGGTGGACCGCTCCGAGCGGTGCCGGCTGGTGTGCCAGCTTTACAAGGACGACCCGTCGCGGGAAATGAAAGAACTCTCGCTCGCCACCGCGCCGGGGGATCTGGTGATCTTCAACGGCGACAAGCTCTGGCACGCCGTCACGCCGCTGGGGGAGGGGGAAGAACGGGTGGCCTTGACGCTGGAGTACGTGACCAGCCAGGAAATGGGGGCCGTCAAGCGGCTGTACTCGAACCTCAAGGACGCGTTCGCCTACTTCGGGCTCCGCGCGGTGTTCACGCGGCGGGCGGCCGCCCCGCCGCGCAAGGGCTCGCCCCCGCCCTTTGGCGCGGGCTGACCGCGGCCGCCGTCCTACGAGCCTACCGCCGAGTCAATCTGCACGTTCTTCTGCTTGATGAGGTGGGCGAGGTAGGTGCGCTGAAGCTTGAGGAGGTCGGCCGCCTTGGTCTGATTGCCGCGGGCCCGTTGGAGCGCGCGGCGGATGATCGCCCGGCTGTGCGCCTCCATGGACTCGTGGTACGGCAGGTCCCGGTACGAGGCGGGCTCGTCGCCCGCGTTCGGCTCAAGCCCGGCGAGGCCGAGCGCGGCGGGTCCGATCTCGTCGGTCAGGCTGAGGGCGACGGCCCGCGCGAGGGCGTTGTCGAGCTCCCGGATGTTCCCCGGCCAGGCATGGGCACGGAGGGCGTCCAGCGCCTCGGGCGTCAGCGTCGTGTGCGGCCGCTTCGCCTCCCGCGCGTGACGTTTTAGGAAATGGTCTGCCAGCGCCGGAATATCCTCCGGCCGCTCCCGGAGCGGCGGGAGCGTCAGGCTGACCACGTTCAGCCGGAAATACAGGTCCTCCCGGAACGTGCCTGCCCGGACCGCCTGCTTTAAGTCCCGGTTCGTCGCCGCGAGCACCCGGATGTTGACGCGCACCACCCGAGTGCCGCCCACCCGGGTGAACTCGTGATCCTGCAGGACGCGCAGGAGCTTGGCCTGCAGGGACAGCGGCATGTCGCCGATCTCATCGAGGAAGACGGTCCCGCCGTCGGCCAGCTCGATCTTCCCCTTCTGCTGCCGGTCGGCGCCGGTGAAGGCACCCTTTTCATGACCGAAGAGCTCGTTTTCGAGCAGGGTCTCGGTGAGGGCGACGCAATTGATGACGACGAAGGGGAAGGCGCGGCGGGGGCTCCACTGGTGGATGGAGCGGGCGAAGAGCTCCTTGCCCGTGCCGCTCTCGCCCAGCAGCAGCACGCCGGCGTCGGAGACAGCGGCCCGCCGGGCGATGTCCACGACCGCTCGGAGGGCGGCGCTGCTCCCGATGATGGTCGCATAGCGGGCGTCCACCTCGGAGCGAAGGCACTCGATCTGTCGCTGGAGGACCTCGCGCTCGAGGGCCTTGCGGACGGCGATGGCGAGGTGATCCGGGTCGAACGGCTTGGTGACGAAATCCCAGGCGCCCAGCTTCATGGCCTCGACCGCCCGGGCGATGGTCCCGAAGGCGGTCATCATGATGACGGGCAGGGCGTACCCGTTCACCCCGGCCTGCCGGCCCTCGGCGAGGCGCTGCAGCACCCCGAGGCCAGGCAGCTTGGGCAGTTCGAGGTCCAACAGCATGAGGCTCGGCGTCTGCTGCTCGACCGACTCGAGCGCCGATTCGCCATCGCCGGCCACGAGCGTGTCGTAGCCCAGCGCCTGTAGGCGATCCTGGAGCATCGCGACGATATCGGGGTCGTCGTCCACAATGAGGATGCGTGGCCGCATCGCGTCTCCTCGCCCTGCTCGCGCGGCCGAGCTGGCCGCCGCTGGTCGCCGCCCGAGGCCCCAGCCGCCCCGAGTCTACTCTTCAGCCGAGAGGAGGGCAAGATCGCGGCTCCACCGGCCGCTAGGTCGTGAACTGATCCTTCAGGATCACGTGCTGGTCCACGGCCTTTCTGACGACCGCCAGCAGGTCCTCTCGGGCGATCGGCTTGACGAGGTAGTCCAGCACGCCCTGCCGCATGAGGGACACTGCGAGCTCGACGTCCGGGTAACCCGTGATCACCACGACCGGCACGCCGGGGAAGTGGGTGCGGAAGTAACCGATGGCTTCAGGCCCGCCGACCTTCGGCATGCGGATGTCGCACAGGATGGCGTCCACCATCAGCGGGTTGTCGCCGGTCTTCATCAGCCGGATGCCCTCCTCCCCGTTCTCAGCCTCGACGACTTCATAGCCGGCCTTCGTCAGAGTGAGGACGATCGGCTTTCTGACCTTGGCTTCGTCATCCACGATCAGGATGCGACCCTGCCGGGCCGGCGTCCCCGGGGCGTGACTGACTCGATGCAGGTTCATCATGGAACTCCTCCTTTGCCGGTGTGTCGGGCCGGGAAACGGGGAATTGCACCACGAAGGTCGCCCCCTGGCCCGCCTCGCTTTCCACACAGATGGTGCCCCCGTACTTCGTCACCAGCTTGAGCGCGACGCTCAGGCCCAGCCCCGTGCCTTGGCCCGGCTCCTTGGTGGTGAAGAAGGGGTCGAAGATCTGGCTTTGCAGGGACCGCGGGATGCCGCAGCCGGTGTCCGAGACCCGGACGCAGAGGGTGTCGCCCCGCCGCTGCGTGGCCAGGGTGAGCACGCCGTGCCCGCCCATCGCCTGCACGGCGTTGGCGATGAGGTTCACGAAGATCTGGTCAATCTCCGTGCGGCGCGCCCGGATCGGCGGGACGGGTTCGAGCTGCAGCACGATCTCGACCTGGCCGAATTTGAGGCTCCGCTGGACCATCTTGACCGCCTCCGCCAAGCGATCGGACAGCATCAGCTCGGTTTCGGACTCCTGCGCGGAGGGGCGGGCATAGGCGGAGAAGTTGCGGACCACCGTGGCCACGTGCTGCGAATACTCGACGATGTCCCGGGCGCACTCCTTGATCCTGGCGCAGTCCTCCTCCTGGAGGATGATTTCGGCCATGCCGAGAATTCCCTGGACGGGATTGTTGATCTCGTGGGCCATGCCCGACACGAGCGTGCCCAGACTGGCCAGCTTCTCCGCCTGGATGAGTTGGGCCTGGAGCTGTTTCCACTCCGTGATGTCTTCGGCGATGCCGGCTACACGGTAGACGGTGCCGGCCTCGTTCCGGATCGGAAATGCCTGATCCAGGATCCAGCGGAGCGATCCGTCCGGCCGCACGATGCGGTACTCCTCGCGGTAGGCTCCGCGCACCTGCTTGGTCAGGGCCGCCGCTTCGACACGGGGCCGGTCCTCGGGGTGGATGGCGTCCAGCCAGCTCCGCGGGTGCTCGTACAGGCTGTTGCAAGTCCGGCCCCAGATCTCTTCGTAGGCCGGGCTGACGTAGAGCAGCTTGTCCTTGTCGGGCGTGGTCATCCAGAAGACTTCCCGGATGTTTTCGGCCAGTTGCCGGAACCGCTCCTCGTGCTCGCGAAGCGTGGCTTCCGCGCGCTTGCGCTCGGCGATGTCCCGGATGATTCCGCTGAAGAAGGTGCCCCGCCGCGTCGTCCACGATGTGAGCGAAAGCTCCAGCGGGAACTCGCTCCCGTCCTTGCGGAGCCCGAATAGCTCAACGGTCTGACCGAGCAACCGCGCCACACCCGAGGTCCGGTAGCGCTCCAGCCCCTGCCGATGGGCCTCCCGAAATCGCGGCGGGATGATCCACCACAGCGGTTGATTCCGGATCTCGTCCGGCGTGAAGCCGAACAGGCGCTGGGCCGCGCGGTTCCACGACACGATGCGTCCGTGCTGGTCGGCCACCACGATCGCGTCCGGCGCGGCCTCGACCACGGAGCGGAACTGCTCTTCGCTGTCGCGCAGCGCGTGCTCCGCTCGCTCGATCTTGGCCACCAAGGCCCTGAGCGCGTTCGCCTGGTGCAAGGTGACCTCGGGTTCGCTCGAGCCGGCTGGCCCAGCCTCGTCGTGTGGCTGCAGTGGCTTCGTCTGGTCCATGGAGGCACCTGACTTGCCCCGTCCGTCACGGTAACGGACGGGGGTACAGGCCGGTAGCATGACCCTTGTCTGGGCTAGGCTGCCTTCTTCGATGCGGAGGGATCGGCCGCCGGCCCCACGGCCGACGCCGACCGCGCCGCGCTGGCGCCAGGGTCCGGCTCGATGAGCCGGACCGGCTTCTGGTCAGCCGCCGCGCTGTCGAGCAGGAGCGCGGCGACGGTCAGCACGAGCATGCCGAAGAGGGTCAGCGCCGTGAACAGAATTCCCCACGCCATGGTGAGTCCTCCTTTACCGAGCTGGTTCGCTGGTGGGTGCGTAGCCTTGCGACCCTTCCAATTCATCCCCATCTTTGAGGGGAGCAATTGTAGTGCCAAAGGGGACAGACAGGAGCAGGGCAGCCGGGCTGACACCAGAACCTGTTGACTTGCTGGGAAAGAGCGAAGACGATCGAGTCATGGCGTTGAGCGGGGACGGTGCAGGAGGAAGAGCCTGCTTATCAGTTCGGATACGACCTGTCGGTTATTGCGTACGGTCCGGGCACGCGCGCGGTCTGGGCAGGACCGAGGCCGCCGGGAGCAAAGGAGGATGCGGACGGGGTGCTTCACCGGTCTTGCGGGATGCAACGGGCCAGGGTCTCCTGGAGGAGCGAGAAATTGAAGGGCTTTAGGAGAATGGCCTGCGGGTTGAGGTCCAGGGCCTGCGCCTCGCGCGTCCTGCTTTCATTGGCGGTGATGATGATGACGGGAAGCGCAGGATGGAAGTGGCGAAGCTGTCGCAGCACCTCGAGGCCATCCATGTCGGGCAACCCGAGATCCAACATCACGCCGATGTACGCCTGCGTCTGCAGCGCCTCGAGCGCCGCGGCGCCGTCCGCTGCCGTCTCCACGGCGTAGCCCTCGGCCGCGAGCCGATCGCGCAGAATCGACCGTATATCCGGATCGTCGTCAACGACGAGGATGCACGGAGCCCTGGATGGGCCGGGAAGGACGCTCACGGCTGTGGCCTCGCCCCGCGCATAGTGGAGATGGGCCGACTCAATCATGCGGCACCCGGCGTGAGGTCCCCTGCGATGTGGACGTCACGACCGATCCAGGTAAGGGCATGCCGTTAAGCAAAATCGGGGCCTGGGCGTGGCTCAGACCGGGCGTGGAACGGAACAGCGTGGATTTCCTACAGAACGTCCCAGGCCTGTGGAGAGAAAGTCCCGGTGTGGAGACCTGCAACTCGTATTGAATCCCGTACAGGGGAGTATAGAAAGACGGACAGGGTCAGCCCGAGGGCGACGCGGGTCCTGGCTGTATCGGCGCCGACGCAGCGCCGAACCATCGTGCCGCCATTTCCTTCAACTGTTCGGCATCAAAGGGTTTGAGCAGGTAGGCTTGGGCACCCAGGCTCATGGCCTGGATCGCCCATTCCTTGGCCCCCGAGGCTGTGACCATGATGATCGGAATGGCCGGGTCCGTCGCGCGGATGCGCCGGAGCACTTGGAGCCCGTCGAGCTCGGGCATTCCGATGTCCAGGATCAGGCCGGCGAACGAGCGGGTGGCCAAGGCCTCCAAGGCCTTCAGGCCGTCGGCGGCCGTCTCCACGCAGTACCCCTCTGCGGTCAGGCGATCCTGGAGAAGCTTGCGGATGTCGGCGTCGTCGTCCACGACCAGGATGCGCTTGCCGGCCCCGCTGGGCGTCGCCCTGGCCGGCCGACTCGCCGGGCGCAGCGGGACCGTGAACGAGAACTCGGTCCCCTGGCCGGGTTCGCTCCGGGCCGTGATCCTGCCCCCGTGCAACTCGACCAGCGTCTTGACGATGGCGAGGCCCAAGCCCAGCCCTTGGCTCTTGACCCGCTGCTCCGCGCCGGCGCGGAAAAAGGGATCGAAGATCCGCGGGAGCGCCTCGGGCGGGATACCGGCGCCGGTGTCCCGCACGGTGACGCGCGCGAACTGCGGGTCCGCCTGTGCAACCTCGACCGTGATCGCGCCGTCCTCGGGCGTAAACTTAATGGCGTTATGGACCAGGTTCGTGACGATCTGGATCAGCCGGTCCGCATCGGCCCAGACCATCAACGGCGCGTCTGCCCCGCGCACCTCGAGGCGGTGCCGCTTCGCCAGCGCTTCGGGCCGGAGTTGCTCCACGGCTTCGGCGAGGCATTGCCGCAGATCCACCTCGTTCGGCACCAGCTCGATCTTGCCCGCCTCGATCCGGGATTGCTCGAGCAGCTCCGCGATCATGCGGATCAGGCGATGCGTGTTCGCGGCGACCCGGGCCAGGTAGGTGTGCTGCTTCTCGGAGAGCGGGCCGGCGAGCCCGCCGAGCATGTTTTCGACGAAGCCCTTGATCGCGGTGAGCGGCGTGCGCAGCTCGTGCGACACGTGGGATAGGAACTGGGACCTCAGGCGATCCATTTGCTTGAGCTGGTCGTTCGCGGCCGCCAGCTCCTGGTTGACCCGCTCCAATTGCGCCGTCCGCTCGCGCACCTTGGCTTCCAGGCCGGCGATCAGCTCCTCGATTTGCCGGTACGCGTTGGTATTGTCGAGCGCGATGGCCACCTGCGCGGCGAGCGTCCCGATCAGGTTCAGGTCGTCCTGGCCGAGGCGGGGCTCTCCGACGCGCTCCACGGTCAGGGCGCCGAGAATTTCGCTCTTGGCCCGCAACGGCACTGAGATGACCGACTTGGCCTGGAGACGCTGCGCCAGTTGCCGATGGAGGGGGTGCAGCCGGTCCCAGGCCTCCCGAACGTCGGGGAGCAGGACCGGCTCGCCCTTCAGCAGGACGGTCCCTTCGATGCTGTCCGGATCCTGGACTGGCACTTCCATCGTCCGGGCGAACGCGGCCAGCTCTGGGGGGACCCCCAGAATCCTCGTCTCGGAGATGACTTGCCGGGGCCGATCGAAGAGACTGATCATCGCCCGGTCGTAGCGCAGCTTGTCCACGACGGTGTGCAGGACCGTGTCCAGGAGCGCCTCCCGATCCAGGATGGAGGTAAACACCAGGCCGGTGTTGTGCAGGGTGGTCAACTGGTTGATCCGCCGCTGGAGGTCGGCCATCAGTTGCTGCTGCTGGACATACGCCTCTTGCATCTCCACGTGACGGGCATCGAGCGCCCGCACCTGCTCCGCGACGAGTCGTTCCCGCTGCACGATTTCGCTGCGGAGAATGCGGCGGGCGACGGCCGCCAGAAGCCGGCGGAAGGCGCCGCCGGGCTTCAGGTCCAGGGGCTCCGACGCCATCGGGATCTCGTGCGGACCGGCTGCGCCGCCGGAGTCCGCGGGGGTGCGGACCGGCGCCTCCGGCGGCAGGTGCGCGGCGATCGCCTGGCTGGGTTCGCGCGCGGTCCCCCGGCCCAACAGCAGCCACGCCCGCCGCCGCTCGCCGGACCACGTCACCTCCCATTCGCAATAGTCGTCCCCC
Source organism: Nitrospira sp. Kam-Ns4a (assembly GCF_965152595.1). Classification (NCBI taxonomy): domain Bacteria; kingdom Pseudomonadati; phylum Nitrospirota; class Nitrospiria; order Nitrospirales; family Nitrospiraceae; genus Nitrospira; species Nitrospira sp. Kam-Ns4a. Next base: position 3,814,687 of record NZ_OZ224218.1, on the reverse strand, counting down.
TCCGCAATACAACGAAGATCCTCGGCGGTCGCGGGCGGCAGGTTGTGAAACCGCTCCGGGACGCCGGCGAAATAGCCCTTGACCGCGTCGCACCACAGATAGGCGCAGGCGCGCCGGTACGGACCGAAGTGCTCGCACATGCGCTCGCTGAACGTCATACGCAACAGGCCACGGCTGTCGCCGATGGAGATGGCCTCGACGAGGAAGGCGTCCTTGGCGTACCGCTGGGAAAAGTACGCCGACATCCTGTAGATCTGTGCGACCGAGAAGGGCCGACCCAGCACCTGGATGAGGTGCGAGATCGCCTTTTCCCGGGCCATGTGGAAGTTGAACCGCCGATCCCCGGAGATGTCCAGGCAGAACTGCCCGTTGAACGCCGAGAACTCGCACGAATAGCCGTTCCAGGGATTCTTCAGAAACTCTTCCGTCACGTGGAAGGCCGGATCGCGGATCCGCTCGTTTAGGCGGCGGACATGTTCCGCCACGGCGAGGCGCCCGGCTTCGGGGCCGCCCCGGCGGCTCATCACGTCTTCCAGGTGCTCGACGGATGCCCTGATGACGATGCCGCTGAGGTCGTAAATCATGCGGCCGTCTGGTCGCCGCCCGAACGGCTGGAACAGCATGAAGGGCCGTTCGGTGATGGGATGGTCCTTCGAGAGGAGGGTGCTCATAGTGTTTTCAAGTATTCCAAGAGCGCTTCTTTCTCGTCGTCGCGGAGGTCGGTCCCATCGAGATGCCCTTGGTTGCCGTTGCCCGGGATACGGGTGTCGTACAAGAAGAACGTCCCGCAAGGCGGGGTCGAGACGAACCCGACATTCGTCCAATCGTACTCGTCGTTGCCGCGGCAGAACCGTTTGGGACGATCGTCTGGCTTCTTCAAAAGATCTCTCAGGGTCGGGACCGAGCCGTTGTGGAGATACGGCGCCCGGAGCCAGAGGCCGTCCAACGGGACGTTGTTATAGCCCTCGGTCGTCCGGAACAGACGGAACTGCCAGTCGTACCCCTTTCCCACTTTGCGCTTCAGCTTAGCCGCAAGCTCGTTCGTGAAGGCGTCCAGGCGATGGCGATCCGTGCCGACGTTCTCGATGGGCTCGACCATCCCGAACCGGTGTCCGTCGGGGCTGTGACAGGCCGCGCAGTGCTCGAGATAGACTCGTCTTCCCACCGCGCTCCGATCCGGATCGTGTGGCTTGGGAGCGAACGCATCGTACTTCGGCGGGGCGAGCGTCTTCGCCCAGCGGACCATCAGGTCCAGACTGTTCCGGTCCAGCGCGGCGGGGGTCGCCCCTACCCCGACGGCGGCTGTGATCGCGGCCTCGGTCAACTGCGTCGTGTTGCCGTCCCAGTGGAACCCCCGCCCCATCCGCACTTGCAGATTCCAGATCGAGGCGGCGTCGGCAAAGCCCTGGGCCTCGCCGACGGGCATCTCCTGGAGATTGACCAGACGACTGTCCTCCATCCATTCGAACGTGAAGTCGGGGGCTAGGTCTCCCAACGTGGTCCAAGCTTGAAGCCTGAGGACCTTGTAAGGGGCCCAGGTATCAATGCGTCCGGGCCCGGCGTCACTCTTGAGCTTAGTGGGGCAGGTGTCTTCTTCTCCCTGCTTCGTGTCGAGGCCATGGAGGAAGCAGAACTTTCTCTCCAGCCTGCCGATCTCCCAGCGATAGAGGGTGATCAGGAACCGGTAAACGGTCCGCTGGATCAGCCCCATGGAGAGGTGAGGGTCTCCCAGCTCTTTGCGTCGGTTCTCGGCGATTGCCCGAAGCAGCGTATCGGATTCGAAGTTCTTGTGCTTTGCCGCCTTGAAGAGGTACACGAAAAATTTCTCCACATCCACGGTCTGGCCCGGCATGCCCGCGATGACCTCGTGGCGTTCCGACTGTCCCGGCCTTCTGAGTGCCGAGGCGTGACACAAGGCGCAATTGATGCCTACCACATCCACGCCCCAGTCCACGCCGAGTCGGTTCATCCTGATGCCGATCCGGCGTCTCGAGAAGCCGAGCGGACGATCCATGAGCAGATTGCCGTTCCGGTCCCGCTCCACGATCAAGCCGAAGGCTTCGTAGCCGCGCCCTTTCACGGTCGGCATCACCTCCCCCGGTGGAACGACGGTCGGCAGCACCTTAAAGAGCCAGTAAGGGAGACCCGCCTTGAGATTGTCCGACCCGATCGAGCCGTACTTGAAGTGTTTTTCCAGATCGCAATGCTTGACGTCCTTCTCATCGGCGCAATAGCTCACAGGGGTGCCGTGGAGGATCTTGATGAGGTCCAGCACCAAGACCGACACATTAAGAGCGCACAGCAACACTAGGACCCGCACCGCACACTTGCGACGGCGACTCACATCATCGGCCATGCTGGCGCCACTTGCCCTACAGCGTTTTCAGAAATTCGATGAGCAGGTCCTTCTCGTCCGGTTTCAGGTCGGTCCCGTACAGGTGGCCGCGGTTGCTGTTGCCCGGCTCCGTGGTATCGAAGAGAAAATATTGTTCCCCGTTCGAGCCGCGACAGTCGGGCGTCTCGGTCGTCGTGACAAAGCCCACGTTGTGCCAGTCGTACACGTCGATGCCCCGGCAGAACCGCACCGGCCTCTCTGCTTGTGTGTTCAACAGATCCCGCAGGGTCGGCACCGAACCGTTGTGCAGGTAGGGCGCGCGCAGCCAGATGCCGTCCAGCAACATGTTGACGTAGCCCTTCTGGGCCTTGAAGTCCGTGAGCGCCCACCTGTCGGTCTTGACCCTGTTCAAGGCTTCGGCCAGTTCAGCCGTGAACGTCAGCAACCGGGCCGGATCGGTGTCGAGTTGGATGCCGTCGGACTTGGGACCACCGAGACGAGTCCCTCCCCCATCCAGGGGCTCCACGCGGCCGGTGCGTTCTCCGCCCGCGGCATGGCAGGCTGCGCACCAATGTTGAAAGATCTCTCGTCCCCGTTCCCTCCGTTGCACGAGTTCCCCTCGATAGGCCTCCTGAACCTGGGCCGCAGGCACGAAATCGTCGAACCGGGGCGCGGGACGTCCCTCGATCCACTTGTTGATTCGGTCCAGCCGGTCGGTATCCAGGACCTCGATCTGCGGGCCGTTGACCACGAGCCCGGCGATAATATTCCGCTGCGCCAAGACATGGATGTTGCCGTCCCAATGGAGTTGCATCCCTTCACGCGCTTTCTGGTTCCAGATCGAGGTATGGTCAATGATCCCGCCGGGATATTCGACGGGAAGGGGGGGATTGACCAGGGTTCGCTTGCCGGGATTCCACGCATCTACACGCCCGGGGCCGAACCGCGGGATCCGATCCGGGTTGTGCGGGTCAATGAAGTAGAACTCTTCCTTGAGCCGCCGCGCGTAGAGACCTGTGAGGGGGATCAAGCCCAGGCGGTAGGTAAAGCGCGTGACGGAGTTCTTGATCTCCTGGCAGACGCCCCTGATGCCGATGTCGCCGACCGTTATGCCGAACTTCAGTTCGGGATGTTTCTCCAAAATCCGGCCCATGACCTGACCGGCCGTGGCAAGGGAGAAGCCCTCCCGTTCCGCCGCCCCGAATAGAAACTGGAAGAACAGCTCGATATCCGTCGTGTTGGCCGGCATCCCCAGGACGATCCGAGGCCGGCTCAGCCCGTCCTCCCGGATCGTCGAGACGTGGCAGAAGGCGCAATTGATGCCGACGAAGTCCATGCCGAACACCCTCCGCTTCGAAAAGCCGATCGGCCGGTCTATCGCGACATCTCTGTTTTCCCCCTTGAGCCGGGCCGTCTTGTGCTTCTCGCGCACGAGCCCGAACGCTTCATAGGTCAGGCCTTTGCACCGATCTTCGTCGCGCGTCGTCTTTCGACAGCCCGCGATCGCGTCGGGGGAAGCCGGGATCCCGTATCTCGGCCGGTACTTGCGCTTCTCGGCTTCGGGAATCTGGGCAGGCAGCCGGCTGCGAATGACCGTTTCCGGCTCGAACCCCGGCATCTGCGGAAGGATCTCCCACACGTAATAGGGGATACCGCGCGCCATGAAATGGTCCGACCCGATCGAACCGTATTTGAACTGGTCCTCGATATCGGCGAAGTCCTCCGGTTGGCCGTAGAGAATGCTCGAGAAGAACAGGCCGCTGCCCAGGAACACGATCATCACGGCCGAGACCCACCCGAGCGGCTGCAGGGGCAGCCGCCGGACCCAGGCGATGGCGCTCCAGACCAGCCCCAGGAGGAGAATGAAGAGCACGTAGTCAGCGACCGCCGCGAGCGCGGCCGGCACATCCACATCCGGCTGCCTATTCATGGCCTTGGCTCGCATCAGCTCCACTTCCGTCCAGCCCAGGCCCCCCACGAAGAGCACCAGCAACAGCCCGCTCGCCCAGCCGAGAAGCGGTAAGCGCGCGCCGATGGCCCAGAGGAGCCCGAGCGATCCCACCCCAATCACGATGGCCATGATCACATAGTCGCCGGGCTCGTACGCCATCCAGAGCGGACCGTGGAAGACGCGGGCCAGAAACAGCCCGGCGGCCAGGAACGTGGTCAGCAACACACTGGTCCAGAGCACCCCTCGAGGCCAATAGGCCCAGAGCAGGGCCGCCGCGGCCACCGCCGCGGCGAACGCCGCGAGCTTATAGGCGTCGTGCCGCACGAGCGCAAGGGTTAGGACCGCGAGGAGTGCCACGCAGAACCACGCCAGTCCCCGTGGCAGGCCGTCGCGCTGAGCGAAGGTCAGCCCAAAGAGCGCCAGCAAGACCAAGGCGTAAAACAGACAGTCCTGCCCGGTGATCAACAGGAAGGCCACGCCGCCCGCGAGGACCGCCAGCGCGACCAGACGCCGCACCGTCCAGTCGCCGACGACGGCCAGGACGAACCCGATCAGGCTGAGCGCCAGGAACACGGACAGCGCAACGTTGTGCCGCTCGAAGAACAGGAGCAGGTTGAGGGCTGCCCGCGTGACGTTGTTCCAAGCGTAGGCCATGGCGATCAGGAGGAGGACCGCGATCATGAGCCACCAGCGCCACTGCGGGACGCGCCGCCGCAGTCGATCGCACCAGCTCTCGGCCTCCGCCGCCTGGACGGGAGCGACGGGTTCCGTGGGACGCGCGAGGGCCCCGACCAGGCTGGCGACCAGGATGAGAAACCAGAGGAACTCGCACATGGGCTGACTTCTCCGGGGGAGCGGCTCGTGTTTGTCAGTCGTTGATGTTGACTTCCAACATGCTGGGATAGACCCGCCAGACATGCCAAGGCTGCCTCGCCCGCCACTCCTGCTCGATCCGTTCGAGGTCCTGCTGAAACTCCCGCCACACCCCTTGGGCGGCGGACTGCTGTCCGCACTGCGGCGGGGCCAGATCCGACCAGTCTTCTTCCAGGTCTCTCCACAGGAGCGGGGTCCGTGGCACGTTCAGGTTGAAGTTGGCGTTGACCAGCCGCTGGTACACGTCCAAGGGCAGGCGCCGGCCGTCCAGATACAGGCGCGGCGGCTGCTTGTGGGCCCAGAGCTGGTAGTTCCAGAGGAACGAGCCTTCGAGCTCATGACGCACCGTCACCAGGTACATGAAGCTGGCGAGCAGGCGCGCAAGGCCGGTCAGGGTCACGTTCCCTCTGGTGACCGGGAGGCCGTTGGGAATTCCGGTATTGGGCGCATTCAGCGCGTCCAGCCACTGCAGCACCGGTTCGTCATTCTGGAGGACGGCGTCGTTCCCGTTGAAGTAGAGACGCAGGTACCGTTCCGCCTGCCGGTGGAAGGCCTCCCATAGGGTCTTCAGGTCGTCCTGGGTGGGTGTGTCGAAGCCGGCCTCGACGATCCCCCGTCGCTGCGCGTCGGCCTCGGGATCATTGACGACGAAATCGAATTGCGGATACGTCTCCGAGAACAGGTCGCACATCCCTTGGTAGGTGAAGCTGAAGATGCTCTCGAAGTCCCCGCCTTCGACCATCTGGGCGAGGGTGACGATGTAGTTGCTGAGTTGCGTGTGGTAGATGTACGGCCAGAGTAGGCGGCCCAGGACATGGTCGGGGCACAGGTGATTCCGCGTGGCGATGGCGAGATGCGCCCCGCTGGCCAAATGGATCCCGTTGAAGTGGCTGACGAGCGACAGGTGGTTGGTCGCAGCGCAGAGCGCCAGCTTCTTGGCGAATTCCCACGTGAGGTCACCCGGTTTTGAGATGCCGCTGCCCGGGTGGGGCGTTTGGAGCGCGCAGCTCTGGATCCCGATCGGCCGCACCGTCCTGGTCCGAACATCCCGGGCGAACAGAACTCGGCATCCGAGGTTGTAGACATCGGCGCGATACTCGTAATCTTTCAGACTCCAGAAGTCCCAGACATAGACATCGTCCAGCCAGCGCCCCTCTACGTGATTCCTTCCCGGCGGGATCGCGACGCCGGCTGCCAGCCAGTGCCCGTCGAGCTCCGGGGTCTGCCCCCATGGGTACTGCGTGAGGTACCTGTGGTACGGCCCCTTGACCGCCAGTGCGCCGAGGTCGAGACTTCCCTGAAACTCCAGGGGCATCACAGGAGGCTCGAACAGAGCGGCATGTCTGTTCGGATAGGCCTGCCGCAGCGCCTCGGAGGGATCGGGAGCGATCTCCTCCAATCCCGGCTGCATCGGCGAGAGCCACCGGTACATCAGGAGCTGGAACCGGGTCACCGCCCGCATCGCGACCTTATGGGGAAACTCCCTGAAGAAGTTCCGGCCGCGCATTTCATCCCAGGGAATGCGGTCGGCGACCGTGATGTTCCGGATGGGGATGCCGGGGAACTGGGCGGCGAAGTCCACGAGCCCAATCGGCCGCCGCGAGCCGCTGGGGACGGGGAAGCGCTGGGGCCTGCTGCCCCGGAACTTCAGCCGAGCCAGGTTGTTCCAGAAGCTCCTGCGCAAGGCCCATTGCCAGCGGGCGCTGAGGCGTTGTGGCAGGGGCAGGAGGTTCAGCAACCAACGGAGAAGGGCAAAGATGGGCCCCTGGAATAGGACGAGGATGGCCAATCCTAGCGGTGTCTGACGCCGTCGCATTAGGTCACTGTCCTCTCATGCACACTCCGCCACGGGCGGAACGGATTGGCCAGGCCCTTGACCGCCGGGGCGAGGGCCGGATAGTGGCGCAGCAACACGCTCTCGAACCCGTTCTCGCTGATCCAGTCGAGCCCGGCTTTCGTGTAAATCTCGGGCCGGTAATCCGTCGTAAAGAACCGGTCGCTTTTCAGCCGCCGGGAGGCCATGAGGATGAAGATGCGGAAGGCCGTGTCGCTGAACCCAAAGCCTTCGGGGAACTCCTCCGCGAACAGCCCGACCATCGTGTCCACCTCGTCAATCTTGTTGTCGTACAGATCGGCGATCTCTCTCGCCCACCGGGCGTTCAGATGATCGAATGACCTCATCCGGGGCATGCGCAGCAGCTCGCGGAACCGGTTGTAGCGGGGCACGCCGCGCTCGCGATCCCGGAGGATGTCAATCGTCGCCACGTCGAGGAGGCGATCCGGCTGCTCCGGTGCGCGATAATTCCGGAGAAAGTGCGGATAATTGTGCAGGGTAATCGCCCCCGGATGCGCCAGCCCGAACGAATAGACGACGTTCTCCATCCCGATCGCATCGATGGCCCGGCGCGTGTTGAGGCCTTGAATGTGGTCGAAGGTGCTGACGACTACGGTCTGCGGCTGGTTCGTGCCGTGCGGGACATAGTTCATCCGCGGCGAGAATTCTGAAACTGTAAGCGAATGGAAGCGGAACTCGTCCGGGATCAAGGGGTGCAGACGATAGACGGAGACGAACTCTTCCGTGAACGCGAAGGGCACCCCGTGGTGGTCGAGCAGGGAGCCAGGGATGCCGCTCAGCTCCTCGGAATCGCTGAGGCGCCCGAGCTTCTTGCGAAACTGCTCCCCGAGCACGCCCCACCAGTTGGCCTCCATCCCGATCTTCAGGACCGGCATCCCGAGGATCGCGGGCGTCCATTCGACCGTGTGGATCTTGGCCATGAGCGCGGCATTGATCAGCCGGGCGGTCTGGAACAGGCGCTCGTCGTCCCACGCCCAGGCGGGATGCTTCGCTTTCAACATGTCGCAGATGGCATTGTGCTCCCGCGCGAAGAGGGTGTGCAGCACGCTCAGCCCGGCCCACCAGCCGCCGGGGAAACCGGTCAGATCGAGCCCTGCAAGCCCGGCGAGCCGCGGGTCTGGTACTTGGGCGAGGTCGAGGAGGCGGTTGTCCGGGGTGAGCCTGAGCTTCCCGTCCACGTGGGATCGGAGGACGTGCTGCCAGTCCCGATCGCTCCCGTAGATCTGCGAGCCGTCCCACCAGAACGACCCCTCGGCGAGAAAGCTCGGCGGTCCGGCTGGACATCCCCGCGGCAGGGATTGAGGATCGGGACGCGTGTGATCCGGGAGCGTGCGGTCAATCGCCATGGTGTCGCGGGACGTCCGTTGCGGCCAGGGGTCTGCGGCGTCCAGCGGGACGTGGATGCGATGCTGAGGGCGAAGATCGGTCATGTGCCGGGCCCAATCGTGCACCTCGAACTGAATCCAAGCGGCCGCCAGCAGGTTGAGCGTGGTGGCCGGCTGGAATGTGTCCCGGAGCATCAGCTCTTCGCTGACTTGCCGTGGGGTCGGCCGCTCGTGTTCGAATCCGGGTCGCGGGCAGGACTCGGCGAAGGGGAAATTGCGCGCGTAGCGCGCCCCGGTCCGTCCCATGGTCGGGTTCTGGAGGTCGTTATAGCCGCCGTCGGCCGTCCGGTACCGGAGAAAGTCCGGGTGGAAGGGCTCCACCGGCCGGAACGGATTGACCAGTGGGATGCCGACGGGGTTGAGCGGAGGGGTGTAACCGGGCGGCTCCGGTTGAACGGGCAGCCGCGCCGTGTCGTAGAGGTTGCGCTCCCGGAGATCCGCCCGGAGCGCCGGCAGGTTCCACAGCCGCAGGCTGAGCCGGGGAAACGGCCAGGCCGGCAACTTGTGCCAGGGGATGAAGCGATTGATCGCGCGAAAGAACGCCGCGAGCCAGCCGATCACGCCTCGTCGCGTTCGCATAGTCCCCTCAGGAGCTGTCACGTCTCATGCGCTGAACGTCTCGACGAAGCCGGTCCACCGTCCCCCGGCGAATGAACAAGCGATCGAAGACGAGGAGGTCGAGGAAGACGAAGAGAGACCCGACCGCCGGCACGAGCGCTCGAAGCACCACGCGGGTCACCCATTCCCCCGGGCCACGCAGGAACAGGAGGATCTCCCATTGGGGAGCCACGATCCCGATCACATAGAGGATCATCACCAGGAGAATGCTTCCAACCCGCACGGGGGTGCACAGGAACTGGAGGATCACCGGGCCCAGGCCGATCCAGAGGCCATAGAGGGCGGCCAGGGCGACCAGCACGGATGCGTTCCTGACCGCCGGACTGAGCCGGAACACTTTGAACCAGTTGTGTTGCGCGACCTCAAGCTGCCGGAGATATTCGGAAGTCGGGTTCCGCATCCATTCCCTGATCTTTAGAAACTGCCAGTCTCCCGCATGGCGGGGGGCTGTCAGCGCGGCGATGTCAGGTGTTCGGTTGGCGATCTCAAATCCGGCCATGCTGTAGCCGTCCATCATCAGCGAATAGGCTTCGACCTCGGTGAACGAATCCAGATCGGTGCGGATCCGGGAGAGGCGGTCCTGCACCGCCTCGCAGACCCCGAAGTCCCTGGATGAAAACCCTGGAGCTCGTTCACGCTTGGGAGGTTCGAGCGGCGCCTTGCCCGTCGGCGCGATCCAGGAAACAGCTTCGGCCTCCAGTCCTTTGCGGAGGTGCAGGAAGGCCAGGCGTGATTGATTGGGATCGGCATCGTAGAGGCGATACAGTTCTTCCTCCCGGACGCGGTCCATCAGGATGTCATTGCTCCGGATGTACGTGGGGATCATGGAGGTGGGAGGATGGCGTTGGTCCTTCAGCCGGCCCGAGGCGTCGCTGATGATCAGGTGCGTACACCCCTCGTCGCGAAGCCCCTGAATGCCTTGGTTGTCGTGCACGCCTCCGTCCACCAACTGCACGCGGAGATCCGGATAGAGGTTGCTGATCGCGAGCGGAGGAAAGAGGCCGGGCACGCAGGCGGAGGCGGCCACCGCCAGGCCCAACTCGAAGCGGTCATGCCCGGTATGGTGAATCTGCTCGTACCCCGGTCGGCGCAGCCGGAGATTCTTGTCCACCTCGTTCGCAACGGCGCCCTCATGCAACGGCTCGCCCATCTGGACAGCCTCGAACCTCCAGTTGTGCCCCGTGTTCAAAGTCGTGGCATTGATCAAGAGAATGGGGACCTTGGCGCGGCGCGCGGCATTGTGCTTGCGCGGCGAAAACTCGGCCCTGTCCCCGTGCGGCCGAATCTTCAATTCCTGCATCTGGACGGGCTCCGCCCGTCCCGGGGCGAAAGCCGGCCGATAGAAGTGCGCGTCGTAGAGCTCGCCGATGCGGTCGCTCCGGGAGTAGTTCGGGAACGCCATCCTGAGATTCTTGAGGGGATTCAGAAACGTCCGCATCCGGATGTTCTTTTGGACGGCCTTGAGAAAGTCGGCTTCGATTCGTTGGACGATCGCGACGTAGTCCCCGTCGGCGACGGCGCCGTCGTCTGTCTGTTCCAGCAGTTGCTTGACGTGAAGATAGTAGAGCGCGCCGACGATTGCGCCGCCGGAGACCGTCGAGATGACCTCGACATGGCGGAGCAATCCGAGTTCGGCCAGCCGTGCCAGGACCCCGATATGGAAGAAGGCCGCGCGAAATCCTCCGCCGGACAGCGCCAGTCCCACCTTCCTCGCCTGGTTCATGCCTGCGCCCCCTGACCGCGATTCTGGGGAGAACCGCGTGGCCGTCGCCTCACGTCGGGCCGGCCTGATTCTGGCGATGCCGTGGAAGCGCGATCGTGCGTTATCCGCCTTTCCGGTCGAACCGCCTATGAAACTCGAGAGCGAAAGAGAGAGGAAGAAGAGGCGCCGCGAATGAAGTCAGAGCAGCCATGGCCGTCTCATGAGGCTCGCCCCGGGAGATATCTAGCGTGGTCCTGCCTAATACTTTCGGGGGGAATTTGTCAATAGGCTTGTTGGAGGAAGAGGTGGTGTGCAGGAGGTGGCGGCGGCGCGCTTACTGGTGCAGGTGCTTGAGGGCAGCGGCGCAGAGGATGATAAGGATGCCCATCCAGAGGGCGGCGCGCTGGAAGGGGATGGGCTCGTAGAGCTGTTCCTCCCGCTCCTCGGGCGTCTCGTCGCCGGTCGCCTCGGTCCGGAAGATCACCGTGTAGAGGTAGATCGTGGCCACCCCGAGGACGAGCGCCAGCTTGATGAAGAGGATCGTGAGGTACTTGGCATTGTTGGAGATCCCCAGGCCGGTCTGCGCGAGCATGAGCTGGCTGACGTAGTGCAGGTTGAGGCCGCCGGTGAACAGGATCACGACCAGCAGGATCCCCACCAGCCGCTTGAAGGACCTGTAGAAGGTGTCGCTGATCGGTTTGACGAACTCCCGCGGCACCGCCGACCGGAGCCCCGGCGTGACGGCCATGACGAAGAAGGCCAGGCCCCCGATCCAGACGACGGCCGAGAGGAGATGCAGCCAATGGTTAATGATCGGCAGGAGCTGGCCGATGTCGGTGAGAAGGTCCTGCAGGCCGCTCATGCTGCAGTCCGTGATGGGTGAAGGGTGCAGGGTGATGAGCAGGATACGAGCGGCAGCCGCGTCTTCAGGTCAGACCCATCACGCATCATGCATCACTCATCACGCGAGAATTTAAAGACGGGGGCGTCGGTCCCGAACCGCCGGCGCCGGAGCTCTTCCATCAGCTCGACCGTGATGACCGGGATGCCGTGCTCCCGCGCGTGGCGCTCGACGCCCTTTTTGACCATGGCGCGCAGGAAATAGGGAATCCGGGCCAACCGGGCCTGTGCCGCCTCGTCCCACACCCCGTCGTAGTCTTCCGCCGTGTTGAAGGCGACCCGCACCTTCTCGCCGCCCTTCGGCGTGTAGAGGCACCACTGGTCCTCGTCCAGCCAGTCGCCGTGGTCCACGTAGGGCCGTGCGCGACACCCGCCGCAGATCTCGCTGTATTCGCAGTCGCCGCACTTGCCTTTGAGGTGGGGGTAACGGAAGGAATCGAAGATGTCCGAGCGCTCCCACAGTTCGGCGAAGCTCTGCTGGCGGATGTTCCCGGCCGAGAGCGGCATGTACGGGCAGGGGGTCACCTCGCCGTTCGGCGTGACGCGCGCATAGTTCGTCCCCGCGAGGCACCCTCCGCCCATGTACCCGGTGGCCTTCGTGATCGGGGAGTTGGGATCCCGCTCGTAGGCCAGCCGCTTGAAGTGGGGCGCGCAGCGGGCGCGCACGAGCATGTCCTTGTACTTGTCCTGGCAGGCGACGAGATAGCCCAGCACCTCCTCGTACTGGGCCGGCGTGATGTCCGTCAGCTCCTCCCCTCGGCCGGTGCAGACCATGAAGAAGACGTTCAGGACCTTGGCGCCCATCTCGTGGGCCCAGTCCACCACGGCAGGCAGCTCCTGGTAGTTCATGGGCTGGGCGCTGAAATGCACCTGGAACTGGAGCCCGTTCCGCTTGCAGGCCTCGATGCCGGCCACCGCGCCCGCCCAGGCGCCCGCCAGGCCCCGGAAGCGGTCGTGCTTGCTCGGGTCCAGCGAGTCAATGCTGATCCCCACGCCCATCACTCCGATCTCGACCAGCGTCCGGGCCATCCGGTCGTTGATCAGCATGCCGTTGGTGCCGAACACGACCATGAAGCCGAGCTGCACCGCGTAGCGCGCGATGTCCAGGATATCGGGCCGGACGAGCGGCTCCCCGCCCGTGATCACGAGCAGACAGCCGCGATTGACCTCCGCGATCTGGTCAATCAGCCGGAGGCATTCCGCCGTGGTCAGCTCGTCGGCCCCGCCGCCAGCCTTCGTCGTCGCGTCCAGGTAGCAGTGGGCGCACTTGAGGTTGCAGCGCTTGGTGAGGTTGAGCGCGACCAGGAAGGGCTTGAAGTCGTCCACGGTCCGGCCGTCGCCGGGGGCCGTGGCCGCCGGCGACGCGGTGACGAATCGCTTGATCTGCTGCTCGAGCTGCCCGAACTGCCCGAACTTGCCGGCGAGCTGCTCGAAGTTGAAAACCGGGAGTGATTTGCCCATCGTTCCGCGTGGGAATCAGGAGGCCCCGGCCCCGGTCAGGCGGGCGATAATATCCTTCAGGTTGCCGGTCTTCATCGCCTCTTCCATTGTGTGCTTGGCCTGCTCGATGCCCTCGTTGGCGACCTCGATGGTGATCGTGGTGGTGCCGAGCTTGTCCGCGTGCTTCTGGATGAGGGCCCGCGTGCAGTCCCGCATGAAGCCTTCCGGCACCCGTTCGAGCCGCTGCTGGGCCTCGGGCGTCCAGGTGTAGGGGGAGGGCTGGGGCGCCGGCCCGGCCCCGCCGCCCTGGGCCGTCGGGGCGGTGACCGCGGCGAGCTTGGCCTGCGCTTCCAGGGAGACCCCTGCGCCCTTGTTGGCGAAGATCGGGGTGTAGTCCTCGGCCGCGGCCTCCTTGATCATCGGCGCGGCGAACTCCAACGTGATCGTGGTCATGCCGAGCTTGCGCGCGCTCTTTTCGATCTTGGCCTTCGCCCGGCGCCGCTGGAAGCCGGCCGGCACCGCCCGGATCGCCTCCTTGGCGTCCTTGGTCCACTGCATGGGAATGTCGTCGTAGGCCACGTCGGTCTCGATCCCGCCCTCGGCCTTGGCCGCCGCTTCGAAGATACTCTTGTCCACCTGCCGGAACCGCGAGCCCTCGGCGCCGCAGACCGGGCACTTGACCGGCGTGTCGCCCTTCCCGATGTAGCCGCAGCCCTCGCAGACGTAGTAGGTCTGGCTCATGCGGTCCAGGTAGGCCTGGTTGGTGGCGCTCAGGGTCGGCTGCTTCTCCTCGACGATCCCAGCCACCATCGCGCTGAGGGTGTTGCCCATGAGGTCCTTGGCGACCGCGTCGTCCGCCTGCATCTTGTTCCGGTCAATCCCGGCGGCGTCCAGGCTGCTCCCCAGCGCTTTCATGGCCTCCATCGCGCCCTTGGGCAGGATGTGGCCGACCGCCGCGTCTACGACCGAGTTGCTGATGATCGTGTGGCCCTTCTCGATCGCATACCGGTGGATCGCCGTCTTGGCCACCCCGCGGGCGAACACGGGGATGCGCTCCATGCGGGCGAGCGCCTCCTCGGTCCAGGCGATCGTGTATTCGGCCTGCGTATCAATCGGCGGCACGTACTTCCGGTTGGAGATCAGGATGTGGCAGGGGGCGCTCCGGAGCAGGTTCTCGGTGTTGCTCCCGATGTCCATGTCGTCGTCGCTGTGGACACCGATGCGCCCGACGATCAGGAGCCAGGGCTTCTCCTTGCGGACGTACTGGATGATCTTCTCGAAGGCTTTGCCGTCCAGCAAGGTGGTTTTGATGTCCGTCTTCTCGGCCTGGGCGATCTCTCGGGAGATGTCCAGGTGGGACTGGTAGATCTTGGCCAATCCGCTGTCAATGACTTCCTCGTGCAGCTTCTCCTGCTCCTTGAACCGGAAGACCTTGCCAGCCTCCTCGTTCAGGACGCCCGAGATGCTGTGGAACGCCGCATAGTGGAAGTAGGGGTCGAAGGCCGAGATCGCCTCAACCGGCTTGTTCAGCGCCTTCCCCAGCGCCAGCCCTGTCAGGAGCCCCCCGAAGGCATAGGGGGAGCCGTCCACGGCGACGACGATGTTGCCGCCGTTCATGGGCTGCGTGTGCTTGATGACCAGCATATCCGACGTGCGGACCCGGCGGACGACCCGCTCGGTGTTGCTGCCGATCACGCTGTCCTTGACCGCGCCCACGCCGAGGGCGCCCATGATGACCAGGTCGTACTGGCTGGTCGTGATGTCCTCGACCAGCACCTTCCAGTTGCGGCCTTCCAGGGACTTGCGCTCCAGCGGCAGGTTGGCTTCCGAGCACTTCTTCTCGACGTAGTCCAGGTAGGAGTCGGTGATGATCTGCAGCCCACGCGTGATCAGGGAGTCGTGGATCTGGCGCTGCCGTTCCAACTCTTTCTCGTCGTGGTATTCCTCGGGGAGCCCGGCTTCCATCTGCTTGAAGCGTTTGTCGTGCATCTTGGCCGCGTAGACGTGGCTGCCCACGATCTTGGCCCCGAACGTCTTGGCCAGCTTGACCCCGAGCTCAACGGCCATATTGGAATGGTCCGAGTTGTCGACGGGGATATAGATCGTCTTGTACATCAGACGCCTCCTTCAGGACCGTCGCCCGCCCCGAGGACTCCGAAAAACCGTAAGGAAATCGAAACGATTTGCGAATGTCCCGGGCTAAAAAGACCACGCATGATAGCACCCGCTCGCCGGCGAATGCAAGCAAGTTATCGCCCGGGGAGCGGTGCTGGTTCCGCTCATTTTGCCGCGGAATGCGGGCTCGGTGTCAAGACCTGGTGGGGGCCTGCACACCCTTCCGGGACCGGAGGATCTGCTCGAGGGTCAGGAGGGCCTCCCGCCCGGAATTACCCTCGATTCCCCGAATGAGATTGTCGTCGGCATAGTGAGAGGAGTGGGCCTGCGGGCGGGGCTGCTGACCGAGGGAGCCAGACCAGGGGCGCGGGTCCTGGCTGCCGTGCTTCTTGTGCCAGGCGGCCAGGCAGGCCTTGGCGATCAGCCTGTTCAGCGGGGCGGGATTATAGAGCAGCTTCCGGATGCTGGTCGGGGTCAGCATCAGCGGGTTGTAGCCGGCGGAGAGGTAGCCCTCCTCGAGCAGGCGCTGCTCTAAGTCGGTGTTCGGTTGGATGCCGAGGAAAAACATGAGGGGAAAGACCCGGCCCTCGCCCAGGATCGAGGCGACGACCTTGTAGGACTCGATGCTCTGGAGCAGGGTTTCCTCCGTCTCCTTGGGAGAGTTCAACGAGTAGTTCAGGATGACCTTGCCGCGGAACCCGGCCTCGGCCAGGTAGCGGCAACCGTCATAGAGCCGCTCCAGCTTGAACCCCATGTGCAGGTTGTTCAGAATCTCCTGCGACCCCGAGGTGATCGCGACTTCCAGGTCCCCGACGCCGGAGCGAACCATGAGCCGGGCCAGCTCGGGTGTGATCAGCGAGGTCCGGATGTAGCCCGACCACTCGATCTCGAGCCCTTCCGTGATGATCCGCTCCAGGATCTCCGTGCACTGAGGATAGGCTTCCTTGCCGGTGATGAACTGGGCGTCCGTGAACCAAAACCGCCGGGCTCCCCACTGGTGGTAGTGCTGGGCGATATCGCGGACGACCATCTCGGGCGGCCGGTACCGGACGCGCTTGCCCTCGATGTAGGGATAGAGGCAGAAGGCGCAGTCGTAGGGGCAGCCTCGCTTGCTTTGGACGCCGATGCTCTCGCCGACGTATGCGCGGTATTGGGGAAAGATTTCGGTCAGGTACGGGAGGTCCACGGTCAGCGTGTCCAGGGAAGCCGGGGATTGCTGTTGACCCTTGGAGACCCGGCCTCCCTCACGGACGATGTACCGTTCCCCGTCGAGCGGCCGGCCTTCCACGACCTTGAGGAGCGCGTCCTCGCCCTCGCCGAGGATGCCGATCGTGCCCTCCGGCAGCTTCTCGATGAGCTGGTCGGCGAAGGCGGTGAACGCGCCGCCCCCGATCATGATTTGGGCCTTTGGCAACTCCTTCCGGATCAGCCAGGGGTACGAGAGGTTAGCCCGGATGTCCCGGTAGTACCGATAGAGGTGGGCGAGCCCCTGGAACGAGGCCGCGATCCGCTTCAGCGGGTTGCTCGCGTAATAAAAGTTGAAGGCGTGCTCGAGCGACGCATCGCCCTCGTGCGGGGAGAAGATCTGGATGTCCCGCCAGGAGAAGCAGACGAGGTCCGGTGCGAAGGCAGCGGCCGCCTGCCGCAGGGCGCGCGGCCGCGCCTCCTGCGGATAGAGGGACAGGTCCAGGATCCGCTGCCGCACCTCCGGATGCCGGCGGTGGATGAAGTCGGCCAGGTAGGTGACCCCGATCGGGTACACCTTCTTGCAGGGGAGGAACACGTAGAGAATCGACTTCATATGTGTAGCTGGGAGCAAGCAGCTAGTGTGGCCTCCCTGAAGTCCGTTCGTGGTGAGCCTGTTGAACCATGAACGGAAGCCCCTGCCACCGCTCGCCCTTCGACAAGCTCAGGGCGAGCGGTTTAGGACGAGAATTTCTGGGACGCACACTAGCAGCGAACGGCTCTTGGGGCCGAAGCTATTCGCTGTTTGTTATTTGACTGCCACGTGGATCGCCACAATCCCGCCGCTCAGGTTGACGTAGCGCACCTCGCGGAACCCGGCCTCCATGAGGAGCTGGCACAGGCGGTCCTGGTCCGGGAACGTCCGGATGGAGGCGGGGAGGTACTCGTACACGCCGGTCCGGTCCCGGGCAACGAGCGTGCCGATCCAGGGCAGCAGCCGGAACGAATACCAGTCGTAGAGCCGCCGGAGCCACCCCCGCACGGGCTGCGAAAACTCCAGGCAGACGAACCGCCCGCCCGGCTTGAGCACCCGCCGGATCTCCCGGAAGGCCTCAGGCACGTCGCCCACGTTCCGGATGCAGAAGCCCGCGGTGACGGCGTCTACGCTCTCGGCGCGGAAGCCCAGGCAGTCCGCGTTGGCGCGAAGGCAGGTGATCTGCCCGCTGAGCCCCCGCCGGACGATCTTCCGCCGTCCCTCGCGGAGCATCGCGGCGTTCAGATCCAGCGCGACGACGCGCCCGCCGGGCCCCAGGCGCCGGCCCAGCAGGATCGCCAAGTCCCCTGTCCCCGCGCCGATGTCGAGCGCGCAGCCCCGCTCAGTCGCCGGCACCAGCGTGGCGGCCCGGCGCTTCCAGCGGTGATGGAGCCCGAAGCTGAGCAGGGAGTTGTTCAGGTCGTACCAGCGCGCAATCGCCGTGAACATCCCCTGGACAGCTTGTTCGCGGGCCTTCCCGGACCACTCGGAGACGGCCTGCGGGGCCATGACCGGCGTCGGCGGCTTGTGCGGGGCTTGCTGATCGAGATGAAGCAAGGGGTGAGCCCTCGCAAGTCCCTAGCATCGTGCCCGCGGCTTTGTCAAGCGGCGCGGCGGTGAATCGGCCTGCCCGGGCCGTGTTCCAAAGCCTTGTGCGACTATTCAGGGGCGCTCCAGCTTGCTATACTACATCCTCCTTTTACGCATAGCTCTCGGCGCGCCTCGCATGGGTCTGTGATCCGCGTTTGCCAGACCCGCCCACGCGCCCGGGCCGCTGAGGACGGACGGATGTCGTGAGCCAACCGAACCAGCCCAAGCCCTCGCCGGGCCCCGACCGCCGCCAGCAGCCACGCCGGCGCCAGGACGAGCGGCTCCTCCAGCGCGATCGGGCCCTGGACGCCGCCCGCCGTATCTGCGACGCCATTTCCCGCCAGAACCACAGCGACAAGCTGATCGAACAGGCGCTCGTCGTCGCGCTCGAGGTGGTAGATGCGGAGGCGGGCTCCATCCTGCTCGCGGATCCCAAGGCCCGGACCCTCGTCTTCCGGCACGTCGTCGGCGAGAAGGCGCAGCTCATCCGCGGCCTGGCCATCCCGTGGAACAAGGGGCTCGCCGGGGCCGTCTTCATGTCCGGGGAAGCGGAGGTCGTCGCCGATGCCAAGCGGGACCACCGTCACTACCCCGATATTGACGAACTCACCGGGTTCCGGACCCGCGACATGATCGTGCTGCCCCTCAAGCAATGGGGTCGGCCGCCGATCGGGGTCCTCGAGGTCATGAACAAGCGGCGGGGGCAGCTCGACGAGGCCGACGTGGATATCCTCACGATCGTCTCGGCGCTGGCGACGACGGCGATCGAACAGGCTCGCCTGTTCGAGGAGGCGAAGGTGGCTGAGCTGGTCCACCGGCTCGCCGACATCGGGCACGACGTGAGCAATCTGCTGCTGCCCGTCTCCATCAGCGGCACGATCCTGCAGACCGAGATCGAATGGCTGTGCGGGAACCTGCGCAAGACCGACGCGGAGCGTGCGCGCGGCAGTTACAAGCTCTGCACGGAGGCGCTCGAGACCCAGCGGGACGCGGTGCGGCGGATCCGGGACCGCCTGAAGGAGGTGACGGATTGCGTGAAGGGCTTGAGCAGCCCGCCGCAGTTCGCGCCCTGCCGGCTGGCGGACGTGGTAGGCAGCGTCGTGCGGACCCTGGGCCTGCTCGCCAAGCAGCAGGGGGTTGACCTGCGGCTGGAGGGGCTGGACGGCTTACCAGAGCTCCTCGCCGACGAGCAGCGGCTGTACAACGCCTTCTACAACGTGGTCAACAACGCCGTTCCCGAAGTGCCGCCGGGCGGCTCGGTCACGATCCGGGGACACCTCGAAGCGCCGGGCGGTCCGATCTGCATCTCGGTCATTGACACGGGCCGGGGCATGCCGCCCGAGATCCGCGACAGCCTCTTCTCCGGCCAGGCGATCAGCCGAAAGGTCGGCGGCACCGGCCTTGGCACCAAGATCGTCAAGGACGCAGTGGACGCCCATGGCGGGCAGATCGCCGTGGAGAGCGCCGAGGGCCGGGGCACCGCCTTCCACATCCGCCTGCCGCTCCGCCCGCCGGGGGCGTAGCTCGGCGCGCCGCGCTGCCGGGCCGGCGATCGGATCGCCATCCCCGTGCTATAATCCCGCCTTCCGAGGGAACGCCTCTCCGCTGTATGGCCGGCTCGATCGTCATCAAGGGCGCGCGCGAGCACAACCTGAAGAATCTCGACGTCGAGATTCCGCGGGACCGGCTCGTCGTGATCACCGGCCTGAGCGGGTCCGGCAAGTCCTCGCTCGCCTTCGACACGATCTACGCCGAAGGGCAGCGTCGCTACGTCGAGTCGCTCTCCGCCTACGCCCGGCAGTTCCTCGAGCAGATGGGTAAGCCGGACGTGGACTCGATCGAGGGCCTCTCGCCTGCGATCTCCATCGAGCAGAAGAGCACCAGCCACAATCCCCGCTCCACCGTCGGCACCGTCACCGAGATTTACGACTACCTGCGGCTGCTCTACGCGCGGATCGGCCGGCCCTTCTGCTTCAACTGCGGGGAGGAGATCGCCGCCCAGACCGTCCAGCAGATGGTGGATACGATCCGGACCCTGCCCGAGGGCACCCGGTTCCAGATCCTGGCCCCGATCGTCCGCGGGCGGAAGGGCGAATACAAGAAGGAGCTGCTCGACATGCGGCGGGCCGGGTACATCCGCGCCCGGATTGACGGCCGGCTCGTGGACCTCGGCGAGGAGATCGCGCTCGACAAGCAGAAGAAGCACACGATCGAGGTGGTCGTGGACCGGCTCGTTATGAAGCCCGGCGAGGCGCTGGCGCGGCGGCTCGCCGAGTCGGTCGAGGCCTCGCTCAAGCTCGCGGATGGGCTGGTCGGCGTGCTCACCGACGACGGCAAGACGGTCCTCTACAGCGAGAAGCTCGCCTGCATCCGCTGCGGGGTCAGTTATCCCGAGATCACCCCCCGGGTCTTCTCCTTCAATAGCCCCCATGGCGCCTGCCCCGCCTGCGACGGGATCGGCTACGCGGTCGCCTCCGGCTGCCCGGTCGGAGACCTGGAGGAGGACTTCACGCTGCTGGACCTCTGCCCCGTCTGCAAGGGGGCGCGGCTCAAGCCGGAGAGCCTGTCGGTCAAGATCGCGCGCCGCTCGATCGCCGAGGTGACCCAGCTCTCGGTCCGGGCCGCCGCGGACTTCTTCGACGCGCTCGATCTGACCGAGCGGGAACGCCTCATCGCGCACCGGATCCTCAAGGAGATCCGGGAGCGGCTGGGGTTCCTGATCAACGTAGGGCTCGATTACCTGACGCTGGACCGGCCGGCCGCCACGCTCTCGGGGGGCGAGGGCCAGCGTATCCGCCTGGCCACTCAGATCGGCTCGGGATTGGTCGGCGTGCTGTACATCCTGGACGAACCCTCGATCGGGCTGCACCAGCGGGACAACCGGCGATTGCTGCAGACGCTCCTGCGGTTGCGGGACATGGGGAACACCGTCGTCGTCGTCGAGCACGACGCGGAGACCATGCTGGCGGCGGACCACATCCTGGACCTGGGACCCGGTGCGGGCGCGCATGGCGGGCAGGTCATCGCGCAGGGGCCGCCGGCCGCGATCATGGCGCACCCGGCGTCGCTCACGGGCAAGTACCTGCGCGGCGAGCTGATCGTCGCGCTGCCCAAGCGGGAGCGGAAGCCCACGCGCTTCCTGAGCGTCGTCGGGGCGCGGAAGCACAACCTCAAGCACATCACGGTCCGCATCCCGCTGGGCCTGTTCACCTGCGTGACCGGCGTCTCCGGCTCCGGGAAGAGCACGCTGGTGCTGGAAGTGCTCTTCCATTCGCTCTCGCAGCTTCTCTATCAGAAGAAACCCAAGATTGACGGCTGCAAAGAGATCGTCGGGGTGGAGGCGCTGGACAAGGTCATTGACATTGACCAGTCGCCGATCGGCCGGACGCCTCGCTCCAACCCCGCCACCTATACCGGCCTGTTCACCTTCATCCGGGACCTATTCGCGACGCTCCCCGAGTCGCGGGTGCGGGGCTACAAACCCGGCCGGTACAGCTTCAACGTGAAGGGGGGGCGCTGCGAGGCCTGCGAGGGCGACGGCCTGATCAAGATCGAGATGCACTTTCTCCCGGACGTCTACGTGACCTGCGAGGTCTGCAAGGGCCAGCGGTACAACCGCGAGACCCTGGACATCACGTATAAGGGGAAGAGCATCGCCGACGTCCTGGACATGACGGTGGACGAGGCGCTGGAGTTCTTCCAGCATATCCCCCACATCAAGCACAAGCTCCAGACGCTGCACGACGTGGGGTTGCACTACATCAAGCTCGGCCAGTCGGCGACGACGCTCTCGGGCGGGGAGGCGCAGCGGGTCAAGCTCTCGCGCGAGCTGTCCAAGCGCGCGACCGGGCGGACGCTCTACATCCTGGACGAGCCGACCACCGGGCTGCACTTCGCGGACATCCAGCGGCTCCTGGACGTGCTGGACCGGCTGGTGGAGGCGGGGAACACGGTGCTGGTGATCGAGCACAACCTGGACGTGATCAAGAACGCGGACTGGATCATTGACCTGGGGCCCGAGGGCGGGGACCGGGGCGGGGAGATCGTGGCCGAGGGGACGCCGCGGAGGTGGCGCGGGTGGCGCGGTCGTACACGGGGCAGGTGCTGCGGGAGGCGGGGCTGGGGTAGGTCGGCGCGGCTGACGAGCGGTGCTTGGGCTCGCTGGCGCCATCATGCGTTGTACACGTCCAGCCGCGCGTTAATTGGCAAGGTGAAACGGTGTCGCTTCTGTCTCACCCTCCATGACGCGTGGTGTCGCCAGCCATCCCTTCCAGCCCCGATCAGGGATAGGAGAACGAGGGGCGGCTGGCGGCGGGCAGGCCTTCTCGCGAGCCCCGCAGATGCTCGTGCACGATCAGGACAGAAGGGCGCGTGACGGCCCGCCGCTGCCTCCGGTCGTGCAGGGCGCCCTGCCTGCTTCTCGCGGTTGGGAGCCAGGTGAGAATCAAAGAGGAGACAGGCTAGTGCTCACAGCCGCGTCAGCCAGAAGTCGTAGAGCCGCAGCAGGTCGAACGTGAGGCGGGCGCCGAAGGTCGGCCCGTAGTCCTTCGTGAACGCCAGCTCGACCTCCCAGTGCGAGGGATCCCCGTCGCGGCGGTCGTAGTCGCCGACGCCGATCGAAACCTGGCCCAGCCACGACTGGGTGCGACGACCGGATAGGCGCTCCCGCCGTAGAGGCGCCCGTAGCGCCCCATGGCCGAGATGCGCAGGTAGCGCGAGAGCTTCTCCAGCCACCGCGGGGCTTCGCCGCCGAAGACCTCGGCGGCGTCGGCGAGCGACGCCCGCCGCACGCCGAACCGCCCGTACACCTCGTGGTAGAGCGAGCCGGTGTCCGCCCCCACGCCGGCGAACCCCCTCTTCGCGCGTCCCGAGCAGCGACGTCCAGCGGGTCACGGAGCCCCCGACCATGAAGTCGGTCGCGGTGCGCTTGGCGCCCACTGGCACCGGGGTCAGGTTCCGGAGCTTGTGCACGACGTCGTTCTGCAGGAAGCGCGTGAACCCGTCCTGGGTCGGCCCCACGCCGGCCGTGAGGTTGGTGTTCCATCCCGGGAGCCGGCGGAGCCGCTCGGTCCAGCTCGCCGAGATGAAGTTGAAACCCGAGGTCTCGGCGATGTCGTTGTAGCGTTTGCCGGCGCCGTCGAATTCCGTGAAGCGGTTCACCGTGAGGCCGGCGGTCAGGGTGCGCTCGTGCTCGGGATAGGCGATCGCGCCCCAGGGCACGCTCGGCGCGGGGGATTCGGCGCGGGCGACACCGGGTCCGCTGGCGACCAGCCCCAGAGCCAGGACCACGAGGGCGTATCTCGCCGGGCACCGCATCCGCACATCCTAGCAATCCCCCTCACGGCGTGCCAGCACTCTGAAGCCAGGGGAGCCCGCCGAGGCCTTGCTTGCAGTCCATCGGGGCCCTGCCTAGAATGCCACGGGTGGCCGCCGGAAGGTGGGGGAGCGGCAGCCGTCACAGGAGCGCGAGACGATGCAGGAGTTCGAAAAGCTCGGGGTCTTCTACTTGGGCCGCCCGTACGACCTGGCGAAGAAGAGACGCAAGCCGGGCTGGCTCCTCTACGATTCGAAGGACTTGGTGACCCACGCGGTCTGCGTCGGGATGACCGGGAGCGGCAAGACCGGGCTCTGCCTCGGCTTGCTCGAAGAGGCGGCGATTGACGGGATCCCCGCCCTCGTCATTGATCCGAAAGGCGACCTCGGGAACCTCCTGCTGACCTTCCCGGACCTGCGCGGCGAGGACTTCGCGCCGTGGATCAACGAGGAGGATGCGCGCCGCAAGGGTCTCTCGCCGGAGGAGTACGCCCGGCAGCAGGCCGATCTGTGGAGGAAGGGCCTCGCCGAGTGGGGCCAAGACGGCGCGCGCATCGCCCGCCTGCGGGCGGCCGCCGACTTCGCGATCTATACCCCGGGGAGCCAGGCTGGCCTCCCGGTCTCGATCCTCAAGGCGTTCGCGCCGCCGCCCCCGGCAATCCTCGCGCAGCCCGATCTGCTGCGCGAGCAGGTCGGCACCACGGTCACGAGCCTCCTCGGGCTCGTCGGCCTGTCCGCCGATCCAATCAAGAGTCCGCCCCATATCCTGCTCTCGAAAATTCTCGAGGCGGCCTGGAAGGCGGGGGAGAGCTTGGACCTCGTGTCGCTGATCCAGCGGATCCAGGCGCCGCCGTTCACCTGCGTCGGAGCCCTGGACCTTGACGCCTACTATCCGGCGAAGGAGCGGTTCGAGCTAGCGGTGCGGCTCAACAACCTGATCGCCGCGCCGGGGTTCGAGGCCTGGCTGGAGGGAGAGCCGCTGGACATTGATGCGCTGCTCCATACGCCGGCAGGCAAGCCGCGGCTCGCGATCTTCTCGATCGCCCACCTGAGCGACGCGGAGCGCATGTTCTTCGTCTCGCTGCTGCTGAACGAGACGGTCGGCTGGATGCGTCGGCAGTCCGGCACGACGAGCCTGCGCGCGATCGTCTACATGGACGAGATCGTCGGCTACTTCCCACCCGTGGCCAATCCGCCCACGAAGGGGCCGCTCCTCACGCTGCTCAAGCAGGCCCGCGCCTTCGGCGTCGGGGTGGTGCTCGCGACGCAGAATCCGGTGGACCTCGACTACAAGGGCCTGGCCAACGCCGGCACCTGGTTCATCGGGCGCCTCCAGACGGAGCGGGACAAGGCGCGGGTGCTCGACGGGCTGGAAGGGGCGGCCGCGGGGACGGGTCAGCCCTTCGACCGCCGACGGATGGAGCAGCTCCTGGCCGGATTGGGGAACCGGGTCTTCCTGCTGAACAACGTCCACGAGGCCGCGCCGGAGGTGTTCGAGACCCGCTGGACGCTGTCGTATCTCCGGGGCCCGCTGACGCGGACGCAGATCCAGGCGCTGATGGAGACGCGTAAGGCGTCAGGCCTGCGGCGTGAGGCGTCAGCAGCGCGCCGCGAAGCAGCACCGCTCACCCCTCACGCCTCGTCCCTGACGAGCACGCGGCCTGTGCTGCCGCCCGAGGTCCCGCAGCACTTCCTGCCCATCCGGAGCGTGCCGCCGGCGGGGGCGCGGCTCGTCTACCGGCCGATGGTCCTGGGGGTGGCGCAGGTGCGGTTCCTCGACGCCAAGGCCAAAGTGGACGTGACCCGGGAGGTGGTGCGCCTGGCCGCCGTGGGCGAGGGCCCCGTCGCGGTCGCCTGGGAGCACGCGGTCGCGGTTTCCCTCGCGCTCTCCGATCTTGACCGGCAGCCGCAGGAGCCAGCGACTTATGCCGCGGTGCCAGCCGCGGCCGCCAAGCCGAAGAGCTACGAGGCCTGGGGGAAAGACTTCGCGAGCTGGCTCTATCGGACGCAGAAGCTGGCGCTGCTCCGGAGCCCCACCCTGGGGCTGCTCTCCATGCCCGAGGAGTCGGAGCGGGACTTTCGCATCCGGCTCCAGCAGCTCGCCCACGAGCGGCGCGATCAGCAGATGGAGAAGCTGCGGCAGAAGTACGCCCCGAAGCGGGCGACGTTGGAGGAGCGGCTCCGGCGCGCGCGGCAGCAGAAGGAGCGCGAAGCGGAGCAGGCCAGGGAGCAGTACGTGCAGACGGCGCTCTCGGTCGGCGCGACGTTGCTGGGGGCGTTGCTGGGACGGAAAGCGCTCAGCACCTCCACGGTGGGCCGGGCGACGACGGCCGCGCGCGGCGTCGGCCGCTCGATCCGGCAGGCCAAGGACGTCGCGCGCGCCGAGGAGAACGAGGAGGCGATCCTCAAGCAGCTTGCCGAGCTGGACGCGCAGTTCCAGGCCGAAGCGGAGGCGCTCGCCACGACGAGCGACCCAGTCGCCGAGGTCTTCGAGGCCGTGCCGATCCGGCCGACCAAGGCCAACATCGCGGTGCGGCTCACCGCGCTCGCCTGGACGCCGGTCTGGCAGGGCTCCGACGGGAGCCTTGCGCCGGGCTACGAGTGACCCTCACCAGTTCACGCGGATGTTCACGGCGCCGATGTGGTAGGTCGTCTGGTAGGTGCCGTTCACGGTCGCGTTGTTGTTGCCGGCCACGGTCCGCTGATCGAAGAGGATGGCCTGATAGGCGACGTCCACGCCGACGGAGCTGGGCCGGAACTTGTTCCCGGTCGCGTTGCCGCACTCGAAGAGCCCCAGGAACTGCGCCTTGCCCTTGCAGAGGACGCCCAGGCCCACGGAGATCGCGTTGTTGTCCGCGTCCGGCACCGCGGGATTGAACGTCGCATCGGGAATCGGGCTCTGGGCGTTCCAGTAGCCGGCGCGAAGCGCCAGCTCCCAGTCCGGCAGCTTGTCGAGTTTCAGGAAACGATACTCGGTCCCGACCATGACCGTGTAGATGCTCCGCCAGTTCTGCGCATCCGGCAGCGTGGAGCCGGAGGACAGGTGGACGTCGGTGTTCCGGACGGACTTCCAGCCCGTGTAGTCCACGTCCAGCTCGATCTTCCATTCCCGCTCGCGGTCCCGGACCGGCCAGACGGCGATCCCGCCGGTGAAGACCTGGGGCAGCACCAGCGTCGTGGTGGCGTCGGAGTTCAGGGCGCCGTTGAGCAGGAAATTGCCCCGCAGGTGCAGGGTGGCCTGGCTCCGGTACTGGAAGCCGATGTTGGCGAGCGGCTTGCCGTCCGCGTTCCGCAAGGGCGTGTAGAGCACGCTGGCGTTGAAGCCGAGGGCCGTGTCCCGCCCGTTGGACTCGGTCGGGGTCCCCGCCGGAATGCCCGAGCCGCCCGGCCAATTGAACTTGTTCACGCTCTGGCCCTTGCCGTAGAGACGGGAGAACGTATAGATGTCCATCCCGAGGCCAAAGGAGAGCTGGTCGTTCAGCTTGTAGGCGACGGTCGGCTTGATGTCAATGAGCGGCAGCGTCGCGAATTTCGTCTTCGTGTTGAAGGGGCCATCGTCGGGCCACCGGCTGAGCGAGCCGAATGGGGAGAGGGCGGCGATGCCGACCGTGGTGTCGCCGAGCGCCTTGACGCCGAGGTCCTTGAGGTTGGCCGTGAGATAGAAGTTGGTCGGCGGCGGCCAGGCGACGCTGCCGTTGAACGTGCCCGTCGAGTTGACGCCGGTGGGGCTCGTAAAGCTGGTGGTTCCGCCCACGAACGTGGCGCCGATCGAGGTCTGCACCCCGCGCAACTGGGTCATCCCCGCGGGGTTGTAGTAGAGGGCCGAGGGGTCGTCGGCCTGGGCCACGAAGGCGGCGGCCTGGCCGGTGGCCGAGGCGCTCTGATCAATGATCCGGAACGCCCCTGCCTGGCTCGCCGGGGGCGACGTGAGTGCGGGCACCAGGAGGCCCACCAGCAAGCCAGCGAGCGGCCACGCGCGGCGGGCCGCCCCTCCGACAACGCGCATCCGGTTTGGTGCCATGCTTTCCTCCTGGGCAAGGGGAAGTCGAGGGGGCGAGCGCCGCGGTCGGCATGTCCGACCGCTTCCAGGCCGGAAGCTTGAACTCCCACACCCTTACGCAACGCTCCTTAGCAGCAAGCGAGGCAACTGTCAACTGCTTTCTCCAAAATCCCCTCAAGAGGGGATAGTCCGGGCTCACTCAATGCTTCCGGTCCTTCATCATGAGCTTGTCCGTCCAGGCGAGCAGGATGGCCGAGCCCAGGAACGTCAGATGGATCAGGATCTTCCACTTGATGTGGTCCGGGGTCTCGTTGCCCACGTTGACGAAGGCCTTGAGGAGATGGATGCTGGAGATGCCGATCAGGGACGCGGCGAGCTTCACCTTGATCGTGCCCGGGTCCACGTGGCTCAGCCAGTCCGGCCGGTCCCGGTGCCCTTCCAGGTCGAGCTTGCTGACGAACGTCGCGTAGCCGCCGATGACGACCATCGTGAGCAGGTTCGCCACCATCGTGATGTCCACGAGGGAGAGGACCCCCAGCATGAACACCACTTCGGGTGACACCTGAACCTCGTGGACGAGGTGGAACAGCTCGACGAGGAACTTGTACGCATAGAGCAACTCGGCGACGATCAAGCCCGCATAGAGCGGGGCCTGGATCCAGCGGCTGGCGAACACAATCACCTCGAATCCGTGCTCGAACCGGCTGATGCCCCGGTTCCCGGGGCCGGCTGTGGCTACCATCGTTGCGGACGGATTGGTCACGTTGGCCATAGATTCCTCCTTCTGGTTGAACAAGGCCCGTGTGGGTGAACGGGGCTCGGGTGTCCGGGCCGGTCGCGGGACCGATCGGCGCTTGCCGCTTACCGGCCCTGGATCAGCTCATCGGGCAGCTCGTTGGGGTTCTCGCCCGTCCGGGCGGGAAAATGGGCGGCGAGGAGGTCGCCGCAGGCCGCGATCGCGCGGCACAGGGCCTCTGCGGGCCGCCCTTCCTTGATCCCGCGCACCAGGTCGCCGACCAAGCCATCCCAGGTGCCCGGCGCGACCCGTTCGTTGATCGCCCGGTCCGCGAGGATCTGCACGCGTCGCTCCAGGAGCGAGACCAGGATCAGGATCCCGGTGGCCTCCCGGGTCCGTTGGAGGCCGTGTTCGTAGAAAGCCAGCTCCGCGCGATGTCGGACCTTGAAGGCCAGGCGCTCCCGAGACGTCAGCAGCCGGATGGCCCAGGGGCGCCCCCCGAGGGCCGCGCCGAGGGCGTAGGCGGCGGCGACGCCGACGAGGATCCAGCCGGGGTGGTGCGCGGCCCAGCCCCAGCGGCCCCAGCCGTACTCCAGCGTCAGCAAAGCCGTGAGCGCGACGACCGCCAGGATCAGCCCGGCGAGGTGGCGCGCCTCCCGGTAGCGGGCCGAGGCGGGCACGATCATCGGCACGATCTCGCCCCGGGTCCGTCGTTCCGCCGCCTGCACCGCCTCGCGGATCCGCCTCAGCTCGTCGTCGGAGAACATGCGCCCCAGCTTCTTTACCACGATCCTGACGCCCCGCCACCACCGAAGTCGCCGCCGCCTCCGGAGAACCCGCCGCCGAAGTCGCCCATTTCCCTAAAGCCCCCGCTCCACCCGCCAGCCCAGGGATCGGCCTGCACCCGCCTGGCGGGTCCCCAGGCTCGCCCGCTTGTCGCCTGGATCGCCATGGCGAGCGCCAGCGCGCCGAGGAGGCCGACCGCCGCCGCCACCGCCGCGAGCAGGAGCCCCGCGGACAGGGCCATGAAGAAGGCGAGGAGCCCGCCCACCGCCCCGCCGACGGCCCTCGCCTGGGTGGCGATCACCGCGCCGATCAAGGTGCCCACGAGCGCGGCGAGCAGCAGCGTCTCGGCGAACGCTTCATCGGGCGGGGGCGCCGCGGGCGGGCGATCCGCGCCTTCGATCACGCCCAGGACGGCGCGGAGCCCGGCGGCGATCCCGCCCGGGTAGTCCCCGGCCCGAAAGCGCGGGACCATCTCGTGGCGGATGATCCGCGCGGCCATCGCGTCGGTCAGCACACCCTCCAGGCCGTAGCCGACTTCGATGCGGACCTTCCGGTCTCCGGGGACGACGAGCACCAGCACGCCGTTGTCCGTCCCTCGCTGCCCGAGCTGCCAGGTCGTCGCCACGCGGTGGGAGAACTCCTCCAGAGACTCCCCTTCGAGCGAGGGGAGGGTCAGCAAGGCGACCTGGGTGCCCGTCCGCCCTTCGTGGGCGGCCAGCTCGGCCGTGAGCGCCGCGGCCAGGTCGCTGGGGAGCAGGTGGGCGAGGTCCACGATCCGGCCGGTGAGCGGGGGGACCTCCAGCGCCGCGGCGGAGGCGGGGGCGAGCAGGGCGAGCGACAGGGCTCCGGCTGCAAGCTGGCGGCTGATGGCTGACGGCTCCTTGCAGCTCAGAATTTCACGTCCGGCGGCTTGCTCGCCGTCTGCTCGTCGGCCAGCGTGAAGTTCGGCTTCACGTCCATGTGGAGGAGATACTTGGCGGTCAGGTTCGTCGGGAAGAACCGCACGGCCTTGTTGTACGCCGCCACCTTCTCGATATAGCGCTTGCGCGCGACCGCGATGCGGTTTTCGGTGCCTTCCAACTGGCTCTGGAGGTCGCGGAAGTTCTCGCTGGCCTTGAGGTCCGGGTACTGCTCCGCGACGGCGAGCAGCCGCGCCAAGGCCGAAGAGAGCTGAGCCTGGGCCTCCTGAAACTTCTTGAACGCCTCCGGGTCCTTGAGCAGTTCGGGTGTCGCCTTGAGCCCGGCGACCTGGGCGCGGGCGTTCGTGATGGCCTCGAGGGTCTCCCGCTCGTGGGCAGCGTATCCCTTCACGACGTTGACCAGATTCGGAATCAGGTCAGCCCGCCGCTGATACTGGTTCAGCACCTCGCTCCAGGCCGCGTTCGTCTCCTCGTCGAGCGCCTGAATCTCGTTGTAGCCGCAGCCCGCCAGCAGCGCCAGCAGCGCCGCCGGCGCCAGCCAGAGCCATGGGCCCGTCGTCCTTCGCATCGCCGCACTCCTCCATCATCTAGTGGTGGCGGCCCTACCATACCCTGTTGGGCCTTCCGGTTCAACGGTCTGGCGTGGGAACGAGCTGAGTGGGCCCGTACCGTCGGAGAACAAAGCGCGGCGCCCGCAGGGGGCAACCGGTCGCCGGTCCGCGCCCGTGTTGGCGGTCAGAAGGCTGGGGCCTGGGTCTCGTCCAGGATGGCCCGCACCCGGCGCAGGAGCCCCTCCGGCGTCAGGGGCTTCTGCAGGTAGGCTGCGGCCGGATCGTGCATGCCGTGGTGCGGGAGCGGCCGGTCGCAATAGCCGGACATGAAGAGCACCTTGATCGCTGGAGCCAGCCGCGTCAGGCGCTCGGCTAACTCTTCCCCGCTCATTCCCCGCATCCTCAGGTCCGTCACGAGGAGATGGATCGGAGCTCCGTAGGCCTGGCTGATCCGCAGGGCCTCTGCGCCGGTTTCGGCCTCCAAAACGGTGTACCCGTGCTGCTCGAGCACCGTGCGGGCGAACCGGCGCACGGCTTCTTCGTCCTCCACCAGGAGGATCGTCTCTGTGCCGCGGGATGGGGCCGCCGCCTCTTCGGCGGGCGGGACCAAGGCGGGTGCGTCCGCCCGTGGCAGGTAGATCGTGAACGAGCTGCCCCGGCCAGGTTCGCTCGACACCACGATGCTGCCGCCGTGCTGCTTGACGATTCCGTAAACGGTCGGGAGGCCCAGCCCGGTGCCCTTGCCCGGCTCTTTGGTCGTGAAGAAGGGCTCGAAGATCCGGGCCAGGGTGGCCTCGTCCATCCCGCAGCCGCTGTCGCTGACCGCGAGCCGCACGTAGGGGCCAGGATTGACCGACGGGTGCGTACACGCGTAGGCGCGATCGAGCTCGACGTTCTGCGTCGCGATGGTCAGGCGCCCGCCGTCGGGCATGGCGTCCCGGGCGTTGACGGCGAGGTTCATCAGGACCTGTTCGAGCTGGTTCGGGTCCGCCTTGACTGGCCAGAGGTCGGATGCCGCGTGGATGTGCAAGTCAATGCGTTCCCCCAGCAGCCGGCACAGCATCTGCGCGACGTTCCGAATGACCGCATTCAGGTCCAACAGGCGGGGCTGGACAGCCTGTTGGCGGCTGAAGGCCAGGAGCTGCCGGGTCAGGGCGGCAGCGCGGTCACCCGCCTTTTTGATCTCCTCCACCTGCGTCCGGAGAGCCTCGTCGGTCTGGAGGTGTTCCAGGAGGAGTTGGCTGTAGCCGGTGATGACCGTCAGCAGGTTGTTAAAGTCATGGGCGATCCCGCCGGCGAGCTGCCCGATGGCTTCCATCTTCTGAGCCTGTCGCAACTGGGCTTCCAGCTCCTTCTGCTCGCTCAGGTCGAGCATGGTGCCCACCATGCGGAGGGGCCGGCCCCGCGCGTCCCGGATCACGTAGCCGCGGTCCAGCACGGACGCAAAGCTGCCGTCGGCGCGCCGGAAGCGGTATTCGTCTGACCAACGCACCCGCCCGCTGGCGAGGACGGCCTCGAGGCCGCCCAGCACCCGGTCGCGATCGGCCGGGTGCAGCCGGCTGCGCCAGGACTCGATGCCCGACCCGATCTCCTCGGCCGGCTCGCCGAACCGGGTCTGGAA
The DNA here is from genome assembly GCF_965152595.1 of Nitrospira sp. Kam-Ns4a. Lineage (NCBI taxonomy): Bacteria > Pseudomonadati > Nitrospirota > Nitrospiria > Nitrospirales > Nitrospiraceae > Nitrospira > Nitrospira sp. Kam-Ns4a. Next base: position 3,782,777 of record NZ_OZ224218.1, on the reverse strand, counting down.
GCCCTCGTTCCACCAGACCGCGTCAGTTTGCAGGTCCCAATCCCACAGCACGTCGTTCACGGTCTGGCAGATCAGCGCGAACCGTTCCTCGCTCTTCCGGAGCGCCTCCTCGATCCGCTGGCGCCGGCCCCGCTGTTCCCGCTCGTGCAGGGCCCGTCGCACCGCTTCGCCCAGCCGGGCCAGCCGGTGTTTCAGGAGGTAGTCCGTGGCCCCGCACCGAAGTGTGATCACGGCCGTCTCCTCGCCGATGGTGCCGGAGACGACGATGAACGGGATATCGAGCCGCTTCGTCTGGAGGATCGTCAAGGCTGTCAGGCCGTCGAAGGCGGGCAGGGAGAAATCCGAAAAGATCAGATCGAACCCGCCCTGCTCCAGCGCCGCCTCGAAGGCTTCGCGGGTCTCGACGCGCGTCACGTCGCAAGCGATCCCCTCGGCCGCCAGCTTGGCCGCGACCAGCTCAGCATCCTTGGGGTCGTCCTCCACATGGAGGATGCGCAACGGCCGGGTGCCGCCGACTCCTGCCCCCGGGCCTTCATTGGTGAGGTCCATGCGGGCGCTCCCCTTGGGCGCCAGGAATTGTTGCAGGGCAAACGCGTCTGCGGCGGCGTCACGCGTCCAGCACCGCCCGCACCTTGCGCGCCAGCTCCTCCTGCGTAAACGGCTTCCGGAGAAAGGCGAGGCCTGTGGCCGCGACCTCCGGACGGACAGCGGCATCGTCCTGGTACCCGGACAGGTACAGGACCTTGAGCTCCGGCCGCAGCGCCGCCGCCTGTCGGCTCACATCCTGGGCGCTCATACCCGGCAGGACCACGTCGCTGATCAGGAGATGCAGAGGACCGCGGTGCTCGCGACACAGCCGGAGGGCCTCCGCGCCGTCCCGGGCCGCCAGCACGGTGTAGCCGCCGTGGCGCAGGATCGTCGTGACCAGGTCGCGGACCATGGCCTCGTCCTCGACCAGCAGAATGGTCTCTGAGCCCCGGGGGGCGACCGAGCCAGAGATGTGCGGATCGGGCCCCTGGGCCGGTTCCTCTGCGACCCGGGGCAGATAGAGGGTGAACGTGGTGCCCTGGCCGGGCCGACTCTCCACCGCGATCGTGCCCCCGTGCTGCTTGACGATCCCGTGGACAGTGGAGAGGCCCAGCCCGGTTCCCTGGCTGGGCTCTTTGGTCGTGAAGAAGGGCTCGAAGATCCGGGCCAGGGTGGCCTCGTCCATCCCGCAGCCGGTGTCGCGCACTGCCAGGGTCACATAGGGGCCTGGCGGGGCGGTGGCGCGGCTCGCGGCGGGGAGGGAGTCCGGTTCGGCGTTGCCCGTCGTGATGGTCAGTTGGCCCCCCTGGGGCATGGCGTCGCGCGCGTTGACCACAAGATTCATGAGGACCTGCTCGATCTGCCCCGGGTCGGCCTTCACCCGGCCTAGGGCCGGGTCGAGCCGTGTCACGATCTCGATGTCCTCGCGGACCAGGCGACGGAGCATCTGGCCCATCTGCGCGATGACGGCGTTCAGGTCCAGGACGCGCGGTTCCAGGAGCTGCTTCCGGCTGAAGGCCAGGAGCTGTCGGGTCAGGGCCGCTGCCCGGGTGCCGGCTTTCTTGATCTCCTCGACCGGGTTCCGCCAGGCTGGGTCGGCTGGCAGGATAGTCAGGAGCAGCTCGCTGTACCCGTTGATGACCGTCAGCAGGTTGTTGAAGTCATGGGCGATCCCGCCGGCCAATTGGCCGATGGCCTCCATCTTCTGCGCGTGGCGGAGCTGCACTTCGAGCTGTTTCCGCTCGGTCATGTCCTTGATGATCATCGCCACACCGACCGGGCGGTCCCCCTGGTCCATGACCGCAAAGACGGTCAGCGAGACGGGCACGCGGGAGCCGTCCTGGCGCAGGAGGTCCATGTCATATTCAGCTGGGTCCCCCGTGCGGAGGACCCGCGCCCAGGTGTCTGCCGTCACGCCTCGGTGGTCCGGAGCCGCGAGCTGCAGGCAGGGGATCCCGAGCAATTCCTCGCGGGACCAGCCCGTGAGCCGCACGAAGGCGCTGTTGACGTCCACGAGGCGGCCGTCGAGCGCTGTGTAGCCGATCGCGTCCCTGGACGACTCATAGATGCCCCGGAGCCGTTCCTGGGCCTCCCGGAGGGCCTCCTCGATCCGTCGGCGTTCCGCCCGGGCCTTGCTCTCTTCCACCGTCCGCGTGATAGCCGCGACCAGCCGCGCAGGCCGTTCCTTCAGGATATAGTCCGCCGCGCCGCGCTTCAAGGACTCGACGGCGACCTCCTCGCCAAGGGTCCCCGAGACGAAAATGAACGGGACATCCGGGCGGCGCTCCTGGGCGAGGGCCAAGGCCGCCAGGCCATCAAAGGCGGGCAGGGTGTTGTCCGAGAGGATCAGGTCGAATTCCCCCTCCTGCAACGCCTGCACGAAGGCCTCCCGCGAGTCCACGCGGAGGATCTCGAACGCCAGGCCTTCCTGTTCCAGGAGCGCTTGGACCAGCGCCGCGTCGGCGGCGCTGTCTTCGAGATGCAGGATGCGGAACGTGGCGGACACGGTGCCTACCCCGACCGTTTGGCGCTGCCGGGCGGCGGCTCGTTGATGAGCGCCCAGAAGACGCCCAGGTTCTTGACCGCGTCAATGAACTGCTGGAAGTCCACCGGTTTGACCACGTAGGCGTTGACCCCCAGCTTGTAGCTCTCGACCAGGTCCTGCTCCTCGCGCGAGGAGGTCAGCATGACCACGGGGATGGTTTTCAACTGCGCGTCGCCTTTGATGGTCTTGAGGACCTCCAGGCCGTCCAGCTTGGGCATTTTCAGGTCTAGCAACACCACCGCTGGGTTGTCGGCGGTCCGGAGCTTGTACTTGCCCCGGCAGTAGAGGTAGTCGAGCGCCTCCACCCCGTCATTGACCACCAGCACTTCGTTCGCCAGGTGGTGCTCCTCCAGAGCGGCCAGCGTCAGCTCCACGTCCTTCGCATTGTCTTCGGCGAGGAGAATACGTTTGAGTGAGGACATCATACCCGAGCCTCCGTCTGAACGGGCAGCGAGAAATAGAGAATGGCTCCCTTGCCCACTTCCCCTTCGGCCCAGGTCCGGCCGCCGTGGCGGGCCACGATGCGCCGGACGTTGGCCAGGCCGATCCCCGTGCCCTCGAACTCGTTGGTGCTGTGTAACCGTTGGAAGACCCCGAACAGCTTGTGGGCGTACCGCATGTCGAACCCACCCCGTTGTCCTTCACGTAGATGACGACCTCGTTCCCAGGCTTCCCGCCATCCCCGCCCCCCTGTCCCCGGCTGTGCGCCCGCCCTCTCCCTGTAACACGCCGACCTCGATCACGGCCGGATCGCGCGGTTGGGTGTATTTCACCGCATTGTCGAGCAGGTTGACCAGCACCTGTCGCAGCATGGCCGGGTCGCCCCGGACTTCGGGGAGCGGCGCGAGCTGCCACGCGATCGCGCGGCCTTGCGTGAGGGGCCGCACCGCGTCCAGGGCCTCGTGGAGCACCTGGTCTAGGCTGACCTGGGTCAGGCGCAACTCGGCCCGCCCGATCCGGGAGAAGACCAGCAGATCGTCAATCAGAACACCCATCTGCTTGGCTGCCTGGGAGATCGTCTCGAGGTAGTGCCGGCTCTTGTCGTCCAGGGATGGGGCGGCGCGCTTGCGCAGCAGGTCGGCGAAGCCGTCAATGTGGCGCAGCGGAGCCCGCAGGTCGTGGGAGACCGAATAGGAGAAGGCTTCGAGCTCCTTGTTGGCGGCCTCCAGGAGTTCCGAGCGGCGGCGAAGCTCCTGCTCCGCGGTTTTCTGCTCGGTCACATCGCGGGCCGCTGCGTAGATGAGCTGCCGCGGGTGGTCCGGCGTGGAGGCCCAGACCAGCCATCTGTAGGAGCCGTCCTTGCAGCGGTAGCGGTTCTCGAACGAAACCGTCTCGCCGCCGGCCGCGAGCTTGGCCGCCTCCGCCAGCGTCGCCTCCCGGTCGTCCGGGTGCACGAAGTCCAGATAGGGCTTGGCCAGCAGCTCGTCGGCCCGGTAGCCGAGGAGGCGTTCCCAGGCCGGGTTCAGCCGTTTGAAGCGGCCGTCGAACCCGGCGATGCACAGGAGGTCCAGCGAAAGCGTGAAGAAGCGGTCCAGCTCGTCCTGCAGGCGCTGCCGCTCGGCCATTTCAGCCTGCAGCCGCTCGTTGGCGGCGGTCCGTTCCTGCACCTGCCGGGCGAGCGCCTGCTGCTGCTCGCGGAGCTGCTGGTTGAGCCGGACCGCTTCCTCGTAGGTCGGGATCAGCAAGTCCAAAATCTGGTGCCGCTCGGCGGTGATGTGATAGTGCCGGTCGGCCAGCTCGACCTCGACGGCGGCGCCGGGCTGGACGGGCGCCCGCCGGCTCCGGTTCTTTAGGCTTTGGGTGATCCGGGCGAGCAGGAACTGGGGGTCGTAGGGTTTCGTGATGAAGTTGTCCGCGCAGCACTGGAGGCCCATGACGACATCCTGCGGGCTGTTCAGGTCGGTCACCAGGATCACGGGGATGTCCTTCAGCCCGGCGTCGGACTTGATCGCCGTGCACAGGGCGTAGCCGTCCATCTCGGGCATGAGGATGTCGCTGATGATGAGCGTCGGCTTCCGGGCGCGGGCGGTGGCCAAGGCCTGCCGGCCGTTCGTCGCCGCCGCGACCCGATAGCCCTGTTCCTCGAGCAGGTACGTCAGGTGCGCGGCCTGCGTGGGGCTGTCCTCGACGATGAGGATCTCGATGGTGCGGTTCTGTGTCTGGTCGGCGGTCGCCACGAGCCGTTCCCCCGCTATCGCCCCAGGCCGCGGAGCAGGTCCGCGATCTGCCCGGGTGACAAGACATACTGGGCCGCGCCCAGCCGGACGGCTTCGCCCGGCATGCCGAAGATCACACTGCTGGCCTCGTCCTGCGCGATCGTGACGCCCCCGGCCTGGCGAAGCGCCAGGAGGCCGGCGGCGCCGTCCTGGCCCATCCCCGTGAGCAGGATGCCGAGCGCGGTCCGGCCGAACGACCGGGCGACGGCGTAAAACAGATAGGAGACGGAGGGGCAGAAACCGTTCTCCGCCGCGGGCCGCTCGTGCCGGGTCAGGCGGATCCGCCCGTCCGGTCCGATGCCCATCTGGGACCCGTGGGGCGCCAGGTACACGGTACCTGGTCGCGCCGGCTCGCCGGACTCGGCCAGCTTCACGGGGAGCACGGTCTCCCGCCCGACCCACTCGGCCAGCCCCGGCGCGAAGCCCGGCGCGATGTGCTGGACGGCGAGGATCGGGACCGGGAAGTCCGCCGGGAGCGCGCTGAGGATCTCGGCGAGGACCGTCGGCCCGCCCGTGGAGGCGCCGATGGCGACGATCCGGATAGAGACCCGCGCCGGGGCTGCGGGGGGACCCGGTGCCGCGCGCTCCCGGTGCGGCCACCGGCGCACGACCTTGACCTCCGCCATCAACCTGATGGTCTCCTGGATCTGCCGGGCGGCCTTGGCCCTGTCCGGGTGGTCCGGGCCCGGGGGCTTGTCCAGCACCGTGACAGCCCCAGCCTTGAGCGCCTCGAGCGCCATGGCGACCTCACTGCGCGCCAGGCTGGTGCTGATCATGATGATCGGTGTGGGGACCCGTTCCATGATCCGGCGGGTCGCCTCGTAGCCGTTCATGACCGGCATGTGGATGTCCATCAGGATCACGTCCGGCCGCAGCCGCTCGGCTTCGGCCACGGCGTCCTGCCCGTTCCGGACCGTGCCCACGACGTGGAGTGCCGGATCCTCGCTCAGGAGGCGCACCAGGTACTCTCTGGTCACCGCCGAATCCTCCGCCACCAGCACGCGGACCATCGCACCTCCACGGGCGCGCGTCACAACAGCCGCCGGATGAACTCCAGCAGGTTCGACTGGTCGAAGCTCGACTTGACGATGTAGGCGTTCGCCCCGACCCGGAGCCCCCGTTCCTTGTCCTCCCGCGACTCGAGGGCGGTCACCAGAATGACGGGAAGTTGGGCCAGCTCCCGGTGGGCCCGAATCTTCTCGGTCAGCTCGAACCCGTTCATCCGCGGCATGTCCACATCCGAGACCACCAGATCCACGGGCTCGCTCGTGAGCCTCGCCCAGGCCTCGACGCCGTCCACGGCGACCTGCACCCGATAGCCGGCCGCTTCCAGGAGATGGCGCTCCATGGTCCTGGTGGTGATGGAATCGTCCACGACCAGGATGACCGGCTGGCGCGGTCGCTCCGCGGACGGGCGAGGCGGGATGGCCGCGCGCGGCCGGGCCCGCAGCGACGCGAGCAGGTCCCGCGGGCGCAGGATCAGGACCACGCGGCCGGTGCCCAGGAGGCCGGCCCCGGCCACGTGGCGGACCCGGACCAGGGGCGCCCCCAGTTCCTTGACCAGTACCTCCTGCTCGCCGAGGATGTCCTCGACCGCCAGCCCGAACCGGTCCTCGCCCGCTCGGAGGATCGCGCAGGGAGTCGGGCCATTCGGCGAGGCCCGTTCGCTGGATTCCGGCAGCTCGAGCAGCTCGCGCAGCGGCGCCGCGGGAACCGGCTGCCCGTCCCAGAGGATCATCGGCCGCCCCTCTGCTCGCTTCGTCTCCTCCGGACGCAGGCGGACTGTCCGCTCGACGGCTTCGAGGGGCAGCAGGAACGGCTGGCCGCCGGCGCGCACGAGCAGGCCCCGGAAGCTGGCGACGGTGACGGGCAGCGTGATCCGCACCGCCGTGCCGACACCGGGCCGGGTCTCCACCCGGAGGTGGCCATCCAGCCGTTCCACCCGCTCCCGGACGATCGCGAGCCCCAAGCCGTGGCCCGAGACCTGGCTGATGAGGGGGGTCGTGCTCAGGCCCGACCGGAACACCAGCTCCAAGGCCGCCTCCTCGGATAGGGCCTGGGCCTCTTCCTCGGTCAGGTATCGGCCCCGGACGGCCGCCGCGCGGACCTGCGCCAGATCAATCCCTCGCCCGTCGTCCTCGACGCGGAACTCGATCCGGTTCCCCTCGAGGGCGGTGACCGTCGCGGTGATCCGGCCCTGCGGGGGTTTGCCCGCGCGCTGGCGCGCCTCGGGCGGTTCGATGCCGTGGTCAATAGCGTTCCGCACGAGATGGATGAGGGGATCCTTCATCGCCTCCAGCACCTTGCGGTCCACCTCCAGGTCGGCGCCGTGGACGACCCAGGCCACCTGCTTGCCGAGCGTGTCAGCCAGGTTGCGGACCATGCCGGGGAACAGATCCAAGACCGCCGCTGCGGGGGTCATCCGCAACCGCCGCAGCCGCTCCTGCAGGCCGTCCACTGCGGCGACGATCGTTCGCTGATCGTGCGTCAGGCGCTCCGCGAAGGCCGTCGCCTGCGCCTCGAGCGCCTGCAGGACCGACATGGGATCCTCTGCGGGTGCGGCGGCTGGCGCGAGGCAGCGAGCCCACTGGGGCGCCGCGCCGGCACGGGTGACGGCCGCACGGCAGCGGGCGGCTGTCTCCGCCAGGGCGCGTGCCTCCTGGACTCGTTCCGTCGCGGCCAGCTTGGGGAGGAGGAGGTCCTCGGCTTGGAGGAGCAGCGCGTCGAGTTGGGCGGGGTCGAGCCGGAGGAGGCCGGCGGGCGGGCGCCCGCCCGCCACTGTCCCGGCCGGAGCCTTGGGCGCAGCCTCCCGCCGGGGCGAGGCGGGGGCCGGCCGCTCTGCCTGGGGCGCCGACTCGGCGCCAACCCGCGCCAGGCGCTCGAGCAGCTCGCTGAATTGCAGAGAGGGCTGTCTGCCGGCCAGCAGGTGGGTGAACTGGGTGAGCGCCTCATGGAGCAGGGTCAGGATCGGCGGCGCCGGCTCCAGGTGGCCGCGCGACAGCCGGCTCAGGATGCCCTCGCAGGCCTGGCTGAGGGTCTCCGCCTCCAGGAAGCCGACGGACCGGGCCGCCCCCTTCAGCGTGTGCATGGCCCGGAACGACTCCTCGATCGCCGCCCGGGCGTCGGCCTCGGGCAGCCCGCGGCCCAGGGCCAGGAGGTGGCCTGTCACGGTCTGGATATGCTCCTCGGCCTCGACCCGGAAGGTCGCCAGCAAGCGGGCCTTGAGGTCATCGTCTCGCCTGGCCATGCCTGTCGTCACCCGGCTGCGTGGAGCCGCTCGACGGGCCGCGGCCGCGCCAGATGGCCGTTGCCCGCGAGGGCGACGAGGGCCATGAGCTGTCGCGCCAGCTCCTTGAGGTTCTGGGCCGACTCTTCCACCTGGCGCGTCGCTGCCATGTTCTGGGTCGTTGCCTGCTTGATGTTCTGCATGGCCAGCGTCATCTGGTCCATGCCCGCCACCTGCTGTTGTGCAGAGGCGAGGATCTGCTGGGCGGCCTGGGCGGACTCAATCAGGCTGTCAGCCAGCAGGCGAATGGTCTCGCCTGCCTGGCGCGCGACCGTCTCCCCGGCTTCCGACGCCTTGACGCCCTGCTCGGCCGCCATGACCGCGGCCTGGGTCGCCCGATGAATTTCGTTCAAGATGCCCCGGACCCGGGCCGTGGCCTGCTTGGATTGCTCGGCCAGACTTTTCACCTCGGCCGCCACGACCGCGAATCCCTTGCCCGCCTCCCCCGCCTTGGCCGCTTCGATCGCCGCATTGACGGCCAGCAGATTGGATTGCTCGGCCAAGTCGTTCACCACCGCGATGATCTCGCCGATGGCCTGGGCCTGCTCGCTCAACGTGAGGATGCGCTCGGCCAGCGCCTCCATGCGCAGCTTGGCTTCCTGGGAGCTCTTGACGCTTTCCTCGACCGCCCGCCGGCCCTCCTGCGAGACCTGCGCGGTCTTCTGCGCGGCCTCGGCCACCGCCCGTGCCTTCTGGGCCGAGACCTGGGCCGTCTGCTTGACCTCGTCGGCGGTCGTGGAGGTCTGCTGGACCGCCGTCGCGGCCTCCGCCGTGCCCGCAGCCTGCTGGGTCGTGGCTGCCACGATCTCGGAGGAAGCGGAGGCCAGTGCGTTGATGGCCTCTCGCAAGGAGCCGGTGATGGACCGCGTCACGACCAGGCCGATGCCCACGCCGCAGGCGAGCGCCAGCCCGGCGACGGTCACCATCAGCCAGAACGCCTGCGTGGCGCCGGTCAGGGTGGCCTCCGTGACCGCGGCCACGACGGCCTTTTCCGCATCCATCACCCGGTCAATCAGGCCGAGCACCTGCTCCTGGAGTGGCTGTACCCGCTCGGCGTGGAGCTTGAGCGCCTCGGCGTGCCGGCCGGCGGTCTCGGCCTCGCTGACGAGCCGCCCCGCGTCCTCATAGAGCGTGAACTGGCGGAGAATCTCCTCCCAGGCCGACCGGTTCTCCGCCTGTGTCGTGGTCTCCCGGGCCTCGACGAGCATCCGGCGCGCGTCGGCGCGCCATCGGTCCCAGTCGCCGAGGGGCTTGCGGTCCTGCGTCAGGAGGGCCCGCAGCAACCCGGCGTTCGCCAGCACAACGGCGCCGGGCGCCCCGAGCCGGTTCTTTTGCATGGTGACCGCATAGCGCACGGTCGTTTCCGTGGAGCCGGCGGTGCGGGAGAGCCCGTACATGCCCACTCCCGCGACGATCAAGAGGAGCACCAGGACCACGATGAATCCCGTAGCGATCTGCCGGCCGATGGACCAGGTCCTCATGGGTAGGCCTCCCTCTGCGAGCCGCCCTCGTCGTTGACCAGGATCTCCGGCGATCGGGCGAGGGCGTCCAAGTCGAGCACCGTGATGAAGTCCTCTGTCACCCCACGGGTGGCTGCCTGGCGGCGACTGGCGAAGCCTGCCGCGGCCGTGACGGCGCGAGCCGGGACCGCCCTGATCCCCTCGACGTGGTCGGCGGCGATCCCAAACGTCAGGGGCCCCGCCTCCACCCAGACGCAGAAACGGGGTGCCGTCTCGCGTGCGCCGGAAAGGTCCAGGATCCGGCACAGATCCACGACGACCAGGATCCGGCCCCGGTACGGGAGCAGCCCGAGCACGGCGGCTGGCGTGCAGGGCACAGGGATCAGCTCGCGAACGGAGACCACCGCGCGTACCGGCTCTACGTCAATGGCAAACTGCTCGCCGGCGAGCGAGAAGACCAGGAGCACGAGCGTCTCCTCGGTGGGTGCCGCTGGCTCACGGGGTTTGGCCAGCGCCCGGGCCCGGGCCCGCAGGATCCGGGCGACCTCCTCCGGGGAACGGGCGTCACCGGATACCAGGGCCCGCCGGACCCGCTCCAGCCGGGCCTGCGCCTCTTGCCAGTCCAGCGCGGGCGCGGGGCGGTTCACGACTGCATCTCCAAATAGGCCCGCGCGGTCTCCCGCATCCGTCCCGCCGTTAGGCCGTCGCTGCCGGGGACAATGTCTTCTGGGGCGACGGACCGCAACAGGGACACCACCGTTTCCAGGAACCGCCGGCCCCGCTGCCGATCGCCCTGCCGGAAGAACAGGCAGCCGGCCATGAAGTGGGCGGGCGCCGAGTTCGGCGCTAAGTAAATCGTCTGGCGCAGGGCCTCCAGGGCCGTTGCGGTCTCGCCCTGCTCCTGGCAGATCGCGGCGAGCAGGAGCGACGCGTCCGCGTTCAGCCGATCTTGGGCGAGCAAGCCCTCGCAGGCGCGCCGGGCCTCTTCTAGAAGCCCCTGGTCGGCCAGGCGCCGGATCTGCCGCAAGACCTCAGCCTGGTCGGGAGGGGGCCGTTCCGGTCCCTGTGGCTCCTCCGGCGGGAGCGCGAGCCTGTGGTCAGCGGGGGCACTGGTCGGCCACCAGGCACCGGCCGGTTCCGCGTCCGGGGGCTCGGGCGCGATGCTCGGGGCAGGCGCGCTGGAGTCCGGCGCCTTCCGGTAGAAAATGGTGCCGGGGAGGTTCACGGGGACCAGGGGGCGGAACAGCTCGATGGAGGTCTCGGCCGGCGCGACGACCAGCCAACCGCCGGCCACCAGGGCCTCGTGGAAGCGGGCCGCCACGGCTCGCTGCCGTTCCCCAGTGAAGTACATCAGGACGTTCCGGCAGACGATGAGGTCCATGGCGCTGGTGTTGGTGATCAGCGACGGGAACCCGCCCGCGGCCAGGTTCAGCGGAGCGAACGTGACCATCCGCCGGATCGCGGGATCCAGCTCGAGAGAGTCTTTGCCCCTGCGGTGGAAGTAGCGTGCCACGATCGTTCCGGGGGTTTCCCGGAGGGCCCACTCGCTATAGAGCCCCTGGTGGGCCTGGTCCAGCGCGGCCTCGTTGATATCCGTCGCCAGAATGGTTACCGCCCATTTCTCGCGGTCCGGCAGGAGCTGGTCTAAAAGGATGGCCAGGCTATAGGGCTCCGCTCCCGTGGCGCAGCCGGCGCTCCAGAGCCTGAGCCGTAAGTGGCCGGCCGCGCGCCGGGCCTCGATGAGGGCGGGGAGGAGCTGCTGGTCAAGCGCCTCCATGCACGCGCGGTCCCGGAAAAAATACGTCTCACCCACCGTCAGCGCGCCGGCCAGCCGCCGCCACTCCGGGCTCTCGTCGGGCAGCGTGGCGAGCGCAGCCACCCAGCGCTCTGGCGAGCCGGCCGCAGCGCGCTCGAGGACATGCTGGAGCCCCCGCTCCAAGTCGGCTCGCCGGGCTTCCGGAAAATCCAGGCCGAGGCGGGCGGTGATCAAGGTCCGCGCCTGGGCGAGCACCTCCTCCGAGAGCCTCATGGACCCGCCTCCGCGAGCGTCTCGGCCAAGCGCCGCTCCTCGTCCGGCGTGAGAAACGCTTCTAGGTCGTGGATGAACAGGACCCCGTCCGGCAGGGTCACCAGGCCAGCCACCAGCCCGATGCCCGGAAACACCGCGTCCGGTTCCGCGACCGCCCCCGCCGCCACCTCGGCCACGCCCAGGACCTCGGTGACTGGCAGGGCCACGGTGCGGCGGCTGGTCCGTGCGATGAGGAGCCAGGCGGTGAGGCCGGGCTTCGGGGAGGCGAGGCCCAAGCGGCGCGGGAGGTCCAACACCGGCACGATCCGGCCGTGCAGGTTGATGACGCCCAGCACGATGGCTGGCGCCCTCGGCAGGGGTGAGAGCTCGACCATGTGGACGACAGCTTCGACGGCGGCGAGATGGAGCGCGTAGCGCCGGTCCGCGACCACGAACAGGACCAGGGAGAGGCGGGTGCTGGGAGTCGCATCGTTCACGGCCATGGTGTTCGACGTCGGGCGACAGGGGATCAACCACCTGCGAGGGCTCCGTGGATAGGAAACCCTGGTCTGGTCCGAGTTATACGTGACTGGGCGGAGATGGGAAAGAGAGCCGTTCGGGGCGGCGCGCCGGATTTATGGTCCTGAGGCTAGGGCCGAATGGGCCGTGGAGCGGACCGGTTAGTCGGGTCTTCCCAGCGGCAGCTCGAGGGTGATGCGGGTGCCGGCTCCGGGCCTGGACAGGATCGTCACGGTGGCCCCGAGGCGTCTGGCCCTCGCCCGCAGGTTGCGTAACCCGTAGCCGGAGCGCCCCACCGCCTGCGGGTCAAAGCCGACGCCGTCGTCCTCCACGACCAGGCGCAACCGGTCGTCCTCCAGGCAGAGGGAGACCTGTCCGGCGGTCGCCCGGGCGTGCCGGTGGCTGTTGCTCATGAGCTCGCGGGCGATGTAGAACAACTGGGTGGCCTGCTCCGGGGTCAGGTGCGCCGCGGCCGCGGGATCCACGTTCACCGCGAACACCGGCGCCGGGACGTCTGCCAGCGTCTTCAGCCAGCGGGCCAAGGCCTGGGGCAGCTCGGCGCCGGTCAGGGGCTCCGTCGCCTGATCGGCGAGGTGGCCCGCAGTTCGTGGATCACCTGGTTTAAGTCGGCGACGGCGTCGTCGAGCCGCCGCTCCGCTTGTGCGGGGTCCTCCCTGGTCAAGCGGCGGGTCTCCACCAAGCCCAGGCCGATGGCGTAGATCTCCTGGATGATGCCGTCATGCAGGTCCTGGACGAGACGCTCCCGTTCGTCGAGGAGACGGAGCAGGTCCTGCCCGCGGTCCCGGAGGGCCTGCTCGATGCGGTCACGCTCGGTGATGTCGAAGGCTATCCCGCCGACGAAGACCCGGCTGGCGGCGTCTCGGAACGGGAACTTATACACCCACCAGGTCCGAAGCTGGCCTTTCCGGTCGGGTGCGATCTCATGGGTCTCGAGGGGCCGATCCGTGCGCAGGACCTCCTCGTCGTTCCGCCGGAGCTGCCGCGCCGTGGCGTCGGGGAAGACCTCGAAGTCTGTCCGGCCGGCGATTTGTTCCCGGGGGATTCCGATCAGGCGCTCGTAGGGCTCGTTGATGTACACGTACCGGAAGCGCACGTCCTTCATCCAGGCGACGACGGTCGTGTTGTTCATGAAGGCGGCGAACCGCCGTTCGCTCTCCTCCAAAGCCTCCAACGCCCGCTTGCGGTCGGTGAGATCCAGGACATGGGAGACGCAGTAGAGGACGGCTCCGCGCTCGTCCCGGACCGGGGTCGCGTTGACCAGGGCCCAGACGACCCGCCCGTCCCGGTGCCGGTAGCGCTTCTCCAACTGGAGCACAGGCACCTCGCCGGCCAGCAGGCGGCGGAACTCGCGCAGGTTCCCCTCGAGGTCCTCGGGATGGGTGATCTCCTGCCAGGTCATGCCCTGCAACGTCTGGGGGGGATAGCCCAGCATGGCGCCGAAAGCGTGGTTCGCCTGGAGCAGCCGGCCCGAGGGCTCGATGAGGGCCATGCCGACAGCGGCATGGTCAAACGCGCTTCTGAAGCGGGTCTCGCTTTCCAGCAGAGCAGACACGGTCCATTGCCTGCCGGTGATGTCGGTGTAGGTAACGATCGCCCCCGCGAGGGTCTCTCCCTCGAGGATTGGGTGGGCGGCATAGGCGACGGGAAAGCAACTGCCGTCGCGGCGCCAGAAGACCTCGTCCTCGACGCGGCAGCTCTGGCCGGTCCTGAGGGTCTGGGAGATCGGACAAGCCTCTTCTGGATAGGGCGCGCCGTCCGCCCGCGAATGGTGGTGGACTGGGTGGAAGCGGCGGCCCAGGAGCTCCTCCGGCGCATAGCCCAGCAGCGCCGCCCCGGCCTGGTTGATGAACGTGCAGCAGCCCTCGCGGTCGAGCCCGCAGAGTCCTTCCTCCGTGACGTCCAGTAGCGTCCGGAAGGTCGCGTCTGTGGGCGTCCCCCGGTCCGGCTCGGTCCGGCACGCGAGCGGCCCGGCGAGCCGCAGGGCGCTCCGAGCCGCGAGGAGACGGAGCCGCGCGTGGAGCCGGCTCGAAAGGGGGCGGGACATCGGGGCGGCTTCCTTAGTCTTCTCTGTGTGAACGGGTGGCCCGGCGCGCCACCGCGCCCTGCGGTCCGCTTTCACGTGGCACTCCATCTCTCTGTACCGAAGAACTGGGGAATGAGTCAACGGATTTCGGTCCCGGCGCGCGGTCGCTCGCCGGCCCATGCGGCCAAGTAGTCGGCGTTCTTCCGGTGGGGTCTTGGCGGCTGTAGATCGCTGCCGCCTGGGAGCGGCGCGTCACCTTGAGTTTCTGGAAGATGTGGCTGAGGTAGTTTTTGACGGTTTTTTCGCTGAGGTCAAGCGCGGCGGCGATTTCCTTGTTGGTCTTGCCCTCGGCGACCAAGGCGAGCACGCGCGATTCCTGGGGCGACAGCCCCTGCTCGTCGCTCTGCGGCCCCTGCTGCGCTAAGGCCTGCATCCGCACCAGCACGGGCTGGGTCACGGCGGGATCCAGGATGGACTGCCCGGCCGCCACGGCCCGGATTGCCCGGAGCAGGGACTCGCTGGCGATTTCCTTGAGCACGTACCCGGCGGCTCCGGCGAAGATGGTGGCCACCACCGCCTCCTGGTCGGCATAGGACGTCAGAAAGAGCACGCGCGTGGTCGGCGCCCTGGCCAGGATCTCCCGACAGGCCTCGACGCCGCTCCCGTCCGGCAGGCGGAGATCCAGGAGGACGACATCCGGCGCCAGGCGGCTCGCCTCGGCGATGGCTTCGGCTACGCTGCCCGCTTCCCCAACGACCTCCAACCCCTGCCGATGGCTCAGGAGCGTGCGGAGGCCGAGCCGCACGATCTCATGGTCGTCCACGAGGAGTACCCTAATTGGCCGGTCGGGTTGGTTGCTCACGTGGGGCCTCCTCCGCCAAGCCGGCCAGCATGTGGGTGCGGACCTCACGGATCACGTCGTTCAAGCCGGCAATGGCCCGATCCACGGTTGCGATGACGGCAGGCCGGTCCTGCTCGATCAGGCGCTTGCATTCCTCCAGTTCCAGGCCGATCCCGAAGATCGTTTGAATCAGGTTGTCCTGCAACACGTGAACAGGTTCTCCGAAGCGGTGGCCCGGTCGCGGGTCCGCGGCCGCGCCCGGGGCTTGCGGCAGTCCCTGGCGTGGTGGAGGCCCCGGACCGCCCGGATTACGTTCCGCTTGCCGGGGATGCAGGGCGTCGAGGGCCTGTTCGGCCTCGGTGAGTCGGGCGCGGAGGTCCGCGACCAGCGCCTGCAGCTCGGACACTGATCGGGATAGCGGCGACCTGGACCCGGCGGTGTCGAAGTCCGGCTGCTCTGGCTGGCTCATGCGCGAGCCTCCCGGTGCGCTCCAGGGGCCGTTGTGTGGGGGGCTTGAGGGCTCCCGCCCATGGTCCGCCGCGCGGGCCCGCCCCCTCTTTCCGGATACTCGGTACTTTAGGATACAGAGTTTTCCCGAACATGGGCGAAGAATTTTGGCCCTACCCGGCTGGGGCTAAATGGCCCTGCCCCGGGAGGAATCAGGAGGGGGATTCCTGGCCAGCGTCCGGCGGATCTCGGCGGCGGTCTTGGCGTCCACGCCGGCTGCGCGCAGCTCCTCGTCGGTGGCCGCGGCGATCCGTTCCAGGCTACCGAACTTTTGCAGGAGCCGGTTGCGGCGGAGCTCGCCGACGCCAATGATCTGATCGAGCTGCGAGCCGATCGTCGCCTTGGTCCGGAGCTTCCGGTGGTAGGTCACGGCGAACCGATGGGCCTCGTCGCGGATGCGCTGGAGGAGGTGGGTGGCCGGCGAAGATGGAGCCAGGATGATCGGGTTCTTGCGGCCAGGGAGGAAGAGGCGCTCGTCTTTTCGCTCGGGTTGCGCGTGGCGCTCGAGGCCGAGCCGCCCACTGCGGGCCTTGGCCAGCCCGATGATCGGGAGGTCCGGCCGGCCGACCGCCTTGAGGCCCTCCAGCGCCGCAGCGAGCTGGCCCAGCCCGCCGTCGATCAGCACCAGGTCGGGGAGGGGGAGATCAGTTTCCTCCCCGTAGCGTCGCATGACGACCTCCTTCAGGCTGGCGAAGTCGTTCGCGCCCGCGACGGTCTTGATCCGGAACTTGCGGTAGTCCGCCTTCTTGGCCTGTCCCCCCTCCCACACGACCAGGGAGGCGACCGACTGGTCGCCCATCGTGTTGGAGATGTCGAAGCCTTCGATGCGGGCCGGCACCTTCTCCAAGCGGAGCAGCCGTTTTAGCTCCAGAGTGGCCTGCCGGTCGGCCTCCTCGCTGCGGAGATGCTCGGCGATGGCAG
Source organism: Nitrospira sp. Kam-Ns4a (assembly GCF_965152595.1). Classification (NCBI taxonomy): domain Bacteria; kingdom Pseudomonadati; phylum Nitrospirota; class Nitrospiria; order Nitrospirales; family Nitrospiraceae; genus Nitrospira; species Nitrospira sp. Kam-Ns4a. The sequence continues at coordinate 3,766,403 of NZ_OZ224218.1, read as the reverse complement.
CCGCTGCGTTCTCCTCCGCCAGGCGCAGGAGCTGGTGCTTGGCCCCCCGCTCGGGCGCGATGAGCCGCACCGGCTCGCCCTTCTTCTCAGACAGCCACGTTTCGATCAGGCCGGCCTCGGGCAGTGCGACGGGCACGAGCAGTTCCTTGGGCGGCAGGACCTCCTTGGTGTAGAACTGCTCGATGGCCGAGCGGACCAGCTCCTGGTCCGACGCGTCGGCTGCGTCGGGCCAGAAGAAGTCCTTGCGGCCGATCAGCAAGCCGCCGCGGACGAAGAGCATCTGGAGATCCACGGCGGTCCCCTGTCGGGCCAGGCCGACCACGTCCTGATCGGCCGATGCGGTCTGGGCCACCCGCTGTTTCTCCAGCGTTCGCTCGATCTTGAAGATCCGGTCCCGCAGCCGGGCCGCTTCCTCGAATTCCTCGCGGTCCGCCGCTGCCTGCATCTGCGCGCGCAGGTCCTCCAGCAGCTCCGTGTCGCGCCCTTCCAGGAACTGCCGCACCTGCGTGACGATCTGGTGGTACTCCTCGCGGGTCTGGTTCCCGATGCAGGGCGCCATGCAGCGCTTGATCTCGAACTCCATGCAGGCCCGCTCCGCCGTCCCATCAATCTCGATCTCGCAGGTCGCGAGGGGAAAGACCCGGCGGATCACCTTGAGGGTCTCGCGCAGGGCGCCGGCTGGCGTGTAGGGCCCGTAGTAGAGCGCGCCGTCCTTCTGCACGCGGCGGACGATCGAGAGGCGGGGGAAGTCCTCCTTCACCGGCAAGCGGAGGTAGGGATACTGCTTGTCGTCCCGCAGCACGACGTTGAAGCGGGGCCGGTGCCGCTTGATCAGGTTGCTCTCCAGGATCAGCGCCTCCAGGTCCGACCGCGTCACGATGGTCTCGAGGTCCACCACCTGGCTCAGCAGCAGCGCGGTCTTGGGGGTATGGTCGGCGCCCTTCTGGAAATAGGAGCGCACGCGGTCAGCGAGCACCCGGGCCTTCCCGATGTAGAGGATCTCGCCCCGGGCGTTCTTCATCAGGTACACGCCGGGCTGCTCGGGCAGGCGGTCAAGCTTCGCTTGAAGCTCGGATGAAACGGTCATTGGTCAATGGTCATGAGCTGGACGGCTGTCGCGCGCTCGTCATCCTGTGACACCCCTCTGACTCCTGAGCCTGTTGCACAAACCCCTTGACACCTAGGCAATTCTATGTATACTCTCTTCCCTCGTCATGACCGAAGGGAGGGTGCCATGGGCTATAACTTTCTGCCATGTGATCGTGAGCAACTGTTTCTGATGCCGCCGGCGTTGCAGGATTGGCTGCCGGAGGGCGATCTGGCCTGGTTCATCCTGGATGCGGTGGCCCAGATGGATCTGAGGAAGATCGAGCGGGCGTACCGAGCCGATGGCTGGGGCCAAGCGGCCTACGAGCCGGCCATGATGGTGGCGCTGCTGCTGTATGCCTACTGTCTGGGCGAGCGCTCCAGCCGCCGGATCGAACGGCTGTGCGAGCGGGATGTGGCCTTTCGGGTGCTCGCGGCCAATCAGCGGCCCGATCACACCACGATCGCCCGATTCCGGCAGACCCATGAGGCCGCGTTGGCCGCCCTGTTTACGCAGGTGCTGACGCTGTGTGCGGCGGCGGGGTTGGTGAAGGTCGGGGTGGTGGCCCTGGATGGCACGAAGATCAAGGCCGACGCGGCGCTGGCAGCGAATCGGACCGCCGAGACGATTGCGGCGGAGGTGACGCGGATGCTGACCGAGGCTCAGGCCACCGATGCCGCCGAGGATCGGCTGTACGGACCGGAGCAGCGGGGCGACGAACTGCCGGAGGCGTTGCGGGATCGGCGGAGCCGACTGGCCCGGTTGCAGGCGTGCCAGGCACGGTTGACGCAAGCGGCGGCCGAGGCGACCGCCCAGCAGCAGGCCAAGCTTGAGGCCCGCCAGGCCGAGGAAGCCGCCACCGGGCAGAAGAAGCGGGGCCGCAAGCCGAAGGCGGCCGAAGCGGCAGCGGATGCCACGGCCAAGGCGAACGTGACGGACCCAGAGAGCCGCATCATGAAGACACCGGCCGGGTACGTGCAAGGCTACAATGCCCAAGCGGTCGTGACGGAGGCCCAGATCATCGTCGCGGCCGCCGTCACGCAGGAGGCGAACGATATCCGCCAACTGCATCCGATGCTGACCGAGGCGCAGGAAAATCTGCAGGCCATCGAGCACCCGCAGCCCCTCGGGACCGCCCTGGCGGATGCCGGCTATTGCAGCGAGGCCAACCTGACGGAGGCCGATCCCGCCGGACCTGAGTTGCTGATCGCGCCGAACCAAGATTGGAAACAGCGCCAGGCGCTGCGGGAGCAGCCACCGCCACGCGGCCGCTGTCCGAAGGGGCTGACAGCCCGCGACCGCATGGAGCGCACACTGCTGACGAAGCGCGGACGCCGTCTGTACACGAAGCGCGGCCAGACGGTGGAGCCGGTATTCGGCCAGATCAAGAGCACCCGTGGCTGTGATCGCTTCATGCGCCGGGGCCGCCAAGCCTGTGACGGCGAATGGAAACTGCTCTGCGCGACGCATAATTTGTTGAAGCTCTGGCGGAGCGGGAAGGCGGCCTGGACCGGTCGGCGCAGAGGCAGCGAGCCGCGACGGCTTGGCCGGGGAAGTGGAAAGAAGACGAGGGGATGACCCTTTCGACGGCCACGCTCCCTCGCGGGCTCGGCAGCGAGTGGCCCAGATGGGAGCACAATACAATTTCTGGTGACCAAAGGGTTCAATCATGGGTTTGAGCAACAGGCTCTCCTCTCAGACGATGGCCGTCCCCGGCGGTCGTTCGATCAGTTCGATCTCGTAGCCGTCCGGCGCGTCAATGAAGATGAACCGGCTGCCGGAGGCGGTCCGGGTGGGGCCGTCGGTGATGGGGATGCCCTTGTCGGTCAAGGCCTGGATCGTGTCGTCCAGATTCTCCACCTCGAAGGCGAGGTGCACGAGGTCCTCCTGAACCTTCACCGGGCCGCTCGGGGGGAAGCTGCACAGCTCGATCAGTTCCTCGCTGTTGGGCACCGCCAGGAACGCCAGGTGCGAGCCGCGCGGTGAGGTCTTGCGCTCGACGACCTCCAGGCCCAGGACGTCCCGGTAGAACGCGATCGTCTGGTCCATGTCGCTCACCCGCATCCGGGTGTGCAGCAGTTTCTTCACGCGCATCGCCTCTCCCTCTGGTGCAGGGGGCATTGGTCAATGGTCAGCAGGCAATGGCGAATGGTACAAGAGGCTCGCGAGCCGTCATGTCTTCACCCGTGACTATTGACCACTGACTCTTGACTTGCCTTCCGGGCCGGGCCCACGGTCTTCCGCATGAGCATCTCGGCTGTGCCGGGGACGAGCAGGTTCGGGATCGGCCCGATCTCCTCATAGCCGTGCCGGCGGTAGAACCGGCGCGCCCCTTGGTTGAAGTCCGAGACGCAGAGGAAGAGGTTGGGCGCCCGCGCGAAGACGATCTGTTCCAGGTGGGCGAGCAGGGCCCCGCCGAGCCCCTTGCCCCGCGTCTCGGACGCGACGGCCAGCAGCTCGAGGTAGTCGCCGAAGAGGAAGCGCCGCCGGAGGAGTGCGAGCCCGGCGACCGCGCCGTCCGCCTCGAGCACGTAGCCTTCCCGCCCGTCGGCGAGCGCTGAGAAGAGGCGCTCCCAGTCCGCCGTCCGGTAGCCCAACGTCCTCCAGGGTTCCGACTCGCCGAGGATCCGGACCACGGCAGCCCGGTCCCGGTCCTCGTAGGGACGGATGTGGATTCGCGCGGCGGGGATCATGGGCGCGCGCCAGGCTCGCACCGGTCCAGCAGCTCCGTGACCGTGACGGGCCGGAGGCCCCGCCTTCCGGCCAACTCCTCGTAGAGCGCTTCCACGACCTCGCGCGTGTGCCGGCCCTTCCCGTTCGCGTGAAAGACGATGATGCTGCCGCCCCGCCCCGCCGCCGTCAGCTCCCGGAGCATCGCCTTCGCGCTCAGCGCCGGATCCGGGTCGCCGGAGACCGCGTTCCAGAGGATGAGCCGCAGGCCCAGCCGCGCGGCGAGGGCCACGGTCGTCTCGTCGTATTCGCCATAGGGCGGGCGGACCAGGCGGGTCTCGCGACCGTACCGCGTGCGGAGCAAAGTGATCGGGCCGGCGATCTCGGCGGCCTGCTCCTCGGCGCTCAACAGCGGCAGGTGGGCGTGAGCCTGCCCGTGCCCGCCGACCTCGAAGTAGGGGACCGCGAGCAGCGCGCGGACTTCCCGGTCGTGCGTCGCCATCCACCGGCCGGACAGGAAAAAGGTGGCGGGGATCCGGCGGGCGACCAGGGCCGCCACGAGCGCGGCGTCGTAGCCGCTCCCCGCCCGCACCGGGCAGAGATCGAAGGTGAAGGCGACGGCTCGACAGGTCTTCGGCCCCGCGCGGATGACCTGTGCCGCGGACTCGGTGTCGGGGGCCGCGGCTGCGAGGCACGCGAGGGCGGCGATCAGACGTAACCGGTACGGTGCGCGGGAGCGCATGGAGATAGTATACCGGAACGGACGTGACAGAGTCAGGGCCGCGGCGGGGGGATGGAGTCGGGCGGGCCCGGCCGCCGCGGTGCCGGTGCGTCCACAACCCGGACGGACCCGGGGATAGCCTCGGGAATCGCGATGGCCCCCTCCGGCCCGCTCCCCTTCTCCAGCGCTTCTTTCTCGACCTGGAACCCGATGAGGCCGGGCTTCGCAAAACAGGCGCTCACCGACTGGCCCGGCTCGATCTTGGCCGTCTCCTCGATCCCCCAGACGTAGTGGAAGCCGCGCTGGCAGGACAGCTCGTCGAGGTCGTCCTCGAGGAAGTTCACCCAGACCGGCACGGTCCGCCGGTTGACCCAGCGCACCTCGTCGCCCGGATTGACCGTGACGTTGCGCGGCGAGACGGTCTCCCCGATGATGACCTCATGGACGACGCCGGTCTGGCTGGTCGCCGGGAGGCTGCTGCAGGCGGCTGTGAGCAGCCAGGCCCAGCCGAGCAGGATCGCCGTGTGGCGGACCGTCATGCTATGCCCTCCATTGTCCGACCCGACGGGCCGGGGCCCCGCCCTGGCGCCGGCAGTATACAGGATTTGCGCGGACCGGGCCATCCGCATTGACGCCAGGTCGCCGGATGGGTCAGGATAAGGACTCTTCGCCAAACGGCTGGGGGTCTCGATCCATGCAGGGTCCCGACTGGCAGATCGGCCGCATCTTCGGCATTCCGATCAAAGTCCACGCGTCGTGGTTCCTGGTGTTCGCGTTCGTCACCTGGAGCCTGGCGACGGGCTACCTCCCGGACGCGCTGCCGGGGCTCTCGGCCGCCCGGTATTGGGGGATGGGCGGGGTCGCGGCGCTCTTGCTGTTCGGGTCGGTGCTGCTGCACGAGCTGGGTCATTCGGTGGTGGCGCTGCGCTATCGGATCCCGATCGGGCAGATCACGCTGTTCGTCTTCGGCGGGATGGCGCAGATGCACCGGGAGCCTCCCGGGCCGCGCGCGGAGTTCCTGATCGCGATTGCCGGCCCGGCCGTGAGCTTCGCGCTCGGCGGCGCGCTGCTCTGGCTGGCCTCGATGGCCGAGTCGGCGCAGAACCTGCACGGGTTGATGGTCCTGGGCTTTCTCCTGGGCACGGTCAACTTGCAACTCGGGTTGTTCAACCTCATCCCGGGCTTTCCCCTGGACGGCGGGCGGGTCCTGCGGGCGGGGCTCTGGGCCTGGTTGCGCGACTTTAACCGGGCCACGCGGCATGCCTCGCTAGCCGGACAGGGCTTCGGGCTGGTCTTCGGGGTGCTCGGCGCCGTGCTGCTGCTCGGCGCCATGACCGGCACGATCCCCGGGCCGCTCGCCGCCAACGGTGGCTGGATCCTGCTGGTCGGGGTGTTCCTGTTCGCCGCGGCCGCGGGGACCCGCCGTCAGGCCCTGCTGCGGACGGCCCTGGCGTCGGTCACGGTGCGGGACCTCATGGTGAGCGACGTGCCGATCCTCCACCCCGACCTGAGCGTGGACGAGGCCGTAACCCAGCACTTTCTCCGGCACGGGGCCGAGGAGTTCCCGGTCGGCGAGGACGGCCGCCTCGTCGGCATGATCTCGGTGCGGCAGGTCCAGGCGCTCCCGCAGTCGCTCTGGCCGTGGCGCCGGGTCCGGGACATGATGCAGCCCTGGTCGCCGGTGCTGGAGGTCGCGCCCGAGGCGACCGCCGTCACGGTGTTCGAGCGCATGCTGCGCGACGGGCGGAGCCGCCTGGCCGTCGTCGAAGATGGCCGGCTCGTCGGGTTCGTCACCCGCTCCGCGATCGCTCAGTTCCTCCGCCTGCGGGGGCTGGGCTTGTGACCCCTAACCACTGTTTCCTGATCCTTTCTGCAGCCGCCGCACCAATGCGGCCCCCACCAGCAGCAGCACCGACGCGTAGTAGATCCATAACAGGAAGAGCACCACGGTGAGCAGCGAGCCGTACATCCGGCCGTAGATGCTCAGGCCTTCCAGGTACGTCTTGAACAAGTGCTTGGCGGATTCCCAGAGCAGGGCCAGAACCAGGGCCCCGGCCGCCGCGTGGGGCCAGGCCGGCCGCTCCACCGGCAGGTACCGGTAGAGACACGTGGCCGAGAGGAAGATCAGGAAGAACGGGAGCACGTAGGGAACCATGAAGTCGTGGGCCGCGAGCGCAAGCCAGTTCAGGCCACCGAAGTCGGGCGCGTAGGCGACGAGGAGGCGCAGGGCCTTGGTCACGACGTAGGACAGCACCATCAGTATCTCGACCAATCCGACCAGCGCCACCGAGAGGCCCACAGACGCGACGATGGGCCGGCGCTTGCCCGGGTCGAAGACGACGTTAATGGCGTACTGCATCTCGTAGAACACCAGCAGCCCGAACCACAGAAAGGCGAAGAAGACGCCCCACCGCATGATCTGCTCGGAGGAGACCCGCCTGATCTCGTTGGCCAGGTCCGTGCCCAGGTGCGGCAGAAACCCCTCCAGGAACTTCAACAGGAACTCCGACCCGATCCGGTCGCTGCTCACGAAGAACCCGATGAAGTAGAGCAGCAGGAAGATCAGGGGGAAGAAGGACAGGAGGGAAAAGAAGGCGAGCGAGGCGGCCAGGCTGATCCCGCCGTGCCGGCAGAAGTCGGCGAGGGCACCGCGCACCAGTCGGAGGACCGCAAACACCGGGCTAGGATGCCGGGATTCGTGCAGCGGGTCAAGCGCCGAATGACGGCCCGCGCTACCGGAGGCCGATCACCGCGGTGGTGGCGAGCGAGACCAGCGGGTTGGGGAAGAGCCCGAGGAGGACCACGCCGGCGAGCGCGCAGGCCAGGACGAAGGCCATGACCGGCGAGGTGGCGACCCGCGGAGCGAACTGCGGCGGGCCGTGGGGCTCCCGCATGTACATGACCATGACGACGTGGAGATAGTAATAGGCCGACACCGCGGCGAAGAGCAGCGCGACGGCGGCCAGCCAGGCGAGCCCGCCCTTGACCGCGGCGAGGAAGAGGTAGAACTTGCCGATAAACCCCGCGGTCGGCGGGATGCCCGCCAGCGACACCATGAACACCAGCATGAGGAACGCCGGGACCGGCTGCCGCTTCGCGAGCCCCGTGTAGTCTTCGATCTCATCGCTTTCCAGCCCGTCCTTCCGCAACATGGCCACCACGGCGAAGGCGCCCAGGGTCATGAAGGCGTACACCGCCAGATACAGCAGGACGCTCGCGACCCCGAGCGTCCGCGTCTCGGCATCTCCGTCCGTCTGCGCCGCTGCGAGGAGTCCGATCAGCGCGTAGCCGGCGTGGGCGATGCTGGAGTAGGCGAGCATCCGCTTGATGTTCGTCTGGACGATCGCGACGACGTTGCCGAGGACCAAGGTTGCCAGACAGACCACCAGGAAGAGGGCATGCCAGTTCGCCTTGAGCCCGCCGAGCCCTTCGAGGAACACGCGCAGGAAGGCGCCGAAGCTCGCCGCCTTGGAGGCCACAGCCATGAAGGCGGTGACGGAGGTCGGCGAGCCCTCGTAGACGTCCGGCGTCCACATGTGGAAGGGTACGACCGCGATCTTGAACCCGAACCCGACCACCAGCAGGATCGTGGCCAGGAGGAGCCCCGGATCGTCCAGGCTCCGCGGGCCGATCGTCGCGGCGACGGCCGGCAGGCGCGTGCTGCCCGCAACGCCGAACAGCAGCGAGATGCCGTAGAGGAGGATGCCGGAGGAGAAGGCCCCCAGCACGAAGTACTTGGCCGCCGCCTCCAGCGAGCGCGGCTCGGCCCGCTTGAAGCCGGCCAGCACGTACAGCGACAGGGACATGAGCTCCAGGCCCAGGTAGATGAGAAGCAGGTCGGCCGCCGAGACCATGATCATCATGCCCGACAGCGACAGCAGGAGGAAGCCGTAGTATTCCGCCAGGTTGATCCGCTCCGCTTTCAGGTACACGTGGGACAGCAGGATCGTGAGGCCCGTCACCAGGTACAGCAGGATTTTCCAGAAGCAGGCGTAGGGGTCCACGACGACGAGGTCGCTGAACGCCGTGACCCGGTTCCCCATTTGCCCAGAGGTGAGGCCGAGGCAGAGGACCAGCGCGCCGAGGCTCAGCCAGGCCAGCCAACCCTTGCGCGCCGGCGCGAGCACCGGGTCCAGCCCGAGGACGAGGCAGGCCGCTGTCACTACGATCAGCTCGGGCAGCACCGCGAGGATGTCGGCCAACGGCAGCGTCATCGGTCACTCGTCATTGGTCAATAGTCCGGGGGCTGATGATGGTGTGTCCCCACCATTGACCATTGGCCCAGGGCCATTGACTGCCCCCTTGCCGCGCTGCGCGACGGCGTCGCCAGCCGGCTCGGCGTGCTCGATCAAGTGGTTCACGCTCGCGTGCATGGGCGCGAGCACGGGATTCGGGAACAGCCCAATCCAGAAGACGAGCACGACCAGCGGGGTCAGGACCGCCATCTCGCGTAGGTTCAGGTCGAAGAGGTGCGCGGCCCGGCGCCCCGGCGGCCCGAACACGACGCGCTGCACCATCCAGAGGAGGTAGGCCGCGGCGAGGATCACGCCCAGCGCGGCGACGGCCGCCGCCGGCTTGCTCCAGGCGAACGCCCCGACCAACACGAGGAACTCGCCCACGAAGCTGTTGGTGCCCGGTAGCCCGAGGGAGGAGAGCGCGAAGATCACGAGGCAGGTGGCGTAGCGCGGCATCGGGCCGGCGAGGCCAGCGTTGTCGGCGATGAGCCGGCTGTGCGTGCGCTCGTAGATCAGCCCCACGCACAGGAACAGCGCGCCGGTCGTGAGGCCATGGTTGATCATCTGGAGGATCGCGCCCTCGATCCCCTGGGCGTTTAGCACGAAGATGCCCAGCGTGACGAAGCCCATATGGCTGACGCTCGAGTAGGCGATCAGCTTCTTGAGGTCGCTCTGGGCCAGCGCCATGTAAGCGCCGTAGAGGATCGCGACCAGGGACAGCCCGACGACGACCGGCGTAAACGTCTCCACGGCCTGGGGCAGCATCGGCAGCGTGAACCGCAGGAAGCCGTAGGCGCCCATCTTCAGGAGCACGCTCGCGAGGATCACGCTGCCGGCGGTCGGCGCCTCCACGTGGGCGTCCGGCAGCCAGGTGTGGAACGGAAACATCGGCACCTTCACGGCGAAGGCGAAGAAGAACGCCCAGAACAGCCAGTGCTGGAGCCAGGAGGGATACGCGACCCGGCTCAGCAGCAGGATGTCGAAGGTCTGCCCGCCGTGGAAGTACAGGACGAGGATCGCAACCAGCAGCAGGATGCTGCCGACCAGGGTGTAGAGGAAGAACTTGATCGCCGCGTAGATCCGGTTCGGTCCGCCCCAGACCCCGATGATGAGGTACATCGGGACGAGCATCGCCTCCCAGAAGACGTAGAACAGGACAAAATCGAGGGCGACGAAGACGCCGAGCATCGCCGTCTCCATGATCAGGAGGCTGGCCATGAACTCCGTGACGCGGGTCTCGATGGCGCGCCAGGAGACGAGCACGCAGAAGGGGGTCAGGAGCGTGGTCAGCAGGACGAGCGGCAGGCTGATGCCGTCCAGGCCGAGCCGGTAGCTGATCGGAGGCGCGGTGATCCAGGCGACCTCCTCGCCGAACTGCATGCGCGGCGTGGTCGGGTCGAAGAGGAACCAGAGCAGCAGCGACAGGAGGAACGTGGCGAGCGAGACGGCGAGCGCGGTCCAGCGGACCGCGGCCTCGCTCAGGAAAAACAGCGCGACCGCCCCGGCCAGCGGCAGGAACACGACGAGCGTCAACCAGGGAAAGCCCGCGCTCTGGAGGCTCAGCTCGCTCATAAACGGAAACAGAGCTTCACTGACCACCGACCACTGACCAGAGACCATTCACCTCTACCTCCGACCATGACCCACTCCCTGCGTCAGAAGAGGAGGAACATTGTCAGGATGATGGCGGCGCCCAGCGTCATCCCGAGCGCGTAGTGCTGGGTCTGCCCGCTCTGCGCCAGGCGCAGGATCCAGCCGCCCAGGGCGACAGCGCGGGCCACGCCGTTGACCGCTGCGTCAATGCCCCCGACGTCCACGCGCCGCCAGAGGTGTTCGGCGAGCGCGAAGGTCGGCCGGACCACGCTCCGGTCGTAGGCTTCATCCACGTACCACTTATTGAGCGAGCCTTCGTAGGCCCGCCGCCACTGGGCCGCGAGCCGGTCCGCCAGGCCCGGCGCCCGCACGTAGACCCCATAGGCGGCCGCGATGCCTGCCACTCCGGCGAGCGTTGCCAGCGCCATGAGGCCCCAGGCCGCCGGGCCACCGTGGGTCGCCGCGTGGCCGGGTGGGCCGGGGAGCGCCGGCGCCAGGAACCCCGCGATGCCCACGTAGCCCGCGACGATGGACAACCCGGCCAGGATCACGAGCGGAACCGTGACGACGCGCCCCGGCTCGTGGAGGTGGGCGGCGCGTTCCGGGTCCACCCGCGGTTCGCCCCAGAACACGACGAACACCAGGCGGAAGCTGTAGAACGCCGTCAAGCCCGCCGTCGCGACGCCGAGCAGACTCAGCACCCGGCCCAGGGCCCCCGCCGCCCACACGCCGAGGAGGAGCTCGTCTTTGCTGAAGAACCCGGCCGTCAGCGGGAAGCCCGCCAGCGCGAGCGAGCCGACGACGAAGGTCCAGTAGGTGACCGGCAACCGGTCCTTGAGGCCTCCCATCCGGCGCATGTCCTGCTCGTGATGGAGCGCCAGGATGACCGACCCGCAACCGAGGAAGAGCAGGGCCTTGAAGGCGCCGTGCGTGAGCAGGTGGTAAATCCCCGCAGCGTAGGCGCCGGCCCCGCAGGCCATCATCATGTAGCCGAGCTGGCTGACCGTGGAGTAGGCGACCACTCGCTTGATGTCGTGCTGGGTCAGCGCGATGGTGGCGCCGAGGACCATCGTGGCGGCGCCGGTGACGGCGACGACGTCCAGGGCGGCGGGCGAGAGGTTGTAGAGCGGCGCCAGCCGCGCCACCATGAAGACGCCCGCTGTGACCATGGTCGCGGCGTGGATGAGCGCCGAGATCGGGGTCGGACCCTCCATGGCGTCGGGGAGCCAGACGTGGAGCGGCACCTGGGCGGACTTGCCTACCGCGCCCACGAACAGGAGCAGGCAGATCAGCGTCACGGTAGAGACCTCCCAGGCGCCGCCGAAAGGACGCAGCAGGTTGGTGCGGTCGTCGGCGAAGTCGCCTGCCTGGGCGAAGACGTGCCGGTATTCCAGGGAACCGAAGGTGTAGAAAATCAGCAGGACACCGAGCAGGAACCCGAAGTCGCCGATCCGGTTGACCACGAAGGCCTTGGTCGCCGCGCTGCAGGCGCTCGGCCGCTCGTACCAGTGCCCGATCAGCAGGTAGGAGCAGAGGCCGACCGCCTCCCAGAAGATGAAGAGCTGAAGGAAATTGTTGGCCAGGACCAGCATCAGCATGGAGAAGGTGAAGAGCGCGATATAGGCGAAGAACCGCGCGTAGCCCTTCTCCCCGTGCATGTAGCCGATCGTGTAGACGTGCACGAGCGCGCTAACGATGGTGACGAGCAGGAGCATCGCGGCGGTGAGCCGGTCCACCGTCAGGCCGAGCCCGATCGTGAGGTTGCCCGACGCCAGCCAGGTGTACAGCGGAACCGTGACGGGCTCGCCGCGAGCGACGTCGGTGAAGGCCAGGACCGACAGGACGAGCGAGCCCAGCACCGCCGGCACGGCGACGAGGTGCGCCCGGTCCCTGATCCAGTGGCCGGCCAGGCCGAGGACCAGGAAGGCCGCGAAGGGGAGCAAAGGGATCAGTACGTAGGTCATTACCTCTGGCCCTTCCTAGATACTCCCTCGCCCCTGACGGGAGAGGGTAGGGCAGGATCTACCATTTCAATAACCGGAACTCGTCCACGTTGATGCTGGCCTTCCCATGGAAAAGCCCGGGGAGCGGAACCCGTGCCGGTCTCACGCCACATTGGCCGTATAGGCGATGACCGGAACGGCCAGGGTTTTCTTCTTTCGCGCACGCTTGGCTCCAGCCACCAAGGCGGCGAGCTGGCGGCCGACCTCTGCCCGCACGATCTTCTCGCCACACCGCGTGCACTGTCCGATGGGGACCTGGTCCACGACGAGCAGCCTGTCCTTCACGCGGATGTCCAATGCAACCCGCTTGGGCTCTACCTTCCCCTCGCAGATGTGGCAACGGCCATAGTCGTACATGGGGACCCCTTTATATGCCTGGCTCCAGCACGTAGGTTGTGATCAGGAGCAGTGTGCCGGTCTCCTTGAGCCTGCGGATGACGGCAACCTGGCGGCCGTCCGCAGTCGGACCGACCACCTCGTAGCGGATGCCGCGAGGATCGTCGGTAAAGCGACGTCTGATCCTGCCTGACAGGATCACAGCATCGATGGCGTTCATCTGCAGGTCGTCGTTGAGCATTTCTTCAAGAAAATGGGGGACTGCGATCTCGTAGTCTCCGTCGCGTATCCTCTGTCGAATCCGTTGAATCGTGGACAACGATGGTCCTCGCCACTCATCATCGGCTGCCGGCCCACTTTTTCTTTCTCAAAGCTGAAAGCTGACGGCGGATAGCTTGCGATTCACCATTTCAATAACCGGAACTCGTCCACGTTGATGCTGGCTTTGCTGCGGTAGAGCGCGATGATGATGGCCAGCCCGACTGCCACCTCCGCCGCCGCGACCGTGAGCGCGAAGAAGACGAACACCTGCCCGGCGACGTTCTGGTAGTAGTGCGAGAAGGCGACGAAGTTGATGTTCGTGGCGTTCAGCATCAGCTCGACCGAGAGCAGAATGATGATGATGTTCCGGCGCATGAGCACGCCGACCAGCCCAGTCACGAACACGATCGCGCTCAAAATGACGTAGTAGGAGAGGGGAATGGTCATGGGTCACTGGTCACTGGGTTGCGAACTCGTCTAGAGCTGACGCTGCTCCTCACCATTGTCTATTGACTGATGACCGTTGTCTCTACCGCGAACGCTCGTAGAGGTCGCGCTTGGCCAAAATGATCGCGCCGATCATCGCGACCAGCAGGATCAGCGAGGCCACTTCGAAGGGGAACAGATACGTGGAATACAGGACTTCGCCGATGGTTTCGGTGTTCCCCTCACCCCCCGTTGCAACTGAAAAAGCAACGGGTCCCTGGCTCAGGGCAGACCCTTCGACCCGGTTCAGGGCAGGCCCCGTGAGCTCGTGCCGGTACAGCAGCAGGAGCACCTCGGTGATCAAGGTGATGCCCAGCAACGCGGCGGCGGGAAACTGGGAGTGGTAGCGATCTTCGCGCTTGAGGTTCAACAGCATCACGACGAACAGGTAGAGGACCAGGATGGCGCCGGCGTACACGATGACCTGGACTGCTGCCAGAAACTCGGCGTGCAGCGTCACGTAGAGGCCCGCCACGTGGAAGAACAGGATGAGCAGGGAGAGCGCGCTGTAGATCGGATTGCGCAGCGCCACGACCAGCACCGCGGTCGCGACGATCACCCCGGCAAAGTAGAAAAAGAAAAGCTCGGCCACGCTTTAGACCCTCTTTCCCCCCCCCTTCTCGCGCGTCAGTCCACTGTCACTCGTATTCGCCCGACAAGCAGGGCGAGGCGGATCGCGCTACGTTTCCTTCGGAGGCAGGTGCTTGAAGGCCACGTTGAAGAAGGCGACGTTCGGGTGCTGCCATTCCAACCGCTTCTCGCGCACCGGGAACGACCGGTCCCCGATCGCGAGCAATTGCTGCTTGTTCAAGAGAAGCTGGCGCTTGTCGTACACCGCCCATTCGAACTCCCGGGTCATGCCCAGGGCGTCCACCGGGCACGCGTCCACGCACAGGCCGCAGAACAGGCAGCGCGTCATGTCCATGTAATATTCCTTGGCGTACCGCTTCGTGGGCTCACCGGGCACCTCGGCGCTGACGACCCGGATCACGCGAGACGGGCACGCCGCCTCGCAGAGGTCGCACCCGACGCACTTCTCCGTGCCGTCGTCGTACCGGAGCAGCGCCAGCATGCCCCGGTAGCTGTCCGGCAGCTCCCGCTTCTCGTGGGGGTATTGGAGCGTGATGGGCCGATAGCGCAGCAGGTGCCGGAGCGTGGCCTTCATCCCCACGAGGATCTCGTAGAAGGTGATCGTCTTGAGCCACTGTTTGAATCGCATCATGGCTGAGCGGGTCGCGAATAGCGCATAGAAGATAGCCAAATCGGAGCTCTTGGCTGTGTGCGGTTCGCTAGTTGCGTCATCTCGGGAACAGATACGCGGCGATCGAGGTGATCAGGATGTTCCCCAAGGCGATCGGCAGCATGACCTTCCACCCAAACCGCATGAGCTGGTCGTAGCGCAGCCGCGGCAGCGTCGCGCGCAGCCAGAAGAACAGGAACAGGAAAAAGTACACCTTGACGGTGAACCAGAAGATCCCGGACAGCCAGGCCAGGTGCTCCAGCGAGCCGTGGAACTGGAGGAACGGTGCCGGCGCGTTCCAGCCTCCGAGGAACAGGGCTGCCGCGATGCAGGAGACCAGGATCATGTTCGCGTATTCCGCGATGAAGAAGAAGGCGAACCGCATCCCGCTGTACTCGGTGAAGAACCCGGCGACCAACTCGCTCTCGGCCTCGGGCAGGTCGAAGGGCAGCCGGTTGGTCTCCGCGACCGCGGAGATCACGTAGACGACGAACGCGAAGATCTGCGGGAAGGGCGGGGCGAAGGCGAACCAGTTCCAGAACCAGCCGCTCTGGGCCTCGGTGATCTTCACCAGGCTCAGGGAGCCGGCGAGCAGGAGCACGCCGACGATCGCGAGCCCAATGTTCAGCTCGTAGCTGATCACCTGCGCGGCGGAGCGCAGCCCGCCCAGAAGCGAGTACTTGCTGTTCGACGCCCATCCGCCCAGGATGATCCCGTAGGCGCCGATGGAGGCGAAGGCCAGGATGTAGAGGATCCCGATGTTGATGTCGCTGATGACGAAGGGCTTGAACTCCACGCCGCCGACCTCGACGGTGATCGCCGGGCCGAACGGGATGACCGCGAAGCCGATGAGTGCCGGTACCAGCGCGAGGATCGGCGCGAGGCTGAACAGGAACTTGTTCGCCCCGGCGGGAATGATGTCTTCCTTGAAGAAGAGCTTCAGCCCGTCGGCGATCGGCTGGAGGATGCCGTACGGGCCGACCTCCATGGGCCCCATGCGGTCCTGCATCCAGCCGAGCACCTTGCGCTCCGCCAGCGTCAGCACCATCACCGTGAGCAGCACCACGCCCAGCACGACGCTGATCTGGGCGAGCGACAAGGCCAGCTTCAGTCCGAGTTCAGCCACAACCCCTCCACCCGAACAACGTTATCGGTCAATTGGTCACTTGTCATTTGTCAGACGAGGCCGGGTTTCCTCGTTACGATTGACCAATGACCAATGACCAATGACTGGTTTACACGCGCTCCACCTTCACCTGCACCGACTTGTAATAGGGCACGCCCGTCTGCGGGTCCGTGACGACCTCGAAGAGCCTGCGCGCCTCCTGGTCGAAATGCTCCGGAAAGACCGCTAGGCCCTGCGGGATCCGGTCCAGCAACTTCACCGGCGTCGTCATCGCCCCACGCGCATTGGACAGCCGGACCTGGTCGCCGTCGGCGACGCCCAACCGCTCGCCGTCAGCCGGGTTCAAGCTCAGGACGCCGGCGGCTTGCACCCGGAGCAGCCCCTTGGCTCGGGTGGAAAACTTCCCTGAATGGAACAGGCTCTGGGCCGCGAGCAGTGTCAGGTGTCCGGCCGGATTGTCGGCCGGGCGCGGGGGCCGGTACCGGGCCGCCAGATCCTCCTGGAAGCCCTCGGCGAGATAGCGTTCGACCGCTGCTGGGTTCGGGCGCGGGGGCATCGGCCCGGGACCCAGAAGCCCGTAGCCCGGAATCAAGGCTCGAATCTCTTTCAGGATCTCTTTGGCATCCCCATATTCGATCGGATAGCCCAGCAGCACGGAGAGGGCGGAGAGGATCTCCCAGTCCGGTCGGCTCTCGCCGATCGGGTCAATGGCCTGGTGGATCGCCTGGACATGGCCCTCGGTGTTTGTGAAGGTGCCGTCCTTCTCGGCGGAGGAACAGGCGGGCAGGACCACGTGTGCGCGCGCCGCGGTCTCGGTCAGGAACAGCTCCTGGCAGACGAGCAGCTCCAGGCGCTCCAGCGCCTCGACGACACCGGCTGAGGGTGGGAGCGAGCCGACCGGGTTTTCCCCGACGACGAGCAGCGCCTTGACGCGGCCCGCGCGGGCGTCCTCCAGAATCTCCATCAAGGTCCGGCCCGGTCCCTTGGGCAGCTCCTCTTTCCAGAGCGTCGTGAGCCGCTCGACACTTCCGCCGTCGCCTGGCTCGCAAGGCCCTGGGAGGTATTCGGCGACCGTCCCCATCTCCACGGCACCCTGGTCGTTGTTCTCCTCCGCCAGGGGCGCGAGCCCGCAGCCGGGCCGGCCGTGCTGCCCTGTCAGCAGAAGCAGGTCCAGGAGGCTGACCGTCGTGCCGTAGCCGCCGGGCTGCCTGAGCACGCCCTGGCCGACCACGACCACGGCGCGCGGGGCTCCCGCGAACGTGCGGGCGGCGGCGGCGATTGCGTCCCGCCGGTGCCCGATCGTCGCCTCGATCTCTTCCCAGGACAGTGCCGCGACGGCCTCGGCGACTGCCTGGACGTACCCAGGCGCGCGCCGGGCCAAGTCCTGATCCATGAGCCCCTCCTCGACGACGGCTTTGACGAGCCCGAGCACGGCGTGGGCGAACCGGTCGGGTCGGGTCCCGAGGTGGTGTGCGGCGAGGTTGGCGATGTTGCTGATCGTGCCGATCGCGGGCTCCAGCGCCTCGATGGTGATGAGCTGGGCGCCGCGCTTCTTGACCGCCTCCTTGACCTTGAGGCCGGTGATCGGGTTGGTCTCGGTGACGTTGGTCCCCACCAGCAGGAGCGCGTGGGCGGCCACGATGTCCTCGAAGGTCACGGTCCAGCGGTGCGTGCCCTGGACGCGGCGGAGCGCGCGCACCCCGTTGATCTGGCCGTACCGCGCGCCGCTGTCGAGCTTGTTCGTGCCGAGCGCCAGCCGCATGACCTTCTGGAAGACGTACAGGTCCTCGTTGGTGCAGCGCGAGGAGATCAGCCCGGCGATGGCGCCGGGGCCGTGCTGCAGCTTGATCCGGCTCAGGGACGCCGCAACGGACTCGAGGGCTTCCTCCCAGGTGGCCTCGACGAGCGCTCCATCACGCCGGACGAGCGGTCGGGTTAGGCGGTCGGGATGCGTGCTCGCGTGGTAGCCGAAGTAGCCGCGGGCGCAGAGATCCCCGTTGTTGCGGCCGGCGCCGAAGGCGGACATGACCTCGATGAGCTGGTTCTGCTTGGTCTGGATCGTGAGGGCGCACCCGTCCCCGCAGTAGGCGCAAATGGAGTCCGCGCGCTTGAGCATCCAGGGCCGGTACTCGTACATGGACAGCCGGCTGGTGATCGCACCCACCGGGCAGATCTGGACGCATCCCCCGCAGAACTCGCAGTCCAGCTCGTGCGCGGTGAAGTGCTTGATCTCGGTCATCGTGCCGCGCCCGGCCGGGGCCAAGGCCTTGACGTCCATGACCTCGTCGCAGTACCGGACGCAGCGCAGGCACTGGACGCAGCGGTTCATCTGGGTCTCGATCAGCGGGCTGAAGTACTCCTTCTGGAAGACCCGCTTGACCTCGATGAACCGGCTGGTCGTCGGCGTGTACTCGTGCGAGAAGTCCTGCAGGTCGCACCGCCCGCCCTGGTCGCAGACCGGGCAGTCCAGCGGGTGGTTCGCGAGGATGAACTCGAGCACCGACTTGTGCGCCTGGTTGACGACCGTCGTGGCGGTGCGGACCACCATGCCCTCGGCCACCGGCGTGCTGCAGGCGGTCTGGAGCTTTGGCATCTTCTCGATCTCCACCAGGCACATGCGGCAGTTGGCGTCCGGCTTGAGCTTGGGGTGGTAGCAGAAGTGCGGAACCATGACGCCGGCCTGGCGCGCCGCCTCGATCACGAGCGTGCCCTTGGGCACGGTCACATGGTGTCCGTCAATGGTCAAGCGGACGGTGTCAGTGGTCGTAAGCATACCTGAAACCGAAAATGGCTACTGGTTCATGGCTGACGGAGTGATCCCTCATCAACCATGCTGTTCAGTGCCCCGCCGGCATCACCAGCTCCGGGACCCCTGCGAGCCCCAGGGCTTCCGCCTCACGGATCAACGCCTCGTATTCGTGACGCCAGTACTTCAGGGTGCTCAGGATCGGTGCGACCTCGGCGTCCCCGAACGCGCAGACCGTCCGGCCGGCGATGTTCTGGCACAGATCCACGAGGGTTTCAAGGTCTTCCTTGCGGCCCCGTTTGCTCAGGATGCGGCGCAGCGTCTGGACGAGCCAGGAGCTGCCCTCGCGACACGGGCTGCACTTGCCGCAGGACTCGTGGAAGAAGAACTCCATGAGGCGCAGCGCCGCCCAGACCATGCTGGTCCCCTCCTCCATCACCGTCACGCCGCCCGAGCCAAGCATGGAGCCGGCCTGGGCGACGGATTCGAAGTCCAGCTTCACGTCCAGGTGCTCCGGCGTGAAGAAGGCCGCGGAGGCCCCGCCCGGGATGATGGCCTTGAGCGGCTTGTCCGAGCGCATGCCGCCCGCATGCTCGAAAATCAGCTCACGGAAGGTGATGCCCATCGGGACCTCGTAGTTGCCCGGCCGCTTCACGTGCCCGCTGACGCTGAAGATCCGGGTCCCCGTGCTCTTCGGCGGCGACCCGATCGCGGCGAACCACTCCGGGCCCCGGACGACGATGTGCGGTAGGTTCGCCAGGGTCTCGACGTTGTTCACGACGGTCGGCTTGTTGTAGAGCCCGTGCGTGGCGGGGAACGGCGGCTTGACCCGCGGCAGTCCGCGCTTGCCCTCCAGCGATTCCAGCAGTGCGGTCTCCTCCCCGCAGATGTAGGCCCCGGCGCCCCGGTGGACCCAGACCTCGACGTTCACCCCGGTGCCGAGGATGTTCCGGCCGACGTAGCCCGCCGCGCGCGCCTCGGCGAGCGCCCGCTCCAGGATCGCGGCGCCCAGCGCGAACTCGCCCCGAATATAGATGTAGGCCGTCTCCGCCCCGATGGCATAGCAGGCGAGCAGGATCCCCTCCAGGATCTGGTGCGGGTCCCGCTCGATGAGCTGCCGGTCTTTGAAGGTGCCCGGTTCGCTCTCGTCTGCGTTGCAGCACAGGTACTTGGGGCCCTGGTAATCCTTGGGCAGGAACCCCCACTTCACGCCGGTCGGGAAGCCGGCGCCGCCTCGGCCCCGCAGGCCGGACCGCTTGACCAACTCGGTGATCTCGGCGGGCGCGACCTTGCCCAGCACCTTCCGTAGCGCCTGGTAGCCGCCCGCACGCTCGTAGTCGGTCAGCGAGCCGGTGTAGCCCGGCCGCATCATATTTTTTGTCAGGATGACCTCGTACTTCGCCATGTCGCGTATTCGGTCAATGGTCGGTCGTCATTGGTCAATGGGGGAGGCGGACCCTGATGCTTTTCTGTCCCTTGACGATTGACCTTTGACCAATGACGGTTCTGGGAGCATGAACGGGCCGCTCTTGAGCGGCGAGGTCCCGTCCCGCTTTAAGTCGGCCAGGATCCGGTCCAGCGTCTCCTCCGTGATCCGCTCGTAATAGTCGTCGTTGATCTGCATCATCGGCCCGGTGCCGCAGGAGGCGAGGCACTCCACCGTGCTGAGCGTGAACAGCCCGTCCGGGGTCGTCTCTCCGGGCCGAATGCCGAGCCGCGCCTTCAGCCACCCGAGCAGGGTATCGGACCCGACGAGCGCGCACATGAGCGATTTGCACACCTGGATGTGGAACTTGCCGATCGGCTTGAGCCGGAGCATCGTATAGAAGGTTACGACCTCGTACACCTGGGGCGGCGTGAGCCGCAGGATCGCGGCGATCTCCTTCATCGCCGCCTCGCTCACGTACCCTTCCTCCTGCTGGGCGATCCACAGCAGCGGCAGCAGGGCCGACCGCCGCACGGGGTAGCGGCTCAAGATTTGCTCGATTTCGTCCTTGTACTTCTCGCGCAACATGATTCTTCTGGTGGAAGAGCTGCTTCTAGCGGTCGCATTCTCCCATGACGATGTCATAGGTGCCGAAGATCGTGATGATGTCCGAGATCAGGTACCCCCGCGCCATGTGGTCGAAGGCGCCCATGTGCACGAACGACGGGGCACGGATCTTGAGCCGATAGGGCCGCGGGCTCCCGTCGCTGATGATGAAGAACCCCAGCTCGCCCTTCGGGGCCTCGGTCGCGCAATAGGTCTCGCCCTTGGGCGGTTTGAATCCCTGCGTGAAGATGATGAAGTGGTGGATGAGGCTCTCCATGTCCCGCATGACCTTCGGCTTGGGCGGCGGGATGACCTGCGGGACGTCCGCCATGATCGGGCCGGCGGGCAGTTGGTCCAGGCATTGTCTGATGATCCGGGCGCTCTGCCGCATCTCCTCGATTCGCACCCAGTAGCGGTCGTAGGTGTCGCCGTTCTTGCCGATCGGGACCTCCCAGTCCACCTTGTCGTAGGCGCCGTAGGGCTCGAACTTGCGCACGTCGTAGGCCACGCCGGAGCCGCGCAGGACCGGCCCCGTGAGCCCGAAGTTGATCGCGTCCTCGGCGGAGATCACCGCGACGTTCTTGGTGCGGGCCAGCCAGATGCGGTTGCTTTCGAGCAGCTCGTTGTACTCGTCAATGTGCGCCGGGAAGGTTTCCAGGAACGCCTTCAGACGCGCCACGAGGTCCGGCGTGAAATCGCTGTCCACGCCGCCGATGCGGTAGTAGTTCAGGGTCAGCCGCGCGCCGCAGAGCTTCTCGAACAGGTCGAGCAGGACCTCGCGCTCGCGGAAGGTCCAGAAGAAGACGGTCATGGCGCCGATGTCCAGGGCCTGGGTGCCCAGCCAGAACAGGTGCCCGACGATCCGCTGCATCTCGGCGACGATGGTGCGGATGTATTCCGCGCGCTCGGGGACCTCGATCCCGACGAGCTTCTCGACGGCGCGAACGTAGGCGTAGTTGTTGGTCATCGAGCAGACGTAGTCGAGGCGGTCGGTGTGGGGGATGATCTGCATGTAGGCGAGCCCCTCGGCCAGCTTCTCGACGCCGCGGTGCAGGTAGCCGAGGTCAGGGGTCGCCTTCACGATCCGCTCGCCGTCCAGCTCGAGGACGACGCGGAGCACGCCGTGGGTGCTCGGGTGCTGCGGGCCCAGGTTCAGGAGCAGCTCCTCGGTCCGGTAGGCGGCAGAGGTGCCGTCGTCGGCGAGGAACTTTTTCTTCTCCGCCTCCGGCAGGTCCGGGGCCGGGTCGCGGGTCGGCGGCTCGTCCAGCCGGGGGAGGAAGTCGAAGGTGCTGCGCCAGCCCCGGCCTTCTGCGGGAAAGTCCTTCCGGAGCGGGTACCCTTCGTCGTAGTGCTCCGGCATCAGGATCCGCCGCAGGTCCGGATGGCCCTTGAAGCGGATGCCCATGAGATCGTAGACCTCCCGCTCCATGAAGTTGGCACCCTTCCAAATGTCCGTCACCGTGTCAATGACGGGGTCGTCCTCGGGCACCCGGGCCTTCAGGCGGATGCGGGTCCGGTGCGGCAGCGACAGCAAGTGGTAGATCACCTCGAATCGCTCGGGAGCATCGGGATAATCAGCCGAGCACACGTCCGTGATGTGGTCGAAGGCCGCCGCGGGATCGTCGTGGAGAAACGCCGCGACGTCTCGGATGCGGTCGGCCTTCACCTGCGCCGACAGCTCCCCCCGTCGCTGGTCCTCGTGGACCGCTAGCACCGCATCCGGGAAGCGGCTCTTCAACGTGTCAAGCAAGGGATGCATCGTGAGTCATTGGTCAGTAGTCGTTGGTCAATGGTGAAGACTCCTGAGGCATCGCTCGCCACTCCGGTCGTGCAATGGACCAATGACCAATGGCTGCTGGTTCGAGGTCTTGTCAATAGGTGTGTAAATGGAATCAGGCGGCGGCCTCCTGTCGGGTGACCATGGTTGACTGCTTCACGCCGTCGACAAACTGGACGCCCGCGTAGACCAGGGGCAGCAGCTCCGGGGCATTCAGGCGCCGGAAGTGGCCCTCCGCCACCTGGAGCACCTTCCAGATCAGCGCCGTGGCGGAGTCGATCCGCTTGTAGCGCTTGCCCGCCGTGGTCCGCAGCCGCACGGCGGCGAACGGGGACTCGATCATGTTCGTGGTCCGCAAGTGGCGCCAATGCTCACGAGGAAACCGATAGAACGTGACCAGGCGCTCCCAGTCAGCGTGTAAGCGCTCGACGGCCTTCGGGGCTAGCCCTCGATACCGGCGGCTGAACTGGTCCCGGAGGCGCTCGCACTCGGCCTGCGTCTCGGCATACGGCATCGCCTTCAGCAAGGCCTTCGCTTCAGCCTGGTGCGTCTTCGGCATGGCGTCCAGCACGTTGAGAATCTTATGGTTCCAGCACCGCTGCTCGGCGGCCGTCGGCTGCTGCTCGGCCAACGCCGCCCAGATCCCGAGGTGGCCATCGGCCACCGTGCAGCGCCAAGGCTTCAGCCCCCGCGCCCCCAGATCCCGCAGCACCGCCCCCCAGGACTCCTTGGATTCGCGTTGGCCGCTCTCCACCGCCAGGACGACCTTGCGGCCATCTGTGAGTGCCCCCACCAGCACGAGCAGCGCCGCCTTGCTGTCCTCGAGGCCGGCCTTCACGTATAGCCCGTCCGCCCAGACATACACGACTTCCAGGTCGTCGAGGCGCCGCCGTTTCCAGGCCTCGTACTCCTGCTGCCACTGGGCCTTCAGCCGTTGGAGGGAGGCCGCTGACAGCGGCGCCCCCTCACCCAGCAGGCCTCGCAGGGCCAGCTCGAAGTCCCCGTGCGCGAGGCCATGCAAGTACAAGCGGGGCAGGAGCTCGCCCACCTCCTTCGTCCGCCGCTGGAACAGCGGCAGGATCCGACTGACGAAGCGCTCGGCCAGCCCGCGCACCCGCGGCCGCCGCACCGTGATCGTCCCGCAGCTCAAGGCCAGCCGCCGGGGCTTGCCATACCCATTGCGGTACCCCTCTGGAGCATCGACGGCGGCCCGGCGCTCCGATTTCTTCCGCCCCAACCGCGCGGTGACTTCCTCCTCCAACAGCGCCTGCAACCACTGCTGGATGTGGCCCCGCGCCCATTCCTCCAGATGGTCCCACCACTCCTGGCTTGACGACGACGTGGCTCCTGTGTTCTGCTCCTGCATGGCGGTGCCTCCTTTCATGTCATGGCCGGACTCGCTCCGGCCGGGTTGCATGACCCGAAAGGTTGCCACCGCCTTGTTCCTATTTCCACACCTTTTGATCATACCTCTGCTGGTTCCCATTTATTTCACGAAGACCTTCTCCCGCTGGATCTTCTCCTGCAGCTTGAGCAGCCCGTCGAGGAGCGCTTCCGGCCGGGGCGGGCAGCCGGGGATGTACACGTCCACCGGCACGATCTGGTCCACGCCCTGGACCACGCTATAGCTGTTGTAATGGTTCCCCGACGTGGCGCAGGAGCCCATCGAGATGACGTACCGCGGCTCCGGCATCTGGTCGTAGATCCGGCGGATGACCTCGGCCATCTTCCGGGTGACGGTGCCGGCGACGATCATCAGGTCCGCCTGCCGGGGGGAGGCGCGGAAGACGCCCGCCCCGAAGCGGTCAATATCGTACCGGGAGGAGACCGTCGCAATCATCTCGATCGCGCAGCAGGCCAGCCCGAACGTCATCGGCCAGAGGGCCGACTTCCGCGCCCACCCGACGAGGGCATCGAGATTGGTCGTGATGACGTTGGCTTCGAGCTGTCGGTCGAAGAGCCCCACAAAAACACCTACGGCCAATGGTTAATGGTCAATGGCCGATGACGAAGGCACGGACGTTCTGGGCTCCCTCCTCTTCCGTAACCATCAACCATGACCCATCCCCCCTTCTTCCGTTAGTCCCACTCCAGAGCGCCTTTCTTCCACGCGTACCAGAACCCGACCACCAGGATGCCGATGAACAGGGCCATTTCCACCAATCCGACCAAGCCCAGCTTCCGGTACACCACCGCCCACGGAAACAGGAACACGACCTCTATATCAAAGATAACAAACAGCATCGCGATGATGTAGTAGCGTATCGGGAACTGGACGCGGGCATCCATAAAGAGCGGGCTGCCGCTCTCGTAGGGCTTCAACTTGGCCTTGTAGGGCCGGCTCGGCCGGACGATCCAGCCCGCCAGCAGCGAGACCACGCCGAACGCGAGCGCGATCGCAATGAAGATCAGGATCGGAACGTAGTTTAACGGAACGGCTTCGCTGCCCATACTCGTTTATGCTCGCGGGCTAGAGGCGAGGGGCAAGCGGCTAGAGGTTTCGTTCAGACCCCTGGCCCCGTGCCTCTCGCTCCGGGCCTGGTTGAGCGTGAGCGCCGTGCCGAAGAAGGGCTTGAACCGCAGCCCGTCGAGGTCCGGACGCTCTAGGCCTTTGTGCTGGATGAGAACCTTGAACGTGCGCCCCATCCCTTCTGGGCGCAGCAGATGGATCGCCGCCCGGAACTCGGGTGACTCGGGGTCCAGCGCCTCCATCATCTGTTCGGCCCCCAACCCCGTCAGAAAGCTCATCTGGTTCGTGAAGCCGGTCACCTCCAGGCCCGCCTCCGCGCCCGCGGCCGCCAGGCTCGTGAAGTCCACGTGCGCGGTCATGTCCTGGAGCCCGACCCGGACATAGGGCTCCTCGTTGGCCATCTGCGAGTAGTAGCAGAGGAACGTGCCGCGGCGCCGCTCTGGGCCGTAGAGGTCCTGGGCCGTGTGGCCGTAATCAATCGTGAGGGCGATCCCGCGACCGAGCACTCGGCCGACTTCCTTCATCCAGGCCATCGCCGCCAGGTTGATTTCCGTCCGGGAGCCGTCCGGCAACGTGATCCCCAGGTCGGCCAGTCGGCGCAGAAACTCCGCCAGGGCCGGCGTGGACAGCGGCTCCAGGCGCTCGCAGAAGCGCCCGCCCCGATAGTCCACGAAGATCTCCTTGGGCGTGCCCCCGGTCACCGCGATGCGATGGACCGGGAAGGCATCCACCAGCTCGTTCGACACCAGCGCGCCGGTCACGGCGCCGGAGGCAAACGCCTCCAGGCCTTCGACCCACGCGATCCGGCCGGGTTCGCCCAACCAGCGTTCGAGGTTGGCCTGCTGCCGGACCCGCATGGCTGGGCTGCGCTCGATCAGCACATAGCGGAGCCGCGCGAGGAACGACGGAGCTTCGGCTTCGCAATCGGCGAGAAAGTCCCGTGCCAGCAGCCCCTTGCCTGGCCCCATCTCCACGACGGTCAAGGGGTCGGGGTGGCCAAGGAGGTCGTCCACTTGCCGGACCTGGCGGGCGATGGCGCGAGCCAGGATGGGATGGACGTCAAAACTGGTGTAATAGTCGCCGGTCCATCCAATTCGCTCCGCGCCCGGGCCACCCTGCCCTTCAAGCGGCCGCATGTAATAGCCGAACTGCGGGTGGTAGAGCGCCAGCTCCATGAAGCGTGCGAACGGAATCGGACCGGAGATCTGGATCTCATCGGCGATCGCGCTGACCAAATCGGGATGACCGATTGTCACAGGGCACATGGCTGCCTCGGAAAATCACCGGGCAAACTTCACCCTCCTCCGGGGGCTGGGGACAAAGAAGTGATACATTAGCCTTGGCCTCGCGACCAAGTCAAGCCAAAAGACCTTGAAAGACCGATAGATCGGTAGACTGGCTGGGCCCTGCTCTAAAAGGGCGTTCCCCCTTGACCGGCGGCGAGAAATGGGCCAGAGGTACAGGCGGGCAGGAGGCGAGGAGGGACGCTGTGGGAAGACTGACCTGGACCACAGACAAGCCGTTGAAAGCCGGGTGGTATTGGTATCGGGGAGAGGCACGGGAGGCCGACCCGCTCATCGTTCAGGTGGACGAGACCGGCCTATTCCAATGGCCGGACGGGACCTTTCAGGAAGTGAAGCTGACCAGGGGAGAGTGGGCCGGACCCATTGCACTGCCTGAGGAGCCGTGAAAGGGGGTGGGACACGAGGCCATGACCCGGCGACCGATCGCAGTCCTCTTCGGCCTCGCGGCTCTTTGGATCCTCTGGGCCTACTCCTACGAAACCTCCGACGGCCGCCGGATGCCCGGGACCTGGACGAGGGTGCTGACCGCTGACTCCGAAGGGGCCTGTGAGCGGAACAAGCGCGACCAGGTCCTGTCCCTGCTCAATGCCCTGGCGTCCCTAGGGGCCAGCGTGGATCGGACGGGGGAGACAATCTTCTACACCGTGAAAGCGCGGGACGGCCGCCCGATCCTCAAAGGCACGCGGTACTATTGCTTCCCGGACAACGTGGACCCCAGCGGGGGCGGCCAGTAACGAGCGACCGGACTACGGCCGCTCTTTCAGCAGGGCGTTCAGCGGCCGCGACTGATCCTGCAGCGTCCGCGCCTGCTCGATCCCGACAACCGGCAGGGTCCGAGGGTCCAGCAAACCCACCTGCACCAGCAAGGACGCCTGGTCCCAGTAGATGTGCTCGTGGGCGATCTTGCCCCCCTCGAACTTCATGACGACCACGACCGGCAGCTCAACGTGTTTCCCAGCCGGCGGCACGCCTGGCAGCATGAAGTCGAGCGGCACGTCGTGCGTGAAGCTCATGACTAGCTCATCCACGACCTGGTCTTGGCCGACTGTGCGGGAGACGCGCACCACCTTCGTGTCAGCCGGCCACTTGCCGACGAAATAGCGCTCGTAGAAACCCCGCACCTCGCCCGCCCCGGCGCCGCCCGTCAACGTCGGCAGGTGGAGGAGGTACGGTTGCGCGGTCATCGTCCGCATCGTGGCCTCCACGTCGTGGTCCACGAACTCGTGCTGGACATGGGCGTCGAACACGGCCCCGAGGTCCCCGGAACGCGTCGCATTGGAGTCGGTCATGGCGGTCCTCCCGTGGGTGGCGGTGCAGGCGGCCGAGACGAGGGTCAGAACGAGCCCTGCGCTGATGCCGAGCGCCCTATCGAGCAATCGTGGCATAACACGAACCCTCCCAATCATCAACCGGTGCGGAGTCGCGTCATTATGCCACATTTGCCGGCGGAAGGGACTTTGCGGTGAAAAAGCATCTTCCCGCGGAGTAGCAGGCGAACTGGCTCCAAAGAATCTTGGCCGAAGGGATCAGCCGTGCAGTCTTGCGCCGCCCTCCGTAAAGCCGGACGCTCGCTTTTCCTGTAACAGCTACGCGACCGTCAGGCCATGCTCGTCCGCGTGGCCGGCGTGCACGTGGTGTAGGTGGCCGCGCTCGGGACAGCGGGTATGCTCGTGTGGCTGTGATGCACGGGATGATCCATAAGGCCCTCTGCAACCGGGCGTCGCCTCTCATTTCCCGTGGCACTTCTTGTACTTCTTGCCGGAGCCGCAGGGGCAGGGGTCGTTGCGGCCGACCTTCTCATGCGTCCGGTGGACGGGTTGGGGCGCGGCGGGCTCGGCGCCGCGGTTGAGACTGAGCCGGACGGGGGGCTGGGGCTGGGCGACCGGGGCCGGCGCCTCGCCGCGGACGGCCTGGACCTTGAACAGCCGCTCGAGCGCGTCGGCCTTGATCCGGTCCATCATGGCGGCGAACATGTCGAAGCCTTCCCGCTTGTACTCGATCAGCGGATCCTTCTGGCCATAGCCCCGCAGCCCGATCCCGTCGCGGAGCTGGTCCATCGCCAGCAGGTGGTCCTTCCAATGGTGGTCAATGACCTGGAGGAGGACGGCCTTTTCGAGGTAACGCAGCAGGTCGGCACCCAACTCGTCTTCCTTGCGCCGGTAGGCGCGCTGGACGCGCGCGAGCAGGTCCTCGCGGAGCGCCTCGCGTCCGAGGTTCTTCATTTCTTCCGCCGTGACCGGTTCGGCCTGGACGGGCTCGGGCCCGAACTGGGCGGTCAGCGCCTCCAGCAGCCCGGCGGTGTCCCACTCCTCTGGATACTGGTCGGCCGGGCAGTAGACGGAGACCAGGGCATCCACAAGATCCGCCATCATTCCCTGGATTTCCTCGGACAGGTCTTCGCCCTTGAGGATGGCGCGGCGGTGCTGGTAGATCACCTCGCGCTGCTTGTTCATCACGTCGTCGTACTCGAGGAGCTGCTTTCGGATCTCAAAGTTGTGGGCTTCCACCTTCTTCTGTGCGTTTTCGATCGCCCGCGTGACCATCCGGTGCTCAATGGGCACGCCTTCCTCCATGCCGAGCTTGAGCATGAGGTTGGAGATACGCTCAGACGCGAAGATGCGGAGCAGGTCGTCTTCCAGGGAGAGGTAGAAGCGGGAGGAGCCGGGGTCGCCCTGCCGGCCGGCGCGGCCGCGGAGCTGGTTGTCGATGCGTCGGCTCTCGTGGCGCTCGGTGCCGAGGATGTGCAGGCCGCCCAGCGCGAGGACCTCCTGCTTGTTCTTCTCGCACTCCGCCTTGATCTCTTCGTAGATCCTCTTCTTGTCGGCCTCGGTCAGTTTCCCTT
This sequence comes from Nitrospira sp. Kam-Ns4a, assembly GCF_965152595.1. Taxonomy (NCBI): domain Bacteria; kingdom Pseudomonadati; phylum Nitrospirota; class Nitrospiria; order Nitrospirales; family Nitrospiraceae; genus Nitrospira; species Nitrospira sp. Kam-Ns4a. The sequence continues at coordinate 3,737,474 of NZ_OZ224218.1, read as the reverse complement.
CCTCGTCCTGATAGAGGACGCGCTTGAACAGGAAGTCGGGATTGCCGCCCAGCAGGATGTCCGTGCCGCGGCCCGCCATGTTGGTCGCGATCGTGACGGCGCCCTTGCGGCCCGCCTGCGCGATGACCTCGGCCTCCTTCTCGTGGTACTTGGCGTTGAGCACGTTGTGCTTGATGCCGTGCTTGCTCAGGTAGCCGGAGAGGCGCTCGGACTTCTCGATCGAGATCGTGCCGACGAGGACCGGCTGCCCGCGCTCGTAACAGTCCTTGATCTCCTCGACGATCGCGGTGAACTTCTCGCGCTCCGTCCGGTAGACGACGTCCGGATAGTCTATCCGGATCATCGGCCGGTTCGTGGGGATCACGTTGACGTCGAGGTTATAGATCTTTGCGAACTCGGCGGCCTCCGTGTCGGCCGTGCCGGTCATGCCCGCGAGTTTTTCGTACATCCGGAAGTAGTTCTGGAACGTGATCGAGGCGAGCGTCTGGTTCTCGTTGGCGATCTTGACGCCTTCCTTCGCCTCGATCGCCTGGTGCAGGCCGTCGCTCCACCGCCGGCCCGGCATCAGCCGGCCCGTGAACTCGTCCACGATGATGACCTCGCCGTCCTTGACCACGTAGTCCACGTCGCGCTTGTAGAGCGCGTGGGCCTGCAGGCCCTTGATCACGTGGTGGACCAAATCCATGTGGGCGAGGTCGTAGAGGTTGTCCACCCCCAGGAGCTTCTCGACGCGCGCGTTCCCCTCCTCGGTCAGGGCGGCCGTGCGGGTCTTCTCCTCGATCGTGTAGTCGCGGTCGCGCTTGAGCTGGGGGATGATCGCGTTGATCCGGTAGTAGAGGTCGGTGGACTCGTTCGTCGGGCCGGAGATGATCAGCGGGGTGCGGGCCTCGTCAATGAGGATGCTGTCCACCTCGTCCACGATCGCGTAGTGCAGCTCCCGCTGGACGCACTGGCTGATGTCGGTGACGATCAGGTTGTCGCGCAGGTAGTCGAAGCCGAACTCGTTGTTGGTGCCGTAGGTGATGTCCGCCCGATAGGCCTCCTGGCGGGTGCAGGGGCGCAGGTGCTGCAGCCGCTTGTCCGCTGCGTCGTAAGTCGGGTCGTAGAGGAACGAGGCGTCGTGCTGGATCACGCCGACCGACAGGCCCAGGGCGTGGTAGAGCGGCCCCATCCACTGGGCGTCGCGCTTGGCCAGGTAGTCGTTCACCGTGACCAGGTGGGCGCCCTTTCCGGTCAGCGCGTTCAGGTAGAGCGGCAAGGTGGCGACGAGCGTCTTGCCCTCACCGGTCTTCATCTCGGCGATCCGGCCCCGGTGGAGGACGATGCCCCCGAGGAGCTGGACGTCAAAGTGCCGCATGCCCAGGCAACGCTTGGACATCTCCCGGCAGGTCGCGAAGGCCTCGGGGAGCAGGTCATCCAGCGTCGCTCCCCCGGCCAGTCGCTTGCGGAACTCCTCGGTCTTGTCTCGGAGCTGGGTGTCGGACAGGGCGGCCAGCGACGGTTCCAGCGCGGCGATCTGGTCCACGATCGGCCTCATCCGCTTGATCTCGCGGTCGTTCTTGCTGCCGAATAGGATGTTGAGCAGGCGGATGAGCATGACGGGCTAACCGATTCAGGCTTCACGGGAACTTCGACGGATCAACTGAGTATACCGTAAACCATCTCCGAATCAACAGCAAAACCGCCCGCCGGACCCGATCACCACATCCAGTGCCTCGCAAATGATGCCCTCGCGTTGCGGGAGTCTCGGCTTGACAGTGCGGTTGTTCCTTCCCTAAGATTGCTCTTGCCTGAGCGGGGCATCTGCCAGAAACGAACCTACGATGAGCCGCCCCCTGCAGCGTTCCGCCGCCCTCCTGCTTGCCGTCTGCCTGCTGACGGTGAGCGGGCTGGCTTATGGCCAGATGGTGCAGCACGCGGTGCAGCACGCCCACCACAAGGCGGCCACCCACACGACGGCGATCTGCTCCTGGGTCTGTTCCGCGGGCCAGGTCCTTGAAGGCCCCGCGATTCCGCTGCACGTCGCTATTGGTCCGCTGACCGTTGCCAGTCTTCCACCCGGCGCGCACTGGGCGAGCGCGGTCCGGGTGGTCTCTCCCTCCCGCGGTCCTCCTGCCCGGTCCGTTTAGCGGACATTCCTTAAGAGAGGGTGCATTCTTTTCGCGATCCTCCCGCACGGCGCCATGTTCTGTGACCAGGTCGCCGTTGGGGTGGGGTGATTCATCGCCGCGAGGCGGCGGCCCGCAGGCGCCAGGGATCAGGGCGGCTGGCGGGATGGCGGCCTCTGGCGTGATGGGGTACCGCCATGACGACAGTGTCGTTCCAGCAGCCGGACGAGGGGCAGCGGCTGCTTTACGGGTGGGGCCTGTCCCTGCTCGTGCACAGCCTGGTCGCGGCGGGCGCATTGGCGCTGGTCTCCGACCTACGACCTGTGCCTGAGCCGGAGCCCTTCCGATGGGAGGTGGCTCTGGTCGAGGCGCCGGCGCTCCCTGCACGAGAGACCCCCGAGGTTCAGGCGTCCGCTGCAGAGATGGTGCCGTCTCCGGCGCCTCAGCCGGTCCAGACGCAGCCGGTGGCCCAGCCAGTGCAGCCGGTAGTCCAGGCGGTCCAACCCGTCCGCAGGACGGAGTCGGTCCGGACGGTCAAGCCCGTCGAGCAGGTCGTTCGTCAAGCAGTCCGGCAGGAACTCGCGCAGATGGCGCCGTTTGAGCCGGCTAAGGTGGAGGCCCGGCCCAGGGTTGAGGCGAGGCGGCCTGTCGAAGCCTCGTCCGTCAAGGAGGTGCAGGTGCCTGCGGTGCGCCCTACCCAAGCTGTCCAGACCGTCCGCATGGAGCAGGCCCTGGCCCAGGTGACGGACGTCAGCCGGACCCAAACAGCCGAGCCGAATCAGTCGCTGGTCGCCGCGGTCCCTCCGGTCGTCGAGCAGACCACCGTGGTCCAGCAAACGGCGCAGGCCCCGCAGACCGCGGAGACCGTGCAGACCGTGGCGGCCACGCCGCTCCCGCAGCCCGTCGTGACCGCTTCGGCTCCTGTGAAGGAGACGGCGGTGGTCCGGCCGAGGGACGAGCGGGTGGCGGCGCGTGCACCGGCGCCTGCCGTGCCGGACGCGGCCCGGTCTTCGGGCCGGGCGGCGCAGGTGCCCGGTGGCGAGCCGGTGGCGATGGTATCCCCTGGGCTGACGACCGACTACAGGTGGGTGGCTGAAAGCCTCTGGCATCGGATCCACCGCTTGCGGCGCTACCCGCACGAGGCCCGGGTCCGGCACCTGGAAGGGCGCGTGGTCCTTCGCGTGGTGATCAATGACCAGGGTGCGCTTGAGGATGTGGACATCCTGGAGAGCTCCGGGCACGAACTGCTCGATCAGGACGCGGTCCAGATGATCAGGCGTGCCTGCCCGTTGAAGCTGACGCACGCCTTGGGGCGTCCGCAGGTGGGCATCCAGGTCCCGATCGTCTATCGCTTGGAGCAGTGAGGGCCCTATGAGCACACGGGTGGTTTTGAGCCTGGTAACGGGAGTGAGCGCGGCGCTGGCGTTGGGGCTGGGCGCCGGACTGGCAAACAACGCGGTCCCTCCTGTGATGGGGTGGCAACTCGGCGACAAACGAGTCGTCCGGGAGGGAACCAAACCGGTCTCCGGGCCTGCAATCCAACTGGACGGCCTCGGGCGGCTGCATCTGGCCTGGATCGAGGAAGAACGGGAGGATGATCGCCGGCTCTACTATCTCGGCCTCCACGAAACGAGCGGGGAGCCGGCGATGCCCGTCCAGGTCAATCCAGCCGACCAGCCGGTGGCGGCCGTCCATCAGCCACCTGGTCTCGCGCTGGGACGGGAGGGGGCCATCTATCTCTCCTGGTCGTCCCCCCACCCGCAGGCGCGGGGAACGCCCTTCACGAGCCTGCTCCACCTGAGCTGGTCGCAGGACGGCGGGCGGACCTTCGCCCCGCCCATCACCGTCAACGACGATGCGGTCGTGACCAACCATTCCTTCGACCACCTCGCCGTGGCGCTGGACGGCACCGTGCACCTGGCTTGGATTGACGCCCGGGAGGGCAAGAAGGAGCCGGCGACCTTCGCCACCCGCTCGACCGACCAGGGCCGCAGCGTGGCGAAGAACGTGAAGGTGGACGAGGACACGTGCGTCTGCTGTCGGACCGCCGTAGCTACGGCCCCGGACGGGACGGTGTACGTGGCCTGGCGGAAGGTCTTCGAGGGCCACGTGCGGGAGACGGTGGTTGCCCGGTCCACGGACGGGGGGCGCACGTTTTCCGAATCGGTTATCGTCGGGCACGACCGGTGGGCGTTTCCGGCCTGCCCGCACCGCCCCGCCTCCATCGGAGTAGATGGGCAGGGCCGGCTCTACGTCGTCTGGTACACGGAGGGTCCCGACGAGACGCCGGCCATTTACCTGGCCGTCTCGGACGACGGCGGACGGACCTTTTCACCGAAGCGCCAACTGAACTCGTCCAAAGGTACCTTTCCCGACCATCCGCAAATGGCGGTGGATCGGAAGGGGCGGCTAGTCGTCGTCTGGGAGGAGCAGTCCCCGGTGCGCCGGGAGGTGGTGCTGAGCTACTCGCTCGACCGCGGGCAGACGTTCAGCCCCCCGCAGCGGTTGAAGGAACGCAAGGGGGAAGGCCCGGCCGTCGCGATGAACGACCAGGGGCTTGTCGCGCTGGCCTGGATCGAGCAGGTACGGCCCGGACGGAAGCTGGTGGTCCAGTTCGCCCGCCTAGGGCGTCCGGAAGGGGTGGCGGAACGTGGACGGTGAGCGTGCCGGGCGGCGGCCGGGCCGGGTCGCGGGCCTGCTCATGGCCCTGCTGGTGAGCCTCCTGGGGCTCGTGCTGTCCGGCTCGGCCTCGACGCCGAATCCGTTCGCCGCGTTGAGGCTCAGCCGCCTCGGGGCCGGCCGCGAGGCGCCGGCGTTCCATCTGAAGGCGCTTGACGGGCGGCGGGTGCGGCTGGAGGAGCTGACCGGCAGGGTAGTGCTGGTGAACTTCTGGGCGACCTGGTGCGGGTCCTGCAGGGAGGAGATGCCGGCGCTCGATCGGCTGCGTCGGCAGTTCGACCCGGCGCACTTCGCCCTCCTGACCGTCACGACCGAAGTCCGCCCCCGCGAGATCCAAACATTCCTCAACAGCCTGGGCCTGGGCCTGCCCGTCCTGTTGGACGAAGAGCAGGAAATGTCGGCCGCCTATCTGGTCCGTGGCCTGCCCACGACGGTTCTCATCGGCCGGGACGGGAAGTTGGTCGGCCGGGCGGTCGGGCCGCGGGCCTGGGATAGCCCGGAGGCCGTCGCATTGGTTCGAAGTCTTATCGAGGCGGTGCCATGAGGCGCTGGCCAGCCTTGCTCGCGCTTGCGGCGGCGGGTCTCTACCTGACCCTGGCGCTCGCTGCCGCGGCCTGTCCTCTCGACCATACCGCTTCCCACGGGGCGCGCCACCAGCATCCAGCGGGTGCCTTGCAAGCGGCCTTCTGCGTCTGGGCCTGCCAGGTAGGTTCCACCAGCACGGTGACGTCGAACTGGCTGCCGGTCGGGAGGCTGCGGATCCTGCTCCTGCTCTCGATCGGTCGCTGCGCGGCTCGCGCCCGCCTGCCGCTGGGCGCCGCCCTCTCCCGAGCACCTCCCTCCCTCCGCTCGGCCTGACTTATCCCGGTCATCCTCGTTCGATGTCTCGCGCGAAGGGCGCGTACGGCAGCGTGCGCGAGAAAGGAGACGACTGTGCATCGCCTCTCATTGCTGAGACATCTCATTACCTGCGGGTTGGTGTTCGCGGCGCTGGTCGAAAGCAGCGGGCCCGTCTGGGCGCAGGAGCAGCGGCCGCGGAAGACCCAGGAGGAACGGGCCCAGCGCAAGGAGAAACTGGAACAGCAACTGAAGCAGATCTTAGACGAGCTGGATGAACTGCAACGGGAGGAGCCGCCGGCGGAAGGGGGGCGGACTTCCGCAGGCACCAGCATCATCAGGGGGCGGGTCGAGCCGGAGGAGCCGGGCGTGGCCCCGGAACTGGAGCTCTCTGACGTGAGCATCGTCAGCGGCAAGCCGGTGAAACGGCCGGAGGGCGTGACCATCTCGGCAACCGAGCGCAGCGAGACGACCGAGCAGCCGACCCGGCACTTCCGGGAATCCCTGGAGTCCTTGCCCGGGATGGTCGTCCGGCAGGGGAACGGCCCGCGGGACTTCAACATCTCGATTCGCGGGTCCGGGGCCAAAACCACCTTCGGGATCCGCAACGTCAAGCTCTACGAAGACGGGATCTCCCAGACCCAATCCGACGGCCTCTCCCGCCTGGATCTCCACGACCCCTGGTTCATGGAGGGCGTGGAGGTGCTGCGCGGAGCCTGCTCCTCCATGTTCGACAACTACTGCTTGGGGGGGATGGTCCAGTTCAGGACGCGCCGGGGGAAGGACATCAACGGCGTCGAGCTGCTGAACGCCGGCGGCTCGTACGGGTTTCACAAGCACGCCTTGGCGGTCGGCCGGCAGTCCAGCAACCTGGATGTGGCCCTGTTCGGGAGCTACATCGGGGAGGACGGGTTTATCCAGCACAGCAACTACTGGACTTCCACGGTTAACCTGAACCTGCGCTTCCGCATCGACGACCGGCAGACGGTCTACTTCAAGGCGATCAACAACGACCTGTGGGCGAGGGTGCCGCTGCGGTTGACGTTCGGGCAGTTCCGCGCCAACCCCCGCCAGGCCGGGGGCCTCGGGACGACTACCGCGAATTCGCTCGATCAGGGCCGGCGGGACCGGCGGACGATCATCGGCGGCCTGTACGAGCGGCAGATCGGGGCCCACACCGTCCTGGTCATGGAGGGCGACTTCGATCTGAAGGACATTCACCAGGTCTTTGCGCAGATCAGCGACAACACCAACCCGAACTTCAAGCATTACACGGATCTCCGGCACGACGGGACGCTCCTGGGCGGGCCGCTCCGCAGCTACGTCGGCTACTTCTTCAATTATATGGAGCAGAAGGGGAACACGTTCACGAACCTGAACAACTTCACCGGGACGCGCGGGACGCTCGCCCAGAACTCCAACGGTTTGATCCGCAACCTGGGGGCCCGGATCGGGGAGGAATGGACCTTCCTGCCCCAGTGGACGGCGGCCGCCCGGTTCAACTTCGAGCACTCCACCGTGTACGTCAATACGATCAGCTATACGGCCGCAGGGGCGGTCAGCTCGCGAGCCGGGGTCAACCGGGACTTCAACAACTATGCACCGGAGTTCGCGTTGACCTACCGGCCAACGGATCAGCAACGCTACTGGGCTCGCTACTCGACCGGCTATGCGATCCCCGGCTTCGGGAACCTGACGACGGATCCGACCACCGGGCTGGCCGGGACGAACTTCGACCTGAAGCCCCAGCGGAACATGAACTTCGAGCTGGGCGGCGAAGGCAGGCTGCACGAGCGGTTTTCCATGCAACTGGTTGGCTTCTGGATCTTCTTCGAGAACGAGATCATTACCCAGACGGTCACGACGCCGGTGGGGGGGACCGGCTCTATCTCGGTCAACGCGCCGGAGTCCCAGTACCGCGGCGTGGAGGTGAGCTGGACCTGGCTGCCGGCGGCCGGCTGGCGCTGGACCGGGGCCTACACCCATATGGACAGCAAGTACGTCAAATTCGTGGATCAGCTCAACCTTGGTGGGACCATTACCCAGATCAACCAGGCAGGGCACGCGGTGCCGGCGGTGGAGAAGAACGTCCTGAACAGCAAAGTGTCCTATGAGCATCCCACCGGCTGGGGCGGGTGGGTCGAGGCAAGCTGGGTGGACAGCTTCTTCGTCAACAACAACAACACGCTCAAGACCCCGGCCTACTGGCTGTTCAACTTGAACGTCCATGACACGTACCACGTCACGAACAACAGCTTCGTCAAGTTCGCGAAGACCTATTTCGAGCTGGACAACGTCTTCAACAAGATCTATGTGGCCTCGGCTGTGCCCATTTCGGATGCGACGCCGGACGGCTCAAAACAGGCCTTCTTCGCGGGCTACGGGCGGGCCTTCTATGCGGGCCTGACCCTGGGGTTCTGAGGCGGGCGTCGGAGGAGCCAAGGAGATTCTATGAATAGGGCCCCCGTTACGTTGGTCGACAGTCAAGGTATGAAGGCCCGACTGTCACGGGTGGCAACCCATCACCACCGAAGGGGGCAGAGGATGTTGTACGTCGGCTTGAACATCAGTGGCAAGAGCCTGGTGGCCTATGCGGTCACTGAACGGAAGCAGCGTGTGTATGACGGGGAGGTGGCGCCGACGCGGGCGGGGCTGCGCGCGTTGATGCAGCGGGTGGGCCGGGCCCGAAGCTGGTGGCCTTCGAAGCCGGCAATCAGTTGAAGTGGGTGGCCGAGGCCTTGAAGATGCTGGAGGATGTCCAGGTGCCTGTTGTCCATCCCAATAAGGTGAAGTGGAGCACGGAGAGTCGGGGCAGGACGGATCAGGTGGATGCCAGGAAGTTGGCGGAGCTGGCGCGGGCCGGGATACCGCCGCGAGCGGTCCATGTGGTGGAGGGGCCCGTGCGGGAATTGCGGGAGTTGGTCAGTGCGCGGCAACACTTGCAGGCCAAGCGGGCCGCGTTGATCAATGCGATCCGGGGCTACGTGTACCAAGAAGGGGCATCGCTGGCCGGAGCAGTGTTTTGCGGGGGCCACGTGGGCGACCAAGCTGGCCCGGCGCCGGTGAGCGCGCTCGATGACGCCCGCCGGTTTGAGGCCCAGCAGACCGTGGTGCACGCTGGCACCTTGGCGCCGATGAGTTAAGAGTGGGGAGGTCCGGCAGCTCGGGCGGATCAACCGCGATGGGCGGATGGATGTCCGCTGCGTCCTGCTGCAGTGTGCCCATACGGTGGTGCGCATGAAGAGCCACGGGGCGAAGCCGTTGCAACAGTTCTTCATCCGGATCGCGAGGCGGCGAGGCAAGAAGATCGCCGTGGCGGTCCTGGCGCGGAAGCTGCTGACCACGGCCGATGGCGTGCGGAAGTCGGGGCAGCCCTCTGACCCGCGGAAGCTGCAGCCAGCCATCGCGTAACGTGCGCGAGACGGTTGGGCTCGGGGTCTCACCCTGATGGGCAGGCAAGGACAGTGAGCCCGCATGTGCCTTGAGGCACGCGCCTCGTCTTGGAGATTGGGCGGCTGTCTTTGAACCGGAAGGTTGGGCTCCCCGTGCCCGCATGGGAGGTTAGCGGTCCATCATTTTATTGGTCCGGGCTTCGTGTCGGCTGTTGACAGCGGCCCTATTCATGGGGGGCGTGCGATGGAAAAGTCTCTACTCCGTGTGACAGAGGCCGCCAAGTTACTGAATGTCAGCCGTTGGACCATCTATCGCTAGATCGAAGAAGGCCGCTTGGATGCGACCAAGATCGGCAAGGGGAGCCTGCGCGTCTTCTACCGGTCGGTCCTCGAACTGATCGCGTCCCGGCGGGTCGAGAGATGGACGCCGCGACCGGGTGGGTGCAGCGGCCAGACTAGGTCGGAGCCCCGGATGATCCGGGTGGATTTTCTGTAGCAGCGGTGAGCATCCGTCGGTAGACGGGCCGACGCCTTTCCTGTACGGTGCCCAGGCCTGGATGCGATGTGACGATCCCTGTGCGTCAGGGGATGAGGATGATGGAGCGAATCAGACCGTTGGTCGTCAGCTTGGTGACGGGGGCCTACCTAGCCCTCGCCGTCCTGGCCTTTGCCTGTGTGGTCGCCCACGTCGCCCATGCATCGGCTGGGCACCACCAGTCGGTCCCTGCCGGACACTCCGCTCTCTGTGCTTGGGCCTGCCTGGCGAATTCTGAGCCCGGACTGGTTTTGACGGTACCGGCGGTCTCCTTCTGGTTGGTCCCCGTCTGGCTCTGCGTCGTCGGCTCGCTCCTTCTCTTCGCTCGCCCGGTCCTTCGACTTCGATCCCGTGCCCCGCCTCTTCCCTTCCTGGCCGTTCCGGCCTGAGCAAATCTCATCCGGCATTGTTCGGGCGGGCGGCTCCTTGCTCGATCAGGGGCTGGGAAATCGGTCTCGACGCAGGATGTTGTGCAGCATCTAGCGAATCCTTCGCGCCGTAGGCGCGCAGGCGGAAGGGTGCGCCTGCGGCGAGCGGCGAATCGGGACCCGGGGGGCATGATCGGTTCCGCCGGATTTGCTCATCAGTCCGGCGGAGTGGAAGGAGGGGATTTGCAGACAGGGTCGGTGGTCGGCCAGCGGTTTTCCGAGTTGCCAGTGGATGCGGAGCTCTTCGCGACGGAGATCGGTGACGTCAAGGTCTGGTATCGGCCCGTCACCATCCTGGACCTAAAGACGCGACCAGGTCGCCCGGCGGTGCTCAAGGTGACGCACAAGTCCTCTGTGGACCGCGGGTTTCTCATGACCGCGGACGGCGCCTTTGAAGCGCCGACCGTGCTGCGGGCGCAGATCGTCCTGAAACCAGGCGAGAGCAGGTACATCGGGGTTCCAATCAACGACCTGCTCTATGCGACATCGGGCAGTACCTTCGTTTACCGTGATCAGCTTCACCCAGAGCCGGCCGGGGGCAAGCCCCTTGTCAGCCGCTGGTGGTGGTGCCGCCGAGTCTCACCGGCTGGACATGCGAGGGAGGACAGGCATGTTGATGCGTCTCGGCATACAGCTTCTGCATCTACACGAGGGTGGGGCGGATGGGATTGGTCTGGTGCGGATCGTCGACGAGGACCACGTGCAGGTCCTGTGCAGGGATGGAAAGCGGTTTTCGATCACGAAGGACGGCGAGACGGTCTCGATGGTGATGGCCAGCCCGCGCGGCGCCGCCGGTGGGCGTGAGGCGGATTCGGTTTATGAGGAGCTGCTGGCGCTGAACGGGCGGTGATCTCCTCGGGGGCTCGGCGTGGCCGCCTCCCCGCGTCCGGGTCCCCTTGCTCGGCCCGCCTGGCGGACATCCGCCAGGCGTGCCGAGCGAAGGGAAGCGGTTACTTGAACTGGTACAAGCTGTCGTTGTCCTCGTAGCCGGTCCGGTCCGTCTCGCCGGTGTCCTGAGGTCCCTGCGGAAAGATCTGCGGGTCCCGGACGCAATTGAATCCATGGCCGGGTGTCCATGGCGTGCGCGGCGGGCTGATGGCTGGCGTGCTGCGCGGCATGCGCGACCGTCTGGGCTGTGAGCGGCGCACTGGCCGACAGCAGACAGGCGGCCAGACCTGCGGTCAGGTATCGCGGGGGTGCGCGACGCATCGGGGTTGCGATCTGCCAGGAAGACCGCCGCGCGTCATGTCCCGAAATGGGGCGAGACGGGTCCGGCCAGACCGATGAGGCGGCTACGGATGCTGCAAACGAGACGCGGTCTTGCCGGTACGTGCCCATCGCGCCGTGCGACTCGTCGGCAGGAGGCGGACTTGCTGCTGGCGCGGTGATCGGTCAGCCGCTCGGAGGCCCTCTCATGTGGTGGGGGCTTTTCCGCGGAGATGCCTTGACAGCGACTCGTTGACCGACTTACGATCGGGACCTCCGGGAGCCTTCGATGGTCCGTTTCTTTCAACGATCGGTCGCCGTCCTGCTTGCCGTCTGGCTGCTGTCGGTTGGCGCGTTGGCTTATGGCCAGATGGTGCAGCACGCGGTGCAGCACGCCCACCACAAGGCGGCCACCCACGCGACGGCGATCTGCTCCTGGGTCTGTTCCGCGGGCCAGGTCCTTGAAGGCCCCGCGATTCCGCTGCACGTCGCTATTGGTCCGCTGACCGTTGCCAGTCTTCCACCCGGCGCGCACTGGGCGAGCGCGGTCCGGGTGGTCTCTCCCTCCCGCGGTCCTCCTCTCGTCTCCGCCTAAGCCGTCACTGCGATAGCGGGTCCCTGGTCCGTCTCGAGTGTTGCAGCCGTTGTAACGCCAGAGCAACGGGTCCCCGGTGCAGTCTCGGCGCAGCGTCGCCCGGCGCCGGCCGGATGGGCGTTCCCGGGCGGGCCAGGCATCCTTTGGCGTTCTTGATGGGGGGAACGGCGCCCGTTGGCCCGGCCGGCCGTCGGGCTGCAGGGAGAGGAGATGACCAATGGGGGAAAAGAGAGCCGCCCGCGCGGCGTGGGCGGCGGGAGTGCTGTGTGCGCTGGTAGCCCTGGCGGCGTTCCCGCACGAGGGCAACGCTGCCTGCGGCAGCGTCACCTGCTTCATCGTCATCGGGTCTCAGCAGCAGATCCCGCAGAAAGGGCTGCTGACCGTCAACATGTTCTATACCTTCACGCCCATGAGCTTGCAGGGTGGCACCTCCGGCGTGATCCCGGCCATTGATCAGAATCAACGCCGCCTAATTCTGGATCACCACCGGGAGACCCGGACGATCACGCAAACCGCCACGCTCGACTTGAACTACGGCGTGACAGAGCGGTTCGGGTTCGAGGTCACGGTGCCCTTCTTGAGCCGGATTCACCACCATATTGACGGGCTGGGCGAGACCAACGGCGGCGCCGGCGACAACGTGGACTTCTACGACAACGGGCTGGGCGACATGCGGCTGACCGCCAAGTACAACCTCCTGCCGACGCTGCGCAGCATGCTGGTGGCTGGTTTCGGGGTGGAGCTGCCGACCGGGAAATGGAATTCGCGCGACGCGAGCGGTGGGGTGATGGAAGCGCCGAGCCAGCTCGGCCGCGGGCAGGTGGGGCTGATCGGGTCCCTCTACCAGACCTACGAGCTCATCCCCCACCGCCTCAACCAGTTCTCCTTCGCCTCTTACCGCCACACGTTCCGCAACAATGCCGGCTATCAGTTCGGGGACGAGTATCTGCTGAACGGAGGCGTGAATATCGTCACGGTCCCCTGGCTCGTGCTGACCGCTCAGGTGAATTACCGCTACCTGGTCCACGACAACATCAGTGCGTCACTCGAACGCTCTCAAACTCCAAGCGATCCCGGGTTTCCGGGCGATCCGATCGTCCTGGATGCGGCCATCCGGAACCGGCGGGTGCCGAACACCGGCTCGACCTATCTGGCCTTTACGCCGGGGTTCATGATCACTGCGAGCGAGAAGACGCAGATCTATTTCTATTCGCAGATTCCTGTGGTCCGCGATTTCAACAACAACCTGGCTCAGGACGTGAGCTTTACCTTCGGGCTGACCTACTATTTCCAGGTTCCGGGCGTCTCGTGAGCCGGGGCCGGCGCAGGAGGCATGGTCATGAGCAGAACGCGAATCAGGACACTGGTGCTGGCGGCCGTCACCGTGCTGGCTCCGCTCGGGCAGGGTTCTGCCTGGAGCATGGGGGAGCGCCCACCCGTGGTCGGGATGCCGGCGCCGGACTTCAGCCTGGCGGACCTCCAGGGCCGCACGCAAAGCTTGAGCAGCTTCCGGGGCAAGATCGTGCTGATCAACTTTTGGGCGACCTGGTGCAAACCCTGCACGACTGAGATGCCCGCGATGCAGGCGATGTACGATCGGCTGCGGGACCAGAATTTCGTCGTTTTGGCCGTCAACGAGCTGGAGGATGAGGCCAAGGTGCGGGAGCATATCCAGACCTACCGCCACACCTTTCCGGTGCTGCTCGACCACGACAATCGGGTCGCCAACCAGTACGGGGTCTTCGGTCTGCCCGTCAGTGTCTTTGTAGATGAAAATGGCGTTGTACAGGAGTACATTAAGGGGGGGCTGCTGACTGAACAGAAGATTCAAGAGGTGGTGAGCCGCATCAAGGACCGGCTCGCCGCCCAAGCCGCCGCCGTCCGGTAACGTGAAAGGGATGAGCCTGCACGGTCGCCGATTCATTGCGTGGTGTTTCGCCAGTTGCTTCGCCGTGGTGCAGGTCGTTGTGTCCGTGCAGGCCGTGGGCCACGCGATGGAGCACGTGCGGCACGACGCGACGCCCCACGTCCCGGTCGGATGTACATGGCTCCATGTTGTCGGAGAGTCGCTCGAAACCGCGGCCGACACCGGCCTGCTCCGGGTCGCCTTCGTGACCGCTGTCGAGGTTCCCGCCTCCTGCCGGAGCGGGGTCCTGCTCCCGCTCCGGTCCTGCTCGCGCGCCCCGCCGCCCGTCCTCCCTGACTGACGCCCCCTCAATGACTGGGAAGGGCCGGCCGGCGTCACCCGGTCTAGCGGCGGGCGTGCTGCCAACACCGCCCTCCGGATTGCCGCACCGAGAGCGGATGCGGGGCGTGTCGCGGCCGCAAAACCCCCTGTTTTCGGGCGAGCCAAACCGGGTTATCGTTCGCTCCTGAGCGAGTCGGGGAGGGAGGAGAGATGGAAGGAGTCAAAGTCCTCGTGGATTACGGCGTCATCGGATTGTTGTTGGTCTTGAGTCTCTGGGCCGTGGCGGTGGCGGCGGAGCGCTGGGCGTTCTATCGCCGCGTGGACATGGCCCAGTTTCCGAGCCTGCAGCTCTTTGAGATCGCCTTGACCAGGCGGCTGGTCGTCATCGGGACCGTGGCCGCCAACGCGCCTTACATCGGCCTGCTGGGGACGGTGCTGGGCATCATGCTGACTTTCCACACGATGGGGACCTCGGGCACGATGGCGGTCAGCACGATCATGGTAGGCCTGAGCCTGGCGCTCAAGGCCACGGCGGTCGGGCTGCTGGTGGCGATTCCCTGCGTGGTCCTGAACAACGTGCTCCGCCGACGGGTCACTGAACTGGTCACCCTCTACAAGGTGCGTCATGGAGCGTGAGCTGGATCAGATCAACGTCATTCCGTTGGTGGACGTGATGCTGGTGCTGCTCGTGATCGTGCTCACGACGGCCACCTTCATCACGACGGGCCAGATTCCGGTGGACCTCGCCAAGGCGAAGGACGCGGGCGATCGGAAGGACGTGCCGCTGGTCATCACGATGGCCAGCGACGGACGCCTGTTCCTGAACGAGCAGCCCGTGTCGGAGGAGGAGCTGAAGATCGGCCTGCACCCGCATCCGCGGGAATCGTTGGTGGTCGTGCGGGCGGACCGAGTCACGCTGCTCGAGCGATTCGTCCGCGTCGTGGACGAGGTCCGGGGGCTGGGGTTCAAGCAGGTCAGTCTGGAGGTAGAGCGGTCGTGACGACCCTGCCGCTCCGGCACCCGAGCGAGGCCCAACGGCTCCTGCTCGGGTGGGGCCTGTCCCTGCTCGTCCATGGCTTGGCCGCGGCAGCCGCATACGTCCTGGTCGCCGATCTGCGGCTGGTGCCTCAGCCGGAGCCCTTCCGGTGGGAGGTGACCATGGTGGAGGCGCCGCCGCCGACGCGGGCGGAGCCGGCGGAACCGGCCGGCGGCGATCCTGCGCGGCTAGTCGCTGCCCCGTCGGCTCCGCCGCTCGCCCCGCAGCCGGCCCTGTCACGTCAGGCGGTGGAGACCGTCCCGGCGGTCCGGCCGGTCGAGCCCATGCAGACTCTGGAGCGGATCGAGCCGGTCGTCCGCGAGCTCGTCCGGCAGGAGCTCAGGCCGGTGCAGCCGGTCATCCAAGCCGCGCAGGCCGCGCCGACGGTCCAGCCGGTGGAGGCAAACCGGGCGGTCAGCCGTCCTGTAGAGGCGCTGCCGCTCCACCCGGAGCCGGCTCCCCAGGTCCGCGACACCCGGACCGGCGCGGCGGTCATTGCCGATCCCGTTCAGGCGACCGTCCGGGAGGTCACCCCGGTGGCGGCGCGGGAGGTGCCGAAGCCTATCACAAAGCCGGCCGAGGCCGCGGCCCCGGTCGAGCCGGCTGTGCCGCTGGTGTCAGCCGCCGCCCCGTCGCCGGTTGTCTCCAGACCCCTCACGGATGTGACGCCGCTGACGGCGCCGGTGCAGGCCCACGAGCGTGCCCGGGGTGCCCAGGAAGCCATTGCCAAGCTGGCGCCGAGCGCGGGGAGCGGCTCGCCGGGCGGCGAGCGGGTCGCTTCCGCTCAGCCCGCCGCAAGGACCGACTTCGGGTGGCTGGCGGATGCCCTGTTGAACCGGGTCCACCAGTTGAAACGGTACCCGTTTGAAGCCAGGATGAAACGGCTGGAGGGGCGGGTCGTCATCCGGGTCGTCATCCGGGAAGACGGGAACCTAGAAGATTTGACCGTCGTGCAGAGCTCCGGTCATCAAATCCTGGATCACGACGCCGTCGAGATCATCCGACAGGCCAGCCCTCTGCCGTTGGCGCGCCCGCTGGGGCGTCCGCAAGTCGTCGTGCAGGTGCCGATCAGTTATCGGCTCAAACCCTAACGGAACGCCAAGGCTCCAAGCAGCATGGACCGACGCAGGAGGAGACCCGACATGACAAGTTCATCTGGCATACGGCAGGGGCCGCGGCTGATGCTGGCCGCCGGTGCGCTGGCCGTCTTGGCCCTGACTCCCGTGGGACCCGGCTGGGCGCAGCACAAGCCCGACAAGCCGTTCACCGCTGTCCTCACCGACGTACAAGGCGTGGAGACCGAGGTGCGGAACGTGGTCTTCTATTGGGAGGAGAAGGTCAGTGAAACCGCGTTCGTCCCGCATGAGGTGAAGCACCTGCCCGTGAAGCGCGGGACCGCCACGATTCACGTGCGGTTCGAGACCATCCGTCAGGTTGAGGCCAAACCGGGGGCTGATCAAGGTGCTCCGTTGCTCCACATCACGCTCGCCAACGGCAAGACTGGGGAATTCACCCTAGCCATTCCCGGCAGCTTCCGGGGGGAATCGGATTTCGGTCAGGTGGATCTTCCGGCCACCACCGTGTCCAAGGTTCTCTTCAAGTGAGGCTCTCTGCGGCAAGCCGCCGCGCCGTGGCATGGCGCTTCTGGGCCGCAACGCCGCGGATCCGTTGATTTCCTCTCCTCGCTCTGTTTATAGTCGCCGCTGGGTGCTGAGCCGGTCTCAAGGAGACGAGCTTGGGCAAGGCTGTGGGAGCGGGAGGGCGACGGGGCCGGGCGGCGGGCGCGCCCATCCTCGTCCTTGTCCTGTGGGCGATGGTCGCGACCGTGTCGGCGCAGCCTAGCCCACCGTTTCAGTCCGGCCCCGCCTCGCGCCAGTACCAGCAGGGGCTCAAGCTCTACCAGCAAGGCCGGCACGACGCGGCGGTGGAGGCGCTGAAGAAGGCCATTGAACTCCAGCCGACGTTCGCCGAGGCGCATCATCTGCTCGGGCTCGTCTACTTCAACGGCAAGAAGCAGCCCCGCGAGGCGGCGGATGCCATCCAGCGGGCGCTCCAGGCTGATCCCCGGCTGCCCAAGGCCCACTATGACCTTGCGCTGGTCTATCAGACCCAGGGCAAGGCCGCCGAGGCGGAGGAGGCGCTGCGGCGCGCTATCGAGCTGGACGCTCAGGACGCGGACGCGCGCCTCGCGCTCGCCCGACTCTACGAGCAGGAGCGCGCCCCGGCCAAGGCCGTCCAGGCCTACCGGGAATTGCTGGCCGTCCGGCCGGACCATGAGGCGGCGCTCTATGGGCTGGGCTATCTGCTCGATAACCAGGGCGACGATCGCCAGGCGACTGAATTGCTGACCCGGCTGCTTCGCGCGAACCCGCGCCATGCGGACGCCTGGTACCTGCTCGGCCGTATCGCCGAGAAGGACAACGACCTGGAACGGGCCGCCGAGGCGTACCGACAGGCGATCACGGCCAAGCCGGACCTTGTGGATGCGCACTACAATCTGGGGTTTGTCTACCGAAGCCAGGACCGTCCGATGGAGGCGGTCCTGCAGTTCCTCCAGGTTATTCGCTTGAGGCCGGAGTACGCGGAGGCGCACCTCAACCTCGGAGCCGTGTACACCAGCCTGAACAAGCTGACCGAAGCGGAACGCGCCTACCAACAGGCGATCACGCTGAAGCCCACCCTCGCCGAGGCCCACTACCACCTGGGCGTGCTCTACGAGCTGCACCTCAAGGACCCGGCGAAGGCCCTCGTCTATTACCACCGGTACCTCGATCTGGGCGGAAAGGACGAGCGGGTGGAGCGGATCGTGCGGCAGGGCAGCCGGTAGGTCCGGTCGCGGGACGGGCGTGCTACCACCAATACGGGTAGGGATAGACCGGCCAGGGGCGCCAGTAGGGGAAGGAATCCCAGGAGTAGGGCCTCCGCCGGGAGTAGGGCTGGGCGGCGGACTCGCGGCTCGGCCAGATCTTCAAGGTTTTGATCTCCAAGGTCGGGTACCGGTACTGGGTCTCATCGAGCGGGAGGGTCGTCTCGCCCAGCACCTCGCCCATGATGGTAAGGCGTGTGCCGGGCGGGATCGTGGCGGGATCCAGAAACTCCTGCTGCACGGCCAGGAAGCGTCCTTGGGACTGGCTCCGGTCCCAGGCGGGCTCCCGCGTCTCGTCCAGCGGGAGTTGCAGCACCTCGATGCGGACGCCTTGCTTGAGGACTTTGGCGGACAGGACTTCGCCGCCGAGCACCACGAGCTGGCCGCTGTAGGTCTGCGGGGACTCCTTCAGGTCGGCGAAGGTCAGACGCTCGTTGAGGCGGGGCTTGAGCGAAGAGGGCACGACCGGATCGGCCGCGCATCCGCACAGCAGCAGCGCCCCGCTGACCAGGGTGCGGATGGCTGTGCCCGCGGACAGCATGGATGGTATTCTATCATGCGGGTGACTGACGCGCGGGAGTCCGGGTCCTGACGGACGAGCGATCCCGAAGCTGCGTACTTTAGCGGGGAGGCGCGATGAGCCTCATACACGGTGCGATCACGCGAACGGCGCTCGCGGCTTTGGCCGTCGCCTGCGCCGCAGCCATCGCGGGGGCGGCGGAGCTGAAGGGGAAGTACGTCGAGCTCAAGGAGCCCTCGACCCACGTACCCGGCAAGGTCAAGCTGACCGAGTTCGCCGATTTTTACTGCCCGCACTGCCATCTGTTCGAGCAGGTGGCGGTCCCCGAGCTGAAGAAGGAGTTCGGCGCCAAGCTGGAGATCACGATGGTCGGCTTCCCCGTCATCCGGGGGAAGCTCCCCACCGCCTTCGAGATGTACGAGCAGGCCAAGGCGATGGGGAAAGGCCCGGAGATGAAGCAGGCTCTCTTCCGCACGATCCACAAGGAGCGGCTCGAGATCTTCGACCGCGTGCTCCGCGCCGCCCTGGCAAGAGAAGTCGGCCTGGACCCCGAGGCGTTCGAGGCCGGGCTTGCCACCGGCAAGCCGGCGAGGGCTGTGCAGGAAGGGAAAAGGCTGGGCGAGCGCCTCAACGTGCAGTCCACCCCGACCGTCATCCTCGACGGGAACATCAAGGTGGAACCCCTTGAGCTGGATAATCTGAAGTCGCTGATCCGGAGCATCCTCGCCGCCGACGCGAAACGCTGACGGCTGCGCGCCATCCGGCTCGCCGCGCGAGCCGTGACAGGCTCGCGCGTCCCTCCGCAGACGCCCCACCCTTGATACGTAGCAGAAGCTAGTCGTTACAACGGTTCGGCCTCCCCGCGGGGCCGGCGGCTGGCTCGGGCTGACCTTCGATCCATTCGCCAGCCGCACTCGTCGCGACCGGCATCGCTCCGTGACGACTGCCAGGCCGGTACGCCGCCCCGGGTGTGACCAGGCCGCGACCTCGCTTGCCCACCCTTTGTAAGGTGAAGGCCCAATCCATGTCCGGCTATGCACTGACATCTCCGGTGAAGCCCCTGACAACGTTGCGGGACATCCCTGTCCCCACCAGAGGGGAACCCGTTCCGTTGCAGCGGAATTGGCGAATTGTCAGCAGAAACTTTCGCTTCTAGTGTACGCCTCACGGAGCCAAAAGTGGAGCGCACTTCCGCGTGCGCGTGCTGGGTCGTTTCATCTTAAGAGAGGGGGCGAGGGATGATTCGCTGCACGCATCTCGCGACACGAACTGTTCGCATGCTGATCCGATGGTCCACCGTGACAACCGCCGTCTTCGCAGTCTTGCTGGCCCTTCCGTTCATTCCCTTCACGACGGTCCTGGCCGCTGCTCCTCATGCGCCCGCCGTGCACCATCATGACGGTGCGGATGTGATGGAAGAGGCGCCGCAGGGGCCGCGTGAGCTCGCCGCCGCCGGGCCGATCACGACGGACGCCGGTCCAGTGTTGGATGGGCAGTTCCGTCAGAAGCTCGCCAAGGAGTTTCCCACCGCCCCCTTCACGACGATGGCGATGGGGCACATGATGTCGGAGGGTGTGCCCCTGCACGGCGGGGGCTCGGGCCCCGGCATGATCTCGTTGTACCCCAAGGACCCGTCGGTCGAGACCGTGTCGCTGACGGGCGGCCTCTGCCCGCCCGGCACGCCGACCAGGAGCTACGACATCGCAGCAATCGCGCTGGAGATCACGCTGAACCGGTTCCTGGACTTCGACCCGCAGGGGCGGATGTACGTCCTCACGGAGAACCGCGTCAAGGCGCTCCAGGAGGCCCAGCAGAACGCCAACGCGCGGGCTGGCCTCGGCCAGCCCGCCGTCTCGATCGGGCTGCAGGGTGACATCATCCAGCCCTTGGTGATCCGCGCAAACCAGGGAGAGTGCCTCGTCATCAACTTCAGCAACAACCTGGCCGAACCGGCGAGTATCCACATCCACGGCTCCAGCGCGATTGTAGCGGGAGCCAACGTGCCGGCGATCGCGGCCAATCCGGCCAGCATCGCGAGCCCGGGCGGTTCCGTGACCTACCAGTGGTTCATCAAGCCGGACCAGCAGGAAGGGACCTACTACTTCCACAGTCACGGGAACATGCGTGAGCAGACCGCGCACGGATTGTTCGGCATGGTGATCGTGGAGAAGGCAGGCTCGCAGTTCCTGAATCCGTGGACCGGGCAGCCGCTCAAGAGCGGCTGGTTCGCCACCATCGTGCCGCCCTCCGGGCCGAGCTTCCGGGAGTTCGCGGTCTTCTACCATGAAGTCGGAAACGACAATTTTCAGATCCGCGACAAGAACAACAACCCCCAGATCATGTCCGACTTCGTGACCGGCGCCTACAAGTGGGGCGGGCGGGTGCTGAACTATCGGGGCGATCCTTTCCGGGACCGCCTGCTCTTGATCAATCAGCGGCACGGCTTCTTCGACGAATCCATGGCCTACGGCTCCTACACCAACGGCGATCCGCCGGCCCCGATGCCGCGCTCTTATCTGGGCGATCCGATCAAGTGGCGCCTGGCGCACGGCGGCTCGGAGGTCTGGCATGTCCACCACTACCACGGCGGCTCGATTCGCTGGAAGCGGCAACCCGGGACCGGCGACACCCGCTTCGACGTGGGCTTAAGCAAGTTTCCGCCCCTGACGCCGGATGTCCAGGAGCCCGGCCGGCCCGCGCCGAGCTTCTCCGATTTTGTGGATGCGCAGTCCATCGGGCCCTCCGAGACCTTCGATCTGGAGAGCGAATGCGGGAGCGGTGGTTGCCAGCAGGTCGCGGGCGACTTCCTCTGGCATTGCCACGTGGCCCACCACTACCTGGGCGGGATGTGGTCGCTCCACCGGGTGTACAACACGCTCCAGAACGGGCCCGCGTCCACCGACAACCTGCCGCCGCTCCAGGAGCTGCCGGACCGCCAGGGGCGGATGAAGCCCGCGGTAACTTCCGCCGCGCTAGTCGGGACGACGGTGGACTGGTTTTCCACGCAGGCCCAGGGCGGCATTTCGGGCACGCAGTACAAAATCGTGAGCGGCCCGACCGATCTCTCGAAGAGCCCGCCGGAGTTCTCGCTGACCGACTGGGTCGAGCAACAGCTTCCGCCGCAGGGGAAGCCGGGGAACGCGCTCACGGAGGCGGGGCAGATCCAGGCCTATGACGCGACGGTCCACGATTGGATCCGGACGGGCAACACCTATTTCAACGAGCCGGAGACGGCCCAGGTCTGGCCGAACTTCGCGTCCCCCACGCCGGGGCAGCGGTTGCCGATCCTGTTCGATCCGACCACCGGCAAGCTCGCCTATCCGTTCTTGCATCCGCACCTCGGGAAGCGGGCACCGTTTCCGCCCAACCACGGCCCCGCGCCGTTTCTGGAGCCGATCCATTTGAACTCGGATGGGACCAGGAGCACCGAGCCGGCCAAGCCGGGCGAGAACGGCCTCTGGAGCCTCTGTCCGGAACGGAGCCCGGAGAACCCGAGCGGGACGCCGCGCAAGTTCTACAACATCCATGCGCTGCCAGTGGAGATTCCACTCAACCCTGACGTCAACAATCCCGTCTTCGGGTTCCCCCTGGTGGACACCGAGGGGCGTCTGTTCGTGCTGCATGAAGAGCGGGCCGACGTCCTGGCCGACAACAGCAAGAAGGTCCCGCTCGCGATCCGAGCGAACGCCCGGGACTGCGTGGACGTGGTGCTCAAGAGCGAGCTGCTGGACACCTTCGAAAACTTCTTCCTGAGCAAGGTGAACCTCCACATCCACTTCGTCCAGTTTGATCCCCAGGGGAGCGACGGGGTGATCACCGGCTTCAACTACGAAGGCTCCGTCCGGCCCTTCAACATTATCGGGCAGACGGGTATGCAGCAGCCGATGAACACGACGCTGGCGGCGGGCGTCCCGTCCGGCAGCACCACCATCACGGTCGCGGATGCGAGCCGGTTCCATCCCAACATCGAGCTCGGGATCGGCATGGAGCAGCCCGCGACGTTCGAGGTCGGCCGGATCGTCGCGATCGCCGGCAACACGATCACGCTCGCCAAGCCGCTCCAGAACTCCCACGGCACGGGGGAGTTGGTGAGCGTCGAGTTCGTGCGGCACCGCTGGTATCCGGATGTCCAGAACGGCATCACGTACTTCCACGATCACGTCAACGGGATCGCATCGTGGAAGCACGGGCAGTTCGGCGCCATCGTGATCGAGCCACCCCACTCGACCTATCACGATCCCGCGACGGGCGCGGAGATCCGGAGCGGGATCGTCGCGGACATCCACACCGCCGAGAAGCTGACCACCGACGTCACGGGGGCCTTCCGCGAGCTCGTCATGCTCATGCAGGACGACAACCCTCTGACCAAGTTCAATCCGGTTGGCCAGTCGGGCTCGCTGGGCAGTTCGCTGAACCTGCGGGTCGAGCCGCTGCCCCAGCGCTTCGCCCTGGCCGATCCCTCGGTGGCCTTCAGCAGCCTCGTCCACGGTGACCCCCATACCCATCTGCTCAAGGCCTACCTCGGCGATCCGGTCGTGATCCGCATGCACCAGACCGGCGCGCATGAGACCCACAGCTTCCACGTGGACGGCCATTGGTGGCGCGGCGAGCGGTTCAGCCCGCTGTCGCTGCCCAAGAACACCCAGCACGTCGGGATCGCTGAGCGGTACGACCTCGTGATCCCGAGCGCGGGCGGCCCGCAGCAGAAACCGGGCGACTATCTGTTCTCCAACGCTCGCCGCTCCAAGCTCCGCGAAGGGAGCTGGGGCCTCCTGCGTGTGTTCGGCCAGACCGTCGGGGAGCTGCAACCGCTGCCCGGCCGGACGATCCCGCCGAGCCCGCCGGTCTGCCCGCCGACCGCGCCGTTCAAGTTCTTCCAGGTGTCGGCGATCAACAAGACCCTGGATCTCGGTAACGGGACGTCCATCAACGGGCGGATCTACGTCCTGGGGGCGGACAAGGCGGCCGTGCTGGCCGGAACCAAGCCCCCCCAGCCGCTCGTCCTTCACGTGAACGTCGGGGACTGCGTGAACGTCCAGTTCACCAACGAGCTGGCCTCGGGCCGCGCCTCCTTCCACGTCGAGAAGATGGCCTATGATCCGGCGCAGTCCTACGGCGCCAACGTCGGGCTGAACCCGCTCGACCAGACGGCAGGCCCTGGGGAATCCCGCACCTACGTCTTCTATGCGCACCCGCAGTTCGGCGAGGGCGGGGTGCTGATCCGGGACTATGGGCTGCCCTCCGACGTGATCACGCCCCCGTTCACCATCACGCAGTTCGCGAACCCGCGCAACGGGCTGTTCGGCGCGATCATCGTGGGGCCTCCGGGCGCGCAGTACTTCGATCCCGTGACTGGGGAGGACGTGTCCAAGAAGAGCCGGGTCGCGGTGGATGTGGTCCGGCCGATCCTCGTCGGCAGCCCGGTCCAGATCGGGAACACGCTCTGCCGGATCCAGGCGATCCTGAATACGACGCCGCTCGCGTCCCTGGTCCAGCTCTTCTGCACGACGCCGGATCAGAACACGATCGCGCTCACGACGGTGCTCGCCAGCCGCTATCGCGACTACGCGCTCTTCTTCCAGGACGAAGACGAGAAGATCGGGGTCTTCACGATCCCGTACCCGGAGGCGGTGACCGGGCTCACAAGCGTGAACTACAAGGCCGCGCCGCTGTCCCAGCGACAGGCCTTTGGGCCCGAGAACGCGTTCCGCGCCGACCTGTTTGGAGATCCGCCGACGCCAGTCTTCCAGGCCTTCGTCGGCGACCCGGTGGTGTTCCACGTGTTCGGCCCGTCGAACGAGCAGAACCAGGTGTTTGCCATCGAGAACCACCAATGGCCGCTCGAGCGGTTCATGCCGGGCGCCGACCTGCTGGGCTCCTTCCAGTTCGGGGCCGCGGAAATGCTGGATATGTACGTGAAGGACGGGGCGGGGGGTGCGGCCGGGCTGCCGGGCAATTACCTCTGGTTGAATCACCGGCTGCCCTATCTGGAAGCCGGGCAGTGGGGCTACTTCCGGGTCTGCGCGACGGTCCCGACCCCGGGGAGCCCGACCTGTACCGTCAGACCGCTCGCCGTGCAGGGGGTCGCGCCACCCCTGCCGGGGCTGTAGGCCCGGCTAGTCGGGAGGTCATGCAGGCGCGCGACTCTGCCCGGAAGGCTGGCGTGGGCGGAGTCGGGGCCGTGCAGTTGCGAAGGCGCCGTGCAGGCGACAGAGGGGGCGAGTAATACCAGGAAGGAGGTGAGGCAGGATCAGGTGATTCGAGAGCAGCGGTGGAGTGTGCGAGTCTTGGCGCGTTAACCGCAAGATCACCTTGACTGAACGGTTCATATCAGAGGAGGCGGAACATGAGTGCAATGAAGACTTGGGGGAAGCTGGTGCTTCCCGGGCTGCTCGGGCTCGGGCTCGTCGTCAGCGGGACCGTTGCCCAGGCCAACACGTTTAACATTACGATCACGAACGACAGCCCCTGGTTCAACCCGACCCGGGTGTCTGGGGTGGTCGGCGACACGGTCAAGTGGCGGAACATCTCGCAGGGCACCCACACGATCACGAGCCTGCAGATGGCGACGCCCCAGTTGACGACGATTGACACCGCGTCCCGCGACTCGGGGCTGGTCATCGGCGGCGCCTTCGATCGCCGGGCCTGCACGCCCGGCTGCACGTTCTCGGTCACCTTCAGCAGCCCGGGCACCTTCCCCTATGTCTGCTTCATTCACCCCTACATGGCGGGCAACGTGACGATCACCTTGCCGGGGGTGACGGTGGCGGCCGGGCCGGTGCCCGACATCATCCAGGGGCCCACCACGCCGGCCTCGGGCCTCCCCTCTTCCAACGGCTTTAGCCAGGGCGTGGGGGAGGTCTGTATCACCGGGGACTTCGAGAAGCCGGCGGCCAATCTCCCCTCGGGCGTCGTGCACTGCATTGACGCGAAGACCTTCACCGACCTGCCGCTGGGAGCCTTTGACGGCACCTCGACGGCTGGCATTGCTCCCGCCTGCTTTGGGGACATCGGCCCCGGGGCCTGTATCCGGAAGGTCGCGGTGGCGGGGCCGTTGCTCGGCCGCAAGATTGGCGGGCGGTTCGAGGGCATCGATAACGCCCACAACATCTGGTACAGCAGGGATGGCAAGAAGATGTTCGTCACCGAGTGGCACGGGTCCAACTTCTGGACGTTTGATCGGATGACGAACTCGTTCCTGGCGATCACGCCAGTCTTCTCGGGGGCAGACGTGACGCACGTGATGACCACGCTGCCGGGCGAGTCGGTCGGGGTGCTGACGCTGGAGGGCGGCATGGCGGGCAACCTCGGGATCTTCGATCCGGCAACGAGTGCGATGGTCGGGCTGCACAGCTTCGGCCCGGTCCATCACCCGCACGGGCCGTGGATTTCCTGCAGCGGGGCGGGGCTGGGCGGCGGGATCATGATCGAGCCTTTCCCGATGTCGAACTTCATCGGGTTCACCACGCTGCCGGGCGCGCCGACGGCGGCGCAGGTGATGGCGATGAGCGACGTGATCACGGCGTCGCCGGGACTGTACCCGGTGGCGACGGGGGCGCTGTCGAACTGCACGAAATCCTACACCTCCAACGCGGTGTCGGGGACGATCACAGTGAACAACGTGATGAGCGGCGAGGTCGTGCACGTGATCGACCTGCCGGCCTGCGCGCAGTGCACGCTGATGGGGGTGCCGGCGCCGCACACGCAGGTCCCGATCCAGATCCCCAACAGCCCGGACAACCGGTACGTCGTGGTGGCGATGGGGAAGGCCTCGCAGGTGGCGATCATTGACGCGGCGTCGGACAGCGTGATCAACGTGGTGGACTGCGGCAGCGGCTGCCATGGGGCGAACATGGGCGCCAAGGCGGGCGGCGGGTTCTACGCCTGGGTGTCCATGCAGTATCAGGACAAGGCGACGGTGGTGGACATGGATCAGTTGGTGAAGGCGGGGGATGTGCCGGTGAACGTGCGGAGTATCCTGACGCTGCAGGGGCTGACGCCGCTGGGCTTGCCGACGGCGGTGGTGACGGCGGAAGGCAAGTGGGGCGACATGGGCGTAGGCCCCTTCCCGCTGCCGCCGCCCTGGCACCTGGGGATCGCCGGCGCCGTGGACTAGCCGGCGGAACGAGCCAATGAAGAGCAAGGGGGGAGCGGCCTGCTCCCCTCGCCGCACCCGAAATTCTCTTAGAGAACCAGGAGGTGTACCGTGACTTGTGTTCAAGCCCGAACCCTCATCCTGGCCATCGGGCTGGTGGGGGGGATGGCGTTGAGCTTGTCGGGGCCTAGCTATGCGGCCACCCTGCAGGTCAATATCTTTGGGGTGCTCGGCAACGATGGGTCGAACCCCAACCCGGCCTGCACCGGCTCGGCGATCTGTGCCTTCAACCCCAACCCGGCCAACATCGCGGTCGGTGATTCCATCAATTTCGACAACGTCGGCGGGCAAATCCACACAGCGACCGGAGACCTGAACAACTTCCAGCCGTTGAACGTGGTCCAGCAACCAGGCCAGAACCAGGGGAACTGCCAGCATGCCCCCAACTGCTTCTCGACTGGCTCCCTTAGTCCTGGTCAGACGAAGCTGATCGGACCGTTTCAGTCTCCAGCCATGACCTTCGACTACTACTGTGAGGTTCACGGTCCTGACCAAATGCGTGGTACCCTGAACATCAGTGGGGGTGGGACCACGACGACCACGACCACCACTACGACGACCACCACGACGGCGCCGACCACGACGACGACAGCGCCCACCACCACAACGACCACAACGGCCGCGACGACCACCACCACAGCGCCGACCACAACCACCACCACGGCGCCGCCGACGACGGCGCCCACCACCACAACGACCACAACGGCCGCGACGACCACCACCACAGCGCCGACCACGACCACCACGACGCTCGTGTGCTCACCGCACGATATCGTCGTGCAACTCCCGGCTGCTCAGCCGCCGATGAAGATCGGGACCATCGTGAACGTGTCGGTGATTCTGTCGAATGTCGGTGGATGCGTCGAAACGGCACACGTCACCTTGAGCGGAACGATCAACTACAGCTCGTCGCAGACCACGACCATCGTGCCGAGTAACACGCAGACCCTGATCTTCCAATACCCGGTGCCGGTGCGGCTGGAGGTGACCTTGACTGCCAGCGCGCCCTTATCCGGCGATGTGACGCCGGCCAACAACTCGGATACGAAGACCTATCCGACCACCCTGTAGGACGCTCGGTTGCACGCCAGTGCCGGGGGAGGGCTCCGTCAGAGCCTTCCCCCGCCGGGCCGTCACGCCTCTCGGTCAATCGTAGTCCTTCAATGCGGGGATTCTCGCTGGAGCCGCGTTGGAGTACGGTGGGCTGGGCGTCTTCCGAATGCCTTTGATGCAGGGGGTCAGAGCAAGAGGTGCACTATGTCGCTCGTATGGAGCTTCGTGATCGCTGCAGGGTTTCTGGTCGCCGAAGCCTTCGGGGCGCAGGCAGTTGCCGTGGTCGCGCCGGCACCGGGCGACGACGAGGTCGTTGCCCGGGTGAACGGGGTGACAATCACTAAGGGAGAGGTGCGGCAACGGGTGGATATCTACGAGCGGGCCCACCCGGGCCTGGCCCCGGGCGAGGCCCGGGTCCGCCGAGCCGGCGTCGCCGTCCAGGTGCTGGTGCACAGTGTCCTGGAGGAGCAACTTGCCCGGCAGTTGGGGATCAGCGTCACCGACGACGAGGTCGAAGCGTAATATGCCAAGATGCGCGGTAAGCAGGACGAGCGGACCTTTGCGACCATGCTGGCCCTGCAGGGGAACGATCCCGCCAATCTCCGCCGGGACCTCCGCCGGGCGCTGGTGTTCGAGAAGATCACGAAGAAGCTGGGAGAATCCATCGTTGTGACCGATCGGGACATCCGGCTCAAGTACGAGGAGCAGAAGGCCGCCTACTACCCGGAGCAGGTCAAGGCCCGGCAGATCATCGTCCTTACCGAGGACCTCGCTCGGCGTCTCTACAAGCAGATCAAAGAAGGGGCGGACTTCGCGGAGCTGGCCCGGACGACCTCGACCGAGCGGAGCAGCCGGGAGAACGGCGGGGACCTGGGCTGGGTGCTGCGCGGGACCGGCCACTATCCGCCCTGGGACGACATCGTGTTCAAGATGAAGCCGGGGGAGATCAGCGAGCCCTTTCAGACGGTCCACGGCTGGCACATCGTCAAGGTGGAAGGCTACCGGCCGGTCGGGTGGGGGCGCCTGGAAGACAAACGGGACGCGATCGTGTCCATCATCAAGAAGCAGCGGGCCTACGACGAGATGCAGCGCCGGGTCGAGGAGTTGAAGAAAAAGGCGGACCTGTGGGTCGCCGACCGGATTGAGCTGGATGCCCCTGCCGCGGCGCTGAACACGAAGAAGGGGCAGTGACCGTCATGTCCGAGATCCGTTGGCCAGCGGCGTTGGGCCTGAGCCTGAGCCTCGGCGCCGTGGGGCTGGCTCTTTCCGGGGTGGCCGGCGACAGAATGGCGCGCTCGGCGCTTGGGGAGGTATCGGGTGAGGCCGCCTCCGCGGCCGGCCCGGCCGGCCATGTGACCCAACTCACCTCGCCGGCCGGCGACTGCTCGTATCTCAGCCCACAACTGTCCGGGAACGGGCAGTGGTTGGTCGCGATCGCCGTCTGCCCGCCGGGGCCGACCGGGCGGCAGGACCACCGCATCGTGCGGATCGAGCGGGCCACTGGAGAGGAGCAGGTGCTGACTCCGCCCGGTGCCGAGTCGTTCTCGCCCTCCGTGAGCGACGACGGCCGGCGGGTTGCCTTCGTGAGCACCGCAGACCTGGCGCTCGGCCAAAATCCCTCCCACCTTGAGCAGGTGTTCCTCTTCGACGACGCGACGCGCCGGTACACCCAGGTGACGCAGGTCCGCGCGTCCGACTCGAATCGGACGGTACAATTCCCCCGGCTCTCGGGAGACGGCCAGTGGCTCATCTTTGCCTCCGATGCCGACCTCGTGCCCGGGGAGAACCGGGACGGGAACACCGAGCTGTTCCTGTTCGACGTGCCACGCGGCACGCTCCGGCAGGTCACGCACACGGAAGGGCCCGCGCGACATGAACGGCCCCTCATCTCGCGCGACGGCCAGACCGTGGCCTTTGTCGGCGTCCATCCGCCCCTGGACCGACGGATCCGGACCGGCCTCTACCTGTGGAGTCGCACGACCGGAGCGGTGCGGCGGCTGGCCCAGACCCCGACGGCGGATGCTGGGGCGTTCGCCCAACTCGTCATGGCCGGCGACGGCACGCGCCTGGCCTTCGCGGGACGCTTCGACCTGCTCGGCGAGAATCCGGACCGCAACATCGAGCTGTTTGCCTTCGAGGTCGAGGCCGGGCTCCCGCGCCAGCTCACGCACACACACGGCTGCGCCAGCGCGAACCCGGCCCTCTCCGCCGATGGGCGGACGCTCCTGTTCATCTCGAATTGCCGCTTCGATGGCTTGAACCCGGAGCTGCACACCGACGTGTTCCTCATGCGGGTCGAGACCGGGACGATCATCCGGCTGACGGACAGCGGGACCGTCGCGGTGGCCGAAGCGCCCGCCCTGGACCGGACGGGGCGCCTGGCCGCGGTCTCCTTCGGGGCCGAGCTGAAGGGCATGGTCAACCCGAAGCGGCTGCTGCAGGTGGCGCTCTTGACTCTGCCGCCCCTTGCGGCGGTCGCTGAGACGCCGCCTCGGTGGGTGGCGGCGGACGAGGTGTCGGCGGTCGTGATCAGCCGGCACGAGCCGGACACCCTGTATCTCGCCAGCCCGCGCCTGGGGGTCATGAAGAGCGAGGACGGCGGCCACTCGTGGCGGCTCTTCTCCTACGCGCTTGGCACGGAGGCTGTGACCTGTCTCGTTGAGCACCCGGAGCGCGCAGGGCTGCTGATCGCGGGGACGCGCGACGCCGGGGTTTACAAGACGCTCAACCAGACAGGTCTGTGGGTCTCGGGGCAGGGGCTTGCGGACCAGCGGATCCTGGGGCTCGCGATTGATCCGGTCTACTCCGACGTCCTGTACGTGGATACGCCTAGCGGGCTGTTTCGCAGCACCGATCTCGGCGACAACTGGGAGCCGGTCCAGGCCCGCCTGAGCGCCGACAAGGAGACCCCTCCAGCGTCGCCGGTCCGCGCGTCGGAGCCGCTTGCCCCCCCGGCCGCCGCCAATACGTTGGTGCCCGTCTCGGGAACGGCCGGGCGGCTGCTGCGGCTCACCCCGGCCGGACTCCTGCTGCTCAGCGGGGATGCTGCGGAGTGGGTGCAGGTCCAGACCCCGCTGCCCCCCCAGTGGGTCGTGGTGGGGCCTCGGGGAACTCCATGGTTCATCGGGACCAGCCGGGGGATCTTTCGCGCCGATCGTCTCGAGGGCGGCTGGCGGCCGGTCGCCGGGCTTCCCGAAGAGCGGCTCCCGCCGGTCACCTTCACGGCCGGCGGGACGATGCAGGCTGCAGCCCGGGGCTGGCTCTATCAGAGTCTCGACCGCGGCGAGACCTGGACCCGGCTTGCGTCCTTGGAAGGACTGTCCCGCCTCCTCCCGGAACAGGCGCCATCGGGCCTCCTGTTGGCCGCCTTGGAGCATGGCGGCCTCGCGCTCTCCTCTGACGGCGGGCGCGCCTGGACACGCCTGCGGATCCCGGCCCCCTCGCCGCAGGGCCTCAAGTCCGTGCTCATGAGGCCGGCCCGGTAGAAAAGGAGTCCCCTCAACAGGTGGGTTCTCGCTAGCCGATCCTAGGTATAGAGTGAGGCTCGTCGGTTGCGCGAGGCGGGGGCGGTTCAAGCGTCCGCCGGGAGGTGCCCGTGTGCTGCGCCTGCCTGTCCTCCTGATCGGCCTGCTGCTCGCGTTGGTCGCAAGGCTGTCTCCCGCGGACGCAGCGGTGAGTCACGTCTCGGTCTATGGGATTCAGGGCGACGACAGTCGCGGCCATGCCAAGGGTGAGCCCTTCGGTACGGTGAATCCCGCTTGTACGGATTCGGCTGCCTGCGCATACGCGCCGACTCCCGTTACGATCCAGACGGGCGACTCGCTTGAGTTCGAGAACCTCGGCAAATTCAAACATACGGCGACCGGCGACCTCGCGTTCTCGCCGCGGCTGCCGGAGATCGTCCAGCCGAGCACGTCCAGCAACAACTTCTCAACAGGGAAGCTGGACTCTGGCCAATCCGTGCGCATCGGCCCCTTCGAGCGGGGCGGGGCGCTCAGCTTTTACTGCCTGATCCACGGCTCCGACCAGATGCGCGGCACGGTCTCGGTGCAAGCCACCGCCACGACCACGACGACCACGACGACGGCGGCCAGCAGCACCACGACGATCGGGGTGTCGTCAACGACGAGCACAGCCGCCAGCACGACTACCACGACGACGGCGCTGGCTACCACCACGACGGCTACCGTCCCAACGACGACGAGCACGCTGCCGCCAGCCCTGCACGACATCGTGGTGAGGTTTGCGTCGAACCAGCCTCCCTTCATGATCGGGACGATCGTGCCGGTCACCGTGGTGGTGACCAATGTCGGATCGGTCGCGGAAACGGTCCGGGTCTCCTTGAGCGGGGACATTAACTACAGCGCCGTCCAAAACGTGACGGTGGCCGCCGGGGCCTCCAGTCACGTGGTCTTCGAGTATCCGGTTCCCGTGCGGCTGCAGGTCACCCTGACGGCCAGCGGCGCGCTCAGTCCCGGCCTGGTCGACGCCACACCGGCCAACAACAGTGAGACCAAGACGTTCTCGACAATGACCGGCTCGGTCTCCCACACCTTCCCGGTCCGGCTCGTGGACTCGAGCCCCTGGCTCGTCCCGACCCGGATGAGCATCACGATCGGCGATACGGTCCAGTGGCTGAACCTCTCAGCCGGGACCCACACGGTGACGAGCTTGCTCATGGCGGTGCTCAGCCCGGTGAGGAGCGCTGCCGGAGGCGGGGAGCCGGTCCTCGGCGGCGACTTCGATCGCCGGAGCCTCACCCCCGGCATGACCTTCAGCGTCACCTTCGACAAGCCGGGGGTCTATCCGTACCTCTGCTTCATCCATCCCTACATGGCCGGGGTGATCTCCGTCGGGCTGCCGGGCGTCGCGGCGCCAGCCGGGCCAGTGCCCGATGTCCTGAACGGCGCCATGACCCTGGATGGCGCGCTTCCCACGGCGTCGGGACACCCGCCGGGGATCGGGGAGTTCTGCGTCGCCGCGGCCTTCGAGCTGCCGTCCGGCGCGGCCGTGCCGGGCGTGGTGCACTGCGGGGATGCCGCGACGTTCCAGGACCTGAGCCTGGCTGCCTTCGACGCGGATGCGACGGCGGCAGTCCGGGTCATGGGGCCGACGGACGGGGCCGCGCCGCTCGTCGGTCGCCGGATCGGCGGTCGTTGGGAAGCGCTCAACAACGTGCACGACCTCTGGTTTGACCGGACGGGCACCAAGATGTTCGCGACTCTCTGGCACGGCGAGGCGTTCGTCACGGTGGACCGGATGACCAACCGGATCGTCGACACCACAGTCCTGTTCACCGGGGGTGACGTCACGCACGTGATGACGAACCCGGCCGGGACGGTGGGCTTCCTCACGCTCGAAGGGGGGCTGTCCGGGCAGATCGGCCTCTTCGACCCGAATCATCCGGATCACCCGGTGACCGGCTTCATCCCGTTGACCCCATCCCGGCATCCGCACGGGTTCTGGATCTGCGGCGACGGTCAGACGGCGGTGGCGGCGCTCCCGATGTCGAACGAAGTGGCCTCGCTATACCTACCCGGGTCGCCGGCGGAGCTGGGCGGCGTACGCATGGTGGCGCCCGCGCTGGGGCTCTATCCCGTGGCCGTGGGGACGCTGCCGAGCTGCACCAAGGCCTATGCGTCCAACGCGTTCTCCAATACCGTGGGGGTGCACGACCCGTTGACTGGGATCGGGCTGCAGCGCATCGAGCTGCCGCTCTGCGAGACCTGCACGCTGATGGGCGTCCCGCTGCCGACGTGGAACGTGCCGATGCATCTCCCGCCGAGCCCCGACGGGCGATTCGTCGTGGTGAGCCTGGCGAAGGCCGGCCGCGCCGCGGTCATCGAGACCGGGTCGGACCTCGTCGTCGCCCTAGTGGACTGCGGGAGCGGCTGCCACGGCTCGGCCTTCGGTCCCAAGCGGGGGGGCGGCTTCTATTGGTGGGGGGCGTCCGGCTATCAGGACAAGCTCGCCGTGCTCGACATGGATACGCTGACCAAGGCCGGAGACGTGCCTTTGAACGTCCGCAGTCTCCTGACCCTGCCAGGCCTCGCGCCGGTGGGCTGCCCGACCTGCCCCACGGTCGCGGCTGGGCGGGCCGGGGCAATGGGCGTGGTCACGTTCCCGCTGAACCCGCCGTGGGTCCAGCCAGTCGTCCTGCGGTGATGGGGAACAGGCTCCTCAGAACAGACTGCCCCCTGATGGGGCAGGGCCAGCGCCCATTGTCGGAACGGTCGGGGCCCCAGCCAAGCCTGGCTGTGCCGGGGCCTGGCCGG
The DNA here is from genome assembly GCF_965152595.1 of Nitrospira sp. Kam-Ns4a. Taxonomy (NCBI): domain Bacteria; kingdom Pseudomonadati; phylum Nitrospirota; class Nitrospiria; order Nitrospirales; family Nitrospiraceae; genus Nitrospira; species Nitrospira sp. Kam-Ns4a. Next base: position 3,703,601 of record NZ_OZ224218.1, on the reverse strand, counting down.
GGGATCCCGGGGCGGACGAGCAGCCACTCTGAGGAGCTTGGCCGGGCTGGCCGCCAAGCGAAGAGACCCCTCCGCCGGGCATACCGTCGGCTGCGGGCATGCCGCCCAGGGAAGGCTGGGAGCCCGGCAACGGACCGCTCGAGGCCGCCAGCGGATTCAGTTGGTTCAGACCCGGCGCGCAGGGCTGTCCCGTCGCGATCTCAGCTTTGAAGAGGAGGTCGGAGTAGGTCTTGGCGTCCTTGAAGTTGACTTGGTCGAGGGGCTTGTCCCGACTCCGGCTCCGGACCCCCTGGATCTCCCCGTTCACCCGCACCAACTCGAAATCACCGCCCGTGATCGGGTCCTTGTACACCATTTGGAGCGTCGGCTTCGGCGGCTTGGTCATCTCTTCGAGCGTCATGGGGAAGCGGTGATCCCGGACCGATTTCATGACCTCGTAGTTCGCCGCGAACTGCTCGATTGCGGCCTTGATCCGGTTGCCGCGAAAGAGCAGCTCCGCCTCCCGGTCGCGCTTGATCGAGACCTTCCAGGACTTGCCGACCGTCGTCAGCGAGATACCGATGAGCACGACCGCCAGCATCACGGCGAGGTACGTCACGCCGCGCTCGGAGAGCCGGCGCCCGGCCGTCGCCGAAGCAGCCGACAGGGCCAGCGCCCGCTGCCTCATCTGCATCATTGGCTCGGCTGCTGGCTGGTCCCGGCCCCGCCCGGAGCGGCCTGCGGGAACGTCGGGAACAGCGGGTTGAACGGGTTCATCGGAGCTGGCGCCGGGGCCGGCGGTGCTGAGGCGCCGTCGGACGGCACCGGGCCCTGAGTGGGCATCGCAGGCAGTCCCGGCGGTGGCGGCTGGGTCGGCGGTGGCGGGGGCACGACTGGGCTGTCCGCAAACGGCGAAGCCTGCGCCGGAGCTGGGACATATTCGGCGGGCGCCCCCGGCACGCCTGGCACCTGCATGAGCGGGACAGTGGGGTCGGCCGGCACGGCTGGCAACGGCATCCCGAAGGGATTGTGGGTCGGGGGCGGCGGCGGGCTCGCGTTGAGCACCGTGCACTTCTCCAGTTGCGCCGGGCTGTCCGTGAAGACCTTGGCTCCGTCGGGGCCGCGACATTCGTAGATCTTTGCATGGGCCCAGGGTGGGGCCGCCGAAAGGAGGAGCCCGATGGCCACCGCGATCCGTGTCGACCGGCTGACCAGCGCTCCAAGACTCATGCGGGAACACTCCCTCAGAGCCGGGTCCACTGCCTGCATCAGGGTCCGAGGCTATTGTACCAAGCTTCCGGTGTCGCGCCAATGCGCGTGGGCTGTCGCCGGGGGCGAATTGCGGGGGGCCTGCGCTCATTTCACGAGGCTCAGGATGCCCCAATGCTCGGCGGGCTGAGTCCGGGTCTGGAGGTAGCGCTCGACCTGGTCGCGGGGGATCAGGGTCAGCTCGACGATATCGTCAACGGTGTAATGTTCGGCGAGACGATAGACGCGTTCCCGATCGTAGGCGTTGAGGGTCTCTTCGAGCGGCACCGGCGCATGGCGCCTCATACAGGCCATCACCAGGGTCATCAGCTCGGGAATCGTCCGCAGGGCTCGGGCCGGCACGGAGGTCCGCGCAGGACGGCACTCGCGGACGGTCACCGGGATCTCGCACCAGGTCAGGCCGGCCTGGTGGCCGCGGAGCACCAGCTCAGTGTCGAACAGATCGGCCTTCGTCACGCAAGCCCGAACCAGCGCAAGCACGCGATGCCGACGAAAGGCCTTGATGCCGTGCGTGTCCGATCCCTGGAAGCCAAGCGCGACCCGGAGGAACCCATTGAACAGCCGGGTGATCAGCCGCCGGACGAGCGGGCGCTCGTCCCGCGAGCCAGGTGCTACCTTCGAGCCGACGACGCAATCGTACTGGTCCAGCAGCCGGGTGGCGCGGGCGAGAAACTCCATGTCGCAGAGGTCGAGGTTCAACAGGACGAGCCGGTCGTAGCGGGCGTGCTCGATGCCAGCCCTCAGTGCATGGCCATAGCAGGCGGTCGGCAGGTGAATCACCCGGACATGCGGATCGCTCCGGCTGAGGTCCTGCGCAATCGGGCCGGTCCGGTCCGTGCTCCCGTTCTCGACCAGGACGACTTCGTACGTGAATGGCAACTCCGCCAACCCCTCAAGGAGGCCTGTGACGGCCCCGGTCAGGATCAGCTCTTCGTTGTAAATCGGGATGATGATCGAAACGGAAACCATGGTTGCCTCGGCATTGGCGGCACGGTCTGCCGTTACGATTATCAGTGGCGCTGGAGAGCGACAATTCCCGAATTCGCAGTGGCCTGGCTGTCCACCCGGTTTCAGGGGACTATGATCTGGTGGTTGTTGGCCGGTTGTGGCGCTTCCTAGAATGTGCACAGGCACCTGCGGGGGAGACTGACGGCCCATGCCGAGCCGAGCCAAGCTCTGGGGCCTGTTGCTCATCATGGTTGCGGCCTCGGCCCTGCTGGCCGGGCTCGCCTATTGGCGGGGCGACTCGAGCGCGAGGCGGGGGCCCCAGCGCCCGGCTCCCGTTCCCCTGCCGGCCTGGCTGCCCGACCTCGTCGCCCGTGTCGATGGCCTTCCCATCAGGCGTGAAGCTGTGCGCGAGGCCCTTGCCGAGCTGCCCGCCCCCACGCCGGAGGACCTTCGCCAGGCTGTCCTCCGGCTCATTGACCGGACATTGATCAACCAGGCGCTGGCCGCCCTCGAGGACGCTGCGCCGGTTGCCGACGCCGAGGAACGGCTCGCCCACCAGGTCGTCATCAAGCCCGACGAGGTCGATGCGCTCTGGAAGAGCCACCGGGACGTGTTTTACGGGGACTTCCTGTCCCTACGTCGGGTCGCGGCGGCTACGGAAGCGGAGGCGCGGGCCATCCGGGCGCGCCTGTCCGACTCGCTCCGGACCGGTGTCGGAGAATCACCGGACAGCGGTGCCGCCTGGGTCGGTCCCGGCGAGCTGGATTGGGAGATCGAGCAGGCGCTGCGGGGCGTGGCGCCGGGACAGGTCAGCGAGCCCATCTGGGCGGAGGGGCAGGTGCTAGTCTTCCAGGTCCTCGCGAGAAAGCTGGCGGAAGAGACCTCCTTTGCCGATTGGCGGCCGCGCCTGACTCGCCATCTGCGCGCCGAGCGGTGGCACCGCGAGCGTCCCAGGTGGCTGCGGCTGCGGGCCGCCTGCGCGGACCTTGACGCGGCACCGGAGCTGAGCCTGCCGTCGGTTGCCGCCGCGGAAGCCTATTTCCGCACGCACCCCGACGTGGTCGCCGTGGTGGACGGGCGGGAGATCACCTTCGCGGCGCTCGAGCGGCGGCTCGCCCAACACCGCAGCATGCGGCCGGCCTCCCATCAGCACCATCCGGTTTCGGAGGGCGAGGTGCGGACGGTGCTCGCCCGGATGATCGAGAGCGAGGTAATCCGCGCCGAAGGGGAGCAGCGCGGCCTCCGGGTCGAGGAGACCGAGGTCCAGGACCGGCTCAGGAGCCTCCGGAGCGGGTTCGCCTCGGATGCGGAGTTGGACGGGATGCTCCGGGCGAACGCGACGAGCCTGGCGGAGTGGTTGGAGACGACCCGCAACGGCCTCCTGTACCTGAAGACAGAGCGGGCCGCGGAGGCTCGCCTGGCGGTGGATCCTGAGGAGCTCGCGGAGTACTGGGAGCAGAACAAGGAGGCGCTCCGGCAGGATCGCGTCAGGGTAACCGGGCTCCCCTTCGAGTCCGAGCCGAGCGCCCGGAACGCCCTCGCGCAGCTTCGCGCTGGCCGGCCCTTCGAGGCCCTCGGTCGAGACACAGGGGCGTCCCAGGCGCCGATGCAGGCATGGCTCTCCCGAGCCCAGGTGCCTCCCGAAGCTTGGGCGGAGCTCTGGGCGGCCGCGCCGCGCGCCGTGGTGGGGCCGGTCCGGTTTCGGGAGGGATTCTGGTTGTTCCGGGTTGACGATCGGCAGGAGGCTGGCGCGCAGACGGCCGCCGACCATCGCGAGGCGATGGAGGAGATTGTGCGCCACACCCGGTGGCTGCTGACCGAGCGTGTCCGGTGGGTGGCGTCGCTGCTTGAGCGCAGCACGATCTGGAACCGCTTCGAGCTGACGCTCAAGCTCGGCCAGCGGCCTCCAGCCGGCTTCGAGGTGCTGCGCGGGCGCGCGCCGGCTGTCGTCGTCGTGGCGGCGGCGCGGACCTGCCCCGCTGGGCTCTGCGAGTCCGTCGGGGGGACCGGGAGTGGCCTGGTCCCGATCCGGTTCGTCCTTGGCCACGCCGCTGAGCGCGTGGCCCAGGCATGGCACCTCCCGACCCTGCCCTGGGCCTTCGCGTTGGACGAGCGGGGCATGGTCGCGGGCGAATGTCCGGGGCCGCTGACGGATCGGATCCTCGAGCGGTTGGCTCAGCGCCTCGAGGCGGTGCCGCACGAGGGGCACCATGCCGCGTTCTAGCGCGAGCCATGCCTGGATGATGGCCGGCGTGCTCGTGTTGCTGGGCTTCGTCGCGCTTGGTGAGCCGCCCTGCTACGGCAGCGTCATCCGGCTGCGGATCGTCCCCCAGGCGGAGCTCATCGAGCGGTTCCTCAACGTGTCCGTCGAGCTGCTCAACGAAGGGGACGAGCCGGCCTTCATGCTGCAGGCGACGATTGAGGCCGAGGGACGGTCCGTCACGGTCCCGATGCTCACTCGGCTCGGCGTCGGGGACGGCGCCAAGATGGCCATCCACCTGCCTGTCGGGGAGCTGGGGCCTGGCTCCTACAGCGCGGTCGTGCGGATCCAGTACACGGACGCGAACGGCTATGCCTTCTCCACCATCGCCGTGACGCCCTTCAGCAAGTGGGAACAGACGCTCTCCCTGGTGACGGCGACGATCCGGTCGGCGGAGCTGGCCTCCTCCGCCGGGGTGCGCGTGCGCGTGCGCAACCTGGATCGGCGGCCCCACGAGGTCCGGCTTCGGCTCGTCGCGCCGCGCGAGCTGGCCGTGTCGCCCGCCGCCGCCCGCCTGAGCCTGCTGGCAGGCGCGCGGCAGGAGGTCGCCTTCGACCTGTCGAGCGAGTCCGCGCTGCCGGGCAGCGCCTACGTCGTGGCTGCGATCGTGGATTCCGAGGATCAGGGGCGGCACACATCCACCACGGTCTCCGCCTCGGTCCGGATCCTCGCCCCGGCTTGGTCTCGATACCGGACTCTGGCGGCGGTCGGCGGCCTGGCGGTCCTGCCGCTGCTCGTGGTAGCAGTCCTGCGCCTGCGTCGTCGCTTCCGGCGGGCGGCCAAGCTCCGCCCGCCGGAGCGCCAGGCCTTCCGGAGGTCTCCGGTGTGAGGCGGGTGGACGCTGCCGTTTCAGCCGAGGGCCCGCCTCGCCCCGCCTGGGAGCCCTGGGCCGATGCGCTCGTGCTCGGCGCGGTCCTGGCCTTCGTCGCGCTGCGCCTCCAGCCCGACCTGCTCCTGCTGCCGACGACCCCCTCCGGCGGCGACATCCTGTCCCACTACGCGACCGCGGTGTACTTCCGCGAGCATCTGCTGCCGGCCTGGAAGCTCTCCGGCTGGGCCCAGGGCAACTACGCGGGGTTCCCGATCCTGCAGTTCTATTTTCCGCTGCCCTTCCTGCTGATGGCGGGCTTGAGCGCGGTCGTGGCCTTACCGGTCGCCTTCAAGCTCGTGACGGTGCTGGGGACCGTGACGCTGCCGCTGGCCGCCTACGCTGTGGTGCGCCTGGCGGGGCGCCCCTTCCCGGCACCGGCGCTCGCCGCTGTCGCCACACCGATCTTCCTCTTCCAGGAAGGCAACTCGATGTGGGGCGGGAACGTCATGAGTACGCTGGCCGGCGAGTTCGCCTTCAGTCTCGGGCTGAGCCTGGCGGTTCTGTGCCTCGGGACCGTCTGGGCCGGCATCGAGCGCGGGCGCGGGCTGGCCGCCAACGCCGTCCTGCTCGCGCTGGTCGGGCTGGCACACGGCTACGCGCTGCTCGTTGCCGGATTGACGACGTTGGGCCTGGCGGCGCTGACCCGCGACCGGTGGGCGGCGATCCGATATCTGTTGGCGGTCTACGGGCTGGCCTTCTGCCTGCTCGGGTGGTGGCTCCTCCCGCTGCTGGCGAACTTGCCCTACACGACGGCCTTCGCGCCGGCCTGGTTCATCAAGGAGTGGACGGAGGTACTGCCGCGGGATCTGTGGGGCCCGGCCGCGGCGGCCTGCGGCTGGAGTCTCTGGCTGGCGATCCGGCGCGTCCGGTGGGGCGCGCCGGTGGATTCGGTCAGTCTCTACTTCTGGTACGGCATCGGAATCAGCGCCGCTGGCTACCTGCTGGGGCCTTGGCTGGGGGTCGTGGACGTGCGGTTTATCCCGTTCGGGCAGTTCCTGCTCCTGCTCCTCGCAGCCGTCGGGGTGGGCACGCTGGCCCGGCGGATCCCGGGCGGGCCCCTGCCCGTGCTGGGGCTTGCGGGCTTGCTGACCGGCTGGAGCGTGTCCCAGAGCAGCCAGATCCCGAGCTGGATCGCCTGGAACTACGCGGGTGCGGAGCAGAAGGGCCTGTGGCCGGCCTTCGTTGGCGTCAACCGGGTCCTGACCGGGACCGCGAGCGATCCGCGCGTGGTCTACGAGCATTCCATGATCCACAACGGCGCCGGGACGCCGCGTGTCTTCGAGACGCTGCCGCTCTACTCGGGACGCTCGACGCTGGAGGGGCTGTACCTGCAGGCCTCCCCGACCGCGCCGTTCGTGTTTTATGTCCAGGCGGAGCTGTCGAAGGAGGCGTCCTGCCCCTTCTCTCATGTGGCCTGCACGCATTTCAACCTGCCCGACGCGCTCCGCCACCTGCGGCTGTTCAACGTCGGCGAGATCATTGCCGTCAGCGACCAGTTGAAGGAAGCGTTGCGCAAGCGGACCGACGTCGAGCTGCTCGCGCGGGTGCCCCCCTACGAGGTGTTTCGCCTCCGGGAGCCCCCTCCCCCCGGCTACGTGGAGCCACTCGCCTTCGAGCCGGTGCTGGTCCGGGAGGGGAACTGGAAGGACCTCGCCTACCGGTGGTTCCGGCTGACGGACCAGCTCGACGTCCCGCTCGTCTTTCCGGTCAATGTGCCGGATTCGGTACTGGCGCGCTTCGTCACGGTTTCGCCGGACGCGATCGGGCACTTGCCGCGCCGGCCGGTGCCGTTGGGCGACGGCTCCTCCGGCCCGGTGCGGACGTGGCTGTCCGAGGAGACGATCGAGTTCGACACGCCCTACGTCGGTCGGCCCCACCTGATCCGGGTCTCCTACCATCCGAACTGGCGGGTGGAGGGCGCCCAGACGATTTATCTGGTCTCGCCGGCCTTCATGTTGGTCTATCCGAAGCAGGGCCACGTCCGTCTGTGGTACGGATGGGCCTGGCCGGACCGGCTGGGCGCGGGCCTGACGGGCGCGGCGGTCCTCGGGCTTCTGCTGGCCCGGCTCCCTACGCGGCGGCGTTGGATCACCGCGGCCGCGCCCTTCTTCCCCGCGCCCGTGCGCCAGGGCCTCGGAACAGTCGGCGGGCTCAGCGCCGCGAGCCTGCCCATCGGGCTCGTGACGGTCGCGCTCGCGCTGGGGCGGCTTGATCCCTCGCCGCACGTCCTGCTCAACGAGGGGATCCAGGCCCGGGACCGCCGCGATTACGACGGAGCCGTGGATCGGCTCCGCCGCGTCCTGGCGCGCGCGCCGTCCTCGGGTGCGGCCGAGCAGGCCGCCTACTACCTGGCGACGGTCTCCTATCTGCGCGGGGACATGGAACGGGCGCTCCAGGACTTCGGCGCGATGATCCGTCTCTACCCGTCAAGCCCCTTCGTGCCCGAAGGGTACTACCATCTCGGACTGGCCAACCAGCGGCTGGGCCGGCTGGCCGAGGCGCGTGCGGCCTTCCGGACGGTCCGCGATCAGTTTCCGGAGTCGGCCTGGGCCCGCTACGCGCAGGACCGGCTGGCCGAACTCGTCGAGCCGAGCGGCGCTCGTGAGGGGCCGTGAACGGGAAGGGAGCCTGCAAGCCCAGGCCCGGTCTCGATCAGCCGGGAAAACAGAGCGCCAGGCTCTGCTCGGCCGTCCGGACGGTGAGCCCGATCTGGGCCAAGTCCGCCGCCGAGGGCACGTGGACCATGGTCTTGAGCCCCAGGAGATGCTCCGACGTGAGGGGAAGGGGGATCCGCCACCGCTCGAGCAGCCGGAGCAGCCATAAGGTCTCCTCCATCGGCAGCGGGACGAAGAGGCAGCGTCGGTTCAGCCGGGCGGCGATCTTCGCGAACAGCTCCCGCATCGTCAATCCCTCGGGCTCCGCCACGACGTAGGTCCCCGTCAGCCGCTTGTCCACCGCCAGCTCGACGGCCTGGCAGACATCGTCAATGAAGATGGTCTGGATGATCTGCCGGCCGCCGTCGAAGATCGGCACGAGGCCGAGTCGGCGAAGCTGCGTCGCCAGGGCGTGGAACGTTCCGCCTGGGCCTGGGCCGAGGATCAGGCCGGGCCGGATCACGAGGTCGCGCGCGGGATCCAGCCGCCGCTCCAGCTCGAACTTGCTCCGGCCGTAGTAGGACTCCGCGCCGGCGTGCGCGCCCGTGCTGGAGATGAACACGAATTGGGCGGCTCCCGCCCGCCGGCTCAGCTCGTACACGGCCAGGGTGCCGAGATGGTTCACCCGGTGCGCGTCCGCCGGCGGCAGCCGCCGGGTGGCGTAGGCGGCGTGCACGACGACCGCGGCCCCCTCGAAGGCCGCCGGATCCAGGTCGTCCGGGAGGAGACCACGGTAGAGGGTAATGCCTGGCTCTCGGAACCGCGCGGTCTCCGGACGCCGCGCCAGGCCGCGCACGGCCCAGCCCTGCCGCCGGAAATGCTCGCAGAGGCGGCGTCCCAGGAAACCGGTCGCGCCTGTGACCAGCACGGTTCGCCCCGCGCTGGTCATCGGTCCCGCAGCACGGCGGCGACGTGCTCGCCGATCCGGTTGGCGTTGGCCATCATGGTGAAGGTGAGCCCCTTGGCGGGGAGATAGGGGAAGCTGGCTCCGTCCGCGACGTACACGGCTCGGGTTCCGCGGAGCCGCCCGTCCGGCGTCACCGTCAGCTCCCGGTCCTCCCAGGTCATGGGCAAGGTCCCGCCGTAATGCGCGCTCGCGGCGTGACCGGGCCGCACCCGCTTGAGGGGCAGGCAGCCGAGCCGGAGGAATAGGCGCAGGAGCCGGCGCTCCTGGCGGCGCTGTCGGGCCAGTTGCTCCTCGGGAAGTGTATAGACGAGCTCGAGCCGGTCCGGCTCGCCCAGCCGTCCCCGGTGGAGCCGGCAGAACTTCCCGGGCCCGGGGCGATCTTCATGATCAATCGCCAGAATGGCCAGGGCCGGGAGCAGCAGTTGCGTGAGTCGCATGCCCTCGCGGTGTGGCAGGGGCAGCTCCTGAATCAGCCGGAAGTTGAGCAACGAGCGGTAGGAATGGATATGGGCGTGGAGCAGCGGCTCGCCGGGCTCCCGCGGGTCGAAGACCAGACAGAGCTGGGCGAGGCTGTGCTTGTCGCGGCTCGGCAGCCGGCCCAGCATGCCGAGGTTCAACATCGGCACGAGGGTGTAGGGGTTGGCGACCAGGGGCACCGGGACGCCGTACCGCTGCAGCGAGCGGAGCACAATGCGCGTGGTGCCGAGCGCCCCAGCCGCGAGGATCAGGCTGCGGCCCTCGTGCGTCTCCGGCTGTCCAGTCTGCAGGTTGGTGCCCATGACCGTGACGCGGCCGTCGCCCTGTTCCCGGAAGGCGGAGACCAGGATCGGGCGATGGTAGGCGAAGCTGGGATACGCCTGCAACTCGGCCAGCGTGTAGTGCGGCCGGTAGACGCTCCGGTCGGTGTCCGCCCAGAAGGACATGTCCAGGTACCGGTCGGGCCCACGGCCGCGATAGGGCCGGCTCAGCGCAGCCAGCCGGGGCTGTCCCAGGTAGAGACCGCAAGCGTTGAAGCGCGCCCGGCGCCGTCGGTAGCGCGCGAGGATCAGCGCGGCGTTCCGGTCGTTGCGGAGCGGAGGCAGCAGGGACTTGCACTCGCCGTAGAAGGGGAGCAGGTCGTCCCGCGCGCCGCTGATGCCGATGCGCTCGGCGACGATCTCGTAGTGCGGCGCCAGCTCGTGCCAGGTGACCGGAAAGCCCGCAAGGTCCCGCTCCGTGTAGGGGAAGGCGCCGGCGCCCCAGGCGCTCGCCAGGCCGCCCCGCGCCAGGCTTTCCAGCGGGAAGAACGACTCCGAGACGATCGGCGTCAGCACGTCCACCCCTTCGACGACGTACTGGCGCGGTGGGGTCAATTGCGCCCCGACCCGGATCGCCCCGAACGGCACGCCCTCGAACCGCTCGCCGAGCATATACCGGGCCTGCGCCTGGTCCGTCCGGCGGATGTCCACGAACGAGGCGTCGGGAATGAGCGGGGCGTAGAGGCGGTCCTCATGCCCCACGTCCAGCAGGGTCACGCGATAGCCGGCGGCGGCGAGCGGGACCGCGGCGTGCACGCCGCTGGCCCCGGAGCCGACAACAAGGACGTCGCTGATCATCGGGCTCGCATGACGACCAGGTACAGGGGAAGCCCGACCACGGTCTTGGCTAGGCTGGTGAGCCCATACAGGACGATCCGGAGCCACGCCACGATCGGGGGCAGGCGCTGAGGAAAGAACCAGTCGGTGAACTCCGGCGTCGTCTCGAGGAGCGCCACCGTCACCAGGAGCTTTTTGCGCAGCAGGGCCCGAGGCTCCAAGAGTCCCAGGGCCGCGTCCAGGAACGGAAGGCTCCAGGGGTGTTCCCTGGCGAAGGCCACCAGGGCGAGATCTCCGGGACAAGCCTCGTCGAGCAAGAGGATCGTGTGGGCGCGGACATAGCGGTCCATCAGCGCGCGTGGTGGCGAGTGCCCGGTCAGATAGCGGGCAAAGAGCAGGCACTCCGCCGCGACGGCACCGGCGCGAACCGCCGCCTCCGTCTGCGCGGCTTCTCGGGTGAGGGGTTGGGCTGCCGATGGGCTCATGGTCTACACATCCGCAAGAGGCGTCCCCCGCATGACTGGGGGTGAGCCGGCCATTGGTCCCGCGCGATCAGCCGCTTCCAACCGGAATCTCGTTGAGGAGGTCCGGCTGCGGGAGCCGGACCCATTCGCCGGTGGGGAGTGTCGCCACATCGCCGCAGGATTTGGTCCTCGCCAGGGCCATGCGCCCGACGACCTGGCGCCCAGGACCCCGGAGCGTCACGACCCACCGGGACGATTCCTGCGGCCTACAACGGATGAGCGTCGGCACCGGCGCGCTGCCGGCGGCGAGGCGGAGGTCCGTCAGCCAGCGCTCGAGTCGCTCCGCTTGCCGCTCGGGCAGGTCGGCCGTCGGGGCGATTCCTGCCCGGACCCACCCTCGCGGGGTTCTGATCCACGACAGGACCCGGTCCCGGTTGCGGAACTCCACCGCGGTGATCGGGTCCGCGCCCTGGATTAAGTGCTTGTCCCGGAGCGCAAATGCGTCGGGGAAGAGCAGTGGGAGCTGGGCTGCGGGCAGCTCGAACTCGAGGGCAGGCTGGTCGGAACGGCGGACCAGGATCGCGTCGCCTCTCCGGAACAGCTCGGCGGTCAGGCTGGTCTGGCCGGCCGCCATCCGGATCGAGCCCAGGCGGGTGCGCAGCGCGCGCCGGCCGGCTCCCGTATCGGGGAGGCGGACGGCCGCAGCGGTGAGCGCCGCGAGTCGCTTGAGCCATTCCGTCATGACCTGGGTGTCCGCTCGCGTGCGGATCGGGGCGGTGAGCATCCAGCCGGTGCCGCCCGCCTGGAGCGTCAGCCGGGCGCCGTCGCGGGCCACCTCGATCGTCCGGAGTGGGTCGAGCGCGATGGGGAAGATCCGCTGGTCCAGCAGGTCAGTCGCCTCCTTGGGCAGGGCCTGCAGGCTGTCCTTCGGCACCAGGACGATCCCGTCGCGCTCGGAGCTGCGGGCATAGATCATTTTGCCGTTGGGCGACCCTCCACCCAGCTCGATCTAGTGGCTCGTTCCGCGGTCTTCCAGCACGATCCTGGTGCGTGGGTCGTCGGGACCGAGTCCGTACTGGCTCAGGGATGTTCCCTGCGGCTGGATGAGCTGCTCGGCCGGGATCTTGTGCAGGACGAGCAGGGCGCGCTCCGCCAGGTAGGCGTCGGCGCGAGCCTGGAATGGCGTCTGGACGAGCCACCCCTGCCCCTCGCCGCGCTTGATCGAGAAGGCCACCCGCCCACGGCGTACCGCGAGGCGGGTGACGGTGCTGGGCTCGAAGGTCAGCAGCGGCTGCGCCCGGGCGGCCTGTCCGGCCTGCGCGGGCGCCTGCTCGGCGACCGGCCGGATCTTGGCCCAGGTCCCCCAGACGACCGCCAGGAGAAAGAGGAGGCCAGCGAAGGTGAGGAGGTTGCGCATAGGAGGCCGGACCGGTCGTGCCTCAGACCCGCGTGCACCGATACCGCCAGATGCCCCACCCGGTGCAGGTGATCAGGATGGGCAGCGCCACCACGGGAATCGCAAACAGGAGGTTGGCCTGTTGCTCCGAGAGGATGATTGGGCTGACGTTGGCCTCGTGCGGCCGGATGGTGAACGCGTCGAGTCCCTGGATGAGCCAGTTGACCATGTTCAGGAAGAGGTCCCGGTTGCCGGAGAAGTTGACGTACACGTTGCTCAAGAAGTCGGAGTCGCCGACCACCACCAGCCGCGGGCTTCCTTTGATATCCGAGAGCATGGTTCTGGGCTGGGCTGCCACAGCCAGGCTGAAGGGGCCCCGGGCCTCCTGGCTCGGGTCGAACTGGGGCGGGCCCGCGCCCACGCTGGACTCGGCCCAGCTCTGGTTCGTGGTCTGGGCCAGCGGGACGCCGGCGTAGTCCGGGTTCCGATGATCCACGAAGACCGGGCGGACCTCGGCGAACAGCGTGGGCAGCTTCAACTCGCGCACGATCTCGTGGGTCGTATAGATGGTAACCAGTGGCAGCGTGAAGGAGCCGCCGAATGTGCGGGCGCCCTGATCCACGACGACGCCGGCGCCCAGGGTGAGGCCCCACTCCGCCAGGAGCGGCTCGAGGCCCGTCTCGGTGTGTGGGTCCGCGAGCACGGCCAGGCGGCCGCCCCGTTGCAGGTACTGCCGGAGGCTCGCCACCTCGGCGGCCTGGAGGGGGATCTTGGGGCCGGCGACGACGAGCGTCGCCGCATCGTTCGGGACCGGCTCCCCGTTCAAGAGCTTGACGGACTTGGGGATGAAGCCTTCCTGCTCAAGGACCGCCCGGAGCTGGGCGTAGCCCGGCTTCAAGCTGTCGGTCAGCTCGTGTTCGCCGTGGCCTTCGAGGAAGTAGAGGGCCTGGCCGCGGTCACGCCACGCGCGGAGGAGCGCACGGGTGACCTCGGCCTCCGTGATCGCCGTGCCGCGCGCCTGCCGGCCGGTCGCGGTGGTCACCACGATCGTCCCGTATTGGCTCACGCCGAACTCCTTGGCCTGGGCCGGGTGCTGGTCGGGATCGAGGACGCGGTAGCGAAGCTTGGGCGACCTGGCCGCGTAGGTGTCGAGCAGCTCCTGCCCCTTGCGTTCCTCATCGCTGCCCTTTTGCGCGAAGGCGTAGACCGTGACTTCCTGATCGAGCTGCTCGAGGAGGCTCAGGGTCTGGGGTGCCAGGGTGAAGCGCCGGGTTTCCGAAAGATCCCACCGCACGTCCCGATAGGCGGCGAGGGCGTTGACCACGACGAGCATGCCAGCGACCACGAGCACGATCACGACACTGTTGGCCCCCCGGAGCGCCCGGGCGACCGCGGGGAGCCGCAACCAGGTCAGCAGGAACGAGAGCCGCTTCATTTCCACCGGTTTGCCTCCACGACGCGATAGGCCATTGTCAGCCACAGCAGCGCAAGGCTCGTGAAGAAGACGATGGACGAGGTGCAGACCAGCCCCTGGACGAAGCTGTCGAAATGGACCGACACGGCGATCCTTCTCAGCGTGGTGGCCAGGAAGGTCAGCTCGGCGTCCTGTCCGATCAGGCCCACGACCCAGAGGACGAGGAGGATCCCAACGCCCGTGAACGCCGCGACGATCTGATACTCGGTCAGCGTGGACGCGAAGAGGCCCACAGCGATGAACACGAGCCCGAGGAGCCACAGGCCGAGATAGGCGGCCGCGAGCGCGGTCCAGGGGAAGACGGCGAACTGGCCGAGCAGCAGGGGCAGGACCGCGGTCAGCGCGAGCAGCACGGTGTAGATCAGCACCGCGGCGGCAAACTTGCCGCCGACGATCGCCACGATCGAGATGGGCGCGCTGAAGAGCAGGTCGTAGGTCCGCTGCCGGCGCTCCTCGGCGAACAGCCGCATGGTCAGCAGCGGCACGACAAACACCAGCACCAGCGCCATGTCCTGAAAGACAGGACGGAAGACGAGCTGAATCACGTTGAAGGCCGGCACCGAGCCCTGAAACTGCAGCCACTGCATGCTCCGCTCGCTGGCCAGCTTCGCGACCCCGTAGAACAGAAAGCCCACGATCGCGAGGAAGATGGCCGACACCACGTAGGCGACCGGGGAAGTGAGGTAGCTCCAGACCTCGCGCCGAGCAATCACCCAGAGCGTGCTCATGACTCCGCCTCCGGCTCGCTCGGATTCGTCAGGTTGAGGAAGACCTCTTCCAGGCTCATCGCGAGCGGGGCCAGCTCGGCCAGGCCCCAGGCGCGCTGGACCGCCAGCCGCGCGATCTCCTCCGTGAGATCCTTGCCCAGTTCGCACTCGACCACCCACCGTTGCTCGCCGGGGCCGCCGGGCTTGCCCTGGCCCCACCCCGTCGCCGAATAGACCCCGATCACGCCGGGGATGTGCCGCAGGCTGCGGAGCGCGTCGGGGGACGGGTGGCGGAGACGCACGACCAGTTTTTCCGATTTGCGCAGCCGCGCTGCCAGCCTCTCCTGCTCGTCCACGGCGGCGATGCGGCCGCGGTGCATGATGACGACCCGCTCACAGAGGGTGGTGGCCTCCGGCAGGATGTGGGTGCTCAGCAAGATCGTGTGCTCGCCGGCGAGCCGCCGGATGAACTGCCGCATCTCGTGGCTCTGGCGGGGGTCGAGTCCGCCGGTCGGCTCATCCAGGATCAGGATGGACGGGCCGTGGATCAGGGCCTGGGCGAGCCCGAGCCGTTGCTGGTAGCCCTTCGAGAGATTCTTGACCAGGCGGCGGCGCATTTCCTGGAGCCCGCAGCGCTCGATCACGCGCTCGCGTGCGACCCGGAGGTCCCGGCCGCGCAAGCCGCGCAGCGCGCCCAGGTAGTCCAGGTACTCGGGCACGGTCATGTCCGGATAGAGCGGGATGAATTCGGGCAGGTAACCGATCCGTCGCTTGGCCTCCGTCGCGTGGGTGATCATGTCGTAGCCTCCGACGCAGGCGGTGCCGCTGGTCGCGGGCATGCAGCCCGTGAGGATCCGCATCGTGGTTGTCTTGCCGGCCCCGTTGGGGCCGAGCAGCCCGACGATCTCGCCCGACCGCACGGAGAAGCTGATCGCGTCAATCGCGGTCACGTGCCCGTACCGCTTCGTCAAGTCCCGGACTTCAATCATGGAGCGTCTCCCTCTTTGCTCTCCTCATTCCCCTCGGTCGAAGGCCACTACCCCTTTGGGGCGCCGGCTTGGGCGGCTGCGGGGGGCTCTCCCGGATGCGCGTGGTCGGGCGGCCGCGCGAGTTGCTGGCGGACGGCGGGATCCACCCAGATCTTCGCCGACCGGACGAGCTCCTGGTACCATTGGGCCTCCTCCGCGGGCCATCGGCTCTGCTGGATGAGGGCGCGGATGCGGTCGCGGACCTGGTCCAGCCGGGTGGTGTTCCAGAGCTGGGCCAGCGTCGCCCGGTTCTGCTCCCAGTACTGGCGGATTTCCTCGTCACTGACGGGCGTGGCGGCGCGGCGGCGGGCCTCGAGTGCCTGGAACAGCAGGGCCTGGTGCAACTGCGTGCGCCACTGGTCAATCGTGGTATGCCCCTGCCGGAGCTGCTCTTCCAGCGACTCCCGCGACCCTGACTGCTCTTCGATGCGTTTGACGTTGGCCTCGAGCTGCTCGGGCGCGACGCGGAGCCCGAGTCGGGCGGCTTCCTGCTTCTTGAGCTCCTCGAGGACCATCTGGTTGATGATGGAATGGAGGAGCTCCTTTTCCTGCTCGGCGTCCTGTCGCGCCTGCTCGGCCGGCGACAGGGGAGCCGGAGCCTGCGTCGACGCCGCCTGGGCGCCCGCTGCCACGTCCGCTGGGGATTGGCTCATGTGCTGCTGGTGGGCCATCATGGTCCGGGCCTGGTCGAGGCGTTCGAGCACGGCCTCCCGCTCGATGTTGACGCCGTTGACGCTGGCGACGACCTTCGGAAGCGTATCGGACACCTTCTTGGGCCGCGGCGGCTCCGTCTTGGTGCAGGAAAGCGGCAAGACCAGAAGGGCTGTTACGAGCCAGGTTGCCGCCTGAAGGCCTCGCGCAGTCACCGCCATGGTTCTCCTCCTGCCTCCGCTGTTCCGTGTCGGGTCGCAGTCCTTCTCCCCTGAGGCCTTCCGCCGCCCCAGCCGCGACCGTGCAGCGGGAATATTCTGGGCGTCGGGTCTCCCGCCCGTTGGGCGGTCGGGCGCGCCGCGCGCGAGGTGGGGGCACCCACGGGGCGCCCCGCTTCCGCCGCTGACCGAACGTGCGGCGAGCCCGCCGCTAGAGCCGGCTTGAACGGGCATAGGCGCCGCGAGTCGCGCGGCTCTCCGGCGTTCGGCCGCTGGGAGCGGCGAACGTCTCCTTCGGCTTAAGCCCCGGGCTGGTCTGTCCGACCCCGCCTGGGGCCGGGCCGCCCCCCAGTCCCACGCCGGCTGGCTTGGCCTCGGACTGGCGGGTCTCGCCGGCGGGCGAGCCGTCACAGTTCGGAGTGCCGGCCAGCCTGGCCTCTTCGTACATGCCCGCATCCTCGATCAGGCGGGCCATGATGCCGCACTTGCTCTCGGCATGGAGCTTGAGGCGGATGTTCTTGATGTGATCTCGGACCGTGTGGGCCGAGATCGAGAGGGTGTAGGCGATTTCCTTGTAGCTGGCGCCCTTGCTCAGCAGCTCGAGGATCTGGATCTCGCGGCGCGTCAGCTTGTACGTCGCTTGAAAGTGAGCCAGATTGAGCTTCGGCACCGGGCGCTGCTTCTCCTCCTCGACGACGATCAGGATGCAGGGCTCCTTCGACAGCTCGGAGGACAGCACCGACCCCTCCAACCGGTAGTTCACGTCGCCGACCGGCACGGTCAGCGACTCGGTCTCGAACCGGTCGGGATGGGCGTCCCCGGGGGACGTCCCGATCAGCTTTCTCAAGCGCAGGCACAGCCGCTTGATGTCGAAGGCCAGGTCGTGCTCCATCACCGGAGCGTCCCCGTTCTTGCCGTACCCATGCAACAGCCGCCCCTCGAAGTTCGAATACAGCAACTGACACCGGAGGTCGAAGACGAGAATCCCGGACTGTTTGAGCCAGCCATGTCGTGTCATACGATAACCTCGCGTGGAGTGGTTCGCCTGGTGCGTGAACAGCCTGTCCGTGAGCGCCCCGGGTGTCTCTGCCCTGTTCCACCCGCTCGATCTCGGCGCGGGTGGCGGGCCCACTCAGTACTTGATCCTGCGTACGCTTGCAGGGAAGGTTGTAGCAAGAGACCGTGGGGCTGTATGTCAGGAGAATGGCTAGCAATCGCAGCGGTTGTCAGAGGAACCACTGACCGCTGATCGGCCTTGAAACACGAGCACTTGGACAGCCTGGCGGTGGAGCGGTGACGAAGCCGGTCTGCGTGTCAGGGTTTTTCAGGACATAGAAGATGGGCTATCAGGGAGACGGAGGACGTGAGGGGAGGATGAGACCGGTCAACTGTCCTCGCCTGGAGGGATGGTCCCGGGCGCCAGGAGGCCGACTTCCAGGGCGTAGCGGACGAGGTCGGCGCGACTACGTAGCCCGAGCTTTTCGGCGATCCGCCAGCGGTAGGTCTCGACACTCTTCACGCTGAGGCGCAGGCGCTCGGCGATGTGCCGGTTCATGTAGCCCTGTGCGACGAGGCAGAGCACCTCGCGCTCGCGCTGGCTGAGCAGGCTCATGGGTCGGCCCTCGTGGACCTTGCTGTTCAAGGCTTTTCTGCCCAGGACGTCCTGAGCGACCCCGTCCGCGAGCGTCAAGTCTACGAAGGTCCGCCCCCGGTAGACGGCGCGGATCGCGGCGAGCAGGTCGAGGTCCGGGGCCTTCTTGATGACGTAGCCGGCGCCGCCGGCCGCCAGCACCGAGCGGACATAGGCCGGGTCGTCGTGCATGGTGAGGATCAGGACCTTGGTCTGCGGGCAGTCCCGGCGAATGTCCTCGATCGCCTGGATGCCGCTCCGCCCCGGCATGGTGATGTCCATCAGCACCACATCCGGGTTCGTCTCGACCGCCTTCTGATGGGCCATGGCCCCGTCGGCGGCTTCGTCCACGACTTCCATGTCGGGCTGGGCGTTGACCAGCATGCGGAGTCCGGCCCGCAGGACCGCATGGTCGTCGGCGATCAGAACTTTAATCTTGCCCATGGCGTGGCTCCTCCACCGGGATCGTGACGTAGATGGTCGTGCCCCGGCCGGGCGTGGACTCGATGGCGATCGTCCCGTTCACCAACCCGGCCCGTTCGCGCATGCTGTGGAGGCCTAGGTGCTTGGTGGTGCGGGACATCTGCAGCGCCGCGTCCACGTCGAAGCCGCAGCCGTCGTCCTCGATGATCGCTCGCACCTGGCCGGGCTGCCGCTCGACGACGATGCTCACGAGCGTGGCGCCCGCGTGCTTGGCGATATTGGTGAGTGCCTCCTGGAGGATGCGGTACAGCGTGATCTCCAGCGCCGGGGGCAACCGCGCTTCGTTCAGGCCTGGCGCGTGCAGGTCCACGGCGATGCCATAGGCCTGGCTGTACTCGGTCGCGTAGCGCTCGAGAGCGGCCGCCAGCCCGAGGTCGTCCAGCACGCTGGGGCGCAGGCCGATCGCCAGACGGCGCACCTCGTCGAGTGCCTGCGCGGCGATCCGCCGGAACCGCCCGGCCTGCGCCTGCGCCTCGGCCAGCGAGGGGGCGCCCTCGATCGTGTGCAGGCCGACCAGGAGCGACATGAGGGCCTGGCCGGTCTCGTCGTGCAGCTCGCGCGCGATGCGGCGCCGTTCCTCCTCCTGCGCGGAGATGACTTGCTCGAGCAGCCGGGTGCGGAGCTCCGCCGCCTGGACCCGCTCGGTGATGTCCCGCACGATGCTGCTGAAGAAACGCTTGCCTTGCTGGGTGAATTCCCAGAAGGCCAGCTCGAGCGGGATCTCCCGCCCGCTCTTGTGACGGCCGGGCAGGTGCACGCGCTCCCAGGACAGGTGCCGCTGGTTCGTCGTGAGGTACCGAGCCATGCTGCGCTCGTGGGCGGTGCGCAGCCGCTCCGGCATGAGTAGCGTGAGCTTCTGGCCCAGCATCTCCTCGGCAGTGTAGCCGAAGATTTGCTCGGCGGCCCGGTTCACGAAGACCATGGTGCTGGTCTCGTCAATCGTGATGATGGCCTCGGCGGCCGTTTCCGCGACCGTACGGTACCGCTCCTCGCTCTCACGCAGGGCCTCCTCCGCGCGCTTCCGCTCGATGAACTGGCCGATCTGGCTCCCGACCGCGGCCATCATGCGGAGGAGGTCGTCATCGGGCTCCTGAAGCGCATCGCTGTAGAACTCGATGACGCCGAGGACCTCGCTGCCGCTCAGGATCGGAAAGCCGAACGCCGCATGCAGGCCCGCCCGCGTCGCCGCGGGGCCCCGCGGGTAGTTCGGGTCTTCCCGCACGTCGGGGACCCAGACCGGTTGGCGCCACGCCCAGATCCGCCCGGGCAGCCCGATGCCCGGCGCGAGCGCGGTGGTGCGGCTCGCGGCGTCGAACTCCGCCATCCCATCGCCGCGCGCCGCGTGCCACAGGTCGGTGCAGCGGATCAGCCCGGCGTACCGATCCACCTGCCAGAAGGCGCCCAGCTTCCAGTCCAACCGTTCGCAGATCGCCTGCAAGATCTGGGGAATGGCGTCGGTCAGCGTTGGGGAGTCGGCCAGCACGCGCGTGACCGCGTGCTGGGCGGCGAGCCGGCGCTCGTCCTGCTCCCGCTGGCAGAGATCTCGCTCCAGGGCCTGCTTGGCCGCCTCCAGCTCCTGCGTCCGGGTGATCACCCGCTGCTCCAGCTCCTCGTTCAGGGTCCGGATCTCCTGCTCCGCCCATTTCCGGATGATGCACTGCGACAGCGGCTCCGCGACCAGGGACAGCTTCCGGACGATCGCGTCGCTGGGCTCCTGGCGCGTGACCATGGCCATGACGCCCACGACCCGTTCTTCCACGGCCAGCGGATAGGCGGCGATGGAGGTAAGCTCCTTCAAATCGGCAGAAGCCCTGTGGCGGACGAGGCGGTTGTCCAGTGCGCAGGTGGCGACGTAGGGTTGCCGCGCACGGGCGAGCCGGTCCAGCTCCGACAGGTCCAGCAGGGGGTGGTCCGGCGACGCGCCGCCCGCGGCGAGCCGGCCGGCGCTCGCCTGCAGATCGAGCGTCCCCCGCGCCTCATCGTAGGTCCACACGCGGACCAGTACGGCGTGGAAATGCCGGAGCACGATGTCCGCACAGGCCTGCAGGATCGTCGGCAGGTCTCCGGACTTGAGCACCGCGGCGCTGATCTCGACGTTGAGCGCAGCCTCCTCGACACGCGCTTGCAGCTCCTCGTGCGTGCGTTGCAGCTCCGCGAAGCCTTCCGCGTTCTCGAGGGCGGTGCCGGCCAGCACGCTAATGTACTCCGCCAGCCGGATCTCGCTCTCGCCGAAGAGCCCCTCCACCCGGCGGTGGGTGACGTAGAATCCTCCGGTCACATGGCCGCGCACCAGGATCGGGGCGCAGAGGACGGCCAGCTCCTCCTGGAGGGCCGCGGCCGCGCTGCCGGTGTCGGCCAGGTCTCGGGTCAGGATGGCCGGCCGCGGGCTCGCCAGGATCTGCGCGGCGACGGCCTGGTTCAGGGCGTCGTCGGGCTCGCCCGCGACCGTCCGGATCTCGACGCGATCGTGCTCCGTGAGGATTTCGATCACGCGGCCCTGTTCCGCGCGCAGCAGGGTGAGCGCCGCCTCGTGGACGGCGGTGAAGATCTTCTCCCGGCTGAGGGCAGACGCGAGCAGCCGGCCCATGTTCAGCACCGTGTCGAACCGCTCCGCCAACGAGAGGGTCGCGGGTTTCGCCTCCCCGCCGCGCTCGAGGTCCCCCTGCCGCCGGCGCGGGACCCCCTCCACGCCCAGGCTGCGGAAGGTTTGGTGTGCCTGGGCGAGATCCTGGGCCGCGTCCGGCCAGCCCAACTCCAGGCCGACCAGCCCCCGGGCGAGGAGCGTCTGCGCCTGCTCGTACTGGGCTCCCTGGGCGCGCGCCACGGCGAGGCTGCGATCGAGCAGGGCCCGGGCGCGACGGGGCCGTCCGCGGAAGGCAGCGAGCAGTCCGGCCTCCCGCAGGGCGTGCGGCAGGCTGTTCTGGAACCAGGCCGCGAGCCGGCAGGCGCGGCGGACTGCCTCCTGCGCCTGCCGCAGGCAGGCCGCCCGCCGCGCCGGGTTCGTCAGGGGCGTACGCTCCGCCTCCCGCCGGGCGGCCGTGGCCAGCCAGGCGTAGATGGGTACAACGTATTCGTTCCGCATGCCGGCCTGACGGACTAGCGCGCCGGCGCGGGTGAGCACGGTCGCGGCCTCGCCGGGACGTCCCTCCGCCATGAGCCGGAGCGCCTCGGCCTGCAGCACGGACGCGACCGCCTGCACGTCGTCCCGGGGACGCTGCAGCTCCGTTTGAAGCAGCGCCCTCGGGACCCGACCTTCCGTCGCGAGCGCCCAGACCTCGAGGCTGACGCCCATCCCCTGCACGTTGCCCAGCTCCTGGCATCGCTGATACACGCGCTGGCTCAGCTCGGCGGCGCTGCGAAAGTCGCCCAGCCGGTAGAGGCAGTAGGCGATGTGCCACAGTGCCGCGTCGCTCTCCCAGGGGTCGCCGGCCTGCTCAAACAGGCGCATCGCCTCCCGGCATTTCTCGATGCAATCTGCGAAGCGGGAGGCCGCATACAGCAGCACCCCGTAAAAGTGCAGACTCTGGCCCTGGCCCCAGAGATCGCCGAGCGACTTCCGCAGGGCGAGCGAGCGCTCGACGTAGGCGATCCCGCGGCGGAACCATGGCAGCATGCACATCGCCGGCCCATGCTCCGAATAGGCCTGGGCGAGCTGCGGCGTCGGCGGGTACCGCTCGGCGAGGTTCATCTCGCGCAGGTGCGTCCAGAGGCAGGGGATCTTGCCCCGTTGAAACCAGTAGGCGTACCCCAGCCGGCTGTAAAGCTGCATGGCCAGCAAGTCGCGTGCTCCCCGCTCCAGGCGGCGCCGGGCCAGAAACACCCGAGGCGCCACGCTGTGCAAGGTCTGGACGACCACCTCCCACAGCAAGCCGGCGGCGAAGGCGAGGGGCCTCCGCGGGACCCACTTGCCGAGCAGCCGGAGCGCCTGCTCCAGGGCCTCCGTGGCCGTTTTTATATCCCCCTGCTTGAAGGCGAGTTCCCCGAGCCGCCCGTCAAGCTGGGCTCGGACGTGGTCGCTTTCCGCCAAGGCCCGCGCCCGCGTGAACTGCCGAGCGGCCTCGTCGTACCGGCCCCGGAGCAGGAGCACCTCGCCGAGGCCCTGCGCCACTTGGCGGCGCGTGACGGCGTCGCCGGTGGAGGCGCCGCGCTCGGCGATCCGATAGTAATGCTCGGCGTTCTCGAGGGCGTGGCGCGACCGCGCGGCCGCCGCGGCTGCGAGCGCGTAAGGCAGGGCCCGGCATATTCCCCGGCGGCGTCAAAATGGAAGGCCAGATCGAAGGCGCGGGCGGGATCGAGGCTTTCGATGCAGAGCGCGGCCCGGTGGTGGAGGTAGCGGCGCTCCTGCTCGCTCAGCCTCGTGAGCAGGGCCTCGCGAAGCTTGTCGTGGACGAAGGTGCAGGGCGTGCCCTGGGCGTCCAGCCAGACGATGTGCCGCTGCCGGGCGATCGCGATCGCCCGGGTCGCATCTGGCGGCTGGTGCCCGGCGAGCGCGGCGGCTAGGGGGAGGTCGAAGGTCTAGCCGAGGACCGCGCCGACCGAGAGCAGGTACAGGGTCTCGGCGGGCAGCAGGTCGAGCCGGTGCGTGAGGAACGCCGCGGCCATCCGCGACGATTGCACGTCGGTGAGCGCAAGCGACTTCATTCGCCACACGGGTTCCTGCGGCTCCCGCTCGAGCAGGTCTGGCTCGGCGACCAGCGCGCCGGTCTCCACCAAGCCGCGCAGGATCGCCATGACCATGAAGGGACTTCCGCCGGAGACGCGCGAGACCACGGCGAGCGCCTCGTCCGGAACGGGTCCGGCCATGGACTCCACCAATCCCCGGATCGCGTCGGCCCCGAAGGGCTCGAGCCGGAGATGCAGGGAGGGGGAGAGGCTACGCAGGGCGTGCCCGGCGGGCACTTCCTCGGGGCGGAAGGCGACCACGATGAGGACATGGCAGTCGGCGCCTCCTCCGCGGAGGCGGCGGCGTTGCCAAGCCTTCAGCAGCTTCACCGTTTGCTCGTCGGCCCACTGGCAGTCGTCCAGCAGCACGACGGCGACCTGGTCCGGCGTCCCGACGGCGTCCAGCACCCGCGTGAGGGCAGACAGGCTTCGCGTCTCGCCGTAGGCCTCGGGGCCGAGGGTGTCGCCCGGGCCTGGTCCCAGGACTTCGGCGAGCTGGGGCATCGCCGTGCACGCGGCCGCCCTGGCTGCCTGGTCTGGCAAGCGGTCCCGCAGGGCGACCACGAGGGAGCGCTCGCATTGCGCGGCGGCTCGCAGGGCTGACACCACGTCGTCGAGCACCTGGAAGGGCCGCTGGGCCGACTGGACCACCCCCTGGCCGCGCAGGAGGCGGGCACCTTCGCCTGCCGAGAGGTGGGCGAGCTCCTCCAATAGGCAGGTCTTCCCGCTGCCGGATTCTCCTTCGACCACCACCAAGCGGCCATGTCCTTGCCGGGCGAGCTGGAACTCGGCGAGCAAGGCGGCGAGTTCCTTAGCCCGCCCGACGAAGGCGGGAGCGGTCAGGGTCCGGCGCCGGTCCCGCGTGCCGACGACGAGCTCGGGCTCGAAGTCCCCTTGGTCCCAGGCACGAGCCAGCTCTTGCAGGTCGGCCAGCACGGCGGCGGCGGTCTGGTATCGGTCCTGGGGGTCTTTGCGCAACAGGCGCTGGACGATCTCGTCCAGCGCGCGAGGGACCGGTCGGTTGGCCCGGGCGCGCAGGGAGGGAGGTGGCGTGGTGACGTGCTGCCGGAGGAGATCCCCAACCGTCTGGCCCTGAAAGGGAGGCTGCCCGGCGAGACATTCGAACAGGACGATGCCGGCGGAATAGAGGTCGGCGCGCTGGTCCACCTGGTGAGCCAGCGCGCCGGCCTGTTCCGGGGAGGCGTACACTGCCGTCTCTCGGGACTTGCTCTCGAGGAAGGTGTCGAGCTGGCGGCCGCGGGCCAGTCCGAAATCAACCAAGGTGGCCTGCCTCGGCGACGAGGCGCGGTCCAGGATGAGGTCGGCCGGCTTGATGTGGAGGTGGAGGACGCCGTGGGCGTGGGCCGTGCGGAGGGCGTCCATGAGGCAGCACCCGACCGTGATCGCCTCGCGCACCGGCAGGGGCCCGCAGGCCAGTCTCGTGCGGAGGCTCACGCCGGGGACGAAGGAGGTGACGACATAGACACGCCCGGCTTCGGAGGTCACCAGCAGCGGTGGAGCGAGACACCCGGTCGCCAGCTCCCGCAGCGCCTCCGTCTCGCGCTCTAGCCGCCGGACGGTCGCGGCGGTCAGGGCGGCCGCGACCGCCGCTTTGATGACGACGTCGGTTCGCCGCTGGAGATCACGTCCCAGGAAGGTCTCGATGCCCTGTCCCTCCCGGAGGATCTTCAGCACGTGGTACCGATCACCGAGTGTGTGAGGCAGCGTCTGGGCCATGGCGCGGGACCCTGCGGTCGTTGTCCCTGTCCGAGCAGCCAGCCTCCCGGCACACTGCGGCACCGTGACAGGGTCCCGCAGAGGACCGGCTTCCGACGGAGTCGAGGCTCTAGCTTATCACAGCCGGGCGCGCGGGCCGCACGGTCACCTGATGATTCTCTCCTTTGATGAGGCTGGCCCCTCGTCTGGCGAACCCCCTGCTTTGAGGGCGGACAAGCGGGGGGCGCGTGCTGCGCAGCAGCCATGAGTCCATCAGGAGCGGGCACCGTCCGTGGTCAGCGGGACCGTGGCTTCCACGCGCGTCGGCAGGTGCAGGAGCTTCACGGAGGTGGCGTCAATGGTCTTGACCTGGATGCGATCCTCCAGCATGTCGCCCGCCTTCAGCAGATAGATGGCCTGTCCCTTCCGTAGGAACACGAGATCTTCGCCGTCCTGGGTCAGATAGCCAAGAAACCGGTATTGGGCCATCTGCTCGCGTGCCTTCTGCGCCGCCAGGACCTCGGGCGCCGGCGGGAGCGGCGTTCCAGCCACCGAAGAACATCTTCACCCCGATCGAGGTAGTCAGCGAGCAGGAGAAGGCGATGGCGGCGCACGGCGGGGGCGCCGATCGCCTGGGGCGACACGCCGTAGCCGGACTTGTAGATGAGCGGCACGCGCCGCACCTCGGGCTCCTGGAGCACCTGGTGCGCGATCAGGGCCGCCCAGGACGCGAGCAGCCCGAAGAGGAGCAGGCGCTTGTGGCGATCGCTCATGCGTCGTTCCCGCTGGGCCCCTGATCGGGGCGGAGGAAGGTCACGGCCCTGATGCTGAATTCGACTTGATGGGCGTCCTTCCCGCGCGTCGCTACCAGGCTCTCGATCACCACGTAGGAGCCCATCGTCTCGATCCGATGGATGAACCGCCGGATCGCGCCGTACTCGCCGGCGGCGCGGAACGTCATCGAGGCTTTGAGGACCTGCTCGTGCTCGACCTTCTCCATCGAGTAGGTCATGCCGGGAATGACGACCCGATCCCGCTGCGCCAGCTCGGAGACCGCGAGGATGAGCGCGGGAAACTCGGTGCGCAGGGGCAAGCCCCTCCAGACGTCGGCGAGATCTTCCAGCGTCTTGCGCATGGCTTTCTGGCGCGCCTGGTCCTGGCGGGCCACGCTGTAGAGGGATTCGGCCGCGGCGCGCCGTGCCCGCGCAGGGTCCCAGACGAAGATCGCCATGCCCGCCGCGGTCCCGACCGCGAGCGCGGCGAGCAGCGCCAGCGGAAGCAGCCCGCGCAGCGCCAGCCGGGTCGGTGGGGAAAGATGAGGGGAAAACCTGCCCATGCCCGCTCCCTATGGCCTCGGCCGGTAGGCGACCGTCAGCGTGAACTCGACGATCGGAATGCCTGCCTGCTCGCGGCCCGGTCCTCCACGCGCGTTCCTCGGGAACAGCTCGGTCGTCCGGTGGTGCGACAGGACCGCCTTTTCGAACGCCTCGTGGGCTTCGAGCCCGTCCACGAAGGAGGTGAGATCCTTCAACGTCAAGGCAGCCCCGGTCAGCGTAATCGTCAGGCCCGTGAAGTTGATCGCGACAGACGTGATCGAGACCCGCGGTGGGACCGTGCTCTCCAGGTCGCTCAGGAAACGCGTCCAGGAGAAGGCGCGTTTCTCAAGCAGTTGGTTCGCGAAGGCCACCTCCCGGGGCAGCGTCTTCGTCCGCTCGTCGGAGAGATTGAAGCCGGCCTGCTTGGCCTTCGCGATGAACTGCCGGGTCTCCGTCTGGGTGCGCCGGGCGGCTTGCTCGTAGCGGTCGGCCTCGTCGTGATGGGAGATGCTGTCCGTCCAGGCCCAGGCCGAGAAGGTCAGGGAGCCGAGGAGGACGAGCCACAGGCCCCACTGGCCGGTGCGCAGCGCGCGCCAATCCGGAGAGGCGAACTGGAGGGACAGACGGGGCAGCATCAGGACTCCCACACCCCGGCCCAGGCCGCGAGGCCCGCGGGCGACAGAGCCGGCTGCGTGCCGGTACTCGGGTGGCTGGGTTCGCCGGCGCCGACCAGCGGAACGAGGCTCAGCCCGAGGCTCTGGAGGTGCGCCGGCAGCCGGCTGCTCTGCAGGAGCGAGGCGCAGTCCGTGGCGCTGCTGACCAGGAAGAGCGGCCCCCGGCCGACCGCCGCCTCGGTCTGGACGGTCTCCGTATAGAACTGCAGAGTCGCGACGATCTCGTCTGCGAACAGGGCCTCCTCGCAGGCGGCTCCGTTCGCGCCGCCGTCGAGGGCCTCGGGCCCGGCGGGCCAGGCTTTCACCCTGATGAACTGCAGCGCGGGCCCGCGGAAGGCGAAGAAGGCGAACCCCCACTCCGCGCGGTGCAGGAAGAAGAACTCCCGCTCGTCGCCCGCGCCGGGCTCGGCCTGGCGCGCGAGGGCGGCCGCCAGCGTCGGCCGGCAGAGGTCGAAGATCTGGAGGCTCGCCAGCCCTGTGGCGACCGGGTAGAAGCCGGCCTCCGCGCAGGCGTCGGTGTACTGGGCCAGCACCTCCTCGCGGACGGCCGCGACCCAGATCCGGAAGGGGCGCGCGCCGGGCGCGACGTGCCCCGGAGTCCGAAAGGCCCGGTAGGCGAGCCGGACCGGCACCGTCGGCAGGCCGCACTCCTGCCGCAGGCGCCACCGCAGGAGGGTCTCCAGATCGGCGGTCTTCTGCGGGAGGGCGTCGAACTCCAGAAGCGCGATCCGCGCGGCGGGATCGGGCAGGCTGAGGGCGACCGGCAGCAGGCCGTGCCGCCGGCCCCGCAGCTCCCGGAGCCTGGCGGTCAACGCCGCGGCGTCCGACAGGTTCGGCTTGTCCTCGGACGGGCGGACGAGGCCGCTCGGCAACGGGCAGGCCCGCCAGTGGTGGGCGCGGGGGGGCCGGGCCCGCCTGCCCAGAAAGCGCGGCCAGGCTGGCCAGATCTGGACGAGGCAGGCCTCGCGCAGCCCGATCGAGAGCCCGGCCCGCGGACGGTGCACCGGAGCGAGCATCAGAGCGCCTCCACGAAGGTGACCCGGTTGATCTCCCGCAGGGTGGTCTCCCCGTTGAGCACCTTCTCGATCGCCGCCTGGCGGAGCGTAGTCATCCCCTCGGCCAACGCGGCCTTGCGGATCTCGGAGGACGGCCGGCGGTCCAGAATCATCTCCTTGATCCGGTCGCTCAGGTCCAGGAATTCGGTGATCGCGCGGCGCCCGCGGTACCCCAAGCCGTTGCAGGCCGCACAGCCCTTGCCGTAGTAGAGGGGCACGTCCTTTACCTGCTCCGAGGGGAGGCCCGACTCCTCGCACTGGGCGCGGTCCACCCGCATCGGCGTCTTGCACCCGGGACAGATGGCGCGCACCAGCCGCTGCGCCAGGATGCAGTTCAGGGCCGCGACGAAGTTGTAGGGCTCGATGCCCATGTTCACGAAGCGCCCGATCACATCGAAGGTGTTGTTCGCGTGGACGGTGGTGAACACGAGGTGGCCGGTCAGCGCCGACTGGATGGCGATCTGGGCGGTCTCCGCGTCCCGGATCTCGCCGACCATAATCTTGTCTGGGTCGTGCCGAAGGATGGACCGCAGCCCGCGCGCAAACGTGAGCCCCTTCTTCTCGTTCACCGGGATCTGGACGACGCCGGGGAGCTGGTACTCGACCGGGTCCTCGATCGTGATGATCTTCTCCTCCTGGGAGTTCAGCTCGTTGATCGCGGCGTAGAGCGAGGTGGTCTTGCCGCTCCCGGTGGGGCCAGTGACCAGCACCATGCCATAGGGCTCGGTGATCGCGCGGCGGAAGCGCCGGAGGTCCTCGGCGTTGTAGCCGAGCCGATTCAGCCGCAAGCCCTGCACGCCGGAGGCGATGTACTCCTTGTCGAGGATCCGGATGACGACCGATTCCCCCGCGGCGCTGGGGAGGATGGACACGCGGAAGTCCACCGTCCGCGCCTCCAGACGCAGCTTGAACCGCCCGTCCTGCGGGATCCGCCGCTCGGCAATGTCCAGCTCCGACATAACCTTGAGCCGGGAGATCAGCGGGGCATGGAACTTCACGTCGAGGGGGTCCATCGCCAGGTAGAGGACGCCGTCAATCCGGTACTTCACGATCACGGCGCGGTCGGTCGCCTCCAGGTGGATGTCGCTCGCGCGCTGCTGCAACGCGCGCAGGATGATCGTGTCCACCAGCTTGACGACGGGGCTCTGGTCCTTGGCGATCTTGTCAACGGACAGGATCTCGTCGCCGTGCTCGTCCTCGCGGACCAGGATCGGGCGGAACTCCGCCTGGATCTGGGTCAGGACGTGGCGGGCGCCCTCGTCCTGGGTCAGCACCGCCTGCAGCGCAGCCCGCGGCGCCACGGCGAGGCGCAACGGGCGGGCCAGCAGGCGCTCGAGCTCGTCGAGGGTCTGGAGATCCTGGGGATCCGCGACCGCGATCGTCAGGATCCCCTCCCGCTCCTCGAGGGGCAGGAAGAGGTAGCGGCGCATCCATTCCACCGAGATCGTCGAGAAGCGCTCCGCATCGAAGACGTAGTCCACGAGCGTCACGAACGGAAGGCCGTGCTGCGCGGCCAAGGCCTCCGCCAGCGCGCTGTCGGGGAGCAGGCCCTCTTCCCACAGGAGCGTGCGCAGCGGCTGGCGGGCCTCTCGGGCCCGCTGGACGCAGGCCTGCGCCTCCGCGGGCGTGAGCAAACCCCGGCGGACCAGGATGTCGTCGAGCGGGACCAGTTGGACCGGCGCGGGCATGGAAGCCTCCTACACGGTGCCCGCAAGCTGGAACACGGGCAGGTACATAATGATGACGACGCCTCCGACCAGGACTCCCATGACCAGGAGCAAGACCGGCTCGATCCACGTGGTGATCTGGCTCAGGCGCAGGTCGAGCTCGCTCTCGTGGAATTCGGCGATGTCCTGCAACATGGTTTCTAGCGAGCCGGTGGTCTCGCCGACCTCGATCATCTCCAGGGACATCGGCGGCAGGAACCGCTCGCTCCGCAGCGCGTCGGCCAGGCTCGTGCCGTCGCGCAGGCGGTCGGTGGCGCGGGCCAGCGCCTCCGCCAGCACGGTGTTGGTCAGAGCCCCGCGGGTGATCTGGAGCGCGGTGAGCAGCGGGATGCCGCCCGCGAGCATCGTGGCAAGGGTCCGCGCCAGCCGGATGATCTGGTTCTTGAGCAAGATGTCACCGAGCACGGGAAGCCGGAGGCTGACCCGATCGGCCCAGGCCCGTCCGATCGGCGTCCTGACCCAGCGGTGCGCCGCGACGGCGAGGCCGACGCCCCCGAGCAGGAGGGCCGACAGGCCCTGCTGGATCGCGGCGACCGCCCGGAGGAGCATCTGGGTCGGCAGCGGAAGCTGGCTCTGGTTCTGCTGATAGATGTCCGCGAACGTCGGGACCACGTAGGTCATGAGGAACGCGACGACCGCGATTCCGACCGTGACCAGGAAGGCCGGGTAGGCCAGCGCCTTGGCGACCTTCTCACGGACGCTGATCAGCAGCTTGAGGTAGCTGATGTAGCGCCGGAGCACCTCGGCCACGTTGCCGGTCTGCTCGCCGGCCCGGAGCGACGCCCGGTACACTTCGGGGAAGTAGACTGGGTACTGGCCCAGGGCCTCGGAGATCGAGGCGCCTCCGCGGATGGCGGTCCGCACGCCCTGCAGGGCCGCCTTGAAGTCCGGGTTGGCGGCGCGGTCGGCGAGCAGCTCGCAGGTCTTCAGGATGGGCAGGCCGGCCTTGACCAGGGCGAGCAACTCCTGGTTGAACACGAGGAACTCGCGGAGCGAGAGGCGGCGGCGGCGCCAGGGAAGCCCGCCGCCCGGCCGCCCGGCCGCGCGGCCCCGCTCGCCGCCGAGGCTCAGCAGCAGCCAGCCCTCCCCCTCAAGCTGGGCGCGGATGGCCTGCTCGCTGTCTCCGTCCGCCCACGCCTCCACGACCGTGCCGTCGGCCCGCGCCGCTCTGTAATAGAATCGCCCCATCGGCTCTCGTGGCCCCGTCGCCCGCAAGCGCCGCGGATCCTACCGATCGGCGGGATTCGCCGGAATGAGCAGCTCCTGCCCGGTAACGATCACGTCGTGCTCTAGGCCGTTGGCGCCCTTGAGGGCTTCGACGGTCAGGCCGTGCTGGTGCGCGATGGACCAGAGGGTGTCGCCGGGCTGGACCGTCACACGGGTGACACCCTCCGGCGCGGTGCGGACGTCGGCCACCCGCATGGTGGGCTCGCCGGGCGGTCGGCTCTCCGGCGACCCCGGCGGCCGGGCGGGCGCCAGGCCCGCCGTCTTGGGCTGCGATGTGGCGGTCGGATTTGGCGGGGCTTCCTCGGGCCCAGCTTTCTTCGCCTTGGCTGGCTGGCTGGTGGGCTTGCCCGCGCCCTTGGCCTGACGCTGCCCCAGCCGCTTCCTGGCCTGCTCCAACTCGGCGGTTGTGGACGCGAGGACGGTCTCCAATTCGCGAAGCTTCGCCTGGGACGCGGCTGCCTCTGTCGCCGCCTGGCGCAACCGGGCCAGCTCGACCAGTTGGGTTTCCTGCTCAGTCTTGACCTGCAGCAGACGGTCCCGCTCCGACCGCAGGGTCTTGATCTCCACCTGCTTGCCCTCGAGGGTCTGCCGCAGCTCCGCCACCTGTCGGCGCAACTCCTGCAGCTCAGCTTCCTGCTTCGCGGCAGCGATGCGCGTCTTGGCCATTTCCTCGCGGATGGCACTCGACTCCGCCCGGGCTTCGCGCAGCATTATGTTCAGTTGCTGCCGCGCCGCGTCCAGCTCCGACCGTTTCTGCGACCCGTCGAATGCGGTGCACCCGGCCGCCAGCAGCCCCAGGCTAGCTGTGGACATCAATAGGGCCCAGGGCAGCCAATGCGGCTGCCTGTTACCATTTGTTGTAGGGGGTGCCATCGCGTGCCACCAAATCGCTCCCGCTCCGGACGTCGAAGATCCCGCCATCTTGCTCATCGCGGATCTCCTGCCAGGTCTGGTCGGATTTCGTGAAGGGGTCAAGGGGCACTTGTCTCAGGTACCCGCTCGCGACCAGCTCGGCCAGGGTCTGCGGATAGGTGCCCTTGTCGGCCTTGTACTGGTCAATGACGTCGCGAATCGTCAGGAGGTTCTGCTTCAGCGCGGCCTCCTTGGCCTTGAGCACGGCGCCGCTCCACGAGGGCTGGGCCAGCGTGATCAGGATGCCGGCGATCGAGAGCACGATCAGCATCTCCGTCAGCGTGAACCCGCGCTCCGTCGCCCGCCCCAGCCGGCCGTCACCAGTCGCGATACTTGGACTTGTCCAGGGCCAGGTCCTTGCTCCTGGAATAGACGTCGTAGACATCTTCCTCGCACCATTTGTCCGCGTCGGGCGGATCCGTATAGCAACGGAGCACCCAGTCGGCTTTTCCGGTCATCGGGTCAACCGGAATGCGGCGCAGATACCGCTTGACCGTCACGAGCTTGCTCTCCTTGACCACGGTCGTCGCCGAGCTGTCTTTTCCCTGGACGACCTCCTTGGCCGCCGCCTCTTTGGCCGCCGTGGCCGCCTTTTCCGCCTTGGCGGCGGCCTCCTCTCCGGTCAGCTCCACGCCTAGCAAGGTCTCCAGGCTCTTGGGGTACCCGGCGATCCCCGTGTTGAGCTTGCAGCTCAGCTTGTTCTCCTTACACATCGGGCCCAGCAATGTATCCCCGTCGCGCGCCCAATCGAGGTGGAACTGGTCAATCGCGGTCCGGATCTCGCGGAGCTTCTGGCGGAGTTCTAGCTCCTGGCTCCGCTTGGTCGCCATCTTGGCGACGGGGAGGGACACGGACGCCAAGACCAGCAGAATGGACAGGGTCATCAACACCTCGAGCAACGTGACCCCCTGCGCTCCCGCCAGGCTCGCCGAGCCCGCTGCCTTCGCGCGCGTGATCCGGCGCTTCATCGCACCCGTACGACGACGCGGCCGGTCTGGACCGGCACCGGTTTGGCGCCGGAGCCAACCACGGAGACCTCGGGCACCTCCAGCACCCCGATACCCGCGGCCTTGGCCTGGAACTGCAACGTGGCCAGGACTCCCTGGCCCGAGGCCGGGGCCCCCTGCCGCTGCAGGCGAACCTTCACCTCGCCCCCGGCCGGGTTGCCTGAGACGTTCACCGAGGCGGCCGCCCCGCCCCGCGTCAGCAACTCGCCTTCCTTGGCGCTCTTGAACACGATCAGATTGGGGTTGTACAGGAGCCTGACCGTCGAGTCACTCAACCCTTCCAGGTTCTCGATGACCACTTCCACTTGGAACTCCTGCCCGACCATCGCCGACAACTCCTGCGGACGCAAGGCGAGGCGCGCCACCCCGCTGGCGACGACGTCGACCGCCGGTTCGCCGGATTCAGCCGAGGGGATCCCGGGCGCGACCGGCGCGCCACCCGCCGGTCCCGACGGCGGCGCGCTGCCCGGAGCCGGGCTTTGCAACGCGGGCGGCGCTCCCTCGGAGGGCCGGGACTTCAACCGCGTCCCGGTCTTCTGCACCAGGTTTGAGAACAGGGGCGCGGTGGCGTAGTTGGTCTCCGTGCCTGACCAGAAGGCCTGGGTGGTGAGATCGGGCGTGGTCAGCGAGCGGACGATGTGCGGGGTGATCGTCAGGACCACCTCGGTGGACACGGTTTCGGTTTTGAAGGAGGAGATCAGATCACCCAGAATCGGGATGTCGCCGAGAATCGGAATCGTCGAGCGCTGCTTCCGATCTTCATCCTGGATCAGCCCGCCCAGCACGACCGCCTCGTCGTCATTGAGCAGCAGGGTCGTCTCGGCTGACCGGTTGCCGAACTTGAACTGCGCGATGCGGGGACTTGCCTGTAGGATGACCTCCTCGCCCACCCGGGTCACTTCGACCTTGATGTTCAAGGTGACTTCGTTCGTGAGGTGGATGGTCGGTTCGACCTTGAGCTTCACGCCCACGTCTTTGAACTCGATCGAGGTCACCGTGGAGGTCGTGGGCGTCGCCCCGGTGACGGCGGTCCCGGGCAGCACGTTGGAGGTCGAGAGCAGAATCGGCTGCTTGTCGCCGATGGTGATCTCTGCCTTCTTGTTGTTCAGCACTCGCAGTTTCGGCGCGGCCAGTTGCTTGGCATCGGCTTCGCTCTTGAGAAAGTCCAGCGTCGCTGAATTGGGAATCGTGAAGAGGTAGCTGCCGTAGCCGAGGGCGGCCAAGTCTTTGAGTTGGGTGAGCGAGAACGTGTCGGACTGCTGGTTGCCGGAGAGCATGGTCACGGAGGCCTTCTTGCCGTAGCTCAACCCGTACTGGAGGAGCTTGCTCCGGTTGACCTCCAGCAGCTCGACGTCCAGCAGCACTTCCGGCTCCTTGCGGTCGTTGGCCAGGATGATCCGCTCGGCCATCTGGATCTTTTCGGGCCGGTCCCGCATCACGATCGCATTCACCGGCTCGTTGGCCTGAATCCGCTTGGTCTCCAACATGCTCCGGAGCAGGTTCAGCATGTCCTTGGCCTTGACGTTCGAGAGGTAGAAGGTGCGGATCATCAAGTCCTGATACTGGTCCTGCTTCTGGCGGTTGTTCGGCGCGATCAAGAGCGTGTCGGGTCCGATCTGGCGCGAGAAGAGGTTGTTGGTGGCCAGCAGGAGCTGGAGCGCGTCCTCGAAGGGCGTATCCTTGATGATGATGGTGATGGGGTCGTCCCGGACGTCCTTGTCCAGGACAATGTTGATGCCGCTGGCCCGGGACAGGATCTCGAAGACCTCTTTGAGCCGGGTGTTCTGGAACCGGAGCGTGATCGGCTGGCTAGAGCCCCCGAGGGCCTTCTCCTCGCGCTGCTGCTGCGTCAGGGCGGTGATGCCTTCCAGCGCCTTCGTCAGGGTCGGATCGAGCTGGGCCGCCCGCTCGTAGGCCTCCAGCGCCTCGTCGTGCTGGCCCATGCTGCGGAACTTGTCGGCGGCCTGGAGCTGGTCGTGAGCTTCCTTGCGGCGGAGGGCGTCGCCGAGCGCATCGTGATGCTCAATGAGGGAAGGGTCCAGGCCCAGGGTGAGCTTGAACTCGTGGACCGCCTCCTGGATCCGGGTTTCCTTTAACAGCCGGCGCCCTTCCGCATAGTGTTGCTCCGCCGCGCGGGCCTTCGCCTCCTCGAGGCGCTTCTGCAACCGTTCGTTGAAGGGATCCTTCCGCAGGGCCTGCCGGTAGGCGGTCACCGCGCCATCCCAGTTCCCTTCGGCCGCCAGCTTGTCGCCGCGGCGGACCTCTGGTCCACTGCAAGCGTTCAAGCTGACCAGGAAGACGAACGCCGCGGCGAACCAGACGACAGGATGGATGCGGTGAGGTCGTTTCATCGCCATCCAACCGGGTGGGCGGTCATGCCAGGTCGCGCGACAGGTGAGGGGACAGGCTGCACGATGTCACCTCGGTCCGATCCCACTCGATTCGCGGTCCAGCGACACCGTCATGGATTCGGATTGGTCGCTGTCCCGAACGCCTCCTTGTCAGCCACCTTCGCTGCGGCTCGCCCACGCCGCGCGGGCACAACGTGGCCACCCTAGCCCAGGCCTGGAAAGGTGACAATCCGTGCCTTGTATTGGGTAAAATAGCTCCCCACATTTGAAGGGACATCCTTTGATGGAAAGGTTTCAAGAACAACTGGGTCATTTGCCACGCGGAAGGCGTGCCCTGGTTAAGGCAGCGCTTCTGGCGACGGCCTTGACGCCCTCCTTCCCGAAGGCGTCTCTCCTTGAGGAGGCTGTTGCTGCCGGAGGAGCCGCCTCGCGTGCACCCGAGGCTGCCGCGCCGGTTCGGCTCAAAGAGGAGAGCACCCCATGACCAACCTGTTCCGCTCCCGATTGACCTGCCTGCTCCTGGCCCTCGGCGCGGTGAGTGCGGCGGCATCTCCGCTGGCCGCTGCGCAGGGCCGGCCCGATCTGCAGACCCAGGTGAGAAGCACTGCCGCGCGGGTCAGCCCGGCCGTCGTGAACATCGCCTCCACCGTGGTCGTCCGAGAGCAGACCTTCAGCGACGAGGGGCTGCCGTTCGGTCTGTTCCCGGAGATCCCGCGACGGCAGTATGGGCAGGGCTCCGGAGTGATCGTTTCTCCAGACGGGTACATCATCACCAACCATCACGTGGTGACAGAGGCGAGCCAGGTCGAGGTGCTGCTCGCGGACCGGCGGCAGTTTACGGGACGCGTGGTGGCGACCGACCCGAAAACCGACGTGGCGGTGGTGAAGATCGAGGCGGCGGGGCTGCCAACCGTACCGTGGGGCGACTCGGGCCGGCTGGCGGTGGGAGACTTCGTGCTGGCGATCGGCAATCCGATGGGACTCACCCAGACGGTAACGTTCGGGATCGTGAGCGCGGTCGGCCGGGCCGATGTCGGCGTCGCGGACTTCGAGGATTTCATCCAGACGGACGCGCCGATCAATCCCGGGAGTTCCGGCGGGGCGTTGGTGAACGTGCGCGGCGAACTGGTCGGGATCAACACGGCGATCGCGAGCCCGACCGGCGGCAACGTCGGGGTCGGCTTCGCCATCCCGAGCAACATGGTCCGCACGGTCATGCAGAGCCTGCTGAACACTGGGCGCGTCGTGCGGGGTTTCCTGGGTGCCTCGACCCAGGACGTGACGCCGCCGCTGCGGAAGTTCTTCCAGGTCCGGGAGGCCAAGGGTGCGATCGTCACGGACCTCCTGCCCCAGGGGTCGGCCGAGCAGGCCGGCCTCCGTCGCGGGGACGTCGTAGTCCGGTTTGACGGGAAGGACGTGGTGGATTCCAGCCGGCTCCGCAACATGATTGCGAGTGCCCCGATCGGCAGCCGGCACCGGCTGGACATTGTCCGCCAGGGTCAGCCCATGCAGGTCGAGCTGACGATCCAGGAGTCGCCGCGGGAGCGAATTCGCCGGCCGGCGCAGACAGCCTTCGAAGGGCCGGTGCGCCATCCCCTGGGCGGCCTGCTGGTGGACGATCTCACCCCGGCGCTCGCGCGACAGCTCGGACTCAGCGAGCGGGCTGGCGTCGTCGTGACGGATGTGGAGGAGGGAAGCCTCGCCGAAGAGGCAGGCCTGGCGCCCGGGGATCTGATTGTCGAGGTCAACCACCAGCCAGTCCCAGACCTCGCCGCCTACAAGCGCCTCGTGGAGCCGATCAAGCCGAAGGATCCCGTTCTGTTGCTCGCCAACCGACAGGGGGCGCTGTTCTATGTGCCGATCGAAGGGGAGTGAGGGGGCGGGCTGGGCAGTCGGTCGGGCCTCGCCCCCACGGTTGCTGGTCGGATCCCCGAGCCCATCCGTTCCACCAAAGCGCGCACGGGACAACAGCGAGACGGTGGGATTGACACCGCTGTCGGCCCATGCTATGGTCCGTGCCACGTTTCTACGAATCGTGTTACTACAGGACGTGCGCCGTCATGAAGAAGCTCGTCCGGTTCGGGGTGTCGCTGGATCATCACCTGCTGGACGACTTCGATCGGCTGATCGCCCAGAAGAAGTACACGAACCGGTCGGAGGCGCTGCGGGACCTGATCCGGGATAACCTGGTCGGGCAGGAGTGGGATGAGAATCGGGAGACGGTCGGCACGGTCACCTTCGTCTACGACCATCACGTCAGGGATCTGATCCGGAAGTTGACCGACATCCAGCACCGCTACCAGCGATTCATCCTCTCCGGGATGCACGTGCATCTGGACCATGATCACTGCCTGGAGGTGCTGGTCCTCAAGGGCAAGGGGTCCGAGATCAAGAAGGTCGCGGACGCGCTGGTCAGCGTCAAGGGCGTCAAGCACGGCAAGCTGGCGATGACGACCACCGGGAGGAGCTTGAGCTGAGGAGCGGTGTGCGGATCTGCGTGATCGATGGGCGCGGCGGGGGGCTGGGCGCTCACTTGATTCGGCGGTTGTCCGGCGTGGTGGCCGCCCCTCATGAGCTCGTCGCCCTGGGAACTAACCAGGCGGCCGCGGCGGCCATGGCGCGCGCGGGAGCCTCGCGCGTGGGCGTCGGGCATCGAGCGCTCCGGCCGATGGTCGCGGAGGCGGACCTGATCCTCGGCTCGTTGAGCATCGTGCTGCCTGGCGCGATGGTGGGCGAGGTCACCGCCGGCATGGCGGCCGCCATTCTCCGCGCCCCGGGTCGGAAGCTGCTCTTGCCGCTGAACCGCTCCGGCGTTCGGGTGGTCGGGACCGAGACCGGCACCCTCGACGACCTGATGATCCGGACGATCGAATACGTCCAGGCCGCGCTCCGGTCCGCCGGGCTGGCCTGAGCCTTCCCGCGTCAGTCTCATCTGTCACCGTCAGGCCACGAGGGTCTGACACGGCTGCCCTGGCAGCCTGTCTGGATCCGGATGCGGACGTGGAACAGGACGGTGATGCGACGCGGACATCCCTCTCGTTGGCGGGTCGTCCTTCCGCTGGCGGTGGCCTGGTTCATCGTCAGCGCGCCGGCGACCCGCGCGCACGAGCCGGCGGAGGACGGCCCCGTCGTGCTGCCCGAGGTGGCCGTCACGGCCGACCGGCCTGTGGCGGCCTCCTCCCAGCAGTTCATCCCGGACAAGGAGATTCTGTTGCAACCGCAGGGGCGGCCCGCCCAGGTCCTCCGGCTGATCCCAGGCTTCATCACGGTCGAGCACTCGGGCGGGGCCGGGAAGGCAGACCAGTATTTCCTGCGTGGGTTCGACGCGGACCATGGCACCGACATCGCGTTCTTCACCGACGGGATGCCGATCAACCTACGGAGCCATGCGCACGGCCAGGGGTATACGGACCTGAACTTCATCATCCCCGAGACCATCAAGGGCGTTGACGTGGCCAAAGGCGCGTATCACGTGGAGTTCGGTGATTTCGCCACCGCAGGGGCGGTGAACTTCGTCACGCGCGACGTGGTCGAGGAAGGCCTCGTCCAGCTCGCCGGCGGGATGTTCGCCACGCAGCGGCACCTGCTGATGCTGTCGCCCACCCGAGAGAAGGTGCGCACGCTGCTGGCCGCGGAGGGCTACTACACCAACGGGCCCTTTGACAACCCCAACAACTATGTTCGGTTCAATGGCCTGGCGAAGGCCACCCTGAACCCGACGAGCCGGTCGGAGCTGAGCCTTGCTGGGAGCTTGCAGAAGTCTCAATGGCATGGGTCCGGAGAGATTCCCCTCCGGGCCGTGCTCAATGGGTCTCTGGACCGGTTCGGTGCCATTGATCCGTCTGAAGGGGGTAACACGACCTGGGCGACGGGCCGGCTAAACTATCACTATGACGCGCCGTCGGGCGGCAAGGCGTTTGCGAACTTGTACGCGCAGTATTACCGGCTGGACCTGTACACCAATTTCACCTTCTTCCTGAACAACCCAGTCAACGGGGACGGCATCCAGCAGGCAGACCGGCGACTGATCTACGGCGGAGATCTCGGGTGGCGGCAAGCCGGGGAGGTCCTGGGTGCGGGCAGCGTCGTTACGGCCGGGGTGCAGACGCGCGTGGATGACATCCATGTCCGGCTCGGGACGCAGGTGAGACGGCAGCCGTTGGCCACGACGACGGACAGCGACATTCTGGAAGCCTCGTACTCGCCGTACCTCAAGCTGGAGGTGCAGCCGGCGCCCTGGCTGCGACTCGCAGGAGGCGGCCGGCTGGATGTTTTTACCTTTGATGTTCGCAACCGGTGCGCCACCTGCGCCATCCAGCCGGCCGGCCGACAGACTGCGGCCCTGCTCATGCCCAAGGCCAACGTGATCCTGGGTCCCTGGTTCCGCACGGAATTCTTCCTGAACTACGGCCAGGGGTACCACAGCAATGATGCGCGGGGGGTGGTCGCCGGCGGGGTGCCGCTCGCCCGGGCCAAAAGCTATGAGATCGGGCTGCGCACGAAGCCCTGGGAGCAGTTCGAGTTCATCACCACCCTGTGGGCTCTGGACCTGCAGTCCGAGCTGGTGTTTGTGGGGGACGAAGGCACGACCGAATCCCGAGGTCCCACACGCCGGTACGGCTTGGAGGTCGGGGGCCGTGGCCAAGTGCTCGGCCCGCTCTATTTCAACGGGAGCTGGACCTGGACCCATGCGGAGTTCCGCGACACGGGCCTGGCGGTTCCCTTGGCGCCCGAGCATACCGCCTACGCCGGGCTGCTGCTTCGCTGGCCGGAAGGGCTGTCCTCACAGTTGCAGATGACCTACCTGGGCACCCGGCCGCTGACCGAGACTCGGAACGTGAGCGCCCCGTCGTGGACCGTGTTCGATCTCATCGAGCGCTATCAGCTTCCGGTCAAGCTACCGTATGGCCGACTGGAAGCGTTTCTCAGCATTCAGAACTTGCTGGATACCAAATGGGAGCAGGCCGTCTTCTTCTTTGAGTCGCGGCTGCGGAACGAGCCGGCCGGCGTGAGCGACATTCACTTCGTGCCGGGGATGCCGCGGTTTTTCATGGGTGGCCTGGCGTGGTATTTTTGAAGTAGCCGTCGAATAGCGGACAGCCAACAGCCAGACCCGCTGCGCGCTGCCCGCCAGTCGCTACTCGCTGAGAGTGCATGGGGCGGAGCATGAGAGCTGCCGACGTAGTGGTGCGCTGCCTGGAGAACGAGGGCGTGCGGTTCGTGTTCGCGCTGCCCGGCGAGGAGACGCTGGATCTGACAGATGCCCTGCGGGACTCCCGGCTGCGGGTGGTCACGGTCCGACACGAGCAGGGCGCCGCGTTCATGGCTGACGTGCATGGCCGGCTGACCGGAAGGGCGGGAGTCTGCCTGGCCACGCTCGGCCCGGGCGCCACCAACCTGCTAACCGGCGTGGCCGATGCCACCCTCGACCATGCCCCCCTGGTCGCGGTCACAGGCCAAGCCTCGCTGGACCGGATGCACAAGGAGTCACACCAGTATATTGACGTCCTCTCGATGTTCAGGACGGTCACCAAGTGGAATGCCGCGATCACCCGGGCGCACGTCATCCCCGAGGCGGTCCGCAAGGCCTTCAAGG
The DNA here is from genome assembly GCF_965152595.1 of Nitrospira sp. Kam-Ns4a. Taxonomy (NCBI): domain Bacteria; kingdom Pseudomonadati; phylum Nitrospirota; class Nitrospiria; order Nitrospirales; family Nitrospiraceae; genus Nitrospira; species Nitrospira sp. Kam-Ns4a. The sequence goes on along the minus strand of NZ_OZ224218.1, from coordinate 3,662,845 downwards.
TGGCGCAGACGGAGAAGCCGGGCGCGACACACCTGGAGCTGCCCGAGGACGTGGCGGGCGAGCCAGTCCCTGGAGAGAGGGACCTGGCGCCGCTCCGTGTCCAGGCGCCCTTCATTCCCGAGCCGCTGCCGGTTCAGGTGAAGCGGGCGATCGAAGCGCTGGGCGCGGCGAAGCGGCCCGTCATCCTGGCGGGCAACGGCGTCGTGCGCCAGCGGGCCCATGACGCGCTCCGCCGGTTCGCCCGCGCCCTCCGCATCCCGGTCGTGCACACGTTCATGGGCAAGGGGATTCTCCCGGACTCCGATCCGCTGTCGCTCTATACGATCGGGCTGCGGCTGCGCGACTATGCCGCGCGCGTCGTTGAGCAGGCGGACGTCGTGCTGGCGGTCGGCTATGACTTCGTCGAGTACGCCCCCTGCCTCTGGAACGCAAACCGGGACAAGCGCGTTGTTCATGTGGACGGGTCCCCGGCGGAGGTGGACCAGCACTATATCGTCGAGGTCGGCGTCCTGGGCGATCTCACGCTCTGCCTGGACCAGATCGGGCAGGGGCTCTCCCCCTTTGAGCCGGCCTGGGCGGCGGGAGCGCGCGCCACGGTCGCCGAGGCCTTCGAGGCGGAGACCGCCGCTCCGCAACCCGCCTGGCCGTTGCGGCCCCAACAGGTCATCCGGGAACTGCGGGCCGCGCTCGCGCCGGACGACATCGTGGTCTGCGACGTGGGGGCCCACAAGCTCTGGATGGGGCGGATGTTCCCGTGCGAGTCCCCCAACACCTGTGTCATCTCGAACGGGTTCGCGGCCATGGGCATCGGGCTCCCCGGCGCCATCGCCGCCAAGCTACTGTTCCCCGAACGGCGCGTGGTCGCGGTGACGGGCGATGGCGGGGCGCTGATGAACCTGCAGGAGCTGGAGACGGCAGTCCGGCTCAACACCCCGCTCGTCCTCCTGGTTTGGCGAGACGGGGGGTACGGCGTCATCCGGTGGAAACAACAGCTCGCGTTCGGGCGGGCCACCGCGGTGGACTTCGGCAACCCGGACTTTGCCGCCCTGGCTCGGAGCTTCGGGGCGGCGGGATACCGGGTGTCCGAGCCGGCCGCGCTCACGCCCGTGCTACGAGAGGCCCTGGCCTGCGGGCGGCCTGCTGTGGTGGATTGCCCGGTGGACTACGCTGAGAACCTCCGGCTCTCGGAGCGGCTGACCGCCGCGGAGTAGCAGGAGGCCGTGGACGAAACAAGAAGGGGCGGCTCCCTCGCGGGGAGCCGCCCCTCGTTGTTGGATCTTCGAATAAAACCAATCCCGATTACTTCGGCATCCGGGTCGCCTCCTTCACCGGGGGCTCGATCTTGATTTGCGGGCCTTGCACGTTCGGCAACCGCCCGGCGCCCTGCTTCTCGACGATGCGCTGGTTGTTGGGGTCGGACAGGTTCTGGACGGCGTGCTTGCCTTCCACTTCGGCCGACTTCAACGCCGCGTTTTCGCCCGTCAGGTTGGGTTGGCCCGGATCATTGGCCAGTGGCTGGCCGGTCACCGGTGAGACCGCCTCTTTGGCCGGGTAGCCCGGGTGCTTCGGGAGCAGAGCCGGATTTGCCGAGGCCACCGACACGAGGAAAAAGACGCCTAACAGTCCTGCCACGGTTCCGACGAGTGTCTTCATAGGGCACACTCCTTTTGAGATGAGGGTGAAATAGAAAGATACCGGTTCGCTCGATGAGCAAGACTCCCCCAAAGACACAGGAAAAGCGGCGGTATCTTAGCCGCCCGCTGCTCGCCTGTCAAGCCTGGGCCAGGCTCCCCCCGAAGCACGTTCGGAGCCCCCGTCAGCTCTGGCGGGACCGCGGCGGGCGCCGGCCGCGGCCGCGGCGGCGGTGCGGGGCTGAGCGCGGCGCCGCGGCAGGCAACCGAATGATGACGGTGGTCCCCTGGCCGGGCCCGCTGGCGATGGAAATCTGCCCCTGGTGCTCCTCGACGATCTTCTTGACCGTCGCGAGCCCCAACCCGGTGCCGGCGCGCTTGGTGGTAAAGAACGGCTCGAACACCTTGCCCATGTGTTCGGTCGGGATGGGAACGCCGTCGTTCTTGATCAGGATCTGGACTTCGGCGCCGCGGCCGGCCTTGTGCTGGCTGACCTCGATGGCGAGGTGCCCGCCGGGCGTCATCGCCTCGAGCGCGTTCTTGAACACGCTGAGGAAGACCTGCTGCATCTTGGCTTCGTCGCAGCGGACCTGGCTCAGGTTGGCCGCGTAGTCCTTCGTGACCCGAATCCGGTTCATGTCCAGGTCCGTTGCGACCACCGTCAGCGCGTTCTCGATGACGTCGGGAATCCGGCACAGGCGCCGGTTCAGCTCGAGCGGCTTGGCGAAGTCGAGGACCTCGTTGAGCAGGGCTTCGACCCGGATCAGGTCGCGCATGGCGTTCTCGACCCGGGTCTGCGAATCGAAGTCCAGGCTGCCCTCGCCGGTGACCTCCTCGAGTTGCGCCCGTATGGACGCGAGCGGTTCCCTGACCTCGGTCGCCAGAAACGCGCTGAATTCCCCCAGGGCGGCCTGCCGTTCCTGCTTGCGGATGAGCGGCTCGGCGGAGGCCGTCGGCGGGAGGGCAGCCTGTGGCTCCCCGCGTCCGGCCGGCTCGGTCTTCGCGCTCGGGGCCGTGGGTGGCTCCTGGAGCAACTCGCCGAGCTTCACCATCAAGGGCTCCAGCGCCCGCGCATCGGGGAGCGCATACTGCATCGCGGTCTTGGAGGCCAGCGTGATCGTCCCGCCCACCTGGCCCCGCACGAAGAAGGGGACGACCAGGGCCGACTGGTAGCGGTCCCGGTAGAGGTGCTTGTGGTCAATGAAGCGGCCCTGTGTGGATGCGAGATCGTGGTCCACGCGGGTTTTGCGATGGCGGACAGCCCAGCCGGAGGCGGAAGCTTCGAGTCCCAGACGCTGGCCGGCCTTGAGGTCTTTCTTGTTATCGCCCTTCACCTCGCCGGCGATGCCCAGGACTTCCAGCGAGCCAATGAGCGGATCGTAGGCGGTCACCCAGGCTCGGTCGAAGGGGATGGTCTGGGCCGCCTCGTTCAGCAAGGCGATGACCCGTTCCTGCCTCTCCGGCGTGGCGTAGGAGGGCGGCGCGGCCAACTGCTCGCCAGGCGTCGCACCGGGGGGCGAGACAGGTTCCGGCGAGACGAAGGGCCGGCTCAGCAGGACGGACCCGTCGAAGAGCGAGGCCCGCTCAAGCGCGCTGGTGATCTCGTCTCCCGCGCTCTCGATCAGGCTCTTCTCCTTCTTGGTGAAGCTCGCGCTCTCCTTCCTCCCGATGACCAGGAAGCCGTAGACACGCTGCTGGTGCCGAAGCGGGATGGCAAGCAGGGACTTGGTGCTGGGCGTCAGCATGCGCAGGCGAAATGACTTAGAGCCCTCGCCGTTCTCCTCTCCCTTCGCCTTCGCGGCGCGGAGGTCCGGCGGCGACATCAGGTCGTGGACGGCAAGGGTGCGTAGGATCGCCTGCACTTCGCGAAGGGAGAACCCCCGAGCCCCCTGCACCACCGGCGGCTGCCCTTCCCGGTCGACGATCGCGACCATCGCGGCCTCGACCCCGAGGTCGTTGAGGGCTGTGGTCAAGGTTCGCTGGAGGGTCGTCTGTTTGCTGGCGCGGGCGTGCTCGGCGCTGGAGCCCATAGGGCCGTCTCCTCTGCACGGTCCAAGGGGCGCATTCTAGCAGCGGCGTTGCAGGAGTTCAATTGATGATTTTGGGCGGGCGGGCCCGGTGCACGACGATCTCGACCCGTCCCTGCTCGGAGACCCACAGGTTGAGGATCGTGCTCACCACGCTGATCAGGAGCGCGCCCCAAACGGCGGGCCAGAAGCCTTCGACGACGAAGCCCTTTACCAGCAGCGCGGTGAGCCAGAGCAGCAGCGCGTTGATGAGCACCATGAACAGGCCAAGCGTGAGCACGATGAAGGGGAGCGAGAGGAGATAGAGGAGGGGCCGGACGATCGCGTTGAGCAGGGCCAGTACGATCACGGCTGCCAGGCCGGCGGCCGGGCTCTGGGCCTCGATGCCGGGGACCACCTGCGTGGCCAGCAGCACGGCCACCGCCGTCACGCCGAAGCGGATCAGGAGACCCGTCATAGGAGAACGATGACCTCGTGGTCAGTGGTCGGTGAACCGCGTTCTGGTTTCCACTGACCCCTGACCACTGATCACTGGATTTTTTAGCTTGCCTGGACCGTCAGGTCCACGGACAACTGGCGCTTGGTAACCTTGTCGGCCGGATTGTAGTTGGCCACGACCTCTTTCTGAGTCCCCCCGGCGGAGACCTGGATCTTCGTCCCGACGTCCTCGTTGTGCAGGTGGAGGAAGATCTCGTAGTACCCGTCCGCGTTGGTCTTCGCGCTGCCGGGATGGCCGCCCGCCTTGAGCGGGGTCGCCTTGACCTCGACTCCGGCGACCCCCTTCCCCGAGCCGTCGCGCACGTACCCGTACAGGGTGAACCCGTGCTCGACCTTGGTCTTGAGGAAAACCGGTTTCGGGGTCTCGACCGCGGGGTTCTTCAGGGAACTGAGATAGGCGGCCAGGGCTTCGATCTCCTCGTCGGTCATGAGGTCCTTGTACTTGTCCGGCATCCGGCCTTTCTTATGCTCCTCTTCGAATCCCTCAGCGTACAGATAGGTTGGGTCGAAGACCTTCTTCTTGATGTCTTCCTTCGTGAGGAAGGATCCGATGTTGTCCAGGTTCGGCCCTCGCTTCTTGACGCCGCCCTGTCCGCCGATCTTGTGGCAGTTGTAGCACTCGTACAGCTCATAGACTTCGCGCCCGCGTGCGAGCAGGCTGCCGCCCGTCGCTGGGGCCGGCTTCGTCCCGTCGGCTCCGGGGGCACCGGCAGGGGCTTCTGCAGGGGCGATCTCCTGGAGACGCGCCAGCAGGGTCTGGACCTTGGTCTCCAGCGCCGCCGCCTTCTGGAGCAGCTCGTCGGGCTTCTGCTCCGCGAATTTCTCCCGCTTGGCTTTCAGCAGCTTCTCGATCTTACCCTTCTCGTCCTCGGGGTCGTACTGCGGCCAGAGGGAGCCGCCGCCGATATAGACGGCGCAGAGCACGACATAGAATGCGGTGATGGCGACCACCGCCTTGCCGCCGCTGACGGGCTTGAGCGGGGGAGCGTCGAGGAGGATGAAGACGGCGGCCCCCAGTAAGGCGTAGGCAAAGAACATGGTGAGGAAGACCGGCGGGAAGGCCAGGGCCCGGCCGGCCCCGACCAAGATCCCGCCGACCGCGACCCCAATCAGGAGTTTTTTGACGACGCTCTTCACGAAGCTCGGTTGTCCCGCCATGACTGCTCCTCGCACAGCACCCTTCCCGCGGTCGCTGGACTCGGCGGCAGAAATCCCCTGCAGTATACCCACTCGCGTGGGGGATCGCCAACCCTTCCCTTCGCTTCAGTCCGCGGCGCTCGAGCGGGATCGGCTCACGGGGGCGGGCAGGCGGCCAGCCAGCCTGAGCGCGAGCAGGGCGGTGACAGGGAGGTAGATCAGGACTCCGGTCATCCCCAGGAGCGGCTCGCCGATCCAGAAGGTGACCGCGAGGTTGAAGACCAGGACCCCGTAGTAGAGCCCGCAGCCGAGCAGCAGGTCGCCGGTCACCGAGCGGCCCTCCGCCGACGGGATCGGACCCAGCCGGCGGTCGTAGGCAAAGTAAATTCCCAGCGCGATGAGTCCGACGACGGCCCACCCGACAAAGTTGGTCACGGTCACGCCGTAGTACAGGCCGGGCTCGGGATAATAGTAGATCCGGCCTAGGAACCAGCGGTCTCCACGGAGTGCCACGGGGTCGATCACCACGTCAATGAGCACAAAGAACAGCACGGTTAACCCGAGCGCGGGCCAGGAGGTGCGGACAGCCGGATCGTAGGCCAGCGGGAGGCGGGCCGCGCCGGGGCCCGCGGTTGGGCCGGCGGAGTGGGCGGGCAGCAGAAAGATCAGGGCGAGGCAGTAGCTCGCGTAGAGCAGGAACGTGAACGACAGGGAGTCCATGAAGGGGACGTTTGAAAGATAGAGCTCCTGTCCGACGGTCGAGCCGGTGTAGAAATACCAGCCGAAGGGGATCCCCGTGCGGGTGGAGGAAAACTCGCAGGCGAAGGCGGTGGCCCACCCGATTGCGAAGAACAGGCCGGTCCGGCGCCAGCCCATCAGCCGCTGTGCCGCGAATAGGGACGTCGCCAGGAAGAGGAACACGTAGGGCCGGAACGCGACCGTCTTAATCAGCAGCTCGAGGCAGTCCATGGTCTGTGGTCGGGGGGCAGAGGTCGGTGCACGGACCACCGACCACCGACGTTCGCTCAGGCATAGCCGTGGTCCCGGAACCACCGGACCGCCTTCTCCAAGGCGACCTCGACAGGGGTCTGGGGCAGGTCCAGCTCGCGGACGGCCTTGCTGCAGTCGTAGTGCATCCGGTACTTGGCCATGCGGACGCCCTCCAGCGGGATCCGGGGCGGCTGGTGGGTCACATGGTCGGCGAGCCAGGTGTTGAGGTGGGCGAGCGGGAGGATCGCCCGCCACGGCAGCTTGACCCGAGGCACCGGGACGCCGGTGAGCCGGCTCAGGATCTCGAAGATCTCGCGAAGCGAGAGGTTGCGGTTCCCGAGGATGTAGCGCTCGCCAATGCGGCCGCGCTCCATGGCCCGGAGGTGGCCGACCGCCACGTCGTCCACGTCCACGAGGTTCATCCCCGTCTCGATGTAGGCCCACATCCGGCCCTTCATGAAGTCCACGATCATCTGGCCGGTCGGGGTCGGCTTGCGGTCCCGCTCGCCCACGGGGGCGCTGGGGTTGACGATGACGACCGGCAGGCCGGCCTTGGCGCGCGCGAGCGCCTCCTGCTCGGCGAGATACTTGGAGCGCTTGTAGTCGCCCGCCATCTGGTCGAGCGACACGGGCGTCTCCTCGGTGCCGGGCCCGCCGTCGGGCGGAAGCCCGATCGCGCCGATCGTGCTCGTATAGACGATGCGCTCGATGCCCGCCTCGCCGGCGGTCTCCAGCAGGGTGCGGGTGCCCGCGACGTTCACCTCATAGAAGACCGAGGGATCCCTGGCCCAGAGTGCGTAGTGGGCGGCGACATGGTAGAGCTGGCGGCAGCCGGCGAGGGCTTTGCGCAGGGACGCGCGGTCCCGCAGATCACCGTGGACCTGCTCGACGGCGAGGCCCTCGAGGTTCCGGAGATCGCTGTCCCGGCGGACGAGGACGCGGACGTCGCTGCCGGCGGCGGCGAGCGCCCGCGCCACCGCTGCCCCGACGAATCCGGTCGCGCCGGTAACGAGCACCTTCATGAGCAGGTGATGGGTGATGGGCGACGGGTGATGGGTGACAGAGAAGTGGCAATCGGCGCGTGGGGCGGACCAGTTCGGTTGGAGTCGAGGTCGGCTCCCTTCCTGCACCCGTCACGCATCACTGTTCACTCATCACGGCTCAGTTGCGCCGGGACGTGATGTAGCGAGCCAACTCCCGCAGCGGGTCGGCCTGCGGCCCGAATGACGCCACATGGCTGATCGCCCGCGTGGCGCGCTCTTCCGCCAGGGACTGGGCCCCCTCGATCCCGTAGAAGGTCGGATAGGTCTTCTTGCCCCGCTGCGCGTCGGTGTTGGCGTTTTTCCCCAGCTCCTCGCGCGTCCCCGTGACGTTGAGCACGTCGTCGGCGATCTGGAAGGCGAGCCCGACGTCTTCCGCGTACGCGGTGAGCTGGTCGAGCTGGCGCGGCGTCGCGGCGGCGGCGAGCGCCCCCATCCGGACCGCGGCGCGGATGAGCATACCGGTCTTGTGCACGTGGATCGTCTGCAGCGTCGCCAGGTCAATGTCCCGGTTCTCCGCCTGGATGTCGAGGACCTGCCCGCCGACCATGCCAAGGTTGCCGGCGCCAACCGCTAGCTCGTGGATGATCTGGACCTGCCGGGCGGGGTCGAGGCCGTCGCGCAATTCCGCCCGGCTGCAGAGGTCGAAAGCCAGGGTGAGCAGCGCGTCCCCGGCCAGGATCGCCAGCGCCTCTCCGTAGACCTTGTGGTTTGTGGGCTTGCCTCGCCGGTAGTCGTCGTCGTCCATGGCGGGCAGGTCGTCGTGGATCAAGGAATATGTGTGGACCAGCTCCAGCGAGCAGGCGACGGGCAGGATAGCGGGCGAGGCCGTGCCCACGGCCTCCGCGGCCGCGATGGCGAGGATCGGCCGGATGCGCTTCCCGCCTGCGAACAGGCTGTAACGCATGGATTCATGCAGCTCGGCCGGGGGAGTCGTCGCGTCGGGGATCACCGTGTCGAGAAAGCGGTCCACCTCCTCGCGCTTCTGGTCCAGATACTTGGCGATATCCACGTGCGGTCCGGAGAATCGGGTGTTGTACGGGGGCTCGCGCGGGAGAGAGTAACAAATGGCTTCGCACCCTGTCAAACGGTCCAGCCTCGGATCCTTTGCACGCCCGTTGTAATCCGGCCGTCTGCTTGGGTATACTCGCCGCCATGAGCATCCGGATGGCGGGCGGCGAATGGGAACCCTTGCTGCTGGGCATCGAGCCCCGGACCTGTCGGGTCTGCTCCAAGGGCCTCTCCCGGGACATCACCTTTTTCCGGGGCGGCTGGTCGCGCTGCACGGTCTGCAACCAGTTCGTCCACTATAGCTGTCTGGCGAGCGGCACGGTGAAATTCTTGAAGATGCGGCCGCGCGTCTGCAAGGTCTGCCGCGAGGAGCAGGCCCGCTCGGGGGCGGCTGGCGCGGCTTCACTGGCGGTCCAGTCGTGACCCCAACTGCCCCTGGAGAGGGAGGTCGGGCCCAGGCGGGCTCCTCTGAGCGGGCGCACGTCTGGTTCGCGGAGGCAGTCCGGTGCGTGATCGCGCCGCTCGTGCTCTTGTTCGCCGGGTTCTTCACCGCCGACTTTCTGCTCAGCGGACAGTACACCTGGCCGCGCACCAGCCGCGTCATCGTCCTCACCCTGACCGTGCTGGTCCTCGCCTATGAGTTCGTCTATCGGGAGCAACGGGGGCGGTGCGCGACGTCCTCGGATCTCCGTGCGTTGAGGGCGCTCCTCTATTCCTGCGCGATTCCGTACACGGCTGGTGTCTGCGCGTTGCTGGCCCTGGCGCGGCTCGCGGGCTGAGGCGGGGCGTCGCACGCGGGAAGCGGGCCCGCGCACCAGTGTCGCGAGCGAAGCATGTCTCCGGTCTTCAAGAGCGGGGCCTTCGTCCAGCAGTGCTTTTCCGTGCATCCCCGGTGCCTGGTGCTCAAGAAGCTCGCGCTGCCCGAGCGGCTGATCCTCGCCTGCACCTCCTGTAACCTCCAGCACCGGCTGACCCTGCGGGCTCTGGCGTCCCGCTCTCCGGCGGCCCACGCGCCGCACGAGGGGACGCCCCCGGTTGCGGTCGAGCGGGCGGCGGAGGACTGGATTGCGCACTGTGCGACTGCGCACCAGACCGCGCTCGGCGTCCGCGAGATGGATGTCCTCCGGGACTTCGTCGGATTGCGGTGTGCCGAGTGCCGCCGGCTCTACGATCTGGACGTCGCGTTCTTTGAGACGCACCAACCGTGACCCCGCTCGGCCCCTTTACCTCAGACGAGCTTGCCCTGATCGCCAACGAGCAGTTCTTCCGGGCCAAGGCCCGGGTGATGGGCAAAGTCCGCGGGCTGCTGGAGGAGCTGCACGGGGCTTTCCGGGCCGAGCTGGCCGGCGTCGAGCTGCTCACTCCGCCTGGTTTCGATCCTGGCCGGTTCCAGCTCGTCAAAGGGGAACACCTGGAGGATTGCCCGTACCAGTATCTCGACTTTCCCAAGCACTTCGTCGGGGACGACAAGTTCACGTTCCGCAGCCTGTTCTGGTGGGGGCACCACTTCGTGTTCGCGCTCATCCTGGAGGGCGCGGGGCTGCTCCGCTATAAGCAGAACCTGGTCAACCGGTACCATGAAGTCGCTGGCCGCCACGTCTGCCTGTCGCTGGGCCCTTCCCTGTGGGAATGGAAGCGGGGCGACGGGTACACGCTCCCGCTGACCCACGATCGCAAGGCGGAGGTGGCGGCGGTCCTCTCCGGCCGGCGGTTCTTCAAGCTGGCCCGGTTCGTGGTGCCCGACGACCCCGCCGTGCGCGAGGGGCGGCTGGTGGAGCTGGGCCGGGAAACCCTGCGCACCCTGATCTTCCTGTGATCAAGCCCTGACCGGCCGACCGGGTAGACGCGCTCCGCGGCGCTGCGCTACACTCCGGCCAGCGGCGCGGCCACAGAGCCCCGTTCCGCTCTCACCCTCTCGCGAACAGGAGGTCTCCGTGCTTGGTGTACTGGGATGGACGCGGTGGTTGGTGACTGCAGTCTGGATGATGGCGCTGGTCGGGTGTGCCGGGACAGGAGAGGTTGTCCTCATGGACCTGCACTCGGTTCCTGCGGGTGCGGGCGCGCCGCTCCAGAACGAAGACGCGCTTCGGGTGACCATCGAAGAGTTCCAGGACTTGCGGCCGAACAAGGACCGGCTGGGAGTCCGGACCCATCTGTGGGGGGGCGTCACGTACTTCGACGTGACGGACGGCAAAGTCAGCACGGCCGTGACGCGGACGCTCGCGGAATTCCTGGCGCATAAGGGCTGGAAGGTCCGGTCCCCGGGCTTCGGGACCGGCGGCGCCGACGTGAGCCCGGAGGTGACGCTCTCCGGCCAGATCCGCGAGTTCGCCGTCTCGGTGAAGAGCCGCGCGTTCTCAACCAAGCTCACAGTCGCCCTGAACATGGAGATCCAGGGGATCAACGCCTCGGACAAGAGCCGCACCCGGGTGACGGTGGAAGGCAGCCGGACCGATACGGTGTTCTGGTTCACGGAGGAGGACGTGCAACGGCTGGTCAACGAGACGCTGCGGGAAAACCTGGAAAAGATGGCGGCGGACATGAGGGTCGAGAATCGGACCCTCCGGTTGAAGTGAACGGCGGTCGCGGCGCGCAGCAATAAACACTATGTAGGAATGGAGGGGGCGGTGCGTGAGCGGCGGTGGGAGTCCCCGGCCAAACTGGAGTTTGGCGCCGTGCTGGCGTTGGGAAAACGACTGGCGGCTCAGGGGTTGGACCCCGCGGCGCCGACGAAGGATGTGATCTGCTACGTCGAGGAGTGGTCGGTCGCCGGCTCGGGGGACCTCGAGCGCCTCGATCCCTGGCCGACCGAAGACGTGACGTTCGTCCATCTCCGGGACGGCTGGCGGGGCGACTTCTTCCTGCTCGCCGGCGGCTACCACACGGTGTACCAGCGGTATCAGGGTGTGGGAACCTATTGCTCGGTCAGTCACCCCTGGCTGATTCCGGACCCGCTGCAGCTCCACTATCCGCGCGCCCAGTTCTGGGTGGGATTCCGCCACGCCCACTCGTTCATCCGGGTCAGGCTGCATACCACGGAGGTGATCACGCCGGGGGAGACTCGCGGGGACGGCCGGCGGGCGGAGTGGCTCGCCGAGCGCGGCGCGGCGTTCCGGGCCGCGCTCGCTCTGCTGGAGCTGCCGATCGAGTCCCGGATTGAGAAGGGGAGCCTGACGCTGCGGGCGCTGGAGCCGGCGGCGCCGCTGTTCTGCTCCTGGCCCGACGCCTTCGGCCCCTGCCAGTTCGAGTACAACTCGTCCGACGCGTTCGAGTTTCTGGTACCGGCCAGCCGGCTGGCCACCACGTGCGGCGAGGAGGCCGTCCCCGTGCGGGCCTACCTGACCGGCTTCCCCGAAACGGCGCTGGAAGACTTCCAGGCCGTCGTGCCCAACGCCCGCCTCGCCTGCCGCTGCTCCGCCCATTGCCGGTTGAGCGAGCTCCCGGCCGTGCTGGAGGCGGTGGCGCCGGACGGTCGAGTCTACGCCATGCTGTGCGAGTTCCAGACCCAGCGGGTGCTGCCGCTGCGGGAGGACACCTCCGCGATCGTCGGGATCGTCGGCAAGGAGGGAGGATTCCAGGTCGAGGTCCGGCTCAACCGCGCGCCGCTGCCGGAAGACCGGATGGGGTCGTGGCTGGAGGCGCTACTGGGCCTCCCGGTGAGTGAGGCGCCCCTACCGCCGTTCCCATGAACCTGCCAGCCCGACTCCGCAGCGCCCTCGCCAAGCCCGTTTTGCCCGTCCTCTTTTTCTTCGCTGGCGTCACCTATGACAGTCTCACGCTGACCCGGATTGACCGGCTGCTGGACAACCTGATCCTACTCCTATACCTCAGCCTGCTTGGTCTGTTGATCATCCTGACCGGCCAGGCCGACCTCGCGCGCCGGGCCGCTGGCGACCCGGCGCGCGAGGAAGGCGCGTCCTATCTGGCCGCCCGCGTGCGCCCGCTCGCCCCCATGGCCATCCAGTTCCTCTTGGGTGGGCTGTTCAGCGCCTACGCGGTCTTCTACTCGCACAGCGCCTCGTGGAGCTCCACGGCTGTGTACTTCTTCATCCTGGTCGGGCTGCTCGTCGGCAACGAGTTCCTCCACGACCGGCTGACGAACCTGAAGCTGCTGGTCGCCCTCTACGCCGTCGTCTGCCTGAGCTTCTTCACCTATTTCCTGCCGGTGCTGACCGGCGTCATGAACACGGGCGTCTTTCTGCTCGGGGCCTTGCTGAGCGCGGGCGTGGCGCTGAAAGTCGTCGAGCTCGTCTACTGCCAGGCGCCCCACCGGCCACGGCGCGAGCGGTGGCTGGCCGGCGCCCCCGCCGTCGCGGTCGTCATGGTGCTGGTGGGATTCTATTTTCTCAACTGGATTCCGCCCGTGCCGCTCTCGCTGAAGTTCGGCGGCGCCTACCGTCAGGTGGCCAGGGCCACCGACGGAACCTGGGAGCTCACCTTTGAGCGGGGGCCCTGGTACCGGTTCTGGAAGCGCGCGGACGATCGGTTGCCGGCCGGCGCGCCGGTCTATTGCTTCACGGCCGTGTTCGCCCCCATCGCTCTGCAGACGACGATCTACCACCACTGGCAGCACCGGTCGGCCGGGCGCGACGGACGGTTTGTGACGACGGATCGAATTGCGATCCCGATTTCGGGGGGCCGGGAGGACGGCTATCGCGGCTTTTCGGTCAAGCAGCGGGCGATGCCGGGCGACTGGCGGGTGGATGTCGAAACGTCCGACGGGCGGCTGATCGGCCGGGTGACGTTCACGGTCTCCGAGTCCCCGGACGGCGTCCCCGAGCTTGCGAGGATCAGTCGTTGACGGGAGGGCCACGGGATGCCTTGACTTTCGCCTTCAAAAGGAAGGACCATATGAGCTTGGCGGCAATGCCCCAACACCGCGCCGGGGCACAAGCTCCGGTTCCAGTCGGTACGGGAACCAGCCGAGACCGTCTGATAGGGGGCGTGCTCGCGGGACAATCTGGAACAGGAGGTGACGATCGCGACGGAGCGAGGCGGAACAACTGACCGTGCCAGTTGCTGAAGACCTTCTGATCGGAACAGCGCTAGGTGGGGTGGTGGACGTGAGTCTGTTATCATCGCAGTCATATGGGTGGAAGCGATGCCAACTCATCGGCCTCTGTTGCGGCGAAGCGTGCTGGTTGCCTGCGGCTACGGGCTGCTGGGCTGGGCGCAGGCCACGACGTCCGCGAGCGTGGCGCCCTGGTTCGGTCCTGCGGGAGTAGGCGCCTTCGCTCCCCGCGTGATGAGCAATCCGTCCGTGCATCGGACGGGCCATGCACAGCCGGACGACGCCATCGCCCACTACAACAGGGGCGTGGTGCTTCAAACCAAGGGTGACTACGACGGGGCGATCGCGGAGTATCGCCAGGCCATCCAGTTGCGGCCCGACATGGTCGCTCCCCACCACGGTCTGGGATTCGCCTTTCAGAGCAAGGGCGACCTGGACGGGGCGATCAGGGAATACCGCAAGGCGCTCCAACTCCAGCCCAATATCCCCGCCCTCCATCACAACCTGGGACTGGCCCTGCAAGCCAAGGGTGACCTGGATGGGGCGATCGCCGCGTTCAGGACCGCTGCGCACCTCTATCCGGAGGATCCGGCGGCGCACGCCAGCCTCGGCAACGCCTTGCGTGTCAAGGGCGACCTCGCCGGCGCGGTCGTGGCGTACCAACAGGCCGTCAAGCTGAAGCCCGACGACGCGGCCCACCACTACGACCTCGGGCTGGTGCTCCAAGCCAAAGGCGATCGCGCCGGCGCGCTCGCGGCGCTCCAGCAGGCGGTCAAGCTCCAGCCGAACCTGGCGGAGGCCCACCACAGCCTCGGGCTGCTCCTGCAGGAGAAGGGGGATCTGGACGGCGCGCTGGCTGAGTACCGCGCCGCGGTGCGGCTCGAGCCAAAAGACGCGGTCGCCCGGTACAACCTCGCCACTCTCCTGGTCAAGCGCGGCGACCTCGCCGGCGCGATCGAGGAACTCCGGGCAGCCCTGCAACTTCGCCCGGACATGGCGACCGCCCGCCTGCAGCTCGCCCGTTCGCTGGAGGAAAAGCACGAGCTGGACCAGGCGATTGCAGAATATCGGGTGCTCCTGCACCAGGAGCCGGCGGCGGCCTCCATCCACCACGGCCTCGGCCGGGTGCTGCAGGCCAAGGGCGACTTGGTCGGGGCGATCGGCGAGTACCAGGCGGCGCTTCGTCTCACGCCCGACGACGCGAAGGTCCATGAGGACCTGGGGCTGGCGCTCCAGGAGAAGCACGACGTGGACGGGGCGATCGGCGAATATCGCGCCGCGCTCCGGCTGCGGCCCGACCACGCCGTGATTCACTACAACCTCGGGGTCGCGTTCATGGCCAGGAACCGGCCAGCCGAGGCAGCCCAGGCCTTCCGCAACTACCTCAAGCTGATCCCCGACACCCCGGCGAATCACCATTGGGTCGAGCGTGCCAAGGCCATCCTCCAAGTCCTCGGCCAGTTTGAGGAGAAAAACGGGAAAAACGGCGCGCATTGAAGGCAAGGGCTCAGTCAGCCGGCACCTACGGCACCTCGTCCAGCACCAGGCACCCGATTGCTCGTCCCCTGTTCACTCCCTTGTCATTACCGATGAAGCCGGTGGCCCCGCCGCTGATGGCTGTGGCGACGTGAACGGCATCTGGCGTGCTAAGGCGGTAGCGGGCGCGGAGTTCAGCGGCGCGGTCCGCGACTTCGATCGTCACAGGGATCCAGCAGATATGGATACGTGTCGGATAAGCCGTAGAACTGCTCAAGCAGTTCCTCATCGCCTCATGGCTTCTTTTGGGATGACGATCTGGTTCTTGCTGCTGAGCTTCTAGCAGGATGTTGAAAAAGTCGGTTGAACGGTCTTGACCGTACCATGATAAGTATTATCACCGTGCAAACATCCCCTGAACCAGGAGGCGGCCCTATGCGCGGTGAGCTCAACCCTTAGCAGGCCCTGTTCAGCTATTAATCAGAGCATGAAATACTTGACTTATGACCAGCGATGGTGATCCATTGCGCATGCGTGCACGAGTCCGCGATGCGCGGCACCTGTCGCCCGAAGCCCAAGAAGTCTTGCGCGAGAAAGCGGTCGCCGCCGTTAAGCAGCAAGGGCGCTCCAAGGCCGAGGTCTGTCGGCTCTTCGGCATCAGTCGGCAAGCTCGGTCCACCTGGTTGAAGCGACACGCCCGTGGGGGGCGGCATCCCTTGAAGGCGCGGCCCCGGGGCCGGCCGCGTGGCGGCCGGCTCAAGGGCTGGCCAGCGGCCCAGCTCGTTCGCCCCGTGCCCCACTGCTGCCCGGAGCCGTGGCCCTTGCCGTGCTCCTTGTGGACCCGCGAAGCGGTGGGTGAGCTGATCGCGCGCCGCTCCGGACTTCGGCTGTCGGTCTGGACCGTTGGGCGCTCCCTGCGGGCCTGGGGCTTCACCCCGCAGCAGCCGCTGCGGCAGGCCTCTGAGCGGGATCCCAAGGCGGTGCGGCGCTGGCTGGCCGTCGAGTCCCCGCGGATGCGGGCAGCAGCCAAGCGCGCGGGGGCCCCGCTCTCGTGGGGCGACGAGATGGGCTTGCGCTCGGATCATCAGGCGGGGCCCAGGTGGGGCCAGCGCGGCCAGCCCCCGGTGAGCCGTGGCCCCGGCCGGCGATTTCGCGGCCACAGGCTCTCCGCTCTCACCACTCGTGGGCGGCTGTCCTGCATGGGGTTTCCGCAGCGGTTCCCGGCGCGGATCTGCCTGCCATGCGGCCGTCGCTGACTCCGGCACGTGAAGCATCCCGTCTTTCTGATCGTGGAGAGGCATCCCGTGCCTATCGCGACGGTCACCCAACAGGGGCTCCAGCGCCCCTGCGACCGGCTGCGCCTCTTCTTCCTGCCGCCCTCCAGCCCGGCACTGAACCCCGACGAGGATTTGAACCAGGACGTGAACACCAACGCCCTGGGCCGTCGGCCCCCCAGGACGCGGACGACTTGGCGGCCAACGTCCGTGGGTATCTTCGCCGCACCCAGCGACTGCCGGCCGTGGGGCCATCCTTCTTCCACCACCCTGCGGTCCGCTATGCGGCTGAGTGAGAGGTGTCAAGTATTCTGCGCTCCTGGTAATATGTCTCTCCGGAAGCGCGGGTTCCCGCGACCCATCCGTTGCGAGCCATCAAGACCCTCGCGGACCAGGTCCTGGCTTTCTTGTCGCCGACCTTCGACAAGATGTATAGCCAGATGGGGCGTCCGTCGATTCCGCCGGAGCGGCTGCTGAAGGGCGAGTTGCTGATCGCCTTGTTCTCCCTCCGGGGCCGGCGGCTCTTCTGTGAGGAGCTGGACTACAACCTCCTGTTCCGCTGGGTTCTGGACATGAGTCTGGATGAGCCTGCCTTCGATCACAGGACCTTCAGCCAGAACAGCGAGCGGCTGCTCCAGCACGACGTCGCCTGGCGCTTCTTCGAGGCCGTGGTGGGGGACGCCCAGCAAGCAGGGCTGCTGTCGGATGAGCACGTCACCGTGGATGGCACCCTGATCGAGGCCTGGGCGTCGCTGAAGAGCCTGCAACCCAAGGCCGCCGCGCCACGGCCCCGCCCCCGGATGATCCGGGCAATCCCACCGTGGACTTCCATGGCGAGCGCCGCACCAATGCGACCCATCAGAGCACGACGGACCCGGAAGCCGCCTGGCCCGCAAAGGCGCCGGCCAGGAAGCGAAGCTCTGCTTCTCGGGCCCCATGCTCATGGAGCATCGCCACGGGCTGTGTGTGGACCTGCCGAGTGCCCCGGCCACCGGCACGGCGGAGCGGGACATGGCCCTGGTCATGCTCCGGCGCCAAGCGCGTCGTGGGATTCGCCCGCGCACGCTCGGGGCGGACAACGGGGACCCCTGCGGCGACTTCGTGCGCCGGTTGCGGCGGCGACACATTCGGCCGCATGTGGCCTGCGTGCGGAACCGGCACACGCCTGGGCTGGATGGCCGCACGACGCGCACGCGGGGCGACGCGCTGAGTCAACGGATCCGCACACGCGTGGAGGCGAGCTTCGGCTGGCTGAAGACCGTCGGGGGCCTGCGCAAGACGCGCTTCCGCGGCATCGCCCGGACCCAGCATGCGGCGTGGCTGGTCGGTGCCGCCTACAACCTGCTTCGCATCAGTCGCCTGCAGCCGCTGGCGCCGGTCACCTGATCGCCAGAGGAGTGAAGCGGTATGGTCCGTGAGCCTCAGCCGATGAGGAGTCGGCCACCTGGCTCCATGGGGAGAATGGCATGAACGCCCCGTGCGATCCTGTCACAATGTCGGAAACGGCTAGCCAGGAGGTGCACGCCATGGGCTTGTATATTGGGGTGGATTATCACCGTCGGTACTCGTATGTGACCGTCATGAATGAAGGCGGAAGCATCGTCCGACACGGGCGGGTGGGCAACTCGAAGGAGGCCCTCGCTCAGTTTCTCGGGCACGCTTCGGACGACGGCCCTCGGTCCGCGGTCTTGGAGGCGACACGCAATTGGACCGTCATGCACGATTGGCTGGAGGAGCTGGTGAATGATGTGCACCTGGCTCATCCTCTCAAAGTCAAAGCGATTGCTGAGGCCAAGATCAAGACCGATCAGATCGACGCCACCGTCCTGGCGCACTTACTGAGCACCAATCTCCTGCCCACAGCGCATATCCCGGGGGCAACCACGCGGGAATGCCGGACGATGCTTCGTCAACGCATGTTCTTCGTGCGGCTGCGCACGATGGTGAAGAACCGAATCCAGGTCCTCCTGGATCGCTATCCCGAACGGCTGGCGCAGAAGCCCTGCCCGGACCTGTTCAGTCGCGCTGGGCGCTCCTGGCTCACCGACCTTCCCCTGAAGCCCACTGATGACCACGTGCTCCGTGAAGACCTCCATCTGCTCGACGAGCTGAACGCTCACCTCCAGCACACTGATCGCCTCGTGGAACGCCTGGCTGCGGGCGATGCCCGGGTGACCCTGTTAAAGACCATTCCCGGGATCGGCCAGTTCTTTGCGGGGCTGATCGCGTACGAGGTGGACACCATCAGTCGCTTTGCGCATGAGAAGAAACTCTTCAGCGACATGGGCCTCGTCCCGTCCACGTATGCCTCGGGAGGTCGCACCTTCCACGGCCGCCTCACGAAGCAGGGAAACCGATATTAATCGGAGCATGAAATACTTGACATTCGACGGGCGATGGTTATCACGTGGCCATGCGTGCTCGAACCCGGGATGCGCGGCACCTGTCGCCCGAAGCTCAAGAAGTCTTGCGCGAGAAGGCCGTGGCCGCTGTCAAGCAGCAGGGGCGCTCCAAGGCCGAAGTCTGTCGGCTCTTGGGCATCAGTCGGCAAGCCCTGTACACCTGGTTGAAGCGCCATGCGCGGGGGGGCCGGCACCCGCTGAAAGCGCGACCCCGGGGCCGACCGCGCGGCGGCCAGCTCAAGGGCTGGCAAGCGGCCCAGGTCGTCCGCACCTTGACCCACTGCTGTCCGGAGCAGATGCACTTGCCGTTCTACTTGTGGACCCGCGAAGCGGTCGGCGAGCTGATCGCGCGCCGGTACGGGCTTCGGCTGTCGGTCTGGACCGTCGGTCGCTACCTGCGGGCCTGGGGCTTCACCCCGCAGAAGCCGCTGCGACGGGCCTACGAGCGGGACCCGAAGGCGGTGCGACGCTGGCTGGAGGTCGAGTACCCCCGAATTCGGGCAGCGGCCAAGCGCGCGGGGGCCCAGATCTACTGGGGTGATGAGATGGGGCTGCGCTCGGATCATCAGGCGGGGACCAGTTGGGGCAAGCGCGGCCAGACCCCGGTGATCCGTGGCCCCGGTCGGCGCTTTCGCTGCAACATGATCTCGGCCATCACCAATCGCGGCCGGTTGTACTTTATGGTGTTCCGGCATCGCTTCACCGCACGAGTCTTCCTCCGATTCTGCCACCGCTTGCTCCGGCACGTGAGGCATCCGGTCTTTCTGATTGTGGATGGGCATCCCGTGCATACCGCGGCTGTCACCCAGCGGTGGCTCCACCGTCACCGCGATCGGCTGCGTCTGTTCTTCCTGCCACCCTACAGCCCGGAACTGAATCCCGACGAATATCTGAACCAAGACGTCAAGACCAACGCGCTGGGCCGTCGGCCGCCCCAGGACGCAGATGAGCTGGCGGTCAACGTCCGTCGCTATCTTCGCAGCACCCAGCGCATGCCGGCCGTGGTGCAATCCTTCTTCCATCACCCTGCGGTCCGCTATGCGGCTGAGTGAAAGGCGTCAAGTATTTTGCGCTCCCGGTAATATCTGCGCTGGGCCCTCGTGGAAGCGGTGTGGCCGGCCATCCGGACTGACCCTGCCTTTCGCGCCTATTACGAGCGCATCAAGTCACGGAAGGGGCCGAACCCAGCCAAGGTAGCCACGGCGCGCCGGCTCGCAACAATTGTCTTTCGGGTCCTCTCTCAGCAGAGGCCCTCTCGGCTGTCTGGTTCCAGACTGCTTGATTATCCTGCTGGTGGTCCACCTGCGGGTGAGACGCACCCCTTGGGGAGAATAAGGGGCCTGGAACCTCAATCGCATGCCATCATGTGTGCCACCTTGCACGCGGCACCAATGGGAGCATGGTTGACCACCCTGAAGGAAGAATAAGCTGACGAGTCTGCCAAGGAAAGGGCAGGAGAGATAGACGCTGGACTCACACAGGGCGTTCATGGGAGCAGGGGAAATCCGCCGCCGCCTCAACTGTGAGGGGGAATTGAGACCGTGCATGTCAGTTTTTCAACACCCTGCTAGTCTTCATCATCTTATGCGGACGGTTGAAAACGGCGACGCGGTGCTGGTGACGATCCATGGCCGGCCGACAGCGATGCTGGGTCCGGTCACAGAGGACGATCTTGAAGACGTTCTGCTGCCTAGAGCCCCAAACTTCGGAAGAAAATCCAAGCTGGCCTCCGCGACGTCAAGGCGGGCCGGACCATGCCCCTGTCCGATTATGCGGCACACCGGGCCAACCGAACGAAACGTGCTTGCCGCGGCGCCCGCCCAGGGAGAGGTCCGCGCCATCACCGCCACCGGCTCGTTGCTAGCCGACCACGATCCCGCGGTGGCGCCAAGCGGCTCGCGCTCCTGGACGCCAAACGCCTCGCGCGGGGGCAGGTGTGATGGATGTAGGCGCCATCGCGCAAGAAGCTCGCTCAGGCCGGTACTTCATCCAGTCGCCGAACGTGAAACACTTCCTTGTCGGTCAGCGGTTCGCGGCCGGGCCGGCCGGATGGGCCTCCACGATGGTGGCCACGTCACCCTGGCCATGTCACTCTCCCTTTGCCAGGTAGAGGGTCATAAACTTGGTCGCTGCGTTATGCCGGAAACCCCCAGGCAAAGCGCAGGGCTTCCTCCGGCCGCCGTCCCGCAGGCGTAGGCAGGTCGGCCCACCACACCTCACCATGGCGTATCACCACTCCGCGGCCGACAGCAATCGAACCGCCGCAACCTCAGCCGCCTTGATCTCTTGACGGCTTTCCGGTTTCCACGGTAGCCCGCCTCGTAGTCCCTGATCAGCACGGCCTGTTCCTGCTGCTTCAGCCAGTGACGGATGGTCGCCTGTAGAACGGCGCTGCGGCTCTTCCCGCTTTTCTTCCTGGCTCGCTCGACGGCTCTGAACAGTTCGCTGGGAAGGCTCACGGCCACTTTGGTTGAGGGTCTCGGCATCGTTGCTCCACGACGATGGGCGCGCGCAGTGTAACCAGATTCATACCCTCGAGCAGCCAGTGGTCAGGTGGTGGAGGGAGCGACGTTCTGGAACCGCGCCAACCTGCCCTCCACAGACCGGGCCAACCAAGGCTGCGTCGCAATCGCGATTCAGCCGTTGCAACCGGGAACAACGGGTGGTGACACTTAGCCTGCATTATTCAGTGCGCCGTGAAAAGGCGCTGTGTGTCTCACAGGTGCAAGTCCTGTCTGGGGAGTTGTCGGGACACCCCAGTAGCTACCAAGGCAGTCGCAAGGGTCACTGACCGACTGAAGCCCTCGGGACAGAGGCCCACCGTGGGTGGGTCAGCGAGCCGACGGGCCGCAACACGGGTGAAGCCTGAGCAGGCCTCGAACGTGCAGTCGCGAGGGCCGACCGGCCTGAATAACCGGGAAGGCCGTTGGAGTCTGGAGGAGCACCCGACCGATGAGCCCAGACTTCCTCGCCGGGGTAGTGGGCGTGGCACGTCGGCACAGCACACAGGGCAACACGGGAGATCCCGCTCGGCGGGGCCGCGCAGGCCTCGCTCCATCACGAGGGTGGAGCCGGGCGGGAAGTCGGAGGGGCTCATCGGACCGATGGCACTCGGCGGACAACACAACCGCCGAGGAGGGAAGGAGCCCTGGTTCGAGGCGTGCCTCACCGAGAGAAGGATCAGGAGATTGGCGTGAGCCTGGCAACTCCACGTACGATCCGGCGACTCCAAGAGGCACTGGGCACCAAAGCCAAGCAGGCGCCGACCTATCGCTTCTCCCTGCTGTACGACAAGGTCTATCGGGCGGACATCTTGGCCCATGCCTACGCCCTCGCGAAACAACGCGACGGAGCGTCGGGCGTGGATGGAGAGACGTTCGAGGCCATTGAGGCAGCGGGACGGGAGCGATGGCTGGCCGCCGTGCAGGAGGCCCTGCGGACGGAGACCGACCGCCCGCAGCCCGTGCGACGGGTGCGGATTCCCAAACCCGCCGGCGGGGAGCGGCCACTCGGGATTCCGACGATTCGGGATCGGGTGGGGCAGACGGCCGTCCTGCTGATCCTGCCCCCGATCTTTGAGGCGGACATGGAACCCACGGCCTATGGCTATCGTCCGGGGCGCACGGCGCGCGCGGCGGTGGCAACCGTCCACCGGGCGCTGTGTGCCGGGCAGACGCAGGTGGTCGATGCGGATGTGTCGCAGGACTTCGACACGATCCCGCACGCGGCCTTGATGCAGGCGTTGGCACGCCGGATCAGCGATCGGAAACTGCTCCGGCTGCTGAAGCGGTGGCTGAAAGCGCCGGTGGCCGAGCGGACGGGGCGCGACGGATGGCGGTACCCGGGAGGCAAGCGGGCGACGCGGGGCATCCCGCAAGGCGGGCGGGTACCCGCCAAGCGGGTGCCGCCGTTGCTCGCGAACCTCTACATGAACCGCTACCTGCAAGCGTTCCGCCACGCCGGACTGGACCGGCGCTACGGGGCACGACTGGTCAACTCTGCCGACGACGTCGTGGTGCTGTGTCGGCAGGGGGCCGCCGAAGTCCTGGCGCAGCCCCGGCAGTGGTTCCAGCCGATGGGGTTGACGTTGAACGAGCAGAAGACGCGCCTGTGCAATGGGCGGCGTGAGCCGTTCACGTGCCTGGGCTATACCTTCGGGCCGCAGCCCTATCGCAAAGACGGCCACTGGTATCTGGGAGCAGCCCCGGCCAAGAGGGCGGTGCAAGGGATCAAGAGGCGCATCCGACAGATCCTAGGCTCGGGCAATCAGCTCCCCTGGGAGCCAGTACGAGCCGAACTCAACAGCGTGTTGCGGGGTTGGGCGGCCTCTTTCTCCTATGGGACGCGTCTGATGGCGTATCGGGCGGTGGATCGGTCTGGCGCAACGCGGGTGCGGCACTTCTTGCGGCGACGACACAAGGTTCCGACACGCGGCACGCGGCGCTGCTCGTCCGATATGATCTTCGGCGAGTGGGGCGTCCTCCGGCTGCGGCGGGTGCACCTGGGGTCGCCTGTGCATGCTGTGGTGTGACGCTCGTCCGAGAGCCGGATGCGGGAAAACCGCACGTCCGGTTCGATGAGCGGATGGGGGAAACTCCTGACCGCTGTGGTTGGCGGTAGATGCGTGCATCGACACCATCGAGAGCGGCTCCAGGCCAGCGCCCATGTTCGACTCTACTGGCGGTTCGTCGCGAAATCGCGGGGTCGCCTGGCGAGACGGGCGCGTGGAGCCGCGAAGGAAGGAGGCGTGCTCCCTGCAGCACGTTGACTGACTGAGCGGCGAGCCCGCCCGCCTGCGTGCTTGAAATTCGCACGCAGGCTTGTCGCAGCCGCGAATCTGCGGTTGCAGCAGAAGCGTTCATGAATAATGCAGGTTAGGGCGGTCGAGCCTGCGCGTCTGGGCTGCAGGCTCGAAGCCATTTCAAAACCCTTGATCGGGCTTCAACTGGCTCAGTACGAGCGGCAGCATGCCACTGTTTTCGAGGGACTCTCCATTCGCCCTGAGCTTGTCGAAGGAGTGGACGGGGGGTGAAAAGACGTCTAGTCTTTCTTCTCCCGTTTTGTCGCGTGCTGGAAGATGCATCTCGGGCAGGTGTAGTGGATGTAGGCGCCGGCGCCGACGAGCCGCTTCAGCATCGGCACCTTGCACCAGGTGCAGAGGCGGTCGGGGATGGCCTCGGGCGCAACGCCGGCCGGCTCGGACTTGGGCTGCGACTGCTCACTCATGGAGGCATTGTCCCCGAGCGTTCCTTTGATTGTCAACGAGACGGGCGACGGCTGGTGTCTGGCCTGAATTGCGCGTACAATCCCGGGCAGAGCCGGTATCCAGCGGGGGCGTGGCGACTCATTCCCATGGAGCAAGGAGTGCGGGTGAAGGGACCAGTCTTCACCGGCGCCGCGGCGGCGGCTTGCTGTCTGGCGTCCTGCGCGCCGGCTCCCCTCTTTCCACCCGAGGCCTTGGAAGGCTTTGACCCGCAGGCGCAATTCGGTATCTTCAATCCGGAAGCCGACACGTATCTCACCGGCAAGGTCGTCCAAGTCGGCGGCCAGATGCTCCGGATCACCAAGACGGACGAGGGGCTTCTGATTATGGCCCAGGAACTTCCGCTCACCCATGGCGCCGTTCCACGGCCGGCCGACGAAGCCAAGTCCACCGGGTCGTTCGTGATCCTGTATCAGGGACCGGTTGATGCGGCCGGCTTGCAGCGGGGGAACAAGTTTACGCTGATCGGCGAGATGAAAGGGACCCAGACGATTACGCTCGGCGACATCCGGAAGCCCGTGCCGTATCTGCGCGCGCGTTGCCTGCACGTCTGGAAGACGGGGACCTACGCGATCGCGGACTTCCCCAATATCGCCGACGGCTACTATCCGCTCCAGGAAGAGACCTATTGCGTCCCTCGGGCACCGTGACGCGCACGCTCCTGAACGAGGGAATTCCCTCCGCCGGCATGGTCTGCTTGCTTCCGGCAGAGCCGGTCCGCTAAACTGCTGCCCTATGAGCACGAGCCCCGTCCACGAATTCTTCCGTGGTCTGCCGAGCAAGCTCGATCCGGGGGCCGCCGCTGGGTTGGATGCGGTCTTCCAGTTCAACCTGACCGGCCCGCAGGGCGGCCGGTATCACGTCATCGTCCAGGACGGCGCGTGCTTGGTGCGAGAGGGGGTGCATCCCGAGCCGCACGTCGTGTTCTCGATGTCAGGCGAGGATTGCCTAGGGGTGCTCAGCGGCCGGCTGGACGGGCCGTCGGTCTTCCTAGCCGGCCGGCTGCGGGTCGAAGGCGACCTCGGGCTGGCGCTTCAGTTGAAGGCGTTGTTTCCCTCAGTGGGGTAGCCTCCCCGGTTACGCAGGGGCTGGACTCGCCGCCGGCCGCGTCTCTTCGGTCCAGCTCTGCTCCCGGCCTCCGCTCATCTCCGGATCAGACCGCCGCGGGAACCGTTCCTCCAGGATCAGATAGAGCGTGGGGATCAGGAAGAGCGTCAGCGCGGTCGAGACGCTCAGCCCGCCAATGACGGCGCGCGCCAGCGGCGCGTTCGTCTCGCCGCCGACTCCCCAGCCCAGCGCCATTGGGGCCAGCCCGAAGATCGTCGCGAGCGAGGTCATGAGGATCGGCCGGAGCCGCGTCCGCGCCGCGAGCACCACGGCTTCGCGCAGCGGTTTCCCCCGCCGGCGGAGCACGTTCGTGTAGTCCACAAGCAGCACGCCATTCGAGACCACGATGCCGAGCGTCATGATCACGCCCATGAACGAGGTGGTGGACAGCGTGGTCTTGGTCAGGAACAGCATCAGGATCACCCCCGGCAGTCCCATCGGCACCGAGAACATGATGATGAAGGGGTCCACGAGCGACTTGAACTGCGCTGCCATGACCATGTAGACGAGCAGGAGCGCCAGGATGCTGGCGAAGATCAGTCCCTCGAACGTCTCGCGCTGCTGCTGGATCTGTCCCGCCAGCCGGATGCTGAACCCGGGTGGGAGATGGACCTCCTTGAACCGCGCCTCCAGCTCTTCGGCGATCGAGCCCAAGTCCCGGTCCACGGGGTTGGCGGTGATGTGGACGACCCGCTGGAAGTACTTGCGGTCGATCTTGACGGGGCCCGCGTTGAACGAGATCGTCGCCAGGTTCTTGAGTAGCACGGGCTCACCCGTCCGGCTCGTGAGGATGATCTGCTCGAGGTCCGAGAGGTCTTTCCGGTACGGCTCGGCGAGCCAGGCGCTGATGTAGTACTCGTTGCCCGTCTCTGGGTCCGTGTAGATGATGGGGTCGGTCTGCCCGTTCCCGTTCAGCGAGTAGAGGACCGCGCTCGCCACGTCCTGCTCGCTGATCCCGAGCAGCGCGGCCTTCTCCCGATCCACTGTGATGTCCAACTCCGGGTAGTTTTCCTCGCGGCTCACCTCGATATCCGCGATCCCCTCGACCTGGTGCATGGCGGCCTCCACCTGCCGAATGACCGTCCGCGCCTTCTCCATCTCATAGCCGTAGATCTCGACGTCCACGGCCTTCTGGGAACCGAAGCTCGTCACCCGCTTCACGATTCCCCCTGGATCGAAGTACATCGCGACGCCGGGGAAGAGCTTGAGCACCTTGGGGCGCACCTCGTTCATGATCTCGATCTGGCTGCGCCGGCGCCGGTCCGGTGGGACCAGGTAGACCTGGACGAGCGAGGTGTGCGGCCCCGTGTTCGGATTGAACAGCGAGGAGCGCCCCTGCGCGAGCACGCCCGTGCTGGAGACGATCGTGTCCAGTTCTTCGGGGCGGATCGTCTCCCGGAGCACCCGCTCGATCTCGGCGACCTGCTGCTCGGTCTTTTCCACCCGCTGGCCCACCGGCGCGCGCACGATGATCCGGAACTGACTCTCGTCGGTAACCGGGATGAACTCCGTGCCGATGAAGGGAATCAGCGCGAGCGAGGCGACGAAGAGGCCGACGATCGAGCCGATCAGGACGCGCTTGTGGGACAGCGCCCAGACCAACGCCTGCTGGTAGCGGTTGTCCAGGCGCTCGTATAGGCCGCGGCTCCAGTCCATGAGGCGCAGCCACCAGGCCGGGAGCGTGCGCCGGGCTTCCGGCTCGGGCTTCAGGAACTTAAAGCAGAGGGCCGGGGTGACGGTGCGGGAGACGAAGAATGAGGTGAACAGCGCGATCGCGATCGTATAGGCCAGCGGGATCAGGAGCAGCTTCGCGATCCCCACCACGAAGAAGATCGGGAGGAACACGACGACGGTGGTCACCGTGGAGGCGAAGATCGGCATGGCGACCTCGCGCGCCGCTTCGAGCAGTGCCTCCCACTTGGTCGGCACCGCGAGCTGCAGGGCGGCGCCCGGGGCCAGCGCGCTGGCCTCCTCCCGCACTTCCTCCCAGCGGCGGTGGCTCTCGTTCAGGTGCCGCTGGATGTTCTCCAGCTCGACGATGGAGTCGTCCACGAGCCGGCCGACGCCAAGCGCCAGGCCGCCCAGGGTGAAGATGTTGAGCGTCTGGCCGGTGAAGTAGAGCACGATGAACGTGACCAGGATCGAGAGCGGGATCGCGACCGAGATGATCAGCGTGCTGGTGAAGTTGCGGAGGAAGACCAGGATGACCGCGGCGGCCAGCAAGGAGCCGTGGAGCGCCTGCTCCATCAGGTTCCGGATCGCCATCCGGATGTAGAGGGACTGGTCGAAGGAGATCCCGAGCTTTACGCCGGGCGGGACGCCGATCATGTTCGGGAGCGCTCGCCGGAGCGCATCCACCACCTCGACGGTGTTCGCGGTTGGCTGCTTGTTGACCCGCAGGTACACCGACCGGCGCCCGTCGGTGCGGACGATGTTCGTCTGGATGTCCGAGGAGTCCGTCACCGTGCCGAGGTCGCGCACCCGGACAGGAATCCCTTGCGCGTCCACCTTGACGATGACGTCGTTGATCGGCTCGACGGCCTTGAACTGGTTGTTCGTGAAGACGTTGTAGTCTAGGTTGCCGGCCTTGAGGTCGCCGGAGGGGAGGATCAGGTTGGCCGCCTTCACCGCCTTCACCACGTCCAGGATCGAGAGGCCGCGGGCGTGGAGCAGCGCCGGGTCCAGGTTGATGTTGATCTGGCGTACCTTCCCGCCCTCGACGGTGGCCGCCGCCACGTTGGGGAGCTGTTCGATCTGGGGCGCGATCGTGTTGAAGGCCAGGTCGTAGAGCGCCCGCTCATCGAGATCACCCCCCGAGACCGTCACGAATGCGACCGGGATGTTCGACACGTCGAACTTGACGACGAAGGGTTGCAGGACACCGGGCGGCAACTGGTTCAGGATCTGGGTGATGCGCTGCATCACCTCCATCTGGCCGACGTTAATGTCCGCGCCCCAGTTGAACCAGACCTGGACGGCGCCGATCCCATGCTTGGAGAAGGACTCGACGTGCTCGACGTTGGAGGCGGAACTGACCGCCTTCTCGATCGGGTAGACGACGCTCTTTTCGATGTCCTCGGGCGGCGCCCCCTTGTAGATCACCCCGACGAAGACGACCGGCACCTGGATGTTCGGAAAGAGGTCCACCGGCAGCCGGTCCAGCGAGGTGGCGCCGAGTACCACCATCGCGAGCGACAGCATCAGGATGCCGATCCGGTTTCTGAGCGCGAGGGACGTCAGCCACATAAGGACGTGACGTGTGATGCGTGACAGGTGATACACGACGGGTGACGGGTGCCGAAGGAAGGATGTTCAAGGCTGATTCGCCACATCGCTCATCACCCTTCACTTTTCACCGGTTCCATGGGATAGGCCTGCACCAGCACGCCGTGGCTCACCAAATCCTTGCCGGCCACGATGACCTGCTCGGTGCCGTCGAGGCCCTTGGTGATCTCGATGCGGTTGCCTACCCGAGCCCCCGTCTCGACGTCCACCTGCAGGGCCTTTCCGTCCCGGACGATGTACACGTACTGGCGCTCTTCCAGGCGGGTCAGCGCGTCAATCGGAACCTGGATCGCGTTCGGGTGGACCCCCACGAGCACCTCGACGCGGGCGAACATCCCGCCCTTGAGCAGGTGGTCCGGGTTAGGCAGGTCCACTTCGATCGTCATGCTCCGGGTGGACTTGCTCAGCGCGTGCAGGATCCTCGTGACTTCCCCGATGAACACGCGGTCCGGGTAGGCCTCGGCCCGGACCTCGGCGCGCTGCCCGATCTTGACGAGCGGCACGTCCTTCTCGACCACGTCCAGCATCGTCCGCACCGTGTCAATCTCGTGGAGCGTCAGGATGCCACGGGACATCGTGGACGTGCTGGGGGTCGAGCCGGTCACGTAGGCGCCCGGGTCAAGGTTTCGCTCCGCGATGTACCCAGCGAAGGGCGCCCGGATGTAAGAGTAGGCAAGGTTCGTCTCGGCCTGCTGGAGGGCCACTTCCATCTGCTTGACCTGGGCCCTCAGCGATTCCATCTGCGCCACCGCCATGTCGAAGTTGACCTGCGCGGTGTCCAGGTCCTGCTGGGAGACGAATTGGTCCTTGATCAAGGCCTTCATCCGGTCCAGCGTCAGCTTCGCGTTCCGGATGGTGGCCTCTTGGCGGAGCACGTCGGCCCGCGCGGCAGCCAGGTTGGCCTTCGCCCGGTTGACTGCATGCTGGTACTCCGTGTGGTCAATCTCAACCAGGAGTTGGTTGGCCTTCACGAAGTCGCCCCGGTCCACGTGAATCCTGGCGATGTACCCGTCTACGCGGGAGAAGACGTTGACCTGCCGGTAGGGCAGGATGTCGGCGGTGAACGGCAGCCGGATGTCCACGTTCTGCCGGACGGGTGTGGCGACACCGACCGAGATGAGCCGCCCCTTGCGCGGGTCGCTCTTGGCTCCGCTGCTGGTGAGCCGGAAGGTCACGAGGCCGGCCAGCGCCAGCGCGAGGACCGCGAGCACGGTCAGGCCCGGATGTTGTCGCAGCCGGTTCATAGCGCGGTGGCCCTCCGCCTGCCCCAAACTGACCCAAGCGGGGGCCTGCCTCTGCGCTGCGGTTCGGCCCGCAGGCCCTCCAGGAACAGCGACACGTAGGCGCCGACGCTGTCCTCAGGCGGCCGGTGGGCAGGCACACGGAAGATCTCGTGCAGCAGCCGGTGGTGCGCCAGCATGCCGATGAAGGCGCGTGCGGCCAGCAGCGGGTCCACGCGCCGGAATGCCCCCTCGCGCGTGCGCCGCGCGATATAGCCTGCTAGGTAGTCGTAAAACACACGGTGCTGGTTCCGGAAGAACATATCCGACAGCTCGTGGCCCTCCAGGGCGCTGAACAGAAGCAGGCGGAGCAGGGTCGGGTCCGCGTCGCGCCGGATGCGGGAGGCGGCGATGAGCCGGAACACCCGTTCGTCGTCCCGCTTCCGCGCGGCCTCGTCCACGAGGGCGATGAGCTGGGACATCGGCGCCTTCTCGGCCAGGATCGCGGCGTAGAGTGCGCGTTTCGTGGGGAAATACTTAAAGAGCAGGGCTTCGCTGATGCCGGCCGTTCGGGCGATCTCCCGCGTCGTCGTCCCGCTGAAGCCCTTGTGAGCGAAGAGCGTCGCGGCGGCCTCGATGATGCCGGCCTGGCGCTCCTGCCGCGCAGTCCTGGTCTGGAGCGATCCCTGCCGTCTCGCCATAGCGACCCGGTCGGTTAGTAAGTGATTACTCACCCAATCCTAGCACAGGTGCGCCGTGGGAACAAGCGGGACTGATGGTGGAGGGCGGGCGGGAAAGACGGGAGCCGCCTTCGGGCCGCACGGCGGGCTACTTGCGGATCGCCGCCCAGGCCTTCTGGTAGTCCTCGAAGGAGTCCACTTCCATCCAGCCCTTGTAGATGGGGACGGCGACGACCGGGTGGCCGGTGTCAATCAGCTCCTGGAAGAGATCGGTGAGCGAGGCCTTCTGGAGGCTCGGGGCCGCGTGGAAGGGCCCAGCGGGGTGCCGCTCGCGCGCCTGCTGGTAGGTACGGACGAGGGCCTCGGTCCCCCGCTCCGAGCACATGGCCAGGCCGATGAACTCCCCGTGTGCCTGCTCGGGCGGGAGGTCCCGGCCGATGCGCACCACGCGGCTCTGCTCCTCGGGCGTGACGTACCGGTAGCTGAGGCCAGGCGGTCGCTCAAGGATGACCAGGTCCGGCCGGAGGGCCGGGTTCGTCAGCCCGCGCTCCCGCTGGTCGTTCCAGGCCAGGTCCACGACCAGCGCGATGTCGGCCGGGCTCTTGAGCAGCTTTTGGAGCACGGTCGCGTCGTAGATGATGTCACCGTAGGAGACGAGGCAGCGGCCCTTGAGCTCCGCCTCGGCGCAAAACAGGGAGGCCAGCTCGCCCGTCTCCTCATACCGGTCGTTGTCGTAATAGCGGAGGTTCGGGAGCGCGATCGCTTCCTTCCGGTACCCGCGCACGAGCGCGATGTCCTTGATGTTGCACTCGTTGAGCGCCGCCACCTGGCGCTCCAGGATCGTCTTGCCCTTGATGTCGAGGAGGCACTTCGGCTTGTCCTCGATCAAGGGCAGCAGCTGCTTCTCGAAGCCCGCCGCGACGATCACGGCCGTGACCTGCTCGCCGCCGGCCGGGAGGAACCGGCGCTCGTCCTCCTCCATCTCCGGGACTCCCACCAGCTCGTAGACCTCTTGGAGTGGGACGATGCGGTCGTTCACGGCTCCGGGCCGTGTGTCCTGCTTCAGGATCGCGAGCACATCGCGCATGGCCTTGATCCCGGCCCGGATGACCTGGTTCGCGTAGATGACGATTTTGAAGCCGGCCTCTTCCAGTTCGGCCGCGGTCACCCCGTCGAAGATCGTCGGGACGACGACCAGCGGGACCAGGCCGGACCAGGCCCGCGCTACCTGCCGCAGCTCGTCGAACGTCTTGGACTTGGAATGGATGAGCACGGCGTCGGCCCCCGCCTGCGCGTAAGCCTCGGCGCGCCTGAGCGCCTCCTCCTGACCCCAGCCCGCGATCAGCGCCTCCGTCCGGGCGATAACCATGAAGTCCGGCACGGTCTGGGCGGCTTTGGCGGCCCGGATCTTCCCGCAGTGCTCCTCGATGGAGACCAGTTCCCGCCGCACCCCGGCGTAAAAGCTGCACCGCTTGGGAAAGACATTGTCCTCGATGCAGATGGCAGCGATGCCAGCCCGCTCGTGGTCCGCGACGGTCCGCTTGACGTTGAGGGCGTTCCCGTAGCCCGTGTCGCAGTCGGCGATGATCGGGAGGTCCACGGCCTCCGCCATGTTCCGCTCGATCTCGAGCTGCTCGGTCAGCGTGATGAAGCTTGCGTCGGGGATGCACTTGAGGGAGGCGGAGATCCCGAACCCGCTGGCCCAGACGGCGTCGAAGCCGGCTTCCTGGATCAGCTTCGCGCTGAGCGCGTCGTGCGCGCCGACGGCCTTGATGAGGCCGGGCCGCTTGAGCAGGGCTCTGAGCTTGGTCGCCTTGTGCATGGGGAAGCTACTATGGGAGGGAGGGCCGAACCTTGTCAACGGAAATGTGTGGGCAGGCGGAGCCGCCTGGCTGGCCGGGCGCGCTCACTGGCAGCCGACGCCCTCGACGAATTTGGGAGCCAGCGAGCGGCTCTCGATGAAGAGCAACCCGCGCTCCCCCATCCGCTGGTAAGTGAGGTTGACTTCGGTGTCCGTGCCGCGCCAGTTGAACTGCTGCTCCGCGCCGGCGGCGAGCTGGCCCGGTGTGACGTCGATCGGCCCGAACTGGCTTTGCAGGTAGGCCAGGATCTGCCGGTGCGTCTGGCCGCCCTGATAGCGGATCGTGACCCGGGCGAACTTGCCCTCGATCGTGGAAAGCCGGAGGGACGATACCGGAATGCCCCCGAGGGCCGGCGGGCCGTCCTTGCGTTCGTATTCCTTGATCCGGTCCCCCGAGCCGACCTCGGTCAGCTCGGGCCGCTCGGCGAGCGGCGAGCCCCAAGAAATGCCCTGGAACCCCTTGGGGTCGTTCACCATTGAGCCCGCCGCGGCGAGCCCGGGCGCGAGGAGGCTGGCCATCCAGAGCAGCCGCGCGACCCCGCGGGCCAAGCGTTGGAGGGCCGCTGCGTCCTGGCCGGCCGGCCTGCGCCACGCGAACTCGCGTCGCGGCACCAATTGAGGATGGATAGGGAGTGGAAAGGTCGGGGACGCCATGCGTCGCGTCGCTCAGAGCGTCGCCGGCGGCGCCGCCGGGCCGCGCGGCCCAGCCCGGTACGCGGTCGGGAGATGCTCGTTGAATTTGCCGGCGAGCATGCGGCTTTCGATAAAGAGGTAGCCGCGTTCGCCCGCCCCTTCGTACGTGAGGTTGACCTCGGTGTCCGTGCCGCGCCAGTTGAACTGCTGGTTGAGGCCGCGCATCATCGAGCCCTGGGTGCGGTCGGTTTGCCCGAACGCGGCCTGCAGGTACGCCAGCACCTGATCGTGCGTCTTCTGCCCGCGGTAGCGGATCGTGACCCGGGCGAATTGGCCCTCGATCGTCGTAAAGCGCATGGAGTCCACGCGCGCCTCTCCCAAGGGTGGCGGGCCATTCTTCAGCTCATACTCTTTAATTTCATTCGAGGACGTGACCAAGGTGAAGTCCGGATTGTTGGCGAGGGAGGCACCCCAGGGGATCCCGTGGAACCCGTGGGGGTCGTTCTCGATCGCGATTTCCACGCTGGCTGCGGCCAGGCGGGGGAAGACGACGGCGCCACCCCACTCCAGGCTCAGCAGGCCGATGATCGCCAGGACCAGGAGAAATCGGGAGCGCATCAGTCAAGGTCCTCGACGGAAGACGCTTCACCCTATACCATGTCTCGCGCCGCGAAGGCAACGGCTTCCCTTGAGAATCCCCCCTGGCTTCGCTATAATCCGCCCCGATTTCGCGGCCGGCCGGTCCCCACGTCCGGCCGCCGTTGTTTTCTGACCGCTTCGCGCACATGATCGAGAGCGACCAGTTCGTCCAGGCGCTCCAGACCATCGGGTTCGACTTCTTCACGGGCGTCCCCGATTCCATTCTGGGCGGGATCATCGAGACGCTCCTCGAGCGACGGCTGTACATCCCCGCCGTGCGCGAAGACGAGGCCGTGGCCCTGGCCGCCGGCGCTTACATGGCGGGGAAGGTGCCGGCCGTGCTTATGCAGAACTCCGGATTGGGGACTTCCCTGAACACGCTGATCTCCCTGAACCTCATCTATCAGCAACCCTGCCTCCTGCTCGTCTCCTGGCGGGGCTTCCAGGGGAAGGACGCGCCTGAGCACCTCGTCATGGGGCAGACCATGCCCCAGCTCCTCGACACGGTCCGGATTCCTCATCGCACGCTGTCTGAGGCGACTATGGGGGAGGACCTGAAGTGGGTCGCCGAGACCTTCATGAAGGCGCGGATTCCGCACGCCCTGCTCATCAAGAAGGGCGTCGTCAGAGGCATCCAGCCATGACCCTGAAACCCGAGCAAGGCACGATGCAAAGCCGTGCGCAGGCCATCGAGGCGGTGCTCGGCCTGCTTACCGACCAGCCGGTGATCATCTGCAACGGGTTTCCGTCGCGGGAGGCCTTCCGGATCGCGGATCGGCCGACGCACTTCTATATGATCGGTTCGATGGGCGTGGCGGCGGCGATCGGCCTTGGCGTGGCCCTGGCCAAGCCGGACAAGAAGGTCGTCGTCCTGGACGGGGATGGGAACGTGCTCATGGGCATGGGGACGCTCGCCACGGTCGCTGCGTTGAAGCCGAAGAACTTCATCCACGTGGTGCTGGACAACGAGGTGTACGGGAGCACCGGCAACCAGCCGACCTATTCGCGCCTCGTGCGGTTGGACCAGGTGGCGAAGGCGGCGGGGTACGTCAACGTGGAGCGGGTCCGGGAGCGGGAAGACCTCATCTACGAGTTCAAGGATATGCTCGCCAAGGATGGGCCGAGTTTCCTGCTCGTGAAAGTCACCGAACTGGTCGAGGACGTGGACCGGGTGCCGCTCGAGCCGGTCGCGATCACGCATCGGTTCAGAGACGCGATCAAATGATGTTCGGCCAGGGGTAAAGCGGCGAGAGGCACGCGGACAAGCGTTTTCCTACCCCCGCCGCTTGCCGGAGTTTGTGATGATTCTGCTCAACCCAGGTCCGGTCAACGTCTCGGAGCGGGTGCGGAAGGCACTCCTGCAGCCGGATATCTGCCACCGTGAGCCGGAGTTCGCCGAGCTGCTCCAACGGATCCGGCAGAAGCTCCTGACCGCCTTCGTGCCCGGGGCCGAAGCCGACTACACGGCGATCATCCTGTCCGGGTCCGGCACGGCGGCGGTCGAGGCGGCCGTGCTGTCGGCGATCCCGGTCGGAAAGCGCGCCTTGGTCATCAACAACGGCGTCTACGGCGAACGCATCTCTTCGATCCTGGGCGTGCACCGGCTGGGCGTCTCCGAACTGAAGTACGACTGGAGGATGCGGCCGGATCCGGAGCAATTACGCCTGGCCCTCCGCCAGCACCCCGAAGTCCATGCCGTGGCCATGGTGCACCACGAGACGACAACGGGGCTGATCAATCCAGTCCGGGAGATCGCCGACGTCGTGGACAGCCAGAACCGGGTGTTCATCCTCGATTCGGTGAGCGGCCTGGGAGGCGAGCCCGTGGACATCGCGGGCCCGCACGTCTACATGGTCGCGGGGACCGCGGGCAAGTGCATCCAGGGCTTCCCCGGGGTGTCGTTCGTCCTGGTGCGCCGCGGGTTCATGGAGCGGATGAAGGGCTATCCCAAACGCTCCTGGTACCTGCACCTGCCGCATTACTACGAGGACGAGGAACGGGGCCGCATTCCCTTTACGCCGGCTGTCCAGCTTTGCTACGCGTTCGAGGAGGCGCTGGACGAGCTGCTGGAAGAAGGGGTGGCCAACCGGATCCAGCGCTACCAGAAGGCGGCGGCGTTCATCCGCCGGGGTCTGGCGGCATTGGGCCTAAAGCCGCTCCTGCCGCCGGAGCTGCAATCGAACACGATCACCGCCTATCAGCTTCCGCCGGGGCTGACCTACGAGTGCCTGCACGACCGCCTCAAGGAGCAGGGCTACGTCATCTACGCCGGGCAAGGCCAGTTGGAATCCAAGATCTTCCGCGTGGCCAACATGGGCGCGTTGACCCAGGAGGTCCTGGAAGGGTTCCTGGCGGCGTTCAAGCAGGTTCTGGAGGCGGCCCCGGGCCGCGGCTGAAGGCAGTCGCCGATGCAAGCGAGTAGCCCATGAAGGCCATCATCCTGGCGGCCGGGGTCGGCAAGCGGCTCTGGCCGATCACGCAACACCGGCCCAAGTGCCTCATCGAACTGGGCGGGCGGCCGCTCCTGGCCCGTTACTTCGAGGCCTTGGACGCCGTGGGGGTCAAGCGGGCGACGCTCGTCGTCGGGTACAAACAGGAGATGGTTCGCGCTGCCGTCGCGGCTGTGGCGCAGGGGCTGGACGTCCGGTTCCTCGTGAACGAGCACTATCAGCGCGGCAGCCTCACGTCCCTCTGGCTCGCACGGACCGAGTTCGACGATGATGTCCTGATCATGGATGCGGACGTGCTGTTTCACCGGGCGATCCTCCGGCGGCTCATCGAGTCTTCCCGGCCGACGGCGTTGCTGCTCGATGAGACGGTCATACAACGAACCGAGGAGTGTATGGTTGCGGTTCGTGGCGGGCGGGTCGTCGCGCTCAGTAAGCGGATGCCCGAGCGCTACGATCTGGCGGGCGAGGGCGTCGGGTTCCTGAAGGTGCGCCGGCAGGACACCGACGCGCTCACGGCGTCGCTCAAGGGCTACGTGGACCGTGGTGCGCTGGACATGGAGTACGAGGACGCGCTCGCGGAATTCTTCGGAACTGTCCCCGTGGGCTATGAGCGCATCGGCGGGCTCCCGTGGATCGAGATTGACTTTCCCGAGGACGTGGCCCGCGCCGAGCGGGAGATTCTGCCAAAGCTGGATGAATGACCGACAGCGTCCTGCATAACCGGATCGCCGAGTCCCAAGGGCTGGAGACCGCAGTCGTGCTCGCGGTCCCTGGCCGGACCGCGACGCCGGGCTCGGCAGGGCCGTTGACGCGGGTCGGCGGCCTCACGCTGTTCCAGCGGACCCTACTCACCCTCCAGCGCGCGGGGATCGGGCAGGCCCTCGTGCTCGTCGGGGACGAGGAGGTGGCCCTCAGAGCGCTGGTCCGCGAGGACCCGCGGGTGAGGCTCGCCATCCGCTGGCTGCCGACTCGCGAATTCCCGCCGGACGATCCCCAGACCTGGGAGACGGTGCTGGGCGCGCGGCGGGGCTATTGCCTAGTCGTAGGCGCCACCACCCTCTTTTCCCGGGAACTGGTGGAACGGCTGCGCCACGAGGTCCAGGACGGCCAGCCCTCGCTACTCCTCTGTCGGGTCTCGAAGAGCGAAGCGCACCCGGGCGGTGGGGCTGCTGCTGGCCCGGCGGAGGTGATCGTGCTCCGAACAGGGCTGGCCGCCTCGTCCTCGCTGGGGGCTGGGGGTGCGGAGGAAACGGCGGGCTGGCCCACGGCACACTGTCGGGGTGAGGAGTCTCGGCCCCTGTCGGGTCTGGGCTGGGTGCGCGGGCTCATCGCGCGGGCCGACGCGGAGGGCGGCCTGCGAACGCTGTCTGTGCCCGCGGACTCGCCCTGCTGGCTCCGCGAGGTCCGCGATGTCGCGGACGCGCGGCTCGCCGAGCGGAGGCTCCTCGAATCCTTAAAGGAGCACTTCGAGGGGGTCGTGGACCGCCATTTCAACCGCAAGCTCTCCGCCCTCTTCACGCGGTTCTTCCTCCGGGCGGGGCTGTCGGCCAACGCCGTTACGGCGCTGGCTACCCTGATCGGCCTCCTCGCGGCCTCGGCGATCGCACAGGGGACCTATCTCGCCGGGCTCGTCGGTGCCCTGCTCTTCCAGTTGTCGGCCGTCGTGGACTGCTGCGATGGAGAGGTAGCCCGGCTCACGTTCACGGAATCGAAGCTCGGCGAGCAACTCGACCTGCTGGGCGACAACCTCGTCCACATGGCGATCTTCGCCGGGATGTCTTGGGCCGTCTTCCTCCAGCAGGGCGGCTGGCAGAGCGGAGTCGCTGCTGCCTGGAGTCCCTTGGCGCTCGGCGGGGCGGCGATCCTCGCGAACGGGCTCTCGCTCTGGCTCGTGATCCGCGCGAAGGCCCTGCGCGACCGGGGCGCCATCGTGAACCCGGCCGCCGCCGCGCGCGCGGAGTTTCTTCTTAGGAACATGGCCAGCCGGGACTTCTCCGCGATCGTTCTGGCCTTCGCGCTGCTCGGCCGGTTGGACATCTTCCTCTGGCTCGCCGCGATCGGCGCCAATGCCTTCTGGGTCACGCTAGCCTGGGCCACGCGACCCTCGGCGATCAGCCGTGCATAGCCTACGGGCGGCCCTCCTCGTCATCGGGATCCTGGTTCTCCTGGGGCTGATCTGGCACATCGGGCTGGGCCGGCTCGCCGAGACGGTCTCGCTGCTCGGGCCAGGCTCTCTCTTCATCCTGCTTCTGCCCTCATTGCTCATGTATGTCCTCGAAGCGCTCAGTTGGCGGTTTACGTTGGGCCGCCATGCGGAGCAGGTGTCCTTCGGGCGCCTCTTCGCCATTCGTACCGCGGGCGAAGTGCTCAACCTAACGACGCCGACCGCCTACCTCGGCGGCGAACCGCTCAAAGCCTACTTGCTCAAGCAGCAGGGGATCGCAATCGTGGATGGGCTGGCCTCCGTGGTCACGGCCAAGACGACGCTGACCCTCGCCCAGGTCGCCTTCATCCTGTTGGGGATCGGACTCGCCGTCGGGCCGCTGGGTGTGACCGGCCCGGCGGCGCCCACGGCGGCCGCTGTGGTGGCCGTCGTGGGGCTGCTCGTCTTCGGCACCGCCGTGCTGCTCCTCGTGCAACGCGCCGGGCTATTTGTGGGGCTGCTCAACGCGCTCCGGCGCTGCCGGCTCCGGATCGCGGCGCTGGAGCGGCGCGAGGACAAGCTCCGGGCCCTCGATCGGACGATCCTCGAGTTTTACGCGGGGAACCGGCGGGGGTTCCTACTCTCCACCGGCGCGGCCTTCTCGGGCTGGCTCGCTGAAGCGCTCGAGGTCTATGTGATCCTCTGGATTCTTGGAGGGGTCCCGTCGCCGGCGACCGCGATCGCGGTCGCCGCGTTGTCCGTCTTCATCAAAGGCGGCACCTTCTTCATTCCCGGGAGCCTCGGCATGCAGGACGGCGGCAACCTGCTCCTCGTGATGGCCTTCGGCTATAGTGAGGTGACCGGCCTGACTTTCGCGCTCCTGCGCCGGCTCCGCGAGCTGGTCTGGATCGCGATCGGGCTCCTGTGCCTTGCCGCGCTGGGTGGCCGTCCGGCCGTGGCGCTGCCACGATAGCACGACAGGCCCTCCCGTTTACAAGGTCCCCCTCGCTTGTTAGGATACTGCGCCATGAGCGTCGGCATGAAGCTCCTGTGGGCGCTGGTGGCCGGGCTCTGCGCGGTCGCGCTCGGTTTCGTTACGGGCCTGGTCAACCCGGGCGAGAAGGTCAACGGGCTGTGGCTGGTCGTGGCCGCGGCCTGCTGCTACGTGCTGGCGCTCCGGTTCTACGCGCGCTGGCTCGCCCGGCGCGTCGTCGAGCTCAACGATCGCTACGTCACGCCCGCCCACCGGCTCCGCGACGGCACGAATTTCTATCCGGCCAACCGCTACGTCCTGTTCGGACACCATTTCGCGGCGATCGCCGGCGCGGGGCCCCTCCTCGGCCCAGTGCTGGCGGCGCAGTTCGGTTACCTGCCGGGGTTTCTATGGCTGGTGATCGGGGCGGTCCTGGCCGGAGCCGTACAGGACTTCGTCATCCTGGTCGCCTCCATGCGGCGCAACGGCCGGTCGCTTCCGGAGATCGCCCGGGACGAGTTGGGGGCCGTCACCGGCACGGCCACGGCGGTCGCGGTCCTGTTCATCGTCGTCGTCGCCCTGGCCGGCCTCGGGCTCGCGGTCGTGAACGCGCTGTACCGGAACGCCTGGGGGACCTTCACCATCGCCATGACCGTTCCCATCGGGTTCCTCATGGGATTCTATCTGGAGAAGTTCCGGCCTGGCCGGGTCGGCGAGGTCTCACTCCTCGGGGTCCTGCTCCTGCTTGCCTCGGTCGGCCTGGGGCGCCTGGTGGCGCAGTCTTCGCTCGCGCCCTGGTTTGAATTCGAGCGGCCCACGCTGGTCTGGCTGCTCGCGGGCTACGGGTTTCTGGCCTCGGTCCTGCCGGCCTGGATGCTGTTGGTCCCCCGGGGGTACCTGTCCACGTTCATGAAGCTCGGCGTCGTGGTGCTGCTTGGCCTGGGCGTGCTCCTGATGGCGCCGACGATCGAGATGCCGCGGGTGACCGCCTTCGTGCACGGCGGCGGTCCGGTGATTCCCGGGACGCTCTTTCCGTTCCTGTTCATCACGATCGCCTGCGGGGCGATCTCCGGGTTCCACTCCCTGGTGTCCTCCGGGACGACGCCGAAGATGATCGAGCGCGAGTCCCACGCGCCGGTGGGCTACGGCGCGATGCTGCTCGAGAGCTTTGTCGGCGTCATGGCCTTGATCGCGGCGTCGGTGCTCGTCCCCGGGGACTACCTGGCGATCAACACGATGCTCTCCGCGGACCGGCTCGCGGCCCTCGGGTTTCCGGTGGAGCGGATCCAGGAGTTGTCCCGGCTGGTCGAGGTGGAGGTGGCCGGGCGGCCCGGCGGAGCCGTCTCGCTCGCCGTGGGTATGGCGTCCATCTTCGCCGCGCTCCCCGGGATGGCGGGCCTGATGGCCTATTGGTACCAGTTTGCGCTCCTGTTCGAGGCGCTGTTCATCCTCACGACCATCGACACCGGGACACGGGTCGCCAGGTATTTGATCCAGGAGATGGGCGGGCGCTGGTACGCGCCGCTGCGGCAATTCACCTGGTGGCCGGGCGTCTGGCTCGGCACCGGGGCCGTGGTGGGCGGCTGGGCTTACTTGATCGGGACCGGCAGCATCTCGACGATCTGGCCGATGTTCGGCGCGGCCAACCAGCTCCTGGGGACGCTGGCGCTCTGTATCGGGACGACGGTGCTCATCAAGATGCGCAAGCCGCAGTTCCTGTGGGTCACCGCGGTGCCGATGGCGTTCGTCGGCGTGATCACGCTGACCGGCTGCTACGAGATGTTCTGGCTGTTTGTCGAGCAGGCGGGCAGCCCGGGCGGGGCCGGCCGGGCCGTCGCGCTCTATTTAGATGCGGCGCTGGTCGGGGCGGTCGCCGTGCTCGCAGTCGTGGTGCTGACGGACAGCGCGCGGCAGTGGTACGGCTACGTGGTGGCGGGCCGGCCCATTACCAGCAGCGAAGTGCTGGTGCTGCGGGGCAGCGCCTCGCCGGCCGGGTCGCGGCCGTCCGTGTCGGACGGCAATCCGCTGACGACGGGGGGCTGTTGCTGAGGAGGAAGACTGTGGCGGATCAGTTCTCGTTCGACGTGGTGTCCCGCGTGGATATGCAGGAAGTCAAGAACGCGCTTGATCAGACACTCAAGGAGGTCCGGCAGCGGTTCGACTTCAAGGGGACGAAGACAGACCTTACGCTCAAGGAGAAGGAGCGGGAGCTGGTCGTCGTCTCCGACGACGAGTACAAGCTCAAGGCCGTCCTGGATATCCTGAAGGCCAAGTTCGTCAAGCGCGCCGTGTCGCTCAAGGCGCTGACCTACGGCAAGCTGGAGGAGGCACTGGGGGGGACGGTGCGGCAAGTCATCACGATCCAGAACGGCATTCCGGACGAGAAGGCCAAAGCGATGGCCAGGGAGATCCGGGACGCCAAGTTCAAGGTGCAAGCCCAGATCCAGGGCGACCAGCTTCGCGTCCAGAGCAAGAGCAAGGACGAGCTGCAGGCCGTCATCGCATTCCTGAGGCAGAAAGACTTCGGGATTGACCTGCAGTTCACCAACTATCGCTAGCCCGTGGCGGGCTCGGGAGGATCGAGCCCCATGACAGCCCGCGTCTTCCTCGTGACGATCGCGCTCGGCCTGGCGGCCCTGCTGGGCTCAGGGTGCCAGCGCAGCGATGCGATCGTCGTCATCCAGCTCCATCCGACCAACCCGAACATCATCTACGTCGCGACCAACGACTACATCTACAAGACGCGGGATGGCGGGCAGACCTGGGAGAACCTCTCCCGGGGGATGACGCACTCGCGCGTGATCGCCATGGCCGTGGACCCGGTCTACCCCGCGACGGTCTACGCGGGCACCAAGGGCGACGCGGTCTTCAAGAGCTACGACGGCGGGCACACCTGGCGGTCCCAGCGGACCGGGTTGGACGACGCGACGATCACCTCGGTGGTGAACCAGTTCGTGGTCGATCCGGCGGACAACACCCACCTGTTCGTGGCAACGACGATGGGCGTGTTCGAGTCCACGAACGGCGGCGATTCCTGGCAAAAGCGGATGGAGGGGATGAAGGAGGTGCTGATGGTCGTCACGCTCGCGCTGGACCCGACGCGGCCGCAGGTCATGTACGCGGGGACCAGCGGGGGCGTCTACAAGACGGTGAACCGGGCCGCCCGCTGGGAGAAGGTGAACAATGGCCTCGTGTCCCCGGACGTCATCAAGTCCTCGCGCGCGCTTGGTGTGACCGTGATGCAGGTGGACCCGCACCGGCCAGACACCGTGTACGCCGCCACCCTCAACGGACTCTACAAGACCACCGACGGCGCCCAGTCCTGGACGCGGATCGCGCAGACGCTCCCGGATCAGATGCTTAGCGCGATGGTGCTGGACCGGTCACGGCTGGATACGCTCTACGTGGCGAGCCGCGAGGGAGTGCACATGAGCGAAGACGGGGGCGCGACCTGGCGCGCGCTGAACAAGGGGCTAGCCACGCTCAACATCCGGTCGCTCGCCCAGAGCCCGACCGATCCCGCGACCTGGTACGTGGGCACGAACGGGAGCGGGCTCTACCGGAGCCGCGATGGCGGCGAGACCTGGGAGGCGATGCCGCCGGTCAAGGACAGAGCGGCGTGAGGGTGAGGAAACGGCAGCGTGACGGTCTGAGTCCGGCCTTTACTGCTCTCCTCAACCGATCACTCACCATCCACACTCTTCACTGTACCTGTCAGGGGTTGTTCAGGCTGGAGTTGCCGATGGCGGGGCCGACGCGCATGGGGAGCGACGACTCACCCGTGGGGCCCTGTGACGTGCCCACCTCAAACCCAATCGAGACCGGCAAGTCGGTCGGCTCCGTAACCTTGTCCTTGGCAGCCGGACCCGCGACCGTGGGGAGGTTCGTATCCGCAATATCGGTGCCCCTTCTGGGCTTCAAATTTTCCCGCACGCTACTGTAGGGGG
This sequence comes from Nitrospira sp. Kam-Ns4a, assembly GCF_965152595.1. Taxonomy (NCBI): domain Bacteria; kingdom Pseudomonadati; phylum Nitrospirota; class Nitrospiria; order Nitrospirales; family Nitrospiraceae; genus Nitrospira; species Nitrospira sp. Kam-Ns4a. Next base: position 3,620,147 of record NZ_OZ224218.1, on the reverse strand, counting down.
AAACAACGTAGCCGATGTCCGCCGAGTAGGCGCTGTTCAGCGTGGTATTCTCGATATCGCCGCCAACTCTGGTCGGAACCGTCGTGTTCTCGATCTCCGTGCCGGTGCGCGCGGATGGCGGCGGACGCTTCGCTTTGAATTCCTCCGTGATCGTCAATTCTTCGTTCGTAAGTCTTCGCCGTTCGCGCCCGGCCGCTTCGTAGTCCAGCTTGTCAAGGTTCTCCCGGCCTCGCTCGAGAGCCTCGAGCTGTTCCTTGAGTCGGGCAAGATCGTGACGCGCCCGTACGACGGTGCCGATGATCTCAGTCAATGTCCACTGTCTTGCAAACGTTCCGAGCGACCCTCTGTTTGGTGATGTGGACGGCATGCCTGCGCTGTTGAAGAGACCCCTCTGCTGGACAGAGGTGAGGATATAGTTGGCTTCGTCGCTGAGTTCGTCAATCTGATCGAGGGACGCGATCTTAGCGGCGCAGCAGTCCAGGAACTGGCGGTATTTCTCCGCAAACTTCGATGCAGCGCTTTGAATCTCGATGATCTTGATCGGCGGCAAATCCTTGAACCGGTCGGGTTTGGCATCGGGCGGCCTCCTCCGTTCCTGCTTCTCGACGATCGGCATGCAGCCCGGATTGGGGGTCACGGAAATCTGCTGGTCCGGCGTCTTGTTGGGGCACCAGAAGATGGGAGCGGGCGGGTTGAGCGGGTTGTCGGGAGCGAGGTCCTTGGTCTCGCCGACCGAAGGTGGCCACGCCAACAAGAAGGCCGGGATGAGCACGGCCAGGCCTCGCAGCGGAGGCATCGTACCGCACGCCTTGTTGTTCCGGCAAGACTGCATGCGCCATTATACACCCCCTGCGCGGCCGCGCTGCAAGAAAAGCGGTGAATTGGGGCCGCCCCGCGGGTGCGACTGTGCCTCGCGCACGATACGCACCGCCGAGTCCCACGTGCGGCGTCGCCGACCGGAGCCTGAGCGCAAGCGCCAGCACGAGTGGTCGTTCGGTACCGTGGACCTGCACCAGGAATGGTCCGGTGAAGTGCGTCCCTACGGCCGGGGCGACCAGCCGTGATGTGGACTGGCGATCAGGCCAGGAGCTTGGTATGGCTGGCTGGAGCGCTCCTCTCCGAGGCTCGCTTGAAATCCCGCCGCCGGATCGGCTAGGCTCGCGAGCAGCGAAGGGCAGAGGGGAGAGCCGGTCGGAGGGGGTGGCCCGATGCCGCCCGTCGTCTACATCGAGGACATCGCCGACCATGTCGGCGAGGAAGTGACGATCCGCGGCTGGGTGCGGCACCGCCGCTCCAGCGGGAAGATCCAGTTCCTCGTCGTGCGCGACGGGACGGGCGATCTCCAGGCCGTCGTCAGCAAGGGCGCCGTCGGCGAGGAGGCGTTCGCGCAGGCGACGCAGCTCACCCAGGAGTCCTCCCTGGTCCTGACCGGCCGCGTCCGCCACGAGTCCCGCGCGCCCGGCGGTTACGAGCTGGAGGTCGCGGCAATCCGGACCGTCCATCTCGCGGAGCCCTTCCCGATTCAACCCAAGGAGCACGGCATTGGGTTCCTGATGGAGCACCGGCACCTGTGGCTCCGCTCCAGCCGCCAGCACGCTATCCTCCGCATCCGGCACGAGGTCATCCGCGCCTGCCGGGCCTTCTTCGACGAGCGCGGCTTTGTCCTCGTGGACGCGCCGATCTTCACACCCAACGCCTGCGAGGGCACGACGACACTGTTCCAGACCCAATACTTCGACGAGATGGCCTACCTGACGCAGAGCGGCCAGCTCTACAGCGAGGCGACGGCGGCGGCCTTCGGCAAGGTCTACTGCTTCGGCCCGACCTTTCGCGCGGAGAAATCCAAGACGCGCCGGCACCTCATGGAATTCTGGATGGTCGAGCCGGAGGTGGCGTTCGCCGAACTCTCTGACATGATGGAGCTGGCCGAAGCGTTCCTGAGCTTCGTCGTGGCCCGAGTGCTGGAGAAGCGGCGCGCGGAGCTGGCCGTGTTGGAGCGCGACGTGTCGAAACTCGAGCGGGTCGTGCCGCCGTTTCCGCGCATCACCTACGAGGAGGCGGTCCGCTTGCTCCAGAGCAAAGGGAACCCGATGCAGCTCGGCGACGACTTCGGTGGGGATGAGGAGACGCTGCTCTCGAACCAGTTCGATCGGCCAGTGATCGTGCACCGGTATCCGGCGGCGATCAAGGCGTTCTACATGCAGAGCGATCCCGAGCGGCCGGACCTCGCGCTGTGCATGGATGTGTTGGCGCCGGAGGGCTACGGCGAGATCATCGGCGGTGGCCAGCGCATCCACGAGCACGACAAATTGCTGGCCCGGATTCGCGAGCACAAGCTCCCCGAGGAGGCGTTCCGCTGGTACCTCGACCTGCGCCGGTATGGGTCGGTTCCCCACGCCGGCTTTGGCATGGGCATCGAGCGTGCGGTGGCCTGGATCTGTGGGCTTGAGCACGTTCGCGAAACCATTCCGTTTCCGCGCATGTTGTACAAGCTCTATCCCTAACATCAAACATCAGAGTCGTCAGCGAACAGCCACGAGCAGTGAGCAGCGCATGGAACCTTAGGCGATTAAGGTGGGCGCCTGAGGGTCCGAAGCTCGCCGTTCCCCAAGCACGCGACGTCCCTGAGTCGGCGGGGTCGCGACCATGACACCCCGGTATCGGGACGATCCCATCCAGCCCGTTATGCTCGTCCACCAGAGGGGCGATCGCAGCTCCTAAGGGGGGAGCGTAAATTTGCACGGGACCGAAAGATTTTTGTTGACAAGCGCTTCTAGGGATGTATACTCCTGGCGAAAAGTGGGAAGAAGTGGGAATCAATGTAGAGGCTAAGAATTCAGCGACTCTCTTTCATGCGCCCGTGCTGCTCGACGAGGTTCTCGTCTGGCTCGCCTGCCGGCCCGGAGGACGTTACCTCGATTGCACGATCGGGCTGGGGGGCCACGCGGAGCGAATCTTGGAAGCGACGGCACCGGGCGGCATCGTCATTGGGCTCGATCGGGACGGCGACGCGGTCGAAGCGACGGCCAAACGGCTGAGCCGGTTCGGCGAGAGGCTGCGCTTGATCCACAGCAACTTTCGTGAGCTGAAACAACATCTTGGCACCACGGGCTGCTCGCAGGTGGATGGGGTGCTCTTTGATCTCGGCGTCTCCTCGCCCCAGATCGATCGGCCGGAGCGAGGCTTTAGCTTTTCTCTGGACGGCCCGCTTGACATGCGGATGGACCGCCGTGAGCCCCGCACCGCTGCGGACCTGGTGAACCACCTTCCCGAGCGCGAGCTGGCAAACCTCATCTACCAGTACGGCGAAGAGCGATTCGCCCGCCGGATCGCCCGCGCCATTGTCCGCGCGCGCCAGCGAGCCCCACTTCGGACCACAGGAGAGCTGGTGGCAGTGATCCGCGGGGCGGTGCCGGGCCCCTACCGGCACGGCCGGTTGCATTGCGCCACCAGGACCTTCCAGGCTCTGCGCATTGCCGTGAACGGCGAGCTGGACGGGCTGGAGGGGGCGCTGCGCGACGCGGCGGATGTACTGACGCCGGGCGGGCGGCTCTGCGTGGTCTCCTTCCAGTCGCTCGAGGACCGGATTGTCAAGCAGACGATTCGGGCGTTGGCTGGAGGTCCTGAGCCCAGGCTCCGGTCGCTGACGAAGAAACCCATTGTCCCGTCCGACCGGGAGTGTGACCAGAACCCACGTGCCCGCAGCGCCAAGCTACGAGTGGCGGAACGGCTCCCGACGCGGAGGTCTGTATGAGAACCTTCGGCACGGTGATTGCGGTCAGCCTGGTCCTGGCGCTGGGGTATGTGTGGGAGCGCGTGGACCTCGTGCGCGTGGGGTACCAAGTCGAGCAGCTCAAGGCACAACGGATCACACTCCTGCGGGAACGGGACGAGCTCCGGCTCAAGGTGTCGGCGCTCACCTCGCCGGAGCGGATCGCGCGCGTCGCCTCGGAGAAGCTGGCCATGGTCCCGCCAAGCCAGGGGCAGGTGGTCGTCGTGAGACTGGAGCGGGCGGCGCCCTCCGGCCGCGGCGCGCCCCAGCCGGAGATCCGGCTGGCCAAGCACGAGGGGCTCCAGCCGGCGCGGCGGGTCGAATAGTCAAATAGCGGAACGCCGAATAGCGGAACGCTATGGAAGGGGGAGACCAGCATCGAGGCCGCCGGGTTTTGGTCGGGCTCGTCTTGATGGCGGGCTTCGGGGCCGTCCTATTTCGGCTCTTTATGCTGCAGGTGCTGGAGGCTGCGGAGCTGACCCAGAAGGCGGACCGGCAGCACCGGAAGGCGGTGACGGTCGAGGGCGAGCGCGGGGCGATCTACGACCGGCAAGGCAAGGTACTCGCGGTCAACCTCCAGGTCCCCTCCGTGTTCGGGATGCCGGCCTCGCTCGCGAATCCCGCGGCGGTCGCCCGGGACCTCGCCCGCGTCTTGCCGGTGAGCGCGGACGACGTGGAGCGCAAGTTACGGCAGGACCGGAGCTTCGTCTGGATCGCGCGGAAGCTCGACCCCGATCAGGGGCGGCGCCTCGAGCGCCTCGGGCTTGAGGGGATCGGGATGGTCATGGAGGGGCGCCGGTTCTATCCGAAGGGGACGCTGCTGTCGCATGTGCTGGGCTTCGCCGGCATGGATGGGAACGGACTCGAGGGCCTGGAGCGCCGCTATGACGGCCAGCTTCGGGGAGAGAAGCGGCTCGTCGTGCTCGAGCAGGACGCCCTCGGCCGGACCGTGTTTCCCAAGGGCCTGACCGAGCAGGCCCCCGCCCCGGGCCGCTCGCTGACGCTCACGATTGACGAGGTGATTCAATATCTGGCCGAGAAAGAGCTGGACGAGGCGGTCGGCGCGACCGGGGCAAAGGGCGGAATCGCCATCGTGATGGAGCCGCGGACCGGGGCGATCCTCGCGATGGCCTTGAGCCACCGGTACGACCCGAACGCCGTCGGCCGGACGCCCACGGATCGCCTCCGGAACCGCGCGATCACGGACGCCTACGAGCCGGGCTCCACCATGAAAGTCGTTGTCGCCGCCGCGGCGCTCGAGGAGCGGGTGATGGAGCCGGGCACGCTCATCTTCGCCGAGAACGGGCAGATGCTCGTGGCGAACACGGTCATCCACGACCACGAGAAGGCCGGCTGGCTCACCTTCGCCGAGGTCATCCAGAAGTCCAGCAATATCGGCGCCGTCAAGGTGGCCCAGGCGCTCGGTGAGGAGCGGCTGTTCCGCTATCTCACTGCCTTCGGGTTCGGCCAGCGGACGGAGATTGATCTGCCGGGCGAGGCGGCGGGGCTCGTCAAGGAGCCGCGCGACTGGGGCCGCCGCTCACTCGCCTCGATCGCCATCGGGCAGGAGATCGGGGTGACGGCGTTGCAGCTCGTCACTGCCGTGTCGGCGGTCGCGAACGGCGGATGGCTGATGAAGCCCTATGTCGTCTCCGAGATTCGCGATGCGGACGGACGGGTCATCGCCCAGGCAGGCCCCCAGGTGCGCCGCCGGCCGATCTCCCGGCAGACCGCCCAGACGCTGAGCAGCATTCTCGAGGGCGTCGTGACCCAGGGAACGGGGCGCAAGGCGGCTGTGCCCGGCTTCCGGGTCGCCGGTAAGACAGGGACCGCCCAAAAGATTGATCCGGCGACCGGCGCCTACTCCTCGACCCTGCTCGTCGGCTCCTTCGTCGGATTCGTGCCGGTGGAAGACCCCAAGCTGGCCATTGTGGTAGTCATTGACGAGCCGCAGACCGAGGGCTGGGGCGGCGTGGTCGCCGCCCCGGTGTTCAGACGGATCGCGGAGCAGGCGCTGCCCTATCTCGGCGTCACCGGCCAGGAGCCGATCAAAGTTGCGCAGGCCGGCGATGCGGCGACCCCGGGTCTATGAAATTGGCGGAACTGATCGCGCCGTTGGCGGTGATGGAGCGACGCGGCGCACTCGATGTCGAGGTGACTGACGTGACGGATGACTCGCGGCGTGTGAGGGCGGGGAGCCTGTTCGTCGCGGTCAAGGGCGGCCGCGCGGACGGACACGCGTTCCTTCAGGCGGCGATGGCGGCCGGTGCGGCGGCGCTGGTCGTGCAGGATCCTTGGCCGACCGCGGCCTGCGAGCCGACGGTGCCCGTCATCCGCGTGGCCGACTCGCGGCGGGCGGTCGGGCTTCTAGCCAGCCGGCTGCGCGGCGAGCCCTCGACCCGGCTGACCATGATCGGCGTCACGGGTACGAACGGGAAGACCACGGTCACCTACCTCTGCAAGGCACTCTTGGAAGCGGCGGGTCGGCGGGTGGGGCTCATCGGGACGGTCGACTATCAGATCGGCTCCGAGCGGATCGCCGCCTCGCACACGACGCCCGGCGCCGCCGAGCTGCAGGCCTTGCTGGGCCGGATGGTCGAGGCCGGGCTCGACACGGCTGTCCTGGAGGTCTCCTCGCACGCGCTGGCCCTCGATCGGGTCGCCGGCTGCGAATTCGACCTGGCGGTCTTCACGAACCTGACGCAGGATCATCTCGACTTCCACCGTGACATGGAAGACTACTTCCAAGCCAAGCTGCGGCTTTTCACCGGGCTCACCGACGCGGGGGCGAAGCGTCGGCCCAAGCGCGCGATCGTCAACGCGGACGACCCGCGCGGGCACCACGTCTGCGGCGCGAGCGGCGTCCCGGTCTGGACCTACGCGGTCGAGAAGCGGGCGGACCTCCGCGCCGAAGACGTGCGGCTCGCGCTCGCCTGCACGCGCTTCACCGCGGTCACGCCGCGGGGCGTCTTCCCCGTCGAGAGCCGGCTCGTCGGGGAGCACAACGTCTACAACCTGCTCGCCGCCATCGGCGTCGCGCTTCATGAAGGCGTGGCGCCGGGGACGATTCGGGAGACCCTCCGCGGCGGGATCAACGTCCCGGGCCGGTTCGAACGGGTGGAGGTGGGCCAGGACTTCACGGTCGTCGTGGACTACGCCCACACCGAGGACGCGCTGGTCCGGCTGCTCGATACGGTCCAGGCGCTGAAGACAGGCCGGATCATCACGGTCTTCGGTTGTGGGGGCGACCGGGACCGCGGCAAGCGGCCCAAGATGGGCCGGGCCGCGGCGCTCCGGAGCGACCTCGTCGTGCTCACCTCGGACAACCCGCGCAGCGAGGACCCGCTGGCGATCTTGCGGGAGATCGAGGCGGGCGTGATGGAGGTGCAGGCACGGCGGCCGGTCCGGTACGAGGTGATTCCGGACCGCCGGCAGGCTATCGAGCGGGCGGTCCGGGAAGCCAAGCCCGGCGACATGGTCCTGATCGCGGGCAAGGGCCACGAGGACTACCAGATCGTCGGGACGCAGCGGTTGCATTTCGACGACCGGGAGGTCGCGCGGGAGGCACTCAGCCGGCTCGGGCGATGAGGGGACGATCCAGTGGGGGCGCCGGCGGCGCCGCGCTCATACGGGAGAGGCGATGACCGACCTTGAGCGGGTTGAGAGCATCAAAGTTTTCGGTGTCCAGCGGGGGTTGAAGGGTGGCACCTTCATCCTCTGCCTGGACCCGGAAACCGGCACGACCTTCGCCATCCGGCCCGGCGAGACCATTGGCGCGGCGCTCGGACGGGTCAAGGCCCGGTTTCAGACGGTCATGGGAGAGGGGCGTGGCGGGACTCACGGGGCACCTCGCTGAACCGACGCCCGCGCGGCGGCGCGAGCGCAGCTCCGTCTGGGAGATGGCGCTGTTCACGCTCGAAGAGATTCTGGAGGTGACTGGCGGCCGCCTGCTCGCGGGAGAAGCCCGTGGCAGGGCCGGCGTCCGGTGGGTCACGACCGACTCCCGCGCGGTCCGGCGGGGCGACCTGTTCGTGGCCCTAGCCGGAGAGCGCCACGATGGCCACGACTTCGTCACCGACGCAGTTCGGCGGGGCGCGGCTGGCGCGATCGTGCAGAAGGCGATGGCGCTCCCGGGAGGGGCGGCCGGCGCGCCGGGGCGGCCCTTCCTCGTGAAGGTGCCGGACACCCTGGCTGCGTTTCAGCAGCTCGCCGCGCAGCACCGGAGCCGCTTCCGGATTCCGCTGGTCGCCGTGACCGGGAGCAACGGGAAGACCACCACGAAGGACATGGTCGCTCTGGTGCTTGCCGAGCGGGGCCGGGTCCTGAAGACCGAGGGCAATCTGAACAACCGTATCGGCGTTCCCCAGACTCTCTTGCGCCTGACCACCCGCCACGACGCGGCAGTCGTGGAGATGGGCGTGGACCACCAGGGACAGACCAGCCGGCTCTGCGAGCTCGCGCGGCCGACGATCGGGCTTATCACGAACATCGGCCCTGACCATCTGGAGTTCTTCGGGAGCCTCGAGGCCTCCGCCCAGGCCAAGGGGGAGCTGCTGGACCAGTTGCCGCCGGACGGGGCAGTCGTGTTGAACGCGGACGATCTCTACTACGAGTACCTGGCCTCCAGGGCCCGCTGCCGCGTGATCACGTTCGGCTTTACGGCGAGGGCCGACGTGCGGGCGGGCGCGGTGGCGCAGGACGAAGGCGGCGCCCGCTTCGGATTGCTGCTGCCGGGTCGCACGCGCCCCGTGCCCGTGCGCCTGCGGGTGCCGGGGCTCCACAACGTCGCTAACGCCCTGGCCGCCGGCGCGGTCGGGCATGTCCTCGGGCTGAGCGGGTCGGCGATCGCGCGCGGCTTGGCGCGGTTCCGGGCGGCGACCATGCGCTCGCAGGTGGTGACGGTCAGCGGGGTCCGGGTCATCAACGACTGTTACAATGCGAATCCGGCTTCGATGAAGGCCGCCGTGGACCTCCTGGCCCAGCTTGGGCGCGGGGGCCGCACCCTTGCCGTGCTGGGCGACATGCTGGAATTGGGCCCGGAGGCGGAGACCTGGCACCGCGCGGTCGGCGCCTACCTGGCCGAGCGGGGCATCTCGTTCCTGATCGCCTGCGGCGCCCTGGGCCGCCACCTGGCGGAGGGGGCCCGGCGGGCCGGGCTGCCCGCGGAGCAGGTACGGGAGATCGAGGACGCGGAGGAGGCCGCCGGCCTCGCCTGCCGGCTCGTGCGCCCGGGCGACACGGTCCTGGTCAAGGCGTCCCGCGGGATGCGGTTGGAGCGGGTCGTTGAGGCGCTCATGGGAAGGAAACGCTAATGGCTCATGGCCTCCGGTTCCAGTTCGCGGTTGGGCCGTCAGCCATCAGCCATCAGCCAGACGCTCCGGTCTGAACCATGCTCTACCTGCTGCTCTATCCGCTGCACACCGAGTTCTCCTTCCTGAACGTCTTCCGGTATCTCAGCTTCCGGATTATCTACGCCGCCGTGACGGCGTTCCTCATCGCGTTCGTGCTGGCGCCCCCGCTCATCCGCAAGCTCCAGGAGATCCGGCTCGGCCAGCACGTGCGGGAAGACGGGCCGAAGACCCACCTGGCCAAGAGCGGCACGCCGACGATGGGCGGCCTGTTGATCCTCTTCGCGGTCGTGCTCTCCACGTTGCTTTGGGCCGACATCACGAACCGGTATGTGTGGCTGGTGGTCTTCGCGACCCTGGGGTTCGGGGCGATCGGGTTCATGGACGATTACCTCAAGTTCGTCCGGGGCCAGTCCAAGGGCCTCTCCGTCAAGCAGAAGATGGCGGCGCAGCTCCTGGTCGCGCTGGGGATCGGGGTCTTCTTTTACTTTCTCCCCGGGTATTCGACCAAGCTCAGCGTGCCCTTCTTCAAGAACTTCACGCCTGACCTGAGCGTCTTCTACATCCCGTTCGCGATCCTGGTCATTGTCGGCAGCTCCAACGCGGTGAACCTGACGGATGGGCTGGACGGGCTGGCGGTGGGGCCGGTGATGATCGCGGCCCTCGCTTACACGATCGTCGTCTACGTGGTCGGTAATAGGATCATGTCCGAGTACCTGCTGATCCCCTACATCGAAGGGGCGGGGGAGTTGGCGGTGTTCACCGCCGCCATCTTCGGCGCCAGCCTGGGGTTTCTCTGGTTCAACACCTACCCGGCGTCCGTGTTCATGGGGGACGTGGGCTCGTTGCCGCTCGGCGCGGCGCTGGGGACCGTGGCCGTGGCCAGCAAGCACGAGCTGCTGCTGCTGCTGGTCGGCGGCGTGTTCGTGATTGAGGCGATCTCGGTCATTTTCCAGGTCGTCTCCTACAAGTCGCGCGGCAAGCGGATCTTCCTGATGGCGCCGATCCACCACCACTTCGAGATGAAGGGCTGGGAGGAGCCGAAGGTCGTCGTGCGGCTGTGGATCATCGCGATCCTCCTCGCCCTGTTGAGCCTGAGTACGCTGAAGCTGCGGTGATGGGTGATGGGTGATGAGGGGAGAGTTGAGGGAGCTGATAGCTGACGGCTGATGGCGAACGACCATGCGAGCGGATCCGGCAGACGAATTCAGAGGGCGGCGGGTCACCGTTGTCGGGCTCGCGCGGAGCGGAATGGCGGCGGTGCGGCTGCTCGCCGCCGCGGGCGCGCAGATTACGGTCGCGGACGAGAAGCCGGAGACGCAATTGGCGGGCGCGCTCCAGCAGCTCGACCGGCAGGCTGTGGCGGTCCGTGTCGGCTCCGGGTACGAGACGGCGCTCGACGGGGCCGACCTCGTCGTTGTGAGCCCGGGCGTCCCGGCCAAGCTGCCGATGCTCGCGGCGGCCCGCGCCCGGGGCGTGGCAGTGATCGGCGAGTTGGAGCTGGCCTTCCGGTTCCTCGAGGCGCCGGTGCTGGCGGTGACCGGGACGAACGGCAAGAGCACAACCGTAACGCTGCTGGGACTGGCGCTCGAGCGCGCGGGCAAGCGGGCCTTCGTCGGTGGCAACCTGGGCCGGGCGCTCGGCGAGGCGGCGCTGGCGACCTGGGCGCAGCGGCGCGGTCTCGACCCATTGCATGGTAAGAGCCATGGGTACCCCGGCGGCTCACCCTACGACGTCGTCGTCGTCGAGGTGTCGAGTTTTCAGCTTGAGACGATCGAGCGGTTTCATCCGGCGGTGGCGGCGCTGCTCAACATCGCGCCGGACCATTTGGATCGCTACGACAGCCTGGAGGACTACATCGCGGCGAAGGCCCGGATCTTCGAGAACCAGACCGCGGACGACGTGGCGGTCCTGAACCTGGACGACGAGCGGGTGGCGGCGATGGCAAAGGGCCTCCGGGCGCGGCGGGCGGGCTTCAGTTGCCGGCGGCCGCTCCGCCCGCCGGTCGAGGTCGGGGCCTGGCTGGAGGGCGAGCGGCTCGTCGCCGCGCTCGGCGGCCCCACGACCGAGGTGATCGCGCGGAGCGAACTGCGGCTAATCGGCGAGCACAACCTGGCCAACGCGTTGGCGGCGACGGCGATCGCGCTGGCGGCCGGGTGCCCGAGGGACGCGATTCGGGAGGCGCTGTGCACCTTCCCGGGCTTGGAACATGCGCTGGAAGTGGTGCGGGAGCGGCGCGGCGTGCGGTTCGTCAACGACTCGAAGGGCACGAACGTGGACGCGACGCTCAAGGCCCTGGAGAGCTTCGACGCGCCGATCCTGCTGATCGCGGGGGGACGGGACAAGGGCGGGGATTTCACGAGGCTGCGCGAGCCCATCCGCCGACGGGTCAAGCGGCTGATCCTCATCGGGGAGGCGGCGCCGCGCATCAAGGCGGCCCTGGGCGACTTCGATCGGCTCGTCGAGGCGGAGAGCCTCCGAGAGGCGGTGGGCACGGCAGCCGCCGCGGCGGTGCCGGGCGACGTCGTGCTGCTGTCGCCCGCCTGCGCGAGCTTTGACATGTTCGCCGACTACCAGGACCGCGGCCGGCAGTTCAAGCAGCTCGTAAACGAGTTACCGTAGCTGACAGCAAATAGCAAATAGCTTGGACTTCTTTGCTGCTAGCTGGTCACTGCTCGCTATTCGCTGAGGGAACGAGCCTATGGCGCGTAGAGGAGCCCAGACGGGGACGCTGACGCTGCCATGGCCGGCCCGGCCGACCGCGGGCCGGCGGCGCCCAGCCGCCGACGCCGGCTTGTGGACGGTCACAGTCGTCTTGGCGTTGATCGGATTGGTGATGGTCTTTAGCGCGAGCGCGGTGGTCGCCGTCAACCGCTACGACGACGCGGGCTATTTCCTCAAGCGCCAGCTCGCCTGGCTGGCCTTCGGGTTCCTGCTGCTGCACCTGGCCTCTCACATGGATTACACGCTGTGGCGGCGGCTGGCGATCCCGGTGCTGGCGGTGACGGTGCTGCTGCTCATCCTGGTGCTCATCCCGGGCGTGGGCGCGTCGGTCAAGGGCGCGCGCCGCTGGCTGCGGCTGGGTGCGCTCTCGATCCAGCCAGCCGAAGTCGCCAAGTTGGCGACGGTGATCTACCTGGCCGCGTACCTGACCAACAAGGAGGCGCGTCTGGGAGACTTCGCGTCGGGCCTGCTTCCGCCGCTGGTCGTGCTCGGCGTGGTGGCGGGGCTGGTGGTGTTGGAGAAGGACCTCGGGACTGTCGTGGTCATCGGGGGGGTGGCGCTCGGCCTGTTCTTCCTGGGCGGCGCCCGCTTGGCGCACCTCACCGGGTTGATCCTGGTCGCGGCTCCGGTCCTGGCGGCGTTCATCCTCTCCTCTCCGTACCGTCGCCAGCGGCTCATGACCTTCCTCTCGCCCTGGGAGGACCCGACGAACGCGGGGTTCCAGGTCACGCAATCCTTTATGGCCCTGGGCAGCGGCGGATTGTTCGGGGTCGGGCTGGGCGAAGGCAAGCAGAAGCTCTTCTTCCTGCCGGAGGCGCACACGGACTTCGTGCTCGCGCTCGTCGGCGAGGAGCTGGGGCTGTTTGGCACCAGCGCGATCATGCTGCTCTTTGCAATGCTGGTCATCAAGGGGCTCCAGATCGCGGGGCGGGCGAGGGAGCCGTTCGGCCGCCATCTCGCGGCGGGCGTCACGCTCCTTATTGGGCTCCAGGCCCTGATCAACGCCGGCGTCGTGACCGGTCTCCTGCCGACCAAGGGGCTCACGCTGCCGCTCGTCAGCTACGGCGGCTCGTCGCTGCTGGTGACGTTGCTGGCGATCGGCATGTTGCTGAGTGTCTCCCGGGACCGCCAGGCGGGCCGGCCAGCCAAATAGCAGGCGGCGAACGGCGAGCAGCACATGGCTCCCGGCTATTTGGCTCTTAGCTGGTTGGCTTGTTTCATGACGATCGTGATCGCGGCGGGGGGCACGGGCGGACATCTGTACCCGGGGGTGTCGTTGGCGCGCGAGTTTCTCCGGCAGGCGCCAGGCTCATCGGTGCTGTTCGTGGGGACGGTCCGGGGGATCGAGGCGACCGTGTTGCCGCGTGAGGGGTTCGAGCTGGCGATGATTGACGCGAGGCCTGTGATGGGGCGGGGGCTCCGCGGCGCGCTCGCGGGGCTGTCCGCGCTGCCGGGTGCGCTCGGGCAGGCGCGCCGCCTCCTGCGCGAGCGTCGCGCGGATCTCGTGATCGGCATCGGCGGCTACACGAGCCCGCCGGTGCTCGCGGCGGCGGCCTGGCTCGGGGTGCGGCGCGCCTTGCTCGAGCCGAACGCCTACCCCGGGATGGCGAACCGCGTGCTCGGGCCGCTCGCCGACCGCGTGTTTCTGGCCTACGAGACGGCGAAGGGCCATTTCGATCCGCGCAAGACGCGCGTCGTGGGCGCGCCGGTACGGCGGGAGTTCTATGAGGGAGGCGAGGGGCCAGAAACGAGGGGCGAGGCTGACCGCGTGCCGCGGGCGGCTGGGCAGCGGACCCTCCTGGTCTTCGGCGGCAGCCAGGGCGCACAGGCGATCAACCAAGCCATGATCCAGGCGCTGGGCGAGCTGCGGGACCTGCGCGGCGCCTTGGCGGTGATCCACCAGACGGGCGAGGCCGACCGTGAGTCCGTGAAGCGGGCCTACGAGGCCGCGGGGTTCCAAGCCGAGGTGGCGCCGTTCCTCTACGACATGCCCCGGGCGCTGCGGGCGGCGGACCTCGTCGTCTGTCGGGCGGGCGCGGTGACGCTGGCCGAGCTGGCGGTCTGCGGAAAGCCGGCGATCCTGATCCCGCTCCCGACCGCGATCCGTCAGCATCAGGAGCGCAACGCGCGGGTCGTGGCGGCGGCGGGTGCGGCGGTGGTCCTGCGGCAGAGGGACCTGACGGGCCCGGCGCTGGCCGGGATGGTCCGCGAGCTTCTGGAGGACGGCGCGCGGCTGCGCGCCATGGGTGAGCGCAGCCGCGCGCTGGGCCGGCCGGACTCGGCGGAAGTCATCGTCCGTGAGTGCTTGCAATTGGTGAAGGGGGCCCCCGTTGCTCCGGGAAATGCAACGGGGGCCCGGTGAAGGGTAACGAGGCGGAGAAGGAGGGAGGTGCTCAAGGAGGGTTCTGTCTCGTCGCAGCACCCATCACGCATCATGGTAAAGGAAGGGGCATGCGATTCAGGAAGATCCAGCACATCCATCTCGTAGGGATTGGCGGGGCGGGGATGAGCGGCATCGCAGAGGTGCTCCTCACGCTCGGCTACAAAGTCACCGGGTCCGATCTCCACTATTCGGAGACGATCCGGCGGCTCGAGGAATTGGGCGGCCGGATCTTCCTTGGCCACCACGAGTCCAACGTCGGGGACGCCCAGGTCGTCGTGGTGTCCTCGGCGGTCTCGCCGACGAACCCCGAAGTGCTGGCGGCGAAGGCCCGCGTGGTGCCGGTGATTCCGCGCGCCGAGATGCTGGCCGAGCTGATGCGGCTGAAGTATGGGATCGCGATCGCGGGCGCCCACGGCAAGACGACGACCACCTCCATGGTCGCCGCCGTGCTCGCCGAGGCCGGCCTCGACCCGACAATGGTCATCGGGGGAAAAGTCAACGCGCTGGGGAGCCACGCGCGGCTAGGGCGCGGCGACCTCCTCGTGGCCGAGGCGGACGAGAGCGACGGCTCGTTCCTCAAGCTCTCCCCGACGATCGTGGCCGTGACCAACCTCGATCGGGAGCATCTGGACCACTACGGCACGATGGAGCGGCTCGAGCAGGCCTTCCTGGACTTCATCAACCGGATCCCGTTCTACGGGCTGGCGGTGCTCTGCGCCGACGACGAGCGCCTGCGCGCCCTCCTCCCCCTCGTCGTCAAGCGATACCAGACTTACGGCCTGCAGGAGACGCCTGGCGCACCGCCGCCGGACTTCAAGGCCACGGAGATCGAGCTGAAGCCGGGTGCCTCGGAGTTTCGGGCCCACTTTCGGGGCAAGAGCCTGGGGCCGTTCCGGCTCTCCACGCCGGGGGTCCACAACGTGGCGAACGCGCTGGCTGCGATCGCGGTCGGGCTGGAGCTGGAGGTGCCGCTCGACCTGATCCGGAAGGGCCTGGCGGGCTTCACGGGCGTCGAGCGGCGATTTCAGCGGCGGGGGGAGAAGCACGGTATCCTGGTCGTGGACGACTACGGGCACCATCCGACCGAGATCAAGGCGACGCTCGCGGCCGCCAAGGCCGGCTGGGCGCGCCGCCTAGTCGTGCTCTTCCAGCCCCACCGCTACACGCGGACGCGCGACCTGCTGGACGATTTCGCGCGCGCCTTTGACCTGGCGGACGAGCTCTTCATCACGGAGATCTATCCCGCAGGCGAGGCGCCGATTCCGGGAGTGACCGGCGAGCGGCTGGCGGCGGCCGTGCGGGCGGCGGGCCATCCGGCGGTGACCTGGGTGGCTGAGAAGGCGCAGCTCGCCGCGCGGGTGCTCCCGAGCCTGAAGCCCGGCGATCTGGTGCTGACGCTGGGGGCGGGCGATATCTGGAGGGTCGGGCTGGAGGTGCTGGAGCGGCTGTGACCGGAGGGCTCTGCATGCGGGCCGGCGGCGAGCGGGGGGGGAGCGGCCGGGCGATTCCCGCGCGGACGCGCGCCTCGCGAGACGCTCTGAAGGCCGTCGTGAACGGCCTTCGCGGGGAGGTCCGGTTCCACGCGCCGCTGCGGAACTATACCTCCTTCCGGATCGGCGGGCCAGCCGACGTGCTGGTGACCCCGGCCGACATCGAGGACCTGGCTCGCCTCGTGGCGCAGGCACGCGAACACCGTGTCCCAGTCTTCGTGATCGGGGGCACGAACCTGCTCGTGCGCGACGGGGGCATCCGCGGCGTCGTCGTGCGCCTGGCCAAGCTGAATGCGATCCGGGACGAGGGGGATGGGGTGGTCTACGCCGAGGCCGGGGTGGGGATGCCGACCCTACTGGGGTACGCGATCGCCCGGTCCCTCTCCGGATTGGAGTGGGCCGCCGGCATTCCCGGGACGGTTGGCGGCTGCCTCGTCATGAATGCCGGCACGCGGCTGGGCGAGATGAAGGACGTGGTGCAGGGCGTCCGGATGGTGGACCGGCGTGGGCGGATGATCGACCTGGCGGCCTCCAAGATCCGGTTCAGCTACCGCCGCGCGCACTTGCCGCCCGGCGTCGTGGTCGCCGTGCGGGTCAAGCTTGCTCCGGGAGACCGGGCGACGATCCAGTCGGTCGTGAAGGAGTACCTGCGCTATCGGAAGAAGACGCAACCCCTGGCGCTCCCGAGCGCGGGCTGCGTGTTCAAGAATCCGGGACCAGAGCCGGCCGGACGGTTGATTGAGCGGGTGGGGCTCAAGGGGACGCGGGTCGGCGACGCGCAGGTGTCCGAGCGGCACGCGAACTTCGTCGTGAACCTCGGCTGCGCCCGCGCCGCGGACGTGATCGCGCTGATCAAGAAGGTCGGGCGGACCGTCGAGGAGCGGACGGGGATTACGCTGGAGCTGGAGCTGAAGATCGTTGGGCAACCGTGAGGTGTGGGGCGTCGGGCGTAACGCGTCACGAGCGAGGCGCGAGGCAGGATGCGATTGACGGATGCGAGGATTGGCGTGCTGATGGGCGGCTGGTCGTCAGAGCGGGAAGTCTCCTTGCGGACCGGTGCGGCCGTCCTCCGCGCGCTGCTGCGCCGGGGGTACCGCGCCGTGGCGATCGACGTCGGGCCTGCGGTCGAGCGCCAGTTGCGGGCGAAGAAGGTAGAGATCGCGTTCCTGGCGCTGCACGGGCCCGGCGGGGAGGACGGCACGATCCAGGGCCTGCTGGAATTCATCGGCATTCCCTATACGGGCTCCGGCGTCCGGGCGAGCGCGATCGCCATGCACAAGGGGGTGACCAAGACGCTCCTGACCTGCCATGGCATTCCGGTTCCCAAGGGGGCGGTCGTACGGGCGGGCGAGCCCGAGGCCCGGCGCCTCCGGACGTTGCCGGCCGGCCTGACCTGGCCGGTCGTCGTCAAGCCGGCTAGCCAGGGCTCCACGATTGGGGTCAGCATCGTCCGGGAGCCGGCGCAGTGGATCCCCGCCCTACGGCAGGCGCATCGGTACGATCCCGAGGCGCTGGTCGAGGCCTATATCCCGGGCCGCGAGATCACGGTCGCGGTGCTGGGTGGGGCGGGAGCGCCGGACACGTTGCCCGCGGTGGAGATCGTCGCGCCCGGCGGCTTTTACGATTACTCGGCCAAGTACCAGAAGGGCCGCACGCGCTATCTCTGCCCGGCGCCGCTGGCGCCACCGCTGGCGCGCCGGCTGCGCGAGCTCGCGCTGCGCACCTATCAGCTCGTCGGCTGCGAGGGCGCGGCGCGGGTAGATTTCCGGGTCACGCGGGCCGGCCGACCCTACGTGCTGGAGCTCAACACCATCCCTGGCATGACAGAGACGAGCCTGCTGCCGATGGCTGCGGCGGCGGCCGGGCTGAGCTACGACGCGCTGACCGAGCGGATCCTCGGATCCGCACTCGCGCGCCGGGCTGCGATGCGGCGGGGGCGGCACGATCCGGCCACGGCGGCGGGATCGCGCGGGAGGATCGGGCCGTGAAACGGGCGACGCGCAAGACGGGCTGGATGGCTGAGGTGTACTGGGGCGGGCGGCTGCGGCCGAAGCCGGTGCGCCGGCGCAAGGGCGCGGCGCGCCGGACTGGGCTCCTGCTCGCCGGGCTGCTGGGAGGGGGCTTAGTGCTCTGGGGCGGAGCCGAGGGCTACCGGGTCGTGAGGCCTGTTGTGGCGGAGTGGCTCGCGGTGCGGGAGGTGCGGGTCGAGGGTCTCGGGCAGGTGACGAGGAGCGAGGTCTTAGAGCGGCTGGCGCTGGCGCCGGGTGAGACCCTGCTCTCGGTCCGACCCGCCGAGCTCGCGGAGCGCCTGGCGGCGCATCCCTGGATCAAGCAGGCGACGGTCACGCGCGTCTTCCCGCATACGCTCGCGGTGACGATCACGGAGCGCCACCCGGCCGCCGTCGTGCGGGCGCCGGCGATGACCGTCTCGGTGGACGAGGAGGGGCACCTCCTGTCGGTCCTGCCCGACACGGCGGGCTCCTCGCTCCCGGTGCTCGTCGGGGTGGACCCGAGACGGCTGCTGGACGGAGACGAGCCGGCGCGCCGGGCCGTCCGGGTGGGGATCACGGTGGCGGACGTCCTGAGCCGGTCCTTCGACGGCCGGCCGGAGGTGGACGTCACGAATCCGGAGCATCCGGTGGCGTACTTCAACGGCCTCCGGTTCCACTTCGGGGCCTCGTCGGTCGAGGAGCAGTGGGCCCGCTACCAGCAGGTTGAGCAGGCGTTGCGCGTGAGCGCTGGGACCGAGGAAGCGATGCCAGGTGAGGAGATCGATCTTCGCTTCCCGGGGAAAGTTATCCGTCGCGGAGGGGGGTAACCAACCGTGGCCAAACGAGACCAGATCGTCGTAGGGCTGGACATCGGCACGACGAAGATCGTTGCCGTCGTCGCCGAGGTGACCGAGGAGGGCGGGGTGGACATCGTCGGGGTGGGATCGAGCCCCTCCCGTGGGCTTCGCAAGGGCGTCGTCGTCAACATCGAGAGCACGGTCGAGTCCATCAAGAAGGCGGTGGAGGAAGCCGAGCTGATGGCGGCGGTCCAGATCAATTCGGTCTATACCGGCATCGCTGGCAGCCATATCTCCGGGATCAACTCCAAGGGGGTGGTCGCGCTGAAAAAGCAGGAGGTCACCCCCGGCGACGTTCGCCACGCGGTGGCGGCGGCGCGGGCGCTGGCCGTGATCCCGCCGGACCGGCAGGTCCTCCACGTGCTCCCGCGCGACTTCATGGTGGACGACCAGGACTCCATCCGCGACCCGCTGGGGATGTCGGGCACCCGGCTGGAGGTGGACGTGCACATCATCACCGGCGCGGTCACCTCGGCGCAGAACATCATCAAGAGCGTGAACGGCGCGGGGCTGGACGTCGTGGACATCGTGCTCCAGCCGCTTGCCTCCAGCGAGGCGGTGCTGACGGCCGAGGAGCGGGACCTCGGCGTGGCCATGGTGGACCTCGGGGGCGGCACCACGGACCTGGCGATCTTTGTCGAGGGGAGCATCCGCCACACGGCGGTGCTCCCGATCGGCGGCCAGCACCTGACGCGGGATCTTGCGATGATCCTGAAGACCCCGCAGGCGGAGGCCGAGAAGGTCAAGATCAAGCATGGGATCGCGCTGGCGGAGCAGGTGGCGGACGAGGAACTGGTGGAGGTGCCGAGCGTGGGCGACCGGCCCCCGCGGAGCGTACCCCGGCGCGAGGTGGCCGAGATCATCCAGCCGCGGGTCGAGGAGATGTTCGAGCTGGTCCGCGACCAGATCACCAAGACTGGCTACGAGGGCATGCTGGCGGCGGGCGCGGTGATCACGGGCGGTACTTCGCTGCTGGAGGGGATGGTGGATGCGGCGGAGCGGGTGCTCGACCTGCCCGTTCGACGGGGGCTGCCAACCGGCGTCGGCGGGCTCCGCGACATCGTCCACAACCCGATGTATGCGACAGGCGTCGGGCTGATCCTCTATGCGCGCCGCCATGCGGAGGACCTCGAGGCGGCCGGGCTGCGGAGCGGCCGGCGGTTCGGACGGGTGTTGGACCGGATGCGGGCCTGGATGTTCGAGTTCTTCTAATGAAGCTGGCAGCGGGCCGCAGAGGACTCCGAGCTGTGGGCTATCGGCTGTGCGCTATAGGCTAAGGAGGGGACGCGATGTATTCATTTGAGGAAGACGAAATCATGCCGGTCCGCATCAAGGTCATCGGGGTCGGCGGGGCCGGCTGCAACGCCGTCAACACGATGATCGCGGCCGGGCTGAGCCGCATCGAGTTCATCGCCGCCAACACGGACGTGCAGGCCCTGGGCAAGTCCATGGCCCCCTTTAAGGTCCAGCTCGGCGTCGAGCGGACCCGCGGGTTGGGCGCGGGAGCCAAACCCGAGGTCGGTAAGGAAGCGGCCCTCGAGAGCAAGACCCAGATCCGGGAGGCGCTGGAGGGGGCCGAGATGGTCTTCGTCACCGCGGGCATGGGCGGCGGGACCGGCACGGGCGCCGCGCCGATCGTGGCCAGCCTCGCTCGCGAACTAGGCATCCTGACGGTTGGGGTCGTCACCAAGCCCTTCGCCTTCGAGGGCAAGCGGCGCATGAGCTACGCCGAGGAGGGCGTCCGAGAGCTGCGCAAGCACGTGGACACGCTGCTGGTTATTCCCAACCAGAAGCTGATGTGTCTGGTGGACAAGAACACCCCGTTGCTCGACGCCTTCAAGGTTGCGGACGACGTGCTGCGGCAGGCGATCCAGGGGATCGCGGACGTGATCACCACAACCGGCCACGTGAACGTGGACTTCGCCGACGTGCGCACGGTGATGACCTACACGGGCCGGGCGGTCATGGGGATGGGCGTCGCGCGTGGCACCAACCGCGCGGTCGAGGCGGCGCAGAAGGCCGTCTCCAGCCCGCTGCTGGAGGACGGGAGCGTCGCCGGTGCCCGCGGCGTACTGCTCAACATCACCGGCGGGGCCACCCTGTCCCTGCACGAGGTCGGGGAGGCGGCCTCGATCATTGAAGAGGCGGCGGATCCGGAAGCCAACATCATCGTCGGACAGGTGATCAACCCGGAGCTGACCGAGGAGATCGTCGTGACGGTCATCGCGACTGGCTTCGACCGAGAGGAGCCGGCGGCCCGGCTCGGGGCGTCCGAGCGGATGCTGCACCACGAGCGGACCGCCGTCGGCGGGCGGGCCCTGCAGCCGGCCACCGCCTCGGTCACGGTACCGGCCGACGAAGGGCGCGCGGCCGCGCCGGACCTGGACCGGCCCGCCGCGCTCCGTAAGTTCGGCCCGTCGCGCGAGCGCCAAGAACGGCTGGGCCTGGACCTCGAGGACGAGTGGGACGTGCCCACCTTTTTGAGGAAACGCGCGGACTAGCGTCATTCGTCATAACGCACGACGAGTTCATGGCATGCCAACCGGCGTCATCACGATCCCCGCGTTCGCGACCCGGCGGGACGGGGTGCGCCACTTCTTCGGGACACGACTGTCTGAGGGGCTGCCGCTGAACTGGCCGATGAGCCGCGGCAGGGCCAAGCCGACCGTCGTCGCGGTCGAGCAGGTGCACGGGACGAACGTGCTCGTCCTGGATCGTCCGGTCTCGCCCGGAGCCGTCTTCTTGGGCGGCTGGGACGCGCTGATGACGAACCAGCCGGGGGTCCTGGTGACGGTCCGGACCGCCGACTGTGTCCCGGTCCTGCTCCACGATCCCGTCCGGCGGGTGGTGGCCGCGGTGCACGCTGGCTGGCGCGGGGCAGTGGCCGGGATCATCCCGCGGACGCTCGAGACGATGCGGCGCCGGTTCGGCTCGACTCCGGACTCGCTGCGCGTCGGCATCGGGCCCTCGGTGGGCGCCTGCTGTTACGAGGTGGATGAGCCGGTCCTGTCACGGCTGCGGGCTGGATTTTCGGACTGGAAAACCGTGGCCGTGGAGACCGGGGCTGGGAGGGCAAAGCTGGATCTCCGGCTCCTCGTCCGCCTGCAGGCGGAGTCCCGCGGGGTGCGGCCGGACGGCGTTCACGCCGTCAACCTCTGCACCGTCTGCTACCCCGAGCTCTTCCACTCGTACCGTCGCGACGGCACCGTCCGCGGAACGATGGTCAGCGGTATCTTTCTGACCCGCGGCCACGATGAACGATGACGGATGAACGCTGAAGGCGGAATGGTGTAAGATTCTTGCCTGAGGCCAACCGTCGTTCGTCGGTCGGCGTTCTCCCCTGCTCGCGTTGGAAGACTGTGGATGATGCAGCCGATTCGGAGATCATTGGCCGCAATGTCAGAACGGTGATCGAAGGAATCCGGCGGGCCGCGGCCCGTGCGGGCCGCGGCCCGGAGGCGGTGCAGGTCATCGCGGCGACGAAGGGAGCCTCGCCGGAGCGGATCCGGGTCGCGGTCGAAGCCGGCCTGCGGATCCTCGGCGAAAACCGGGTGCAGGAGGCCCTCCCGAAGATCAAGGCGCTGGCCAACTGCCAGGACCTCCGCTGGCATTTCATCGGGCGGCTCCAACGCCGGAAGGTCAAGGCAGTGGTCGGGCAATTCGAGCTGATCCATTCGGTGGACAGCCTCGAGCTGGCGAGCGAGATCGAGCGTCGCGCGGGGGCGGCCGGGATCGAGCAGGCGGTGCTGCTCGAGGTGAACCTGGGCGGCGAGGCCAGCAAGGGCGGGTTCGCACCTACGTTCCTGCCGGAGGTCCTCCCCGAACTGGACCGGCTGGCGCACCTGAGCGTGAAGGGGTTGATGGCGATTCCGCCGCCGACTCCGGACGCGGAGGGGGCCCGGCCCTATTTCCGGCGGCTGCGCGAGCTGGCAGCGTCGCTGGGAGCGGGTTGGCGCCGGGTCCGGCTGCACGAGCTGTCGATGGGTATGTCCCAGGACTACGAGGTGGCTGTCGAGGAGGGCGCGACGATGGTGCGCGTCGGGACGGCGATCTTTGGAGCGCGGCCCCGATGAGCGGCGGGCAGAAGGTCTCCCAGCGAATCGCGCTGCTGGGCGCCGGTCAGATGGGCGAGGCGCTCCTGGGCGGCTGGCTCGCGTCGGGCCTCGTCGAGCCGGCCGGGGTCTGGGCGACGGATGTGAGCGCGGCGCGGCGGGACCTGGCCAAGCGACGGTTCGGCGTCCGCGTCGGCGCCAGCAACGCTGAGGCAGCCGCCTGGGCCGAGCTGATCGTGCTGGCGGTCAAGCCGCAGGTCCTCGGCCAGGTGTTGGAGGAGATCGCGCCGGTGGCGGGCCCGCGCTTGGTGCTCTCGATCGCGGCGGGCGTTCCCATCGGGCGGATCGCCAGCCGGATTCAGAACGGCGGCCGGGTCGTGCGGGTCATGCCGAACGCGCCAGCACTCGTCCGCGCGGGGGTCTCCGCGCTGGCGTTCGGGCCAGGCGTGACGGAGGTCGAGGCGGAGACCGCCCGACGCCTCTTCGAAGCGGTGGGCGCGGTCGTGGTCGTGGAGGAGCGGCTGATGGACGCGGTGACCGGCCTGAGCGGCAGCGGGCCCGCCTACGTCTGCCTCGTCGTCGAGGCGTTGGCCGATGGCGGCGTGAAGATGGGGCTCCCGCGCACGGTGGCCGAGCGGCTGGCTGCCCAAACCGTGCTGGGCGCCGCGCGGATGCTCGTGGAGAGCGGCGAGCATCCCGCCAAGCTGAAGGACCGCGTCGCGTCGCCGGGCGGCACGACGATCGCCGGGCTGGCCGAGCTGGAGCAAGCGGGGGTGCGCGCGAGCCTGATCGCGGCCGTCGAGGCGGCGACGCGGCGATCCGAGGCACTGGGAGGGTAAAGGGTCAATGTTCGTCGCGGGGAATATTCTGCAGGGGCTCGCCGTCGTCGCGGATACCGTCCTGTGGCTCTACATGTGGGTAATCATCGTCCGGGCGCTCATCTCCTGGGTCAATCCTGACCCCTGGAATCCGATCGTGCGGTTCCTGGAGCGGGCGACGGAGCCCGTGCTCTACCCGATCCGGCGGCGGTTGGGCTGGCGGATGGGGATTGATCTGTCGCCGATGATCGCCATCCTCATCATCATCTTCCTGCAGTACGCCGTGGTCGAGTCGCTGAAGGACATTGCGATGCGAATGCGGTGATGGACCACCTGAGAGGCGACCGATGAAGATCACCCCGCTGGACATCCAACAGGTCGAGTTTAAGAAGCGGCTGCGGGGCTACGACCCCCGGGAGGTGCGTGAGTTCCTCGAAGACGTGGCGCAGACCGTCGAGAGCCTGGCCCGGGAGGGGGCGGCGCTGCGCGAGCGGCTGGCCCAGGCGGAGCAGCAGCTCGCGGAGCTGCGGAAAGCGGAGACGACGCTCACGCAGACGCTCGTCTCCACGCAAGCGATGGCGGAGGGCCTCAAGCAGGCGGCCCAGCGGGATGCGGAGTTCATCATCCGGGAGGCTGAGCTGAAGGCCGCGGAGCTGCTCCGCGGGGCGCGCGAGGATCTGGCCGCGCTCCAGCGCGACCTCACCGACCTTCGGAAGCAGCGGGTCCTGGCCATCGAGCGCCTACGCTCGACGCTCCGGACCTTCGAGCGCCTCCTGGAGGTCGAAGAGGGGGTCGAGGAGCAGGCCGAGGCCTCGGCCCGCCCTCAGAACATGTGAGGCCGCCCGACCGCATCGCCGAGACCATAGAGGCCGCCGTCGCCGCGGGGGCGTTCCCCGGCGCGGTCCTCTTTGTCCGCCTCCGCGGCCAGGTCGCCTACTATCGGGCCTTCGGGCTGGCCGCCCGACTGCCGCAGGCCGAGCCCGCCGACCTCGCGACCGTCTACGACCTGGCCTCCCTCACCAAACCGCTCGCGACCGCTACGGCGATCCTCTGTCTCCTCCAAGAAGGCGTCCTCCGACTGGATCAGCCGGTCGAGCGCTGGCTCGGTGAGCTGAAGGGCACGCCTGTCGGCCCCGCGACCCTCACCCACTTGCTGAACCACAGCGCCGGGCTGCCGGGCTGGCGGCCGTTCTACGAACGGGTCCCCGAGGCCGCGCGGGCTGATCCCGGCTTCCGTGGGAGCGCCGCAGTCTGTCGCCTGGTGGTGGAGCTGATCGGGCAGGAGGCGCTGCTCTACCCGACAGGCACGCGCAGCTTGTACAGCGACCTGGGGTTTATGCTCCTCGGCCTCGTCGTCGAGCGGGCGAGCGGGATCGGCCTGGCAGAGTTCTGCCGCGACCGGATCTTCGTGCCGTTGGGCGCGGAGCCGCTGTACTTCGTGCGGACCGGGCCGGGCGGGCCCATCGAGCTGGTGGGGTCGGGGCCCGGCGGCCGTCGGGTGGCCCCGACGGAAGACGAGGGCTGGCGGGGGCGAATGCTGAGGGGCGAGGTCCACGATCAGAACTGCTTTGCGATGGGCGGGGTGGCAGGCCACGCGGGGTTGTTTGGCACGGCGGCGGCGGTGGCGACGGTCTCGGGAGCGTGGCTGCAGGGCTGGTTGGGGTGCGACGGCTTGCTGCGGCCGGATCTCGTCCGACTGTTTACGACGCGGCGGGCGGAGACGCCGGGCTCGAGCTGGGCGCTCGGCTGGGACACTCCCTCGGCGCCCTCGTCATCAGGCCGGCATTTCTCGCCGCGGTCGTTCGGGCATCTCGGCTATACGGGCACATCGCTGTGGATCGATCCGGAGCGCGAGCTGGAGGTGGTCCTGCTCTCGAACCGCGTGCATCCGACGAGCAAGAACCAGGCGATCCAGCAGGTCAGGCCGGTGATCCATGATGTGATCTACGAGGAGCTGGTCGGGTGAAACGGAGACTGGACGGCGAGAAAGAGGCGGGCTAATCCGGGTACTCGACCCAGGTTTCCTTCTCAGCGAGGTACTTTTTTCCGCGGAAGTTGACCCGCGTGCGCATCCGGGTGAAGCCGAGCGCGCGGAGCTTGTCCACGACGCTCTTGACCGCCCCGGCGATCGTCGGGACGGTCTCCCCCTCGACGGTCAGGGCCTCGTACATGACCTGGGCGCGGTACCCCTGCGGGGTGCGGTTGACGAGGATCGAGCGGTTGAAGTACCGGTCGCTCGGGTCGTTGCCCTCGATCTGGTGGCGCTCGACGACGCCCTCCTTCTTGAACGACAGCGGCAGCGTGCTCACGGCGCCCCCTCCTCGACCCAACAAGAAATGATGAGAACGCGAGCGGAATTATAGTCGTCCCGACGGGCGACTGCAACATTGACAAGGGTTCCGGCCGCCCGTATGATCCCCTTCACCGCATCGAAGGGGTGCAGGCGCGCGATGAAAACCGAGGTCACTGCCACGATAGACAAGGGGCCGCTGACCGCGGCGAGCGCCCTGAACGTCCCCAACAGCCTGACCCTGTTGCGGATTCTCCTGATCCCGGTCTTCATCGGATTGCTGGTCTATCAGCGCTACGATTACGCGCTCGGCGTGCTGCTGGCCGCCGGGCTGACCGACGCGCTGGACGGAACGATCGCGCGGGTGGCGAACCAGCGCACCCGGCTGGGGGCCTACCTCGATCCGCTCGCGGACAAGCTGCTGCTGACCTCCGGGTTCATCACGCTCTCCGTGCTGCACCTGGTGCCGCTGTGGATCGTGATCCTGGTCGTGAGCCGGGACCTGATCCTGATGACCGGCACCCTGCTCGTGCGGCTCACCGACTCCCCGGTGGACCTGTCGCCTACCCTGTTGGGGAAGGGCACCACGTTGTTCCAGCTCTCCTATCTCCTGCTCGTGGTCGCGCTGACCTCCCGGCAGATGGACGTTCGCCTGCTCGAGCCGCTGCTGCTGCTCACGGCCGGGCTCACGCTGGCGTCGGGGCTCCACTACCTCTACCGCGGCTTCACCCAGTTGAGCGTCGGGGAGGCGTGACGCCGAACGGCCGCCATTGCTATCCTCGCGGTAAACCCGGAGTTTAGTTGACAAGCCCCGGACCCTCCAGTAGACTTCGGGCTTGTTCTCCACACCCCCAGGAAACAGCCCGAACGGTGGAACGAGCCTGGCTCCTGATCAACGCGAGGCGAGCCTGTTCGAGCGAGCCGGAGAAGACCCCGGGTTTTTCCCTGTTTCCAGGCGGCCGTTACCCGTGCGCCGCGTGATCCTGAACCAGCGAGCAGGTATCCAGCGGAGGGCCCGCGTGCAAGCCAGGCGGGCCGGATGATGCATGGCGACCTATACCTATGCCGGGAAAACCCGCAAGGGGCTGATCAAGAAAGGCGAGATCGTCGCCAAGAGCCGGGAAGAGGCGGTCGAGCTGCTGCGGCGTCAGAACATCCTGGTCACTACGTTGCAGGAGAAGGCCGCCGCCGGCATCCTCAACGTCACCATCGGCGGGGGCCCGACCGACAAAGATATCGTCGTCTTCACCCGCCAGTTCTCCACCATGATCAACGCCGGGCTTCCGCTCATCCAGTGCCTGGATATCCTCGCCACGCAATCCGAGAACAAGATCTTCTGCAAGACCATCGCGGAGATCAAGGTGGAGGTCGAGGGCGGGTCCACCCTGACCGACGCGATGAAGAAGCACCCCAAGGTCTTCGACGAGCTGTACGTCAACATGGTGCACGCCGGCGAGGTCGGCGGCATGCTGGACTCCGTCCTGGTTCGGCTGGCCAAGCACATCGAGAAAGCCATGAAGCTCAAGAGCCAGATCAAGGGCGCTATGATCTATCCCGCGGCCGTCCTCGGGATCTCGATTATCGTGATCGTGGTGCTGATGATCTGGGTCATCCCGGTCTTCGCCAAAATGTTCGCCGAGATGTCCAGCGGTAAGGTCGGGCTGCCGGCTCCCACCCAGCTCGTCATTGACACGAGCACGTTCTTCCAGCACTACATCCTTCACATGGCCGGCGTGGCAGGGGCGATCGTGTACGGCATCAAGCGGTACTATGGGACGCCCAAGGGGCGGCTAGCCATTGACAAGCTCCTGCTCAAGGTGCCGGTGTTCGGGGATCTGATCCGCAAGGCTGCGGTGGCGAAGTTCACCAGGACGCTCGGCACGCTGATCACGAGCGGCGTGGCGATCCTCGAGGGCCTGGCGATCACGGCCAAGACCGCGGGCAACAAGGTGGTGGAGGAGGCGATCCTGGGGGCCCGGCAGAGCATCGCCGAGGGCAAGACCGTATCGGAGCCCCTGGCCAAGAGCGGGGTCTTTCCGAACATGGTCACGCACATGATCTCGGTGGGGGAGTCCACCGGCGCTCTTGACGCGATGCTCGGGAAAATTGCCGACTTCTACGACGACGAAGTGGATGCAGCGGTGGCCGCGCTGACCTCGCTGCTCGAGCCGATGCTGATGGTCTTCCTGGGCGTCACGATCGGCTTTATCGTGATCGCCATGTACCTCCCTATCTTTACCATGGCGAACCTGATCGGTTAAGCCGAGCGTGCGGGGATGCGGCGGCCCGGCGAGCCGCGGGCGCGGGGGATCGGTCATGGACGAACTCCGAATCCGGCTGCACTGGCTGATGGGCCTGCGGCTGGTGGTCGTCACCCTCCTGCTGGGGCTGTCGATCGCCTTCCACGTGGGGCGGGGTGAGCATGCGGTTACCTTCTACGCGCTCATCGCGCTCACGTACGCGATCACGATTGTCTATGCGGGTGCGCTGCGGTTCCTGAAGACCGAGCAGGCCCTAACGCTGATGGCGTATGGGCAGGTCGGGGTGGACCTGCTGCTCGAGACGTTCCTGGTCGCCCGCACGGGCGGGGTCGAGAGCCCCTTTCCCGTGCTGTATATGATGACGGTCACGCTCGCGAGCTTCATCCTGAAGCGCCGCGGCGGCTTGATCACGGCCGGGGTGTCCGCGATCCTGTTCGGACTGGTCACGAACGTGCAGCTCTACGGGCTCGTCGAGTCGCGCGGCTGGATCCCGCCGAGCCGCCTCTCCGCGCCGGAGACCCTCTACACGTTCGGCGTGAACACCCTCGCCCTGGTGGTCGTCGGCTTCCTGAGTGGGACCCTGGCCGAGCAGTTGCGCCGGACGGGCCTGTCTCTGGTGGAGAAGGAGCAGGGACTGCACCGCCTGCGGATGTTCCACGAGAACGTCCTGCAGAGCCTGACCAGCGGGGTCTTCTCCACGAACGCCGCGGGGCAGATCACCTCGTTTAACCGGGCGGCGCAGGAGATCACGGGCTATCCGCTAACAGCCGTGCAGGGACGCCCGTGGGGAGAGGCGTTCAACTGGCAGCGGCCGGAGGCGATCTGCCAAGATCCGGCGACGCTCACGGTCCCGTACCGCTTTGAGGCGGAGGGCCGCCGCGCCGACGGCAGCCGGGTCGTGGTGGGGATGACGCTGTCGCCGCTCACGGAGGACGGTGCGCGGACCGGCGTGGTCGGCGTGTTCCAGGACCTGACCCAGGTGCGGGATCTGCAGGCGGAAATCCGGCGCCGGGAGTGGCTCGCGACGCTCGGTGAGATGTCGGCGGGGATGGCCCATGAGATTCGCAACCCGCTCGCCGCGCTGGCCGGCTCGATGCAGATGCTGCGCAAGGACGCTGACCTCGACGAGACGAGCCGGCGGCTCATGGACATCGCTGTCCGCGAAGCGACGCGCCTCGACGCGATCATCACCGAGTTTCTGATGTACGCCCGCCCGCCCGCCCTGAACTTAAAGGACTGCGACCTGAACGCCGTCCTGACGGAGGTGATGGACCTGCTACGCCACGAGGCGCAGTCCCGTCCCGGGATCATCCTGACTGCGCGGCTCGGCGCCGGGCCTATGACCGCCCAGGTGGACGACAACCAGCTCCGGCAGGTGCTCTGGAACCTGGCGATGAACGCCTTCGAGGCGATGCCTCAGGGCGGACGGCTGACGATCACCACGCGCCGGCGGCGCGTCGGCGCCGGCACCCGAAGCGGCGAGGTGATCGAGGTCGCGTTCGAGGACACCGGCGAGGGAATCAAGAAAGAGGATCTGGACAAGATCTTCCTGCCGTTCTTCACAACGAAGCGGCAGGGCTCCGGGTTGGGCCTCGCGGCGGTGCACCGGGTCGTGGACCTGCACGGCGGGTGGATCCGGGTGGAGAGCCAGGAGGGCAAGGGGTCGAGCTTCGTGGTGTGCCTGCCGCGGGTGGCGGAGGCGGGCGTGCGTCTGTGGCACGAAGGTAGGGAGCCGTGGAAAAGATCCTGATCGTTGACGACGAGCGCAGCATGCGCGAGGTCCTGAGCATCATGCTCAAGCGGGCCGGGTATGCCGTGTCGGTCGCGGCCGACGGTGAGGAGGCGATCGCCCAGCTCGGCAAGGAGATCTTCGATCTGGTCATCACGGATCTCAAGATGCCCAAGGTCGGCGGGCTGGAGGTGCTCAAGGCGGTGAAAGAAGCCTCGCCCGACACGGTCGTGCTCGTGATCACGGCGTTTGCCTCGACCGAGTCGGCCGTGGAGGCCATGAAGCGCGGGGCCTACGACTATCTCACCAAGCCCTTCCAGGTGGACGAGGTTCAGCTCATCATCCGGAACGCGCTGGAGAAGCGGCGGCTCACGACCGAGAACCTCCTGCTCAAGCGGGAAATGGCGAGCCAGTCCTCCTTCTCCCAGATCATCGGGCAGAGCGAGGCCATGCAGAAGGTCTTCGAGATGGTCAAGCGCGTGGCCGACAGCCGGAGCAACGTGCTGATCTGCGGAGAGAGCGGCACGGGCAAGGAGCTGGTCGCCCGCGCCATCCACTACAACAGCGCGCGCAGCCGAATGCCGTTCGTCACCGTCAACTGCAGCGCGCTGCCCGAACCGCTGCTGGAGAGCGAGCTATTCGGGCATATGAAAGGCGCCTTCACCGGGGCGGTCGCCAACAAGGCCGGCCTGTTCGAGGTGGCCAACGGCGGCACGATCTTCCTGGACGAGATCGGGGAGACGACGCCAGCCACCCAGGTCAAGCTCCTTCGGGTGATCCAGGAGCGGGAGTTCCGCCGGGTCGGGGGCACGCGCAACGTGCAGGTGGACGTGCGGATCATCGCAGCGACGAACAAGGATCTGGAGCAGGCCGTCGCGGAGGGTTCGTTCCGGGAGGACCTCTACTACCGGCTGGACGTCATTCCGATCCACCTGCCGCCGCTGCGGATGCGGACGGGCGACATTCCGCTGCTCGCCCAGCACTTCCTGGAGCGCTTCTCCAAGGCGAGCGGGCGGCCGACGCCCACGCTAAGCCAGGAGGCGATGCGCGCGCTCCTCGACCACGAGTGGCGGGGCAACGTGCGGGAGCTGGAGAACGTGATCGAGCGGGTGGTGGCGTTCGCCTCGGGTCCCGTGATCTCGGAGCAGGAGATCCGCGGCTGGCTGCACCGGGTCCCCACGGCGCCGCAGTCGGCGTTACCTAGCGACCTGCCACCGGAGGGCGTGGACCTCGAGGAACTGATCGGCCGGATCGAGAAAGACCTGCTGCTCAAGGCGCTCGAGCGGGCCCGCTGGGTCAAGAAGAAGGCGGCCAAGCTCCTCCACCTGAACACCCGCTCGTTCCGGTACCGGCTGGAGAAGTACGCGATCAAGGGGGGACGGGATTGAATGGGTCATGGGTCAATGGTCAATAGAGAGACGGATGAAGCAGGGGCCTGCTTTGAGAAGGCTGGTCTGCGAATGACAAGAGACCCCCTGACCAAGAACGAGCTCCGGGTCTTGGCCCCCGCGAAGGTAAACCTGATCTTGAGGGTGCTGGACCGCCGGCCCGACGGATACCACAACCTCTGGTCGCTCATGCAAACCGTCGGGCTGGCGGACGAGCTGCACGTCCGGGTATGCCTGGACGGCGGCGGGGTCCGGCTGACCTGTGAGGACCCGGTTGTGCCGAGGGACGGGCGCAACCTGATCTGTCGCGCCGCGGCGCTGGTCCTGGAGCAGGCGGCCGTCCAGGGGATTCCCAGGGTGGGCCTGGACGTGGCGCTCACGAAGCGGATCCCGGTGGCGGCCGGGCTGGGCGGCGGCAGCAGCGACGCCGCGGCGACGATCGCGGCGCTGAACCGGCTCCTCGGCCTCGGCTGGACGACGGCGGACATGGCCCGCGTGGGCGAGCGGCTGGGGAGCGACGTCCCATTTTTTTTCCAGGCGCCCACGGCGAAGGTCTGGGGGCGGGGTGAGCAGGTCGCTGCCCTACTCTTGACCGGAGCCCGCTGGGTGGTGCTGGTGAATCCCGGATTTCCCATTGAGACCCGCTGGGCGTACGAGCGGCTCGCGGCCTCGCGGACGAGCCCAAAGCCGCTGCCAGAGACGCTGCGCCGCCTGGAGCCTGGCGCGTCCCTCTCCTGGGAGGAGCTCATCCCGCTGATGGAGAACGATTTCGAGGAAGCCCTTGCGCCGGCCTATCCTGTCCTGGGAGAGATCAAGCGCGAGCTGCTCGCTGCTGGGGCGGAAGCGGCGCTGCTCTCCGGGAGCGGCGCGACGGTGTTCGGCATCTTTCCCGACGAGGCGAGCGCGATGCGTGCACGTGCGGCAGTCGCGGCGGCGCCGGGCCGACGCGCGTACGCGGTCGCGGCTGGCGGCGAGCCCCCGACTGGCTCGTGAGCGATCCCCTCACGCCGTCGCGCCGCGGGCCTGCGGCCTCCCGAACGTCGGTGCGGGCGGCGTATTGGTTGACAATTGTGCCGCGTTTCCGATACCTTCATCTGTCCTTTTCGATACCCACCCATGAGCCGGCGTCAGGGGTGAACGGCGGGTCAAACGGCGGCCGCAGCTCCGGTGTAGAGGGAGGACCCTATGTCCAGAGAGCTCAAGCTGTTTACCGGTAACGCCAACCCGGCCTTGGCGAAGGAGATCTGCGCCTACCTGGGGATCGGCCTGGGAGGGGCGACGGTCTCCGCCTTCAGCGACGGGGAGATCCGGGTGCGGATCGAAGAGAACGTGCGGGGCGCGGATGTGTTCGTGATCCAGTCCTGCTGCGCCCCGGTCAACACCTCCCTGATGGAGCTGTTGATCATGATCGACGCGCTGAAGCGCTCGTCGGCGTACCGGATCACGGCCGTCATTCCCTATTACGGCTACGCCCGGCAGGACCGGAAGGACCAGCCGCGCGTGCCGATCACAGCAAAGCTCGTTGCGGACCTGATCACGACGGCCGGCGCGCACCGGGTGCTCACGATGGACCTGCACGCCGGACAGATTCAGGGCTTCTTCAACATCCCAGTGGACCATCTCTACGCGACGCCCGTCCTGCTCGACTACATCAACAAGCAGGATGCGAAGGACCTGGTCGTGGTCTCGCCGGATGCCGGTGGCGTCGAGCGCGCGCGGGCTTTCGCCAAGCGGCTCCAGGCCGGCCTGGCCATCATCGACAAGCGGCGGGAAGGGCCGAACAACGCCCAGATCATGAACATCATCGGCGACGTGGAGGGGCGGAACGTGCTCCTGCTCGATGACATGATTGACACGGCGGGCACGATCGTCCAGGGTGCGCAGGCCTGTGCGGACAAGGGAGCGCGCCTGGTCTGGGCGGGATGCACGCATCCGGTGCTCTCCGGCCCGGCGCTGGAGCGGCTTCAGGATTCCTGCCTCACCGAGGTGGTCGTGACCAACACGATCCCGCTCAACGGCAAGGAGCAGCGCTGCCCGAAGCTCCGGGTGCTGTCCGTAGCGCCGCTGCTCGGCGAGGCAATCACGAGGATTCACGAGGAACAATCGGTCAGTTCGCTCTTCGCGTAGTCGAGAGCCAATAGCGAGTAGCTGGCGGCGAATAGCTCGGAACTCGGGGCTGCCCGCTGCTCGCTATTAGCTTGTTTGGGGGAGGGATTATGAGATTCGAATTGGCGGCGGAAGTCAGAGAACAGGCGGGCAAAGGGATTGCCCGCCAGTTGCGGCGCAGCGGGCGCATCCCGGCGGTCCTCTATGGGCAAGAGGAGTGCCTGCTGTTGACCCTGTCCCCGATCCCGCTGACGAAGCTCCTGCGCGCGCACGCGGGGAGCACGGCCTTGATCACGCTGAACATCTCTGGCGCGGCCCAGAAGGCCCAACGGACGGCCCTGCTGCGGGACTATCAGGTGGATCCCGTCACGGGCGAACTCCTGCACGCCGACTTCTTCGAGATCTCGATGAACAAGCCGATTCGCGTCAAGGTGCCCGTGGCGCTGGTCGGCGGCACGCCCGCCGGCGTCAAGGAGGGCGGCGTGCTCCATCACAACCTGCGGGAGCTGCATATCGAGTGTCTACCCTCGGCCCTGCCGGACCAGATCGAAGTGGATGCATCGCAGCTCGCCATCGGGCACGGCGTCCACGTGCGCGAGCTGCCCGCGCGGCAAGGCATTCGCTACCTGGACGACCCCGACCAGATGGTGGTCAGCGTCGCCGCGCCGATCTCCGAGGCCAAGCTGGAGGCCCTGCTGACCAGCGGTGCTGCCGCCGAGGAGGGCAAGGAGCCGGAGGTCATCGGCAAGGGCAAGGAAGAGGCGGCGGAGGGAGCCGAGAAGGGGGCGGAGAAGGGCGCGGCGCCCGCCGAGGCCAAGGCCGGCGGCGAGAAGGAGAAGAAGGAAGCCGCTCCCGCCAAGGCCGAGAAGAAGGAGGCCAAGGAGGACAAGAAGAAATAGCCTTGCGCCTGATCGTTGGACTCGGCAACCCTGGCGAACGGTATCTCCGGACCCGCCACAATGTTGGGCGCCAGGTGGTGGAGCGGGCTGCTGCCCGCTGGTCGGTCCGGCTCCGTCCCGGCGGCCCGGCGCACCGCGGCGTCGGGCAGGTCGGTCCTCCCGACGCGAAGCAGGACATCACGCTCGCCGTTCCCCTCACCTGGATGAACGACTCCGGCTCGGCCGTCAAGACCCTGCTGGAGGATCTGGGACTCCCGCCTGAACAATTGCTTGTCGTGCACGACGATCTGGACCTGCCCGTGGGCCGGCTTCGCGTGAAAGCGCGAGGCGGCGCCGGCGGCCACAACGGCCTTCTCTCGATCATCGCAGCCTTAGACACCGACGCGTTTTGCCGCCTGAAGATCGGCATCGGGCGGCCGGCTCCGGGCCAGGATCCGGCGGACTATGTCCTCTCGCCCTTCGCGCCGGAGGAGCAAGCGGTCATCGAGCCGGTGGAGGAGCAGGCCGTGGCCGCGCTGGAATGCTGGATCGTCGAAGGCGTGGCGGCGGCAATGAACCGGTTCAATCAAAAGCCGATGGCGAACAGCGAATAGCGAAATCCGATGGCTGCTCGCTGTTCGCTGCAAGTTGTGAGCTGGAGAGAAGATGGGCCTCTGTTGCGGCATGATCGGGTTGCCGAACGTCGGGAAGACGACCGTCTTCAACGCGCTCGTCGGCGGCGGGGCGATGACGGCCAACTATCCCTTCTCGACGGTGGAGACGAACGTTGGGATCGCGCAGGTCCCGGACCCCCGCCTCAGTCGGCTCGCCGCGATCTTCCGGTCGCGGAAACTGACCCCCAGCACTCTGGAGGTGCGCGACATCGCGGGCCTGGTCCAGGGGGCGAGCCAGGGGCAGGGGCTCGGCAACCAGTTTCTCGCACAGATCCGCGAGGTGGACGCGCTCATGCACGTGGTCCGCTGCTTCGACCATCCCGACGTCGTCCACGTCGGCGGCGGCGTGCACCCGCTGCGCGACATCGAGACGATCGAGACGGAGCTGATGCTGGCGGACTTGGAGACCCTGGAGCGGCGCCGGCAGCGGGTTGAGAAGCGCGCCAAGTCCGGCGACGCGCAGGCCGCCAAGGAGCTGGTGGTCGTGCAGAAGCTGACCGACCTCTTGAACCGGATGGAGTGGCCGGGCGGGCAGACCTTGGCGCCGGAGGAACAGGCGGTCCTCAACGAGTGTCAGTTGCTCTCGGCCAAGCCGGTCGTCTTTGTCGCCAACGTGGCGGAGGGGGCGGGCCCCGACGATCCCCACGTGCGCACAATCCGCGAGCTGGCCGAGAAGAGGGGGGCCAAGGTCGTGACGATCTGCGGGCAACTCGAGGCGGAGCTCGCCGCGCTCGCCGAGGGCGAGCGCGAAACGTACCTGAAGGCGCTGGGCCTGAGCGATTCGGGCCTCGTCCGCTTGACCAAGGCAGCCTACGAGCTGCTCTCGCTGATTACCTTCTTCACCGTGGGAGAGACGGAGGCGCGCGCCTGGCCGATCCGGCGCGGCACCAAGGCGGCCCAGGCGGCGGGGAAGATCCATTCGGACATGGAGCGCGGCTTCATCCGCGCCGAGGTGTTCCACTACGACGACCTGATCGCCTGCGGGTCGGTGGCGGGCGTGCGGGACAAGGGGCTGTTCCGGCTGGAAGGGCGGGACTACGTGATCAAGGACGGCGACGTGGTGTATTTCCGGTTCAACGTCTAAAGAAGCTCTAGCCGTCGGCCGGCCGCCTGTGGGGATTCCAGAGAGATTGACACTTCCTCTAAGCCTGTGGTAGCGTCCGGCGGTTCGCGGGCTCGCCCGCCTCGCTCCGGACCCGGCTCCGGGGCCGCCGGTTGCACCCGTTGCAACGAGTCCATGAGGAGGTTGTTACCGCATGCAGGCCTACGAGTCTATTTTCATCATCCGCCCCTCGCTCCCCGACGAAGAGACCCAGAAGCTCGTCGAGAAAATGAAGGGCGTCGTCGAGAAACACGGCGGCGCCGTGCTCAAGGCCGAGACCTGGGGCCGGAAGAAGCTCGCCTACGAGGTCAAGCGGGAGCGGAAGGGGACCTACGCCTATATGACGTTCCAGGCGGGGGGCGCGACGGTCAGCGAGCTGGAGCGCGCCTACCGGCTGGAGGACTCCGTGATCAAATTCCTGACGGTCCGGCTGGAGCAGGCCAGCCCAGCGAAGCCGGGAGGAGAGACAAAGGAGTCCGACCGTGGCCGGGTTCAATAAGGTCATCCTGATCGGCAATCTGACGAAGAACCCCGAGCTTCGCTACACGCCCAGCGGGACGCCGGTGACGAGCTTCGGGCTCGCCGTCAACCGGAAGTACCGGCAGGGAGACGAGCTGAAGGAGGAGGTCTGCTTCATTGACATCGTGGTGTTCGGCAAGCAGGCCGAGCACTGCGGGCAGTACCTCAGCAAGGGCGCGGGCGTGATCGTGGATGGCCGGCTGCAACAGCGCCGGTGGGAGACGGAGGACGGCCAGAAGCGCAGCAAGCACGAAGTGGTAGCCCAGACCATCACGTTCTTGCCGAAGCGGGCCGAGGCGGGCGGCGAGGCGGTCCCGGTGGACGAGCCTGGCTACGATCTCGACGAGACGCCGTAACGAGACCAACAGGGAGGCGCGGGTGGAACGCGGGCGTTTTTTCCAGCGGCGGCGCGTGTGCCGCTTCTGTCACGAGAAGGTGCCCATTGACTTCAAAGACGTGGGGCTGCTGAAGAACTTTCTGACCGAGCGAGGGCGCATCGTCCCGCGCCGGATCTCCGGGAACTGCATGCGCCACCAGCGCGAGCTGACGATTGCGATCAAGCGGGCGCGGACGATCGCGCTGCTCGCCTTCGCGGAGGAGCGCTGACCCCACCGCTCCGCTTCGAGGGGGACCGGCGGTTTGACTTCTCGCCAGCGGCCGTGTATACACACAGCAGCCGAGGTGGACGCGCGGACGGGCCTGTGGCGCTGCCGAGCTTCCATATCAGTGAGATTCCGGATGAGGGGTTGCGCCTGTCCTGCGAGGTCAGCGCCGAGGAGCTGGCGCTGGAGGCGGAGGACGCGCGTGTCGGGAGCCTCCTGTCGCTAGCCCTGGAAATTGACAAGATTGGGCGGGGCTTCCACGTCGCGGGGGTCCTGGCCGGCACGTTCTTCCGTCAGTGCGTGCGCTGTCTGAAGGATTTCGAGGACGAGGTCGTGCTGCCGTTCGCGGTGCGATACCGGCGGCGCGGCGCCGCGCTGCGCCGCACGTCCCGCGCCGGCGGCGTGACGCCGCTCCCGGAGGCGCCGGTGCTGCCGGACTGGCTCGACCCGGATGCGCCTGACGACGTCTATCAGTTCGTCGGCGACCGGATCGAGTTCGCCGACATGTTGCGCGAGCAGGTCATCCTGGCCACGCCGATGCAGCCGTTGTGCAACGAGGCGTGCCTCGGGTTGTGCCCGGTCTGCGGGCAGGACTGGAACGAACGGCGGTGCGGCTGTCCGGAGCAGCGGGGCGACAATCCGTTCATGATTCTGCGGGAGCTGCGGGACAAACTGGGCCGAAACTGAGCGAGAAACCACGATGCCGAATCCAAAACATAAACTCTCCAGGGCCCGGCGTGACAAGCGAAGGACCCACAAGAAGGTGACGCCGCCGTCGTTGTCGGTCTGCCCGCAGTGTCATGAGCCGAAGCTTCCGCACTACACCTGCCTGAATTGCGGCACCTACAAGGGCATGCCGGTCATCGCTGTCGAAGAAACCTGAGCGCGGGCGGGCAGCGGGGAGCTCGGAGCAGGTAGCTCTGAACCCGCAACTCCCGGGGCGCTGGCTGCTGGCTCTTCGCTGCCGGCTATTCGCTCATGCGCCACAGCATCCCATGAGAATCGCGGTAGATGCGATGGGCGGGGACCATGGTCCGGGTCCCGTCGTCGAGGGCGCCGTCGCAGCGGCGCGGGATCTCGACATCGAGGTCGTGCTGGTCGGGGACGAGGGCCAGGTCGCCGAGCAGCTCCGGCGCATCGGCTGCGCCGATCGCCGCATGTCTATCCGCCACGCCCCGCAAACCGTGGCGATGCACGAGTCTCCCGCCCAGGTCGCCCGCAAGAAGCGGGATTCCTCCATCTGGATCGCCACCGAGCTGGTCAAGTCGGGCGAGGCCGGCGCCGTGGTCAGCGCCGGTAACACCGGCGCGACGATGGTCGCCGCCTTCTTTGTCCTCGGGGTCATCAAAGGGGTCGAGCGCCCCGCCATCGCCACATCGCTGCCCACCCTGGACGGCGAGGCGGTCATGCTGGATGTCGGCGCTAACGTGGACTGCTCCGCCCAGCACCTCCACCAGTTTGGGCTCATGGGGCACGAGTACGGCAAGCACCTGCTGGGCAAGCCGAATCCCCGGGTGGGCCTCCTCAGCATCGGCGAGGAGGACACGAAGGGGAATGAGGTCACCAAGGAAGCCTTCAAGCTGCTGAAGGCCAGCCCGATCAACTTCATCGGCAACGTGGAGGGGCGGGATGTGTACAGCGGGACCGCCGACATCATCGTGTGCGACGGCTTCATCGGGAACGTCGCGCTGAAGATTTCCGAGGGGCTAGCAGACACGATCAAGAAGCTCCTGATGAAGGAAATCGCCAGTTCTTTCCTGGGGCGGCTGGCCTATCCGCTCCTCGCCACGCCGCTGTTGCGGCTCCGCCGCCGGATGGACTACGCCGAGTTCGGCGGCGCGCCGTTGCTGGGCGTCAACGGGATCGTCATCATCTGCCACGGGCGGTCATCGGCCAAGGCGATCAAGAACGCGATCCGCCGCGCCGTCAGCCTGGCGGAGAGCCGGGTGAACGAGCTCATCCGCCGGGACATCGAAGAGAGTCTGGCGTCGCACGGCGACTCCAGGAAGGACGAGCCCGCCCCATGAGAGCTTCTTCCGCCAGGTCCCGCATCACCGGGACCGGCTCCTACCTGCCGGAGCGGGTCCTGACCAACGCTGACCTCGAGCGGATGGTCGCCACCTCCGACGAGTGGATCGTCGAGCGCACGGGCATCCGGGAGCGCCGGATCGCCGCGCCGGGCGAAGCCAGTTCCGACCTGGGCCTGAAGGCCGCGCACCGCGCGCTCGAGGCGGCGGGTGTGTCGGCGGCCGAGCTGGACCTCATTCTCGTCGCGACCTGCACCGGAGACCATCCGCTGCCTTCGACCGCCTGCCTCATCCAGCACCGGCTCGGCGCGCTGCGCGCGGCCGCCTGCGACATCGCGGCAGCGTGCTCCGGGTTCGTCTACGCGCTGTCGGTCGCGGACGCCTACGTGAAGACGGGCCTCCGGCACGTCCTGGTGATCGGCACCGAGGTCATGTCCGCGATCACCGACTGGACCGACCGGAGCACGTGTGTCCTGTTCGGCGACGGGGCGGGCGCGGCGGTCGTGAGCGCGTCGCCGGGCGAGGGGGGCATTCTCTCTACCCATCTCCACGCCGACGGCAGTCTCTGGGACATGATCTGCGTGCCCGGCGGTGGGTCGCGGCTCCCGGTCGCGGAGAAGGTGCTGGCCGACGGGCTGCAGTACATCAAGATGAAGGGGAATGAGACGTTCAAGGTCGCCGTAAAGACCCTGGAGGAAGTCGCGCGTGAGGCGCTCGCGGCGCACGGCCTGGCCGTCGAGGACGTGGACCTGTATGTGCCACATCAGGCCAACGTCCGGATCATCAAGGCCGTCGCCGCGCGGCTGGGATTGCCGCTGGAGAAGGTGGTCCTGAACATGGACCGCTACGGCAACACCTCCGCCGCCTCGATCCCGATCGCGCTCGACGAGGCGGTGCGAGACGGGCGGGTGCGGGACGGCAGCCTGGTGCTACTGGGCGCCTTCGGCTCGGGGCTGACCTGGGCGTCGGCGATTATCCGATGGTGATGGAGAAGACGGGGTGAGGCGTGAGGGGTCCGGCGTAAAGCGTCTTTGAAGGAGAATTGACTCTCCTTGCGCCTCACGCCTGACGCCTCACGCAAACATGGAGAAGGAGTAATGGGTACCGATACGCGACCGTTGGAAGGCGAGTGGGCGCTCATCCTGGGCGCGTCGAGCGGGTTCGGAGAGGCGACCGCCCTGGAGCTGGCCTCCCTCGGCATGCACATCTTCGGGGTCCATCTGGACCGGAAGACGACGCTGCCGAACGTCGAGCGCATCGTCGGGCGGATCACCGGCATGGGCCGCGAGGCCGTGTTCTTCAACGCCAACGCGGCTGACCCGGAGAAGCGGCAGGAAATCCTGAACGCCATCCAGACACGGCTGACGAAGGAGGGACGGCAAGGGACGGTGCGCGTCCTCCTGCACTCGCTCGCCTTCGGGACGTTGAAGCCCTTCATCGCGAAGTCGCCGGGCGACGCGATCGGCAAGTCGCATCTGGACATGACGCTGGACGTCATGGCCAACA
The DNA here is from genome assembly GCF_965152595.1 of Nitrospira sp. Kam-Ns4a. Lineage (NCBI taxonomy): Bacteria > Pseudomonadati > Nitrospirota > Nitrospiria > Nitrospirales > Nitrospiraceae > Nitrospira > Nitrospira sp. Kam-Ns4a. Next base: position 3,579,630 of record NZ_OZ224218.1, on the reverse strand, counting down.
GCCTGGTCTATTGGGTGCAGGACTTGGTGGCGCGCCAGCTCATGGGGCCAGGTGGGCGCATCTTCGCGATGACGAGCGCGGGCGGTGCCCGCGTCTGGTCCACCTACGGCGCGGTGTCGGCGGCAAAGGCGGCGCTGGAGTCCCACATCCGCCAATTGACGCTCGAGCTCGCACCCATGGGCATCACGGCGAACGCGATCATGGCCGGGGTCACTGATACGCCCGCGCTGCGGAAGATCCCGGGCTCGGATGAGATGATCCGGATGGCGCAACGCAAGAATCCATCGGGCCGGTTGACGACGCCGCAGGACGTGGCGCAGGCGATCGGATTGCTCAGCCATCCGAAGGCGCATTGGGTGACGGGGAACGTCATCTGCGTGGATGGCGGCGAGTTCGTGGTGGATTGAGGAAGAAGCTTCAGCCATCCGCGTTTCGCTCGCTGGTGCCTGACGGCTGTCCTCTTGGATTTTGTCGTTGACATTGGGTGCAGGTTCTCCCATATCATACCCCGCTATGGGTGCCGGAATCGGGCTGGTCTTTCCCGGCCAGGGCTCGCAGTCGGTCGGGATGGGGCGGCTGTTCTACGAGCACGATCCCGGCGTCCGGGCACTCTACGACGAGGCGGCAACCGTCCTCGGCTACGATGTGGCCGCCCTGTGCTTCGAGGGACCGACCGACCGCCTGAACCTGACGGAGTACACGCAACCCGCCCTGCTGACCGCGAGCCTCGCCGCGCTGAAGGCGATGGAGCCGTACGGCTTACGCCCGGTCGCGGTCGCAGGCCACAGCCTTGGGGAGTACGGCGCGTTGGTGGCCGCGGGGGCGTTGACCTTCGCGGACGCCGTGGCGCTCGTGCAGAAGCGCGGCCGGTACATGGCCGAGGCCGTGCCGCCTGGGAGCGGTCTTGTGGCAGCGGTGCTCGGTCTGAACGCCGCGGCCGTCGCGGAAGCTTGTCGCGAGGCCTCGGCCCTAGGCATTGTGGCCCCGGCCAACTTCAACTGCCCGGGGCAGGTGGTGATTGCGGGAGAGAAGGCGGCTGTGGAGCGGGCCCTCGAGGTTGCGAAGGCGAAAGGGGCGCGGAAAGCGGTGCGCTTGCCGGTGAGCGTGCCGGTGCACACGCCGCTGATGCAGCGGGCGGCGGCCCGGCTGGCAGAGGACCTGGCCCTGGTCTCCTGGTCGGACCTCGCTGTGCCGCTGGTGAACAACGCCGACGCCAAGCCGCTGCGACTTGCCGCCGAGGTCCGGGCGTCGCTGATTCGCCAGTTGCCCTCGCCGGTGCGGTGGGAAGAGTCGGTCACGGTGATGGTTGAGCTGGGCGTGACGACCTTTATCGAGGTAGGCCCCGGCACGGTGCTGACCGGATTGGTGAAACGGATCGTGCCGAGCGCAACGACGTTGAACGTGCAGGATCCGGCGTCGCTGGACGCCGCGCTGAAGGCGCTGGCCGTGAAGGGCGAGGCGTGAGGAAAGACCCTGCCTTGCGAACCAGGCTTCACGAGCGACGAGTGACATGGAACAAGAGGGAAGAATGTCGTTGGAGGGGAAAACCGCAATCGTCACGGGCGCGGCCCAGGGGATCGGGCGCGCGATCGCTGAAGCGCTGGCGCACCAGGGCGCCGATGTGGCCGTGTGCGACCTGGACCCGGGCCGCTCCCAGGAAGCCGTCGAGGCGATCCGCGCGATGGGTCGCCGGGCGCTCAACGTCAAGGTCAACGTGGCCGACTGGGACGACGTCAAGGCCATGGCCGACCACGTGCTTAAGGAATGGGGGCGCATTGATATCCTGGTCAACAACGCCGGAGTGACCCGAGACGGGTTGCTCATCCGGATGAAGGAGGAGGATTGGCACCTAGTCCTCCAGGTGAACTTGAACGGCACGTTCTACTGCACGAAGGCCGTGCTCCAGCCGATGACCAAGCAGCGCAGCGGGCGCATCGTGAACATCGCCTCGATCGTGGGTGTCACGGGGAACGCCGGTCAGGCGAACTACGCGGCGTCGAAGGCGGCCGTGATCGGGTTCACCAAGACGGTCGCGCGCGAGTACGCGAGCCGGGCCGTGACCGTGAACGCGGTGGCGCCGGGCTTCATCGATACGGCGATGACTCAGGGGTTGCCGCCGGAGGTCAAGGAGGCGTTGCTCAAGCAGATCCCGTTGGGGCGGCTGGGGCAGCCGTCTGACGTGGCGGCCGCGGTGTGCTTTCTGGTGTCCGACCAGGCCAGCTACATCACGGGCCAGGTGCTGCACGTGAACGGCGGCATGCTCATGGCCTGAGGGGCGGCGGGCGAACGGCGGAAACGCGGGCGGGCCAGACAGCGGTGAGCCGACGACGAGCGGATCATTCGAATTGACAAGGCGCAAGGGAGGTCCGATATGGGAGAGGAGGTGGGGAAGCCCATGGCGGTGGAGGATCGCATCAAGAAGATTATTGCCGAACAACTCGGGGTGGATGAGGACGAGGTCGTGCCTGAGGCCTCCTTTGTTGACGATCTAGGCGCGGACTCCCTCGACACGGTGGAGCTGGTGATGGCGTTCGAGGAGGAGTTCGACATCGAGATTCCCGACGAAGACGCGGAGAAGATCCTCACCGTCGGGAAGGCCATGGAGTATATTAAGGAAAAGATCTGATTCCGGTGCGGCGGCGACGATGGATGAGCGCGTGATGCGACGAGTGGTCGTAACCGGGCTGGGGGTCATCACCCCGCTGGGGACGGGTGTGGAGAAGACCTGGAAGGCGCTCTGCGCCGGCCAGTCCGGGATCGGCCGAATCACCCGCTTCGACCCGACCGACTTTCCGGTTCGGATCGCCGGGGAGGTCAAGGATTTCGATCCCGCCGCCTTCATCGAAAAGAAAGAGATCAAGAAAATGGACGCGTTCATCCACTACGCCGTGGCGGCGAGCCAGATGGCGGTGGATGACGCGGGCCTGAAGATCTCGCCTGACCAGGCGGACCGGGTCGGGGTTTACATCGGGGCGGGAATCGGCGGGCTGCCGGGCATCGAGCACTACCACAAGGTGCTGTTGGAGAAGGGCGCGGACCGCATTTCCCCGTTCTTTATTCCCATGGTCATCATCAACCTGGCCTCGGGGCAGGTGGCGATCCGGTTGGGGGCGAAGGGCCCCAACTCCTGCGCGGTGACCGCCTGCGCGACCGGCAACCATTGCATCGGCGACGCGTTCCGGATCATCCAGCGGGGCGAGGCGGATGCCATGCTGGCGGGCGGCACCGAGGCGACGATCACCCCGCTGGCCGTCGCGGGCTTCGCGGCGGCGCGCGCCCTCTCGCGACGCAACGACGATCCTGCCCGAGCCAGCCGGCCCTTCGATCGCGACCGGGACGGTTTCGTCCTCGGCGAAGGCGCAGGCGTGTTGGTGCTCGAAGAGCTCGATACGGCGCGGCGGCGCGGGGCGCGCGTCTACGCCGAACTAGCGGGCTACGCGATGACCAGCGACGCCTTCCACATCACCGCCCCGCCGGATGACGGGGAGGGCGCGGTGCGGTGCATGGAGCTGGCGTTGAAGGACGCCGGGATCTCCCGCGAGGAGGTCGGTTACATCAACGCGCACGCCACCTCCACGTTCGCGGACAAGATCGAGACCCTAGCGATCAAACGGGTGTTCGGCGAGCACGCGTACCGCATCCCGGTCAGCTCGACTAAGTCCATGACCGGCCATCTGCTCGGCGCGGCGGGCGGCGTGGAGGCGGTGTTCAGCGTGCTGGCGCTCCACCGCGGCGTGCTGCCGCCAACCATGAACCTGGACCATCCCGACCCGGACTGCGACCTCGATTATGTCCCTAACCGGGCCCGCGAAGCGTCGGTGGCGGTGGCTATGTCCAACTCCTTCGGGTTCGGAGGGGTCAATGCCTGCCTCGTCTTCAAGCGGGCCACTGTGTAAGCGCCGCGGGAGGTCAGACGACCGCCCCTCGTGACCTATGGCGCAGTCCCATCTCGATGTAGCACAGGCGGCGATCGGCTATCGGTTCCACCACCCTCGCCTCCTTAGCCAGGCCCTGACCCACAAGTCTCACGTCAACGAGATCCGGGACAAGGGGTGCCAGCACAACGAGCGGCTTGAGTTTCTTGGCGACGCCGTCCTGGCCCTCATCATCAGCGAATACCTGACCGGCGCGTTTCCGAACTCCACCGAGGGGGAGCTGTCCAAGCTGAAGGCTCGGCTGGTCAGTGAGCCATTCCTGGCCAAGGGGGCGCGCCGGCTGGAGCTGGGCAACCTGCTGCGGCTTGGCCGCGGCGAGGAGCTAACGCAGGGTCGGGAGAAAAACTCGCTGCTGGCCAACGCGCTGGAAGCCGTGATCGCGGCCATCTATCTGGACGGCGGCCTCGAGGCGGCGCGGGCGTTCACGCTGAAGGTCTTCGCGCCGGAGCTCGACGACCTGAAGCGTCGGGAGGAGGCGGAGTGGCCCTCGGTCGTCGATGACTACAAGACCCGAATCCAGGAATGGTGCCAAAAGCAATTCGAGACCCTGCCCCAATACCTGCTCCTCCGGGAGTCCGGTCCCGATCATCAGAAGGTGTTCGAAGTCCAGGTCATGGTCGGGGACGACATCCTCGGTCTAGGCATCGGGCGGAGCAAGAAGGAGGCGGAGCAGATGGCGGCCAAGGAAGCGCTGCGACGGGTTGGCCTGACCTGATGAGACGACCCATAAAGGAATAAAGGAGAGGAGGCGAGCATGTTCAGAGCGGGGACCGGGATGGGGGCGATCGGGATTATGACGGCGGTGCTGGCAGCCGCGACGGTGTGGGCTGTTAGCCCAGCCGTCGCCGCGGAGAAGGCTCCGGCGGCGCCAGCCGCACCGGCAAAGAAGGAGCCGCGGGCAATCATCAAGACCAAGTTCGGCGACATCGAGATCCGGTTCTTTCCGGACAAGGCGCCCAAGCACGTGGAGAATTTCATCAAGCTGGCCAAGGAAGGGTTTTATGACGGCACGATCTTTCACCGCGTGATTCCGGGATTCATGATCCAGGGAGGCGATCCCAACACCAAGGACCCGAAGAAGAAGGAGATGTATGGCATGGGCGGCCCCGGCTACTCGATCAAGGCGGAGTTCAACGACCTCCCACACAGGCGCGGGATCGTCTCGATGGCGCGGGCGCAGGATCCGGACAGCGCGGGCTCCCAGTTCTTCATCGTCGTGGAGGACTCGCGGTTCCTGGACGGGAAGTACACGGTCTTCGGCGAGGTCGTGAAGGGGATCGGCGTCGCCGACAAGATCGTCCAGCAGCCGCGCGACGCGCGCGACAACCCGATTGATCGGATCGAGATGAAGGTGGAGATCGTCGAATAGGCCTCGGCTGGCCACGAGAGGTGAGGGAGACCAGACATCGCGCTCAGCGGTGGTGGTGCGCGTGGCCAGCGTGGAGATGGCCGGGCGGCTCGGCCGGGCCGGCGGCCGGCGGCGGTACGAGCTGGCCGGGCAGGAGGATGCGCCCCTGTTGCTGCTGGCGGGCGAGCTGCTCGGCGACCTCCGGATGGTGCGTCCGGATGTAGCCGATGAGCGCATTCAGGAACCGCTGTGACTGGAAGGCGCCGCCGGAGACCCCGGTGATGAACTGGCTCGCGCGGTCCAGGACCTCCGGGGCGATCTGGCTCTCGACCGCCTGCGGCGACTGCTGTGCGACGAAGGCCTCGTACTCCTTCTTGAGATGCTCGGCGAACACCGGCATGGGAGCGGCGGGGACATGCAGGGGACTGAGGCTGCGTCGCAAGGCCTGGACGGCGGCGAGGACTTCCGCGTCCTGCCCGTCGCGACGTCCCTGGAAGTAGCTGAAGGTGACGACCTCGATCAGGTTGAAGAGGGCAGCGGCCTTTTCTCCGCCCAACTCGAACAGATCCCGGTAGAACTCCCGCCGCGGTTGGGCGAACCGGTCTCCCAGCCGTCGCTGCTGATAGTCGTTGTTGGCGTCGAGATAGACGCAGTCGGCCGGGCAGGCGATCCGGACGAGCCGGTACTCTCCACAGCACTGGGTACAGATCAAGCCCGGGGACCTGCCGGGCGAGTCCCCCCCGCCGGGCGGATAGCCGGGACAGGGCCGCTTGCCCTTGCGTAGGCCGCAGTAGACACACTTGCTCATCTGCGCCCCTGTTCCTTCTCTTGCTCCCCTTCCTTGCCTCCCAGGAACGGGAATCCGTAATCCTTGAGGGTCCGCGGCTTCTTGTCGCGCTTGACGGGCGACTCCAGCCCGTTCATCTCGGCCACGTGGGCATCGTGGTAGGGCACCAGGATGAGGTGGTTCAGCCGATCCACGCTGATGTCGGCGGGAGAGGGAAGAAACTCGGCGATGACGTCGAAATGCTGGTCGGACCGCATGCGCCAGACCTTGCCGGCCGTGAAATCGGACACGTACATGGTCCCCCAACTGTCGAAGTCCACCCCGGCCAGGTTCTGAAACCGGGAGGAGAACCAGGAGTTTGAGACCAGCTCGGTGATCGTCCCGTCCGGCGCGACCTCGAGGATCTTGCCCTTGTTCCAGCTCACGGCGACCAGCCGACCTGTCTTCGGATGCACCGCGAGGCCGCGGGGCCCAGCGAGGGCCGGATCGCGCACGAGCACCGACACCGCATGCGACTTCGCCGGGTCGACCCGATAGATGGTGTCCGCCCTCGTGTCGGATACGTAGAGGAGGTTCCGGCCTGGGTCGTAGGCGACGTCGGCGAGGTCGGCGGCGCCGTCCCGACCGATCCGGACCTCCACGACGGGCCGGCCGGACTTCGTGTCGAACCCGCGCAGGGTGTCCACATCCGCGACGTAGAGGACGTCCTGTGCCACCGCCATCCCCTTCGGCGCGCGCAGGACGACCTGGCCGTCGCCGTTCTGGATGAAATGCAGCTTGAGGATCTTGCCGTCCCGGTCAAGCTTCGTGATGAAGCCGGACGAGGATGGGGCGTCGTTCCTGCGGTCCGTGTTCGAAATGAAATACTGTCCCGTTGTGGGGTCCGGGACGAAGCTCTGGGGGTTGTGGAGCCCGGTGACCTGAAGGGCCTCGGCGAGAGTCGGCCAAGCCAAGAGCAAACCGGCGCAGAGGAGGGTCCTGACGGGGACCCGTGGCTCCGGAAGGGCTGCGGGTGTCGCTGTGGCGAGGCTGGAAGGGGCTGGCTCAGTCTGGAAGGACCGCCGGGGGGAAACAGGGGCGCGACAGCGCCAGCAGTGGGAAAACCGGTGCATTTGCTGGCATGGTAAAGGACCCTGTGAGGACCTGTCAAGGAAACCGCTCGGGCGTCCGTGTGGCGCGATCATCGATCATGCGGAGAGTCCGTCAGGCAGGGCCCTGCTTCGGACGCGGTGCCGGCAGCGAGCATCCGTCCGGGCGGGTCGGCGGCGTGGCAATCCGTGGCAGACTCGACCCAACACTGCACGGCCTGCGCAAAAAGGTCAGGGGGTCCCCCCACTTTCAGGGGAGCGAAGGAGTCGCCGCCCAACTCTGCTGCGGAGGTGGGCCAGAACCCAGCAAGGATGCCCTGTTCCATAGGGAACGCACCGCAGCGGAGCTTACGCACGGCATCTGCCCGGAATGCATGCGGCGGGTCTACAAGCTCACCAGGGACCATACGTCTTCCTGACGACGGACAGCCGGTTCTCTCCCTTGCGCAGCCGGCGGCTCCTTCTTCCCGCTGCCCGTCGGGCCTGTTCTCGGCCGCGCTTGACTGCCCTTCGGAGCCCCTGCTATTGTCCAGATCTTTACGAGGGGCGTCGCATGCGGGATGGAGGGGGCTGTGACTGCTCGACTGATTGACGGGAAAGCGTTGGCGCAAACCATCCGGGAGCGGATCGCCAAGGACGTCGCGGACCTCGTGGCCAGGACCGGAGTCAGGCCAGGTCTGGCGGCGATCCTGGTCGGCGACGATCCGGCGTCCAAGCTGTATGTGAAGAACAAGCAGAAGGCCTGCGACGCCGCCGGCATCTACGTGGACGAGCACAAGCTACCGGCCACGACGACCCAGAGTGAGCTGCTGGCACTGATCGAGAAGGTGAATGCGGACCCCAGGGTGCACGGCATCCTCGTCCAGCTCCCCCTGCCGAAGCAGATTGACAGCAAGGTCATTCTGGACGCGGTCTCGCCGCAGAAGGATGCCGACGGATTCCACCCCTACAACATGGGCCGGCTCGTGGAAGGCATGGCCCTGTTCACGCCCTGCACCCCCAAGGGAGTCGTCGCGATGATCGAGTCCACGGGCGTGGCGATCGAAGGCAAGCGAGCGGTGGTGGTAGGGCGGAGCAACATCGTCGGCAAGCCGGCGGCCTTGCTCCTGATGCACCGGAACGCCACCGTCACCGTGTGCCACTCCAAGACCCGCGACCTGCCGGCAGTCTGCCGCGAGGCCGAGATCCTGGTGGTCGCGATCGGCCGGGCGAAGTTCGTGACCGCCGAGATGGTGCGGGAGGGCGCCGTGGTGATTGACGTGGGTGTCAACCGGCTCGAGGACGGCACCTTCGTCGGCGACGTGGATTTCGGCCCGGTCAGCCAGCGGGCGGGCTGGATTTCGCCCGTGCCCGGAGGAGTCGGGCCCATGACCATCGCGATGCTGCTGGACAATACGCTGGAGTCGGCCAAGCGCGCCGCCGGCGTGGCCTAGGACGACGCGGGATGGGGAACAGCCTGAGACGGCTCAGAGACGTGCTCGCGCAGGGCGAGTTCGCGGTGACGGCCGAGTACAACCCGCCCAAGGGCACGAACGTCACCGCCCTTCTCGAGAGCGCCAAGGCCTTGGTCGGGCGCGTGCACGCCGTCAACGTGACCGACAACACGGCGGCGGTGATGCGGGCGAGCTCGATCGCGGTCTGCCGGTTGCTCTACGAGATGGGGCATGATCCGGTCATGCAGATCACCTGCCGGGACCGCAACCGACTGGCGATCCAGACGGATCTCCTGGGGGCGCACCTGCTCGGGATTCGCAACGTGCTCTGTCTCACCGGCGACTATCCGACGGTCGGCGACCATAAAGACGCGAAGCCGGTCTATGACCTGGACTCGGTCCAGGTCATGCAGACCGTCCAGAGTCTCAACCACGGGCGGGATCTCGCCGGCAACAAGCTTGACGGCGCGACCGATTTCCTGATCGGCGGCGCCGTCACGCCCGAGGCCGACCCGCTGGGCCCGATGCTGGTCAAGTTTGAGACCAAGGTCAAGGCCGGCGCGCAGTTCTTCCAGACCCAGGCCATCTATCACCCGGAGCAGTTCGCCTCGTTCATGCAGGCGGTGCGGCCGTTCAAGGTCAAGGTGCTGGCGGGCATCCTCCTCCTGCGCTCGGCGAAGATGGCGGAGTTCATGAACGCCAACATCCCGGGCATTTCGGTGCCGGACGAGATGATCGCCGAGCTGCGGGCCGCCGGCGACCAGCGCGCGCTGGACGTGGGGGTCGAGATCGCCGTCCGCACGATCAAGGCGGTGCGGCCCCACTGCGACGGCGTCCACATCATGGCCATCAAGGCGATCGACCGCTTGCCGGAGATCCTCACCAAGGCCGAGCTAGGATGACTCCGATGACCGTCCCCGAGTTCCAGCGCCACAAGCGCGACGGGAAGAAGCTAACTCTGGTGACGGCCTACGACGCGTTGTTCGCGCGGATCGTCGAGCAGGCCGGGATCGAGGCAATCTTGGTCGGGGATTCGCTCGGGGTGGTCGTCCAGGGGAAGAAGGACACCCTGTCCGTCACGATGGAGGAGATGCTCTACCACACGCGCCTGGTGGCGGCGGCGGTCGAACGCGCGCTCGTGATCGCCGATATGCCATTCCTCTCCTATCAGGTCAGCGTGGAGGAGGCGGTGCGGAACGCGGGGCGGTTCCTGCAGGCGGGCGCCGCGGCGGTCAAGCTGGAGGGCGGCGCGGCGGTGGTGGACCGCGTAGCGGCGCTGACCCGCTTCGGGATCCCGGTTATGGGGCATCTCGGGATGACCCCGCAAGCAGTCCACCGCTTGGGCGGGTACAAGCTGCAGGGGAAAGACCGCGAGCAGGCCGAGGTGCTGGTTGAGGACGCCAAGGCGCTGGAAGCGGCTGGTGCCTTCGCCGTCGTGCTGGAGGCTATCCCCGCCGAGCTGGCTCGGCGCATCACCGAGACGCTGACGATCCCGACCATTGGGATCGGCGCCGGGCCCCACTGCGACGGGCAGGTGCTGGTGCTCTACGACCTCCTCGGGCTCTTTGACGAGTTCGTGCCCAAGTTCGTCAAGCCCTACGCCCGTCTCAAGGCCGAAGCGTTGCAGGCCCTGCGTCGGTACCGCGAAGAGGTCGAGCAGGGGAAATACCCGACAGATGCCGAGAGCTACCACTGACGGCCGCGCAGTTCCCCAGTCGGCCCCCCGCCTCTTCCGCTCGCACCAGATCCCGCGTCTGCCGTTGCGCAGGAGACCTGAAAGACCGCCCGATCTTCGAGCCGGACCGCCGTCAACTGCCGCCCGTACACGCACCCGCTGTCCAAGGCCAGCACCGTCTCGGTCATCCGCAGCCCCAGCGCCGCCCAGTGCCCGACGATCACGGTCGCGTCGGCGCTCTGGCGTCCGGGTGCGTCGAACCAGGGGAGGAATCCCGGCGGCGCATCCGCCGGCGGCCCCTTGTGCGAGAGCCGCATTTCGCCCGTGGCCGAGCACACGCGCAGCTTGGTCATGGCGTTAGCGACGACGCTCCAGCGTGCCATGCCGACGAGGTCGTCGGACCACCGCTGTGGAGCGTGGTCAGCCTGGGAGGCAAGCTTGTCGAGGTCGCGGAGAAAGTCCTGATAGCCGTCCGAGCGCAGCACCTGCTCGACCTCGCGAGCTAGGTCGGCCGCCTGCCTGACAGTCCAAGGCGGCAGCAGGCCAGCATGGACGAGGACGAAGTCTCCTTCGTGATGGAGCAGCGGTCGTCGCCGCAGCCACTCGAGCAGCTCGGCCCGATCTGGTGCGGCCAGCACGTCGTGAAACGTGTCCGTCGGACGGGGCAGAAGCACGCCGGCCGCGACGGCCAGCAGGTGCAGCTCATGGTTGCCCAGGACCGTGACGGCCGCTGGTCCCAGTTCCTTGACGAAGCGGAGGACGGCAAGCGACGCCCTGCCCCGGTTCACCAGGTCGCCCACGAACCAGAGGCGGTCGCGCGTCGGATCGAATCGGATCAGGTCCACCAGCCGCTGTAGTGCAGTGCAGCAACCCTGGATGTCGCCGATCGCGTAGGTGGCCATTGCGGAAGGTCAACGGTCATGAGTCGTGGAGCGTGACCTTCCCATGGACCGATGACAATTGACCAATGACATCTTCTAGGGGTACTTGGCCTCGATGGTGCTGCGGAGGCCGCCGCGCGCGGTGAACTCGCCGGTAACGACCGCCCAGACCGGCCGGCAGGCGGTCACCAGATCCTGCAGGATCCGGTTGACCGCGTTCTCGTAGAAGATCCCGACGTTGCGGTAGGCGTGAATGTACAGCTTGAGCGATTTCAGCTCCACGCAGGCCTTGTCCGGCATGTAGCGGATCCGGATCGTTCCGAAGTCGGGCAGGCCGGTCTTGGGGCAGATCGCGGTGTACTCCGGGATCTCGATCGTGATCTCGTAGCCCTTGTACTGGTTCGGCCAGGTCTCGATGCGGGGCAGCTTGGCATCCAGCCCGCTGACCGCGTGCCGCTCCGAATAGCCAAGCCGCGTCGTGTGTCTTGCTTGCTTGCCCATAGCTTCGCGCCCACTTACAGTTGCTTCATCCACTCCACCTGGCCGATCTTCTCCAGCTCGAAGTAAAGCGTGACCCAGGGGCACGGCATCTCGGGATAGACCTCGCAGAACCCACCCTTGCGGACGCCGCCGCAAGGGCCGTGGCTCATGAATTTCGGACACTCCGCCTTGGGGCTGCCGTCGGGGACCGGCGGCCGGTTGTGCACGCCGCCGACGAAGCGCTGCTCCTCATCCTCGCCCGGGATGATCACACGCAGGGGCATGGGCTCACTTTACACGGTTCGCATGCATTGGGCAATCTCCGTGAGCTGGAGATCCCGCACGGCGACGTCCGGGGCGTAGATGACCTCGTCCGAGCCCCAGGGGATGACGGGGCGCGCTTCGCGGCTCGCACCGATGATGTTACGGAGGAGCTGCCGGATGTTGCCGGTGATGCGGACGACGTTGCTTTGGAGGGGCGCCGCCAGGCGGCCGTCCCGGATGAGGTAGGAGTCGCCCACGACCGTACAGGTGAAATCTCCAGCCCGGAGCCCATTCATCGGATAGGTGTACCAGATGCGGCCGATGTAGACGCCGTTGCCCACCAGGCCGAGGAGGTCGTCCCGGCTCCTGGGCGTCGCCCACTCGATGAACAGGTTTGTGGCCGCGATGGAGGGCGGCACGTCGAACTGCCGCCGTCCGCCGGCGCCGCGCCGGAACCCGTTGCGCGGCGCCAACGCGTCCGGATGCTCCCTCGGATTGAGCCCCAGCTTCTCGCGCGCCTGCGGGTCGCGCAGCAGCCGCTGGGTCTCGTAGTGGTTCGAGAGCAGGGCGTGCAATACGCCCTCCCGGATCAGGTCGGTCCGCCCGGTCGGCAGCCCTTCGCAGGTGATGCGCCGGCTTCCCGCCGCCCCGCGCAACGCCCCATGGTCATAGATGGTCAGCTCGCGGGGCGCAATCGGGCGCCCCATCTCGCCGAGGAAGGCCGACTGGCAGGCGTAGAACGCGTCGGCGCCCAAGCTCGGCAGGAGGACGTTCACCATCAGGTCGCAGACCGGTTGCGGCCCGAGCACCACCGGATAGGTGCCGGTGGGCAGGCGCTGTCCGCCGATCACCCCGACCGCGTTGCGAACGGCCTCCGCGCCAGCTTCTCCCTTGAACTTGGCCAGGTGCGTTGTCGCCGTGTAGCCGCTGCCCTTGGCCTGGTGGCGCTCGATCATGGCTGTGACCTGGGAGGTGACCAGCGTGGACTCGTCCGTCTGGATCGCCGGGAGCCGGGTGGACCCCACGGCGATCCGCTGCCGGACCAGGGTGACGTCGCCACCGATGATCAGCCCGAGCGACGTCAGCTTGTCTCTGGCCTCCGACAGGCTCGCCAAGGCCTCGGACTTGGAGAATGCCTTGAGGGCTTCGGCGATGATCCGCCAGCCGCTCGCCACCAATGCCTGGTCCTTCAGACCCATGAGCACGGGATCATGGAGGGCTGCCGGCCGGCGGGACGAGCGGCCCGTGGCGGAGGTGCCGGTGGGGGGCATCGGCAGCGAGACGAAGTCAGGGTCGGGCACGGCGTGCTGCCGCGCTTTCTCGATCGCCCGCTTCACCGCGTCGGGGGAGATATCCCGGGCCTCGCTCCCGAAGCCCACGCGCGGGGCGTCGCCCGGCGCGCTCTCGGCGAACACCGCGCGGATGCTCAGGCCGTACGCTTCCACCGACTTGGGTTCCTCGACGCCGTTGCAGGGAATCTCCGAGGTGTAGTTCAGCCGGCAGAGCAATTGCGCCGTGCTGGACGCGAAGACCTCCGCCTCGCGAATGTCCCTGATCCGGGCAATCTGGCGGAGCGCCTGGTGGACGGCCTTCTTCAGGACCGAGCGCGGGATCATTGGCCGGTGAGCCTGGCCCGGCTCCGCATGGTCGGGGCGCCGTTGCCGAGCCGTTTGATCTGCATGGGCTGACCCTTGCCGCAGGTGGGGATGGGCGTCAAGCGGAAGTCGCGGCCCACCGCGTCCACCTTCATGAGGTAGTCCTTGGTGTCGGCAGTCAAGCCGCCACCGCGGTAGAGCTGGCCGATCTGGCCGTTCCGGATCTCGTAGACCTTCTGCGCCGAGATACTGAAGTTCTCCCGCGACTCGGCGATGGAGGGCGTGCGGTGGCCGACCAGGTAGTACCCATGGTCCACCTCGGCGATGATCTTCTCCGGCTCGCTGGTGCCTGCGGCGAAGACGGTGTTCGACATCCGGATGAGCGGGACCATCGAGGCTTCGGCGGCCTTGTACGAGCCGTTGGGTTCGGCCTTGAGGATTTCGGCCGTCTGCCGGCTGTTCATGAACCCGGTAAAGATGCCCTTGTTGATGTGCACGATCCGGCGCGCCGGTGTGCCTTCGTCGTCGTAGGCGTAGTGGCCGAGGCCGGGGAGGCTAGGGTCTGAATAGGCCGTCACGAGCGGCGACGCGACCTGCTTGCCGATCTGGCTGTCCCGGAGCGAGCGCAGGAACCAGCTCCGGCCCGCGTAGGCGGTCTCCATCTTCAGCGCCCGGTCCAGCTCCGTGGGGTGGCCGATGATCTCGTGGGCGGTGAGCGCGTTGAAGTGGGGATCGGTCACGACGACGACTTCGCGGTCGGTCGCCCGCAGCGGTGGCGCATCGGCCAGCTTCAGACAGTCGCGCGCCAGGCTGGTGGCAAAGGTCAGCAGGTCCAGGTGGCGGATGAGCTCGCTGCGCGTGCCTTCGGTGACGACTTCCCAGCCGCGCTGGTGGCCGATGGAGTCGGAGAGGCTGGCCTCGGCCGCTTCGCGCTCTGCGACGACTGTGCAGAAGCCCAGGGTCGCCGCGAAGGACTGGTCAATGACCGCACCCTCCGAGCTGAGGAACAGGCCGCGGGTCAGGCCGGTCGTCGCGGCGACGGCGTTGAAGCGGATGTGGGGGCTCAGCCCGCGCACGGCGCGGGATGTCTCCACCGTCAGGCGAACGACCTCTCCCAACGGGACGGCGCGCGGGTCAATGGCATATTCGGCCTTGACGGTGTCCTGGCGGACATCGATCGGCGCCAGGGGCAGGGCGGCCAGGCTCGCGCCCAGCTCCCTGAACCGCGTTCTGGTCTGTGCCTTAAGCCGCGCGTTCTCCATCGCGCGCTCGTACGCCTGGCGGATGCCGGCGCGGAGGAGGGTGGGGAGGCGCGGCATGTCCGCATTGCCCAGGCGGTGTCCATAATAGCCCGGCGCGAACAGGGGTGTGCCGGCGAGGACGCGGATGCCGAATCCGAAGACATAATCGTCCTGCCCGGATTTGCCGGCTCCGTTCTCGGCGCGGGCGGATTTGACTTCAGAGAGCTCGATGCGCAGGTCAAGATAGTGGCAATGGCGGAGGGTTTTCCGGACATCGCGCACCAGATCGGCCGCGACGCGCTTGATCCTGTCGAGGCTTTCGACCGTCAGCGGCTTGATGCCTAGCGTCCGCGCCATGCCCAGTGCCCTCCGGGCGGGGGTGTCGGGAGCGAATCGGATTACATCGTCCACCAACTCGAATGCGTCACAAGGCCTGGATCCTGGACCGGCCGCGCATCCTGCAGGCAAGCCCCACGCCGGCGACGCCGCACGGCCAAACCCCAGCAAGACCGCTGGAAATGAATAAAATTTTGCGAATTATAGGTACTTCCTAGGAACGCGTCAAGCAGGGAGCCGGCACGCGTGCCTGGTGCCGCCACGAGAGCGACTCGGTTAGGGCCAATGGCCTAGCCCCGACGACGCAGGCTAGGCCTTCTTGCGGAGCCTGTGGGCCTTCTGCCAAGTTGCATTAATATCCGAGAAGTTATACGATCTACTGGATCTGAATGACTGGCGTGGTTCGGGGAACTTTGCATTTGACATCATTTGGACCCCTTTGCTACACTCGGCCACTCGAATGCAGGTGGGTGACCAGGGCGGTTCCGCGCTTAACCCTGCGAAACTGCAGGGCTCATGAACCGAGCTGGCACAGGAATCTTCGCGCATCCCCGGAGTTTTCACGGACAGCCCGGCGGCTCGGCTTAGCAAACCGAGCCGAGTTCTCTTGACAAGGGAGGCGACCAATGAGTCTCGACTACGTCAAATTTACTCCTGGTTTCGACAAGTTCATGCCGAAAGAATATCGGGACATGGTCGAGCACGGTCCCTTCGGAAAGAAGGTGTCGGTCTCGCAGATGGGAACCTTCAAGGAGATCCTCGAGGAACATCCCATGTGCGCGGGCTGCGCGATGACGCTGTTTATCCGTCTCGCGATGATTTCCTTCCCGAACCCCGAGGACACGATCACGGTCGGCACGGCCGGGTGCGGCCGGCTCGCGATCTCCCAGGCGGCCATCCCGTTCGTCTACGGCAACTACGGAGACCAGAACGGTGTGGCCAGCGGGTTGAGCCGCGGGTTGCGGCTCCGGTTCGGGGACAAGCCGAAGGACGTCGTGGTGATGGTGGGCGACGGGGGCATGGCCGACATCGGGTTCTCCGCCACGCTTCACTCCTGGTTCCGCAAGGAGAAATTCACGACGATCATGCTGGACAACGAAGTCTACGGCAACACCGGCGGCCAGGAGAGCGGCATGACGAACAAGGGCGCCGTCCTCAAGATGGCTCCGCTTGGCAAGAAGTTCGAGAAGATGGACATGGTGGGTATGGCGAAAGTCGCCGGCTGTGTGTACGTCGCCACGGTGGTGCCGAACAATCCCCGGCGCGTCGAGAGCGTGATCAAGAAAGCGGTGCTCATCGCGCGCGAGGTTGGGCCCACCTACATCCAGGCATACACCTCCTGTAACATCGAGTATGCCATCCCCACGGACAAGGTGATGGAGGACGCCAAGAAGGTTGAGAACGATCGGTACCAGTTCACCGAGTACATCACCGAGGAAGCCAAGCAATACCTCGCCGAGCGGTACGGTTATCGGGAGTACCTGCCGAAGCCGGCGGCCGCAGCGCCGGCGATTTCCCAGACGTAAGGGAGCGGAAAAGGAGGAGCGGCGATGGCGAAGCGCTTCAACATCCGGATGGCCGGCGTCGGTGGCCAGGGGGTGGTCACTGCCTCCCATATTCTCAGTACGGCCGTGATCAACGCAGGCGGGGAGAGCACGATCGTGCCCTTCTACGGCTCCGAGAAACGCATGGCACCGGTTGAGAGCTACGTCCGGGTTTCGGACGAGCCGATCTACGAGATCGGCGAGATCACGTTCCCCCACATCATCATCATCTTCCACCCGCAGGTGATCACGCACGGCAAGTCCTACACCATGCCCTTCTACTTCGGGTTGAAGGAGGACGGAATCGCGTTGATCAACCACGATGGGCCGATGAAGCTGGAGAAGGACCATCAGCGGGAGCTGGAGGAGCGGCGCGCCAAGCTGTACTACCTGCCGGCCACCAAGATCTCGCTGGACGTATCCGGGATGGACCTCGCGACCAACATGGCCCTCATGGGGGCGATCGGGGCGATCACAGGGCTCACCAACATGGATGCGCTGACCCAGGCGGTCAAAGACCGGTTCCTGGGCAAGGGGTTCGTGGTGTCGGGCGGGACGGCCGCGCTGGACAGCGTCGTGGAGCGCAAGTTCAAGAAGAAGCAGGAGCTCATTGAGAAGAACGTCGCGGTCATCCGGGCGGCGTGGAACTACGCGGTGGATCACGGGTGGGCGGCGCCGTCGGTGACGCGCTCGGAGGCCCCTGCCCCGGCCGAGGTCAGCGCCTGATTCTCACACAGTAAGGAGCCTCCATGTATCTCGTAGCCGATATCAACGTCGACATCTGCGCGCAGACGAGCTGCAAGCTCTGTACGCAGTTCTGTCCCGAAGCGAATACGATCCTCTATAACCCCGACGCGGGCAAGGAAAAGGGTTATAAGTACGGGTCCGCCTATGTGGCGGTGGACCGCTGCAAGGGGTGCGCGCAGTGCGTCTGGGTCTGCGACAACATGGCCAAGCACCACGCGATCAAGATGGTCATGATTGACCAGTTGCCCCAAGCTGCGACGACCAACACGGTCCAGTACGGCGAGAAGGGCCCCGTCGCGAAACTGGTCAACCCGGTCGCGGTATTAGACTGAGCGGTTGCCACGGTCAGAGAAAAGAGGAGATCGGGAGTGGACACGACGACGCAGCAGCGAGAACGGATCATCGTGCCGGGGCCAGCCGGCTTCCATCCCCCCTCGGCAGCCCAGCTCGGCGTGATGCTGCCGGAGCCGGGGCAGGGCCTCATGTACGGGCTCCTGGAGCCTAATGAGGAGAAGGTCATGGAGGAGATCGCGCGCGTGATGCTCACCAGCCCGAACGCGACGATCTTCCCCGGACCCCTGGTCCTGTGGGCCTGGAACGAGCACGCGATCGAGAAGGCGAAGGCTGTGCTCGAAATCGCCGCGCAGATTCCGGACGTCTTCATCATCCCGATGCCCGACTACCGGCCCAAGTACCCTAAGATTGATCCGGAGGAGGTGATCAACCCCAACCATCCGAACCTGACCATCTGGGGCAACAAGATCGAGGCCTGCATCTTTGTCGGCGTCCATTGCCATTATGCGAATCTGACCTTGAAGATGATCCGGGCTGGCACGAACTGCTGCACCACCGCGCTCTGCGCGGAGCAGGGGCATGAGGACGCGATGCTGACTGTCCGGGACTGTGACGCGGCCAAGCTGCGCCGGGTCGCCGAGGTCATCAAGCGCGTCCGCGAAGAGATGGGGATCAAGCTGCCGGAAAGCGGGGAGAACGTCCGGTTCACCGGCACGCAGTCCAAGGTGCACGGCGGGAAAACCCACACGAATCCGTTGGCCTTCATGCCGACAGCGGAGGGCGTGGCCAGCGCCGCCGCCTTCGGACATCGGATGGAACAGATGCAGCGCGAAGCCTAGGCGGCGCCGGGCTCGTCGAGACAGAAGAGGTGCGACGATGAGTGAAGCGTTGGAACCCCAGGTCAAGACCAATCCGCAGGGCGATCCGATTACCAGCGTGGCCGCTCCGAAGCTGGATGGCAAGAAGGATCCCCACGCCGAGGCGAAGAAGCAGCGAGTCGTGACCCCGGAGTACATGTTCTTTGAGGCTCCGCGGACCAAGGAATTCATCACGGGCAGTGAGGCCGCCAAGGAGGCCGTGCGGCGGTCCAACGTGGACTTCGCCGTGGCCTACCCGATCACCCCGCAGAGCGAGACGATGCAGCTTATCGGGGTGCTCTACGGGGAGGGTTACGTTAAGGAATACTACCGGGGCGAGGAGGAGTACGGGGTAATGTCCGCCATTGCCGGGGCGTCGCGCGCCGGCGTGCGGTGCTTCACCGCCACTGCTGGGCCGGGCACGCTGCGCGGGCTCGAGCCGATCGCGTCGTGGCCGGGCCACCGGTTACCCGCCGTGGCCATGTTCACCTGCCGGGTAGTGAACGCCCCGCTCGCGATCCAGCCGGACAACATCGAGATCTCCTACCTATTGAACTGCGGGATGATCGTCTTCCACGCCGAGAACCAGCAGGACATGTTCGACTTCATCATGAAGGGGTTCATCATCAGCGAGAAGAACGACGTGACCCTGCCGGTCGGCGTCTGCTGCGACGGCTTCTTCGTCACCCATGCCCGCGGCTACGTGTACATGCAGGAGAAGGGGATCAAGCTCCCGCCGCGCGACGCCTGGCGGGGGGCGGTGCCGGTGTTGGATGCGGAGAATCCGCCGGCCCGGCTGTCGCGGGACGCGCCGGTCCAGAAGTCGAACTTCATGGCCTACAACATCCACGCGGTCTGGCAGCAGGAAGTCTGGGCTGCCGTGGAGCGTTCGCGGAAGTACATCATCAAGTACATGGGCGGGCTCTGCACCGCCGAGAACGTCGAGGACGCGGACGCGGTGCTGGTTGCCTCCGGGAGCGCGGTCGCCCAGTCCCGCGAGGCCATCCGGCTCTGCGCGGAGAAGGGCATCAAGGTCGGATTGGTCAAGATCCGGTCGCTGCGCCCCTTTCCCACGAAGGAGCTGCGCGAGATCCTGGCCAAATCCAAGCTCGTCGTGGTGCCGGAGTTCAACTACGTCGGCTGGCTCGCCAAGGACGTGGCCGCGGCCATCTACGGCCACTCGAAGGCCAAGATCATCGCCGGCCCGCACGTGTACGGCGGGCAGTCCATGCCGGTCGAGCTGATCGTAGATGAGGTGCTCGCCGGGCTGACCGGCAAGCGGTCCACGAACGTCCCGATGTCCCAGATCATGGGGACCGATGTGGATCCGGCCATGGTCGCCCACTTCATGCAGAACATCTGACGCGGCCCGCGCGGTCCGAAAAATCAAGAGCCCGATCCCGTCCGGGATCGGGCTCTTTTTTACGAACGAACGTTTCCCGAGTGACGGGCGACGTTCGTCACGATTGCAGATCGTCCTGGACCAGCTCTTCGCTGTCTGGCATCCCGTAGGCGATGAACTTGGCGTAGGAGAGGTAGATCATGCTGCTGTCGCGCATGGCCTTGGCGCCGTGCGTCATGCGCTCGAGCTTCTTCATGTCGGCGGACTCCGAATTGCGCAGCAGGTCCACCTGGTGCTGGAGCGCCTTGTTGTACCGCTCCATCGCCCGCTCGACCTCCAGGTACGCTTGCATGATGTCGTCGGTCATGGCACGCTCCTAGCCTGATGATCAGGCAGGATACCGCACCCTTGATGGCCGGTCAACCATGGTCACGCCCCCCCGGCTTCGCCGACTGTCCGACGCGGTGCTTCGCGCCCTGACCCTCGTGTTGGACAGAGACACCGCCATCGCCTCACCCGCCCTCGCGCGCGGCGTCGCAGAGCTCTCCCGGCTCTTTACCAGGGAGCGGAGCAGCCTCGGGCCGCCCTACTGGGCCGACCCGGCGCTCCGGCGAGCCTACCTCGCCTACTTCTTCCCCGTGAATCTGGCCAAGGTCCAGGCGCTCCTGAACGAGCTGCCGGAGGACTGGGGTCAGGGACAGGGGCGGGAGGAGCAGCGGGCGATCTCCGTGCTGGACCTCGGCTGCGGGCCGGGCACGGCCGCGTTGGGGCTCCTCGACTGGGTGGCTCAGGGAGGGCCGTCGTGGCGGGTGGGGACCGTCATCGCCGTGGATCGCGCGGAGCCGGCTCTCGAGGACTGCCGCCGGCTCTGGGAGGTCTATCGTCGGGGCGCCTCGAGGGACGCGGCACGCCTGATCACGCGGGTCGCCGATCTCGAGCGGTCGGACCTGCTCCATGATCCTGAGCTTCGTCGCTGCAGCCCCTATGAGCTGATCGTCCTCGCCAACACCCTCAACGAGCTGTTTGCGGATGCCTGGGATCCCGTCGAGCCCCGGGCGGCGCTGGTCGCCGGGCTGCTCGACCTGCTGCAGCCCGATGGCACGGTGATGTTGATCGAGCCGGCCTTGCGGGAGACCTCCCGCGCGCTGCACCGGCTGCGGGACCAGCTCGTCGAGAGCGGCGCCTGCACGGTCTATAGTCCCTGCCTACATGAGCGTCCCTGCCCGGCGCTCGTGCGCGAGACGGACTGGTGCCATGAAGAGCGGCCCTGGGAGCCGCCGCCGCTGGTGGCGGCCCTGGACCGGGCGGTCGGCTTGATCAAGGACGCGCTCAAGTTCTCCTATCTGCTGCTCCGCAAGGACGGCCGAACCATCGCGCCGCGTGCGCCGACGATTTACCGGGTCGTGAGCGAGCTGCGGGTGATGAAGGGGGACCAGCGAGCCTGGCTGTGCAACGAGACGGGACGGCCCGAGGTCGGGCGGCTGGACCGGGAGCGCTCGCCGGCGAACGCGGCGATGGACGCCTGGCATCGGGGGATGATCGTCAAGATTGATCAGATCGTCCGGAAGGACCGCAGGGGGCGGGCCTCCACCGTCGGACGGATTCCGGCGGAGGCGACGGTAGAGATCGTGCGGCCGGTCTGAGGCGGGTGCCGCCCGGCCGTGCGTCATATTTGAGGATAGGAGCCTCGGTTGACGAAGGGCGGGTGTCTGTTTCGAGGCCGGTGGTTCGGCGATTTCGGCTGCGGTTCCAGGACGACGCGCCGGCCTCGTCGGGCGTTCTGGGTGATTGAGACGTCAACCTGCTGAACGTCGGCCGAACGCATCTGGTGCGCTGCCAGAGCGAGCGGTCGCTCCTTCCGGTCATCTTCGGCGCGGAACGAGTCCTTCCCGGCGGCCTTCGGGCCGACGTTGGCGGCCGTCCTTGAGAGGCTTGGTGTCCGAGCGGACCTGGTTGGCCGGGAGGTCGCTGCTGTCAGGGAGGTTGCCTTTGCAAAGCCCGTCAGTCGCCAAGTCTTGGGTGCGATGAACGACTTCGCTGGTTCAAGCCCAAGGCTCCAGTTCGATTATGTCCGACGGCGATGATGCGATAGCACTTTGCCTCAAGCTGGCCGAGATTCCCTCGCGGCCAATCGGCTATCAGTCCGCGAAGTGCGTGACGATTTCGTCGTTTCAAGACGCCGCATGAACGGTTGATGGCAGGAGCGGAGCAAACGGGAGAGTATGTGGTGTATCAGCGGCTCATCCGTCACCCGTCGCTGTCGGCTGACCGCTTCCGAAACTCAGTCGCCCTCCGGCTCGGTGGAGCCGTGCTGGTGGGTGACTTGATCCTCTTCGAACAGCTCGGCCATCTCTTCTTCGATCAGCGCACGGTCGTCCGGTACTGAGACGAGCGGAAGCTCCTTGCGCAGCTTGGGCTCCTTGTCCGGGCCGGGGTCCGGCTCCGCGGAGTGCTCTGCCGGTCGGGACGGCTCCATCGTTGGACTCCCTTCAGGCTCAGGACCGGGTACCGGCCACCTGAAGCCCCCTCATTCGAAGGTCTCGAGAGACGACTTCTCCGGAAACTGGTGCTGGCACGTCTGGCAGGTCACGAAATAGACCGCCTCGCGCACGGACATGACGATCCGGAAGTCCAGTCTCACCCCACGGTGCTCGCAGGCTGGGCAGGCGATCTCCTTCAGGCGATAGGGGATGTCCGGCTGCGTCCGGAGGTAGAACTCCATGTCCGTGTGGACGGGAAACGTGTACCGGCACCGGAGGCACGTGCCCTTCCAGTCGCCGTCCGGCTGCATGCTGCGCCGGTCAATGGCGAACTCGTTCTGCTTGCAGACGGCGCAGCGGACGCTGGCCAACCGCGATTCCACGTGTTCGACGCTGAGAGCAGGCATGGCCGGTGCACCCCTTCCGCGTCGCCCGGGGCGTCGTGCTGCAGGCGGTGAGTGCAATGAGTATACCGGCGTCCCCGGGGAGCCTGCAACTGTCCGGGGTGCCTGCTCGATAAGGCGGGCGCCGCGGCCGGGCAATCTAGAGTTGACCGGCATGGCCCTTGTCATCGGCCCACGAGGGCGATAGCATGGAGGTCGTAGAGGCGTGGCGGTCCGGCCGTCCAGCCGAGGGAGCCATGGAGGATGTCGAGTCTGATCCTGCGCACCTTTGCGGTCCCGCCGCTGGGCTGCAACTGCACCATTCTCGGCGATGCCGTGACCGGCGAAGCGGTCGTGGTGGATCCGGGGGGCGCGCCCGAGCGCATTCTCGACGCGGTGCACGCGCTCAACCTGACCGTGGTGGCCATCCTGCACACCCACGCGCATTTTGATCACTTCCTGGCGTCGGGCGCCATGAAGCGGGCGACAGGGGCGGCGCTCTGTCTGCATCAGGACGATCGGCCGCTGTGGGAAGCTGTGGAGATGCAATGCCGGGCCTTCGGGGTGGCGCTGCTGTCGGGTCAGGGCCCGGCGCCGTCACTGGATCGGTGGCTCAAGGACGACGAGAAGCTCAGCGTCGGGGGGCTGGAGGGCGTCGCCCTGCACACGCCGGGGCACACCCCAGGGTCCATGTGCTTCTATTTCTGGGGGGAGCGGCTGCTCCTCTCCGGAGACACGCTTTTTCAGGGGAGCATCGGCCGGACGGACCTCTGGGGCGGCGACGGGCGCGCGATCCAGCGGTCCATCCGCGAACGGCTGTACACCCTCGACGGGACGACCCGTGTGATCACCGGGCACGGGCCGGAGACCCAGATCGGATGGGAGCGGGAGATGAACGCCTTTGTCAGGGGGTAGTCGAAGCAAAGGAGGAAGCCATGAGGTACGCCGGTCTCGCGCTGATCGTAGGGATGGCCGTCGGACTGACCGTGGCCGTCCCGGAGCCGTCCGTCGCTGCCGACCCTGCGCCCCCGTCGCAGGCCCAGGTCCAGATCAAGGAGGTGGACGTGCGCCTCTCGGACCACGGGCCGGTCGTGCTCCTCAAGGCGGAGAACCGGGCGATTCCGATCTTCGTGGACCCCACCGTGGCGGGCTCGATCCAGGAGGCGCTGACCGGGCAGAAGCTTCGCCGCCCGCTCTCCCATGATCTGATGCACACGATCCTGGAGGCCTTCGGCGGCAAGGTCACGCAGGTGGTCGTGACGCTGAAGGACGGGATCTACTACGCGGACCTGACCGTTGTGATGAAGGACACGACGAAGGTGTTCGACAGCCGATCCTCCGACGCGATCGCGTTGGCGATCCACTTCAAGGCGCCGATCCTGGTGAGCCGGGACCTGCTCGAGTCGGCGGGAAAGAAGATGCAGGAAGACTCGGAGACACTGACCCTGTAGGTGCGAGTGGGAGGCGTCCGGCCGGTCTCATGGCTTGTCCATCCGCTCTTTCACCAGCCTCAGCCGCCGCTCGGCGGCGCGCTTGATGAATGCCGTGTTTCCCTGGAGATGCTGCTCTTGCGTGATCTTGCCTTCCTGCCGGCGCCTGAGCTGATCCAGGCCGAATTGGGCCATCTCCGGTGCCGCCTCGGCGTTGATCTGCTTCCACAGCGCCTCACACCGGCGTTGCTTCTCGCGGGGGTAATCGTCGCGGGGCTTGTCGGCGAGACTCGCGGGCGGGGCCACGGCCGGGGTGGGGAGCAGGCCTGAGAGAGCCGCCAAGAGGACGAACCGACGCATCGGTCACCTGACCACGCGTGTGGAGCCCGCATGCTGCCACAGATCCCGCTCGACGACTCGGTTGTTTTGGCGGAGCTGCTCCGCGAACTCGGCCGCGATGTCCGGCGCCTGCTGCTCGGTCTCTGCGCCGACCTGGCGGACCGCTACGCGGCACCCGCGGCGACATTGGGGCTGCCGGTGGACTATCTCCGCTGGCTTGCCGACGTGGTGAAGCCGGAAGACTGGGCCGGATGGAAGCTCGTGGGCTGGGTCGAGGAGCTGAACGACCTGGTCTACTTCATTGACTTGCGGGAGCAGTGGCGTCGGGAGCGGGACCGGCATGCCTTCGCCGAGGCGCTGCTCGCCGACTGCGAGGAGCAGTTCTACGAAAACAGCTATCAGGAAGAGCTGTTCCCGAGCGGCGAGCCGGACCCGATGGGGCTCGGATGGCGGCTCGACGCGCTCTGTGCGCGCCTGGCGCAGGGCGTGGTCGAGGAATCGCTGTTCCTCGCGCCGGGGGCTCCCTGCGCCTGGCTGGCGAGTCGTCGGCGCCGGCGGGACGATGAGTGGGTTGTGCCCTGCTCGCTGGCGCCGAACTTCGAGCGCGCCGAGCCGGGCGGCTGCCTCGCGGTCGGCTTGGAGGGGGCGTACCTGGAGCCGCCCGCTCCGCTCAGGCACCTCTTGTCGGGGGCTGCGGCCCGCGCGCCGCTGGTCGTCCGGCCGGAGGGCATATGGCTCCGCGCCGGCCGGCGGCTGGTCCCGGTTCTGACGCTGGACGAGGGGCTGCGCTGGCACTGGCAGTACGTGCCGCCGCGCCGCATCGGGCTGGAGGGGCTGACCCTCGGGGACACGCTGGTCTATCGGAAGGATGGCACGCCGGTGCGGCTTGCCCGGACGCCGGCGGGCCTGCTGGCCCGGGTGCGGCGGGCGCTGGCGGTGATCGAAGCGGCCTGGCCGGCCGGCGCGCGCACGCTCGTCACCCTGACCGAACGGATCGTCCCGCTCAAGGCCCGCGGCGTCGTGAGCTTCAGCTACCGGCATCGTCCCGGGCTGTCGTTCATCAATTGCTTCGATCGGGATCAGCTCGACCTCGTGGACGATCTCGTACATGAGAACAGCCATCACCATCTGAACCTGCTGCTCCGGAAGTTCCGAATGCGGCAGGGAGATCGGAACCAGGAGGTCTTCTATTCGCCGTGGCGCCGCAGCCTGCGCCCCCTGCACGGCATCCTGCACGCGACCTTCACGTTCACGATGGGCGCGCTGCTGTTCGAGCGGCTGTCCGCGTGGGCGGGCAACCGGGGAGCCGAGGACGTGACGCGGCTCGGGTTGACCGAGCGGGACATCCTCCGCGCGCGGTTTCGCTGCCTGGAGGAGGTCGCCGCGGTCCGGTATTCGATCCGCGATCTGCGTTACGCGGCGGACCGGTTGGGCTGGCTCACCTCTGCGGGGATCGCGCTGGTCGAGGCCCTCGACCGCACGATCCGGCGGGTCGAGCGGCGCATCGCCCGCTACCGGCCCGCCGTTCTTCGCTCGGCCTTCGGGCCGGCGCTGCATCGCCGCGTCCGCGAGCTGGCGCGCGCCCGCGCCACGTACCCGCTCCCCCGAGCCTGACGGTGCGCCGCGCGCGCTCAGTCCATTGGGCTGGGGAAAGACTGACACTGGAGGGAGCCCATGACGGCAGACGACGTGAAGGCCTTGCTCAATCTGAAGCCACTGCCGCGGGAAGGCGGCTACTACGTCGAGACGTACCGGGCCGCCGAGTCCGTGCCCCGGACGGCGCTCCCGCCACGCTACCCCGCCGCCAAATCCCTCAGCACCGCCATCTACTATTTCCTGACCCCGGATACCTTCTCGGCCTTGCACCGGCTGCTGACCGACGAGATCTACCATTTCTATGTGGGTGATCCGGTCGAGCTGCTCCAGCTCCGGCCTGACGGCTCCGGCGAGGTGTTCACGCTCGGTCCAGACCTGCTCAGGGGCATGCGGCCTCAGATCGTCGTGCCGCGGGGCGTCTGGCAAGGGGCACGGCTGCGCCCCGGGGGGCGCTTCGCCCTCCTGGGGACGACGATGGCGCCGGGCTACGACGCCGCGGACTATGAGCCGGGCCGGCGGGACGAGCTGGCCACCGCCTACCGCGAGTTTGAGGACCTGATTGTCTCGTTGACGCGCTGAACCTGCCTTGGTATAAGGGCACCTGAGCGTGGCTATTCCCTGGGAGATTGCGTGCCGGCCGTGAGGCTTGCCATTCAGCGACTCGCCCTGGGAGCGCTCCTCGTCGCACTGCTCGCCACCGCCCTGCTGGTCGCGCACCAAAGCCGGCGTCCCCTCCCGTCCCAGCCGCAACCGGCTCCGCGCGTCGCCCTCGTGCAGCACTCGTCACTGCCTCTCCTCGATGAAGGCGTCAAGGGGATCATCGAGGGGCTCGCGGAAGCGGGCTACATCGAGGGCCAGAGTCTCGCACTCGCCCGCTTCGATGCGGAAAACGACCTCGCCCTCGCCGACCAGATCGCCCAACAGGTGACGAGCGGGTCCTACGACCTGGTGGTGACGGTGAGCACGCGCTCCCTGCAGGCCGTCGCCGCTGCCAACGAAGGTGGCCGGACGCGCCATGTGTTCGGGCTCGTGAGCGATCCCTTCGCTGCCGGGGTCGGCATCAATCCCGAGAACCCGCTCGACCACCCCCGCCACCTTGTGGGCTACGGGACGATGCCGCCGATCGAGGACGCTTTCCGGCTCGCGAAAACCCTGTATCCGGCCTTGGCCTCGGTCGGGGTCATCTGGAACCCCGCGGACGCCGACTCCGCGGCCCTAGTCCGGATGGCCCGGGAGGTGAGCCATCAGCTCGGCATTGTGCTCGTCGAGCGGCAGGTGGACCGCCCCGCTGCGGCGGCCGAGGCGGCGGCCGCCTTGTTGGCGAAGCCGGTCCAGGCCCTCTGGGTGGGCGGAGACCTGACCGTCCTGCTCGCGCTGGACGCGGTGCTGGAGGCGGCACGGCGGGCGCGCGTCCCGGTGTTCACGAACGTCCCGCTGAGCGCGGAGCGCGGCGCTCTGTTCGACATCGGCGCCGACTACCGGGAGGTGGGCCGCCGGACCGGGTTGCTCGCCTCCGAGCTCCTGCAGGGGGTGAACCCGGCCACAGTCGCCGTGCAGAACCTCGTCCCGAAGAAAACGGTGATCAACTTAGTGGCGCTGGCCAACCTCAAGGATCCGTGGATGGTAGATGAAGAGGTGCTCCACGCCGCCCATGAAGTGATTGACGAGACCGGGGTGCACCGCGGCGCGGCGCTGGTGGCCCGCCCGCCGCCTGGCCGAATCTTCCGCGTTGGGGTCGTCTATTTCGGCCCCGATCCGGTCGTGGACTCCGGCCTCCAGGGCCTCTTCGACGGCCTGCGCGAGCTGGGCTTCGTCGAGGGGGAGAACCTGGAGGTCCGGCGGGCCCATGCCCAAGGGGAGATGGCCAACATCCCCGCGATCCTCAAAAGCTACATCGCCGGGGATCTGGACCTGATCGTGACCTTGACCACGCCCTGCCTCGCGGCGGCCGTGAACCTGGTCAAGAAGACACCCGTCGTCTTCGCCGTGGTCTACGACCCGATCGCCGCCGGCGCGGGCACCAGCCGGACCGAGCACTTGCCGAATATCACGGGCGTCGGGTCCTTTCCTCCCGTCGAAGAGACCGTGGAGCTCATCCGCACGCTGGTGCCGCAGGTGAAGGCGGTGGGCACCCTCTACAACGCCGCCGAGGCCAACTCCCGCAAGGTCGTCGGGGTGGCCCGCGAGCTGTTCAAACAGCGCGGGATCGCCTTGCAAGAGGTGGCGATTGCCAAGACCGGCGAGGTGTTCCAGGCGGCGCAGATGCTCGCGACGCGCAACATCGATGCCTTTTGGATCACGGGCGACAATACGGCGCTGCAGGCTTACGAGACGATCACCAGGGTCGCCGATCAGACCCGCATTCCCCTGGTTATCAACCAGCCCGAGTTCATCGAACGAGGGGGGCTGGCCTGTGTGGGGCAGGGGTTCTACAAGAGCGGTTACGTGGCGGCCACGCTAGCGGCCCGGGTGCTCATGGGCGAGAGCCCCAAGAGCCTGCCGTTCGAGGAAGTCTCCGACAAGAAGGTCTGCCTGAACTTCGAGGCCGCCCAGCAGCTTGGCATCGCGTTCCCCGCTGAGTTGGTCGAGCGATCGCGCGTGTTCGTCCATCTCGCGGCCTGGTACGGGCGGTCCGCGCGGATCGCACTGGTCGAGACGGCCGGCGAGTCGGAGGACTTCCAGACTGGGTTGCTCAAGGGGCTAGCGGAGGCCGGCCTGGTCGGGGACAGCGACTTTGTCCTCCGCCGCTATGTCGTCACAGGGCCCCACTCGACGTGGCGGGAGACCCTGGCGGATGTCCGGGCTGGCGATCCGGACGTCGTGGTGGTCGCCCAGGAGAGGGTGGGCGCGGCGGTCCGCCAGGCGGTGCCTGGAAAGCCGGTGCTGGGGCCCGCGCGCGAGCTGGCCGCGGACGAGCGGGCGGCAGGCGCCGCCCGCCTGGCCGTCGCGGTGGCCCAGGCGTTGGCCGGGAAAACACGTGCGCTCTGAAGAGGGCCTTGCCATGGAGGGCCCGTGACGTCCATGATCCCCGCTCCCTAGCATCGGCGCTCCCTGTTGCATCGGCTCTGGGCGAAACAGGACCGGACGGTCGGGACCAAACTGATCGTGGCGACCGTGCCGCTCATCGCACTGGTATCGATGATCGCGGCGGTGGTCGAGCATGTCCGGATCACGGCCAATCTGGAAGAGAAACTGGCGACCCGCGCCAAGAGCATCGCCCACCAGATCATGGCGGACCAGCAATACTACGCCGCGGTCATTGTGCCGCGCGCCATCGCGCTCGGCGGCACCCTAGGCGTGGACTACCACACGATCCCGGGACGCTTTCCCCTGCCGGCCACCTTCGTCCGGGAAGTCTCGGAGGCGACGGCGAAGATTCCCAACGGCTACACCGCAAACCTCATCAGCCCCTTGGCCATCAACAAGGAGAAGGGCGTCAAGGACCAGTTCCATCTAGACGGGTTCGCGTTTCTGGTCCAACATCCCGACCAGCCGTTCATCCGCACGGACACGATCCAGGGCCTGGCCGTCCTGCGGGTGCTGATGGCCGATCTGGCCTCCGCCAAGTCCTGCGTGGACTGCCACAACGCGCACGCGCAGAGCCCCAGGCACGACTTCAAGCTGAACGACCTCATGGGTGGGCTGGAGATCGCCATGCCCATGGATCAGTACCTCAAAGAGAACGACCTGAACCTGCTGCTGACGCTGGCCGGTGGAGGCGTGATGTGCCTGCTGGTCCTGGTGATCGCGGGGATCGGCAGCCGGCGCACGGTCGCTCAGCCGCTGGGCGCCCTCGCCGGCCAGATGCGGGCCTTCGTCGGCGAAGCCGGAGGCTCCTCGGGCATGCCCGAGGAGCCTCCGGCCGGGGACAAGGTCGTCTCCATCACGGCCGCCTTCGAGCGGATGAAGGCGGTGATCGCGGCGCAGCCGCAGGAGCTGCGGGAGGCCAACCAGCTCCTGGAGTGGCGCGTCCTCGAGCGGACCGAGCAGCTTCGGCAAACGATGGCGGAAAAGGAACGGATCGGCAGCGAGCTGCGAATCGCCGGCGCGATCTAGCGCTCCATCCTCCCCCGGACCTTCCCGCCGTGAGGACTTCGACCTCTACGCGGACACGATCCCGGCCCGCGAGATGGGCGGGGACTTCTACGACTTCTTCCTCCTGGATCGGAACCGGCTCGGGGTGGTCATCGCCGACGTCTCGGGGAAAGGCGTGCCGGCGGCCATCTTCATGGCCGTGTCCCGGACCATGCTCAAGGCGACAGCGCTGCAGGGACCTCGCCCGGCGACTGCCTCCGGCACGTCAACAACCTGCTCTGTCCGGACAACGACTCCGCCATGTTCGTGACCGTCTTCTACGGTATCCTCAACACCCGGACCGGCGAGTTCCAGTACAGCAACGCCGGCCACAACATTCCCTACCTCCTGGACGGGCAGGGCGCCGTGACGCAGCTGGAGAATCCGGGCGGGATGGCCTTGGGCGTCATGGAGGAGCTCCGCTACCGGGTGCACACCATCCGGCTGCGGCCCGGCGACGGGCTCTTCCTGTATACGGACGGGATCACCGAGGCCATGGACCCGGAAGGAAACCTGTTTTCGAATCCCCGCCTCGAAACGCTGCTGGAGCGGCTGAACCGGGCGGGCTCGGCCGAACTGGTGCGGGCGACGGTCGCGGCGGTGCAGGCCTACGCCGCCGGCGCGCCCCAGGCCGACGACATCACTCTATTGGTCCTGCGCTACCTCCAGGGGAACCTGGGATGAGCGGGATGCTCTCGGTGACGCTGCGCAACCGGCTCTCGGAGCTGGAGCGGTTGAGCCAGATCGTGGCGGCCTTCGTGGAGGACCATCGTCTGTCACCCGACCTGGTGTATCCGGTCAACCTGGCCCTGGACGAGATCCTGACGAACATCATCTCCTACGCATACGGGGATCGGGGGGGAGCACCAGATCACGCTGCGGCTGTCTCTGGACGGCTCCACGCTGACTGCGGAGATCGAGGACGACGGCCGGCCGTTCAACCCGCTCGAGGTACCCGAGCCCCCCACGGACAGTTCGCTGGAGGAACGTCCGGTCGGGGGGCTAGGCATCCATCTGGTCCGGACGATGATGGACGAGCTGGAGTACAAGCGGCAGCGAGACCGGAACCTGCTGGTGATGCGGAAATACGTGCCAACCTGACGAAGGAGTCGGCCATGGAGGTCATGGAGGAGAGGCGCGGCGGCGTCGTAATCCTGGCGCTGCGCGGCAAGCTGGATGCTAGCACGGCGACGA
The DNA here is from genome assembly GCF_965152595.1 of Nitrospira sp. Kam-Ns4a. Taxonomy (NCBI): domain Bacteria; kingdom Pseudomonadati; phylum Nitrospirota; class Nitrospiria; order Nitrospirales; family Nitrospiraceae; genus Nitrospira; species Nitrospira sp. Kam-Ns4a. Next base: position 3,548,287 of record NZ_OZ224218.1, on the reverse strand, counting down.
AGCTGGAGGAGCGGCTGCTCGCCCTCATCCAGGGTGGGGACCGGCAGGTGATCGTGAGCGGGCAGCAGCTCGACTACAGCAGCAGCGCGGGCCTCCGCGTGCTGCTCGTCGCGGCCAAACGGCTCAAGCCTCTCAACGGCCGGATCGTGCTCTCGAGTCTCAAGGCGCAGATCCAAGAGGTGTTCGAGATCGCTGGCTTCGGCGCCATCTTTCCCGTGTACGCGATAGATGAGGAGGCGCTGCGCAGCTTCCAGTGAGCAGTGACCGGCCTCCCTGTCTCGCCAGGTGACAATTATGTCGTCATGTGTCATGACATTTGACGACGGAGTCGTCATTTGGTATCATCCGTCGCCATGGCGGATGCTCCTGTAATTGACCGAATTCTCGATCTTCGGGAGCTGCTGAAGAAGAAGTCCCACTTTCTCTTCGGCCCCCGCCAGACCGGCAAGAGCTTTCTGATCGCTCACAATCTGAAGGGCGTGCGGGTGTATGACCTCCTGGATACGTCGGTCTATCTGACGCTGAGCCACACGCCGGGCCGCCTGGCCGAGGAGATCACCGCCAAGGACCGCATTGTCGTGATTGACGAGGTCCAGCGGCTGCCGGACCTCCTGAATGAGGTGCATCGCCTCATCGAACAGCGCGGTGTTCGGTTTCTCCTCACCGGATCCAGCGCCCGGAAGCTGCGCGGGGGAGGCGTCAATCTGCTGGGGGGGCGGGCGCGGACGAAGTATTTGCATCCTCTGACCTTGCGAGAGTTGGGCGGTCACTTCGACCTGCAACGCGCAATCACAAGGGGGCTGTTACCGTCCATCTATTTTTCGGACGACCCCCGAGCAGACCTTCAGGCTTATGCGGGGACCTATCTCCAGCAGGAGATCGTGGCCGAGGGTGCGACCCGCAACGTGCCTGCGTTCAGCCGATTCCTCAAGGTCGCGGCGCTTTGCAACGGAACAATCGTGAACTTCACCAAAGTGTCCAATGACGCGCAGGTCCCTCGCACGACCGTGTACGAATACTTCGAGATTCTGAAGGATACCCTCGTCTTGCATGAGTTACCGGCCTGGCGGAAGTCGAAGAAACGGAAGCCGCTGGTCTCCTCGAAGTACTTTTTTTTCGATGTGGGGGTCATGGCGGCGCTGCAAGGACGGGAGTTTCGCCGCGGGACCCCGGAGTTCGGGGCGGCGATGGAGACCTATCTCATGCACGAGCTCAGATGCTACAGCGACTATGTTTCCGGAGAACCTGTAACCTTCTGGCGGTCGACGTCCGGATTCGAGGTGGATTTCATCCTCGGCGACCACACGGCGGTGGAGGTCAAGGCCAAGGACACCATAGGGCTGCAGGACCTCAAGCCGTTGCGGGCGCTGGCGGAGGAGCAGAAGCTCAAACGCTATCTCTGTGTCAGTCTGGAGCCGCGGCCGCGGGAAGTCGCGGGCGTGCGCGTCGTTCCGTACAGGGAGTTCCTGGAGGCCCTGTGGGACGGTGAGTATCAGTGAGGCGCCGGATGAAAAGACGGCGGGCCAGGTACAAACGGCTGGCGGATTAGGCAGGCGAGGCAGCGGTCCGGCTCCGCGCTCTTCTCCATGACCCGCCTGGCGGCGGTGCGGAAAGCCCGTCGCGACGAACGACGTCCTATGGCTCCACGGTCACGTCCACGAATGCCGGCAAACTATCTGCCCCCTTCTTGTCCGTAACCCGCAGCTTGAACCGAAACAGTCGCTTCTCGGAGACCGAGGGAGCGAGAAAGGAGGCTTCGGGCATGTTGACGTCCAGCAGCGCGACCTTGCTCCCGCGGACCTGGCTCCAGGCGTAGAAGAGCGCTTCGCCTTCCGGGTCCCGGCTCCGCAAGCCGCTCAGCTTGACCTTGGTGCCGGCTTTCACGGTCCGGTTCGGTCCCGCATCCGCAATAGGCGGCTCGTTCGGCTCTCCCCCCACTTCCACGATCACTTCCAAGGATTCCTGCTTGCCGCGGTTGGAGACCGTGAGGCTCGTCTGCCCGTCGCCCACCAACTGGAGCAGGCCATACTGCGGGTGCACCTTGATGACCTGCTCGTTGGACGAGGTGTAAGTGGTGCCCGTGGAGGGGGCGGAAATAGCGCGCGAGACCCCATCCGAGAAGACTCCGACCACGGGCAGCTCGAAGATCTTGCCCTTCGTGTCCACTTGACCGTAGGTGGCAAGCTGACCAGTCCGACCCAGCCGCAGGGGCTTCTCGGTCTCGAACTCGATCGCGGTTAGCTCTGCCTCCGGCTCGACCTGCACCTCGACTTCATCGAAGACCGTCCGGGCCTCCAGCCGGCCCCGGGAGATCTCTCCGATCGCCAGGAGCCGCATCTTGCCGATCGCCTCCTTGGGAACCGGGAGCGGCCCGCCGAATGGCGGCTCGCTCTGGGCAGTCGAAACGAGAAACGGCAGCGCGACAATGTTCCCGCCAGTGGCATACTCCTTCTGCCAATACTTGTCGTCGGCGATCTTGTCGCTACTGCTCCCGCCGCCGGCCTGCGTCACATCCTGCTCGACGAGCACATCGGCCTGGTCGGCGTACCAGTAGTAGCGTACCTTGACGACGCCCGTGTCCCGGCCCAAGTCCACCTTGGCCGGGACGCGCTTGCCGGACTTGAGCACGCTCCCCTCGGTGGGCTCCACAATCTTGAAGGCCAGCGCTTGTTCGCAAGGGAAAAGACCCGCCCACAAGAGAGCCAGCAGAACCATCAGCGCAGCCAGGCGTCCCAGCATGGTGACCATCGCGCATCCCCCTCTCTAATCACAAGCGGCAGAGGCTTGGAGGATTCTAGCGCCTTCACCGTATCCATGGCAATTGCAGCCGGTGCCCACCCTGCGGCGGCCAAGCCATCCTGGGACAACCGGCCGTTCGGCCCTGCCCAAAGGCCCCTTGTCGAGCGCGGGATGGATGATTAAAACAGAGGGACCGGGGCGGAGTGTGGCCCAATGTGAGGAGAGGAAACCAGTCTATGGGCGCTCAGTGTGCGGTGGCCGACTGGCAGGAGGCGAGTGGCGCTCTGCCCCCTTCGAGCCGGAGGGGTACCATGACAACCCTCACCTGGGAACCTGTCTTCCAGACGAGGAAAACCAGAACCTTTACTATTTTAATCGTCGAGGACAATCCGACCGAAACCGAGCACTTGCTGCAGGCTCTGGAGCGGGCGAATCTTAAACCGGTCGAGGGCGGCCTCGATTTTGAAGTTTGCTCTACCGCGAAGGGCGCGCTTCAGGCGTTGACCGAGCGGGCCGTGGACCTGGTCTTGACGGACGTGGTCCTGCCGGGCGTTGACGGACTGGACTTGATCAGCCGGATCCAGGAACTTGATCGCACGCTCCCGGTCATCGTCGTGACGCAGCGGAATGAGGTCGGGGCGGCGGTGGAAGCCATGCGGCGGGGGGCCTACGACTATATCGTGCAGCCCGCCAACCCGGACGATCTCGGCATGCGGCTGCACCGGGCCATCCGCATCTCGGAGATTGTCCGCCGCCGCGTGGTTTACCAGCGGGTCCAAGAACGGGAGTTCGACGAGGGGGGATTCATCGGCGCGAGCAAGGCCTTTCACGAGATCCTGCGGACGGTCCGTGCGGCTGCCCAGGGTCGCATGCCCGTCCTGATCATCGGCGAGACCGGGACCGGTAAGGGGCTCATCGCCCGTCGGATCCACGAGGAAAGCAGCGAGCGGACCAAGCCCTACCAGGTCATTGATTGCACGACGCTGCCGGAAGGCATGGCGGAGAGCGAGCTCTTCGGCCACGTCCGGGGCGCCTTTACCGGCGCGATCAGCGATAAGCCGGGGCTCATCGAGCTGGCCCACGGCGGGACGGCCTTCCTGGACGAGATCGGCGATCTGCCGCTCCCGCTCCAAGCCAAGTTGTTGCGGGTGCTCGAGGACAACGAGGTCCGGCCTGTGGGTGGGACCCGCGTGAAGCGGGTAGATATGCGGTTCATCGCGGCGACGAACAAGGATCTCGAGGAGAAGGTCCAAACAGGCGAGTTCCGGAAGGACCTCTACTACCGGCTCGCCGCCTTTGTCATCAAGGTGCCGCCGCTGCGGGAACGTCCGGAAGACATCGCTGTCCTGGCACGCCACTTTACATCGTCCTTTGGGCAGGCCTTAAAGAAGCCCGGGTGTTACCTGGAATCCTCCGCCATGAACGAGCTGGCGGCCTACGACTGGCCGGGCAACGTCCGGGAACTCCGTAACGTCATCGAGCGGGCCATCATGCTGTGCGAGGGCAACACCATCAGCCGTCAGCAGATCAGATCGCTCCTGCCCTCGGGGAGGAAGTCGGCGGCCTCTTTTGACATCACCGCCTACTTGGCCGACTCGTATGGGCAGGCGAGGAAAAAGGTGCTGGCGGAGTTCAACAGCGCCTACCTCAGGGCCAAGCTGGAGATGGCAGGGGGACAGGTGGCTAAGGCGGCCGAAGACAGCGGCATCACCCGGCAGCATTTCTCCTCTTTGATGCGCCATTACCTGCAAGGCTCGTCCCCCTCCGCTCATTAGGAGGCTGGTTCCGATTTTGTGACAGCGGGCTTGGTCTTCCAAGGCAAGCCTCCGGCCGGACATCTCCCCCATCCGCCAGCATGTTTCTCTGGCGTAACCTGCGGAGGCCGGGAAGCGCACCCAGCCCGAACTGAAGCGGGAGACCCGCGCTGTCCTGGTTGGTCTCCCTCCCGCGAAAAGATTTCTTCTTCGCAGCTAACAATTTGATCTTGTAGCAGTTTTTAGCCACAGCCTGATCCGAGTGTCAACAGTTTCTTGCTCTGTGTCCCGCGCAAGCTCCGCGTGGCTCATCGGCCTCCACGCCGGCCGAGCAGTTTTCGCTGAACGGATGGCCACTTAGACGCTCCCGTGTCCCACACGTTCTGCCAACCCCCCTGGCAATGGCTTTGCTTAGGGCTTCAGATCGTCCATCGGTCTGCCCTGAGGAAGAAGGTAGAGAAGGGAGGTGAGGTGAGGTGAGGAGAAACAGAGGCTTCTCAATGGTCCATGTCTTTGAGAGGGGCAATTTTGCAGGGAGGTTGTGACGATGTATCTATCAAGGCGACAGTTTTTAAAGGTTTCGGCCGGGACGATCGCGGCGGCCGCGATCGCGGACCGCGCTCTCGCCTTGACCGCGCTGCAGCCGGTCGTCGAGGTGGGCAACCCCCTCGGTGAGTATCCCGACCGGTCCTGGGAGCGGGTCTACCACGACCAGTACCGGTACGATTCCTCCTTCACGTTCGTGTGCTCTCCGAACGACACCCACGCCTGCCGGGTGCGTGCCTTCGTGCGCAACGGCGTCGTGATGCGGGTCGAGCAGAACTACGACCACCAGACCTACGAGGACCTCTACGGCAACCGCGGGACCTTCGCCCACAACCCGCGCATGTGCCTGAAGGGCTACACCTTCCACCGCCGGGTGTACGGGCCCTATCGGCTGAAGGGGCCGTTGATGCGCAAAGGCTGGAAGGAGTGGATGGACGCCGGCGCCCCGGAACTCACGCCTGAGGTCAAGCGCAAGTATAAATTCGACGCCCGCTACCTGGACGACATGGTCCGGGTGTCCTGGGACACCGCGTTCACCTATCTGGCCAAGGCGGTGCTGATCATCGCTACGCGCTACAGCGGCGAGGCGGGGGCGCGGCGGCTGCGCGAGCAGGGCTATCCGCCGGAGATGATCGAGATGATGAAGGGCGCCGGCACGCGCACCTTCAAGCATCGGGCCGGCATGCCCGTGTTGGGCATCGTCGGCAAGATGATGAACACCCGGTTCAACGGCGGGGTGCTCCCGCTGGTGGACACCTACATCCGCAAGGTGGGGCCCAACCAGGCGCAGGGCGGCCGCTACTGGTCGAACTACACCTGGCACGGCGACCAGAACCCGTCGCACCCCTTCTGGTCGGGCGTGCAGACCTCCGACATTGACCTCTGCGACATGCGCTTCTCCAAGCTGAACACGAGCTGGGGGAAGAACTTCGTCGAGAACAAGATGCCGGAGGCCCACTGGAAGCTGGAATCCATCGAGCGGGGCTGCCGGATCGTGGTGATCACGCCGGAGTACAACCCGACGGCGACGCGGGCCGACTACTGGATTCCGGTGCGGCCGCAGTCCGACGGGGCGCTGTTCTGTGGCGCGATGAAGATCATCATTGACGAGAACATGCACGACGTGGACTTCCTCAAGGAGTTCACGGACGCGCCGATCCTCGTCCGCACGGACACGCTCCAATATCTGGACCCGCGGGATGTAATCAAGGACTTCAAGTTCCCAGATTACTCGAACCGGTACTCCGGCAAGGTGCAGACGCTCAACCCGGAGACGATCGAGCGGCTGGGGGGCTGCATGGTCTGGGACCTGAACAAGCAGCAGCCGGTGTTCCTGGATCGCGAGCTGGTGGGCTGGCATTTCCGCAACAGCGGCATTGACGCGGCGTTGACCGGGACCTACCGGGTCAAGCTGCTCAACGGCCGCGAGGTGGACGTGATGCCGGTCTGGCAGCTCTATCTGGTGCACTTCCAGGACTACGACCTGGACACGGTGCATCAGATCAACCGGGCGCCCAAGGACCTGATCGTCCGCTGGGCCCGGGATAGCGGCACGATCAAGCCGGCGGCGATCCACAACGGCGAGGGGGTGAACCACTACTTCCACGAGACGATCTACGGCCGGGCGGCGGCCATGGTTCTGATCATCACGGGGAACGTCGGCAAGTTCGGCACGGGCCAGCACACCTGGGCCGGCAACTACAAGGCCGGCGCCTGGACGGCGACCCCCTGGTCGGGCGGCGGGCTGGGCGTGCACACGGGCGAGGATCCATTCAACCTCACGCTGGATCCGGAGGCCCACGGCAAGGAGATCAAGGTCAAGTCCTACTACTACGGCGAAGAGGTCGGGTACTGGAACCACGGGGACACGGCCTTGATCGTCAACACGCCGAAGTACGGCCGCAAGGTGTTCACGGGCAAGACCCACATGCCGAGCCCGAGCAAGTTCCGCTGGGTGACCAACGTGAACGTGCTCAACAACGCCAAGCACCACTACGACATGGTCAAGAACGTCGATCCCAATATCGAGTGCATCGTCACGCAGGATATTGAGATGACCTCGGACGTGAACCATGCGGACGTGGCGTTGGCCTGCAACTCCTGGATGGAGTTCACCTATCCGGAGATGACGATCACGGTGAGCAACCCGTGGCTGCAGATCTGGAAGGGCGGCATCCGGCCGCTGTACGACACTCGCAACGACGCGGACACCTTTGCGGGCGTGGCGGCGAAGCTGGCCGACATGACCGGCGACAAGCGGATCAAGGATGTCTTCCACTTCGTGTACCTCAACCGGGTGGACGTGTACGTGCAACGGCTCCTGGATGCCTCGAGCACCTTCTACGGCTATCAGGCCGATACATGCCTGAAGTCGGAGAAGGGCTGGATGGTGATGACGCGGACGTATCCGCGGCAGCCGTTCTGGGAGGAGACCAACGAGTCGAAGCCGATGTGGACCCGGACCGGCCGGTACGAGAACTACCGGATCGAGCCGGAGGCGATCGAGTACGGCGAGAACTTCGTGGCGCACCGGGAGGGCACCGAGGCGACGCCGTACCTGCCCAACGCGATCATGTCCACGAACCCGTACATCCGGCCGGACGACTACGGGATTCCCATCACGGCCCAGCACCACGATGACAAGCACGTGCGCAACCTGAAGCTGCCGTGGCAGGAGATCAAGCGGCACGCGAACCCGCTGTGGGAGAAGGGGTACCAGTTCTACTGCGTGACCCCGAAGACCCGGCACCGCGTGCACAGCCAGTGGTCGGTGAACGACTGGGTGCAGATGTACGAGTCCAACTTCGGCGATCCGTACCGGATGGACAAGCGGACGCCGGGGGTGGGCGAGCACCAGTTGCACATCAACCCGCAGGCGGCAAAGGACCGGGGCATCAACGACGGCGACTACGTCTACGTGGACGGGAACCCGGTGGACCGGCCGTACCGGGGCTGGCGGCCGAGCGATCCGTTCTACAAGGTGGCGCGGTTGATGCTGCGGGCGAAGTACAACCCGGCGTATCCGTACCACGTGACGATGGCGAAGCACGCCCCCTACGTGGCGACGGCGAAGTCGGTGAAGGGGCATGAGACGCGGCCGGACGGGCGGGCGATTGCGGTGGACACCGGCTATCAGAGCAACTTCCGGTACGGGGCGCAGCAGTCGTTCACGCGTTCCTGGCTGATGCCGATGCACCAGACGGACTCGCTGCCGAGCAAGCATGCGATTGCGTGGAAGTTCAAGTTCGGCTACGGCATTGACCACCACGCGGTCAACACGGTGCCGAAGGAGTGCCTGATCCGCATCACGAAGGCGGAGGATGGGGGCATCGGGGCGCGCGGGCCGTGGGAGCCGGTGCGGACGGGCTTCACGCCGGCGCAGGAGAACGAGTTCATGATCAAGTGGCTCAAGGGCGAGCACATCAAGATCAAGGTCTAGGGGAGAGGGATGCGTGGCGAGTGAGGCGGGGCGCCTGGCGCGGCCATGCGGGTTGACGCTGCCCCCCTCCCCCGTCACGCCTAACGAAGGAGTCAACCATGCCGGAAGTCTATAACTGGCAGTTGGGGCGGAAGATGCTCTACCCCTACGAGGAGCGGCACCCCAAGTGGCAGTTCGCCTTCGTGTTCAACATCAACCGGTGTCTGGCGTGCCAGACCTGCTCGATGGCGGACAAGTCCACGTGGCTGTTCTCGAAGGGGCAGGAGTACATGTGGTGGAACAACGTGGAGACCAAGCCCTACGGCGGGTATCCCCAGTTCTACGACGTGAAGATCACGCAACTGATCGAGCAGGTGAACCCGGGGGGGCAGGTGTGGAACGTGCGGGTGGGCCGCAAGCACCATGCGCCCTACGGGGTGTTTGAAGGGATGACCATTTTCGACGCGGGGGCCAAGGTGGGCCAGGCGGCGATTGGCTACATCCCGACGGACCAGGAGTGGCGGTTCGTCAACATCTACGAGGACACGGCGACCTCCATGCGGGCAGTGGTGGAGGGGATTGACAAGACCGGGTTCACGCGGGACGAGCCGTGGCGGATGACGGGCAGTTCGTTGCCGGAGCATGAGACGTTCTTCTTCTACCTGCAGCGGATCTGCAACCACTGCACGTACCCGGGGTGTCTGGCGGCCTGTCCGCGCAAGGCGATCTACAAGCGGCCGGAGGACGGGATTGTGTTGATTGACCAGAACCGGTGCCGGGGGTACAAGAAGTGCGTGGAGCAGTGTCCGTACAAGAAGCCGATGTACCGGGGGACGACGCGGGTGAGCGAGAAGTGCATTGCGTGCTATCCGCGGATTGAGGGGAAGGACCCCTTGACGGGCGGGGAGCCGATGGAGACGCGGTGCATGGCGGCCTGCGTGGGGAAGATTCGGATGCAGAGCCTGGTGCGGATCGGCGAGGACGGGTTGTGGGCGGAGGACCGGTGGCACCCGTTGTACTTTGCGATTCGGGTGGAGCAGGTGGCGTTGCCGTTGTACCCGCAGTGGGGGACGGAGCCGAACGGGTACTACATTCCGCCGCGGTGGGCGCCGCGGGGGTACATCCGGCAGATGTTCGGGCCGGGGGTGGACAACGCCATTGAGAAGTACCTGGTGCCGAGCCGGGAGTTGCTGGCGGTGCTGCAGTTGTGGCGGGCGAGCCAGCAGATTGTGTTCCGGTACGACGTGATTCCGGGCCCGAAGGTGTTTGAGACCCAGATTCACGGGCGGCGGTTCGAGATGTACAACGACACCGTGCTGGGGTTCAACAAGTCGGGCAAGGAGGTGGTGCGGCAGCAGATCGAGGAGCCGATCTACATTCGGCCCGCGGAGCGGGTGAACTGGCTCTGAGGCTGAGGCCACACCCCGCCATCCGTGCTCAGCCGTCAGCAACCATGGGGAGGCTGCAAGCTGAGCGCTGAGGGCTCGGCGAAGGGGGGCAGGAGGCGCATGGGAGCGCCCCTGCCCCCCTCTGCATTCTGTGAATTCCACACCATGTCTGTTTCCCCATCTCTCTTCTTGAAGCTCGCCATTGTTCAAGCTGTGTGACGGCGACGGGCCGCCGCCCGCGAATCTCTGCCTGGTCCCCTTGCTTCTCAAGGCCTATCCTCACCAGTCTTTTCCCGAGGGGCGAGTGTGGAAGAAGCATTTGGTTTGCAGGAGCTGCCGAAACTGATTATCCTGCGGCAATCCGGGCTTGACGGTCGCCTCTGGTTCGGGGCTTTCACCGGCCTGGAGTGCCGGGGCATGACCACCGCGGGGATGAATGATGAAGCACACCGTCGTCCGTCTTTCGATCGGCCAGACGCTGGTCGTGATCGCCGGGCTTTTCATCGCGACTATGTTGGGCATCTTGTCTTACACGGTGCTGACGATCCGGAATCAAAGGTCCATGGCTGCCGAAATCAATATCGCGGGTCGGCAGCGGATGCTCAACCAGATGTTCATGAAGGAGGTGTTCTTGGCCTCCCAGGGGCATCGGGTCAACTATCGCGACACGGCGGAGCTCTGGAAGGGGTCGCTGAACGCGCTGATCCACGGCGGTCGGGTGGCCTTGCTGGGGCAAACGGAGACGGTCGAGCTGCCGCCGGCCAGCGACGAAGCCATCAGGAAGAAGTTGATCGAACAGCAACGGTTGATCGAGGAATTCGTCCGGAAGGGGGAGCGCTTTGCACAGCGTCCGGAGGGGAGCCCCGGATCGGCGGTCGAGCTGCAGGAGTTGCTGGGGCTCAACGAGACGTTGAATGAGGTGACGGTCGAGGCGGCCCGCCTCTTCTATGCCAAGGCTGACGCCGAAGTCGCTAACATGCTGGCGTGGGAAATCTCACTCAGTCTGTGCGCCGCGGGTTTGGGGCTGCTCTTGACCGTCCAGGTGGTCCGGGCCAGTCGTGAGTTAGTGGAGGAAATCGCCCAACGTCAACACGCCGAGGAGGAGCTTCGCCGGAGCGAAGCCCAGCGGATCGAGGCGTTCCGCCAGAGCGACGAATTGAAATCGGCGCTGCTGTCGCTCATCTCGCACGAGCTCCGGACGCCGCTGACGGCCATCAAGACCTCGGTGGTGAGCCTACAGGGAGTCGAGGGCGGCCTTCCCGAGGACACTCGGGTGGAACTCCTTCGTGGGATTGACGAAGAAGTGGACTACCTCGACCGGCTGATCAGCAACCTGCTGGACATGTCGCGCATCGAGGCCGGGCAGCTCGTCCCCAACCGCGGATGGTACCCGATCGAAGACCTAGTCGAGGGGGCGCTGCGGCGCAGCGCCACGATGCTCCAGGCGCGGCGCGTGGACATCCAGCTTCCGGACGGGCTGGCCCCCGTGCACGTGGATGCCGTGGAGATCCAGCAGGTGCTGGTCAATCTGCTGGACAATGCGGCCAAGTATTCCTTCCCGGGCACGGCGATCCGATTGACGGCCCGCCAGACCGACTCGGAGCTGACGATTAGCGTGTCCAACGAAGGGGAAGGCATTGCGGAGAACGATCTCGATCGGGTTTTCGATCGCTTCTATCGTGTGCGCTCGAAGCGCGAGCGACCTGTGCGCGGCAGCGGGTTGGGGCTGGCGATCTGCAAAGGCATTATTGCTGCCCACGGCGGGCGTATTTGGGTGGAGTCCACCCTTGGGCACGTGACGACGGTCACGTTCACCCTGCCCGTCCGCGAGCCGGCGCCGTCGTTCTTGGATCTTCCAACGTGCTAGAGGAGCCGCCGTGAACCGTGGAGCTCGCATCCTGGTCGTGGACGATGAGCCCCAGATCCGGCGGTCCCTCCAGGTCGCGCTGGAGGCCCAGGGCTACACGGTCATCCGGGCGGAGACGGGCGAACAGGCGTTGCAGGCAGCCGCTTCTCGCATGCCCGATGTCGTGTTGGTTGATCTGTTGATGCCGGGCCTGGAAGGGCTAGAAGTGACCCGTCGTCTGCGAGAGCAGTCGCCAGTTCCGATCATCGTGCTCTCGGCGGTCTCGACCGAAGCGAAGAAGGTGGAAGCCCTGGAACTGGGAGCCGACGACTACATCACCAAGCCATTCAGCACCGTCGAGTTGCTGGCCAGGATCAAGTCGGTGCTGCGCAGGGCTGCCGGGGCCAAAAGCGCCTTGCCCGTGTTTACGACCGGTGATCTCTCGGTGAACTTCGCCACGCGCGAGGTCCGCCTCGCCGGGGAGGTTGTCAAACTGACTCCCACCGAATACAATTTGCTCAAGTACATGATCGAGAACGCCGGGAAGGTCTTGACGCATCAGACGCTGCTCACCGCCGTTTGGGGAAAGTCCTATGCGGACCAGGCGCAATACCTTCGTGTCTTCGTCGCCCACCTCAGAAAGAAGCTCGAGAAGGATCCCGCCCGCCCCCGCTACATCCTGACGGACCCTGGCGTGGGCTATCGGTTCGTCGTGGAGTCGGACGAGTAGAGCCGCCGCGCCGCGTTTCGCATTTCACCATCGAGTTTCGCTGGCGTTTGGCCCGCCCGTGCTTTAGAATGCGCAGCGGTTTCCAGGGGAATGTTCATGACACGCATCCATCTCAGTTATCGGGCGCTGCTGGAAGTGACCAACGTGCTGAATTCCCAGCGCGACACCGACAGTCTGTGGCGGGCGATCACGGAGCAGATTCGGCAGGTGATGCCGTGGGAGCGTGCGGGTGTGACCCTGTACAGCGCGGACACCGACACCTTCCGGTTTCTCGCGGTCGAAACGACCATGCCGGTCAGGGTACTCCAGCGGGACGCGATCATCCCACGGGTGGGGAGCGCCGTGGGGTGGGTGTACGATCACCGCCGGATCCACATCCGGCCGAATCTGCACCGGGAGCGACTGTTTCTCGAGGATGATTTCTACATCCAGGAGGGGCTCGGGCGCATGATCAACCTGCCGCTCATGCTCCGCGACACCTGCCTCGGGACGTTGAACATCGGCAGCGTGCAGACTGGTGACCCGGATGCCGAGGACCTGGAGTTCCTGCAGCAGGTGGCCACGCAGATCGCGTATGCCATCAACCACGTGCGGGCGTATGAAGAGATCAACCGTTTGCGGGAACAGCTCGCACGCGAGAATGAGTACCTCGTTGAGGAGATCAAGCTCACAAACAATTTCGGGGCCATGGTCGGGCGCAGCCAGGCCTTCCAGAACCTGCTCTCGCTGGCGCAGGCCGTCGCGCCGACAAACAGCACGGTATTGATCACCGGAGAGACTGGAACCGGCAAGGAGCTGCTTGCCCGGGCCATCCACGAGCTGAGCCTGCGACGGGATAAGCCCTTCGTGCGGGTGAACTGCGCCGCGCTGCCGGTCGGGTTGGTCGAGAGCGAGCTGTTCGGGCACGAGCGGGGCGCCTTCACGGGGGCCGAGCAGCGTCGCCAGGGGCGGTTTGAGCTCGCGAACGGGGGCACGTTGTTTCTGGATGAAATCGGGGAGATGCCGATGGAGGCGCAGGCCAAGCTCCTGCGCGTGCTGCAAGACGGCTATGTGGATCGGGTTGGCGGGACGCACCCGGTGCCCGTGGATGTCCGGATCATCGCCGCCACGAACTCCAACCTGGTCTCCGCCATCGCCGAGGGCCGGTTTCGCGCCGATCTTTACTATCGCCTCCACGTCTTTCCGATCTTCGTCCCGCCGCTGCGCGAGCGGCCGGAGGATATTCCGCTGCTGGCCCGCCACTTCCTCGAGCAGTACAGCGCGAAGCTGAAGCGGCGCTGGGAAGACATCGCGCCGGCCTCCATGGAGCGTCTGGTCCGGTACGCCTGGCCGGGCAACGTGCGGGAGCTGCAGAATGTGATCGAGCGCGCCATGATCCTCTCCCGGACGCCGCTCCTCGAGATCCAGGACTCGCTGGCTCCCGGCGTTGGCGCCGACCCGCAGGGTGCACCGGCCACGCTACTGGATTTTGAGCGAGCCCACATCCTGAAGACCCTGCAGGAGACAGGCTGGCGCATCGAGGGGCCCCAGGGGGCCGCGCAGGCCCTGGGGCTTAATCCCAGCACGTTGCGCAGCCGACTCAAAAAGCTGGGGCTCAAACGTCCGCTCGCCTCCAATCCCACGTAGGCTCGTCATGCTGGGAGGGAACAAGATTTGTGCCAGCGTGCGTTACGCCTTCGTAGCGTATAGGATTTTCCGTTCCATCCTTGCCCTCGATAAATCGCGGCAAGCGAAACGGAGCCCGTGACAAATCGCGGGCCGCGGACGATGGCATCCAGGCTTCCCCGGCCCCATGCCCTGTTCAGGCGACACGATCAACTACTTACGACAGATTTCCCGCCGACTCGCGACTGGCATAGCCATTGCCTCTCCCCAAAGCCCGGCTTGAGGCAGGATTCAGAATGCCTGCCAGTATTTCCTGACACCAGCATTTGTGGAGAGAAAGGAGGTGAGGCGAGTCGCAAGAATCACGCATCGAGAAGGTGCCTGAGAGTCTGTAGGTTCTTTATCAACTTGTGGGGAGGCTTCGTTATGCTTCTTTCGCGGAGACAGTTCATGAAGGCCACGGCCGGGACCGTGGCGGCTGTCGCGCTGGCGGACAAGGCCCTCGCCTTGACCGCGCTACAGCCGGTCATCGAGGTGGGCAACCCCCTCGGCGAGTATCCCGACCGGTCCTGGGAGCGCGTCTATCACGACCAGTACCGGTATGACTCTTCCTTCACCTATTGCTGCTCCCCGAACGACACCCATGGCTGCCGCGTGCGCGCCTTCGTGCGCAACGGCGTCGTGATGCGGGTCGAGCAGAACTACGACCACCAGACCTACGAGGACCTCTACGGCAACCGCGGGACCTTCGCCCACAACCCGCGCATGTGCCTGAAGGGGTTCACCTTCCACCGCCGGGTGTACGGGCCCTATCGGCTGAAGGGGCCGTTGATGCGGCGGGGCTGGAAGGAATGGATGGATGCGGGAGCGCCGGAGCTGACCCCGGAGACCAAGCGGAAGTACAAGTTCGACAGCCGCTTCCTGGACGACATGGTCCGGGTGTCCTGGGACACAGCCTTCACCTACGCCGCCAAGGCGGTGCTGATCATCGCCACGCGCTACAGCGGCGAGGCGGGGGCGCGGCGGCTGCGCGAGCAGGGCTATCCGCCGGAGATGATCGAGATGATGAAGGGCGCCGGGGTGCGCTGCTTTAAGCACCGGGCCGGCATGCCCGTGCTGGGCATCATCGGCAAGATGATGAACACCCGGTTCAACGGCGGCGTGCTCCCGCTCGTGGACACCTACATTCGGAAGGTGAAGCCGGATCAGGCGCAAGGCGGCCGCTACTACTCGAACTACACCTGGCACGGCGACCAGGACCCTGCCCAGCCCTGGTGGAACGGCACGCAGAACTGCGACATTGACCTCTCCGACATGCGGTTCTGCAAGCTGAACACCTCCTGGGGCAAGAACTTCGTCGAGAACAAGATGCCGGAGGCCCACTGGAAGCTGGAGAGCATCGAGCGGGGCGCCCGGGTGGTGGTGATCACGCCGGAGTACAACCCGACGGCGACGCGGGCCGACTACTGGATTCCGGTGCGGCCAGAGACGGACGCGGCGCTGTTCCTGGGGGCGAGCAAGATCATCATTGACGAAAACATGCATGACGTGGACTTCCTGAAGGGGTACACGGACATGCCGTTGCTCGTCCGGACGGACACCTTGCAGTACCTGGACCCGCGGGACGTGGTGCCGGACTTTAAGTTCCCGGACTACAGCAAGCGGTATTCGGGCCGGGTGCAGTCGCTCAAGCCGGAGCAGATCGAGCGGCTGGGCGGCATGATGGTCTGGGACCTCAACAAGAACCAGGCCGTGCCGCTGGACCGTGAGCTGGTGGGCTGGCACTACCAGAACAGCGGCATTGACGCGGCGCTCACCGGGACCTATCGCGTGAAGCTGCTCAACGGCCGCGAAGTGGACGTGATGCCGATCTTCCAGATGTACCTGGTGCACTTCCAGGACTACGACCTGGACACGGTGCATCAGATCAACCGGGCGCCCAAGGACCTGATCGTCCGCTGGGCCCGGGACAACGGCACGATCAAGCCGGCGCAGATCCACAACGGCGAGGGCGTGTGCCACTACTTCCACTGCACCGAGATGGGCCGCGGGGCGGCCTTGGTCATGATCCTCGGCGGCAACATCGGGAAGTTCGGCACGGGCTGCCACACCTGGTCCGGTAACTACAAGGCCGGCATCTGGAACTCGACCCCCTGGTCGGGCGGCGGCCTGGGCGTGCACACGGGCGAGGATCCGTTCAACCTGACGCTCGATCCCAACGCCCACGGCAAGGAGATCAAGGTCAAGTCCTACTACTACGGCGAAGAGGTCGGGTACTGGAACCACGGGGACACGGCCTTAATCGTCAACACGCCGAAGTACGGCCGCAAGGTGTTCACGGGCAAGACCCACATGCCGACGGCGAGCAAGGTGCGGTGGGTGACCAACGTGAACATCCTCAACAACGCCAAGCACCACTACGACATGGTCAAGAACGTCGATCCGAACATCGAGATGATCGTGGTGCAGGACATCGAGATGACCTCCGACGTCAACCATGCGGACATCGCGTTTGCCTGCAACTCCTGGATGGAGTTCACCTATCCGGAGATGACGGCGACGGTGTCGAACCCCTGGGTGCAGATCTGGAAGGGCGGGATCCGGCCGCTGTACGACACCCGCAACGACGCGGACACCTTTGCGGGCGTCGCGGCGAAGCTGGCCGAGATGACCGGTGACAAGCGGATCAAGGATGTCTTCCACTTCGTCTACCAGAACCGGGTGGACGTGTACGTGCAGCGGGTGCTGGACGCCAGCGCCACGATGTACGGCTACCATGCGGACACGATGCTGAAGAGCGAGAAGGGCTGGATGGTGATGACGCGGACGTATCCGCGGCAGCCGCTGTGGGAGGAGATCAACGAGAGCAAGCCGCAGTGGACGCGGTGCGGGCGGTTGGAGACCTACCGGGTGGAGCCGGAGGCGATCGAGTACGGCGAGAACTTCATCGTGCACCGGGAGGGGCCGGAGTGCACGCCGTACCTGCCCAACGCGATCATGTCCAGCAACCCGTACGTCCGGCCGGACGACTACGGGATTCCCATCACGGCCCAGCACCACGACGACAAGCACGTGCGCAACCTGAAGCTGCCGTGGCAGGAGATTCGGCGGCAGGCGAACCCGCTGTGGGAGAAGGGGTACCAGTTCTACTGCGTGACCCCGAAGACCCGGCACCGCGTGCACAGCCAGTGGTCGGTGAACGACTGGGTGCAGATCTACGAGTCCAACTTCGGCGATCCGTACCGGATGGACAAGCGGACGCCGGGGGTGGGCGAGCACCAGTTGCACATCAACCCGCAGGCGGCGAAGGACCGGGGCATCAACGACGGCGACTACGTGTACGTGGACGGGAACCCGGTGGACCGGCCGTACCGGGGCTGGCGGCCGAGCGATCCGTTCTACAAGGTGGCGCGGTTGATGATCCGGGCGAAGTACAACCCGGCGTATCCGTACCACGTGACGATGACGAAGCACGCGCCGTACGTGGCGACGGCGAAGTCGGTGAAGGGGCATGAGACGCGGCCGGACGGGCGGGCGATAGCGGTGGACACCGGCTATCAGAGCAACTTCCGGTACGGGGCGCAGCAGTCGTTCACGCGCTCCTGGCTGATGCCGATGCACCAGACGGACTCGCTGCCGGGCAAGCACGCGATTGCGTGGAAGTTCAAGTTCGGGTATGCCATTGACCACCATGCGGTGAACACGACCCCGAAGGAGTGCCTGATCCGCATCACGAAGGCGGAGGATGGGGGCATCGGGGCGCGCGGGCCGTGGGAGCCGGTGCGGACGGGCTTCACGCCGGCGCAGGAGAACGAGTTCATGATCAAGTGGCTCAAGGGCGAGCACATCAAGATCAAGGTCTAGGGGAGAGGGATGCGTGGCGAGTGAGGCGGGGCGCCTGGCGCGGCCATGCGGGTTGACGCTGCCCCCCTCCCCCGTCACGCCTAACGAAGGAGTCAACCATGCCGGAAGTCTATAACTGGCAGTTGGGGCGGAAGATGCTCTACCCCTACGAGGAGCGGCACCCCAAGTGGCAGTTCGCCTTCGTGTTCAACATCAACCGGTGTCTGGCGTGCCAGACCTGCTCGATGGCGGACAAGTCCACGTGGCTGTTCTCGAAGGGGCAGGAGTACATGTGGTGGAACAACGTGGAGACCAAGCCCTACGGCGGGTATCCCCAGTTCTACGACGTGAAGATCACGCAACTGATCGAGCAGGTGAACCCGGGGGGGCAGGTGTGGAACGTGCGGGTGGGCCGCAAGCACCATGCGCCCTACGGGGTGTTTGAAGGGATGACCATTTTCGACGCGGGGGCCAAGGTGGGCCAGGCGGCGATTGGCTACATCCCGACGGACCAGGAGTGGCGGTTCGTCAACATCTACGAGGACACGGCGACCTCCATGCGGGCAGTGGTGGAGGGGATTGACAAGACCGGGTTCACGCGGGACGAGCCGTGGCGGATGACGGGCAGTTCGTTGCCGGAGCATGAGACGTTCTTCTTCTACCTGCAGCGGATCTGCAACCACTGCACGTACCCGGGGTGTCTGGCGGCCTGTCCGCGCAAGGCGATCTACAAGCGGCCGGAGGACGGGATTGTGTTGATTGACCAGAACCGGTGCCGGGGGTACAAGAAGTGCGTGGAGCAGTGTCCGTACAAGAAGCCGATGTACCGGGGGACGACGCGGGTGAGCGAGAAGTGCATTGCGTGCTATCCGCGGATTGAGGGGAAGGACCCCTTGACGGGCGGGGAGCCGATGGAGACGCGGTGCATGGCGGCCTGCGTGGGGAAGATTCGGATGCAGAGCCTGGTGCGGATCGGCGAGGACGGGTTGTGGGCGGAGGACCGGTGGCACCCGTTGTACTTTGCGATTCGGGTGGAGCAGGTGGCGTTGCCGTTGTACCCGCAGTGGGGGACGGAGCCGAACGGGTACTACATTCCGCCGCGGTGGGCGCCGCGGGGGTACATCCGGCAGATGTTCGGGCCGGGGGTGGACAACGCCATTGAGAAGTACCTGGTGCCGAGCCGGGAGTTGCTGGCGGTGCTGCAGTTGTGGCGGGCGAGCCAGCAGATTGTGTTCCGGTACGACGTGATTCCGGGCCCGAAGGTGTTTGAGACCCAGATTCACGGGCGGCGGTTCGAGATGTACAACGACACCGTGCTGGGGTTCAACAAGTCGGGCAAGGAGGTGGTGCGGCAGCAGATCGAGGAGCCGATCTACATTCGCCCGGCCGAACGCGTCAACTGGCTCTAAGGAACCGACCCGGGCGCGCCGGGGCCTCCATGGCTCTGCTTGTTGCAAGGGGGCGAGAGCGCGCCGGGCCGAGCGAGCGTGGTAGGGCGGGTGCTGGTGCGCCTCCGCCCGCGCCGCCGCGACGGGACCGAGCCAGTCGAGCCAGGATGGTAGCTGGCTGCCCGCGCAAGTGAGCAAGTGAGAGGGGCAGGCGGGCGCGGCAGCGCCCCCTGCCCTCATTCTTCTTCATTGGGGGAAGGGTTTTGCGGTCGGGCAGGTGATCGAGAGCCGACTGGGTCTTCCCCAATCGCGGACCGCGTCCCCAAAGGGTTGACATCGGACAGCGGGTAGACGTATGTTAACCACACCTTTATGTAAGGCCCCAATCGGGGACTTCTCTGAACAGACATTCCTCCGCTGAGGTCTGACGAACAGGCGGAGGTAGGAGGTTCGCTCAACCCCGCCCACGTTGTACGCTCAATCAACTCATAGGGAATCAGGTCCGTTTCATTGAGGGTTTTCTCATCCAAGGAGGCCGGTCCATGGATCGTTCAAGTTGTACCTTGGTAGGGCGCTTCCTCAGCGTGGTGGCTGTGGGAGCGCTCCTCTTCGTAATGCCTCTCGGGGCATCGGCTGAGCCGTCGTCGGCCCATGCTCAACATGTGGCCATGAGCCCTCAGTCCCCGGACTGGGCTGAGAAGCTCAAGGGCCAGACCATCGTGGAAGATGTGATGGCGGGGCGGCCGGATCGCGCAGCCCAGGTCGAGCGGCAGCACCAGCGCATCATGGAGCAGATGGCGCACGACCCGCAGGCGCATCAGGTCAACACGGGCATGTACAACGGCATGTCCATGATGCACCAGTATGGCGCCGGGGGGCAGGACCTCCTGCTCATGTCGGATCCCCGCGTCGAGCCAGTGTCGGCCCCGGGCGGCCGGTGTCCGGCGAACGCACCAGTGCGGCAGTACGATATCTCCGCGATCAACGTCGAGATCACGCTCAACCAGTGGCTGGACTTCTACCCAGGCTACATGTACGTCCTGACCGAGAACATTGACAAGGTCCGGGAGGAAGAGGCCAAGAACAAGGCAGCCCGCGAGAAGGAGGGTTTCGATCCCGGGGCCGTGCTCCCGGGTGTGCAGGCGCAGTGGATTCAGCCGCTCGTGATCCGCGGCAACCAGGGCGACTGCGTCAAGATCACGCTGCGGAATAAGCTGGAGGGCGGGGAGGATGTAAGCCTCCATATCCACGGCTCGGCCATGGTGGTGAGCGCCACGGGGAAGGCTGCCACCACGACCAATCCGGACAGTGTGGTCGCCAAGGATAAGAGCGTGGACCTGGAGTGGTATATCCACCCGACGACCCAGGAAGGCGTCCGCCAGTTCCATTCCTACAGCAACGACCGCGAGCTGACGGTGATGGGGCTCTTCGGGGCCTTCGTCGTCGAGCCGAAGGGGTCGTCGTACCTCGAGCCCTTGGGCACCGGCGATCCCACGCCGCAGACGAGCGGCTGGCAAACGATCATCCGGAACGGCGCGGGTCCAGACTTCCGCGAGTTCGTCCTGATCTACCACGAGGTCGGTGACGAGGCCTTCCGGCCCGTGAACAAGAAGGGCGACTTCTTGCCGCAGCGCGACCCCCTGACGGACGCGTATCGGCCGGGTGGCCGGGCGATCAACTACCGGAGCGAGCCCTTCGGCATCAACAACATGCACCTCCAGCACGAGTACTTCGGGTTCGAGGACGAGTCCATGGGCTACAGCTCCTATACCTTCGGAGACGCAGCCCCGACGATCCCTCGCTCCTATCTCGGCGACCCAGCCAAGTTCCGTCTCGTGCATGGCGGCTCCGAGGTCTTCCATTCCCACCATCCGCACGGCGGCTCCATCCGCTGGCCGCGTAGCCCACGCGCCATTGACGATATGAACCTCTGGTATGTCGCCAAGAACGGTCCGGTGAAATACCCGGTGATCCGGCATAAGACAGACCGGGTGGACGTGGAGGTGATCGGGCCCTCCGAGGCGCTGGACCTGGAGACGGAGTGCGGGTCTGGATTGTGCCAGCAGCTCGCCGGCGACTTTCTGTTCCACTGCCACGTGGCACACCACTATGTGGCCGGGATGTGGGGCTACTGGCGCGTGTACAACACGCTGCAGGTCGGGGAGTACCGGAACGACACGATGCCGGACCTCCGCGAGTTGCCGGACCGGAAGGGCCGGATGAAGGTCGGCGTGCCCTCGGACAAGCTCATCGGCACGACAGTGGACTGGTTCGGCAAGACCTTCAAGATCGTCGAGAAGGGGAAGAGCAACTGGAAATCCAACCCGGCCGTGATCAACATCAAGGACTGGGTTGAGATGCAGTTGCCACCACAGGGCAAGCCAGGCCACAAGGACGACGAAAAGGGGCAGATCGTGTCGTATGACGCGACCGTGCTCGACTGGGTGTGGGACGGCAATCGTGCGATGAGCGAGAAGGAGAGTACGATTGACAATCCCAAGTACAAGTCCACGCATCCCGGGAAGCGGCATCCGTTGCTGTTCGAGCCGACCACCGGGAAGATCGCCTGGCCGCACCTGACCCCGCACTTCGGCAAGCGGGCGATGTTCTCCCCAAACCATGTCGGGGCGCCCTGGCTGGAGATGATCCGGCGGGACGAGAACGGCGAGGAGAGCCTCGATCAGGCGAAGCCCGGCGAGAACGGCGTCTGGAGCCTGTGCCCAGAGAACGCCGGGCGTAAGGATTACAACGTCCACTTTATCAAGCTGCCGATCAAGATCGCGCACGGCGTGGGGAAGGAGCCCCCCGTCGTGGATCCGAACGGCTTGATCTTCGTGCTGCATGAGGAAGAGGCCGCGATCCGCAAGAACGACGACCTCAAGTATCCGCTGGTCGTCCGTGGCAACATCTACGACTGCGTGGACTGGACCCTGACCAGCGAGTGGGAGGATGACGACTACACGAACTTCCAGTCGTCCAAGATCAATACCCACTGGCACTTCCTGCAGTTCGACAACCAGGCATCCGATGGCGTGATCACGGGTTTCTCCTACGAGCAGTCGGTGCGGCCGTTCACGATGCTGGAGAAGAAGAACAAGAAGGGCCTGCCGGCTCCGATGAACACGGTGCTGACGGCTGCGGTGAAGAAGGGAGCCAAGGCCATTACGGTCAAGAACGCGGCGCAGTACCACGTGAACACGCTGATCCTGGTCGGTGCCGACAACGTGAAGGGCAACGAGGTCGCCCGGATCAAGGCAATCAAGGGCAACACGATCGAGCTGACCAAGCCGCTCAAGCACGACCACCCAGCGAACGACATCGTGACGGTCGAGTTCGTCCGGCAGCGGTTCTGGGTGGACGCAGACGTGGGGACCGTGTTCTGGCACGACCACGCGTTCGGGGCAACCACCTGGCCGCACGGCGGGTTCGGCACGTTCATCGCCGAGCCGGTCGGATCCACCTACTATGATCCCAAGACCGGCAAGGAGATCCGGAGCGGTCCCATCGCGGACATCCATACGGTCGAGCCGGTGGGCTACGGCGTGAACAACAGCTTCCGCGAGCTGATGGTACAGGTGCACGACACGGTGCCGCACACGGTGAACATCGTGACGGCGGGCAACCCGCCCGGGCAGCCGGTCGAGGTGGCGCTGGAAGCCGGGAAGACTGTGTCCTTCCAGATGCCAGAGAAGATCTACATGACACCGATGCCCTTCCTGAACGGCGGGACGCACACGACGGGCAGCGGGTTGAATTTCCGGGCCGGACCCATTGCGCAACGGCTGGCCAACAACCCGGATGCGTCGCAGATCTTCAACAGCAAGATCCACGGCGACCCCTACACGCCGCTGCTGCGGGCCTACGTGGGGGATACGCTGGTGTTCCGGCTGTTGCACACGCTTATGAACGAGACGATGACCTGGACGATCTCAGGCCATACGTTCTTGACAGAGCGGTATGCGGGCGACGCGAACCGGAAAAACTCGATTCACATTGGGATCGCCGAGCGGTACGACCTAGTCGTGCCGCAAGCCGGCGGCCCGCGCCTGCAGCCAGGCGATTACATCCACTTCAACGGCCGATCCTCGAAGTTCTCCGAGGGGGCCTGGGGGATCCTGCGTGTGTACGACAAGGAGCAGCCAGACCTGCAGAAGCTCCCGGCTGGCTACAGCGGCCGGAACGAGATTCCGAAGCCGCTGCCGGTTTGTCCGGCCGACGCCCCGGTGAAGACCTTCAACGTAGTGGCGACGGACTACCCGGAGATGAAGTTCAACCCGAAGGCGCCGGACGAGATCGAAGTGGACTTCGAGCGGAAGATCCTGACGCGCAATCCCAACGCGAAGATCTACATGTTGGAGGAGGAGGTCTCCAAGGTGGCCCAGGGGAGCTACCAACCGATGCCGCTGACGCTCCGGGTCAACGTGGGCGACTGCGTCAAGATCAACCTGAAGAACAAGCTGAAGGAAGGCCGCGCCTCGTTCTCGGCGATTTCGCTGGCGTTCGACCCGAAGGATTCGCTCGGCGCGAACGTTGGGAACAATCCGGGTGATCAGACGATTGGCCCCGGCGAGAGCCGGACCTACACGTACTACGCCGATCCAGCCAACGGGGAGATTACCTCGCTGGTCTGGGATTGGGGCAACGTGATGCTCAATCCGCGCAACGGGCTGTTCGGCGCGATCATCGTCGGGCCCAAGGGGTCCAAGTATCGCGACCCGAAGACCGGCGAGGATCTCTCGAACAAGAACGCCTGGGCGGCGGATGTGATTATTGACCGGACGATCCAGGGGAACGAGATGCGTCCCAATTACCGGGACGTGGCCCTGTTTTTCCAGGACGAGGACAATATCATTGGCACGAGCTTCATGCCGTACGTGCAGAACGTGGCCGGCCTGACTGGCGTCAACTACCGGTCGGAGCCCTATAAGTATCGGGAGGAGGTCGGATGCTCGTTGGGTCGGATGTTCCAGCCTTGCACGGCGGACAAACCAGAGGATCCGGTGACCCCGATCATCGAGGCGCATGCCGGCGATCCGGTGCGGATCCACGTAATTGGTGCGAACAACGAGCAGAATGGCATGTTCAGCGTCGAGAAGCATGAGTGGCCGATCGAGCCCTACATGCGCGGCGCCGACATGATCAGCGTGGTCGAATTCTCGGGGTCGGAGGTCCTTGATACCTTCATCCCGTCGGCCGGCGGCGTCTACCGGTTGCCAGGCGACTACGTGTGGAGCAACCAGCGGCTGCCGTACTCCCAGTCCGGACAGTGGGGCTACATGCGGGTGCTTCCGGTCGGGGACCAGCGCCTACTTCCGCTCTCCGGGGCCATTCCGGGGACGAAGAAGGCGGAGACCGTGCCGGCGGAGCCGGGCCAGGCGATGCCGGTAGCCTCCAAGTAATCGCTGGCCTCTGAAACTGTGCGTTCCTGGAGGGGGAGCCGTCAGAGGCTCCCCCTCTTTTTTTGACGAGGCGGTGTGATAGGTTGGAAGAGCGTAGAAGGCTGTCGGACTGATACGACTTGAAACGGATTCGAGGAGAGACATCACATGCGGCATGTCATAGCGGGGCTTGCGGCGGCGTTCCTGATGGCGTCGCCGGTGCAAGCTTACGAAGAGATTGCGGTCGTGGATGGAGGAACGATTACCGGCAAGATCGTGTTGACGGGAGGCAAGCCGACGCCGAAGGGCTTCAATCTCGTCACCTTTCCCGATCCGGTCTATTGCGGGCGGATCTCGACTGGAACCGGCTGGCGTCTGCTCCACGAGTTTCGAGTGGCGCCGGACGGCGGGCTGCAGGACGTGGTCGTGATGCTGACGGACATCGAGAAGGGCAAGCGGTTTACGTTCACGCCGCCGACGATCGAGGCGCGGGATTGCCGGTTTCTGCCCTTCGTCACCGTGGTGCGGGACCACCACGAGGTGACAGTCGTGAACATGGATCCCGTGATGCACGACATTCAAGCCTACGAGACCTCCCACCTCGGGCCGCGGGTGCTGTTCAATACGCCCCTCCCGATGAATCCGCATCACCGGCGCAACATCGGCGCGGATTCACATGAGCATCTGCCCGGCACGCCGATGAAGCAGACGATCCATATGACGAAGGGGCGGCGGATCTTCGTGATGCAGTGCGGCTTCCACGCCTACATGGAGAGTTGGGGGTTCGCAGTCGAGAACCCCTACTACGCGATCACCGCCCCTGACGGGAGCTTCACGCTCAGCGATGTGCCACCGGGGGAGTATACGTTGGTCGCCTGGCACCCGCAGGGAGGGCCGGTGCTGGAGCAGCGTGTGACCGTGGCGCCGAAGGGAACGGTGCAGGTGAACTTCTCGTTCAAGGCGCCGACCGGCCGGCGCAGCGCGCACGAGGTCGTCGAGAATCCCCACTTTGGGTTGGAGGTGTTGGGCAAGCCGATCGACATCAGGCCGACGCTGGAATTGCAGAAGCCGTGAGGCGCGAAACGTGAAACGCGAAACGTTAACAGTTACAGGCATCGTCGGAATCGGTGCCTTCTTCCTTGCGCTGTCTGCGACAGCAGCGGCGGCCTACGACGTGGTCGAGGTCAAGGCCGGCGGGACCGTCACGGGGCGGATCAGCCTGGAAGGATCCGTGCCCAAGCCCAAGGGGTACAACCTCGTCATCTACCCGGACCCGCAGTACTGCGGGCGAATCTCGAACGGCAAAGGCTGGCGCCTGTTGTACGACTTCGTCGTGGACAAGACCGGTGGCCTCCAGGATGCCGTGGTGATGCTCGAAGGCATCCGGGCCGGGAAGGCTTTCGACGTATCCGTCCCGCACGTGGAAGCCCGCGACTGCAAGTTTCTACCCTTTATGACCGTGGTCCGAGACGGGCACGCCATCGAGGTCGTGAACATGGACCCGGTCATGCATGATATCCAGGCGTACGAGACCTCATCCAGCCTGGGGGCACGGGTCCTGTTCAACCAGCCCTTGCCGATGAACGGCCATCACCGGCGGGGCGACCTGCACGCCACGCACAACCACGAACCCGGCAAGTCCCTGCTGGGGCCGATCTACCTCAGCAAAGGGCGCCGCGTGTTCCTGATGCAGTGCGGGTTTCATCCCTACATGGAGAGCTGGGCCCTCGCCATGGACAATCCTTACTACGCTATTACCGACGGGGCCGGGCGCTTCACGATCTCCAACGTGCCTCCTGGGACGTACCGGCTCATCGCATGGCACCCCCAGGCCGGGCCGCCCGCCACGCGGGCAGTGACCGTCGAGCCGGACGGGCACGTCGAGGTGTCGCTCGCGTTGCGGGCGCCCACGGGCCGGCGCACCTCGCTCCAGGTCGTGGAGAATCCGCGGTTCGGACCGGGCGTGCTAGGAAAGCCGATCGAAATCGTCCCGCTGGTCGAGCTGCAGCAGTAGGGCGCAACCCAGACCATCACCATCACTCGTGCAGATCCACCCGTCTCACCTCCTGCAAGCCATCCTTCTGGCTTGCACGGTCAGCCTGACACTCCACGGCATCGCGGATCCGGCCGCTGTCATAGCCGAGAAGAGGACGGCCGCGCTCCAGGAGGCGCAAGCTGCCTACAAACGGAAGGCCTACGATCAGGCGCTCGCGCTGCTGGAGTCTCTGACCAAGGATGGCAAGGGCCCGGCTGAGGCGTACCGGCTGAAGGCCCGGTGCCTGCTCCGCCTGGGCAAGCCACAGGAGGCGCTCACCGCCTATGACCAGCTTGCGCACAGGACCGGGCGCGAGGAGGCGGCGCTGCTGCGCGAGGTCGCCCTCGGGTTCGTCACGCCGTTGCTCAAGGACATGCGGGAGCAGATGCGCGGAGCCGCCTACACGGCACTCAAGGAGCTCGAGTCGGAGGAGGCGATTCCCTATTTCGAGGATGCGTTGACGGATGGGTCTGGCCTTGTCCGGGCGCTGGCCGTCGAGGCTCTGGGGCAGCTTCCGGCAGGCCAGCGTTCGCCGGCGATCCGGAAGGCGCTTGAGGATCAGGCCGCGCTGGTTCGGGCGACGGCGATCAAGGTGCTCGGCCAGTCCGGCGATCGCGCCGTCATCCCGCTCGTCGAGCGGTCGCTGAGCGACGAGCACCCCTCAGTCCGTGTCGCCGCGGCGGCTGCGCTGGCCATGTTGGGCCAAGAGAGGGGGTGGGCCCGGTTGCAGGAGGCAGCCGCCGCGAGAAATCCGGAGGAGCGTGCGGCGGCGCTGCGTCTGCTCGGCGACCTGCGCGATCGCCGAGCGCTGCCCTGGCTGGAAGCAGCGCTGTCCGACGAGCAACCCTCGGTGCGGGGAGCCGCGGTCGCCGCGCTCGGCGATCTCGGGCAGCCCGAGGCCGCGCCCGGCCTCGTTCGCCTGTTGAGCGATCCGATTCCGGCGGTGCGGGCGGCCGCTGCCCTCGGCCTGGGCGGGTTGGGGACACCCGAAACCATTTCCGCGCTGAAACGTGCGCTGAGGGACGAGAACCCCGTCGTGCGGGCCGCGACGGTCAACGCCCTGCTCCAGCAGGGGGTACCGTACGATGAGGTGAGAACCGCGGTCCAGGACCTGACCCGCCATCTCGACCCGGGCATTAGGGCGGCGGTGGCGCGGACCTTGGCAAAAAGCAGCAGGGACGATGCGGGGGAGGTCAGCCAACTCTTGCGTCAGCTCATCAAAGATCCACTCCCGCGTCCCCGCATCGCCGCTGCCCGAGCGCTCGGCCGTGTCGGCGGCAAGGAAGCGCTGCCCATGCTCAAAGAGGCGTTGCTCGACCAGGATGATGCAGTCCGGGCTACAGCCGGCGGGGCGATAGCTCGGATCCTTCGATCTGCAGGCGAAAACTACAAATCGTTGAAAACACGGTGAGAATTTTATCGCGACTGCGAGGTTTTCGCTTGACACCAACTTGTTGACCTCGTATACAATTGGCATTCAAAGCTACAAAGGATCCCTCCAGCACAGTCGAGCATCCCCAGCCGGCCGGTGGCAGAGGTAAGTGGTCTCACCTGTGCGTAGTCGTAGTCAAGACTCAGGGGTTCGCCAGTAAGGATTTACAGAGCTGTGGTTCTGTATCACCGTTCACATCCATAAGGAGGCAGGCGTTATGAAGAAGGGTATCTATATCGCCATGTTCGCATTGGTGACGGCGGCGTTCCTCGCGTTGCCGTTCACGTCCTATGCGGGTGGTACGGTTAAGGGCAAGGTTACGTATGCGGGGAAGTCCGAGGCGAAGGAGTTCCTCTTCTCGAAGTTCCCGAACCCGAAGTTCTGCCCCAAGAATCCGAACAAGGATCTGGTCCAGGGTGAAAAGCGGATCATGCCCACCATCACGGTTGCAAAGGACGGGGGCCTGAAGGGCGCCGTGGTGGCCGTCCGCGACATCGAGGACAAGGCCTTCGTGGACGGGTACAAGGGCACGGACATCGTCGCCGAGTTCTGCGAGTTCAAACCCTTCACCAGCGTGGTGGTGGCCCAGAAGCCCTTCCGTGTGGAGAACCACGATGCCGACCCCGAGGATCCCAAATCCGTCAAGGGCGTGCTCCACAACCCGCACAGCTTCTTCGTGAAGGGCTCGAGCTCTTCGACCGATTTCAATATCGGTCTCGCGGAGAAGGGCTCCAAGCTGGAGAAGCCGGTGAAGTTCAAGGGTGGCCAGGAGAAGCAGGGCGCGACCTACCGGTTGCAGTGCGACCAGCACGAGTTCATGCAGTCCTTCTTCCTCCCGGTCTGGAATCCGTACTACGCCGTGGCAGGTGACGACGGCACCTTTGAGATCAAGGACGTTCCGGCAGGCAAGCACAAGATCCTCGCGTGGCATCCCTTTGCCGGCCAGGTCGAGGCCGAAGTGGAGGTGAAGGACGGCGCGACGGTCGAAGCGAAGTTCGAGGTGAAGAAGAAGTAATCTGGAGTGTTCCTCGCGGAGCAGCACGCTTCGCAGCCTTCCCCAAGGGCAGTGGCCACCACCGGTTACTGCCCTTGGTGTTTTCAGCGCCCTCCTCGCGCGCTCCTCCCACAGTTGCCTTTCCGTTTCTCATCCGGGTAAGATGGCAATCTTTCAGGCGCAGTTCCTGAAACGGCCGCTGCGCCTGCCCAGGGGATGCGGTGTCACGGAACCTCTCGCTCGCCGAGATCTTTGAGCTCGGATACTACTGGGAAACCAAGATTCTGTTGACGGCCGTCAAGCTGGACGTGTTTTCGGCCCTGGATGGCAGAGGCCGCACGGCCACGGAGATCGCCGCGCGTCTAGGGGTTGACGAGCGGGCCCTGGAGCTGCTGCTGAACGCGCTGGTCGCGATGCGGGTGCTCAACAAGGAGGGGGAACGGTTCGCCAATACCGAGGTCGCGCAGACGCACCTGGTGAAGGGCGCGCCGCAGTACGTGGGGCACTTGCTCCTGCTTCACGACGCGGAGTGGAGCAACTGGGGCCGGCTGGAAGACACGATCAGGACGGGGCAGTCT
This sequence comes from Nitrospira sp. Kam-Ns4a, assembly GCF_965152595.1. Lineage (NCBI taxonomy): Bacteria > Pseudomonadati > Nitrospirota > Nitrospiria > Nitrospirales > Nitrospiraceae > Nitrospira > Nitrospira sp. Kam-Ns4a. The sequence continues at coordinate 3,518,613 of NZ_OZ224218.1, read as the reverse complement.
CCGGTGTCCCGGCACCTGTTTGAGACTGACCCCGAGTTGGGCGCCAACGTGCTCTCCGTGTTGAACCGGATCGGCCAGCAGAGCGGGCCTGCCCTCGCCAGGCGGCTCCTCTTGGAGGATGCGAAGACGTTCCTGGATCTCGGGGGCGGCGCGGGCACCAACGCCATCGCGTTCTGCTCGGTCTATCCCAACCTGCATGCGACCGTCTTCGACCTGCCACAGATGCTGAAAGTGGCCGAGCGGACCATTAAGGAGGCGAGGCTCGAGTCGCGCATCACGCTGCTCGGCGGGGATTTTAACCGCGATCCACTCGGAGGCCCCTACGACGTGGTGCTCATGTCGGATATTCTCCATTACCAAGGACCTGAGGAGAATCGTGCTCTGGTCGGCAAGGCCGCCCGGCACCTGACGGCGGGAGGGCGCCTGGTCATCAAGGACCGTTTCCTGGACGCCTCGCGCACGAGCCCCGCTTGGGTGACCGCCTTCGCCGTCCATATCCTGGTCAACACCGAGAAAGGCCGCTGCTATACAGTGGGGGAGGTGCGGGAGTGGATGAGGGGGGCCGGGTTTCAGTCGGTCACGGAGCTGGAGCCCGCTGCGGTCGTGCTTGGGACGAAACCGTGAAGCGCAAGGCGTGAGGCGGCAAGCGTAGTGCGAAGCTCCTGGGCGAGGTTGGTGGGTGAATGGGGGGACGTTCAACCGCCGAGCGGGTTCATGAGCGAAGAGATGAATGGGCTTCGACCTTGTGCGGCATGAACCATCGTTGCCCGTCTGATGGGTTGGCGACTATAGGACGTCTAACCGCCGGCGCACGTTGAATGAGCTAAGAACATGCAGGAATGGTTGAAGCAGCCAGGATTCTTCGGCACCCATGCGACCATCGGGGCGGACCTCAGCCAGGCGATGGCCACGCTCTTCACGGTGTTGTTTGTGGTGGGCTGGGTCCAGGCCAAGCAGCGCAAGGCCGACGCCCACCACTGGCTGATGCTGGGCGGGATGGTGGCCATGCTCGCGTTCTTTACGAGCTACTACCTGTTTCGGCAACTGGGGGTGCTGGCGTTCGAAGGCAAGGCCGGATTCGGGGGATCGCAGGAGCTCTACGACAACGTGTTTATCCCCCTGTTGACCTTCCACATCACGCTCGTGATCATCGGCCTGGTCATGGCGATCTACATGATCGTGCTCGGGTTCCGCGCCCAAAGCGTGGTGCAGGGCCGGCGCATCCTTCGTGACGCCGTGCTCCAGACCCCGGCGAAGCGGATCGGCACGATCCTGGGCGGGCTGACCGTTGCGGTTCTGGTGGTGTATCTGGCACGCGGCCTGACAACCGGGTTTTCCACGAGAAAGTTCATGGTCTATCTCGGCCTCGTGCTGCTGGTCGGAGTGGTCTTCGCCGTGGAATTCGCGATCCAGCGGATCTGGCCAAACGGCGAGCAGCGCCACCGCGTGCTCGGCCGGTTCACCATGATTATTTACTGCATCCTGTTCGTCACCGGGAGCGTCACCTATACGATGCTGTACATTTTGTATCCTGGGAAAATTGGGTAGGGCTGAGCGCTGACGGCTGGTCGCTTATGGCGATTTTGACTTGCGGGTGCGGCCGCTGGATGCATACGCAGGGGGTGGAGGAAGTGGATGCCGACACCTGGCTGGTCCGCTCCGAATGTCGCGGCTGCGGCCTTCGGGTGGGGGCGGAGGGCCCGGCCAGGGAGGCGGTGGCTCTGGTGGACCGCCTGCTGTGGAGCGACGACGCGCGGCACGTGCTCGATCGGCTGCCGCCCTACTTGGCGCCATTGGTTCAGGACCAGGCCGAGCGGTACGCACAGTCGGCTGGGCATCGGGTGATCACCTTCACAGTGCTGGCGCAAGCCCGCCACGGCGGCGCGGTCGTCTGGGATCCGGAAGCCGAGCGGCGGCTTGAGCGGGTGCCGGGACCGGTCCGGAGCATGGCGAGGCTGGAGCTGGAGCGGACGGCGGCCGAGCGCGGGGAAGCCCGCGTGACGGTCGCGCTGGTAGAAGAGGTCAAGGCCCGGTACTTCGGGATGTTCGCGAAAAGCGGGGAGGGGTGACGATGCTCCATCGCTTGACGCTCAGGGTCCTGCCGCAGTTGACGCTGGCGGTGGCCGAAGAGTCGGTGCGGAAGAGGAAGCGGCTCGTCATGCTGATTCCGGGGCTGGTGGCGTTTGCGGTCTACCGGCTCGTCAAGTACGTCCTTCCCCTCTCGGATCCCTGGGTGCTCCTCGCGGTGAGCGGTTTGTTGTCCGCCGCGACGGCGCTGGCGGCCTACCGGGTCGGTTGCGGTGCACCCTGGGCGGCGATCTGGGCCGAGGACGGGGGGCGACGCCTGAGCTGGCTCGCCGGCTGGGTTGGGTTAGCGTACGGGGTCCAGCTTTCTCTGATGGTGCTGGCCTTGCTCAAGCTGGTGGGCCAGTATGATTTCTTGCGCCACCCGGACGGGCCCGCGATGATGGCGATCCTCATCGCCGTGACGTCCGTCGCGCGGGATGCCTTTGAAATCGGCTACGTCCGTCGGCTACAGCGGCGCGGCGAATCCGTGCTGACCTTTCCAGATGGGGCTGCCTTGCGTGCGTTGCTGCGGGAGCAGCCCCTGCCGGCGCTTTGGTGGGCCGTGGTCTCTGCTGCCGGGGCCGGGCTCGTCGCGCTGGCCGCTCGCCTCGTCGAGGTCGGACAGAGCGACCTGGCTCAGTTGATCCTGGTGAGCCTGGTTGCAGGAAGCCTGGCGGTTGGCGCCTATCTGGCAGGTGAGCAGCGTCCGGGCGGCTGGAGAGCTGTGTCGTGCTCGGAGGGCTGGACGGAGCTCTTCCGGTTCTGGTGGTGGCCGGGCCTGGCCTTTGCGGCGACCTATTATCTGGCCATGGCGGGCGGCGCGACGTTCCTGCTTCGCCTGGAGGAGGGCCATGGAGTGGTTCAAGGCGTGATCGCCGCTACGGTGGGCGGGCTCATGGCCCTGGACTGCTATTATCTCGGGCATCGTCGCTTTCTGGAGAACCGGATTCAACAGATGGTGCCGACCTCGTTGCTGCGCTGTCCGTTCGTGCTGGGGATCCTGTCCAAGTCCGTGGCCGGTGCTGCGGCAAACGGCGTCTCCGTTCAGGAGGCGGAGGTGGCGGTGGGCGAGGCGCGGCAGAGGGGTTGAGGACGCCGATGCACGGTTGGTCGCACCAACACCGAGGGGTGCAGGTTGTCTTGTGGACCCTTGCGCTGAGCTGGCTGGCGGCGGCTGGGCTGGCGGCCGCAGCGACGGCGGAGCAGCCCCTGAGGGCCAACACGGCGGCGGGCGGGCGGGACATCTATTATAAGACTCCTGGCGTGCCGATCGGCCCGCCCGCGCCGGCGCCGGACAGTTTGGTCTATCCTCGCTACGGCTCGCTTGACAATCGGGTGTTCCTCTGGTTCGTGACGCAGCAGCACACCTACTTCGGCGGGTTCGTGCTCGCGCTGCCGATCTTCTGTGTCATCATCGAGCTAATCGGATTGCTGGCGCGGGATCCAGCTGCGGCCTCCCGCTACGATCGGCTGGCGAGGGACTTCCTCAAGATCGCCCTCTTGGCGCTGTCCGTCACTGCGGTCGTCGGCAGCTTCATGCTCGGGGTGTTCATCGCGCTCTACCCCAGCTTCATGAGTTACATGGGCGGCACCTTCAAGACGATGATGCCAGTCTATGCGCTGGTGTTCCTGGGTGAATCGCTCTGCTTGATCGCGTACTACTACAGTTGGGAGCGCATGGTCTCGCCGGCGCTCAAGTGGGTCCACGCCTCGCTCGGCGTGCTGGCCAACGCGTTCGGCGCGGTGCTGCTTCTGCTCGCCAACGCCTGGGCGGCGTTCATGATGGCACCGGCCGGAGTGGACGAGCAGGGCCGCTACCTCGGCAACGCTTGGCATCTGCTCCACTCGGCCTTGTGGAATCCGCTCAACGTCCATCGGTTCCTGGCGGACCTCATGTCCGGCGGCGCCGTCGTCCTGGCCTACGCCTCATACCGGTTTCTGACCAGCAAGACGGACAAGGAGCGGGCCTATTACGACTGGGTCGGCTACATCTTCCTGTTCGTCACGGTCTGCGCGCTGCTGCCGATGCCCTTCGCGGGCTACTGGCTCATGCGCTCGGTCTACGCCTTCCGGCAGAGCATGGGCGTCACGATGATGGGCGGCCTGCTGACCTGGCTGTTCGTCGTCCAGGCACTACTGGTCGGCGTGCTGTTCCTTGGGATCAACTACTACATCTGGCAGAGCATGGGGCGAATCCAGGGTGGCGAGCGGTACCAGCGGTACCTGAAGTATCTGGTCGTTGCGTTGACCATGTGCCTGATGGTCTGGCTGACCCCGCACACGATCGTGATGTCCCCGACCGAGGTCAAGGCCATGGGTGGCGCCCAACATCCCGTCATCGGGAACTACGGCGTCATGTCCGCCAAGAACGGGGCGATCAACATCATGATCTGCCTGACGGGGCTGAGCTACATCCTGTACCGCCGGGCCAACCGGACCTTGACGATCTCGTGGGCGCCGGTCGGCAACGCGGTGCTCGCGGTCCTGTTTGGCGCGGGCATCGCCAACATCATTTGGCTCGCCATCTACGGCTTCTACCTGCCGTCCTACGTGCGCGTCGGCTTGTCCACGCCGCAGGCGGCGACGACCCTCACCGTGCTGGTGGCCGGGTTGTTGATCAATCGCGCGATGCTGCGCGGGGCCAAACTCCACGGGCCCATCCAGTGGGGGAAGATCCCGGTGCGGGGCATGGTCGCCCTGTTCGGCCTGGCAGCGACCTTCACGTGGGTCATGGGCCTGATGGGGTATATTCGGTCCTCCGGCCGACTCTCCTGGCACGTGAACGAGATCATGCCGGACCTGTCGCCCTGGGCCCACACGCCCACGCTGGGATTCGCGGCGAAGATGGTGACGCTCAACATGGTGGTGTTCTGGCTGGCGGTGCTGGCGCTGTTCTGGATCAGCGGCCGCGAGCGACAGCCGGTCCCGGCAGCAGGTGAGGCGACGAGCGACGAGTGTGCGTTTGTGTCGCCGGCATCGCGGGAGGCGCAGCCCTCATGACCAAGGGAAGGCCGTCATGGGGGCGCCTGTGGCTGAGGGTCCTAGTCGCGGCGGCCTGTGTCGTACTTCCGCAGCCCCCCGTCCTGGCCACTCCGGCGGCAGGCCAGCTGGTGCTCGAGGATTTCCGGGCGAAGGACGGTGACGGATTTCCCGTGGGCTGGAAGGTTCAGACCAACAACAGGGCTCGCGAGTCGTACAAGGTGCAGGTGGAGGGGGAAACCGCCTTCCTGGCGGCCAGACAGGCCGATCAGCGGGTGTACAAGCGCATCGCCTGGGACCCCAAGGCCTTGCCGGTCCTCACCTGGCGGTGGCGGTTGCGGTCGGCTCCCGCAGGCGCCGATCTCATTGCGGCGGTCTACGTGTCGCTCGACACTGACCTGTACATCATCCCGGTCTTCACCAAGTACGTCTGGAGCGCGACCAAGGCCGAGGGCTCCATGGTCGAAGGCGGGATGTTCAGCGGCACGGAAATCGTGATCCAGAGCGGCGCGAAGCCGACGGGGGAATGGGTTGAAGAGCGTGTGAACGTCTATGAAGACTTCAAACGGATTCACCGACACGAGCCGGCTCCCGAAGCCTGGGGGATCTCCTTGCTTGCGGGGCCAGGCGTGGAGGTGGATTTCGGTCCGATCACGGCCTCGAAGCCGTGAGGGGCTGTTGGGGCGGGCGCGAGGCCCGGCCGGCGCGCCGCAACGGCTGATGTCAACGCGAACGCTCATGGATATGATGCTCGGCGCCACGGTCATGGGCACGGTCGGAGCGCTGATCGGCCTGCTGATGGGCGGCGGTGCGCTTCCTGTGGCGATCGGTATTGGCGTGGTGCTGGGCACGGTGGTCGGGATCCTCGGAGGACGGCGGTTCCTCGTCAGCATCCTGGTCGGTGCGGTTCTGGGCGGCCTGCTGGCCTGGGCGCTGGTCGGCACCGAGAAGATCTCCGTCGGGGCTGGCGCGGGGGCAGCGATGGGCGGCTTCCTGGGCGTGCAGCTCTCGTCCCTTCTGGACCTGTGGGCTGAGCGTCGCCGGGAAAAGGCGCCAGACAATCGGCCGCCGTCGTAGCGGGTCTGAATAGGAGCGGCCGGAGGCCTTGCCGATCCTGCACTCGCGAGGGAGTATGGAAAATCGGGCTGTGCTGTGGGGAGCTATTGGGTTCGTCTTTCTGTCCTTCATCCTCATGATCGTCGGGCTAGTGTACGAGTCCTACAAGGCGAAGAAGCAGCGCGAGCTCGCGGCCTCGATCCGGACCGAGCAGACGCCCGTCGCCGCGGCCGCGCCACGGGACTACTCGATGTACAAGACCGTCATGGGCGACGATGGACGGGAGATGGTTGAGATCCCCGAAGGGCCGTTCATCATGGGCAGTAGCGAGGGTGACCCCGACGAGACGCCCGAGCATCAGGTGTACCTCTCGACCTATTACATAGACCTCAAGGAGGTCACCCAGGCGGACTACGAGCGCTTCGTCCGGATGACCAAGCGTGGGAAGCCTTTCGTCCCAGTATTCGAGGACGACATCTCCAAGATCCTGAAACCGGAGCTGCCAGCCATCGGCATATCGTGGGCAGACGCGCTGGCCTACTGCCGGTGGGCCGGCAAGCGGCTTCCGACCGAGGCGGAGTGGGAGAAAGCGGCGCGCGGCGAAGGGCGGCGACGGTATCCCTGGGGTGATGACTTCGGGAGGGGAAACGCCAACGTGGACGGCGACGAGGACGGCGTGCAGTACCTCGCGCCTCCCGGTTCCTTCGAGTCAGGAAGAAGCCCCTACGGGGTCTACGACATGACCGGGAACGTCGCTGAGTGGGTGGCGGATACCTACGAGGAACACTACTACGCGAAATCGCCGTTTCGGGATCCGAAAGGGCCCGAGGAAGGCCAGCACAAGGTGATCCGCGGGGGCTCCTGGCGGGAGACGCCTCGCAACGCGCGCATCTCGAAGCGGTTTCAGGCCAAGATGTGGCGCACGGACAGCACAATTGGGATCCGGTGCGCCAAAGACCCCGAGCCCGCACAGGACCGGGCTCAGCGCGCACAGCGTTAGCGGCGGGCGTGGCAGGGACTCCGTCCGCCAAGTCATGCGAGCGGTCCGGCTTGTCCCATGCTCGAAACCAGATTCAAAGTCGCGCTTCTCCTAACCGTCTTGTTTCTGACCAGCCTCCCGGTCATGGGTATTCTCCGCGGAACGTCGCCTCCCCCAGAAGATCCCATGTCGGTTGAGGTTCCCGGCAAGCCTCCGGAGTCGGTCCCCTCCGCCGAGAGTGCCCTTCCTGAGGAAATGGTATACATCCCGGCGGGATCCTTCATTCAGGGGACATCCGTCGGAGGGTACGACGAGAAGCCGCAACGGATCGTCTATTTGGATGCCTTTTGGATTGATCGCTACGAGGTGATGAATCACTCCTATCAGGAATTCGTCGCGGCCACGGGGCATCGCAAGCCGGGGCCGCCTTCGCGCTACGCCAAGAATCTCGCCCGGCTGCGCGGCGTGAACCAGCCCGTGGTCTATGTGTCCTGGGACGACGCCGATGCCTATTGTCGTTGGAAGGGAAAGCGCTTACCGACCGAGGCGGAGTGGGAAAAGGCGATGCGCGGTGTTGACGGAAGGCTCTGGCCCTGGGGGAATGTTCCACAGCCACTCGCAGCCAACTGGGGGTCGGCTAGAGATGGGTTTGAAGCCACCGCCCCGGCCGGATTCTTCAAGCTGGACTTCAGTCCCTTCGGCGTCGCCGACGGGGCTGGAAACGTGATGGAATGGGTGGCGGACTGGTACGCAGAGGAGGCCTATCGGGAAGAAAATGTCCGCAATCCGCGAGGCCCGGACCATGGGGTTTTCAAGGTGTTACGCGGAGGGGGCTACACGAGTACCGGCTCCGACGTCAGGATAACCAGCCGAAGCAAAATGGTTCCGGATTTCAGAGACGAAACCATCGGTTTCCGGTGTGCCAAATCGGAGGAAGGAGGGGGTGGGCCAGCAGTACCCGAGAAGGCGGCAAAACCTACAGAAAATCAAAGTAATAGAGGATGAGAAAGACAGCCAAAATTATGTTGACAACCATCCCAGCCAAAACTATAATGTCGAACAATTTTGAATTGGTTCTCATCGTGTGCCCTCGCTATTAAGACCGCGCTAACGAGGGAGCAATAACATAGAGTTAGCTGCTTGTCAAGGATCTTGGCGGTCCCCGAGGCCGCCGCAATTTTACTCGAAGGAGCGACAATGGCTGAAGCAGCTTCGTCCGACGAGCTCAAGATCAAGATCGGCAAGATGATTTTCTATATCACTTGTGCGGTCAGCCTCTGGTTCTTCTACTGGTTCGCCGGCATTCAATGTCCCTGCTGAGAGGGGCCAGCTGGGATAGTGTGAATTGTCAAGGGTTGTGACGCGCAAGCTTCTGATCCTTCTGATCAAGGGGGAGCGGGAACGATGGAAATTTTGATGAACCCGATATTCTGGATGGCCCTGATGGGCGGGGGTGTCGCCATCCTGTTTGCGATTCGTAAAAATACCCAGTTGCTGAACAACACCGTGATCGCAGTCGTAATCTCGCTGATGATCGCCCTTGGGTATTTCCACATTGTGGACCATTACCTGATGGACATGCAGGGGCTCGACTACTGGTACTTATTCCGTAAATAAATGACGTTCGCACAAGAGCGGGCGAACGGTTTGGGGACTTCATGCGGTACGGTTTCCGCATCGCGATCGTTTAAGGAGGTAAGCCATGGCCGGTTTAACTCGTAACAAGCTGTTGTCGATCATGGCGTTGAGCGCAATGATTGGCCTCCTCCTGCTGCCGATCTTGGTGGCTTTGCCGGCCCTTGCAGGCGGCGGGGGTGGCCCGGCGGCTGGTGGGCCTCCGCCCGAGGTGGCTGCCCAGAAGGCCGGGGCGGCGGCTGACGCCGAGAAAGACAAAAAGGTCGAAAAGGCCCGTGACGTCTACTACAAGACGGAAGGGATTGTCTCCGGTGCTCCGGCTCCGAAGACGACGGATAGCCCGAAGGACTATCCCCGGTACAATTTTGAGAGCCGGGTGCTGCTGTGGTTCGCCAACCAGCAGCACCTGTACTATGGTAGCTTCGTCCTCGCGGTCCCCATCTTCTGCATGATCATCGAGTTCATGGGGGTCGTCTCGAAAGACAAGGCGATGGCCAAGAAGTACGACCAGCTCGCCTACGACTTCGTGAAGATCAGCCTCACGGCTTACTCCCTGACCGCGATCCTCGGTGGGATCCTGATCTTCACCTTCCTCACGCTGTACCCGGCGTTCTTCGGATATCTCTCCAGCATCTTCCGGCCCGTGATGCACATCTACGCCCTCCTGTTTGTGGCGGAGAGCGGCACGCTTTACATCTACTATTACGGTTGGGACAAGATGAAGGAGGGGCTGCTCAAGTGGCTCCATTTGAGCATGTCCGTCATCCTGAACGTCATCGGAACCGTCTTGATGTTCCTGGCCAATTCTTGGATCGGGTTCATGATGTCCCCGGCCGGCGTGGATGAGCAGGGACGCTATCTCGGGAACATCTGGCACGTCATCCACACCGCGCTTTGGAACCCACTCAACGTGCACCGCATCTTGGGGAACATGGCCTTCGGCGGCGGTGTCGTGGCGGCCTATGCGGCCTATCGGTTCTTGTCCGCCAAGACAGATGAGGAGCGGGCGCATTATGACTGGATGGGCTACATCGCGATGGCGATTGGCGTCGCCTTCCTGATTCCGTTGCCGTTTGCTGGGTACTGGCTGATGCGCGAAGTGTATGCCTACCGGCAGCAGATGGGAATCACGCTGATGGGGGGCCTGCTCGCCTGGCTGTTCATCATCCAGGCGACCATGATCGGCATCCTGTTCCTCAGTTCCAACTACTACCTGTGGCAGGCGCTGGGACGGATGCGTGGCGCCGAGAAGTATCAGCGCTACATCAAGTACCTGGTGTTCATCCTGGTGTGCGGCTTCCTCATCTTTATCACGCCGCACACGATGGTGATGACACCAGCCGAGCTGAAGGCGATGGGCGGCCAGCAGCACCCGGTGCTGGGAAACTACGGCGTGATGTCTGCCAAGAACGGCGGCATCAACGTGATCATTACGACCACTGTCTTGAGCTTCATTTGGTACCAGCGCGGCAACAAGGTGCCCGTCGTGTCCTGGGCCAAGTTCGGGAACATCTTCATGGGGGTGTTCTTCTTCCTTGCGTACGTGAACATCATCTGGCTGGCGATCTACGGCTACTACATTCCGGCCAACGTGCGCATCGGCTTGTCAGTGCCCCAGGTGGCGAGCACCCTGTCGTGTCTGTTCTTCATGACGGCGCTCAACCTGACGATGTTGAAGGGCGCGAAGGAGAGCGGGCCCATCGAGTGGGGGAAGATCTCTGTCCGGTCCCAGTATGCCCTCATCATGCTGGCGACGGCGTTTACCTGGATGATGGGGCTGATGGGCTACATCCGTTCGTCGGTGCGGCTCTTCTGGCACGTCAACGAGATCATGCGCGACAACTCCCCCTGGGCGTACACCCACACCGTAGGGTTTGCGGCGAACATGATCTCCTTCAACGTGCTCTTCTTCTGGTTGAGCATTCTGTTCGTTTTCTGGCTCGGGACGCTCGGTGTGAAGAAGGTGCCGGTGGAAGCGAAGGTGCCGGTGCCTGGTACCGCTCCGCAGCCCGTCACCGGACACTGATCTCACTCAAAGTCTCATAGGAACACGGCATGCTGCGTCCACGGGGGGCGCCCCCGTGGACGCAGCCCTAAGGAGGGTTCACACGTGGCGGAGTTACTGGGGACTGCACTGGACATGGGCTGGCCGGTCCTGGTCTTTCTGGCCTGCCTTCTGGTCTATTTTCAAGTCGGCATCAAAGATCCCGAGAAGAAAAAGCGGGCCTCATTCAAGACCTTCATCGGCATGATCGCGACCGTGATGGTCTTTATTGCCATTGCCAACTACAAGCTCAACTTCTTTGGTAACTCCCGCCTCCTACCGATCTCCCTCGTCATGATCACCGCGCTGACCTTCATGATGGCTCTGTACTTCTCGAACATCAGTGCGTTGTTGAAGATCGGCGGGTTCATGTTCTTCGTGGCGGCGGCGCTCTCGGGCTACGGGAATTGGCTACCTCAAGTGGAAGGAGGGTTTCCTCCGCCCGAGGTGAAGCTTGACTTTGCGTCCATGAGCCCCCAGCAATTGGCGGACGAAGGGGAGAAGATCATCTTCGGTGGCATCGGTCAGAGCAAAGTCCAGGGCGCGATCGGCAAGGGGCAATGCCCCCTCTGCCATGGCTTTAACGAGGGCTTCCTGAGCGAACGGGCCCCGAACCTGTTTGGGATTCCAGACCGGGCCAAGCAACGGCTCGAGGATCCGCGCTACCACAAGGGAAAGCCGCAGGAGCGGGATACGGTCCAGAAGGAAGCGTTCCCTGGGGCCGGGACGGCGGAGACGGGGCAGGAGTACATCGCGGAGTCCCATTCCTGCCCGAGCTGTTATGTCGTTGCTGGCTTTGGCGTCAAGGGCTCCAACGATCGCGAAAGCCCCATGCCGCCGATTCACAAGCCGCCGATCTCGTTGACCCTCGGCGAGCTAGCTGCAGTCGACACCTGGCTCTATGTGCGGGAAGGCAAGGAGCCGCCGACCTACGAAGAGATCATCAAGGCGTACGAGAAGTTCATCCCCGAGGCTGATCGGCCAAAGCAGCAAGAGGAGAAAAGGGAAGGCGCTGCCGGAGGCGGCGGTGGGTTGCTGGCGGACGGAACCGAGCCCGTCGATCAGATCTTCGCCAAGGCCCAGTGCGTCGTCTGCCACACGATTCCTGGCATCCCTGGCGCCATGGGCACGGTCGGGCCCAAGCTGGTTGAGGGAACGAATGCGCCGCTGCGGATCAAGTCGCCCGATTACAAAGGCAACGCGAAGTCGGTGCGGGAGTACATCATGGAGTCTGTGGTCAGCCCAAGCACGTATGTTGTCAAGCCGTTCCCCGACAACGTGATGCCGAAGGTCTTTGGGCAGAAGCTGAGTGCGGGGGCTCTCAACAAGATCATTGATTATCTCTCGCAGTTGCAGGAGGGCAAGGAGCCTCCGAAGATCTCCTGATGCGACGCGACTTCATCGGGGCAAATGTCCTAGAACTAGAGGAGTAGGCATATGAATTTGGTAGGCGCCCTCATACTGGGCGGGGTGGTGGCGGTCACGCTGGGCCTGATGGTGTTCGGTGTGCTGCCGGCGACCTCGCTCAAGCTTGTAGAAGGTTACATGCCCATGCAGATGCTCTTCGAGCTTGCTGTCTGCGTGGGCATTTTCGCCTTGGCTAGCTACCTGTTGAAGACCGCTGGCGTGAAGATTCCTCGCTTTTGGCAGGGAATCCTCTTCTGGGTCTTCATCGTCCTGTACCTGAAGTATCGGATCTACCCTCCGATTCCCTTTAGCGTCCGTGCGATCTACGGGACCGTTTCGATGGTCGCGATCTTCATGTGGATGTCGGCCAGCGAGGAAGACTGGAAAGCCTTCAAGCAGCCCATCCTCAATGTCCTGGACGCAAAGACCGGCTTCCACAAAGCGCTGCGGACCTTCTATCTCATTGCGATTCCGATTCTCCTCTGGGGCTTCTCCTACAACTCGTTCCTCCCGAACCTCGAAGAGCCGATCGAGCTCAGGACCGTGCATCCGGCGCCCCCGGCGAGCACCAAGGTTCACGGGAAGCTGTACACGCTCCAGACGGCCTACAATCCGTTCCGGGCGAATCTGGAAGGGAAGTTCGACGAGGAGTATGCGCGGAAGCTCATCGTCGAGCAGAGCATGGGGCGCCTGATGCAGGATAAGCCGGAGGCGAACCCGTGGAACCCCAACGCGCAGGGCTATATCAAGTACGTTCGTGAGGGCGGGGAGATTTTCTTCCAGAATTGTCACTTCTGCCACGGCGACAACCTGAACGGGCGGGGGTTGCACGCGTTTGCGTTCAACCCGATCCCGGCGAACTTCACGGACCCAGGGACGATCGCCCAGCTTCAAGAGACCTTCATCTTCTGGCGGGTGGCCAAGGGTGGCATCGGGCTTCCCCGTGAAGGATTCCCCTGGGCCTCCGTCATGCCTCCGTGGGAGCAGCACCTGACCACGGACGAGATCTGGAAGGTCATTCTCTTTGAGTACTGGCACACCGGTTATTATCCGAGGACCTGGGATTAATCCCACATCTATCCGCAAGGGGTACACCAATGAGGGACCTTCGGTTCATCAGTCGACTGGTTCTGATGCTGGTCGCTGTCGTCGGGATCGCACTGATCTCCGGCAGCGATACAGTCTGGACCTACGCTCAGGAAGGTGGAGGCGATGGGCTGCCGCCTGGCTTTGCCAAGAAGGAACTGCCTGCGCCTCCGTCTGCCGAAATGATCGAGGCCGGCAAACGGGTTTACTTCACCAAGTGCGTCTGGTGCCACGGGGTAGATGGGGCGGGCGACGGGCCAGCGGCAGATCGCCTCTGGCCGCGGCCGCGGAACTTCAACCAGGGCACGTTTAAGATCCGCCACACGGCGAGCGGTGAGCTGCCGCTCTTCGACGCGACCAAGCCGATCAAGGGGCAAAACGACCTGTTCGAGACCGTGACCCACGGGCTTCCCGGATCGGCCATGCCTTCGTGGGAAGGGATCTTGACGGAGGAGCAGCGGCTGCAGGTTCTGTCGTTTGTGACGACGCAGCTCGTCAAGGATCGCAAGTTCGACGACAAGCAGACGGAGACCTACACGGTCCTGCAGCTCGACTCCATCAAACCGGTCCCTCCTGACAAGGAGAGCCTGGAAAAAGGCAAGCAGCTCATCGTGGATAAGAAGTGTATCGAGTGCCATGGCCTCGAGGGACGAGGGGACGGCAACGCGTTTAACCTCAAGGATGACTGGGGCTTCCCGATCCAGCCGGCGGACTGGCACAAGTGCTGGAACTTCAGGGGCAGCCGGCAGGATCCCTATAACGTGCGGAACATCTTCCGGACGTTCTCCACTGGCGTAAACGGGACGCCGATGCCGTCGTTCGCCGATAACACGACGATCGAGGAGCGGTGGCACATTGCGAACTTCGTCCAATCGCTCTGCGAGCGTGACCAGAATGGCAATCCGCTGGAGATCGATCCCTTGACAGATAAGCCGAAGATCAACTTCGTCATTCGGTCGAAGCCGATCGAAGGAGAGATTCCAGACGATCCGGCCAGTGAGATCTGGCAGACCGCCATCAGGCGCTACGTCGCGATGGGTGGGCAGATCACGCACAAGCCCAGGAACTTCGTCAACCGGATTGACGATATTTGGGTACGGTCGGTGTACAACAACGAAAACATCGCTTTCATGTTCCAGTGGGACGACCGCTCGAAGAGCGTCCACGAAGGCGAGCTACCCTTCCAGCCGACAGAGGTGAACCTTGACGCCTACGGGATCGAGGAGCAGCCTCCCAAGACCGGCGAAGAAGGCTCGATCGCGGCGATGCAGAACAAGTACACGGTTTACAACGACGCGATCGCGATCGAGTTCCCGATCAAGTGGCAGGAACTGCCTCCGCCGGAGAAGCCTCGGTATCTCTGGGGGGACGACAAGTATCCTGTGGACATCACGAAGTGGGAAGCGGACGGCTCCCTGCGCACCTTCAAGGGGACTGGCTGGGACCAGGACTTCGAGGAGCGGGACTTCGCCGAGAAGATGAAGGTCCTCAAGGCCGAATGGAAGAACGGCCAGTGGACTGTCATCATCCAGCGGCCGCTCAAGGGGGACTACGAGGAAGACACCTACTTCGAGATGGGCAAATACATCCCGACCGTCTTCTTCGCCTGGGACGGGCACAATGGGGATGTGGGCCGCAAGATGGCGGTGTCCGCCTTCTACTACACGATCCTGGAGCCACCGATCCCGAAGGAGACGTACATCTACCCGACGCTGATCGCCGTGGGGATCGTCATCATCGAGGGCTGGATTCTCACGAGGCGGGCAAACAAGCAGAAGGGCAAGACGTTCTAAAAGGCTTCTCCAGAGCGGTCCGGGGGCAAAGGGGGGGGTGGGGGAAATCCCACCCCCTCTTTTTGTTTCGGAGCAGGGCGGCAGATCATGAGTGCACAGGGTCATCCTCGGATAGAAGGCGTCACCGCTGTGCTGGTCGCAGGCGGCAAGAGCCGTCGGATGGGCGTGGACAAGCGCTTCATCGAGCTGGACGGGCGGGCGCTCATTGAGCGAGTCTACGACGTCCTGGCAGGACTCTTCCCGGAGATCCTCGTCGTCGCCGCCGAGCCCGTGCCGAGGCTAACCGAGCTGGGCTACTGGGTCGTCTACGATCTGATCCCGGATTGCGCCACGCTCGGCGGACTGTACACGGGACTGACGTGCGCCACCCACGAGCGTGTGTTCGCGGTCGGCTGCGACGCCCCCTTCCTCAGCCGCACAGTGGTCGCAAAGATGGTGGGCTTGGCCCCGGAAGCAGATGTCGTCATGGCTAGGCTGGCCGTAGGGTTGCAGCCGATGCACGCGGTCTATTCGAAGGCCTGCCTGCCCTGGTTAGACCAAATGGCCAGGGCGCGGAACCTCAAGCTTCAGCAGATTGCCTCCGCTCCGGGCCTCCGGGTTCGAATCGTTACGGAGCAGGAGCTGGTCGCACTTGACCGGGATCTCCTTTCCTTCCTGAATGTAAATACCCCGGCGGACCTTGAGCTTGTAAAAAAGCTGATCGGCCGGAGCCAGACGCGCGAGGAGTCCACGTGAACCCATCGCCTCGCACGATGCTCGTCATTCATCCGGGCAGCCTCGGGGATGTGATCCTCTCTGTGCCGGCGATTCGGGCGCTCAGGTGCGCGCTGGCTGGCCATCAGGTTGCGCTCGTCGCGGGCATCGAGGTCGGGAGGCTACTGCAAACCTGCCACGAGGTGGACGTGACCATGCCGATCGAGGGCGGGAGTTTGGCCGACCTCTTGGCGGGGCCAGAGCGGGTGGGCGCTGCTCTCCGTGACTGGCTCCACCGGTGCGATGTGGCGATTGCATGGCTAGTGGATCGCGAGGGAAGGTTAACGGCCTCGCTGCAGGCCCTGGGGGTACCCACCGTGATCGCCTCCTCGCCTTCGCAACGAGGCAAACTGGGCGGTCACCAGGCAGACCGGTTCCTGGAAACTGTGGCCGCATTAGCCCCAACCCCATCCAAGGGATGGACACTCGAGATTCCCGCGAGGATACTCGCAGCGACCCAGCCACTGCTCCAGGCGACGCTCCAGGGTGAAGCCGGCCCCGTGGTGGCTGTCCATCCCGGGAGCGGCAGTCGGCACAAGTGCGTGAGTCCGGATCTCCTTGCTGGAGTAGTCGTCCGCCTCCAAGAGGATGGCGTGAGGCCGGTACTCATCGCTGGGCCGGCTGACACGGAGATGATCAGCGCGGTCCTGGGAAGCCTGCCGGAGCCGGTTCCGACGCTAAGCGGGTTGGATCTCGTGACCCTGGCAGGAGTCCTGGCCCAGGTCGGCTTATTCGTCGGGCACGACTCAGGGCTGACGCACGTCGCGGCGGCTCTCGGCATCCCGACCGTGGCGCTCTTCGGGCCGACTGACCCAGGCCGGTGGAGGCCACTAGGTCCCTACGTGAGAGTCTTGAGAGGATCTCCGTGCCAGTGTGCGACATGGGACCGCGTGTCGCGTTGTTCGGAGAAGCCCTGTCTGGCAATCCCGGCGGACGAACTCGTCACGCTCTGCCTGGGGCTGCTCGGCCTTGACGCGAAACCGTCGGCGCCCTGTGAACGGACGGGAGATTCTTGTCATGCCTGGTAAGCTGTGCTATGGTTACTGGCTATTTTTTGCTGAGTCGGAGCGGGGTTAGAAAGGTTCTGTGTCGCAGGACATCGTTCGAGAGAAGGTCCTCGGGGCCATTCGGCATGCTCTTCAGCAGGCCAGGCACAAGGGATTGTTGCAGACCGATCCCCCCGCTACTCTGACGCTCGATCCTCCCAAGCGCCCCGAATGGGGCGACTTGTCCACGACCGTGGCCATGAGCCTGGCGGCGTCCGAGCGGCGCTCCCCGCAGGACGTGGCGGAGATCATCCTGGCGAACTTGGAGCAGCGGGAGCTGCTGTTCGAGCGGGTCGAGATCGCCCGCCCGGGCTTCCTGAACATGACCGTTCGGCGGGAGCTATGGCTCCAGGTGCTCACGGAGATCGAGACCCGGGGGAGGAGCTACGGGCGGAGCGACCTCGGGGCCGGCCGGCGGGTGTTGGTGGAATACGTGAGCGCCAATCCCACCGGCCCTCTGCACGTCGGGCACGGGCGAGGCGCCGCCGTCGGGCAGGCCATCGCTAATCTGCTCGACGCCGCGGGCTACGAGGTCGTTCGTGAATACTACATCAACGACGCTGGCCGGCAGATGAAGCTGCTGGGAGAATCGGTCCTGGCTCGCTACCACCACCTGCACGGCCGCGACGCACCGTTTCCGGAAGACGGCTACCGGGGGGCGTACATCGAGGCGCTGGCCGCCCGCCTGCGCGACCGCGTGGGGGACACACTCCTCGACCTGCCAGCCGGAGAGGCAGAAGCTACCTGCAGAGACCTGGCGTACAAGGAGCTGCTCGCGCTCATCCGGGAGGACCTACGGGCCTTTGGGATCGAGTTCGACTCGTGGTTCAGCGAGGCGTCCCTGCTCGCTTCCGGAGCGGTCGAGCAGGTGCTCGATGAGCTGGCGAAGAAAGGTTGCCTGTTCGAGCAGGACGGCGCCCTCTGGTTCAGATCTTCCGCGTTCGGAGACGAGAAGGACCGGGTCGTGCGGAAAAAGGATGGCGACTACACCTATCTGGCCTCTGACATCGCCTATCACCGGGACAAGCTTCGCCGCGGCTTCGATCTGCTCATTGATGTCTGGGGCGCGGACCATCACGGCTATATTCCCAGGATGCAGGCCGTCGTGCAGGCCTACGGCTATCCGAAGGACCGGCTGCGCGTTGTCCTGGTCCAGATGGTCAATCTGCTGCGGGAAGGCCGCAAGGCCGAGATGTCGAAACGGGCGGGCGAGTTCGTCACGCTGCGCGAGGTCATCGAAGAAGTCGGTGCGGACGCGGGCAAGTTCTTTTTTCTCATGCGGCGCGCGGACACCCATCTGGATTTCGATCTTGAGCTGGCCAAGCAGCGGTCCGCGGAGAACCCGGTCTACTACGTGCAGTACGCGCACGCGCGGATTTCCAGCCTCTTCCGGGTCGCTGAGGACCGGGGCATGAGCGTCCCCAAACCGAGCGAGGCCGCGCTCACAGTGCTCACGGATCCGGACGAGCTGGCGCTCATCCGAAAGCTCTCGGAGTATCCCTCGGTGGTGCAGAACAGCGCGGCGGCCCTGGAGCCGCACCGCCTGACCTTCTATCTCCAGGAGCTGGCGAGCCTCCTTCATACCTTCTATTACCGCCACCGGATCCTGCCGCCTGTGGTCGGGGGCGAGGACTGGGAGGGGGAGCCGCTCGGCGGTGATCCCGAGGCCGCGAGCGCCTGTCATCGCGAGCTGCTGACCACCGAGATCACCGCGGCGCGGCTGGCGCTCATGGTGGCCGTGCGGCAGGTGCTGCGGAACGCGTTGGAGATTCTGGGTGTATCGGCCCCGGACCGGATGTAACCGGCTGTCGAGAGGAAAAGGCCCTATGGTGGAATTTTCTGTCCGCTGCACCGACCTGGGAGGCCGCGCGCGCCGCGGCGCGCTGACGACGACCCGCGGGACCATCGAGACACCTTGCTTCATACCGGTTGGGTCGCTCGGCGCGGTCAAGGGGATCGGCCCGGACGACCTCCAAGCGCTCGGGTACGGGCTGATCCTCAACAACGCCTATCATCTGTACCTCCGTCCGGGCCACGAGGTGGTGGCACAGATGGGCGGGCTGCACGCGTTCACCGGCTGGCCAGGGGCGATCTTGACCGACAGTGGTGGATTTCAGGTATTCAGTCTGGCAAAGCTCTGCCGGGTCACCGACGAGGGGGTGACGTTCTCGTCGCACATTGACGGGTCGTCCCACCACATCACCCCAGAACGCGCTATCGAGATCCAGGAAGCGCTCGGCGCCGACATCATCATGACCTTCGACGAGTGCGTGGCGCTGCCTGCCCCGCGCGAGCGGGTCCGCGACGCGACGCTGCGAACGAACGCCTGGGCCCGGCGGTGCCAAGACGCTCGACGAAGGACCGACCAGGCGCTGTTCGGCATCGTGCAGGGGGGAACCGATCCTGACTTGCGGGTCCAGGCCGCCCGCGACCTCGTCTCGCTGGGATTCGACGGCTATGCGATCGGCGGGCTCTCGGTCGGGGAGGAGGCGTCGGTGCGCCACCACATCGTGGAGGCGACGGTCCCGGAGCTACCAGCGGAGCGGCCCCGGTACCTGATGGGTGTCGGGATGCCGGAGGATCTGGTCGAGGGAGTAGCCAGAGGCCTGGACCTCTTCGACTGCGTGGTCCCGACCCGACACGGCCGGACCGGGTGGCTCTTCACGTCGTTCGGCCGGGTGCTGATCAAGCAAGCCCGGTACGCGCGCGACGAGCAGCCGATTGACCCGGCCTGCCGGTGCACCGTCTGCGCCCGCTATTCCCGGGCCTACCTCCACCACCTGTTCAACGTCAACGAGATGCTGGGCGTGCGCCTGAACACGCTCCACAATCTGGCCTATTTTGCCGAGCTCATGGCCGGGATCCGACGGGCGATCGAGACGGGGACCTTCGAGGCCTTTCGCGCGCGCTTCCAGGCTGAGCGGAGACCGATGGCGGAGGAGGCAGTCGTGGCGGCTGCGGCAGGTGCGGACCGAAGAAAGCCTGGCGCCGATCCGGAGGAGAGACGGGCGTGACGATGCTGACCTCATTGGTATGGGCGCAGGGAACGGGTGCGGCGGGGAGCGGCGGAGGTAATCTGTTGCTCTCCCTGGTCCCGTTCGTGCTGATCTTTGTGATCTTCTACTTCCTGCTCATCCTGCCGCAGCAGAGGAAGCAGAAGCAGCTCCGGGAGATGCTGGCTTCCTTAAAGAAGGGGGACAAGGTGGTGACATCCTCTGGGCTTTGGGGCACGGTCAGCAACATCGGCAAGGAGACCGTGACGCTGCAGATCGCCGACAATACGAAGGTCAAGATCCAGCGGGAGCACATCGCCCGACTGCGGACCGATGACGAAGAATAGTATGAAGAAGAGTTAGGGTGAAAGGCTTGAGGAGGGTATGAAGAAAGTCGGCGGGCGGTTCGCATTGCTGGGCGTGGTCGTCATCCTCTCAATCGCGTTTTTCCTCCCTTCCTATCCTGCGCTTTATCGGTCTCTGCCGGGATGGCTCAAGAAGGTGCTCCCGTCCAAGGGCATCGCCCTCGGTCTGGATCTCCAGGGCGGCATCCACCTGGTCCTGGAGGTGGATGAAGATCGCGCCGTGGAGATTGCGGTGGATCGGTCCGTCAACGCGATTCAGGACATGCTGGTGGACAAGAAGATCCCGGTGGAGTCTGTCAAGCGCACTGGCTCGAATCAAGTGACCCTGGCGTTTCAGAACGCGGAACTCCAGTCGCAGGTGCAGAAGGTGATGGAGGAGTTTCCATCTTTCTTCGAGGTGGAGACCGAGCGCCAAGCCAACCGGCTCGTCTACCAGCTCCGCGAGACCGAGATCAAACGCCTGAAGGACTCCGCCATCAATCAGGCACTGGAGACCATTCGGAACCGCATTGACCAGTTCGGTGTGGCGGAGCCCCTGATCCAGCGGCAGGGCCTCAAGCAGATCGTCGTCCAGCTTCCGGGGATCAAGGAGCCCAAGCGCGCCAAGGACCTGATCAAGGAGACGGCCCTGCTGGAGTTCAAGCTGCTCGACGAGGACAGCAAGCTGCGCAGGGAGCTGCCCCAACGGATTCCGAAGGGGCAGGAGGAGGAATTCCTCAAGCAGATCCACGGTCAGATCCCGGAGGGGGACGAGATCCTGTTCGAGCGCGTGGTAGATCAGGACTCCGGTCGGGAGTTCCGCGTACCCTACCTGGTGAAGAAACGGGTGATGCTGGCCGGCGACGTGCTGAGCGACGCCCGCGTCTCGATCGGCCAGTTCAACGAGCCCTACGTGGCAGTGAGCTTCGATGCGAAAGGGGCGCGCGAATTCGAGCGGATCACAGCCGAGAACGTGAAGAAGCGGATGGCGATCGTGCTCGACAACACGGTCTATTCCGCGCCGGTGATCCAGGAGCGCATCAGCGGCGGCCGGGCGCAGATCACCGGCTCCTTCACCGTGCAGGAGGCGAATGACCTAGCGATTGTGCTCCGGGCGGGCGCCCTGCCGGCGCCGCTCAAGATCATTCAGGATCTGACGGTCGGGCCGTCGCTCGGGCGCGACTCGATCGAGAAGGGCATCCGGGCCACGATCGTCGCCGGCCTGCTCGTCGTCGGCTTCATGGTGGTGTACTACAAACTCTCTGGGGTGATCGCGGATTTCGCGCTGGCGCTCAACCTGATCTGCTTGATCGGGGCCCTGGCAGGGCTGAACGCGACGCTCACGCTGCCCGGCATCGCCGGGATCATTCTGACGATCGGGATGGGCGTGGACTCGAACGTGCTGATCTTCGAGCGGATCCGGGAGGAACTCCGGCAAGGCAAGCCAGTCCGGCTCGCTGTGGACGGCGGCTATGATAAGGCGCTCCTGACCATCATTGACTCCCATGTGACGACGCTGATCACCGGGCTGGCCCTCTTTCTCTTCGGGACGGGGCCGATCAAGGGATTCGCCGTGACCCTGTGCCTGGGCATCGCGATCAATCTCTTTACGGCGCTCGTTGGCACGAAAGTGATCTTCGACCTGATCAACCAGCGCCGCAAGCTGCAGGAGCTGAGCATCTGACGGGGCGGAACGCGTCTGGAGAAGGAGCAGGCATGCTAGAGATTCTCGGCAAGACCAACGTTGACTTCATGGGGAAGCGGAACATGGCGTTCGTCTTCTCCGGCGTGCTCGTGGTCCTGGGCCTGGTCGCGGTCGTCCAGATCGCCAGGGGTGCGGCAAACCTCGGGATTGATTTCGCCGGGGGTACTGCCGTGCAGGTGAAGTTCGAGCGCCCGATCCGGATTGATGAGGTGCGGGCGGCGCTGGAAACCAACGGGTTGCCGAACGCCGATCTGCAAGAGTTCGTCGAGGAGAACAAGATCCTGGTGCGGGTGAAGGCGGCGACGACGATCGAAGAGAAGGTCGCCGAGCGGGTGCTCTCTATCTTTGGCAAGGCCTTTCCTGACAACAAGTTCGTCGTGGACTCCTCGACCGAGATCGGGCCGACTATCGGGAAGAAGCTGCAGGAGGACGCGCTGATTGCCGTGCTGATCTCCTTCGCGGGCATCATCATGTATATCGCGGCCCGCTTTGAGTTTCGGTTCGGCGTGGCAGCGGCCATCGCGACGTTTCACGACGTGCTGGCCGTGCTCGGGGGCTTCTACGTGCTCGACAAGGAGATCACGCTGTTGGTTGTGACCGCGCTCCTGACCCTCGCGGGCTATTCGCTGACGGACACGGTGGTCGTGTTCGATCGGATCCGGGAAAATCTGAAGACCCGGCGCCGCGACGCGATCGAGACCGTCATCAACAGCGGCATCAATCAGGTGCTGAGCCGAACGATTGTGACGAGCTTGACCGTAGTGCTGGTGCTGATCCCCTTGACGCTGGCCGGTGGGGAGGTCCTGCACGATTTCTCGCTGGCGCTGCTGTGGGGAGTCCTGATCGGGACCTATTCGTCCATCTTCGTCGCCAGCCCGCTGCTCCTGATCTGGCCTGGCGGCTACGGCCGGATGCTCCGGCGGGGGTAGCAAAGGGCCTCCGGCGCGTTACCAATTCTTGACATTCGAGGGAGCCTCAATGAAAATGAAGACTTAGAACTTTCCACTCCGTTACCGGAATGAAACTCTGGAGCCGGTCTCACAGCCTCCAGCGGAAGGTAATTACCGCCATCATCATGGTGGGACTGCTCCCGCTTACCCTGTCCCTTCTCCTGACTTACATCGAAGAGCGCCGCGCCCTCCGAGATACGATCGGGGCCAACTTCAAGGAAATGGCCGTCGAGGCGGCCCGGCGCATTGAAATGCAGATCACCAGAGGGATCAACGAGGCCCAGCAGCTCGGCTCCACCCCCTTCGTGCGGACGGCGGTCAAGGAATCGAACCGCAGCTACGCCGGGCGGGAGGAACGGAACGTCCGGGAAATGATCCGGGATTGGCAACAGCGCTGGCGGCAGCGGGAGCGGCAAAGCGAGTTTCCCGTGTTCATCAACCGGATCGTCACGAACTACCTGATCCGGTGGCACGAGATCCGGAAGTCCGATTACCTGGGGATCTTTGTCACGGATAACCATGGCGCCCTGGTCGTCAGCTCGATCCCCCAGGTGGAGTACTACTACGGGAGGAGCGCCTGGTGGCAAGCCGTCTTCAACAGGGGGCGCGGGCAGGTGTACGTCAGCGACATCTACTTCGATCCCTCCTTCGGCACCCACGTGGTGAACACCTCCGTGCCAGTCTACGATGAGGACCAGCAGACGGCCATCGGCGCGGTCACCGTCCTGCTCAAGCGCGACTCCCTCTTCCACTCCCTTTCGGATGTGGCGATTGGGGCGACCGGGCACGCCATGCTCGTCAGCTCCGACGGGACCCCGCTCATCTGCCCGGTGCTGGCGCCGGAGGAGCACGCTATCACCCCCGCGCTCGTGCGGGTGATCGCGAGCCCGCAGGCGGGCTGGGACGTCGTGGCGGACGACTCCCACGGTGGACGCAACGCGATCGTCGGCTTTTCGCCGGTTCGCCTGACGGACCGGCTGGCACCGGACAGTCTCGGGGGCAAGCACTGGCTCACCTTTGTGCGCCAGAGTCCGGAGGAGACCTACGCGCCGCTGGACCAGTTGCTCGTCAAGGTGGCGGCGTATGGCGCCGTGGTCTTTGCCGTACTGTGCCTGACGGGGCTGATCGTCGCCCGGCGGCTGGTGCGGCCGATCCAGGTCCTGCACGATGGTGCCCAGCGTCTGGGGGCCGGGAACCTGGACCAGCGCCTCACGTTGACAACCGGCGACGAGATCGAGCATCTGGCGGACGCGTTCAACCGGATGGCCGCCAATCTCCAGCAGTCCTTCGGCCAGTTGCAGCAGCGGATGGCGGAGATCCGGCTCCTCGAGGAGAAGTATCGAGACCTGATCGAGAACTCGCCGGAGATGATCCACCAGGTCAACAAGGCGGGGCAGTTTGTCCACGTGAACCAGACCGAACTGGACAAGCTGGGGTACACGTTGGACGAGATGCTACGCATGCACCTGTGGGACATCGTCCCCAAGGGACGGGAGCCCGAGGTGCTGGCCTTCCTGGAACGCCTCATGGTCGAGGGGCGCGGCTCGATCGAGACGGTGTTCCTGACCCGGGACGGTCAGCCGATTGACGTGGAGATCCACTCCACGGCGCTCTTCGATCCCCAGGGCGGAGGGCTACTCTACTCGCGGGCCTTCGTCCGGGACATCACCCAGCGGAAGCTCCTCGAGCAGAAGGTGCAGCGCTATACGACGCAGCTCGAGCAGGAGATCGCGGTCCGAACCCAGCAGCTCTCCGAGTCTGAAAAGCGGTATCGCACGATCTTCAATCTGGCGGCGGATTCGGTCTTCATGGTGAACCCCGACGGGACCATCGCCGCGGTCAATAAGCGGGAGGAGCAGGTGCTCGGGTATGGGGAGGCCCAGGTCCTCGGACGCCCGTTCCTCGAGCTAGTCCTGCCGCGGCACCGGGCGGTGACCAAGGGCTTGTTGGAGAAGATCGTCCTGGGCGAGCGCCAGGTCCCCACCCAGGAAATCGAGGTCGCCAACAGTGCAGGCATGCCCGTGCCAGTCGAGATGGACCTGATCCGCATCGCCGAGGGCTCGGCGGTCTCCGTGATGGTGCAGCTCCGCGACATCACGGAGCGGAAACGGCTGGAGCAGCAGCTCCAGGAATACAGCGAAGAGCTGGAGGATAAGGTCCGGCAACGGACGCAGGAAATCGAGGAGACAAAGCAATACCTGGAAAACCTGCTGGAGAACGCGAACGACGTCATTTACACGCTGGATGCAGACCAGCGCTTCACGTACGTGAACAGCAAGGTGGCCATTTGGGGCTATCGGAAGGAGGATCTGCTGGGACGGCCATACCTCTCGCTCCTGTCCAAGCGACATCGCGGGCGGCGGCTGAAGAGCACGCTGGACATCGGGACCAAGCAGGTCTACGAGGTGGAGGTCATGAGCCGGGCGGGGGAGGCCCGTGCGGTGACCGTGAGCGTGTCGCCGCTCTTCGACGCCGATGGACGCATCCAGGGCGTCCTTGGCATTGCCCGGGATATTACCGACACAAAGAAGCTCGAGCAGCAGATCCTCAAGTCGGAGAAGCTGGCCTCCGTCGGGAAGCTGGCGGCGGGCGTCGCGCACGAGATCAACAACCCGCTCGGCGGAATCCTCAACTGCCTCTACAACATCCGGAAGGGGAGTCTGTCGCCGGCGCGACAGGAGGAGTATCTCGTCTCGATGGAAGACGGGTTGCGGCGGGTCCAGAAGATCGTCCGCCAGCTCCTGGATTTCTCCCAACAGCACGAGCCGGAGCTCTCCAGCACGGACATCAACGCCCTGGTCGAACGGGTGCTCGTGCTCACCAACCACGCCTTTGTCGCGAGCCGGATCCGGCTCGCGAAGCAGCTCCAACCGGACCTGCCCGCGCTGATGGTGGACCGCCACATGATCGAGCAGGTGTTGATGAACCTGATCCTGAACGCTATCCAGGCGATCAAGGGCGGCGGGGTGATCACGATCCGCACGCGGTTGGCGGGGAGCGCCTGCGCTATTGACGTCGAGGACACCGGATCCGGCATTCCGCCCCACATCCTGCCGCGCATCTTCGATCCGTTCTTCACTACGAAGGCGACGGGGGAAGGCACCGGCTTGGGGCTCTCCGTCAGCCTGGGCATCGTGGAGCGGCACGGCGGGCAGATCCTCGTGGAGAGCGAAGTAGGCAAGGGCACGGTGTTCACCGTCTGCCTGCCCCTCACCCGTGACCGGGCACCGGCGGGGAGGACGGCATGAAACCTCCGGCGATCCTCATCATTGACGACGAGCCGCTGATGCGGCTGTCCATGTCCGATGCGCTGAAAGCGGTCGGGTACGAGGTGCGGGCTGCCGCGACCGGGGACGAGGGCGCCCAGATTCTCGGGAAGGAGGTCTTCGACATCCTGATCACCGACCTGCGCCTTCCTGGCCCCGACGGGCTCGACCTCCTGCAAGTCTGCAAGCAACGCTCGCCCCGGACGGAGGTCATCGTGATCACGGCACACGGATCGGTCGAGACGGCAGTCGAGGCCATGAAGCTTGGAGCCTACGACTACATCACGAAGCCCTTCTCGATGGAGGAGTTGCTCCTCATCGTGGATCGGGTCAGCAAGGTGCTGGCGCTGCGGCAGGAGAACCAACTCCTGCGGGAGGAGCTGGAGGGCAAGTTCAACTTCCAGGGCATCCTCGGCAAGAACGAGCGGATGCGCGAGGTGATGGAAAAGATCAAGCTGGTGGCCGCGACGGATTCGACTGTGTTGATCGTCGGCGAGAGCGGGACGGGCAAGGAGCTGGTCGCCAACGCCATTCACCGGAACAGTCCGCGCCGGGACCAGGCGCTCATCAAGGTGAGCTGTGCGGCCCTGCCAGAAGCGCTGCTTGAGGCGGAGCTGTTCGGACACGAAAGGGGTGCTTTCACCGGAGCGTTGCGGCAGCGCCGCGGCCGGTTCGAGCTCGCCCACAAAGGCACGCTGTTCCTGGACGAAATCGGCGAGATCTCCCCGGTCGTCCAAGTCAAGCTCCTCCGGGTCCTCCAGGAGCGGCAGTTTGAGCGGGTCGGCGGAAACGAAACCATCGAGGTGGACGTGCGCCTCGTGTGCGCGACCCAGAAAGACCTGAAGAAGGAGGTGGCCCAGGGCCGCTTCCGAGAGGACCTGTACTACCGGCTGCACGTTGTGCCGATCCTGCTGCCGCCGTTGCGCGAGCGGCGCGAGGACATCCTATTGATCGCCGACCACATGCTGCAGAGCCGGTGCGCCAGCATGAACAAGCCGCTCAAGGGATTCTCGCAGGGGGCGCGGGAGGTGCTGCTGAAGTACTCGTTTCCGGGCAACATCCGGGAATTGGAGAACATGGTCGAGCGGGCTGTGGCGCTAGGGCGACCCAACGAGGAGGTGCAGGCGTGGGATCTGTGTGGGTTTCCTTCCTGCCCGTTCCTCGGCGGGCCACCGCAGGAGAGCTGTGGCTTCTGCAGCGAAGGGCTGACGGGAAAGGCCGGCCCGGGCGGGATGCCGGAACCGCTCGCCGCCGCCCGGGAGCAGTTCGAGCGGCAGTACATCCTGGCTGCGCTCGAGCGAACCGAGGGCAGCCGGACCGCCGCCGCGAAACTACTGGGGCTGTCGAGGAAGGCCCTGTGGGAGAAGTGCAAGCGTTACGGCATTGCGGCGGGAAAACCCGAGCCGGAGGAGGAGTAGGAGGACGCAGGGCGCGCGCTACGAGGCGCCTCCTTCCCATAGCTTGACGGTTCGATCCCACGAAGCGGAGGCGAGCCGAAGCCCGTCCGGCGAAAACGCCAGCCCGCGCACGCCGCCCTGGTGTCCGCGCAGGGTCCGGAACTGGCGGCCCGTGGCGATGTCCCACATCTTGATCGTCTGATCGTCGCTCGCGCTGACCAGGACCTTGCCGTCAGGGGATACGGCCAGATGGCGTATCCAACCCGCGTGCCCCTTCAAGGTCCGCAGCTCGGTCCCGGAGGGCATCTCGAAAAACTTGATCGTCGAGTCGCGGCTACCGCTGATCAGGATCTTGCCGTCCGGGGTGAAGGTCATCGCGCCGATCCAGTATTCCATCGGCTTCTGGAATCCGCCTTCGTCCTCGACGAAGAACCCGCGATATTCCGTCGTGTCGTCGTCGAGCACCTCCTTCCAGTGCCCGTCGAGGAGCACCTTTTCCTCGCCGCTCGGCAGGACTTCCCAGATCTTAATTTTACCGATGTCGCTGCCGCTGGCCAAATGGATGCCGTCGGGCGAGAACGCGACGCATGGCGTCCAGTGATGATCGTAGGGGTCACGCCCGAGGAGCGTCATCAGCTCGGTCCCGGTCGTCACCTCCCAGATCTTGATGTCCTTGTTGTGGCTCCCGCGGGCCAGCATCAAGCCATCGGGCGACAGAGACAGGGTGCAGATGTTATGGTCGTAGCGCGTAAAGAGCAGCTTGGTCGGCTCGCCGGTCTTGGGATTCCACATCCGGATCGTGCGGTCCTCGCTGCCCGTGATCAGGATCTGCCCGTCCGGGGTGAAGAGCGCGGCCCGGATGTCGTGGGTGTGGCCTCGCAGCGATCGGAGCAGCCGCCCGGTCTCAATGTCCCAGATCCGGACGAACCGGTCCACGCCGCCGCTGGCGAGCGTCAGGCCGTCCGGGGCATAGGCGACGGTCCAGACCCCGTGCGAGTGGCCCCGAAAGGTCTTCACCTCCCTGGCTCCGGCTTTCCAGTATTCGAGGAAGTCAATCGCCGGCGGCGTGGGCGGGGCCGGTGCCGGGGCAACGCCCGACGGCTGGCCTCCCTGGGGCTGGATTGCGGATGCATCGGTCATGAGAGGTCCTGGACGAGATTCAGGCAACCAGGTCGGCGCCTCCTTCGCGGCTCGGACCCGGTTTGCAAATCATCGAATCACCAACTATAATCAATCATTGACGTCTGAATCGCGTGCATCATAGGGGAAGCCGCGGAGCCAAGTCAAGCCGTCGTTGGCCGCGGGGTGGCCCACCGCCTCGCGGCCCAACGATCGAGGCTTGCTCCATCAGAGGCGTGCTCTCCCGCGCGAGGCCGTCAGGGGAGAGAGACCGGTATGGAAATCAGGTTCCAGCCCGCCTTGCTCCAGGAGGTTATTGACTCCTTTGTCGAGAAGACCGAACGGGAGGGCGATCCAACCTACTACCGCGAGTTCCACGAGCTTGCCGATCCGATCTACGAAAAGTTCTCCCTCGACGATCGTGAGGCGGAGTTTAAGAAGCTCTACCAGTACCTTTTCGGGATCTGGGGCTTCTCGGACATCATCCGCGACGCGTTCGACGAGTTTCCGACACTAAAAGAAAAAATCGGCATTGTCCTGGTGAAGGGCGTGCTGAAAGAGGATCAGGAGGGCGTGGACATCCTGCGGAAGTGGGGCTCGGTGGAGCAGGATCTGGCGAAGCAATTCGAGGAGAAGGGGCTCAAGGGCGTCGGGATCAAATTGATCCCGCGCCGCTTCTACGATCCCGCCCTGACCCGCTACTGCCGGCATGAGCTGACCCATATCGCCGACATGCTGGACGAGGCCTTCAACTACGATCCAGACACCAAGGTCGGCCAGAATCCCGGCGAAGAGACCCTGATCTTGCATCGGTACCGGGTGCTGTGGTGTCTGAACATCGACAGCCGGCTCACCCGGGCCGGGAAAGAACCGATGCTGACGAAGGAAGACCGGTTCAAGGAATTCCGGTCCTGGTACCGCAAGATTCCGCCGGCCCAGCTCAAGGCGGTCTTCGAAGGGCTGTGGCAATCGGACATGTTCACGCATTCCGAGCTGGTGGACATGGCGACTGATACGTTGCGCGTGATGGAGCGGGCGATCGAGACGGAAGGCGGAGAGGTCCCGGAGGTTCACAACAAGGTCATGCTTATGCCGGGCTTCCCCTGTCCGCTGTGCCGCTTCCCGACCTACTCCTGGGTTGAAGACCTCGAGCACAAGGTGGAAAAGTACGTCCTCGATTTTATCAGGGAAAACCATCCGGGCTGGGACGTGGAGTTTGGCGCGTGCGACCGGTGCGTCGAGGTCTACAAGCTACGGGCGGATGGCGTCATGTAGGTAGACCACGTATGGGCAGCGATCCGCAATACGGCCGCCGCCATTTCTTGAAGGACTCGGCGCTCTCCTTTATCAGGACTGCCCACGAGTACGTCAAGCACCGGGACGCTCCCTCTGAAAAGCCCAAGCCGACGCCGCCGGCGCGGCAGGACTGGCTCAGACCCCCCGGCGCCGTGCCCGAAGCGCTCTTTCTCGAACGATGCACCCAGTGCGGCGATTGCATCGAGGCCTGCCCCTATGAAGCTATCAAGGCCGCGCCCGGCGGCACCCCGGTGATTTTTCCGGACGAAGCGCCCTGCCACCTGTGCGAGGATTTCCCCTGCATCGCAGCCTGCGAAGCCGAGGCGCTGCTGCCAGTCGAGTCCAAGGAAGCGGTGCGGATGGGCGTGGCAGTCGTGTCCCACCGACTATGCACGGCGGGGCAGGGGTGTCATGCCTGTGTGTCGCACTGTCCGACTCAGGCCCTCTCCATGGACTTCGCGGCCTTCCGTCTCCAGGTTGAGGCCACTCGCTGCGTGGGGTGCGGCCTGTGCGAGCAGGTGTGCAAGACCGTCAACGACAAGATCGCCATTCGGGTTCTGCCGGCCCGGATGCTCCCGTCCGGGAGCGGCCAGTCGGCGACCGAGAAGTGAAGCCTAGGAGCCTGTCCGACATTGACCATGCTGCAGCGGCTAACGATGTCCTGCGGGTACCCGCCTGGCGGGTGTGCATTGTTCTCGACCCCTGAAGAATCCTCAACGGATTCCAGCGAACACGCCTTCGGTTTTCGGGGGTCTGCGGTCGTGCATCCACCGGCGCCTCCTTCGCCTCGCGAGGAGCGGCAATGTCAGACAGGCGCCTAGCCCGTTGTAATAACAGGAAAAACCAGTATTTCATCGCGAAGGCTTCCTGCGCGACGCGGGGGTGAGTTGGAGCTTGACATCATTCCGGGCTTTGCCTATGATACCGCCAACCTGAGCCGAGAGATCGCGGGTCGGGATCAGGGGGGAGTAGGGCTCCTGTGCCTCGTGTCAGACCCTCGAGCTTGACGTGAAGGGGGATCAGCGAATATGAGCACCAAGGAAACTGAGCGGCGAGTCGGCGCCCCAGTGGGCCAAGGCGTCGGCGCACTGAAGGATTCACCAGCGGTCGAACGGGCTTTAGGGCGAAGCAAGCTCTACCTCCTTGTCTCATGGAGCCTGTTGTATCCGGAAGACGAGGAGTTCCTAGACTACCTGCAGAGCGGCGAGTTTGTGGAGGATGGGCGGTCGGCGATCGAGAGCCTTGAGAAGTCGCTCGACGGGATCGGTGGGGACCGGGCGAAAAAGAAGCTGACGGCGCTCGCTGGTTATCTCGATCAAATTGAGGAATGGGTTACATCGGAATGTAT
This sequence comes from Nitrospira sp. Kam-Ns4a, assembly GCF_965152595.1. NCBI lineage: Bacteria > Pseudomonadati > Nitrospirota > Nitrospiria > Nitrospirales > Nitrospiraceae > Nitrospira > Nitrospira sp. Kam-Ns4a. The sequence continues at coordinate 3,487,350 of NZ_OZ224218.1, read as the reverse complement.
GAATTGGAAGCTCGAGGACCTGCAGGCTGAACACCGCCGCGTGTTTAGCAACGTCATCAGCCTCGACTGCCCCCCCTACGAGACCCTCTTCGGCAACGACCATGTCTTCGGCCAAGCCCACGTGATGGGAGACATTGCGGGATTCTACCGAGCCTTCGGTCTGGAGCTGTCCAAGGACATCCATGAGCGCATGGACCATCTCAGCGTCGAGCTGGAGTTCATGCATTTCCTCGGCTACAAAGAGTCGTACGCCCGCTGCCACGATGGGGACGAGAAGACACAGATCGTCGTGGACGCCCAGAAGAAGTTCGTCAAGAACCACATTGGCCGCTGGGTGCCGCTCTTCTCCCGCATGCTCGCCAGGAAGGCCGACTCGGGGTTCTTCAAGTACATGGCCGACTTCGCCAGCGACCTCATTGAGTTCGATGCGGCCTACCTGGGGGTGACCCCGCAGCCCTATTCGGAGGCCGAGTATCGGCCGGCGACGTTCAACGCGCCGGAAGGGCAGACGTACGAATGTGGCGCACAGGACCAGGGGAACGAACTGAGCATGCTGCTTGACGAGGTCGGCGCGCAGTCGTTCCTGGACAAGGAGAAAGGACGGGATGAATCCGGACCGGTGGGCAATGCGTGACCCCCTGTCCGTCTCGCGCTGCGTCGCTTCCATCTGCCCGGGGCGATGTAGCCAAGCATTGATCGTCGGTAGCGTTGCAGAGGAGTCTTCAATCTTTAATCGAGAGGAGGGCATATTCATATGAGAGTGGTGCAGACACGCAACAGAGCTGTTGTGTTGGGCATTCTTCTCTCTGCTCTGGCGATCGGGTTCGTACTCACGATCGGACAAGTGCCCCTGGCAGTGAGCCAGCCGGTCACGATTCCGGTCAAGGCGATCAAGGGACCCATCCCGATGGACGGGGCCAACCCCATCTGGGAGGGCGTGCCGGGGGTTGTCGTGCCGCTCAGCGGTCAGACGATCACGACGCCGATGCATCCCAACATCTCGGTGAAGTCCGTCTTCGTCAAAGCGGTCACCAATGGGAAGGAGATCGGCTTCCGGCTCGATTGGGCGGATCAAACCAAGAACGATACGACGATCGGGCCGCAGGACTTCCGCGATCAGGCCGCGATTCAGTTCCCGGTGAACACGTCCGGGGCGCCGCCGTTCCAGTGCATGGGGCAGTCCGGCGGTACGGTGAACATCTGGCGCTGGAACGCGGAGTGGCAGAAGGACCTCGGCAAGGACAGCGCCGGCATCTGGGATGTGGATGACCAGTACCCGGGCATTTTCTGGGACTACTACTTTGAGGAGCCAGCGGGCGGCGTGACCTATCCAGACCGGATCGGCCGCAGCCTCGGACCCTTCAACCCCGGGATCTGGTCCGGCAACATCATGTCAGATCCGACGCTGCGCGTGAGCTCGGTTGAGGACCTGAACGCGAACGGCTTCAGCACGCTGACCACGCAGGCCCACCAGGACGTGATCGGCAACGGGTTGTGGGAGCCGGCCGGCTCGATCAAGGGGGGATGCTGCACCGGCCCCACCTGGCGGATCGTGGTGAAGCGCGCGCTGACGACGAGTGATCCGAACGATGTGCAGTTCAAGCCCGGCATGTCCGTCCCGGTGGCCTTTGCGGTGTGGGACGGTTCTAACGTCGAGCGGAACGGCATGAAGGGGATCTCGACCTGGTTCACGTTGAAGCTCCCGTGATCGGCTGACGGGAGGCCGGACAGCAGCGTGCTGACTGCGTTCCGGGGGACTTGAAAACTTCCCATCGAACGAAGGCCCCGAGTCGGTCGTCCAGGGGGACGATGGCGGCTCGGGGCTTTTGTTTTGGCCCCTTTGCAGAAGACTGGATGGACCGGCCTGTGCGGGGCGCCGGTTGCAATCGAGGAAAGCCCGGGTGTATAAGGGAGAAAAGGATTTCGCCACCGCGTGCGGCATGTGGATCAGGAGTCAATCCTTAGGGTAGTGGGCGGTCTTATGAAAGTCTCCCTTTTGTTTCCCCCCACGTGGCATCCGTCCCAGCCGTACCTGAGCCTGCCGTCCCTCACCGGATTCCTTGCCCAGGCCGGCGTCCGGAACGTCACCCAGCGTGACCTTGGGATCGAGATCTTAGACACGGTCCTGACCGAAGCCTTTGGGCACGAGGTGTATGCTCGGCTCGTTCAGAAGCAGCGGGAACTGGAGGCGCGGCAGAGCGGGGAAACGGGGCCAGGGAGCACGGAGCATTACGCCCGGCTGGTCGAGTCCCTCGAGCGATTTCCCTACCTGATTGATCAGATCGAGCCCGCAAAAAACTCCTTGCGCGGTGAGGGGTTCTACGACATTGATCGGTATCGGGAATGCCTCTTCTTAATTGACAAATGGCTGGAGCTCGTCTCCACCCTCTACTTCCCCACTAGGCTGACCGTGGTGGACAACCAGTTCGGGAACTACTCGATCTATTCGTCCAAGGACTTGATGAAGGTCATCCGGGACGAGGAGCAGAATCCGTATCTCGGATTGTTCCGGGATCGGTTCCTGAGATCCATCCTCGCGGACAACCCGGATCTCGTCGGCGTGTCGATCACAGCGACCTCCCAGATCATTCCAGGCCTGACGTTATGCCGTCTCATCAAGGAGGCTCGTCCCGACGTCCATGTGACCATTGGCGGAAGCATCTTCACGCGGCTCGTGGACAACCTGCGACGCTGTCACAGTCTGTTTGAGCTTACCGACGACTTTATCGTCTTCGAGGGCGAGACCGCCTTGCTCGAGCTGATCAACCAGCTCGCCGGCAAGCGGGACTTTGCCAAGGTGCCGAACCTCATCTACCGGCAAAACGGGCGGGTCATGGTCAACCAGCCCTTCTACTCGGAAAACATCAACCAGCTTCCGGCGCCCAACTACGACGGATTTCCGCTGGGGCGCTATCTGGCGCCCCAGACCGTCCTGCCGGTCCAGTTTTCCCGCGGGTGCTATTACAAGGACTGTGCCTTTTGCGCGCTGACTTTGGACCATCAGAATTTTCGGCAGAAGGATCCGGGAAAGACCGTGGATGAGCTGCAGGCGCTATCAGACAAATACGATACCCCGTACTTCTTCTTCACCGACGAGTGCCTGGCGCTGTCCCCGACGAAGCGGTTGTGCCAGCAGATCCTTGACCGGAACCTGAGCCTCCAGTGGACCGCGGAGATGCGGTTCGAGAAGAACCTGTCACGTGATCTCCTCAGGCTAATGCGCGACGCCGGATGCCTCAAAATTGTGTTCGGCCTTGAGTCGTTCAACCAGCGCGTCATGGACTTCATGAAAAAGGGGATCACCCAGGACAGCGTTCGGCGGATCACCGAGGATTGCCTGGATCTGGGTATCGCGATCCATATGTATATCATCGTGGGCTTTCCAACCGAGACCGAGGCGGAAGCCATGGAGACGGCAAACTTCATCATCGAACACACACGGCTGAACTCGTCCTACGGGTTTTCCTGCCAGCCCTGCCTCTTCGACCTCGAGAAGGAAGCGCCGATCATGGGGGATCCCGGGAGTTATGGCATCCGTCGGATCATGAGGCCCGCGTCCGAGGACTTGAGCCTCGGATTCTTCTACGAAGTCCAGGAAGGAATGACGCCCGAGGAGGCCGAGCGGGTCTATCAGCACGTGTACCAGAAGATTAGCGAGCTGGTCTGCGAGTTGCCCTTCAACTACTCCATGGCGGACGGACTACTGTATATCGCACGAGCCAAAGCCCAGGCTCGGCACGTGCCACAGCCCGCCGGTTCCTGACGCAGGACTGCCGGTGCATTGTAGGATCGGGCCGCTCCCTCGCACTGTCGCGGGTTGACTGAGCTCGGTGCTTCTGGCTATAATCCGACACCGAACCTCGCGGAAAATGGTGAGAGAGGCTCTTCAGGACCATGGCAGTTGCAGAGCTCCAGGAGAAGGAGGGGGGAAGGCTTGAAGAGCAGGGTCTGCTCTTCGAATATACCGTTAAGGCGTTATTGCTAGCCGGGCTGCTCGAACTCGTTCTTTACCGGCTCATCTCCCGCCTCGGGATGCATTTCAGCAAGGTTGCGGAACAGCACGACTGGGTCCGCGTCTTCTTCCAGGCCCTCTCCTCCGTCGGGTTTACCCTGCTCAACTTCGTCTCCGTCTTGGTGTTTCTGGCGATTCTGGTCCTTCTGCTTAGCCGGGTGAAGACGGGGAGGGGACTGGGGTGGCGGGACGGCTCGGTGGTCGCCTCCGTGTCGCTCCTATTGCTCCTGACCGTTGGGTTCATCGTGTCTCCGCCAGCGATGGTGGGCTCGGTGGTCTACAACGCGGCGTTCCTGCTCGTCCTCGTGGCGCTGCTGACGGACTACGGGTTTGCCGGCCGCCCCTGGTCGCAACGGATCATGGTGGCCTGTTTTGTGCTCGGGGTCGGGAGCTGGGTCTATTACCAGACGATCTCGACGGCCTACGGACTGCTGAACGTGGCGGCGATGCCGCCGTTCGCCCACGAAGTCAATCGGGCGGGTGAAGCGCTCATGGTACTGGCGAGCATCCTCACCGCATGGGCCTACGGCGGGCTTCCTGCTTGGACAAGCAAGAACCGGCGACAGCGGCGACGGGCCGTCGCTTTCGCACTCGTTGCGACGGCGCTCTTCCTGGCGCTCCTCTTTATGGACTACTTCCTGGGACTGTACGACGAGGCGCTCGCCGAGAAGGTCCGTAAGGCCAGCCAGGGGATCGGATGGATCTTCCAGATGGGTATGGGCTACACCTTCTACCTCCCCTTTGTGCTGTACGTGACCGGCCTCCTGGCGTGGTCCTACGCGGTGAGCAAGCTGCTCATGATGGGACGTCCTGCTGGGTACGGATTGGCCCTGATGTTCATCGCGGGATACGCGCTCCAGCTCTCCCATCTGACCCTTATGGTGGTGCTGGGTCTCATGTTGCTGGTGCTGGATCGCCGCAAGGCTGCGGTCCAGATGGGCGAGCGCGCTGCCGAACGGGCGCTCGCGTCCTCGCCGGTCCTGGGCGGGCAGGCTTCTTAACGTGGGACGGGTGACGCATCTATGAGTGACCAGGACGTTTCCAAGCAGCCGGATCCCGGCGGGACGACGGTCGAGCAGCCGGAGCCGCAGCTAACCCCCGAAGAGGAGATCGCCGAGCTGGAGAAGCTGCTGGCGCAAGAGCCGGACGATTTCCAGGCACGCTGCCGCCTCGGCGAGCTGTATTTCAGCAAGGGGAGGCTGGACGACGCGCTGACCGAGGTTAAGAAATCCATCGAAATGGCCGAGGCGATCCGGTTGGAGATGAACCGGTCGCTCGCGATGTACTACTCGAACCTCGGGACGATCTACGCCACCAAGAACATGGCCGACGAGGCGGAGGCCCAGTTTAAGAAGGCGCTAGAGCTGAACGCGTACGACGTGTTGGCGTTGTTCAACCTGGGGCGTCTGTACAGCGAGAAGCGACAGTTCGTTGAGGCGAGGCAATACTACGAGCGTCTGGTCGAGGTCACGCCGGATGATCCGATTGCCTGGTACAACCTGGGCGGTGTGTACGTCGAGCTGGACAACCCTGCGGTGTCCGACTACAACACGATTGACATGGCGATGCAGTGCTATCTGCGCACGCTGGAGCTGGATCCGTGTCACCTGGACGCGAGCTTCAAGCTGATGGATATCGCCCTCAACCACAACAAATTCGATCTCGCCATCAAGGTGATGGAGGATGCGGTCGAGCATAACCCGGACGAGCCGCTGGCCTACTACAATCTCATCAACATGTACGACAAGTGCAAGATGTTCGAGCAGGCCGAGCAGGCTCGGCAGAAGCTGAAAGAGCGCTTCGCCCGCCGGGCCAAGGAAACCGGGAAGGGCTGAGGGACTTCCCATCAACAAGGAGCGAGAATCGCTATGTTTGGGAGCATCGGGTTCACGGAGCTCATTCTGATCCTGTTCATCGTGTTGATTATCTTCGGCGCGGGGAAGCTCCCCCAACTCGGTGAGGGATTGGGCAAGGCGATCAAGGGCTTCAAGAAGTCCGTCCATGAAGCGGACGCGATCGAGGCGGAAGCCCAGGCTCAGGCCCAAGCGCCGATGCAGGCGGCTAGCGCGTTGCCGCCGCAGCCAGCCCCGGCGCAGACCCCACCGACTGGCCAGGCCATCGAGGCGCCGCCTGCGGCTCAGCCTGTTGGCTCAGGGCAGCCCAGCACAGGCGCGTAGCGGCTGCGAGGCCTCTCCGGGACAGCGGCGCAGGCGCATCAATGCGCCAGAGGAAGAGGGGGCGGAGGAACGAAGATGGGGACGGTTGCAGAACTGGCGGTCGGCTATATCGAAACCTTCGCGGGCAACGGGAAGGCCCGGAGCACCGGCGACGGCAAGCTCGCCACCAAGGCGGGGATTCCACTCCCGCATCACGCGGCGCTGGACAAGGAGGAGCGCTACCTCTATTTCGCGGAGTCGGGATCGGACCGCGTTCGGCGTATTGATCTGCTGGAGGGGACCGTTCACAACTTCGCCGGCATCGGAGAAACCTGCTACAGCGGGGATGGCGGGCCTTGCAGTGAAGCTGGGCTCTATCTGCCGCTGGATGTGGCCTTCGATTCCCAGAACCATCTGTACATCTGTGATTCAGGCAGCAACCGGATCCGTCGGGTGGATCGCGACACGGGGATCATCACAACGGTGGTCGGGACCGGGCAGCATGGCTTCAACGGCGACGGGCCCGCGCTCGAGGTGAACCTGACCTGGCCGGCCGCCATCGCCTTCGACCAGGACGACGTGATGTATATCGCCGACACCCAGGCCCATCGGGTCCGGCGCTACGACCCGCGGACCGGCCTGGTCACCACGATCGCAGGCACGTGGTCGGCGGAGGACGATGCGCGTGAGCAGCCTCTGGTGGCCAAGAACCTCGTCGTGCTGTCCGGGGATGCCATCGGGATTGACTTCACAGGCGATGAGAGCTGGCTGCGGCCGGAATGTTCGACCGGCGTGGACCTGTCGCTCTACCTCGACGACGGCAAGCCGGCCTTGGAGGCCAGGCTGTACGACCTCGTAGGGATCGCAGTGGACAGCCGCGGCCACATCTACGTCGTGGACAAGGGCAGCAACCGCGTCCGCAAGATTGATCGGGAGACCGGTATCATCACCACGGTGGCGGGCGTCTGCTGGTACGGCTTCGACGGCGACGGCAAGCCAGCCGTCAAATCCATGCTGCACGCGCCGGAAGCTGTGATCTTCGACGCCCATGACAACATGTACGTGTCGGACACGATGAACCACCGGGTAAGAAAGGTGGATGCGGAGACGGGCATCATCACCACGGTGGCGGGGAACGGCGACAGCGGCTACGAGGACAAAAACATGGGCGGGTGCGGCATGGCCCGATTCGTCGCCAAGGATGCGCCGGGCATGCTGAAGCACGGTGACGGGCTCCTGGCCGTCGAGGCGGTCGTGAACTCGCCCGTCGGGCTCGCGCTGGATTCGCGCGGGTCCCTGTATATCTGTGAGCGGGGCGAGAACAAGATCCGCCGCGTCAAGTTGTGGTAGCGCACCGGGGCACACGGGGCCCCGGTCGCTGACCAGCGAAGCAGGCTCCGGGGCTTCTCATCCACGGTCCGAATCTGGTCAGATGGGGCACGGGTATGGTGCGATCGGGGCGGTTCCGGTCTTCTTCCGTTCTTTCGCTGTTCTTCGGTGTCTTGGTTGCGGCCCTGGTCCTCGGCTGGTTGAGCATCCCCATTGTCAGCTCTGAGGGGATGATCATCCGATCTCACTTCATCTCCGGCGAGATCCCCACGACGCCAGACGATCCTGCATGGCAAAACATTCCTCCGATTACGCTGCCGCTGAGCGGGCAGGTGATCACCCGGCCAGTGTGGCCGGAGCCCTCCGCTCGAGCCTTGGTGGTCCGGAGCGTGCACAACGGCACCGATCTTGCCTTCCTCCTCGAGTGGGAGGACAACACCAAGAACGACCGGCTGACGCCGGGGACCTTTCGGGACGGCGTGGCAATCGGGTTGCCGCTGGGGGATGCGCCGGCCTTTTTCTGCATGGGGCAGTTGGACCACTACATCAACATCTGGCATTGGAAGGCCGACTGGCAGAGCGATATTGATCGGCGGGCGGCCCGCGCAGGCGAAAAGGGCAAGGGGGGGAGCGGCGAGGTGCGGCGATTCGAGGTGATTCCACGGCGCGCTTCCTCCGTTGAAGATCTGGTCGGCGGCGGCTTCAGCACGCTGACGAGCAAGCAAACGCAGGGCAAGGTGCAGGGGAGCGCGACCTGGAAGAATGGAGTCTGGCGCGTCGTCATCCGCCGGCCGATGACCAGCACCGATCCCGAGAATGAGGCAAGACTGGAGCCGGGACGCCTCCAGGCTATCGCGTTCGCGGTGTGGAACGGCGAGAACAAGGAGCGCAATGGCCAGAAGGCGGTGGCTCCCTGGTTCCAGCTTCTGATTGATCCCATCAAGAAGCTATGAGGGACGCTGACAGGATCAGACTCGCCAGCCGCGACCTGAGGGTCTCCGGTGCGGGAAGCGTGAGGGCTCGGGCGCGCCGGGGCGGATGGTCGGCGCTTCCGCCGTCGTGCTGGACGGTGGTGCTGTGCCTCGTCGCGGCAAGCGCGTGGAGCCTGTCCCCGCCCCTTCCGGCTTCGGGGCAGAGCAGCGACGGGATGACGGAAGAGGAGGCGCTCAAGCTGGGGGAGGAGTTCGGCGTCGTCGTCGGCCCGGTGGACGAAGAGATTCAGAAGGAGCTCAAACTCCAGAAGCCTGTGGGCGTCGTCGTCTTCGAGGTCATCGGGGGGACCCCTGCCGAGATGGCCGGGATCAAGGTGCGGGCGGTCATCAAGGAAATTGACAAGACAGAGATCGTTGACCTGAAGGACTTCGGCCGGGCGTTGAAACGGGTGAAGCAGCAATGTGGCTTCACTGTGGGTACCTATGAACCGGCGGATCCGAACGAGCAGGGCGTCGGGGGCATCATCAATTTTCACTTCGTGCGGTGTCTGAGCGATTGATTCGGAATCCTCAGCAGGCCTCTGGTCGGGGAGCGTGGCATGGGGAGAGGGCATGCGGTAGCGGGCGCAGTCTTGCTGGCGGCGCTGGTTGTCGCTGGCGCGGTGTATCAAGGCCGGGCGATCGCCCAGAAGACCGATAGCCAGGGGACAGCCGAATGGGTGGACGAGATCGAGAAGATCTTCATACGTTCGGAGGATTGCAAGCAGTGCCACGACCGTCACTATGAAGAATGGAAGGGGATGCGCGAGCAGACCCCCGACCTGAAGACCTTCGGGCGCGTGGACGCGGCCTTGCTCCATGGGACCTCGCTCGAATCGCCCATCTTCAAGACGGTCCTCGGGCTCTGGCTGCAGACGAATCCGACGACCGAGGAGCGGACGCGGTGCCTGTCCTGCCACGCCCCGGCGATGACCGTCTTCCCCCAGTACGTTGAAAAGGTCACAGCCCAGGTCCTCTCCGGTAAGGTGGAGATCGAGGGGATTGGGTGCGCCTCCTGTCACCTGATCAACGCCGTCTCGGACAAGGAGGCGCCTCCGCCGACCTTCAAGATCCAACCGGGAAAAGTCATCTACGGGCCGTACGCCGAGCCTGAAGAGAACCTCGTTCATCCGTCCAGCCAGTCCGATGTCTTCCGCGGCGCGAACTACTGCACGGCTTGTCATTTCGATAAAGTCAAGGACGTGACCAGACGGGATCTCCCCGGCGAGATCCTCAAAGGGACCGTCTGTCAGGACTGCCACATGGAGCCGTCCACTGGAAGTTCCACCTCGAAACGCGGCGCGATGACCCGCTCGATCGGGCGGCACTGGTTCCGCGGCGTGGTCATCCCCGGCATCATGCTGAAGAATCGCAATCTGCAGGCCGAGTGGATGCCCCGGCTTGACATCGAGGCGCGGAAGGGCTCGAGCCAGGTGGAGGGGACCGTGTTGGTCCGCACGGGGAGCCTGCCGCACAGCTTCCCGGACGGCGACCCGGTCCTAAAGCAGTATTTTGTCACCATCACCGTGAAGACTGCGGACGGCCAGGTGTTGGCCACCGAAGAGAAGCGCTTCGGCCTTCCCTACGACAAGATCCTCCGGGGGCCGATTCCGGAACCGCTGGTCAAGGGCGGGACGACCAGGCGCATCCCCTTTTCCCTGATGCTCTCGGCGGAGGGAGCCCCGGCGGTGGTGGAGGCCTTGCTGACCTATGCCCTGATCCCGACTCCTGAGCCGACCCTCAAGGAGCGCTATTTGGCCACGCTGCCGACGGACAAGGATCGAGACATGGCGTCGAAACTGATTCAAGAATACACGCAGCCGCGCGTGCTGACGTTCCGGACGAAGGTCTTGTAACGGAGCCTGCTTGCGGATGGATCGCGACAATCCGATCGCGTCTTCGGACGGAGACAGGAGGGACATGCAAGCTGTGGCACGAACGATTCGAACGTGGTTCACTGTCGCCCTGGCTGCGGCGGCGCTCTCATTGATGGCGGTCGTTGCGTGGTGGCAGGTCGGGCTCGCCCAGGATTCCGGGAAAGACCGGTCCATTGACAAGGTGTTCCCACACTCCAACAAGTGTAAGCGCTGTCACGAGCGTGTCTTCGAAGAGTGGGAAACCTCTCCGCTGTCTCGGTCCATTCATTCTCCTGCGTTCCGGGCTGCGCTGGATGAGTACTTGGCCTATTCCGGAGGGAAAGACAAGGCTCTCTGCCTTCGGTGCCATGCGCCGCACATAAACGAGTTCACGGACCAGGTGCAGACCTTCGTCACACAGGTGCAGTCGGGCGAGCCCACCATTGATGGGGTCGGTTGCACCCAGTGCCACCTGATCAAACAGGTGGACCGCACGAGCCTGGTGCCGGTCCCCAAGTATGAGCTAGGGCGAACCCTCTACGGGCCCTATAAGGACTACGTGCAGAACAAAGCGCACGATTCCATGGAACTCCAACTGTACCGGCGTTCCGAGCTGTGCCTGAACTGCCACCTGGCGGTCCCGACAGCGGGCAATCTGGGGAAGAGCAACGACTTGCTCGGGGATTGGGAGCACGGCAAGGCCTATAAGTCCGGCAAGGAGTGCCAGACCTGCCACATGCCGGAGGCGGTCGGGGAGTCCGCGAACGGGGAGAACAAGCGAAAGGTGGCCAACCATTCCTTCCCGGGGCGCGTCGGCAAGCTTCGCCAGGAGGCCGCGCGGCTCGACATCAAAACCGAGGTGCAGGGGCCTCAGACCACCGTGACGGTGACGGTCCACAGCCTGGTACCGCACAACCTGCCGACCACCCATCCGGGGTGGGCCCGGGTGGTGCTTGATCTGACGATCAAGGGCAAGAACCTCAAGAAAGTGTACGGGGAGCAGCGGGTGTACGGGCGGACCTATGCGGATGCCAAAGGTCAGAAGACTGTCTTCGACTTCAAAGCGGTGAAGGTGCTTGAGGACACGGTCTTGAGGCCCGATGAGAGCCGAATCGAGAAATTTACGTTTCCAACTCCGAAGGATGCGCCCTCCTTCGACGTTGAGGCCGCGCTTGAGTACGCACCAGTGAGCGGGCCACCTGAGTTCCTGCAGCGGATCGAAGCAGAGTCGCCCAAGGGGGCGCAGGACCCAGTCTTTCAGCCGATCCCAATCGTCAAACGGGCGGTCAATATTCCGCTCCGCTAGGCGCGATGGGAGGGTAGGTTAATCGGTCCTGATAGTGGACCCCGGAGATTTCACCTTGAAGATCTGAATGGCGGAGTAGATGTTCTTGGCAGGCTGGTTCAAGATCAGCTCGGAGTCCGTGATGTGCGTATCAATTAGCTCGAAGGGGCCGCCGCTGTAGTAGATCTTGCAGCGGTCGATCGTGCAGTTCTTGAAGACGTGGTTGTCCAGCGAGAGTTCCTCCTTCGTGAACTCCTTCCCTTCGACCAGGATGTATTCAGGCTGCAGGCTCATGTTCGCTCACCTCGGCGCCACACTATACCAAAATCCGTTCTGATCCCGCAAACGCGAGGGTCCGTGCCGGCGGGCTCCCTCAGACTCCGTAGAACAAGCTAGGGACGGGTGGCGGCGTTTCGTCTTGATCATTGCGGGACCGTCCGTTACAATGGCCCGGTTTTTGTGATCACGTGACGACGTCCCGCCTGTCCACGGGAACGTGGACAGACGCGTGGCCTGAGATCCGTCTCCGAACCGGTTCAGGTCATCTGCTCGCTTAGCAACGAGAGGAGATTTCTGTGGAAGCTTCGACAGCGATCATTGTCTTCGCGCTCGCGACTGCGGCGGCGGGGATTGGGTATGGGCTCTATCTGGCTCTGTGGGTGTTCAAGCTCGATGCGGGGAACAAGGAGATGCAGCGCATCGCGCAGGCGATCCAGGAGGGGGCCGCCGCCTATCTGAACCGGCAATATCGGACGGTAGGGCTGGTCGCCGCGGTCCTCTTCGCCGTGCTCTGGCTCGCCGGGCTCTGGTCCGACCATTTCGGACTCCTCACCGCCGTCGGGTTCTTGGTGGGGGCTGCCGCCTCGGCGACCGCGGGGTACGTCGGGATGAACATCGCTGTCCGCGCCAACGTGCGGACCGCGCAAGCCGCCCACGACGGGCTCAACGCGGCGCTGACGGTGGCGTTCCGCGGCGGAGCGGTGACGGGCCTGCTGCTAATCGGGTTGGGGCTCCTGGCCGTGACCGGCTTCTACGCGTTTGCGTCGGCCGTCGCGGGTCCGAGTAAGGCCGTCCACGCGCTGCTGAGCCTGGGCTTCGGGGGCAGCCTGATCTCGGTATTCGCCCGCGTCGGCGGTGGCATCTACACGAAGGCGGCCGACGTCGGCGCTGACTTGGTCGGCAAGGTGGAGGCGGGCATCCCGGAGGACGACCCGCGCAACCCGGCGGTGATCGCGGACAACGTGGGCGACAACGTGGGGGACTGCGCCGGGATGGCCGCTGACCTGTTCGAGACCTATGCGGTCACGACGGTCGCGGCGATGGTGCTGGCCTTGACGCTGTTCGGGGGCCAGGGCGAGCCGATCCTGTATCCCCTGGCCCTGGGCGGGGTGACCATCCTGGCTACGATCGTCGGTATTCTGTTCGTCAAGGTCGGTCCGGGCGGGGGGATCATGCCCGCGCTCTACAAGGGGCTCTTCGTGGCGGGCGGGCTCGCCGCCGTGGCCTTCTTTCCTGTCACGATGAAGCTCATGGACGATGTGGGTGGCGTGAGCGGGCTCCATTACTACGTCGCCGCGCTGCTCGGGCTGGCAGTGACGCTCGCGATGGTGTTCATCACGGACTACTACACGTCCAAGAGCTTCAGCCCGGTCCAGGAGATCGCCAAGGCAAGTGAGACCGGCCATGCCACCAACATCATCGCGGGGCTCGCGGTCGGCATGCAGGCGACGGGCTGGCCCGTCGTGGTCATCGCGGCGGCGATCTTGGGCAGCTTCTGGGTCTGCGGCGGGGCGGACGGCGGCGGGCTGTACGGCGTCGCGGTGGCCGCCGTCTCCATGCTCTCGATGGCCGGCATCGTCGTGGCCATTGACGCCTTTGGGCCCATCACCGACAACGCGGGTGGGATCGCCGAAATGGCGCACCTGGGCAAGGACGTCAGGAACATTACGGATCCCCTCGACGCCGTGGGGAACACGACGAAAGCTGTCACCAAGGGGTACGCGATCGGTTCTGCCGGCCTGGCGGCAATCGTGCTGTTCGCCGAATACGCCCGGGCCGTGGCGGGGGAAAAGAACGCGAGCGGCTTCGACCTTTCGAACCCCGATGTGCTCGTGGGGCTATTTCTGGGCGGGATGTTGCCGTTCCTGTTTGGCTCGCTGTGCATGAAGGCGGTCGGCCAGGCTGGCGGGCTGGTGGTCGAGGAGGTGCGGAGGCAGTTCCGGACGATCAAGGGAATCATGGAGGGGACCGCAAAGCCCGAATACGGAACCTGCGTGGATATCGTCACCCAGGCCGCGATCAAGAAGATGATGGTGCCCGGGCTGATCCCGGTGCTGTCTCCCATCCTAGTCGGCGTCATCCTGGGGCCGCAGGCGCTGGGCGGGGTGCTCGTCGGGAGCATCGTCACCGGGCTGTTCGTCGCCATTTCGATGACCAGCGGCGGCGGTGCCTGGGACAACGCCAAGAAGTACATCGAGGAGCAGGGCAAGAAAGGCACGGACACGCACAAGGCTGCGGTGACCGGCGACACCGTCGGCGATCCCTGCAAGGACACGGCTGGCCCCGCGATCAATCCGATGATCAAAGTGATCAATATTGTCGCGCTGCTGATCGTGTCGCTGATCGCCCGGTAGCGCGGATGCGCCCTTGTCTTGACGGCGCGGGTGGCCGGGAGTATTCTGAGGGAGCGTGCGAGGCTGATCGTGCATGACCGAGGTGGTGACCAGTCCGACACCGGGAGGTGCTCCTATGGAGAAGCAAGAGAGGAGACCTGAGTCTAAGCGAGATACCCAGGCCAAGGACGACGTCAAACCAAACCCCAAGGTCGTCGAGACGGGCAAGAAGCTCAAGGAAGACATTGACAAGCTCATTGACGAGATTGACGAAGTCCTTGAGAAGAACGCGGAGGAATTCGTCAAGAACTATGTGCAGAAGGGCGGAGAATAGCCATTTGACCAGGCTCCCCCGCACGCTGTCAGGCAGTCCCCTCGCGGTGCTCGACATGGCGCGCTGCCAGGCCGAGCGCCTGGCGGCGGTTCCTCGCGCCTGCCCCGCCATCCTCCCTGACCGCTGAGACCGACGAGTCTTTCCTCGTGCTGTTCTGAAACCCGAGTCGGGTCGCCCTCCGCCTGTCAGCGGAGGGCCCTCGCAGGCGCCGCCGCGCCTTCAGGTTGTGGCTTGCTGCGGCTCCGGCGCTCCTGTCTCCTGGCCTCGGCTGGACGAGCCGGCCGCGCGGTGCGTCAGCCCCGTGTTGCAGCGCCGACCGGCGCTTGTTACGATGCCCGCGTGCCGAGCAGCCGAGGTGTCCCCGTGACGCAGCCCCGCTCTTCTTCGCAGACCGAGAGTGATCTTGTCGTCAAAGGCGCGCGGCAACACAACCTGAAGAACCTCTCCCTGCGCATTCCGCACAACGCCGTCACCGTCGTGACTGGCGTGTCGGGATCCGGCAAGTCCTCCCTCGCCTTCGATACGCTCTTTGCCGAGGGGCAGTGGCGGTACATGGAGTCGCTTTCCACCTACGCGCGGATGTTCCTGGACCGCGTGGATCGTCCGGACGTGGACCGGATCGTCAACATCAGGCCTGCCATCGCGATCGAGCAGAAGAATCCGGTCCGGACGGCCCGCTCCACCGTCGCCACGGCGACCGAGATCGCGGACCTGCTGCGGCTGCTTTTCGCCAAGATCGGCCACCAGATCTGTCCGGACTGCAAGGAGGAAGCACGCAGCTATGCCTCCGCCGCCGTCGCCGACGAGCTGCTCGGCCGCTTTCCCAGCGCCCGCGCCCGGATCCTCTTTCCGATCACCATGTCCGACGGGGAGTCCGGCGACCAGGTGGCTGCCTCGCTGCTGACGCGGGGCTTCCTGCGGGTCATGAGCGGGGAGGAGACGATTGAGCTCGAACCAGGGCGGCCGTTGCCAGTCGCACGCGGCGCCGAGCTCCATGTCGTGCTGGACCGGCTCCAGCTCAGCCTGGCGAACCGCGGCCGCCTGATCGAGGCCGTCGAGACCGCCTTTCAAGAGGGGCGAGGCCTCTGCTGCGTGGACGTCATCGGGCACGGCCGCCAGGTCTACAGCGCCGACGCGCGCTGCCCCCGCTGCGGACGGACGTTCGGGCCCGTGCGGCCCGTGACCTTCTCGTTCAACCATCCCTTGGGCGCCTGCCCCGCGTGCAAGGGCTTCGGGAACATCCTGCGTTACGACGAGGATCTCGTCATCCCGGACCGAACTCGATCCCTGGCCGACGGCGCTGTGGAGCCATGGACCAAACCCGGCACCGACTGGTGGCAGAAACAGATGTTGCTCGGGATGAAGCGGCGCGGCGTCAACCTCGCCGTACCGTACGCCCGGTTGTCGGAGGAGGAACGGGCGCTCCTCTGGAGCGGCGACGGGCGATTCGAGGGGATTCACCAGTTCTTCGACTACCTGGAGCAGAAGCGATACAAGCTGCACGTGCGGGTCTTTCTCAGTCGGTACCGGAGCCCTTTCCCCTGTGTGGCTTGCGGCGGGACCCGACTCAGGCCCGAGGCGCTGCTCGTCACGGTGGCGGGGTGGACGATCCATCAGGTGTCGGAGCTGACGATCCGCGACTTCGCCCTGTGGCTGGAGCAATTGTCCCTGCCGGCGTTCGACGCGGCCGTGGCTGCGGACCTGCTCCGACAGCTCGCGTGCAAGGCGGGGTTTCTGCTCCGGGTTGGCCTGGGTTATCTGACGCTCTCCCGGCAGACCCGAACGCTCTCCGGAGGGGAGTCGCAGCGGATCGCGCTCGCGAGCCAGTTGGGCTCCCATCTGGTGGGGACCCTCTACGTGCTGGACGAGCCGACCATCGGGCTCCACGCGCGCGACACCGAGACCCTGGCAACGATCCTCCGCGATCTCGCCGCAGCGGGCAACACGGTCGTCGTCGTCGAGCACGACCGCCAGGTAATCTCGTCGGCGGACTACGTCGTCGAGCTGGGGCCCTGGGCGGGCGAGCGGGGCGGGGAACTGGTCTTCACGGGCCCTCGGGAGCGCTTTCTGGCGGCCGACGCGTCGCTGACCGCGCGCTACCTGCGGGGCGAGGCCACGATCCCAGTGCCGGTGGCCCGCCGGCGCGAAAACGGGCGCGCCCTCGTGATCGTGGGTGCCTGCGAGCATAACCTCAAGCACCTCACCGTGAAGATCCCGCTCGGCATGCTGGTCTGCGTGACTGGCGTGTCGGGTTCGGGCAAGAGCACGTTGGTGAACGACACGATCTACCGGGCCGTCGCGCGGGCCTTCCGGGTCGCCTCGCTCCCGATCGGCCGGTTCACGGCGATCAAGGGCCTCGAGCACCTCCGCGGCATACGCTTGATTGATCAGGAGCCCATCGGGCGGACGCCCCGGTCCAATCCCATCACGTACCTTAAGGCCTTCGACGAGATTCGCTCGATCTTCGCCGCGCAACCGGAGGCCCGGCGCCGCGGGCTCACGCCGGCCCACTTCTCGTTCAATACAGCGGGCGGCCGCTGCGAGCGGTGCCAGGGCAACGGCTACGAGAAGCTGGAGATGTATTTCTTCGAAGATCTCTACGTGACCTGCGAGGACTGTCAGGGACGCCGGTTCCGACCCGATGTCCTGGCGGTGCAGTACCGCGGCAAGACGATCCATGACGTGTTGGAGATGACGGTCAGCGAAGCGTTGGCCTTCTTCTCCGGCGCGACCAGACTGACGGAGAGGCTCCACCTGCTGGCCACGATCGGGCTGGGGTACCTGCGGCTGGGGCAGCCTGCGACCACACTGTCCGGCGGCGAGGCACAACGTCTGAAGGTCGCCGCGGAGCTCGCGGCCGCCGGCGCACGACCGGGGTCCCGGAGGGCGCTCACAGGCGACGTCCTCTACATTTTGGACGAGCCGACGACAGGGCTGCACTTCGAGGACATCAAGAAGCTCCTCGGCGTGCTCGGCAAGCTGGTGGACGCCGGAAACACCGTGCTCGTCGTGGAACACAACCTGGAGGTCATCAAGACCGCGGACTGGATCATTGATCTAGGGCCAGAAGGCGGCGAAGCGGGTGGGCGGATCGTGGCGGAAGGCCGGCCCGAGCAGGTGGCCGACGTGGCAGCGTCCCACACGGGCAGGGCGCTACGCCCCCTCTTGCACCCGGCCGGGCTACCGGGGACTGCAGAAGGCTAGTTCAGGCTAGGGTCAATCGGCATTTCGGCATAGATCTCGAAAGGCCCGCCCAACGACCGGAGGATGTCCGGCCACACGCGGGCCGGGTCCTTATCAAAGACCACGGCCGGGTCGGCCGGGAGCGTGATCCAAGAACCGGTCTTCAACTCGTTTTCGAGCTGGCCGGGGCCCCAGCCGGAATAGCCGACAAAGGCCCGGAACGCGGCCGCGCTCCCAGACGCCAGCAGCACCCGCTCCAACACGCCCATGTCCCCGCCGAGGTAGACCCCGTCAAAGACATGGTGGATACCCGTCGGCTCCTGGGTGAGCCGGTAGAGGATCAGCACCTGATTGGGCTGCACGGGTCCGCCCGAGTACAGGATGTGCCGCTGCCCTTCGAGGACGGGAACCTGGGGGAGTGCCTCGGAGAGCAGCATACCGGTCGGGCGGTTGACGACCACGCCGAGTGCGCCCTCGGGCCCATGCTCGCACAACAGGACGACGGTTTGCCGGAAGTTCGGGTCCCGAAGCCCTGGGCTGGCTACGAGGAAGATGCCCTTGCCGAGTGGACACCGCTGGAGCATGCACTCATCCTACACAGCGTGGCAGGTCGGGTGCAAGCCGGGAAACGCGGGCACGGGAGGTGGTCACAGGCCGTAGAGGCCAGGCCGGCGGTCTCTAAGAAGGTCGTTGTACTGGTTCAGAGTCTTGTCGCGAGCCTCGCGGGGATCTACTTCCAGGATGGTCAGATCCTCCCGGTCCCGCAGCGCGCGGTAAAGAATGTGGCCGTCCGGGGTCACGATCTCGCTTTGGCCGATGTACGTGAGCCGGCGCTTCCCGCCCCGCTTCTCGGACCCGATCCGGTTGGCCGTGATGCTGAAGACGCGGTTCTCAAGACAGCGGGTGACCATGGCGTTGGGGCAGTGCGGCAGGACCAGGTTGGCGGGGTGACACAGGATGTCGGCACCCCGGAGGGCCAAGGTCCTGGCCGCCTCAGGGTAGAACCAGTCGAAGCAGATCAAGAGCCCGACCTGGGCCGGCCCGATGTCCCAGACCAGAAATCCGGTGTCGCCCGGCGCGAAGAACAGCGTCTCCTCGTAGAACAGATGGGCCTTCCGGTAGGTCCCGATCCAGCCGCCTGGACCGACCAGGACTGCGGAGTTGTAGCACCGGTCCCCCGCCCGCTCGGCCAGGCCGGCGACCAGGTACGTGCCCCGGTCCCGCGCGAGCGCAAGGAGCCGCTGCGTGGTCGGGCCATCGGGGATCGGCTCGGCCAGGTCGAGCACTTCCTGCCGGGACACGAACTGGTAGCCGGTCGCGAACAGCTCGGGAAGGACCAGGAGGTCGCAGGTCACATGCCCAACCGCGGCTGCGACCCGGTCGAGGTTGCGCTTGACCTCGCCAAAGGCGGGATCGAACTGGAAGAATCCGACACGCACGCCCCGTCACCTCAAAACGAAAACGGGCAGGGATGCGCACCCTGCCCGCTTCCGAAGACACCTTGAGACCGCCGACTATTTCACTTCGGAAAGATGCATCACCGCGCTCTCGGCGTGCTTGGTGGCCACATCCGCATGGCCGGCCTTCCCGTGCTCGACCGCGCTCTTGAGCTCCTTGACGCCCTCGGCGAGGTGCGGGTTCTTCGAATCCTTCTGCGCAGCCTCGGCGTGCTTCAGCGCGCCTTCCGCGTGCATCGTCAGCTCCTTGGCATGGCCCGCCTTCCCATGCTCGACGGCCTCCTTGGCGTGCGTGACCGCCTCGGCGACATGCTGGTTGCCGCCTGCCAAGGCGAGGGACTGGCTGTAGGGAAGGTTGAGGAGTCCGGTCATGAGGCCGACGGCGAACGCTCCGATGAGGATCTGTCTGGTCATGGGGTCTCCCTCCTGTCTGAATGCTGGTAAAGGGCCGTCAGAGGCCCGACGACGTGCTCGGACGCGGGAGCGCCGACTGTTGAGCGACGATACCACGTGGAATTCTCTAGAGTCAAGACGGCCTGGGCTGCTCCTGGGTTCTGACCTTGTACAGCAGTTGCGGGTCCGTCGCGACCGGCGCGGCGAAGTCCCGGCTCCACTCCCACCACGAACCGGGGTAATTGCGGACCCGCGGAAAGCCGGCGAGCTTCAAGACGCAGTACAACCAGGAGGAGCGCACCCCGCCGGTGCAATAGCAGATGACTTCCTGGTCCTCGGACAGCCCCTTCTCGTGGAGGTGCTGACGGATGACCTCCAGATCCTTGACGGTCGCGTCCGGGTTCAGGAAGGCGTTCCAGGGGACACTGATGGCGGAGGGGATGTGTCCGGGCCGCGGGATGCCGATGATCTCCTTCCCGGCATATTCTTCCAGGCTTCGCGCATCCGCAATGGTGACGCCCGGATGCGGGCCCCGAACCAGTTTCTTCAGTTCGTCCTTCATGACGATCAATTCCGGCTTGGGCGCGGCGCGGAAGTTGCCCGGCTTCGGGGTGACGACGCCGTGCTCGTACTTGCGGTGCTCGGCGACCCACTTGACCCAGCCGCCGTCGAGGATCTTGAGCCTGGTGTGTCCCAGATATTCCAGCATCCAGTACATGCGGCCTTCGTCGCCCCAGTTGTCGAAGGGGTTCGAGTAGATGACCACCTCGCTGTCCTGGTTCACGCCCAGCGCCTGGATCCGCTGCTCGATGCGGGCGAGGTCCGGATCCAGCAGGCCCTTCGCGGCCGCGTTCGGGTCGCTGAATTCGTGCCACGTGGCGTTGACCGCCCCCGGGATGTGCCCGCCGTACGCGTAGGCGGCCTTGCCGCGGACGTCAATGACGACGAGATCGCTGTGCCCTAAGTGCTGTTCCAACGTCTCGGTATCCATCAACATCGGATGCATGATGTCCCCTTTGTTCCGGCTGGGGGTGCGGATGACCGCCTTATCCGTGGGAACCGGCGGACTTGGCCGCGCACCCGGTTCGTGGATCCTGGGCGGCCTCCAGCGCCGCCGCCAGGTCCTGAGAAAGCGGAAACGCGCGCTCGTAAATCGTAAAGGTGTACGGGTCGTTCCCGGTTAGCCCGTACCGGGAGACCAGCATCTCGTGCTGGCTGTCCGTCAGGATATGGTATCGGACGCGGGTGGTCAGCGTAAAGCCGGCCGGTCGGGCCGGCAGCGTGTAGTCAAAGGTGTACGCGCGGCTGGCCAGCGGCAGGAGCCGGTTGTCGTACAGCTCGAGTATGACCGGTTGCCAGAGGATCCAGCGCCCCATCGTCTCGGCCTGGGTGGCTATGACCCGTCCTTTCGCGTCCTTCACAAGGAATTCAACCGTGAAATGCCGATCCGGATCCCCGGTCGGCAGCTTATGGCCCGCACCCGCGTTGATCAGCGTCAGGGTGAAGCGGATTGGCTGCCCCGGAATCGGCACGGACGGCTCAGCATCCACCTGGACTGCCACAGCGCGTCGGATCATCTCGGGATCATGGCCGCCGCGCCAGAGGTGTTGTCGGCCATGCCGGAGGGGACCGCCCTCCGCCACAGGCCGCTCCACTTCCGGCATGTGGCAGCTCTGGCAGATCATCCCGCGCTCCTGCATGAAGAACTTCCCCTCGTACTCTGCATACGTCCCGCAGGGACCGACATTGTAAAACTGAGCCGGCCCCGACACGACGTTGTGGCACCGGTAACAGAGCTGCGTGGTCCGGAACGCCGGGTCGAACTTCGTTGGGTGCGGGGCGACGGAATCGTCGAAGGGTCCGAGGATCACGCCGTCACGGACGTGACAGGCCGCGCAGGAGATGCCTTCCTTTTGATAGTCCGGGTCGTAGTGGGGATTGGGCACCTGGGCGGCCTTCTCGACGCGGCCGCGGGGGATCTCCTGGACGACCGTAGGCTGCTGGCTATCGAGCGGGGCGTGGCAGTTCAGGCAGACCCAAATGTTCCGATCCTTCCTCCAGTAGGCCTGGAAGAAGGGATCGGTGTAGGCACGGGCGTGAATGCTGGTCTTCCACTCCTCGTAGATCTCGCGGTGACAGGAGCCGCAGGCTTCCGCCCGCAGGCTGTCGAGGCCAGCCGGGATTGGCTGGGAGGGGATGGCCCGAGCGTAATCGGCCCGGAGGCCGAAGATGACCACCGGCTTGACCTCGGTGTAGTAGAGGTAGACCAGTCCGGCGACGATGACGGCGATCAGGAGAATCGTGTGGGCTCGTCGCATGGATCCAAGGTCCGAGGCTACGCCGCCAGCAGGGTCAGGAGGTGCTGTTCCACGGAGGCGGACAGAGCCCTTAGGTTGTAACCGCCTTCGAGGCAGGAGAGGAGGCGCCCGCGGCAATGGCGCCGGGCGATCCCCGCCACGATGCCCGTCAACTCGCCGTATCCCTGCTCGGTCAGCCGCATGCTGGCCAGCGGATCGTCTTGGTGGGCATCGAAGCCAGCGGAGATCAGCACGAACTCAGGCCGGAACCGGTCGGCGGCTGGGACGAGGAGCCGGTGGAACAAGTCCCGATAGGCCTCGTCGCCCTGGCCGGGCGGCAGGGGTACGTTGATGATCAGGCCCTCTCCCCGCCCATGGCCGCGTTCGGTCTCCCGCCCGGTGCCGGGATAATGCGGATACTGGTGGGTACTGAAGAAGAGGACCGAGCCGTCCTCCTCGAACACGTGCTGGGTGCCGTTGCCGTGGTGCACGTCCCAGTCCACGATGAGGATGCGCGCGATTCCGTGGCGACGCTGCAGGTAGCGGGCGGCGATGGCGACGTTGTTGAATAGGCAGAATCCCATCGCGCGATTCCGTTCGGCATGGTGGCCTGGCGGACGGACTGCGCAGAAGGCGTGGTCCACGTGGCCGGCCATGATTGCGTCGGCGGCCGCCAGCGCCCCTCCGGCCGCCAGATAGGCTGCGGGCAGCGAACCCGGCGACAGGGCCGTGTCCGGATCGAGGGCGGCATAGCCGACCGCAGGCTCGCGGTCCTTCAGGCTTTTCACATAGGACGGAGCGTGGACCAGCGTGAGCCACTCGTCGGCGGCCGGCACAGGCTCAATCCGGACAAGGCGGCCTAGGAGGCCGCTGTCTTCTAGACGCGCGACGATGGCGCGAAGCCGCTCGGGGGATTCCGGATGGCCCGGGCCCATCTCGTGCCTCAGGTAGTCTGGGTGGTAGACGAATCCGGTTCGCCCCATCAGCGGCTCCACTGCTGCGCCCAGCCGGGGGCCGTGCGCGCCAACTAAACGAGCACGTATCGTAGCACGCCGGAATCTTCGTGGACAATTGCCCAGGGCCCATAGTAAAGTGCCTGGACAGTGGAGCACCCTGCCTCATGGAGGACCCAGCGTGGCGCATCCGAGAATCGAGCCGCTCAAGAAGTTCCTGGCCGTGGATCCGAACGACGAGGTCGCCTGGTTCGGATTGGGGAAGGCCTACATGGAGGAGGGCGACTACGCGGAGGCGGCGGCTGCCCTGGAGCGCTGCGTGAGCGTCAAGCCCACCTATTCAGCCGCGTACCTGGCGCTGGCCCAGTCGCTCCACAAGCTCGGACGGATCGAGGACTGCCGGCAGGTCTGTGACCAGGGCATCGCAGTCTCGACCAAGAACGGCGACGCCATGGTCACCAAGAACCTGGAGACACTCCGGCAGAGCCTCGGGTGAGCTGACCTAGGGTTTCGCTACAGAAGTCTGGCGAGCAACTGGATCCCGCGCCGGCTCAGGGGATAGCCCGGAGCTGGGTTCGCGACCAGCAGTTGCACGCGCGGCTGCCTGCTCTGCTGGGGCGAGCGCTCAACCATCCAGACGTTGGCCAGCCGGACTGCCGAGCGCGCCGGTGAGGGAGTCACCTGCCAGAGCGAGAGCAGCACGGCGCTGACCTGCCGGACAAGCGGCAGGATCATGCTCACCGTTCCCGCCAGGTGCCGGATGTCGAGCGTCGGGACACGTGTGTCCGGGTAGGGGATCGTGATGGCGAGCACAACCGGCTCGCAGTAGTCCGTAAGCTGTCTGGCCTTCTGAACGATCCGGGCGACGATCCGGTTGACCAGGACCTGTCCGTCGCTGCCTTCGTCAGGACCCTGCCGGGAGCCAGCCGCATGCGTGGGGAGCCGGCGGGAGCCGCCTGATCCCACCATGGCTGTCACCTCGACAAAGAACCGGTCGGAGCCCAGCATGCATTCAAGGTCGGCGGTCTTCGCCTGCGATTCCGGGAGGAACCCCACCGCGCACCCGGCCTGGAGCAGCTGTGCGGCCAGACTTACCTCGGCGGCCGCTGATTCCAGGGCGCCTCGATTGCGGCTGCGCAACCGGTCCCAAAGCCGCGCGAGGCGGACCCGGCTGGCCCGGTCGGCACAAGCGTGGTGCAGGGCCGCCCACTGCGCCGCCAGAGCAGCCTCCCCGGTGGGGGAGCGGCTGCCGCCGGTCTGTGACGGTCCGGGCGGAGCTTGGTGGAACGTGTGGACCAGGCTTCTTCGGAGGATCGCCTCTGACCGGACTAGCCGGCTTCTACGGTTGCGGTACCGCCTCATGGGGTTTCCTGACCGTTTGACAGAATCAGCTTTCCGGTTCACCTAGCAATTCCGGATGCTTACGGGCAATCTCCTTGCATAGCTCGTCCAGCCAGCGCCCGGTATGGCCGAGCACCTCCCGGACCATGGGTTCCGGGTAGCCCGTCCGCCGGATTGTCCACTGGCAGACGTATTCGAGCAAACTGTCCCGCTCAAAGGTGAAGATCGAACTGGTCGCGAGAGAGCCGAGTTCCCCAAGACCGGTCCTGATGATTTCTGCCACAGTCTCCCGTCCATAGGACGTCACTGCAGTCACATATTGGACCGCCCGGTTAATCTCGCTGTCCGTCAAAGGTCGGCTCTTGACGGAATGTTGAACGGGCCTTTGTCCAACCATGCAAGAGCAAAGGGCACCTGAGACGAGGTACGCTCTGCCCTTCGATCGGGAAAATCGGAGGCCAGGGAGGATCGCGCAGATGCCCAATGCACCCCATTGTCTCACCGAACGGTTGGGGATTCCAGGGTTCCGAATCACGGCCATCGAGCAAGGCTGGGTCGGCACGCGAAGCCAGGTGGTGCTGCGGCTGACCAGGACAGATCGGAGCCGGTTTCGCGGTCGCGGCTGCGGGCAATGGACGACCAGGGCGGTGCGGGACTCGGGAACGCACGGCCCACCACGTGATCTGGTGGGAGCCCGTCACCGTGCTGACGTGCTGGGAGTCCCGAGTGCACGGCCCGACCTGCGGCCTGACGGGGGAGGCCTTGCCGTGGCTGGCCACGTAGGCCCGGGTGACCACGGCCTTGGCCGGCTTGGTGGCCGAGCTGGGCCAGGGGATGACCGTGAAGGCCGTGGCCGTCTTCCAGGCGTGGCCCCGCGACCCCGTCAAGGCCTTTGACACGGCGGCCCTCCGCAGGGCGCAGCAGACCCGGTCGCTGGAGGGGATCCCCGTGCTGGGGATGGACGAGATCAGCGTAGGCAAAGGCCACCGGTACTGGACCCTGATCAACGCCCTGGAGGGGCCTCGGGGCCCAGCGAGGCTCCCCGTGGTGGAGGGCCGGAGTGAGAAGAGCCTGCAGCGATGTTGGCGCTGGTTTGGCACGGACCGGGCCGCCACGATCACCCACGCGGGGATCGACCTGGGTCGGGCCTTCGAGACCAGGATCCGGGCTCACGGCTGCCCCCAGATCACGGGCGCGGTTCGGGGGGGCCAGATCATCGACGACACGTTCCCTGTGAGGCGCCATCTCACCGAGGCCCTCAACACCGTCCGCAAGGCCGAGCTGCGCAAGGCGCTGGGCCGGTTCACGCAGACCTTGGCGGGCAAGAAGGTCGTGCTGCTCACGCGCCGAGCTCGGGTTCGCGGCAAGGCCCGCAAGGCCCTCGACGCCGTCCTCGCGGCCAGCCCCAAACTGCTCAAGGCGCATCTTCTCAAGGAGTCCTTCGGTCACCTGTGGGACTCCCCCGACAAGGGCGGCGCTCGCCGGTTCTGGGAGCCCTGGAAGGCCCAGCTCACGTGGCAGCGGATGCCGGCCTATCGGAAGTTCGTCACCCTGGTGGAGCGTCACTGGGAGGGCATCCTCGCCTTCTGCGACAAGCAGGGCTCGCTGGGATCCAGCGAGGCGAGCCACGTGACGGCCCGCAACGTCATCCGTCGGGCCTATGGCTACCGGGACAACGAGGACATGAAGCTCAAAATTATCCAAGCCTGTACGCCTTGGATGGCCGAATTCCGTCCCTGGAGGGTTTCATTCAACAATTCGGCATGAGCCCAAAGGTCTGCCCCCATCCAGGCCAAGAATTCTAACATCGCCGTTGGACCTGTCAACCGACCCTCACAGGGGTTGCGCGTCTAATTGCTACCTGACATATATTTGTAAGTTATTATAAAACAAAAAGAAAAATGCATTTTATGAAGCCTGACAGGGGGTGGTATGATTTCCCAGACTACGATGCGGTTTGGGGAGGCAGCATGAAGCGGACGCTGATGAAGCGGATGAGCATGAAGGCCTCATCGCAGAGCGCCACAATGGGCCCGGAGCGGTGGGACCTGACCCATCTGTTCCAAGATCCCGTGGCGGAATTCGGGGGATTGGTCAAGGATCTTGACGGCCGGATCGTGGAATTCGAGTCCTGGCGGGCGCGGCTAAGCCCCGGACTGTCCGAGCAGGACTTTCTGACGCTCCTCAAGCAGAACGAGGATATCGCGGTCCGCGCGGCCAAGCTTGGCGCATACGCCTATTTGTGGTTCTCCGAGGACACCAAGAATCCGCAGGCGCGGGCGTTCAAGTCCAGGGTGGAGGAGCGGTTGACCGCGCTTCAGAATCGCACCCTATTTTTCGATCTCTGGTGGCAGAAGCTGGACGAGGAGAATGCAGCCAGGCTTCTGGCTGTCTCAGGCGACTACCGGTATCACCTGGAGTCCATCCGCCGGTTCAGGGACCATACGCTCTCGGAGTCGGAAGAGAAGATCATCAACCTGAAGAACTCAACCGGCCGGAGCGCGATCAACACCCTCTATGACGTTCTGACCAATGGGTTCACCTTCACGTTGACCGTCAACGGGAAGCGGAAGTCCCTGACCCGGGAACACCTGGCCGCTTTCCTGCGCAGTCCGCGGGGGGCGCTCCGGGAGCGAGCTTACAAAGAGCTCTACCGCGTGTTCGCCGCCCAAAGCGACGTCATCGGGGAGGCCTACACGGCGCTGGTCAACGACTGGAAGAGCGAGAACCTGGAGTTGCGGAAATACGCCACTCCCATCGCGGCCAGGAACCTGGGGAACGATGTTCCAGACCAGGCGGTGGACGCCCTCCTGGCAGTATGTACGAAAAATGCGGGGGTGTTCCAGGAGTACTTCCGGATCAAGGCGCGGCTCTGCAGGATCAAGCTGATGAACCGTTACCACATCTATGCCCCACATCGGGCGGACCGCAAGCGGTACCGGTATGCGGACGCGGTCCGGATGGTCCTGGACGCCTATCGGAGCTTCTCGCCCCGGCTGGCCGATCTGGCGGAGCGCGTGTTCGCCGAGCGCCACATTGATGCGCGGACTTTGCCGGGCAAGCTCAGCGGTGCTTATTGCTACAGTATCGCGCCCGGCCTGACGCCTTATGTCTTGTTGAACTTTACGGGCGAAGCGCGCGACGTGGCCACGCTGGCTCACGAACTGGGCCATGCGGTGCACGCAATGATGGCGGCCGACCATTCCGTGTTCACCTTCCACGCGACCCTCCCGCTGGCGGAGACCGCCTCGGTGTTCGGGGAGCGGATTCTCTCGGACGCGCTCATGGCCCAGGAGTCCAGCCGGGCGGTCCGGCAAGGGCTCCTCCTGGCCCAGCTCGACGACATGTACGCGACCATCATGCGCCAGGCCTATTTCGTGCTGTTCGAAAAAGCCGCTCACGAGATGATCGCGAACGGCGCGTCTGTGCAGGATCTAGCCGCGGTCTATCTGGCCAATCTCCGCGAGCAGTTCGGAAAAGCGGTGACAGTGCCGGACGAGTTCCGGTGGGAATGGCTGACGATTCCGCATCTCTTCGGCAGTCCCTTCTACTGCTATGCCTACAGCTTCGGCAACCTGCTGGTGCTGGCCCTCTATCACCGATATAAGCAGGAGGGCGCTGCCTTTGTGCCGAACTATCTCAACTTACTGGCCGCCGGTGGGTCGAGGAGCCCGGAGGCGCTCCTCGGCGAGATCGGCATTGACATGCGCTCGGAGGCGTTCTGGCAGGCGGGCTTCGACACGATCCGGGCTATGGTCGAGGAGCTAGCTCGGACGGTGGACTAGCCGGCCACCCCGCACCTGTTCCTGCCGGCTTAGGCAGGCCGGCTCTCCAGAAAAAAGATGCTTGACAGGAGGCAGCGGCGCCGGTAGAATACGCGTATAGATGAGAACGGTTATCATTATCGTTCTCTTCCTCGTTGGACATACGGCACTGCATACAGGAGACGCCATCCTATGTATGTCTGCCTCTGCAAAGGGCTTACGGAAGCCGACGTCAGGCAAGCCGGGCGGGCTGGGCACGTGGATTCGACCGCATTGGTGAAGAAGCTGGGATTGGATGACGACGAATGTTGCGGGCGTTGCGCGCGTAACATTCACGAGTTGGTGGCGATCGCGTCAGGCCGGGCTGCGTGCGGCGCCGATCGCACCCGGTGCAGGCTTTGACCCCTCCTTGGGAGCCTCGCCCCCGGCGCCCCTCCGTCGCTGTGGTCGGGACCGCCCCCTATCGGTTGATTTCTGGCAGACAGTCTCGCCTCCCCCGCTTGACCATCCAGGTGACCTCAGCCACCCGTTGGCCGAGGGCTCGCGCACCGGCCAATTCCTTCTCGTCAACGCCCGGGCTATCCCCCTCTGTGGTCGCGGAGGCACCGAAGGCGCCGCCTCCGCTGACCACGATCATCTGGTTGCCCAACATGGCCGCCAGGATCGTGAGCATCGCCACCTCCTTCCCGCTGGACACTTGCCCGCCGGTGGCGAAGGCCGCGCCGACCTTGTTCCGCATCTTGAACTCGGGGAACACGCCGAACTTGAGCTGCCAGTCGTCGAAGAAGGTCTTGACCGGCCCGGCCATGTTGGACCAGTAGACCGGTGTGCCGACCACGACCGCGTCGGCGGAGAAGAGGTCCTCGGCGGTCACCTGGCCGACGGACTTCAGCACGACCGCTGTGCCGGGCACCTGTCGTGCGCCGTCCGCGACGCTCTGAGCCATCTTCTGGGTGTTGCCGGTCATCGAATGGTACGCCACGAGAACCGTGATGATCCCGGGCGGCTCCGCGGCCGCCGCGGCAACCGGCGCGAGCCAGGCGACGAGGAACGGAAGAGCCAGCTTCCGACTCATAGTGGACCTCGGCAAGAGTGACGGGTTCGACAAGTCCGCGCCTGACTAACCCGGTTTAGCGAATGGGTGGTGGGCGGTCGTAACGGGCGGGGACACATGAGGCCTGCAAGTGGACAGGGATTCGAGCCGAACGGAAATCGCGGGGCCGACGCTCAACGTCGGAACGTCTCCTCGTCCATGTGCTCTTCGACAGACACTTCCGTCAGCGACCCACGGTAGTCGCACTTATGGCAGCGGATGCGCCATTCCTCGATCCATTTCTCCTGCACGTACGTTTGCTTGCATTTTGGGCAGACGAAGACGCCCTTCTTGTAGTGCACCAGTCGCTTTTCTTTCATCGCGGTCCTCGCTCGCCCCGGCCACCTGCATCGGGCTTTAGGATGACACAGGCACGCGCCGGAAAGCAACCGGGGGCTAGTCTGGCTCACTGTCTTCTCGGTCGCTGCCCCCTGCCGCGCTCCTCTTCAGCTCCTCCTCGACCAACACGCGCCGGAGCACCTTTCCGACGAGGGTCTTGGGCAGCTCGGTCCGGAACTCGATGCGCTTGGGAACCTTGAACTTCGCCAGGTCTTTCCGGCAGTGCTCCAGCAGCTCGGCCGGCGAGGCCCGCTCACCTTCCTTCAGGACGACATACGCCTTGATCAGCTCGCCGCGGAGCCCCTGCGGGATGCCGACGACGACCGTCTCCTTGACCTTCGGGTGGCGCAGCAGCACCTCCTCGACCTCCCGCGGATAGACGTTCTCGCCCCCCGATTTGATCATGTCCTTCTTCCGGTCCTGGATGTAGAAGTACCCTGCCGCGTCCCGCCTGGCCATGTCGCCCGTATAGAGCCAGCCATCCCGGAGGACGAGCCGGGTCTCCTCCTCGCGCTTCCAGTAGCCCTGCATGACCTGAGGGCCGCGGACCGCCAGTTCCCCGACCTCCTCGATCGGGAGCTCGCGCTCGCCCGCCTCCGCGTCCATGATCTTGGCGTCGGTGTCCGGCAGGGGCAGGCCGATGCTGCGCCGTGGGCGCTCGCCGCCGCGGCCCGTGATCGGGTTGACGTGGGTGACGGGGCCGGCCTCCGTCAGCCCGTAGCCTTCCACCAGCCGCGCGCCGGTGAGCGATTCAAACCGCTCCTGAACGGGAGCGGGAAGCGGGCCCGCGCCGCTGATGCAGAGCCGAACGGACCGGAGGTCGTAGCGGTCCAGGCGGTGGTCGTTGTTGATGGCAGCGTACATCGCCGGAATGCCCGGGAAGACGGTCACCCGCTCGCGCGCGATGGCCTCCAGCACCTCGGAGGCCTGAAAGCGCGGCAGGAGGACGAGGCAGCCGCCCACGCTGACGGCGAGGTTCAGGCAGGCGCTCAACCCGTAGACGTGAAAGAACGGCAGGACCGCCAGGAATACCTCGGCGCCCTCGCGCAGGGAGGGCATCCAGCTCTTGCACTGCCAGGTGTTGCAGATGAGATTGCGGTGCGTCAGCACGACACCTTTGGGCCGCCCCGTCGTGCCGCCCGTGTACTGCAGCAGGGCGATGTCGTCCGGGCGCACACGGATCGCCGGCCCGGTGCGGGCCTCGCGCAGCAATCCGCGCAGCCGGAGGACGTCCGGCGGCACGGCTGTCGGGGGACCCTGTCGCTGGCGCCTTGCCTTGAGCGGATAGAGCAGCCGTTTCAACCAGGGTAGGAAGTCGGCGACCCCGGTCACGATCAGCCGCTTCAGGCAGGAACGATGGAGCAAGGGGGCGATGCGCGGGTAAAACTGGTCGAGCGCGAGCAGCGTCTCGCATCCCGCGTCCGTGGCCTGGTAGGCGATCTCGGACTCGACATAGAGCGGGTTGATCATCGTGACGATTGCCCCGGCCTGGAGGCAGCCGTAATAGGCCAGGATCGTCTGCGGGAGGTTCGGAAGCATGATCCCCACGGTGTCGCCCGGGCGGACCCCCAGCCCTGCCACGGCCTGGGCAAAGCGGGAGGCCAGGGTGTCAAGTTCCCGGTAGGAGATCGTCCGGCCGTAGAACCGGATCGCTGGCCGGTCGGGAAACCGCGCGGCGGCCTCGCGCAGGAGGTCGGGCACGACCCAGTCCGGATAGGTCAGTGTGGGCGGGACATCAGGGTCGTAGTGGGCGACCCAGTCGCGTTCCATGGGGAGCCACCGTAGCGTCCTGCCGGGGGATTGTCAATCGAGGCCTGCCTTGACAGCCCGGGGCGGGCTGCGTACGATGCCTCCGTGCCCAGCGCAGGTGCAAGATCCGCTGCCAGCCTTCGCCGGTCATTCTGGCTGCGCGCCGTTGCGACTCTGCTCTGGGCTCTTCCACTCGCCGCGGAGCCGGGATGGGCGGGATCCGCCGGCCCCACGACGATGCGGGAGGTGACCGTCCTCACGCCGCAGGGCGGCACGATCGTCGCCGAAGTGGCGGACACGACCGAGACGCGGGCGCGGGGGCTCATGGGCAGGGAGTCGCTCCCGAGAGACCGCGGCATGCTGTTCACGTTTCCGGAGGCCCAGCCCTGGAGCTTCTGGATGAAAAACACGAAGATCCGGCTGGACATCATCTGGCTAGACGGGACCAAGAAGATCGTCCACGTGGAGCGGAACGTCCCGATCTGCACGAGGACCGACGACGGCTGCCCGAACTACCAGCCCAACGAGCCGGCGCGGTACGTGCTCGAGGTGGCGGCGGGTGTCGCGGATAGCCTGAAGCTGCACCGCGGCGTGACGCTCAAGTTTGACCTTCCCTAGCGTTCCTGCCAGGCGCGGATTCGCCGCGCGGTGATCACCCCGTCCACCCGCTCGATGGCCTTCAACACGCGGTCCAGGTGGGCCGTGTCGGTGACCTGGATCACGAAGTCCAGGACGGCTTTCCGGTCTTCCCGTGTCGTGATCTCCGCTCGGCTGATGTTCGCCTCGCACTCCGAGATGGACGAGGACACGTTGGCCAGCACCCCGGGCTTGTCCACCGTGAGCACGGACAGCTTGACCGCGTGGGTGCTCGGCGCGGTGGTGTCCCACTCGACCTCGACGAGCCGGTCCCGGTCGTAGTCCAGTGCCTCCAGGTTCGGGCAGCCCACCGAATGGATCGTGAGGCCGCGGCCCCGCGTGATGTAGCCCATGATCCGGTCGCCGGGGACCGGATTGCAGCAGCGGGAGAGCTGCATCAGCAGATCCTGGCCGCCCTTGACCTTGACAGCTTTCTCTTCCTGCTTTCCGGCCGGATGGCGCGCTGGCGCCTCCTCGGTCGGTGCGGGCCGCGCGGTCTCAGCCGGAGCGGGCAGCAGCCGGTGGAGCACCTGCGCCACGGACAGGCGGCCGTAGCCGACGGCGGCCGCCAACTCGTCCGTCGTGTCGAAACCGAGGTCCCGGGCCGCCTGCAGGAGTCGCTCGGATCTGAGGAGCTGCACCGGCGCGAGATCGTGGCGGCGGAACTCCCGCTCCAACAGCCGACGCCCGATCTCCACGCTGCGCTTCTGCTCCTCGACGCGCAGCCAGTGCTTGATCTTGTTCTTTGCGCGCGGGGTCCGGACGAACTTGAGCCAATCCTTGTGCGGAACCTGGGTCGGTGAGGTGAGGATCTCCACCGTGTCGCCGCTGGCGAGTTGGTGCTTGAGGGGGACGATCTTCCCGTTGACCTTGGCGCCGACGCAGTGGTCCCCGATCTCCGTGTGGATCGCGTACGCGAAGTCCACCGGCGTGGACCCGAGCGGCATCTCCTTGACCATCCCCTTCGGGGTGAACACGTACACCACGTCGTGGAACAGGTCCAGCTTGACCGTGTCCATGAACTGGCGGTTATCCGTGAGGTCCTGGTGCCACTCGACGAACTGCCGGAGCCAGGAGAAGACCTTGCCGTCTTTGTCGTCAATCTGCCCGCGCTCCTTGTACTTCCAGTGGGCCGCGATGCCGTACTCGGCCACGCGGTGCATCTCCTCGGTCCGGATCTGGAACTCGACGTGCTCGCCCTTCGGCCCGACGACGGTGGTGTGGAGCGACTGGTAGAGGTTCGACTTCGGGATCGCGATGTAGTCCTTGAACCGGCCCGGCACCGGCCGCCAGAGCGA
Source organism: Nitrospira sp. Kam-Ns4a (assembly GCF_965152595.1). NCBI lineage: Bacteria > Pseudomonadati > Nitrospirota > Nitrospiria > Nitrospirales > Nitrospiraceae > Nitrospira > Nitrospira sp. Kam-Ns4a. The sequence continues at coordinate 3,454,292 of NZ_OZ224218.1, read as the reverse complement.
GTGGATCAGCCCCAGGATCGCGTAGCAATTCATCTTCGTGTCGGTGATGACGCGGATCGCGGTGAGGTCGTAGACCTCCTCAAACGAGATCGCCTGCCGCTCCATCTTCTGGTAGATCCCGTAGAGGTGCTTGGGGCGGCCATGCACTTCGCCGGTGAGCCCGGCCTCCGCGAGGGCCCGCCGGACGACCTGGATTACCTCGTTGATGTACTCCTGCCGCTCCTCGTCCCGCTTGGCCACGCGTAGCTTGAGCGCCGCATAGACGTCCGGCTTGAGCGCCTTCAGGCAGAGGTCCTCCAGTTCGTTCTTCATCCAGCCGATGCCGAGCCGGTTGGCGAGCGGGGCGTAGATCTCGATCGTCTCCTGCGCGATCTGGCGCCGCTTGGCCTCGTGCAGGTGCTCCAGCGTCCGCATGTTGTGGAGCCGGTCGGCCAGCTTGATGAGGACGACCCGGATGTCGTCCGCCATCGAGAGCACCATCTTGCGGAAGTTCTCCGCTTGCTTCTCCTCGTAGCTCCGGAACGGGATCTTCCCGATCTTCGTGACGCCGTCCACGAGGCGCAGGACGTCCTTGCCGAATTCCTGCTCCAGCTCCTTGGGTGTCGCCAGCGTGTCCTCGAGCGTGTCGTGGAGCAGGGCCGCGACGATCGCGGCCACGTCGGTGCGGAGCGAGGTGAGGATGCCGGCGACGGCGAGGGGATGCTGCAGGTAGGGCTCCCCCGACCGCCGTGTCTGTCCCGCGTGGGCCTTGGCGGAGAAGCCGTAAGCCTTGCGCACCAGATCCACGTCCGCGGCCGGGTTGTAGGCCTGGATCTTCGCCAGGAGCTGGTCGAGGTCTGTGATGGTGTCGTAAGGCATCGCTCGTATCAGCCGGCCCGGCTGGCGCGGAGGTCGCGGATCCGGAGCTGGATACGATCCAGCCCGTTCCAGCGGCTCAGCTCCGGGACGAAGGCCATGTCCACAACCTGGCCCGGTTCCAGCCCCCGCTCGATCAAGGCGCCCATGCGAAAGCCGATGCTTTCGAAGGGCGCAGAGTTCTCGTGCCGGACGGTCAGCTTGAGGTGGCGCTCGCCCACGACCCGCCGGTCCAGAACGGCGAGGTTCCGAACGGCGAAGGTCGGCTCCGGGTTGCCGGCGCCGAACGGGTGCAAGCGGTCCAGCTCGCGGACGAGCCGGTGGTCCACGTCCGTCAACGCCACTTCCGCGTCTACCAGCAGCTCGGGCCCGCGCCGCTCCGGGCCCGCCCAGGCCGCGGCCACCGCGGTGAACCGCTCCCGGAACTCGGACAACCGGGCCTCCTGCACCGTCAACCCGGCTGCGCAGGGATGGCCGCCGAACCCCTCGAGGACGTCGCGGCACTGGCGCAGGGCGTCATAGAGGTCGAACCCCGGCACGCTCCGGGCCGATCCCTTGGCAAGGCCATCCGTCCCGATGGCGAGGACGGCAGCGGGCCGGTGAAACCGCTCGACGAGCCGTGCGGCCACGATGCCCACGACGCCGGGGTGCCAGTGGCGCGCGCCCAGGACCATCGCCGCGGGCGCGTCGTCGTCCGGAACGCCCCCCAGGGCCTCCGCCGTCGTCTGCTCCTCGATCCGCTGCCGTTCTCGGTTGAGCTGCTCAAGGTGCTTGGCGAGCTCATGGGCCTCGCGCTCGCTCTCGGTCGTGAGCAGCCGCACGCCGGTCTCGGCGTGCGCCAGCCGGCCGGCCGCGTTGAGCCGCGGCGCCAACTTGAAGGCCACGGTGCTGGCCGTGCAGGGGCGATCACCCTCAAGCCCCGCCGCGGCTTTGAGCGCGCGGAGGCCCGGCCGGGCGCCTCGCGAGATCTGCGCGAGGCCGGCCTGGACGAAGAGCCGGTTCTCATCTTGCAGAGGGACGACGTCCGCGACCGTGGCCAGTGCGACCAGGTCCAGCGTCTCCTCCATTGCTGCCCCGGCCTCGCCCCCATCGCCGTACTTCCTCGCGTAGGCCACGGCGACCTTATAGGCCAGGGCCGCCGAGCAGAGACCGCGGAACGGATAGGCCGAGTCGGCCCGGTGGGGGTTCAGCACCGCGCTGGCAGGCGGCAGCAGGGCGTCGGCCTGGTGGTGGTCGGTGACGATGACGTCGAGCCCGAACGAGGTGGCCAGTGCCACCTCGCGATGGGCAGTTGTCCCACAGTCGGCAGTCACGAGCAGCGTGACGCCCTCCCGGGCCAACCGTTCGAGCGCTGGGCCGTTGAGGCCGTAGCCTTCCCGGAGACGGTGCGGGATGTACACGACGACGTCGGCGCCAAGGGCCCGGAAGACGGTCAGATACAGGCTGGCCGCGCACATGCCGTCCACGTCGTAGTCGCCGTAGACGCAGACGCGCTCCCCGCGGCGGATCGCCTGGTGCAGACGGTCCACTGCACGCTCCATGTCGGGCAGGAGAAAGGGATCGTGCTGGACAGCCTCCAGCGGGGCCAGCCAGCGACGGGCCTGTTCGTCGGTCGTTACCCCGCGCGCGAGGAGGACCGCCGCGGTGATTGGCGAGATCGCGAGCGCCTGCGCGAGCGCGCGGCGCCGCGTCTGGTCGGCTTCATAGACCACCCACTGTTTCGGCCCCATGACCCTCCTCAGGCAATCGGTTTGCTAGTCGATTCGCAACCCGTTGGGATTTCAGCAAAAAATATTAGTCCTTCGCCGCGGCTTTGTCAAATCGGGCGGACCGGTAGGACCCGGTCTGGTCGGGCCGGTCTGGACCAACCCTCGTCCGGAGCCCCAGCAGAGGTACGTATGTCAGGAGAACCCGGCTACCGGATCGCCAGCTTGACCACGGCGATCAGTGCCGTGTAGAGCGCAAGCGCGCCGGCGATCGTCGGCCAGAATCCGATCCGATCCATCCCGAGGATCAAAAACCCGACGTAGGCGATCCAGGGCGGGACGAACCACAGGAGGTGCTTCGCATAGGTCAGGGCGGGCGCGGTGCCACCGTTCAGGTAGATCAGGATGATGGTCACGCCCGTGATCGCGGGAAAGGTGCTGACGAAGGCCGCGAGGAAACCGCGGCCCTGGGCGCCGACGTAGGTGGACAGGCTGACGATGGCGCCGCCGAGCAGGAAGTACAGCGCCAGCTTGAGCGTCTCGTTCATCAGGTGGTCTCCTGTTGCGCGGCCGCTCCGCGAAACGCCTCCATGGCCTCCCGGACGATCGCGTCGCCCATGCCTGTATAGCGGGGGGAGAAATGAAACACGACGAGCTGCCGGACGCCGGCCTTGGCCGCTAGCAGCCCCGCCTGGCGGGCTGTGAGGTGGTAGCGTTCGCGTGCCTTGTCCGCGTCCCGATCCAGGTAGGGGGCTTCGCAGTAGAACACGTCGGCGTGCCGCGCCAGCGCGACGATCTTCGCCTCGTTCTCGTCGTTGTAGCGGGCGTCCACGACGTAGGCGATCTTCTGGCCACGCGTGATCGTGACGAAGCGGTCGCGCACCTCCCCCAGCCGAAATTCCCGCTCCTCCCGGCGGTGCTCGAGGTAGAGCGTCGCGGTGAACCGGAAGTCGTCCGGGCGGCCCTCCCAGAGGTACTGTTTGACATCCTTGAGCCAGGAGCCGACCGGGAGGCCCGCCGCGTGCAGCCGCTCCTTGTTGATGTTTACGTGGAAGCGCTCCTCCAGGCAGTAGGCCAGCGAGGGGATCCGGTGATTCAGCTCCACCGCGCTCACCGTGAACTGGGGATCCTCCAGCACGGGCGCGGGCCGCCCAGGCGGCGCCGCCAGCCGCGGCGTCGGGGGCCGCTCGGTGAGTTGGAATCCCGCGGCGGCGTCGAAAGAGGCCGAGCGGGTCTCCTCGGGGTGCAGCTCGACGACCTCGATCCGCAGGGGATAGCCGTCCACTAGGTTCCAGGTGTAGCCGCGCAACTTCCCGGCGACGTTGGCGATGAGGCCGGGCGGCCCGAAGAGGCGTAGGGTCTTCCCACGGCCCAAGGCGACGCGGAGGACGCGGTCGAAGCCGATGAAGTGGTCCATGTGGGTGTGCGAGACAAAGATGTCGCGGGCTCGAAGCAGCCGGCTGGGCGTCAGGGGTTCGTTCGTCCCGAGATCGAAGAGCAGGGCGCGGCGGGCCCACTTGATCTCCACGTAGAGCCCTGGATCTCCGAAGGGGTCGTTGACCAGGGAGCAGGAGAACGAGGGTGTCATGCCAGCACCGTCCGGAGGATGCTGTAGAGGATCAGGACCTCCACGGCGTGGGCCACGATCGGCGCGTAGAGGTTGCCGAGCCCCACGCGGAGGGTCCCCCAGACCGCTCCGTCCCAGACCGCGATCCAGTGCAGGTGGCGAAACGTGGCGACCAGAAACGGATCATAGGCAAAGACAAGGGCGGAGACCGCGATCGCGAGCGCCGCGCTCCCCCGATGATAGCGTGAGCCGCGCGGACTCTGCCACAGGGCCAGAAGTCGGCCCAGGAGGAAACCCCGAAAGTTCAGCTCGACTCCGACGGCAATGAGCGTGATGGCCCAGGGCAGCATCACGGCGGGCGGCACGCGCGCGTGGGGCGTCTCGCGGAGGAACTGGATGTCCCCGCCCAAGGCCGGGACGATCCACAGGATCACGGCGGTGTTCAGGCACCCGAGTGCTAGGCCGGTCGGGAGGCCCCAGCGAAGTCCCTGCCCTAGGAGTGCCAGCCCGAGCCCGAGGTGTGCGGCGACCCCGCGGTTCCGCGCGGCCCAGAGGGCCAAGCCGAGGTAGGCGAGGACCTGGGGAAGGAACTGGATCACGAGGACGCCTTGGAGGTCTGCAGGCAGGACATAGAACGAGCCGGTGGCCGCGACCGGGAGCCACGCCACCCCTGCGAGCCGCTCAGGCTCCAGGGGCTCGCCCGACCGTGTTTGGGATGCCCTGGGGTTCCGGTCCACCGCGACGCTACTGCAGCTCGATCCGGTACCGCTCGAGCGTCGTCCCCTTGGCCCGGGCCAGATTGGACAGGGACTTGTTGTAGTCCACGATGGCCCGGGCCTCGTTGCCCCGTGCGATGGCCAGGTCGCGCTGGAAGTCGAGCACGAACCGGGTGGTGCTCAGCCCCACGTTCAGCCGCTCCACCTCCGCCTGGAGCTGCTTCTCGGCCAGGATGCGCGCGGAGCGCGTGGTCTCGATGCGTTTGAAGTCGGTCTGGACGCGCCGGACCGCCTCCTTCACGCTGACGATGACCTGCTGCCGGGCGCTCTGGAGGGACACCTGCGCGTTCCGCGCCTCGAGCTGGCGCTTGTTGTACTGGCTCACGGCGGCGCGGTTGCCCAGGGGGTAGCTCAGGACCAGGCCGGCCCCGTAGTTGTAGAAGTCGCCCCCGAAGTTTCGGCTGATCATGTCGCCGGGGTCTTTGCCGAGCCCGGCCAACCCAGTCGTGCCTTGGAACGAGAGGTTCGGGAGGAGCTGGTTCTTGGCGAACTTGACGTTGAGTTCACTGGTCTCGACGTTCTTGCTGGCCTGGAGCACTTCCGGACGCCGCTCGATCGCCACGTCAATGGCCTCCTGCAAGCTCAGGGGTTCGAGCGTCTGCACCGGTTGATCCGTCGGGATCACCCGCACATCCTGTCGCAGCTCCTCTTCGGACGGGTTCAGGAGGCGCCGGAGCTGGTCCTCCTGGTCGCGGATCGCTTTTTCGGCGACGAGGATCTGCTCGACCCGTGAGGCGACCGCTGCCTCGGCCTGGAGCACGTCCACGATAGACATGACACCCGCCTTGGCCTTCGCCCGGTTGCTCGCGAGCAGCTCTTCGGCGGCCTTGAGCGCGGCCTTGGCCACCTTCAGGTTCTCGTTGGCGAAGACCAATTCCCAGTAGGCCTGCTCCACCGTGGCAATGACCGTGAGCACGCGGTCGAAAAAGACGTGCTCCTCGACTTTGGCATTGTTCTGGGCGACCCGGATGAACGTCCGGTTGATGTCCAGGCCGAAGTTCCGCAGCAGCGGCTGCGTCAGGGTCAGGGCGAGCCCGGCCTGGTAGCCGGGGTTGAACAGGAAGCCCGGGTTGCCGGCGACAAAGGTGCGCGACGGGCTGTAGTTCAAATCATAATTCGCGCCGGTCAGGAGGTTTTGAGTCACGTCGAGCGTGACCTGCGACTGGTTTTGATCGAGACTCTGGATGCCAGCGAGCTGCTGGCCCGTGAGTCCGAAGAACGGCCGGTTCAGCGGGCTGACCGAGCGGTTGTACTGGCCATTGAGGCTCACGGTCGGGTCGAACTTCGCCTGCTCGAAGACGATGTCCGTGACCCGGCTCTCCTTGGTGTGGCGGCTGATCGTGATATCCAGGTTGTTCTGCAGGGCGCGCAAGACCGCATCCGCGATGGAAAGCGGCTCGCGCCGTTCGAGCGGCGGCGCGCTCGGCGGCTCCGCGGCCCACGCGCCAAGCCCCCACGCCCAGCCAAGCAGCCCGATGATCGCTCCCATCGGTAGCAGCATCTGTCCGCGAGAATGCGCCGTTCTGTCCATAACATCCCCCTTGCTATTGGAGCGGCCGAGGTCCATACTATACGCATGGTTGCCGTTCCCTGTCACCGCTTCTTTGCCGACATCGTCCAAGCGCGTGGTCTCCTGCTGGCGGTTGGGCTCGTGCTGGCCATGCATGGTCCGGCCTGGGGCCAGGCCGTCTCCGGCGTGCGCGGGATCAACGGCGGGGTCGGGGCCCTGCACAACCTCGTTGGAGTGGGCGGGAACCTGTACGTTGATAGCCAGGGCACGCAGGGCTTTATGTACACCTTCGGAACCTTCGAATCGTACAACTTCCGCAACATGAGCACAGGCCAGACGTGGATCGGCTCGATGATGACCCTCGGCCCCCAGCTCAGCGTTGGGCTGATCTCCGGGGGCATCCAGACCACCTTCTCCTTGTCGACCGGGACCAACGTCCTCGCCAGCTCGCCGCTCGTCATTCCCCCGCCCCCGCGCACGGTTGCTCCGCCTCCGCCGATCGAGTCCTCGTTCGACGAAATTCCCTAACCTGCATTATTCATGAACGCTTCTGCTGCAACCGCAGATTCGCGGCTGCGACAAGCCTGCGTGCGAATTTCAAGCACGCAGGCGGGCGGGCTCGCCGCTCAGTCAGTCAACGTGCTGCAGGGAGCACGCCTCCTTCCTTCGCGGCTCCACGCGCCCGTCTCGCCAAGCGACTCCGCGATTTCGCGACGAACCGCCATGAATAATGCAGGCTAATCCTGGCAGGATCCGGTCGCTCTCCGCTCTACCCCCTGTCACCAACGACCGGGTTGGCCGTCCAGATTCCCCTCTGCCCGCTTGCGAAAGCTGAGGGAGTTGGCTATCAATGGCTGAGATGCGTTCGCGTGCCGACGGCGGGCTGGCCGGACGAGGAGGCGTCGGTGGAAGAGGTCATCCAGATCAAGGACGAGTACTACATCCTGGCAACATCCGCCATGGCCGACGACCGAACCCGGGTGCTCAAGCATGGCGAGACCTTCGCGGTCTTCGATCGCTATGGCGACATCCAACCGGTTGGGCGTGGGATGCTCGGGCTCTACCATGAGGGCACCCGGTTCCTCTCCCGGCTCAGCCTGTCACTCCAGGAGGGTCGTCCCCTGCTGCTCAGTTCGACCATCAAGGAGGACAACGCCCTCTTCACGGTGGACCTGACGAACGCCGATGTGCACCGTCACGGGCGGGTCGTGATCCCAAGGGGCACGATCCATCTGTGCCGGTCCACGTTCCTCTGGCAGGGCACCTGCTTCCATCGGCTCCGGTTGGCCAACTTTGGACTGATGCCGGTGGAGGTCGCCTTCTCCTTGCGGTTCGAAGCCGACTTCGCCGATGTCTTCGAGGTGCGGGGGTTCGCCCGGTCCCGGCGTGGGCACAGGCTGCCCGCGATCGTCGACGGGGATTCGGTCACGCTGGCCTACGAGGGACTGGACGGTCTCCTCCGAAGAACCAAGATTGTTTGCGCGCCGGCGGCGGAGACCCTCTCCGGCACCAAAGCCACCTTCCGGGCCGCCCTGCCGCCGCGGGGCGAAGCGACGTTCGACATCACGGTCGCCTGCGACGCCGCCGGGAGCCGCGCCTGTGTCATCGGCTACGAAGAGGCGGCCGCCGAAGCCGGACGGGCGCTCAGGCGCGCGCAGACTGAAGACTGTGCCATTTACACTTCGAACGAACAGTTCAACGACTGGCTGAATCGCTCCCGGCTCGACCTGCACATGATGGTGACTGACACCGGGGAGGGCGTCTACCCCTATGCCGGGGTGCCCTGGTTCAGCACGCCTTTCGGGCGGGACGGAATCATCACGGCGCTGGAGTGTCTCTGGGTCAATCCGGCGATCGCCCGCGGGGTACTCGCCTACCTGGCCTCCACACAGGCGACCACCGTGAATCCGGAGCGGGACGCGGAGCCCGGTAAGATCCTCCACGAAGCGCGCAAGGGGGAGATGGCCGCACTGGGCGAGATCCCCTTCGGGCGGTACTACGGGACGGTGGACGCCACGCCGCTCTTCGTGGTCCTAGCCGGAGCCTATTACGAGCGAACCGGCGACCTGGCCCTGATCAAGGCGATCTGGCCGAACATCGAGGCCGCGCTGGGGTGGCTGGACCGCTACGGCGATCGGGACGGCGACGGCTTCGTGGAGTACGCGCGGCGATCTGCCACAGGGCTTGCGAACCAGGGCTGGAAGGACGCGCACGACGCGGTGTTCCACGCCGACGGCACGCTCGCCGAGGGGCCGATCGCCCTGTGCGAGGTGCAGGGGTACGTCTACGAGGCCAAGCGCCGGGCCGCCGAGCTGGCCTTGGTGCTGGGTCAGGGCCAGGTGGCCGCCCGGCTTTACCAGGAGGCCGACCGACTCAAGGACCGCTTCGAAGAGGTCTTCTGGTGCGAGGACCTCGCCACTTACGCGCTGGCGCTGGATGGGCGGAAGCAGCCCTGCCGCGTTCGGACCTCGAATCCGGGCCATTGCCTGTTCAGCGGCCTCGCCGCCCCGGAGCGGGCCCGCCGGCTCGCCGAAGGGTTCATGGGCGACGACTTCTTCTCCGGCTGGGGGATCCGCACCGTGGCGACGTCGGAGGTTCGGTACAATCCCATGTCTTACCACAACGGGTCCGTCTGGCCGCACGACAACGCCCTGATCGCCGCGGGCTTCGCCCGCTACGGCTTTAAGGACCTGGTGGCGCGGGTCCTCGCGGGCCTCTTCGACGCCAGCCTGTTTGTGGATCAGCACCGGCTGCCGGAGCTCTTCTGTGGGTTTCCCCGGAGACCCGGCGAAAGCCTGACGCTGTATCCCGTGGCCTGCGCCCCGCAGGCCTGGGCTGCCGCCTCCGTGTTCCTGCTCCTCCAGGCCTGTCTCGGGCTTGCCATCCATGCGCCCGAACGGCGGCTTTACTTCGTCCGCCCGCTGCTGCCGGAATTCCTGCAGCAGGTGCGCATCACCAACCTGCGAGTCGGCGAGGCCTCGGTGGACCTGCAGCTCCGGCGCTATGACCAGGATGTGGGCATCAGCGTCGCCAGGCGGGAGGGGCCAATCGAAGTGGTCACGGTGAAATGAGGCCGGGCGGCCAGGCTCCCCATCACGGGGCGTCGGCCAGGCTCCAGGTGAGAGCGAGCACGTAGCGGGCCACCGAGGCCAGCAGGTCCGGGTTGATCCGGTCCGCGGTGTCTGTCGGCTGGTGGAAGTGCGGGTGGGGCCCGCCGATCACCACGGTCGCCGTCGGGACGCCCGCCTCCTTGAAGGGCACGTGATCCCCGCCCGGGAAGAACCCGTACAGGTCCAGCCTGTCAGCCGAGCCCGCCCGGCGGCCGGCTTCCGCGGCTGTCTCCTTCGGGATCTGCGTCACTCCGACGGTCAGCCGTCCGTTGCCCGCTCCGGCATGATCCACGTTGACCATCCCTCGTGTGCTGGCCAGCGGCCGCGACGGGTGGCGGACGTAGGCCCGCGCGCCGAGCAGCCCCTGTTCCTCCCCGCTGAAGGAAATAAACAGGATCGGGCGTCGTGGCTTGAGACCAGCTTCCGTGAGCGCGCGGGCGATCTCGAGCAGCACGGCTGTGCCCGACGCATTGTCGTCGGCGCCGGGGAACAGGAGCCCGGCCTGGCGGCCGAAATGATCGCGGTGCGCCCCCAGGACGACTGTCTCCCGCTGCTTGGCGGGGTCGCGGCCCGGCAGCAGCGCGAGCACGTTCACGAGGCGGCCCGGCTCCTGGACGGCGGCCCAGCGGAGGGACACCAGGGCGGCGAGCGCCACCGACTGCGGCTGGCGCGCCGAGGCGATCCGCTCCTGGGCTGCGCGCAAGGAGAGGCCCTGAGCGGCGAGAAGCCGTTCGGCCAAGGCGGTGCTGATCCAGGCGCCCGGCAGTGGCCGCTCACCCTCCGGCGCTCCTCCGTAAAAGGCGGCCGGCTGGCCCGTCACGCCGCGCCGGGCCTCGTAGGCCGAGAGCAGCGGCCCGGTGGCGGTCAGGAAGGCGACCGCGCCCCGTTCGCGCGCAGCCCGTTCCTTGTCGGCGTGGGTGATTGGAGCCGGGTACCACTCAGGCTGGCCCCTCAGGAACAGCACGACGCGGTTGCGGACGTCCAGTCCCTCGTATTCGTCAAGGCCGCGCGCCGGGTCGGCGATTCCGTAGCCGACGAAGACCACCGGCGCGGTTGCGCCGACGGCCGGCGAATCCAGGATGGGTAAGTAATCGGCGCCTATCTGCAGGGCCACGCGCTCGCCGCCTAGAGACAGCTCGACGCGGCATCCGGGCTCCAGGTGCGTCGTCAGGACGGGCTCCGTCTGCGCCCAGGCGCCGCCGGACGAGGCGGGCGGGGACGAGGACGTGGCCGGCTCCTCCGGGAGCAGCTCGAACCCGGCGGGCTGGAGCCCCAGCGTGGCCCACTGGTGGGCAACGAAGCGCGCCGAGCGCCGGTCGTCGGCTGTCCCGGTCTGGCGGCCGTTGAAGTCCGGGCCGCTCAGCCGGGCCACGTCCACGGCCATCCGCGCGCCGGAGATCCGGGCGAGCGCGCGGCCCAGCCCGTCGTCCCCAACGGGCTGAGCCGCGGCCGTGGCGGCGACCGAGCCTACGGTCAGCAGCCAACCGGCCAGGACGGCGGCGCTCAGGAAAGGCCGAGGGTGGGGGAGGCGCGGCATAGCGCTCCGGACTATACCACACCGGCTGGCTCCCTGCCGTTGCGGACCCAAGAACCGACGGGGTACTATGGCGATATCAGGGGGACCCTTCCGTGACCGAGACGGGAGACCAGCGGGAGCAGATCGTTCCAAACAACCGCCTCGTCCAAGAGGCCAGTCCCTACCTGCGGCAGCATGCCCACAATCCCGTGGACTGGTACCCCTGGGGCGCGGAGGCGCTGGCGCGAGCCAAGGCGGAGGACAAGCCCATCCTGCTGTCCATCGGCTATTCGGCCTGTCACTGGTGCCACGTGATGGCGCACGAATGCTTCGAGAACCCCGACATCGCCCAGTTGATGAACGAGCGATTTGTCAACGTCAAGGTGGACCGGGAGGAACGGCCGGACTTGGACGACCTCTACCAGAAGGCGGTCCAGGTCTTCACCGGGCGCAGCGGTGGGTGGCCGCTCACCGTCTTTCTGACGCCGGATCAAGAGCCGTTCTACGGCGGCACCTACTTCCCGCCCGTGCCCCGCTACAACCTGCCAGCCTTTCCCCAGGTGCTGCAAAGCGTCGCGGAGGCCTACCACGGCCGGTCCGCCGACATCCAGACGAACATCGAACGGGTGCGGGCCGGGCTGCGGCGGGTCAGCGTGCCACAGCCGTCCGGCGAGCCGCTGAGCGCGGCATTGCTCGACGGAGCGGTCCGGGAACTCGGCTTCTTCTACGATCCGGTCCACGGGGGCTTCGGCGACGGGCCGAAGTTCCCGACGGCGGCGCCGTTGAATCTCTTGCTGCGCCACCACAACCGGACCAAGGACGGGGACGCGCTCGATCTGGTGACCCATACGCTCCGGAAGATGGCGGCGGGCGGGCTCTACGATCACCTGGGTGGCGGCTTCCACCGCTACACGGTGGACGCCCGCTGGCTGGTTCCGCATTTCGAGAAGATGCTCTACGACAATGCCCAGCTCATCCGGCTCTACCTGGACGGGTGGCGCCTGACGGGCGACGATCGGTTCCGGCAGGTGGTCGAGGAGACGATCGCCTATCTGAGCCGGGAGATGACGGCGCCGGGCGGGGCCTTTTACGCCGCCCAGGACGCCGATAGTGAAGGAGAGGAGGGTAAGTACTTCCTCTGGACGCCAGCGGAGGTCAAGGCGGTCCTGGGCACTGAGCTGGGCGAGTTGTTCTGCCGGGTCTACGATGTCACCGAAACCGGCAACTTCGAGGGGAAGTCCATTCTGAACCGACTCGGTCACGCGAGCCTGCCGCCGGAGGAGATGGAGGAGATTGAGCGGCTCTTGACGCCGGCGAAACACAAGCTGCTGGAGGTCCGCGAGCGGCGGGTGAAGCCGGGGCTGGACGACAAGATCCTGACGGGCTGGAATGCGTTGGCGATCTCGGCCCTTCTCGATGCGTACCAAGCCCTGGCCGAGCCGGCCTATCTGGCGAAGGCCGAGCGGGCGCTGGCCTTCCTCCTCGATCGGGGGTACCGCGACGGCCGGCTGTCCCGGATGGTCACGGAGGGGCGCAGCCGGCTGAACGCATATCTGGACGACTACGCCTGCCTCGCGGCGGCGCTGGTGGACGCGTTCGAGGCCACGGCGGAGCTTGCTCATTTGGAGCGGGCGATCGAGCTGGTCGAGCTGATGCTGGACCGGTTCTGGGATCCAGAGGGCGACGGGTTCTTCTTCACCGGAAGCGACCACGAGGCCTTGCTCCAGCGGATGAAGCCCGGCACGGACAGCGCCGTTCCCTCGGGCAACGCGGTGGCCGCTCTGGCGCTGCTCCGCCTGTCGGCCTACACCGGGGAGCCCCGGTATCGCGACCGGGCCGAGCGGACGCTGCGGCTGTTCCGGGCACAGATGGATCAGAATGCGTACGGATCGGCCGCCATGCTCTGCGCGGCGGACTTGCACCTGCGCGGGCCGCAGGACATCGTGCTGGTCGGCCGGCGAACGGATCCGGCCCTACAGGAGATGCGCGCAGTCGTCGGCCGGCGTTACCTGCCCAACAAGACCCTCGTGCTTGTGGAAGATGGCGCAGCGGGTGAGGCGGCGCGCTTTGTGCCGGCCGCGGCGAAGGGCAAGCGGGCCGTGGATGGCCGGCCCACCGCCTACGTGTGCCAGCAGTTCACCTGCTCTCGGCCTGTGACCGACTGGGTCACGCTCGAACGGTTGCTGGGAGGAGGAGAATGAGCGAGCAGGGCCCTTTCAACGACCCATACACCGAGTTCGTGCAGAGCAAAGACCGCATGCCGGGCTATGAGTTTCAACAGGCCCCGGCCGGCAACGTGCCGCCGCCGACCGTGACCTTCGCGGCGCGGCTCAAGTGGTGGACCTGGGATCGCTGGCGGCGGATCAAGCAGATCAGGGCGGAGCGGGACCGCCAGGTGGAGGAGATCGTCGAACTGAAGACCCGCCAGCACTCGTAGTACGCGTCAGCCAGCGGTGATCAGGCCCCGCAAGCGGAAGTTGAACTCGATGTTCAGGATCTGATTCCAGACCGACCCCGTCGCCGTGCGCGGCCGCGCCCGAGTCCCGTCCTCTGGGCTGACGACCTTCCCGTACAGGTAGAACCAGGTCACGATCGCATCGCCGGTGTGCTTGAGCACGATCCAGTGGCGCCCTTCGCGCAGGATCGTCGGGCGGTCCTCGAAGGAGAAGGGCACCCACTCGTAGCGGGTGGGCGGCGTTCGGATCGCGTCGGCCGGCACGGGCCGGCTCGTCGCGACGAGCCGGCCCGGCCCGTCTCCGCCGTCTTCGTACAGCTCCACCCACAGCTCTCCCTTCTCTCCGCCGAACCGGTGCAGGGCAAGGGAAAAATCCTTGACCAGGACGGGCCGCTCGGGCTCCAGAGCCTGGGCATAGAGCTGGTCGCCCGTCACGTACTCGGCGGTCTCGACCATGTAGTTCTGCTCGAGTGAGAACTGACCGCCGCCCTCGGTCTTGACCGGCTCGAAGAGTCGGATCTCGCGCGGGAACTCCAGGTTACCGAAGACCACCGGAAAGTCGAACTGCTCGGGGCTCAGCGCCGGCTTGGGCGGGGAGGTGCAGCAAGGGGCGGAGAGGGCGGGCTCGGTGGGGGCGGGGCCGGGGCTGGAGCCGGCGTGGGCGCCGGCGGCGCGGCCGGCGGGCTCGGGTTCACCGGCGGCACCACCAGGCTCGCCGCATAGAGGAGCTTCTGCGGCATGGACTCCACCTTCTGGGCCTTGACGACATCCTGGTCTTGGGAGAATTGCGCCTCCAGCCGCACGTCCGCCAGCCTCGGCTTGGCCGACCCCCGGGTGCGCCAGGTAATCAACCCGTCGGTGTGGGCCGCTTTGTTGTCCGGTCCGACCTCGACCCGGATGAACCGCGTGGAGACGAACAGGTGAGAGGCCTGGCTGTCGTACATGAGCCAGCCCTGGTCCGGGTAGTAGATCTCCAGCCAGGCGTGGCGGCCGGCCGCCCAGCGGGCGGTCCAGCGCCGCCGGCCGTTGTCTTCGTCCACCTCCCAGGGCTTCTCTAGCGTGCGCCCCCGGACCATCCGGGCCGGAATCCCCGCGGCGCGCAGGAGCGCGATCGCCAGGTGCGTGTAATTCTGGCAGTTACCCTTGCCTTCCCGCTTGGTGGTCAGCGCGTCGTAGCCGGCCGGCTCTAGCGTGTAGTGCAGGTGATCCACGACCCAATACAGCAGGCGGGTCACCGCCTCGCCTTGGGTTCGCGCGCCCTTCACGAGACCATTGGCCAGCTCGCGGATGGCCGGGTCGTCGGCCTGGGCCTGCTCAGAGGGTTTCAGGTAGGGCGCCGCATCGGCCGGGATGGCGGAGGCGGGAAGGGGATAGGGCGCGACGGCGGCCACGGGGGCGAACGTCACGGACGCCCGCACGTCGTACTCGCTGACGATCTGAAGTTCCCCGGGCGCGGGCGTGCGCCAGACGAGCGCCAGGACGCGATTGCCGTAGGGGTCGGTCCGCTCCTGGACGGCGGAGGGGGCGGGGGTCGCCTGGTAACGGTAGTTCGCGACCGCCTGCTTGGAGGTCTTCGTGGTGACGGACGGCGGCGGGACCAGGTGATAGGTGAATTCTTCGATTCCCGCTGGCAACTCGATCACAGCCTGGTCCGTGACGTGGAATGCAGAGGCGAGCGCGCCCTCGAGGATGAGGGTGCGGGCCTGGACCCCACCTGAGGCGGGCAGGCCGGCCAGGCAGAGCAGGAGGAGCCGGGCAAGGGCGCGGCGACAGGGGGCCGTCATGGCGGAGCCCTCCGAAGTGGTCCGTGGGCGGCAGGCCGGGGCCGATCATAGAGAACCTTCCACCGGAAGTCCAGTTGTCTTTCCTTGCGAGATGCGTTACAAGCAAAGCGCGACCGGCAAGCCTGCGGCTCGGCAAAGCGCTGGTCCTGCCGCCTGAAGGAGGGAGCTGCCATTGGGCGAGACGCGTGTGGACCTGCTGCACTTGCTCGAAGACCTGCGCGACGCCTATGCCGGGCCGATCGAGGAGACGATTCTGACGGAGATCATCGCCAACTCGCTGGATTCGGGCGCCAGCCATATCGCCGTGACGGCTGACCCGGCCCAGGCTACCGTGACAGTGGTGGACAATGGAACTGGCATGCAACGGCGCGAGTTGGCTCGCTATCATGACGTTGCGGCGAGCACCAAGACCCGGGGGCAGGGCATCGGGTTCGCAGGCGTCGGGATCAAGCTCGGTCTCCTTGTCTGTGCCGAGGTCCTAACCGAAACGCGCCGCGGCCAGACGCACGTGGCCTCCTGTTGGCATCTCGCCTCGCGTCATCGCGCTCCGTGGAGATGGGTGCCCCCGCCCGGTCTCGTGCCGACGCGGGGCACTGCTGTCCGGCTGACGCTCCACAATGCACTGTCGCCCCTGCTCGATCCCGGCTTCATCGAAACCGCCATCCGCAAGCATTTTCAGCCGTTGCTGGACCCTGCTGTCGAGCCGCTGCTCGCCGGAGCGTATCCGCACGGGGTTACCATCGAGGTCAACGGGACCCCGCTCGATCGCCAGGGCTGGGCCGCGGCAGAGCGGGCGGTGCTGGAGATCCGTCTGGCCCGGAAGCGCAAGCCGTCGGCCCTGGGGTACCTGATCCGCGACAGCCTGCCGCTTCCGGAGGAACGACGCGGGCTCGCCGTCAGCACGTACGGGAAGATCATCAAGCGTGGTTGGGACTGGCTCGGGCTCACGCCGAGCGCCCCGGAGCGGATCGGTGGCCTAATCGAGGCGCCGGCCCTCGCCGCCTGCCTGACGCTCAATAAGGGTGATTTCATTCGCTCGGGCCAGCGCGGTGCGCTCTACCTCGCGTACCGCAAAGCCTTTCAGGAAGCAGTCGCGCGGCAGCTCCACGCCTGGGGCGACATGCGCGAACCGGCGGAGGAGGCCCGGCAGCGGGCGGTGCGGCCGCTCGAGCGGGACCTGGGACGGGTGCTGGAGGATCTGGCGCAGGACTTCCCGCTGCTGGCTGCGCTGATCGAGCCGCGTGCGGGTGGGCAAAAGCGGTTGCCGATCGGTGGCAGGGAATCGGGGGCAGAACCGATATGCCTGTCAGGTCTAGCTCCCGTGGAACCGGAACCGCCAGCCCGGCCCGCCCAGCCGGAACCTCCGCGCGAGCCGGACGGCCAGCCGGGTGAGCCGACGGAACCGAGCCGGGAACAGGCGCCGCCTAGCGGCGTGCGGCTGCCGGATGGGCGCGGCGCCAAGCGGCCGGCCCGGTACGGTCTGACCATTCAGTTCGAGGAGCGCCCCGGTGATCCGGAGCTGGCGCGGCTGGTCGAGTCCACGGTTTGGATCAACCAGGCGCATCCGGCCTACCAACGGGCCCTGGCCTCCCGGTCAGTCGGATACCATATTTCTCTGGCCGTGGCACTCGCGCTCGCGCCGCTCGCCGTCGAGCCGGCCAAGGAACATGCCTTCGTCACAACGTTCCTGGCCCGCTGGGGCGAGGCGGTGGGGGGAAGCCGGGGCAGCGGGAAGCGGGCGCGCTAACCCGTCCGCTCAGGCGCCAGGCAGCCGGGCCGGCCGACTCCTCACCGGACATGGCATCGGCCTTCTCGCATGCGGTCGTCGCGCTCGCAATCGGTCGGGCGCATCCGGGGCGGAACCTGCCGGCCCGCTTCTGGTGGCTCTCGATCGGCTGTGCGCTCCTGCCGGACGTGGACGTGATCGGCTTCGCTTTTGGGATCGAGTACGCCCATCCGCTCGGACACCGCGGGCTCACCCATTCGTTGGTCTTCGCCCTGCTGCTCGGGCTCCTCGTCGTAGAGACGGAGTTCCCCGAGCCGCCGCGTGGCTCGCGCCGCTGGTGGGGCATGGTCGCGCATTTCTTCCTGGTCACGGCCTCGCACGGCGTGCTGGACGCGATGACCGACGGCGGCTTGGGCGTCGCCTTCTTTGCGCCCTTCGACAACGGCCGCTATTTTCTGCCTTGGCGTCCGGTCAAGGTTTCCCCCATCGGGCTTGCGGAATTCTTCGCGCCCTACGGGCTGGAGGTGCTGGCGAGCGAGATCCAGTGGATCTGGCTGCCGGCGGGACTCTTTGTGCTGGCGGGAGGGGCGTATCGGCGATTCAAGAAATGAACAAACGAGGCACCCACTCCCTCGGCAGCATGCGTCTCAAACCGAGGGTAGAGGGATTTCCACAAGAGTTCCGGGCTGAATGGTTGTCACAGCCTGGTTCGATCGTGGGTAGGAGGGCAATCACCGTAGGAACCTGATTGGTCGGCAAGACAACGATGGCCAACCTCCGGCCTGTCAAGTTCTGCTGGTAACGGAGCGTCTTGTCGGCAGTGACGAAGACATCGAATTTGTAATGCTCCCCGTTTGTCAAGACCCTTTATAGGGTGCTGAGAGTGAGTCATCCTCCGCAGCGGCCTGCGCGGCCTCCTGCGCGCTGAGCGCCGCTTCGAACTCGAGCGGGCTCTGGTCCCCCAGGCTCGAGTGGACGTCGCGCTCGTTGTCCTCCACCGTGATCCAGTGGCGGATCGCCGCCCGCGCCTCTTCCAGATTCGTGAACTCCCGCAGCCAGAGCATCTCCTCTTTGATCGCCGCATCAGCCGCTCGGTCTCGGCATTCCCCTTGGGGTTGTCAGAGCTGGTGAAGACCTGCTCGATCCCCAACAAGCTCATGGCCGCCATGAAGCCGGTCGCCGTCGGGTGGCTCCCGGTGTCGGAGACCAGCTTCAAGCCGGCCCCCCGGACCCCATTCGGGAATTCGGCCTGGACCGCCCGGGCCAGGGCTGCCTCCCACTCCTGTCGGCGACGGCGCAGGGCCAGGTTCCAGCCCACGATCTTCTTCGTGTACCAGTCCAGGACCACAACCAGATAGGCCCAGCCCAGGGCGGGGATCAGGCACGTCGTCCTGTCGATCCCCCAGGACTGCCGCGGCTGGGTCGCCTGTGGGTTTGCCTTCGGCGTTCGGGGCGCCACATGGAGCCCCGCTTGACCGTCAAGCCAGCTTCCCGCATCAGCCGAGTCCACCCGCTTCTTATTGACCTGGAGGCTTTCCCGATCCCGCCGCCAGGCCCACACCCGCCGGGACGCCCCAGAAGGGATGAGCCTCGGCAACCGCACGGATGCGTCCCAGCAGCGCCTGGTCCGAGGGATCCAGAGCCGGCCCCGAATCGGGGCGCGCTTGCCGCGCGACGTAGTACCCACTCCGACTGAACCCCACCAGCCGGCAGGCCGCCGCCACCGTCCAGCCCGCGTGGGGCCAGGCCTCCACCAGCCTCACCGCCTCCCGACCGGCTCGTCGGTTGTTTTACCAGCTCGATGGCGACGGCCTGCTGGCCGATGAGCCGCTGGCGCTGCTCGCTCTCTCGCGTCCGCGTCTCCTCACTGGCGGGGAGCCCGTTGGTCAAGGCCCGCTTCCCGCCTTCCAGGAACCGATCCCGCCACTGGTCGGACGGGGTCTGAGCGATCTGATGCTCCCGGCACAGCTCGGCCACCGGCTTGGTCCCTTTGATCCCTTCCAAGACACTGGCCAGTGTTTCCTCTGCCGTCCAGGTGCGCCCCTTCATCTGGACCCCTCCTTCGTTGAGTGTGGTGACTCCTTCCCACTCACTCTCGCACGGGTCCACTCGCTCAGTGGAGCAGTATAGCCTCCTGGCTCACCTCTCCGCGCTGCCACCGTTTTCAGATGGCATTACCCACTTCCACCCAGATCACAGGGGCCATGAGGTCATGCCGTTTGTCCAGGGCTCTCCGGGCGGCTTCGGCATGGGGCTTGGGCAGAAACCACTTGACGGCGATACTGGCATCAATGACCAACTGGGTCGCCGCCCGCGATCTTCACGGATCAGGTGGCGCCGTCGCTGAACCGCCAGCCCTTGAGGTGTTTCTGCCGTCGTTGCCAACTGGCGCAGGCTGACGGCCGGAGGAGGCTGGCTGAGGGCAAGGGCTTCGCTGTGTTAAGATGACCGCCGGAGTCTGGGCATGCCCGCGACGAATCGGTTCAAGCTGGTGGCGCCGTTCAAGCCCTGCGGCGACCAGGGTCAGGCCATCGAGAAGCTGGCGGCCGGGGTCGAGGCCGGCAAGCGGCACCAGGTCCTGCTCGGGGTCACCGGCTCGGGCAAGACCTTCACGATGGCCAACCTGATCGAGCGGGTGCAGAAACCGACGCTCGTCCTCGTCCACAACAAGACGCTCGCTGCGCAGCTCTACCAGGAGTTCCGGCAGTTCTTCCCGCACAACGCGGTCGAGTACTTCGTCAGCTACTATGATTACTACCAGCCCGAGGCCTACATTCCGCAGACCGACACCTATATCGCCAAGGACGCCTCGATCAACGACGCGATTGACCAGATGCGGCACTCGGCGACCCGATCGCTCTTCGAGCGGAACGACATCGTCATCGTCGCCTCGGTCTCCTGTATCTACGGCCTGGGCTCGCCGGAGGTCTATCATGGGATGCTGCTCTACCTGGAGGAGGGGATGGAGATCCGACGTGAGCAGATCCTCGCCAAGCTGGTCGAGATCCAGTATGCCCGGAACGACACGGACTTCCACCGCGGCACCTTCCGGGCGCGCGGAGACGTGATCGAGATCTTCCCCGCCTCCTCCGACGCCGTGTCGGTGCGGGTCGAGCTGTTCGGCGACGTGGTGGACGCGATCCACGAAATTGATCCGCTGACGGGCAAGTCACTGGCCCGGCTGCCCAAGGTGCCGATCTACCCGAACACGCACTACCTGATCGCGCCGGACCGCTACGAGCGGGCTCTGAACGGGATCGAGGAGGAACTGGAGGAGCGTATCGCCTGGTTCAAGCGGCACGGCAAGCTCCTCGAAGCCCAGCGGATCGAGCAGCGGACGCGCTTCGACCTGGAGATGATCCGCGCGATGGGTTACTGCCACGGGATCGAGAACTATTCGCGGCACCTGAGCGGGCGGGCACCCGGCGAGCCGCCGCCGACGCTGCTGGACTACTTCCCGAAGGACTTCCTGATGATCGTGGACGAGTCCCACGCGACGATCCCGCAGGTGCAGGGCATGTACGAGGGCGATCATTCGCGGAAGAAGAGCCTGGTCGAGTACGGCTTCCGCCTGCCCTCCGCCTTCGACAACCGCCCGCTGACCTTCGCGGAGTTCGAGCGGTGCATCAATCAAGTGGTCTACGTCTCGGCGACGCCGGGGCCCTACGAGCTGGAGCACGCGGAGGGTGAGGTGGTGGAGCAGATCATCCGCCCGACGGGCCTGATGGACCCCGAGATCGAGGTGCGGCCGGCGCGCGGGCAGGTGGACGACCTCCTGGGCGAAGTCCGGCAGGAGGCGGCGCGCGGGAATCGAGTGCTGGTGACGACCCTGACGAAGCGGATGGCGGAGGACCTGACCGAGTATTTCCATGAATTGGGCGTCCGGGTCCGGTACCTCCACTCGGACATCAAGACGCTGGAGCGGGCGGAGATCGTCCGCGACCTGCGGCGCGGGGTATTCGACGTGCTGGTGGGGATCAACCTGCTGCGGGAAGGACTGGACATCCCGGAGGTCAGCCTGGTGGCCATTCTCGACGCCGACAAGGAGGGCTATCTGCGGTCGCACCGGTCGTTGATCCAGACGGCGGGCCGCGCTGCCCGGCACGTGGAGGGACGCGTGATCCTCTACGGCGACGTCGTGACCGACTCGATGCGGCTGGCGATCGAGGAGACGCGCCGGCGCCGGGTCATTCAGGCCGAGTACAACGCGGCGCACGGCATTACGCCCGAGGGGATCAGAAAGGGGATTCCCGAGCTGGAGTACAAGCTCGCCGAGCTGGACTATGTGCAGCTTGAGGTGGCGGCTGAGCCGGGGACGCGCGACGGCGAGGCGGAGACCCTGGAGCAGACGATCCGGAAGCTGGAAGAGGAAATGAAGGCGGCGGCCAAGGTGTTGGAGTTCGAGCGGGCGGCGGAGCTGCGGGATCGGATTCGCGCGCTGAAGCTCAGACAGCTCGAAGCCGCGACGTGAGACATCGGTCGTGACACGTCATGCGTTCCTTGTCAGTCAGTCATTTGTCAAGAGCAGCCCGTGACGCTTTGCGCGTGACGAATGACCCATGACGAATTACGCTTGCTTGTAGAGATAGATGCCCAGGAAGATGCCCAGGAAGGTCAACAGGTTCATCTTGACCGTGAACCCGAAGGTCAGCTTGAGGAGGACGAGGTCCACGGTCACGGGCGGATTGAGGCCCGGCGTGACCGCTTCGGAGAAGATCGCTTGAATCGTGCCGCCCGGCGCCATCGCCCTGAGGATTTCCCCGAGGAGCCCGCCCAGCAGCCCCCCGAGCAGGACGAACAGGAGCAACATCCACGGCGACTTCCGCATGGGTCTCTTCCGTTCCCTGGGCTAGGGGAAATTGCGGGGCACGATAGCGGAATGGAACCGGGAAGTCAAGGAGATGGGTCCGGGGATCGGCTCCGCGGGCGTCACTGGCCGGGAGGCGGGTGCGGGGCGGGGAGGAGACTGACAAGGCGACTCTGGCGCGGGTGATCGTTGGGGCGTGGCACGCGCCGAAGACGCCCTACAAACCATTGACTTTTGGTCGCGGCATTCTGTACACTCCGCGATGGTCTTTTTGCTGATTTTTCCAACTCATTGAGGCTTCCGGCCGAATCGAGGCCCGGGCGACAGCGTGAGCTGATTTCCGCAGGCAGGCTCTGGGGCCCGGACGCGCAGGGCAGGCCCCCCGCATTCTTTCCTCAGGATTCTCCGGCACGCTTCCAGTCGCGAGCAGACGATGTTTGATGCCTTGAACGAGAAGTTCGAACGGATCCTGAAGCGGCTCCGCGGCCACGGGGTGTTGACCGAGCAGAACATCGCGGAGGCGCTCAAGGAGGTCCGCCTGGCGCTGCTGGAGGCGGACGTCAATTTCAAGATCGTCAAGGAGTTCGTCGAGCGCGTTCGCCAGAAGGCAGTCGGCCAGGCGGTGTTGCAGAGCCTGACCCCCGGGCATCAGGTCGTCAAGATCGTCTGGGAGGAGCTGTGTGCTTTGATGGGGCAGGAACAGGCCCGCTTGGCCCTAGCCTCCGTCCCCCCGACGATCGTGATGATGGTCGGCCTGCAGGGAGCCGGCAAGACGACGACCTGCGGGAAGCTGGCGCGCCTGTTTAAGACCCAGGGGAAGCGGGTGCTGCTGGTGGCCGCCGATCCGCGCCGGCCAGCAGCGGGCGATCAACTCGCCAGTCTGGGTGCGGACCTCGACGTGCCGGTGCACCGCTCCGCGAGCCCCGGTGCCGCCAGGGCGGACGTCGTGCGCGTCTGCGTCGAGGGGGTCGCGCGGGGGCGCGACCAAGGCTACGATCTGGTGGTCCTGGACACTGGGGGGCGTCTCCACATTGACGATGAGTTGATGGGGGAGATGGCGGAGGTCAAGCGTGCAGTCGAGCCGCACGAGGTGCTCCTGGTGGCGGACGCTATGACCGGCCAGGACGCTGTCACCATGGCGGAGCACTTCGAGCAGCGGGTCGGGCTGACCGGGGTGATCCTGACGAAAGTGGAGGGCGACGCGCGGGGCGGGGCCGTCCTGTCCATCCGCGCCGTCACGGGCAAGCCCGTCAAGTTCCTCGGCGTCGGCGAGAAGTTGGACGCCCTGGAGCCCTTCCATCCGGACCGTATGGCCTCGCGCATCCTAGGGATGGGCGATGTCCTCTCGCTCATCGAGAAGGCGCAGGAGACCTATTCGCGCGAGCAGGCGCAGGCGCTCCAGCAGCGGCTGGCTTCGCGAAGCCTGACGTTGGAGGATTTCCGCGAACAGCTCGGGCAGGTGAGCCGGGTGGGCTCGATGGAGCAAATCCTCGGGATGCTGCCGGGCGGCCAGAAGCTTCAGGGGATGGTGCGGGGGGAAGCGCCCGAGAAGGATCTCAAGCGGGTTGCGGCGATCATTGATTCCATGACTCCGAAGGAACGCCGGGACCACACGATCATCAATGGGAGCCGGAAGAAGCGGATTGCACGGGGCAGCGGGACAAGCGTGCAGGACGTGAACCGCGTGCTCAAGCAGTTCCTGGCTGCGCGGAAGATGGTGAAGGTCCTGTCGGGGGGCGGGGCGAAACGGCACCTCGCGCAGCTTCTGCGGTCATTGTGAGGGAGGACAAGCTGCCAGCCATCAGCCGTGAGCTGTCAGCTTTGATGAGGAACACTCAGGCCGGAATCCGAAGCTGAAGGCTGATGGCTGAAAGCTGACGGCTTCTTTGGGAGAGGGAGGTTCACGTGGCAGTGCGTTTGCGTTTGGCGCGGGCCGGCCGGCACAAGCGGCCCTTTTACCGGTTGGTGGCGGCGGATTCCCGGATGCCGCGCGACGGGCGATTTCTGGAGGTGCTGGGCACCTATGACCCGCTGAAGAATCCGGCGGCGGCCGAGCTAAAGCCGGAGCGGGTGCTCGACTGGTTGAAGAAGGGCGCGCAGCCGACGGTCACGGTCCGGACGGTGCTGAAGCGGGCCGGAGTCCTCAAGCAGTTCGAGGAGATGCGCGCGGCGCAAGTAAAAAGTGAAGAGTGAAGATGGGCGGCGTGCCAACAGTGACCTTTTGTCTTTTGACCTGGGCCTTGCGAGGACGTCAGTGGGGGACTCGACCGAGCTGATCGCCATCGGGCAGATCCTCAAGCCCTTCGGGGTGCGCGGGGACGTGTGGGTCCGATCGCTCAGCGACGTCCCGGGGCGGTTCGAGCGTCTCCGGCGGGTTACGATCGAGGCGCCGACGGGACGCACCCTGGTCACGGCGGTGCAGCGGGTGCGCGCGGACAAGCGCGCACCCGGAACCTACGTGGTGGGGCTGGAGGCGGTCACCTCGCCCGAGCAGGCGGCGGCCTGGCGGGGCGGCCTGCTCAAGATTCCGAAGGGCGAGGCGCCCCCCCTGCCGGACGGCCAGTACTACGAGTTTCAACTGATCGGGCTGACGGTCCAGGACGAGACCGGGATGGTGCTTGGCACGCTGGAAGAGATCTGGGAGACGGGCGCGCATCATGTGTTCGCGGTTAGACGGGACGATCGCGAGATCCTGGTGCCTGCCGCGAAGCAGGTCGTGGCCGCCGTGGACCTGGCCCGGCGGACGATGACGATCCGGCGGCTGGAAGGGCTCCTGGACGACGAGGCGCCGGTGCGAGCGATGCAGGGGTGATCGCGATGCGGTGCGAGATCCTGACGCTGTTCCCCGAGATGGTCCTCCCCGTGCTGCAGCAGAGCATGTTGAAGCGGGCCCAGGACAAAGGGCTGCTGCGGGTCCGCGTGCGGAACCTGCGCGACTACACCCTGGACCGGCATCAGGTGGCGGACGACGCACCCTACGGCGGCGGGGCCGGGATGGTCATGAAGGCGGAACCGATCTTCCGCGCAGTGGATGCGCTCAAAGCGGAGGAGGCCGGCGGCCCAGCGGGTCTTCGACTGATCCTCCCGTCGCCGCAAGGGAAGCCGTTCACGCAGGCGACGGCCGAGGCTCTCGCGCAGGAGCCGCGCCGGCTCGTCTTCCTCTGCGGGCATTACGAAGGCATGGACGAGCGGGTGCGACTGGGCCTGGCCCCCGAGGAAATCTCGATCGGCGATTACGTGCTGACGGGAGGCGAGCTGCCAGCGCTCGTCATGGTGGACGCCGCCGTGCGGCTGATCCCGGGCGTGCTGGGCGATCCGGACTCCGCCCGGTACGAGTCGTTCGCCGAGCGGCTCCTGGACTATCCGCAATACACGCGCCCGCCGGAAGTGCGCGGCCTGACCGTGCCGGCCGTGCTCCTCTCCGGGAACCACGAGGCCATCCGGCTCTGGCGCCGGAAGGAAGCGCTGCGGAACACGTACCTGAAGCGTCCGGACCTGCTGGAGGGGCGGCTCCTGACCGAGGAGGAGCGGCGATTGTTGGATGAAGTTATCCGCGAGAGCGCGGAGAACACGACAGTGCAGTGCGGGGAGGAGGGGTAATCACATGAACCGGTTGGAGCGCATCCAACGATCGTTGGTGAAGAAGACGATCCCGGCCTTCGAGATCGGGGATACGGTGCGGGTGCACGTGAAGGTCGTCGAGGGTGAAAAGGAACGGATCCAGGTGTTCGAGGGACTCGTTATCGCCCGCAAGGGCGCGCGGAACAGCGAGACGTTCACGGTCCGGAAGATCTCCTACGGCGTCGGGGTAGAGCGCATCTTCCCGATCCATTCCCCGACGGTGACGCGGGTGGACGTGGTGCGGCACGGCAAGGTGCGCCGCGCGAAGCTCTACTACCTGCGCCACAAGAAGGGCAAGACAGCCAAGGTGAGCGAGCGGGAGTTTTCGCCGGAGTCCAGGGCGGGCGCTACCGCGGAGGGGAAGCCGGCGGAAGCCGTCGAGGCGGCGACCGATGCGGTGGCGGCCGGCAAAGGCTGAACGAACAAAGGGCCAACAGCAAACAGCGGAGAGCTCAGTGCTGCCAGCAATTCGCTGCTTGCTATTTGCTTCCGATGCGAGTGGAGCCCACCGACCTCTTCGAGAGGGAAGCACGGAGCCGCGGGTATCGCCTGGTGGCCGGGGTGGATGAGGCCGGGCGGGGCCCGCTCGCCGGACCGGTCGTCGCCGCGGCCGTGATCCTGCCTCGACGATGCTGGCTCCCCGGGCTGGACGACTCCAAGCAGGTGGCCGAGCCAGAGCGGGAGCGGCTGTACGAGGCCATCCTCGACCGGGCCCTGGGCGTCGGCGTCGGCTGCGCCACGGCGCGCGAGATTGACGCGCTGAACATCCTGGGGGCAACCCGGCTGGCCATGGCGCGGGCGATCGCGGCGCTGAGTCCGCGTCCCGACTTCCTGCTCATTGACGCGGTGTCCCTCCCCGCCGTGCCGGTGCCCCAACGGGCGATCGTGAAGGGCGACGGCCTGTCCGTCGCGATCGCGGCCGCTTCGATCGTGGCGAAGGTTACCCGGGACCGGATCATGGCCCAGCACCACCGGCGCTATCCCCAGTACAACTTCCACCTGCACAAGGGCTATCCCACGCCCGAGCACCTGAGCCTGCTGGCCGCCCACGGTCCCTGCGCGTTGCACCGGCGAAGTTTCGGGCCTGTCCGCGCGTTCTGCCGAAACGGGGCGGCGCAGGGGACGGAGCGCGCGGATGGGTGAGCCGCGCGCGCTCGGGCCGGCCGCCGAGGCGGAGGCGGAGCGGCTGCTGCGGGGCAAGGGCTACCGGATTCTGGCGCGCAACCTGCGACTGCCTGGCGGCGAGATCGATCTCGTCGCCGAGGCGGCCGGCGTGCTCGTCTTCGTCGAGGTGAAAGCCCGGCGTAGCGCCGCGTTTGGCGGCGCCCGGTACGCGGTGGACGGCCGGAAGCGCACTAGGCTCATCCGGCTGGCTGCCCAGTACCTGGCGCAGCGGCGGCTCCAAAACCAGCCCTGCCGCTTCGATGTGGTACTCTGCCACGGAGCGGTGGCCTGGCCGGACCGCCTGGAGCACATCGAGAACGCGTTCCAGGTGCCGGAAGACGATCTGAGATGGTAAAGGCACGGGGCGAGAGGGGCCTCTCACCTCATGCCCCTCGCCCAGTTTTCGTCATGATTCAACTCTTCCATGTCTCCAAATACTATGATCGCAAGCCGGCGCTCCTCGACATCAATCTCCAGATCGCGAAAGGTGAGTTCGTGCTGCTCATGGGGCCGAGCGGGGCGGGCAAGACGACCCTGCTGAAGCTCCTCTTCTGCGCCGAGCAACCGGATGAGGGACAGATTTTGGTCCAGGGCCGCAACATCGCCCGGCTGCGGTCATCCGATATCCCCTACCTGCGGCGGACGATGGGGTTTGTCTTCCAGGACTTTCGGCTTCTCCCGAAGAAGACCGTGTTCGAGAACGTCGCCTTGCCACTCCTTGTTCAGGGCGTCTCGGCAGTTGAGGTCCGGCGGCGGGTGCTGGAGGCGCTCAAGGGTGTGGGCGTCGAGCACAAGCGGGACAGCAAGCCGTTGATGCTGTCGGCGGGCGAGCAGCAACGCGTCTGCATCGCCCGGGCGATTGTGACCGGCCCGATCATCCTGCTTGCGGACGAGCCAACGGGTAACCTGGACGCGGACCTGACCCGTGAGATCATCGAGCTGTTCAAGGCGATCAACACGCGCGGGACGACGGTCATGCTGGCGACCCACAACCGCCAGGTGTCGGAGCAGGTCAACCGGCGGGTGGTCACGCTCAACCAGGGTCGGCTGGTCTCCGATGAAGGGAACGGCGCGTGAGGCGGCTGGGCTATCTCCTCCGAGAGGCGCTGACGAACGTCCGGTTGAACAGGACCACGACTCTGATCGCGGTCGCGACGACGGCTTTCACGCTGGCCTGCTTCGGCGTCTTCCTGCTGCTCTACCTCAACCTGAAGGGACTCGTGCGCTCCCTCCAGGAGGACATCCGAGTCATCGTGTACCTGCGCGAGGGGCTCGCGCCCCAGGCGGTCGCGGACCTGCAGCGGCGGCTGAAGAGCCAGCCGGAGGTAGTGACCCTCATCTACGTCTCCAAGGAGCAGGCCCTGGCGGATTTCACCAGGGAGTTTCCGGGGGACGCGCCCCTGCTCCAGGGCCTGGGCGAGAATCCGCTGCCCGCCTCGCTGGAGGTGACCCTCGCGCCAGCTTTCCGGTCCCCGGCCGCGGTGAGGCGGTGGGCGGAGCGGGTCCAGGCGTTGCCGGAGGTGGAGCAGGTCCAGTACAGCCGGGAGTGGATCGAGAACCTCACGACCATAATCGGGTACCTCGAGCTTGCGGCCATGGGCGTCGGCGCCCTGCTGACCGCGGCGTCGGTCACGATCATCGCCAGCATAATCCGCTTGACCCTCTACGCGCGGCGCGACGAAATCGAGATCCTGGGGCTGATCGGGGCCACCGGCGCGTTCATCAAGATTCCCTATCTCCTGGAGGGAGCCTTCCTCGGGACGGCCGGCGGTCTGCTCTCCGTGCTGCTCCTGCGTGGAGCCTTCGAATACGTCACGGGCCAGCTCGGCCTCTCCGGGCAGTTCCTCGGGATCACGTCCGCGTTGGGATTCTTCCCGCTCCACGTGTCGGCCGTCCTGGTGACGGCCGGCCTCCTCGTCGGCTTCGCGGGCAGCTTCGTGTCGTTGCTGCAATTTGGAAGGGCGCGGCCATGATGCGGACGATCGGGCTCGGAGGGATGCTCGCGGTTGCCGTCGTCCTGATCGTCGAGCCGCCTGTGGTGAGCCCTTCGACGGGGCTTAGGGCAAGCCTCGTCGAACCAGCCTGGGCGGCCAAGGACCGCGATGAGCCGATCACCCAGCGGATCGAGCGGGAGCGCCGCGCGCTGGAGAAACTCAATCGGGAGATCGAGGAAAAACGGAAGCACGCCGAAGAGGCGGAGAAGAAGCGCGAATCCTTGCTCCAGGCGCTCCAGGACCTCGACGAACGGCTCCTGCGGAGCCGGCAGGAGCGCCAGGCGATTGACCAGCAGCTCAAGCGGAAGGACCAGGAAATCGAGGAGATCACGGCCAGGATCGCCGCCATGCGGGCCCGCATGGCGGAACGGAAGGGGTCCATCCTCGCCCGGCTGCGGGTGCAGTACATGGAAGGCCGATTGGGCCATCTGAAGTCGCTGCTCGCTGCGCAGAGCCTGGCAGACCTCCAGCGGCGGTTCCAGTACCTGTCGGCGGTCTCCCAGCTCGAATTTGACCTGATGAAAGGCTACCGGATTGACCTCATCGAGCTCGAGGAGGCCGAGCGGCAGCGGGCGCGTGCTCGTGAGGAGATGCTTGGGTTCAAGCAGCGCGTCGAGCGGTCGCTGGCGGAGATCCAGGAAGCCAAGCAGCAGAAGCGCGTCTTCCTCGCGAAGCTGACCCGGGAGAAGGCCTCCTATGATCTCGCGGTGGAGGAGCTCGAGAAGTCCGCCGCCCGTGTGGACCAGCTCCTCAGGAAGCTGCTCAAGGACCTGGAGGACCGGCGGCGGGCCGCCGCCGCCCGCCCGCCGGCCGAGCCCAAAGGGCTGCACCCCGCGCGCGGCGCTCTGCCCTGGCCAGCCGAGGGCGAGGTCGTCTCGTTCTTCGGGCGCCAGAAGCATCCCCAGTTCGACACGTACGTCGAGCGCAAGGGCATCGAGATCCGGACCGACGAGGGCAGCGCGATCCGGGCGGTCATGTCGGGCCACGTAGCCTTCGCCGACTGGCTCAAGGGCTACGGGTTGGTGCTCATCCTGGACCACGGCAACGGGTTCTTCTCCCTCTATGCCCACGCCTCGAAGCTCCAGGCGAAGGTCGGGGACCTGGTCCAGGCCGGCCAGGTGATCGGGGAGACCGGCGACACGGGGCTGACCGGGGACAGCACGCTCTACTTCGAGCTGCGCCAGGGGGCAGAGCCGGTGGATCCCTTGGCGTGGCTGGCCAAACGGCGGTAAGATGGGGTCGCACCAGGGTGCTCGTTGCTCTGCCCGGAGCAAAGGGTGGACTGCGTGTTGAGGCGTTGAGGCCCTGAGGACGCGAGAACTCGCCAAGCGTGTCCCCGTTGGAGGGCCTTTTTCACCAATCCCGTCAGGAAAGGAATTGGGCGGCTATGGAACACCAAGGCCAGCGGCGTTCATGGTACTGGGGTCCCGTCATCATGGTGGTCCTGGTCTTCGGGATCCTGATCGGCAAGGGCTGGGAGCGGACCGGACACGCGACCGAGACATACGAAGAGCTGAAGACGTTCTCGGAGGTCCTCACCCAGATCCAGAAGCACTACGTCGAGGAAGCGAAGACGAAGGACCTGGTCCAGGGGGCCATCCGGGGGATGCTCGCCACGCTGGATCCCCACTCGGCCTACATGACCCCGGAAATGTACAAGGAGATCCAGGTCGAGACCAAGGGCGAGTTCGGTGGCGTCGGCATCCAGATCGGGATCAAGGACAACCGGCTCACAGTGATCGCGCCGATCGAAGGCACGCCGGCGCAGCGGGCGGGGATCAAGGCGGGCGACTTCATCATCAAGGTCAACGACGAGCCGACCAAGGACATGACGCTGATGGAGGCGGTCCAGCGGATGCGCGGGCCCAAGGGCACCAAAGTCAGCTTGACGGTCCAGCGGGACGGCACGCCGGAGCCGTTGAGCTTCACGCTCGTGCGGGACGTCATCAAGATCGAGAGCGTGAAGTCGAAGGTGTTGGAGAACACCATCGGCTACATCCGGCTGAGCCAGTTCCAGGAATCCACCGGGCGGGATCTCAGCAAGGTGCTCAGGCAGTTCCGCGAGCAGAAGATTCAGGCCACGATCCTCGACCTGCGGAACAATCCCGGCGGGCTCCTGACCTCGGCGGTGGAGGTGTCTGAGCAGTTCATCGGGCCGGGCAAGCTCATCGTCTACATCAAGGGGCGCGACGGCCGGAAGGACGAGTACGTCTCCCGCCAGAAGGACCAACCCGACGACTATCCGATGATTGTGCTGGTCAACGAGGGGTCGGCCAGCGCGTCCGAGATCGTCGCGGGGGCGTTGCAGGACTGGGGCCGCGCAGTCATCGTCGGGACCACGACCTTTGGCAAGGGGTCGGTGCAGACGATCCTCCCGCTGGCCGATGGGTCCGGGCTGCGGCTCACGACGGCGAAATACTACACGCCCAAGGGGCGCTCCATTCAGTCCACAGGCATCACGCCGGACATCGTCGTGAAGCCGCAGCCAGTGGTCGTCGCCAAGGCTGGCGAGCCGGAGGCGAAGGGCGCCAAGCCGAAGGAGGGCACGGCGCCGGGCGGCGCGAAGCCGGGCGACGAGGGTGCCGCGAGGCCGGCGCCTTCCGGCGAGCCGGGGGCCGAGCCTTCCGCCGAAGAGGACATCCAGCTTCAGAAGGCGATCGAGCTGCTGAAGACCTGGAAGATCTTCAAGGAGCTGCGGCCGTTGTAGCCCGCGCGCGGGTGGCGGCGGCGCCTTACGCTTGGAGCACGATCGCGGTGGTGGTCTTGGTGACGCCGTCCACGGCGCGGATGCGCGAGATGATGAGGTCGGTCAGGTGCTCGAAGGACGGCGACTCGACGTGGACGATTAGGTCGTGCGGCCCGCTAACCGTGTAGACCGCTTTCACGCCCTCGAGCCGGGTGATCGTCTTGTGGGCGCTACGGGTATGATCCCCGACGACATCGATCAGGACAAAGGCTGTCACCGCCATGCGGGCATGCTCCTTCCTGTGACGAGGCAATCTGGCCGGTCGGGGACCCTAGCAAAAGGCGCTTCGGCAAGTCAAGGCGCGGGTTCGACTCCACGCCGCGCGACGATGGCCGCAAGCAGTTCGTCTTCTGCAACCGTGACGCCCGGCAGGGTCCGCAGCAGATGCGAGCGGACCAGCGTTGCCAGATCATCCAGCGTCCGCAGGCCCAGCCGAAAATAAAGGTACTGGACCACACCTTCTGACAGTCCCGGCAGCGTGGCCCAGGCTGCCACCTCCGGGGGGAGGGGGTGCTTGAGCTCCTCGTAGGCGCGGATCGTCCCAGTCTTGAGATACTCCTCGATCTTGGCCGCCAGGTCCTTGCCGATGCCGGGAATCTGCTGCAGTTCTCCGCGTTCGGCCACCTGACTCACGTCCTCGGCAAGGCCGGCGAGGGATTCCGCCGCCCGCCGGTAGGCCCGGACGCGATAGGGATTGGCTTGCTGGGCAGCGAGGTGGGCCGCGATCGCCTGGAACAGCGTCGCGAGCGCGCGATTTCTGTCAGTCATGGAGCCCCCCTGGCTGTGATGGGTGCTCCCTCATATACTATACCGGGATGGGCGGGGAGCCAAGTCGGCTGCCCGGCGCGGGCCGCTGCTGGGCATGCGGCAGGACGGTCTTCCTCCCCGGTTGCGTTGGTTGACAACCTGTCGGAGCGTCCCCTAGGATGGGGCGTTGCCTCAATGACGGAGACGGGCGCTCGAACCATCCGGATCCAGGTCAACGGGGAGTCGCGGACCGCTCCCGGTGGGGTGACGGTGGCTGACCTGCTCCAGGAGCTGGACGTCCGCCCGGAGCGGGTCGCGGTCGAGGTGAACCTGGAGATCGTGGACCGGGGAGACTTCCACCGGCACCGGTTACAGGACGGGGACCGGATCGAAATCCTCAGCTTCATCGGGGGCGGAACATGAACGACGATCGCCTGGTCATCGCAGGGCGCGAATTCAAGTCGCGCCTGTGGGTCGGGACGGGCAAGTACAAGGACTTCGCCGAGACGAAAAAGGCCGTTGACGCCGCCGGTGCCGACGTCGTCACGGTCGCGGTCCGCCGCGTGAACATCACGGACCGGAGCAAGGAGAACCTGCTCGACTACCTGGACCCCAAGCAGTACACGATCTTGCCCAACACGGCCGGCTGCTACACGGTGGAGGACGCGCTCCGCTACGCGCGCCTGGCCCGGGCTGCCGGCGTGTCGGACATGATCAAGCTGGAGGTGATCGGGGACGAGCGGACCCTCTTCCCCGATGTGGTCGGGCTGATCGAGGCGGCGAAGATCTTAGTCAAGGAAGGCTTCTTCGTGCTGCCCTACACGAACGACGACCCGGTCACGGCGCAGAAGCTGGTGGACGTCGGCTGCCCGGCTGTGATGCCGCTGGCCGCGCCTATCGGCTCGGGGCTCGGCATCCGGAACCCATACAACCTCAGGATCATTCTCGAGACGGTCAAGGTGCCGGTCATCGTGGACGCCGGCGTGGGGACGGCGTCGGACGCCGCCCTCGCGATGGAGTACGGTTGCGACGCGGTGCTGATGAACACGGCAATCGCCGGCGCCCAGGATCCCATCATGATGGCGGAGGCGATGAAGCGGGCCGTGGAGGCGGGCCGCCTGGCCTACCGGGCTGGCCGTATTCCCCGGAAGCTGTACGCGACCGCCAGCAGCCCGATCGAGGGCATGCTCTAGAAACCGTGACGAGGGCACCCGGTGCATTCCCGGCGCAACGGGTCCCCGGTGACGTGTGATGAGTGATCGGTCGAGAGCCCGCGTGCGTGTCCCGCGACTCGGGTCGGTCCAGGTCTTACTTCCTTCTCACCCGTCACCCATCACGCCGACATGCCCCGCATTGACTTTCCTCTCTACCTTGTAACCGACCGCCACCAGGCTGCCGGCCGGCCGCTGGTTTCGCTCCTCCACCAGGCACTGGGCGCGGGCCTCCGGGCGGTCCAACTCCGTGAGAAAGACCTGCCGACCCGCGAGCTGCTGACCTTGGCCGAGGAGGCGCTCGGCTGCGTGCGCAGGCACGGTGGCTGGCTCTTCGTCAACGACCGGGTGGATCTCGTCCTGGCGCTTGGCGCGGACGGCGTGCATCTCCGGGCCGACAGCCTGCCCGTCCGCGTTACACGTCGCCTCCTGCCTCCGGACCGGCTGATCGGCGTGTCCGCG
Organism: Nitrospira sp. Kam-Ns4a; assembly: GCF_965152595.1. NCBI lineage: Bacteria > Pseudomonadati > Nitrospirota > Nitrospiria > Nitrospirales > Nitrospiraceae > Nitrospira > Nitrospira sp. Kam-Ns4a. Next base: position 3,420,535 of record NZ_OZ224218.1, on the reverse strand, counting down.
CATTCGGCTGAGGAGGTGGTCCGGGCCGAGGCGGAGGGCGCCGACTTCGTGGTGCTCGGGCCCGTCTACGACACGCCCTCCAAGCGGGCGTACGGCGCGCCGATCGGGCTCAAGCCGATCGAGGAGGCGAGCCGCCGGTGCCGCTTGCCGGTGTTCGCGATCGGCGGGATCACAGTCGCGCGGGTGCGCGAGGTGCGGCAGGCCGGTGCGGCCGGCATCGCCGTCGTCTCCGCGATCCTCTCCGCGCCGGAGGTCGCGGCGGCGACGCGCGGGCTGATCGAGGCGCTGGACGCTGCCCGCTGAGCGGACGCGTCCCGACCGCGTCGCGATCTTGCGCGCCGTTTTCCCAGCCACTGTTGACCGCCCCCGGAGCCGATGATAGAATCCCCGCATGTTTGCGCTCCGATTCGCGGTGTCATCCTGAGACGGCGGGGAGAGGAGTTCTATGGCCGAGTCCAAACGCCCCTCGAGTCGGCTCAGTTCCCTGCGGGATTCAGTCAAGAAGCTCACTGAACGATTGTCAGACGGAGATGCAGACGCCGTGAGAAAACACGACGACAGCGCGCGCGAGGTCGAGAAGCTCCGCGTCCAGATCCAGTCCATGGAAGAGGAGCTCCGTCAGTTGCATCACTCACGGTACCAGCTCGAGCAGGCCTCCCGGCAGAACGAGCGCCTGACCGCCGCGCTGCAGGAGGCGAAGGCGCAGATCGAGGCGCTCCGGGTCGAGGTGGACAAGCTGACCGCGCCTCCATCCAGCTACGCGATTTTTTCCAGCCTGAACAGCGACCACACCGCCAACGTGTACGTCGGCGGCCGGAAGATGAAGGTCAACCTCCACCCTTCGATCAAGCCGAAGGACCTGCGCAAGGGGCAGGAGGTCATCCTGAACGAGGCCTTCAACGTGATCGAGACGCGTGAGTACGGCGGCATGGGCGAGGTGGTCCGGCTGAAGGACCTGCTCGAAGGCAACCGCGCACTCGTGACCCTGCACCTCGACGAGGAGAAGGTGGCGGAGCTCGGCGACCGGCTCAAGGGCGAGAAGCTGAGCGTCGGCGACCACCTGCTGTACGACCCGCGCTCCGGCTACGTGATCGAGAAGCTGCCGAAGTCGGAGGCCGAGGAGCTGGTCCTCGAGGAGGTCCCGGACGTCAGCTACGAGAACATCGGCGGGCTGGACAAGGAAATCGAGCAGGTTCGCGACGCGGTGGAGCTGCCGTTCCTGTATCCGGAGCTGTTCGCCGAGCACAAGCTGAGCCCGCCCAAGGGCGTCCTGCTCTACGGGCCGCCCGGTTGCGGGAAAACCCTGATTGCCAAGGCGGTCGCCAACTCGATCGCCAAGAAGCTGGGCCATCTGACGGGCAAGGAGCTGCGCAGCTTCTTCCTGCACGTCAAGGGCCCGGAGCTGCTCAACAAATACGTCGGCGAGTCCGAACGGCAGATCCGGGAAGTGTTCAAGAAGGCCAAGGAGCGCGCCGCCGAGGGGAACCCGGTCATCGTGTTCTTCGATGAGATGGATGCCCTCTTCCGGACGCGCGGCAGCGGAATCTCCTCGGACATCGAGTCCACGATCGTGCCGCAGTTCCTGTCGGAAATCGACGGGGTCGAGAGCCTCCGCAACGTGATCGTGATCGGGGCCAGTAACCGGCAGGACCTGATCGATCCGGCCGTGCTCCGCGCAGGCCGGTTGGACGTCAAGATCAAGATCTCGCGTCCGGACCAGGCCGCCGCCCGCGACATCTTCTCGAAGTACCTGACTCCGGACCTGCCCTTCGCGGCCGACGAGGTCGCCCGGCACGGCGGGGATCGGCGCGCGCTCGTGGACTACCTGGTGGTCCGAACGGTGGAGGCCATGTACGCAACCTCGGAGGAAAACAAGTTCCTCGAGGTCACCTACGCCAACGGCGAGAAGGAGATCCTCTACTTCAAGGACTTCGCGAGCGGCGCGTTGATCGAGGGCATCGTCTCCCGCGCGAAGAAGCACGCGATCAAGCGGGCGATCGCCGGGCAGGAGAAGGGGATCAAGCTGGAGGATCTGCAGCGGGCGATCCGCGAGGAGTTCAAGGAGCACGAGGATCTGCCGAATACCACCAACCCGGACGACTGGGCCAAGATCGCCGGCAAGAAGGGCGAGAAGATCATCCATGTCCGGACCATCACGGCGGGCTCGACCGAGTCGCGCCGCATCGAGACCATCGGCACCGGTCACTACTTCTGACCGTGGCGTCGCCAACCGGGAAGGTCACCGTGCCGCGAGTGCTGGGAACAGAAACCGAGTTCGGGATCGCCGCCAGGGACGCCGAGGCCCTGGATCCGGTCTCCAACTCGCTCCAGTTGATCGGGCAGTATCCCGCCCTGCCGGCTCCGCAGGCCATCTGGGATTACGAGAACGAGAACCCGCTGCTGGACGCCCGGGGATTCGAGGTGGAGGGAGAGCGGGAGCAGCCCGGGCCGGAGTACAACCGGCTCCTGAACAAGCTGCTGGTCAACGGCGGGCGGCTCTATGTGGACGGAGCGCATCCTGAGTATTCGACTCCCGAGTGCACGAACCCCCGCGAGCTGGTGGCGTTCGAGCGCGCCGGGGAGCGCATCATGGCGGACTGCCTGCGCACGCTGGCCCGCGCCCGCGGCGCGGAGAAGTTCGTCCTGTACAAGAACAACACGGACGGGAAGGGCAACAGCTACGGCTACCACGAGAACTACCTGGTCTCGCGCGCCGTGCCCTTCGACCGGCTCGTGCGCGGGCTCCTGCCGTTCCTGGTGACCCGGCAGATTTACGCCGGCGCCGGGAAGGTGGGGGCGGAGAACCAGACCAGCCCGGCCGACTACCAGATCTCGCAGCGGGCCGACTTCTTCGAGTGCTTGGTGGACCTGAACACCATGGTGAAGCGGCCCATCATCAACACCCGGGACGAGCCGCACGCCGACCCTGCGAAGTACCGCCGGCTGCACGTCATCGTGGGCGACGCGAACATGGCCGAGCTGTCCACCTACCTGAAGGTGGGCACAGCCATGATCGTGCTGGACATGATCGAGGCCGGATGGGAGGTGCCGGACCTGGAGCTGGAGGACCCGGTGCACGCGATCAAGGAAGTCTCGCGCGACGTGGACCTCAAGGGTACCCTGAAGCTAGCGGATGGCCGGGTCACGTCGGCGATCGATATCCAGCGGGCCTACCTGCAGACCGCGATCGAGTTCTACGCCTGCCATGAGATTAGCCAGGTGACCAAGGACGTCCTCGTGCGCTGGGAGGAGACGCTCGACAAGCTGGAGCGGGACCCTGTCCTGCTGATCCGCGAGCTGGATTGGGTGGCCAAGCGCGAGATGATGCGGTCCTACATGGACCGCAAGGGGTGCGGCTGGAACGACCCGCGGGTGCTGCTGCTGGACCTGCAGTACCATGACGTCCGACCCGAAAAGGGGCTGTACTACACGCTCGAGCGGAGCAACATGATCGAGCGGTTGGTCCGGGACGCCGAGATCGAGCGGGCGCTGCACCACGCGCCGACCGGGACGCGGGCCTACTTCCGGGGCGGCTGTCTGGCCAAGTTCCCCCGGGAAGTCTACGCGGCGAGCTGGACCTCAGTGCTGCTGGACGTGGGTAATACCGCCATCAAGAAGATCCCGTTAATGGAGCCGTTGCGCGGGAGCGAGTCGCTGACGCGTGAGCTGCTGGAAGGGTCCGACTCGGCGGAATCGTTGCTTGCCAAGTTGACCGCCTGACCGTTTCCCACCCGCGCCGCCCCGCCCCACGCGACGCGGCGCTCAAGCCCAGACGCTCGCCACCGGGTTCCTAGAGGGGAGCATCGGCCGTGCCACTGGACGCTTCTAACGACTGGGGATCGAGCTTCTTCGACTACCTGCTGCAGCAGCGTCCCGATCTGCTCCCGGGCAGCCGCGGGTGGCCGGGCGCGTCCTTCGGAAGTGCGCCCGAGGAGAGCCGCGGGACGGGGGCACCGGCCTTCGCGCACGGGACGACGGTGCTGGCGATCAAATACCGCGAGGGGGTCGTCATCGCCGGAGACCGGCGGGCGACGGAGGGCTTCCAGATTGCGGGCCGTCGGATGGAGAAGGTGTTCAAGGTGGACGAGCACTCCGCGATGGCCATCGCCGGCGCCGCCGGCCCGTGCATCGAGCTGGCCCGGCTGTTCCGGACAGAGCTCGAGCACTACGAGAAGCTGGAAGGCGTCCAGCTCTCTTGCGAGGGGAAGGCGAACAAGCTCGGCCAGATGGTCAAGGCCAACCTGCCGATGGTCTTCCAGGGGCTCATCGTGATCCCGATCTACGCGGGCTTCGACCTCAAGCGGAACGAAGGCCGGATCTTCAAGTACGACGTCACGGGGGGGCGGTACGAGGAGTCCGAGTACCACGCGATCGGCTCCGGAGGCAAGGACGCGCGCAACACGATCCGTGAGCACTACCGGAAAGATCTGACCGAACCGGAGTCGGTCCGCCTCGCCATGCTCGCGCTCTACAACGCGGCCGACGAGGACGCCGGGACGGGCGGGCCGGATCTCGTCCGGGGTATCTATCCTAGCGCCAAGCTGGTCACCGCCCGCGGAATCCTGGACGTGGACGACCAGCGCCTCGCCGGCGTCTACGCCGAGCTGATCGAGGGGCGGCGGAAGGAGGTCTGACCATGGCGTTGCCCTACTATGTCTCGCCCGAACAGATGATGCAGGACAAGGCGGAGTACGCCAAGAAGGGGATCGCCAAGGGCCGTTCGATCATCGCGATGGAGTACGAAGATGGCGTCCTGCTGGTCGCCGACAACCCCAGCGCCTCCCTATACAAGATCTCCGAAATCTACGACAGCATCGCCTTCTCCGGTGCCGGTAAGTACAGCGAATTCGAGAACCTGCGGAAGGCCGGCATTCGCCACGCCGACCTGAAGGGGTACATGTACAGCCGGGAGGACGTGACGGCCCGGTCGCTCGCCAACGGGTACTCGCAGACCCTCGGGACGATCTTCAGCCAGGAGCTGAAGCCGCTGGAGGTCGAGATCCTGGTCGCGCAGGTCGGGGAGCCGGGACGGCCCAACGAGCTGTACCGCATCTCGTTCGACGGCAGCATCTTCGACGAGCGGGGCTTTACCGCCATCGGTGGGCGGGCCGAGGCCCTGCAGGTCTTCCTGAAGGAGCGGTACAAGACCGAGGCCCCGCCGCTCAAGACCGCTCTCCTGCTCTGCACCGAGGCGCTGGAAGGCGTGACGAACCAGAAGCTCCCGCTCGAAGGGCTGGAGGTCGCCGTCCTGGACCGCAAGCGCGTCGGGCGGAAGTTCCGCCGGATCTCGCCGGCCGAAGCCCGCCAGCTCCTCGCCTGAGCGCCGCGCAAGGCCGACCCATCCTTGAAGAATTTGGCCGCCGCGTGTATGCTGGGGGCTCAGGGCATGCTCGCGGGCTGCCGATGCGACAGCGGATCTTCGGTCTCGAAAACGAGTACGGCCTGATCTTTTCCCCCAACGGGCGGATCTACCTGCCCATGGAGAAGGTCCTCGGATACATCTTCGAGGGCCTCATCCCCAACAGTTGGCCGTCCAACGCCTTCCTGGTCAACGGCGCGCGGTTCTACCAGGACACCGGCTGCCATCCTGAGTACTCCACCCCCGAGTGCGACAACATTCTCGACCTCGTCGTGCACGACAAGGCGGGGGAACGGCTCCTGGAGGCCTGCCTGCCGGCGGCCGAGGAGCGCCTGCGCGAGGAGGGGTTGTCCGGCGAGATCTACATCTTCAAGAACAACACCGACTCGCTCGGCAACACGTACGGCTGCCACGAGAACTACCTGATGCGGCGGGACGTGGACTTCTGGAAAGTGACCGAGCAGCTCATCCCGTTCTTCGTCACCCGCCAGATCTACGCGGGCGCCGGCAAGGTGCTCAAGGTCTCCGGCAAGCCGCAGTACTTCATCTCCCAGCGCGCCCAGCACATCCACGAGAAGACCTCCTCCTCGACCACCTCGTCTCGCAGCATCATCAACACGCGGGACGAGCCACACGCGGACGCGGAGAAATACCGCCGGCTGCACATCATCGTCGGCGACTCCAACATGTCCGAGTACGCGACGTACCTCAAGGTGGGGATCGCGGCCCTCGTGCTCTCGATGATCGAGGACGGCTATACCGTCAGCGGCATCGAGCTGGAAGATCCCGTGAAGGCCATCCGCGAGATCTCGCGCGATCCGACGCTCAAGAAGAAGGTCAAGCTGGACGACGGCCGGCAACTGAGCGGGATCGAGATCCAGCGCGTGTACCTGGACCGGGCGCAGGAGTACCTCAGCGCCCAGCCGCACGATCCGGTGATGGCGGACGTGCTCGCGAAATGGGCCTCCGTCTTGGATCGGCTGGAAGAGGACCCGATGCAGCTCTCGCGCGAGATCGACTGGGTCGGGAAGAAGCGGCTCATCGACCGCTACAGCGAGAAGAAGGGCTGCGGGATGGACGATCCGCGGGTCTTCCTGATGGATCTCCAGTATCACGACGTGAAGCGGACCCGCGGGCTGTATTACCTGCTGGAAGCCCACGACATGACGGAGCGGATCGTGGACGAGGAAGCGATCCAGCGCGCGATGTCCGTGCCGCCTCAGACGACCCGAGCCAAGATCCGGGGGGATTTCATCCGGTTTGCGCGGGCCAAAAACCGCTCCTACACCGTGGACTGGACCTATCTCAAGCTCAACGGCTACTGGGAGGAGACCATTCTCTGCATGGATCCTTTCAGCGCGGTCAACCGGCGCGTGGAGGAACTGGTCTCCCAAGTGGCGGGGCTGCGGTTCTACCGATGACGGGTGCGGAGCTTCAAGCGGACCTCGAGCGCCGGCGTCGCTTCGATCGCCTGACCATCATGGCGGTCGTGCTCCTGGCCAGCGTGTTTCCGGTAGAGCTGTTCCCGGGACCGCCGCGCGACCTGCGCGGCACCGACGGACAGTTTAGCGGGAAGCAGGGGCAGGTCGTGCTAGTGCGCGTGCCGGTCGAGACGGGTCCGGCCGAGGCCCGGTCGCCGGAGATCACCGGGCGCTTCCTCGGGCGCGAGATCCCGTTCTTTCCCGCATCCGCGCGGGAGAAGCCTGGAGGCTACGTGGGGCTCTTGGGGATTGATCTTGAAGACGCCCCCGGCACGCACGAGCTGGCCGTGGCCGTGAAGACCGCGGAGGGGACCCGGACCCTGAGCTACAACGTCCTGGTTATCAAGGAGCGGTACCCGGTGCAGCGCCTGACCCTGCCGAAGGACAAGGTGGACCTGGACCAGGACAGCCTAGTTCGCGTGAAGGCCGAGCAGCAGCAAGTGCGGACGGTGCTGGACCAGATCTCCCGCGAGCGGTTCTGGCGGGGCCCCTTCATCGAGCCGGTGCATGGGCCGGTGGCCGGGTCGTTCGGGCAGGCACGCATCATCAACGGCCAGCCGCGCACCCCCCACAACGGGGAGGACATCGCGGCGCCGCTCGGCGCCGAGGTCGTGGCGACGAACGACGGCGTCGTCCGACTGACCGTGGATCACTTCTTCTCCGGCAAGGGCGTCTACCTCGACCACGGGCTCGGCCTGTATTCGATGTATTTCCACCTGTCCGAGATCGCGGTGCGAGAAGGGGAGCCCGTCAAGCGGGGTCAGGTGATCGGCCGGGTCGGCGCGTCGGGTCGGGTGTCCGGCCCCCATTTGCATTGGGCGGTTCGGGTCAACGGCGCCCGGGTAGATCCCTACGCCCTGCTCAAGCTTCCCTTCGCCGAGGAGGCCTCGGCCGCGCCATGAAGGCCGCGGGCCTGCTCAGACCGGGGTCGCTGGCGAGTAAGCCCCGGTACCGTTGCCTCCCCGCGCAGTCCCAGTTGACGGCGACGCTCCCGCCTTGGAGAGACTGCCTCCTGATCGTTGCCGCGACGCTCGTCGCCGCCTGCGACGCGGTCCCGAGCCAGTATGTCAAGCAGGCCGAGCCGGGGATCACGCTGACCAAGCTGGCCGACCGGCCCGAGGCCTACCGGGGCAAGGTCGTCATACTGGGCGGCGTGGTGGTAAGCCACAAGGAGCAGGGCGACCGCGTCTGGCTCTACATGAAGAACCGCCCTCTCGACGACGATTACGTGCCCCACCTACCGGCGACCCTGCTCCCGTCCGAGTCCGGCCACTACTGGGTCGCCGTGGCCTCGAAGAACCTGCCCAAGACCTACCGCACCTGGGCGCAGGTGACAGTCGTCGGCCGGGTAGCCGACGCGACGGCGGCTCCCGCGCCCGGCGCCGGCAAGGAGCCGGTGCTGGACGCGCTTTACCTGCGGGGATGGGGCGCCAACCAGGAGCAGAGCGTCTGGGAGCAGCGCCTGGATCCCAACTATATCGTGGAGCGTCCGCCTGCTACCCGGGAGAACTAGACGTTCGTCTCGATGCTGGCGGGCGCTTTGTTGAGCACGGCGGCGGCGGCCTGCGACAGCTCCGTGTCCGCCTCGTGGTTGAGGGCGTAGATTCGGAACTGGATCAGGCGTGTGGGCAGGAGGTCCAGGAACTCTTCGAGCGGCTCGGTCGAGACCTTGCGGGTGCTCGGGTCGTAGACGAGGAGCGGGGTGCCGCGGGTGTCCTTGGGATCGGGCCTCGGGTCCAGGGGCGCCATGTCCACCCGGAACGGCAGGTGCTGGAGCCGGCTGGGCAGCTCCTTGCGGATCTGCTTCTCGAACTGCTCGCGGCTCGGAAAATCCATCCCGCGTTCCTGCCCCTTCTCCTTGAGCACCGTGCTGTAGGCCATCTTCCACTTCACGTCCCGGCCGAGGATCCGCGCCCATTCCTGGCCGAGCCTCCGCCGGGTCGCCTGACGGGCCTTGACCCAGCCCCGGACCTCCTCCAGCAGCGACCAGTCGGTGAGCGTCAGGTATTGATCCATCTTTTTGCGGGGGTCGTAGGGGAAGAGGCCCCGCATCGTGTCCCCGAAGATCTCGCGGAGGTGGATGTCGATGGCCCGGGTCGTCCGGTGATAGTACACGTTCGAGTAGAGGTACATCCGGGTGGTCAAGAACATCTGCAGCGCGGGGAGCCCGGTCTTGTGAATGGTGAATCCCGCCGGCGTGATGATGGTGTAGTGGATCAGCCGCGTCAGGTCAACCGGACCGACCGCCACCCCGCACATATAGGCATCGCGCAGGACGTAGTCCAGGTTGTCCGCGGTGTAACTGCCCGAGATAATCGGCTGGAGCGCGTTGAGCCAGCGCGGGATCCGGGAGTTGTCCTTGCCCTTGTCCTTCAGGATCAGGTGCGCGATCTGGTTGGGGTCCAGCTCCTCTCCGCGGGCGAAGGGCCCGGAGGGGCTGCGCCGGATCTTCCGGATGATCGGGCCGAGGTGCTCGCGAATGATGATCTGGCCGAGCCGTTCGTGGGTGAGGTTGTAGGCTTTGAGGAAGTTGTCGTCGAAGAAATGGCAGAACGGCCCATGCCCGATATCGTGGATCAACGCGGTGACCCGGAGCAGCTCCTCGATATAGTTGGCCGATGGAGCGTCCGGGACGGCCTGCTTCAGAAACGGATACAGGTGGCGCGCGAAGCGCCCCGCCACGTGCATGACGCCGAGGGAATGCTGAAACCGGCTGTGCTCGGCGGACGGGTAGACCCAGCGCGCGCTCTGGAGCTGGTAGATGTAGCGCAGCCGCTGCATCCAGGGCGAATCAATGAGGTCCTTTTCCGTCCGCTCGGTCGGACCGGAAAGCGAGGAAGGCACCGTGAAGGTGATGTATTCGTGGATGGGATCGGCGATCAGGGCTGAGCCCTCGTGCGGGGAGCCTGGCGCAGCGGCGGTGTCCATGCAGGGTGGCGTCCTCGAGCCGGTGCGATCATCTTAGCCCAGCCCCGTCCCGGGTGGCAACCGTCGCTCGGCCTCCGCCGGTGCGCGTCGCCGCCCGCGGTACTGGGTGATGACGTAGTAGGCGACCGGGTACGACAACGCCGCGCCGGCTACGCTGAGAACGAGCCCGCCGACCACGAAGGGGACGGCGTAGGGCGTGGCCTGGTGGTAGAGGGCGGTGAGTGAGCTGACGTCCCAGTTCAGGGGACCGGCCTGCGGCGAGCCTGTCACCTGGAACCCGATCCAGAACGTCGCGCCGAGGATCGGCACGATCGTCCACGGATTGTTGAGCAGCGCGCCGGCGAGAATCGCCACGACGTTGAGACGGAACAGCCAGGCGCAGAGGACCACGAGCAGGGTGTGGGGATAGAGGGGGCAAAAGGCGATGAACGTGCCGATCGCGAAGGCCAGCGCGGTCCGGGACGGCGGCTCGTCGAGATGGAGGACCGCGCGCAGGCGCTGACGGACGCTCGCGAGCGAAGGCATCGCGTCACCTCGTGCCGGGAGCCGGCCGGTGGAAATGCTCATAGCTGGTCGGAATCAGCCGGCGCACCGTTCCGTCCTCCCCGCGCAGCCGCAGGCCCTCGCCCGGCAGCCGGACCGTGCCGATGCACGTGAACCGGCAGCCGTGGCGCCGCGCGAGCCGCTCCAGCCTCGCCCGGCGCCGTGGCGGGACCGTGAACAGCAGCTCGTAGTCCTCGCCGCCACGCAGGGCCAGCGCGGCCGGGGTCAGCCCCCGGGCCTGCGCGTAGGCCCGGCAGGCCGGCGACAGCGGGAGGGCGGCGGCCTCGATCAGGGCGCCGACGCTGCTCTGCTCGCAGATGTGCGCCAGGTCGCCCGAGAGCCCGTCAGAGAGGTCGATGGCGGCCGTGGCGAGGCGATGGGCGGCCAGGAGCCGCCCTTCCTTGAGGCGCGGGCTCGGCCGGCGATGCCGCTCGAGCAGGTACCGCCGGTACCGGGGCGGGAGGGCTCGGAGGGCGCGCGCCGGGCTTTCGCCGAGGAGCTCGAGGCCCGCGAGCGCGTCCCCCAGCGTGCCCGTGACGTAGATCAGGTCGCCCACCCGGGCGCCGCTTCTCCGGAGGATACCGGTCTCGCTGGCGATCCCAGCCAGCGTCAGGCTCAGGAACAGGCCGCTCCGCGAAGCCGAGGTGTCGCCCCCGATCAGTTCGACGCCATAGGCCCGGCAAGCGCGCATCATCCCGCGGTAGAGCCGCCGGATCTCGGCAGCGGTCCGCGAGGTTGGGAGGGCCAGGGCCACCAGTAGGTATCGCGGCACGCCGCCCATGGCAGCGATGTCACTCAGGTTGGCGACCGCGGCCTTGTAGCCGATCTCGTCCCAGGTCGCCGTGGCGGGATTGAAATGGACGCCTTCGGCCAGCAGGTCCGTGGTGAGCAGCAGGGCCCGGCCCGGAACCGGCCGGATGGCGGCGGCGTCGTCGCCGATCCCTTGGAGGACCGAGGGGCCGGTCTGGCCGAAGCGGCGGGCCAGGTCTCGGATCAGGCCGAACTCGTGAAGCGGAGCGCCGCGGGCGGCGGGCGTCGGCATGCGGGTCAGCCACCGCGGCCGCGCCGGGGCGCGACGGACACGGCGGGCGCGAGCGGGCGCGAGCGCGGCAGGGGCTTGCGTTTCTCGATCCGGCTGGCCTTGGGGCGGCGGGTCGGGCGCGCCCCGTCCGTAGGCTGCGGCTTCGCGGTCGCCGCGCCCTTCTGGGCCAGGCTCGTGCGGATCACCTCGTCCATGGTCTCGACGAAGACGAAGTGGAGCCCGCGGAGCAGGTGCTTGGGGATCTCCTCGAGATCCTTCTTGTTGCGGGCGGGCAGGATCACCGTGGAGAGCTTCGCCCGCTTGGCCGCCAGGATCTTCTCCTTCAGTCCGCCGATCTGGAGCACCCGGCCGCGCAGCGTAACCTCGCCGGTCATGGCGACGTCCCGCCGGACGGGCCGGTTCGTGAGACTGGACGCGATGGCCGTGGCCATCGTGATCCCGGCGGAGGGCCCGTCCTTCGGGATCGCGCCGGCCGGCACGTGGATGTGGAGATCCGTCTTGGCGAAGACCTCCGGGTCAATGCCCAGCAGCTTCGCCCGCGAGCGCACGTAACTGAGCGCGGCCTGGGCCGACTCCTTCATGACGTCGCCCAGGTGGCCCGTCAGCATGAGCTGCCCCTTGCCCTTCATCACGGTCGCCTCGATGTAGAGCACGTCGCCGCCCGTTTCTGTCCAGGCCAGTCCCGTGGCCACGCCGACCTCGTCCTTCTGCTGTTCCGCCTCGGGCAGGAACTTCGGCACGCCCAGGTACCGGTGCAGGTTGCCGGGGATCACGGTGTGCCGGCTGGTCTTGCCCTCGGCGACCTTCTTGGCCACCTTCCGCATGACGTTGGCGATCTCGCGTTCCAGGTTCCGGACGCCCGCCTCGCGCGTGTAGTGGGTGATGATGTGCCGGAGCGCCGGCTCGGTGAACCGGACGTGCGTCTCGGTGATCCCGTGCTCCTTGAGCTGCCGCGGGATCAGGTAGCGCTGCGCGATACCGAGCTTCTCCTCCTCCGTGTAGCCGGGAATCTCGATGATCTCCATCCGGTCTCGGAGCGGCGAGGGAATCGGATCCATCAGGTTGGCCGTCGTGATGAACATGACCTCCGAGAGGTCGAAGGGCACGCCGAGATAGTGGTCGCTGAAGGCGTGATTCTGCTCGGGGTCTAGGACCTCGAGCAGGGCGGCCGACGGATCGCCGCGGAAGTCCATGCCGATCTTGTCCACCTCGTCCATCATGAAGACGGGGTTGCTCGTCCCCGCCTGCTTGATCCCCTGGATGATGCGGCCGGGGAGGGCGCCGACGTAGGTGCGGCGGTGCCCGCGGATCTCCGCCTCGTCGCGCACCCCGCCGAGGCTGATCCGCACGAACTCGCGGCCCAGCGCCCGGGCGATGGATTTGCCCAGCGAGGTCTTCCCGACTCCGGGAGGGCCGACGAAGCAGAGGATCGGGCCCTTCATCCTGTCCTTGAGTTTCCGGACCGCGAGGTATTCGAGGATGCGCTCCTTGACCTTCTCGAGGTCATAGTGGTCCTCATTGAGCACCTTGGCGGCCGCCTTGATGTCCAGGTTGTCCTTGGACTTCTTGCTCCAGGGCAGCTCGACCATCCATTCTAGGTAGGTCCGGACCGTGGCGGACTCGGCCGTATCCGGATGCATCTTTTCGAGCCGCTTGAGCTGCTTCTCGCATTCCCTGAGGACCTTCTCCGGCATCTTCGCGTCTTTGATGCGCTTGCGGAAATCGGCGACCTCCTCGGCGCGCTCGTCCAGCTCGCCCAACTCCTTCTGGATAGCCTTGAGCTGCTCGCGCAGGAAGTACTCGCGCTGGGTCTTGTCCATTTCGCCCTTGGCCTGGGCCTGGATCTTCTGCTGCATCGAGAGGACTTCGACCTCTTTGGCCAGGATCTCGCTGACCCGCTTGAGGCGGGCGACCGGATCTTCAATCTCGAGCACCTCCTGCGCGACCTCGACCTTGAGGCCAAGGTTCGAGACAACCATGTCGGCCAGACGTCCCGGGTCCTCCAGGTTCTCGATCACGACCATGACGTCCGGCATCAGCACCTTGCCGAGGCTGATCACGCGCTCGAGCTGCTCCCTCACCGTGCGCATGATCGCTTCCCCCTCGAGGGAGACCGCGGCGGGCTTGAGCTCCGGGATCCGGGCGATGCGGACAGAGTAGTAGGGCTCGGTCTGGATGTAGTCCTGCACGCGCCCCTTGGCGACGCCCTGCACCAGGATTTTGATGCGCTCGTCGGGGAGCTTGAGCATGCGCATGATGATCCCGATCGTGCCGACCTGGTGGATGTCGTCCGGCTTGGGGTTCTCGACGTCGAGGGCCTTCTGGGTGGCGAGGAAGATCATCCGGTTGCCCGCCAGCGCCGCCTCGATCGCCTTGATGGACATCTCGCGACCGACGAAGAGCGGGAGGACCATATAGGGGAAGACGACGATGTCCCGGACCGGGAGCAGCGGGAGCTGCTCCGGGATCTCCACCTGCTGCGGGTCTCGTTCGTGCTGTTCTGCCGACATCAGGTCTCGCGCTTTCTCGTTCGATCGGGCACACCCGAGGACAGCCGGATCGGGCTGCCTCCCTCACCCTCGCGAGCCGGCGCCTGAGCTGGAGGCCGGAGGAAGAGGGCAGCGCTTCCCGACACGACTCAGTTGAAGGACGCTTTTCGGCCGCCTCCGACCACCTGCCGCAGGTATCGGGCAAACGGGCGGCCCAGGGTGGGGCTCTTGAGCGCGAAGGCGACGGTCGCCTTCAAGAACCCGAGCTTGTCCCCCGCGTCGTGGCGCTCGCCGCTGACGATCTGGGCGAACACGGGCGTGTCCTGGGCCAGCCGGCGCAGCGCGTCGGTGAGCTGGATCTCGCCGTTTTTTCCCGGCGAGGTCCGCTCGAGGATCGGGAAGATCTTCGGCGACAGCACGTAGCGGCCGATCACGGCCAGCCGCGAGGGCGCCTGCTCGGGCGAGGGCTTCTCGACCATGTCGAGCACGCGGTACAGGCCCTCGGCCACTCGCCTCGTGGCGACGATCCCGTATTGATGTACCTCGCTCGCGTGCACCTGCTTGACGCCGAGCACCGCGCCGGTGTCCTGCTTGAAGACGCGCATGAGCTGGGCGAGCGCCGGTACCTTGGCGTCAATCACCTCGTCGCCCAAGATGACGGCGAAGGGCTCGTTGCCGATGAGGTGCTGCGCGCAGAGCACCGCGTGCCCCAGCCCCAGGGCCTGGGCCTGCCGCACATAGCAGAAGTTCGCGAGTTCGGAGATTCGCCGGATGTCCTTCAGCAGATGGCTCTTCCCGTTCCCCCTGAGGTTCTCTTCGAGCTCGAAGGAGCGGTCGAAATGGTCCTCGATCGCCCGCTTGCCGCGCCCCGTGACGACGATGATGTTCTCGATCCCCGCCGCCACCGCCTCTTCCACCGCGTACTGGATGAGCGGCTTGTCCACGAGCGGGAGCATTTCTTTGGGAGAGGCCTTGGTGGCCGGGAGGAACCGCGTCCCGAGCCCTGCGGCGGGGATGACCGCTGTTCTGATCGCAGGCGCCGACATGGGTTGCATCCTATGAGATGGGTGTCTGGAAAGTCAAGGCAACGGCGGTCGCGGGCGGGCGCGCACCAGCGAGCCGCCCGCGGAGAATTTCTCTTTACATCCCGGGAGCGGCCCCCTATAATCCGTAAGATTTTTCAAACGTTTTCACGGGGTCCCTGTCTGCCCGGCCGAGCAGACACCTTCCGGTGTCCGGAGGTGAGCGTCGCACGAGCGGGTGCGGCGCGTCCACGGCATCTATAGGCATCATGACTACTCGCCGTCCAGAGGCGGACGTCGTCCAGAACGCTCCGCTCGCAGGTCTCCAAGCCCCGGAGCCGCTCGCCACGGTCGCAGGTCAGCGGGTTGCCACGGAACGACCGCGGTGACCAAGCTCGTGGTGGACCGTTCGTCGTTTTTCGCTGTGCTGGTGATGGCTGTCCTGCTCGCGTGCTGGCGTGGCACCCCCTCCGCTGAGGAACGCGGGGCCCAGGAGGGGGCTGCGCGGGTGGCGTCGGTGCACGTGCGCGGGAATCAGCGGATCGAGGACCCCGCCATTCTCGGGCGCCTCACGCTCAAGCCCGGCGACCTCCATACAGCCGAGGCCGTCCGGGCCCAGATCCGGTTGATCTATGAAATGGGGTTCTTCGAAGACGTCCAGGTCGAGACCGAGCCGGCGCCCGGCGGCGTCGCCGTGACCTTCGTCGTCCGCGAGAAGCCCTTCATCACCGAGATCGTGTTCGATGGCAACGAAGAGCTCAGCGACGACAAGCTGAAGGAAAAGATCACCATCCGCAGCCAGTCGTTCCTGGATCAGCAACAGGCCAAGGAGAGCGCCGAGAAGATCCGGCTGCAATATCAGGAAGACGGGTACTACAACGCCCAGGTGATCCCGATCATCCAAGCCTTGGACCAGGACCGGAAGCGGCTGACCTTCTATATCAAGGAGGGCGAACGCGCCAAGATCAAGGAGGTCCGGTTTCCGGGCTCGACGGCGGTGACCAAGAAGGAGCTGTTTAAGCTCATGGCCACCCGCGAGTGGATCTGGCTGCTCTCCAACTTCACCGACGCGGGCCTGCTGAAGCGAGAGGAATTGGCCAACGACGTGGAGCGGATCCGCGAAGTCTACATGAACAAGGGCTACTTGAACGTCCAGGTCGGGTTGCCGAGCATCGAGCTGACGCCGGACAAGAAGTGGTTCATCGTCACGTTCCCGATCGAGGAGGGGGAACCCTACACGGTCGGCGAGGTGGGGTTCCGCGGCAACACGGTCTTCGAAGACGCGGAGCTGCGGGCCGGCTCCCCTATCCAGACGGGCGAGGTCTTCCAACGGGCCAAGATCCGCGACGAGATCACCCGGCTGACGGAGCTCTACGGGGCCAAGGGCTACGCCTTCACCGAGGTGAATCCCGCGGTCACGCCCGACGCCACCACCAAGACCGCCGCCATCACCTTCCACATCAAGGAGGGGAACCTGATCCGCGTGCGGAACATTCGCATCACCGGCAACGACAAGACCCGGGACAACGTGATCCGGCGCGAGATCCGCATCAACGAGCAGGAAGTGATCGACACGGTCGCGATGAAGCGGAGCTACCAGCGGCTCAACAACCTGAACTTCTTCGAGACGGTCGAGATCCTCCCCAAGCAGGTGGAGGAGGACAAGGTGGATCTCGACGTCAAGGTGAAGGAGAAGCCGACGGGGATGTTCAGCATCGGGGGCGGCTTCAGCACCCTGGACCGGTTCGTCGCGATCGCGGACATCACGGAGGGCAACCTGTTCGGCAAGGGCTATCTAGGCCGCATCCGGGGCCAGTTGGGCCAGTTGCGCTCGGTCGGGTTGATCACGTTCCGCAATCCGTACGTCGAGGATTCGTTGACGTCGTTTCAAGGAGATGTGTACAAGACGCAGACGATGTACGGAACCTTCTTCGAAGACAAGACGGGCGCGACGGCCACGTTCGGGCGGTGGTTTTCCGAATATGCGTCCGGGTCATTCACCTTAGTCGCCGAGCATATCCGCTATGCGGATCCGAATACGTACTTTAACACGTTCAACCCGTTCGGCAGCGCGGCGAGCCCCGGGTCCTTGTTCGGCGTGTCCACCCAGATCCCCCAATTCATCCGGAATCAGTTCGGAACTCAGACCACAACGGGGTTTCGCCTGTCGGTCGCACGAGATTCTCGGGACTACTACCTGGACCCCCGAACCGGCTGGCGCCATGCCGCCGAGTTCAGCCTCGGGACGCCGTATCTCGGGGGCACCAACAATTTCTATAAGCTCGCCCTGGACGTCCTGAAATACACGCCGCTGCCGTTCGACACCCGATTCGCGGTCCGCGGGCGGTTCGGGACCGTGGAAGGGCTGCAGGGGAAGCCGATCCCGTTGACGGAGCGGTTCTACGTCGGCGGCATCAACACGATGCGCGGGTTCTATTTCGGCCGGGCGGGGCCCGTGACACCGGACGGCTACCTGGTCGGCGCCGCGAAGGAGCTGATCTTTAACTTCGACTTTATTTTCCCGATCTCGTCCGAGGCGAAGCTCAACGGGGTCTTCTTCTACGACTATGGGAAGGGGTTCGACGACAACGAGAAGTTCAGTCTGGCGCTCCGGAAGGCGGCGGGTATCGAGATCCGCTGGATCTCGCCGTTCGGCCCGCTCCGGCTGGCCTACGGGATCAACCTCGAGCCGCGGCCCAATGAGAGGAAAGCCGTGTTCGAATTCTCCGTGGGCTCGCTGTTCTAGCCAGGCCGCGGGGCCGTTTGTCGGTTGGGGCCGGGCCTGGGCAGTCTGGCCGGGGCGGTGGGGAGAACAGGGGGAAGCATGACCACAGCAGCCGAATGGGCGATGGAGGGTCTGGCGAGCGGGCGGGGGCGAAGCCTCGTGGGCGTCGTCATGGGGCTGGCGCTGCTGCTCAGCGGCTGCGGAGGAGCGGCTCCTGCGAAGCCCGCGTTCCTGGTGGGCGTGGTGGACGCCGAGCGGGTGCTGGCCGACTCGGTCCCCGGCCAGAAGGCTCGGGATTCCCTCAACACCTTCATGAAGAACCGTCAGGCGCTGATCGAGCTGGAGGAGAAGGAGCTCCGGCGGTTGGAAGAGGAGCTGGGCAGGCAGGCGAGCGTGCTGAGCGCCAACGCCAAGAAGGAACGCGAGGAGCAGTTCCGCCGCCGCGTGGTAGAGTACCAACAGAAGGCCAATGAGTTGAACCGCGAGGTGCAGGAGAAGCAGAAGGAAGTCTTCGAAGGCTTTCGCGATCAGGTCGAGCGGGTGTCCGCTCGGGTGGCGCATCAGTTGGGCCTGCTCATGGTGCTCGAAAAGGGGAAGGGGTCCCCGACCATTTACTCCGACGCGTCGCTCGATATTACGCCCAAGGTCATCGAAGAGCTGAACAAGGAGGCCCGATGACGTGGACGGCGGGGGCCTCGCCTGGTGGCCGCCGCCGGTCTGCCGAGGCCGGGTCGGGAGTGGAAGCGCGCATGAATCCGGGGAAGTGCCGAAGCGTCCTCGCGGGACTGGTCGTCCTCGCGCTCCTGCCAGCCGGCGCCGCCCAGGCCGCGGAGGCCTTCAAGGTCGGGGTCGTCAACCAGCGGGCGGTCCTCGAGCGCACGAAGGCCGGCAAGCGCGAGCTGGACCGTCTCAAGGAGTTCTCGGCCACCCGCCAGCGGATCGTCGCGGCGGACGATGAGGAACTCAAGCGGCTGGAAACCGAGATTCGGAACGGTTCCCTCACCGACGAGCAGAAGAGCCAGAAGACCGAGCTCTTCAGGGTCAAGCTGGAGGCCTACCAGCGGCGGCTCGAGGAGTTCAACCGGGAGATCCAGGCCAAGCAGCAGGAGCTGCTCGATGAGTACAGCAAGCGGATCAGCGAGGTCACATCGGAGATTGCGAAGAAGGGCGGCTATGCGGCGGTGCTGGACTCCGGGAGCAACGAGACCCTCAGAATCGTGATCTATTTCTCCAGGGTGATTGATCTGACCGACCAGGTGATCAAGGAGTTCGATCGCCGGTTCCCCTGAGACGCAGGATGGCCGTGCGGACGGGAGGCAGAGCAGATGACGACGATGGACATCCAGGAGATCCAGGCGACGCTGCCACACCGGTATCCCTTTTTGCTCGTGGACCGGATCCGGGAGCTGGAGGCGGGCCGCCGGATCGTCGGGATCAAGAACGTGACGGTCAACGAGCCGTTCTTTCAGGGGCATTTCCCCGGTCGGCCGATCATGCCCGGGGTGCTGATCCTCGAGGCACTGGCCCAGGTGGGGGGCGTGCTGGCGTTCAAGTCCGCGCCGCTGGCGGGCAAGCCCGTGGTCTACCTGACCGGCGTGGACAAGGCCAAGTTCCGCAAGCCCGTAGTCCCTGGAGACCAGCTCCGCCTGGAGGTGGAGGTGGTCAGGCAGCGGGCGCCGTTCTGGAAGATGCAGGGCCAGGCGTTTGTCGAGTCCGATCTGGTGTGCGAAGCCGAGATGACGGCGATGGTGACGGAAGAAAAACCAGCGAGCAGCGACTAGCGAGCAGCCGAGCGTTCGGCGCTGTTCGCTTGGGCTCTTCGCTCGGTGCTCTTGGAGGGAAGCGTGCAGATTCATCCGACCGCGATTGTCCATCCCAAGGCTGAGTTGGGGCCAGATGTGGAGATCGGGCCGTACTCCATCGTCGGCGAGCACGTCAGGATCGGCCGCGGCACCCGCCTGCTCGGGCACGTCTACATCGAGGGATGGACCGAGATCGGCGAGCGCTGCCAGCTCTATCCCTACGCCTCGATCGGCACGCCGCCTCAGCACGTCCAGTATCGGGGCGAGCCGACCCGCGTGGTCATCGGGCACGACAACATCATCCGGGAGTACGTGACCGTGAATCGGGGCACGGCCTTGGGTGGCGGACTGACCTCGATCGGGAACCACAATTTTCTCATGGCCTACTGCCATATCGCCCACGACTGCCAGCTCGGGAATCACCTGATCATGGCCAATTCGGCCACCCTGGCGGGGCACATCACCATCGGAGACCACGCCATCATCGGGGGGCTCGTCGGCATCCACCAGTTCGTCCGCATCGGCGCCTATGTGATGATTGGGGGATGCTCGGCTGTCGGGCAGGACGTGCCCCCGTTCACCCGGGCCGCAGGGGGCTACCGCGCCAGGCTGTACGGGCTGAACTCCGTCGGCCTGCGGCGCCACGGCTTCTCCCCCGAGCGCGTCGGCGTGATCCGGGACGCCTACGACCTGCTGTTCCGCTCGGGCCAAAAGCTGGTGGACGCGGTCAAGCAGGCCCAGGAGAAGTTCGGGGACAGTCCGGATGTGCAGGAGATGCTGGTGTTCCTGGAGGGCACGAAGCGGGGCATCTGCCAGGCGGCCACCGGGGAGCTCGAAGAAGAGGATTAGGTATGGACGCGGGCAGGGCGGGGGCTGTGCCGGCCGGATCGGGCGAGCGGATTGGACTCATTGCGGGCAACGGGCGGTTCCCTATTATCTTCGCGGCGAACGTCCGGCGGCTCGGGTACGCCGTGTCGGCGGTCGCCCACATCGGCGAGACCGATCCTGAGCTGGAACGGCACGTGGACCGGATCCACTGGGTCAAGATCGGCCAGTTCAACAAGTTGATCCGGGCCCTCAAGGACGACGGGGTCCGGCAGGCGGTGATGCTGGGCGGCATCAAGAAAACGCACGTCTTTACCACGGTCCGGCCCGACTTCCGGGCCCTGGCCGTGGCCAGCCGCCTCAAAGCGTGGAAGGACGACGCGATCCTCCGCGAGATCGCCGCAGAACTGGAGCGCGAAGGGATCCAGATTCGCGAATCCACCTTTGGCCTGAGCGGGATCTTGGTGGACGAGGGCGTGCTGACGAGGCGCGAGCCCAGCGAGGAGGAGTGGGCGGACATTCGGTTCGGCTGGGACATGGCTCTGGAGATTGGCCGGCTCGACATCGGCCAGTGCGTGGTGGTCAAGAACCGGGTCGTCGTGGCGGTCGAGGCCGTCGAGGGGACGGATGAAGCGATCCGCCGCGGCGGGATGCTCGCGCGGGGCGGCGCCGTGGTCGTCAAGCGCAGCAAGCCGCAGCAGGACCTGCGGTTTGATCTGCCCGCCGTCGGGCCGGCCACCATCGCGGTGATGGAGGCGGTGAAGGCCTCGACCCTGGCGCTCGAAGCCGGGCGGGGGATTCTCCTGGAGCGAGGGGAGACGCTGCGCCAAGCCGACCGGGCGGGCATCGCAATCGTCGGGCTCGCGGACGAGCAACGTAATGGGTAATGGGTAAGGTTCTGAACACGGCTTCTTTACGCGTCACCCATCACCCGTTACCCGTTCACTGAATGATGAGTCCCCTGCGAGTCGGCGTGATCGGGGTGGGGCATCTCGGGCAGCACCATGCCCGGGTTTATGCGGGCCTGCCCGACTGCGTCCTGGCGGGGATCGTGGACGCGGCTCCCGACCGGGCGCGACTCGTGGCCGAGCGCCACGGGGTGCCCGGGCATACGGACGCGGCCGCCCTGCTTCCCCAGGTGGACGCCGTGAGCGTCGCGGTGCCTACGTCGGCCCACTACGCCGTCGTGAAGAGCTGCCTGGAGGCCGGCGTCCACGTCCTGGTCGAAAAGCCCATCGCGGTGACGGTGCGCGAGGCCTGCGAGCTAGTGGAACTGGCCAAGGGCCGGGGGCTGGTCCTCCAAGTCGGCCACATCGAGCGGTTCAACCCGGTCATCCGGGCGATCCGTCCCCTCATCGGCAAGCCGGGCTTCATCGAATGCCACCGCCTGGCTCCCTTCGGCGAGCGCGGCACCGACGTGGACGTGGTGCTCGATCTCATGATCCACGATCTGGACATGATCCTGTCCTTCGGGCCGGGACCGGTAGAGGAAGTCCGGGCGGCCGGAGTCCCGGTGCTGTCGCCGACGATTGACATCGCGAATGTCCGGATCGCGTTCGCCAGCGGGTGCGTCGCCAACTTGACGGCGAGCCGGGTCTCGATGACCCGGCTGCGCCGGCTGCGGCTCTTCCAGCGCGATGCCTATATTTCCGTGGACTACCAGACTCGCCAGGGCGTGATCTGCCGGCGCGAGACCGGGCCGGGCGCCCGGCCCGCGATCAAAGCCGAGCCGGTGCAGGGGAGCGACGACGAGCCGTTGCGGTTGGAGCTCGAGGCGTTCGTGCAGGCGGTGGCGTCGGGCACGCGCCCGGTGGTGTCGGGGGAGGACGGCATCGCGGCGCTGGAGCTGGCCTATCAGGTCCTGGACTCGATCGGCGAGTTCATGCAACGCCACACTGAGGGCGTGACGAGTGACGGGTGATGCGTGACGAGTCACGGGCGAGGCGGTGCAAAGACGCGGGGTCTTCCGCATTCCCATCGCCTGGGGTGCGCGCAGGTCCCGGCGCGCCGCGCCCGTCCCGCGTCCCCCATCCCGCGTCATGGGTAGCGTTATGCCCCGCATTCTGATCGTGACCGGTGAGGCCTCCGGAGAGCTGCACGGCGCGAACCTGGCCCGGGCGCTTCACGCACTGCGGCCCGACGTGGAGCTGCTCGGGGTCGGCAGCGCCAAGCTCCAGGCGGCGGGCGTCGCGCTCGTGCAGGGCAACGAGCGCCTGGACGGCATCGGGATGGTCGGGGTGGCGCACTTGCGCGCCGGCCTCCGGACGTATCGCACGCTGGCGCGGTTCTTCCAGCGCACCCCGCTAGACGCCGCGGTGTTCATTGACGCGCCCGGCTTAAATCTCCGCCTGGCGCGCGCGGCCAAGCGCGCCGGGCACCGGGTGATCTACTATGTCGCCCCGCAGGTCTGGGCCTGGCATCCGGGGCGGGTCCGCCTGATCGCTCGGGTGGTGGACCGCCTGCTCGTCATCCTGCCCTTCGAGGAGGCTCTCTTCAGGGAGGCGGGCATTCGCTGCGACTTCGTCGGGCATCCGCTGCTCGACGTGGTCGCTCCTTCTTATGACCGCGCCGAGCTGCGGAAGCGGTTCGGCGTGGAGACCGGCGGTCCGGTGATCGGGGTGCTGCCAGGTAGCCGCGAGCGAGAGGTCCAGGCGTTGTTTCCTGAAATGCTGGCAGCCGCGACGGCGCTCTCTTCGGACCATCCGGGGCTCCAGGTGCTGGTGGCGCAAGCCCCTTCGATCCCGACGTCGCTGGTGGAGGTGCTGTGCCGCGGGCATCGGGTCCCGGTCCGGATCGTGCCGGACCTGGCGAGCGAAGTCATGGCGGCCTCCGATGTGCTGCTGGTCGCTTCCGGGACCGCGACGCTTCAAGCGGCGATCGTGGGCACGCCGATGGTGCTGGCCTACCGGGTCTCGCCGCTCACCTACTGGCTCGCGCGATGGCTGATCCGGGCGAACCGGACCGGGCTGGTCGCGCGGCTCGGCTGTATCGGCCTCGTCAACATCGTCGCGGGCCGCCGGATCGTGCCCGAGTTGCTCCAGGGCGCGGCCAGCGGCGCCCGTCTCCGCGAGGAGGCGGCGCGCCTGCTCGACGACGGGGCGGAAGCCGAGGCCATGCGCGCGGCGCTGCGAAGGGTGCGGGCCGCGCTCGGCGAACCGGGGGCGTCGCGGCGCGCGGCCGCGCTCGTCCTTGAGGAGTGCGGGGCATGACGCTGTTCCTCCGGCTCATCCGGTGCTTCTGGCCCCACCGCGTCCGGCTGGCGGCGGCCTTTGTGTGCTCCGCCGCCGTCGCGGCGCTCACCGGGGCCTATGCCTGGATGGTTCGCCCCGTCCTCGACGGCATCTTCATCAGCAAGGATCAGGCCCTGCTCACGGTGCTGCCGCTCGCGATCTTGAGCGTGGCGGTGCTGAAAGGCGCCTTCAGCTACGGCCAGAACTACTTGATGAACTATGTCGGCAACCGGGTGGTGACGGACATCCGGCAGGCCCTCTTTGTCCAGCTCATGCGACTGCCTATTCGGTTTCATGACACCAACGCCTCCGGGCGACTGCTCGCGCGGGTCTTCAACGACGTCAGTGTCATGGCGAACGCCGTCGGCGGGGTCCTCAAAGATGTGTTCCAGCAGGGGTTGACTTTCTTGGCGATGGTCGCCGTGATCTTTTACCAAAACTGGAAGCTGGCGGCTGTGTCGGCCATCGTCGTCCCGCTCTCCGCGCACACGATGCTGCGCATGGGCAAGCGGCTGCGCGCGCTCGCCACGCGTGGGCAGGAGCGGGCGGGTGACATGGCCTCGGTCCTGCAGGAGACGCTGGTGGGGATTCGCGAGGTCAAAGCCTTCGGCCGCGAGGAGTTCGAAAGCAAGCGGTTCCTGGACAACAACCGGGCCTTTCTGCGGGCCAACATGAAAGCGGTGCAGATCTCATCGTTGACTTCGACCTACATGGAGGTCATCGGCGTCACGGGTGTCGCCGTGATCGTGTGGTATGGCGGCTACTTGGTGATCCAGGGTACGATGACCCCGGGCGCGTTCTTCTCTTTTCTCACCGCGATGTTTATGGCCTATGCTCCGATTCGAAAGCTCTCCGGCGCCAACAACACGATCCAGCAGGCCCTGGCTGCCGCGGAACGCGTCTTCAGCGTCCTGGATCTCGAGAACGAGCAGGCGATGGACCGGGGCACGGTGGAGCTGGCCCCGATCAGCCGGTCCCTGGAGTTTCGACGCGTCACGTTCCGGTACGACGGCGCCGAACACCCAGCGCTGTTTGACGTGAACCTGGCGATCAAGGCGGGAGAGATCGTCGCGCTCGTCGGAAGCAGCGGCAGCGGGAAGACCTCGCTGGTGAGCCTGGTGCCGCGCTTCTATGAGCCAACGGAGGGCGCGATCCTGATTGACGGGCGGGACATCCGGGAGGTCACGCTCCGGTCGCTGCGCGGGCAGATCGGGATCGTCTCGCAGGCGACGGTTCTGTTCGACGAGTCCGTGCGCAACAACATCGCCTACGGCCGCGCCGGGGCGACGGACGAGGAGGTGGTGGCCGCGGCCAAAGCCGCCTACGCACACGACTTCATCATGCGGCTGCCAGACGGCTATGACACGCTGATCGGGGAGAACGGCGTGAAGCTCTCGGGCGGAGAGCGGCAGCGCCTGGCCATCGCCCGGGCGCTCCTCCGGGATCCGCCGATCCTGATCCTGGACGAGGCCACCTCGGCGCTGGACTCCGAGTCCGAGCGGGTGGTCCAACTGGCTCTCGCCAACCTGATGAGGAATCGGACCACGCTGGTTATCGCGCACCGGCTCTCGACGGTGCAACGGGCTGACCGCATCGTGGTGCTGGATCGAGGGCGTATCGTGGAGGTCGGCTCCCATGAGGAGCTGCTCCGGCTGGGCGGGCTCTACAAGCGGCTCCACGCGATCCAGTTCGCAGAAAGCGTGACGGGTGACGAGTGATGGGTGAACGAGTCGAAGAGAGCACCCATCAGTCCCGCGTCCCGCGTCCCCTGTCCTGCATGACGCAGGTGGGCAACTGGCTCAAACTGGCGGTGGTGCCAGCGCTCGGGGCCTGGGCGATCCGGGCCCTGGGCCGGACGCTTTTCCTTCGGACCGTCGGGGCGGAACAGGTGGATGCGCTCTATCGGCGCGGCGGGCGGATGATCATCGTCTTCTGGCACGGGCGGCAACTGATGATGCCGCTGGCCTACCGCGGGACCGAGGCCCACGTGCTCGTCAGCCGGCACCGCGACGGCGAGCTGATCAGCCGGCTCATCGGGCGATTCGGCTTCCGCTCGGTGCGCGGCTCGACGACGCGGGGCGGCGTCGAGGCGCTGCGCCAGCTCATCCGGCTCGGCCGGACGGGGATGGACCTGGTCGTCACCCCGGACGGGCCCCGCGGCCCGCGGCAGGTGGTCCAGAAGGGGGTCGTTCAGCTCGCCAAGGCCACGGGCTTGCCGATCGTCCCGCTGACGTTCGGCTGCTCAAAAAAAAACTCTTTGCGAGTTGGGATCGCTTTCTGCTGCCCTATCCCTTCAGCCGGGCGCTCTTCCTGTGGGGGCCGCCGATTTGGGTTCCGTCCGACGCGGATGACGCGGCGATCGAGGCCAAGCGGCTGGAAATCGAGGAGGCGCTCAATCGCCTGACCGCGGAAGCAGATCAGAGGATGGCGAACAGCCAATAGCAAGGAGCGAACAGCCGGCAAGAAGCGCTGCGCGCTCAAAACGATGTGGCATTTGCTGTACAACCTCGGGCTCATCCTGGCCTCGCCGCTGATTGTGCTGATCCTGCAGGCGAAGATGCGCTGTCGGCGCGGACTCACGCAGCGGCTGGGCTGGCTGCCGGCCGACCTGGCCGGCGGGAGCGGGCCGACGATCTGGCTCCATGCGGTCTCCCTCGGCGAGGTCGTGGCGTCCGCGCCGCTCGTGCAGGCGCTCCACCGACGCTACCCCGGGTGCCGGTTTCTGGTCTCCACGGTGACCGAGACCGGGCGGGAAGCGGTGGAGCAGCGGCTCCCCGGCGTCGCGCGCCACTTCTACGCCCCGCTGGATTTTTCCTGGGTCGTGCCCCGGGTCGTGGCCCTCGTCAGACCCGCCGCCTTTCTCGTTGTCGAGACCGAGCTCTGGCCAAACCTGCTGCGGATGCTGGCGCGTCGCGGGGTCCCCATCGTTCTCGTCAACGGGCGGCTGTCGTCGCGATCGTTCGGGCGGTACCGGCTGATCCGGCCATTGATGCGCCATGTGTTGGGCGCCGTCACCTGCTGCCTCATGCAGTCCCGTCGGGACGCCGAGCGTGTCATGGCGCTTGGGGCGGACCCCGGCCGCGTGCACGTCACCGGCAACCTTAAATTTGACCAGCCGTTGCCGGCAGAGGAGTGCGTGTCGCGCGCGGCCTTGGGCTTAGCCGGGCATGAGGAGCTGTTCGTGGCGGGGAGTACCCATCCGGGTGAGGAGGAGCAAATCCTGGCCTGTTACGAGCGGCTCGTCGCCGGGTTTCCGTCGCTGGTACTCCTGCTGGCCCCGCGCCACATCGAACGGGTCGCGCAAGTCGAGGCCGCGGTGAAGGCGAGGGGCCTGGTCGGGCTCCGGCGCACCGCGTTGCGCGGGGCCGGCGATCAGGGCCCGGCGGGCCCCCGTGTCGTGATCCTCGACACGCGGGGCGAGCTGGCTGGTGCCTATCGCCATGCGCTCCTCGCGTTCGTCGGGGGTACCCTCGTGCCGGTCGGCGGGCACAACCTGTTGGAGCCAGCCCAGTGGGGGAAGCCGGTCTTCTTCGGCCCTCATACCGATCACTGCGCCGAGGTCGCCCGTCTGCTCCTCGACGCGGGCGGGGGGCTGTGCGTGCGGGATGGCGCGGACTTGGCGGCCCGGGTCACGGGCTTGCTGCACGACCGGGGGACGCTTCAGCAGATGGGGCTTGCGGCGCAGCGGGTGGTGACTGAGAACCGCGGCGCGCTGGACCGGAGCCTGGATCTGATCGCCAAGGTCCTGGACGGCGCTGGCAGTCTGGATGGGGCTGTGGAGCGGGCGGCCTCGCCATCCGTGTCTCCGGGCGACGGTCGTGCTAGCGGCGCCGCGCCCTCAAGGATACGGGACATGCGGGCGGAGACGCGGGACCGGCACGGCATGGGCGGACTGGCTCTCAGGCAGACACTGATCCCTCTGGAGCGCTCCGGCTTGGTGCGGGGACTCCTGTCGGCGTTGGCGATCCCCTACGGGCTGGCGGTCCGTACCCGTGTCGCCCTCTACGAGAGGGGATGGCTGGCGCGGCGGCGCCTTCCCGGCCGGGTCGTCAGCGTCGGGAACCTGACGCTGGGCGGAACCGGGAAGACCCCGGTCGTCATCTGGCTGGTCGGCCAGTTGCTGGCGCGCGGCTTCCGGGTCGCGGTCTTGAGTCGCGGCTATCGGCGGACGACGGGGGCTTCTCGACTCCTCGTCTCCGACGGGCGGAGGATCCTGGCCGGCCCGGCCGAGGCGGGGGACGAGCCCTCCGTGATCGCCCGGCGCTGCCCCGGCGCGGTCGTGGCGGTCGGGGCCGACCGGTACGGGCTCGGACGATGGGTCCTCGAGTACGTGCCGGTAGACTGCTTCGTGCTGGACGACGGGTTCCAGCACCTCGCGCTCCACCGGGACGCCGATCTCCTGCTGGTGGACGCCTCGGCACCGGACGATCTGGCGGCGTTGTTCCCGGCCGGCCGGCTGCGAGAGCCCCTGTCCGCCGCCGCCCGCGCGACCGCGCTGCTGCTGACGCGGGTCGGGCCCGGTGTGGATCCAGAGCAGGTGCTGGGCCCGCTTCGGGCCGCCGGGCCGCTCGCGATGCCGCCGATCCTGGTTCGGTTCGGCGGCGAAGGCTGCATCACCGTGGCGACTGGCCGAGAGGAGCCGGCCGACGTCCTGGCCGGGCGCAAGGTCCTCGCCTGCTGCGGCATCGGCAACCCGGCCTCGTTCCGGGCGACGCTGGCCGATCTGAACGTGACCGTCGTTGACGAGGCGGTGTTCCCCGATCATCATGCGTACACGGCCCGGGAGCTCTCGGCCCTGCTGGAGCGCGCTGGCCGTCTCGGCGCGGAGCTGGTGGTGACGACGGAAAAGGACGCGGTCAAGCTCGCGCCGCTGGTCGGAGCCGAGGAGCGGGTCCGGGCGGTCCGGATCGGGCTGGAGATCCTGGAAGGGCGGGAGCGGCTGGAACAGCTCATCCTGCCCTGACAGGTGATGGGCGATCGGTGAAGTGGTTAACTGGGACGGGATGCGAGCGAGTATGCCTTCTTCTGTCACACATCACCGATCTATCCGGCGGCTACTGGTGCGCGGACCCAACTGGATCGGCGACGCGGTGATGTGCGAGCCGGCGCTGGCGGGGCTGCGGGAGCTATTTCCGGCGGCCGAGATCGCGCTCCTCGTCAAGCCGGCCGTCGCCGGGCTTTTCGAGGGACACCCGGCGGTGGATCGGATTCTGCTGTACGACGGCAAGGGCCGGCACGCCGGACTGTCCGGCAAATGGGCCTTGGCTTCGTCGTTGCGGCGGATGGGGTTCGACCTCGCGGTCCTGTTCCAGAACGCGTTCGAGGCGGCCTTGATCGCGTTCCTGGCCGGGATTCCGCGGCGGTACGGGTACGCGACGGACGGCCGCGGCTGGCTGCTCTCGGAGCCGGTGGCCATGCCGGACCGGGGCCGGGCGATCCATCAGGTGCATTACTACCTGGATCTCCTGCGACCGCTGGGCGGATTTCTGCCGGCCCGGCCGCCCCGGCTCTTCGTGAGCGAGCAGGATGAGCGGGAGGCAGGGGCGTTGCTGGCGGCGGAGGTGGCGCCGGGGGACTTTCTGGTCGGGCTGAATCCCGGCTCGACCTACGGGGGCGCGAAACGCTGGCTTCCGGAACGCTTTGCGCAGGCCGCGGACCGGCTGCTCGAGCGGCTCTCCGTTGAACGGGGTCAGCCCGCGCGCCTCGTCATCGTAGGCGCGCCTGGCGAAGAACCCTTGGCGCAGGCGATCGCCGACCGAATGGTCGCGCGCCCGGTGCTCCTGACCGGACGGACCACCGTCCGGCAGCTCATGGCCGTCGTCAAGCGGTGCGGCCTCTTCCTCAGTAACGACACGGGCCCCATGCACATCGCGGCCGCGTTCGGCGTGCCGCTGGTAGCCATCTTCGGGCCGACCGATCCCCGCACGACCGCGC
Source organism: Nitrospira sp. Kam-Ns4a (assembly GCF_965152595.1). Classification (NCBI taxonomy): domain Bacteria; kingdom Pseudomonadati; phylum Nitrospirota; class Nitrospiria; order Nitrospirales; family Nitrospiraceae; genus Nitrospira; species Nitrospira sp. Kam-Ns4a. The sequence continues at coordinate 3,391,155 of NZ_OZ224218.1, read as the reverse complement.
CGTACGGCACCGGCCACACGATCGTCCGCCAGCCGGTCGAATGCGCGCCCTGCCTCTTGCGGGAATGTCCGATTGACCACCGGTGCATGACGGGGATCACGGTCGACATGGTCTCTGAAGCCGCCGTTGAGCGCCTGACTCGTGGGCGAGAGGCGTGCGGCGAGGGGCGCGCGGCAAGGCCTGCCCCCCTAGCCCCCTTGGCGGGGGTGACGGTGTTCCTGGATCGGGACGGCACGCTGAACGAGGATACGGGGTACGTGAGCACCCTGGAGGAGTTCCGGTTGCTGCCGGGCGCCGTCGAAGCGGTGGTGCGCCTGAAACGGGCCGGCGCGAGGGTTGTCGTGGTCACCAACCAGTCCGGGGTGGCTCGGGGCCTGATCTCGCCGGAGGCGCTGGAGATCATTCACGCCAAGCTGCGCGCAGCGCTCCAGGCGGGCGGGGCGTCGCTCGACGGCCTCTACGTGTGCCCGCACCACCCCGACGACGGCTGTGGCTGCCGGAAACCGGCTCCGGGTCTGGTCAACCAGGCGGCGTCCGACCTGGGAGTGGATCTGTCCGCCGCCTACGTGGTGGGCGACCAGCCGCGCGATATCGAATTGGCCCGCCAGGTCGGCGCGCGGGCGGTCCTGGTCACCAGCGGGCCCGCCGGCCAGGCAGGGCTCGAGCTGCCGTCCGCGGCCAAACCGGACTTCGTGGCCCCCGGGCTGCGCGAAGCGGTCGAGTGGATCGTGGCCGACGCGGCCCGAAAGGGCACGGGGCGAGAGGCGCGAGGCTAGGGGGTTCCGCAATGGCCGACTACCGGCGGATCCTGCTCATCAAGCCCAGCTCGCTCGGCGACATCGTGCACGCGCTCCCGGCGTTGCAGGCGTTGCGCCGCCGCTTTCCGCAGGCCCACCTCGCCTGGCTCGTGAAGCACCAGTGGGCGGGCTTGCTGACGCGCGTGGACGGCCTGGACGCCATCTGGCCGGTGGATCCGGGCTTGTCCGGTTGGCTGTCACAGATCCCGCGGTTGCGCGCCGAGCGCTTTGATGCAGTCGTGGATCTCCAAGGCCTGTTCCGGAGCGCGGCCATGGGGTGGCTGGCCGGATGTGCCGTCCGAGTCGGATTCGCGGACGGCCGCGAGGGAAGCCCGCTATTCTACACGCATCGGGTGTCTGTCGGGAGCGAAGACCGACACGTGGTGGACCGCTACCTGGCGGTGGCGGCCCGGTTATGGGCCTCGGGTGGGCCCGCGGATCTGGCGCCGGAACCGTGGGCGTTCGGGCTGCGGCCGCAGGCTTCCGATCGGGAGGCGGTGCGCACCCTGCTCGCCCGGCACGGGGTGTCCGGCGATGGCACCCCGTGGATCGCCGTGAACGTATCGGCCCGCTGGCGGACCAAGCGATGGCCTCCTGACGCCTTCGCCGCGGCGCTGGACGAGCTGCAGGAGACGACGGCCCGCGTGGCGATCGTCGGCGGGCCGGATGAACGGGAGGAGGCCGCTGGGGTGATCCGTCTGATGAAGACCGTGCCGGCGGACCTGACCGGCGCGATCCCCCTCGAGCTGCTCCCGGCCCTGCTCGAAGCGGCCGCAGTCGTCGTGACCGGGGACTCCGGTCCGATGCATCTGGCGGCTGCGGTCGGCACGCCAGTCGTCGGGCTGTTCGGACCGTCGAGTCCGGCCTACTCCGGGCCCCGCGGGGAGCGGCATCGCGTCCTGACCAGCGATGTGCCGTGCCGGCCTTGCTTCAGCGTGGTGTGCCGGAACGAGCAGGAGCTCGAGTGCCTGCGGCGGATCAGCCCCGCGATGGTGACTGCGGCGGTCCGCGATCTGCTTCCGGCACGAGTGGCTCAACGATGAGCGCGCATCTGCTGAACGACGCCCTGACGGTCCTGCTCGTCCGGCCGGACGGGATCGGGGACGAGATTCTCTCGCTTCCCATCGCGACCGCGCTCCGCCGTCTGCGGCCCAAGGCCCGCATTGCCTTCCTGTCGAGCGAGGCGGCCGCGCCCGTCCTGGCGCATCATCCCGATCTCGACGAAGTGATCACGCTCTCTGGCCGCGAGCGATTCGGGGAGTTGGTCTCGCTGTTTCGACGACGGATTGACGTCGCGATCTTTCTCAAACCGTACCGGCGCCTGCTGTTGGCCGCTTTCGCGGCGCGGGTCCCCCTGCGGGTCGCCACCGGCTACCGCTGGTACAGCCTGTTGGCTAACCGGCGCGTGTACGAGCACCGCAGCCGGTTCGCCAAGCACGAGAGCGAGTATAATCTGGGGCTCTTGGCCGGACTGGGCCTGGATCCCGGGCCCCTCGCGCCGCCGGCGCTGGTGTTGACGGGCTCGGAGCGGCAATGGGCGGAGCGCCGGCTCGCCCGGCTGCCCCTGCCCCGGGTGGTGATCCATCCTGGCGGGCTCTCGGCCCGCCACTGGCGCGCGCAACAGTATCGGGACCTGGCCCATCGCTTGGCCGACGACGGGTACGGGATCATCCTGAGCGGGAGCGAAGCCGAGCGCGCGCGGTTTCTGCGGGAGGTCGAGGAGTCTGGCGGGTTGCGCGGCGACCTGCTGGATCTGCGGGGCGCGCTCAGCCTGCGGGAATTCATGGCGGTGATCGGCGCCGCCCAGGTGGTGGTGTCGGGGTCTACGGGAGCGGCCCATCTGGCGGCGGGACTGGGGGTGCCGACCGTGAGCCTCTATGATCCCCAACGCAAGACCCATCCGCTCCGCTGGGGGCCGCTGGGCCGCGGGATTCTGCTGCAGCCGGATGTGCCCACCTGCGAGCGCTGTATCTATGAGGCCTGCCCCTACTGGGACTGCCTCGACCGGATCACGGTGGACGAAGTGGCGGCGCGCGTGCAGCAGGTGCTCCGCCGCGCAGAGCCCATCCGGGTGGTGCGTGTCTAAACTCTCCGTGTATGTCATTGCGTATAACGACGAGCCCAACATACGGGCCTGCCTGGAGTCCGTGGCGTGGGCCGACGAGGTGGTCGTCGTGGATTCGTACAGCACTGACGGAACAGCCCGGATCAGCCGGGAATACACCGACAGGGTGTACCAGCATGCGTTCCGCGGGTTCGGGCGGCTGCGCAACGAGGCGGTGGCGCGCACCACGCACGACTGGGTCTTCAGTCTCGACACCGACGAGCGGATGACGCCGGAACTGGGCGAGGAGATTCGCGCGCTGTTGGCCCGCGGCCCCGAGGCTTCCGCCTACTTCGTCCCGCGCCGCAACTATTTCCTCGGCCGGTGGATCCGCCACTGTGGCTGGTACCCCGATTACCGCCAGCCCCAGTTGTTCCACCGAGCCCGCCTGCGGTACCGCGACGACGTGGTCCACGAGGGCTTCGACGTGGACGGGCCGGTTGGCTACCTGCGGCACCATGTGCTCCAGTATCCGTTCCGCGATCTGGACCACTACCTCGCCAAGATGGACCGCTACTCGGATCTCATGGCCGAGCGGATGGTGCGCCAAGGCCGGCGCTTCCGAGCCCACCAGCTCGTGACGCATCCCTGCTTCACCTTCATGAAGATGTACCTGGGGCGGGCCGGGTTCCTGGACGGCATGCCGGGGCTGATTCTCTCGGGGCTCTACGCCTACTACACCTTCATCAAGTACGCGAAGTTCTGGGAACTGAGCAGGGAAGCGAGCAGCGGGTAGCGAATAGCGACGACGCGAAAGCATGCTTCGAGCTGTTCGCTGCTCGCTAGAGGCTGAGGATGAGGATCAGCGGGTTCAGCATTTGCCGGAACGCGGTGCGGTTCGATTACCCGATAGTGGAGGTGATCCGCTCCGCGCTCCCGCTCGTGGACGAATTTGTCGTGAACGTCGGCTCATCGGACGATGGGACACGGGACCTGATCCGCTCGATTGGCTCCGAGAAGGTCCGGATCATTGAGTCGGTTTGGGACGACTCGATGACGAAGGAAGGCCTGCTGTTTTCGTACGAGACCAACAAGGCGTTGGCGCAGTGCACGGGCGATTGGGCGCTCTACCTCCAGGCGGACGAGGTGTTGCACGAGGACGATCTCGACCGGATCCGGCGGGCGCTCCGCGTCCATCTCGACAACCCAAGCGTCTTGGGGTTCACGTTCCGGTACCTGCACTTCTACGGGGACTACTGGTCGGTGAATCCCTGGTTCTACCACCGGGCGGTCCGGATCATCCGGAACAACGGCGAAGTGGAGTCCTGCGGCGACGCCGTGGGCTTTTGGCTCAAGGCGGACCAGGGCTACCTCCAGGGCGCGCACAAGGACCGGCTGCGTCCCTCCGGCGCGACGATCTACCATTACGGGTGGGTCAAGCATCCGCGGGTGCTGCTGGAGAAGTTCCGGTACCAGGTGGCGCGCCACCACGGGGACCGGCCCGGCGAGGAGCAGGCGCGGATGCTCGCAAAAGAGGCCTACGAGTTCGAAGAATACGACATCATGAAGAACTTCGCGGGCAGGCATCCGGCGGTGATGCGGGAGCGGGTGGGGCGCGCGCCGAAGCTCAGGCCCGGGCGCAATCGCTGGTTGGCGCCGGCCTTCTATCGGGCGATCCTCAAGAGGGGGTTTCGCGGATAGAGGCATGGCGATGGGGCCTGGTTGATGGCTATGGCTGATGAAGAGAGGCGCCGTTCTCTTCGCGCACCCTCGGCCAGGAACCATCCCGGGTGAAGCTCGACGATGACGATCGCGGCGGTAGTCATCACCAAGAACGAGGAGCGGAACATCGCGGCCTGCCTGGCGTCGCTCGCGTGGACCGACGAGATCATCGTTGTAGACGCCTGCAGCACCGACCGAACGGTGGTGCTGGCCCGGGCCTACACGGATCGGATCTTCGTCCGGCCCTGGCCTGGGTTCGGCCCGCAGAAGAATTTCGCGATGGCCCAGACGACGGCGGACTGGATCCTGATCGTGGACGCGGACGAGCGAGTCACGGACGCGCTGCGCGAGGAGATCCTCCGCGTCCTGCGCGCCGGGCCTCCCGCCGACCTGGCCGGCTTCGAGATCTCCCGGCGCAACTATTTCTACGGCCGCTGGATTCGCGGCGGCGGTCTCTACCCGGACTATCAGCTCCGGCTGTTCCGCCGGACGGCGGGGCGGTACGACGACGTCCTGCTGCACGAACATCTGCACCTCGCCGGCCGGGTGGGGCGGCTCGAGCATCCGCTCGATCATTACAGCATGCCGAGCGTCCGCGACCATGTCCGGAAGATGATGCGGTACACGACGTTGGGGGCCCAGGAGAAGCTCAAGACTCGGGCGCGCGTGACCGTGCTGGATCTGCTGGGGAGCCACCTCGGCACGATCCTGCGGACCTACCTGTTCCGCGGGAGCTACCGGGACGGCGTGCACGGCGTGGTCGTGGCGCTGTTCGCGGGCATGCACACGTTCGTCAAGTACGCGAAGGCGTATGAGATGCTGCGGGCGCGGGGCACGGGGCGAGAGGCTCGCGGGGAGCATGCGGATCGGCATTGACGCGAACCCCATTGTCGGGGATCGAGGAGGGATCGGGTGGCATACGTATCACCTGATCCGTGCGCTGCTCAATCTCAAGGAAGACCTGGACTTGCTGTGCTACGTCAAGCCCGGTGCGGTCCGCCGCGGGAAGGTCACGTCGTGGGAGAGCGGGGTCCGGGCAGCGTGGGTCGAGTCCGGGCGCGCGATGCTGCGCTGGCGCGGCGTCCTGGACCACCTTGACCTGTTTCACGGGACCAACTTCAAGATGCCCACCACGGGCCGCTACGGCGGCGTGGTGACCATCCACGATCTCTGGTTGGACCGGCATCCGGAATACTCCGCCAAGCTGTTCGGCCAGAAGCCGTCGTTCTATCGGACCCGGCGCACCGCCTGGCGGGCCCGCAAGGTGGTGACCGTGTCGGAATTCTCCGCCCGGGACATCCAGGCGTTGTACGATCTACCGGCCGAGCGGGTGACGGTGATCTATAACGGTGTGGCCGAGGCGTTCCGACCAACTCCCGATGCGGAGGCGCTGGAGGCGTTCCGGCGCAAGCACGCGGTCCCGACCGGACGGTTTATCCTCTTCGTCGGCGGTGCCGATCCGCGCAAGAACCATCAGATTCTGCTCCGGGCCTACGCCCGCGTGGCGGAGCTGCTCACAAGCCACACGCTCGTGATGGTGGGGGATCCAATCCATCGCTTCGGCGACATTCGCCAGACCGCCCGCACCTTCGGGGTGGAGAGCCGCGTCGTGTGTCCGGGCCGGCTCTCCGCAGGGGAGCTGCGGCTCCTCTATTCCCACGCCGACCTGTTCGTGTTTCCCTCCCTCTACGAGGGATTCGGGATGCCGGTTCTGGAAGCCATGGCCTGCGGCGCCCCTGTCATCACCGCCAACACGACGGCGCTCCCGGAAGTGGCCGGCGAGGCGGCGCTCCTGGTGGACCCCCGAGACGCGGAGGGGCTGGCGAACGCGATGATCCGAGTGATCGAGGACGAACGGCTGCGCGAGGAGCTGCGGGTGAAGGGGTTCGAGCGGGCAAAGCAGTTCACCTGGGAGTCCGCGGCGCGGCGTACCGTGGCCCTGTACCGGGATCTCTGCGGGGAAAAGTCGTGACGGGTGACCGGTAACGAGGGATTGGTAGCAAGGGAGGCATGAAGAATATTCTGATCATCAAACTGCGGTACATCGGCGACGTGCTGCTCGCCACGCCGGTGCTCCGCGCGCTGCGAGACGGGTTTCCGGCCACGCGGCTCACCATGCTGGTCAATCGGGGGACCGAGGACGTCTTGCGGCACAATCCCGACCTGGACGACGTGCTGGTTGTGGAGCGTGGAAGGCTCGGGGCGCAGCTCCGGTTTGCGCGGGACCTCCGGCGACGGCGCTTCGACGTCGTGGTCGATCTCACGGACGCGGACCGCTCCGCCCTGCTCGCTAGACTGACCGGCGCGCCGATTCGGATCGGGTTCAACGAAGAGCGTCGCTGGCGCGGGCTCCTGTACACGGCCGTCGTGCCGGAACGGCCGGCGACGGAGCATCGCGTGGACCATGACTTGGCGGCACTGCGGCTGCTGGGCCTTGCACCGAAGACGGCGCCCTTGGTCCTGCGGACCGCCCCGGGCGATGACGAGGCCGCCGGGCGGATCCTGGCGGAAGCCGGGGTGCCTCCCGACGGTTCCCAGCCGCTCGTGCTGTTCCAGCCCGGGGCTCGGTATTGGTTCAAGGCCTGGCCCGTGGAGCGGTTCGCGGAGCTGGCGGACCGGCTGGCGGAGCGCTGCGGCTGTCGGGTCCTGATCGGCGGCAGCGCGGCCGACCGGCCGACGGCGGAGGCGATCCGGGCGCGCGCCCGGTCGGCCCCGGCTGTGCTGGCTGGCCGGACGACCCTGCTCGAACTCGTGGCCGTCCTGAAGCGTTGCGCCTTGTTCGTCGGCAACGACAACGGCCCCATGCACATGGCGGCGGCGTTGGGCATCCCGGTGGTCGCGCTGTTCGGACCATCGGACCCGGCGGTGTGGGGGCCGCGGGGGAACCGGGCCGAGGTTCTCTACAAGGGCTTGGACTGCCGCCGGTGCTTTCATCCCTCCTGCGTTCGGGGCGAGGAGAGCTGCATGAAGCTGATCTCGGTGGACGAGGTGTTCGCCGCCGCGACCAAATTGTTGGGGCAAAAGTCCCTGACTTTGACCCTCGACCCTCGGACCTCGAACCTCACCCGCAACCTTCTTCTGTGCGGGGAATTGACGGTGCTGTGCCTAGAGTTGCGGAGGGCTGTCCTGAGGCGGACCCATGCGGAGCAGGATGTCGAGAAACTGCTGATGGCGGAGATTCGACTCTCCAAGGAACGAGCGTGGCGGCGGAACCCTTCCTGATCACAACCCTCAAGGAAGTGGTCCGGACGCTGAACGAACGGAGGACGGACTACGCGCTGGTCGGCGGCCTGGCTTACAGCGCCTGGGTTGAACCCAGGGCCACCACCGATGTGGACGTGCTGATCCTGCTGGAAACCACAGACCCGGATCAGGTCGCCCGGTTGTTCTCCGGCGCGTTTGACGCTGTGGTCCCGCATCGGGCTCCGAGGCCGTTCAAGGGAGTTTCAATCTGGAGGGTTGTCGGAATCAAGGAAGGGAGAGAAACCATCGTGGATCTGCTCCTTGCCCAGTCGGAGTTCCACAGGCAGGCGCTGGCCAGAAAGCAGGCCGTCGAGTTCGAGGGAGTGACGCTGCCGCTCGTGACGCTCGAAGACCTGATCATTCTGAAGGCCATGGCCGGCCGCCTTCAAGATCTGACCGACCTCGAGCACATCAAAGAACGGCCGGATTTGCGAGTTGACTGGCCGTACGTGGAGGCCTGGCGGGGAAAGCTAGGCCTGTGAATGGCGCGCAAGGGAGTATGAGCAACGTCGCACCGCTGGTCAGCGTCGTCATCCCCGTGTTCAACGGGGCCCCCTTCGTCGCCAAGGCAGTCGCGAGCGTGCGGGCCCAAGGCATCCCGGACGTGGAGATCCTGGTGGTGGACGACGGCTCGACGGACGGGACGCAGGCGGTATTGCGGGAGCTCGAGCGTAGCGCGGGCATCGTCTGGTTCCAGCAGGACCACGGCGGGCCGGCCCGGTCGCGGAATCGCGGGATCGAAGCGGCCTGTGGCGAGTTCGTGGCCTTGCTCGACTGCGACGATGTCTGGCTGCCCGGGAAGTTGGAGGCGCAGCTTGCGGTCATGCGGCGGTGCCCCGAGGTCGGCCTCGTGCATACGGACTATGAAGTGGTCTATGAGGACGGGCGCGTGGAAACCCGCGTGCGGGCCCGCGCCAGCCCGGAGCCGCTGGTGCGGGCCTTCGCGGGCGGGCACGTGGCCCTGCCTTCGACGTTGCTGATCCGGCGGTCGGTGCTGGACAAGGTCGGGGCACTCGACCCCGAACTCTACGGGTCGGAGGATTCCGACCTGACGATCCGTCTGTATGCCGCCACGCAGTTCGACTGCGTGGACCGTGTCCTAGTCCGCAAGCTCCAACGGGGGCACGGCTATCGGGACATGGCCTTCGACGAGACGACCCACCGAGAGCGGATCCTGGCGAGCCGGTGCCGATTCCTCGAACGGCTGGAAAGCCGGCCGTCGCTGACGGCGGAGCAGCGTGCGGCGCTGAGCCGGGAATGGGCGAATTACTTCCTGCTGGCCGGGCGCCTGGCCGAGCAGGGCGGCCGGCGGGACGCGGCCCGGCGCTGCTACGCCCAGGCGATCCGGAAGGCGCCGTTCCGTCTGCGAGGGTACACGCGGTGGCTGCGGGCGTGGGGCTGATCCTCGGGAGATGGTGAAGCTATGAGACGTGCGGGATCCGATCAGGCTGGAAATTGTCAGGCACAACTTCTCGCGTTTGCGCGTGACTACGCCGAGGCGTTGAAGGGGCTGCTCGGCGAACAACTGGTCTCCGTGGTGCTGTTTGGCTCTGTCGCCCGCGGAGAGGCCGGGCCGTACTCTGATATTGGTATGTTGATCGTGGTGGAGGTGCTGCCGAAAGGGCGGTTTGCAAGCAAGGCGCTGCTCAGTGCGCTGGATCCGATGGTTGAGGAACGGCTGGCTGCGTTGGAGGCCCAAGGCTATTTCCCCAGACTAACCAGGCTGATCAAGACCAAGGCGGAAGCCAGCCAAGTGATTCCACTCTATCTGGATATGACAGAGGATGCGAAATTGCTGCATGACCGAGACGAATTTTTCTCATCGGTCCTTGACCGACTTCGCAACCGCCTTCTGGAGCTCGGCACAGTCAGAAAATACAGAGGGCAAGTGCGGTACTGGGATCTCAAGTCCGACTTGGTGGCGGGTGGCCGATTCGAGTTATGACAAACCTCGATATGGCCAGGAGCTACCTGAGCGGTGCTCAGGTGATCCTTCAAGAAGCAGAGGGATTGCGGAGGGGGCAGGTTTGGAATCTTGTCGTCCGGCGTGCCCAAGAAGCCGTCGAGTTGGCCCTCACGGGGCTGCTCCGCTACGTGGGTCTGGAGGTGCCACCATGAGCCCAAAGAGGATTGGCCTCGGAATCCTGCTTCTGTTTGGGGTGCTCGTGAGCGCGACCCGTGCGTGGAGCGACCCGGTTGAGTTGGGGGCGGAGGTCCTCGAAGGCTCTCAGGCCCTAACCATACCTGGCCTAGGCGCGGCGGCGGTTCGATATGCGATCATCCACCATGCCCGTCAGGAAGACCGGGAGCGTTTGTCCCAATGGCTGCAGGCGCATGAAGCAGCCTCCGTACGGTTTTCGGGCGGTGATGGCGCGTTCCGTCGAGCCCTCCTCCAGCGGCTCAAGCATTGTTTCGGGCGAGGGCTGTTGCTCTATGGCGATCCAGTCTCGCTGCGTGAGAAGGAGATTATTCGGTTGGAGTTGCCGGATGAACAGACACTGGGCCGGTAAGTCCTGGGGACGTCCCAACAATTTCCTGGCCGAGCACCGCGGCCGGCGGGACGAGGCCCGGCGCTGTTACGCCCAGGCGATCCGAAAGGCGCCGTTCCGTCTGTGAGGGTACACGCGGTGGCGGCAGGCGATCACGACGCGAAGCTGATCCTTGACATCGGGTGTGGTAGCTCCAAGCAGCCTGGCACGGTTGGGATTGACCGGCGACGCCTGCCGGGCGTGGATGTGGTCTGCGATTTCGAGCGCGGGCTCCCCTTTCGGCAAAGCAGCGTCGCCGGGGCCTTTTCCATCCACTCGATCGAGCACATGCGCGACCTGATCACGTTCATGGAGGAGCTTTACCGTGTCTGCGCCCCTGGAGCCAAGGTGTACATCCGGACGCCCTATTACACGTCCCGGAAGGCTTTTGTGGATCCTACCCACGTCCGGTTCATGACTGAAGAGAGCTTTGAGTACTTCAAGTCTCCCAACTATTACGGACTGAACACCAACTTCCGCACGGTCTCTATCGAGTACGCTATGCGGAAGCCGTTCAAGTTCTTGCCGCGCTATCTGCAGAAGCGATGCCGGCGGTACCTCTGGAATGTGTGCGACGAGATGACCGTCACGCTGGAAGCGGTCAAGCCATGAGGATCGCCCTCCGACAGGTGCTCGAATGACCCACAGCAGCGAACCTCAGACTCGTGCACGGCCTTCGGTCCCTCCGTGGCTGTTGGTCGTGATCTACCTCTTGTACCTGGGGCTGCCGACGACGGCGAGCGTGCCGCTCTTCGCTGAAATCGACTGGCTGCACGAAGGCGAGCGCATGGGGACGGCTCAGATGGTCCTTAACGGCGGACTGCCCATCCGTGACGTGTACACTGTCCACGGACTCTTCCCGGAAGTCATTCGGCCGCTTTTCGCGTTCTGGCTGTTCGGCGAGTCGCTGGCTTCCGATCGGCTGCTGGGGCTGTTCCTCGAGCCGCTGGCGTACGTCGCGGCGGCGTTCTACATCTGGCAGCTCTTTTCGACGCCGTTCTGGCGTGTGGTGGGGCTGGCAAGCGTGGTCCTGTTCCCCCTGCTGCTCTTACCGAGGCACGTGGCCGTGTTCGTGACCCTGGGGCTGTTGGCGGCGTGGGCCCGGACCGGGAACTCCCGGCTCCTGTTCTGGGCAGGGGTCATTACGGGCCTCGGGTATCTGATCAGCACGATGGACCAGGCCAGTTTCCTGCTAACGGCGGTCCTGACGCTCCCGGTCATGGTTGCGGTGGAGCAGGGTCTGCGGCGGAGAGGCTCGGTGGCTGCAGGAAAGTCCGCCGAGCCGCCGGCACTGGCGCGGTTCTTCACAGTGGCGCCGCCCCTGTACAAGGGTGTGCTGATCGGGATACTCCCGTTCCTTGCTTTCCTGGCGCTGACGGGTAGCATGGCCACATTCGTCCTGGACCTCTTCAGGCGAGGGGAGGCGGAGTTCTTCGCGTTGAGTCATGTCTGGGGGAGCCAGGTCTATCCGGCGGCCAGCATGAGGAATGTGTTCTGGTACGCTATCCCGTTCCTGTATGCCGGTCTGATGATCCAGATCCTCGTCCATGCGGCGCGTGGCGGGGACTAGCGATGGACGGCCATCTGGCCGACCCTGCTCTTCGGGGTGTTTTCCTTCCCCTACGCCCTGCGGGGGGTGAATTACTGGAAATTGGCCGTTGTAGCCTTTCCCTTCATCGTCGGGACGGTCTATGCGCTGGCGGTCCTGACAGAGGGGCGGCAGGAGCCTGCCGGGGCACGGGCCGGGGCACGGAGCGTGCCTGCCGAGTTGCTTGTGGCCTGGTTGACCGGAGTGCTCATGTTAGCGGTGCTGTTCCAGGCATTAACCCGTGAGTGGAAATCGCAGGAGATCGCCCCGCGCGTGGTTTTTCCCGCCTTGACAGGGCTTGTCCTTGGCGCCGCTGCGGCAGGCTGCCGGGCGCGGGTTCGCGGCTCGTGGCTAGCAAAACCCCTGCTGGTTGCCCCTCCCCTGGCTGCCGTGATCGTGGCTGCATGGTTTTTCCACGACGCCAAGCCTCAGTTGGTGACTGCCTTGGTTAAGAAACCCCGTCTCGTCCGGGATATCGGGCAACTTCTGGGCACCTTCGTTTCCACAGACGGGCGGCTGACGCGCGAGCAACCCCTGTATTTGGAAGATGAAGTCGTTTCATACTTGAAGGACAGCCATAGGGCCGGGAAGTGGGTGGTGGTGCTAGGGGCCGGAGCGGGGATCTACTACTTCCTGTCCGGGACGGTGCCGCCCAACCGGTTTCCGGGAATCGAGCTCGCCTTGGCGGATGCCTGGGCTGCGGAGGTCGTGGCCGGATTGCAACGGACCGGGGCGGAGCTGCTCGTCGCATGCCAAGACCGAGGCAGGACGATGACGGGATGGCCGATGAACCCGATCCTCGCGGAATACATAGTGGCGAACTATGTGGACAGCGGACGCTACCTGAAGGCCAAGATGCTCAGTGACGGGTGCTTCTTTTCGGTATGGGTACCCGGCCCCTCTCAGACACGTCGCTTTTGAAGGGACGGCGTGGTATCTTTCCGGTCTGCTAGTGACCAGGAACGTGGACATGGTGTCGGGGGCTTGCGATGGAGAGCGAGCTGGACCAATGAGCGAACGCATGCGTACGGTCACCGCGTGCCGGGTCTGCGGGCGAGAGGACTGGCTGGAGGTTCTCTCGTTCGGGTTGATGCCGCTGGCCAATAACTATCTTGATCCGGCTCCGTCGTATGAAAGGGAGCCGCGCTTTCCCCTGGACGTGATCGTCTGCCGGAACTGCTGGCTCATGAGTCTGCGGCACGTGGTGGATCCGGAATCCTCTACCGGCATTATGTGTACATCTCCTCCGATTCGAAAATGATCGCCAGGCACATGCACCAGCTCGCAGGGCTGTGCGCCCGGCGGTTTGAACTTCCCACCGGTAGTCTGGTCGTGGAGCTCGGGAGCAACATCGGAACGCAGCTTGAGGTGTTCCGGGACGCGGGCATGCGGGTCCTGGGCGTAGATCCGGCGAGGAACCTGGCGGAGATCGCCCACCGCAAGGGGATCGCGACGCTGCCGGAATTCTTTTCCGTGGACCTGGCAGGGCGAATCGAAAGGGACTACGGGCGGCCCCGGCTGATTCTCGGACGGCATGTGTTCGCACACATTGACGATCTCCGCGAGGTTATTGAGGGGGTGCAGGCTCTTCTGGACCGGACCGCTGTCTTCGCCATCGAGGTGCCGTACTTGCTGGACCTGCTCGACGCGAATCAGTTCGACACGATCTACCATGAGCACCTGTCGTATTTCTCCGTCGGGACGCTCGTGCGGCTGTTTGAGCGACATGGCCTCCGCGTGGTGGACGTGGAACGGTTTGCCGTGCACGGCGGCTCGATCCTGGTCTTCGCGGGGCTCCCGGATGGCCAGTGGGCCGTCCGGCCGATCGTGTCGCAGCTCGTGGAGCTGGAGGAGCGGTCCGGCCTGACCGGGGAGCGTCGCTATCGGAGGTTTGCCGAGCGGGTCGAGCAGACCAGGAAAGCGTTGGGGGAATTGGTCCGGCGTCTCGCGGGCGAAGGCAAGCACGTCGCAGGCTACGGGGCGCCCGCCAAGGGTAATACCCTGCTCAACGCCTGCGGGCTGGGACCGAGGGACCTAGTCTTCGTAAGCGATACGACGGAATTCAAGCAGGGAAAGGTCTTGCCGGGCACGCATATCCCCGTCTGCACCCCAACCTTTGCCAAGCAGCATCCGCCGGACTATTATCTGCTTCTGGCCTGGAACTACGCTAGAGAGGTGATCCAAAAGGAGTCGCGGTACCTACGGGAAGGCGGCCGGTTCATCGTGCCGATCCCGGAACCCCTGGTTGTGTCGGCCACCTCCGTAGTGGGCGGGGAGTTCATCGTCCAGTCACGAGAGGGGGGCGTCGGCCAACTCTGGGCCCTCGACAGCAAGGGGATGGTCGAATTCACCGAAGGCGAGATCCAAGGGGTGGTCTTCAAGCCCTTGACGATCCACCGCGATGCGCGCGGCGGGCTAGCCGAACTCTTCCGGTGTGACGAACTGCCCGCCGGGTTGCATCCCAAGATGGCGACCCTCTCCTGGACAGAACCTGGAGCATCACGCGGCCCCCATGAGCACGGTGACCAGTCGAACTTCCTGGTGTTTCCAGGCCCGCAACACTTCATGCTCGCTCTCTGGGACAACCGGCCAGACTCGCCCACCTACCGCCACACGTTGAAGCGGATGGTCGGAGGTGAGCAGCCTGTCGCGGTGCTTGTTCCAGCCGGCGTTGTGCACGCCTACCGGAATCACGGACCGGGTCAGGCTCTTTCGTTGAACTTTCCGAACCGGCTCTTTCGCGGCGAACGCCGGCAGCGGGCTGACGAGGCGATCCGACACGAAGAGGACCGGGCGAGCCCGTTCAGGATGTAAGTTTTTTGGGGCGTATGCCGAAGGTCAGCGTCGTCATTCCGGTCTACAACGGGGAGCGGTACCTGCGCTCGGCGCTCGACAGCGTGTTCGCACAGACGTTCCAGGACTTCGAGGTCATCTGTGTGGATGACGGTTCGACGGACGGGTCCCACAAGCTACTGGAGGAATACGGCGCACGCGTGCAGATCCTGATGCAGAGGAATGCGGGCGTCTGCGCCTCTCGCAATGTAGGCGTGCAGCGCGCCGCCGCCCCCTACGTGGCCTTCCTCGATCAGGACGATCTCTGGTACTCGCACAAGCTGGAGCAGCAGGTGGCGGTGCTGGACGCGTGTCCGGAGGTGGTGCTGGTCCTCTGCGAGTCGGATCGCATGGATGCCGAAGGGCGTCTCATCCAGGTCCGGGCGACAGCGGCCGAGCGCGCCAGGCTCGCCGATTCGCCCCTGGGCCGTCTGATGGAAACGGACCAGCTCCTGCCCTCGGCGATCATGGTGCGCCGAGACGCGTTCATCCGGGCCGGCATGTTCGATCCGCACCTGCACGGGTTCGAGGATTTCGACCTATGCGCCAGGCTGAAGCGGGAGGGCGCGTTTGCCTTCCTGGAGCAGTCGGGAATGTGCTATCGCGTCCATCCGACCAGCTTCAGCCGGTCGGGGGGCGAGCGGCTCCAGCGCAGCCGTGAGCGGTTTCTGCTGCGGATGCGGGAGCTGTATGCGGGAGACCGGGCCAAGCAGGCGCTGATCCGGACGTTGTTCGCGGAGTGCTATTCGGACTGGGGTATCAGCAAGGTCCGATCCGGAGAGGTGCGCGAAGGCCGCCGGTATCTGTGGCGTTCGCTCCAGTATGGAGCCTGTTGCACAAACCCCTTGACACCTAGGCAATTCTATGTATACTCTCTTCCCTCGTCATGACCGAAGGGAGGGTGCCATGGGCTATAACTTTCTGCCATGTGATCGTGAGCAACTGTTTCTGATGCCGCCGGCGTTGCAGGATTGGCTGCCGGAGGGCGATCTGGCCTGGTTCATCCTGGATGCGGTGGCCCAGATGGATCTGAGGAAGATCGAGCGGGCGTACCGAGCCGATGGCTGGGGCCAAGCGGCCTACGAGCCGGCCATGATGGTGGCGCTGCTGCTGTATGCCTACTGTCTGGGCGAGCGCTCCAGCCGCCGGATCGAACGGCTGTGCGAGCGGGATGTGGCCTTTCGGGTGCTCGCGGCCAATCAGCGGCCCGATCACACCACGATCGCCCGATTCCGGCAGACCCATGAGGCCGCGTTGGCCGCCCTGTTTACGCAGGTGCTGACGCTGTGTGCGGCGGCGGGGTTGGTGAAGGTCGGGGTGGTGGCCCTGGATGGCACGAAGATCAAGGCCGACGCGGCGCTGGCAGCGAATCGGACCGCCGAGACGATTGCGGCGGAGGTGACGCGGATGCTGACCGAGGCTCAGGCCACCGATGCCGCCGAGGATCGGCTGTACGGACCGGAGCAGCGGGGCGACGAACTGCCGGAGGCGTTGCGGGATCGGCGGAGCCGACTGGCCCGGTTGCAGGCGTGCCAGGCACGGTTGACGCAAGCGGCGGCCGAGGCGACCGCCCAGCAGCAGGCCAAGCTTGAGGCCCGCCAGGCCGAGGAAGCCGCCACCGGGCAGAAGAAGCGGGGCCGCAAGCCGAAGGCGGCCGAAGCGGCAGCGGATGCCACGGCCAAGGCGAACGTGACGGACCCAGAGAGCCGCATCATGAAGACACCGGCCGGGTACGTGCAAGGCTACAATGCCCAAGCGGTCGTGACGGAGGCCCAGATCATCGTCGCGGCCGCCGTCACGCAGGAGGCGAACGATATCCGCCAACTGCATCCGATGCTGACCGAGGCGCAGGAAAATCTGCAGGCCATCGAGCACCCGCAGCCCCTCGGGACCGCCCTGGCGGATGCCGGCTATTGCAGCGAGGCCAACCTGACGGAGGCCGATCCCGCCGGACCTGAGTTGCTGATCGCGCCGAACCAAGATTGGAAACAGCGCCAGGCGCTGCGGGAGCAGCCACCGCCACGCGGCCGCTGTCCGAAGGGGCTGACAGCCCGCGACCGCATGGAGCGCACACTGCTGACGAAGCGCGGACGCCGTCTGTACACGAAGCGCGGCCAGACGGTGGAGCCGGTATTCGGCCAGATCAAGAGCACCCGTGGCTGTGATCGCTTCATGCGCCGGGGCCGCCAAGCCTGTGACGGCGAATGGAAACTGCTCTGCGCGACGCATAATTTGTTGAAGCTCTGGCGGAGCGGGAAGGCGGCCTGGACCGGTCGGCGCAGAGGCAGCGAGCCGCGACGGCTTGGCCGGGGAAGTGGAAAGAAGACGAGGGGATGACCCTTTCGACGGCCACGCTCCCTCGCGGGCTCGGCAGCGAGTGGCCCAGATGGGAGCACAATACAATTTCTGGTGACCAAAGGGTTCAATCATGGGTTTGAGCAACAGGCTCTATGACCCGTATAAATTCCGAACCTATTCTAGGCTCTTCCGGTCGGTTCTCATGGGACGGCTGCATGGTCGCTGATGCTGTTCCAGGGAGCCGCGTCACGGTCAGTGTTGTGATCCCCGTCTATAACGCGGCCGATGTCGTCGCCGAGACGATCGAGAGCGCCCTGGCGCAGACCTGGACGGACCGCGAGATCCTGGTCATTGATGACGGCTCCACGGACGGCTCGGCTGAGGTCATCAGGACCTACGGGGACCGGGTGCGCTACCATGCCTTCGAGAACGGCGGAGTCGCGAAGGCCAGGAACCGCGGGATCGCGCTCGCTCGCGGGCGCTATATCGCCCTCCTCGACCATGACGATCTCTGGGCGCCCACCAAGCTCGCCAAGCAGGTGGCGGTGCTGGATGCCCGCCCGGAGGTCGGGCTGGTGACCACCGGGATCGCGCATTTGGATCGGGACGGTCGGCCCAGCCGTGACTTTCCGACGGGCCCGTCCAGCCGGTTCTATCAATTGTTCGTCAAGGGCTACGGGCCGACCCCGTCCGCCGCGATGATCCGGCGGACGGTCATCGAGCGGGCCGGCGGGTTCGACGAGCGGTTCGGCTCGGCGGGCTTGGACGACCATGAGTTTTGGCCGCGAATCGCGCAGCACTGCGAGATCGCGCTCATTGATGAGCCGCTGACCTTTCATCGCCACCGAGTCGTCAAGCCGCCCCAGGTGGAATTGGAACATCGGGCGCTCTTGAACGAGATCCTCTTGCAGCGGTTCGGGCACGAGCCCGACAAGCGGCGCTATTTGATGGAGGAACGGGCCGCCTACCTCGCCGATCTGGGAAAGTGGCGGATCCAGCAGGGGGATCTCGAAGGTGGGCGGACCTGCCTGAAAGAGGCGCTCGGCGTGAGTTTCCGGGAAGGTCTGCGCTGGAAGACGGTCTGGCGGGCAGTCAGCCGCCTTCTGCGGTCCTATCGTTGATTGCATCTGGGGAAAACGGTGGAGCAGGTCGGGTGCACCCTCTGCGGATCGAAGGAGGCGACGGTCGTCGTTCGGCAGCGTGACCTGCTACACCGCGTCACGGACGAGGAGTTCACCGTCGTGCGGTGCGACGGCTGCGCGTTCCTGTATTTGAGCCCGCGGCCCACGGAGGAGGAAATCGGCCGGTTCTATCCGGCGGGCTACTTTGGACCGCCGTCGCCGCCTCGACCCGTGAGCCGGATCAAGCGGTGGATCATGGAGGACTTCTATGGCTATCCGGCATCTGGCCGAGCGCCGGTGTTCCAACGGTTGCGGCGATGGCTGCTGTGGCCGGAGGCAGTGCGCCGCGCCGCGACCGGGCGAACCATCCTTCCCTGGATTGGACGGGGCCGCCTGTTGGATGTCGGCTGCGGCCACGGGGTCAGCGCCGCCATGTTGCTCCGGCAGGGATGGGATGTGCAGGGCGTGGATTTTAGTGAAGCGTCCGTTGCTCAGGCCAGGACATTGTTGGGGGACTGGGTCCTGGTCGGGGATTTGGAAAGCGTGCGCTATCCGGATCGCGCGTTCGACGTCGTGCTCATGAGCCATTCGCTGGAGCACATGTATCACCTCGACCGGGTGCTGGGCGAGGTGCACCGAATTCTGGATGACCGGGGGCTGCTCGTGGTCGCGGTGCCGAATGCCGGCGGGTGGGAGGCGCGGCTGTTCGGGCGCTGGTGGGTCCCGTGGGATCCGCCCCGACACCTCTACCACTTTACGAAGGTCACGTTGGTCAGGCTCCTCACTCGGACCGGCTTCCGAATCGTGAAGGTCCGGACCGGGGTCACGGCGGTGCATTTCATGTCCAGCCTGGAGCGGGCCTGGACAAGCGGCAAGGGGGGACCCCTGCCGGCAAGGCGATGGGTAGAGCGACTCCTCGCACGACCCTTCTGTCTGGTGGCCGGCCACCTCGGAGCCGGGACCGAGCTCATTGTCCACGCGGTCAAGGCTCAACATGTCGAGCCAGGCCACGGTGGCGCAATCGGGCTCGATACAAGGGAGTCTCGTGCCTGACGAAAGAAGCGTGCCCGTTGAAGCGGGAGTGGATGCGACGGCCAGGCTGGAGCTGGGTCCTGCTGTGCCTGGTTGCTGCCGTAGGCGTCCTCGCTGCGGTATGGACCATCGGAGAGATCGGACTGTACTTGCAGGCGCGCGCGACCAGCAAACTGTCCAACGCGCCGCGGGCGACGGCCTTGCTGTTAGCCCTGCCAGTCCTGGCCGCCCTGACTGTTGCACTGGCTAGCGGTGGTCGACCAATGGTCCGTCATCTCCTGGCTCTGTGGTCTCTTGTGGTCTGGTATACCCTGCTGCTCCATTATCCGATCCCGCCACTCGCCCACCACATGGACAAGTTCTTGATCGGGTGCACGGTCGTGCTCCTGTGGAGCCTGTGGTTCACGATCGGCCCGACGAACTTGGAGCGGGTCCTGAATCTGCGACCGGCTACCTGGCTCCGGCTCGTCCTGGTGAATGGGCTGGTCTTTGTCGGTACTGGCGAGGTGGTGTGCAGACTGGCGGATCCGGTCTTCGCGCGGAGCGGGCTGTTCGGCGACAAGCAGACGCCCGCCAACCTCAAGCCGCATGTGCCGGTCCACGGGTCGATCGGGTTTACAAATTCGCAAGGGTTCAAAGACCGAGAAAGGACCTTTGAGCGCACCGGACATCCGCGCCTAGTCGCCCTGGGAGACTCGTTCACCTGGGGGGCGGGCGTGAGCTACGACGAAACCTTCGTGACGATCCTGGAGCGGGATCTGCAACGGCTAGCGCCAGGCCTGGAGATCATCAATTTGGGGGTTGGCGCCTGGGGGCCTCATGAAGAATTTCATCTGCTCAAGCACGACGGGATCCGGTTCCAGCCGGATGTGGTCCTGCTGAATTTCTACGCCGGCAACGACAGCAACCTGTCAACCATCCTGATCGTCGCCGGACAGAGTTATTACGTGCACAGCAACGGCAATTGGGTGCATGATCGGCTTGGCCTGGACCGCTGGTTTCTGTACCACGACTTGAACTACCTGTGGCGGGTCGGCACGGGTAGAGTTCTTAAAGCGGTCGAAGATGGTGGCAGCGCAGACCGAGGCCCCGGTCTCGCTCCCCGATCGTTTTACCTGAAGGGCATCTATGAACGCAGCGACATCTACCTTGCTGCCAGCAATGACTATTTCCAGCAGCACTGGGCTCGTACCCGGGCGATCCTTCTGGCCATGAACGAGTTTCTGCGGGCGCGAAATATCCGGCTAGTCATCATCCTGATTCCGGACCACGTCCAGATTGACCTGCAGCTTCAAAACGAGTACCTTGCAGCCTTCAGACAGTCTCGCGAGCAGTATAACTTCGAGAAGCCGCAGCAACTGCTCACGGCCTGGGGGCGCGAGCACGGAGTACCAGTCCTCGATCTCTTGCCAGCGTTTAAGGCGGTGGGAAGTCCAGAATCCTTGTACTTCCAGAACGACATCCACTGGAACGCCGCGGGTCATGCGTTGGCGGCGCAGGCGATTCGTCCGGTTCTGGAGGAAGTCGTCTCCAGCCTGCTTATGGTCCCACGGGGAGGGCGCCGGTGAGGCCCCAACACAGTCGGCCGGTGCATCGCTCCTTCGGCCTGGTCCTGGCCGTGGGCTTCGCGATCCTCACCGGGCTTCGCTACCTGCTCGCCGGGACGATCGCCTGGTGGCTGCTCGGGCTCGCCCTGGGCTTCCTGGGGGCGGGGCTGCTTGCGCCGGCTTGGCTGGAGCCGCTCCGCAAGGCCTGGCTGAAGCTGGCCGACCTGCTGGGCGCCGTCAATTCCCGGATCCTGCTGACGGTCCTGTTCGCGTGCCTCATCACGCCAATGGCGTTCCTGCTCAGACTCCTGGGGAAGCGTCCGATCGAGTTGGGGTGGGACCCGGCCGCCCGGTCCTACTGGCGCCTGCGGCGCGCCGACGAGTTCACCGCGGAGCGGATGGAGCGGCAGTTCTGAAAAGCGGGGCTGGGTGAGGCGTGATGGGAGGACGAGGAGGGAAAACATGGGGGCGTTTTTGAGCGAGCTGTGGGCGTTCATGCGGGAGCGAAAGAAGTTCTGGCTGCTCCCGATCATCCTCGTCCTGTTGATGTTCGGTGCGCTGCTGGTGTTGACGGAAGGCTCGGCGGTGGCGCCGTTCATCTATACGTTGTTTTATTAATCGGAGCATGAAATACTTGACATTTGACGGGCGATGGTTATCACGTGGCCATGCGTGCTCGAACCCGGGATGCGCGGCACCTGTCGCCCGAAGCTCAAGAAGTCTTGCGCGAGAAGGCCGTGGCCGCTGTCAAGCAGCAGGGGCGCTCCAAGGCCGAAGTCTGTCGGCTCTTGGGCATCAGTCGGCAAGCCCTGTACACCTGGTTGAAGCGCCATGCGCGGGGGGGCCGGCACCCGCTGAAAGCGCGACCCCGGGGCCGACCGCGCGGCGGCCAGCTCAAGGGCTGGCAAGCGGCCCAGGTCGTCCGCACCTTGACCCACTGCTGTCCGGAGCAGATGCACTTGCCGTTCTACTTGTGGACCCGCGAAGCGGTCGGCGAGCTGATCGCGCGCCGGTACGGGCTTCGGCTGTCGGTCTGGACCGTCGGTCGCTACCTGCGGGCCTGGGGCTTCACCCCGCAGAAGCCGCTGCGACGGGCCTACGAGCGGGACCCGAAGGCGGTGCGACGCTGGCTGGAGGTCGAGTACCCCCGAATTCGGGCAGCGGCCAAGCGCGCGGGGGCCCAGATCTACTGGGGTGATGAGATGGGGCTGCGCTCGGATCATCAGGCGGGGACCAGTTGGGGCAAGCGCGGCCAGACCCCGGTGATCCGTGGCCCCGGTCGGCGCTTTCGCTGCAACATGATCTCGGCCATCACCAATCGCGGCCGGTTGTACTTTATGGTGTTCCGGCATCGCTTCACCGCACGAGTCTTCCTCCGATTCTGCCACCGCTTGCTCCGGCACGTGAGGCATCCGGTCTTTCTGATTGTGGATGGGCATCCCGTGCATACCGCGGCTGTCACCCAGCGGTGGCTCCACCGTCACCGCGATCGGCTGCGTCTGTTCTTCCTGCCACCCTACAGCCCGGAACTGAATCCCGACGAATATCTGAACCAAGACGTCAAGACCAACGCGCTGGGCCGTCGGCCGCCCCAGGACGCAGATGAGCTGGCGGTCAACGTCCGTCGCTATCTTCGCAGCACCCAGCGCATGCCGGCCGTGGTGCAATCCTTCTTCCATCACCCTGCGGTCCGCTATGCGGCTGAGTGAAAGGCGTCAAGTATTTTGCGCTCCCGGTAATAGCATGCGCGTTCTGGGCATCTCCGCGTTCTATCATGACTCCGCCGCCGCGCTGGTCGTGGGCGGCCGCCTCGTGGCCGCGGCCCAGGAAGAGCGGTTCACCAGAAAGAAGCACGACGCCCGGTTTCCGCGCCACGCAGTGGCCTACTGCCTCCGGGAGGCGGGGATCGGGCTGGCGGACCTGGACCGGGTCGCCTTCTACGACAAGCCGCTGCTCAAGTTCGAGCGGCTGCTGGAGACCTATCTCACGTTCGCGCCCCGGGGCTGGCGCTCGTTCGTGTCGGCGATGCCGGTGTGGCTGAAGGAGAAGCTGTTCCTCGAACGGCTGCTCCGGCGCGAGCTGCACGCCGTGGCCGATCTCGTCGGTTGTCGGCCGTGGACCGGCCCGATCCTCTATCCCGAGCACCATTTCTCCCACGCCGCCTCGGCCTTCTATCCGTCCCCCTTTCGCGAAGCCGCGGTGCTCACGATGGACGGGGTGGGCGAGTGGGCGACCACGAGCTTCGGCTGGGGGCACGATGCGGCCCTCACGCTCCAGGCGGAGATCACCTTCCCGCACTCGCTCGGGCTCCTGTATTTAGCCTTTACGTACTACACCGGGTTTAAGGTCAACTCGGGCGAATACAAGGTCATGGGCCTCGCCCCGTACGGGGAACCCAAGTATGTGGATCTGATCCTGAGCCACCTCATTGATCTGAAAGATGACGGGTCCTTCCGCCTGAACCTGGAGTACTTCGACTACTGTACGGGCCTCCGGATGACCAACGAGCGCTTCCACCGGCTCTTTGGCGGCGAGCCGCGCCAGCCGGAGTCGCCGCTCACCCAGCGCGAGATGGATCTGGCCCGCTCGATCCAGGAGGTCACGGAACTGGTGGTGCTGCGGATTGCCCGGTACGTGCGACGGGAGACTGGGATGCGGCATCTCTGTCTGGCGGGCGGTGTGGCGCTCAACTGCGTGGCCAACGGCCGGCTCCTGCGCGAGCGGGTCTTCGATCGGCTCTGGATCCAGCCGGCGGCCGGCGACGCGGGCGGCGCCGTCGGGGCGGCGATGGCCGCCTACTACTGCCACGGCGGGGCGGAACGGCGCGTGGATGCAGAGGAGCCGGACGGGATGGCCGGCTCCTACCTGGGGCCGGCCTATACACAGGCTGAGATTGACCGTTGGCTGGCGGACAGGGGGCTGCCCTATGAGCGGCTCTCCGACGAAGAATTGGTCGAGACGGTCGCCGACCTGCTGGCCAGCGAGGCGGTGGTCGGCTGGGTCCAGGGCCGGATGGAGTTCGGCCCCCGGGCGCTCGGCAACCGCTCGATCCTCGGGGATGCGCGTTCGCCGCGGATGCAGTCCGTCATGAACCTCAAGATCAAGTTCCGGGAGTCGTTTCGTCCCTTCGCCCCAGCGGTCCTTGAGGAGCGCGTCGCCGACTATTTCGAGCTGAACGAGCCCTCTCCTTACATGCTCCTGGTCGCCCCGGTGCGCGAGGAACGTCGGGTCCCTCTGACTGGGGAGGACCAACGGCTGTTCGGGATCGAGCGGCTCAACCGGCCCCGCGCCGACATCCCCGCGGTCACGCACCTGGACTATTCGGCCCGCATCCAGACGGTATCCCGCAAGACCAACCCCCGCTTCCACGCGCTCCTCAAGGCGTTTGAAGCGAGGACCGGCTGCGGGGTGCTCGTCAACACCTCGTTCAACGTGCGCGGGGAGCCGATCGTCTGCACGCCCGAGGACGCCTACCGGTGCTTCATGCGGACCGAAATGGATGCACTCGTGCTGGGCAACTGTCTCCTCCGCAAGCCCGCGCAGCCCGCGCTGCAATCGGACAGCGACTGGCGCACGGAGTTCCAGCTTGACTGATGGGACAGGGGCTGTGCACCTGGCTGGTTCAGGGAGACCCGAGAGGGGGACTGTCTGATTACAACCGGTGCTCGCTCGCGGCCGGCTGGCTCGGGCGAGCCAGGGGGAGGTAGGCGCGGACCAGTCGCAGGAGGGCCTTGCGGTTGAGCGGCTCGCGGCGGACGGCCTCCCAGAAGGCCTGGCGGGCCTCGGCGAGGCGACCTTCAGCCAGCCGGAGCTTGCCGAGGTCGCCGTAGTAGCAGGCCCAGTCCCGCGCGAGTGCACGGGCCTCGGGGGTGCCGGGGCGGCAGGCGGGCGTATGCTTGTCGAGGAAGCGGCGCCGGGCGAGGAGCGCCCGCTCGGACGAAATGTCCCGAGAGGCGTTGCGGGCGTACAGGCGGTGGCGATACAGCGGCTGCGGGTGGTGCAGGAACGGGGAGTGGGCGTACAGCCGGATGGCCAGGTCAATGTCCTCCCAAATCGTCAACTGGTCATCGTAGCCGCCGACGGCGTCGAAGCAGCTCTTGCGGAACAGGGTGCCTGAGGTGGCGACGTCGTGTCCACCGCGCAGCATCTGCGTAATGCTGTCGGTGTGCTTTATCGCGGCGTCGTACTCCAGAACTTCGTTCCGCTCGTTCACCTGGTAGCCGTCGCAGTGGACCAAGGCGGCCTCGGGGGTCGCCCTCAGGAGGGGGACGGTGCGCTCGAGGAACGCCGGCTCCCAAAGGTCGTCCTGGTCGAGGAAGGCCAGGTACTCGCCCCGAGCCAGCCTGGCCCCATCGTTGCGGGCCGCCGCCTGTCCGCCGTTCACGGCGCGCCGGAAATAGCGGGCCTGCGGGTACCGCAAGACGAGCCGAGCCGTGTCGTCGGTGGAGGCGTCGTCCACGACGATCAGCTCGAGGTCGCGAAAGGTCTGGGCGAGCACGCTGCGGATCGCCTGCTCGAGGTATCGTGCCACGCCGTTGTAGGCCGGAATGATTGCGCTGACCGTCGTCATCGGGTTCGGCTTGCAGCGGAGCCGTGTCCGAGGCCCATCATACCAGACCCCGTGAGCTGGTGGGAGGACCCATGCAGTTCGACCAGGTCGACCCGGCCCACCGTGGGCCGAACACGGTCCATCTGACGCGTGTCCAGGTTGCCCGGCTCATCCGCGAGACCGGGTGCCGCCGCGTCCTGGACTTGCCCTGCGGGACGGGGGAGCTGACCCATTTCCTGCTGGAGAGCGGCATCGAGGTGGTGTCCGCGGATATTAATCCGGAAGGATTTGTCATTCCTGGCCGGCCCTGCGTCCCCGCGAACCTCAACGAGGTACTGCCGTTCGATGACGGTGAGTTCGACGGGTTCGCCTGCCTCGAAGGCATCGAGCACATCGAGAACCCCCACCTGCTGGCCCGGGAGGCCAATCGCGTCCTGAAGCTGGGCGGAAAGATTTTCATCAGCACGCCCAATGTCCTCTCGATCCGGTCCCGGCTGAGTTACCTCCTCCGAGGGTACCCCGACCAGTTCCATTACATGATCGAGGTGGACAAGGACACGGGCGTCGAGCAGCCGGTCGCCCACATCAACCCGATCGGGTACCTGGAGTTGCGCTATACGTTGAGCCGGTGGGGGTTCCGCGTGGACGCGGTCGAAACGAACCGCTACCTGAAACGGGGCTCGCTCCTCTACCGGCTAATTCGCGCGATCCTCATGACGAGGGGCAAGCGGGCGGCGGCCGCCAGCCCGCATAGGGCCGAAGTCCGGCGTGTGCTCCTCTCGGACGCGGTGCTGTTCGGCGAGGGCCTGATCGTCGGAGCGACCAAGGTCATGGAGTACCAGAAATGAGAGCGGGGAGCGAACGCCGTGCGTAGCCGCGCCGTAGCGGGGCTTCTATTAGGCAGCATCATCAGCGCGGTGCTCCTCTGGTATGCGTTCAAAGGGGTAGATCTGCGTGGGCTGATGCAGGAGATAGGCCAGGTCCATCTGGCCTGGGTCGGGCTCAGCGTGGTTGCCGGGGTGATGAGCCTCGTCATCCGGGGCATTCGGTGGCGGTATCTCCTCGACAATGGAGGCGCCGTCGCTCTCCGGTCCCTCGTGTCCGCCACCTTCATCGGGATTATGGCCAACAACGTGCTGCCGGCCCGGTTGGGGGAGATCGTGCGGGCCTGGATCTTTGCACGGAACGAAGCCAGGCCGATTCCGGTCGTGTTCGCTAGCATCGTGCTGGAGCGGATTCTGGATGTGATCGCCTTGGTGGCCGTCCTCGGGCTGGCTTTGCTGCTCTCGCCGCCGTTGGCCGGCCCGGGCAGCGCGGTCTTCCGGCAGGTCGGGCTGGCGGGGCTGCTCCTCAGCATCGGCTTCGTGGCGGGATTGCTGTTGATCGGACGGTTCCAGGGGGTGATTCACGAGAAAGCGGAACGCCTCGCTGCCGGAGACGGTCCTGCCTGGAGGCGACGCGGGCTCGACCTGTTTCGCCGGTTTATTGAAGGCCTGTGCGCGCTGCGTGGGCGCCAGACGTGGCACGCGATCTGGCTCTCTCTGCTCGTCTGGGGCGTCGGGATCGTGTCCTTCCACGTCTTGGCTGAGGGATTTCACCTTGGCCTGACGATCGTGCAGTCCTCGCTGGTGTTCGTAGTGGTCCTGCTGGGCATCGCGATTCCGTCGGCGCCGGGGTTCGTGGGGACGTTCCATGGATTCTGTGTGGCGGGGCTCACGCTGGTGGCGGGCACTGATCCCACACAGGCGGCGGCCTATGCCACGCTGTTGCACGGGAGCCAGTGGCTCGCGATCAACACGATAGGGGCCGGCTGCCTCCTCCTGGACCGAGCCGTGACCTGGTCGGAGCTGCGCGGGTTCGCCCGCGCGCGGAGCTGAGGATTGCGCATCGTCATTGCCGCCTGGCACCTGAGCCATTTCAACGTCGGTCTCGGCCGCTATGCGCGCGGGCTGATCGAGGCGCTGGGCAGGGTGGATTTGCACAACCACTATGAGATCCTCGCGCCGGTCTCGGCGGGCGGCTTCTCCCCACGGCCGAACGTGCGCCATCGGCTGATCCGCTTTCCGATCTTCAAGCGGCGGGTCTGGGAGCAGGTCGCGCCGCTGCTGGTCGGCCCCCACGATATTTTGCATTTCCCTTATGACTCGGCGGTGGCGTGGAAGCGGGGCAAGTTCGTCGTCACCGTCCACGACGTCAAGCCGCTGCTCTTCGGCGAGCTGAGCCGGAGCCGAAGCCTGGGGGGCCTCGTCGAGCGGTGGCTCGTGGGTGACCGCTGGGCGCAGATGGACCATATCCTGACGGACTCCGCTTGCTCCAAACAGGACCTCATGGAACGGGTGGGCCTTCCGGGAGATCGGATCACCGTCGTGTACCCGGGGGTGGACCTTGAGCGCTTTCGGCCCGTCTCACCACAAACCTCCCCCTCAGCCTCGCGGCCCTATGTCCTCTGCGTGGCTGGAGCCGATCCGACCAAGAACGTGGAAATGTTGATCGAGGCCTTCGCTCGGCTCCCCAAGGGTCTCCGGGACCTGCACGATCTGGTGCTCACCGGGGACTTCCGGCGCCGGCCGGATGTGCGCGAACGGGTGAGTCGGGCCGGCATCGCGGGGCAGACCCGGTTGACCGGCGTGGTCAGTGAGCCCCGTCTGATCGAGCTGTACCAGCGCGCGACTGTCTTTGTGTTCCCCTCTCGGTATGAGGGCTTCGGGTTCCCCGTGCTGGAGGCGATGGCGTGCGGGTGTCCGGTCATTAGCTCCAACGCCTCCTCGCTGCCGGAGGTCGCCGGGGACGCCGCGCTGCTGGTGGATCCCTCGGATACGGAGGGATTCGCCAAGGCGATCGAGCGGGTCTTGTCGGATCCAGCCTTGCGGCGGGATTTGCGGGAGCGAGGGCTAGGCCGCGCCGCGCAGTTTACTTGGGACCGGACCGCGCGCGAGACGGTGGCGGTGTACCGGCGTGTGATCGAGGAACGCGGGTGACGGCGCCGTCCGCGGCACATTACGCTTGCGTCCCGGCGGAGTCTTCGCGTATCTTCTGCATTCCGGGCGGCGGGTTGCTCCGCCGCCGGATGTGACGTGTCAGGCGGGTGTGGATGCGCATCCTCATTACCGGCGGGGCGGGGTTTCTGGGGAGCCACCTCTGCGACCTCCTGGTTGGGCAGGGGCACGAGGTGGTCTGCATGGACAACCTCAGCACCGGCCGCGTCGAGAACGTCGCCCATCTCCTGGGGCACGCCCGCTTCAGCTTCGTGAAGTACAACGTGTGCGACTACCTGCACGTCGAGGGCCCGCTCGACGCCGTGCTGCATTTCGCGTCCCCTGCCAGCCCCCAGGACTACCTGGAGATGCCCATCGCGACGCTCAAGGTCGGCGCGCTCGGTACGCACAAGGCGCTGGGCTTGGCCAAGGCCAAGGGGGCGCGGTTTCTCCTGGCCAGCACATCGGAGGTGTACGGCGACCCGCTGGTGAACCCGCAACCGGAGTCCTACTGGGGCAACGTGAATCCGATCAGCCCGCGCGGAGTCTACGACGAGGCCAAGCGATTTGCCGAAGCCATGACCATGGCCTACCACCGGTATCATGGGCTGGACACGCGGATCGCGCGGATCTTCAACACCTATGGCCCCCGCATGCGGCCGAACGACGGCCGGGTCGTCTCGAACTTCATCGTCCAAGCGCTGGAGGGCAAGCCGCTCACGGTCTTCGGGGACGGCACCCAAACGCGGAGCTTCTGCTACGTGGATGACCTGGTCCGCGGGGTCATCGCCCTGCTGATGATCGAGTCGGACCGGCCGGTCGAGGAGCGGACGGACCGCGGGTTCCTGACGGCCCGGTCGGGCCCGGCGCGCGAGAGCGTGCACGAGCCGGTCAATCTCGGGAATCCCCGCGAGTTGACGGTCCGGGAGATCGCGAGGCTCATCCTGAAGCTGACGGGAAGCCGCAGCGAGCTGCAGCATCTGCCGCTGCCGGTGGATGACCCCCAGGTGCGCCGGCCGGACATCCGCAAGGCCAGGGCCTTGCTCAGGTGGGAACCGGCGGTGACGCTGGAGGACGGCCTCGTCAAGACGATTGAGTACTTTCGTCAGGCTCTCTGATCCCATGAACCTCTCGCTGAGAGTGCGTCGCCGAGGGCTCCTGTGATGAAGGGTGTCGTGC
The DNA here is from genome assembly GCF_965152595.1 of Nitrospira sp. Kam-Ns4a. Taxonomy (NCBI): domain Bacteria; kingdom Pseudomonadati; phylum Nitrospirota; class Nitrospiria; order Nitrospirales; family Nitrospiraceae; genus Nitrospira; species Nitrospira sp. Kam-Ns4a. The sequence continues at coordinate 3,361,700 of NZ_OZ224218.1, read as the reverse complement.
TGGCCGGCGGGCTCGGAACCCGCCTCTACCCCCTGACCAAGGTCACGAACAAGCACCTGTTGCCCGTCTACGACCGGCCGATGATCTATTACCCGATCCAGACGCTCGTGAACGCGGGGATGCGGGAGATCCTGCTGGTGACGGGCGGGAACAACGCGGGGGATTTCCTCCGGCTGTTGGGAAACGGCAAGGAGTTCGGCCTGAACCATCTGGACTACACGTACCAGGAGGGCGAGGGCGGGATCGCCGACGCCCTCCGGCTTGCGGAGCACTTCGCGGACGGGGAGCCCGTCTGCGTCATCCTCGGCGACAACATTATCGAGCGCAACATCCTCCGGGCGGCGCGGGCGTTCCGGGAGCAGAAGGTGGGGGCCAAGATTCTCCTCAAGGAAGTGAAGGATCCCCAGCGGTTCGGCGTGCCGATCTTGCAAGGAGACCGGGTGGTGAAGATCGAAGAGAAACCCGAACGTCCGGCCTCGCCCTATGCGGTCACGGGGATCTATTTCTACGACGCCCGGGTCTTCGACATCATCAAGACGCTGAAGCCGTCGCAGCGTGGCGAGCTGGAGATCACCGACGTCAACAACGCCTACATCGAGGCCGGGCAGCTTACCTGGGACGTGCTGGACGGCTGGTGGACCGACGCCGGCACGGTCGAGTCGCTGCTCCACGCGAACCAGCTCGTGGCCCGGACTGGGGCCAACAAACTCGATCATGAAGCGTAAATGACCAGCTTCTTCTTGCCTCGATTCACGAATAACGCGAGACGAGAGACGATTCCATGCGCATTTTGGTGACGGGCGGGGCGGGGTTCATCGGCTCGCACCTCGTCCGGCGGCTAGTGGTCGGGGGCCATCGGGTCGTCAACCTGGACGCGCTCCGCTACTCGGGCAATCTCGACAATCTCGCCGACCTCGCCGGGCACCCGGACTATGCCTTCGTGCGCGGAGACATCTGTGACGCGGAGATCGTCGCGCGGGTCTTCCGCGAGCGCGGGATCGAGGCGGTGGTCAATTGCGCCGCGGAGACGCACGTGGACCGGTCTATCCTGGATCCGAACAGCTTCGCCAGGACCGACGTGGTCGGAACGGCCGTCCTGCTGGAGGCCGCGCGCCAGGCAGGAGTGTCGCGGTTTCTTCAGGTGAGCACCGACGAGGTGTACGGGAGCGTCGAGTCCGGCTCGTCGACGGAAGACGATCCGCTCGCGCCGCGGAGCCCCTACGCGGCCAGCAAGGCGGGCGCGGACCTCCTCGTCCAAAGCTACTGGACGACCTACCGGTTCCCGGTCCTCATCACCCGCGGGAGCAACACCTACGGCCCCAACCAGTATCCGGAGAAGTTTATTCCCCTGTTCATCACCAACGCGATTGACGAGCAGCCATTGCCGCTCTACGGCGACGGCCGCCATCACCGCGACTGGCTCTCCGTCTTCGATCACTGTGCGGCGATCGAGCACGTGCTGCATCACGGCGAGCCGGGCGGCGTCTACAACGTCGGCGGGGGCAACGAGCGGGAAAACCTCGTCGTCGCCGGGTTGATCCTTCAGTACCTCGGCAAGCCCACGTCCTTGATCCGCTTCGTCCAGGATCGCCCGGGGCACGACCGCCGGTACGCGGTGGATTGCAGCCGGCTTCGGCGCCTCGGGTGGGCGCCGACGGTGCCGTTCGAGGAAGGGCTGCGCGCGACCGTGGACTGGTATCGGACGCACGAGACGTGGTGGCGGAAGATCAAGTCCGGCGAGTTCCGCGCCTACTACGAGCGGATGTACCGGGACCGGCTCAAGGACGGCGTTCCGTGCGGATCCTGATCACCGGCGCGGGGGGCCAGCTCGGTCACGAACTGCGACGGTCGCTGAAAGACCATGAGCTGACGCTCGGCATCCGGCCCGAGTTCGATATCCTCAAGCCTGAGGTCGAGGGCCTCATCCGAGCGGCGAGACCGGAAGTGGTCATCCATACGGCGGCCTACACCGACGTGGAGGGGGCGGAACGGGAGCCGGCGCAAGCCATGGCGGTCAACGCCGAAGGGACGGAGCGGGTGGCCCGGGCGACTGCGGAGGTCGGGGCTCGCCTCATCGCCCTGTCCACCGACTATGTCTTCGACGGGAAGAAAAGCGCACCCTACGTCGAGTCGGACGAGCCCAATCCGCTCAACGCCTACGGGAGATCCAAGCTGGAAGGCGAGCGGCGGGCTCTGGCTGTCTGTCCGGATACCCTGGTTGTCCGGACCTCCTGGCTGTACGGGGTGCAGGGCAAGAACTTCGCCTCCACCGTCCTGCGCCTGGCCCGCGAGCAGCCGGAGCTGCGGGTCGTGGCGGACCAGCGGGGCAGCCCCACCTATGCTCGGGATTTGGCCGAGGCGATCCATCGTCTCCTGAAGACCAACCTGCGCGGGATCGTCCACGCGGCGGGCTCCGGCGACTGTACCTGGTTCGAGTTTGCCTGCGCGATTGTGGATCTGGCTGGTCTGTCGGTGCCCGTCCGGGCGATCACCACCGCGGAGGCGCGGCGCGCCGCTGCGCGGCCGCCCTACACGGTCCTGGGTGGATCACGGCTGGCCGAGGCCGTCGGTCCGCTACCGCCCTGGAGGGATGCGCTAGCCCGGTTCATGAAAGAGCAAGCTGTCGCCAGCCACTAGCCGACAGCCCATGACGCTGCGAAGCCTTGGCGGCTCGCTGCCTGCTATTTTCGCGGTCTGCTGCCGGAGGGGATTCGATGAAGCGCGCGCTGATCACCGGCATTACGGGGCAGGACGGGTCCTACCTGGCCGAGCTGCTGCTGGAGAAGGGGTACGAGGTCCATGGGATCGTCCGCCGCGTGGCGATCGAGGATCCGGAGCACCGGCTCTGGCGCATCCTGCACCTCAGGGATCGGCTGCGCCTGCACGCGGCCTCGATGGAGAGCCTGCCGAGCATCTACCGCGTGTTCCAGGCGGTGAAGCCCGATGAGTGCTATCATCTGGCCGCCCAGAGCTTCGTGACCTATTCGTTCGAGGACGAGTTTTCCACGTTGAACGCGAACATCAACGGGACCCACTATGTGCTGGCTGCGCTCCGGGACTGTGCCCCGGATTGCCGGTTCTATTTCGCCGCCTCGAGCGAGATGTTCGGGAAGGTCGCGCAGGTCCCCCAGAACGAAGCCACGCCCTTTCATCCGCGCTCGGCCTACGGCATTTCCAAGGTGGCCGGGTTTCACCTGACCAGGAACTACCGGGAGGCGTACGGGATCAAGGCTGCCTGCGGCATCCTGTACAACCACGAGTCCCCGCGGCGCGGATTCGAGTTCGTCACGCGGAAGATCACCTCGCACGCGGCCCGGATCAAGCTCGGGCTCGCCAAGGAGCTACGACTCGGCAACCTGAACGCCAGGCGGGACTGGGGGCACGCGCGGGACTACGTCCGGGCTATGTGGCTGATGTTGCAGCAGGATGAGCCGGAGGACTACGTCATCGCGACAGGGGAGCAGCACTCGGTCCGGGAGTTCGCCGAGGCCGCCTTCGCGTGCGTCGGGCTGGACTATCGCGACTACGTCGTCGTGGATCCCCAGCTCATCCGTCCCGCCGAGGTCGAGACCTTGCTCGGGGACGCCACCAAGGCGAGGCAGAGGCTCGGGTGGACCTGCCAAGTCAAGTTCCAGACCCTCGTCCAGGAGATGGTCGAGGCCGACCTTGGCGCCCTGACGGGCGCACGCGGCGCACGACCCTGAGTGCGGCCGGCCGTTGTTCTGTCGGGCGTCCGTACCGCTGATGGTTGGCGTTCCGCGGAAGGCTCTGCTAAGATCGCCCCGAGCCGATTCGGGTTTCCATGTCAACCCCACGACCCAACCGATCGAGCCGCCGGGACGGGCGCGCGTCCCTGACGCGGACGCTCCGGCGCGTCCGCCTCTTCGCCACCGACGTGGACGGGGTGCTCACCGATGCGGGCATGTACTATGCGGAGTCGGGCGACGAGTGGAAGAAGTTCAACACGCGGGACGGCATGGGGATCAAGCTGCTCCAGCAGGCGGGCCTGGTCACGGCATTGGTGACGATGGAGGAGACCAAGCTGGTCGCGCGGCGCGCCGAAAAGCTCGCGATCCCCGAGGTCCATCAGGGGATCCGGGACAAGCTCGGGGCGCTCCGCGCGATGGCGGCCCGTCACGGGCTGACGCTGGACGAAGTCGCCTACATGGGCGATGACATCAATGATCTGGAGGCGCTCCGGGCGGTCGGATTTGCGGCGGCCCCGGCCGATGCCGTCCCGGCGGTCCGGAAGGCGGTCCACTATCTCTGCCGGAGGCGCGGTGGGGAGGGGGCGGTCCGGGAGGTGGCCGACCTGATCCTGGCGGCGCAAGCAGGCAAGCCTGTGAGGCGTGGGGCGTGAGGAAGGCCCTCTCCTGCGAGCCACGCATGACGCGCGACGCGCGGTAAACGACGACTGCGGCGAATGACGAGGCCCCGCACCAATTCTCATCTGTATGCCGTCATCATGGCTGGCGGCAGCGGCACGCGCTTCTGGCCGCTGAGCCGGCAGCTCTACCCCAAGCAGCTCCTGCGGATCATCGGCGACGAGACGCTGATCCAGCAGACCATGCGGCGCGTGCTGCGCTGTGTGCCCGTCAACCGGGTCTTTCTCTCGACGACGCCCGTCCAGGCCGAGTCCATCCGCTATCAGCTCGGAGAATGGAAGGATGCGCTGCAGGGGCATTTCATCGTCGAGCCGGAGGCCCGGAACACGGCGCCGGCGATCGCCCTGACCGCCGTGACGTTGGCCGGCCGCGACCCCGAGGCGATCATGCTCGTGCTGCCGGCGGACCACGTCATCAAGGGGGCCCGGCGATTCCAGTCCGCGGTCCGGCTGGGCGCGGAGTTGGCTGCGCGAGGCCATCTGGTCACGTTCGGCATCCGCCCGACCAGGCCCGAGACCGGGTACGGCTACATCCGGCCCGACCTCGCCCACCGGCTCGCGACCCGAGACGGGCTGACCGGCTACCGGGTGGCGCGCTTCGTGGAGAAGCCCGACGCCCCGACGGCGGCGACGTACCTGCGTGCGGGGCACTACTACTGGAACAGCGGGATCTTCGTCTGGCGCGCCAGCGTGATTCTGGAAGAGCTGAAGCGACTGCAACCGGCGCTCGCGGGAGCGCTCCGGAAACTCGGCGAGCTTGCGCGGGGCGGGGCGACGGCCGCGCGGCTGGCGCCGGTGTACCGACGGTTGCCGCCGCTCTCGATCGACCAGGGCGTCATGGAGCGTTCGTCCTGCGCGGCGATGATCCCCGTGGACTTCGCCTGGTCCGACGTCGGGACCTGGAGCAGCCTGGAGGAGGTGGCGCCACGCGACGGGGCCGGGAACGTGTTCAGCGGGAACGTGGTGGACCTTGGCAGCCGGAACTCGATTGTCTACGCGGACCGGCGGCTGGTGGCGACGCTCGGCTTGTCCGACATGGTGGTCGTGGACACGCCGGACGCCACGCTCATCTGCCCGAAGGCGCGCGCGCAGGATGTCAAGCGGGTGGTCGAGATCCTGAAGCGGCGGGGCGCCCCCGAGCATCTGGAGCACCGCACGGTGTTCCGACCCTGGGGCTCCTACACGGTGCTGGAGGAGGGGCCGGGCTACAAGGTGAAGCGGGTGACCGTCAGCCCGGGCGGCCGGCTGTCGTTGCAGCTCCATCACCGGCGCAGCGAGCACTGGGTGGTCATTGCTGGCCGGGCGCGCGTCACCTGCGGGCGGCGTGTGTACGAGCTGGCGGTGGGCCAGAGCACGGCGATTCCCCGGGAGACGCCGCACCGCTTGGAGAACCCGGGGCAGGAGCCGCTGCACGTCATCGAGGTCCAGAACGGGCCCTACCTGGGCGAAGACGACATCGTCCGGCTCCAGGACGATTACGGGAGAAGCCAATAGCGAGTAGCCAATAGCGCTGAGCTCCTTGCTGTGAGCTGTTCGCTGGTTGCTGCGCAAAGATGACGCTGTTTCGCGAATACGACATCCGAGGGATCGTCGGTCAGGAGCTGACGGAGGAGATCGCCGAGCGCATCGGCCGGGCCTTCGCTACGCTGGGCCGGGACAAGGGTGTGAAGACCGTCGCGGTCGGGCGGGACGGCCGCGCCAGCTCCCCGGTCCTGCGAGATCGGCTCGTGCGCGGCCTGACCGCCGGCGGGCTGAACGTCGTGGACATCGGGGCCTGCCCGACGCCGGTCCTGTATTTCTCGCTGTTCACCCAACCGGTGGACGGAGGCGTCATGATCACCGGCAGCCACAACGTCGCCGAGTACAACGGGTTCAAGCTCTGCGTGGGCAAGGAGGCGCTGCACGGCGAAGAGATCCAGGAGCTGCGGCGGGTCATGGAGGCGGGTCGGTTCAGCTCGGGGGCGGGCACGGTCACCAGCCGCCCGCTGATCCCCGACTATCTGGCCTTCCTCAAGCAGACCTTCGCCGCCGTCCGTGCGGAGCGGCTCCACGTGGTCATTGACTGCGGAAACGGCGCCGCCGCGCTCGCCGCCAAGCCGGCCTTGGAGCAATTAGGCTGCCGGGTGACGGGGCTGTACTGCGAGCTGGACGGGCGGTTCCCCAACCACCATCCTGATCCGACCGTGGTCGCCAATCTCCAAGACCTGATCCGCACCGTCCGGCAGACGGGCGCCGACGTCGGGATCGGCTACGATGGGGATGCCGACCGCATCGGCGCGGTGGACGAGCGGGGCGAGATTCTGTGGGGCGACCGCCTGATGGTCCTCTTTGCCCGCGATATTCTCGCCGCCCGGCCGGGCAGCACGATTCTCTCGGAAGTGAAGGCCTCCCAGACCCTCTACGACGATGTCCGCAAACACGGCGGCCGTCCGATCATGTGGAAGACCGGGCACTCGCTCATCAAGGCCAAGATGAAGGCCGAAGCGGCCGTTCTGGCCGGGGAGATGTCCGGCCACATGTTCTTCGCCGACCGGTACTTCGGCTACGACGACGCGATCTACGCCTCCTGCCGGCTGGTCGAGATTCTCGCCCGGGCCGGCAAGCCGCTCTCGACGCTGGTCGCCGATCTGCCGCCGACCTGCGTGACGCCGGAGATCCGCGTGGACTGCCCGGACTCGATCAAGTTCGACTTGGTTCGGCGCGTTCAGGAGCGATTTGTCGAGTTCGCCCGGCTGGGCCGTGCGCCGGGCAAGGACGGCCTGGCGATCCGGGACGTGGTCATCATTGACGGCGTCCGCGTGATCTTCGAAGACGGTTGGGGGCTCATCCGGGCCTCGAACACCCAGCCGGCCTTGGTGTTGCGTTTCGAAGCCTCGACGCCGGAGCGTCTTTCGGCCATTCAGACGCTGATCGAATCCCACCTGGACGAGGCGCGTCGTGCCCTGGGGGCCTGATCGGCGTCGGCTGAGCCGGCGCGCCGCGCTCTCTCTGTTCGTCGTCACGAGCCTGGCCGCGCCTCCTTCCGCGGTGGCGGCCCCCCGAGGCGATGCGGTCCGGCCTGCGCCGGCTCAGCCCGTCTCGTCGCGGCCCTTCTCCGGTGGAGAGCGCTTCATCTACGCGCTCTCCTGGCTGAACCTGCGGGCCGGCACGGCCGTCATGGAGGTGCGGGCACACCCGTTCGCCGGCGAGCCGGCGCAACTGGAACTGCTCACCAGGGCCTGGTCCACCCCCTTCCTCTCGCGGTTCTATCCGGTGGACAACCGGGTGGAATCCATCGTGGATGCCGCTACGCTCGCGCCACGGCGGCTGATCTTTCACCGGCGCGAGGGCAAGCGGAAGAACGAGTTCGACCTCACGTTCCGCCAAGACCAGGGTGTCGTCACATCGATCAAGGACGGGGTTACAGACGTGATTCCCATCCAGCCGGATACCCAGGACGCGCTCTCTTGCCTCTACTACGTCCGGAGCCTGCCGTCCCTCAGGCCCGGCGACTCGATCTTCCTGAACGTTCACCACGACAAGAAGAACTACCGGCTGGAGGTACGGGTCGAGGGCATCGAGCGCGTGGCAGGCGCCTGGGGGGAGCGGGAGGCGATCCGGGTGCTGGTCGTGATGCCCTTCCAGGGGATCTTCCTCAACGAAGGAAACATCCGGGTCTGGTTCACCAATGACGACAGACACGTTCCCTTGCGCATGCAGGCCAAGGTCATCATCGGCTCGGTCGTCGCGGACCTGATCGAGGGCTACGGGGATGGGTCCCGGTGAACGCGTTTGATTGCCCGTCCACCGTGAAACCGCTATAATTGTGCATTCCGTCTGCGAGGTGCTGGCATGGGCCCGTTTCCCGTCACCCTGACCCGTTTCATCATCGAAAACCAGGCGGTGCACCCGGGCGCGACCGGAGAGTTTTCCGCGCTGATGGCGCAGATCGGCCTGGTCGGCAAGCTGCTCGCCCGCGACCTCCGCCGGGCCGGCCTGATCAACATCCTGGGGGTGACGGGGGAGGTCAATGTCCAGGGCGAGGCTGTCAAGAAGCTGGACGAGCTGGCCAACGAGACGTTCCTGAAGGTTTTTCAATACAGCGGGCTCGTCTGCGCCCTAGCCTCCGAGGAGATGGAAAAGCCGGTCCAGCTTCCCGAGAACTGGCCGCACGGCAAGTACATGCTCCTCTTCGATCCCCTCGACGGCTCCGCCAACACGGACGTCAACATGCCGCTGGGGACGATCTTCTCCGTGCTCCGCCACAAGGGCAAGGACCGGCTGCCGACGGAAGCGGAGCTGGTGCGGCGCGGCACGGAGCAGGTGGCCGCTGGGTACCTCCTCTACGGGTCGAGCACGATGCTGGTGTACACATCCGGGCAGGGAGTGCACGGGTTCACGCTGGATCCCGAGGTGGGCGAATACCTCCTCTCCCACCGGGACATCCGGATGCCGACTCGGGGGAAGGTGTACGCGGTCAACGAAGGCAACGCGCAGAAATGGCCGGCGGGCCCCCGACGCTACCTGGACTGGCTGAAGACTCCGGACAAGACGACTGGCCGTCCCTATGCCGGCCGGTATTCCGGCTGCCTCGTGGCGGATGTCCACCGGATCCTCTTGGGCGGCGGCATCTACCTCTATCCCGCGGAGACGGACAAGCCGGAGGGCAAGCTGCGCCTGCTGTACGAAGCCAATCCGCTGGCGATGGTGGTCGAGCAGGCCGGCGGGCGCGCCAGCACGGGGACGCACCGGGTCCTCGCCGTCGAGCCGGCCGGCCTGCACCAGCGCGTCCCCCTGCTCATCGGGAGCCGGGAGGACGTCGAGACGGCCGAGCAGTTCATTCAGGGCAAGCGGACATCATAACGGGGCCTGAGTTCCGGTCAGGAGGGTGAGCATGAGCGATCGCGTTCGAGAGATCCTGAGCTGGTACGGCAGCGACAACCCGGGCACGCGCATGAACCTCGCGCGCCTGTTGAACCACGGCAAGCTGGGCGGGACCGGCCGGCTGGTCATCCTTCCCGTGGATCAGGGGTTCGAGCACGGCCCGGCCCGCAGTTTTGCCCCGAACCCGCCGGGCTACCATCCGCACTATCACTTCGAGCTCGCGATCGAGGCCGGGTGCAACGCCTACGCGGCGCCCCTGGGGTTCCTAGAAGCCGGGGCAGCGGAGTACGCCGGCCGCGTGCCGCTGATCCTCAAGCTGAACAACCACGACCTCCTGCACGAGGACAAGGACCCACTCCCGTCGGTGACGGGCAGCGTGCGGGACGCCCTGCGGCTCGGCTGCGCCGCCGTCGGCTTCACGATCTATCCGGGCTCGGCGCACTGCACGACCATGTACCAGCAGCTCCGCGCGATCGCCGAGGAAGCGAAGGCCCATGGGCTCGCCGTGGTCGTGTGGTCCTACCCGCGCGGGTCCCAGCTCAGCAAGGAGGGGGAGACCGCCGTGGACGTCGTCGCCTACGCGGCCCAGATCGCGTGCCAGCTCGGCGCCCACATCGTGAAGGTCAAGCTCCCGACCGCGCACCTCGAGCAGGAAGCGGCCCGCAAGGTGTACGAGGCCCAGCAAGTTCCGATCAAGACCCTGGCCGAGCGGGTCCGGCACGTCGTGCAGAGCGCCTTCGACGGCCGGCGAATCGTGATCTTTTCAGGCGGACCCAAGAGCGAGGACAAGACGTTTTTCGAGGAAGTCCGGGCGATCCGAGACGGGGGCGGTTTCGGCTCGATCATCGGGCGCAATTCCTTCCAGCGCCCGAAGCCGGAGGCGCTCAAATTCCTGGCCACGGTCATGGGCATTTATGCCGGTGAGATTCCATAGACGACCGTGGACCCCGAGGGCTGACCGCGTCTTCCAAGGAGGTTCCGTGAACGGCTACGAGCCCAGCCGGCTGGCGCAGCGTGGGGTGAGCCCGTTTCTTGTGGCCAGCCTGCTGGTGGGCGTGGGTATCCTGATCGGCCTCGTCGCGGCCTCGGACCTGGGCTGGCTGCCCTTCGGCCATGCGGTACCCGAGCCGGTCAAGGTCAAGCCGACCCCGGCCAGCCTCCCGCCGCCGGCCGTCCCGGCTGGGCCGAACTTCGTCGAGGTCGCCAAGGCCGTGACGCCCGCGGTGGTCAACATCTTCACGACCCGCACGAGCGTGGGAGGGAACCCGCACGCGATGCCTTTCGAGGACCCGTTCTTCCGGCGGTTCTTCGGCGAGGAATTCTTCCGCCGGTTCGAGGCGCCGCGGGAGCGGAAGGAGCGCAGCCTCGGGTCTGGCGTGATCGTGGATCCCAACGGGCTCATCCTCACGAACAACCACGTGGTCAGCAAGGCGGACGAGATCAAGGTGTACCTGGCCGACAAGCGGGAATACAAGGCCAAGCTGGTGGGGACCGATTCGAAGTCCGATCTGGCGGTGCTGAAGGTCGCGGCCGAGGGCCTGCACACGATTCCCTGGGCGGACTCCGATCACCTCCAGGTCGGCGAATTCGTGCTCGCGGTCGGGAACCCCTTCGGGCTGCACCAGACCGTGACGATGGGCATCGTGAGCGCGATCGGACGAGCCAGCATGGGGATTGCCGAGTACGAGGACTTTATCCAGACCGACGCGGCGATCAATCCGGGCAACTCGGGCGGCGCGCTGGTCAACGCCCGCGGCGAGCTGATCGGGATCAACACCGCGATCTTCAGCCAGAGCGGCGGGAACATGGGCATCGGCTTCGCGGTGCCCAGCAACATGGCCCGCTCGATCCTGGAACAGCTCGTCAAGAACGGGCGGGTCGTGCGCGGGTGGCTGGGGGTGTCCATCCAGGAGCTGACGCCCGATCTCGCGTCGCAGTTCGGCGTGCAGGACGCCAAGGGCGTGCTGGTCAGCGACGTCCTCGACGACAGCCCGGCCAAGCGGGCCGGCATCGAGCGCGGCGACATCATTGTGGAGTTCGACGGGAAGCCCGTGGACACGCCGACCCAGCTCAAGAACGTCGTGGCGCAGGCGGAAATCGGGCGGAAGACGACGGTCAAGCTGGTTCGGGACCGGCGCGTGCGCACGGTGCAAGTCACGATCGCCGAGCAGCCCAAGAGCGTGGCCCAGGCGGGCCGGGAGGACTCCGGCGAGGCGATCCGGCCGGCCGGGCTGCTCTCGGACCTCGAGGTCCGGGAGCTGGAGCGGGGCCTGACGAGCCGCCTCAGCCTGGCGGCTGGCCAACGCGGCGTGCTGATCGCATCGGTGCGTCCCGGCAGTGTGGCGGAAGAGACCGGCCTCCGGCCGGGCGACGTGCTCCTCGAGGTGAACCGCAAGCCGGTGGACAGCCTGACGGCCTACGAACGGGAGGCGGCTGCGGTGAGCAAGGATCCGAGCGTGCTGCTCCTGATTCAGCGGGGCGGGCGCACGAGCTACGTGACCTTGAAACCGTGAGTCCCAGGACCGGAAGCGATCCTGATGGTATAATTGCTGGCCGAAGGGGGGTGGAGCCTATGGCACGACGCATCGTCTTCGTGCTCCTGTGCGCCCTCGCGGGCATGGCCCTCTTCCTGCGTGGGGGAGAGCTGAACGCGCCGCTGATGGTCGCGGGGTTCGCGATCGGGGGGGCCACGGGCGGACTTATTCTGGCCGGAGAATACGCATTACAGAAGCTCTCGTTTGGCATCATCGTTGGCGGGACCTCGGGATTGGCGATTGGGCTCGTGCTGACGGGGTTGGTGGAGTGGGTCGGGAGCGTCATCTTCGACGTCGAGACGGTCCTCTTTCACATCGGGGGCCTCGTCTTCCTGCTGGGGCTGCCGTACCTGGGGCTGGTCTTGGGCGCCCGGTTCGGGCAGGAGCGGATGGCGGGGGCGGTCAAGCATCCGGAGCACGCGGCCCCGGTGTCCAACATGAAGATCCTGGACACGAGCGTCATCATTGATGGCCGGGTGGCGGACCTCTGCGAGACCGGCTTCCTGGAGGGGACGTTCCTGGTGCCGCAGTTCATCCTGCACGAGCTGCAGCACATCGCGGACTCGTCGGATTCGCTCAAACGGGCGCGCGGCCGCCGCGGGCTGGATATCCTGAACAAGATCCAGAAGATGGTGGACATTGACGTCCGCATCGTGGACGACGATTTCCCACAGGTGAAGGATGTGGATTCCAAGATCGTGGTGCTCGCCAAGAAGGTAAATGCCAAGGTCATCACCAACGACCTGAACCTCAACAAGGTTGCCGAGCTGCAAGGGGTGCGGGTGCTCAACATCAACGAGCTGTGCAACGCGCTCCGGCCGGTCGTGCTGCCGGGCGAGACGATCCGGGTGTTCGTCCTCAAGGAAGGCAAGGAGGCCGGGCAGGGGGTCGCCTACCTGGACGACGGCACCATGATTGTGGTGGACAATGCCAAGCGCTGTATCGGGCGGAACGTGGACGTCGTGGTCACCAGCGTGCTGCAGACGACGGCGGGGCGGATGATCTTCACGCGGCTCAAGGAAGAGGCGGAAAAGGAGGAAGTCCAAGTCGCGCGTGGCTAACCGAACCGTCGCCCTCGTCCCGGCGGCGGGACGGGGGATCCGCATGGGGGGCGATGTCCCCAAGCAGTTTGTGACTTTGGGGGGCCTCCCCATCCTGGTGCACTCCCTCCTTGCCCTGGAAGGCGCGGACTCCGTGGCGGGAATCGTCCTCGTCGTCCCCGCCGCCGACCGCGAGCACTGCCAGAGGGAAATCGTCACCCGTCACGGCTTCACCAAGGTCACCCGCATCGTCGCCGGCGGTCCGGAGCGGCAGGACTCGGTCCGGTTAGGGCTGGAATCCATCAGGGAGGAGGCCGACCTGATCCTGGTGCACGACGCGGTCCGGCCCTTTCTCACCGCCGATATGATTGCCCGGGTACTGGCCCGGGCAGCGGAGTGGGGGGCGGCGGTTGTCGCGATCCCCATGCGCGACACGGTCAAGCAGGCCGGCGAGGACGGGCTGGTCGCGCGGACCGTGGACCGGCGCGGGTTGTGGCTGGCCCAGACTCCGCAGGCCTTCCGGATCGAGGTCTTGCGGGAGGCGCACCGCAAGGCCCATCTCGAGGGGTACCGGGCCACCGACGACGCCCAGCTCGTGGAATGGCTCGGGCGGCCGGTAGCGCTCGTGGAGGGCAGTGGGGAGAACATCAAGATTACCAGGCCGGAGGACCTGGCGATCGGAGAGGCGATCCTGGCTGCGCGCAAAAGACGTGAGGCGTAAGGGGTGAGGATAGGCATGCGGGTCGGATTGGGGTACGATATCCATCCCTTGGGGCAGGGACGCAGGCTGATCCTGGGTGGCGTGGACATTCCCCACGATCGGGGGTTGATCGGCCATTCGGACGCGGACGCGCTCGTGCATGCGGTCTGCGACGCGCTGCTGGGCGCGATGGGGGAAGGCGATCTGGGGAAGCACTATCCCAGCTCGGACGCCCGCTTCCAGGACATCTCCAGCCTGCGGCTGCTGGAGGACGTGGCGGCGATGCTGGACAAGAAGGGGCTCCGGCTGGTCAACCTGGACACGGTGATTATCGCGCAAGCGCCGCGCCTCGGCCCGCACCTGGCCGCGATGCAGACCCGGCTCGCAGAGGTCCTCAAGGTCGAACGGGGACAGGTGAACGTGAAGGTGAAGGGCGGCGAAGGGCTCGACGACGCGATCGGCCGGGAGGAGGCCATCGCGGCCCAGGCCGTGTGCTTGATCGCGGACAAATAAGCCTGGACACCAGCGATCAGTGTGGCCGTCGCCCCGGACAGCGTCAATCCGGGATCTCTCGGGATTCCGGCTTTCGCCGGAATGACGAAGCCGACGGCTGACGGCCCAACGAAGCATGTTCAAGACCATCCGACAGGACCTCCAGGCCGTGTTCGACCGCGACCCGGCGGCGACGAGCGTGCTGGAGGTCATCCTGACCTACGCCGGCTTTCACGCGCTGCTCGCCCACCGGGTTGCCCACCGGCTGTACACCTGGGGGGTGCCGGTTCTGCCCCGCCTGATTTCGCAGCTCGCCCGCTGGCTGACCGGGATCGAAATCCATCCCGGGGCCAAGATCGGAGTCGGCTTCTTCATTGACCACGGGATGGGCGTGGTGATCGGGGAGACCGCGGAGATCGGCGACTACGTGACGCTGTTCCAAGGCGTGACGCTGGGTGGCACCGGCAAAGAACGGGGCAAGCGGCATCCGACCCTGGGCAACCACGTGGTGGTCGGCGCGGGCGCGAAGATCCTCGGGGGGATCAAGATCGGGGACAACGTCAAGATCGGCGCGAACTCGGTCGTGCTCAAGTCCGTCCCGCCCAACTCGACCGTAATCGGCGTGCCGGCGCGCGTGATCAAGACCGAGGGGCAGCGCGTCCCCGAGGCTACCATGGACCACATCAACATCCCCGACCCCATCGCCGACCGCTTCGAGGCCCTCGAGCGCGAGCTCATCGAGCTGCGGAAAAAGCTGGAAAATCAAAACCCTCCGAAGAATCCTTAGATCGTCAAACAGCTCGCGCCATCTCGTCTGCGGCGGGTCTAAGAGCGGTTCGCAACAGCTTGTCTTCCGCATCGAGCCGCCACACCCCGCGCGCAAATTCCTTCCAGAAACCACGCGCTGGGCACCGCCTTGACGCTCGCGCGGGGGGGGGGGTAGAATCCCTCCCCCGAAGGGGTTATCGCCGATGTCTTCAAGGTACGCCCATCGCGGACCTGTGCTGGTGTACGCGATTGTGTTGTTGACCTGTTGTGTCCTCCACGCTGTGACCTGGGCGCAGGGCGCACATCAAGGAGACCAGCGAAAAGGGAAAGGGGGGGTAAGCGGCCTTAAGGCCGGCGTTCAAAGTGGTGCGAAAGAAAAAGGCGCGCGCGGTTCATCGGGGGGCGGAGGGCTGACCCTTTTTAAGCAGATTGATCCCGCGAAATATGTCCTGGGCCCGGGAGATGAACTCCTCGTCAATCTCTGGGGGGAGTACGATGCCTTCGAGCCCCAAGTTGTGTCCGCGACGGGGAAGATCAGCCTCCCGACGATCGGCGAACTGAAGGTCTCTGGGTTGACGCTCGAGCAGGCCGAGGCCCTCCTCAGGCGCGCCGTGGACAAGTACTACAGGAATGTGAACAGCGGCATCTCCCTGACGTCCCTGCGAACATTCAAAGTCGGAGTCCTCGGGGCGGTCCATGCGCCAGGGAACTATCCAGCGACACTGGACACGCGCGTGTCGGACCTGATTGTCGAGGCGGGTGGCGTTTTGCCTGGCGGCAGCTTGAGACACATCCAGGTGAAGCAAGGCGGAACACTCCGCGCGATGTGCGACCTCAATGCCTATCTCAAGCGAGGCGTCGAGGACGCGAATCCTTTCCTCCACGAAGGCGACGTCATCTTCGTTCCTCCGGTGAGCGGGTCGCTCATCCGCATCTTCGACCAAGCGGCGGTCCTAGCCACCACCACTGACGGGTCCGGTGCTGAAAACGGCTCCTCCGCACCGTCGAGTACCGCGATGCTGTTGCAATATGAATTGGAAGCCGGCCAACGATTTTCCAGCCTGGTTTATGACTTGGGAGGCCTCAATCCAGGATGGGACTTTTCAAACGTCTATGTTATCCGCCGGCAACCGAACGGCGAGGGCACGGTCAAGTTACAAGTAGATCTTCCCAAGCTCCTCATTGAGGGGGACGAAGCCAAGGATATCGTCCTGCAGAAGGGAGACGACGTCTTCTTCGCCGCGCAGGTACGCTCACCGTATCTTAATGGCAAAGGGGAAATCGTGGGGATTGAAAGGCCCTACTACGATTTTAACGCGAAGTAGCGAGAGCCCCTGCGTCAATCATCGGTGATGGGTAGATGCGTGCGTGCCGTCCTACGCTCATCTGTCGCAATTCTGTTCCCCGCCTCAGTCCCGCAAGCTTGCTTGGAAGGGTCAGTACTCCACCCGCACCAGATAGAGCCCCTGCGCCGGCGCGGTGGTGCCGGCGGCGCGGCGGTCCCGCGCCGCGAGGATGTCCTTGAGGCTCACGGGTGGACGCTTCCCTAGGCCGACCTCGACCAGGGTCCCCACGATCGCGCGGACCATCTGACGGAGGAACCGGTCCGCTTCCGCCTCAATGCGGATAAGAGGAGAGTCGTGAAGCACCGCCAGGCGACGCAGGTCGCAGACGGGATTCTCCGTGTCGGTCGGGGAGTTTTGGAAGGAGGAGAAGTCGTGCCGTCCGAGCAAGAGCGCCGCCGCCTCGCGCATCGGCTCGATGAGGAGCGGGTGCCGGACGTGCCAGGCCCGGTGTCGCTCCAGGGCGGACCGCACCGGGCGGTTGAGGATGTGATACTCATAGACCTTTGCCGTGGCGCCGTAGCGCGCGTGGAAGTCGTCGGCGACCTGCTCGGCCGCCAGGACGCAGATGTCCGGCGGCAACAGCCCGTTCAGCGCTCGCACCCACACCTCGGGGGCCAGGTCCCGTGCGCAGCGGAAGCTCGCCACCTGTCCCAGCGCGTGCACGCCCGCGTCGGTCCGCCCCGCCCCGATCACCCGGACCGGCGCCTGGCAGATGCGCTCGATGGCCGCTTCCAGAGCGGCCTGGATGGTCGGCTGCTTCGGTTGCCGTTGCCAGCCGGCGTAGGCCGTGCCGTCGTATTGGAGCGTCAGCTTGATCGTGGCCATGGGGCGGGCAGCGCCGATTCGGAGTTGTGCGCACGCCTGTACGGAGGCGAGGGGACACTGGGCCGGGACGGAGCCCGGCGGCCCGTCATTGCTTGACTGTCTGAACCGGCCTGACGTAGGCCCGGATGCCTTCGAAGATCGCTTCCGCGATGCGGGTGAGGAAGGCCTCGCCCCGCATTAGCCGCTCTTCCGTCGGGTTCGAAATGAACGCAATCTCGGCCAGGATGCTGGGCATGGTAGTGAAGCGGAGCACGTAAAACGGCGCGGTCTTCACCCCGTGATCCACCACGTCGTAGTGGTCGTCCAGGTGAGCGACCATCGCTTCTTTCGTCGCCCAGGCCAGGGTTTGCGACTCGTGGAGCTTCTTCGTTGCCACCATGTCCAGCACAATGGCGTTGACCGGGTTGTTGTCCACCTGGTCAATGGGAATGCCGTTTTCCCGCGCGGCGACTTCCAGCGCCCGGCGGTCGCTCGCCTTGCCGAAGTGGTAGATCTCGAGCCCCTTCACGGCGCGCTGGGGGTGCGAGTTGACGTGGATCGAGACGAAGAGGTCCGCCCCGTTCCGGTTGGCGAAAGCCGCCCGGTCCTCCAGCTCCACGAACACGTCCCGGTCCCGGGTCATGAGCACCTTCTTGCCGAGTCGCTTGACCACCAGGTCGCGGACCTTGAGGGCGACCTGGAGGGTAATGTCCTTCTCCGCCGTGCCGCTCCGCCCGATCGCGCCGGGATCCTTGCCGCCGTGCCCCGGATCGAGCACGATGGTCCTGATCTCGCTGGCCCTGCGTTGCTCGGGCGTGAGCGCGATCACGCGGTCCGGCTCCGCCGGGGCGGCGGGGCTGGCGCGCCGGGAGCGACAGGCGCCGCGCCAGCGGGAGCGGGTTGACCCGCGGCCGGCGGGGAGCCCGGCCGGGCCGGCTCGGCGCCGTTGCCGCGGGGGGGTACACGTCCAGGACGAGTCGGGCCGGATCCCGCAGCGGTAGCAGCTTGTAGTCGGTGATCGACTCTAGGTTGAGGGAGACCGTGACGGACTGGGGGTTCGGCTGGCCGATGGTGATGTCCGACGGAAACTCCTTGTCGCTCAGGCGGGCTTTGGCGGCCTGGCCTAGGACGGAATTCTGAAGCTCGATCACGATCCGGTCGGGGTCCGCCTGGCGGCTCTGGGTGAAGGTCACGCTGCGCTGAAGATCGAAGACCAGCCGCGTGTAGTCCACGTAGGCCCGGAAGCGAAGATCCCGGACGACCGTCGGCGAGGCCGCGGGCTGGGGCGCCTTCTTTCTGGACTTCCTGGCCTTGCGGTCGGTGGCCGGCTGCGTGGACGGGACCGCCCGGCCGTCGGCGCGCAGCGCCCTGGTGGCGGCGCCGTGGGCGTCGAGCCCCGCCGCCACCCAACTCAGCAGCCATGCGGTGAGGCTCAGAGCGAACGCCAGCCGTCGAGCTACCAGCATACGAGTCGGCTCCTTGGCCCTCTCACCGCAGGTTGTCTCAGATGCCCGCGGGATTGTCAAGCAGAACCGGCCGGGGCCGCCCCACACGGGCTCGATTGACAGGCCCGCGGGTGTCGGCTAGGGTTGAGCCCCATGGAGGGTCACCTCATCATTGACGGCTACAATCTCCTCGGCGTCCGAGGCCAGGCCGGCCGCACGGGCCGCGAACATCCGGAGGCCGCCCGCGAGGCGCTGCTTCACGAGCTGGCGCGGTACCGGCAGCGCAAAGGCCATCCCATAACCGTGGTCTTCGATGGATGGCAGCAAGGGGCAGGGACGGAGCGGCACGAGCACCGGGCCGGGGTCGAGGTGATCTATTCGCGTCGCGGGGAGCGGGCGGACCAAGTCATCCAACGGCTGGCGGAGGAGTTCGGCAAGGCGTGCGCGGTGGTCTCCTCGGACCGCGAGGTCGCGGCCTTTGCCCGCGCGCGGGGCGCCTTCACGATCGAGGCCCGCGAATTCGACGCGCGGCTGCGCGCGGCGCCCACGGCGCCGGCGCGTCCACCCGCGTTCAGCCGCGGTGAGGACGATGATGGTCCGCGACGGACTTCCGACAAACGAGGCAATCCCCGCAAGCTGCCGAAGGCGCTCCGCCAGCGGCAGCGGCAGCTCCGGAGGTTCTGACTCACTCCGTCTCCCGCTTGATCTTCTCGAACTCGTTCCAGAAGGCATCCACCGCCTGATCGCCGTGGACGGACCAGTTCTCGTCCAGCTCGCGGTCGACGCTCTCCGCCGGGATGATCCCCAGCCGCTCGAGTTGCTCCTGCAGGATCTCCACCTGACTTCTCAGATGGACCACGTGGTTGACCAGCAGCTCGATCGCCAGGGTCGTCTCTCGCTCGTCCATGGGGTGGCTCCTCTCGTTCGCTTACCGCTGCCGCGCCGCGAGCTGGAATAGCCGTTGCGCATTCTCCGAGGTGATCCGGCCGATCTCCTCCAGCGGGGATGGTCCGGCTGGACGCGTCAGGTCGGCGATCCGCTCCGCGACGAGCCGGACGTAGGCCGGCTCGTTGCGTTTCCCGCGGTGCGGGACCGGCGTCAGGTAGGGACAGTCCGTCTCCACGAGCATCCGGTCCAGGGGCACTGTCTTGGCGATCTCGCGGAGCGGCTCCGCGTTCCTGAAGGTGACGACGCCGGAAAACGACAGGTAAAAGCCCAGGTCCAGCGCCTGCCTCGCCAGGGCCGCGTCGCCCGAAAAGCAGTGGAAGACGCCGCCGACCCGGTCGGCTTTTTCTTCCCGGAGGATCGCGATCGTGTCGTCCTGAGCCGCACGGGTGTGCACGACGATGGGCAGGCCCAGATCCTTGGCCAGGCAGACTTGCTCCCGGAACCGGTCCCGCTGCAGCCGGGGCGGCGAATAGTTGTAGTGGTAGTCCAGGCCGATCTCTCCGTATGCGACGACCTTGGGATGGGCGGCCAGTCGGCGAAGCTGATCGTACCAGTCGTCCCCGATCTGCCGAACCTCGTGGGGATGGACGCCCACCGTGGCATAGACCTGGGGATAGCGGTCCGCCAGCGCGACCGCCGCCCGGCTGGAGGCGAGGTCGCAGCCGATCGTCACGAGCGCCGTGATGCCGGCCTCCCGTGCACGCGCCAGGACAGCCTCGCGGTCCTCGTCGTAGCGCGCGTCGTCCAGGTGGGTATGGGTGTCAATGAGCATGCGGCTGCTCCGGGCTCGTGGATGCGCCGTATCCTAGCACGGCCGAATGCCACTCGGAAGGGCAGACCGGGGCGACCTGGAGGGTTGACAGGGGCGCGGCGACGTGGTAAATGCAAACTATTTGCAACTACTCTTCCCGGGAGGCGCTTCACGTGTCGGCGACGCTAGCGGCGAGGCTGCGGGCGACGGGACGGCGGCTGACCCGGACCCGCAAGGCGATCTTGGCCGTGCTCGAGCAGGCCCAATATCCGCTCAGCGCGGCGGACGTCCACCGACGGTTGACGGAGCAGCGGGAGCCCGCCGATCTGGTGACGGTCTATCGGACCTTGGCCGTGCTCAAGGAACTCGGGCTCGTCTTCCGAGTGGAGTTCCAGGAGGGCCAGTTCCGGTACGAGATCCGGCAGGGGCGAGAGCACCACCACCACATCCGCTGTCGCGGATGCGGGCGGATCGCTGACCTGGCCCTCTGTCCCCTCCGGAAGCTCTCTGCCTTGGTGGAGCGTCTGACCCGGTTCCGCGTGGACGGCCACGCGCTGGAGTTTTTCGGATGGTGCCCCAAGTGCCGGTAGCCCGCTCGCACCAGCAGACCCGCGCCCGCTTGGCCCTGGTGCTCGTCTGTCTCGTGCTGGCGCTGGGACCGTTCGCGGCCGCCCTCGGTGTGCACCACGAGCTGGCCGCCGCGGACGACGATGGGCACCGGCACTCGGACTTCGACCTCTGCCAGTGGGTCCAGCTTCACAGCGCTGGCTCCGTGCTCCCGACGGTCGTGCTGCCCGGACGGTTCGCCGCCCCGGAGCGGCACGACCCGCCTCTGGCCCACTTCCTCTCGTCCCTCACCCTGCTGGCCTCCAAGGCCTCCCGCGCGCCGCCCCTGTCCTGATCCCGCTCATGACGCAGGTGGTCCGGCGACCGGCCCGAGGGCCGGCGCCGACGCAACGACGTGCCGCAACGGCGCGGGCGCTATCGGGCCGGGACGGCCCGCGGCGGCGCACGTGCGACGGGAGGGAGCGCGGATGGGATGCATCGGGTTGATCCGCTTGGCGCTGGGGGGGCTGGGGTTCTGGGCTGCCCTCGTGCTGGCGGTACTGGCGGAGGCCGGCGCGCAGCCGGCCCGGCCTGGGGCACTGACGATTACAGGATTCGTGCAAAACCAGGACTTGCGGCGGGTGCCGCAGGCCATCGTGGAGCTGCGGGACCGGGAAGGGACGGTCGTCGCGGAGGCGGTGACGAACGACGCGGGGGAATTCTCGATCGTGGCGCCCGCCGCGGGGACCTATTCGGTGAGCGCGGTCCAGGAAACCTATCGGAGCGAGTACGTCGTGCTGAAGGTCGGCGCCGAGCAGCTCGAGCCGGTCAAGCTGACCCTGGCGCTGACGCAGGAGATCGCGCTGGACATCGTCTCGCCGCTCCCGCCCATCCAGTACAGGGCGTCCAGCGAGACCTACTCGGTCAGCCGCAAGGAGATCGAAGAGCTGCCGCGGGGCAACAACAACGACGTGGACCAGGTCCTCGCCACCATCCCGGGGGCAACCGTGGATGCGCTCAAGCAGGTGCACATCCGGCAGGACCACGCCAACCTGCAGTTCCGGATTGATGGCGTCCCGATCCCGGACACGGTCTCGACGACGTTCGCCGACGTGATCACGCCCAGAGCCTGGGAACGGGCGGACATCATTCTGGGCGGCATGGAGGCCCAATACGGGAACCGGACCGCCGCCCTGATTGACATCACGAGCAAGAGCGGCACGAAGCCCGGCTTCGGCTCGATCCAGATGTTCGGGGGCCAGAACGAGACGATCAATCCATCGTTCGAGTACGGCGGCACGATCGGCGAGCAGTTCCGCTACTACGTCCTCAACAGCTTCACCTCGACGAACCGCGGCATTGACCCGCCGACCCTCGGCCGCTCCTGGTTCCATAACCAGAGCGAGCAGAACCAGACCTATCTCCGCGGAGACTACCAGCGCGACAACCGGAACAACTTCTCCTTTCTGGTCCTCAACTCGGTCGCGAAACACCAGATTCCGACGATTCCGGGCCAGACACCCAATGCGGCCATCGTCGCGCTGATCCAAGCCCAGCGTCCTGGCTTCTCGCCGGTGGCCTCCCAGGCCGTGGACCAGAATCAGTACGAGAACAACCAGTACGGACACCTGGTCTGGCGGCACGACGTGAGCGCCACCCAGTTCTTCAGCCTGGCCACCTATTTCCGGCAGACGCGCGCGACGTTCATCACGGATCCGCTGAACGTGCTGAGCTACACCCAGAATACGGAGGAGCCTTTTTCGGCCGGCAGCCAGGACCGGTCGGCCTATTCGGCCGGCGTCCGGCTCGACTACACCAACAAGCTGAGCGGCCAGCACCTGCTGAAGTACGGGTTCCAGATTGACCGCACGCAGGCGGTCAACAAGACGCGCCTGTTCGCCTTCGGGCGGGACAGCACGACGAGGGATCCGACCGGTCCCGTGATCGGGATCAACGGGGACCGGCGACTGATCGGCTGGCGGGAGGAGCTCTGGATCCAGGACCAGTACACGCCGACCGACGACCTGACCTTCAACGTCGGGCTCCGGTGGGATTACATCCAGGCGCTGACCGATTCCTGGCAGCTCAGCCCCCGGGTCGGGGTGACCTACAAGGTGAACCGGACCAATGTGGTCCACGCCTACTACGGCCGCCTCTTCACGCCGCCGAACCTGGAGTCGGTGGCCTTCCTGGTGCCCCAGACGGTCGGGACTACGGCGCAGCCGGAGAACCTGACCAACACCCCGCCGAAGCCAGAACGGTCGCATTATTTCGAGATGGGGTGGTATCATGCGTTCAACCACCTGGCGACCCTGCAGGTCGTCGCCTATTACAAGCTCAACGAGAACATGTCGGACGCGGGCCAGTTTGGCTCGACCCCGCTGCTGAACTATTTCGCGTTCGAGCGCGGCTGGCAGCGGGGCGTGGACACGACCCTGAAGGTCAACGTCACCGACAACCTGACCGGCCGAGCCAGCGTGGCCTGGGGCCAATCCAAGGGGTACGGGCTCCAGTCGGGACATTTCCTGCTGGAGCAGCGCGAGATCAACGACATCAACCGGAGGGGCGGAGTCTTCACCGACCACATGCAGCTCGTGACCAGCTCTGCGGTCCTGACCTACCGGTTCCTGGAGCGAAACACGGTGTCCGGGCAGATGCTCTACGGCTCCGGTCTGCGGACGGCCCTGCCGGGCGCCCAGACGAACTCGACGCACATGCCGTCCTACACGATCTACAACGCGTCGCTCACGCACGAGATTCCGATCGCGAAGACCCAGAAATTCCTGTTGGGTGTCGACGTCATCAACCTGTTCGACCAGGGCTATTTCTACAATTTCGGCGAAGGCAGCATCGGGCTCGGGGTGGCGCATGCTGGGATGCCGCGGACCGTTTTCTTCCGCGGGCAGTGGTTCTTTTAAACCTGAATCCGGCGCCAGGTAATGACAAGATCCTCTGCTGACGCGCATTCTCGGGCCGCTGGCGCCCCTTCGGGGGAGTTGAGCGAAAGCTATCATTGTGTTAGCTTTGGCTCAAATGCCGCGGGGGCCCCGGAAGCTCACGATCAGGTTCGGTGCCGCGTCGCTGACGCATTACGGCGGCGTCTACCTGCTGCATCGCTTCTTGTCCCGGATTGGCTTCAAGGACGCGATCGCCCGACATGTCCGAGTGGTCCAGCGGAACAACCGGTACAGCATGGGCGAGATGCTGCTCGCCCTGCTGTACCCCATGATCCTCGGGCTCGAACGGATCGAAACCACGCAGTTGCTGCGGCAGAATGGCGTATTCCAGTCTCTCACCGGCCTGCCGAGCTATCCAGAGGCGACCACGCTCCGCCGCTTCCTGCTGCGGGTGGCCCCGACGGCGCTCCCGAAGGTGCGCGCCCTGCACGACAGCTTTCTGCGCCGGATGACCGTTCGGCCGCGGCCCCCGACCCGGCTGATCTTGGACGTGGACTCCACCGTGCTGGTGGTCTATGGCCGTCAGGAGCAAGCTCGGATCGGCTACAACCCGGTCAAGCGGGGCCGGCCGTCGTATCACCCCTTGCTCTGCTTCGAGGGACAGACCAAAGATTTCTGGCACGGCGAGTTGCGGCCAGGGGATGCGCATACCGCCAGCGGGACGCTCGACCTCCTCGCGGCGTGCTTCGCGAAGATCCCGGCCGGGGTCCGGTTGACGATTGTCCGCGCGGACAAAGGGTTTTACGACCACAAGCTGATCGAGTGGCTGGAAGAACACAGGGCCCGATTTGTGATCGTGGCTCGCCTGACCGCCCCGATCAAGCGCAAACTGTCGGGTCTGCGGTACGTCAGTCCCAGTCGAGGCATCGAGGTGGCCGAGTTCCGCTACCAGCCTACCCGCTGGCCCCATCCCTGTCGGTTCGTCGTGATCCGTCGCCCGCAGGCCGAAGAGCCCACCGCCCAGCTGACACTCTTCAAGCTCGGCAAGTACCACTACCAGGTCCTCGTCACGAATCTCCCGTTGCGACCCCTCAACCTCTGGCGGTTCTACAACGATCGCGCCGGAGTCGAGTTGCTCATCAAACAGCTCAAGGGAGATTACGCGTTGGGCAGCATTCCCACCCGTCACTTCTTTGCCAACGAGACCTACTTCCATCTTCTTCTGCTAGCCTACAACCTCGTCAACTGGTTCAAGCGACTCTGCTTGCCTCTGGAATTCCAGAACGCCACCCTTCAGACCTTGCGTCAGCGGATCCTCTCCATGCCCGCCCAGTTGCGGCGCGCTCGCAATCGTCCCACCCTGACCTTACCGGCCAGCGGCTATCGAGAGGCCGCGTGGAAGTACGCCCTGCATCAGATCCAGCGACTTAGGCTGTGACGCCCGCGCTTTTCACGCCGGATTCAGGTTAAAACCGTGACGGGTGATGGGTGCCACGTGATGGGTGAACGGTCCTGATGCCTCTCCACCGAATCATCCTGTGCTGTGCGCTCTGTGTCTGGCTCTGGCCCGCAGACGTGGGCGCGGTCCAGGGGGACGAGGCGACGCACCAGTCGGACCATGCGGAGGACGTGATCACGCTCCCGGAAGTGCACGTTCACGGCCTGCCGTTGAACAAGGACCAGCAGCTCGGGCCGGTGCCCACCTACACCCCGTGGCCGGCGATTCCGCCGTCGCTCGACGGGCAGCCGCTGGACGACTGGATGAAGGCCCGGATGCTGGTGTCCAAGGAAGGGCAGGTCACGGTGGTCGTTCTCGAGCCCGCCAAGCACCGCGAGCTGACGCTCGCCGGGCTCCACGCCCTGGAGCAGTGGAAGTTCCAGCCCCAGATGAGAGGCGAGCAGCCCGTGGACGGCGAGCTGACCGTGCGGATCCATTTTAGAACGCGATAGGGCACGGGCGCGAGGCGCGCGGCAGTGGACTGGGACGTCACGGTCTTCTACGCGATCAACGGGCTGGCCGGGCGGTCCGTCTGGGCCGACGAGGCCGCGCTCGCCCTCTCGCGGCCCGGCCTGCTCCTGTGGCCCGGTGTCCTCCTCCTGGGCTACTGGCTGTGGACCAGCCGGCGCGAGGCGCTACGCGCCGGGCCGCTGCTCGCGGCCCTGGTGCTCGTCGGCGATTTCCTCGGCGCGCAGCTCAAGCATGCGGTCGGCCGCGACCGGCCGTGCAAGGTGCTCGCGGGCGTGCGCGAGCTGACCGGCTGCGGCGGCACCTTCGGCTTTCCCTCCAACCATGCCCTCAACACCGCTGCCGCGGCGGCCTTCCTGCAGGTGCTCTACCCAGTCACCGGATGGGTGACCTGGCCGCTGGTGGCCCTGATCGGGCTCTCCCGAGTCTATGTCGGCGCCCACTTTCTGAGCGATGTGCTCGGAGGCTGGCTGCTCGGGAGCGCATTGGGCGTGGGCGCGGCGCTCTGCCTGCGCCGGTGGCCGGGCTTCCGAACGGGAGCGGGGCGAGGGGCGAAGGGCTAGGGGCGGGAAGATGCGGGAAACCGGTCTCGTGCCCCGTGCGCCGCGCTCTCTCCGGCGAGGTGATTCAGGTCGCAGTGCACCGCCTCGGGGTGGCAGCAGCGCGTCTCCATCTGGATCGTCAGATGCCGGATGCCGAACTCGGCGGCGACCCGCGCCCGGATCGTCCGGAGCAGCTCGTCCGTGAGCTGCGAGTCGTCCCCTTCCACCATGACGTGGCAGGTCAGCATGACCAGCCGCGGCTCCACCGCCCAGATGTGGAGGTCGTGGACGTTCTTGACGCCAGGAATCTTCTCGATCGCCTCGACCACATGGGCCGTCCGGATGCCGGGTGGCGTGGACTCCAGGAGCACCTCCAGCGATTCGCGGAAGATCGGCCAAGCGCCGTTGACGATCACCGCGACGACCACGAGCGAGATGAGCGGATCGAAGGCCGGCCAGCCCGTCAATAGGATGGCCATGCCGCTCACGATCACCCCCAGCGACACCCAGGCGTCGGCCAGCATGTGGAGGAACGCGCCCCGGAGGTTCAAGTCCTCCTTGGCGCCCTGTTGCAGGAGGAGCGCGATGCCCAGGTTGGCCAGGAAGCTAGCCAGCGCGATGCCGATGACCCAGCCGGCGGCGACGGGTACCGGCTCGACCAGGCGGCGCGCGGCTAGCAGGGCGATCCCCGCAGCGGTCAGCAGCAGCACGAACGCGTTGACGAAGGCCGTCACGATGCCGGCCCGGTGATAGCCGAAGGTCCGGGCCTCGGTGGCGGGGCGGGCGGCCAGGATATGCGCGTAAAGCGCGAGGAAAAGTGCGCCCTGGTCAATCAGGTTGTGGCCGGCGTCGCTCATCACCCCGGTGCTGTTGATGAGCCAGCCGCCGACGAACTCGCCGAGGATGACCAGGGCGTTAAGCCCCAACGCGAGCCGGAGGCGGAACCGGAGCTGGTCGTAGCTGCTCGGCATCAGGCCTAGTTTCTCATGGGTCGACGATCCGTCGCAAGGCGAGCTGCGCGGCCTACGGGCGGCCGGCCGGCTCGAACTCCAGGAAGTACTGCCGTGGCAGGAATCGGTGCTCGCGCGCCAGCCGGTAGCCCGCCCTTGCCATCTCCTCGATCACCGTCTCGCGCGCGACCAGGTGCCGGCGCGGGAAGCCCACGTTGCCCGACCGCTCGTCGTGGTAGAAGTCGATGATCGCCACGCGGCCGCCCGGCCGCAGGGCCGGCATGAGTCGGGTGAAGTAGGTCGTCCGCTCCTCCAGGTGGTGGTAAACGTTGCAGAGAAAGATCAGGTCCGTCGAGGCGGGTGGGAGCTTGGGATCCTCCGGGCTCGCGAGGATCAGCTCGACCTTCGCCCGGGCGGGCCGCTGCGGGAGGCTGCGCTCGACGTAGGCCAGCATCTCCCGCTCCACGTCCACCGCGTAGATCGTGCCCTCCGTCCCGACGACCTCCGCGAAGCGCCGCGTGAAATAGCCAGAGCCCGCGCCCAGGTCCACGACGGCCATGCCGGGCTTGAGCCCGAGCGCCTCGATCACCTGGGCTGGCTTCTGGTACTCGTCGCGCGACGGGCTGTCGAGGTCGCGCAGGTATTGCTGCAGGTCTGTCGGCTGCCGGGGGCGCCCGTGCTCCTGGGGCGCGTCGCTGTGCTGCGCGACGGCCGGCTGGCTGGCGGGCGCCGACCAGAGCAGGAGCGGCAGGAGGAGGATGCCCAAGATCAGAGGACGCCCCGTCCGCTCAGCGTTCATGGGTGCCCTCCGCTGGATCGGCGCTGCGCGGCCTGGCCTCCCGGAGCCGCGCGACGGCTGTCTGGATCGCCCGTTGGGCGTCGGCCATCGCCTCCGCGTCCCGATAGGGCTGTCGGGGCCAGAAGAATCCCTTCAGCCCATCCCCGCGGCGGCGGGGGATGACGTGGATGTGCAGGTGCGGGACGCTCTGGCTGACCCGGTTGTTGATCGCGACGAAGGTCCCGTCCGCCCGGATCCCTTCTTCCACGGCCCGCGCCAGCAGCCGGGCCTCGGCGAACAGCGGGGCGAGCAGCGCGTCGGGCAGGTCGGCGAGCGTCTCGTGGTGGCTCTTGGGCAGGAGCAGGCAATGCCCCGGGAAGACGGGCCGGTGGTCCAGGAACGCGAAGGCGGACTCGGCGTCGAGCACCGCATGGGCCGGTGCCTCGCCCCGGACGATCCGGCAGAACAGGCAGGCGTCGGTCATAAGAGAGCCAGGACACAGTCCGGTGTCGGAAAGGACAGCGTGGAGCCGCCCCGCCGCGCCGCGGACCCGAACATCTCCTGGTCGCCCGGCGACTTCGGCCAGAGGGCCGCGCCGAAGCGCACTCCGGCCGTCCCTGCCGCCTCGCGGTCCAACAACGAGTCGCCGATGAACAGGACGTCATCCGGCCGCAGCCTCAGCGCCTCCAGGGCGATCCGGATGCCTTCGGGGCTGGGCTTGGGGTCTTTAACCTCGTTGTCGGTCACCACCACCTCAAAGGGGCCCAGCCCGGCCTTGCCCGCGGTGATGCGCCAGGCCTCGCGGCTCTTGCCGGTCACGAGCCCGAGCCGCACCCCGGCCGTCCGCAGATGGGCCAGCATTTCCGTCACGCCCGGATAGGGGCCGCCGAAGAGCCGATCGTGCTGGGCGTCGTAATGGGCCAGGAACCGCGAAAAGTAATCCGGAACCCGCGGCGCATCCACGACCCGCTCCAACAGGCGCCGCTCCGCCGACGGGTTGAGCGCGATGATGTCCTCGTCGGACAGGGGGCGCCCGAACCAGGGCTCCAGCGTGTGGCGGAAGGCGTCGAGGTAGAGTCGCCACGTGTCCACGAGCGTGCCGTCCAGGTCGAAGAGGAGCGCGCGCGGGGGCGCGGGCCGGCGGGTCATGCGGCGGCCCCCGACCGATCCACGATGGCCTTGAGCTCCTCGCCGGTGATGGTCTCCTTGGATAGGAGCACGGCCGCGGCTTCCCGCAACTCCTTCTCGCGGGCGCCGAGGAGCGCGGTCACGCGGCCGTGCTGCTCGTCAATGATCCGCCGGACCTCGCAATCGATCTCGCGGGCGGTCTCCTCGCTGTAGTCGCCGGGCCCGGCGCCCTCGCCGGTCTGGAGGAACAGCGGCTGCCGGTCCCGGTCGAAGCTCACCTGGCCCAGTTTGCCGCTCATCCCGTAGGCCTTGACCATGCTCCTGGCGATGTTGGTGGCCTTCAGGAGGTCGTCCTGCGCCCCGGTGGAGACCTCGCGATAAATCAGCTCCTCGGCGACGCGGCCCCCCAACAGGACCGCGATCTTGTTCTCCAGTTCGGACTTGGTCATCAGAAACCGGTCCTGGGTGGGGAGCTGGAGCGTGTAGCCGAGTGCGGCTACCCCGCGCGGGATGATCGAGATCTTCTGGACCGCGTCGGAGCCGGGGATCGAGAGCGCGACGAGCGCGTGCCCGACCTCGTGGTGGGCGACCCGCTCCTTCTCCTTGGGGCTCAGGACCCGGTTCTTCTTCTCGAGCCCGGCGATGACGCGCTCGACCGCCTCCTGCAGCTCCGCGAGCCCGACTCGGTCCTTGCCCCGCCGCACGGCCAGCAGCGCCGCCTCGTTGACGATGTTGGCCAGGTCGGCGCCGACGAACCCGGCCGTCATCGAGGCGATCACGTCCAGGTCGGCGTCTGGTCCCAGCGGCACGGCCCGCGCGTGCAGCTTGAGAATGGCCAGGCGGCCAGCCTTGTCCGGCCGGTCCACGACCACATTGCGGTCGAAGCGGCCGGCGCGCAGGAGCGCGGGGTCCAGGATTTCGGGCCGGTTGGTCGCGGCCATGATGATGACCCCGGCGCGCGGGTCGAAGCCGTCCATCTCCACCAGGAGCTGGTTCAGGGTCTGCTCGCGCTCCTCGTGCGCCAGGGGGCCGACCCCGCGGGCCTTGCCGAGCGCGTCCAGCTCGTCAATGAAGATGATGCAAGGGGCCTTCTGCTTGGCCTGCTCGAAGAGGTCACGGACCCGGGCCGCGCCCACGCCGACAAACATCTCCACGAACTCCGAGCCGCTGATCGAGAAGAACGGCACGCCGGCCTCGCCGGCCACGGCCTTGGCCAGCAGGGTCTTGCCGGTGCCGGGCGGGCCGACGAGCAGGATGCCCTTGGGGATCTTCCCGCCCAGCCGGCGGAACTTCTCCGGCATCTTCAAGAACTCGATCACCTCGCGCAGTTCCTCCTTGGCCTCGTCCACGCCCGCCACGTCCGCGAACGTGACCTTCACCTCCTTCTCCATGTAGATCTTCGCCTTGCTGCGGCCGATCGTCATGAACCCACTTTGCCCCTGCCCGATGCGGCGCAACAGGAACAACCAGACCCCGAAAAACAGGGCGATCGGAATGATCCAGGAGAGGAGGTCGCGCCAGAACGTGGTCTCGATGACGCCCGTGATCTTGACGCCGTGCTGCGACAGCTCGCGGATGAGGTCTGGGTCCTCCACCCGGACCGTGTGGAACAGGCTGGACTCGGCGGCCCGGCCGGACGTCCCGGTCAGCCCGGCCTCGGGCTTCATCCGCCCGTGGATCATCGAGGAAGAGATCGAGACCTCCTCGACGCGGTCGGCGGCCACCGCCGCCTTGAAATCGCTGTAGGGGATCTCGCCCGGGTTGAAGAACGGGGCGACGAAGATCTGGAACAGCAGGAGCGCCCAGAGGGCGATGAACACGTACCAGATGGAGAATTGCCGTTGTCTCGGGTCCATGACAGCCTCCGGTGTCCTGCCCGCGCGGGCGTCTCCTCACCGCTTCCTGGAGGGGATGAACTGGGCTGGCAACACAGGGTAACGGGCCTCGCCGAGGCCGAAGTTCACGCCAGCCCCGTCGGCGGCGACCACGCGGAGGGTGACGCCGTCGGGGGCCTCCTTCGGCGAGGGCACGAAGAACGGGGCCTCGAAATGGCTCTTGGTCCCGCTGTAGAACATCTGCAAGCGCTCGAGCACGCGATCGCCGATCAGGACCTCCCCGTAGATCTTGACCTTGCGGGAATCCCAATCCCCGTGAGGCCGCAGCGGCGCGCCGGACAACATCCGGATCGAGGCCGTCAGCTTCACGTCGTCCGTCGCGCGGAGCGGCTGGCCCGGCGGCGGATGGACGATCTCGACGATAAAGCCGTTCAGCTCGAGGACCAATCCGTCCTGCGTCAGGTCCTGGCCGGGGATGAGCAGGAGCGTCTTGCTCGCCTTCTGCATCGCGGCCGGATGGGCCAGCGGTCCCTGGGCGGTGACCTCCACCAGGGTCGGCTTCTCCAGGTGCAGCGTGGTGCGGAAGGAGCCGGACGGCCGGGAGGTGTAGCGCGGCTCCTCCATGAAGCGGGGGGTACGCATGATCTGGTTCTGGTCGCCGGCCTCGCCCACCTGCAGCCCGGAGACGAGGATCTGGCCCGTTGCCACGTCGGTGATCGTCACCCGCGCCCCGCCCACCTCGTCGCCCAGGACCATCGCGCCGTGCGCTACCACGCGAACCACGACATCGGTCGCGATCGGCCCCTTGGGGAGCGACGTCCCCTCCGCCGGGGCGCTCTCCGCCGGTTGCCCGGTCTCGGGACCGGCGGGCGGCTCCGCCGCCGCGGCGACGGTCGCGAGCCCGAACGCCAGGGCCCGGGCGGCTGGTCTCAGCCATTGAAGAGCCATGGCGATCGGTCTGGTTAGTCGACTACCCCTCACTTTACCGTCGTGCCTGGCTCGACGTCCTCCAGGATCGTCACCAATCCGGCCACGTTCTGGTCTCCCGCGGCCAGGACCATCCCTTGCGACTCGATCCCCAGGAGCTTGGCGGGCTTGAGGTTGGCCACGACGACGATCCGGCGGCCGACCAGGGCCTCTGGCTCGTACCTCTTGCCGATGCCCGCAACGATCTGTCGCTGCTCGCCGCCAAGGTCCACCCGGAGCTTGAGCAGCTTTTCGGACTTGGGCACCCGCTCGGCGGCGAGCACGCGCGCCACCTTGAGCTGGACCTTCTGGAAATCCTCGATCGTGATCTGGGGAGTGGCCGGCGACGCTGGCGGGCCCGACTGGCTTTGCGCTGCCGCCGCTTGCTGGTCTGCTGACACGGGTCGGCCTCCTGGTTGGGCGGTGGGAGCCTCAATCCTCGGAAACAGGGGCGCGCCCTTGGCGATCGCCGTGCCCGGCGCCAAGCCACCCCAGGCGGCCGTGCCCGCCGCGGACCAGGCGAGCCCGAGCTGCCTGGCCATGGCCTCGGCCGTCTGCGGGATGAAAGGGGCCAGGGTGAGGCTCAGGAGGCGGAGCGTTTCGGCTGCGTGATAGAGCACGGTCCTGAGCCGGGGCGCGTCCTCCGCACGCTTCGCCAGCGCCCACGGCGCGCACTTGTCAATGTACTGGTCCGCGAGCTGGACCACGCTCCAGATGGCTTCGAGGGCCCGGTTGAACTCGAGCTTCGACAGGTGCGTGTCCAGGGCTGGGCGAACCTCCAGGGCGGCTCGCCGGAGCTGCCAGTCCAGGTCGGTCTCCACGGCGGCATCGGGCGCGGGAATCCGGCCTTGCGCGAACCGCTCGATCATCGTCAGGGTCCGGCTGAGCAGGTTGCCAAGCCCGTTGGCCAGGTCGCTATTGAGCCGCCCGACCAGGGCCTCGCGGGAGAAGTCGCCATCGTGGCCGAACGGCACCTCGCGCAGAAGAAAGTACCGGAAGGCGTCCGCGCCGAACTCGTCCACCATCGCGTCGGGATCCACAACGTTGCCGCGGCTCTTGGACATCTTCTCGCCGCTCACGGTCCACCAGCCGTGGGCGAAGATGCACTTCGGCAACGGCAGCTCCAAGGCCATCAACATGGTGGACCAATAGACGGCATGGGTCGTCAGGATATCCTTGCCGACCAGGTGCAGGTCGGCGGGCCAGTAGCGCTCAAACGAGGACGCGGGCGCCAGATATTCGAGCGCCGAGAGGTAGTTCACGAGCGCGTCAAACCAGACGTAGGTCACGTAGGCCGGATCGAAGGGCAGCTCGATCCCCCAGGATAGGCGCGCCTTCGGCCGCGAGATCGACAGGTCTTCCAGGGGCTTCTGGAGGAACCCGAGCACCTCGTTCCGCCGCGACTCGGGGCGGATGAAGTCCGGTTGGTCCTTCAGGTGCTTGATGAGCTGGTCCTGGTAGCGGCTCATCCGGAAAAAGTAGTTGCGCTCGATGAGCCGCTCGACGGGGCGCTGGCAGTCGGGACAGAGTCCCCCCGCCAGGTCCTTCTCCGTCCAGAAGCGCTCATCAAAGGTGCAGTACCAGCCGGTGTAGTCGGCCTGGTAGAGGAGCTGCTTGTCGTACAGGGCCTGGAGCAGCCGCTGGACCACGGCCTTGTGCGGGGCGTCCGTCGTGCGGATGAACGCATCGTTCGAAATCGCGAGGCGTTTCCAGAGGTGCTGGAACTTGGGCGCGAGCCGATCGCAATGGGTTTGGGGGGCAATGCCCACCTTGGCGGCGGCCTGCTGGACTTTCTGCCCGTGCTCATCCACCCCGGTGAGAAAGAATACATCGTGCCCCTGTTGGCGGTGGAATCGCGCGAGGACGTCGGCGGCGATCGTCGTGTAGGCATGCCCGATATGGGGCACATCGTTGACGTAGTAGATCGGCGTCGTCACGTAGAAGCGGCTCATGACCAGGAAAGATAACAGGTCGGCGGGGGGAAAGCTAGCGTGCCGTCGGCGCGACCGCGTCGCGGATCCGGAGCAACAGGGATTCCAGGGCCATCTGGAGGTTCAAGTGCCGGGCGGCGGAACGCTGGAGCGCGTCAAGGTCGTCGAGGAGGTCGAGGAGCGCCTCGGGCTGGACGGCCGCGGCGAGCGCGCGCAATTGTGTCAGCCAGTCTCGATAGACCAGGCTGTCCGGATCGGCGCCGATCCGGACCAGGAGCGCGTCCCGCAGCCAGCCGGCGAGCTGGTCGAGCGCCTCGGCACCGTCCTCGCCCTTGGCCAGCGTCTCCGCCTCGCCGAGCACGGCGGCGACCGACCGCAAAGTCGCCATGTCGGTCAGCTCGCTCAAGCGCTGGCCCTGCGCGCGGAACCGGTCCGGGTCGGCGTGGAGTGCCAGTCCGATCCGCCCCTGCGCCGCCACGGCGAGGATGCGGGCCGTCTCCGGGGGCAGCGCACGCCGCGCGATCAGCGCGGCTTCGATCTGGGATGGGGCCGGCGGGGCGAAGCGGATAGTCTGACAGCGCGAGCGGACGGTCGCCGGCAGGGCGAGCGGCCGGTCGCTGATCAGCAGGAACAGGCAACGGGCGGGAGGCTCCTCCAGCGTCTTGAGCAGCGCGTTCGCCGCAGCCAAGGTCATCCGGTCCGCCTCGTCCACGAGGCAGACCTTCCAGCGGCCCACGAGCGGCCGATAGACGATCTGCGATTCGAGCTCACGGATCTGCTCGATCCGGATCTGGGGCGTCGCGGCCTCCCGATCCGGCTCGATCAGGGCGACGTCCGGATGGGTCTGCCGCTCGGTCTGCTGGCAGGAGCGGCAGGCGCCGCAGGCGTCGGGCCCCTCCGGGCCCGGGTCGCCTTCGCAGTTGACCGCCTGGGCGAAGCGCAGGGCCGTGAGCCGTTTGCCGATATTCGCCGCGCCGGAAAAGAGATAGGCGTGGGCGAGACGGTCGTGGCGGAGCGCGGCGTGCAGGATCGCCTTGGGTCGGTCGTGTCCGATCACGTCGTGGAAGGGCACAGCGACGCCTCTCGACGGCATCTTATCCGAAGGGGCGGCAAACGGGAAGCACGATCGAATCGCCAAATGGTCTCGGCGACGGTCCGTGCACCCATGCACGGACGCACGGGCCGGTGTGCGCCTCCGCACCTGTCTCGGACGAGGCAGCCGGTTCCCTGTCCGTGCCACCGCCCAGTTCCGGCAGTCGCCCGCGCGCTGCGCCTGCGAGGGCGAGATGTCCAGCGCACATGCTACTTCTGCAATGGCCCGTGTCTTGCTGTACCGCTGACTGACTGTCCAGCGAGGCTGGAGAGCCTCGTAAGGACGGCCGCTCACCCTAGGGCGACTGGCGTAGGCGAGCAGGCCTTTCGGCCCAGCCTTGCTTGCCCTGGCGGGCGATTGCGAAGTCTTCAGGATCTCCGTAGGATGCAGGCAGCGGACGGCGCGGGGCCACCCGTGGCGGTAGGCCCGCCGGCACGTTCCCGAGCGGGTTGAGGGATTAGGGATGACCTTGGAAACCGCGTTCCTCATTCCGGTGCTTCCGTTCCTGGGCGGGCTCCTCATCGGTCTGCTGGGGCGCCGGCTGGGTGAGGACTGTCACAAGATCGGCGTATCGGCGCTCGTCCTGGCGCTCCTTGGGTCCGTCTGGACCCTCGTCGCGGTAGCCGAGCAAGGGCCCGCGACCCTGCTCCTCGGTCCCGGCAGAGCCGGGGAAGAACCGCCGCTTCGGCTCGCGCTGCACCTCGACCGGCTCAGCGCCGTGATGATGGTGCTGATCACGGGGGTGAGCGCCATCGTGCACCTGTACTCCATCCGCTACATGCAGGGGGAGGCTGGCTATGCGCGGTTCTTCTCGCTTTTGGGAATGACCACCTCCCTCCTGCTCTGGCTGGTCACGAGCCCCAACCTGCTGCTCTTGTGCCTCTGCTGGCATCTGCTGAGCTGGATGCTGTACTTCCTGCTCGCCTACAACCGGCGGCACCTGCCGGCACAGCAGGCCGCGCGCAAGACGCTGACGGTCCTCGTCCTGGGCGACCTGGCGTTTCTGGCGGGCGTCCTGGTGGCCTACGCGCAGTACGGGACCGTCGAATTCGGTGAGCTGTTCGCCCGGGCGGCGGCGCGGCCGCGCACGGTCGCGCTTCTGCCCGGAGGCTGGGCGGAGGTCAACGCGACTACCCTGGTCACGGGATTGCTCTTTATCGCGGCCATGGCGAAGTCGGCCCAGGTGCCGCTCCACGTCTGGCTGCCGGACACGATGGATACGCCGACACCGGTCTCCGCCCTCATGCACGCCGGGATCGTGAACGCTGGCGGCTTCCTGCTGAACCGGCTCGCCCCCCTGTACGCGGAGGCCCCGGCCACGCTCCACGCGGTCTTCCTGATCGGAGGGGTGACCGCGGTCCTCGGCGCCGCCATCATGCTCACCCAATCCGATATCAAGAAGACGCTGGGCTTCTCGACCATGGGCCAGATGGGCTACATGGTCATGGAATGCGGGCTGGGCGCCTTTGCCCTTGGGGTGTTCCACCTCATGGCTCACGGCCTGTTCAAGGCCACCCTGTTCCTGAACGCCGGCCACGTGATCCACGTGGCGCGGCGGGAGCCCACGGCGCCGCCCTCCCCACTCTCGCCCGCGCCCGTGACCTTTTCGCCGCTGGCCTGGGGGACGGGGCTCGCCGTCACCCTGCTGCTGCCGCTCGTCATCCTCCTGGCCGCGCACGGGATCCTGCACGTCCCGCTCCGCGACGCGCAGGGCGCGGTGATCTTCCTCTTCTTTAGCTGGGTGACGGCTTCCCAGGCAGTCATCAGCCTCTCGCGGCTCCAGGCCGTCGCTTCCTGGACGATCGCCGGGCTGATGGTGTTGACCCTCGGGCTCATCGTGTTCACCTACCTCTGGGCCGGCGAGGCCTTCACGTATTTCCTGTACCCCGACCCGGTTCTCGTGGCCTCCTATTACGACGCCGCGGCGCTGGCGGGCTGGCTGTTCGATCTGCT
Organism: Nitrospira sp. Kam-Ns4a; assembly: GCF_965152595.1. Classification (NCBI taxonomy): domain Bacteria; kingdom Pseudomonadati; phylum Nitrospirota; class Nitrospiria; order Nitrospirales; family Nitrospiraceae; genus Nitrospira; species Nitrospira sp. Kam-Ns4a. The sequence goes on along the minus strand of NZ_OZ224218.1, from coordinate 3,325,040 downwards.
GGTCGGCCTGACCGCGTTGCTCATCGTCGCAGGGTGGGGCCTGATCTACGCCCACGCGCACGGGCGAAGCCTCTGGCGGCCGGCGTGGCTGCCGCATCTGGAAGCGCGGCTGTACGTCCTGTTCCTCAACCGCCTGTACATTGACGCCCTGTACCGGAGACTCGGGGAGGGCGTGGCCCGGCTCGCCCACCGCCTCTCCGCCGGAACGTAGGAACGCAGCCGATGCCGCCGACCCGCCAGACGACCTATCCGGACACGGTGCGGATGGAGCTGCGGTCGCTGGTCAAGCTGGCCAGCGAGGTCGTCGCGCCGTTCTGGCCGATGCGCACCTTCATCTACCGCAATCCCCTCCACGAGCTGGAGTACCTGGACTTCGACGAGGCGGTGCGGCGGGGGGAGCAGGTGCTGGGCGGGCGCGGCTACCTGCCGCCGGCGCGGTTCCGAGATTATGTGCATCGGGGTCGGATCCGCCCGGAGCATCTCGACGCGGCGCTCGCGCCGCTGATCCAGGACAAGCGGGTCGCGATCGGCCCGAAGCAGGTCGCCCACAGCGCCGTGCTCAAGGCGCACCTGCTCCACGGCATCGGCGCCCCGCCGGACGACGAGCTGGACCGGGCGTTCGAGACGTCCCCGGACAGGCCGCTGCTGGAGCGCCTGTGCGAGCGGCTACAGCCCGCGGGCCAGTCGCAGCGCCTGCAGGGCCTGGAGGACTGGCTGAGGGCCTGTTCCCAGGAGGACCGTGCGGCGCTGGGGACCCGCCAGACGCTCGCCGCCTGGTGCGACCGGACGCTCGGGAGTCGCGTGACGGCAACGATCAACCACGAGCTGATCAAGTGGTGCGGGGCCTTCTTCGACGAGGGCCAGGCGACTTGGGCAATGCCGGCTCGCGACAAGACGTTCTACGGGGCTTGGAAAGGCCTCGCGGCGCAGGACGTCGGCCTGGCCTTGCTGGGCATCGCCGACGGCCGCCGGAAGGTCGCCGCCCTGCCGGATCGGCCGGAGGACGCGGTCCTGGCCAGCCTGGCGGCGCTGGGAGTGCCCAAGCCTCTCTGGCAGGACTATCTGGCGCTGCACCTAGGTGCCATGCCGGGCTGGGCTGGCTACATCAAGTGGCGGGCGAACCAGGTCCACCATCCGTGGCAGCAGGCCTATCCGGGAGATCTCGTGATGTATCTGGCGATCCGTCTCTTCTACGAGCGCGAGCTCGTGGCCAGCGTCTGCGCGCGGGAGCTCGGGATCGCCGGCGACTACCAAGCGATCGCAGCGTACATCGAACGAGAGCCGGCCGCCTACGTGCTGCTGCGAGAACGGGCCGCCGGCCGGTTGCCGGCGGGCTGGGTCCGGCGGGTGGCCCGGCTGCGTCATCGCTGGCGGCGGCCCGGCCGCGAGGCCTGGGACCGGCTGGCCGCCCGGTACTGGGAGCACAGCGCGCCGCTGCGCGCTAGGCGGGCCCTGCGCCGGGACGCCTGGCGGCTGGTGGTTCTGGCGAAGGCCCTCGACCTGGATCCGGCGGTTCTGCCGGACAGCGCCCCCTCGAGCCTGCGCACCCTGTTGGAGTGGCTCGAGGCCTTCCCCGAGACCGCGCATGCGCCCGTCTGGCAGGAGGCCTTTGAAGCGGGCTACCGGGAGCGGCTGCTGGCGCGCCTGGCCGATTCGGTTCAGCGGCTGCGGTTGCGCGAAGCCGACAGGAACACCCCGCAGGACCTCTTGCGGCCGGCGGTGCAGGCGATCTTTTGCATTGACGCCCGCTCCGAGCGACTCCGTCGGCACCTGGAGGCGGTCGGCGATTGCGAGACCTTCGGGTTTGCCGGTTTTTTCGCCGTGCCGCTCTGCTATCGCGGCTTCAGCAGCGAGCAGGAGACGGACCAATGTCCGGTGCTGCTCAAGCCCAAGCACGTGGTACGTGAGATTCCCCGGTCCTACCAGGGCCAGGTGGCCCGCAAGCACCGGGCCGGTGCGAGGCTGATCCAGGCCGGCCGCGAGCTGCTGCATGATCTGAAGCAGAACGTCGTGACCCCCTACGTGATGGTCGAAGCTGTCGGCTGGTTCTTCGCGCTGCCGTTCGTCGGCAAGACCGTCTTGCCCCTCTGGCTGTGCCGGCTGGGCCGGCGGGTGCGGCGGTGGATTGCACCTCCCATCGCCACGACGCTGACCGTGGACAAGCTCTCTAAGGAAGAGGCGGCGGAAATGCTGGCGGTCGAGCAGCGCGCGACGATCCGGCGGGTCCTGCGCGAGGAGTACCATCTTCCGGAAGGCCTGCTGACCAAGGATCTCATCGAGCAGGTGCGGCAGGCGGCGTTACAGGAGAACGCCGCCGCGCTGCCCTCGCTGGCGAATCGCCTGGCTGTGGCGGGGCTGCCCTCGGTGGATCTGACCGGGTGGGTAGAGGAGCTGCGCAGCCGGTGCCGGATTGACCCGCGATGGGCAGCCGCCCGGCTGGATCGGATCACCCGCACCGGCTTCACCCTGGCCGAGCAGGCCTTCTTCGTGGAGAACGCGCTCCGGATGATGGGTCTGACCCGGAACCTGGCGCGCCTCGTGCTGGTCTGCGGACACGGCAGCACGTCGGACAACAATCCCTATGAGTCCGCCCTGGACTGCGGGGCCTGCGGGGGTAACCAAGGGCAGGCGAACGCACGGGTACTCGCCGCCATGGCGAACCGCGCCGCGGTCCGGGCCCGCCTGGCCGCCAACGGTCTTGAGATTCCCGCGGACACCTACTTCGTCGCTGGCCAGCACGACACGACCACCGACGAGGTGGAGCTTTTCGACCTGGAGGATGTGCCCCCCACGCACCGCAAGGATCTGCTCCGATTAATGGCCGACTTGAAGGAGGCGGGCCGGCGCACCAGCCAGGAGCGCGTCCGGCAGTTCCCGGATGTCCGCCGGACGCTGTCGCCGCACGAGGCGAGCCGGCACGTGCAGCGGCGGAGCGCGGATTGGTCCCAGGTCCGCCCGGAATGGGGGCTCGCCGGCAACGCGGCCTTCGTGATCGGGCGGCGGGCGCTGACCCGGGGGCTCGACCTCGAGGGCCGGGTCTTCCTCCACTCCTATGACTACCAGCAGGACGCCTCGGCCAAAGCGCTCGAGATTATCATGACCGCTCCCCTGGTGGTCACAGAATGGATTAATATGGAGTATTATTTCTCGACCGTGGACAACGACGTCTACGGCAGCGGGAGCAAGATCTACCATAATGTGACGGGCCGGCTCGGCGTGATGTTCGGCACGGCCAGCGATCTGCGCATCGGGCTCGCGCGGCAGACCGTCTTGGACGGGGATCGGCCGTTTCACGAGCCGCTGCGGTTGCTCGCGGTCATCGAGGCGCCGCGGGAGCGGATCTTGCGGATCATCCGGCGCAACGAGGTGCTCCAGCGGTTCTTCGACCGGCGCTGGGTCAACCTGGTGGCCCTCGAGCCGGAGGACGGACGATTCTATCGGTATCACCTCAAGCAGGAGTGGGTTCCCCTCCGGGATCCGGGCTCGGGCAGCCGGGAGTCCGGCCCGGCGGAGACGACGGACTGCGCCCTCCAGAAGGAGCTACGGTCATGAGCGGCCTCAGCCTCTATCCCATGAAGGAGATCAAGATCATCGTCCAGGGCGAGCACCTGGCGTTCGTCACCGAGCTGCTGGATCAGGTCAAGGCCACCGGCTATACGATCGTCAGCAACATTTCTGGAAAGGGCAGCCACGGCTTCCACGAAGGTCACCTCATGTTCAACGAGACGAGCAGCCTGCAGATGGTGATGACGGTGGTCCCCGAGGAGAAGGTCGAGCCGATCCTGTCCGGCTTGAGCCCGCTGTTCAGCCGGCATTCCGGCGTCATGTTCGTCTCGGACGTGGCGGTCAGCCGCCGGGACCGGTTCTACGCGCCGGAGTCGTGACGTCCGGTCGCCCACCGGACGCGGTTGACGCACGTTCGATACCGCTCATCTCTCGCGCGACGATCCACACCTGCATGACGGACGCTTCGAGGGATTCATGACCCAACCGAACCGGCCCAAGGCCACTCCTGCGGCAAAGACGGCGGGACCGCTGGCGACGGCGGACCTGCTGGCCTGGCTCGGCGAGAGCGCGCCTGGGGGTATGGCGGTTTTGTGTGACGGCGCCGTGGTTTTCGAGAGCCGCGGGTTCGGGGAGCAGCTTCCGGACCACCCCGAGCCCGTGGCGGACGGGCCCGGCGACGCAGGCACGACGCTCCCGCCGGCGACCCGCCGCCGGGTTTTGGCGGACGCCGAAGCGTGGAGCGGGTGCCCGGGCGGGGAGCGCGGGCGCCGCCGCTATCGCAGTCTGCCTGGTTCCAGCCCGCGCCGGCTGTATGAGGCGCGCTTCACCGCGGTTCCCTTTCACGGGAAGCGGGCCGTTCAGATTGTCCTGGAGGACGTCACCTGGCAGGAGCAGCTCGCCGCGGAGGCGACCTCGGCCGAGCGCTTCCAATCGGTCCTCGCCCGCCTCGGCGCGCTGGCCGTCAGCGGCGCCCCGGTGCAGGTGATCATGAACGAGGCGGTGCAGTTGACGGCGGAGGCGCTGCACGTCGAGCTGTGCAAGATCCTGATCCCGCGCGAGTCCGATGAGCACCTCTACCTGGTCGCGGGCGTCGGCTGGCGCGACGGGTTGATCGGCAGCCTGACGGTCGAGGGCGGGACGCATTCCCAGGCCGGCTATGCGATCCGGGAGCGCCGGCCGGTCGTCGTCCGGGACCTGCGGACAGAGACCCGCTTCACGCCCTCACGGCTCCTCTCCGAGCACGGGGGAATCTCGGGCATGAGCGCCCCTATGATGGTCCAGGACCGGGTTTACGGCGTCATGGGGGCCCATTGCAAGGCAGTCCGCGAGTTCTCCAACAAGGAGCTCGAGTTTCTCTGCTCGGTCGCGAACACGGTGGCCACGGTCCTGGAACGCTGGCGGCGGGAGGAAACCCAGTTGCAGCTCTACCACCGGCTGTTCGAGCTGGTGCAGGACGGGATCATGCTCACCGACACCGAGGGCCGCCTGCTCGAATGGAACCCGGCGATGGAGCGAATGACGGGCTGGACACGCGAGGAAGTCATCGGACGGACCCCCGCCGTGCTCAAGTCCGGGAAGCACCCTCCAGACTTCTACGAGCGGCTGTGGCAGACGATCCGCTCGGGGCATGCGTTCGTGGATCGCTTCGTCAACCGGCGCAAGGACGGCTCCGAGTTCCTGGTCTGGGAAAGCGTAAGCCCCGTCAAGGACCCGGACGGCGCGATTCGGTACTACCTGGCGATCCTCACCGATCTGACCGAGCGGGAGCAGATGCTGGAGGTGCTGCGCCACGCGGAGCAGGTCAAGCTGGTCGGGCAACTGGCCGGCGGCATCCTCCATGAGATCCGAAATCCCCTCATCGGCATTGGGAGCCTGGCCACGCATCTGGCCGCGCAGACGAGCCTCGACGCGGGCGTGCGGGACCGATGCCGGCTGATCGCCCAGGAGGCCAGCCGCATTGATCAGATCCTGGAGTCGCACCTGGCCCAACTGCCCCCTCGCCCCTTCGACTTCGAGCCCTGCGATCTGCCGGCCCTGCTCGATGACACCTTGGCGCTGCTCCGCACGAAGCTGCGCACGAGCAAGGTGACGGTGACCACGCAGGTGAGCCCGCGGCTCCCGCTAGTCGAGGCGTCGCGCGGGCACCTGCAGCAGGTCTGGCTCAATATCCTGATGAACGCGGTGGAGGCCATGCCCGGGGGCGGCCACCTGATCATCGGGATCGCCGCCGCGGTCAGGGGCGTGGACGGGGTCCTCATGTCGTTCCAGGACTCGGGCTGCGGGATCGCCCCCGAGGACCTGGAGCGGATCTACGAGCCCTTCTTCACGAGCGGGAAGGCCCGGGGGGTCGGCTTGGGACTCACGATCAGCCGGGACATCGTGCAGCGTCACGGCGGCCAGCTCACGATCGCCAATGCGCCGGAGCGTGGGGCGCGGGTCGAGATCTGGTTGCCGGCCAAGCAGGAGGGCTGACGTGGTGTGGACGATTCTCCTCGTCGAGGATGAACGATCGGTCCGGGAGGCGTTTGCGCTGCGCCTGCAGGACGCCGGCTATACGGTCCAGGTGGCGGCCTCGGGCGAGGAGGCCCTCGCCGCGCTCCAGACCACGGAGCCCGACGTAATGGTGCTGGACCTCGTCATGCCCCACCTGTCCGGGCTGGAGGTGCTGGCGCGGGCCCGCCAGATCGCGCCGGATCTCCCGGTCATCGTCTTGACTGCCCGCGGGACCGTCAAGGATGCGGTGGAGGCGATGCGGCTCGGTGCCTACGACTTCATCGCCAAGTCCATCGAGATGGAGGATCTGCTCCTGGCGCTCCGGCGGGCGACCGAGCTGCTGGCGCTGACCCGGCGGATGCGGCTGCAGAACGGCCAGGAGAGCGAACGGTACGCGCTGGACCACGTCATCGCCGCCAGCCCAGCGATGCAGGATCTGATGCGGCAGGTCCGGGAGGTGGCGCGGAGCGACCAGGTGACCGTCCTCCTGCAGGGCGAGACCGGCACCGGCAAGCAGTTCACGGCCCGGGTCATCCATTACAACAGCCCGCGGGCCAGCCGGCCCTACGTCGAGGTGGATTGCCCGGCCATCCCGCGGGAGCTGTTCGAGAGCGAACTGTTCGGCCACGAGAAGGGGGCGTTCACGGGCGCCGTGGGCCGCAAGTGCGGGCTCATCGAGCTGGCCGAAGGCGGCACGGTCCTGTTCGACGAGATCGGGGATCTGCCGCTCGGGCTGCAGACGAAGCTCCTTCGGGTGATCGAAGAGCGCAGCCTCCGTCGCGTCGGGGCCACGACGACGACCCCAATCGACGTGCGATTCATGGCCGCGACCAACCGCGACCTGAAGGCGGCGGTGGCCAAGGGCGAGTTTCGCGAAGATCTCTATTTCCGCCTGAACGTGGTGACCCTCAAAGTCCCGGCCCTGCGCGAGCGGCGGGAGGACATCATCCCGTTGGCCGAGCAGTTCCTGGTACGTTCCGCGCTGGCCTTGCGGAAGCCGGTGCGGGCCCTGAGCCCTACGGCCCGCGACCTGCTCCAGGCGTACGACTTCCCTGGCAACGTGCGCGAGCTGAGCAACCTCATCGAGCGGGCGGTCATGTTCTGCTCCGGCTCGAGCGTCGAGCCTGCCCATTTCCCCGCGGATCTGCTGGCGGGAGCGCCGCCGGCGTCCGTCTCGCCCGCCGCGGGCTCCGACCCGCCCCCTGGGGCGGATCCCCTGTGCGTGGAGCTTCGTTTCCGGGTCGGCGAGCAGTCCCTGGCTGACCTGCAGGACCGCATCATTCAGGAAGTGCTGGCTCGTGCGGGCGGGAATAAGACCCTGGCCGCCAAATACCTCGGCATCACCCGCTGGACCCTCGACCGCCGCCGCAGGCCGTAACTCGCTCCGCGCTCCTCAACCGTGGGACCTACCGTGCCTTGGTTCCTGGGTGCGGTCGGAGGGGGCGTGCAGCGCCGCACCGGGTCGGCGTGCGCGCCGTGTGCCGGCGCACCGCCCGTGGCCCCGCCCTCTGCGGCTTAGGCGGGGCGTGGCTCTTGCCGTGCCCGTGTCTGGCTGATTTCTCAGCCGAATCAATAAGTTGATGGCATTGCCTGCGCCGGACTCGACGGCGCGGACGCTGGAACCGACCTTGCACGGTTCCAGCCGACCTCCCCAGGGGATCCGGGCGCAAGGGGTGTGAACGAAGGAGGCGACGTGATGGCAAAGCACGTAGTGACGATGATTCCGGGCGAAGGCACCGGCCCGGAGATCTGCGAAGCGGTGCGCATGGTCATTGACGCCAGTGGCGTGAACATTCAGTGGGAGTACGAGGAGATCGGCCTCGACTGTCTGGAAAAGTACGGCACGCTCCTGCCGGACAAGACGGTCCAGAGCATCGCGAAGAACAGGGTGGCGCTCAAGGGCCCGACGACCACGCCGATCGGGACCGGTCACAAGAGTGCCAACGTCACGTTGCGGAAGGTGTTCGACCTCTACGCGAACGTCCGTCCCGTGCGGCTGATCCCCGGGCTGAAGCGCCCTTGGGACAAGCTGGACATCATCAACTTCCGGGAGAACACCGAGGACTCGTACGCCGCCATCGAGCACATGGTCTCCGACGAGGTCGCGCAGTGCCTGAAGGTGATCACCTGGCCGGGGTCCTACCGGATCGCGGACTTCGCCTTGAAGTGGGCGCGGGACAACGGTCGGAAGAAGGTGTACTGCGTGCACAAGGCGAACATCATGAAGATGACGGACGGCCTGTTTCTCGAAGCCTTCCGCGCGGCGGCGAAGAAGTATCCAGACCTCGAGACCGGCGACATTATCGTGGATAACTGCGCGATGCAGTTGGTCCGGAATCCCGGCCAGTTTGACTGTCTGGTCCTGCCCAACCTGTACGGCGACATCCTGACCGACCTCTGCGCTGGGTTGATGGGCGGGCTCGGCTTCGCGCCTGGTGCCAACGTCGGCGACGCCTGCGCGATCTTTGAAGCCGTCCATGGATCGGCACCGAAGTATGCGGGCCTGAAGAAGGTTAATCCGTCGGCCGTGCTCCTCTCGGGCGTGATGATGCTCCGCTGGCTGAATGAAAAGGAGGCCGCGGACCGGATCGAGCGGGCGATGTACCAGGTGCTGGAGGAGGGGAAGCGGGTCACCTACGACGTGGGCGGGACCGCCAAGACGGACGAGTACGCGCAGGCCATCATTGACAAGATGCACGCGGCGCGGAAGTGAGGAGGAGACGATGCCGACGTTGACGCAAGAAGCGATCGCCACCAAGAAGAAGAGGGAGATCAAACTGGTCGGGGTGGATGTCTATATCATCACGGAGAAGGGCATCCCGCAGTTTCCCGACGGGGAATTCGGTCCCTTCGCGTGCGAGTTCATCTCAAACCGGGGAACGAAGGTGTGGCCGGGGTTCGTCAGCCCGGACCTCCTGTTGGTGAACTGGTACCGCTGCCGGTTCCTCGCCACGCGGGAGGTGCAGGACGCGGACGTGAACGCGTTCCTCGACGCGCTGACGAAGCGGGGCTGGTGGTGGTCCGCAGCGCAGAAGCTGTGGACCTACGATGGCGAGCCGGGTTACAGCAAGGCCTACTGAGCGACCAACGCGCGGCTGCGAATCGGGGCCGGGCGGCTGCCGGGCTCGCATGGCCCTGTATGTCAGGAGCCAGGAGGGTGCCGATGCGCCACCTGCGGGACCTGGAAGATCAGAGCGTCTACATCCTACGTGAGGCGTACCAGCATTTCGAGCGCCTCGCCATGCTCTGGTCGATGGGCAAGGATTCGACGGTCTTGCTCTGGCTCGCCCGCAAAGCGTTCGTCGGCCATGTCCCCTTCCCGCTCGTCCACATCGACACGGGTTATGAGATGCCGGCGCTCATCGAGTATCGCGACCGGCTGTGCCGCGAGTGGCGGCTCCGGCTGGTGGTCGGGCAGAATCGGGCCGCGCTGGCCGCGGGGATGCACCCCGCTCGGGGGCGGGTCGCCTGCTGCACGGCGCTCAAGATCGAGGCGCTCCGGCAGACGATCGAGGCCGAAGGCTACACCGCCATCATTCTCGGGATTCGCGCGGACGAGGAGGGCACCCGAGCCAAGGAACGCTATTTCTCCCCGCGGGACAGGCACGGCGAGTGGGACTTCCGGGAACAGCCGCCGGAGTTGTGGGACCAGTTCAAGACCGACTTCCCTCCCGGGACGCACATCCGCGTGCATCCTTTGCTGGACTGGACCGAGCTGGACATCTGGGAATACATCCGGCTCGAACGCATCCCCTTGCCGGACCCGTATTTCGATCGGGGAGACGGCCGGCGCTATCGAAGCCTCGGGTGCGTTCCCTGCACCGGGTCGGTCTGCTCGACGGCCTCCACCGTGGACGACATCATCGCGGAGCTGCGCGTCACCACGACCGCGGAACGGGCCGGGCGGGCCCAGGACGAGGGGCGCGGGATGGAGCTGCTCAGGAAATTGGGCCACATGTAGCGCACGGGCGTTCTGGAGGCGGCCGCGGTCCGCCGCTGCGGGATTCGCAGGGGCCTCGGGCGCGGCGACGGGAGGGCGCAGGCGGAACGGCGGTGCCGGCCCAGGTCTGCGATGCGTGCGGCGCCTACGCGAATCTCCAGAGGGGGATGGCCGGTGGACAAGGCAACGGTGCTTCCGGCAGGGGAACCCGCCTCCATCGCGATCGCAGCGGACGTCATCAGGGCCGGCGGGCTCGTCGCGTTTCCCACCGAGACGGTGTATGGGCTGGGCGCAAACGCCATGGATCCGCAGGCCGTGGCGAAGGTCTTCGAGGCCAAGCAGCGCCCGCGGTTCGATCCGCTGATCGTGCACGTAGCCGACCGCGAAGCCCTGGAACGGCTCGTCCTCGAGGTCGATCCGCTGGCCCGCCAGTTGATCGCTAAATTTTGGCCCGGCCCGCTGACGCTGGTGCTGCCGAAGCGGCCGTGCGTGCTCGACCTGGTGACCGCTGGCCTGCCGACCGTCGCCGTCAGGATGCCGGCTCATCCAGTGGCGCAGGCGTTGCTCCGACAGGCGGGCACGCCGATCGCGGCGCCGAGCGCGAATCCGTTCGGCTCGTTGAGCCCGACGCACGTCCAACACGTTCAGGACACGCTTGGCGGGCGCGTTGATGTGATCCTCGATGGGGGGGCCTGCCCGATCGGAGTGGAATCCACGATCGTGTCGCTCGCGGCCGACCCGCCGCAGTTGCTTAGGCCTGGTGCGGTCCCTTCCGAGAGCATCAAGAAGGTGGTTGGAGCCCTCGCGCGCGTGCGGAGCGCGGAGCTGCGACCACTGGCGCCGGGCCTGCTCCCTCGTCATTATGCGACGAGGACGCCGCTGCACCTGCTGCCCCACCGCGGCGCGCTCCCGGCCTGCGATTCCGGCGAGCGGATCGGCCTCCTCGCCTTCTCGGTGCTGCGGGCCCCCGGCCCCTACGCGGCCATCGAGGTCCTGTCCGAGCACGGGAGCCTTGTGGAAGCGGCGCGCAACCTGTTTGCTACGCTGCACCGCCTCGACAGCTTAGCCCTCGACCGTCTGTACGCGGAGCCCTGTGGGGAGCGCGGCTTGGGCGCGGCGATCATGGATCGGTTGCGCCGCTGCGCGGAGCCGCTTCTCTGTGGTGCCCGCACCGGCCCGGCTTAGGAGCGCTGAGCCCGGCTTCTCATGGCGAGCATGTCGTCGAAAGCCCGGCGGCGGATCCTGGTGGTGGACGACGATTCGGAAAGTCGCCGTCTCGTGTGTAACCTCCTGTCGCAGTTGCAATGTGACCCGCTGGAGGTTGCGTCAGGCCAGGAGGCGCTGAAGTTGCTTCGGCAAGGAGGCATAGACATGGTGCTGTTGGATCTGGTGATGCCGACCATGGATGGGCTGGCGACGCTGCGCGAAATCAGGCAGTACGACCGTAACCTCTCCGTGTTCATGATGAGCGCACTGATGACCCCTGAACTGGGGCGGCTCATGCAGCAGAAAGGCGCACAGGGCTGGCTTGATAAGCCTGTGCAGCGACATACGCTCTCCATGGCGCTGCTGTCCATTGCGCTTCCATCCGGGTTTGCCGACAGCTAGAGGCCTGCCTAGCCGGTGAAGACTGGGTGCGCCGTCGGCTTCAGAAGACCACTCCCGAGACGTTCGGCGCCGGCAACAAGATCTCCCATAACGTGGTGGGCTGCCTGGTGGTCATGGTCGGCGCCCCAGAGCGATCTGCGGCGGAGACTGCCCCCGCAAGCCGATGCGCCTACTCTTCGTGGTCGAGGCTCCGCGACAGAACCTGGAGATGCTGATCGGGCGCCATACGATCCTGCCACGGTTCTATAACCACCGCTGGGTCTACCTCGTGGCACTGGAGCCGGACGAGCGGGCCTTCTACGGGACTGTCCAGGGGGTGGATGGGACTGCGGGGACAGAGCGCAATGAGTGTAGACGGCTGGAGACTGGTCCAGACGTGCGCGGGTGCGTGCGTCCCGTGCGGCGATGCACCGGCCCGCGTGCGCCGACGCACCGGCGGCGGCGCTTAAGAGAACCTGCCCTGACAGCCGAGTCCGGACGTTCGACCGAAATCCTAGACCCATGGGTGCAATTCGTTCGGCTCAGCGCTGGCCACGTAACCCGCAGGGCTGGGCGTATTGCCTGGCATCCGACTTGCGTGAAGCGTGCGTGAATCACGGGGGACCGTCGCGTGGACTGGCGGCCGATCGCGCGAACAGTATGCCTGCTGCTCGGATGGTGGTTGGCGATGGCTTCTGAAGCTGACAGTCAGTCGCCATTTCGCAGCGAGGCTTCGGTCGCCGCAGCTCTGAGCCCGCGTGCAGCAGGCCCGGCTGAGTACGTCGTGTTGCTCGTGCTCGAGGGGGTGGATCGCGCAGCCTTCGCCTCCGGCCTCGCACCGACCCTGTCTCACCTCGCCAAGGAGGGGGCGGTCACCTGGTTGGCGACCGCTGTCAGACCTCTCGGGCGCCTGCCGACGATGGCCTCGCTCCTGACCGGGCTCCCGGTTGAGCAGCACGGGATTGACTGGGATGTCTTTGATTTCATCCGCGGCTATCCCCGGCCGCCGACGTTGTTCGACTACTTGGATCTGAGCGGCGGGCGGGACAGCGCGGTGTTCCTGATGGACGAATCCCTCAACCAACTGGCTAAGCCGACGCCCTATACGGATTACCAGGTGTGCGGGGCGCTGCGGCCCGAGTGCAGTCCCGCTACTGTGGTCCGCTATATCCGCGAGTATTTTCGAAAGGCGACCAGCGGGCACGGTTACGGCCACGCGATCGAGGCCTTGCCACATTGCCTGCTGGTGCACCTTCCTGAGCCGGGGCGCGTGGGGAAGGCGTACGGATGGACCTCGAGGGAATACCGCGAGGCCCTGCGGGCGGTGGACGGGGCGACGGGTGCCGTGCTGGATCTCTATCGGGAGCTTGGGCTGCTTGTGCGCACCGTGGTGTTTGTTACCGCGTTGAGCGGCGCCGGCGGGACTGACGCGGAACCGCCCTCGGCCGGAGGGACAAGTCTGCCGCGCGTGCCCTGGATCGCCTGGGGGGCGGGGATCAAAGCCGGCTATACGATCAAGGAGCCGGTCTCGATCATGGATACGGGCGCGACTGTGCTCCGCGCGCTTGGGTTGGAGACCTATACTGAGTGGAAGAGTCACGTGGTCGAGGACATTTTCCAGGCCCCTCGCGCGGCCCAGGGGGACCATGCGCCGTAAATACCGAAGCCAGCTCTCGGGAACACTGCGAGCCTTAGCGCTGGGCCTCCTTGTGGTCCTTCAAACTGCACAGACAGCGCCGGTGTCGGATCAAGCTGGCCTGCGGGAGCATACGATCACGATTGACCCGACCCAGATCTCTCCGCCGACCTGGTGGCACGTCCCGGGGCTCACCCCGCTCATCTGGAGCCTGGACCCCGAGAGCACGGACGCGTTTCGGACTGGCGAGCCGCACGAACTCCGGGTGAAGCCTGGGCGCTACTGGTTCGGCACCTTTACGTTTGATTTCCCCTTCCTCGTGACGGAGGAAGGCACGGTGGATTTTTCGACGGCGCTCGATCAGTGCGTAGCCGGGCGCGGCACCAGCACCCTGTCCGTTCGTTGTGGACGCACGCAGCCTTACAGCGGCCAGCCAGAGTACTGACGGAGCAGGGGGGGAGCGGAGGGGGCGACGGTGAAGAAACGAGTGATCGTCGGGTTGGTGCTCGTGGCAACGCTGTTGTGGGGAGAGAGCCTGCTTGCTGGATCGGCCAAGCCTGGCGCCCCTGTGCATGCAGATGAGCTGGGTCGTCTGGTTCTGCGGTATGCGGAGGCGCTTGCCGCAGGTCGGCTTACCGACTGGGCTACGCTCGACCTCGGATGTGTCAGCCGGTCCCGAGGGGGATTGCCGCCGGCGTCGCTGGAGGCCAAGCCACAAGCGCCGCAAGCCTGCTGGGCCGACACAATGCAGGTCCACCGCACGTTGGTCACAGATGATCCAGAGCAAGGCATTTTCAACGCTCAAGGCCGTGGTCTCGGGTTCGGGTTGATCGCCGAGCAGCATCGGACCGCGGATGCCTGGAAGGACTATCCGCCGGGCCTGTTCCTCTCGCCCGCCATCGTCGGGGACGCCCGGCCCCAGGTTGCGATCAAGAAGGTTTGGCCCGCTCGACCGATCGCGGTTCAACGGAAGGGGGAGGACCCCCTGGCGGTCCGAGGGACCATGGTGGAGCTCCTTGTGACTTACCCCGACCCCCTCACTGCGCCGCTGGCTCTCAGGCCAAACGAAGTCTGGTGGGCGACCGGCACGGTCCGCCGGTACGGTCCTGTGCGGACCCTGCGCGTGCGCTTCGTGGTCGTGACCGGGTTGCGCCAGCACGGATATCCCATGGACGCTGCCGTGGTGAACGAAGCGCTTACGGATACGCCGCAGATTCCTGGAACCCGATACGGTCTCGATCAGGACAATATCGGGCGCGCGTTCGATCGTCCCGGTGATTCGTCGTCGCCGCTCCCTGTCAACGGCGGGCTGGTTCTGGGTTCGGTGCGTTGGTGGACCAAGGCGGACGCAGCCGACCGCTTTGCAGCCAGTCTCGAGCGGGCCCGGCACTTGCCGGACTTGGCCGAGCGGCTGGCGTTGCTCAGGCGGCTCTTGCTGGTCGATCCGGAGGATACCGAGACGAACGCCCTGCTCGGCGGCGAACTGTATCGCTTGTTTCTGGCCCAAGGGCTGAGCAAAAGCGGCATAAACGCGCTAAGTGAGGCGGTTAGATCCCGCCTGGCGGAGCTCTATTGGAACATTCAGGCCCCGACCTGGCGTCAGGAGCTGACGGCAACTGCGACAGGCAATGAGCCCGCCGCGGATGCGCTGTACGGCGCCCTGGGCGCGCTGGAGGTCGTAGCAAGCCACAGGCGGGCGGATGCAGAGACACGCCGCCGGCTCGGGGCGCTGTATCGGTGGAATGGTGATGCGGAGGAAGCCGTGAGGCAGCACGAGGGCCTGCTCGCGGAGGTCCTGGCCGCCGAGCCGGCGCGCCGCGGCGCGCTCTTGTCGGAGCTGGCATGGGATCGGATCCAGTGGCTGGCCTGGAATCGCCGGTATGAGCACCCGTGGTTAGGCCAGGCGACGCGCGAGGCCGAACAGGCGCTAGAACTGGCGGAGTCCCCGTTGGAAAAGGTCGTTGCAGCGCACGCGCTGCTGACCCTGGAGGCGCTGTCCCCAGACCGCAAGCCGGAGGCGCTGCAGGCCAGGCTGCGCACCATGAAGGAGTGGCACGATCGGCTCGCGGGCGTGGCCGGGGTGTGGGCGCATCTGGTCGGCAATGATCTGGTCAAGGCCCTGGTGCCCGAAGGCGCGCAGGTGACGCTGCCCACGCCGGTCCGGTCGCCCGAAGTGCTTGATGTCGCCGTCCACGCGTCCCCACCGGCACAGGATCTGTTGCGGGCATGGGACTTCGACCGTGAGCCTCCGGGCGCCGCTCCTCATGGATTCCTTCTAGCGGCTTGGCCGAACGGAAGTCGGGCCGACTGGCGCATCGTCGCCGATCCGCAGGCCCCAAGTGCGCCCCACGTGCTCGCGGTCGATGCCACCTGTGCCGGAGCCGATTGCGTCCAGATGATCCTGACCGACGAGGCGACCTTCGACTATGTGGATGTGGTGGTCCGGCTCAAGCTGGATGAGCATCAGCCTGGGCGGGCCGGAATCGTCGTGGGCGGGCGGGACAAGGAGGTGTTCTACGCGGCGACGGTGAACGCCGGCGTGAGCGAGGTGGCGATTTACCGGATTGAGCGGGGAGCGGTTACGCTTCTTGGCGCGGCTCCTGTCAGACTCGGGCCTGGCGCCTGGCGTCTGTTGCGCCTCCAACGGGAAAACTTCGCGCATCTCAGCCGGCCGCGCCTGGCCCTGTTCCTGGACGGCACCGAAGTCCTGGCGGTGGCGAATGAGCCGATCTGGCAAGGCGGCCGGGTCGGCTTGGTGACGATGGGGACGATGACGGCGGCGTTCGATGCGTTCCACATCCTGCGGCTTGTGTCGAACGAACCGCTGTCACCGGCGGCAGCCTATTGAGGGAGCACCTACGCAGGTGGGCAACGGGCAGAATCGGTCGGCCTTTTACGCGGTATTACTGGGTGGGCTGTTCGCGGCCGTCGGCGGGATGTCCGGTGTCCACGAGAGCGTCGGCGCGGCTCCTACGGTGAGTCCGGAAACCCTGCCGCCCGGCGCGACCCTTACGATCACCGGTAGCGGGTTCGGGCGGTTTGTGTCATCCCAGGTGAACCGGGTCTTGATCGGCGGGCTCCCGGCGCTGGTCCAGCGCTGGGAGCTGGACCGAGTGGAGGTGAAGGTGCCACTCCGGGCTGCCAGCGGTCCCGTCGAGGTGTTCGCGGGACACAAGGGAATCCGGGCGGGCACCGTGACGGTGCGGCAGCCGGAGATCCACGCCGTTGAGCCGGCTGAGGCGGAGCCGGGCACTGTGCTCCGCATCCGTGGTCGGTACTTCGGTCCGACCGCTGGCTCGCAGGACCCGAACGTCATGTTCGGGGTCAATGACGTGCTGATCAGCGGCGAGCCGGCCCGGGCCATCCAGTGGCGCGACGATCTCATTGAGGTGAAGCTGCCGCCTGGAGCGATGTCCGGCCAGGTCGTCGTCCGCCTGGCCTCCTCCGACCCCTTGCGAGACGGGTCTTGTTGCGCGCCGGTGGAATATGCGCTCAGCAATGCGGTGCCGCTGTCGGTCCGACCCGCGGTGCGCGTGGATCCGCTCGCTGGCCCGGTAGGCACGAAGGTGGTCCTGTTCGGCGGGGGCTTTGGATCCAGCAAGGCGCCCGACGACGCGGTCCTCTTTAATGGTCGCCCAGCAACGGTAGCGGAGTGGTCCGACAGCCGAATCGTGGTGCATGTGCCGCTGAACGCCGAGAGCGGCCCGCTGGTGATCCGGCGGGGCGGAACCATACGCACCGTCGGCCTCTTCACGGTGTGGGTCCCGACGGTGACGGGCCTCTCCCCATCGAGCGCACCGATCGGCAGTCTCCTGCGCATCACGGGCGAGCACTTTGGCCAGTACTCAGAAAGCGGGGCGACCCCGTTTGCGTTCCTTGACTTCGACAAGGGCGAGAACGGCGTCGAGATCGGCGGGGTGCCGGCCATTGTCTACCGCTGGCACGACGACAAGATTGACGTGTGGGTGCCCTACAGCGCCAAGAGTGGCCCCGTCGTGATCAAGCGCGGCGCGACGGTTCCGAAGCCCGATGGCTCATGCTGCGCCGAACGGGGCGTGATCCGGGTGGGGGCGGAGCAGTTCCAGGTCGTTACGCCGCGAGTGGAGTCGGTGAGCCCGATGGCCGCGGGCGTGGACGACCTTGTCACGATCAGGGGCGCCGGCTTCGGCGACTTTCTCAGGACATTCGAGGCCACTCAGCCTGGCTTGAACGAAGGGGGACATGAGTTCGCGCTGATTCGGCTCGAGGAGAACGTTGCCCGCACGGAGGTTCTCTTCAACGGTGTGTCTGGGATCATCCAGTCCTGGACTGACAGGGAGATCGTCGTGCGTGTTCCCAGACGGAACGCGTTCGGCATTGGAGGGCCGGGTGTGTTTCACCCCGATCTGCGCGTGGGGCCACTGGTGGTGCGGCGGGGCTCATGGGACCTGCTGCCGGATGGGAGCTGTTGCACCCCCAAGCGATGGGTCAGCGCGGTGGCCGGGGACTTCACCATCTTGCCACAGGGGCTTCCTGACCAGGGCTACTTTGAAGAGCAACCCGGCCGGGACTGATGACCGCGGTCAGATGAAGCGGAGGCCGGGGTCGTGTCTGATCCAGTGCGTCATGGTGCTCGGATCGATCAGCCGGCCCCGACCACGAGACTCCTATGTTGACCGCAAGAAGTCTGTTTGCCAGCGTGGTGGGCACCGCCTGGATCGGCCGTGTGGCCCAGGCAGTGCGACGAAGGCTGCGGCCTCGGGTCAGCAAGCTCGGGCTGGGCCTGGACGGCGTCGTCACGTTGCCGCGGCTGCAAGCCTCTCTGGAGCAGCGCGATGCGGGCCGCCTGCTGGACCACGTCGAGGCCGAATGGACCCTCGCGGAATGGATGCGCAAGCCGACGGGCGTGGATCTGCCCGGGCTGATCCGGTTGCGCATCCTCCGGGAAGCGGCAGGCGGGGAGGCCGGCCGGCTGCGAAGGTTCGCGCGCGGGCTGGCGGGGCTCGGGATCATCCTGGACCTCTGGCGGGGCTCTCTGAGCTGTCTCTGCACCCAATACGAGAGGCCCTTGGGTGTGAGGCTGGACCTCCCGCTCACCTTCTTCGAGTTCTGTGGGCGCTCGGTGCTCCATGAACGGGTGCTGATGGAGACCTTCGCACCCCGGTATCTCGGCCTGCCCGGTCGGCTGGATGTGATCCGGCACGCGCTCCGGTCGGGACGGCACTTGACCACCGCCCCATGAGCACGGGGAACAGGCTATGACGACGGCGGAGCATCACGGGCCGATTGCGGAGGGGATCGCGCGGGCGGTCCAGCAGTTCGAGCGGGACTGGATGGGGATCCGTTACACGGATGTCCGGGTCGTATTGGCGCACGAAGCGGTCTTAATCCGCCTGAGGGGGTGTACTCCGTCCCAGGCCGAGTGGGAGTTGGTCAGAACCCCGCACGGACGCGCCGTGGTGAAGCAGATGTACCGAGCCCTGTTCGACGAATGTCGGGACGAGCTGGCCAAGACAGTCTCGGCCTTGCTCGATGGGCCGGTGCAGGAGGTCTTCATGGACATGAACGTCTGCGCCGGGGAGAAGGTGATCGTCCTGACCCTGGAGGCGGCTCCGAGGGCTGCCCGGTCCTCCGAGCGGGAGCAGCGGCTCGATCCGGGGGCAGATCCAGGAGGCTCATGAGCCGGGCAACCCGCGCGTCCAGCGTGGTCACCTCGCGCTCGAGCAGCAACGTCCGGCACCGCAGCCGCTGGTCGTGACAGAGGCCCAGCACCAAGGCGTTGATGTGCTCGATGTAGGCTTCGTTCAGCGCGGCCTTCCCTTCGTCAGGGACCAGCGGGATGCCGGGCTGGACGACGATCAGCGTGGAGAACAGCTCGTTGGTGACCCGAAAGCAGCGCTCCAGGTAGGCGTCCAAGTCCTGCAACCGCACCTCCGTGTCCCCCCGGATATCGCCCAGGGTGTAGGCCATCATGTCCACCGGGGTCCGGTCCGTAATGAAGGCCCCCGACCCTTCCCGCCACGCCTTCTCGGCTGCCGAGAGAATCTCGTGCTGAACGAGCAGGCGAGTCGCGAACGGCATCGGCTCGGCCGGATCGAGGCCATGCCGCTCGAACACTGCGCTCGTGCCGGTGCGGACAAACGGAATGCCCCCCACTCTGGAGAGCGCCTCTGCCAGCGTGGTCTTGCCAACGCGATGCCCGCCGCAGAGTCCCAGCCCTCTGGCAGGCCCTGAGCCTTCCTTCACCGACATCCCTCCGTCCCTAATCGACTGGCCTCGGCTGTCGCGCGGGGTGCCCAGGGGAGCACCAGACGGCGGGCCTCCGCTCGGTGGGCGCATGGTAGTCCAAGTCATTGAAAATAGCAATAAAAAGGCTTGCGACACCCCCGTAAAGCTTGTATGATGGAGCAGTCGAGGCACAACCCTGGTGAAAACCCTGATAGCCCTGCTCAAACGCTACTTTCTGACCGGCTTGCTGGTCATCACCCCGATCTGGGGCACGGTGCTCGTCCTGAAGACCCTCTTCGTGGCGGTGGACGGCATCCTCGGGGATGTGCTGGCCAAGGTCGTCACTCCGGATTACTACGTGCCAGGCCTGGGCATTCTGGCCCTCGTCCTGCTCATTTTTCTCACCGGGTTGCTCGCCGCCAACATTATCGGCGGCCAGATCGTCCGGCTCTGGGAGGACTGGCTGCACCGGGTGCCGGTGGTGCGCAGCATCTATGCGACCCTCAAGTCCATGATGGATATCCTCTCGTTCAAGGAGCGGGAGAAGTACAACCGCGTCGTCCTGATCCAGTTCCCGAAGAACGGGCACTACTGCTTCGCCTTTGTGACCGGCGTCACGCACGGGCAGGTCCAGGAGGTCTCGCCCGACCCGCTGGTGAACGTGTATGTGCCGACGTCGCCCAACCCCACCTCGGGCTATTTTCTGCTGGTTCCGGAGCGGGAGGTGGTGCCGGTGGACATGAGCGTCGAGGAGGCAATGAAGCTGATCGTCTCCGGCGGCCTCTACTCGCCGCCTGCTGCCCCGGCCGGCGGCTCGCGGCCGCCCGGGCCCAAGGCCGGGCAGCCTGAGCCGGTCCCACGTCCCGATATTGAGGTGCCGATCGCATGACGACGGGGCTTTCCGATATCAAGGTGCCGGCCGCCGCGACCGCGGCCCGGCCGGCGGGGCCGGTCAAGGGATTGGCCGCGATCGTGATGGCGGCGGGCATCGGCAGGCGGATGAAGTCCAAGCTCGTGAAGGTCCTCCACCGGGTCGCGGGCCGACCGATGGTCCTCTACCCGCTGGACCTCGCGCTGAAGCTGGCGGGGGAGGGCGTGACGGTCGTCGTCGGCCGGCAGGGCGACGAGGTGACCGCGGTCGTCGAGGCACATTATGCGGCGGCCGGGTACGGCGGGATGCGCGGCGCTCCGGCGCGCAGGCAGGGCGTGACGGCGAGGGTCCAGACAGCCGTAGACGCCCCGCCGATCCTGATCGCGCGCCAGGAGGAGCAACTCGGTACGGGCCACGCGGTCCAGCAGGCCCGCGAGGCGATCCTGAGGGCGCGCGGCGCTGGCGCGCCGCGCTACCTGATCCTGAACGGCGACACGCCGCTCCTGGCTGAGGCCACGGTCCGCGAGCTGCTGGCGCGGCATGAGCGCGGCGGGGCGACGGTGACCGTGCTGACGGCGATGCTGGACGACCCCTCCGGCTACGGGAGGGTCGTGCGGGACGGAGACGGCCGGGTCCTGCGCATCGTCGAGGACCGCGACGCCTCCGAGGCGGAGGCCCGCATCCGCGAGGTGAACGTCGGGACCTATGTCGTGGAGGGCGTCTTTCTCTTCAAGGCTCTGGACCGGCTGGAGGCGGCGAATGTCCAGGGCGAATACTACCTGACCGACGTGGTCGCGCAGGCGGTCGCGGGCGGCCTGCGCGTCGAGGCCCTGGCGACAGGGGAGCCGGAAGAGGGGTTGGGGATCAACACACGCCAGCAGCTCGCGCTGGCCGAGCGCCTGCTCCGGCGGCAGGTCTGCGAGCGGTGGATGGAGGCCGGCGTGACGATCCTGGACCCGGCCACGACCTGGATCGATGCGGACGTGACGATCGGGCCGGACACGACCATCCATCCGGGGGTGACGCTCGAGGGCCGCACGGTCGTGGGCGGGGACTGCGAGCTGCGGTCCTATGTGCGGATCACCGACAGCCGGCTCGGCAACGGCGTGGTGGTGCAGGACTGCTGCGTGATCCGGGAGGCGACGCTCGAAGACCAGACGACCGTCGGGCCCTTCGCGCACCTGCGGCCTGGGACGGTTGTGCGGCGCAGGGCGAAGGTTGGAAACTTCGTCGAGCTCAAGCAAGCCGACCTCGGTGAGGGCTCCAAGGCGAATCATCTCAGCTATCTGGGGGACGCGCGGATCGGCAAGGACGTCAACATCGGGGCAGGCACGATCACCTGCAATTTCGACGGGGTGCGCAAGCACCGGACGGTCATCGAAGACGGCGCCTTCGTGGGCAGCGACACCCAGTTCATCGCGCCGGTGACGGTCGGCCGCGGCGCGGTCGTGGCGGCGGGCTCGACGATCACGGCGGACGTGCCGGCTGACACGCTGGCGATCGCGCGCGTGCCGCAGGTCAACCGGCCGGGCTGGGCCGCCCGGCACCGGGCCCTGCAAAGCGGCGGGGATCGCGACGCGTCGCGCGGGAAGCGTGAGGCGTACTCCGGTCCAAAGACGCCTCGCGCTTCGCGAGTCGCGAAGGGACAGCCGTTTGTCGCCAAGAAGAAGCCGTCGCGCTCGGTGGCTCGAAAGACCCGCAAACGGGGGAGCGACTGATCGGCGATGTGCGGGATCGTCGGCTATATCGGCAGCCAGTCCGCCGTGCCCATGCTCCTCGAGGGGCTGCGACGGCTCGAGTATCGGGGCTACGACTCGGCCGGGCTCGCCGTGCTGCAGGATGGGGCGCTGGAGGTGCGGCGAGCGCCAGGCAAGCTCGCGAACCTGGAGGCCATCGTGCTGGCGCAGCCGCTCCAGGGCTCGATCGGCATCGCACACACCCGCTGGGCGACCCACGGCAGGCCGTCCGAGGAGAACGCGCACCCGCACCGGTCGGGCGGCTGCGTGGTCGTGCACAACGGCATCATCGAGAACTACCTGCCCCTCAAGCAGGAGCTTCAGGACGCAGGTTTCCGGTTCGAGTCCGAGACCGACACGGAGGTGGTCGCGCACTTGATTCACCGGGCCCTTCGCCGGGGACTGGGTCTGGCGGAGGCGGTTCTGGCTGCGACGAAGCTGATCCGGGGCAGCTACGCGCTCGTCGTCATGGCGGAGAGCGAGCCGGACCGGCTCGTGGCCGCCCGATCGGGCTGCCCGCTGGTCCTCGGGCGTGCGGGCGACTCCGCCTGGATCGCCTCGGACGTGACGGCCATGCTGGCGCACACGCGGGACGTGGTGTTTCTGGAGGAGGGGGACCTGGCGGTGGTGACCCGGGCGGGCGACCGGATCCTGGACCGGCAGGGCCGGCCGGCGGCGCGGCCGACCACGCACATCGTCTGGGATGCGAAGGCGGCCGAGAAAGGCGGCTATCCGCATTTCATGCTCAAGGAGATCCACGAGCAGCCGCAGGCCATCCGGGACACGATGCGGGGGCGCTACCGCTTCGAGAGCGGCACCGCGGACCTGGCCGGCATCGGCCTCGAGCCCGAACAGCTCGCGTCGGCCCGCTCGATCTGGATCGTGGCTTGCGGGACCTCCTGGCACGCGGCCCTCGTGGGGAAGTATCTGTTCGAGGAGCTGCTCCGGATGCCGGTCCAGGTGGATATTGGCTCGGAATTCCGCTACCGCGATCCGCTGGTCCAGAAGGACGACCTGTTCCTGACCATCTCCCAGTCGGGCGAGACGGCCGACACGCTGGCGGCTGCCCGCGAGGCGAAGGCCAAGGGGGCGCGCGTCCTGGCCATCGTGAACGTGGTCGGGAGCACGCTGGCGCGCGAGGCGGACGGCGTGCTCTACACCCACTGCGGGCCAGAGATCGGGGTGGCGTCCACCAAGGCCTTCACGGCCCAGCTCACGGCGTTGTACCTGCTCGGGCTCTGCCTGGCCCGTATGCGCGGGACGCTGACCGCCGACGACGGGCGGGTCTGGCTGGAGCGGTACGTGGCGCTCCCGAGCCTGGTGGAGCAGGTGCTCGCGCGGGAAGGCGAGATCGCCGAGATCGCCGGGCGCTTCGCCGAGAAACGGAACTTCCTGTACCTCGGCCGTGGGATCAACTATCCTATTGCGCTGGAGGGGGCCCTCAAGCTCAAGGAAATCTCCTATATCCATGCGGAGGGCTACGCGGCCGGCGAGATGAAGCACGGCCCGATCGCGTTGATTGACGAGGACATGCCGGTGGTGGTCCTGGCGCCGCGGGACAAGCTGTATGAAAAGACCGTGAGCAACCTGATGGAGGTCAGGGCCCGCCGGGCGCCGGTCATCGCCTTTGTCAGCGCTAGCGAGCGAGAGTTGGGGAGCGTGGCGGACGCGGTGTTCCGGATTCCGGACGTCCCGCCGCTGCTGACCCCGATCCTGTTTGCGGTCGCGCTGCAACTGCTGGCCTATCACGTCGCCGTGCTGCGGGGGACCGACGTGGACCAGCCGCGAAACCTGGCGAAGAGCGTGACGGTAGAATAAGAATAGACGAACGAGGATGCCGTCGGTCATCAGCTAGCGGCGTGCCAGATGGGGTCGGAAGCTGAAGGCTGATCGCTGCGGGCTTTCCTATGGAAATCAGCCAAGACGAAGTCGAGCGCGTGGCCAAGCTGGCGCGGCTGGAGATCACCGAGGCGGAGAAGGAGACCTTCAGCCGCCAGCTCAGCAGCATCCTGACCTATGTCGAGACGCTCAAGGCGATCGACACCGAAGGCGTCGAGCCGACGGCGACGGTGCTGGGCCAGGTGAATGTGTTCCGCGAAGACGAGGCGCGTCCCGGCCTG
Source organism: Nitrospira sp. Kam-Ns4a (assembly GCF_965152595.1). NCBI lineage: Bacteria > Pseudomonadati > Nitrospirota > Nitrospiria > Nitrospirales > Nitrospiraceae > Nitrospira > Nitrospira sp. Kam-Ns4a. Next base: position 3,300,943 of record NZ_OZ224218.1, on the reverse strand, counting down.
CCGGCCGAGCAGGCGCTGGCCAACGCGCCAGAGGCCGGCGACGGGTTCTTTGTCGTGCCGAAGATCCTCGAGGAGCGTTAAGGGTGATGAGGAATGGGCGATGGGTCCTGGACCAGAAACACGAAAATGACTCGGTGCATCTCTCACGCAAACTCATCGCTCATCGCTTATCACTGATCACGAGGGTTCATCATGTTTCGACAAATGTTGCGTGCCAAGATCCACCGGGCAACCGTGACCGACGCCTGCTTGGAGTACGAAGGCAGCCTGACCGTGGACGAGGATCTCCTCGACGCGGCCGGGATCCTGCCCTACGAGCTGGTGATGATCTCCAACCTCAACAACGGGGAGCGCTTCACGACCTATGCGATGGCGGGGAAACGAGGGGGCGGCGAGATCGTGCTGAACGGACCGACCGCCCGGAAGGCCGTCGTGGGGGACAAGATCATCATCTTCTGCTACGAGTACTACGCGGAGGACGAAGCCAAGCGGCACCGGCCGAAGATCATTCAGGTGGACGACAAGAATCGGATCGTAAGCAAAGCGTGATGGGTGATTTGTAGGGCATGTCGCTGCACAAGCTCACGCTGAGCGAGCTTCAGGACAAGTTCACGAAGGGCGAGGTCTGCGCCCGAGACATCGTGTACGCCTATCAGCTCCGCATCCGGCAGGTGGAGCCCAAGGTGAAGGCTTACATCACGCTCAGGCTGGACGCGGCGATGGCCCAGGCCGAGGCGCTGGACGCCAAGCTGAAGGCCTGGCGGAAGACGGTGCCGATGATGGGGATGCCGCTCGCCGTCAAGGACAACATCTGCACAGAGGGCGTGCTCACCACCTGCGCCTCGCGGATCCTCGGGAACTTCGTGCCGCCCTACGACGCCACCGTGATCGCGCGGCTGCGGGAGCGGGGTTATCTGCTGCTCGGGAAGACCAACCTGGACGAGTTCGCGATGGGCTCGTCCACTGAGAACTCGGCGTTTGGACCGAGTCGGAATCCGTGGAACCTGGCCTATATCCCCGGCGGGTCCAGCGGCGGCTCCGCGGCCGCGGTGGCGGCCGATGAGTGCGCGGCCGCCTTGGGGTCCGATACTGGCGGGTCCATCCGGCAGCCCGCGGCCTGCTGCGGCGTCGTCGGGCTCAAGCCCACCTACGGCCGCGTGTCGCGGTACGGGCTCGTCGCGTTCGCCTCCTCGCTCGATCAGATCGGCCCGATCACGAAGACGGTGGCGGACGCGGCGCTGCTGATGAACGTGATCGCCGGACACGACCCGCTCGATTCGACGTCCGCGGACGTGGCCGTGCCCGACTACACGCGCTCGTTCAAGCGGAAGGACCTCAAGAAGCTCAAGATCGGCGTCCCGCAGGAATACTTCGCCGACGGACTGGACCCCGAGGTGGATCAGGCGGTCCGGGCGGCGGTGGAGGTGCTCAAGGAGCTGGGCGGCGAGATCAAGGACATCTCGCTGCCGCGGACCGACGCCGCCATCGCGACCTATTACCTGATCGCGACCGCCGAGGCCAGCTCCAACCTAGCCCGGTACGACGGCGTCAAATACGGGCTGCGCGCGAAGCAGACGAAGGACCTGCTCGAGATGTACATGAAGACCCGGCAGGAGGGCTTCGGGCCCGAGGTGAAGCGACGCATCATGCTGGGCACCTACGCGCTCAGCGCCGGCTATTACGACGCCTACTACGGTAAGGCGCAGGCGGTGCGGACGTTGATCCGCCGGGACTTCGAGGCGGCCTTCCAGGCGGTGGACCTGATCGTCACGCCCGTGATGCCGACGCCCGCCTTCAAACTCGGAGAGAAGATCGAGGATCCCCTCCAGATGTATCTCTCGGACATCTACACGATCTCGGTCAACCTGGCGGGGAATCCAGCGATCTCGGTTCCCTGCGGGTTCAGCAAGGCGGGCTTGCCGATCGGCCTCCAGCTCATCGGGAGGCCCTTCGACGAAAGCACGATCCTGCGCGGGGCGCACGCCTACGAGCAGGAGACGAGCTGGCGGACCAAACGGCCTCCGGTGCGATAGGGGTGTCAGAGGTGCCGGGCCAGGCCGCTCCCGTCCACCCAGCGCAAGAGGGAGAGAATCCATGTTGATCGAGATCGCGGCGGTGCTGGCCGCGGGGGCGTTCGTCGTGCTGGTGGCGTTGCTGGTACCGACGCTGATCGAGCTCCGGCGCTCCGCGGCGGAGTCGGCGCGCCTGATGGCCGAGCTGAACGCGGAGCTGCCGACCCTGCTGAAGGAGATCCGGTCCGTAACAGAGAACGTGAACGACCTCGTGGACCGGGCGCGCGACGGGGTCGAGCGGGCGTCGGTGCTGCTTCACGCGGTGGGCGAGGTCGGCGAGACGGTGCAGCAGGTGCACGGGATCGTCCGCGGCTCCTCCGGGACGATGCTGGTCAACGTCGCCAGCGTGGTCGCCGGGCTCCGGGCCGCGTCTGCGGTCCTGCGGAGGCGTCTTCAGAGGGAAAGGGGGCATAGCGATGGCGGGCAATGATTCGGGATTTTCTGCAGGAACGGTGATTCTGTCTTTCCTGGCTGGCGCGGCCGTCGGGGCGGTGGTGGCGCTGCTCACCGCGCCGCAGTCCGGCCGCGAGTCGCGCGAGCAGCTTCGGCGCTACGCGCAGCGGACGGAGGAGAAACTCCGCGAGGCGGCCGATCGTGCCAGCGAGGTGATCGAGAAAGCGGTCGAGAAGGGGCGGGAGTTCGTCCAGGAGAAGAAGTCGGTGCTGACCGAGGCGCTCGAGGCCGGGCGCGACGCGATGCGCCGCGAGCGCGAGCGCCTCTCGGAGGAGAGGAAAGCCTGACCGTGCCCTACGAGGTCGTCATCGGGCTGGAGGTGCATGCCCAGCTCCAGACTGACTCGAAGATGTTCTGCGGGTGCGGCACCCGCTTTGGGCAGCCGCCCAATACGCAGACCTGTCCCGTCTGCCTGGGGCTGCCGGGCGCGCTCCCAGTCGTCAACCGGAAGGCCGTCGAGATGGCGATCCGGACGGGATTGGCGCTGAACTGCACGATCCGTCCCACCAACCGCTTCGCTCGGAAGAATTACTTCTACCCGGATCTCCCGAAGGGCTACCAGATCTCGCAGTACGAGGCGCCCATCTGTGAGCACGGACACCTCGACGTGCGGGTTGGCGACGCCGTGCGGACCGTGCGCATCCGCCGCGCGCATCTGGAGGAGGACGCCGGGAAAAACCTCCACGAAGGGGGTGGCGGGAGCCGCGTGGATCTCAATCGCGCAGGCACGCCCCTCCTGGAGATCGTCACCGAGCCGGACCTGCGCTCGGCCGACGAGGTGGTGGCCTACCTGAAGCTCCTCCGGGACATCCTGATGTACCTGGAGGTCTGCGACGGGAACATGGAGCAGGGTAGCCTGCGCTGCGAGCCCAACCTCTCGCTGCGACCGGCCGGGACGACGGCGCTCGGCACGAAGGTCGAACTCAAGAACATCAACTCCTTCCGGTTCGTCAAGGAGGCGATCGAGTACGAGGTCAAGCGGCAGGCGAAGCTCTTGAGCGAGGGTGGACGGATCGCGCAGGAGACGCGGCTCTGGGACCCGGAGAAGGGCGAGACTGTCGTCATGCGCAGCAAGGAGGAGGCCCACGACTACCGGTACTTCCCGGACCCGGACCTCGTGCCGCTGGCCGTCTCCGAGGAGTGGATCGAGGAGCTGCGCAAGACGGTGCCCGAGCTGCCGGCGGCGCGGCAGCGGCGCTTCGTCGCGGAGTACGGGCTGCCCGAGTACGACGCCGGGGTGCTCACCGGGTCGCGCCCGCTCGCCGACTATTTCGAGGCCTGCGTGAAGCTGTTCCCGCATCCGAAGACGGTGAGCAACTGGGTCATGGGCGACCTCCTCCGGGAGCTGCACAACAGCGGGACGCCGGTGACCGCCTCGCCGGTCAGCCCGGAACGGCTGGTGCGCCTCCTGACGCTGGTCGAAAACGGGACGATCAGCTTGAAGGTCGCCCGGGAGATCTTCCCGGAGGTCTACGCGAGCGGGAAGGAGCCGGAGACCCTGGTCAAGGAGAGGGGCCTCGCGCAGGTGTCGGACGAGGGGGCGTTGGAGAAGCTCGTGATCGAGGCCATCGAGCAGAACCCGGCCCAGGCGGCGCAGTACCGGGCGGGCAAAGAGCAGGTGCTGGGGTTCTTCGTCGGGCAGGTGATGAAGGCCTCGGGTGGGAAGGCGAACCCGGGGAAGGTGAACGAGCTGGTGAAGCGGAAGCTGGCGGGGTGAGGCGCCGATCGGCCGTGGCCCGGCGGGGGCCCCTCGTGGCCGAACGCGGACGGCCGGGTGCCGGTGAGCGGAGTCGAGGATGAGCGCGATTCGGGAGATCAGGGGGCGACAGATTCTGGACTCGCGGGGGAACCCGACGGTCGAGGTGGATGTCCTGCTCGAGAGTGGGGCCCGCGGGCGGGCGGCCGTGCCCTCCGGTGCCTCCACCGGCGAGAAGGAAGCGATTGAGCTGCGGGACGGCGACAAGCGGCGCTGGATGGGCAAGGGCGTCTCGAAGGCGGTCGCCAACATCAGCAAGACCATCGCGCCGCGGCTGCTCGGGATGGAGGCGCTCGATCAGGCGGCGGTGGACCGCGCGATGATCGCGCTGGATGGCACCAAGGGCAAGAGCCGGCTCGGCGCCAACGCCATCCTCGGCGTGTCGCTCGCCGTGGCCCGCGCGGCGGCGGCGGAAACCGGACAGCCCCTCTACCGCTACCTCGGCGGCGCGAATGCGCGGGTGCTCCCGGTGCCGATGATGAACATCATCAACGGCGGGGCCCATGCCGACAACCGGCTCGACCTCCAGGAGTTCATGGTCATGCCGGTCGGGGCCAGCCGGTTCAGCGAGGCGCTCCGCATGGCGGCAGAGGTGTTCCACACGCTCAAGGGCATCCTGAAGCAGCGCGGGCTGAGCACGGCGGTCGGGGACGAGGGGGGATTCGCCCCCGACCTGGCGTCGAACGAGGAGGCCCTGGGCCTCCTCGTCGAGGCGATCGAGACGGCCGGGTATCGGCCGGGTCGGGACGTCGCGCTGGCCCTTGACGCGGCGGCCAGCGAGTTGTACGAGAAGGGGCGATACCGGCTCGAGGCCGAAAAGCAGCCGGAGCGGTCTTCGGAGGAGATGATCCGGTACTACGCACGCCTCCTGGACCGATATCCGATCCTCTCGATCGAGGACGGGCTGAGCGAGCTGGACTGGAAGGGCTGGCGCATGCTGACCGAGCGGCTGGGCGATCGGGTGCAGCTCGTGGGCGACGACATCTTCGTCACCAATGTCGAGATCTTCGCGCGAGGGGTCCGCGAAGGGATCGGGAATTCGATCCTGATCAAGCTGAATCAGATCGGAACCTTGACCGAGACGCTCGAGGCGATCGAGCTGGCCAAGCGGTCCGGTTACACCGCCGTGGTCTCCCACCGGTCCGGCGAGACCGAGGACACGACGATCGCCGACGTAGCGGTCGCCCTGAACACCGGCTTGATCAAGACCGGGTCGCTGTCCCGGACGGATCGGGTGGCCAAGTACAACCAGCTCTTGCGGATCGAGGAGGAGCTGGGCGCCGGAGCGGTGTACCTCGGTCGGGACGCGGTGCGTGTGAGCACCTGATGGCCAGACGGAACCGCAGCCGCAAGACCTTGCAGCGCTGGCATCAGCGGGCGCGCCGTCTGATGCTGGTTGTGGGACTGACGGTGGGGACGGCCCTCGTGGCGTCGTTCTTCTTCGATGAGATGGGGGTCCGGAAATACGTCGCGATGCGTCGGCACGCTGAGCAGCTTCGGGCGGAGATTCAGGAGCTGCAGCGAACGAACGCCGAGCTGCGGAAGGACCTCGACCGGATCGAGCACGATCCGGCCCGGCTCGAGGAGCTGGCCCGCGAGCGGCTGGGCTTCGTGCGCAAGGGCGAGACGGTCTATCAAATCGTGGAAGAGAAAGACAGCAAGTAGCGAGGCGCTGCTAGCCGGTAGCAACGATGGTCAGGTCGAGGCGGAAACCGTTCCGAGCTCTTCGCGACTAGCTGCTGGCTGTTCGCTGGAGTTATGAAAACCGGAACCGTCGCCATCATCGGGCGGCCGAACGTGGGGAAATCCACCCTCCTGAACGCGCTGCTCAAGGAGAAGATCGCGATCGTCACGGACAAGCCGCAGACGACGCGCACGCGCATCCTGGGCCTCGTGCACCGGCCTGAGGCGCAGATCGCGCTCTTCGACACGCCGGGCCTGCATCGTCCCCGGCATCAGCTCAACAAGCGGATGGTCCGGACCGCCCTGGAGACCATGCGGGAAGCGGACGTGGTGTACGTCATGGTCGAGGCGACCGGGCCGCCCGGCCCGGGGGACCGACTGGTGATCGAGCACGTGCGCGAGGCCCTGACGGTCCGCCATAGTCCTGCGTTCCTGCTGCTGAACAAGATGGACTTGATCAACAAGGCCCGCGCGTTGCCCGTGATTGATGCGTACAGCCGGCTGTTCGCGTGGACCGAGATCGTGCCCCTGTCCGCCCTGACCGGCGACAATCTCGATCGGCTGCTCGAGCTGACGGTGAAGGTCCTGCCGGAGGGGGAGGCCCTCTACGGGCAGGACACGCTCACGGATCAACCCCTGCGCGTGCTGGCGGCCGAGATCATCCGGGAGAAAATCCTGTTGAGGACCCGGGAGGAGGTCCCCTACGCGGTCGCAGTGGAGATTGACCGGTTCACGGAGTCGCCCAAGCTGGCCAGGATCGCGGCCACGGTTTGGGTGGAGCGGGAGTCCCAGAAGGCCATCGTGATCGGGCAGCAGGGTGAGCGCTTGAAGGCGGTCGGCACGGACGCGCGCATCGAGATGGAGCGGCTGTTCGGCGTCAAGGTGTTCCTCGAACTGTGGGTCAAGGTGCGGCCGGCGTGGCGGGAGGACGAGCAGGCGTTGACGAAACTGGGCTACTGAACGGGTACGGGGGGGCGGTGCGCAGCGTAGATGCAGAGGCCTTGCCCCGAGCCTCGTGCCGGACGAACGTTATGCAACCGACCGAGCGCATCAGACTGGCAGAGCGGGACCTCGTCAAGGACCAGCTCCGCGAGTCGGGGGAGAAGGGGCAGACCAAGTTTGACCTGGTGCTGGCCTCCGTCCAGCGCCTGCTCCGGCGCGGCGCGATCACCAATCTTGCCAAGATGCTGGCGCGCATGCACCCCGCCGACGTCGCGAAGATCCTCGCCCATCTGCCGTCCCCCAAGGAGAAACGGACCGTGTTCGAGCTGGTGCGCGGCGAAGCCAAGCGCGGGCAGGTCTTGAGCGAGCTGGACGAGGACAACATCCAGTTGCTCCTGGCGGACTTGCCCCCCGCGGACGTGGCCTGGTTGCTGAAGGACCTCGGGCCGGACGACGTCGCGGACATCCTCGGCGTACTCCCGGACGAGCGGGCGCAAGAGATCCTGGCCCTCATGAAGGCCGAGGTCTCCACCGACATCGCGGGCCTCCTCAAGTACCCCGAGGGCACGGCCGGGGCAATCATGACCACGGAGTTCTTCGCCCTGGACGAGGAGACGACCGCGCAGGAGGCGATCCGGCGTCTGCAGCAGGCGACCGACGCGGAGATGGTCTTCTACATCTACGTGACCGACAAGGACGACCACCTGGTCGGCGTGCTGTCGCTGCGCCAGCTCCTGACCGTCCCGCCGGCCACGCCGTTGAAGAACATCATGACCCGCGACGTGCTGTACGTGACGGTGGACACGGACCAGGAGGAGGTGGCGCGCCAGGTCGCCCGGTACAATCTGTTGGCCATCCCCGTGGTGGAGCGGGACAACCGGCTCGTCGGCATCGTCACCGTGGACGACGTCGTGGACGTCATCCGCGAAGAAGCCACCGAGGACATGCTGAAGATGGCCGGGGCGGCCGAGGACGTCCTCCTGAAATCGTCCAGCGTCCGCGCGGCCTGGCTCCGGTTTCCCTGGCTGTTCACCAACCTGGCCGGAGGGCTCCTCTCCGGCGCCATCCTCTGGTATTTCCGCTTGACGATCCAGGAGATGGTCGCGATCGTGACCTTCATCCCGGTCATCGCGGCCATGGGAGGCAACGTGGGGCTGCAGTCCTCCACGGTGATCATCCGCGGCCTCGCCACCGGCGGGGTGGAACTGGCCGACATGTGGACCGTTTTCTTCCGGGAGGTGCGGATCGGCTTCCTGCTGGGACTGGCCTGCGGCGCGCTCCTGTCCCTCGTGGGGTGGCTGTGGCACGGCCACGGCATCCTCGGCATGGTGGTCGGCGCCTCCATGACGATCGCCTTTCTCGTTTCGACGAGCATGGCGACCATTCTCCCGATCCTGCTCAAGCGGTTGGACGTGGACCCGGCGGTGGCGGCGGGGCCCTTCGTCACCACGGCCAACGACATCACGGGGATCACGATCTATCTCGCCCTGGCGACCGCGCTGCTGGAATACCTGAGATGACGCTCCTCAAAACGCCGGCGATCGCGCTCAAGGGCCGCAAGTGGGGCGAGGCCGACCGGATCGTCACCTTCTACACGCTCCGATTCGGCAAGGTGCGCGGCGTGGCCCGGGGCGCGCGGCGGATCAAGAGCCGCTTCGGCAGCGCGCTGGAGCCCTTCGTCCACAGTGAACTGAACCTGTTCGAGAAGCCCAACGACACCCTCTACCGCGTTACCCAGGCCGACATCCGGGAGCCGTTCACCCGGTTGCGGGAGGACCTGGCCCTCATGGCCGCCGCGGCGCGGCTCGCCAACTTGGTGGCGGCGGTGACGGCCGAGGCCGATCCGGGGCCGCCGATCTTCGACGCGCTGCTGGCCGGCTTCCGGACCCTGCAGGCGGGCGAGGAGCCGGGTCTGGCCACCCTCCTCTTTCAGATCAAGCTGCTCGGCCTCACCGGCTTTCGGCCGCAGGTGGACCACTGCGCCGCCTGCGGGCGGGACTGGGGAGGGGAGCCGGCCGCCGTGGCCGGGCGCCTGTTCTCGCCACAGGCCGGCGGCCTCGTGTGCGGCCCCTGTGCCGGCCGGTATCCCGACCGCTGCCTCGGCCTCTCGCCGGGGAGCCTCGCCTTGCTCCAGCAGGCGCTCCGCCTGCCAGCCGAGGTCCTGGTCCGGCTGAAAGCCGTCGGGCGCGTCCGCCAGGAGCTGGAGGCGGCGATCGAGGGCTACGTCACCGTCGTCGCCGGGCGGCGCCTCCCGCCGGCGGATTTCCTCGTTGCCGCGGAGAGCGGGACTGCTTACGGACCATCCCAGACGACCGTCCCTCTGAAGATGAGCGGGTGATCTGGCGTCACCGCAGACGCGAAACAGTCATCTGGTCTGGCACGTCATTCCGGAGGATGTTGGCGTCAATCTCGTCGCGGTGGTCCAGATAGTAACTGAGAGCGTCGAAGACCTAGGCCAGGGTCGCGTCTGCACGCTGCGCGGCGAGCGGAAGGGAGGAGGGCCGAGCTGCGCTTGTCGGAGGAGTCTCTTTCTGGTACAGTCCTGCCATAGTGCGGTTCATCGGCAAGGGGTTCCTGGGCGCGGGATTCCTCTGGGGCCTCGACGGGCTGACCGACGCCCAGCCGATGCTGCTGCGATGTTGGCGGGTCGTGGGCGTCGCCGCGATGGGCTACGGGCTGTATCAGGCCTCGGTGCTCGGAGACACGTGATGGGTGCCCCGTGACGAGCGACGGACGAACCACAACCCTGGAACCCAAGGACATGGAGTGGCTGGACAAGGGCGTCCTGGGGATCGAGTGGTCCGACGGGCACAAGGGCGTCTATCCGGTCCGCTACCTCCGCCAGCACTGCCCCTGCGCCGCCTGCACGGACGAGTGGACGGGCCAGCTCCGTATCAAGCCGGAGGACGTGCCGATGCTGATCCGGCTCCAGGACGTCGAGCCGGTCGGCCGCTATGCGTTCCGGTTCAAGTGGAGCGACGGCCACGAGACGGGCATCTACACGTTTACGTTCCTGCGCCGGCTGTGCCAGTGCGACCTGTGCCAGCCCGTGAAGCCGCAAGAGCCCAAGAGCAGACGATTGCTCTGATGCACCGCTCCCGTCCAGGCTCCTTTCGCTCCGGCGCTCTGTCGGGGCTCGTCGTGGCTGGCCTGCTCGGCGGTGCCTGCGCCCTTCCCTCTCTCGACCAGCAGCAGGAGCAAGTCCGCCGCGGCGAGCTGGCGCTCCACACCTTGACGATTCCGGCGTTTCTCAGCGTCTGGGGCGAGCCGACCTTCGACCATGCCGAATATACGCAGTTCTTTCTCGTCGAGAATGGCAGCTACGTGCCCCGGTTCCGGGTGCCGCTCGGCGAAGCTCCTCCGGGCTGGGACAGCCGGGTCGTGACCGGCGAGGCGCGCTTCCTCGGGTATGTGCCCCGCGGGGAGCTGTTGGGCTTTCTGGACGGCCGGCTCGTCTATCGTGAGCGGATGACGGCGGAGGACCTCCGGGCCGTCGAGGCGCAATGGAGGCGAGAGGAGCGGTTCAAGACCCGGCTGGAGCAGTCGGTTGCGCCGCCGTCCCGGTAGCCCGCCGGGGCGGCGCGCTTCGCACGATGTCCGATGATCGCCCAGCCCCTCAAGATCCTCATGGCCTCCCCGGAGGCCGTGCCCTTCGCGAAGACCGGAGGCCTTGCCGACGTCGCGGGCGCCCTGCCGCGCGAGCTGGCCCGCTTGGGCCACGACGTCCGGCTGGTGCTCCCTCGCTACGGGTGGATTGACGGGCGTGCGCATGGGCTGGAGCCCGCGCTGTCTCTTTCCGTCCCCATGTGGTCCGGCTTGATCGAGGCCTCGGTCGAGCAAGGACACCTGCCGACCAGCACCGGGGCCCCGGCCGCCGTGCCCGTCTATGCCATCCGGCACGATCCCTACTTCGCCCGTCGCGGTCTGTACCAGGAGAACGGCGCCGACTACCCCGACAACCTGGACCGGTTCGCTTTCTTCTCCCGGGCGGTGATGGAACTGATCACCGCCTTGAGCGCGGGCGCCGGTTGGAACCCGGACGTGCTCCATGTCCATGACTGGCAGACGGCTCTGTGTCCCGTGTATCTGCGGACGCTGTATGCGGGCCGTCCCGAGCATGACCGGCTTGCGAGCGTGTTGAGCCTGCACAATCTCGGCTTTCAGGGGATCTTCCCTGCCGCGGAGTTTCCCAAGACGGGCTTGGCTTGGAGCCTCTTCACGCCGCAAAGGCTGGAATTCTACGGGGCGATCAATCTGCTCAAGGGCGGATTGGTGTTCGGGGATTTTCTGAGCACCGTGAGCCCCACCTACAGCCGGGAGATCCAGACGGCCGAGTTGGGGTTCGGGTTAGACGGGGTCGTCCGCGAGCGGCGGGACCGCCTGGTGGGGATCGTCAACGGGATTGATACGGACGAGTGGAATCCCGCCGCCGATCCCCATCTCCCCCATCGCTATGCAGCCGACGACCTCTCCGGCAAGCGGCTTTGCAAACGGGCCCTGCAGCGTGAGCTGAAGCTCCCGGTGCGCGACGTCCCGATGCTGGCCATGGTGTCGCGGCTGACCGCCCAGAAGGGGGTGGATCTGGTCGTCGAAGTCCTACCCGACTTGATGGAGCTAGACCAGCAGGTCGTGGTGCTGGGAACCGGAGACCCCGTCTACGAGGGTCTCCTGCGGGCCTTGGAGGCGCGGTATCCCGACCGGCTCGCGGTTCGCATCGGCTTCGATGAGCCGCTGGCGCATCGGATCGAGGCTGCCGCAGACCTGTTTCTCATGCCGTCCCGCTACGAGCCCTGCGGGCTGAGCCAACTCCACAGCCTCCGCTACGGGACGATCCCGGTCGTCCGCCGCACCGGCGGGCTGGCGGACACGGTTGTCGCCTACTCCCCGCGGGCAGTGAAGGAGAGGCGGGCGACCGGGTTTGTCTTCGGGGAGGCGCACCCGCAGGACTTCCTCAGCGCGATCTTGCTCGCCTTGCGGGTGTACCGGGAGCAGGACGAATGGGGTGCCTTGATCCAGGCCGCGATGGCCACCGATGTGTCTTGGACTCGCTCCGCGCGAGCGTACGTGAACCTGTACCGGACCGCGCTCCGGGTGCGCTGGCCCGAGGCCCGGCGTGCCGCGGACGATGCGGACTGAGGGAGCGTTAACGGTGGGCCTGGACTTGGAAAGAAGACCGCGCGAGCAAGGGGCTGGACGCAGGAGGTGCCTCGCGGACGAACTGATAGCGGAACTCAACTTGCTCCATGCCGGCCCTTGCCTGGGTCACGTAGTACCGATACTCGGGTTGCGCGTAGTTCGTAATGACGGTCTGGAACAGCTCGGCCGCCAGGTCGGTGCGGCCCGTGTTCAGCGCGACCTGACCGGTATAGAGCATGCAGGCGGCGGTCATGGCGTTGAGGTCAACGGCCAGCCGATTCACCGGGTCGGATACGAAGCGCTCGATCGGCTTTTGCACCGGGGCGAGGTCCTTGACCGACGGCGTGTGCTGGACGGTCTGCGCTAAGTGGCGCATGTCGGCCAGCATGGCATCCAGGTCCTGGCTGGACTGGCAGTGCCTGTAAACCCGCCACAAGCTCATGAAGGTGGCGTTGTCCACGACGACTTCTTTCTCGAAGAAGTGAGCCGTCTGACAGCCGGTCGCGACCAGGATCAGGCTTAGAAGCAGCAGCCGCTTCATCTCGGCCCTCTCGGGGACTCGCACCTCCACGACAGGATAAGCAACCTAAATGCCATAACCTGGCTGCGGGAATCAATTGAAATCGTTCGATTCCTTCTTTTGCGGGATGGGGTCGCCTGCCCGTGGCTGTCGCAAATTTTCCACGATGTCGCTTTTTTGCGACGGGGAGGGAGGGTCCAGGCCCTAATGGGACCTCGGCCGGAAGGTTTCGTCTTCATAGAGGGCGAACAGTCGCTTGGCTTCCGGATGGAGCGAGGCCTGCGAGCTCTGCGGGATGCCCACCGATCGGAACAGGGGGGTCAACTTCCCATTGGGGTGCAGGTAGCCGGCCCGGAGGGGGACCGACCGGCGGTGGTGGCGGACCAGATGGCAGGGCGTCGGCCGGATGCTGGTCAGCCAAGCCGCTACCTCCTCGGGATTCCCGATCGAGGCCGAGAGCAGCAGGAGCCTCGCCTGTGACGGGCAGAAAATGATCGTCTCCTCCCAGACCACCCCGCGCTCCGGGTCGGCCAGGTACTGCGATTCGTCCATGATCACAAGCCCGAGGGTGTCGAGCCGTACGTCAATCTCGCCGCCTGCGGCGTCGTAAAGCAGGTTTCTGAGAATCTCGGTCGTCATGATGAGGAGCGGGGCCTGCGGATTGTCCTTCCGGTCCCCAGTGAGGATGCCTACCCGCTCGGGGCCGAACAGCTTGGTGAACTCCGTGAACTTGGTGTTCGAGAGGGCCTTGAGCGGCGAGGTGTAGATCACGGTCTCGTCCATCTCCATCGCGCGCCGCGCGGCCTCGATCGCGACGTAGGTCTTGCCGCTCCCGGTCGGGACGCTCACGATGACGTCCGTCGTCGCGAGATGCGTCAGCGCCTCCTCCTGCCAGGCGTCCGGTACGAAGGGGCGGGGCGGCGGCACCCCGATGCCGTCGAGAAAGGCCGTCAGGTCGATGGCCGGCTCCGGGTGGGCCGGCTCGCCGCCGGAGGCGGCATGCCTGGGAGCCCCTGCGCGGGTGGCCGGGCGCCTCTGGGGTGCCGGCCGGTCGGCTGACGGCCTCGGCCGCGCGCCCTCCTGTATCAATGTCTGCAGATCCGTTTCCAGCCCGGCCCGGTTGTCGGCCGTGTGGCGCAACAGCGCCTCGATGAGCCGACGCTTCCCCATGCGGAAGTGCCGGTGCACCCGCCCGCGCGCGAGGCGCCGCAACAAGCCAAGCGGCTGTTCGGCCAGGAGCTTTTCCAGTTCGTCGGTGGTCATGAACTCACCGTCGTTCGTCATCATTGGTCATTGGTCAATCGTTCGGACTTCGTGTCTAGCCAATGACCATTGACTGGTTCACCTCTTCACGGGAGCTCCTCCAGGACGCCCCGCCGCGCGGCCTTGATGGCGCGGGCGGCCGTGTCGGCCAGGCCCGGGTGAGTGTCGTGCAGCGTCTGGATCTGGGAGAGGTACTCGATGGTGCGGGCCAACAGGCGATAGATGTCGCCCTCGGCCATCGTGGTGAGTCGGCACAGGCCAATCCAGGTCAGGGTCGGCTCGCTGACCCAGCGCTCGACCAGGGCCGCCACGTCCGCGCGGAGCAGCGGCGGGTCCTCGTAGGACGCCAGCGACTCGGCCAGTTGGCGGACCTGCCCCATCAGCGAGGCGAGCCCAGGGCTCATGCGCGGGAACACCCCCGGGCGATCGTCGTCGTGGGCGATGCTCGCCATGACAGCGGCCAGGAGCTGCGGGTCGGCGCCACTGAATGCCTCAGCCCGGATCAGCTCGGTGATCAGCAACGAGTGATCGATGCGGATCAAGCGGGCCCACTCGCCGGTCTCGGTCAGATGGAACGTGGGGGTCAGGTAGCCGAGCTGCTGGAGCACCTCGGCCCGCTCCTGGAAGCGATGCCAGAGACTGTTGCGCAGTGCCTGGATCGTCTTCGTATGGCGCTGGATCTCCTGCCGCAGGCGCAGCGCCGCCGGATGGTCCTTCCGGCAGGCCGACCGGGACGGGCAGGTCGGGCAGGGGAACTCGTCGGTTAGGGTCTGCACGATGTCACCCTCCTCGGGCTCTTCCTGGACGAGGATCGGCAGCAGGGGGAGCCGTGTCGGCAGGTCCCCGAGCTGCTCGACGAGCCGGTCCAGGCGCTCCGGCGTGCACCAGGGGTAGACGGGGGCCTCCTCGACCTCGAGGATATGGTCGAAGACCTGCGTGACCAGGCTCGCCGGATACTCGACGATCCCTCCGCCCGGCCGCAGCATGGTGAGCATGGGGCTGCGTTGGCCGCGGCTCCGGTACTGTCTCAGCACGACCCCGCGTCCCTTGACCAGCCCGACCACCCGGCCCGGCGTCAGGAAGTGGAGGCGGGCGCGCAGCTCCGGCGGCTCCCGGTGCCGCACCTGTGCTCGGTGGGCCTTCTGCTTCCGGGCATGGTCGAAGACCTGCCACTGCGTGATCCAGTCCGTGCAGACCCGTGGGCCGTAGGGCGTCATCTGCTCGTGGAGGGCGTCCAGCTTCGTCTCCAGGGTCTCGGCGCGCCGGTTGAGCTGGAACTGCGCGAAGCTCTTCGCCAGGATGGGCTGGATCTGGTCCACCGGATGCGCCTTAAGGAGGTTCAGCACCATCGGATAGGAGATCACGAACTGGCTGTCGATGGGCTCCGGCTGGCCGGTCAAGCCCTTCACGATGACGTTCAGGTCAATGTATGGGGAGGGTGTCACCACGGCGAAGCCCACCAGGTCCTTGCCGCGCCGCCCGGCCCGGCCGGCGAGCTGCTGGACCTCGCCGATCGTGAGGTCGGTGAAGTCGCGCGTCTTCCGGACGCTGGATTGGGTCAGGACCACGGTCCGGGCGGGGAAGTCCACCCCGGCCGCCAGGGTCGTGGTCGCAAACACGGCGTCCAGACAACCCTGCCGCATCAACTCCTCGATCGCGATCTTCCACGATGGCAGGTGGCCGGCGTGGTGCGCCGCGACGCCCACCCGTTGCACGGTCGTCACCAAGGGGTGGTCCGCGACGCTTGGATATTGCGCGATGACCTCCTGGAGCACTTTCGCGATGGCCTGCTGGCGCGCCGGCGGCAGCACGCTGTGGCTGCGCTCAAAGGCCTGCATGGCATCGTCGCAGGCGCGGCGCGAAGTCAGGAACACGATCGCCGGGGTCAGGTTCTTGTGGCGGAGTGCGTTGACCAGGTCAACCGGATGGATCGAAGGAGGCATGCAGCTTGGTTCCTTTGGAGATGACCACCAGTCCGGACTCCGTCACGGTGAAGCGGCTCCGGTCCGCCTCCAGATCGTAGCCGATTTCCGCCTTCGCGGGGATGCTCACGTCCTTGTCAATGATTGCCCGCCGGATCCGCGCGTGCTCCCCGATGGTCACGTTCTCCATCAGCACGGACTCGCGGACTTCGGCGTGGTCCTGCACGAGGACGTTCGGCGAGAGCACGGAATTCTGGACCCGTCCGCCCGAGATGATGCAGCCGCCGGAGACGATGGAGTCCAGCGCGATCCCCATGCGCCCGCCCTGGAAGTCCTGGGCGAAGACGAACTTGGCGGGCGGCACCTGCATCTGGTAGGTGCGGATCGGCCAGTTCTGGTCATAGAGGTTGAAGAGCGGGTCCACGGCGACGAGGTCCATGTTGGCTTCCCAGTAGGCGTCCAGCGTGCCGATGTCCCGCCAGTACTGGACCGCCTTCCGGTTCTCGTCCTGGAACTGGAAGGCGAAGACACGGCTCCCGCGGATCATCCGCGGGATGATGTCGCGGCCAAAGTCATGTGAGGAGTCCGACTGTCTGGCATCCTCCGCGAGCACCTCGCGGATCACGTTCGCGCGGAACAGGTAGATGCCCATGGAGACGAAGGCCCGCGACGGGTCCCGGGGCAGGGGGAACGGGTGCGCCGGCTTCTCCTCGAACCGGACGATCCGGTCCTCCTCGTCCACACCGATCACTCCGAACCGGCTAGCCTCCGCCAGCGGAAACTCGATGACTCCCACCACTGCGTCGGCCTGCTTGGCCATGAGGAACCGCACCATGTCGGCGTAGTTCATCTTGTAGATGTGATCACCCGCCAGTACCAGGAGGAACTCCGGCCGCTCGGCGTCCACCAGGAAGAGGTTCTGGTACACCGCGTCCGCGGTGCCACGGTACCAGTCTTCGCTGATGCGCTGCTGGGGCGGCACGGAGATGATGAACTCGCCCAGCTCCGGGCTCAGGACGTTCCAGCCGCTCCGGATGTGCCGGTCCAGGGAATGCGACTTGTATTGGATCAGGACGGCGATTTTCCGGATATTGGAATTCAGGCAATTACTCAGGGTGCAGTCAATGATCCGGTACTGCCCGCCGAACGGGACCGCGGGCTTGGCCCGGTGCTGCGTCAGCGGATACAGGCGCTCGCCCTTGCCGCCCGCGAGCACCATCGCGAGGATGTTCCGCATACGTCAAAATTGTAGCAGGACGAGGGGTAAATAGGAAGGCGAGGAAACGGGTTGACAGGTCGCCCGCGCACGACGATACTACGGGCGGAACCCGCGGCTGGGACCGGGACAGGGCTGGCGTAGCCTGCAGGGCGTTGCCCCATCGTGCGAAGGAGGCTCGGATGTCCAAGAAAGCCGTCACGCCGGTGCCTCGGCAGGCCGTGGCCCCACTCAAGCTCAACCCAAGCCTGAAGGCCGTACTGTGGCGCCTCGACCGTCTGGAGCGCCAGGTCCGCACCCTCTCAGAGTTGGTCCGCGACCACGCCGAGGACGCGGATCGCCTGGTCCGGATCGTGGCGGAGGATCACGAGGTGCTCCGCCAGGAGCTGCTCCGGGAGCACCAGGAGTGGCGTCGCAAGCGGAAGCGCGACCGGGTGGGCGGCCGGAAGGTCGGCCTCGTCGAGTGAGGGGGCGCAGTCTGTCCCCGCCGCGTCGTGCGGTGCGAGGAGGAATCGGGGGGATTGGCCCACACCAGCATCGAAACTCACGGCGTCGAAAAGGCCTACGGCGGGGTCCGCGCCGTGGACGGGGTGTCCCTGGAGGTCCGCCAGGGGGAATTCTTCTCCATTCTTGGGCCCAGCGGCTCCGGCAAGACGACGCTGCTTCGGCTGCTGGCTGGCTTCGAGCGCCCCGACCGTGGAGAGATCCTGATCGAGGGACGCTCCATGCGGGACGTCCCGCCCAATCGCAGACCCGTCAACCTGGTCTTCCAGCACTACGCGCTCTTTCCCCATCTGACCGTCCAGCGCAATGTCGCCTTCGGGCTTGAAGTGCGCCGCGTGCCGCGCGGGGAGATTGACGTCAGGGTTCGGGCCGCGCTGGAGATGGTCCAACTGGACTCGCTCCGCGAGCGGTATCCCTGGCAGCTCTCGGGCGGGGAGCAGCAGCGCGTCGCGCTGGCACGGGCGCTCGTGAACCGGCCCGCCGTCCTGCTCCTGGACGAGCCGCTGGGAGCGCTGGACCAGCAGCTCCGGCAGGACATGCAAGTGGAGCTGAAGACGATCCAAGAGCACGTTGGGATCACCTTCATCTGCGTCACGCACCAGCAGGAGGAGGCCCTGACCATGTCCGACCGAGTGGCGGTGATGTACGGCGGTCGTGTGCTCCAAGTCGGGCCTCCCCGGGAGATCTACGAGGCGCCCGCCACGGCCTTCGTCGCGCAGTTCATCGGCCTCTCCAACCGCCTCGCCGGCCGCATCGAGTCCGTGGACGGCGCCCGCTGCACGCTCGCGGTGCCCGACGCCCCGGCCTTCCCGCCGATCCGGGCGCGTCGCCCCGGGGCGCTCGGAGCGGGTGCCCGGGTCACGCTCGTGCTCCGGCCGGAGCGGCTCCACCTCTCGCGGGAGCACCGCGTCGAGGGGTTCGACAACGCCGTTCCCGCCCGCGTCCACAAGGTGATCTACAACGGCAGCGAGACACACTACCGGCTCACCCTGACCGGCGGGCTCTCCTGGACGGCCAAGGCACCCAACGCGGGAGGCGACTGGAAGCGGTTTGAAGTCGGCGAAGCGGTCTTTGTCCGGTGGAACGCGGAGGAAGGAGTCGTCCTAACAGAGTGACCCCGCGAGAGTCGTCCGTGTCGGCTCCTGATCCCGGCCCCGCGGGCCGCCCGGCGTGCTGGCTCCTGGCGCCGGCGGCCGTCTGGCTCATCCTGTTCTTCTTCGCGCCACTGCTGGTCGTCCTGGCCATCAGCTTCGCCTCGCGCGGGCTCTACGGCGGGGTGGAGTGGACGTTCAGCCTCGCCAACTACGCGCTGGTCGCCGATCCGCTCTATCTCCGGGTGTACGGGCGCTCGCTGTGGCTCGCGGGGGCCACCACCGCCCTGTGCCTGGTGTTGGGGTTTCCCCTGGCCTATTACATGGCCCGCGTGCCGCCCGCGCGGCAGGGACTCTGGCTGGTCCTGGTCCTGCTGCCGTTCTGGACCAATTTCCTGGTCCGGACCTACGCCTGGATGTTCATCCTCCGGTCCGAAGGACTGGTGAACACGCTCCTGGTCTCCTGGGGGCTCGCCGCTGGCCCGGTCGAGCTGCTCTACACCGACGGCGCGGTGCTGCTCGGGCTGGTCTACGGGTACCTGCCCTTCATGGTCCTGCCGCTCTACGCGACGCTCGCGCGCCTGGACGTCTCGCTGATCGAGGCGGCCTGGGATCTCTACGCCTCGGGATGGGCGGTCTTCTGGCGGGTCGTCGTGCCGCTGGCCAGGCCCGGGGTGATCGCGGGCTGCCTGCTCGTGTTCATTCCGTCGCTCGGCGCCTTTCTCACGCCGGACCTCCTCGGGGGAGGCCGGACGATGATGGCCGGCACCCTGATCCAGCACGAGTATCTCGTGATCCGGGACTGGCCGCTGGGCTCGGCCTTCTCGTTCGTGCTGATGAGCCTGGTCGTCCTGCCCCTGGCGGTATATTTCCGGTTGGAGCGGCGGCCGGCGGCGCCGGCCCGTCCTGCGTCCTGGTGAGGGTGGCCGGGCGTGACCGGGAGGGCAACGATGCGCGGACGGCGGCGGTGGCTCTTGGGCATCGGCCTGGC
Source organism: Nitrospira sp. Kam-Ns4a (assembly GCF_965152595.1). Lineage (NCBI taxonomy): Bacteria > Pseudomonadati > Nitrospirota > Nitrospiria > Nitrospirales > Nitrospiraceae > Nitrospira > Nitrospira sp. Kam-Ns4a. The sequence goes on along the minus strand of NZ_OZ224218.1, from coordinate 3,281,394 downwards.
GGAACTGGCCTTCCTCTACGCGCCGATCGCGGTCCTGATCCTGTTCTCGTTCAACGACTCGCGGCTGGCGGCCACGTGGGAAGGCTTCACGCTCCGCTGGTACTGGCTGCTCCTCGATGACGAGGCGCTGTGGGCGGCCCTGCGCAACAGCCTCCTGGTGGGCGCGGCCTCCACGGCGGTCGCCACGCTGCTGGGTGTCGCAGCGGCGGTCGGGCTCGAGGGGCTCGCGCCGCGCGGGCGGCGGTGGGCGGAAGGGGTGCTCGCGCTCCCGCTGGTCATTCCGGAGGTGATGATGGGGGTCGCGCTCATGCTGTTCTTCGTGCTGGTGCAGGTGCCGCTGAGCCTGGCGACGATCGCCATCGGCCACGCGGCGCTGAACCTCCCACTCGTCGTGCTGATCGTGCGGGCGCGGCTGCGCCAGCTCAGCCCCGCGTTGGTCGAGGCCGCGCGGGACCTAGGGGCGACCTCCTGGCAGGCCTTCCGGCGCGTCACGCTGCCGTTGCTCAGGACCGCGATCCTCGGGGCGGCGCTCCTCGCGTTCACGCTCTCGCTGGACGACTTCATCGTGTCCTTCTTTACGGCGGGTCCCGGCGCGACCACGTTGCCGCTGAAGGTCTATTCGATGGTCAAAACGGGCGTGTCCCCGGTCATCAACGCGCTCTCGGCGGTCCTGGCGCTCGTGTCCATGGCGCTCGTCGGGATGTCGCTCGCCCTGCAGCGGCGCGACGCCATTTGAAGTTAACAGGCAAAAGTGAAAGGTGAAAAGTTAGCAGCCAGCTCAGGGCCTGCTGCAATCACGGGCAGGCGGTCGGTCCGCTTGTGTCTGGTGCCTTTGACCCTTTGCCTTCTTGCTGGCTGCCAACCCGCGGAGGAGGGGGCCGAGCCAGGGGCGGGCGCCCGGCCGACGCTGTATTACTTTACCTGGTCCGACTACGTGGACCAGGCCGCACTCGACGAATTCGAGCGAGAGACCGGCGCCCGGGTCGTGGCGGACACCTTCGGCAGCAACGAGGAGCTGCTCGCCAAGCTCCAGAGCGGGGCGCCCGGCTACGACGTCGCGGTGCCCTCGGACTTCATGGTCTCCATCCTGATCAAGTTGGGCCTCCTCGCCGAGCTGGATCCGGCGAGGATTCCGAACGCGACCCGGCTGGTGGAACGCCTGCAGACCCTCCCCTTCGACCCCGAGCACCGGTATTCCGTGCCCTATCTATGGGGAACGGTCGGAATCGGGTATGATGCCCGCGTGGTCGAGCGGCCGCCGGAGAGCTGGACGGCGCTCTGGGATCCCCGCTACAAGGGCCGGATCAGCATGCTCAACGACCAGCGGGAGGTGCTGGGGGTTGCGCTCCACGTCCTCGGGTACTCCCAGAACAGCCGGAACCCTGCGGCGATCGATCAGGCCAGCCGCAAACTGCTCGAGCAGAAGCCGCTGGTCAAGACCTACACGAGCGAGAACTACGATCAGTTGCTGGCCTCCGGCGAGGTCGTCCTCGCCCACGGCTGGGGCGGCGCGGTGGCCCGGGCTATGGCCGAGCGTCCGTCCATCCGGTACGCCCTCCCGCGCGAGGGCGCGACGATCTGGGCGGACTGCCTCGTCGTCCTCAAGACCTCGCGGAACCGGGACCTCGCGATGCGCTTGATCAACCACCTGCTCGATCGCAGGGTGGCCGCCCGCACGACGGAGCGCCTGCTGTTCGCCTCTGCCAATCGCGACGCGTTGCCCCTGGTGCGGCCGGACGTGCGGGACAACCCGGCCGTCTATCCGACTGAGGCGGACGCTGCCCGGCTCGAGTGGATGACGGACGTCGGGGAGGCGATCCGGCTCTACGACCGGGCCTGGACGGCGCTGAAGCTGCATTGAGCCAGGCCGGCAAATTTCCTAGTCCCAATCCCTGAGGGAAATCTGTAGAATAGACCGACTGCAGGAGGACAGGTCGGGCGAAGGTGAGGGCGGCGGATATGGCGAAACCTCGGTCTGGCAACCACGGCGATGGGGTCATCGGCATGCGTAGTGCTCGAGCTCGCGAGTCGCGCGCCCGGCTTGGGTTGGCTCTCTGGGTGAGCCTGGTCCTGCTCTCGCCCGCCCTTGCTGCGACGGCGCCCGCGGCCCAGTCCGCCCAGGAAGGCGCGATGATGGCTCCCCCGCCTGCGTCCCCGGTGCTGCGCTTGAGCCTCAACGAGGCCCTCGCCCTGTTCCTCAAGCAGAACCTGGACCTCATCATCGCGAAGTTCGGCATTGACTACGCCAAGGGGCAAGAGATCACCGCCCATCTGTTCCCGAACCCGACCTTCTGGGTGGGGACCCTGAGCGCCTACACGCAGGGCCAGACGATGGCTCGGAGCGGGCAGGTGTTCCCGCAGATCCAGCAGCTCTTCGAGATGGCGGGCAAGCGGGGCTACCGGATCGAGAGCGCCGAACTGGGCACGAGGTCGGCCGAGGCCAGCTTCGAGGACGCGATCCGGCAGCTCGTGTTCACGCTGAAGGATACCTACTACCGGGTGCAACTCGCCCAGCGCCGGCTAGCCCTGGCGGAAGAGAATCGCGATCGGTTCGCCCGGATCCTCGAGGTCAACACGATCCGGTTCAAGAAGGGATTCATCGCCGAGGTGGACCTGATCCGAATCCGGTTGCAGGTCGTGGATTTCCAGTCGCAGGTGATCCAGGCGACCCAGGAGGCGGACGCCGCCCGGGCCGATCTCCGCATCCTGCTGCGGCTGTCGCCCGACCAGGCGCTCGAGCTGACCACGGAGCTGGACTACCGCCGGGTCGAACCCGACATCGCGACCCTGCGCCAAGTGGCCCTAGAGGCCCGGCCAGACATCCGGCAAAAGCGGCTGACCAAGGACCAGCGGGCGGCGGACCTGCGGCTCGCCAAGGCCTATCGGTTCCCGGACGTCACAATCGGCGCCGGGTACGCGGTCCAGGGGCCGCGCGGGCCGGACAACCAGCAACAGGTCATGTTAGGTTTGGGCGTGCCGCTGCCGCTCTTCAACCGGAACCAGGGCGGGATCGCGCAGGCGGAGGTCTCCTACCAAGTGGCCGAAGCCGACCTCCAGAAGACGCTCGTGCAGGTGGAGAACCAGGTGGACATCGCCTACCGGACCCTGGTCCAGAGCCGGCGACTCGTGGAAGCCTACTTGGCCGGAATCCTCGACGATGCCCGGGCGACGCTCACGATCGTCGAGCGGGCCTACGAGCGCGGCGGCGCGACGATCCTGGATCTGCTCGATGCCGCCCGAACCTCGCGGGCCATCCAGCAGAACTACATCGAGGCGCTGTTCCAGTACCAGCACAACCTGTTCCAGTTGGAAAACGCGGTCGGCAAAGAGATCACGTCGTGACGCCCCGGATCACCATCACCCTGCTCGCCTGCCTCGTCGCCCTGGTCGCCGCCTGCGGACGGGACCACGAGCCCGCTGCGTCCAACGCCGCGCCGGCAGCCGGATCCGCGCCGGCGCCACCGGGCGATCTCCTGAGCCGGATCGAGACGGCTGTCGTGGACTACAGCCCCGTGTCGCCGGTGCTCACGCTCGCGGGCAAGGTCGCCTACGGGGAAGATAGGTATTCCAAGATCTCCTCGCCGGTCCAGGGCCGGGTGCTCGAGGTCCGGGCCAAGCTCGGCGATCGTGTCAAGACCGGCGATGTCCTGGTCGTGATTGACAGCCCGGACATCACCGCCGCCTATTCGGACTTCGTGAAGGAAGCCTCCGAGCTGGAGTACGCGACCCGCGCCTATGAGCTGGCCAAAGACCTGTTCGAGACCAAGGCGCTGCCGCAGAAGGATCTCAAACAGGCCGAGAACGACCTCGTGAAGGCCCGGGCGGAGTTCCGGCGGGCGAAAGAGCGGCTGCTGTCACTCCGGGTGCCGGCGACGGAGCTGGAGAAGCCGCTCGCCGAGCAGAAGATCACCTCCCGGTTCGAGATGAAAAGCCCGCTGACCGGGACGGTGGTGGAGCGGCTCGTCACCCCCGGCCAGTCCGTGGGGGGCGATCCGACGCAGGTGCTGTTCACCGTGGCAGACCTGGACCGCCTGCAGGTGGTGGCGGATGTCTACGAGCGGGACCTCGCGCTCGTGAAGGTCGGCCAGGTCGCGCACGTGACGGTGGAGGCCTATCCGGGCACGAACTTCCCCGCGGTGATCGCGGCGATCGGCGACGTGGTGGATCCGCTGACCCGGACGATCAAGGTCCGGGCCTGGGTGGATAACGAGAACGGCAAGCTCAAGCCCGAGATGTTCGCGCGCCTGCACATCCAGGTAGCCGAGGCGGCTCCCTTCCTGGCCGTCCCGAAAGAGGCGGTGCTGGAGGTGGAGGGCAAGCAGTTCGTCTACGTCGTCGAGGCTCCGGGTAAGTTCACCCGACGCGAGGTCAAGGTGGCAGGCGCCACGGGGGACCGCGTGCGGGTCATCGAGGGCGTCAGTTCGGGCGAGCGCATCGTCACCAAGGGAGCGGTCCTGATCAAGGGGCAGGACTCGAGGGGATGAGGCCCGCGCCAGGAGGAGCCTGATCGTGCAGGGGCGCTGATGTCCACCAGGCTGCGGTCGGCCTCTCTCTCTGGAGTGCTCAAGGCGGGCACGCTGGGGCTGCTCGGCGCCCTGCTGTTTTTCCTCGGCAGCGCGACGCGCCCGGCGACGCCGGCCGCGTATCTCTCTTTCCTCGGCCTCATCCTGCTGCAGGGCCTGGAGGTTGTCTACCCGCTGCTCCCGGTCGAGGACGAGTACGCCGCCCGCCGGCTGCTGGCCTTTCGCGCCAACATCTTCCTGCAGCTTGCGCTGGCCTCGGTGCTCGTGGCGGCGACCGAGGGCAGCGGGAGCATCTACGAGCTGGTCTACCTGCTGCCGATCGTCTCGGCGGCGACCAAGCTGCCCGGTCGGGACGTCGCGCTGGTCGTCGGCGGCGCCAACATCGCGATGATCGGGTTCATCCTCACGGGCGAGCAGCTGACGGCGCACATCACGCGCGTCAAGGAGTTCCAGGACGCGGTGGCGGCTATGGTGTACTTTACGATGGCGGGCGTCCTGGCGTATGTCTTCGCCAAGGATGAGCGCGAGCAACTGAGCCGCTACCAGACGATGGTCGCGGCGCTGGCCGAGGCCAACGCGGATCTGCAGCGGGTCCAGGCCGAGCTGACCGAGCGGCTCGCCCAGCTCACCCAGATGGAAGAGCGCCTCCAGCGCATCAGCCAAATGGCGGCGCTCGGCGAGCTGGCGGCGCAGGTGGCCCACGAGGTGCGGACTCCCCTGGGCATCATTCGGGGGGCGACCGAGATCCTGGCCTCGCGCGTCACGGATCCCTCCGTCCAGCACCACCTCACGGTGCTGCTGGAGGAGGCGGGGCGCCTCAATCGGGCCGTCGAGAGCGTCCTGCGGCTCGGGGCCCCGCTCCGGATCCAGTCCGCGCCCGTCAACGTGCAGACGCTCCTCCGCACGGTCACGCAGTCGGCAACCGTGCGGTCGTTCGCCGGCGCCTACGAGGTCCGGATGACGGTCCCCGCGGAGCCCCTGTGGGTCCTGGGCGACCGCGAGCTGCTGTACCAGGCCCTCACGAACCTGGTCAGCAACGCCCTCCAGGCCATGCCCAATGGCGGCACTCTCGGTCTCGAAGCTCAGCCGGACTGCGAGACGGGCGGCGTGCGCCTGTCCGTCACGGATACCGGGGTAGGGCTCTCGCCCGAGGACCTGCAGCGGCTGGGCGATCCGTTCTTCACCAAACGCGCAGGCGGGGTCGGGCTGGGCTTCTCGCTGGCCCGCCGCATCATCGCCGAGCACGGCGGGCGTCTGGAGGTGGTCAGCACGCTCGGCCGGGGGACCTGCATCACGATCACCCTGCCCGGCGAAGCGCGGGAGGCGGCTGTCCGGTCGCCGACGGGCGCGGTGGAGCGGCGAGGTTGACGCCATGGCGACGATCCTGGTCGTGGACGACGAGAAGAACTATCTTTGGGTGCTGGAGGAGTTGTTCGAGAGCGAGGGCTACGACGTGCTCACCTGCGACAAGGCCGCGGATGCCCTGGCCCTGCTCCGGCAGGAACCCGTGGACCTCCTCCTGACCGACCTGCGGATGGCGGAGATGGACGGCATGGCGCTGCTCACCAAGGTTCGGGACTGCGCCCCGGCGGTCTCGACGATCGTGATGACCGCCTATGGGACCGTGGAGCGGGCGGTCGAGGCGATGCGGCTGGGCGCCTACGACTTCATTCAAAAGCCCTTCAGCAACGCGGATCTCCTCCGCACCGTGGCCCGGGCGCTGGAGCGCACGACGCTCGTGCGGGAGAACATCAGGCTCTCGCAGTCGCTGGCCCACCAGTATCACTTCGATCGGCTGGTCGGGACGAGCCCCGCGATGCAGGCAGTGTTCGAGAAGATCAAGCGGGTCATCGGCGCCCGGACCACCGTGCTCATTTCCGGCGAGAGCGGCTGCGGGAAGGAGCTGGTCGCGCGCGCGATCCATTTCAACGGGCCACGGTGCGGCCAGCCGTTTCTCGCGGTGAACTGCGGGGCGCTCACCGACAGCCTGGCGGAAAGCGAGCTGTTCGGGCACGAGCGCGGTGCCTTCACCGGGGCGAGCGCGCGGCACCGCGGGATCTTCGAGCAGGCGCACGGGGGAACGTTGTTCCTCGACGAGATCGGCGAGCTTACGCTCCCCCTCCAAGCCAAGCTCCTCCGCGTCCTGGACAACCAGGAGATTCGGCGGGTGGGCGGAGAGAAAGTGGTCGAGGCGGACGTCCGCATCCTGGCCGCGACGAACCGAGACCTCAAAGCAGACGTCCAGGCGGGGCGATTCCGCGAGGACCTGTTTTTCCGGCTGAACGTGGTCCGGATTGACGTGCCGCCCCTGCGGGACCGGGCCGAGGACATCCCCTTGCTGGCGGAGGCCTACCTCACCCAGCTTGTGCGGGAGGGCGGCGTGCGCGGCCGGCGCCTCTCCGAGGCCGCGAAGAGCCTGCTCGCCCGCTACCACTGGCCGGGCAACGTCCGGGAACTGCACAACGTGCTGGCGCACGCCGCGCTGATGGCCAGGGAGGACGAGATCCAGCCGGACGACCTCCCGCTGGAGCTCTCGGTAGGCGGAGATTGGAGCGCGGCCCTGGCCCGGTTCCTGCCGTCCAATGTCCCGCTGGATCAGACGCTCAAGGCGATCGAGCGACAGTTGATTGCGCGGGCTCTGGCGCGCAGCCACGGCGTGCAGGCCAAGGCCGCGGAGCTGCTCGGGATCAGCCGCAGCCTGCTTCAGTATAAACTCAAGGTCCTTGGACTGACCGGCGACGCCACCAACGTTCAAAATCCTTGACGGCCGATTCAAATTCTTTGACTGGGCCCCCTGTCCGGCTTCTCTTTCTTCGGCTACCTTCTCTAACAGACTGAAATCGTGTGCAAAGAAGTTTTCGCCTCACCCCCCGTTTGGGGCATGCAACTTGATAGGGGAGCGGACAGGTTCGAGCGGATGGGTGCGCCAGTCTGGGGCGCCGGCTGGGGGTGTTTCACTCGCGATGGACTTGGTCGTCACGCTGCAGTGGCTCTGCGCCGTCCCGATCATCGGCGGCTCGGTCTATGCCGTCCTCTCCCTGGTGGCCGTCGTGCGCTACTTCCGCGGCGCCCGCAGGGCGATTTTTGCCGAGCCGGCTGGAGGCTGGCCGGGGGTCACCATCCTCAAGCCGGTCTATGGCCTGGAGAAGGACCTCAGGGAAAACCTGCGCAGCGCCTGCCGGCAGGACTACCCTGAGTTCCAGGTCGTCTTCTCGGTGCAGCGGCCCAACGACCCCGCCATTCCGTTGTTGCGCGAGATCCAGGAGGAGTTCGGCCCCGATCGGGTCACGGTCGCGGTCGAGAACCGCGTCGTGGGCCGGAACGGGAAGATTAACAACCTGCTCGGTGGCTTGGCCCACGCGCGCCACGAGATCCTGATCATCTCCGACAGCGACGTGCGCGTGCCCCCCGAGTACCTCAAGACCATCGTCGCGCCGCTCGCGGATCCGACCGTCGGGTACGTCTGCACGTTCTACAAGGCGGTCGGCGCGGACCGCTGGTACGAGAAGCTGGAGTTGCTGACCTTCAACGCCGACATGGTGCCCAGCATGGTCTTCGCCTTGACGACGGGGGCGGCGACGTTCTGCGTGGGTGCTTCCGTGGCCTTCCGGCGCTCCACCCTCGCACAGATCGGCGGGTTGGAGGCGCTCGCGGACTACCTCGTCGAGGACTACGAGTTGGGCCGGCGGATCGCGGCGACCGGGAAACGGATGACGGTCGTGCCGGCCATCGTGGACACGACCATGGACCTCAAATCCCCCACCGACTGGTGGCGCCATCAGGTCTATTGGGACCAGAACACGCGCGTGGTCCAACCCGAAGGATTCTTCGGCACTGTGCTGGTCCGGTCGGTACCGTTCGCGGCGCTCGTCGCGCTGCTTCGGCTATGCGACCCGATCGGGCTGGCGGTCTTGGCTGGGGCGGTCGCGGTCCGGCTCGCGACGGCCGCGGCGATGCTGCGCTGGGGGCTGGGCGACCGGGAGGGCGTCCGGTGCCTCGCGTGGCTGCCGCTGCGGGATCTGGCTGCCACAGGCTCGTGGGCCCTGGCCTTTACGCAGCGGACGGTCGTGTGGCGGGGCTCCACATTCTGGCTGACGCGGGACGGCCGGTTGGTGCCGCAGGAGCGGGCGGCGTGCGACGAATCATCGTCACCGGTGACGACTTCGGCCTTGCCCGACCGGTAAACGAAGCGATCGAGGAGGCGCACCGGCGGGGTATCCTGACGGCCGCGAGCCTGATGGTTGGGGCGCCAGCCGCCGAGGACGCGGTTGAGCGGGCGAAGCAGTTGCCGACGCTAAAGGTTGGGCTCCATCTGGTCCTCGTCGAGGGCCGGCCGGTACTACCCCCGGAGGCGGTGCCCGATCTGGTGGACGCGTCGGGGGAGTTCTCGACGCGGTTGGTGGCCGCCGGCGTGCGGTTCGTTGTCCGGCCCGGCGTGCGGCGGCAGTTGGAGGCGGAGATCCGGGCGCAGTTCGAAGCCTTCCGGAGGACCGGGCTCGACCTGGACCACGTGAACGCGCACAATCACATGCACCTGCACCCGACGGTCATGCGGCTGCTCCTCACGGTAGGCAAGGACTACGGCCTCAAGGCCGTGCGCCTGCCCTATGAGCCGCCCCTCGCGTCCTGGCGGGCTGCGGGCGGCGGGCTGGGCGGGCGGCTTCTGCACACGCTGGCCCTCGCGCCCTGGACGTGGCTGCTCCGGCGCCGCCTGGCACGCGTCGGCCTGCGCTTCAACGATTACGTCCTCGGGCTGCACGACAGTGGGCGCTTGAGCCCGCAACTGGTGTCGCGGTTTATCCAGGAGGCCCCGGACGGGGTAACGGAGATGTATTTCCATCCGGCGACCGGCCGTTGCCCTGAGCTGGAGCGGCATCAGCCGGACTACCAGCATCGGCTGGAGCTCGAAGCGTTGGTGAGTCCGTCGGTGCGCGAGGCCTTCGCAGCCTCAGGGGCGCAACGGCTCGCGTTCAGCGACCTCTAGGGATCCGATGGGGCCCTGCTTGTGAGGGGGGACGGAGAGAGGAGCAGGTGGCTCGGTATCTGGTGACGGGCGGGGCGGGGTTTATCGGCTCGCACATGGTCGAGGGGCTCCTGCAACGCGGGCACCGCGTCCGGGTCCTGGACAACTTCGTCTCGGGGCGACGGGAGCACCTCGCGGCGGTGGCAGACCGGGTGGAGGTCATCGAGGGCGACGTGCGGGACGCCAAGCTGTGCCGGGACGCGGTGGCGGGCGTGGAGGTCGTGATCCACCTCGCCGCGCTGCACGAGGTGCCGCGCTCGGTGGAAGATCCGATGGACACCCACGAGGTGAACGTGACTGGGACGCTCAACCTGCTGGTGGCCGCCCGCGACGCGAGGGTTGCGCGGTTCGTCCTGGCCTCCTCCTCGGCGGTCTACGGCGCCAGCCCCGTCGTTCCCCGCTCCGAGGACCTGCCGCCCGACGCTGACTCCTCGCCCTATGCGGTGAGCAAGCTGGCGGGCGAGCAGTATTGCCGACTGTTCGCGTCCCTCTACGGGCTGCAGACGGTGGCGCTCCGCTATTTCAACGTCTACGGGTCCCGGCAGAGCGCGGATTCGGCCTACGCCGCGGTCATCCCGAAGTTCGCGGCCGCCTTGCTGAGCGGCAGCGCGCCGACGATCTACGGGGATGGGGAGCAGACGCGGGACTTCCTGCATGTCGCCGACTGCGTCGCCGCGACCCTGGCCGCCTGCGAGCGGCCGGGGCTCGCCGGCCAGGTCATCAACATCGGGACCGGCTGGCGCACGTCGGTCAACGAGCTGTACGCGGTGATGCAACGGGTGCTGAACGTGACCCACCCGCCGCGGTACGCGCCGCCGCTGCCTGGTGACGTGCGGCACGACCAGGCGGACATCGGCAAGGCCGCGCGCCTGCTGGGCTACGAGCCGCAGGTGGAGCTGGCGCGGGGCCTCCGCGACTTGCTGGCGACGCTCCCGTGGGGGAAGGCGAGAGAGTGGAGCACGACCACGAAGGCTTGAGAGGAGACCGGGCCATGAAGACGCTGTTTCTGAATCCGCCCTCATTCGAAGGCTTCGACGGCGGGGCCGCCTCCCGCTACCAGGCGACGCGCGAGATCCCGTCCTTCTGGTATCCCGTGTGGCTCGCCTACCCGGCCGGCCTGGTCAAGGAGAGCCGGCTCCTGGACGGCCCCTCGCACGGGGTCAGCCCGGAGGAGACGGTCGAGATCGCCCGCGACTACGAGTTCCTGGTGCTGTTTACCAGCACCGCGGGCTTTCAGAGCGACATCCGGCTGGCGGAGCTGATCAAGGCCGCCAACCCGGCGATCCGGATCGCCTTCGTCGGCCCGCACGTCACCGTCCAGCCGGAGCAGAGCCTGAAGGCTTCGCCGGCCATTGATTTCGTCGCGCGGCGGGAGTTCGACTACCAGGTAGCCGAGTTCGCCTGGGGCAAGCCGCTGGAGGACATCGCCGGCATCAGCTACCGGACGAACGGCCGGGTCGTCCACAATCCAGACCGCCCGCCGATCGAGGACCTCGATGCACTCCCCTTCGCGGTGGACGTGTACAAGCGAGACCTCGACATCCGCCGGTACAACATTCCCTACCTCAAGCACCCCTACGTGGCCTTCTACACGTCGCGGGGCTGCCCGGCGCTCTGCACCTTCTGCCTCTGGCCCCAGACCATGAGCGGGCATCCCTGGCGGGTCCGCAGCGTCGCGAACACCGTGGCCGAGGTGCGGCGGGCCTTGGAGCTGTTCCCCGAAGCCAAGGAGATCTTCTTCGACGACGACACGTTCCCCTGGGCGAAAGACCGGACGCTGGAGCTCTGCAAGGCTTTGAAGCCGCTCAAGTTCACCTGGTCCTGCAACGCCCGGGTGACCGCCGGGTACGAGACGCTCAAGGCGATGAAGGAAGCCGGCTGCCGGCTGCTGATCGTCGGGTTCGAGTCGGGCGACCCGGAGATCCTCAAGAACATGAAGAAGGGCGCGACGGTCGAGCAGGCCCGGGAGTTCATGAAGCACTGCAAGCAGCTCGGGCTGGTCGTCCACGGAGACTTTCAGATCGGGTTGCCGGGCGAGACGCCGGAGACGATCGAGCGGACGATCCAGTTTGCGATGGAACTGGACCCCGAGACGATTCAGGTCTCGATGTCGCACCCCTATCCGGGCACGGAGTTCGACGCCTGGCTACGGAAGCACAACTACCTTGTCAACGCCGAGATGACGGACGAGCTGGGGCACCAGCTTCCCGTCATCCAGTACCCAGGCCTGAGCCGCCAGGAGATGATGGCGGCCGTCGAGCGGTTCTACGACCGGTACTATTTCCGCCCGCACGTGATCTTCCGGATCCTGCGCAAGGCGATCTTCGACCGGAACGACCGGCACCGGCTCTACATCGAGGCCAAGGAGTTCCTGAAGACCAGGGCCAAGCGGAAGAGCTTCGTCAAGGCGGCGGTGGGTGCGTAGGCGATGGCTGGCCTGAGGATCTGCAGCTTGCTGTTGGCCGCCATCCTGAGCCAGGCGGCCGGGAACGTACTGTTGAGCAAGGGCATGAAGGCTGTGGCCGATGGGCGGGGCGGGCTGGACGGAGACTGGGCCGCCCTCCTGGTCGAGGGCGCGACGGCCCCGATGGTGCTCGCGGGGATGGCCTTGACCGTGCTGTTCTTCGTGTTCTTCTCCGTCGCGCTCTCGAAGGCGGACCTGAGCTTCGTGGCCCCTGCGATCTCCGCGGAGGTCGTCCTCAACGTGGCCCTCGCGGATTATGTGCTGCACGAGTCGGTGTCCGCCGTCCGGTGGGCCGGCGCCCTGCTGATCTCGCTCGGGGTCGTGCTGGTGCTGCGCTCGGAGCCGCGGACCTTCGCCGCCGAGGAGGCGGGGCCCCTGCTGGAGGAGGTCCGGCAGTGAAGACGCTGCTCGGGATCCTGGTCATCGTGCTGGCCGACTCGGCGGGCGACGTCCTGCTGACTCGGGGGATGCGGCAGGTGGGGGAGATCGCGACCTTCGCACCCAAGGAGCTAATCCTCGTCGCACGGCGGGCGCTGGGAAACCGGCATGTCCTGGCGAGCCTGCTGTGTATGACGGTGCACTTCGTCGGCTTTCTCTTGCTACTGTCCTGGGCGGACCTGAGCCTGGTCTTTCCGGCCACCGCCCTGGTCTACGTCGTGACGACCCTCGCCGCCAAGTTCATCCTGCGGGAGACGGTCAACGGCTACCGGTGGACGGGGGTCATGCTTGTCTGTGTCGGTGTGGCGCTGGTGTCCGTGCCGTGACCCTTCCGCGTGCAGCGCCCGGCCCGGGCGGGGAAAGGAGGAAGCACACCTTGAACAGTCCACAGGGTATACAGGGCGGCCTGGCGGCCGCGTCTCAGCCGCCGATCCGGCGGGTGCCCGCCGCCAAGATCCAGTTTCTCCCGGAGGACCGTGCCTGGATCGCCGAACGGATCCAGGAGGTGCTGTCCACGGGCCAGCTCACGCTGGGCAAGTACGGGGCCGAGTTCGAGCAGCGGTTCGCCCGGTTCGTGGGCTGCAAGCACGCCGTCGCGGTCAACAGCGGGACCAGCTCGCTGGAGATCATCCTCCGGGCCCTGGGGGTGGCCGGCAAGGACGTGCTCGTGCCGACGAACACGTTCTTCGCCACCGCCGCGGCGGTCATCCACGCGGGCGGGCGGCCGATCCTGGTGGACCTGGACCCCGAATCATTCGCGGTCCGGCCAGAGGACGTGGCGGCGAAGCTCACGCCCAAGACGGTCGGCCTCGTTCTTGTGCACATCGGCGGGATCGTGTCTCGCCGGGTGCCGGAGCTGCAGGAGCTGGCCGGGCGCAAGGGCCTCTGGCTGGTCGAGGACGCGGCGCACGCGCACGGCTCCTCCTATCGGGGCATCAACGCGGGGGCCTTCGGGATCGCCGGCTCCTTCAGCTTCTATCCGACCAAGGTGATGACCTCCGCCGAGGGCGGCATGATCGTGACGAACGACGACCGCATCGCCGAGGAGGCGCGGATCTACCGGGACCAGGGCAAGGCCAGCTTCACGCAGAATGCCCACATCCGCATGGGGTACAACTGGCGGCTCTCGGAGCCGCACGCGATCATCGGCCTCAAACATCTCGAGCGGCTGCCAGCCATGATCGAGGAGCGGCAGAAGATCGCGGCGGTCTACGACCGCGGGCTGCGGGACGTGCCCTGGCTGACCCCCGTCACGGTGCCGGCCGGAGGACGGTGCAACTATTACAAGTATCTGGTGGTCATGAAGGAGCGGTGGGATCGGAAGGCGCTCAAGGCCCGCCTGCGGGACCAGTATGGGGTCTCGCTGGCCGGGGAGGTCTACGAGGAGCCCCTGCACAAGCAGCCGGTGTTCGAGCCCTACGTGTCTGGCCCCCTGCCGGTGTCAGAAGACTACTGTGCCCGGCACCTGTGCCTGCCGATCTTTTCCGGGATGGAGGAGGCGGACGCCGAGCAGGTGCTCGGCGCGCTGAAGGCGGTTTCGGGATAAAGGAGCGTGATCCATGGCGAACGTCGTCGTCACCGGAGGCAGCGGATTTATCGGCTCCCATGTCGTGGATGCCCTGGTCGAGGCCGGGCATCGGGTCACCGTCGTGGACCATCGGGTGCGGCCCCATCGGACGGACGTCGGCTACGAGGACGTGGATCTGATGGATCTGTCCTCGGTCCTGGCTGCCACGAAGGGCGCGGAGCACGTGTTCCACCTGGCGGCGGTCTCGAACGTGAACTACGCGCACAAGTACCCCGTCTACACCACCGCACTCAACGTCATGGGGACGGCCCACGTGCTGGAGGCGGCCCGGATCAACGGCTGCCGGCGCGTGCACCTGGCCTCGACGGTCTGGGTGTACAACGGGGCCCCGAACGGCAAGCCGGCCGACGAGTCCGTGCCCTTTTACCTCGAGGGAGCAGGGCACATCTACACTTCGACCAAGATGGCGAGCGAGATGGTCTGCCACAACTACTACCAGCTCTACCAGGTTCCCTTCACGATCCTGCGGTACGGCATCCCCTACGGGCCCCGCATGCGCGAGGAGCTGCTGATCCCGCTCTTCCTCAAGAAGGCCCTGACCGGGCAGCCGCTCACGATCGCCGGCAAGGGCGAGCAGTTCCGAAAGTTCGTCTACGTGCGCGATATGGCCGAGGCCCATGTGCTCGCGATGAAGGACGAGGCGGCCAACCAGACTTACAACCTGGAGGGACGCCGCAAGGTCACGATCCTGGAAGTGGCGGAAGGGATCAAGAAGCTCGTCGGCGACCATGTCCGAATCGAGTTCGTCCCGGAACGGCCGGGGGACTTCGGCGGCAAGGAAGTCTCCGCCGAGAAGGCGCGTCGCGAGCTGGGCTGGTTCCCGACGGTCGAGTTCGAAGACGGGTTGCGCCGCACGGTCGAGTGGTTCCGGCAGAAGTGGGGCCGGTAACGTGACCGCGGGGCGGGGGCGGCAGTCGCCGTCCCCGCCATGGTTCTCCTCGGATCGTCCCTCCGCGAAGCCTCATCTCAGTGCCGCACAGCCCGGACCTTCACATTTGGCTTGACGCCGCCGCGTCGCCTGTGGTTTTCTTCACGCTCTCATGAGGCCCACGCCTTCCGTTACCCTGGCCGCTCCTGCGGTGCCCATTGGTCTCGTCGCCGATGTCTGCCATCGCTCAGGGCCGGCATGCTGATCGGGCTGGCGGCCCTGATCTGGGCAGGGGCCCTGCTCCTCGCTCCCGGCCTCGCCGTCGCGGCGGAAGGGGAACCATCGGCGGCGCCGGCTGAACCGGTCGGCCAGCCCGCCGCCCCGCCTCCACCTCCGCGGGAGCCGCCGCCATCGCCCCCGAGGGAGCCTCTCGAGCAGGCGCCGGATCCAACGGCCGCGGAAGACCCCAAGGAGCACGCGCTCAAATCGCTGCTCGTCCGCGGGGACTACACGATCATCCCGCTCCCGGCCTTCGCGTACAACCGGAACGAGAAGTACTGGGTCGGCACCCTGGTGCCCATCCTGAAGACGAACAAGAAGGGCAATCTCGATCAGATCTTCGCCCCCCTGTACCTGTTCAACCCCCTGGTCGGCTCGACGATCACGGGGAACTACTACCGGTACCAGACCGACATGGAGACCTACAGTGTCGTCGCCTCCTATTCGGAGCGGATCGAACGATATTTCGAGGGCAGTTACAAGAACCTGGCTGCCGGCGGCGGCCGCTATATCCTGGCCCTCTACGGCAACTGGTTCAAGAACGCGTTCGCGCGCTTCTTCGGGTTCGGGAATCGCTCCCGCGAGCAGAACGAGACCAATTACACGTCGCGGGAAGGGAACGTGAGGCTGACCGCAGGGATCAACCTCACGCCGAACCTGTCCGTCGTGGTCACCGAGCGCTACCGCGACGTCCGGGTGGAGCAGGGGATCGTCGGCTCGCTGCCGAGCACGCGGCAGGTTTTCCCGAACGTGCCCGGCAGTGAAGGCGCGCAGATCCTCGGGCACCAGCTCACGATCTTCTACGACTCGCGCGACAACCAGCTCACCCCGACGCACGGCAGCTATCTGAATCTCTCCGGGGCGTTCAACCAGGACCTGAAGACCGCGGAGAACGTCTGGTGGTGGCGCTTCACGATTGACGGGCGGCACCTGATTCCACACGGCGGCAACAAAGTGTTCGTCGCCCACCTCTTGCTCGATGCGGTCAACCGCGCGAACCGCGCGGAGCACGCGATCCCTTTCTACGAGCGGCCGACGCTGGGCGGAGAGAATACGCTCCGCGCCTTCGGTTTGCAGCGCTTCATCGGGAACACGGCAGCGCTGCTGAACCTAGAAGAACGTGTCGTCATGGTCGAGCGGAAGTTCTTCGACTACGCGGTGGACCTGGAGGTGGCCCCGTTCGTGGATATCGGGCGCGTCTCCACCAAAGTGGACTTCCCGGGCGGGCACCTCGCGAACCTGCAGGTCAACCCCGGCACCGGCATCCGGGTCCGAGCCAAGCCGAACGTCGTCGGCCGGCTGGATGTGGCGTACGGGAAGGACGGCGGGAACGTCTTCGTCGGGCTCGACTACCCCTTCTGACGCGGGGAGCCGTCGCCCCCTGCTCGATTGCATTCTCCGGCGGCGGCCGGATAAGATGAGCCCCGTGGTCTCGAAGCGGACCCCTGTCAACGTGAGGAGGGGCGATAAAGGATGGCGATGATGAACGTGCTGCACGGGCTCTTGATGCGCTGCCTCGCGATCTGGCTTGCCACGCTGGGCCCTTCGGCCTGGGCCGCCACGGGAGCCGCCTGGATCATCCCGGTCCAGGTTCCCTACGAGATGCCGCCCAAGGCGGGAGAGATTCCCAACACCTCTACGGTCCCGCCGCTCTCCGAGCCGCTGACCCCCGAGCAGCTCAAGCGGGCCGAGGCGCTGCTCCCCCTGCTGGAGGGCAAGCAGGAGCTCTGGGCGATGGGGGAATTCGTCCATCTAGGCCCGCAAGTCGTCCCGGTCCTGGTCAACGCCTTGAAGATGCCGGGGCCCCGGTTGCGCTACAACGCGATCGAAACGCTGTCCATGATCAAGGATCCGCGGGCGGTTCCTGCGTTGATCGAGACGGCGCAGCGGACCGAGGAGATGGCCCGGATTCGCGAGCATGCGCTGCGCGTGGCGGTGCGGCTGGACGCGGCCCAGGTCTCGCCGGCCATCGAGACGATGGCCAAGGATCCCAACCCCACCATCCGCAAGGCGGCGGCCTTCGAGGCCCGGTACGTTCGGAAGAAGTCGGTCATTCCGGTCCTGATCGGGCTCGTGGCGGACGACGAGCGGTTCGTCGCGATTTCTGCGGTCCAGTCCCTCTGGATCCTGACACGTCATGAGACCGAGCTGCATGACTGGGACGCTTCAAGCAAGCAGGAGCGGCAGGAGTGGGCCCAGGAGTGGATTGATTGGTGGAAGGCCAGCGGGGAGACCTTCGAGCTGCCGGAACCTCGGCGTCCGCGCCCGCCCCTGTGATCCGGGTCGAGTTGCAGGGCACAGAACGGCTGTGCTATAAGCATCACGGATTCGCGGGGTTAGGCTAAAGGTCGGAGAGGAACGTATGGCATTGCTGAAAATCGCCAAGCTCGGCAATCCGGTGCTGCGGAAGGTCGCCCAGCCGGTGGATCCCGATCAGATCGGCAGCCAGGCCTTCCAGCAGTTCATTGACGACATGTTCGAGACGATGATCGAGCACGAGGGCATCGGGCTCGCTGCCCCACAGGTGTCCCGATCCGAGCAGCTCGTGGTCATGGAATGTCCCGGCGAGGGAGGCTTTCCGCGGACCGTCCTGATCAACCCCACGATCGTCTACTACGGACCCCAGCAGATCGAGATGTGGGAGGGGTGCCTGAGCGTGGACAACCTGCGCGGCAAGGTCACACGCCCTTCGATGGTGCGGGTGCAGGCGCTGGACCGGGAGGGGCTTCCGCTGGACTTCGACGCGACGGGCCTGTACGCGGTCTGTATCCAGCACGAGCTGGACCACCTGATCGGGAAGCTCTTCCTGGACCGCATGACGGACTTCTCGACCTTGACGCAGCTCGAGGAGTTCGACCGTTTCTGGAAACGAGAACATGCGACCGTCATCTAGCCTCACTCGCCAGCAGCGAATAGCTGGCAGCGAGCAGGTTACCGTTCACGGCTCTCGGCGGGTAGCTGCTCGCTACGTGCTATTCGGTTGCCCGTGAACTCGCTCCTGCGCGTCCTTCGCTATCTCAAGCCCTATCGCGTTCTGGCCGTCCTCACGCTTGGCTGCGCCGCCCTGACCACGGTCAGCGAGCTGGTACCGCCGTGGCTGATCAAGATCGCCATCGATGACGTGATCCAGGCCGGGCGAACGGCGCTCTTCCCCTGGGTGATCGCCGGGCTCGTGCTCGCCCACGCGCTGAGGCACCTCTTCGCCTCGCTGCGGATCCGGCTGAACAATCGGCTGGAGCAGCAAGTCGTCTACGATCTGCGGGCGGAGGTCTTCGCGGCGCTCCAGCGGCTCTCGCTCACCTATTTCGAAAACCGGTCCACCGGCGAGATCATGTCGCGGGTGACCACCGACACCGAGCACGTGGAGCGGATCTTCGTGGATGGGCTGGAGGGCATGCTCATCGCGGTGCTGACGCTCCTCGGGATCGCTGGCGTCCTGTTCGCGCTGAACTGGAAGCTGGCGCTGCTGGCGCTCGTCCCGATCCCCGTGCTGGCGCTCTCGGCGTCGCTCTTCACCCGGCGGGTGCACCGCTACTACCACGCGATCCGGCGGCAGGCGGCAGAGCTGAACGCGTACCTCCAGGACGCGCTGTCCGGCATCCGGGAGACGATGGGGTTCAACCGCCAGGCCTACGAGCAGGCGCGCTTCAACCGGCTGAGCCGGCGGTACGCGGAGAGCAACCTCAAGGCCATGTATCTCTGGGCGCTGTACGCGCCGGGCATGATGTTCGTCGGCAGCCTGGGCGGCGTGCTGGTCCTCTGGTACGGGGCCGGCGAGGTCGCCGCGGGACGGCTCACGCTCGGCGAGCTGGTCATGTTCCTGTCCTACCTGGCGCTCTTCTACGTGCCCGTCAACCAGATCCATTCGGTCAACCACCTGCTCCAGCACGCGCTCGCGGCGAGCGAGCGGGTCTTCGAGATCCTCGACCAGCCGGCCGAGGTCCGCGATCGGCCCGGCGCGGTGGCGCCGGCGGGGCGGCTCGCCGGCGCCGTGCGCTTCGATCGGGTGAGTTTCGCCTATCGGCCCGGGGTGCCCGTCCTGACGGACGTGACGCTCGACGTCCGGGCAGGCGAGCGGATCGCGCTGGTCGGCCCGAGCGGGGCGGGCAAGAGCACGCTGCTCAAGCTGCTCATGCGGTTCTACGACGTGCGCGAGGGTGCGGTCACGATTGACGGCTACGACGTCCGGGACCTGCCGCTGGCCTTCCTCCGGAGCCAGATCGGGCTCGTCCAGCAGGAGCCGTTCCTGTTCAACGGCACGGTGCGCGAGAACATCGCCTACGGGGACCTGGCGGCGGATCGGGTCCGGATCGAGGCGGTCGCCCGGGCCGCCCGCGCCCACGACTTCATCGAGGAGCTGCCGGACGGGTACGATACCTGGATCGGGGAACGGGGCGTCAAGCTGTCGGTGGGGCAGAAGCAGCGCCTCTCGATCGCGCGCGTGCTCCTCAAGGACCCGCCAATCGTGATCTTCGACGAGGCCACCTCGAACATTGACACCGAGACCGAGGTCAAGATCCGCGAGGCCCTGACGAACCTGACGCGCGGCCGCACGACCTTCATCATCGCACACCGGCTGTCCACCCTGCAGAGCGTGGACCGCATCGTCGTCGTGGACCGCGGCCGGATCGTGGAAGAAGGCACGCACGAGGCCCTCCTGATGCAGGGGGGCCTGTACGCTGGGCTGTACGAGGCCCAGTTCCAGGTGTAACGGGAGCGGGGCGACCCGCCATGGTCCTGATCTACGAGAGCGACCCGCTGGACACGGAGGACGCCCGCGGCCATTTCTACCACGTCTGCCTCGGGCAGATTCAGAAGGAGGAGATGGCCGTCCCGCCACCGGACCAGCCCTACGAGTGTCCGCGCTGCGGGGTCGAGCTGGAGGCCGAGGATTTCTGGGTGGCGCGGGTCAAAGGATCGGTCTAGCGGGGGCCCGGGGGCACAGGATGCAGGGAAGCAGCGGACGTAAGACCGTCGCGGTGGCACGCGGGCTGATGATGCTCTGCGACGCCTGCTACAGCCAGGTGGTCGCCGAGCAGCTCGTGGACGGGCGCAACTTCGTCACCAACTACGAGGCGCTGTTCGACACGATCTGCCCCGGGTGCGGGGATCTCAACCGCCCCTTGATTGACGACATGCTCGGCAGCTCGGAGTGAGCTGCCGAGCCCGTCCGCTGGTCACCTGGGCCCGCCTGAGCCGCTCCTCCAGGTCCCGCTACTTGCAGGTCTTGCCATCGAAGACCTTGCAGGCTGACTCGCCGCCCGCCACCTTCCAGGACTTGAGCAGCGCAGGCTTACCCTTCCCCCGCCACTCCACCACGATGTCGATCATGCCGGAGATGGGGAGCTTGCTCAGATGGGGCTTGGCTGCCTCGGGGACCTCGACGATGACGATGCCGGCATCGCTGGAGACGATGATCACGCCGCTCTGAGGGTCCACGTCAATGATGGGGCTAAAAATGCTCTTCTCTTCGGCGGCGACGGGCCCGCTCCAGCAGAGCCACGCGAGAGCGGCGGCCAGCAGGACCAGCCGTCGAGGGGTTGGGCTCAGTGCCATCGTCCGGGGCCTCCCAGTCAGAGGATAAGGGCCCTTATTATGGCATTGTCGGTCCGGCGGGTCTAGCGAAATTCTTCGGGCAGGGGCCGGCGATTAGATGGTCGTGAAGGGGGTTTCGGTGACCTGCTTGTCCCGGATCCAGTAGGCCCGCACGTCCGGGCGGGCCTTGTCCTCCAGCGAAATGATGATGTAGGCCGCCTCCGGGTAATAGGCGAGCCCGACGTCCGTCGCCGAGGGGTACGCCGGCGAGTGGGTGTGAGAATGATAGATGGCGGTCAGGTCGAGCTGCCGGCTGCGCATGTCCTTGAACGCAGCCAGCATCTCCTTCGGGTCCATGAAATAGGCCACCTCCGCCCGGGCCGTCTCCGGGAGGCGATCGAGCGGCTTGACGTCGGCTTCCCGGAAGACCTGCACGGCGCGGGCGTCCCGGGCCACGGTGTTGGCGATCCGGTAGTGCCGGGACACCAGCCCACCGGTTCCAGCCAGCAGCCCGCAGCACTCGAAGGGGACCAGCTCCTGGGCATGTGCGATCATCTCCGCGAGAATCTGCCTGGGGATCGCGAGCGGTGGCACGTCGGCAGCAGGGTCACAGGGCGCAGGACACGGTGTAGTCGCCCGTCAGGTCGGTGATCGTCGGGTGGGGGCCGCACAGCCGGCAGGCCGGGTCCTTGGGGCGGGCCAGCTTGCGGAACTTCATCTCCAGCGCGTCGTAGATGAGCAGGCGGTCCGCAAGGGTCTCCCCGATCCCGAGGATCTCCTTGATCGCCTCGGCGGCCTGCAGCACGCCGATCGTGCCGGCCAGCACCCCCAGCACGCCTGCTTCTTGGCAGTTGGGGACGAGCCCGGCCGGCGGAGGCTCGGGGTACAGGCACCGGTAGCAGGGGTAGCCCGCATGGGGCTTGATCGTCGTCAACTGCCCTTCGAAGCGGAAGATGCTCCCCGAGATCAGCGTCTTCTTGGCGAAGAAGCAGGCGTCGTTCACGAGGAACCGCGTCGTGAAGTTGTCGGAGCCGTCCAGGATCACGTCGTAGTCGGTGAGCAGCCGCAGGATGTTGTCGGTCGACACGTTCTCCTGGTAGGTCTTGACCGTGACGTCGGGATTGAGCGCGGCGAGGGTTCGCCGGCCGGACTCCACCTTCGGCACCCCGACCGTGGCAGTGGTATGCAGGATCTGTCGCTGGAGGTTGGAGAGGTCCACGACGTCGCCGTCCACCAATCCGATCGTGCCGACCCCCGCCGCCGCGAGATAGAGCGCAGCCGGGGATCCGAGCCCGCCGGCCCCGATGATCAGGACCTTGGCCCGGGCGAGCTTCTGTTGGCCCTTCCCGCCGACCTCCGGCAGGATGATGTGCCGGCTGTATCGCTGGATTTGCTCGTCGGTGAAATCCATAGTCCAAGCTCGGGGCTAGCGGCACGGGGCGAGGGGCACACCCGAGGACGCTCGGACCGCTCGCCTCTCGTCGTGAGCCCCCTTGCCCTTTATTCGACCACGTTCAATTCGATCGGATCGACGAGACAGCCCTTCTTGCGGAGCCCCTCGACGGCCCGCTCGATCTCCGCCGTCTCGCCGGTCAGCTCCACGTCCATCCAGCCGGTGGTCTCCCGCACATCAGCCCGGCGGACGTTGGTCACGACCTTGTACTCGTGGCCGATCTGATAGATGATCGGCTCCTTGATCTTCTCTTCGGGGAACCGGATGTGAAAGCGCAGACTGGGCATTATCGGCCTCCGGCGATCGCGGGCACGATCGAGACCTCGTCGCCGTCCTTCAGCGTCGTGTCCTTGCCCTTCAGGAATCGAATGTCTTCCTCGTTCACGTAGATGTTGACGAACCGACGCAGCTCCCCACGCTCATCGCACAACCGATCTTTCAACCCAGGGTGGGTGCTGTTCAGGTGCTCGATCATCTCCGCAATGGTGGAGGCCTTGGCCTCGACCTCGCCCTGCCCCTTGGTTAACGGGCGCAGTGGAGTGGGAATGCGAACTTTGATCATGCGTCACCACCGCCGTTCTTGCCGATCTTGAACGTCTGCTCGAAGCTCACCAGGCTCGGCTGGATCCGAATGGGCCGCCCGACCGCGTCCACCACCGCCTCCTGGGTCTTGAGACCGTTGCCGGTGATGTAGGCGACCGTGACGTCGCTCTTCTTGATGACGCCCTGCTTCACCAGCTTGCGGAGCACGCCGACCGTCACGCCCCCGGCCGTCTCCGCGAAGATCCCCTCGGTCTGGGCCAGCAGCTTGATGCCCTCGACGACCTCCTCGTCGGAGACCATGTCCATAGCGCCACCACTCTCGGCCGTGGCCTTCAGCGCGTAGTAGCCGTCTGCTGGATTGCCGATGGCCAGCGACTTCGCGATGGTTCTGGGCTTGACCGGCTTGAAGAAGTCGCGCCCCTCCTTGTACGCGGTCGCGATGGGCGAGCAGCCCTCGGCCTGCGCCCCGTTGATCTTCGTCGGAACGGCGTCAATCAGCCCCAGCGTGCGCAGCTCGTTCAAGCCCTTCCAGATCTTGGTCAGGAGCGACCCCGAGGCCATCGGGACAACGACCTGGTCCGGGGCGCGCCAGCCAAGCTGCTCGACGGTCTCGAAGGCGAGCGTCTTGGAGCCCTCGGCGTAGTAAGGCCGGATGTTGATGTTGACGAAGGCCCAGCGGTGCTCGGCGGCGATCTCGCTGCACAGCCGGTTCACGTCGTCGTAGTTACCCTCCACCTCGACCACGTTCGGGCGGTAGATGAGGTTCCCGAGCACCTTGGCCGCCTCCAGGTCCCCGGGGATGAACACGTAGCACTGCATCCCCGAGGCGGCCGCGTGCGCGGCGACCGAGTTCGCCAGGTTGCCGGTTGAGGCGCAGGCCACGGTCTCGAAGCCCAGCTCCCGCGCGCGGCTCAGCGCGACCGCGACGACTCGGTCCTTGAACGAGAGCGTGGGGTGATTCACCGTGTCGTTCTTGATGTACAGCTCGTCCAGGCCCAGGTAGGCCCCGAGGTTCCGGGCGCGCACCATCGGGGTGAACCCGGCGTACAGGCCGACGGTGGGTTCGCCCTCGATCGGCAGCAGGTCCAGGTAGCGCCACATGCTGCGGGGACCGGCCTCGATCCTGTGCTGCGAGATCACCTGCTTGATTGCCGCATAGTCGTACTTCACCTCCAGCGGCCCGAAGCACAGCTCGCAGACATGGGTGGCCGTGGTCGGATACTCTTTCCCGCACTCCCGGCAGACGAGGGCTTTCATCTTGGGCATGGCGTCACCACATGGAAACAACCGACAGCGGGCCGCTCTCAGCGATCAGCGCCCGCTTCCCCTCGAACGGCGCAGACCTCTGGCTCGTGGTCGAACAGCTCCGTGATCGTCGGCTGGTCGCCGCACACCGGGCAGTTGGGGTTCCGGCGGACGCGGATCTCCCGGAACGCGGTTCGCCGGGCGTCGAAATCCAGCAGCCGGTCGGTCAGCGGGCGGCCGATGCCGAGCACGAGCTTCAGGGCCTCGGTCGCCTGGATCGTCCCGATGATGCCCGCGAGCACCCCAATGACGCCGGCTTCCTGGCAAGATGCCACGAGCCCGGGTGGCGGCGGGTTCTTGAACACGCAGCGGTAGCAGGCGGACTGCTTCGGGATGATCGTCGTGACCCGGCCGTCGAACCGGAGGATGCCCCCGTGCACCAGCGGCTTGCCGGCCAGCACACAGGCGTCGTTGATGAGAAACTTGGCCGGGAAGTTGTCCACGCCGTCCAGGACCACGTCGTACTTACCGACCAGGTCGAGCGCGTTCTTCGAGGTCAGCCGGTCCTCGTACAGCTCGACGGCGACGTCCGGGTTCAGGGCCTGGATCTTCTCCTGGGCGGAGAAGACCTTGGGCCGGCCGAGATCGGACGTGTAGTGGATGACCTGCCGCTGCAGGTTGGAGAGGTCCACGACGTCGCTGTCAATGAGCCCGAGCGTGCCCACGCCCGCGGCCGCGAGATAGAACGCCGCCGGGGAGCCGAGGCCGCCGGCACCGACGATCAGGATGCGCGCCTGCGCGATCTTCTTCTGCCCCTTACCTCCAACCTCCGGAAGCAAGATGTGCCGGCTGTAGCGGGTGACCTGTTCGTCGGTGAAGTTCATAAGGAAGCGTTGTGGCTCGTGGCCAGGGGCTAGAGACTATATGTTGAAATACTTCTCGATGCTGATGTAACGCTCGCCGGTGTCCGGCAGCATGGTGACGACGGTCTGGTCTGGCCCGAGCAACTCGGCGACCTTCTGGGCCGCAAAGACGTTGGCGCCTGCCGAGATCCCGACCAGCAAGCCTTCCTTCTTGGCGAGCAACTTGGCGGTCTGGTAGGCCTCGTCGTCCGTGACCGTGATCACCCGGTCCAGAATGGCCCGGTTCAGGACCTTCGGGATGAAGCCGGCGCCTATACCCTGGATCTTGTGGGGGCCGGGGTCTCCGCCCGAGAGCACCGGGGAGCCGGCCGGCTCCACCGCGACGACCTGAATGCGCGGATTGCGCTCCTTGAAGACCTCGCCGCAGCCTGTGATCGTCCCTCCCGTCCCCACGGCGGCCACAAAGGCGTCGAAGCGGCCCTCCAGCGCCTCCCAGATCTCCACCGCCGTCGTTTGCCGGTGCACCGCCGGGTTGGCCGGGTTGGAGAATTGGTCAGGCATGAAGTAGGACGGATTCTGTGCGACGATGCTTTCGGCCTCCTTGATCGAGCCCTTCATCCCCTCCCAGGCGGGCGTCAGCACGAGCTGGGCGCCGTAGGAGGAGAGCAGGCTCGCCCGCTCCATGCTCATGCTCTCGGGCATGACGAGGATCAGCTTGTAGCCGCGGACCGCCGAAACCAGCGCCAGCCCGATGCCGGTGTTGCCGCTGGTAGGCTCGACGATCGTGGCGCCCGGCTTGAGCTTGCCCTGCCGCTCCGCCTCGTTGATCATGTTGAGGCAGATGCGGTCCTTGACGCTCCCGCCGGGGTTGAACGACTCGACCTTCGCGTAGATCGCCGCGCCTGCCGGCGGGGAGAGCTGGTTTAGCCGCACGAGCGGGGTCCCGCCGATCAACGCGGTGATGTCGCGGTAGGCCTTCATCCTCACCGGCCCCCGCCCATGTAGAAGAGAAACTCGATCTGGTCCCCTTCTTTGACGGGGGTCGTCCCGAGGTGGTCGCGCTCGACCATCGTGGAGTTCAGCTCGACCGCGACCATGTGCGGATCAATGCTCTTGGCCTTCAAAAGGTCCAGGACCGTGCCACCCGGCACGTCCTCCGGCTTCCCGTTAATGGTCACCTGCATCGGGGGGACTCCCAAGTGGGCTCGGAACCACGAGAATTGCCAGACGCTAACAGACTGCCCGCAGTCTTGTCAAGGACAGCCGGCCCGCGGGGCTTGCCCACCGAGTGCCTTGGCCGCGGCTGCCCTGCGGGGGTGAGCACGGGGAATTTGCACAACAGTCCAAACCATGATCGTGCTGCAGCTCAAGGCTAGCTGGCGCGGCTTCCCAGCTCCGTTGCGATACCCCCTCCGGGGCATCCACGGCCGTCCGGCGTGCCGCCTGCTTCCGCCCTCACCGCTCCGTTCCTTCGTCCTCCCGCAGCGCGCGGCTGATGGCGGGAATTTCCGGGACGCGACAGTAGGGCCTCGTTCTCGCAACTGCTCATCACCCGGCAGCGGCTCCGGGGTTGACTTTCGCCCTGATCCGCCGCCAGTATGGCGCGGTTGCGAGGTCGGGCGGCCGATCCGCCCGGACCCGTGCCGGCACAGGGCAGTAGCCTCCGCCAGAAGGAGACCGCCGACGCCATGTGGAAACGGAACTTCCTGTTTCGGTACCAGGACTCCACGCCCCTGGAGCAGTCGGAGAACGAGCTGTTTCACGACACGGAGCCGGCGCTCGACAGCGCCGGGCTCAACCTCGAGAAGTTCATCTCCGTATGGATCCAGGGGGAAGGAGAGGAGGACGCGCCGACCGCCTATACGAACGTCTACGTCAGGACGGCCACGCTGGATTCCGCCAAGCGCGCGGGATTCCTCCAGCCGTTGCAGGGGCGGGCTCACCAGATCAAGCAGCTCCTCACCCCCGGCCAGAAGGCGTACCTCAAGGATTGGCTCGTGAAGACCTCTCCCCAGGCCTGGGACGCCGCCGCCGACCAGTTCCGGCTGGTGTTCGAGTCAGACTGATCCCCGGCGCCGGCTTCCCTGCGGGGCACGATCGTGAAACGGTACGTCATCGTGGGAGGCGGCCCGGCCGGCGTCTATGCGGCCTCCGCGATCCGCGCCGCGGACGCACAGGGGGCCGTGCTGGTCCTGGACCGGGACCGCGATCCGCCATACTATCGGACCGAGCTCGATACCTACGTCGGCGGCTCGACGCCGGACGTGGAGCTGCCGCTCAATCCACCGGAGTTTTACCGGGAGCAGCGGATCGAGCTTCGCTTGGAGACCGTGGTCACGCGCGTCGTGCCGGCCGAGCGGACGGTTGAGCTGACGGACGGCGCGCGGGTGGGCTACGACGCCCTGCTGCTCGCGCCGGGCTCGGCGCCGCTCACGCTGTCCGTGCCGGGGGCCTCCGCGGCCGGCGTCATGACGATCCGCACCTGGGAGGACGCGAGGACGCTGATCCGCTTGATCACGAGCACCGACCGGTCGGCGGCGGTCATCGGCGGCGGCGTGCTCGGCCTGATTCTGGCCGAGGGCCTCCGCAAGCGGGGCCGGCCGGTCGTGCTGCTCGAGCGGGAGCCGCGGCTCTGGGCACCGCTCCTCGACGAGCCCGCCTCGGATCTGGTGCGGGCGGCGGTCGAGCGGGAGGGGATCGAGGTCCTGCTGGGCGATCAGGTCGCCGAGATCGAAGCCGAGAGCGGCTGCGTCGCGGGCGTCCGGACGGCCGGCGGCCGGTGGATCCCCGCCGCAGTGGTGGTCGTCGCAGTCGGCGTCCGGCCCGACATCGCGTTCCTGCAGGACAGCGGGGTCCGCACGGACCGGGGCATCCTCATTGACCACGAGTTTCGGACCAACGTCCCCGATGTCTTCGCCGCCGGGGACGCGGCTCAGGGTTACGATCCGGTCTCCGGCCTCTTCCGCGTCGTGACGAACTGGAACAACGCGGTCGAGCAAGGCAAGCTGGCCGGCGCCTGCATGGCGGGCGCCGGCCAGCCCTACCGCGGGGTCATCGTGTCGAACTCGGAGACCTTCTGCGGCCTCCGCGTGACCGTGCTCGGCCTGACCCAGCCGGCGACGGGCGGAGCCGTGGTCCTCACCGGACGGGATCCGGCCAAGGGTATCTACCGGAGATTGGTGGTGCGGCAGGACAAGCTGGTCGGCGCACTCCTGGTGGGAAACACGGCGGGCGAGGGGATAATGCGGAAGTCCATCGTCGAGGGCAAGCCGCTGTCCGTGACCGACGTGAAGTCGAAGTTCCTCACCGGCTTGACGATCGAGGAGCGGGCCGCCCCATGAGCTTCGCGGACGAGCGAACGGACGTGGCGGTGGTCGGCGCAGGCAGCGGCGGGGCCGTCCTGGGGCTCGCGCTCGCCCAGCGCGGCATCCGTGCGCTCGTGCTCGAGCAGGCGCCGGGGCCGCCCGGCGGCCTCCGGGGCGAGATCCTCCAGCCCAACGGGCAGCGGGTGCTGGACGGCCTGGGCCTGCTCGACCGGCTCCCTGCGGACGCCATCCAGCCGGTGCGCCGGTTTCACTTCTGCCGCGTCGGCGGCGAGCGCCTCTGCACGGTGGACTACGGGATGCTCCCGCCGCCGTACAACCGCGCGCTGGTCACGCTCCCGAACGCGGCGCACCACGCGATCCTAGCGGCCCTGGAGGCCCGCAGCCCCGGCTCGCTCCGGTACGGCACGCCGTTCAAAGGGCTCCTGCGTGAGGCCGGCCGGGTGACCGGGCTGGTTGTGGAACAGGGT
This sequence comes from Nitrospira sp. Kam-Ns4a, assembly GCF_965152595.1. Lineage (NCBI taxonomy): Bacteria > Pseudomonadati > Nitrospirota > Nitrospiria > Nitrospirales > Nitrospiraceae > Nitrospira > Nitrospira sp. Kam-Ns4a. Next base: position 3,252,779 of record NZ_OZ224218.1, on the reverse strand, counting down.
GGCAAGCCGATCCGGATCTCGGCCAAGCTGGTCGTTGGCGCCGACGGCGCGCTGTCGAAGGTCCGCGAGGCCCTGGGGATTCCTGCCAGGTTGCACCGCTATCCCGAAGGATACCTGATCGCGATCCTCGACGGCGCAGACGAGCTGGAGGCAGCCCGGTACTTCGTCGGCCGCAAGACCATCCTAGGGATCTTCCCCGCCGCCAGGGGGAAGGTGTACTGCTTCTTCATGATCCCAGCCGGTGCCATGCCGCAGCTCAGGTCCGCGGGGGTGGAAGCCCTGCGCGAGCGGTGGATCCGGATTGCTCCGAGCTTGGAGAAGACCTTCCGCAACCTTGCGAGCTGGGACCAGACCGCCTACCTGCCGACGGGCCGCGTCCGGGCCGCGCGCTGGGTGGCCGATGGGGCGGCGCTCATCGGTGACGCGGCGCATGCGATGAACCCCCACGCCTCGCAGGGACGCATGCAGGCGATGGTGGACGCGGTGACCCTGGCTGAGCTGGTCCCCGCCTGCCTGGCACGGGACGACTGGTCCGCCGAGGCGCTCGCCGCCTACGAGCGGCGGCGGCGCCCGCAAGTCGAGATGCTCCAGCGGCTGGCCGACGAGCAGGTGTTCTTCTGGAACACGGGCAACCCCGTCGTCGCATTCCTGCGGGATCGGGTCTTCAGGACACTGGACCGCAACCCACGGCTCCGCTACCAGGTCCTGACCGCGACGGCGGGGCTGCGCGAACGCCCGGCATTCAGCTTACTGGACCGGTTAATGGCGGCGGGGCTCCTGCCCGATCCCAGGGCGCACCGACTGCCGCCGGAGACCACGGCGCCATGAGCGCCAGAGACGACGCCCGCCCGGCGCTGAGCGAGACAGCGATCGCGGGATTGCCTGCCGAGGTGCGGTCGGTACTCCGCGCGTACCTGGCCGACCTCGCCAAGCTCTTCGGTGACTCGCTGGAGGCGGTGCTCCTCTACGGGAGCGCCGTCCGCGGCGAGTTTCTGCCCGGCCGGTCCAACCTGAACCTGCTCGTCCTCCTGGCCGCGCAGGACGTTGGCCTCCTGCAGCGCTATGCCAAGATTCACCGGCGCTGGAGCCGCGAGCAGATCGCCGTCCCGCTGTTGCTCACGAAAGCGGAACTGGCGGCCTCGCTCGGACTTTTTCCGCTCGAGTACCTGGAGATTCGCGAGCACCATCGGCTGTTAACGGGCCGCGATCCGTTTCCCGATTTGCCCCTCGATCTCCGTCGCTTGCCCGAGCAGTGCGAGCGAGAGCTGTGGGCGAGCCTGCTCCGCGTGCGCCAGCGGTTCGTGGAGGGGACCGGCTCGGCCGAGGCCGCCGTGATCCTGCTGACGGTGTCGGTCACCAGCCTCCTGGCCTGCTTGCGCGGCGTAGCGCGGCTCTTGGAGCGAGCTCGGGCCAAGACCGGTGACGAGTTGCTGGCAGATCTTCAGGCCGCGCTGGGGCTGGACTTGGGGCCGGTCCGAGAGGTGCTGGACCTCAAGCGCGGGAGACTCACGCCGGGTCAGCTCGAGGTCCCCCGGCTGCTCGATCGGTACTGCGGGACGCTCCAGGCGCTCGTGGAACAGGTCGGGCGGTGGCGGGCGGAGGGGCGGCTGGTTGCCCCGGAGGACTCACGTCCATGAGGAAGGGAGCGCGGAGCCTGCCGCGGGCACCCTTCGCGCTGGTGGCGACGGCGGTCCTGCTGGCGGTCGTGGCGCTGCCCGCCAGGGCCGACCAGGAGACGACACCGCTCCCGGGGCCCATGGGCTACGTCAGCGACTTCGCGGGCGTGCTCGATCCGGACTGGAAGGCACGCATCCGCTCCGTCTGTCAGGACCTCGAGCGCAAGACGGGCGTCGAGTTGGTGGTCGTCACCGTCCGGACGCTCGCGCCCGACCGGAACGCCCAGGCCTACGCTGGCACCCTCTACAAGCAGTGGGGGATCGGGACAGCGCAGCAGGGGTACGGCGCGCTCATCCTGATGTCGCTCGAGGAGGGGCAGGCAGCGGTCACGTTGGGGCGGAACCTCAGTCTAGTCGTCCCCGCGTCGGTCCTGGAGGAGATCGCCGGCAAGGTTCTGCAGCCGGCCTTCCGTACAGGCGAGCACGGAGAGGGGCTGTATCGGGCCGCCGTCATGCTCGCCTCCTCTGCCCAGCATCTGCGGATAGGCAGCCGGGCGAGACCGCACTCGCGGGGATTGGGGATCTTTCTGATCAGCCTGGTCGGCGCGGCCGCGCTATTCTTTCTCTGGTACATCAGCCGGCCCGACCTGCGCCATCCCTTCGGCCGCATCAGGCGGGGCGAGTTCTGGGGAAGCGGCCGGGGCGGATTCGGGGGGAACTTCGGCGGCTTCGGCGGTGGCACAAGCGGGGACGGATGGCGGTGAAGGAGGGGCGGGGCTAGCAGTTGACAGCGTCGGGGGCGCACAGTAGTCTGGGCCTGCGGCCACGCTCCTGCGCGTGCCGAGGCCGGGATGGAGAGTAGACGATGCAGGACAAGAAGCTGATTGGCATCGTGAGAGAGGCTGTGCCGAGCCTGATCGCCCTCTACCGGTTCGGGTCACAGGCAGCAGGTGAGGCTCACCCACAGAGCGACGTGGATTTAGCGATCCTGGCGGCAGAGCCCTGTGCGCCGCAACACCTCATGGTGTTGCGGGAGCAGCTTGCGGCGCTGTTGCACCGGGAGGTCGATCTGATTGATCTGCGTGCGGCTTCAACGGTCCTGCGCATGCAGGTGCTGGCTTATGGCGAATGTCTGGACAGCGAACACGATCCCGCGCGAGAGCGGTTTGAAGACTTGGTGTACGCCTCCTATGCCCGCTTGAACGAGGAACGCCGCGGTATTCTCGATGACATCCGTGCGCGAGGCGCTGTCTATGCCGGATGATGTCGTGATCAATAAAGTGGCAAGCCTTGAGCGGTGCGTGAAGAGGATCCGAGATGTCTACGGAGGCGAGGACGAACATCTCTACAGCAATCCCACCACGCAAGACTCCATATTGTTGAACCTGCAACGGGCCTGTGAAGCGTCCATCGATCTGGCGATGCACGTCGTGAGAAAACGGCGTCTGGGGGTCCCGCAAGACAGCCGGGATGCGTTCGAGTTGCTTCACGCTGCGGGGCTCCTGGATCGCGAGCTGGCGACGGCGATGAAGCGGATGGTGGGTTTCCGAAACGTCGCGGTTCACGAATACGACAAGCTGAACCTCGACATCGTCAAGGCGATCATCACGCAACGGCTCGACGAGTTTGTGAAGTTCGGCCAGCGAGTGCTCCGGCAGGAGGCCTGACCCGTCCGGACGTGTCGTTTCGATGGCGGCACGGGCGGGGACGGGTGGACGTCGTGAGGACTCGGCTGACGAACGGCGCGCGGCGCAGGGCCGCGCCGAGCAGGCCGGGATTCCCTTTGTTCTGGATGAGGGTAGCGGCCAACCAGGAGCTGAAGGCGACGCGGTAAACTGAGCGCCTTACCTCCCTCTTAGGTTTCAACGCCGCTGAAGTTTTTGGCACGGAAAAGGGGTCCCGAGGACGTTCGGTCTCCTTGACCAGGCGTTGCAGCTTGCGGTCCGCTTTCTCATCAAGGTGCACCGTGACCACTGACATGAGAGGTCTTTCCGCCTCCATTCCAGGCGCCCGCCAGGGTGTCACCCCGGCCCCGGATCAAGCCGGGACCGGCTGCCGGAATGACGTGTCCCGCTCCGGATTGAAAACGTCTGGGGCGACCCGGAATCCAATGTGTTGATGGATTCTCGCTTTCGCGGGAATGACAGACGGTATTGTGATGAACGTCGTTGTGTCTAGCAGTTGTTCGGTGGCGCCGGGCCTCTTACTTTGCGGGCGGAGACGCCTTCTTCGCCGCGCCGATGGCGTCCAGGCCCGCCTGGGCGCAGGCGTCATCGAGCTGCGTGCCGGGCGCGCCGCCGACGCCGATCCCGCCGACGACCTCGCCGCCGATCTCGATCGGCAGCCCGCCACCCAGGATGAGGATCTGCTCGTTCATCTCGCGGAGCGCCTGCAGGTGGGGCATCTTGACGAGCAGCTCGCCCAGCTCGCTCGTCGGCCGCTTGAGGCTCGCCGCCGTATAGGCCTTCTTCCGGCTGCTGTCGGTCGTGTGCGCGCCCGCGCCGTCCGCCCGCAGCAGGGCCTTCAGCACCCCTGCCCGATCCACCACGGCGGCGCTGACCTTATAGCCGTCCTTCGTGCATGTCTCCACCGCGGCGGCCGCGGCCTTCGTCGCCAGCGCCAGCGGCAGCACCGCCTCCCGTGGCAGGTCGTCCGCCCGGGCGCCCGAGAGAGGTCCAAACCCAAACAGCGTCAGCACGGCGCCGGCCATTGCGCCGGCCCAGCGAAACGGATTGTCAGATCGTCTCCCCAAAGCCCTCATCATCGCGCTCCTGTCATGGTTGCGGACCGGATCGGCACCGGCCGCTGTTCATCCAGGTCCAGCAGGTCCGCCCAGGTCGTGAGGTCCGTCCGGGTCGGATCAATCTTGTCCCGGAGCGAGCGAAAATAGGCCCACTTTTCCTCCGTGTCGGGTCCGCCGGCGAGCATCATCTCGTTCCAGGCCTCGATCTCCTCGCGGCTCCGTGGCGTCGCCGTCCGTGCAAACCAGGCCGCCACCTCCTCGTCGCTCCGCCCGCGGACCGCCTCCAGGAACTGCTCCGCGGTGAGGCCGGCGAACTCCAGCAGCCGCCGATCCAGGGGGCACGGGTAGATATACTCGCCCAGGGTGCCGGCCAGCGCCGCGCGCGCCTTATCGAGCATGCGCGCCAGGTGTACGTAGCCGGCCAGCTTCTCCCGCAGGCTGCGTGGATACGCGGTCCGCAGGTCCATCAGAGCATCTTGTGGTTCTGGAACGTGAGGCTGCGGACGACCACCTCGTTGTTCTCGTAGGAGATGATCCGCCGGCTTGCCGGCAGGTCGGAGGCGCCCACGCGGGTGTGGCTGTCGCTGAAGCTCTCGACATTGGCGAGCTTCCCGTCTTGTCCCGAGTAGTAGTAGACCGTGTAGCGGGTCGTGATGAACTTCCCGTCCTGCGTCTTCGCGCTGTCCTCCACGTTAATCGTGAAGGCGATGTGGGGCATCCTCCGGTTGATCTGGGTGATCCGGCCGTCCTTGATCCGGTAGAACGACTGCATGCCGTCCCCGTGGATCTGCACGCGCGGCCCCAGCGGATGCGCGGCGTCGTCGCCGAGCGTCAGCGCGTACTTGCCGTCCGCCTCCTCGAAGCTGCGGGGTGCCCGGTGGACGGCGATCATCGCGATCTGGTTCTCCGCCCACTTCTGGAGGTCCGGGTCGGGCAAGGACACGGTCACCTCGCGCGGGCCTTTCACGGTCACGCTGCCGCGCGCCTCTTGCCCGTTTACGTTCACGATGAGGTCGGCGCTGAAGCCCTTGAAGTCGGATTGCCAGCGAGCTGTGTTCTCGAAGGCCTGGCGCAGCAGCTCGCGGGCCCGGGGATCGTCCTGGACGTCGGTCTTCTGCTCTTCACGCTTGTACAGTTCCATGATGATCGCTCCTTCTTCGATGAGCCCGGCCGGAACGCCGGGGTGTTGGCGCCGACAGAAAGATACGGGCGATTATAAGCGGCCTCCGCCGCAGGACACAATCGGGCCGATCACGACCAGATGCCGGGGATCGCGGTCCCGCAGGTCGCGCAGGCGCCGGCCTCGAGGTGCCGCTCCAGGATGCGGTAGCCGAAGCGCTTGACGACCGCCGTGCCGCAAGTTGGGCACCAGGTATGCTCGTACGGGCCCACCTGGCCGGGCAGGTTGCCGGCGTACACATAGCGCAGGCCGCTGCGCCGGCCGATCTCCGCGGCCCGGATGAGCGAGCGGGCGGACGTGTTGTCGGGCTCGATCATCTTGTAGTCCTTGTGGAAGGCCGTCACGTGCCAGGGCAGATCGGGGGAGACGGACGCGAGAAACTCGGTCATGGCCGTCAGCTCGGCTTCGCTGTCGTTGAAGCCCGGGACGATGAGCGTGACGATCTCGACCCAGAATCCCAGCCCGACCAACCGCTGGATCGTGTCCAGCACGCCCGCGAGCTGGCCGCCCAGCTTGCGGTACTCCTCCTGTGAGAAGCCTTTGAGGTCTACCTTGTAGAAGTCCACCCAGGGCCGGATATGGGCGAGGACCTCGGGCGTGCCGTTCCCGTTGGAGATGTATGCGGTCCGGAGGCCTCGGGCCTTCGCCGCCCGGAACACATCGAGGGCCCATTCGGTGGTGATGAGCGGCTCGTTGTAGGTGCTGGCGATGACCGGCGCCCCGTGGGTCTTGGCGAGGCCGACGAGTTGCTCTGGCGAGACCGGGGTGATCGGGCTCACCGCCTCTGGGTCCCGGACCGCCTGCGAGGTGATCCAGTTCTGGCAATAGGCGCAGTGGTAGTCGCACCCGAGCATCCCGAAGCTCAGGGCCCGCGCACCGGGGAGCACGTGAAAGAACGGCTTCTTCTCGATCGGATCGCATTGGAGCGCGCCGACATAGCCCCAGGGGACCCTGAGGGTCCCGCCGTCGTTGAACCGGACCTTGCAAATGCCCAGCCGGCCCTCGCGAATCACGCACCGGTGCCCGCAGGCGTAGCAAATGATCTCCTTCTTGTCCGGTCTGGACGCGCACAGCTCGGGATCAGCCGCCCTGCTGTGCTGCTTGAGCAGGCCGAGAAGAGGGGATTCGTTGGCTGGAGCCTGGACCGCCATAGGGCGAATTATACGGGGATTGGGAGTGGCCGGGCAAACGGTGGGGCTCAGGAGACGAAGGGAATTCAAGCGGTGGAGCCCTGGAAAGATGATTGAATTTCCGCAACTTGGGGATGTGATCGCAATATGACTCCAGGTGAGCCTGTTGCACAAACCCCTTGACACCTAGGCAATTATATGTATACTGTCTTCCCGAGTCATGACCGAAGGGAGGATGCGATGGGCTACAACTTTCTGCCGTGTGAGCGCGAGCAACTGTATCTGATGCCGCCGGCGTTGCAGGATTGGCTGCCGGAGGGCGATCTGGCCTGGTTCATCCTGGATGCGGTGGCCCAGATGGATCTGACGAAGATCGAGCGGACGTACCGAGCCGATGGCTGGGGCCAAGCGGCCTACGAGCCGGCCATGATGGTGGCGCTGCTGCTGTATGCGTACTGCCTGGGGGAGCGCTCCAGCCGCCGGATCGAACGGCTGTGCGAGCGGGATGTGGCCTTTCGGGTGCTCGCGGCCAATCAGCGGCCCGATCACACCACGATCGCCCGATTCCGGCAGACCCATGAGGCCGCGTTGGCCGCCCTGTTTACGCAGGTGCTGACGCTGTGTGCGGCGGCGGGGTTGGTGAAGGTCGGGGTGGTGGCCCTGGATGGCACGAAGATCAAGGCCGACGCGGCGCTGGCAGCGAATCGGACCGCCGAGACGATTGCGGCGGAGGTGACGCGGATGCTGACCGAGGCTCAGGCCACCGATGCCGCCGAGGATCGGCTGTACGGACCGGAGCAGCGGGGCGACGAACTGCCGGAGGCGTTGCGGGATCGGCGGAGCCGACTGGCCCGGTTGAAGGCGTGCCAGGCACGGTTGACGCAGGCGGCGGCCGAGGCGACCGCGCAGCAGCAGGCCAAGCTTGAGGCCCGCCAGGCCGAGGAAGCCGCCACCGGGCAGAAGAAGCGGGGCCGCAAGCCGAAGGCGGCCGAAGCGGCAGCGGATGCCACGGCCAAGGCGAACGTGACAGACCCGGACAGTCGCATCATGAAGACCCAGGCCGGGTACGTGCAAGGCTACAATGCCCAAGCGGTCGTGACGGAGGCGCAGATCATCGTGGCGGCCGCCGTCACGCAGGAGGCGAACGATGTCCGGCAACTGCATCCGATGCTGACGCAGGCGCAGGAGAATCTGCAGGCCATCGAGCACCCGCAGGCCATCAAGACCGCCCTGGCAGATGCCGGCTATTGCAGCGAGGCCAACCTGACGGAGGCCGATCCCGCCGGACCTGAGTTGCTGATCGCGCCGAACCAAGATTGGAAACAGCGCAAGGCGCTGCGGGAGCAGCCACCGCCACGAGGCCGCTGTCCGAAGGGGCTGACGGCCCGCGACCGCATGGAGCGCACGCTGCTGACGCAGCGCGGACGTCGTCTGTACACGCAGCGCGGCCAGACGGTGGAGCCGGTATTCGGCCAGATCAAGAGCACCCGTGGCTGTGATCGCTTCATGCGCCGTGGCCGCCAAGCCTGTGACGGCGAGTGGAAGCTGCTCTGCGCCACGCATAACTTGTTGAAGCTCTGGCGGAGTGGGAAGGCGGCCTGGACCGGTCGGCGCAGGGGCAGCGAACCGCGACGGCTTGGCCGGGGAAGCGGAAAGAAGACAAGGGGATGACTCTCTCAAAGGCCACGCTCCCTCGCGGTCTCGGCAGCGAGAAGCCCACATGGGAGCGAAGCGAATCAATGTCTGGTGACCAGAGGGCTCGATCATGAGTTTGAGCAACAGGCTCAGGTGAGCGATTTTTTTCGCAGAGTTCGGCGTGACAATTTGATAACTCTATGATATCGTAAGGCCTTTCCGATTAGCGCAGTAGGGGGTTCTCAAGGACGACGCCTATCTGAGAAAGGACCAGCCGAATGGAGCGACGGGCGGCTTCCCATACCGAAGAAGAAGAAATGAATCAGCGGCGTCGGCTGCTGAATCTGGCCAGAAAAGGCGACCCGAAGGCCATTGACCGGCTGTTCGAGCTGTACCAGGTCCGGGTCTACAGCGGAGAAGTCCTGAAGAAAAAAGGGCGGCTACCATCCTGGCCTGCGCCGCATCCGAAGCCGGAGGCCACTGTCGCGCTCAAGCGGGCTACCCGCAAGCGGGCCAGGGCTGTCGCTCGGACCACGCGCCGCGCCGCTGCCCGCAAGGCCCGGCGAAAATCGTCCCACCGCTAGCCTCTTGGCCCGCGGAGGCTACTGCACTGCGACCCGCAGGCCTCCGCCTGCGAGGTGCTTAGCAATCCCTTCTGCCGTGCTCCAGGGGCCTTCGTACACCGTCGCGCTGCCTTCGTGGTCAATCTTCCAGGCTAGCTCAAAGGCCCTGGCGGGATTCATCCCCGGAATGGCCTCGCAGAACAACTGGATCACCTGCTGGTAGGTGTGGCAGTTGCAGTTGTACACCACCACGCGGGCTTCCAGATTGTCGCCGGCCCCAGTGTGCTGCTCCTCACTTGTCTCCGGCAGAACAACCGTCACGCCGCTGTCGGCCATGCCGCGTATTGTAGCAGCCTGTCTGAGGCTTGCCAAGCTGGGCCGGCGCCTCGTCGCCCCCCGATCCCCTCAATAGCCCTCACGGGCGATCCAGCGGTTGGGCAGGACGATCCGGTCCCGGTCCAGGCTCCGTTCCAGGAGGTCGTAGTGAGGCCGCGAGTCGGTCACGGCGACGAGGCCGTAAGTAAGACAGAGGCGGATTGTCCAGGCCAGGGCCGCCGCGGTCTTGACCAGCGCCAAGGCATATTCGTAGTCGTAGCCTTCCTCAGGTGTCAGGGGCCGGCCGCTGAGCTGCCGCAGGCGCTCGAACGAGCAGGGACGATCCCGCCGGGGCTCCTCAAGGAATCGCAGCAGGGCGGCCGGCCCGGGAACCATCGCGGCTCCGATCCGCATGCCGTGCGTCAGGTCGAAGAGTCCCCGCTGGAACCGCCGATCCTCAATCAGGGCTCGGTGAAAGCGGGCCCGCCAGTCCGAATCGGCCAGATCCCGATCCATGGCGGCGACCAGGTCGGGATCAGGTGGGCCACTGACCGGATAGCCCTGGACCAGCCGGCCGCTCTTGAGCAGCTCCGGGTGGGCGTCGCCCATCCGATCCGGATGGGCGGTCGTCCCGCTCAGCGGGGTCACCTGGAGGGCCATGTAGTCGCGGAAATGGATCGAGGCATACTCCTCCAGCAAACGCGCGAGCGTCCGCTCGTGGCACAGATGGAACGGGTAATAGAGCGCCTGGCTGGCCTCGCCCGGGGCATTCGACAAACTCATCGTCTCCATGCTACCGTGGCGCATTTCTGCTCGCTGTGAGGCGGCCCTCGCGGAACTTCGGGCCGCGCTCTCGCGTTGACTGCTTCGAGAGGTCCGGTATCAGACGGTTGCCCCTGACGACGTGGGCCTGGAACGCCCTCTACGGCTTCACGCCGCTCGCCCTGACGCTGGAGCTGCTGCACGCCGAGCCGACCGCGATCTTTCTCGTGTCCGCGCTGGCTATCGTCCCGCTGGCGGGGCTGATGGGCAAGGCCACGGAACACCTGGCTGCCCACGTCGGGGCCGGAATCGGCGGTCTGCTGAACGCCTCGCTCGGGAACGCCGCCGAGCTGATCATCGCGCTCGTCGCGCTGAAGGACGGGCTGCACGGCGTCGTCAAGGCGTCCCTCACCGGGTCGATCATCGGCAACGCGCTGCTCGTGCTGGGCCTCGCCATGACCATGGGTGGCCTGCGCTACGAGCGGCAGCGGTTCAACCGCACCGCCGCGGGCATGGGCGCGAGCCTCCTGCTGCTCTCGGCGGTCGGCCTGGTCGTTCCCGCCCTCTTCCATTGGACGGCCCCGCAACAGGGAGCTGCCGTGGAGCAGGAGGTGAGCTTCGAGATCGCCCTCGTGCTGTTCGCGATCTATGTTCTGAGCCTGGTCTTCTCCCTGCGAACCCACCATCACCTCTTCGCCGAGGAGGATGGGGAGGCAGCCGGGGGGACCGCTCGGGAGCTGTGGAGCCGAAGCCGGGCGATCGGGGTTCTGGCGGGGACGACCGCGGCCGTCGCGGTCCTGAGCGAGCTGCTGGTCGGGGCGATCGAGCCGGCTGCCCAGCGGCTGGGCCTCACCCAGGTCTTCGTCGGCGTCGTCCTGGTGGCCCTGGTCGGCAACGCGGCCGAGCATTCGACCGCTGTGCTGGTCGCCATGCAAAACAAGATGGACCTGGCCCTGGGCATCGCAATGGGGTCGAGCCTCCAGATCGCCTTGTTCGTCGCTCCGCTCCTGGTCTTCGCGAGCTACCTCACCGGCTCGCCGCTGGACCTGATCTTCACGCCCTTCGAGGTCGCGGCGGTGACGATCTCCGTGCTGGTGGTAGGCTTCGTGGCGATGGACGGAGAATCCCACTGGATGGAGGGAATGATGTTGGTGGGCGTGTACGTGATGCTCGCGATCGCATTCTACTTCCTTCCGGCCTAGCCCTCTCCCTCACCACTTGTCCATGTCAATCACTTCGGTGGCATCCCAAAGATGCTTCCATTCCTTTTCGGCGAGGTCTCGCTCGTCGGGTTCGTCGGGATTCTTCGGCTTGGGCTTGGCTGCCTCGGGGTCCGGCGCGGGCCTGGCTTCCACCGGCTCGGGCTCCGACTTCCTAAGGCGCTTCTTCGAGGGATCCATGTTGACGGGCATGGCCACCTCCTTCCAGCGCAAGCGCTCAGAAGTTCTCCTACCGCTCTGCGCGACGCTTTGTCAAGGGACCTCGGGACCACCAACCGGTTGACTCTCCCGACGGCCGCTGCTACAGTCGGCCGCGGTGCCTTGTCCCGACGTGACGGAGGCTCCGGTGATGCTCAGCGCGAAGGTCCTCTGGCCCCTGTTCCCGCTCCTGCTCCTGGTTGTGATCGTCTGCCTTACCTGGGCGCTGGTCCACGTCGTGCGCCGGTCCGGAGAGAAGAAGGCGGTCTGGCTCCAGGCCGGCGCGCTCGGCTGCTACCTGCTCGCCGCCGTGGCCGCGCTCGCGAGCGAGCGCGGCGCAGTCTCCGCCAATCTCCACCGGCCCTTCTCGCTCCTGACGCAGCTTGCCATCGCGCTCGCTCTGTTCCACGTCTGGAACCGGGACCGCTCGCTGGTTGTCCTGAACGCCTCGGCCTGGATGGCCATCTTGGCCGACACCGCGCTGCACTACCTGCTGGCCCGGTAGGCGTCCTTACAGCAGCTCGACCGCGACCGAGTCGGCCAACCGCTGCCCCTGCTCCGTGAGCGCGACCCGGCCGGCTCGCCCTTCAATCAGCCCCTGCCGGGCCAGGCGGTCGAGCACATCTGCTAGGCCATCTTCGGGCCCATTCCGCTTCAGCCGGTCCAGCGGCACGCCCTCCGTCAGCCGTAAGCCAAAGATGAGCGCCTCGCGGCGCCGTTGCGCGGGGCTCAGGCGCGCTGACTCGGCGATCGGCAGCTCTCCGCGGTCGAGCGCGCGCCGCCAGGCCGTGAGGCCCTCGAGGTTGCCGAGCCGGCATCCTTCCAGATAGGACTGCGCGCTGGGGCCCAGGCCGAGATAGTCCTCGTCCTGCCAATAGAGCAGGTTGTGGCGGCAGGCGAAGCCCGGCCGGCAATAGTTCGAGATCTCGTACCGGCTGAACCCGGCGGCGGCGAGCCGCTGCGCCGCCACTGCCTCCATCGCGTTCTGGAGGTCGAGATCGGGCTCCGAGACCGTGCTCCGGTGCACCGCCACCTGCAAGCCGGTCCGGTCCTCAACCGTGAGGGCGTAGAGGGACAGGTGGGTCGGCTCGAGCGCGAGCGCCTCGTCGAGCGTGGCGAGCCAGCTTTCGAGCGTCTGGCCCGGTAGGCCGTAGATCAGGTCCAGGTTGACGTTGCCGAAGCCAGCCGCCTTCGCCCCCGCCACGGCGGCCCTCGTCCGGTCTGGCCCCGTCCGGCGGCCGACGCGGCTCAACTCGTTGGCGTCCATGGACTGGGCGCCAAAGCTGATCCGGGTGAATCCGGCCCGGACCAGGCGCCGGAGCCCGTCCGCCGTCACCGTGTCCGGGTGGGCCTCGATCGTGACCTCGGCGTCCGGCGCGACGCCAAGCCGGTCGCGCACGCGGTCCAGGATGCTGGTCAGCGCCTCGGGTGTGAGCGTGGTCGGCGTCCCACCGCCGAAATAGACTGTGTCCAGAAGGCGCCCGCCGAGGCTGCCCCGGCGGGCGTGCAGCTCGATCTCGCGGGCGAGCGACGCCAGATAGGCCGTGGCCCAGTCCTCCCGGTAGATCTGGAGGGAGAAGGCGCAGAACAGGCAGCGGGTCGTGCAGAAGGGGACGTGGAGATAAAGGCCGACGCGGCCGAGCGAAGAGGTCTGCATGGGGGTCAATTCAACTTGGTCCGGTCGTGGACGAAATCCTTCGCCAGCACGATCTCGATCTCGTCGCTCGGGGCCAGGCCGCGGTTCCGCACGCGGGCGGTCCAAGCCGGATGCTTGCGCAGCGCCTCAAAAATCAGCTTGAGCAGCTCGGGCTTGATCTGCGCCTCCCAGTCCCGAAGCCAGGCATAGTTGTCCTCCTCGCCCTCGTAGTCCTCAGGGAAGCTGGCTTCCAGGTTGAAGCGCAGCCGGAATATCTTCTCTTCAAGAAACATGTGGCCTCCGTGGCGCCGCCCCCTCCGTTGAAGCCGAGCCGGGCGGCCCTCTATAATACCGCTGGTCGGCCTGAGGAGGAGAATGCACACCATGCCCATCTTCGAATACATTTGCCAGGAATGCAACCACCGGTTTGAGACGATCGTCCGGGGCTCGGCTGCGCCCGCCTGTCCCGTCTGCAAGGCCACGCGGTTGGAGAAGCAATGGTCGGCCTTCGCCGTCGGTGCGACAGGGGTGCCCTCGAGCAGCCCGGCTCCCTGCGGGACTTGCGGCGATCCCCGCGGTCCCGGTGCCTGCGTGATGAACTGAGGCGGGCCTCGACAGGCTCCTGGTCCCCTTCGTCTGATCTCCTGGTCTGATCTCCTGATCTCCCGGAGGGTGGTTGCGTCAAGAGCTCGATGCACGAATCTTCCGAGGCCAACCTCAGACAGGCCATCCAGACCCTGTCGAAGACCGACCCGATCGTGAAGCTGCTCCAGCAGGTCAGGCTGGGCAAGATGCAGCCGACCGACGCGGGGCTGCGCGCGGTCACCGAATCGTGGCTGGCGACCTACCGGCAGGTGCTGGAGTCCGGCCGAGGGCTGGACCGTCCGGCGCTAGCCCGGTTGGACCCCAGGCCGCGGATCGCGGTGCTCGTGGACGCGGGTATCGTCGGCGTCGGCCATCCGGCGGTCGCGGCGCTGGAGGCTGCGTTCGAGCAAGCGTGGGCGCGGGTGTCATGACGATGGGGCTGACGCGGGTTCTGCTCATCAGCCTGCTGCTCCTGCTGCTAAGCGGTGCACCTCCGCTCCGGGGCGAGCCCACCGGCACGCGCCCGCTGATCGGGTTGGGGAAGTTCGAGATCCACCGCGTCGTGCCGCCGGACGCGACGCTGCTGGACGAACCCGCGGCGATCGAGCGCTTCCTCGCCGCGCTCGACGGCGCGCCGCCGAACTGGGTCGAGGTCTTTGGCCATCACGGGGGCGGCCACGACGAACGGCTCTTTACCTTGAACCGCGAGCGGGACCAGGCCCGGACCGGGAAGCCGGCGCTGGCTCAGCGGGTGACCTTCCTCTGGGAGGGAGAACTTTCGACCTACGACGCAAAGCGTGGCGGCTATCGGGTGGCCATCGGGCCCAAGCTGATTCGGACTGCGTGGGGGCTGGTCCGGTTCAAACCCGAGGGGCTGCCTTCCGAGCTGATCGCCGGGCCTCCGCCAGCCCTGAACGCGTTTCTCAAGCGGAAAATTGCTGCAGGCGAGACGATCGCGATCGCGGTGGCCGTGACGGGTCGGCTCGTGCCGGAGGAATCCGTGATCTACGACATGGCGCACGGGGAGGAGGGGCGCGGGCTGGTGATGCCGGTGGTGCAGGTCGAGCGGCTAGACTACCTCTATTTCCAAGAGTAGCCCAGATCAGTAAGCGTCCTTCGCACAGCGAAAGCCGGTCCCGCTCGGCCGGTCGGCGGGGAACCCAAAGTCGCGGTCGGTCGTCCGCAGGCTCTTGGCCGGCTTGAGCCAGGATCCGCCCCGCATGGCCTTCAGCAGTTTCCCGTCAGGCCCTGGCGGATCGGCCAGCGGCGCGTTGAGATAGGCATAGGGCTCGTACCAGTCTGCCACCCACTCCGAGACGTTCCCGGCCATGTCGTACAGCCCGTAGGGGCTGGCCCCGTCGGGAAAGCTGCCGACCGGCAGGGTGAGCACTTCGCCCTTGAGCCCACGGGCCTTGGCGATGCGGGCTCCCTCGCCCTCGATCCAGAAGGCTAGCCACTCCTCCCGACTCGCGAACTCGATGGTGCGGCCCGCCCAGTAGCTGGCGCTGTTCGCGCGTCGAGGATCCCAGGTCTCTCCCCAGGGATATCGGCGGCCGTCTGTGCCCCGCGCGGCCTTCTCCCACTCGGCCTCGGTCGGCAGGCGCTTGCCCGCCCACCGGCAGTAGGCGAGCGCGTCGTCCCAGCTCACGTTGACGACCGGGTGGTCGGCGGTCCCAGGGAGTGGGGCACCGTGCTCCCAAAGCGTGACGGCGGGATTCTGGTTAGCGGGTGGGCGGTGCCCAGTGGCCCGGACGAACCGCTCATAGGCCGCGTTCGTCACCTCGTGGCGATCCATCCAGAACGCGCTGAGATAGACGCGCCGCTGGGGCCGCTCGTCGTCGAAGCCGTCGCTCCCCGCCGGGCTTCCCATGAGGAACTCTCCCGCGGGCACGAGAACCATGTCTTCGGATGCGGGCGCGGGTCCGGCCTCGCCCGCGCCCGCCGCAGCGGCGAGCAGCAGGACGAGATGGACGAACGGAACTGCCGCGACGAGCGCGGACCGGCTCACGCTTCCCGTAGGCCGCAGCAGCGCGCGATTCCGTCACGGAAATGCAGCCAGTACTGGAGGGCTTCGTTGAGGGCGTCGAGGACCGCCTGCTGCTGCTCGGCCTCGACGGCGTGGGTCACGACGATCTGGTAGGCCGCGTGCCGATGGCCGGGCTCCACCATGTAGTGCGCGCGGACGAGGTCCATGTACTCCGGCGACAGGCCGTGGTACTGGACGAGCGGGTGTTTCATGACCAAGTCCTCGATCTCGGCCGGGGTCTTGGGCTTGAGGCCCTGCAAGATCTCCTGACGGTCGTTGACGCTTCCCTCGACGAAGATCGTGAGGACTGCTGCCCCGGTGATCCAGTCGCGCTCCATCGTCACGCTGTCGAGCCACTCACGGTAGGCGCGGCTCGGAGAGAGGAGTTCCACGTCCCGGAACTCGCTCCGGGGAAAGCCGAGTCCCATCATCATGGTGAGGAACAGTTCCGGGTGGGGGCGGCCCAGCGACAGCCCGCCCGTGTCCTCCTCGTAGATGTTCTTGGCCAGGATGCTCCGGACGTCGCGCGGAGGGTTCTTGCCGTAGATGCGCGCCAAGAGCACGGGAAAGTCCCGCACGTACACCGCGTATTCCTGGCGGAAATGGATCTTGAGCTGGTCCCGCGTGATCTTGTTACCGCTGAAGTAGGGCCAGGCCCAGTGGTTCTTGCGGTCCATCACGCTGAGCAGACGATCGCGGAACTGGTCGGCCGAGAGCTTCCTCACCGTGGCACCTCGTGTGAAGGGAACGCAGCTCCTTGCATTCTACACTCCCGGCCGCTTAGAATGCGCGCGCCTGGAGGCGTCTTCACGATGGAGCCGGTCACGCTGCAGAAACCTGACGAGATCCTGACCTTCCTGGCTGACGTGTCGCTGCGCGGCAAGGGGTTTACCACGGATAGCCTACTGGATTACGTGCTCGACGAAGGGTTTACGGAGCCGATCTATCTCAACGCCAGCGGCGAAGATCCCGAGGCCTACTACAAAGGCCGGCCCGGCGCCTGGGCCATCTACCAGGTGCGCGAATGGAAGCGCGTGCTGACGATCTCCGGAGGCCCCGGTCAAGAGCGCCGCGTACAACTCACCGAGACCCCCTGATCAGCCGCGCTCCCTCGTCCGCACCCAGGCGATCCGCCAAGCCGGCTAGTGTAAGAAGCGTCCTCCGAAAAATCAATGCGCCGCGGCGGTTGCAGTCGGGCCGGGAGCTTCATAGAATGGTCCGGAGGCCTGGGCGGGGTCCGCGCCCCGCGGCGCTTCGCGCTCGGAAGAGACGGCGATGGTCAAGCTCATCGAACCCCAGGATGTCGGGGAGCTCGCCCTGATCAAGAGCCTCCTCGACGGCAACGGGATCGCCTATTTCGTGCGGAACGAACATCTGGGCAGCCTGCTGCCGGGGGTGCCCTTCGCCGCCTGCGCCGTCATGGTGGAGGAGTGGGATCTCGACCGGGCCGGGACACTCTTGGGCCGGCTTGCGCCCGCGCCGCGCGCCGAAGAGGTCGGATGAACGGACCCTGCGGCGCGCGTCATTTGGCATACCAGCCACCGACGAGCAGGCCCTCTTCGAAGTAGAGGTACCGGTGCTTGACGACAGAAGGGCTTTCCCAGTCCTCGTAGATCCACTCTTCGCGCCGTAGCCCGTCCTTGGTGTAACTGATGTTGATGGAGTAGGGCCCGCCCCAGGCCTTGAGCACCTGCTCGCGCGTCATGCCGACTGCGACTTTCTTTTCCTGGATGTGCCGCTCGAACGTCGGGTCCGTGAAGGCTGGCAGGAACCGCCAGACCAGCATGAGCAGGAGCAGGATGGCCAGGAAGGCATACAAGCCCACCCGCACCGTCGGGCGGCAGAGGATGGGCGTGGAGCAGGCCAGCTTCTCCTGCGCGGGCGTGGCGGCGGGCAGCTCAGCGGGCAAGAGGACGTCGCGGGTTTCCGTCTGAAGCGGCATAGGCCTGAAGTCTATCGGAGGGGTGAGCGGGGCGTCAAGGGCGGTGGGCAGGGGCAGCGGTTCTTCGCTTGTCCCTGCGCGGGTGAATCGGTGGAGGGTCGGATGCTCGTCGAGGTGGAGAGTAACCCCAACTGCGAGCAGGCCGTGTTCCTGCGGTTCAAGGAGGTCGGGCCGCCACGGCCGGTGGTGCAGGTTCGCAGCTTCGAGCGGAGCAGCCGCGGCGAATGGTGTTGGGTCGTCGGCTGGCGCGACGATCCGGCGGCGCCGACCTGTCCGGCCTATGCGCAGATGGTGGAGGATTCGGGGGCCGGGCTCGCCTACCTCGTCTTCGGGGGCAACTGGGGCATCCGGCTCAAGCCCGTGGCGGTCCACGAGGAGTGGAGCCTGGAGAGTCGCGCTCAGTGGGGCGAGCCATACCTGTCGCTGGCCGACGCGGCGGATTTGAAGTTCGCGGACGAGTGAGCCAGGTTAGTCCGCGTACTTGGGGACGGGGATCTTCTTGCTCGCGGGCGGCGGCGGAGCCGGCCGGCTGGCGAACTCCTTGGAGAAGGGGTTCATGATCGGCTCGTGGGTCAGCTTGGCGCGCCGCTTGGCCATTTCGATGCTCTGGGCGCTGATCTCCATGCGGTCAATCAGCGCGCGGGTGGTCAGGAACTCCGGGAGCCCCTGCAGCGAGAACATCTGAAACGCCAGCGTCCAGTCCAGGCGATCCTTGGTGCGCTCCCGGACGATCGCTCGCGCTTCCGGCGCCGGCGCGCCCTTGAAGACCAACACCCAGAGATTCGACCGGAAGGCCGGGGCCGACGCCTCCTCCGGTGGCTTGAACTCCGGCACCAGCTCGGGAACCTGCTCGATGGGGACGGGCGGGGAGAACTCGATATCCACAAGGCTTACCGAGAGGGTCGGAAAGTCCGAGTGGTCGTTCAGGTCCGGCACGTAGCTGAACGAGTACCGGACGTCCACGCCGTTGCGCTTGTAGTTGTACACGTCCTCGCCGTTCTGCGGCGAGATCAGCTTCTTGTAGAACTTCTCCCAGTCGCTGAACGAGTAATAGTTGAAGACCCGCAGCGCCGCTTTGCGGTCCCGGACCGCGTGGGGCGGCCCGAGCTTCTCGCGCAGCTCCGTCTGGGTCAGGCCCAGGTAGCCGTCTTCGAAGATGGCCTTAGCGTAGGCCTGATCCGGACCGAAGGCGGACCGGACGGGCGACAGGAGCGAGGGGAAGAGGAGCAGCCACGCAACCAGCAACGCCAGCGGAATCATAGGCGCCGGAAGCCTCGCCATCCAAACAGGGCTCATCGTAGCGACCGGTGGAGGCGATGTCAAGACGCCCCACCAGAGCCGCTGTCGCCTTGCCTGGTCTGGGGCGATCCAGTATAGTGACCGCACGTTGGGACGTGACGGGTGACGCGTGACGGGTGCAGGGCAGGTGATGGGAAGCGAATCGCCGAGAGAGGCCCAACTCCGGGAGCTGCTGCTGCGCCGGATCGCCATCCTCGACGGCGCGATGGGGACGATGATCCAAGCCTATCGGTTGGACGAGGCGGGGTTCCGCGGGACCCGGTTTGCCGAACACCCGCGCGATCTCAAGGGCTGCAACGACTTGTTGTGCCTCACGCAGCCGCAGGTGGTCGAGGCCATCCACCGGCAGTACCTGGAGGCGGGCGCCGACATCATCGAGACGAACACGTTCAACTCGACCGCGATCTCGATGGCGGACTACGGGCTCGAGGCGCACGTGTACGAGCTGAACCGGGCCGGCGCGCAGGTAGCCCGCCGCGCGGCCGCCGCGAGCATGGCGGAAGACCCCTCCCGGCCCCGCTTCGTCGCGGGCGCCATCGGCCCGACCAACCGCACCGCTTCGATGTCGCCGGACGTGAACAATCCGGCGTTCCGCGCCGTCACGTTCGATGAGCTGGTGGCCGCCTACACCGAACAGGTCCGCGGGCTCCTGGACGGCGGCGTAGACCTGCTGCTCTGCGAGACCGTCTTTGACACGCTGAACTGCAAGGCCTGTCTGTTCGCCATTGACCAATACTTTGAGGATACGGGCCGCCGGGTGCCGGTGATGGTCTCGGTGACGATCACGGACCGGAGCGGGCGGACCCTCTCGGGACAGACTGTCGAGGCGTTCTGGAACTCCATCGCGCACATGCCACTGCTCAGCGTCGGGATCAATTGTGCGCTGGGCGCCAAGCAGATGCGGCCCTATCTCGAGGAGCTGTCCCGGATCGCGCCAGTCTTCCTCAGTTGCTACCCCAACGCGGGGCTGCCCAACGCCTTCGGGGGCTTTGATGAGACGCCCGAGCTCATGGCTGCCAACCTGCGCGAGTTCGCCGCGAATGGCTGGCTGAACATCGTGGGTGGCTGCTGCGGGACGACCCCGGCGCACATCCGCGCGATTGCCGCGGCGGTCTGGGACTGCCCGCCGCGCGTGCTGCCCACGCCTGAGCCCTGGACGCGGCTGAGTGGTCTGGAGCCGCTTACCATCAGGCCGGACATGAACTTCGTCAACATCGGCGAGCGGACGAACGTGACCGGCTCGCCCAAGTTCGCCAAGCTGATCCTCAGCGGCGACTACGAAGGGGCGCTCGCGGTCGCCAAGCAGCAGGTCGAGGGCGGCGCCCAGATGCTCGACGTGAACATGGACGAGGCCCTGCTGGACTCCAAGGCGGCCATGCAGAAGTTCTTGCATCTGATCGCGTCCGAGCCAGATATCGCGCGGGTCCCGATCATGATCGACAGCTCCAACTGGGAGGTAATCGAGGCGGGGCTCAAGTGCGTCCAGGGCAAGCCCGTCGTGAACTCGATCAGTCTCAAGGAGGGTGAGGCGGCCTTCCTTCGGCACGCGAAGCTCGCCCGGCGGTACGGCGCCGCGATCGTGGTCATGGCTTTCGACGAGCGCGGCCAGGCTGACCGCGTCGAGCGCAAGGTCGAGATCTGCACGCGCGCGTACCGGCTCCTCACCGAGGTAGTCGGAATCCCGCCGCAGGACATCATCTTCGACCCGAACGTCCTGACCGTCGCGACGGGGATCGAGGAGCACAACGACTACGCGGTTGCCTTCCTCGAGGCGACGCGGCGGATCAAGGCGACGCTGCCGTACTGCAAGGTGAGCGGCGGGATCAGCAACATCTCGTTCTCGTTTCGCGGCAACAACGTCGTGCGGGAGGCCATGCACGCCGCCTTCCTCTACCACGCGGTCCGGGCTGGCCTAGACATGGGAATCGTGAACGCTGGCCAGCTCGCGGTGTACGAGGAAATCCCCAAGGACCTCCTCGAGCTGGTCGAGGACGTGCTGTTGAACCGGCGGCCGGACGCGACCGAGCGGCTCGTCGCCTTCGCTGAGACCGTCAAGCAGCAGGGCAGGGCGGTAGCCAAGGACGAGGCCTGGCGGCAGGGCACGGTCGAGGAGCGCCTGGCGCACGCCCTGATCAAGGGCGTCGCGGACTACATCGAGGAGGATGTCGAGGAGGCCCGGCAGAAGTACGGCAAGCCACTCGCGGTGATCGAAGGGCCGCTCATGGCCGGGATGAACGTGGTCGGGGACCTCTTCGGCGCCGGCAAGATGTTCCTCCCGCAGGTGGTGAAGAGCGCCCGTGTCATGAAGAAGGCGGTCGCGTATCTGCTGCCGTACCTGGAGGCGGAGAAGCAGGCCCTAGGCGGCGCGCAGGCGCACGGGAAAGTGCTGCTCGCCACCGTCAAGGGGGACGTGCACGACATCGGGAAGAACATCGTCGGGGTCGTCCTCGGGTGCAACAATTACGAGGTCCTCGACCTGGGGGTGATGGTCCCCTGCGAGCGGATCCTCCGGACGGCGCGCGAGCAGAAGGTGGACATCATCGGGCTGAGCGGCCTGATCACACCCTCCCTCGACGAAATGGTCCACGTGGCCCGCGAGATGACCCGCGAGGGGTTCCGGGTGCCCCTGCTGATCGGCGGGGCGACGACGAGCAAGGCGCACACGGCGGTGAAGATCGCCCCGGCCTACGAGCCGGGCGTCGTCCACGTCCTCGACGCCTCGCGCGCCGTGGGCGTCGTCGGGCAGCTTCTCGACGCCGAGCAGCGGCCGCGGTTCCTCGAGCAGAACCGCCGCGAGCAGGAGACCGTGCGCCAGGCCCATCAGGCCCGGCAGACGACGGCCCGGCTGCTGACGCTGGAGCAGGCGCGGGCCCGCAAGCCGTCCTTCGACTGGAACCGGGTGGACCGGCCCAAACCCGCGTTTCTCGGCGTGCGCACGCTCGACTCCGTTCCGCTGGAGCAGCTCGTGCCGTTCATTGACTGGTCGCCGTTCTTCCACACCTGGGAGCTGCGGGGCCATTACCCCCAGATTCTCGAGGACCTCAAGGTGGGCCCGAAGGCGCGGGAACTGTTCGAGGATGCACAGCGCCTGTTGCGGGAGATCGTGAAGGAGGGCTGGTTGACCGCGCGCGGCGTGTACGGGTTTTTCCCGGCGAACAGCGTCGGGGACGACATCGAGCTGTACGCCGACGAGTCGCGCGCCGCGGTCCTCGCCGCGGTCCACACCCTCCGCCAGCAGGGCGAGAAGCCGGACGGGCAGCCCAACCTGGCGCTGGCCGACTACGTGGCCCCGCGCTCAACAGGCTTGCCGGATTACCTGGGCGCCTTCGCGGTGACGGCGGGGATCGGCCTGGAGGCGCTCTGCGCACGGTTCGAGCGGGACCATGACGACTACAGCTCCATCATGGCCAAGGCGCTAGCCGACCGCCTGGCCGAGGCCTTCGCCGAATACCTGCACCAACGGGCCCGTACGGACTGGGGCTATGGAGCGGAGGAGCGGCTCAGCCAGGAGGACCTGATCCGCGAGCGGTACCGCGGCATCCGGCCGGCCCCTGGCTATCCGGCCTGTCCCGACCACACCGAGAAACGGACCCTGTTCGATCTGCTCCAGGCGGAGCGGCGGGCGGGGATCACGCTCACGGAGAGCTATGCCATGATCCCGGCCAGCTCGGTGAGCGGGCTGTACTTCGCCCATCCGGAAGCCCACTACTTCGCCGTCGGCAAGCTCGGCCGCGACCAGGTCGCAGATTATGCGCGGCGCAAGGGCTTGCCCCTCGAGACCGTCGAACGTTGGCTCGGCCCGAATCTCGGCTACGAGCCCTCAGACGCGGCGTGAATGACTGATGGTTGATGGTCAATGGGTGATGGGCGGAGTTTCCCAATTTTTCCCTGAACCATGACCCATTAACCCTGGACTATGCGGTCTGCAGGTCAGACGCTGAGGATGCACGACTCGGCGGCCGCCACGGCCTCGGCCGACTCGTGGGCCACAGCGGTCCGAAGCGCCGTCACGATCCAGCCGTATCGCTCCTCGGCCCAGGCGTTGAACGCGGTCGAGTCCGGGAAGACCAGCTCCCAAGCGCGCACGGCGTCCAGCAGCAGGAGCTGGTGCGGGCGGTTCCTGCCTGGAAAATAGACGACCAGCACGGCGGAGTTCCCGATCAGGCTGATGTCTGTGAAGATGTGGAGCATGGACGCGGCCGGCAGGTCCACGGCCCGCGTCGCCGCTTCCACGATGGGGCTGTACACACGGTGCAGGAACTGGGAGATGGCTTCGTAGGGCGCCTTGGAATCGTGCAGCCGGCTGTTCGGCGACTCGCCGAACAGATGGCCGCTGAAGTAGTCGGCGGCCTCCCAGGTCGGCATGGCGCCGGCGGCCACGGCCGCCTCGCAGAGATACCCAATCCAGTTGCGCGAAGCGATGCTCGTCGTCATAGCACGATCCTCCTCTGTGCGTCCGTTTCGGTCTGATGCTGGTGGGTTGCGGACCGGATTCAGTGCCTGGCAGGGGACCCCTGAGGACCAACCGGCATGAGCGGCAGGGACTTTACCAGACCGACCGCGCGCCTGTCAATGTTCGGTGGCGGCTCCAGCGAGGATCACGCGGGCGCCCGCGCCGACTCGCTAGTCGTCCGCGTAGCGCTGCCGGATCGCCACCACTTCGTCGAGGGCTTCCAGGAAGAGATCGAGCAGCTCCGGGTCGAAGTGGGTCCCCCGCCGCTCCCGCATCAGCTCCACGGTGTGCTCGATGGAAAAGGCCGGCTTGTAGATGCGGCGGCTGCTCATCGCGTCGAAGGCGTCGGCAATCGCAGCGATCCGGCCCTCGAGTGGAATCGCGGTACCGGCCAGCCCGCGCGGGTAGCCCGAGCCGTCGTACTGTTCGTGGTGGGTCCAGGCGATCGTGGCCGCCAGCTTGAGCAGCTCCGCGTCCGAGTCGGCGAGGATGCGGTAGCCCATCTCGGAATGTTGCGCCATGATCTTGAACTCCTCCGGCGAGATCTTGCCCGGCTTGAGGAGGATGTGATCCGGGGTCCCGAGCTTGCCGATGTCGTGCATGGGGCTCGCGATCCGAATCAGCTCGCAGCGCTCGGCGTCGAGCCCGTACCGCCGGGCCAGGATGGCGCAGTAGTGGCTCATGCGCTGAATGTGCTGGGCCGTTGCATTGTCTCGGAACTCGGCGGCGATGGCCAGCCGCTTGATCGTTTCCTCGCGGGACAGCCGGACCTCCTGCTCTGCCCGCTGCAGGCGCTCGATCGCGCGCCGCAGCTCCGCCGTGCGCGCGAGGACGGTCTGCTCGAGGTGCTCGCGGTGGGCGCGGTTCTCGATCTCCAGGCGGCGCCGGCGCAGCGCGTTGGCGACGTTGATGAGGACCTCGTTGGACTCGAAGGGTTTGATGATGTAGCCGTACGCGCCGAGCTCCAGCGCGGTGTTAGCGAGATGGGGGTTGTCGAGGCCGGTGACCATCACCGCGGCGATGTCCTGGTACTCGGCGAGCACGTCGGTGACGAGATCGAGCCCGGACTCGCCCGGCATGTTGACGTCGCAGAGAATCAGGGCGAACCGCTTCTCTTGGAGGCGGGCGCGCGCCTCGGCGGCATCGGCGGCCGTCGTGCAGGCATAGCCGTACCCCTCCAACAATCTCGCCAGCATGGTCCGGATCGGCGCTTCGTCATCAACGATGAGGATCTGCGACTGTTCCATCGTTCCCGGTCCGCTGAGTGGCGAGCTGTCGCGCTCTGTGGCGGCTGCGGCCAAGCCGGCAGCATCTGCGAACGGTTGTAGCAGAAAGCCGAGGGGAATGAAAGCGAGCGGGACAAACCGCGCATCCGCCCGGCCGCGGGGCACGAGGCGACCGGACCGACCCACCAGTTGCTTCTGCCGCCGTGACCGGGTACGCTCGGCCCGATGCCGTATCTGTTTCCCCATGAGGGCCTGTTCGCGGTCGGGGTCGGGGCGCTGATCGTTGCCCTGCTGGTGGCGCGTGTGGCGCTCGCCCGGCGTGGCGCACGGCCACCCGAGCGACGCGATGAGCCGGAGGCCTGAGCACGGCGCGGTTTGATCTTTGTCCATCCCTTCTTTATAATTCGCGCTTCCGCCACACACCCAGGAGCCTTTCATGGAGCACGGCGCGAGCCTCTTGCGCAGGGACGGGCGGCGCAACGATCAGTTGCGGCCCGTCAAAGTGACCCGGGATTTCATTAAGTACGCCGAGGGCTCGGTCCTGATCGAGATGGGGGGGACCAAGGTCATCTGCACGGCCTCGGTCGAGGAGAAGGTGCCCCCGTTCCTCAAGGACAAGGGCCAGGGGTGGGTCACGGCGGAATACGCGATGATTCCCCGCGCCACCCAGGAGCGGACGCAGCGGGAGGCGGTCCGCGGCAAGCAGGGCGGGCGGACGCTGGAGATCCAGCGGCTTGTGGGGCGTGCGCTGCGGGCCGTCACGGATATGAGCGAGATGGGCGAGCGGACCATCTGGATTGACTGCGACGTGATCCAGGCCGACGGGGGGACGCGCACTGCCTCGATCACAGGCTCGTTCATCGCGCTCGCCGATGCGTTCGCCGCGCTCAAGAAGAAGGATCTGATCAAGAGGCGCCCGCTCACGGACTACTTGGCAGCCGTGAGTGTGGGCAAGGTCGGCGGCGAGGTGCTCGTGGATCTGGCCTACGAAGAGGACTCGATGGCCGAGGTGGACATGAACCTGGTCATGACCGGCGGCGGGCGTTACGTGGAAGTCCAGGGTACGGCGGAGCGCCGCCCCTTCGCGAAGGCAGACCTGGATGCCTTCCTCGAGACCGGCTGGCGGGCGATCCAGCGTCTGGTGGCACTCCAGAAGGACCTCATCGGGGATCTGGCGTGAGCAGGATCGTGACCGGTTGTCTGTCAGTGGTCACTGGTCATTAGTGCAGAACCGGTGGGTGGCGGCGTTCTGTTGCGATTGACCATTGGGTGATGACCATGGCGTTTCCTCTGACCGACCTGGTGCTGGCGACGCGGAATCAGGACAAGAGGCGGGAGCTGGCTGCAATCCTGGGCGACCTTGGTATTCGCATCCGCACACTGGACGAGTTTCCTGGCGCACCTGAGGTGGTCGAGGATGGTGAAACCTGCGAGGCCAACGCCGTCAAGAAGGCGGTCTCCGCCGCGCGGTACACGGGCCTCCCCGCGGTCGCTGACGACACGGGCCTGATGGTGGACGCGCTGGGCGGCCGGCCCGGGGCCTTCGCGGCCCGCTATGCGGGCGACGGAGCGACCTACGAAGACAACTGGAGAAAGCTGTTGCGGGAGCTGAAGGGAGTCCCTTGGGAACGGCGGCGGGCCCGCTTCCTCACGGCGGCCGCCTTCGCCGGTCCCGACGACCGGCTCGAGGTCGTCGAAGGCGTGCTCGATGGTTACATTGCCGAACATCCGGCCGGCCAGGGCGGGTTCGGCTACGACCCGGTCTTCTACCTCCCGGACCTAGGGAAGACGCTGGCCGAGCTGAGCCCGGCGGACAAGAATCGCCTGAGCCACCGCGCGCAGGCCTTTCGCAAGCTCAGGGAGCGGCTGCTTCAGCGTGACCGGACATCGGGCCCCGTCGGGGCGTAGCGCAGCCCGGTAGCGCACCTGCTTTGGGAGCAGGGTGTCGGCGGTTCAAATCCGCCCGCCCCGACCAACCTCGCTCGCCATGCAGCGACCGGTGGGCTTCAACAATGTCGCTGCAGCCGTACCTTGGGGCCGCTTTCTTCATGGAGTTAGCCTGGGCCGGCGCGCTTAGCGCCCCTGTCACCGCGCGCGCCAGTTTACTTAGCCAATCCCCAGCCATAGAATAGGTGCCCGGCGCCTTAGAGCCTCCACCGGGCGAGAGCCGGTCCTACTACTGCTTCCCGAGTGGCGAGATGAGGTGGCGGACCGAGCCGGTGCGACGAGGGCCAGGCCGGATGGCTATGAAGCTCGAGATCACCAAGCGGGTCATTATTCGGAGATTTCAACGCCGGCGTCGCCTTGCCCTGACCGCACTCGTCCTCGGCCTGCTCGCCGGGCTCCTGTTTAGGTACGGCCTGCCGTCCGACTCGAGCGGCACCTTCACCGACCCGTGGACGACGGTTCAAGTCGAGGCGGCGATCTTCTTCATCCTCGTGTCGGTCCTCGTGGCGGTGCTGGTGTTTAAATGTCCGAACTGTCAGAAGGCGCCGTGGAGCGGGGGGACGTTCAGTGTGAGCCCGAGGCGGTGCGGGGCCTGCAAGGTTCAGTTGCGGGAGGACTAACTTGCTCGCCCGTGCCGGCTCGTCTACACTGGCGAGGTCCGACGGCGTCCGACGGCCGCGCCCGTAGCTCAGTTGGATAGAGCCCCAGCCTTCTAAGCTGGTCGTCGCAGGTTCGATTCCTGCCGGGCGCGCCATCGTGCGGCTGCCCAAGGACCCTTGCATGGACCTCGGCCCGCTCCTCGGCAAAATCGCCACCCTCGCGCTGGCCTGCGCCGCCGTCGTCGTCTGGCTGGCCGTCCTCGCGCGCCGGCGCGGAAGGAGGGTTTCGCCGTCAATCCCCGTCGGAGCGGGGGCGACGGTCGGTCTGGCTTCCCTGCTGCTCCTGATCCAGGCCGAGATGCTGCCGGTGCCGTCTTTGCGGGCGATGAACGCCCTGCGGGTGGCGGCCTGGCTGTGTGCCTCCTTCTTCGTCCTCAAGGCCCTGGACCTCGCGGTCATCGGCGAATACCTCATTGAGCGCCGCCGCGCACACGTTCCGCAGGTGGTCCGGACGCTGGTGCTGGGGGCGGGCCTCGTGGTCGCCGGCCTCGTGGTCCTGGAGTTCGTCCTGCACGTCAATCCGATCGCGCTCGTGGCGGTGCCCACGGTCGCGACTGCGGTGGTGGGCGTGGCGCTCCGGGACACCCTGGTTCGGTTCTTCTCCGGGATCTCCCTGGGCAAGATGATCCGTGTGGGGGACTGGATCTCCGTGCTGAATTACGAGGGGATCGTGACCGAGATCAGCTTCAGCCACGTCACGATCATGACCCGGCAGCAGCATGCCGTCATCCTGCCCAATGACAACGTCGTCCGCTCCGGCATCGTCAACTACAGCCGGGCACCTGCCCACATCTGCTCGATTCTGGTGGAAGTCGCCGATGGTCCCCCGCCAATGGTGGTCTGCGGCGTGTTGACCGAGGCGGCAGGTGCCGTGGAGGGGGTGCTGCGGACGCCGAAACCGGAGGCGACCCTCAGCGCCTTTACGGCCACGGGCATGGAGTTCCGCCTCAAGTTCGCGATCCGGGACTACGGCCGCGCGCCCGAGATCGAAGGGAGGGCGCGGACCTACGTCTGGAGCGCGCTCCGGCGGCTGGGCATCCCCCGCTCCTCTCCCCGGATGACCGTCCAGATGGAGGAGGCTGGCCGGGGCATTGGCCAGCGGGACGAGGCCGACCGTTTCGCGTCGTTTCTCATCGGCATTGATTTCGTCTCCGCCTTGTCGGCCGAGCAGGTGCAGACACTGGCGCGTGGGGCCCGGTCGCAGGAGTTTCTCCCAGGCGAGAAGGTCGTGCGGCAGGGGGAGCCGGGCGAGGAGTTGTTTGTGATCCTCGATGGTGCTGCGGACGTCGTGCTGGAGCACGAGGGGGAGGAGAAGATCCTGAACACCCTTCAGGCAGGCCAGTTCTTCGGCGAGATCTCCCTGCTGACCGGCGAGCCGCGTTCGGCCACCGTGGTCGCCAAGACTCCCCTGCGCGTGATGGTGCTGGGCAAGCAGACGCTCAGCGGGATCATCGTCGAGCAGCCGGAATTGATCGCCCGGATCAGCGAGCTGGTGGCAAGCCGGCGTGTGCAGAGCGCGGCGGCCCGGCAACAGATGAGCCAGGAGCACGCCAAGCTGGCCCTGGAGAAGGAAGCCCGCTCGCTGATGGGACGTATCCAGCGCTTTTTCCAGGGCAAACCGGCGCCGGCCCGGTCCAGTGAGCTGTAACGGGCTGCCCCGTCATACAGCCAGGCTGGCCAGCGCGCGGCCGCAGCTAGAACGTAAAGGCCAGTCCGACCGTCGCGCCCTGGCGCATGGTGCGGAACTCGGTGAGCGGGACGGAACTCGATCTCCCCGAGACGGGATGGTTCGTCCACGTGCCGTCTGTGATCTGCACCCACCAGAAGCGGTACCCGCTCGTCAGATACAGCCCCTCCATGAGCATCAGGCTCACCGTCCCTTCGACATTGGCGCCAATCCCAGTGCCTCGCATCGAGAAGCTCGGGCTCTGCTGGAGGTCCGTCCGCAGGTGATGGATGTCCTTGTTGTCCAGAAAGGTGTAGGGAATGAAGGCCGCCGCGGCGTCAAGCCGCAGCCGTGAGAGGACCTGCAGCCCGCTTTCGACCCCGACCCGGAGCGAGCTCCAGCTTGCCTGATTGGTCACCGCCGGTTGTCCGATGTTGGAGACGGTGCCCGCCGGATTGCACAGGACGCCCGGCGACGTGCAGACCACTTGGGTGACGCCGGTGGTGATCAGGGTCTCCCGCCAGTATTGAAAGCCGCCGAACACCTTCAGGGAACCACGGCGGTCGAAGAAGGTGAGGACCTCCCCGCCGACCGCACCGTTCACGTACCAGAGGTCGTCGCCGGGGAGGTCGCTGTGGGTGCTGCAGCAGCGTACCTGGCCGGCCAGGAAGTCGTCGTCGGTGAGCCGTCCGCCGCCGATCGTGCCGTAGCCGTAGTCGGCTGTCACGAACAGACCGTTGGCGAACGTGACCCGTCCGCGGATCTGCGCGACGGTCGTGACGACGTCCTTGTACGTGAGCCTCGATGTCGGGTTGCCGAGGCTCGGGTTGACTCCTGAGGCGTTGTGGCTCCACCGGGTTTGCCCTTCGGCGAGCCAGGTGGAGGGTTCGATCTGGATCCGGATCTTTTCCTGCCTGGTCTCGTCCGCCCGGGCCTGCGCATGCGCGGACCGCGGCGCGAGCCAGCCGCCGTCCGCCGCGAGGCAGGCGGCCAGCAGCAGGCCGATGGCCGTAGGGCCGACCAGGTCCCTCATAGCGGACGTAGCCCCTGGCCCTGACTTGACGGCTCTTCGGGCGTGGCGGAGGCGCGGGGCCGTTCCTCCAGCGTCGCCCGGACTGTCTGGCGCGCGCCGTTCCGCACGATGCTGAGATCGACCGTCTGCCCCACCTTCAATCCCTTGAAGGCATTTCGATACTGCTCCGGAGTCCGAAGCTCCATCCCGTTGACCGCCTTCAGGATGTCCCCGCCCAGGACCCAAGGTTCCCCCTCGATGGTGACGTTCAGGTCCCCGCCGTGGAGCCCGATCCGGTCCGCCGGGCTTCCCGGCTCCACGTCCTCGATGATCAAGCCACTCGTCAACGGCAGGGCGAACAAATTGATGACCTCGTCAGTCAGGAGCTTTCCGCGAAATCCGAGCCACGGCCGGATCACGCGGCCGTTCACGCGCAACTCGGCGACGATCTCCTTGGCCACGTTGATGGGGATAGCGAAGCCGATGTTCTGCGCCCCGAGCAGGATGGCCGTATTGATCCCGATGACGCGACCATCGAGATCCACGAGCGGGCCTCCGCTGTTACCCGGGTTGATGGGAGCGCTGGTCTGGATGACGCGCTCGTGAAAGAGCCGGCCCGTCTCCGGGGTCTTGCCGAACCCGCTGACCACGCCGGTGGTCAGCGCATAGCCCAATCCGAAGGGATGGCCGATGGCCAGCACCTCCTGTCCGATCTCGACCTGGTCGGAATCCCCAAGCTGCACGGCGGCGCGGAAGTTCTTCGGGAGCGCCATGCGGAGCAGGGCGAGGTCGGTCTGGGCGTCCAGGCCGATCACCTCGGCCGGCATCCGCTGGTTGTCGTGCAGCATCACTATGATTTTCGCCGCGCCGGCCACCACATGGGCGTTGGTGAGGATCGTGCCGTCTTGGTCCAGGAGGACGCCCGAGCCGATGCCTGAATAGGGGGAGGCCGGCTGATGGGGCTTGGTGAGATAGGCGGACATAATGAACACGATCGCCGGTGCCACCTTCTTGTACACCTGGACGGCGGTCTCCGGTGGGGCCCTTCGTGCAGGGGCCGCCTGTAGCTCGAGGTCCGGACAGGCGGCGAGCAGGGGAAACAACAGCAGGAGGCTTCGGATGGATCTCAGCATGGGCATGGGCCAGTCCTCCTTTCGTGGAACGGGTGTGGGGTCGAACGGGGCCCACTTGTACCACAAACGGCGGGCGTGGCCGAACCGAAATCACGGGCCGATGCGACCCTTGCAACCCCTCGCGGCGTGGATGGCGATGTGGAGGGAACTGGCGGAAGGGCCGTCCTGCTGGACGAACTGGGCCGAGAAGCGTATGCTGAGTCGGTCTACGAGACTGGAAAACACGGGTACTTGGGTATGGGAACTCTGCCCCGTCGTCTCCTGTTCCTGGTCATTGGAACGGTCCTCCTGCCGCTCCTGGCGGGTGGGCACGCGGACTCACCGCTCCGGAAGCTCGACTGCGTCAATCCGGAGGCGGCGGTCCTGGAATCCGGCTCCTCGCTGGGGACGACCATCGAGGTGCTCCGCGAGGCGCTGCGTACCCAGCTCCAGACGAAACTGCCGCGGCTCAAAGTGGATCGCACCTGCCCGAATCGGCTGTTCCTCAAGGTCTTCCTCCAGAACATCTCCACGGACCAGTTCGACGGCTTCTTCGGCCACGTGGCGCTTGAGCTGCGCCGCAAGGCGACGTTTACCGACACGGCGCAACCCGTGGACGCCCGGGCCTGGGCGTTGGAATCCTTCGTCCACGGCACCCGCGACAAGGCCAAGACCAGCGTCCTCGACCAGCTCACGATCCATTTCGCCCAATTCGCCGCCGAATACCAGGCGCAGAATCCGTAGACGACCCGGCTGCCTTGCCGAATCAGGCGTCCCGCCCGCCCACCTCGAACTGCACCTGCATCTCTGGCGCCAGCGTGTAGCCCCGGAACAATCGGGGCTCGCGGAGCCCGCCGAGTAGCCCGCGCGCGCCCACTACCTGGAAGTAATAGAACGTCACCAGGTCTCGAAACACCGGGAAGTTGAGTGGGCCCCCGTAGCCGCTCGGCCGCGTCACCGCGACTGGCTGCTCGGCGAGTGCTTCTCCAACCGGATGGACGATGTCCACACACAGGTCAGGGTGACGGGCGCCGTCGATCTCGAGATCGAAGAAGACGCGCGAGCCCACGCGCCCATCGCCCGGCTCGCATTCCGGCACGTTAAGGATGCATTTCTTGAAGGTGACCGTGGCGACCGGCATGGGCGAAGTATAATCGGGCACGGAAGGCCCTGTCACCGGTCGGGCCGACGCGGGCGCGGGATGCCGCGGCGTGTGGGAGCGGACTCCCCGCGCCATGTGCCGGAGGCCCGTTGCGGCCGCGCCGCTGCCCGGGAAGCCGGACGTCGCTAGGTCAGCGACGCCTCGTGGACCGGCGGGACGCGCCCCACCGGTGTGCCGCTCGGGAGGAGCGGCGTCTTCCCGGAACCCCGAGGTGGCGTGGCGTCAGCAGACGGTAGGCTATAGCCTTGCGGATCAATTGCACCGCGTTGCGAACATCCAGAACCTCCATAGCGTGGGAGCGGTGCACCTGAACCGTCCTCGGGCTGATGCGCAGTCGGCGACCGATTTCCTCGCTGGTGAGCCCTTGCGCTACCAGGTGGAGCACCCGGCTCTGGCGCGGGGTCAAGACCGGGGGCCGAAGATCTCGATGGAAATTGCGATATGACCGCATGGGATGTCCTCCTGCATGGTGTTTCGGTCAAGGCACTTACGCAAAGAGAATGCCACGATGCTCTGCTGAGGGAAATGACTCGTAAGTAGTCCACATCTCAAGGGGGAGCCGGAGGAGCGCTGACCAAGACGGCCCCGGAACCGTGGCGCAGGAAAGCCGGGGCCGGTAAGAATGACAACCCGTACGAGGAATTGTTACACGGTGGTCAGGGCTGACTCAGGACAGCCAGCGCTGGTGGGGACCTGCCAATCGGGGCTTTCCACGGACGGGTCAGCCCTTTCTCTCCGCCTCCACTCCTCCCTCCTGCTTCGCCTGGGCGATCTCCGCCTTGGCTTCAGCGACCAAGTCGTTCATGGCTTCGTAGAGGAGCAGGCCCCCTTTGATCAGCTCCTTGGCCAGCGGACGCGCTGCCTCCTGGACTGCCAAGCACAGGCGAGGAGCGGCCAACACGAGAGCGGCTCCCACGACGGCCCCGATGACGACTTCCATGGAATCCCTCTGCTCGGGGGCATCGTGCCGGGGCGGTGGCGCCGTCCCGGCCGTGCCAGGTGGTGCCCCCGACACGAATCGAACGTGCGACCCGCGGTTTAGGAAACCGCTGCTCTATCCTCCTGAGCTACGGGGGCACGGGCGTGATTGTACACCACGCCCCGGGCCCTTTGCACCGGTGCGTCAGCTCGCCTGGTGCTGAATCAGCTCCAGCGCGCGGGCGGCCGCGGCCGTGCGCGTCTCGACGCCCAGTTTCTGGTAGATCCGCTCCAGGTGCTTCTGCACAGTCCGCGGGCTGATTCCGAGGATGTGGCCAATGTCCGCGTTGCTCTTGCCTTCGGCAAGCCAGCCGAGGACGTCGCACTCCCGGTGGGTCAACGCGACGGGCTCCAGCACGTCCGCCACGGACGCTCCTCGCTGCTCTTCCAGGAACAGCCAGCAACGGCCCCGCGTGCGGGCGAGGCGTACCAGCACCTGGCGACCATCCCTCCGGATGACCATGTCTGGGGACGGGAACCGACCGAGCGCGGCTGGGGGGGGGTGCCGCGCTACCCAGCTTCGTAGGATTCCTGGAAGCTGACCGGTCCGGGCCGCGCCGTTCGCGCAGATCGCCAGGAGCTGGCGGGCTCGCATGGTCGCCCAGCGGATCTGCCCTTGCGGGGTGGCTTCCAGGATGCCCTGGCCGAGCGTTTCGATCGCCAGGTGGAGCGACGCGAATTGCCGCTGGAGGTGCAACTCTTCGTTCGCCAAGAAGACGCCGGCTGCTGCCTGGGCCATCTCCGGCAAGCCGGACGCCGGCGCCGGCCGGGCTGCCGTCCGCAAGTGCTTCTCCGCTGCGTTGAGCGTCTGCAACTGAGATCGCATGGCCATGGCCTCCGCCAGGCGGATCACCGGCCGAGCCGCCCGGTCTGGTCCGTATCGGTGCACACCCTCCTCTGGAAAGATCCCCAGGGGTCAGCGAGTCATCCCCCGGGCAGCGGGAAAACCGGGCTGGCGCTCCGGACGGACGGCGGTCTGCGGCCCGGATGTCCCCAATCATTTTACGTACGCCGTATGGCGTATTCCCACGCCTGGACCGGGCTGCTATGGTGCGGCAGCAAATGCCCACCGGACCGGGGGAGCCGTCCCAGGCCGGGGCGGGGGATGAAGTATAGCACCGGGCCCGTTAAAAGACCACTGCGGCGCCGCGCGCCCCGGCCAGGCCCCGCCCTGGTGCAGCGCCCGGCTCTCCGGCGGCTGCCAAGGAAGCCGATCATGATGACCGAACCTAGCCGGTTGAGTAGGCGGGAAGCTGAAGTGCTGTCCCTAGTGGTCCGTGGGCGGTCGAATAGCGAGATCGGCCTGGCTTTGCACCTGAGCGCCCGGACGGTCCAGAAACACCTGGAACGCATTTACCAAAAGCTGGGGGTCCGGAACCGGACGGAGGCGGCCGTGCAGGCCTACGCGCGGCGGTACCGCCGCTCTGACCTGCGGAAGAGGAGATACGGGTAAGGCCGCGGGGCGGCCACCGACAGACGTGGGGGTGGAGGCGATCGGGCGGGAGGCGATCGGGATGGGGAGGGAGGTATCGCTCGGCTGCGGACGGACTTGCGGGGCTGGGCCTGCTCGCGGCGCTGGGCGTGCTGGGGTGCGCCGGGGGCCAGATCACGGCCGCCTTTCCCCAGAATCCGGATGTGCCGCCGCTGGCGATGCGGCTGCTGCCGCTGCGGGCCGCGCTCGTCCTACCTCCCACCGTGACGGCGGCGACCCAGGAGATCAAGGTTGGCTGCAAGCTGACCCTGGGCTACGAGGCCGCGCTCACCCTTCCATTGGGGCGGGAGGTCGAGCGGCACGCGCCAGTGATCTTCTCGCGCGCCTTCGAAACGGTGGACGTCGTCACCGACAAACAGGCCGCCATGGCCTCCGGGCAGTACGACGCGCTCATCGAGCTGGCGCCACCCGTCCCGCGGATCGAACAGAAATGTGACCTGCAAAACGCCTATTTCTTTCTGCTCCCCTTCGCCCCCTACCAGCCCTGGCTGGCGCCCTTCATGACTGGCTACGTCTCGCTCACTGCGGCCGTCACGGACGGGCGCGGTCGAGAGGTCCTGGCCAGCGGGCGGGTTGAGCCGCAGGGAGGGGTCTTCAATTCGGCATTTCTGGTCGGAGGCCCCACAGCCGATGAGGTCGGGCTCTCCTTCGAGACGATTTTGCTCAATGGCCTGACGGAGTTGGCTCGGTTCCTGGGAACGAATGCCAGGCTGCGGCAATACGCCTCGGCCGTGTCTCGGCCGGTTCCGGCGCCGACGGCGCCGGCGCTCCCTGTCACGCCCCAGAAGCCCGTCGTGGCCAGCACGGTCAACATCGAAGAGGTTCCCCGGTTCAAGGTAGGTCCCCGCGAGCAGGACGTCGCCGTCGTGATCGGCGTGGAGAAGTATCGCGATCTCCCCAAGGCGGAGTATGCCGAGAACGACGCCCGGCTGGTCAAGGAGTACCTGGTCGCCATGGGCATTCCGGAGCGCAACATCGAGCTGCTCGTCAACGAGCGGGCCACCTTCTCGAGCTTCAAAAAAACGTTCCAGACCTGGCTGCCGAATCACGTCTCCCCGGACAGCCGCATTTTCATCTACTATTCAGGACACGGCTCGCCCGATCCGCAAACGGGCGCCCCGTATCTGGTCCCCTACGATGGTGACCCGGAGTCGCTGCCGGACACCGGCTATCCGCTCAGTCGCCTGAAGGAAAACCTGAAGCGCCTGGAGGTGGCTCAAGTGACGGTCGTGCTGGACGCCTGCTTCTCCGGCATGGGCGGCGAGCGCACCGTCATGGCCAAGGGCGCCAAGCCGATGGGCCTCGTGGTGGACGAAACCAAGACGTTCCCTCCCCACGTAGCGGTCCTCGCCGCAAGCCAACCCTCCCAGGTGTCCTGGGCCTATACGGAGAAGCAGCACGGCCTCTTCACGTATCATTTTCTGAAGGCCGTCAAGGAGGGAAAGACGGACCTGGTGGAGATTTACCGTGTCGTCAGGCCAGCGGTGGAAGACCAATCCAAGCGGGACAAGAACGCCAGGCAGACTCCCCAACTGACGCCGGAGCCTGAACGGCTGAGGGGCTGGAGCCTCGTTCACTGACGGAGGCTCGCGGTGCGATGGGCCTGCTGATGATATCGAAGGCGGTGGTCCTGCTGGTCATGAGCGCCGCCGTCCTGCAGGCTGGCTGCGGCGTGCGGGTGATCAAGCCCGAGGAGTCGCCGGCGCCCTATCCGTTCGGCGCGCCGCTCCCGCTCGTTGCGGGGTTGCGGCATCACAGCCAGAATAAGTTCTGGACCAGTGACATGGGTGCGGCGCTGGTCACGCGGCTGACCCAGGCGAAGCTGTTCCGGTCCGTCCACTATTCCACGGTCCCCGACAGCTGGCTGAACCTCGAGATAGACGCCGCCTTCGAAGGCTCCTTCGCCGAGGGGAGCGGCAACGACTTCAAGGCGTTTTTGACCGGGTTTTTGCTGCTGTTGCCGGCGCCTTTCGTTGAGTTCGAATGGCACTTCAAAGGGGCGGCCTCCGTCCAGGTCTTCGAAGCCGGTCAGGGCGGCTGGCTGGTGACCTCGTGCCAGGCCTCATCCGATGTGCCGGTGTTCGTCAAGTTTGGCGGGCTGTTCTCGGGCGAGCGGTGGTCCAAGGAGGCGATGAAGCTGTTGGTGGACGACCTGCTCGCCCAACTCGTGGCCCAGATGCAGAAGGACCGGGGGCTGTTTCTCCGCTTGGTGCCAGCTTGAGGGTGCCGCGGGCGGAACCATTGCGATCGGCGGGAGGAGACCATGGCTGAACAGACGCTCGATGACACGTCGTTCCTGTTCTCGTTCAAGGGGCGGATTCCGCGGTCGAAATTTTGGCTGTTCATGCTTTGGTACGTGCTGGGCCTCGTCGGGGTCCTCGCGCTCGACGTCGTGGCTGGGGCGGAGGGAGTACTCGCCGGGCTTCTGATGCTGGCCGCGCTGTGGCCCAGCCTGGCCGTGCAGGTGAAGCGGCTGCACGATTTCGACTACTCCGGCTGGTGGTTGCTGGCCAGCGTGATTCCGCTGGTGGGTTTGGGGATTTTTCTGGCTTGCGGGATCCACAAGGGCACGGCCGGGGACAACCGGTTCGGTCCCGACCCGCTTCGGTCTGTGCCGCTGCCCAGTCCCCAGAACCCGATGCGGTCGGCCGGGTGATTCACGACCAGGGTGCGGAGGTTCTGGGAGGACGGTCCGCGGCGTGTGGAGAGGTCTGGCCGGATGGCCCGGGGTGCTATGATGGCGGTCTCGATCGGGCGGGTGGGTTGTCCGCCGACAGTCGGTGGCGGAATGGCCCGGCGCGGGAGGGCTGACCGGATGACGGCGGTTGTACGGAGGAGGATGACGTTCCGTCTGGCTGACCCGGCGCTGGAGCAGGCCCTGGCGGATCTCTGCGCACTCGTTCGGGATGCAGGCGGCCGGGCGCTGCTCGTGGGCGGGTGCGTGCGAGACCTGGCCCTGGGGCTGCCGGCGAAAGATCTGGACGTCGAGGTCTACGGGGTCGCCCCAGACCGGCTGCTCGACCGGCTTGCCGCGCGCTTCCGGCTAGACCTCGTCGGGCAGGTCTTTGGCATCGTGAAGCTCCACGGTCTGCCCATTGACGTGGCGATCCCGCGCCGGGACACCAAGGCTGGCCGCGGCCACCAGGGCTTCAAGGTAAGCTCCGATCCCGGTATGACGTTAGAAGAGGCGGCCGCCCGCCGCGACTACACGATCGACGCCATGGCCTATGACCTGGAGCGGGGAGAGATCCTTGACTGCTTCGGCGGGCTCCGTGACCTCGAGGCACGGCGGCTCCGCCACACGACCGAGAAGTTCGCGGAAGACCCGCTGCGCGTCTTGCGCGGCCTGCAGCTTGCGGGGCGCTACAATCTGACCGCCGCGCCGGAGACGCTGGAGATGGCGCGGGGGCTCGTGGCGGAGTTCCACTCGCTCCCGATCGAGCGGGTCTGGGGCGAGTGGCAGAAATGGGCGGCCCGGTCGAGCCGGCCCTCCGCCGGGCTCGTGTTTCTGCAGCAGTGCGGCTGGCTCGCCGTCTTTCCCGAACTGGCAGCGCTCGACGGCTGCCCGCAGGATCCGGCCTGGCATCCCGAGGGCGACGTGTGGACGCATACGCGGCTGGTGACGGACGAGGCGGTTCGGGTGGCCTGGCGGGACGGGCTGGACGAAGACGACCGGACGGTCCTGGTGCTGGCGGCCCTGTGCCACGATCTCGGCAAGCCCGAGACCACGCGGATTGAGGGGGACCGCGTTCGGTCTCCCGGGCACGCCGCCCGCCTCGAGGCGGGCGGGCGGTTCCTCGGGCGCATTGGCACCCCCCCGCGGGTTGGCCAACGCGTCCGCGCCCTCTGCCGCTACCATCTGACCCACCTTGACTTCGGCGGCTCCGCCTCCAGCGTGCGCCGGCTGGCCCGGGCGCTCGGTGAAGCGGGGGAATCCATCCACATGCTGGCCAGGTTAGTGGAGGCGGATTCCAGTGGCCGTCCTCCCCTGCCCAAGGGGCTGCCCCCGACCATGGCGGCGATCGTGGAGATCGCGCGCACGCTGGCGGCCGCCGATGCCGTGCCCGCCCCCCTGCTCCGGGGCCGACATCTGCTGGCGCTCGGGCTCAAGCCTGGCCCGCGGGTGGGGGAGATCCTGCGGGCGGCCTACGAGGCGCAGCTCGACGGGGCGTTCGGCACGCTGGACGAGGCGCGCGCCTGGCTTCTCCGCCGGTTCCCCGACGACCTGGCCGGCGAACCAGGGCCAGATCAGGAGTAGGGTATCGTAGGGATGCATGCGTACGCCGTATGGCGTATTGGCAGGCCTCCTGCGATCTGCTAGAGTCGTGCCGCCTTTGATGGGGGACCTGTTCGACACAAAGGTCATTTCACCCTCTAATGCGAGGAGGAGGCCGCCATGCCCTTGGGACGCGTCCTGGTCGTGGATGATGATCTGCAAGTTCGGAAATCCGTGCGGTTGACCTTAGAGAAGTCGGACTTCGAGGTCGTCGAAGCGGAGGACGGCCAACACGCCATGCAGGCCATCCGCTTCGGCGACAACCCGCTCAAAGTGGACACGATTGTCTGCGACCTCGTCATGCCGAACGTCAACGGCATGCAGGCCGTTGCGTTCTTCCGATCCCAGTTCCCCTCTGTGCCGGTGATCGTGCTGACCGCTCACCCCACCGTCGAGAATGTCAGCGACCTGTACAAGCAGGGAGTGGTGGACTATCTCATCAAGCCCGCCGATCCGGTCCGACTCTTGAATTCCGTCAAGCGCGCGATTGATATGCACGTGCTGTTCAAGGACAAGTTCACGACCTAGGCCAATCGAACGCGACTCGCTTGCCCGGGGCGGGTCCGCGGGGTTCCCCGGAACGGGCGCGCCGGTTCCCCACAGGCTCGGGCCTACGAGGAGGCATGTGATGAGCGTCGTGCGCGCACCCGCGTCCGAGTCCATGTCCGAACGGCGGCGGCACTATCGCCGGCATGAAGACCGCAAGCTGCTGCAGCGCACCCGCGAGCTCGAAGCCGTGCGCCGCATCTGCGAGGCGCTCTTCCGGTACGTCGGCGTTCGGGAGTTGGTCGAGAAAACGCTCCGCACCGCGCTCGAAGTCGTCGGCGCGGAGGCCGGCTCCGTGCTGCTGGCCGACCCGAACACTCGGCGACTCATCTTTACCTATGTCATCGGGGAGAAGGCGGACCTGCTGCGCGGCACCGACATCCCTTGGGATCAGGGACTCGCCGGCGCGGTCTTCACCTCCGGGGAGCCGGAGGTGGTTGCTGACGTCAAGGAGGACGCGCGACACTTTGCCGGGATTGACGAGATGACCGGCTACCGCACGCGTGATCTCATCACGGTCCCGTTGAAGCGATGGCAGGGCAAGCCGATCGGCGTCTTACAGGTGCTGAACAAGCGCGAGGGGCGCCTAGGACCGGACGATCTGGCCATACTGACGATCGTCTCGGCTATCTCCGCCCAAACCATTGAGCGCGCACAGCTCTACGAAGAGGCCCGGCTCGCGGAGGTGGCGCGGCTGGTCGGCGACATCGGCCATGACCTCCGCAACATGCTGCAGCCGGTCGTCGTTGGCGCGGGGCTGCTGAAGGCTGAGCTGGAAGAGCACTTTCGGTCGCTCGATCGGCAAGGCACCGCCTGTGGGCGGACCAGCAAGCCGGGATGCGACGAGCTGATCGGGATGATCGAGGAAAACACGGAGCATATCCAGCACCGCGTCAAGCAGATCGCCGATTGCGTGAAGGGGATCATCACCCCGATCGCATTTACGGTTTGCGACGTCGCCAAGGTGGTGGAGCGGGTCTTCCGGAGTCTGCAAGTCGTCGCCGACGAGAGGGGACTCGCCTTGCGCGCCCAGGGGCTGGACCGGCTCCCATGCATCCAGGCGGACGAGCGGCTGCTGTTCAACGCCTTCTATAACCTGGTCAACAACGCGCTGGCCGAAACGCCGCCGGGCGGTTCCGTGACTGTATGGGGCCACAAGGACGCCGCGACCGGCGACGTGGTCCTCTCCGTGACGGATACCGGTCGCGGGATGCCGCCGACGGTGCGCGACAGCCTGTTTACGGATCGGACGATCAGCCGGAAGCCGGGCGGCACCGGATTGGGCACTCGGATTGTGAAAGACGTCGTGGACGCCCACGGAGGCACGATCACGGTCGAGAGCCTCGAAGGGAGCGGGAGCACCTTCACGATCCGGCTCCCGCAGCAGAGGCTCGCGGGCGGCAACCACGACAGGCTTCGAGGCTAGCCCGGACTATTCATGATCGCTTCTGCTGCAATCGCGGATTCGCCGCTGCGGCAAGCCGGCATTTGGGTTCCACGGCATGCCGGCGGGCGGGCTCGCCGCTCGGTCGGTCACCGTGCTGCAGGGAGCACGCCTCCCTTCCTCGCGGCTCCACGTGCCCGTCTCGCCGGGCGACCGCGCGATTTCGCGACGAACCGCCATGAATAGTCCGGCTAGGGCTGCACACGGATGTGCAGCAGGTGACCCGCAAAGAAGGGGGTATGACCTAAAAGCTTGTGCGTACGCCGTCTGGCGTATTGGCTAAATAAACACGGGTTGCTATGGTCGTGGCGAACCAGGGAACAGCGGTGACCTATGATGCCGGGCGAAGGGCGACCTTCCCGGCCAACCAAGGAGGCGAGTGATGCGAGCGAGGCTGGTAACGCTGGGGGTGGGGTTGATGGTGCTGGTCGGGGTCGCGGCAGGCTGCGCCGAGCAAGAGGTGGCCGTGCCGCCGACCACCCAGACGGGCATGGCGGGACCGGGGACGGCCATCCAGAACGTGCCGGGCTTGCCCTGTTGGGTGACGCAGGCGGCGAAATGCTTCAGCGGTGAACGCCGAGTCTTCTATGGGGTCGGGAACTCGGCGGCGATGCAGAACCCCGCGCTCCGTCGCCGGGCGGCCGAGGGGCAGGCGCGACGTGACATCGCGCAGACCTTCAACACTTACGTGGCGGCGCTCCAGAAGCAGTACCTGGCCGAGACGACGGCCGGCGCGATGGACAGGCAGGCGGTCGAGCAGCACGTCGTGGACGTGATGAAGCAGCTGACGGAGGCGACCCTCGTGGGCGTCACGATCGCCGAATATTGGGAGCATCCGACCCGGAATGAGGCCTACGCCTTGGCGCGGCTGGACCTGGCGCAGTTCTTAGACACCCTCGGCGCGATGAAGCAGGCCGAGGGGAACTTCAAGGAGCTCGACGCGAAGATGCGGGACTTCGTCCGGAAGAACGCCGAGCAGGCCTTCGATAATCTGGACAAGGAGCTGAATGCCCGGAAAGGGCAGTCAGCGCAGCAGTGATGGGCCGGGGCTTGGGTGACACGACCGGCGCCCGGGGCGGCGCCTCGATCCTTCTGTGTGCGGCCCTGGCGGCGGGATGCGCGACGGAGCCCCGCCGCCCCCGCCCCCGCCGCCCGGATGGCTGATGCTGGTGCCCAGTGCCAAAGGGGAGGTGTGTGCCCAGGGGGTGAGCGGGCCCACCTACTTCGCCGAGGACGCCAAGAAAGCGAGCCACGATGATGCCTTGGTCAAGCTGGCCCAGGCGGTCAAGGTCAGGATCCAGGCTACCATTGACTTCAAGGAGTCTGGAGACAGCCGCGGGTCGGACACGGAGATCCGGCAGCAGGCGGGATTCGCTTCCGACGTCGAGCTGAAGCAGGCTCAGCTCCGGGAGCAGTGGGTGAGCCCCGGAGCCGACCCACGGTATGGGCCCAAGGGGACGGTCTATACGCTCGTCTGTATGCCCATCCCAACGCCGTAGCGGGCAGAACGCTCATCGGCTAGCGAGGAAATGGAGGCCATGATGGTGACGAACAGGCGGCTCATGGGACGGCTCTGGCTGAGGCTGGCCGGGCTGGGGGGGCTCGGCTGGCTGGTCTGGCTGGCGCCCGGCACCGGGCTCGCGGTGGAGCTGACCCCTCAGCAGATCTACGCGCAGGCGGCGCCCGCCGTGGTCTTCGTGGCGGCGTTCAGCGACGACAAGCAGATGGCCGGGACCGGCTCCATTGTCAACCGCGACGGGTACGTGCTGACCAACGCGCACGTCGTGATTGATCCGGAGACCGGCCAGCCCTTCGACCGCGTGTGGGTGTTCCTGAAGCCGGAGCGCGTGACGGGGCATCAAGACAACGACTTCTCCCGGCGGGTCAAGGGCCAGGTGGTCGCTTACGACGTCAACCTGGACCTGGCTGCGATCAAGCTCGAGCCGGCTCCACAGCCCTTGCCGGTGCTTCCGCTGGGGGATCCCCGGCCGGTCCAGATCGGGGCGCGGGTCGTCGCCATCGGGCATCCGGAGCAGGGCGGCCTCTGGACCCTGACGACGGGCGTCATCAGCGCCGAGTTCGAAGACTTCCAGGAGATCCGCGGCAAGCATGTCTTCCAAACCGAGACCAGCCTCAACCGCGGTAACTCCGGCGGGCCGCTCCTGGACGCCGAAGGCCACCAGATCGGCGTCAACACGGCGATCGCCCGGAAGGCCAAGGACGGCTTGGCGATCACGGCCATCAGCTTCGCGCTCAAGTCCAGCGTGGCGCGGGACTGGCTGGCTCAGCAGGGAGTGCAGGTGGCCTACGCGCCGGTGGCGGCCGCGACGCCCCCACCGACGAAGCCGGCAGAGCCAGCCCCGGCCCCGGCCCAACTGGCTCCTCCGAAGCCGCAGCCGAAGCCCGCCGCGCCAGTGCCCCCGTCGGCTCCGTCTGCCGGCGGCCCGCCGCCGGCGCGCCCCTACAACTTAGACCAGTTGGTCAAGGGCCTGGATCGAGTGGAGAAGGAGATGGAGAGCCTGATGGACGAGATGCGCAACGAAATCCGCGCCCGCGAGCGCCGGTAGCCGAGAGGTGTGGCCGTGCCCAAGGGCGCGCTGACGGGTACCGTCCTGGCCGGAGTTCTGCTGCTGGCGTCGGCGCTCGGCCCAGTCCCCTCGCGGGCGGCATCGCCGGACGAGAAGCTGGATTGCCGGGTCTATGAGACGAAGAAGGGCTCCGTCACGATCGGGCTGAAGGTCGGCAACTTGCTCTTCTCCGTGGGCCCTGAAATCACCTATGCGTTGGAGCGGGGCGTGGCCTGGGATCAGGCGGTCCACGGGATCATCGTCCGCTACGTCGAGCTGTGCAACCGGTACAACGCCGGACTGGTCTCCAAGGCGGAGTACGAGCAGCGGCTGCGCGACATTGACGAGATCTACCAGGAGGCCCAGCGCCTCCAGGCGAAGCTGGTGGAGGCCACCCGCACCCGCGCGGGGATGGCGCACAGCGAGCTCGATGAGGCCTTCGGCCCGAAGGCGCCCGCCGGGTCGCCAGCACCCGCGACGCCGGAGCGCGTCGCGTTGCAGGAGTCGGTCGAGGGCTTCGCCAAGCGGATTGACCAGCTCGACCCCATCGGGCGGCCGCTCGCGCGCCCGCCCGACCCCGTGAAGCCCGGCG
Source organism: Nitrospira sp. Kam-Ns4a (assembly GCF_965152595.1). Taxonomy (NCBI): domain Bacteria; kingdom Pseudomonadati; phylum Nitrospirota; class Nitrospiria; order Nitrospirales; family Nitrospiraceae; genus Nitrospira; species Nitrospira sp. Kam-Ns4a. The sequence goes on along the minus strand of NZ_OZ224218.1, from coordinate 3,208,797 downwards.
GGATCACCGGCTCGGTCGGCGCCTCGCCGGAGCCTGCGCCGGCGAACCCCTAGCCGGCTGGCGGCCATGCATGACTGGTTCCCTCACCGGGCGCGCTGCTGGTCCCATGTGGCGGCGCTCCTCGGCTGCGGCCTTCTTGCCGCGGCGGTTCCGCTGGCGCTCGATTGGATGTGGCCTCGGCTGCTGGAGCCCGTCGAGCTGTGGACCGTGGACGTCCGGTTTCGCCTCCGGCCCGCCCTCCCGGTCGCCGATCCCTCGCCCGAGAACGGGAAGTCCGAAGTCCTCGCTATGGTTGACTACGACAATCGCGCCGCGCAGGAGCACGGCCTCGGACGATGGCCCTGGGACCGTCGCGTGCACGCGCAGGTGATTCGGTGGCTGCGCGAGTGGGGCGCTCGCGCCGTCGTGATGGATCTCGTCTTCGAGCATCCGGGCCGGGCCCCCGGCGAGGACCAGGCGCTGGTTACAGCCAGCCGCGAGGCCGGCAACGTCTTCTATCCGCTGCTGATCCACCTCGGTCAGGAGGCGGAGGGCAGCGCGCCGATCGAGTCCCGGTTCCTCATCCGGGCCGACGCGGCGCCGGACGGCGCGCTGTCCGCGGCCGCTGCCTGGAGCCTCCCGCTGCCCGGGCTCGTCGAGGCGGCGGCCGGGCTAGGCCACATCCGCCGGACGGTTGACTCGGCCGACGGGATCCTGCGACGGATTCCTGCCGTGTACCGGGTCTCGAACGGCTTCGTGCCCGCGCTCTCGCTGGCCGCCGCGTTTCAGCATCTGGGCGTGGATCTCGCGTCGGTCCAGATCGAGCCGGGCCGGGCGCTCCGGTTCCTGGTTCACGGCGAGGCGGTCGCGATCCCCCTGAACGAGCAGGGGGCCATGTGGATCAACTATGCCGGCGGATGGGGCAAGCGATTCGTGCATGCGCCCTATAGTTGGATCCTCGAGGAGATGGCCAAGCCGGATGGCCCCGACAATCTGCGTGAGTTCTTCCGGGGGCGGACGGTCGTCGTTGCGAACCTCACCACCGCGTCCGGGGACCAGGGCCCCGTGCCGTTCGAGCAGAATTTCATCTTCAGCGAGATGCATTTGCACGTGCTGAACATGCTGCTCACCCGGCAGTTTCTCCGGGACGCGACGCCGGCCGAGGCCCGGTTGATGGTCTGGCTGCCGCTTCTCGCGCTGACGGCCGTCACCCTCGCGGGTGGCCCCGCGGTCATGCTGCCGAGTTTCTGGGCGGTCCTGGTCGCTGTGCTGCTGGTGGCCCAATGGGCCTTCCATGCGGGGGTGGTCCTCCCGGTCGTGCCGCCGGTCCTGGGGCTGGCCTCCGGGGTCGTGCTCCTGCTCGCGGCGCGCTTCTTCATCGTGGACCGGGAGCGGTGGCGCTTCCTGTCGGTGCTCGGCGCCTGTCTGCCGCCGCAGACGATCCGGGCGATCCGGCAGAACCCCAGCCGCATCTCCGCCCTGCTCGCCGGGCGGCGGCGCGAGCTGACCGTGCTGTTCGCCGACCTCCGGGGCTTCTCCGCCTGGTGCAAGGGCGCCAATCCGGGCGAGGTCCAGCAGCGCCTCCACGACTACCTGTCCAGCATGAGCACGGTGCTCCGAGGGGCTGGCGGGACGCTCGACAAGTACATGGGCGATGGGATCATGGCCTTCTTCGGCGACGCGGAGCCGCTGGAGGGCGGGCCCGACGCCGAGGAAGAGCGGGTCTCGCGCCATGCGGGGAACGCGGTCCGCGCGGCGATCGAGATGCAACGCCAGATGGCGATCCTGAACGAGCGCTGGGTGGGCCAGGGAGGCCAGGCGCTGTGGCTGCGCATCGGTGTCAACACCGGGATCGTCACCGTCGGCAACCTCGGGACTGAGTACCTGTGGGACTACACGGTCGTGGGCCCCGAAGTGAACAAGGCGCAACGGCTGGAGAGCGCCGCGGATCCCGGGGGCGTGCTGCTCTCCGGGCGGACCTACCGGCTGGCCCGCGCGCGGGGCCTCCTGCCCGAGGAGCTGCCCGCAGTCACCCGCGAGCTGAAGGGAATCGGCGCGGAGTCGGACCTTTATGCGGTGTCGCCGGAGCTGGTGGCGCGCCTGGCAACAGCCCTGCCGGTGATCGAGTTCGCGGACAGACGACAGGCTGGCTGGCCGAGGTGGATGGCCCACAACCGGATCGCCGCTCGCTGAGGAGGTCAAGCCATGGCTCCGAAGAAGACGCTACCCAGGTGGAGAGGGGTTCTGGCATGCTTGCTCGTGCCGGCCAGCCTGTCGAGGCCAGTCTGGGCGGGCGAGCCGCCCACGGAGCCGGTGCTCCAGATCGAGAGCGGGATGCACACCGCGATCATCAACCGGATCGGGGTGGATGCCGCGAACCGGGTTCTCGTGACCGGCTCGGACGATAAGACCGCCCGGGTCTGGGACCTGGCGACCGGACGGCTCCTGCAGATCCTCTGGCCGCCGATCGGCGACGGCAATGAAGGCAAGATCTATGCGGTGGCGATCTCCCCGGACGGCCGGACGGTCGCGGCCGGCGGATGGACGGGATACGAGTGGGACGGCAGCAACTCCATCTATCTCTTTGACCGTGCGACCGGACACATCGTGCGGCGCCTGGCGGGTCTGCCCAACGTCATCCTCCACCTGGCCTACAGCCCGGACAGCAGCCGCCTCGTGGCGACGTTGGGGGGGAAGAACGGGATTCGCGTCTATCGGACGGCCGACTATGCCCTCATCGGGGAGGACCGCGACTATGGCGGCCAGAGTTATGGCGCGGACTTTGACGCGTCCGGCCGGCTGGCGACGTGCTCGGACGATGGCTTCGTGCGATTGTACGATCCGTCACTCCGGCTCCTCGCCAAGCGGCGGGCGCCCGGCGGCGCAGAACCGTTTTCGGTCCGCTTCTCTCCGGACGGGACGAAGATCGCCGTGGGATTCGACGATTCCACTCACGTCAATGTCCTCTCCGCCAAAGACCTGGGCCTGCTGTATGCGCCCGACAGCGAGGGTGTAAGGAGCGGGAACGTATCGAGTGTGGCCTGGTCCGCCGATGGCCGAAGGCTGTACGCGGGAGGCAGGTACCACCTCAACGGGTCTTATCCTATCCGGGTCTGGGCTGAGGCAGGGCGGGGCCAGGCCACGGACCTGCCGGCTACGAAGAACACGATCATGGATCTCCAGCCCCTTGCCGACGGCGGGGTCGTTTTCGGAACGGCTGATCCCGGATTCGTGGTCTTTGATGCCCGGGACCGCCGCACCCTCTTCCGCGGGCCGACCACAGCGGATTATCGCGGCGAAGCCGTGCTGGTTTCCCACGAGGGGGATGCCATTCAATTCGACTATGGGGCAAGCGGCAAGGCGCCGACCTGCTTCTCCCTGGCCACCCGCGTGCCGGAAGCAGCAGGCTCGGGAAGGGCCGGGCTGACCGAGGCGGTGACCGTCGCGCCCGGACTGGAGATCACGGGCTGGCAGCATACCGGCGCCCCCAAGCTCAACGGTCGCCCGCTGCCGCTCAAGCCGTATGAAATCTCGCGCAGCCTGGCGATCGCACCGGATCACCAGACGTTTCTTCTAGGGGCCGACTGGTCCATCCGCCTCTTCGATCGGACGGGCCGGGAGCTCTGGCAGGTGTCGGCGCCGGGGTTCCCCAGGAGCGTGAACATCGCGGGCAACGGCCAGGTGGCGGTGGTCGCCCTCGGCGACGGGACGATTCGCTGGTACCGCCTGCGGGACGGAAAAGAACTGCTCGCCTTCTTTCCGCACAACGACCGGAAGCGCTGGGTGCTGTGGACGCCCTCCGGCTACTACGACGCGGCGCCGGGCGCGGAGGAGCTGATCGGCTGGCGGCTCAACCGGGGCAAGGACCAGGCCGGCGACTTCTTCCCCGTGGGACAGTTCCGGAGCACCTACTACCGGCCGGACGTGGTCGCCAAGGTGCTGGAGACGCTGGATGAGGGCGGGGCGATCCGGGCAGCCAATGCCGAGAGCGGGCGCAAGGGGGCCGCCGTCCCGCTCACGCAGCAGCTCCCGCCGGTGGTGACGATTCTGGCGCCGGCGGCGGGGGCGGCGGTGGCCGGGGCGGAGGTGCTGGTGCGCATCGCGATCCGCTCGCCCTCGGGCGAGCCGGTGACGGTGATCAAGGCGCTGGTGGACGGGCGGCCGGTGATGGTCGAGCGGGGGGTGGCGGTGCTGGGTCCTGCGACTCAGCGACCTGGCTCAGGGCAGGCTGGCTCGGGACCGGCTTCGGCCGGTCCCGAGCAAGGGGAGGGGGTGCGGGAACTGCGGGTGCCGATCCCGGAGCGGGATGCGGAGATTGCGATTCTGGCCGAGAACCGCTTCGCGGTGAGCGAGCCCGCCCTGGTCCGGGTGCGCTGGCGCGGGCGGGCCACCGGGAACGAGGCTGTCATCAAGCCGAAGCTCTACGTACTTGCGATCGGGATCAGCGCGTATCAGCGGGAGGAGTTGCGGCTGGGGTTCGCTGCGAAGGATGCGCGGGATTTCGCCCGGGCCATGGCGCGGCAGCAGGGCGGGCTGTACGAGGCGGTGGAGACCAAGGTGCTGACCGACGGGCAGGCCACGAAGGAGAACATTTTGGATCATCTGGACTGGTTGCTCAAGCAGACGACGGGCAAGGATGTGGCGATGGTGTTTCTGGCGGGGCACGGGGACACCGACGTGAAGGGCAAGTACTACTTTCTCCCGGTCAATGTGGATCCGGAGCGGCTGATGGCGACGGGGGTGCCGTACACGGACCTGAAGGAGACGGTGGAAGCGTTGGCCGGCAAGGTGTTCGCGTTCGTGGACACGTGCAAGGCGGGCAACGTCCTGGGCAAGCGGCGGGGCGGGGCGGACATCAATCAGCTCGTGCACGAGCTGGCGAACGCGGACAGCGGGGCGGTGGTGTTCACGGCGGCGACGGGCCGGCAGGCGTCGCTGGAGCATCCCGACTGGGGGAATGGGGCGTTCACGAAGGCGCTGGTCGAGGGGCTGAACGGCCAGGCCGACCTGTTCGGCCGGGGCACGATCACGATCACGAGCCTCGAGGCCTACATTGCCGAACGGGTGAAGGCATTGACGAAGGGCAAGCAGACGCCGACGACGGCCAAGCCGAAGACGGTTCCCGACTTTCCCGTGGCGGTCGTGCGATGAAGGCCAATGAGCCTGACCGGTCAGGCGCTCGGCAGACGCTGCCGGTTGTGCAGCAGCTCGATGACGTACGCGGCCGCGGCGGTGCGAGTCTCGACACCGAGCTTCTGGAAGACGCGCTCGAGGTGTTTCTGCACGGTCCGCGGGCTGATCCCGAGGATCGCGCCGATGTCCGCGTTGCTCTTGCCCTGGGCCAGCCAGGTCAAGACGTCCGCCTCGCGCTTGGTCAGGCCGGCTGGGACGAGCGCGGAGGCCGGCTCGCGGGTCACCAGCTCCTCGAGAAACAGCCACCAGCGCGTGGCCCGGGCGGCCAGGCGGACGGCAAGCTGCCGGCCAGCGGCGTGGACGACGTACGGCTCCTGCTGCTCCGGCCCCTGGGCGGAGGTCGGGTGCTCCGCGAGGCGGCGCGCCCACTGCAGCAGGCTGGTCGGCACCTGGCGCTGGTGGCGGACCCGATGCCCCCAGTAGGCGGTCATCCACTGCCAGGCTCTGGTCGTCGCCCAGCGGATGCGGCCTTGCGGGGTGACCTCGATGATGCCCTGCCCTAGACTGTCGAGTGCCTGATGCAGCGCGGCCAGTTCCTTGCGGACCTGCGAGGTCCAGAGGGCCGGGCCTGGTCCTGGCCGATGGACCACGGGAACGGGAGTCGCCGATGCAATCATAACGGTCTTCGAGAGGCGGCGGCCTCTCGCCTCCTGGAGTGATCGGGGCATACGTGTTGACTGGTGCATGGGGTCGCCTTCCTCCAGGGGCTTGCGCAGGCTTCATGCCCGAGCATGCGGTGCCAGGAGACGAACCGCGGGGATTCTCCTAACCGGTGGAAACACCGCGGTGAAAAGAGCGTGCCGTCCCGAGAGCTCCCCTTCGGCTACTCGGTGGGGCCGGTTGGGGGACGGGAAGCCACGCGGGGGAGATGCCGAAAAGGATAGGTGCCTGAACCTTTTGGATAAGGGGTCCCGGGGGATTCAGGAGGCCCGTTCTGCGGCACCGGGTGGGGGAGGGACACAGCTCATGCCAGGGGAGGAGGAGATGCGACAACGAGCGGGGAATGCGTTCGGCTGGTGGGCCCTGGCGCTCGTCATCGGGCTGTTGGCAGGCGGCTGTGCGCCGCCGCCGCCCGCCGCGTCGGGGACCGACGGAGCGGCGACAGGTCAGACGCCAGGAACCGCTCAACCGCCATCGTTTGCCCAGCCGGCTACGAAGTGCGAGGGCGCGGCGGCTCCCGCCTGGGCGAGCCAGACAGGGACGCTGCAAGCGGTCGGTCAATCCACGCAGAGCTTTGAGGACGCGGAGCAGGCGGGACGTGTGGCGGTCGCCAAGCAACTGGAAGTGCAGGTGGAGGGCGAGGACGCCAGCGTCCAAGAGGAGTCCAGTGCCAAGGGCTTCAGCTACCAGATCCGCTCGAAGGTCGTGGAGCGGGTCAGCCTGACCATTTCCGGCTTTGAGACCCTCAAGCGCTACCGGGACGACTGCCGCGGGCTCCACTACGCGCTGGTACGGCTGGACCCGGTCAAGGCGGTGCAAGCCTGGCAGGACGACCTGCGCACGCTCGCGAACCAGCGACAGGAGTTGGCCCGGCAGGTGGCGGATCACCAGCGCGACGGCCGTGTCCTCGCCCAGCTCGACGGGCTGGTCCGCATCCTGGAGCTTGACGCCAAGGCGGCGGCGCTGGAGCGCCGGCTGGCGTATCTGGCCCCGGAGGCCAGGCCGGCCGAATCGGGCGCGGTCAAGCTGGAGCAGACGCGCCGCCTGGTGGACGACCTTGTCGGGGCGCTCCAACTTCGCAAGCAGGGCGGGGACAATCAGGCGGCGAAGCCGGGCAAACCCCTGCCGCAGCCGCTGGCCACCCGGTTCGTTGCGGCGCTGCCGACCGGCGAGGTGGCGCTGGCCAATGTGCCGATCCGGTTCACCTTCAAGACTGGCCAGGGGCAGGTTGATCCGCTCGTGAATACGAATGGGGAGGGGCGCGCCGAGGCGACGGTGCACGGGGTGGAGCCGGGAACCGCGCCGGTTTCCGTCGGAGCCCAGGTCGCCCTTGATCGGCTCGGAAACCTGTCCCCAATCCTACACAAGCGGCTGGAGCGCCAGCTTGCCGCCCAGGAGGTCCGGTTCTCCATCACGCCGCCCGCGGGGCTCAGCGCCGATGCGGGGCCGCTTGCGAAAGCGCTGCACGAGCTGGCCCTCCGACTGGCCAGCCATATCAACACGTCCGAGGGGGCGCCCGCCGTGGTCCAGGACTTCGTGGAGAGCCGGACGAAACGCAAGCTCCCGCTCAGCGCGCGCATCGAATCTGGGCTGGCGAGCGGGCTGGTCCGGACGGGTGTCCTCCGGATCATCGAGAAGCCGCCGACGGCCGCGGTCAGGGATCCGTCCCCGGCCGCCACAAGACAGAGCGAAGGCGAGAAGGGACCCCAGCCCCTGGCCTTGGTCTATGGCGTCTACGAGGCCAATCCGGACGACAGCATCTCGATCACCGCGAAGTTGTTTCGGGTCGCCGACCAATTCCTCGAAGCAACGGCAGAAGGCACCATCCCGAAGGCGGCGCTGTCGGAGGGGGACCTCCGCGAGCTGCGTCTCGGCCGGCCGACACTTGGCCCGATCTTGGCTCCTCCCGCGCCTACCCAGTCGTACAGCGAGTGGGTGGAAGCCTTCTGGGACCTCCGGAACCCCGACGGCTTCAAGACTGAGCTGACGGCGGACCGGCCGCAAATCCGCAGGGGCGAAACCGCCCAGTTCCGGTTACGGACGACACGCGACTGTTACCTGACCGTCGTCAGCATCGGCGCAAGCGGCGCCTGGACGGTCCTGCTGCCGAACCTCTGGCGACCTGCGCCGACATTGGTTCGGGCCGGTGAATGGGTGACGATCCCCGGCAGGGAAGACGACTACGAGTTCGGCGTAGATCCGGACAAGCCGGTGGGCACGGAGCGGCTCAAGGCCATCTGTACGACCAAGCCGGTGACGCTGATCGAGAACATGGATCTGCGCAGCGGCCTGTTCGGTCTGTCCCGCCAGGACGAAGCCCGCTATCGGGACCTCAAGGTGAGCAAGGCCCGGCCGCAGCCGGACGAGTGGAGCGAAGCCCACGCGGAGATCGTGACGTTGGAGGCGGGGCAGACCGAGACGCGCGGGATGCGTAGTCTGAAGAGCCGCGGGCTGGACGCCGGCCGCGAGTGAGGCTGGGCGGGGGAAATGGAAGGAACGGCGCGCCCGCATGCGGGCGCGCCGCCTGAGCCCGGCGCCACCGACGCGCCCTACCGGGCGCCGGGGGCCTGGAGGCCTTTCCGAACCGCTTCGTCGCGCTGGCAGCTCTGCTCCGCGATCATCCGCTGGCCGGCGCTCGCATCCTTGGGGATGCGGGCCAGGCAGGCGTCCAACGTGTCCCCGGCTGTGCCGGACGCGGCGGCCGAGGTGGCCGCGGCGGTGCCGGCGCCGACGACCGCGTTCCGCGCGGCCTGATCGCGCTTGCAGCGGTCCTCGGCGACGGCGCGTTGGCCCGGCGTCGCGTCCGCGGGAATTCGCGCCAGACACGCTTCGAGGCTGTCGGCCGCCGGCTCGGCGGCTGCCCCGCCGCCGGCCCCGGGCATAGGCGCCCGTGCCTCCTCGGTCGTCGCACAGGCGGCGGCAAGGAGCAGGGACGCTGCGAGTGAAACCATGATGCCGGATCGCCCGATCTTCATAGCCTTGTCCCTCCTTCTTCGGATCGTAAGAAACCAGGGGGGGAGCGTAGCGCAGGCGGCCGCCAAAAGGCAAGCGCTCACTGCTTCGTCGCGGAGGCCGCGCCCGTCTCCGAGGACGCCAGCAGGTCCTTTCTGGTCGGGACCTGGGTCAGGATGTCGGCCCGCGCCTGATGGATGCCGGGGAGCCCCTGCCCCATCGCGTAGACGAGCCCGCCGACCTTGCTCCCGAGGACCAGGCGGCCTTTGGTCTTACCGTCCTTGCTCGTGGCGGTGAACTCGGCCGACGGGGCCGTGAGTCCGTAGGGTGCGAGCGGGCCGGCCCGCTCGACCACGCGCAGTTCCGCGGGCAGCGCCACGACGCGGCTCACGAAGAGGTCCGCCTTCTCCTGGTTGAGTTTCTGGTCCGGCTGATCCTCCAGCACCCAGGTCCCGCTCTGGTTGATCAGAACATACTGCTCGTCCCGGGTCTTGACGCCGAGCATGGCGACCTCGTCGTAGTCCACCCCGAGGAGGCGCTTGTCCCTGAGTGCGAACAGTTCCTTGGTCAGGTCCTTGATGGCTCCGGGGCTGATCCGGTAGATCGGCGCCTCATTCGTGGTGACCGCGTAGGCCTCCCCGGAACTCGCCTCGAGCTGGAAGAGCTTGAGCGTCTGGTCGGCTCCGCCCGCGTGCAGGGTGACCTTTACCTGCGGCGTGGTGAGCCGCTTGGCGAGCGCGTCGCGCTCGGGCCCAGGGTCCACGAAACCGAGCGCCTTGAGGTCCTCGAGCCGCTGGAGCAGCAGCCGCACTTCGGTCTGGTCCGCCGGCGCTTCGATCGGGAACCGGATCTGCCACCGCTCCTTGGCACCCTGGGGGACGCGGTAGAGCACGATCTCGGATTGCGGGAAGGTCAGCCGCAGCCGCTCGGTCTTGGCCTGATCAACTCGGAGGACCTCCTTGCGCCGGAAGGTGAACAGGGTCTTGTTCAGGAAGTCCTTCGGCGCGAGGTCGGTCAGCAGCACCTGGCCGTCCGACGCGCGCAACGCGTAGAGGCTGGAGGAGAGCGGTCCGCTGTCCCCGATGGACAGGGTCTCCTGGCGGTCGCCCGCCGTCACGGTCAGGACCACCGACGGCCGGTCAAGCCCGAAGGGTGCCAGGTCCGCTCCCTTCTCCCCAACCACGCGGGAGACCTTCCCAAGCACGAGGGCGCGGACGAGGCTGTCCACCTCCCGGACGTCCGCCTCCGTCTCGATCGGCGCGGTGACCTTCCAGGCGTGGTCCGTTTCCGCGGCAAGCCTCACCTCGTCGGCCAGCGACTTGACCGTGAGGCCGGTGATCTCCCGTTCCTTGAACGGCAGGAGCTGTTTCTGCTGCGCCTCCGCCTGGGTCTTAGCGCGCTCCATCGGCAACTCGACGAAGGACACGTAGGTGGCCAGCGCGGCCAGCACGATCGCTAGCAGAAGCGTGACGAGGTAGCGCTTCATATTCAGAGACGCCGGCGGCGCCGCCAGACGACCATGCCGTACAGGAAGGTCGCCAGGGGGAACAGCAGTACCTGGACGTACAGCAGGATGCGTTCCTGCGTCGGGTTCGGGATGAACGGCCGGAAGGCCGGCTCTTTCGGGGTGATCGCGATCAGGTCCCGCTCCTCCGCCAGCCAGCCGAGTGCGTGCAGCAGGAAGTCCGTGTTGCCGGGAAAATTGACGTAGGCATTGCTGGCGAAGGTGGAGTTGCCGACGACGACGATGGCCGGCCGCGGCTTCCCCTCCTCCGGCGGCCGCTTGGGGGTCAACGCGGCGGCCAGGGGGAGCGGGCCCTGCACGTCCTCCCGCTCGTCGAACTGCACGACACGTCCCTGCGGGTGGGTTTCCGCCCAGCTTCGCGGCGACGTCCGCGCCAGCGGGACGAAGTCCCAGTCCTTGCCCTTGTCCTCATCGAAGGCCACGTGGCGGGACAGGGGGAACAGGACCGCGAAGTTGAAGTCCTGAGTGATCTCATGCTCCGTGAACGTCCGGATCAGCAGCGCATAGAGGTCCCCGAGGGCCACCCGGTCCTGCAGATCCACGAGCACGCCGCGGCCGAGCTCGACGCCCCACTGGCCGAGCAGGCCGTCCAGCCCGGCCTCCGACTCGGGGTCCACGAGCACGAGCAGCCGCCCCCCGTCCTGCACGTAGCGCCGGATGCGCTCCTGCTCGTCCGCGGTCACCGGCCGGCGCGGGCCCGCGAGCACGAGCACGGCAGTGCCGGCCGGCACCGCCTGCTCTTGGAGCAGCGAGACCGTACCGACCTCGTAGCCCTGCTTGACGAGCGCCTCCTTCGCGAGCGAGAGCCCGCCGCGCTCCCGGTCCTCCAGCGAGCGCTCACCGTGGCCTTCGAGGAACAGGATCTTTTTTTTTCCTTCCTTCGAGACCCGGATCAGCGCGCCGGTCAGCTCGGCTTCGGAGGGTGCGGTGACGCGGGTGGATTGCTCCCCGCTCTCAATCACGGCCGTGTCGGCCCGGGTGATCCCGTAGCGGCGCGCGATGCCGGGCTGGCGTTCGGGGTCCACAAACTCGACCTTCACCTTGGCGTTGGCTTGCTGGTAGCTTTCCAGCAGGTCGCGGTAGGCGTTGTAGCCGGCGCTGCGCTCCTGGGAGAAGACGGTGATCTTGACCTCGCGCGGAAGGCTCCGCAGCACCCGATGCGTCTGCGGCGCGAGCGTGAACCGCTGGGTCTCCGAGAAGTCCCAGCGCCAGGAATGGCGCGCAGCCAGAAAATTCACGATGACCAGGATCGCCGCGAACAGGAGCACCATCAGCACGCTGTTCACGCCCAGCCGGGTCGAGCGGCGGGTCGAGAAGGCCTTGACGGTCTCGAAGTGGGTGACGAAGAACACGATCAAGCAGACGAGCGCCAGCCCCTCGCAGAGCGTCACCAGCCAGAGTTGGTCCGGCGCGAGGCTGTAGGCGACCAGGCCGGCCACCGCCAGCCCGCCTCCGAGGACGCCGATGCCGGGGACGAACCGCTTCATTTCCACCGTTGGGATTCGACGACCCGGTGGGTCAGGAAGAGCATGAGGACCAGGCCGCATCCGTAGTAGACGAGGTCCTTGGTCTCCAGGAGTCCGCGGACCATCCGGTCGAAGTGCTCGATGAATGAGAGGTACGACAGGACGTTGCCCAGCGGGGTGTCGCCGAGGGCGGAGCCCAGCCCGCCCAGGAGCCAGACTAGGATCAGCAGGCCGAAGCTCACGAACGCGGCGACGATCTGGTTCTCGGTCAGCGCGGAGGCGAACACGCCGGTCGCCAGGAACAACATGCCAAGCAGCGCCAGGCCCAGGTAGCCGGTGAAGACCGGGTTCCAGTCGAAGCTGCTGTAGAGCGAGAGCGACACCGGCACGAGGCCCGTCACCCCGAGCAGCCCCAGGTAGATCAGGACTAGGGCGAGGAATTTCCCGAGCACGATCTCGTTGATGCCGACCGGGGAGGTCATCAGCAGCTCGAAGGTCCGGAGCTTCCGCTCCTCCGCGAACACGCGCATGGTCAGGATCGGGAGCACGAGGAGCAGGACGATCGCGGTGCTGTAGAAGGTGGGCCGGAACACCAGGTCGTTGAGGTTGAGCTGGGCCGCCAGGCCCTGGAGCTGCATCATGCGAATGGCCTGGTTGCCTGCGTTCACCACCGCGAGGTAGGCGAGCACCCCGAAGATGAGCAGGAAGACCGCGCTCACGACGTACACGATCGGCGAGACGAAGGCCGAGCGTAGCTCCTTGGCGACGATGGCCTGGACGGGGGTCATCCACGCGCCTCCTCTGCGGCCGGGGCGGGCTCCCCGTCCCGCGCCGGAGCCGCGGCTTCGACGCCCTCCTCGTGCTGGGTGAGCCGCAGGAAGACGTCCTCAAGCGTCAGGGTGACCGTCTTCAGCTCCAGGAGCCCCAGGCCTTGCCCCACGACGAACCGCGCGACCTCCGCGCGGAGGTCGCGGCCCAGCTCGGCCTCAATGAGGAACGCGCCCGGCTCGCCGGCTTCGAACACCGAGAGCACGCCGGGCAGCGCGCGGAGCCGGTCCGCCAGGTCGGGCGGCGCGGTCCGCACGGTGACGCTGATCTTCTCCGACCGCCGGAGGCGCGCGGACAGGCGCTCGGGGCTGTCCTCGGCGACGATCCGGCCAGCGTTGATGATGACGACCCGCTGGCAGACGGCGGTGGCCTCCGGCAGGATATGTGTGCTCAGGATGACCGTGTGCGAGCCGGCCAAGCTCTTAATGAGCTGGCGCATCTCGATGATCTGTTTCGGGTCCAGGCCGACCGTGGGCTCGTCCAGGATCAGCACGGGCGGATCGTGGATCAGCGCCTGGGCCAGCCCGACCCGTTGACGGTAGCCCCGCGACAGGTTGCCGATCAGACGGTGGCGCACGTCGCCCAGCGAGAGGCGCTCGCACACCCGCTCCAGGCCGGCCCGCAGTGCGGCTGCGTTCATCCCCTTGAGCCGGCCGACGAAGGTCAGGTATTCGGTGACGGTCAGCTCCTGGTACAGGGGCGGCGTCTCGGGGAGATAGCCGATCCGGCGCTTCACCTCCAGGGGCTGCTCAAAGCAGTCAAATCCTGCGACCGTCGCCGTGCCTGCGGAGGCCGGCATGAAGCAGGTGAGAATGCGCATCGTCGTGGTCTTCCCGGCCCCGTTGGGCCCCAGGAAGGCCAGCACCTCACCCTTCTCCACGACAAACGACACGCGGTCGATGGCGGTGTGATCGCCGTAGCGCTTGGTGACGTCCCGGACTTCGATCATCGGGCGGAGACTCCAGCGGAAGCGGGCTTGCTCCGATACGACAGGACCCGCTCGCCGGGGTCCGGAAGCGGGTCCGCTCGCGATCTTACCGGCTCCCGCTTGGAGCAGTCAAGCCCGCCGCCTCGAAGGCCGCGGGCGCGCCCGCGCGCGTTCCTCCGCGTTATCCCGTATTGAGGCTTGATCATTGGTGAAAATGTGGCTATAGTGACAGCCGTTGGCGTAACCAAGTCGCAAGGGGATGCGCGTCCGCGCGCATCAGCAGTAAACCAGGAGTCGGGAAGGTGCCGATGAAACGCGTGATGGTCGTCATGATGGTCCTCGCTGGTCTCCTCTGGTCGGCCGGGGTCTGGGCCGCCGAGGCCCGGTCCCAGACGCGGACCGTCCGCGGGGAAGTCGTGGCGGTCAACCTTTCGGACACGCCGCCGGTGATCGTCGTCGCGGTGAAGGTCGGGAAGACGCAGGAGGAGCTGATCGTCGGTGCGTCGGTGGAGTCCGGCGCCCAGATCACCCGCGGCACCGAGCGCATCCCTCTGAGCGACATCAAGGTCGGCCAGACGGTCGAGCTGACCTACGTCAAGCACGAGCAAGGCCTGCGGGCCCAATCCATCCGGGTGAAGGAAGCGAAGGAGCTGCCATGACGCCGTTCATCTGCCGGGGGCTGCCCGGTCTGTTCGTTGTGCTCGCTCTCGCGTGGCTTGTGGCCGGATGCGCGGGTCGCAGCGTCTCGTCCTCCGCGCAGGACCTGGCGCTGGTGCCCGGCCCGCCGCCGAAAGCCGCGTCGGCGCCGGCGCCGCCGGTTTCGGAAGCGCCGCTGCCGAGCGCCCGGGAAGCCGAACAGCCCCCTGCTGCGCCACCGGCGGTTAAGTCCGAGGAGCCGGCTCCCCCACCGGCGGAGAAGCCGCCCGAGGTTGCTGCCGTCGCCCCACCGGCTCCCCCGCCGCCGCCCGCACAGCCTCGCGAAAAACAGGCGGAAGCCCCGGTGCCGCCGCCGGTGCCTGAAGAGGCGCGGGTGACCGAGTCGGCCGTCGCGCCGCTGCCCGCGGAGTCACCGAAGGCGCCGCCGTCGGAGGTCGCCGCGGTCGCCCCAGCCGCACCCCCGCCCACAGTCGAGCCCCTGAGCCTGTCCGATGTCTTTTTCGATTTCGACCAGTTCGTCCTGCGCGATGACGCGCGGCCGACGCTGGAGCAGAACGCCGAGCGGCTCAAGAAGCAGGACGGGTGGAAGCTGCTGATCGAGGGCCATTGCGACGAACGCGGCACGGCGGCCTACAACCTGGTGCTGGGGGAGCGCCGGGCGCAGACGGTGCGGGACTATCTGGCGAACCTGGGCCTGCCGGCGGCGCACATGACCGTGACGAGCTTTGGGAAGGAGAAACCCTTCTGCACGGAGCACAGCCACGCCTGCTGGCAGCAGAACCGGCGGGCGCATTTTGTGATGGAGAAGTGAGGATCGGCGAAGCGGACAGGGAAGGGAGGAGCCTGTGAGAGCGCACAGACTGCTGGTGATGGGCTGCGTGGGCCTCCTGGCGTTCGGGGGCTGCGGGAGTCCGGGGGTGATCACGCTGGAGCTCAAGCCGACCGAGGCGGGTGGTGCGGGGGCGAAGGGGACCTCGCTCGCTGTGGTCGTGACGGCGTTCGAGGACGCGCGGCCGGACAAGGGGCGCCTGGGGGTGCGCCATCATTTCTGGGGCAGCGAGACGGCGTTTGACGTGCCGGCGGGGAAGGCGGGGGACGCGGTCGCCGGCGTGGTGGCCGCGTACTTGAAGGGGAAGGGCTGGCACGCCCAGGTGGCCCCGGACGGCGCGACGGGGGATGTGGCCCTGTCCGGCAAGCTCCTCGCCCTGTCGGTCGAGGCCACCAGCCGGTTCCTGCGCACGGAGATCAAAGTCACATCCAAGGTGGTCGTGGAGGCGAAGAACGCTGCGGACGGCAGCCTTGTCCGGATGACGTTGCACGGCGACGGCTCGGAGACGGTGTTCTGGTTCGAGCCCGAGGACGTCCAGGACCTCCTCAACACGGTGCTGACCGAGAGCCTCGGCAAGTTCCTCGCGAACACCAAGGTGGAGAATGGGCTCCTGCGGCTCAAGTAGCGGCCCGTGACCCCCAGCCCGAGGGGCGGGCCCCGGCGTGGCCGGGGCTCGCTGCCTCTCTCACCTATCGCAGCGCCCGATCCAGGTTGAACGCCGCGCTGATCAGCCCGATGTGCGTCAACGCCTGGGGCAGGTTGCCCAGGTGCTCCCCTGTGAGCGACAGCTCCTCCGCATAGAGCCCCAGGTGGTTCGCGTAGCTCAGCATCTTTTCGAAGATCAGCCGGGCCTCCGTGAGCCGTCCCGCCCGGGTCAGGGCCTCCACGAGCCAGAATGTGCACAGGCTGAAGGTGCCTTCCTCGCCGGGTAGCCCGTCGCTCGCCGCGCGACCAGGCAGGTAGCGGTACACGAAGCTGTCTGAGACCAGGCGCGCGAGCGTGCGGTCCAGCGTCGCGAGCATGCGGGGGTCGGTGGGGGAGAGAAAGAAGACGAGCGGCATGAGGAGCGCGCTCGCATCGAGGACGTTGCCCTCGTACTCCTGGACGAAGGCGCCGAGGTCCCGGTTCCAGCCGCGGTCCATTACCTCGCGGTAGATCCGGTCCCTGACGGCCAGCCACGTGGTCCGGTCGGCGGGAAACGAGCGCTTGTTCGCGAGCCGCAGCCCGCGGTCCAGAGCGACCCAGCACATGACCTTCGAATAGACGAAGTGGCGCCGGCCGCCGCGCACCTCCCAGATGCCGTCGTCGGGGCGCTCCCAGTTCGCGCAGACGTAGTCCAGCAGCCGCGCGAGGTTGCCCCACAGGTCGTAGCTGATGGGAGAGCCGTACTTGTTGAAGAGGTATACCGCGTCCATCAGCTCGCCGTAGATGTCCAACTGGAGCTGTGACGCCGCGGCGTTGCCGATCCGGACTGGCTTGGAACCGGCGTAGCCCTCCAGGTGTTCGAGTGCTTCTTCGGGCAGGTCATGCCGGCCGTCAATTCCGTAGACGGCCTGCAGCGAGCCGTCGGGGTTCAATTCCTGGCAGCGGGCGTTCAGCCAGTCCATGAAGCGTCCCGCCTCGCGCGTGAAGCCGAGCCGGATGAGCGCGTACAGCGTGAACGCCGCGTCACGGATCCAGGTATAGCGGTAATCCCAGTTGCGGACGCCCCCGATCGCTTCGGGCAAGCTGGTTGTCGGCGCCGCCACGATCGCGCCGGTCGGGGCGTAGGTGAGCAGCTTGAGGACCAGCGCCGAGCGGTGGACCATCTCTCGCCAGCGGCCCGTGTACCGGCACTGGGCGAGCCAGCGGCGCCAGAACGCCACTGTGTGCGCCAAGGCGCACTCGCCGCTCTCCGGCACGTCGAGCAGCGCGTCGGGGCTCCCGTCCTCCATGTGCTGCAGGATGAAGACGGCGCGCTGGCCCGCCGAGAGCGTCAACACGCCGACGGCGGCCCCCTCGACAATGGTAAGGGGGACCGGGCTCACGAGCCCAACTGCCATGGACGCGGAGCGGAAGATCACCCCGCCTGTGCGCGACTCCGCCCGGTGCGGGTCCCGGGCGAAGTTGAAGGCGGGGGCGCAGTGCAGCCGGAACCCCATCGTCCCGCGCACGACGGAGACGATCCGGACGATCTGGTGGCGCTTCGCAGGAGCCCCGGGCTCGTCGGACTCCACCGGCATGAAGTCCGTCAGCTCGCCTATCCCTTCCGGATGCAGGAACCGCGTGAGGAGCACGTTCGTCTCGGGCAGGTACATCTGCTGGTGGCGGGCGCCCGCCGCGACCGGCGCGATCTGGAACCGGCCACCCTTGCGGTCGTCTAGGATCGCCGCAAAGAGGCTGGGGGAGTCGAACCGAGGCAGGCAGCACCAGTCAATCGAGCCGTCCAGGCCGACCAGCGCGACCGTGTGGAGGTCCCCGATAGCGCCGTAGTCGTCGAGTCGCTTGTACCCCATGGCGGTTCCCTCCTCTGTGTCCGCTCGCCCCTCCCGCTCGGCCCCGGGCCGGCCTGGCCGGTCAGGGCTCAGCCAGGTACACCGCGGCCGCGTAGGCTGGGAGGCGGAGGCTTGCACCCGTCCCGGCGATGATCAGGGCGGCGGGCGCGGCGTTGCTCCCCGAGCCGCCGAACTCCGCGGTGGCGGCGTCCAGCCGAAGCCTCCAGGCGCCGACTGGCTCGCGCAGCGTCAGCACCGCGGGGTTCTTGCTGAAGCTGAGCACCACGAGCGCGGCTGGACTTTCAGGATGCCAGCGGTGCATGGCGAGGACCGATTCCGGCTCGAAGGTCCAGACGCGGTGGGTGGGCGGCACGGCTTCGCTGGCGGCGAGCGCCGGGACTGCGCGCCGGAGCGCGATCAGGGCCCGGTACCACCGGAGCAGCGCGGCTCGCTCCGGCTCGGTGCGGGACTCCAGGCGGAGGCGCGACCGCTCGAACGTCGCCGGATCCTGCGGGTCGGGCAGCTCCTCGCGCCAGCCGAAGGCCGCGAACTCCCGTCGCCGCCCCTGGCGGACCGCCTCCTGGAGCGCGGGGTCGCCGTGGTCCGTGAAGTACTGAAAGGGCGCCGGCTCGCCGTATTCCTCGCCCATGAACAGGAGCGGCACGTTCGGGGCAAACAGCACCGCGGCTGCCGCAACGCGCAGGGCCTCGGGCGGCACCTGGGTCGTTAGCCGGTCGCCCCGTGCCCGGTTGCCTACCTGGTCATGGTTCTGCGCGAAGACGACGAGCTGGGCGGCGGGGCGGTGCCGGGACGAGCTGCCGTGGCGCCGCCGCCGATAGGTCGAATACTGTCCGGTGTAGACGAAGCCCTCCTGGAGGGCCGTCGCGACCTGCTCGAGCCGGCCGAAGTCCTGGTAGTAGCCGGCGCGCTCGCTGGTCAGCTGGGCGCGGAGCGCGTGGTGGAAGTCGTCGTTCCACTGCGCGTCGAGCCCGTAGCCGCCCTCGTCCGCCGGCGTGATCACGCGCACGTCGTTCTGATCGCTCTCCGCGATCACCAGGATGGTCCGGCTCAGCGCCCGCGCCTGCGCGTGGACCGCCGCGGCGAGCTCGCGCAGGATGGGGCGCGCGCTGGAGTCGAAGATCCCGTGGATCGCGTCGAGGCGCAGCGCGTCCACGTGGTATTCGGTCACCCAGTAGAGCGCGTTGCTGATGAAGAAGTGCCGGATCGCGTCGCTGTCCGGCCCGTCGTAGTTGATCGCCTCGCCCCAGGGCGTCCGGTAGCGGTCGGTGAAATAGGGGCCGAAGCAGGCGAGATAATTCCCTTCGGGCCCTAGGTGGTTGTAGACGACGTCCAGGCAGACGGCCAGGCCACGGGCATGGCAGGCATCCACCAGGCGCTTGAGACCTTCGGGCCCGCCGTAGGTGGCCTGCGGGGCGAAGGGGTACACGCCGTCGTAGCCCCAGTTGCGTGCGCCCGGGAACTGGGCCACTGGCATCAGCTCGATCGCCGTGACCCCCAGCTCGTCGCGCAGGTAGTCGAGGTGAGGGATGATCGCCTCGAAGGTTCCCTCGGGCGTGAAGGTCCCGACGTGCAGCTCATAGAGGATCAGGTCGCGCAGCGGCCGCCCGGGCCACCCCTGGTCCGTCCAGCCGAAGGCGTCCGGGTCCACGATCATCGAGGGGCTGTGCACACCCTGCGGCTGAAACCGGGAGGCGGGGTCCGGCCGTTCCAGCGCGTCGTCCAGCCTGTAACGGTAGCACAGGCCCGCCCGTGCACCGGACACCGTCCCTTCATAGTAGCCGCCGCCAGCGGGCGCGAGCGGCACTGGCTCGTGCGGAAGGGGCCGGCCGTCCGGGCCGAAGAGCCGGACCGCGACGCGGCCGGCTTTTGGCGCCCAGACGCGGAACCGCACCGCATCGGGGCCTACGGGCCGGGCGCCGAGGTCTAATTGCCACGGGGGCTTCGCTTCTGCGTCAGTCACCGGCCTCACTGTGCCAGAATCCGCCGCCTTTCGCTAGATACCGTGCGCCCACCCTTGCATAAGCCGGACAGTCACGGTAGATGTCTCCGGGACAAGGCGTAGCCAGTAGGCAACGACATGACGGAGCGGATCTGGCCCGGCTCTCCCTATCCCCTAGGCGCGACCTGGGACGGCGAAGGGGTGAACTTCGCCCTGTTCTCCGAGAACGCGACCGCGGTCGAGCTGTGTCTCTACGACCGGCCGGACGCGGAGAAGGAATCGCGGCGCATCCGGATCGAGGAGCGTACCGATCAAGTCTGGCACGTGTACCTGCCAGGCGTCCGGCCGGGGCAGCATTACGGCTACCGGGTGCATGGCCCCTACGAGCCGGAGGCGGGGCACCGGTTCAACTCTCACAAGCTGCTCATTGACCCCTACGCGAAGGCGATCGCGGGCACGGTCGAGTGGTCCGATGCCGTGTTCGGCTACCGGATCGGCAACCCTGCGGCCGACCTGTCCTTCGACGAGCGCGACAACGCCGGCAACATCCCCAAGTGCGTCGTCGTAGACCAGGCCTTCACCTGGGGCGGAGACCAGCTCCTGCGGACGCCGTGGGAGAAGACCGTCATCTACGAAGCGCACGTCAAGGGGCTGACCATGCGCCATCCGGAGGTGCCGCCGGAGCTGCGCGGCACCTACCTCGGCATCGCCACCCCGGCCGTGATCGAGCACCTGCAGGACTTGGGCGTAACCGCGATCGAGCTGATGCCCGTCCACCAGTTCGTGCGGGACAAGCACCTGGCCGACCGGGGCCTCACGAACTACTGGGGCTACAACACGATCGGCTACTTCGCGCCGGACATCCGGTACGCGGCCTCGCCGGTGCGCGCCCGGCATGTCCGCGAGTTCAAGACGATGGTCAAGACGCTCCACAGCGCGGGGATTGAGGTGATCCTCGACGTGGTCTACAACCACACGGCCGAGGGCAATCACCTGGGTCCGACCCTCTCCTGCCGCGGCATTGACAACGCCACCTACTACCGGCTCGTCGCCGACAACCGGCGCTACTATATGGACTACACCGGTTGCGGCAACACGCTCAATGCCCGGCACCCGCGCGTGCTCCAGCTCATCATGGACAGCCTTCGCTACTGGGTCACCGAGATGCACGTGGACGGCTTCCGCTTCGACCTGGCTGCCGCGCTGGCGCGGGAGCTGCACGAGGTGGACCGGCTGAGTGCGTTCTTCGACATCATCCACCAGGACCCGGTGCTTTCGCAGGTGAAGCTGATCGCCGAGCCCTGGGACCTCGGCGAGGGCGGCTACCAGGTCGGCAATTTCCCCGTGGGCTGGGCGGAGTGGAACGGCCGCTATCGAGACACGATCCGCCGGTACTGGCGGGGGGACGGCGGCCAGGTGGCGGAGCTGGCCTACCGCCTGACGGGCAGCAGCGACCTCTACGAGCGGAGCGGGCGGCGGCCCTACGCGAGCATCAACTTTGTCACCTGCCACGACGGCTTCACGCTCCACGACCTCGTCTCGTTCAACCACAAGCACAACGAGGCGAACGGGGAGGACAATCGTGATGGGACGGACGATAACCTGAGCTGGAACTGCGGCGTGGAGGGCGCGACAGACGATCCGGCGATCCGCGAGCTGCGGGAGCGGCAGAAGCGCAACATGCTCGCGACCCTGTTCCTCTCCCAGGGTGTGCCCCTGCTCTGCGGGGGGGACGAGATCGGCCGCACGCAGCGCGGGAACAACAACGCCTACTGCCAGGACAACGAGTTGGGCTGGCACGACTGGCACCTCACGCGGGTGGAGCGCGATCTGTTGGCCTTCGTCCGGCGCGTGATCGCGCTGCGGCAGCAACATCCCGTGCTCCGGCGCCGGCGGTTTTTCCAGGGGCGGCTCATCCGCGGGTCGGAAGTCAAGGACGTCGCCTGGTTCAATCCAGACGGGAAGGAGATGACCGACGACGAATGGAGCCAGGGCTACGTCCGCTGCCTCGGCATGCGGCTGGCCGGAGATGCGATCGAGGAGCCGGACGCGAAGGGCCGCCCGATCATGGAGGACACGCTGCTCGTGCTCCTCAACGCGCACCACGAGCCCCTGCCGTTCACGCTCCCAGCCCACCGGCGGGGCGTGCGCTGGGAGCCGCTCCTAGACACGGCGTCCCCCGACCACGGCAAGCGGGTCACGGTGTTCAAGGGCGGCGAGCGCTACGAGCTGGAGGGGCGCTCCCTGGCCCTGCTCCGCCTGCGGCGTTGACCTGAAATTTTACCTTTGACAGGCGGCGGCTGCCCGTCTATAGTAAGCGCACCTGATCAAGGCCCCCAGGCTCGGACAATGGCGTCCGCCCGCGGGGTTCGTGGCGGCAAGCGGACAAGGGCGTCCTTTTGGCCGGCGTCACGTGACGGCTGGCCGGAAGGGCGTTTTTTTTTGGGGGCGAGCGAGCGGGAGAGCCGGGCGGGGGAACCCGGCGGGGCCCGATGACGTTCAGGAGCTGGGAGATGGGGCGCGGAACAAGCGGTTTGCTGGTCGGCTTGGGATTGCTCTGGGGTTGTGCGACATCGGGCGGCCCGGACCAGATCGTCCAGGATGCGCTCCAGGAGCGGGAGGAAGCCTATGCTCGGCTGGCTCGCGCAATGTCCGCCTATTGCACGGCGAGGTACGCGTTGCCCGAAGCCAAGCAGGAGTGCCTCATCGAGAAGCAGGGCGAGCTGGCCGCCCTCCGTCGCGTTCATGAACGAGGGCCGGTGCCAGACAGGCCACCCGCGATCGGCCTCGCGCAAGGGGACGGCGCGCTTGCGCCGTCGTCGGTCAAGTGCGAGCGGGTGCGGCGTGAGACCGTATGTTCCCAGATGTCACTGGCTTACGAGACGACGCGAACTCCGTAGGATCCGGACCCCCGCGCTCCCTTCCAGACGGGTCCTGCGAGTCAATACACCTGGTTGTGCGGAACCTGACTCCGGTATTCCCGCGCGAGCTGATCGGCCTCCTCGGCAGCTAAGCGCATTTCCTTGGCCAGCTCCCGGGCCCGTTTGGCCGGCTCGGATTCCTCCCCGCTGCGGCGCGCGTACCACTGGGCTTCAAGCTCAAGGCGGTTGGCCAGCTCAGTGAGCTCGGCTGCCTGTTGGCGATAGTGGAACGCTTGGCTGGCCGGATCCGACGTGGCCGCCGCGCCCGGAGCCTGACCGCTCCTGCCCGAAGCTGTGGCGCAGCCCGCAAGCGAGGCCACCAGCAGCATAGCTGCTCCGTAGTGGATGATTGTAGGTGTACGCATGGCGTGCCCTCCTTTGGGTCTGAAACGCGACACCGATCCGCGTTTTCATTTTAGCATTCGCTGCCCAGCGTCTTGTAGTACGCCCGCGGGAGCTGCTGCGGGGACCGGCCCGCGCGGCCCCGTTCCTGGTGTAATCCTCGATGACTGTGCGCGGCGGGCAGCCGAGCCGCGGTCAAGGCACGGGCGTCCACGGCGGATGGGTCCTGGCCGAACAGGTCTGGATCGAGGTCTCTGCCTATGGTACAGTGCGGGGGGACACACGCCAGGTGACTCATAGGTGAGACCGCGAGTCGGCCGCTCGCGCCGGAGGTCTGCATGTGGGGTCTTGTTCTGAGAGCGCTGGGTTTCGCCGCGCTGCTGACTGGCTGTGCCGCGGCGGAGCACGGGGCGGTTGTGGACTCGATGGAGGCGACGCCCGGCAATGTCCGGCTGGGCCCGGTCAAGGAGGAGCGGATCGAGGAGCCCCAGGTCCCGGTCCCGGCCCCTCCCCCTCCTCCGCAGGAGGTGGCCGCTGCGCAAGAGCAGGTGGCCGAAGCGGCGCCCGCGCCGCCGCCAGCCGCGGTCGTGGAGCCGCTGTCTCCCTTCATGTTCGACATCCTCTTTGACTTCGATCGGTACCACCTGCGCGAGGACGCCCGGGATCTCGTCGAGGTCAACGCAGGCCGGCTGAAGAGCAAGGACGGCTGGCAACTCCTGCTCGAAGGGCGGGGCGACGAGCGCGGAACCGCGGACTACAACCTGGTGCTGGGAGAGCGGCGGGCGCAGAGCGTGAAATCGTACCTGGAAGCGCTCGGCCTCGACGCCGCGCTCATCCGGACCATCAGCTATGGCAAGGACCGGCCGGTCTGCACGGAGCACAGCGAGGCCTGCTGGGCCAAGAACCGAAGTGTGCACTTCTCCCTTGCGATCGAAGACCGCTTCTACCGGCAAGCCCAGTAGCCTCCTCCGGGCGGACTGGCGGCGGGTGCGCATCCGCTCTATAGCTTTTTCTACGCAAACGTAGTTGTTCCTACCCATGACGTGAGCCCTTCCGGATCCGCGACAAAATTTGTCTCCTCTCGGGAGATTCTTCGAACGAGGGGTTGACTTCACGCGCGGTGCTTTGTTAGAGTCTGGCCACCTCGATCGTCTTTCGGCCGGTCTTGACATCCGGCGCGTTCGGGTTCTCGTCCTCACGGCCTCATCCACGATTCATCCCCGTTGTCGCGCAGCGCCGAGGGACCGACTTGGTCTGAGAACGATCGGAGGAGTCTGTGAGCACACGAACGTATGCCCGCTGCGCCTGGGTGCTGGCGGCCCTGTGCGGCCTGCTCCTGCCGGCGTGTACGCTCCTGCCAAAGGGGGCGGTGGACATGGACCTGGGAATCAAGCAGCGCGGAGTCGCCTCCTGGTACGGAGACGATTTCGACGGCTGGCTGACCGCGAGCGGCGAGGTCTACGACATGCAGGCCTTGACCGCAGCGCACCGCACGCTGCCGTTCGGGACGGTGGTGCGCGTGACGAACGCGGAGAACGGCAGGCAGGTGCGTGTCCGGATCAACGACCGGGGCCCCTACGTGAACGGGCGCATCATTGACCTCTCCTACGGAGCGGCCCGCCAACTCGGCCTGGTCGCCTCCGGCGTCGCGGCTGTGCAACTGGAGGTCGTCGGGCACGCAGGTCCGTTGCTCTGGGACGACCCGGCGGCCGGCGGGGTGCGTCCGGTCTCCAGCCTCGTGCCGCTCGACGCCGCGGGCGGCCTCGCCTGGCGGCGGCTGGCTCCGATCGAGGTTCGGCGGGATCGCGGCCTGCCGCTCTTGCCGAGCGATTTCTACCGGGAGCGGCGCTCCCGCCGCGTGGCCGATATTCTGGCGGCCCAGCGGCGCCTCGACCTGGCCTTCGCCAACTCTCTGTCCTGACCCTCCGCGTCCCCGCTTCCGGCGTCTCCTCGAGACTGCCCTCGCGTCTGGCCCTGTGGTCCGTGTCGCGATGGTTGTGCCTATCAAGCCATTTAAAAATCGGCTCTTCAGGAAATTGTGTGGGTCACTGATCCCTCTTGCGCTCTGCTTGGACCTTCGAAAGGAGGGTCCGAGCGATGCGTGACGTTGAACGCTCTCAAGCTGTGCTGGGGCTGCAAGCCCCCTGGACCGTGGTCAACGTGGAGCTGGATGTGACGGGGCAGCCGGTGACCGTGACCGTGGAGACCGGCCCGGGGCCGTATCCCTGTCCTGAGTGCCAGGCGCCGGTCCCAGGCTCTGATCGCAAGCGCCGGCGGTGGCGGCATCTGGAGTCCTTGCCAGTTCACCACATGGATCCAGGCGGACCTGCCCCGCGTGAGCGGTCCGACCCATGGGGTCAAGCAGATCGCGGTGCCCTGGGCCGAGCCGGGGAGCCAATTCACCGCCTGGTTCGAACGCCTGGCCATCGACCTGCTCCGCGAGTGCTCGGTCACAGGTGCGGCCGGGCTGCTGCGCATCACCTGGGATGAGGCCTGGGGGATCAAGGAGCGGGCCGTCGCGCGGGGGCTCAGCCGTCGCACCCGGGACGTCGTCGCGCACCTCGGTGTCGAGGAGAAGGCCATCGCGAAGGGGCATCGCGACCTGACGGTGGTGGCCGATCTGGACCGCAGCCGCGTGCTCGATCTGGCGGAGGACCGGAAGCAAGAGAGCCTCGATGGCTTCTGGGCGACGCTGACGCCCGAGCAGCGCGCGGGGATTGAGGCCATCGCGATGGACAGGTGGGAGCCCTACGTCCAGTCCACCCACGCCCATCTCCCCGAGGCCGAGACGACGAGCGTCTTCGACAAGTTCCATATCGCCAAGCACCTCCATGACGCCGTGGACCGCGTGCGCCGGGTCGAGCATCGGACGCTCAAGCAGGACGGGGATGCGCGCCTGACCGGCACCAAGTACCTCTGGCTCATGCGCCCCAAGGACATGACCGCCGAGCAGCAGGCCACCTTCCGGACGCTGCAGCGCAGTGAGCGGACGGTGGCCCGGGCCTGGACCCTCAAGGAGCGCTTCCGCCCGTTCTGGGACGATGCCTCCCCCGGTGCCGCGCAGAACTTCTTTGCCCGCTGGTTCTGGCGCGCCACGCACAGTCGGCTGCGCCCAATGGCCGCCGTCGCCCACCTGATCCGGCGCCATCTTCCGAATGTGTTGACGTATCTGAGGCATCGGCTCACCAACGCGGGGCTGGAAGCGGTCAATGCCACGATCCAGTGGGTCAAGAAGACCGCCCGCGGCTTCCGCAACGTCGAGCACTTCAAGACCGCGATCTACTTCCATTGTGGAGGATTGGATCTCTATCCAACCCACACGAAAGCCTGAAGAGCCTAAAAATCTTACCCAGTGGGGGACCGTTGAGTCATTTCTGAATCTTACCGGGCGACTCATCGCTCCTTGCTCACAGGAGGGCCTTGGGGGCGGTCAGTCGAGAAATCGACCGCCGCATTTGGCCCAGGATCAACGATCACCTTGGAGTCCATGCTGGCGTATCCCCCCTGTGAGCGTCCTGTGCGGCGCAGCGCCTGGTTCTGGCGCTGAACCTTCGGGCTGAAGGTCCACCCGCGCCAGGGCGTGCTCGCCCGTGGCGGCGGCGGCCGGGGGGCTGTCTCGCGCGGCGTGCGCGGCGCCCGCGTGGCGAGCGCCCAGAGTCGCTCCAGGTGGCGGTCAATCCGCTGTGAGAGCGCAAACGGATCGGTCGTCGTCAGGACCTGCTCCAGCGCGGTGACCTTCTGCGGATCGCCGTCGGCGCAGGCTCGCAACCGCTCGAACGGCGCCTGTGGCCGGTCATAGCGGCGAATCAGCCGCGAGCCCACCCGCTCCTGGCGCGCCAATTTCATGGAGGGCTGGAAGAGATTCTGAAAGAGCCGGAGGTCGGCATACAGGGCGTTCAACGCCGCCCGGCTGTCATAGCGCTCCCACCCCACCAGCTTGCGCACATGGGTCCCGTTCTTCTGCTCTCCAGGCGCGTGGTCCTCCTTCTTGGAGGGCCGCGAGCGGGTCACCGGCACCCGGGGCCCGGTCGGCCGGTCTTGGCACCAGGCCAGCAGATGATCATTGATGAATTCGCTCCCGTTGTCGGAGTCCAGGCCCCGCAGGGCGAAGGGCAGTTGCTGCTCAATGGTCGTCATGGCCTGCACGACTTCGTGGCGACTCTTGCCCCTGATCGCCTGCCGGTCCACCCACGTCGTGTGGATGTCCACCCCGTCCACCGTGTGCAGAAACTCGCCGGCGGCCGAGGCGCCGGCGTGCGAGACCAGATCGATCTCCAGAGAGCCGGGCTTGCGGACATCCCAGTGCTCGGTCTTGATCGGGATCTGATGCTTCAACAAGGAACCCGGGCGCGTGGTGCCGTAGAGGCGCCGCGTGATGGGCTGCTTGCGCTCCCGCAGGCGCCGGTCGATCTGCCGGGGACTGATCCGCCGGAGCTGCGCTTCCACCGTCGGCGTGAGGGGGGCGCGCCGCTTCAGCCACGGCAGCCAGTGCGGGAGCGCCGCCTTCAGTCGCTGGCCACACAGATAGCCGGAGGCCGCCCAGCTCTCCGCGAGCAGGCGAATCACCGGCTCCGGATACGTCGGCCGCCGCCGGGTCACCCGGCGCACCGGCGGCCGGGGCGGAGCCGGCCGGCTCAACAGCCCGATCGCCTACTTGCGATGATATCGACAGACTCGCGTCACTTCGTCCAGCAGGGCCGACCGCGTCGCCCGATCGGCCCGTTGATACCGCTGCCACATCACCCGCAGATACTCCTGTTTGGATCGTCGCGCCATGCTGCCTGCCTCCATCCTGGCCCTCCTTCCGACTCGCTCCATGCGAATCTGGAGGGTAAGATTTGCAAATGACGCAACGATCGGTCGCTTGGTAAGATTTTAGATGACTCAATTCGTTGTGTTGACAGGGTTCGGGAGGCTTGCATAGACTGATAGCCTTTCGACTCGTTGCTGTATCGTTGGCCGAGGAAAGAGGGGGCGGACATGGCGAAGAAGACCGTTGAGGAATCGGACGAGGCACGGCTGAAGAAGCGGGTGCGGGAGCGGCTGGCCGGGAGCGAGAACCCGGAGGCGGATGCGTCGCTCCGGGCCCTGCGCAAGCGCCTGAAGCGGGCGCAACGTCGGCGGCGGAAGCTCGCCCTACGCAAGCAGCACGCGATGAAAAAGCAGAAAACGGCGGCCCCGGCGCAGGCGTGAGCCGGCGCGCTCGCGGGCGCACCGGACGGAACGGCAGGGAGGAAGAGCATGACGGAAGAGGAGAAGAAGTCCGACGATTTCTTCGAGCCCGAAGGCGAGGCCGTGACGGATGAGCTGGCGGATCGCGTCGCCGACGCGCTGGCCATGCCTTCCGGACCCGCCGAGACCCAGGCGACCGGGCCTGAGGAACCCGAGCCGGCCGAAGCGGAGGCGGTTGGGGAAGAGGAGGTCAAGGATGAGATTCAGATCCAGATTGACCTGCTCAAGGATCCCGACTGGGCGATCCGCCGCGAGGCCGTCATCACGCTGGGCGAGATGGGCGACGAACGGTGCGTCGAGCCTCTCGTCCGCGCGCTCCGGGACGGGGATTGGCAGGTCCGGGAGGTCGCCGTGGAGGCGCTCGGTCAGGTCGGTTCGCCGGCGGTGGACCTCCTGATCAAGCAGCTTCGGGACTGGGACGTGCGGAAGTTCGCGATCCGCGCGCTCGGCAAGATCAAGGACGAGCGGGTCCTGGAACCGCTCGTCCAGCAGCTCCGGAGCGACGAGTTCGGGGAGGACGCCACGGACGCCCTCGTGGAACTGGGTGAGCCGGCCGTGGAGCGGCTGATCGCGGCGCTCGCGGACAAGGACGAGCGGATCCGCCGACAGGCGATCATCGCGCTGGGGCGGATCGGGGACCGGCGGGCGGTCGAGCCGCTCATCGAGAAGACGAAAGACAAGGACTGGTTCACGCGGCTGACGGCGGCGGCGGCGCTGGAGAAGATCGGCGACGAACGGGGGCGGGAGGCGATCAAGCCCCTGATGCAGGACCCCGACCTGGTGGTGAAGATGCGGGCCGAGCGCATCCTGGCGGCCTGGAAGAAGAAGACCGCGAGCGTGTAGGAAGCTAGTTCCCCGCGAGCAGATCGTCCAGCTCCTGCTGGATCTCGTCGAGCCGGGCCCGCGGGATGGATTTCCCCATCGTCAGCTCGAGGTGCGCCTCCCGCGCCTTGACGGTCAGCGGCTTCACCTTCGAGGGCTTCCCCGCGTCCCGCTCCGCCTCGGCTGCTTTCTGCAGATCCTCGACGGCGACCGCGAGTTCCTTCGCGGCGTTCCCGTAGTTCCGGTCGAGCAATTCCGACTTGGCCTGCACCACCTGGGCCTTTGCATCGAGCAGCGACTGGCGGAACCGGAAGTTCCGCTGGAGGCCCAGCGTCTTGTCCAGGAAGGAGCGTGACAGCTCGGCCACCGTCTTCTCCAGATCCGCGAGCGACCGCTGTCCGGCGTAGTAGCCCGCGAAGAAGGCCGCGGCCGCCAGGACGAGCATTCCCACCAGCTTGACCATAGGGTTCTTCCCCCGCTTCATGGGTTGAGGGGCGTTACTTGCCTTCGGCCAGCACCTGCGCCAGGCTGCCGGCCGCCGCGATCCGGACCACGACGTCGGTGTCCTGGAGCGCGTGCTTGAGGACGGGCACGACCTCGGGCCTGCCGATCCGTCCCAGCGCGCGCGCCGCCGCCAGGCGCGGCTGGGGCTGCTGGTCCCGGAGCAGCGCCTCCAACAGCGCAATCGCCCGCTTCTGCCCGGGGATGCCCAGGGCCTGGCCGACCGCGCTCCGGACCGACGGGTCCGGGTGCTTCGTGAGCTCCTGGGCGACTAGGAGAATCTCCTGGTCACCCTGTCGGAGCAGGCCCTCGACCGCGCCCGTGCGGACCAGCTCGACCGGATCGCGGGCCGCCTGCCACAGGAGCGGCCGCAGGGAGGCGACCCGGAGACGTCCCAGGCTGGCCGCGGCGACGCTCCGGACGCGCGGGCTCTCGTCGCTCAGCAAGTGCGTCAGCGCGCTCGCGCCCTCCGGGCTGCCGAACTCGCCGAGTGCCCCGGCCGCGAAGGCCCGGACGGACGGGTCTGGATCATAGACCGCCTGGGTGAGCAGGGACAGGGTCGCGGGGCGCTTGAGCTTGCCCAGCACCCCGAGCGCGGCCATGCGGGTCTCCGGGTCCGGGAGGGTCGCGGCGCTCAGGAGGCCGTTGAGCGCCTGCTCGCGTCCCCATCGCACCAATACCGCCAGGGCGAACACGGACGGCGGCCCCTCCTCCCGCCTGGCGATCTCGGTCAGGGCCTCCACGAGCGTGGCGTCCTGACCGGCCCGGTGCCCCTCGCCGCCCAACGCGTGCAGCGCGGCGACGCGGACGGCCGTAGCCGGATCCTTGAGCGCCCGCTTGACGCCGGCTACGCCCGCGGGGCCGGTCCGGCCGAGCCCCTCGACCGCCCGCGCGCGCACCATGACCGACGGGTCCAGGAGCCCGTCTTCCAGCAACGGCACGGCCTCGCGACCGGCCACCTCTGCGAGCGCCGTGTAGGCAGCAACGCGGACGAATTCGCTGGCGTCGCGTGCGTGACCGGTGATGAAGGCCAGCGCGAGCTGGCGAAGCCACGGGAGTTGGTCTGGCCGACCCGGAGGGACGAGCTGATGGTAGAGCTTGAGGGCCGCCTCGGCCCGTCCCAGGCGCAGGTAGCTCTGGAATCCCACCTGCAACAGCTCGCGTGGGGGTGACGGCTCTGTGGCCGATTCGAGCAGCCGCACGACGCGGTCGTACTCGCCCCGTTTGAAGGCCTCCTGCGCTTCGCGCGTCACGGCCGGTCCCGTCCTGCGCCGATCGGGCTGGTGGAGGCGCTCCCCCAGCGGGTCGGCCGCAGCCCCGCTCCAGACCAGGAGCCCGAGCGCCGTGCAGCAGACGGCTGCCCATGGGGCCAGCGCGCTCATGCGCGCCCCGTACGGGTGAGCCACGAGCCGAGCAGCAGCAGGGCCGCGACCCCCGCGACGGCCGCGAGCAGGTGCGCCTCCCAGGACGCCCCTTGCAGACGCAGCCAGACCCAGAGGGCGAAGGCCACCACGGCCACGAGCGCCGCGGCTGCGCGGAACAGCAGCCCGTAGAGCCGATCCAAGAGCGGGGCCAGCGCCTCGGAGCTCACGCGCCGGCGCGACTCGCTCTGCTCCAGTGCGGCCAGGCGCGACTCGACGAGCCGCGGGAGGCCGGCGAGGCGCTTGCCGACCGCCAGGGCCTGCTCCAGCAGCGTCGGCGGCGGTCCCTCCTCGGCCAGGAAGAACTCCCGCACGTAGGGTGCCGCCAGCTCGATGAGGTTGAGGTCCGGGTCGAGCTGCGCGTTCAGGCCCGACAGCATGCCCGCCGTCCGTCCGAGAACGACGAAATGGTTCGGGAGCTGCAGGTAGGGGTAGACCCGGAACAGCTCGCGGAGGTCGCGCGCGATGTCCTCGAGCGTGAGCGCCCGCAGCTCCTTGGGCGGCTTGTCCCGGTAGCGCTCCATCAGGGCGGCCGCGACCGCCTCCACGTCGCGGTCGCGGGCGGTGCGCACGACGACCCCCAGCTCCTTCATCCAGTACACGATGCCGGGGATGTCACGCTCGACGATCGCGCGCATCGCCCCTTTGATCGACTGGTAGAGTTGCGGGCCCATAGGCTGCATGATGCCGAAGTCCACGAAGACCAGCCGCGGGCCCTCCGGATGCGGCTGGACGAACAGGTTACCCGGATGCGGGTCCGCGTGGAACAACCGGTGCCGGAGGAGCTGCCGCATGTAGGCCTCGACGACCAGGCGGGCCAGAGCGGGCAACTGGACGCCCTTCGCCTCCAACTCGGCGACGTGGGAGATCTTGATGCCCTCCACGAACTCCAGCGTCAGCACCCGCGGGGTCGTGAATGCCCAGATGACGCGGGGGACGACAATCCGGGCGTCGTCGGCGAAGTGGATCCGGAAGGCCTCCGCGTAGCGGGCCTCCTGCTCGTAGTCCAGCTCCTGGAGGAGGATTGTCCGGAACTCGTCGTAGAGGAGGTCGAAGCGGACGCTGGGCATCCACCACCGGAGGAGGCGCGTGGCCCACTCGAGCGCACGGAGGTCCGTCGCGACGATCTCGGCGATCCCAGGATACTGGACCTTGACAGCAACCCGGCGGCCATCCAGGAGGCAGGCAGCATGGACCTGACCGAGCGAGGCGGCGGCGATGGGGGTCGGCGTGAAGGAGGCGAAGATCCGGTCAGGATCGTCACCGAGCTCCTGGGCGATGCGCTGGCGCACCGCCGCATACTCGATCGGCGGCACCTGGTCCTGAAGCTGGCTCAGCTCGTCGGTGAAGGCGTCCGGCAGGATGTCCACGCGGGCGCTCAGCGCCTGGCCGACCTTGATGAGCACGCCCTTGAGGCGGGTGGCCGTTCGGACGAAGCTTCGTGCGTTTTTGCGGTGCATGCCGGCCCGACGGGCCTGGCCGATGCGCGCGGGGAGCGCCAGCTCCTGCGCGCGGCAAAGCAGGTACCGGCCCAGCATCAGGGCCAGCAGGCTGAAGATGGCCAGGACGCGCAGTTTCACCGGCGGCTGTTACCGGGATGTGGGTTCCAGGCCGGCGGCGGGCGCGTAGCAGAGGGTCATGTATTCCTTGACCATGCGGCGAGTGCAGAACCGCGGGGCGATCGTGCGGATTGCGTCCTTGACGACCTGCATCCAGCCGCGGGGAATCCCGTCCCGGTCCCTGGTGTAGTAGAGCGGCACGATTTCCTGCTCGAGGAGGCGGTAGAGCTGCTCGGCGTCGTGCAGGTCCTGGGCCTGCGGGTCCTGCAGGTGCGCGGAGGAGGGAATCGCCCACCCGTTCCCGCCGTCATAGCCCTCCTGCCACCATCCGTCCAGCACGCTCAGGCTCGGCACCCCGTTGAGCGCCGCCTTCTGCCCGCTGGTGCCGCTCGCCTCCAGCGGCGGACGCGGGGTGTTCAGCCACACGTCCACGCCCTGGACAAGGTACTTGGCCATGTGCATGTCGTAGTCTTCGAGGAAGGCGACATGGCCGCCCAGGCCGTGGTCCTTGCAGAAGCTATAGACCTCGTGGATGAACCGTCGACCGGGCTCGTCGGCCGGATGGGCCTTGCCCGCAAAGATGACCTGCACCGGGCGCCAGCGGTCCTGCAGGAGGTGCTGCAGGCGCGTCAGCGAGGTGAAGAGGAGCGTCGCCCGCTTGTACGTGGCGAACCGTCGCGCGAACCCGATCGTCAGGGCTTCGGGGTCCAGGAGCGTCCCGCTGGCCAACACCTGCGTCGCCTCCAGCCGCCACTGCATCCATCCGGCGCGTGCCCGTTCCCGGATGAAGCTCATCAGCTTGCGCTTGAGCGCCTGGCGGATCGCCCACAGCTCCTGATCCGGGATGTCCATGACCCGGTGCCAGACCGCCGGATCGTCGGAGCGTTCGGCCCAGTCGGGGCCGAGGTGCCGGCTGTAGAGGTGGTTCATCTCCGGGGCGATCCAGGTCGGCACGTGGACGCCGTTGGTCACGCTCCGGATGGGCACTTCCTCCTCGGGCCGGTCCGGCCACAGGCTCCGCCACATCCGGCGCGACACGCGGCCGTGCTCGCGGCTGACGCCGTTCACGTGGCCGGACAGGCGCAGGGCCAGGGCCGTCATGTTGAAGCCGTCCGGCCGATCGGGGAACTGCCCCAACGCCAGGAAGGTCTCGCGCGAAAGGCCGAGCTGGCCCCAGTACCGGTGGAAGTACCGCTCCATCAGCTCGTGGGCAAACACGTCGTGGCCGGCCGGCACCGGCGTGTGGGTGGTGAAGACCGTGGTGCGGCGGACCAGGTCCGCCGCTTCCTCGAAGGAGCGGCCCGCCTGGACGTACTCGCGGACTCGCTCGATCATGAGGAACGCGGAATGGCCTTCGTTCGCGTGCCATACCGCCGGGGCGAGCCCGAGCGTGCGGAGCGCTCTCACCCCGCCGATGCCGAGCAGGATTTCCTGCGAGAGGCGGACTTCCTGGTCCCCGCCGTAGAGCCGCGCTGACAAGGCCCGGTCGCTCGGCGCGTTCTCCGGCACGTCGGTGTCGAGCAGGTAGAGGATCACGCGGCCCACGTTGACGCGCCATACCACGGCACAGACGGTCCGGTCGCCCAATTCAACCGTGATCTGGCAGGGTGACGCCGACGGGGTCAGGGCCTGGTGAATCGGGGACTCCAGCCGGTTGAACGGCTCATACTCGGCCTCCTGCCACCCGTCGGGGGAGATCCGCTGGCGGAAATAGCCCTGCGGATACATGAAGCCCAGGCCGACGAGCGGGATGCCCAGGTCGCTGGCCTCCTTGCAGTGGTCGCCGGCCAGGATACCCAGCCCGCCACTGTAAATCGGAATGGAATTGTGCAGGCCGAACTCGGCGGAGAAGTAGGCGATCGTGCCATCCGTGCCAGGGCCGTAGGTTTTGGCGAACCAGGTGCCCTTGGCGTCGCGGTATTCGTCATAGGCCTTCAACACGGCGGAGTACTGGCGCACAAAGGCCGGATCCTGGCTGAGCAGGGCCAGCCGCTCCGGCTTCAGCTCCTGGAGCAGCTTGACGGGGTTATGATGGGTCAGCCGCCAGAGGGTTGGATCAAGGGATTCGAAGAGCTGCCGGGCCTGTGGGGTCCAGCTCCACCAGAGGTTATGGGCGAGCTCCTGCAGGCGGGCGAGAGCACCCGGCAGGGCCGGGGCTGAGGCGGTCACTCCAACGTCGTCGCTCACGCGTCCTCCTTCGACATGGATGGATCAACAGGTGCGGGGAGAGACCAGGCGGGCCACCGCGCCGATCGCCCGGCGCCGGTGTGCCCCGTGCCTCCCGGTCAGGCGTGGCCGATCTTTTGCCATGTCGCCCAGTCGGCCGAGAAGGCTACGGCCGCGTACCGCTCTCCGAGGATGCGCGTTACCCGGTTCATCAGCCGGGCCAGCTCCTGGAGCTGGCCCGGCTTGAGGTCCTCCTTGAACCGGGGATGGAGGCCCCAGCGGGTCTCAACCTCTTCGCCGTGCACCGTCGCCATGACGCTGACCAGCTTAATCTCGTTGCCGGTGGTGCTGGGCCTCGGTTGGACCGTGGACGCGCCCGCGGCCTGGGCCGGCCCGCCCGGGGCCTGGCCCTGCCCTTGGATCTCCTCGAACAGTCCCTTCATGGCGGGGATCGCGGCGCTGGCGCAGAGCGTAGCGGCCGAGAGCACCATGCCGTCGCCGGCCGCTCCCATCAGCCGCGCGATGCGCTCCGCGAACGTCTTGAAGAACTCGTCCTTTGCCTTGCTCTCCTCGGTGGGGACGAACTGGAAGCGGTCGTACGTCTGCCGACTCTCCGTGACCGCCTTGCCGACGGTCAGGAGAAACTCCATCTCATCGGAGTCAGGACCCAGGGCGGGCGCCAGAACGTTCTTGAGCTGATTGGTCACGGCGTCCTCGAGGCGGTCCATCAACGCAGGCTGCTCCTGGACCGGTACGTAGAAGGCCGAGAGGCGGTCGGCTAAATTGAACAGGACCTTGAGGAACTCCAGGTAGAGCTCCCACTCGGCCCGCTTCTTGAGCTTGAGCGCGGCTTCCGGCGCGCTCTTCTTGACCATCGTGACGGACTCGCCCGCCACAGCCACCATCAGGGAAGCGAGCTCCCGCAGCCTCGTCGCGTAGCCGCCGTTCGTGTCGGTCATGGAACCCCTCGCGCAACGCCACATTATATACAAGTCCGTCCCACCATCCAACCTACTCCTCGTGGGTAGCTCCGGCCTCCCCATCGGTCTACGGGGGAGGGGATGGGGCCCGGGCACGGTGTCGGTAGGGCATCGGAGCCATTGCAACCGGGAAAGCCCTGTGCTATCTCTCACGGCGGCTCTGGTGAGCCGCAGAGGGAGCCGAGTGACGTCTTGCCCTTCCCGCCCGGCCCGTCCTGTGCCGCTCGTGCTGGCCGCGCTGCTTTCGGCCTGCGCGACCCAGCCGCTCAACTTCACGATGGCGGTTCCGGCTACGGTGAATCTCGAGGCCAAGGGCGTAAGGACCCTGGCCGTGGCGACCTGGAAGCGGTGGGGCACGTGCAGGACGTGGCTGCGGCCCACAAGAGGCTGGAAAGAAGAGAACCGGTGAGCCGATGTGACTGACCGTGCTGGCGTCCCCTCCGCCCGGCTTCTTGGGGATCGGACGTGGGGCGCGTTGAAAGGGGAGGCATGGAGCGGCAGAGCAAACCCTACGTGCTCCGGCGGCCGGTGGACGAGACGGCGCCGGCCAGGCTGTCCATTGACTACGCGCAGGCGCTGAATCGGCAGCAGCTCGCGGCCGTGACTGCCGGCGACGGGCCGGCGCTCGTAATCGCGGGGGCCGGGAGCGGCAAGACGCGCACGTTGATTTACCGGGTGGCCTATCTGATAGACCGGGGCGTGGATCCGAGTCGGATCCTGCTGCTCACCTTTACGCGCAAAGCGGCGCAAGAGATGCTGAAGCGCGCCGGATTGCTGATCGGATCGCGGAGCGAACGGGTGTTCGGGGGCACCTTTCACTCGGTCGCGAACGTGCTCCTGCGGCGGTACGGCCGGCCGATTGGCTTAGAGCCGGGCTTTACGATCCTAGACCGCGGCGACGCTGAGGACTTGATCAACCTCCTCCGCGGTCAGCTCGGGATGGGCGAGAAAGAGAAACGGTTCCCGCGCAAGGGCACGATCGCTGAGATCTTCAGCAAGAGCGACAATACGCTCCAGAGCCTGGAGGACGTCGTGCTGGAGGAGTTTCCGCACTTCGCCGAGCACCTCGATGACCTGGGGAGGCTCCGGGCCGCTTACGAGACGGCCAAGCGGGAGCGGCATCTGCTCGACTATGACGATCTGCTCGTCAAGCTCCGCGTGCTGCTGGAGCAGGACGAGCCGGCCCGCACGGCCATCTCCTCCAGCTACCGCTATATCCTCGTGGACGAGTACCAGGATACCAACCGCCTGCAGGCGGACCTGGTCAGGAAGCTGGCCGCGACTCACGACAACGTGATGGTCGTGGGCGACGACAGCCAGTCCATCTATCGCTTCCGCGGCGCCACGTTCCGGAACATTATGGAGTTCCCCACGCTGTTTCCTGGTGCGGCGATCTACAAGCTAGAGGAGAACTACCGGAGTACGCAGCCGATTCTGAACCTGGCGAACGAGATCATCGCGGGCGCGGCCGAGAAGTACACCAAGCACCTCTTCACGCGCAAGGTGGACGGGCCGCTCCCGGTTCTCGTGCAGGCAGGCGGAGAGCACGCGCAGTCGCGGTTCGTCGCCCAGAAGATCTTGGAACTGCGGGAAGAAGGCGTGCCGCTGGGGGAGATCGCCGTCCTGTTCCGGTCCAGCTTCCATTCCTTTGACCTGGAAATCGAGCTCTCCCGGCGGGACCTCCCCTTCGTGAAGCGGGGCGGCTTCAAGTTCATCGAGACCGCCCATGTCAAGGACCTGCTCGCGCACCTGCGGGTCCTCGAGAACCCCCTGGACGCCGTGAGCTGGAACCGGCTGCTCCTGCTCGTCGAGGGGATCGGTCCCAAGAAGGCGAGGGAGCTGATCGCTGCCGTGGCGAAGACCGGGCGGCCAGCGGACGCGCTCTGCGAGATGGGCGGGCGTGTCTCCGGCAAGCTGCGGGATCTGGCCCGCATGCTGGAGGAGGCGGCCGGCGCGGCCGACCTGGGACCGGCGGAGCAGGTGAACCGGGTCTACGAGTATTACCTGCCCATCTTGAAGCAGCAGTATGACGACTACCCGAAGCGGATGAGGGATCTCGATCACCTGTACGCGATGGCCGAGCGGTATCACCGCCTCGAGGAGTTCCTCGCCGATCTCGCCCTGGAGCCGCCCGACGAGAGCTTCGCGGACGTTGTGGCGCCGGAGCGGGACGACGAATGGCTGGTGCTCTCCACCATCCATTCGGCCAAGGGGTTGGAGTGGCAGTGCGTCTTCGTGATCTGGATCGTGGACGGGCGATTCCCCTCGGCCTACTCCTTCGTGTCCGAAGAGGACCTGGAAGAGGAACGCCGCCTCTTCTATGTCGCCGTGACCAGGGCCAAGCAGCAGCTCTACCTGACCTATCCCATCAATATCTATGACAAGAGCACGGGGGCAATCTTGTCCAAACCCACACGGTTCCTGGACGGGCTGGACCCCTCGCTCCTGGAGAACTGGGCGCTGGTCGAAGAGGATTCGCACGATGGTTGGGGGTGAGCGCCAATCCAGCCGCACCCCAGGCCACCTCCGGAGCGCGACGACCCTGGGGGTGGTGATCTGTGTGCTGACGTTGCTCGCCCTTCTGGCCCAGGCGGGGCGGACCTCTGCCGCGCCAGCGGCGGATTTCGATCCCTCCGCGCCGAGCAGGAGCCCCTGGACAGCCCTGATCGCCCAGGCGGATGAGTTGGGGCTGCCGACAGGGTTCCTACATCTGATACCTCCCGGGTTCGTCAAGTTCGAGTTCAGTGACCTGCGAACCTTCGCGGCGGAATACCATCCCGACGAGCACCGGATGTTGCTCAACCGCAGCCTGTCCTTCAACCGGGCGGGACGAGTCCTCTGGCCACTCGCGAAGCTGACCCACAACGATCTGAAGACGCTCTACCACGAGCTGTTCCACGCCTACGCAGATTTTATCCACTCCAACCCTGATGTCGCCGAAGCCGATCCCGGCGCCGCGCGGCTGCTTGCCTTCGAGAAGAAGGTGCAACAGTGCCGGTATCAGTTCGTCGAGATCACGCCGGTCCATCAGCGGAAGACGGCGACCGAGACCCGCCTGTTGACGGAACGCGAGAGCTGGGAGGCGTTGAACGAGACCTGGGCGGTGTTCGTCGGGTGGGCGATCTGGACCAAGCTCGAGCTGGCTACGGTCAAGGACCGGCGCCAGGCGGCCGAGCAGTGGCTTGCCCGGCTGCAAAAGGCTGACAGAGATGCGGAGATCCTCGGCTATTACGAGCCGGAGACCGCAGAGGAGCGGGCGGTGACGCATAAGCGGCACCTCGCGCCCATCCATCGCATCACCCCGGCGGAAGTAGCGATCCTGCTGGAAGTGGTGCTGGGAGAGTCGCCTCAGGACGCCCAGCGCGCCGCGTCTGTCATGGAGCAGACCCGTCCGCTGCCGAAGGGGGCGGCTGCCTGTGCCGACTGAGCGGGGCCTGGGTCAACTCCCGGCTCGGCTTTCTACCGGGAGCAGCGAGGTGCCAGGAATTCTTGCTTGACAATTCGCAGCTTGCCTCGTACAATCCAGCATTTCCGGAGAGTCTCTGATCAGACCTGAATCAGTGCTCCAGCTCCGTTCGTCATCCCGGCTTCTGGAGCGGAGGACTGATGGCGGGCCCGTTTGCTTTGTTGTTCGGGATTCCTACCGGTCGCTGAATACCTATTGATGCCAGTCTTGAGAGCTGACGTTGAACCGGCACGGGGGCAGGTACCCAAGTGGACAAAGGGGGCAGACTGTAAATCTGTTGCCATCGGCTTCCAAGGTTCGAATCCTTGCCTGCCCACCATCCCGGAGCGCAGCGGAGGTCCCGCGGCCCTGCGATTTGAGGGCCGCGGGATAAGTATCGCAGCGGCTGTGTCGCCTCCTGCTGTCCGCAGAGCTGAGGGGTCTGGCCGGTGGGGTGACTGGGGGCGCAGCGGAGGTCCCGCGGCCCTGCGGTGCGGAATGCTGCAGGATACGTACTGGCACGGCTGTACTGTCGTCGAAGCGGGCGTAGCTCAGTGGTAGAGTTCCAGCCTTCCAAGCTGGCCGTCGCGGGTTCAAATCCCGTCGCCCGCTCCATCCCGGAGCGTAGCGGAGGTCCGGCGGCGGTGCCCAATCGGACCGCTGTTGGAGCCGTACCGTCGAGGCCGGAGTGCTTCCGAGTTGGTCCTGCTTTGCTGTTGGATCTGACCGGTGAATCGGGGCGCAGCGGGAAGCTCGGATCGTGGAGCGTCGCTCGTTAAGCGTAAGGCAAACCACACGTTTGAAAGGCCGGCGAGCGACGCTCAACGAGGACGAACGGCGTCATTGCGCAGAGGCCCACGTAGCTCAGTCGGTAGAGCACGTCCTTGGTAAGGACGAGGTCACGCGTTCGATCCGCGTCGTGGGCTCCACGCCTCGCTAGCACGGCGGGGAGGTACCTCTGAGGCTTCAGGAGCGTTGGCGGAGTCTGGCACATGGCGAAGGCGAAATTTGAGCGGCGCAAGCCCCACGTCAACATTGGGACGATCGGGCACGTGGACCACGGCAAGACGACGCTGACGTCGGCGTTGACGAAGGTCTGCAGTGAGCGGGGGCTGGCGAAGTTTGTCAGCTACGACGAGGTGGCCAAGGCCTCCGAGAGCCAGGGGCGGCGGGATCCGACGAAGATTCTGACGATTGCGATCAGCCACGTGGAGTACGAGACGGAGGCGCGGCACTATGCGCACGTGGACTGTCCGGGGCACGCCGACTATGTGAAGAACATGATCACGGGGGCGGCGCAGATGGATGGGGCGATTCTGGTGGTGTCGGCGGCGGACGGGCCGATGCCGCAGACGCGCGAGCACATTCTGTTGGCGCGGCAGGTGGGGTGCCCTACATCGTGGTGTTTTTGAACAAGGCGGACAAGGTGGACGACAAGGAGTTGTTGGACCTGGTGGGCTGGAGGTGCGGGAAACTGACGAAGTATGAGTTTCCGGGGACAAGATTCCGATCATTGTGGGGTCGGCGACCAAGGCGCTGGAGGGGGATCAGGGGCCCTTGGGGGTGCCGGCCATTTTGAAGTTGTTGGAGGCGGTGGACACCTACATTCCGACGCCGACGCGGCCGATTGACAAGCCGTTTTTGATGCCGATCGAGGATGTCTTTACGATCAGCGGGCGGGGACGGTGGTGACGGGCCGGGTGGAGCGCGGGGTGGTGAAGGTGGGCGATGAGGTGGAGATGGTGGGGTTGCGGCCGACGGCGAGCACGGTGGTGACGGGGGTGGAGATGTTCCGCAAGGTGCTCGACGAGGGGCAGGCGGGGACAACATTGGGGTGTTGCTGCGGGGACGAAGAAGGACGAGGTGGAGCGGGGATGGTGTTGGCGAAGCCGA
This sequence comes from Nitrospira sp. Kam-Ns4a, assembly GCF_965152595.1. Taxonomy (NCBI): domain Bacteria; kingdom Pseudomonadati; phylum Nitrospirota; class Nitrospiria; order Nitrospirales; family Nitrospiraceae; genus Nitrospira; species Nitrospira sp. Kam-Ns4a. The sequence continues at coordinate 3,168,064 of NZ_OZ224218.1, read as the reverse complement.
AGAGCATCACGCCGCACACGAAGTTCAAGGCGGAGGTCTACGTGTTGACGAAGGAGGAGGGGGCGGCACACGCCGTTTTTCAACGGGTATCGGCCGCAGTTCTATTTTCGGACGACGGACGTGACGGGGTGGTGCAGTTGCCGGCGGGGGTGGAGATGGTGATGCCGGGGACAACGTGAGCATCACGGCGGAGTTGATTGCGCCGATTGCGATGGACCAGGGGTTGCGGTTTGCGATCCGGGAGGGAGGGCGCACGGTGGGCTCTGGGGTCGTGACGGAGATTCTGGCGTAGCGAGGAGCGCAGGGCGAACCGCGCACCGCCAACCGCCGGAAGGGCGCAGGCTGGCGGCGCGCCATTCGCGGCTCGCTGTTGGCTGGAGGAGCGAAGCGAAGATGCGCGAGATCATTTCCATGGCCTGCACGCTGTGCAAGCGGCGGAATTATTCCACGACAAAGAATAAAAAGAACGACCCGGACCGTCTGGAGCTGAACAAGTTCTGTAAGTTCTGCCGGAAGCACACGCCGCACAAAGAAGTGAAGTAGCGAACAGCGAATAGCCAACGGCCGATGGCAGAGGGTACAAGGACGCGCAAGAGGCCCGCTCCTCGTAGCTGTTTGCTGCCGGCTATGAGCTCAAGAGCAGGGGCATGGTGTTCAACGGCTAGCACGTCGGTCTCCAAAACCGAAGGTCCGGGTTCGATTCCTGGTGCCCCTGCCACACCGAGCTAGCTCGACCCGGTGGCTCTTCGTACAACGCCGCCGGGTAAGTACCTCAGCGGCTGAGGGCGTTAGTTGGGTGGGGTTTCTTAACGAGGTTTTCCCGTGTTCAAGAAACTATGGACGTCCGTCAGCGAGTTCCTGAGCGACGTCAGAAGCGAACTAAAGAAGGTGTCCTTTCCTTCCAAGGCCGAAACCATCGGGTCAACCACGGTCGTGATCATCTTCTGCATCATCATGTCGCTCTACCTCTCGGTCGTGGATTCGTTTCTGGTGTGGCTGGTCAGCAAGGTGATCTAGACGTTCAGACGTGCGGGCTCTCGGCGAGCGGGCACCGTTCGATGCCCGTGCGACGAGTGAGGAGTCGGCGGGTTGGTGAAGACTGAAGGGACGCAGATGGCCAAGAGCTGGTATGTGATCCATACCTACGCGGGCTTCGAGGGCCGGGTCAAGAGCAGCATCGTCGAGCGGGCCAACCAGATGGGGCTCGCCGACAAGCTCGGGCAGGTCCTGGTGCCCACCGAGGACGTGGTCGAGATCAGGGACGGCAAGCGCCGCACCTCGAAGCGGAAGTTCTTTCCGGGCTACGTGCTCGTGGAGCTCGAATCGCCGCTGACGGAAGAAACGGTCCAGCTCATCAAGGAGACGCCGAAAGTCACCGGCTTCGTCGGCGGGGGTGCTCAGCCGATTCCGCTGACCCCGGAGGAAGCGGAGTCGCTGCTCAAGCAGGTGGACTCCGGGACTGCGGCCCCGCGCGAGCAGATCCGGTTCATCAAGGGTGACAACGTGCGGATCATTGACGGCCCGTTCCTCGGCTTCAATGGGCTCGTGGAGGAAGTGGACACCGACCACAATCGCGTCAAGGTGCTGGTGAGCATCTTCGGGCGCTCCACGCCGGTGGAGCTGGGGTTCTTGCAAGTGGAACGCATTTAGAAGAGGAGCGAACAGCAACCAGCAGGTAGCGAACCGCTCCTCCGGAAGCTTCTGAGGGCTGTTTGTTACGAGCTGTTCGCTGCTAGCTCTCACAGGGTGTGAAGCGATGGCCAAGGAAGTCGTGACCCAGATCAAGCTGCAGATTCCCGCTGGGAAAGCCAATCCCGCGCCGCCGGTCGGCCCCTCGCTGGGGCAGCACGGCGTGAACATCATGGAATTCTGCAAACAATTCAACGCGCGGACCCAGAAGGAAGGGGACAGCATCATCCCGGTCATCATCACGGTCTACAAGGATCGGACCTTCACGTTCGTGACCCGCACGCCGCCGGCCTCGGACCTGCTGAAAAAGGCCGCGGGGATCATCAAAGGCTCCGGGACTCCGAACAAGGACAAGGTTGGGACCATCTCCAAAGCCAAGGTGCGGGAGATCGCGAAGCTCAAGATGCCCGACCTCAACGCGGCGGATCTGGAGGGTGCGGTCAAGATCATCGAGGGCACCGCGCGCAGCATGGGGATCGTGATCCAGGGGTGAGCAGGCGGACCGATGGCGGTTCTCCGAAGGAGCAAGCTATGGCGAAGATCGGGAAGCGGATGCGGGAGGCGCTGAGCCAGGTAGAGCCCCGGGTCTACGGCTTGAAGGAAGCCGTCGAGCTGGTGAAGCGGCTGGCCAAGGCCAAGTTCGATGAGTCGGTGGACCTGGCGCTTCGTCTGGGCGTGGACCCCAAGCGGGCGGATCAGATGGTGCGCGGGACGACCGTGCTGCCCCACGGGACCGGCAAGAAGGTCCGCGTGCTCGTCTTCGCCAAGGGGGAAAAGGAACAAGAAGCTCGTCAGGCCGGCGCGGACTACGTCGGCGCCGAGGATCTGATCGAGAAAATCAAGGGCGGCTGGATGGACTTCGATCAGGCGATCGCGACGCCGGACCTCATGGGCGCGGTCGGCAAGCTCGGCAAGATCCTGGGCCCGCGAGGCCTCATGCCGAACCCGAAGACCGGGACGGTGACTTTCGACGTGGCGAAAGCCGTCTCGGAGATCCGCAAGGGCAAGGTCGAGTATAAGGTCGAGAAGGCGGGGATCGTGCACGTGCCGGTCGGCAAGGCGTCGTTCCAGGTCTCGCAGCTCTTCGAAAACGCGCAGGCTGTCCTGGAGTCGGTGATGAAGGCGAAGCCGGCCTCCTGCAAAGGCAGGTACCTCAGGAGCGCGACGATCTCCAGCACGATGGGGCCCGGCATCCGGCTCGATCCGGTCGCGATCGCGAAGCAATGGGGCTGAGGAAGCAGCGGGTCCTGTCGCTGACCACCCCGGCCAACGCCACCCGCTGCACAGGGTAGATGGGATGTGAGTCTGAGGAGAGTGGCATGAAAAAGGAAGAGAAGGCGGCGGCGGTCGCCGAACTGCACGAGAAATTCGCGCGGGCCAAGCTGGCCGTGATGACCGAGTGCACCGGGCTTCCGGTGAATCAGATCACGGAGCTTCGCAAACAACTGCGCGGCGCCAAGGCGGAGTTCCGGGTGGTCAAGAACACCTTGGCGGTGCGTGCGGCGGATGGGACCTCGTTGGCTGGCGCCAAGGCCTATTTCAAGGGGCCGCTGGCCGTCGTGATCGGCTACGACGATCCTGTCCTGCCGACGAAGGTCCTGCGCGACTTCATCAAGGCTGAGAAGCGCGAGGAGAAAGTCCGGATCATCGGTGGCATCCTGGAAGGCAAGCTGCTGGCGGCGCCGGACGTGGCCGCCGTGGCCTCACTGCCGACAAAGGACGTCCTGCTCGCCCTGCTACTGTCGGCGATGCAGGGGCCGGTCCGGGGGCTGGTCTTTGCGCTCAGCGGGCTGTTGCGACAACTGGTCGGCGTCATTCAGGCCATCAAGGACAAGAAAGGAGAAGGGGACATGCCCACGACCGAGAGCAAGCTGTCGAAGGAGGAGTTCATCAAGGCGATCGAGAGCATGAGCGTGCTCGAGCTGTCCGAGCTGGTGAAGGGCCTCGAGGAGCGCTTCGGCGTGACCGCGGCGGCCCCGGTGGCCGTGGCAGCGGCGCCGGCGGGCGGCGGGCCGGCGGCGGCGCCGGCCGAGGAGAAGACCGCCTTCGACGTCATCCTGGCCAGCGCGGTGGCGGACAAGAAGATCCAGGTCATCAAGGTCGTCCGCGAGATCACGAGCCTGGGCCTCAAGGAGGCCAAGGACTTGGTCGAGGGCGCGCCCAAGCCGGTCAAGACGGGCGTGACCAAGGAAGAGGCCGAGGCTATCAAGAAGAAGCTCGAAGAGAGTGGTGCGAAGATCGAGATCAAATAGGCGGGAACCGGGGAGCGACGCGCGGCGGTGCCCGGCGATCAGCGGGGCGCGCCGGTGGAGCCTGACGATTCACCCTGGAGGAGCACGGCATGTCGGAATCGACTGTCAATGGCACGATCGAGCGGAAAGATTTCTCGAAAATTCGCGCGAACATTGACATCCCTGACCTGATCGAAATCCAGAAGCGGTCGTACGAGCAGTTCCTGCAGATGGAGGCCGAGCCGGATCGTCGGGAGGACAAGGGACTACAGGCTGCGCTGACCAGCGTGTTCCCGATCGCAGATTACAACAACACCGCCATCCTGGAGTTCTCCAGCTACTCACTCGGGACGCCCAAGTACGACGTGCGGGAGTGTCTCGAGCAGGGGATGACCTATGCGATGCCCCTCAAGATCCGGGTCCGGCTGGTCGTCTTCGACAAAGAGGACAAGGGGCAGAAGAAGCCGGTGCTCGACGTGCGCGAGCAGGAGGTGTACGTCGGCGAGCTGCCCCTCATGACTGAGCGCGGGACCTTCATCATCAACGGCACCGAGCGCGTGGTCGTGAGCCAGCTCCACCGCTCGCCCGGCGCGTCGTTCACGCACGACAAGGGCCGGACCCACGCGAGCGGCAAGGTGCTCTATTCCGCCCGGATCATCCCGTACCGGGGTTCCTGGCTCGACTTCGAGTTCGACGCCCGGGACATCCTCTACGTCCGGATTGACCGGCGGCGGAAAATGCCGGCCACGATCCTGCTGAAGGCGTTCGGCTACTCTTCGGACGATCTACTCAAGCTCTATTATCCGGTGGAGGAGATCCGGGTCTCCAAGGGCAAGCTGCTCCGCAAGCTGGACCCGGAAATCCACCACGGGCTCAAGTGCCCCATTGAGGTGACGCAGAAGGGCAGCCGGGAACCGATCGTCCGCGAGGGCGCCAAGCTCACCAAGACCGTGATCGCCCGGATGAAGGCCGAGGGGGTGAAGGAGATTCCGGTCAACCCAGCGGAGTTGGTCGGCCGGGCGGTGCTGACGGAACTGGTGGACCCGGCCACCAAGGAGAAGATCCTCGACAAGAACCAGCGGCTGACGCAAGCCGCCCTCGAAAAGATCCTGGCGAGCGACGTCGAGAGCTTCAAGGTCATCTACCTCGACAGCACCACGGCGACACCGGTGATCCTCGACACCCTCGAGATGGAGCGGACCGCCTCGAAAGAAGAGGCGATGGTCGAGATCTACAAGCGCCTCCGGCCTGGCGAGACGCCCTCCATTGAGACCGCGAAGGTGCTCTTCGACAACCTGTTTCACAACGCGAAGCGCTACGACCTCTCGCCGGTCGGGCGGCTCAAGCTGAACACGAAGCTCGGGCTCGACTTCCCGCTCGAGCAGCGGACGCTGACGCCCCAAGACATCGTCGAGGTGATCCGGTACCTCGTCAACCTGAAGATGGGTAAGGGCGAGATTGACGACATTGACCACCTGGGCAACCGGCGGGTCCGGTCCGTGGGCGAGCTGCTGGAGAACCAGTTCCGGCTGGGCCTCGTGCGGATGGAGCGGAGCATCAAGGAGCGGATGAACCTGCTGGACATGGAGACGGTGCTCCCGCACGATCTGATCAACGCCAAGCCGGTGGTGGCGGCGATCAAGGAGTTCTTCAGCAGCAGCCAGCTCTCCCAGTTCATGGACCAGACCAACCCGCTGGCGGAGATCACGCACAAGCGGCGGCTCTCCGCCTTGGGTCCCGGTGGCCTCACGCGCGAACGGGCCGGGTTCGAGGTACGCGACGTCCATCCGTCGCACTACAGCCGCATCTGCCCGATCGAGACGCCGGAAGGGCCGAACATCGGGCTGATCACCTCGCTCGCCACCTACGCGCGGATCAACGAGTTCGGCTTCATCGAGGCGCCCTACCGGAAGGTCCGCAAGGGCCGGGTCACCGACGAGATCGAGTATCTGTCGGCGATCGAGGGGGAGCGGCACTACATCGCCCAGGCCAATACCAAGATGGATGCGTCGGGGCGCATCGTGTCGGAGACCGTGTCCGCGCGGTACGGCGGGGACTTCGTGACCACGACGCCCGATAAGATCGAGTACATGGACGTCTCGCCCAAGCAGGTCGTCAGCGTCGCGACGGCGTTGGTGCCTTTCCTCGAGCACGACGACGCCAACCGCGCGCTGATGGGCTCGAACATGCAGCGCCAGGCGGTGCCGTTGATCAAGACCGAGGCGCCGCTCGTCGGTACCGGCATGGAAGCGGTGGTCGCGCGGGACTCCGGGTACGTCGTGCTCGCGAAGCGTGGCGGGGTCGTTGAGAGCGTGGACGCCACGCGCATCGTTGTCCGGGCCGAGCCCAAAAAGAGCGAGGGGTCCCGCCGGAGCGAGGCGATGCTGGACGTCTACGACCTGGTCAAGTTCCAGCGATCCAACCAGAACACCTGCATCAACCAGACGCCGATCGTCCGCGTCGGCCAGCCGGTCAAGAAAGGCCAGGTGCTCGCGGACGGTCCAGCCATTGACCGGGGCGAGCTCGCGCTGGGCCGGAACGTGCTGGTCGCGTTCATGCCCTGGGGCGGGTACAACTTCGAGGATGCGATCCTGATCAGCGAGAAGTTGGTCCGGGAGGACGTGTTCACCTCGATCCACATCGAGGAGTTTGAGGTGGAGGCGCGCGACACCAAGCTCGGCAAGGAGGAGATCACCCGCGACATTCCCAACCTGGGTGAAGAGGCGCTCCGGAACCTCGACGAAAGCGGTATCATTCGGATCGGCGCCGAGGTCAAGCCCGGCGACATCTTGGTCGGCAAGGTGACGCCCAAGGGCGAGACGCAGCTCACGCCCGAGGAGAAGCTGCTCCGCGCAATCTTCGGGGAGAAAGCTGGCGACGTGAAGGACACGTCCCTGACCGTGCCGCCGGGCGTCGAGGGGATTGTGGTGGACGTGAAGATCTTCTCCCGCAAGGGGCTCGACAAGGACGAGCGGTCGCGCACGATCGAGAGCGAGGACGTGCTCAAGCTCCAGCGCGACCACCAGGACGAACTGCGGATCATCGAGGAGGAGAAGAACAAGAAGATCCGGAAGCTGCTGCTCGGCAAGGTCGTGGGCCGCGACCTCATGGACCCCGAATCGGGCGAGGTCATTCTCAAGAAAAAGGGCAAGCTCACAGCCGAGATCCTGAAGAAGCTCTCGGACGACAACATCCGGCACATCATCCTGAGCGATCCTGACGAGCAGAAGGCGCTCGACGAGATCGAGCGGCAGGCCAAGGAACAGATCGAGATCCTTCAGACCCTCTACGACGAGAAGGTCGGGCGGCTGAAGCGGGGCTACGAGCTGCCGCCCGGCGTGATCAAGCTCGTCAAGGTCTACATCGCGATGAAGCGGAAGATCTCGGTCGGGGACAAGATGGCTGGCCGGCACGGGAACAAGGGGGTGGTCTCCCGGATCCTGCCGGAGGAGGACATGCCCTACCTCCCGGACGGGACGCCGGTCGAGGTCGTCCTGAACCCACTGGGCGTGCCCTCGCGGATGAACGTCGGCCAGATCCTGGAGACGCACCTGGGTTGGGCGGCCAAGGCGCTCGGACTCCACGTGGCCAGCCCGGTCTTCGACGGCGCCTCGGAAAAGGAGATCAAGGACCTGCTCAAGAAAGCGAAGCTCCCGTCGAGCGGCCAGACGACGCTCTACGACGGCCGCACCGGCGAGCCGTTCGGCAGCCCGGTGACCGTCGGCTACATGTACATGCTGAAGCTGCACCATCTGGTGGACGACAAGATCCACGCCCGCTCGATCGGGCCCTACTCGCTGGTCACGCAGCAGCCGTTGGGGGGGAAAGCCCAGTTTGGTGGGCAGCGGCTGGGCGAGATGGAGGTCTGGGCCCTGCAGGCCTACGGCGCGGCCTCCACGCTCCAGGAGTTCCTGACGGTGAAGTCCGACGACGTGCCGGGCCGGTCCCGGATGTACGAGGCCATCGTCAAGGGCGAGCCCTTCTTGGAGCCGGGCCTGCCGGAGTCCTTCAACGTGTTGGTGAAGGAGTTGCAGAGCCTCGGGCTCGACGTGGAGCTGATCAAGGCGAAGGAGTGAACACCGGTGACGTGGGGCACCCGTTGCTCCGAGAATGCAACGGGTCGCGGGTGACGCGTGACGGGCTGGGGCTACACGGGCATTCCTTCTCGTCACGCGTCACTCGTCACCCATCACGGTCTCTAAAGGGAGGGACCAACCTTGGAAGGCATTTACACCCTGTTCGAGAAGCCACGCGATTCCGTGTCCTTCGACTCCATGCGGATTCGCATCGCTTCTCCCGAAAAGATCCGGTCTTGGTCGTACGGCGAGGTCAAAAAGCCGGAGACCATCAACTACCGGTCCTTCAAACCGGAGAAGGACGGCCTGTTCTGCGCCAAGATCTTCGGCCCGATCAAGGACTGGGAATGCAACTGCGGCAAGTACAAGCGGATGAAGCACCGCGGCATCGTCTGCGACAAGTGCGGCGTCGAGGTGATCCAGTCGAAGGTGCGCCGGGAACGGATGGGCCACATCGAGCTGGCCGCTCCGGTCGCGCACATCTGGTTTCTCAAAGGGGTGCCCAGCCGCATCGGCACCCTCCTGGACATGAGCCTCAAGTATCTGGAGAAAATCCTCTATTTCGAGAGCTACGTCGTGGTGGATCCGGGCGACACGCCGCTCCGGGAGAAGGAGCTGCTCACGGAGGAGAAGCTCCGGAGCCTCCAGGAGCAGTACGGCGCGAGTGCCTTTAAGGCCGGGATCGGTGCGGAAGCCATCCGCGAGCTGCTGCGGAAGGTGGACATCAACCAGCTCTGGGACGAGCTGCACGCCAAAGCCAAGGTCTCCACGTCCGCGGCGTTGAAGAAGAAGTACGCCAAGCGCCTGAAGGTGATCGAGGCGTTCCGCAAGTCCGGCAACAAGCCCGAATGGATGGTCATGGACGTGATCCCGGTGCTCCCGCCGGAGCTGCGGCCGCTGGTGCCGCTGGACGGCGGCCGGTTCGCGACTTCCGACCTGAACGACCTTTACCGCCGCGTCATCAACCGGAACAACCGTCTCAAGCGCCTCATTGAGCTGAAGGCACCCGGGGTGATCATCCGGAACGAGATGCGTATGCTCCAGGAGGCGGTGGACGCGCTGTTCGACAACGGGCGGCGCGGGCGCGCGATCCGCGGGCCGAACAAGCGCCCCCTCAAGTCGCTCAGCGACATGTTGAAAGGCAAGCAGGGACGGTTCCGGCAGAACCTGCTGGGCAAGCGCGTGGACTACTCGGGCCGGTCGGTCATCGTGGTGGGTCCCGAGCTGCGGCTGCACCAATGCGGCCTGCCCAAGAAGATGGCGCTCGAGCTGTTCAAGCCCTTCATCTTCCACAAGCTGGAGGAGCGCGGGGCGGCGACCACGATCAAGAGCGCCAAGCGCCTGGTGGAAAAGGAACGGCCGGAAGTCTGGGACGTGCTCGACGAGGTCATCCGTGAGCACCCCGTGCTGCTGAACCGCGCGCCCACCCTGCACCGGCTGGGCATCCAGGCCTTCGATCCGGTGCTCGTCGAGGGCAAGGCGATCCGGCTGCACCCGCTCGTCTGCGCCGCGTTCAACGCGGACTTCGACGGTGACCAGATGGCGGTGCACGTGCCGCTCTCGGTCGAGGCGCAGATCGAGGCCCGGGTGCTCATGATGTCCATCAACAACATCCTGTCGCCGGCCAACGGGAAGCCGATCGCCGTACCCTCGCAGGACATGGTGCTCGGCTGCTACTGGCTGACGAAGGAGCGGCCTGGCGCCAAGGGAGAGGGCAAGGTCTTTGCGTCGCCCGAGGAGGTGCGCATCGCCTACGATGCGGGCGAGGTCGAGGAGCACGCGAAGATCAAGGTCCGGATCGAGGGCGCCCTCGTCAACACGACGGTGGGGCGCGTGCTGCTCGGGGAGATCCTGCCGCCTTCGATCCCGTTCGCGCACGCGAACCAGCTCATGACCAAGAAGGAGATGACCAAGCTCATTGACACGGTCTACCGGCAGGCTGGGCACAAGGAGACCGTGCTGCTGCTCGACAAGATCAAGGACATCGGCTTCCACTACGCGACGAAGGCCGGCGTCTCGATCTGCATTGACAACATGCACATCCCCGCTAAGAAGGAGGAGCTGATCGCCAAGGCCCAGCGAGAGGTCAACGAGATCGAGAAGCAGTACGGGGAGGGTCTCATCACGAACGGCGAGCGGTACAACAAGGTCATCGACATCTGGGCGCACGTCACCGAGCAGGTCGCCAACGAGATGATGAAGGAGCTGGCGGCGGGCGGCGGCGACGCGCGGAACCAGGGGCCGTTCAACCCGATCTTCATGATGGCCGATTCCGGCGCGCGCGGTAGCTCGCAGCAGATCCGTCAGCTCGGCGGCATGCGCGGGCTGATGGCCAAGCCGTCGGGGGAGATCATCGAGACCCCGATCACCGCCAACTTCCGCGAGGGCTTGACCGTGCTGCAGTACTTCATCTCGACGCACGGGGCCCGGAAGGGGTTGGCGGACACGGCCTTGAAGACGGCGAACTCCGGCTACCTGACCCGTCGGCTCGTGGACATCTCGCAGGACGTGATCGTCAGCGAGGACGACTGCGGGACGACCGACGGGATCGTGGTCACCGCGCTGGTCGAGGGGGGCGAGATTATCCAGCCGTTGGAGGAGCGCATCCTGGGTCGGCTGGCCGGCGAGGACATCCGCGACCCGCTCACGGGCGAGATCATCGTCAAGGCGAACGAGGAGATTGACGAGGAGCGTGCCAAGAGTATCGTCGAGGCCGGCGTGGACCGCGTGAAGATCCGCTCGGTGCTGACCTGTCAGTCCCGGCGCGGCGTCTGCCGCCGGTGCTACGGGCGCGACCTCGCGCGCGGCCGCCTGGTCGAAAAAGGGGAGCCCGTCGGCGTGATCGCGGCCCAGTCTATCGGCGAGCCCGGCACCCAGCTCACGATGCGGACCTTCCACATCGGCGGCACGGCGAGCAAGGTCGTCGAGCAGACGGTGCTGGAGGCCAAGCACGCGGGCACCATGCGGTTCATGAGCTTCGACGCGAAGAAGAACGCGGACATCCACAATGCCGGCATCGCCGTCCGGAACAAGGAAGGCGAGTGGGTCGTGATGAACCGTAACGCGAAGATTGCGATCTACGACGAGACCGGTCGCGAGCGCGAGAAGTATCCGGTGATGTACGGGGCCAAGATCAAGGTCAAGGACGGCGACCGCGTCGAGGTCGGCCAGAAGCTGGTCGAGTGGGACCCATACTCGCTGCTCATTCTCACCGAGGTCGGCGGCAAGGTGGCCTACGGCGACATCATCGAAGGCGTGACGATGAAGGAGGAGCTCGATGAGGTCACCGGGCTCTCCCGCAAGGTCGTGATCGAGCATTCGGGCGCCACGCTCCGGCCCCGGATCTCGATCAAGGATGAGGGCGGCAAGACGGCCAAGGTGGCGAGCCCGACCTCCGTGGCGCGCTACTTGCTGCCGGTCGGCGCCCACATCCTGGTCGAGAAGGGCCAGATGGTGCACCCGGGCGACGTGCTGGCCAAGATCCCGCGCGAAACCACCAAGACCAAGGACATCACTGGCGGTCTGCCGCGCGTCGCCGAGCTGTTCGAGGCCCGCAAGCCGAAGGAGCACGCGGTCATCAGCGAGATTGACGGCGAGGTCTCCTACGCGGGCTTCGTCAAGGGCATGCGCAAGGTCCTCGTGGACAACAAGATGGGCGACGTGAAGGAGTACTTCATTCCCAAGGGCAAGCACGTGAACGTCCATGAAGGGGACTGGGTCCGGGCTGGCGAGCCCCTGATGGACGGGTCCGCCAATCCCCACGATATCCTCGACGTGCTCGGCCCCAAGGAGCTGCAGAAGTATTTGGTGGACGAGGTCCAGGACGTCTACCGGCTCCAGGGCGTGTCCATCAACGACAAGCACATCGAGATCATCGTCCGGCAGATGCTGCGGAAGGTCCGCATCGAAGATCCGGGCGATACGGAGTTCCTGCCCGGCAGCCAGGTCAACAAGTTCGTCTTCGAGGAAGAGAACGAACGGGTTCTGGCCAAGGGCGGCCGACCGGCGCTGGGCAAGCCGGTGCTGCTCGGCATCACGAAGGCGGCGCTCACGACGGACAGCTTCATCTCGGCGGCCTCCTTCCAGGAGACGACGCGGGTGCTGACCGAGGCGGCGATCAACGGCAAGGAGGACCCGTTGCTGGGGCTCAAGGAAAACGTGATCGTGGGGCGGCTGATTCCGGCGGGGACGGGGTTCACCGAATACCGAGACACGTTCGTCATCAGCGCGAAGAAGGAAGAGCCGGTGGCGGCGCTGGAGCAAGGGGCGCTCGGGCTTCCGCAGGCCGCAGAGCCGAGCGAGAGAGCCGACGCGCTCGGCAGCTAGGGTGGGGCGGCTGCGGTTCGCTTGACAGCGCGAAACGGGTTCATTATAATTCGCCGCCTTTGGGCGATGAGCCCCGCGACGGGCGGCGACACGAGGGAAAGGACGTATGCCAACCATCAACCAACTGGTGCGGCATGGCCGGCGGCTCGCGGTCGGGAAGACCAAGAGCCCGGCGCTCAAGCGCTGCCCGCAGAAGCGAGGGGTCTGTCTCCGGGTTTATACGGTCACGCCGAAGAAGCCGAACTCGGCCTTGCGGAAGGTAGCCCGGGTGCGGCTCACGAACGGGATCGAGGTCACCACGTATATTCCCGGGGAAGGCCACAACCTGCAGGAGCACTCGATCGTGCTCGTGCGCGGCGGTCGCGTGAAGGACTTGCCCGGCGTCCGGTACCACATCATCCGCGGTGCGCTGGACGCGGTCGGGGTGGCCAACCGAAAGCAGGGGCGCTCGAAGTACGGGGCGAAGCGGCCTAAGTAAGGTGCAGGGGGAATGCGGCTGTGATAAAGGATAGAGGCCGCTGAGATCCAGAGGAAATCCATGCCACGAGGACAAACGGTTGGGTACCGGGAAGCACCTGCCGATCCGCGGTACCGGGACAAGACGGTCGGCAAGTTCATCAACGTGCTGATGTCGCGGGGGAAGAAGAGCACGGCCGAGCGGATCTGCTACGGGGCCTTCGATCTCATCCAGCAAAAGACGGGCAGCGATCCCCTGAAGGTGTTCCGGGCTGCGGTCGACAACGTGAAGCCGGTGGTGGAGGTCAAGTCGCGGCGTGTGGGCGGCGCCTCCTACCAGGTGCCGGTCGAGATTCGGCCGGTGCGGCGGCAGGCGCTTGCCTTCCGCTGGATCAAGCTCTACGCGAAAGCGCGCGGCGGCAAGAGCATGCAGGAGAAGTTGGCCGGCGAGCTGCTGGATGCCGCGAACAACACAGGCGCCTCCGTCAAGAAGAAGGAGGACACACACCGGATGGCGGAGGCGAACAAGGCCTTCGCGCACTATCGCTGGTAGCCTGTTTTTCTCGTGCTGCAGTTGGGCCTCGCTGCGGACTGACAGGCGGTTCCTGTTTCACAGCCTGGGCTGCAGCGCGGCGCTGCAGCATGTTTGTTTTTCTGGAGGGCGGTTTTGGGCAGGCAAGTCCCACTGGATCGGACGCGCAACATCGGCATCATGGCCCACATTGATGCCGGGAAGACCACGACGACCGAGCGGATCCTCTACTACACCGGGGTGTCCCATCGGATGGGCGAGGTGCACGACGGCGCCGCCACGATGGACTGGATGGAGCAGGAGCGCGAGCGTGGCATCACGATCACGGCCGCGGCGACCACCTGCTTTTGGAGGGACCACCGGATCAACATCATTGATACGCCGGGCCACGTGGACTTCACGATCGAGGTTGAGCGGTCCCTGCGCGTGCTGGACGGGGCCGTCGCGGTCTTCGATTCCGTCCAGGGCGTCGAGCCGCAGTCCGAGACGGTGTGGCGGCAGGCGGACAAGTACCGCGTCCCCCGCATCGCGTTCATGAACAAGATGGACCGGGTCGGGGCGGACTTCTACGCCAGCGTGCAATCCGTCGTGGACCGGCTGGGGGCCAACCCGGTGCCGATCCAGTTGCCGATCGGGCGCGAAGCCGAGTTCCGTGGCTCCGTGGACCTCGTCCTGATGAAGGCTTTTTACTACGACGACGAGACGCTGGGGGCCAAGTACGAGATCAGGGAGATCCCGGCGGACTTGGTCGAGCTCGCCCGCGAGTATCGGGAGAAGATGATCGAGGCAGTGGCGGAGCACGACGAGCGGGCGCTCGAAAAATACCTCAACGGCGAGCCGCTCACCGACGAGGAGGTCAGGCGGGCGATCCGCGCCGGGACGATCGCGATGAAGGTCACGCCCGTGCTGTGCGGCTCGGCCTTCAAAAACAAGGGCGTCCAGCAGCTCCTGGACGCGGTCGTGGACTACCTCCCGTCGCCGGTGGACATTCCGCCGGTGGTCGGGGTGGATCCCGCCAGCGGCAAGGAAGTCAAGCGCCTCGCCAGCGACGACGAGCCGTTCGCGGCCCTCGCGTTCAAGATCATGACGGACCCCTTCGCCGGCCAGCTCACGTATTTCCGCGTCTACTCCGGCACGCTCACGACCGGCAGCTATGTCTTCAACGCCACGAAGGGCACCAAGGAGCGGATCGGCCGGCTGCTCAAGATGCACGCTAACAAACGCGAGGAAATTGACATCGTGTATGCGGGTGACATCGCGGCGGCCGTCGGGCTCAAGGGGACGACCACCGGCGACACCCTGTGCGACGAGAAGAAGCCGGTCCTGCTGGAGGTCATGAAGTTCCCTGAGCCGGTTATTGCCATGGCCATCGAACCCAAGACCAAGCAGGACCAGGAGAAGCTGGGGTTCTCGCTGCAGAAGCTGGCCCAGGAGGATCCCTCGTTTCGGGTCCGGACCGACGAGGAGACTGGGCAGACCATCATCGCCGGTATGGGAGAGCTCCACCTGGAGATCATCGTGGACCGACTCCTGCGAGAGTTCAAGGTCGAGGCCAACGTCGGGAAGCCCGAGGTGGCCTACCGGGAGACGATCCGAGGGACGGGACGGGCCGAGGCCAAGTACATCAAACAGACCGGCGGGCGCGGGCAGTACGGCCACGTGGTGCTGGAGGTCGAGCCGCTCGACGGGTCGGAGGCCGGCTTCGAGTTCGTGAACAAGATCGTGGGCGGCGTCATCCCCAAGGAGTACATCCCGGCGATCGAGAAGGGCGTGCGGGAGCGCATGGAGACCGGCGTGCTGGCCGGCTATCCAGTCCGGGACGTCCGCGTCAAGGTCGTGGACGGGTCCTACCATGAGGTGGACTCGAACGAAATGGCGTTCAAGATCGCCGGCTCGATGGCGTTCCAGGAAGCGTGCAAGAAGGCGAACCCGGTGCTGCTCGAGCCGATCATGAAGGTCGAGGTGCTGGTCCCGCAGGAATACATGGGCGACGTCATCGGCAACCTGAACAGCCGGCGCGGCAAGATCCAAGGGATGAAGGTCCGCGCGGGCTCCCAGGCTGTCGAAGCGGCGGTGCCCCTGGCGGAGATGTTCGGCTACGCCACCGATCTGCGCTCGCGGACGCAGGGGCGTGCGACCTATACCATGGAGTTTGAGCGATACGAGCCGGTCCCCAAGCAGATTGCTGACCAGATCATCTCCAAGAATCGAGGAGAGTGAAGGAGGCGCGACATGGCGAAGGCGAAATTTGAGCGGCGCAAGCCCCACGTCAACATTGGGACGATCGGGCACGTGGACCACGGCAAGACGACGCTGACGTCGGCGTTGACGAAGGTCTGCAGTGAGCGGGGGCTGGCGAAGTTTGTCAGCTACGACGAGGTGGCCAAGGCCTCCGAGAGCCAGGGGCGGCGGGATCCGACGAAGATTCTGACGATTGCGATCAGCCACGTGGAGTACGAGACGGAGGCGCGGCACTATGCGCACGTGGACTGTCCGGGGCACGCCGACTATGTGAAGAACATGATCACGGGGGCGGCGCAGATGGATGGGGCGATTCTGGTGGTGTCGGCGGCGGACGGGCCGATGCCGCAGACGCGCGAGCACATTCTGTTGGCGCGGCAGGTGGGGGTGCCCTACATCGTGGTGTTTTTGAACAAGGCGGACAAGGTGGACGACAAGGAGTTGTTGGACCTGGTGGAGCTGGAGGTGCGGGAGCTGCTGACGAAGTATGAGTTTCCGGGGGACAAGATTCCGATCATTGTGGGGTCGGCGACCAAGGCGCTGGAGGGGGATCAGGGGCCCTTGGGGGTGCCGGCCATTTTGAAGTTGTTGGAGGCGGTGGACACCTACATTCCGACGCCGACGCGGCCGATTGACAAGCCGTTTTTGATGCCGATCGAGGATGTCTTTACGATCAGCGGGCGGGGACGGTGGTGACGGGCCGGGTGGAGCGCGGGGTGGTGAAGGTGGGCGATGAGGTGGAGATGGTGGGGTTGCGGCCGACGGCGAGCACGGTGGTGACGGGGTGGAGATGTTCCGCAAGGTGCTCGACGAGGGGCAGGCGGGGACAACATTGGGGTGTTGCTGCGGGGACGAAGAAGGACGAGGTGGAGCGGGGATGGTGTTGGCGAAGCCGAAGAGCATCACGCCGCACACGAAGTTCAAGGCGGAGGTCTACGTGTTGACGAAGGAGGAGGGGGCGGCACACGCCGTTTTTCAACGGGGATCGGCCGCAGTTCTATTTTCGGACGACGGACGTGACGGGGGTGGTGCAGTTGCCGGCGGGGGTGAGATGGTGATGCCGGGGACAACGTGAGCATCACGGCGGAGTTGATTGCGCCGATTGCGATGGACCAGGGGTTGCGGTTTGCGATCCGGGAGGGAGGGCGCACGGTGGGCTCTGGGGTCGTGACGGAGATTCTGGCGTAGCGAGGAGCGCAGGGCGAACCGCGCACCGCCAACCGCCGGAAGGGCGCAGGCTGGCGGCGCGCCATTCGCGGCTCGCTGTTGGCTGAAGGAGTTGAACGTGGTGAAGGTTGACCAGCGCATCAGGATCAGGCTCAAGGGGTTCGACTACCGGGTGCTCGACCAATCGGTGGCCGAGATCGTCGAGACCGTGAAGCGCAGCGGGGCGAAGGTGGCCGGGCCCATCCCGCTCCCCACGCGGATCGAGAAGTTCACGGTCCAGCGTTCGACGCACGTGGATAAGAAGTCCCGCGAGCAGTTCGAGATCCGAACGCACAAGCGCTTGCTCGACATCATGGAGCCGACGCCGGAGACCATGGATGCGCTGATGAAGCTGAATCTGGCCGCTGGCGTGGACGTGGAGATCAAACTGTGACGTCGTCCATCGCTCGTGAAGCGTCGCGCGCAAGCAAGGTCGGAGGTCCGCTTCACGGGTTGTATGCCTATGGGATCCGTTTCACGATCGGACGCTTCGCGGAGACTCTATGACGAACGGGTTGCTGGGCAAGAAGCTGGGGATGACCCAGATCTACGACGCCGAAGGGCGCTTGATCCCCGTCACTGTGATCGAGGCGGGCCCTTGCCAGGTCGCGCAGGTGAAAACCCGGGAGCGGGATGGCTACGAGGCCGTGCAGCTCGCCTGGGGCGAGGTGAAGGAGCGCAAGGTCACGAAGGCGGTCCTCGGCCACTTCAAGGCGGCGGGGGTCCCACCCCGGCGCTATCTGCGGGAGTTCAGGAAGCTCGGTGACGCGCAGGTCGGTCAGGTCGTCAAGGCGGACCTGTTCCACAAGGGCGACTTCGTGGACGTGGAGGGGGTGTCGAAGGGCAAGGGCTTCCAGGGGGTCATCAAGCGCCATCATTACGCCGGTGGCCCCGAGTCCCACGGCTCGATGTTCCACCGGGCGCCCGGCTCGATCGGTAGCAGCGCCTTTCCGTCCCGCGTCTGGAAGAACAAGACGCTCCCGGGGCACATGGGGAGCGAGCGGGTCACGATTCAGCGGTTGACCGTCGTGGACTCCAGGCCCGAGGAGAACCTCCTGTTCGTGAGCGGTGCGGTGCCGGGCCCGGCCGGCGGGCTCGTGGTCGTGCGGAAATCGAAGAAGGGCTGAGCGATGCCGACCGTGGATGTCATTGACCTGCACAGGCAACGGGTCGGATCGGTGGAGCTGAAGGACGCCGTGTTCGGCGCCCCGCCGGCTCCCGCTGTGGTGTACGAGGCCGTGGTGATGCAGCGCGCCTGCGAGCGCCAGGGGACCGCCTCCACGCGCACGCGCGGCGAGGTCAGCGGCTCGGGTAAGAAGCCCTGGAAGCAAAAGCATACCGGGCGGGCCCGCGCTGGCTCCATCCGGTCGCCGATCTGGCGGCACGGCGGGACGGTGTTCGGTCCCAAACCGCGCAGCTATGCCTACGCCATCCCCAAGAAAAAGTACCGGGCGGCGCTCCAGAGCGCGCTGTCGGCGAGGTTGGCGGACGGGGGCATCCTCGTGGTCTCGGACTTGGCGCTTCCGGAGCCGAAGACCCGGATTCTGGCGAAGACGCTCGCCCAGCTCGGCGTCCGGGGAGACGCGCTGATCGTGGCCGCGGCCAGCCGCGTGGACCTCGAGCGCGCGGCGCGGAACCTCGCTGGCGTCAAGCTGGTCGATCCCGAATCCCTCAATGTGTATGATGTTCTCCGCTACCCGACGATCCTGATTCCCGAGCGGGAGCTGGCCCGAATCCAGGAGATCTGGTCATGAAGCCCGACCCCTACGACGTGTTGATCCAGCCGTTGCTCACCGAGAAGATCACCGCCTTGCGGGAGGCGCACAACAAGGTGGGGCTCCTCGTGCGGCGGGACGCGAACCGTATCCAGATCAAGCGGGCCGTCGAGGCGGCGCTGAAGGTGCGCGTCGAGCGCGTGAACGTGCTGAACGTCATGGGCAAGACCAAGCGGCTCGGGCGCTTCGCCGGCAAGCGGCCGGACTGGAAAAAGGCGATCGTAACCTTGAAGGCTGGCGAGAAGTTGGAACTCTACGAGAGCGTGTAGGCGAGAGAGGGACGATGGCCCTGAAGCAATACAGACCCACCTCCCCGGGACGCCGGGCCATGACGGTGCTGGTGGACCACGATCTGGTAAAGAAGGCACCGGAAAAGCGGCTGACGAAGTTTCATCCGCGGTCCGGCGGGCGGAACAACGACGGCCGCATGACGGTCCGGTTCCGCGGGGGCGGCCACAAGCGCCTGTACCGGCGGATTGACTTCAAGCGGGACAAGATCGGCGTGCCAGCCCGGGTCGCGGCGATCGAGTACGATCCGAACCGGTCGGCCCGGATTGCGCTCCTGCACTATGCCGACGGGGAAAAGCGCTACATCCTTGCGCCGGTGGGGCTGGCGGTCAACGACACGGTTCAATCGGGGCCGAACGCCGAAGTCCGGCCGGGGAACGCCCTACCGCTCGCGACCATGCCGCTCGGCACGACGATCCACAATCTCGAGCTGAAGCCGGGCAAGGGCGGGCAGCTCATCCGGAGCGCGGGCAGCTTCGCCCAGGTCATGGGCCGGGACGGCGCCTACGTGCAGGTCCGGCTGAAGTCGGGGGAGATGCGGCGCATTCTTGGAGCGTGCATGGCCACCGTCGGCCAGGTTGGCAACCTTGATCATGAGAACGTGTCCGCCGGCAAGGCGGGGCGCTCGCGGTGGCTGGGCCGGCGCCCCCATGTGCGCGGGGTGGTCATGAACCCGGTGGACCATCCGCACGGCGGCGGGGAGGGCAAGTCCGGCCAGGGGAACCCCCATCCGGTCTCGCCTTGGGGGCTGCCGACCAAGGGGTATAAGACCCGACGGAACAAGGCCACCGACAAGTTCATCATCGCCCGGCGCAAGAAGGGCAAGCGCTAACCCGGGTTGAGCAGGAGGTCGAGAGCATCGTATGCCGAGGTCAGTCAGCAAGGGCGCGTTCGTGGACGCGCACCTGCTCAAGAAGGTCGAGCAGATGAACGCGGTCAACGACCGGAAGATCATCAAAACCTGGTCCCGCCGCTCGACCGTGGTCCCGGACATGATCGGCCACACCTTCGCGGTGCACAACGGGAAGAAATTCATCCCCGTGTTCGTGACCGAGAACATGGTCGGTCACAAGCTTGGCGAGTTCGCGCCGACGCGGTTCTTTAAGGGCCACGGGGCCGCCAAGACCGAGAAGGCGGTGCCGCTGAAATAGCCGTGACGGGTGGCGCGTGACGGGGAGCGTGGACAGCCCCGCCAGGTCACGCGCCATGGGTCACGCGTCACGAGGTTGAGATGGCAGAGGCGAAGGCAGTCCTGCGCTACGTGCGGGTCGCGCCCCGGAAGGCGCGGGCCGTGGTGGACCTCATTCGGGGGCGGCAGGTCCCGCAGGCCTTGGCAGTGCTGCGGTACACCCCGCGGGCGGCCGCCAAGGTCGTCGAGAAGGTGTTGCGGTCCGCCGTCGCGAACGCCGAGCAGAAGGAACTGGGCGACGCGGACTCAATGGTGGTCTCACGGGCCTATGTGGATGGGGGGCCGATCTACAAGCGGTTTCGGGCCCGTTCGATGGGACGCGCGAATGCGGTGCACAAGCGCACGAGCCACATCACGGTGGTCGTGGCAGCGCCGGCAGGCCGGCCGAAGCCGTAACCGGGGCCTTCAACCAAGGCCTGACGACCAACGGTAGGGAGCCTATGGGACAGAAGACGCATCCGGTCGGGTTTCGGCTCGGGTACAACCGCACCTGGAGCTCGCGGTGGTACGCGCGAAAGGACTTCGTCAAGCTGCTCCACGAGGACATCAAGATCCGCCGGACAGTCAAGGACAAGCTCTACCACGCCGGCGTCTCGCGGGTCGAGATCGAGCGGTCGGGCGACCAGACTCGCGTGATCATCCACACGGCCCGGCCGGGGATCATCATCGGCCGAAAGGGGGCCGAGGTGGACAAGCTCAAGGCGGCCCTCGAAAAGCAGTACGGCAACACGGTCTATATCACGGTGAAGGAAATCAAGAAGCCTGAGCTCGACGCCCAGCTCGTGAGCGAGAACATCGCCATGCAGCTCGAGAAGCGCGTCGCCTTCCGGCGCGCGATGAAGCGGAGCGTCGCCGCGGCGCTGCGGCTCGGCGCCCAGGGGATCCGAATCAACTGCGCCGGCCGGCTGGGCGGTGCAGAGATCGCGCGGACCGAGTGGTACCGGGAGGGGCGCGTGCCGCTGCACACGCTGCGGGCCGACATTGATTTCGGGTTTGCGGAGGCCCATACCACGATGGGGCAGATCGGGGTCAAGACCTGGATCTACAAGGGCGAGGTCCTGCCGGAACAGACGCGGAAGGCCGAAGGCGTCTTCGAGCGGCGGTAGGACGCGGACTTGCCGTGGGTCGTCGAGTAGGAGAGAGACCGTGCTAGCACCCAAGAAGGTCAAATTTCGCAAGATGCAGAAGGGCCGCATGAAGGGGAAGGCCTACCGGGGCGGCCAGGTGACGCTCGGCGAGTATGGGCTGAAGGCGCTGGAGCCGGGTTGGATCACCAGCCGGCAGATCGAGGCGGCCCGGATCGCCATCACGCGCCACGTCAAGCGCGGCGGACAGGTGTGGACGCGCATCTTCCCGGACAAGCCCGTTACCAAGAAGCCGGCGGAGACTCGGATGGGGAAGGGGAAGGGGAACCCCGAGTACTGGGTCGCGGTCGTTAAGCCAGGGCGGATCCTCTACGAGATGGACGGGGTAACCCCTGAGGTGGCGAAGGAAGCGCTGCGGCTGGCTGCCCACAAGCTCCCAGTCGCGACGAAGTTCGTCGCGCGCGGAACGCTCTAGCGCGCGGCGAGGAACACAGCCATGGAACTCAAGGACATGCGCAACGCCGATCCGGCGGAGCTGCAGGAACGCGAGCGGCAGCTCAAGCAGGAGCTCTTCAACCTCCGGTTCCAGCTCGCGACGGGGCGGATCGAGAACCCCATGCGCATCCGCCAGACGCGGCGCGAGCTGGCACGCCTGAAGACGGTCCTGCGGGAGCGGGCCGCGGGTGCGGCGGGAACCGCTCGGTAACCCTAAAGGGTGGATGGCATGAGTGGAGGGGAGAATCGACGGCGTGTCTCGTTCGGCAACGTCGTCAGCGACAAGATGGACAAGACCGTGGTCGTGGCGATCGAGCGGTTCGTGCCGCACCCGGTCTACCGAAAGATCATTCGGCGCGTGACCAGGCTCAAGGCGCACGACGAGCAGAACGCCTGCCGGATCGGTGACCGGGTCAAATTGATCGAGACCCGGCCCATCAGCAAGGAGAAACACTGGCGCGTCGTGCAGATCATGGAGCGCGGTCAGCCGGAGCAATAGAGCGAGCAGCCTATGGCGAGGAGCTGCTCGCTCGTCGCTCGAACAGGACGACGATGATTCAGAACTACACCTATATGGACGTGGCGGACAACTCGGGCGCGAAGCAGGTCATGTGCTTCCACGTGCTGGGCGGCTCGAAGCGGCGCTACGGCTCGCTGGGCGACGTGGTGGTCGTCGCGGTGAAGGAGGCGATCCCGCAAGCCTCGGTCAAGAAGGGGGACGTCAGCAAGGCGGTGATCGTCCGGACCGCCAAGGGCGTCCGGCGCGAGGACGGCTCCTACATCAAGTTTGACCGGAACGCCTGCGTGCTGATCAACGCCCAGGGCGAGCCGATTGGCACGCGCATTTTCGGGCCTGTGGCCCGGGAGCTACGCTGGAAGAAGTTCATGAAGATCATTTCGCTGGCCCCTGAGGTGCTCTAACTCTCCATGAAGCGAACAGCCGACAGCGAAGAGCGAACGGCCACAGAGCCTATGCCATTCGCTCTTCGCGGCTCGCTACGAGCTAGCGGAGACCGGGCATGCAGATGACAGTCCACAAGAGCAGAATCAAGAAGGGCGACACCGTCATGGTCATTGCCGGCCGGGAGCGGGGCAAGACCGGGAAAGTCCTGGCTCTCGATCGGGCGCACGGCAAGCTGGTCGTCGAGAGGCTAAACATCATCAAGCGGCACACGAAGCCCAACCAGAAGAATCGGCAGGGGGGCATCCTGGAGCGCGAGGCGCCCCTGGCGATCTCGAACGTGATGCTCTACTGCGCGAACTGCCAGAAGCCCGTGCGTGTCGGCACCAAGCTCACGGAGGACGGCCGGCGGCTGCGCGTCTGCAAACAGTGCCAGGACGTGCTGGACAAGGTCTGAGGAACGGCGATGGCGAAAGCTGAGAAAGGGGCCGAGAAGAAACCGGCGTCCAAGCGGGACGCGGGAACCGCCGCCAAGGGCGCCCCGAAGGTGCCCGCGGAGCCTCCGGCTGGCAACGGGGCCCATGTGACCCCGCGGCTCAAGGAGCTCTACCGGGATCAGGTCGTGCCGGCGCTCATGAAGGAGTTCGGGTACTCAAACCCGATGCAGGTTCCCCGGCTGGACCGGATCGTGCTCAACGTCGGCATGGGCGAGGCGATCCAGAACGTGAAGGTGCTTGAGAGCGCGGTCCAGGAGCTGGCGTTGATCTCCGGGCAGAAGCCCGTGGTGACCAAGGCCAAGAAGGCCATCGCGGGGTTCAAACTGCGGGCGGGCATGCCGATCGGCGCCAAGGTGACGCTGCGGAGCGACCGGATGTACGAGTTCCTGGACCGGTTGGTGAGCGTGGCTTTGCCGCGAATCCGGGACTTCCGCGGGGTGTCTCCCAAGTCCTTTGATGGGCGCGGGAACTACACGCTCGGGCTCAAGGAGCAATTGATCTTCCCGGAGATCAAGTACGACAGCGTCCAGGCGATCCACGGGATGGACATCACGATCGTCACGACGGCGCGGACCAACGACGAGGGCAAGGCGCTGCTGCGGCATCTGGGGATGCCGTTCAGAGCGTGAGCGAACGGCTGGAAGCAAATAGCGAAATACTTCGAGCTATTCGCTGCTGGCTACTGACTCTTCGCCCTTCACTGGGAGAGCAACGGTGGCACGACTGGCATTGAAGCTGAAGGCGGCACGGGAGCCCAAATTCAAGGTGCGGCGGTACAACCGGTGCCCGCTCTGTGGCCGCGTCCGCGGATTCCTCAGGCGGTTCCGGATGTGCCGCATCTGTTTCCGGTTTCTGAGCCTTCGCGGCGAGATTCCCGGGGTGACAAAGTCGAGCTGGTAGGGCCGAGAGGGCAGTTTTGAGCGTTTTGGTTGCGCGGCGTGAGTTGCGACAAGCTCGCGGCCGCCACTCAAAATTCGAAACTCAACACGTGGATTGAGACTATGGTGACCGATCCGATCGCGGACTTACTGGTCCGGATTCAGAATGCCTCGATGCGGGGGCACGAGTCGCTTGTGGTCCCGGCGTCCCGGCTGAAGGCCGAGGTCCTCCGGATTCTGAAGGCCGAGGGGTTCATCGCCGACTACGAGCGGACCGAGACGGGCGGCCACCCCGCGCTGCTGGTGCGGCTGCGGTACGTTGGCGAAGGGCAGCCCATCATTACCGGTATGCGGCGCATCAGCAAGCCTGGGCGCCGCGTCTACGTCGGCCGCCGGGCGATTCCCCAGGTGCGCGGTGGAATGGGAGTGGCGATCCTGTCCACCTCCAAGGGCGTGATGACCGATCAGGAATCGAGGCGGGCCGGGCTTGGTGGGGAAGTCCTCTGTCACGTCTGGTAAGCACTTCGACATCAGCGTGCAGCTCTCAGGCGTCAGCTTTGGACGGGGCTCCGCGGGGCTGGAGCTGAAGGCTGGAAGCCGAAAGCTGCCCTAAAGGTGGCGCATGTCTCGGGTAGGGCGGAAACCGATCCCCATTCCTGCAGGGGTTGAAGTCAAGGTGAACGATCGGCTGGTCACCGTCAAGGGGCCCTTGGGGTGTCTGGAGTGGCAGGCCAACCCCGGCATCGCCGTGACGGTGACGGACGGGCGTGTGCAGGTCACCCGGTCGGGCGACACCGCCGCCATGCGGGCGCTGCATGGGCTGACACGGGCCGAGCTGAACAACATGATCCTCGGGGTGACCAAGGGCTACGAGCGGACCTTGGAGATCACCGGTGTTGGCTACAAGGCACAGGTGCAAGGCAGGCAACTGAGTCTGAATGTGGGGTACACGCATCCCGTGGTCGTGGAGATTCCGCTGGGCATCGAGGCCAAGGTGGACAAGCAAACCGTGATCGTCCTGAAGGGGGCGGATAAGCGGGCGGTGGGGCAGTTCGCGGCGAACCTACGCGCGATCAAGGTGCCTGACGTGTACAAGCAGAAGGGCATCCGCTATGCGGGCGAGGTGCTCCGGAAGAAGGAAGGCAAAACCGGGAAGTAAGCGGCGCCATGCACACTCTGGAAAAAAAGGTCAAGCTCGAGCGCAGGCGACGGCGTGTGCGGCAGCGGGTGTTCGGCACGACGGCTCGGCCCCGCCTCAGCGTGTTCCGAAGCAAGTCCCATATCTATGCTCAGATCATTGACGACACGACGGGACGGACCCTCGTATCGGCCTCGACGCTCGACGCCAGTCTGAAAGGGGCACTCAAGAGCGGAGGCACTATCGCCGCGGCTGCCGCTGTCGGCAAGCTGCTGGCGGAGCGCGCCAAGGCGGCCAACGTGACGGCGGTGGTCTTCGATCGGGGCGGCCGCAAGTATCACGGCCGGGTCAAGGCCCTGGCGGAAGCCTCGCGCGAGGGCGGGCTTCAATTCTAGGGAACGGCGCCAACGAATCCCATGCGGTTCGCGGCCAGCCTGGTGAGGTGACAAGCGTGCGAGTGAATCCCGAGGAGCTGAATCTGAAGGACAAGGTGGTATTCATTAATCGCGTCGCCAAGGTCGTCAAGGGCGGCAAGCGATTCAACTTCTGCGCGCTGGTCGTCGTCGGAGACGGGCAGGGCTGGGTCGGTATCGGGAAGGGGAAGGCCGCCGAGGTCCCGGTCGCCATCTCGAAGGCCGTCGAGCAGGCCAAGAAGCACCTGGTCCGCGTCCCGCTCAAGGACGACACGATCCCGCACGAGGTGCACGGGCTCTTCGGGGGCGAGCACGTGTTGTTGAAGCCCGCCTCCGCCGGCACGGGGATCATCGCCGGGGGCGCTGTGCGCGCCGTCGTAGAGCTGGCGGGAGCGCGGAATATCATCGCCAAGACCTTAGGGCGCGGCAATCCCTTCAACACCGTCCGAGCGACCCTCGACGGGCTCTTGCAGCTCCGCGATCCCGCGGAAGTGGCGCGGATTCGGCGGGCAGGGTTCGAACAGGCGGGGTAGCGGCATGGCCAGCACCGGTCACACAGGTTCGCATCTGATGATCACGCTCAAGCGAAGCCCCATCGGTACGCCGGTTCGGCACCGGCTGGTGCTGCGGAGCCTCGGCCTGCGCAAAGTGAACGCGACGGTGACGCGCCCGGATACGCCGCAGGTCCGCGGCCTCATCAACAAGGTCTCGTACCTGCTCGAGGTGAACGCACGATGAGACTGCACGAGTTAGCCCCACCGCCCGGGGCGAAGAAGAAACCCAAGCGGATCGGCCGGGGACCGGGGTCCGGGCACGGCAAGACAGCGACCAAGGGCCATAAGGGGTTGCTCGCGCGCTCGGGCGGCGGCAAGGGGCCGGGCTTCGAGGGCGGCCAGATGCCGCTGGTGCGGCGCGTGCCCAAGTACGGCTTCGCGAATCCCTTTCGCACGGTCTACTCGATCGTCAACCTGAAGGCACTCGCCTCGCTGGGGGATGTGACGGAAGTGACGCCCCAGACGCTGGTGCAGGCCGGGCTGGTCAAGAACAAGCGGCGGCCGATCAAGGTCCTGGGCGAAGGCGAAGTGAACCGCCCGTTGGTCATCCAGGCCCACAAGTTCAGCAAGTCAGCCGCGGAGAAGATTCAGGCCGCTGGCGGGAAAGCCGAGGTCGTTGCCGGTGTTTGACCGTCTTTTCACGAGCTTCCAAAACATCTTCAGGATCCCCGAGCTCCGCACCCGCATTCTGTTCACCTTGACGATGCTGGCGGTGTACCGCGTCGGCGCCCATATTCCGACGCCGGGGATCAACAATGAAGAGCTGTTCGCGTTCCTGCAGAAGCAGGGCGGCTCGCTGCTCGGGTTCCTGGACATCTTTTCCGGCGGCTCGCTGTCGCGGCTGACGATCTTCGCGCTGGGCATCATGCCTTACATCAGCGCCTCGATCATCCTGCAGCTACTGACCGTGGTGATCCCCCACCTCTCGAAGCTGGCCAAGGAGGGCGAGCGGGGGCGCAAAAAGATCATCCAGTACACGCGATACGGGACGATCGTCATCGCCATGATTCAGGGGTTCGGGATCGCGATCGGCCTTGAGGGCATGAATCAGGGGGCCTTCGTGCTCTCGCCGGGCTGGCCGTTCCGCCTGATGACCGTGATCACGCTCATGGCCGGGACCGCCTTCCTGATGTGGCTCGGCGAGCAGATCACCGAGCGGGGGATCGGCAACGGCATCTCGCTGATCATCTTCGCCGGGATCGTCGCGCGCCTTCCCGCCGCTGTGGCCCAGACCTTCGATCTCTACCAGGTGGGGCAGTTGAGCTTCCTGCTGTTGGTCTCACTGGCGGTGGTCATGCTGTTCGTCGTGGCGGCCATCGTCTTTCTGGAAAGCGGGCGGCGGAAGATTCCGGTTCAGTACGCCAAGCGCGTGATCGGGCGGCGGGTGTACGGCGGGCAAAGCACGCACATCCCGCTCAAGATCAACACCGCCGGCGTCATCCCTCCGATCTTCGCCTCCTCGATCATCGCGTTTCCGGCGACGATTGCGGGGTTTATTCAGGTTCCCTGGGTCCAGTCGCTGGGCAGCCAATTGGCGCCCGGTTCGCTGCTCTATACGTTGTTGTACGTCGGCTTGATCATCTTCTTTTGTTTCTTCTATACGGCCGTCGTGCTGAACCCGGTGGATATGGCCGACAACATGAAGAAGTACGGGGGATTCATCCCCGGGATTCGGCCAGGCCAGCGGACGTCGGACTACATCTACAAGGTGCTGACGCGGATCACCTTCGCCGGTGCACTGTACCTGGCGGTGGTCTGCGTGATTCCGGAGTTTCTCATTTACAAGCTGAACGTGCCCTTCTACTTCGGGGGCACGTCGCTGCTGATCGTGATTGGCGTGGGGCTGGACACAGCCCAACAGATCGAGTCGCACATGCTGATGCGGAACTACGAGGGGTTCCTCGCGAAGGGGCGGCTGCGCGGGCGCAGCGGCTGAGGCCTCCTGATGCGGGTCGTGTTTCTCGGCGCGCCGGGCGCGGGCAAGGGGACGCAGGCCGATCGCGTGGCCGGCCGGTTCCGCTACCCGAAGGTTTCGACCGGCGACATCCTGCGGGAAGCGGTCCGCAACCAGACCCCGCTGGGACTCCAGGCCAAAGCCTGCATGGACCAGGGGAAGCTGGTGTCCGACGAGATCGTCGTCGGGATTGTCCGGGAAAAGCTGGCGCAACCGGACTGCGCGCGCGGGTTTCTGCTGGACGGCTTTCCGCGGACCGTCGCGCAGGCCGAGGCGCTCGATGCGCTGCTGCGGTCGCAGGGGCAGCGGCTGGACCGGGTGGTCAACGTCCTGGTCCCCCGCGCGCAGGTGGTCCATCGGTTGACCGGTCGGCGAAGCTGCCCGGCCTGCCAGGCCGTCTATCATATCGAGTTCTCGCCGCCCCTGCGCGCGGGGGTCTGCGACCGGTGCGGCGCCGAGCTCGTGCAGCGAAGCGACGATCGGCAGGAGACCGTGGAAGCCCGGCTTGCCGTCTACGAGCGGGAGACGGCGCCGCTGATTGACTATTACCGGAAGCGGGAGCTGCTGTCCGAGCTCGACGGGGCCGGGCACGTCGAGGAGGTGGAGCGGCGCCTGCTCGACTTGTTTGCCGCCCACGGGTTAGCATGATCATCCTCAAGACGCCCGAGGAAATCGAGATCATGGCTCGCGCGTCGAAGCTGGTGGCCGAGACGCTGGAGGCCCTCAAGCGCGAGGTGCGGCCGGGGGTCACCACGGAGGACCTGGACCGGTTCGCGGAGCAGTTCCTCCGGGCGCGCGGCGGCGTGCCTGCCTTCAAAGGCTATCGGAATTATCCGAAGACCCTCTGCGCGTCGGTCAACGACCAGGTCGTCCACGGGATTCCGTCGAAGCGGGTACTCAAAGAGGGCGACATCGTCGGGCTGGATCTGGGGGCGATCGTGGAGGGGTTCTACGGAGATGCGGCCGTGACCGTCGCTGTCGGGCCGATCCCGCCCCGGGTCGCCGAACTCCTTCGGGTGACCGAGGAGGCGCTCTCCAAGGGCATCGAGCAGGCGGTCGTGGGAAACCGGCTGTCGGACATCAGCCACGCGATCCAGTCCCACGTCGAGGCTGCCGGCTTCTCCGTGGTCACGGATTTTGTGGGGCACGGGATCGGCCGCCAGTTGCATGAAGAACCCCAGGTGCCGAACTATGGGAAGCCGGGCCAAGGCCCGCGTCTGCAAGCCGGCATGGTCCTGGCGCTCGAGCCGATGGTGAACATGGGCGGGAGCGCCGTGCGCGTGCTGGACGATCAATGGACCGCGGTGACGACGGATGGGAGCTGGTCGGCGCACTTCGAGCACACCATCGCCATCCAGCCGAGCGGGCCGCCGCGGATCCTGACGAAACTGTGACCGGCGGGACGCGGAGAGGGCGAGGTCAAGGGGGCGATGCCGAAAGAAGACGTCATTGAGGTGCAGGGCACGGTGGCGGAGACGCTCCCGAACGCGATGTTCCGGGTCAAACTGGACAACGGGCACATGATCCTCGCGCACATTTCCGGGAAGATGCGGATGCATTTCATCCGGATTCTCCCCGGCGATAAGGTGACCGTGGAACTGTCGCCCTACGACCTCACGAGGGGGCGGATCACGTACCGGTTCAAGTAAAACGGTAAAAGGCAAAAGTTTGAACGAACGTCATCTACGCTTTTGCCTTTTTACGTTGGACTTGTGCCTTCGGAGGTTCTCGACGTGAAGGTGAAATCGTCCGTCAAGCCGATCTGCTCGAAGTGCAAGGTGATCCGGCGCCGTGGTGTGGTGCGGGTCCTCTGCGAGAATCCCCGGCACAAACAGCGCCAGGGTTAAAGACCGTGATGGGGAGCCATTGCATTCTTCGGAGCAATGGGGCCCGGTAATGGGGGGCCGGGTTCAGCAGGAAGACCGTGCTCATCTCAGCTCACTCGCTGTCCCATAACTGATCACTCATCACTGATCACGGAGGTGTCTTAAGGATGGCACGCATTGCCGGGGTGGACTTGCCGAGAGAAAAGCGGGTGGACGTGGGTCTGACGTACATTTACGGGATCGGCCGCGCGACGGCGGCGCAGATCATTCGCAAGGCCGGCGTGAACGGCGCCACCCGCGTCAAGGACCTCACGGAGGAGGAGATCATCAAGCTTCGCGAGATCATCGAGCGGGATTATAAGGTCGAGGGGGACCTCCGAAAGGAGGTCTCGATGAGCATCAAACGGCTGGTGGATACGGGCACGTACCGGGGGCTCCGGCACCGCAAGGGGTTGCCGGTCCGGGGACAGCGGACGCGGACGAACGCTCGCACGAGGAAGGGCCGCCGCGCGGCGATCGGCAAGGCGCGCAAGCCGACAGGCGCGCCGAGTGGAGCCTGAGCGTCGGAGGCTGACGGTCGAAGGACAGAGCGCGAGCGGAGGAGCGGTGCATGAGCGTCAAAAAGGGCAAGAAGAAGGAACGGAAACTGGTCCAGAGCGGGATCGCGCACATCCAGGCGTCGTTCAACAATACCATCGTGACGATCACGGACATGAGCGGCAACACAGTGGTGTGGGCCAGCGCTGGGAACCAGGGCTTCAAAGGGTCGCGGAAGAGCACCCCGTTCGCGGCCCAGCGGGCCGGCGAGGCCGCCGCCAAGAAGGCCATGGAGCACGGGATGCGGCAGGTGGACGTCTACGTGAATGGTCCCGGATCAGGCCGCGAGTCCGCGATCCGGTCCTTGCAGGCCGCGGGCCTGCGGATCAACCTGATCCGCGACGTGACGCCGATCCCTCACAACGGATGCCGCCCACCCAAACGGAGGAGAGTGTGACTGGACGTGACGCGTGACGGGTGACTCGAGCGGATCGCTCACGTGCCTGACGGGTCACGCATCACAGATCACGGGAGGTCAGGGAGGAAGCTGTGGCGAGGTATCGAGGTCCGGTCTGCCGGTTGTGCAGGCGTGAAGGGGTCAAGCTGTTCCTGAAGGGCTCGCGATGCATGACGGAGAAGTGTGCCATCGAGCGCCGGAGCTATCCGCCCGGCCAGCACGGGCAGGGGCGCCAGCGCGTCTCCGAATACAGCGCGCAGCTTCGGGAGAAGCAGAAGCTGAAACGGATCTACGGGCTCCAGGAGCGGCAATTCCGCGGTGTGTTTGGCAAGGCCGAGCGGAAGCGCGGGGTGACGGGCGAACAGCTCCTGCGGTTGCTCGAGTGCCGGCTGGACAACATCGTGTACCGCCTCGGATTCGCGTCGTCGCGCAAGGAGGCCCGCCAGCTCGTCAGCCACGGGCACGTCCTCCTCAACGGGAGGAAGACCGATGTGCCGGGTTACCTGGTCAAGCCGGGGGACGTGGTCCAGATTCGGCAGCGGAGCCGGGACCTCCT
The DNA here is from genome assembly GCF_965152595.1 of Nitrospira sp. Kam-Ns4a. Lineage (NCBI taxonomy): Bacteria > Pseudomonadati > Nitrospirota > Nitrospiria > Nitrospirales > Nitrospiraceae > Nitrospira > Nitrospira sp. Kam-Ns4a. Next base: position 3,136,764 of record NZ_OZ224218.1, on the reverse strand, counting down.
CCAGATCAAGGCGGCGCTTGACGCCGTGGACGGCCGGGGCGTTCCCGGCTGGCTGGAGCTAGACCGTGCGGCGTTCCAGGGCACAGTCCGGGCCCTGCCGACCAAGGAGGAGATCCAGCTTCCGGTGAACGAGCAGCTCGTGGTGGAATTGTACTCCCGGTAGGGGCCGAGCCGCTCTGAGCCAGCGCGATCATGGCGCCAACAAGGGGATACCAATGATGAAGGCGATGAAGGACTTCCAGATTCCGATGCGGGTCGAGGCCGATAAGGAGTCGCTGTCCCCGACGTACGGCAAGTTCACGGCCGAGCCGTTCGAGCGGGGGTTCGGCACGACGATCGGCAACTCCCTACGCCGCGTCCTGCTGTCCTCACTGACGGGAGCCGCGGTCACGACGGTGCGGATCGAAGGCGTGGTCCACGAGTTTTCCACGATCCCGGGCGTCACGGAAGACGTCACGACGATCCTGCTCAACGTGAAGAGCCTTCGCCTGAAGCTGCACACCGACAAGCCCAAGACGATCCGGTTGCGGAAGAAGGGACCGGGCGAAGCGAAGGCCTCGGACATCATCCACGATGCGGACGTGACCATCCTGAACCCGGACCTGCACCTGGCCACGCTCGACAAGGAAGCGACGCTGGATATGGAGATGATCGTCAAGCCCGGCCGCGGTTACGTGCCGGCCGAGCGGAACAAGGAGGAGGGGCTGCCCATCGGCGTCATCGCGGTGGACTCCATCTTCTCGCCGATCAAACGAGTCAACTATCAGGTGGAGAATGCCCGTGTCGGCCGGGTGACGGACTACGACAAGCTCACCCTGGAGCTCTGGACCGATGGGAGCATCACGCCGCAGGAGGCGATCTCGGCCGCCGCGGGAATCCTCCACCAACACCTGGAGATCTTCATCTCGCCCGAGGATCTTGGCCAGGTGACCGCGCCGATGCGGAAGGAAGAGGAGAAACGGGAGATCAACAAGAACCTCTTCCGCAGCGTCAACGAGCTGGAGCTGTCCGTCCGCGCGGCGAACTGCCTGAAGAACGCTAACATCAAGACGATTGCGGACCTCGTGCAGAAGACCGAGATGGAAATGCTGAAGACGAAGAACTTCGGCAAGAAATCGCTCAACGAGATTAAGGAAATCCTGGCCGAGATGGGCCTGAGCCTGGGGATGAAGCTCGACCTGCCCCCGGGCGACGGCACTACGTCCCAGGACTCGTGAATGAGGGGGCGCCGTGCGTCATCGGAAAAAGGGTCGCCAGCTTGGTCGCAACACCAACCACCGCCGGGCGCTGTTCCGCAGCCTCGTCACGTCGCTGCTCGAGCATGAACGGATCGAGACCACCGAGGCCAAGGCGAAGGAGCTGCGGGGAATCGCGGACCGGATGATCACGCTCGGCAAGCAGGGGGATCTGCACGCCAGGCGGCGGGCCCTCGGATACCTGCGGAGCAAGGCGGTCGTCTCCAAGCTGTTCTCGGACGTAGCGGAGCGGTTCCGCGATCGGAATGGCGGGTACACGCGGATCATCAAGACCCGGCGGCGTGTGGGCGATGCCGCCGCGATGGTGGCGATCGAACTGGTCGCCAAGGGAACCCCGCCGCAGCCGAAGCCCGGGCAGGCTGGAGCGGTCCAGAGCGCCAAGCCTCAGAGCGGGGCCAAGGAAGCCGTGGCCACGTAACCCGTCCGTTCCTCCTCGTGTGCGCGGCGCCGGCTCGACCTGCAACGAGCCGGCGCCGCGCGATCCTCCCAGGACTCTTCGGCGATTCCTGCATTTCAGGCGTCAGGACGGTGCAGACGCGCTGGACCATCGGGTTTACTTGGCGGCGCCCTTCTGCTATTATCGTGCCCGGTGACTCGTTCCGCGCTTAACTGCTGGATTTGGATCGCCTCATGTGGCATAGCTGGGTTAGAGGCGGCCTGCTGATCGTCAGTGTGTTGCTGGCTGCCTACCTCGGCTACCTCCTTGTGACTCGCGCGGAGTCTACGGCCCCGCCCGCCACGGCCAGCCTGGGACCGCTGGAAACAGCCGATGCCGGCATCCACGGGTTCACCTTCCACCAGTCCAGGAACGGAGCCATCCAGTGGGAGGTCCAGGCGCAACACGGGCACGTCGTCGAGGCCGAGCACAGGGCCGTGCTGGAAGCGGTGCAGGTGACGTTGTACGGGGCGAAGGGCTGGGAGCTGAAGGTGCAGGGGGACCAGGGCACGATTGACACCGCGCGGAAGGATTTCGTGTTGGTCAATCGTGCAGACCCGATCGCGGTTCAGCTTGAGGGCGGGTACACCATCTATACCAACCACCTGGCCTGGGCCGATGAGCGCCACGAAATTAGCACCGAGGATCCGGTGCGAATCGTCGGTCAGGGCCTGGAGGTCGCGGGCCGCGGGTTCGTGGGACGTCTGGATGCCGAAGAGTTCACGGTGCTGAAGAATGTCCGCGTGGAATTCGCTCGCTAGGCTGGCCGCGGCGGGTCTGTGGCTCGCCGCGTCGGCGAGCGAGGTCCTCGGCAAGGCCGGGGAGGCGGAGGCCACCGGCACGACGATCACGGCCGAGAAGATGACGGTCCGCAACCATGAGAATAAGGCGATCTTCGAAGGATCCGTGGTGTTGACTAAAGGCAGCCTCGTCGTCCATTCGGACACGATGGTCGTCTCCTTTTCGAAGTCCCACGATGCGAACGCTCCGGCGAAGGCGGCCGGTCAGGGGACTCGTCGGCCGGCCGGATCCATGGGTTCCAGTCCGGGCGAGCGGGGTGGCGGGGACCTGCCGGTCATGGGGAACCGCTCGATCAGCATGATCGAAGCTACCGGCCGCGTGCGGATCGAGAAGGACGACGGGACGGCCACCTGCCAGAAGGCCGTCTACTACGGGGACGAGGAAAAGATCGTGTTGACCGGCGAGCCGGTGGCCTGGCAGAAAGGCACGCGTGTGACCGGCCAGAAGATCACCCTGTACTTGGCTGAGGACCGGAGCGTGGTCGAAGGGGGATCGCGCGTCATGATCGAGCCGGAGGAGGCGCAGCGTCGCTGATGCGCGCCGGTGAGGCAGTCACTCCGGCAGCGGTGCGCGACGCGGCTGGCGGAGCCACCCGCAAGGGGCCGCGGCTCCAGGCTGTCGGCCTGGAGAAGAGCTTCAAGGGCCGGCAAGTCGTCAAGGGCGTCAGCCTGGATGTGGGCGCGGGGGAAGTGGTCGGGCTCCTGGGCCCGAACGGCGCGGGCAAGACGACGATTTTCGACATGATGGTCGGGCTGTGCCGGCCGGACGCCGGCCGGATTCTGCTCGACGGCGAGGCGATCACCGATCTGCCCATGTTCAAGCGGGCGCGGCGGGGCATCGGCTACCTGCCGCAGGAATCGTCGGTGTTCCGGCGCCTGTCCGTCGAGGAGAACATCCTGGCGATCCTGGAGACGCTGGATCTGCCGTCGGAGGAGCGGGCCATGCGGCTGGAGGCCCTGCTCCAGGAACTGGACCTGACCGCGCTCCGGCACAGCAAGGCGTACGCGCTGTCGGGGGGCGAGCGGCGGCGCCTGGAGATCACCCGGGCGCTCGTCATCGCACCCAAGTTTCTGCTGCTGGACGAGCCGTTCGCCGGGATTGACCCGATCGCCGTCGGCGACATCCAGCGGATCATCACGCGCTTGAGGGAGAAACGCATCGGCATTCTGATCACGGACCACAACGTCCAGGAAACGCTCTCCATCACCGATCGCGCCTACATCATTAACGAGGGGCGCATCCTGGAGGCGGGGACGCCTGACGTCATCGTCAACAGCGCGCAGGCGCGGGCGATTTACCTTGGAGAGCGGTTCCGGCTGTAGACCCAGAGGATCGTCTGAACGAGGAAGGCGATGAAACTGCGGTTGGACCTCCGTCTGACTCAGAAGCTGATCATGACCCCGCAGCTGCAGCAGGCGATCAAGCTGTTGCAACTGTCCCGTCTGGAGCTGCAGCAGACCTTGACCCAGCACCTGATGGAAAACCCGCTGCTGGAGGAAGTCCAGACCGACTCGGACGAGAGTGAGCCCGAGGCGGCCGAGGACTGGGCGCTGAGCGACGGGCCGGCACCGTCGGGCAGCTCCGCGGAGGCGCCCTCGTCCGAGGGCGCCGAGGAGGCCGACGAGCTGTCGGCAGGGAGTTGGGAGGACTACTTCGAGAGCCCGCGCGGCGGGGATGTCGAGTATCCCTCCGGAGCCCAGGACGAGTTCCCGTCGTACGAACAGACGCTGGCGAAGCCGACGTCGCTGGAGGAGCATCTCCTGTGGCAGTTGGGGCTGTCGAGCCTGACCGACGCCCAAAAAGCCATCGGGCGGATCATCATCGGGAACCTCGACGAGGACGGCTACCTGCGAATACCCATCGCGGAGATCGCTGCGGACGCCAAGATCAGCCCCGAGGAAGTCGAGGTCGTGCTGAGCCAGATCCAGACCTTCGATCCGCCGGGCGTCGGCGCGCGCGATCTCCGGGAATGCCTGCTCATTCAGTTGCATCGCCTCGCGGAAGATCCGGCGGGCGCGACCCAGGGCCGGGCGGGCGGAGTGAAGGCCTCGCTGGTGGAGACGATCGTCGCGAACCACCTCCCGGACCTCGAAAAGAAGCAGTACGCGCGCATCGCCAAAGCGCTCGGCGTCTCGGTGGAAGACGTGGCGCGGGCGGTCCGGGTGATCGAGGAACTCGAGCCCAAGCCGGGCCGCCCCTACTTCTCCTCGAACAACTATGTGATCGTCCCCGATGTCTTCGTGGTCAAGGACGAGGGGGAATGGGTGGTGCTGCTCAACGAGGAGGGACTGCCGAGGCTGCGGATCAGCTCGTTCTACCGCCAGATGATGGCCAGCCAGCGGGCGGGCACCGACCAGACGAAGGCCTATCTGGAGGAGAAGTTCCGCGGGGCGCAGTGGATCATCCGGAGCATCGAGCAGCGCAACAAGACCATCGTCAAGGTCGTCAAGAGCATCGTCAAGTTCCAGGAAGCCTTCTTCGAGAAGGGGATCGCGCACCTGAAGCCGCTCGTCCTCAAGCAGGTGGCCGAGGACGTCGGCATGCACGAGTCCACGATCAGCCGGGTGACGGCCAACAAGTACCTGTACTGCCCGCAGGGCATGCTGGAGCTAAAGTTCTTCTTCAACACGGGCCTCCAGCGGTCGGACTCGAACGGGGAGATGCTGTCCTCGTTAACCGTGCGGGAGATGATCCGGAAGATGGTGGCCGAAGAGGATGCCCAGCACCCGCTCAAGGACCAGGAGATCGCGGCGCGTCTGCGGCAGCATAACATCATGATTGCCCGGCGGACCGTCGCAAAGTATCGCTCCGAGGAGAACATTCCATCCGCGAGCCAGCGGAAGCGCTTCTTTTAGCTGGCTGCCCCCCGTCTCCGGCTGACAGGAAGAAAGGGTCGCACATGCGCCTGGCAATCACCGGCCGGCACGTCGAGATCACCCCCGCCTTGCGGCGACACATCGAGGCCCGGGTCAAGCGGCTAGAACGGTACGGGGTCAAGCTGGGCAGGGTCGAAGTCGTGCTGGGCGTGGAGAAGTATCGGCACACGGCGGAACTCATCGTCACCCTGAACGGAGCCGTATTGCAGAGCAAGGCCTCGACCACGGAGATGTACGCCTCCGTGGACCGGCTGCTGGACAAGGTCGCCCGCCAGATCCAGAAGCGCAAGGAGAAGCTGATCAACCGGAAGGCGCGAAGCGCCGCAGCCCGGATACCCAGCCACGGTGGCGCCTCAGTCCCAGTGCTACCGCCGGTCAAGACGGTCCGGCTCCCCCTCCCCACGTTGACGTTGACCGAGGCCTTGGGACGCCTCGGCCCGGATGCCGGGCTCTTGGTGTTCAAAGACGCGCTGAGCGCGCGCGTGCAGGTGCTCCGGCGGCTGGACTCCGGGGCGGTGGAGCTCATAGACCCGCAACCGGCGTAGCGTCCCTCGTGATGCTGCCCCACCACCTCGTCATCATCAGCGGCCTCTCGGGATCCGGCAAGACCCACGCGATCAAGTGCTTCGAGGACCTGGGGTTCTTCTGCGTGGACAACCTGCCCCCGGCGCTGTTGCCGAAGTTCGCCGAGCTGTGCCTGCAACGCGAAGGCGAGGTGCGCCACGTGGCGCTGGGGATTGACATTCGCGAGCGGGGCTTCCTCGCGGATTTCTTCAGCAACCTTGACCGCGTCAAGTCCATGGGCTACTCCGTCGAGCTGCTGTTCCTGGAGGCGCGGGACGACGTCCTGGTCCGGCGCTTCTCGGAGTCCCGACGGCCGCATCCGCTCCTCCCGCAGGCCTCTGTGCTGGAAGGGGTCCAGGTCGAGCGGGAGCGGCTCCGGGAGCTGCGAGATCGCGCCGCCCGGATTATTGACACCTCGGACCTCACGGTCCATGACCTCAAGGATCTGATCGCCCGGCAATACCTGCAGCAGGACCAACGGCAGGGCATGACGATCTCGCTGCTGACGTTCGGCTTCAAGTACGGCGTGCCCTACGACGCGGACCTGCTGTTCGACGTGCGGTTCCTCCGCAATCCCAACTTCGCCGAGGACCTCAAACCGTTGACCGGCGAGCATCCCCGCGTGCAGGCCTACGTGCTGGAGACCCCCGAGGCTACAGCCTTCCTCTGCCACCTCGAATCCCTCTTGAAGTTCCTGCTGCCTCTGTTCGAGCGCGAGCGTCGGAGCTACCTTACCGTTGCGTTCGGCTGCACCGGCGGCCGGCACCGGTCAGTCTCGATCGCCTGCCGCCTGAAAGACAGCTTCGCGAACTGGGGGTACGCGGTGAACCTCCGCCATCGCGACATCGAGAAGGCGTGAGCTCCGACGGCGCACCGTCGCCCGTCCCGCCGGCGGGAAAGGACCGTCCGGGGCGTCGCCCGCTGCGGCGCATGAAACTGCCGGTTGAGTTGACACAAAAAATATATTGACTATACTCACGCTGTACATCCGGGGATGTTTCCCCGCTTAAGGACGGGCGCGTATGCTATGAGGCGCATGCCGACGGACTCGAAGAAGCGCTACAAGACCATCGAGGTCTGCCGACTCTTTGACGTGTCCCGTGCCACGCTGTTCCGCTGGGAACGGGAGGGCCTGATTTCCGGCCCGGCCCGGGACTGGCGAAACTGGCGCATCTATACGGCGCAGAACATCAAAGAGATCCAGCACCTCATCCAGAGGCGCAACTCGGTGTTTTGACACGGAGGCAGGGATGTTGGCCGCGCTGAAGGACGTGCTGCAACGGGACCTGAGCGCGCTGCTGGGTTCGCGGAAGCCGCTCGTGGGCCTGGACATCGGGTCCAGCGCGATCAAGCTGGTCCAGATGAGGGAGAAGCGAGGCCGCTATCAGCTTCAAAAGTTCGGCGTGAAGACCCTGGACCCGGAGGTCATCGTAGACGGGACGGTCATGGACGCCGGCCGGGTCGTCATGGCCATCAAGGAGCTGTTCCAGGAGACCGGCGTCAAGCTCAAGCACGTCGCGATGTCCATTTCGGGCCACGCGGTCATTGTGAAGAAGATTACACTCCCGCCGATGGCCGAAGACGAGCTGGAGGGCCAGGTGCGTCTGGCGGCGGAGCAGTACATTCCCTTCGACATCAACGAAGTCAACCTGGACTTCCACGTCTTGAACGCGAACGAGCTGTCTGAGGAAGGCCAGGCGCAGATGTCGGTCCTGCTCGTGGCGGCCAAGAAGGAGAAGGTCAACGAGCTGGCCGAGCTCGTCAAGGGGGCCGGGCTGGTCCCGGTCGTCCTGGATGTGGACGCGTTCGCGATCGAAAACATGTACGAGATCAATTATCCCTCGGTCTCCGACGAGATCGTTGCCCTAGTCAACATCGGGGCCAGCGTGATGAACGTGAATATCCTCAAGGGCGGGCTCTCGCTCTTTACCCGCGACATCGCCGTGGGCGGGAATCGCTACACCGAGGCGATTCAGCGGGACCTGGGGGTGTCGTACGAGGAGGCCGAAGCGGCGAAGAGAGGGGAAGGGCCGGCCGGTCTGGATCGGGACGCCCTCGCCGGTGTGCTGCAGAATATCAATGCCGAAGTGTCCTCGGAAATCGCGCGCTCGGTGGATTATTTCAGGACCACCAGTCCGGACGGCGAGGTCGCACGGATCGCCCTGTGCGGCGGCAGTGCCCAGGTGGAGGGCTTGGCCACCCAATTGAGCGAGCGGATGGGTGTGGCGGTCGAGGTCGCGAACCCGTTCAGGCAGGTTGATACCTCGGCGGCGGAGCTGGACCCCGAGAGCCTCGCGGCCCTGGCCCCTATGGCTGGGGTCGGGGTGGGACTCGCCCTGAGAACCATCGGCGACCGATGATCCGGATCAATCTGCTTCCCGGGCCCCGCGCGAAAGCCGTCCGGGCGCAACAGGATGTCCGGATCCAGGCGGCTAGCGCCGCGGGGCTGGTCGTCCTCGTGCTGGGCGGGTGCCTGGTCTATTCTTGGGCACTCGGCAGCGAAAGGGACGTTCTGGAGAAAGAAGAAGCCGACAAGAAGGAGCAGGTCAAGGTCCTCCAGAGGAAGGTCAAGCAGGTCCAGGACTACGAGCGGAAGCGGCAGCAGCTTGAAGAAAAGAACAAGATCATCGAACGACTGGAGAAAGAGCGGGGCGGACCAGTCCTGGTGCTCGACCACGTCAGCCGGAGCCTGGAGCCCCTCAAGCTCTGGCTGGTCCGGCTCTCGGTCAAAGGGAAGGACGTCGAGTTGGAGGGCAAGGCCCTGACCACGAACGACATCGTTGAATTCGTCAACAACCTCCGCCGGACCGACTACTTCAGCTCGGTGCGACTCATCGAGTCTCGCGCCGGCTTCGAGGGCCAGGTCGGCCTCTACCAGTTTCGAGTGGACCTCACCATTCGAGGGTGATACGGTGGAGCTGCCGAAGCCCGATCTGGAGGTGCTCTGGACGGTGCCGACGGGCCAGAAGGTGACCCTGCTTGGCCTGATCCTCGCGGGCCTCATCACGGGGTTTTATTATCTCGACTGGGAGAGCAAGCGGGCACGGATCCAGGAACTGAAACAGGCGGTCGCGAACCTGGACAAGACGATTGACGAGCTGCTCCTGAAGGTCAAGCACCTCGACGAGCTGATCGCTGCGAACAAACAGCTCGAGCTGGAGCTTGAAAAGAAAAAGGAGAAGCTGCCGCCGGAGGGCGAGGCGGTGATGCTGTTGAAGCAGTTGTCGGATATGGGCGCGCGGTTGGGGCTCGAGATCCGGCTCTGGAAACCCGGCCCGCAGGCGGAGGATCCTTCCAAGCTCTTCGTCCGCATGCCGGTCAGCGTGGAGGTGGCGGGTGGCTATCACACGGCGGCGCTGTTCTTTGACCGGATCAACAAGATGCAGCGGATCGTGAATGTCTCGGACCTGAAGATGGGCGGGGCGAAGATGGAGGGCGACCACGTCGTGATTCAGACCGTCTTCGAGTTGACCGCGTTCGCGGCGCCGCCAGAGCCGAAGCCCGGGGCGCCGCCAGCGAAATAGGGGCGTAATGGCGGGAACGTCCAGGGACGTCGGTTGGGAGGGACAGGGTGGCGTGGCTGGGCGGACAGGGACGGGGGCGTCGGCTGGCGGCCGCGGCCGTCGTCGCGGCGGCCTGCGGTCCCTGGGGCGGGCCGGCGTGGGTCGCTTGCGCCCAGGTGCCGGGCGGCCCGGCGCAGCCGGCTCCCGCGCCGTCGGCACCTGCCGGACCAGTAGGCTCCAACGGCGCGGCGGCGGTACCCGCCCCACCCGCTCCGCCGATGGAGCCTGGTGGGGCCGCCCCCCCCGCCGCGGCGGTCCCGCAGGCCGGGGCCGCCTATTTCTATGACCATGCGGGGCGGCGTGATCCGTTCGCGGCCGTGATCCAGGTGGGGCGACCCAAAGGGCCAGAAAATCCGAGCCTCCCGCCACTCCAACGGGTGAGCGTGAGTGAGATCAATCTGATCGGTATCATCTGGGGGGCCTTCGGCTACACCGCGATGGTTCAGACCCCCGACGGGAAGGGCCACCTGATTAAGCCAGGGACCCGCATCGGCTTGAATGACGGGGTCGTGAGCGCGATCACCGAGAGCTCGATCGTCGTGCGCGAAGAATACTCCGACGTCTACGGCAACAAACAGGTGCGCGAACACGTCAAGCATCTCCACCCGAGGCAGAGCCCACCATGAATCGTCCTTTGCTGCCTCTGCTGATGGGGTTCGCGGTGGTGTTGGCGTTGCAAAGCCCGGCCGCCTGCACCCGACTGGCCACTGAGACCAAGGATCCCATCCCGAAGGACAGGGCGCTCGACCGGATCTCCGTGACCGAGCGCCCGCAGGGCGTCCGCGTGGCCGTGGAGGGGGCTGCGCCGAGCACCTACTCGATGTCCACGAGCCTGGAGCCGCCCAGCGCGACCCTGGAGCTGCCAGGACTGTCGAAGGGGATGGGCCTGGGCCTGCGAGACATCAACAAGCCGCCGCTCCTGCAGATCGAGCCGGTAGAGGTGACGCAGCCGCGACCGGGACTCCGGCTCGTCTTTCACCTGGCGTCCCCCGTGGAGCCTGAGGTTCGAACCGAAGGCCCGGACCTGCTCGTCGAATTCCCCAAACCGCCCGAGCCGCAGGCGGGGCAGGCTGCAGCCGAGGAGTCTGCCGCGAAGGGCTCCCAGGCGAACCCGCCAACGGCGACAGGGGGCGGTGTCACGGCCGAGGGCGGCACTGGCGCGGCCAAGACGATGACCCACGTCGACGTCCAGCGCGGCGATGGGGGGATCCGGGTCATCATCCTGGGCGACGGCTCCTTCCGATACGAGGTCCGCCCGCTGGGCCGGGACCGCCTGGTGATTGACCTCCCCAATGTGGAAACTCCCCTGCGGTTCCAGACCCTCCCCGTGGACCATCCGTTGCTCAAGCAGATCCGCATCGGCCAGCACAGCCGCAGGGTCCGGCTGGTCTTGGATCTGCTGAGGCCGAGCGACTACACGGTCGAGCGAGGCGACGGGTCGCTGACGGTTCGGCTGGCCGCTTCCTCCGACCGGGCGGTGGCCGAGGCCGGGAAGCGCGGGAAGCTGGAGCCCGATGAAGCGGACGGGTCCCAGGCCGACGAGACCGGGACGAGGGAGAAGCGGGCGCCGCGGGCCGTGCCGTTCCCCGACCGGCTGGCGCGGATCGAAGGGAAAGTCCCGCGGGCCCAGATGGCGCCGGAGGCCAAGGGAGCCGTGGAGGGGGAGGAGGCCGAGCGGCCGCGCTACACCGGGCGCAAGATCTCGCTCGACTTCCAGGGAGCCGATATCACCAACGTGGTCCGGAGCATCGCCGAGGTCAGTGGTGATAACTTCGTCATGGGCGAAGGCGTCAAGGACAAGAAGGTCACGATGAAACTGATCAACGTGCCGTGGGACCAGGCCCTCGACATGTTGCTCAAGATGAACAACCTCGGCAAGATCAAGGAAGGCAACATCATCTGGATTGATTCGCTCGCCAACATCGCGAGGCAGCAGGAGGAGGAGGCCAAGGCGAAGGAATCCAAGATCAAGGCCGAAGACCTCGAGACGCGGGTCCTGTACGTGCAGAACGTGCCGGTCCAGGAGATCCACCGATCGCTCCAGCAGTACCTGAGCCCGCGCGGCCAGATCACGTTCAACACGGCGAGCAATGCGCTCATCATCAAGGACACGAGGTCCCAGCTCGAGGACCTGTTCAATCTGGCGCGCAGCCTGGACCTGGAAGTGCCCCAGGTCCAGATTGAGGCCCGCATCGTGCAGGCGGACACCACCTACGCCCGTAGCCTCGGCATCCAGTGGGGCCTCTCGAACCTCAACACCACGAAGGCTGGCGTGGTGGCCAACATCCGCGGGCAGGGGACGACCACAACCAATCCCTTCGGCGAGCAGGCTTCCCAGTTCCTGGTGAACCTGCCCGCCCAGATCTCGGGGCTGAGCGCGGTGCCGGGGCTGGGCTTCACGTACGGCAAGCTGACCGGGGACGGCGCGTTGCTGGACCTCCGGCTGACCGCCGCCGAGCAGCTAGGGCTGGCCAAGGTGGTCGCGGCGCCGAAGATCCTGACGCTCGACAAGCGGGAAGCGAAGATCGAGCAGGGCCAGTCGGTGCCCTATCAGACCACCTCGCTGCAGGGGACCCAGACCACCTTCGTGGACGCGGTGCTCTCGCTGCAGGTCACGCCCCAGATCACCTCTCGGGATCCGAAGGAGGTCGGCAAGCAGATCCTCCTGAAGATCAAGGCGACCCGGAACTCGATCGGCGCGCAGAGCACCCCGGCCGGCCCGGCCATTGACAAGAAGGAGGCGCTGACGCAGATCCTGGTCCGCGACGGGGAGACAGCGGTCGTCGGCGGCATTTTCCAGGACCAGGTCCAGAACACCGTCATCGGGATCCCCTGGCTCTCCCGGATTCCCGTGCTGGGCTGGCTGTTCAAGTCCAAGCAGGAAACCACCACCAAGAACGAGCTCCTGATTTTCCTGACCCCCACGATCGTCAAGAGCTGAGGCTTCGGAGCATGCTACGGTACCTGAACGCGGGCGAATCGCACGGCAAGTGTCTCCTGGCGATCGTGGAAGGCGTCCCGGCCGGCCTACCCTTGACCGCCGAGTTCATCAACCAGGACCTGGCTCGTCGTCAGAAGGGCTACGGCCGCGGTGGCCGGATGCGGGTCGAGGAAGACCGGGTGGAGTTCACCTGCGGCGTCCGCAAGGGCCGGACGCTGGGGAGCCCGATCGGATTGCTGGTCGCCAACAAGGATTGGGAGAACTGGAAGGAGGTCATGGCGGCCGAGCCGGGGCCGGTGCCGCAGGAGAAGGTCGTGACGCGCCCGCGGCCAGGGCACGCCGACCTGGTCGGCGCCATCAAGTACGGCCATCGCGATATCCGGAACGTGCTCGAGAAGGCCAGCGCCCGCGAGACCGCGATCCGGGTCGCGGTCGGCGGCGTGGCCAAGGCCCTGCTGGCCGAGTTCGGGATCCGGGTGGTGAGCTACACGGTCGAGATCGGAGGCGTGGTGGCCAACCGGGCCGAAGACCCGTTGCGGTCCTACGAGCTGGCGGAGGCGTCGGAGGTGCGCTCGCCGGACCCCGACGCCGGCGTCAAGATGGTGGAGTTGATCCGGACCGCGAAGCACCGGGGGGACACGCTGGGCGGCGTCTTCGAGGTCGTCGTCACGAATCCGCCGGTGGGCCTGGGGAGCTACGCGCAGTGGGACCGGCGGTTGAGCGCTCGCTTGGCCATGGCGCTGATGAGCATCCAGGCCATGAAGGGCGTGGAGATCGGGATGGGCTTCGAGGCGGCGCGCCGCTTCGGCTCGGAGGTGCACGACGAGATTTTCTACGAGCCGGGTCGTGGCTTCGTCCGGACCACCAATCACGCCGGCGGCTTGGAGGGAGGCATCACCAACGGGGAGCCGATCGTGCTCCGGGTCGCCATGAAGCCTATCTCCACGCTGTACAACCCCAAGAAAAGCGTGGACATCCAGACCAAGGAGCCCTTTGACGCGACGGTGGAGCGCTCCGACATCTGCACCGTCCCGGCGGCCGGCGTGGTGGGGGAGGCCGTGGTCGCCTTCGAGATGGCCTGCGCCATGGTCGAGAAATTCGGCGGCGACAGCCTGGACGAGATGAAGCGGAACTTCGACGCCTACCTGGCCTACGTCAAAACCTTTTAGTTTTTGCTCACGTATGCTACTATCCCCTCTGGCTTGACCGCGCTGGCCTCTCTCTCGGGCGCCACCACAGCGAGCCCCCTTGCGTGGACCGAAGCCGGTATCCGGCGACGCCCGGACCGGGGTCGGCTGTGGTCTGTGGCTGGACACGACGCGATGGATGCAGACGGAGAACACCGGGTCCCTGTGAGGCTTGGGGAGCGGGCGTACGACATCGTCGTCCGTCCCGGGCTGCTGGCGGAGATCGGTCCGCGCTTGCGCGCGCTCGGCCTCTCGGGCAAGGTTGCGGTCGTGACGGATCCGCCCGTGGCCCGCTTATACGGGGCGCGGGTCGCCCGGTCGTTGCGGAGCGTCGGCTACGAGCCCCGGCAGGTGGTGATCACGGGTGGGGAGCGAGGGAAGACCCTGCGGGCGGTCGCGCACATCCTGGATGAGCTGGCGCGGGCGCGCTTCGAACGCGGCTCGCTGCTGGTCGCGTTGGGCGGCGGGGTCGTGGGGGATGTCGCCGGGTTCGCCGCGGCCGTCTACGTGCGCGGCATCCCTTTCGTCCAGGTCCCGACCACGCTGGTTGCCCAGGTGGACTCGAGCGTCGGGGGCAAGACCGGGGTCAATCACGCGCTGGGGAAGAACCTGATCGGCGCCTTTCACCAGCCCCGGGCGGTGCTGATTGACCCCGAGACGCTCCGGACACTCCCGCCGCGGGAGTGGATCGCCGGGCTGGCCGAAGTCATCAAGTACGGGATGATCGCGGATGAGACGTTCTTCGCCTATTTGGAGGGGCACATGGACGCCCTCCTAAAAATGGAGCGGGAGCCGGTCATCCATGTGATCGCGCGTTCCTGCGAGATCAAGGCTGCGGTGGTGGGCGAGGATGAGCGCGAGGCGGACCGGCGACGCATTCTGAACTACGGCCACACGATCGGGCACGTGCTCGAATCGCTGGGCCGGTACCGGTCCCTGCTCCACGGCGAGGCGGTGGCCGTCGGGATGGTCCAAGAAGCGGACGTGGCCCGCCACCTCGGGCTGTGCGCCGAGGAGGTCGTCCTCCGGCAGCGAGCGCTGGTGCGCGCGGCCGGGCTTCCGGACGCTTTGCCGCCGGTCACGTTCGAGCAGCTCTGGTCAGCGATGCAGCACGACAAGAAGGTGGTGCGAGGGCGGATCCACTGCGTCCTCCCCGAACGGATCGGCCGCGTCGCCGTGGCCCCGCTGGAGCGTGCGGCGATGCGGCGGTGGTTCGCGACGTGTGCGCGGGTGACGGGCCGCGGGCCGAGGGCGCGCCGGCCGCGGGCGGGCCACCCGGCGGCCTGAGGCGCCGCGGCACGGAAACGGCGACAGCGATGGCGGGCAAACGGACCCAATCCGTCGAGCAACTCGAGCGGGCGCTCCGCGAGAAGACGCGCGAGGTCGAGGTCCTGCACCGGATCAGTGAGACCATCAACGCGACGCTTGACCTGGAGGCGGTCCTCAAGCACATCGTGGACGTCGTCGTGGAGGTCACGAAGGCGGATGCCTGCCTCCTGTACCTCCTCTCGCCGAGCCGGGAGGAGCTGATCCTCCGGGCGTCCAAAAACCCGCACCCCAAGCTGATCGGCCGGATCACCATCGGGCTGGGGGAGGGGATCACGGGCTGGGTAGCCCGCGAGCGGACCCGCGTGGTGATCCCCAGCAACGCGAACGACGACCCCCGGTTCAAGTTCTTCCACAACCTGCCGGAAGACCGGTACCAGGCCTTCGTCTCGGTCCCGATCATGGCGAAGAACGAGGTCGTGGGCGTGATCAACGTCCAGCACAAGCGGCCGAGGCGGTACCGCGCGGACGAGCTGGCGCTGCTCTCGACGATCGCCAACCAGGTGGGCGGTGCGATCGAGAATGCGCGCCTTTACGCGGAGATGAAGCGCAAGGCCCTCCAGCTCGACACCCTCTCCCAGGTCTCCGAGACCGTGGCCTCGAATCGCCTGCTCGAGGACGTGCTCCAACTCATCGTGACCATGACGGCGGAGATGATGAACTCGAAGATCTGCTCGCTCATGCTGCTGGAGCAGACGAGCGGCGAGCTGCGGATCGCCGCGACCCAGAGCCTGAGCGAGCAGTACCGCCGCAAGCCGAACCTCAAGGTCGGCCAGAGCATCAGCGGCCGGGCGGTCCAGGAGCGGCGCCCCATCGTCGTTCCGGACGTGAAGCAGGAGCGCGAGTACATGTATCCCGAGATCGCCCGCAAGGAGGGCCTCTGCTCGCTGCTGTCGGTGCCCATGCTGGTCCGGGACCGGGTGATCGGGGTCATCAACAGCTACACTTCCGTGCCCCACACCTTCACGGCGGAGGAGATCAAGGTTCTCCAGGCGATTGCCAACCAGGCCGCGATCGCGATCGAGCACACGACGTTGATGGAGAAGTCCTTCGAGATGCAGGAGGCGCTGCAGGTCCGCAAACTGGTCGAGCGGGCCAAGGGCTATCTGATGCGCTCGCGGTCGCTGACGGAGGAGGAGGCGTTCCGCCTGATCCAGCGGCAAAGCATGGACCTGCGGAAGTCCGTGCGCGAGATCGCGGAGGCCATCCTCCTGGCGGGCGATATCGAGCAACGGGCGTCCGAGAAGAAACCATGAGTTCGAGCGCGGAGCCGCGCGGTCGCGACCCGATCCCATCGCTAGCCAACCCCCTAGATGAACCGCCCTAAAAATCCGCTTGACACCCGCGCCGGCGTGGTGATATAAGCGGCTCACCCTGTCGCCGGGAGACAACGATGTTTCCCTCGCGGTACAGGGCTCCATTGAATCGCTGGTAGGACAATGACGTCCTCTTTCCCCCCGGCGGGATGGAGGGCGTTTTTTTTTGGCGCGGGGCTGTCGCCGCGCCCGAGCGGGGGCGGGGGCGAGCAAGGAACGGTGATGCGCCGGCTGCGGGTCGCGTTGGTCCAGATGAATCCGACGGTCGGGGACTTGGTGGGAAACGTCCGGGCGATCACCCGCTGGCTCCGGGAGGCCCGTCTGGCCGGGGCCGAGCTGGTAGCCTTTCCGGAGCTCGCCATCACCGGGTATCCCCCGGAAGATCTCCTGTTGAAGCCTCGGTTCATCGAGGAGAACCGGCGCGCGCTCGCCGAGGTGACCCGGCACTGTCGTGACCTCGTCGCGGTGGTCGGCTACGTGGGCGAGGGGGGGGTAGCTGAGCCGGAGCCTGGCCATCCGGCCGTGGTGCCGGCGGGGCGGCATGCCCTCTACAATGCGGCTGCGGTCATCTGCGACCGACGGCTCGTCGCCACCTACTGGAAATGGTATCTCCCCAACTACGGCGTGTTCGACGAGAGCCGGTACTTCCACCCGGGCCGGCGGCTCGCGATTCTCACGCTGCGCGGCACGGCGGTGGCGGTCAACATTTGCGAGGACATCTGGGTCCCGGAAGGGCCGACCCGGCTCCAGGCCGCGGCGGGGGCCGAGGTCATCGTCAATATCAACGCCTCGCCCTTCCACATCGGCAAGAGCCGCCTGCGCGAGGAACTGCTCGCGACGCGGGCGCGCGAGAACGGGGTGGTCGTCACCTACACGAACACCGTCGGCGGCCAGGACGAGCTGGTCTTCGACGGCAACAGCCGCGTGGTGGATCAGACCGGCGAGGTCATCCTGCGCGGCAAGGCGTTTGAGGAGGACCTGCTGGTGGCGGATCTGAACCTGGATGCCGTGGCCCGCGGCCGGCTCGGGCAAGGCCGGAAGCGGTGGCCGTCCCGGCGGTCGGCGGTCGCGGTCGAGCGGGTCGAGCTGGCCCTGCCGTCGCCGGCTCCCAGGCGGCCCCGGCTCGTGCCAGCCACGGCCCCGCCGTTGGATTCGCTGGAGGAGGTCTACCGGGCGCTCGTCTTGGGGGTGCGCGACTACGTGCGCAAGAACGGGTTCCGGCAGGTCGTCGTCGGGCTCAGCGGCGGCGTGGACTCGGCGCTCACGGCGGTGATTGCGGCCGACGCGCTCGCCCCCGCGAACGTCCTGGGTCTCTTCATGCCGTCCCCTTACACCTCACGGGAAAGCCGTGAGGACGTCGCGGAGCTGGCTCGTCGGTTGGGCATCGAGGTCCGGACGGTGTCCATCACGGGCCTGTTCAGGGCCTATCTGCGCGCCCTGGCGCTTTCGTTCCGGAACCGGCCCAGCGACACGACGGAGGAGAACCTCCAGGCCCGGATCCGGGGCAACCTGCTGATGGCGTTCTCGAACAAGTTCGGGCACCTGGTGCTGACCACTGGCAACAAGAGCGAGCTGAGCGTGGGGTACGCCACGCTCTACGGCGACATGGCGGGGGGCTTTGCCGTGATCAAGGATGTCCCCAAGACGATGGTGTATGAGCTGGCCCGCCTGCGGAACCGCCTCGGGACGGCCCCGGTCATCCCGAAGCGCATCCTGGCGCGCCCGCCGACAGCAGAGCTGAAGCCGAACCAGAAGGACGAGGACTCCTTGCCACCTTACGCGATCCTGGATCCGATCCTGAAGGCCTACGTGGAGGAGGACCGGTCGCTGGAGGAGATCGTGGAGTTGGGGTTCCCGCGGGAGACGGTCGCGCGCGTGATCGCATTGGTGGACCGCAGCGAGTACAAGCGACGGCAGGCCCCGATCGGGATCAAGATCACGCATCGCGCGTTCGGCAAGGATCGGCGGATGCCGATCACCAACGGCTATCGGAACGGGTAGGGACAGGGGGCGCTCCGCCTGCGGCGGGGCGCGAGCCGAGGAAAGATGAGACGACGCAAAAGGAGGACGTTGTGGCGCACAGGATGCGACGTCGGATCGGGGGCCTCGGGGCCGGGCTGCTCGGCTGGCTGTCGGCCGCAGCGGCCTTGGCCCAGGAGGCCCCGCCGGTGCAAGCCGCCAAAGCCGTGGACAGTGGGGACACCGCCTGGGTGCTGGCCTCCTCGGCCTTGGTGCTGGCGATGGTCGTGCCCGGCCTCGCCCTGTTCTATGGCGGCCTCGTCCGGAGCAAGAACGTGCTCGGGACGATCATGCAGAGCTTCATCATCCTCTGCATCGTCACGGTCCTGTGGATCCTCTTCGGCTACAGCCTGGCCTTCGGCCCGGACAAGGGCGGCGTCATCGGCAGCCTGGACTGGGCAGGGCTTTCTGGCGTCGGGGGGGAGCCGTACCCGACGTATGGCCGGACGATTCCCCACGAGGCCTTTATGGTGTTCCAGCTCATGTTCGCGGCCATTACGCCTGCGCTGATCACCGGCGCCTTCGCGGAACGGATGCGGTTCGGCGCACTGATTCTGTTCGCCGCCTTCTGGTCCGTCCTGGTCTACTGCCCCGTCGCCCACTGGATTTGGGGAGGCGGCTGGCTGGGCCGCCTGGGGGCCCTGGATTTTGCCGGGGGGGCGGTCGTCCACGTCAGTTCTGGTCTGAGCGCGCTCATCTGCGCCTTGGTCCTTGGGCAGCGGCGCGGCTACGGGACCGAGTACATGGCTCCGCACAACCTGCCGCTCACGTTGCTGGGAACCGGGCTGTTGTGGTTCGGCTGGTTCGGGTTCAACGGGGGGAGCGCCCTGGGCGCCAACGCGATCGCGGCGGGTGCCCTGGTCGCCACCCACGTCGCGGCGGCCGCCGGCGGGCTGGCCTGGATGGTCGTGGAGTGGCTCCACCGCGGCAAGCCGACCGTGCTGGGGATCGCTAGCGGGGCGGTGGCCGGCCTGGCGACCGTGACGCCCGCCGCGGGCTTCGTCGGACCGCTGCCGGCGCTCCTGATCGGGCTGAGCGGCGGCACGTTGTGCTATTTCGCCATTGTCTGGAAGGGCAAACTCCGCTATGATGACTCGCTCGATGTGGTCGGCATCCACGGAGTCGGGGGAACCGTCGGCATGCTGGCCACCGGCCTGTTCGCCTCGAAGGCGGTCAACCCCTCGGGGGCTGACGGGCTCTTCTTCGGCAACCCCGCCCAGTTCGGCATGCAGGTGCTCACGGTCATCGCGACAGCGCTCTTTTCCGTGGTGGGAACCTATCTGATCCTGAAGCTCGTGGACGGGGTGGCAGGGTTGCGCGTCTCGCCGGACGAGGAGGCGGTGGGGCTGGATCTGAGCCAGCACAACGAACGGGCGTACTCCTAGGGAAGCAGGTTGCTTACAGCAAGCAGCGGACAGCATGGGGGGAGCCTCTCTGGGCAAGTGCTATTCGCTGTTGGCGATTCGCTTGGAGCCTAAACTATGAAGCTGATCGAGGCGATCATCAAGCCCTTCAAGCTCGACGAGGTCAAGGACGCCCTGCTGGAAATCGGCATCCAGGGCATGACCGTGACCGAGGTCAAGGGGTTCGGGCGGCAGAAAGGGCACAAGGAAACCTATCGCGGCACGGAGTACACGATCGAGTTCGTGCCTAAGGTGAAGATCGAGGTCGCGGTCACGGACGGGCAGGTGCAGCGAGTGATCGAGACCATCGCGAGGACGGCCAAGACCGGAAGCATCGGGGACGGCAAGATCTTCGTCCGCGATCTCGCGACAGCGGTCCGGATCCGGACGGGCGAGACGGGAGAGAGCGCGCTGTGACCTGGTTCCTCGAGCACGGCCCGGGTGTCGGGGTGTTGCGGGATACCGAGATCGAGTCGGCCAGCGCCTCGCTGGCCGAGCACCGGCAGACGATCGCCCAGCGGCTGATGGGCGGCGCCTCGGGCAGCGAGGTGCTGGCGGCTTTTGCGGAGCTGGTGGACGGGCTCATCATCGGCCGGTACCGGAACGCGATGCGCCACCTGGAGGACGAGGCCGGCGCCGGGTTTCCCACCTGCTGCCTGGTGGCGCTGGGGGGGTACGGGCGGCGCGAGCTCGCGCCCTATTCGGACATTGACCTGATGTTCCTGTTCAAGCCGGAAGCGGGCCGGATCGCATCGGCCCTGTCGAGCCAGGTGCTCCACCATCTCTGGGACCTGGGGTTCCAGGTGGGGCACAGCCTCCGGACCATCCAGGATTGCATCGAGCTGGGTGCCTCGGACCTGACCGCGCGGACCTCCATGATGGAAGCCCGCTTTCTGGCCGGCAGCCCGCAGCTTTTTCAGGAGTTTCACCGGCAGTACCTCCGCCGCGTCGTGCTGAAGGGGACGGATCGGTTCATCGAACAGAAGATTCTCGAGCGGCGGCGTGAGTACGAGAAGTTCGGCGAGACCGTGTACCTGCTGGAGCCCAACGTCAAGAAGAGTAAGGGGGGCCTGCGGGACCTCCATGTGATGCAGTGGGCGGGCACAGCCCGGTACCAGGCCGCCACGATCCAGGACCTGGCCGACCGCGGCATCCTGTCCCGGCAGGACTACCGGGCCTTGATTGAGGCGCGCGAGTTTCTGTGGAAGGTCCGCGCGCTCCTCCACCTGCATGCCGGCATGGCCCAGGAAATCCTCTCCTTTGACGAGCAGGTGTGGCTGGCCCGCCAGTTCGGGTTCGAGGACCGGCCCCACCTCCTGGCGGTCGAGCAGTTCATGCAGCAGTACTACCGGCACACGATGGGGCTGCACGAGATCTGCGAGCGGTTCCTGAACCGGTGCCGGCCCGTGCCGGCCTGGCGGCGGCTGGTCCGGTTGCTGCCGCGGCCGCGCGTGGACGGCTGTTTCGCAATAGAGGGGCAGTACCTGACCGTGCCCGAGGCGCTGCGCCCGCAGGTGCTCAACAGCCCGGCGCTGCTCCTGCGGCTCTTCGACCTGGCCCGGGAGCGGACGCTCACGATTGACACGCATTTCCTGGAGGAGATCCACCGGTATGTGGATGCGATCCCCGTAGAGACCTTCAAGACGGCGGAGGTCAGCCGGATCTTCCGGCAGATCCTCGCGGGGCCCGGCTCCGTCGCGCGGACGCTGGAGGCCATGCACCGCGCGCACCTGCTTGAGAAGCTGATCCCGGTGTTCGCGACCGTGCGGGGGCTCATGCAGTTCAACCAGTATCATAAGTACACGGTGGACGAGCACAGCCTGCTCGCCGTCGCGCGTGCCGAGGCCTTCGCCCACGACCCGGGCATCCTCGGGGAGGTCTACCGGGAAATCCGCCGCAAGGATCTCCTGCATCTGGCCGTGTTGCTTCATGATCTCGGCAAGGGCCGGGAGGAGGATCACAGCGAAGTCGGCAAGGCGATTGCGGAGGAGGCGGCGGCTCGCCTGGGCTACGATGAGCAGGAGACCCGGACGCTGGTCTTCCTCGTGCACCGGCATTTGTTGATGGCCCATACGGCGTTCCGCCGGGACCCCTACGACGACAAGGTCCTGTTGACCTTCGCCCGTGCGGTGGGAACGCCCGAGGTGCTCCGCAAGCTCTTGGTCCTCACGGCCGCCGACATCGCGGCCGTCGGGCCCGGGATGTTGACCAAGTGGAAAGAGTCGCTGCTGATCGAGCTCTACCTGCGGACGCTTCCGGAAGTCTCGGGGGACCGCGAGGCGGCCAGCGGCCCCGCGCGGGTTCAAGAGCTGGCGGGCGAAGTGGCGCGGGAGCTGGCCGGCATCCGGTCTGATGTTGGCGGGGTCGAATGGGTGGCCGCCCAGCTCGAGCAGTTTCCGCTGCGGTACCTCTTCGGCACCGTGCCGGCCCGCATCGCCCGGCACCTGACGGCCATCGCCCGTCTGGGTGCGGGAGACGTGCTGGTCGAGGACAGCTTCAACGAGGCGCTGGGGATCTGCGAATACACGGTCCTGACGTTCAACGACCTGACGCCCGGCATTTTCTCCAAGATCGCCGGCGTCATGGCCTGCAAGGGGCTCCAGATTCTGGACGCGCAGATCGTGACGCGCCACGACGGGGTCGTCGTGGATACGTTCCAGGTGGTGGACCTGGACTACGCCGGGGCGCCGCCGGCCGAGCGCCGGGCGAGCATCAGGCGGACGATCGTCCGCATCCTCAAGGGCGAGGACACGGTCGAGCACCTCCTGGACCGGAGCCGTCGGCTCCCGGCGGTGCGGCGGATGCCGGCGAGCCGCCAGTCCACGGAGGTCCAGGTGGACAACGAGACCTCGGACCAGTTCACGATCATTGACGTGTTCGCGGACGACCGGCAGGGGCTCCTCTACGTGATCACCCACGCGATCTTCGCGCTCGGGCTCTCCGTGCACGCCGCGCGGATTTCCACGCGGCTGGATCAGGTCGCGGACGTGTTCTACGTCACCGACCTGAGCGGCGAGAAGGTGCAGGATCCGGCCCGGCTCGAGACGATCCGGGCCACCCTCGCGGCCGCGATTGACCGGTTTCTGGCCGAGCGGGGAAGCGAAGCAGAACAGGGATCGTCGACTGTCCCATCATAACGTTGCTCGGATGAAAGGAGCCTGTTGCACAAACCCCTTGACACCTAGGCAATTATATGTATACTGTCTTCCCGAGTCATGACCGAAGGGAGGATGCGATGGGCTACAACTTTCTGCCGTGTGAGCGCGAGCAACTGTATCTGATGCCGCCGGCGTTGCAGGATTGGCTGCCGGAGGGCGATCTGGCCTGGTTCATCCTGGATGCGGTGGCCCAGATGGATCTGACGAAGATCGAGCGGACGTACCGAGCCGATGGCTGGGGCCAAGCGGCCTACGAGCCGGCCATGATGGTGGCGCTGCTGCTGTATGCGTACTGCCTGGGGGAGCGCTCCAGCCGCCGGATCGAACGGCTGTGCGAGCGGGATGTGGCCTTTCGGGTGCTCGCGGCCAATCAGCGGCCCGATCACACCACGATCGCCCGATTCCGGCAGACCCATGAGGCCGCGTTGGCCGCCCTGTTTACGCAGGTGCTGACGCTGTGTGCGGCGGCGGGGTTGGTGAAGGTCGGGGTGGTGGCCCTGGATGGCACGAAGATCAAGGCCGACGCGGCGCTGGCAGCGAATCGGACCGCCGAGACGATTGCGGCGGAGGTGACGCGGATGCTGACCGAGGCTCAGGCCACCGATGCCGCCGAGGATCGGCTGTACGGACCGGAGCAGCGGGGCGACGAACTGCCGGAGGCGTTGCGGGATCGGCGGAGCCGACTGGCCCGGTTGAAGGCGTGCCAGGCACGGTTGACGCAGGCGGCGGCCGAGGCGACCGCGCAGCAGCAGGCCAAGCTTGAGGCCCGCCAGGCCGAGGAAGCCGCCACCGGGCAGAAGAAGCGGGGCCGCAAGCCGAAGGCGGCCGAAGCGGCAGCGGATGCCACGGCCAAGGCGAACGTGACAGACCCGGACAGTCGCATCATGAAGACCCAGGCCGGGTACGTGCAAGGCTACAATGCCCAAGCGGTCGTGACGGAGGCGCAGATCATCGTGGCGGCCGCCGTCACGCAGGAGGCGAACGATGTCCGGCAACTGCATCCGATGCTGACGCAGGCGCAGGAGAATCTGCAGGCCATCGAGCACCCGCAGGCCATCAAGACCGCCCTGGCAGATGCCGGCTATTGCAGCGAGGCCAACCTGACGGAGGCCGATCCCGCCGGACCTGAGTTGCTGATCGCGCCGAACCAAGATTGGAAACAGCGCAAGGCGCTGCGGGAGCAGCCACCGCCACGAGGCCGCTGTCCGAAGGGGCTGACGGCCCGCGACCGCATGGAGCGCACGCTGCTGACGCAGCGCGGACGTCGTCTGTACACGCAGCGCGGCCAGACGGTGGAGCCGGTATTCGGCCAGATCAAGAGCACCCGTGGCTGTGATCGCTTCATGCGCCGTGGCCGCCAAGCCTGTGACGGCGAGTGGAAGCTGCTCTGCGCCACGCATAACTTGTTGAAGCTCTGGCGGAGTGGGAAGGCGGCCTGGACCGGTCGGCGCAGGGGCAGCGAACCGCGACGGCTTGGCCGGGGAAGCGGAAAGAAGACAAGGGGATGACTCTCTCAAAGGCCACGCTCCCTCGCGGTCTCGGCAGCGAGAAGCCCACATGGGAGCGAAGCGAATCAATGTCTGGTGACCAGAGGGCTCGATCATGAGTTTGAGCAACAGGCTCAAAGGAGGGCCGTAATGAATCCGCGGGAAGTCATCGAGTTTGCGAAGAAGAACAAGGCCCAGGTCGTGGACCTCAAATTCGTAGACCTGCTCGGCACCTGGCAGCATTTCTCGATCCCGATCGAGGAGCTGAACGAGGGCGTGTTCAAAGACGGCTCTGGGTTCGACGGCTCCTCGATCCGGGGCTGGAAGGCGATCCACAACAGCGACATGCTTGCCGTGCCCGATCCGGCCACCGCCTGCATGGATCCGTTCGCCGCTGTGCCGACGCTCAGCCTGGTGTGCACGGTCATGGACCCGATCACCCGAGAGCCCTACGACCGCGACCCCCGCAACATCGCGCAGCGGGCGGAGCGGTACCTCAAGAGCACGAAGATTGGGGACGTCTCCTACTGGGGGCCGGAGGCGGAGTTCTTCATCTTTGACCAGGCCCGCTACGACCAGAACAGCCACAGCGGGTACTATTTCATTGACTCCGACGAGGGGGTCTGGAACGCGGGCAAGGACGGGACGAACCTGGGGAACAAGATCCGGCACAAGGAAGGCTACTTCCCCGTGGCGCCGATCGACACCCAGCAGGACCTCCGCAGCGAGATGGTCCTCGAGATGCAGAAGGCCGGCATCCCCGTGGAGAAGCATCACCATGAGGTGGCCACGGCTGGTCAGGCGGAGATTGACCTGCGGTTCGATTCGCTGGTGGCGATGGCGGACAAGATGATGATGTACAAGTACGTCGTCAAGAACGTGGCCCGCCGGCATGGGAAGACCGTGACGTTCATGCCCAAGCCGATTTTCGGGGACAATGGCTCGGGCATGCACACGCACCAGAGCATCTGGAAAGAAGGCAAGCCGCTGTTCGCCGGCAAGGAGTACGCGGGCGTCTCCCAGCTCTGCCTCTACTATATCGGGGGGATCCTCAGGCACGCGCCGGCGCTGGCGGCCTTCACGAACCCGACCACCAACTCGTACAAGCGGCTCACGCCGGGCTTCGAGGCGCCGGTGCTCCTAGCCTATTCCAGCCGCAACCGGTCGGCCGGCATCCGGATTCCGATGTATTCGCCGAGCCCCAAGGCGAAGCGGATCGAGGTCCGGTTCCCGGATCCGGCCTGCAACCCCTACCTGGCCTTTTCCGCGATGCTGATGGCGGGGCTGGACGGGATCGAGAACAAGCTGGATCCAGGCGAGCCGATGGACAAGGACCTTTATGACTTGGAGCCCAAGGAGGCGGCGCGGATTCCCACGATGCCGGGCAGCCTGGACGAGGCGCTGCGGAATCTGGAGAAGGACCACCAGTTCCTCCTGAAGGGCGGCGTCTTCTCGGAGGACCTGATTGAGACGTGGATTGCGTACAAGCGGGGCCGGGAGGTGGACCCGCTCCGGCTGCGTCCGCATCCCTTCGAGTTTTTCATGTATTACGACGTGTGAGCGTCAGGAGCGAGTAGCGAACAGCGAGCCGCGAAGCGCGGGAAGCGGCTGACGGACGAAAAGCCGCTGGGAATTGTTCCTGCTGGCTGTTGGCTCCCCGTTGTTCGCGCGCAGCAGAGCCCGACGATGGGGTCGGGCGCACGGCCCGTTGCATGAACCGGGCGCCGTTCGACGGCGCCGGGACCGAGCAACGGGGAGTGGCAACGGGCCAAACTGGCAAAGGCGCCAGGTTCGCCGATGAGGGACCCGTGGGTCCCCAGGCGGGCACTGGTGCCTTTGCGCTTTTGGGGGCATGGCGATGGCGGAGGGATTCGGTGCAAGACTCGAAGGATCGCATGGAGGGCCTGCTAAAGGAGGAGTCGGTGGTGCTTGAGGCCGTCCTATCGGTGCTGCAGGGCTCCGGGCCGCTCCCCCCGCGAGTGAGCCGCGCCCTCCAGCTCCTGGAGGACCGGCTCCGGGTCGTCCGGGCTCGGCTGGAACCCGAGCCTGCGCGGCTGGCTGGGACGGGCCAGCCCGACGCAGCATCGGGGGCCGGCCAGGGGGTCCGGCCGGCCGGCGACTTCAGCCCGCATCCCAACCTCGTGGGGCGCAGCGAGGCCATGGTGCAGGTGTACCAAGCGATCCGGCGCGTGAGCCACAGTCAGGCGTCGGTGCTGTTGCGCGGAGAGAGCGGCACCGGCAAGGAGCTCGTCGCCGAGGCCATCCACCTAGCGGGCCCGCGGGCCGCCGGGCCATTCGTGCGGTTCCACTGCGCCGCGATCGCGGAGACGCTGCTGGAAAGCGAGTTGTTCGGGCACGAGCGCGGCGCGTTCACGGGCGCGGTGGAACTGCGGAAGGGGCGGTTCGAGGTAGCCGACGGCGGGACCCTCTTCCTGGACGAAATCGGCGACATTCCCCCCGCCACCCAGGTCAAGCTGCTCCGCGTGCTCCAGGACAAGTGCTTCGAGCGGGTCGGCAGCACTAGACGGATCGCGGTGGATGTCCGGGTGATCTCCGCGACGCATCGGGATCTGGAGAGCATGGTCCGGGCCGGGACGTTCCGCGAGGACCTGTACTACCGGCTGAACGTGGTGCCAATCACCCTGCCGCCGCTGCGGGAACGGGCGGGAGACATCCCCTTGCTGATTGACCATTTTCTGGCCCAGTCCAACCGGGAGAACCGGCGAAGCGTCGTGATCAGCACGGAGCTGCGGGCCCTGATGGAGCGCTATCACTGGCCGGGCAACGTGCGGGAGCTGCAGAACTGCGTCGAGCGGCTGGTGGTGCTGGCGGATCACGAGACGGTGACCTTCGCGACGATCCCGCCGGCGCTGCGAGCCTATTTCGCCGACATGCAGCACGTCACCCAGGGGGAGGAGCGGCGGCGTCGGCTCGGCGAGACCGGGGCGGAGGAATTTCCGGATTCGCTCGACGAGATTGATCGGCGCCGGCTGCTCCAGGCCTTGCAGCGGGTCGGCTGGGTCCAGAGCCGGGCCGCTCGGGCTTTGGGGCTGACGCCGCGACAGGTGGCCTACAAGATCCGCAAGTACGGTCTGAGGAGGAGCGAAGATAGCTGAAGCCGAGCTGGCCATGGCGTAGGGCCAGCAGAGGAGAAAACCTAGAGGTACGGCCCGCTCGCCCCAATAGAGAGGCGAGCGGCCTAGGCAAGCAAGGAATGGAGGCAACGATGACGGAGACACCCAAGACATCCGACACCCGCGAAGCCCAAGCCAGTCGGACGGGAGAGCCGGCTGAGGCCTATTTCACTCGCACGGTCGAGCAGTCCGTGGTGGCTGCCGTGCTCCGCGCCGCCGGGCCGACACGCCGCCAGTTCCTGGCCGGGCTAGGCAGAACCGTCCTGACCGCCCTCATCTCCGAGGTCTTGCCCATGCCCAGGATGATCGCCTTTGCGGCGGATCCGGCCGGCAAGCCCGAGAAGAAAGACCTGAGTATCGGCTTCATTCCGATCACCTGCGCCACCCCGATTATCATGGCGGAGCCGATGGGGTTCTATAAAGGCTCTTCAGGAAATTGTGTGGGTAACTGATCCCTCTTGCGCTATGCTCGGTTCCTCGAAAGGAGGACCCGAGCGATGCGCGACTTTGAACTCTATCAAGCTGTGCTGGGGCTGCAGGCCCCGTGGACCGTGGCCAACGTGGAACTGGACGTGAAGGGACAGCAGGTGACCGTCACCGTGGAGGCCGGACCGGGGCCGTATCCCTGTCCTGAGTGCCAGGCGCCGGTCCCAGGCTCTGATCGCAAGCGCCGGCGGTGGCGGCATCTGGAGTCCTTGCCAGTTCACCACATGGATCCAGGCGGACCTGCCCCGCGTGAGCGGTCCGACCCATGGGGTCAAGCAGATCGCGGTGCCCTGGGCCGAGCCGGGGAGCCAATTCACCGCCTGGTTCGAACGCCTGGCCATCGACCTGCTCCGCGAGTGCTCGGTCACAGGTGCGGCCGGGCTGCTGCGCATCACCTGGGATGAGGCCTGGGGGATCAAGGAGCGGGCCGTCGCGCGGGGGCTCAGCCGTCGCACCCGGGACGTCGTCGCGCACCTCGGTGTCGAGGAGAAGGCCATCGCGAAGGGGCATCGCGACCTGACGGTGGTGGCCGATCTGGACCGCAGCCGCGTGCTCGATCTGGCGGAGGACCGGAAGCAAGAGAGCCTCGATGGCTTCTGGGCGACGCTGACGCCCGAGCAGCGCGCGGGGATTGAGGCCATCGCGATGGACAGGTGGGAGCCCTACGTCCAGTCCACCCACGCCCATCTCCCCGAGGCCGAGACGACGAGCGTCTTCGACAAGTTCCATATCGCCAAGCACCTCCATGACGCCGTGGACCGCGTGCGCCGGGTCGAGCATCGGACGCTCAAGCAGGACGGGGATGCGCGCCTGACCGGCACCAAGTACCTCTGGCTCATGCGCCCCAAGGACATGACCGCCGAGCAGCAGGCCACCTTCCGGACGCTGCAGCGCAGTGAGCGGACGGTGGCCCGGGCCTGGACCCTCAAGGAGCGCTTCCGCCCGTTCTGGGACGATGCCTCCCCCGGTGCCGCGCAGAACTTCTTTGCCCGCTGGTTCTGGCGCGCCACGCACAGTCGGCTGCGCCCAATGGCCGCCGTCGCCCACCTGATCCGGCGCCATCTTCCGAATGTGTTGACGTATCTGAGGCATCGGCTCACCAACGCGGGGCTGGAAGCGGTCAATGCCACGATCCAGTGGGTCAAGAAGACCGCCCGCGGCTTCCGCAACGTCGAGCACTTCAAGACCGCGATCTACTTCCATTGTGGAGGATTGGATCTCTATCCAACCCACACGAAAGCCTGAAGAGCCATAAAAAGTACGGGCTGAACGCCACGGTGAAGCGGGCGGCCGGCTGGGCGATGATTCGCGACTGGGCCATCAACAAGGAGGTGGATGCGGCGCACATGCTGACGCCAATGCCGCTGGCCATCACGCTGGGCGCCGGATCGCTGCCGGTCCCGTTCTACATGCCGGCGGTGGAAAACATCAACGGGCAGGCCATCACCCTGCACATCAAGCACAAGGACGTCAAGAGCGCGGCCGACATGAAAGGATTCCGGTTCTGCGTGCCGTTCGACTTCTCGATGCACAACTACCTGCTCCGTTATTTCCTGGCGGAGGGGGGCGTGCATCCCGACAAGGACGTCCAGATCCGCGTGGTGCCGCCGCCGGAGATGGTGGCGAACCTGAAGGCCGGGAACGTGAATGGCTATCTGGCGCCGGATCCCTTCAATCAGCGGGCCGTGTACGAGAACGTCGGCTTCATCTACCTGCTGTCGAAGGAGATCTGGGACCGGCATCCCTGCTGCGCCTTCACGATCTCGAAGGAGTTCGCGACGCAGTACCCTAACACGTTCGGCGCGCTCTTCCGGGCTATCGTGGATGCGACGCACTACGCCTCGAATCCGGCGCACCGTAAGGAGATCGCGGCCGCGATCGCTCCAGCCAACTACCTGAACCAGCCGGTGACGGTGCTCGAGCAGGTGCTCACCGGGACCTACGCCGACGGGCTGGGGAACATCAAGAAAGTCCCCGACCGCATTGATTTCGACCCCTATCCCTGGCATTCGATGGCGATCTGGATCCTCACCCAAATGAAGCGCTGGGGGCACATCAAGGGTAACATCAACTACAAGACCGTGGCCGAGCAGGTGTATCTGGCTGCGGAATGCGACCGGGTCGCGAAGGAACTCGGCTACCCGACCCACAAAGGCACCATGATGAAGCATACGCTGATGGGGAAGGTCTTCGATCCGGAGCAGGCGGAGGCCTACGCCAAGAGTTTCAAGATTCACAGCATGGCGTGACCTAGTGAAGCAGGAGGCAGCATGGCGCTCGCGCTTCTGGATCAGATACGAAGCCGGAACGATACGTGGATCATTTCGGGCACGCTGCTCGTGGTGTTCCTAGTAGTCTGGCATCTCTGGACGCTGCCCAAGGCCTTCGATCCTCGTGGCCTCAGCGAGACGCAACTCCAGACCATGGAGTTCAACGGGGACATCGTGCGGATGCCCGACGGGGGCTACGCTTGGAATCCGGAAAAGGAAAAGGTCAAGGGGTTCCCGGGGCCCCTGAAGGTGGCGGCGAAGGCCTGGGAGGAGCTCGGCGAGGCCTTCGTGAAGAAGGGGACCAACGACCACGGGATCGCGTATCTGGTGGTCTATACGGTCTCGCGGTTTGGAGCCGGGTTCCTGGCCGCCTCGGTCGTGGCCATCCTGCTGGGGGTGGTGCTGGGGTTGAACAAGGTGTTGTTCCGGGCGGTCAATCCCTATATTCAGATCCTCAAACCAATCTCGCCGCTCGCGTGGATGCCGCTGCTCCTCTACACAGTCAAGGACCCGAAGTGGACGGCGATCCTGGTGGTGTTCATGGCCTCGCTCTGGCCCACGCTGGCGACGACCGCCTTCGGGGTGACCTCCTTGCGCAAGGATTATCTTCATGTGGCCGCGATCCTCCAGTTGTCCTGGTTCCAGCGCCTCTACAGGGTCATTCTGCCCGGGGCGGCTCCCGCGATCGTGGCCGGACTGCGTATCTCGTTCGGGAGTGCCTTGGTGGCAGTCGTCCCGGCCGAGATGCTGCTCGGCGAACTGGGCGTCGGGTATCTGAGTTGGATCGAGTGGAACAACCTGGACATCTCCGGTGTCATTTTCGCGATTCTGGTCGTCGGGGTGGTAGGGGTGCTTCTGGACACCGGATTCAACAAACTGGCCGGCCTGGTTACCTATCAGGAGTAGACGATGGCATTCCTCGAGATCGATCATGTGACCAAGTACTTCCCGAATCCGTCGGGGGCGGGGCGATTCTGCGTCTTCAAGGATGTGACCCTGAAAATAGAGAAGGGCGAATTTGTCACGACGGTCGGGCACTCGGGGTGCGGCAAGACCACGCTCCTGAATATCATTGCCGGGCTCGAAACCATGACGGAAGGCGCCATCATCCTGGGAGGGAAGGAAGTGTCTGGCCCGGGGTTGGACCGCATGGTCGTGTTCCAGACCTTCTCGCTGATGCCCTGGATGACGGTCTTTCAGAACATCCGGCTGGCGGTCCAAGCGGCCTATCCAGACTGGGACCGCGAGAAGGTTGCTGCCCATGTCCGAAAATATATCGAGTTGGTCGGGCTGAAGGGCGCGGAGGACAAGCGGCCATCGGCCCTGTCCGGGGGCATGAAGCAGCGGGTCGGGCAGGCCCGCGCGTTCTCGATCGAGCCGAAGGTCCTGCTGCTAGACGAGCCCTTCGCGCAGATTGACGCGTTGACCAGGGGCGTGATTCAGGAGGAACTCATCCAGATGTGGAATACGGCCCGCAATACGGTCTTTATGGTGACCCATGATGTCGATGAGGCCATCCTCCTCTCCGACCGGATCATGCTCATGACCAACGGGCCGGCTGCCCGGATCGCCGAGATCGTGGACGTGACCATCCCCAGGCCCCGCTCGCGCGATACGATCATCGAGCATCCCCATTACTACAAGATCCGCAACCACATTATTCATTTTCTGGTCCGGCACGCCAAGGCCGGCGCCGATGGACAGGATGCAGCGGGGGAGACGGCCGACGCCGGCGCCCCCCTTGTGGTCCGGTTTTGACATCCGGGCCGGCGCGTCACGAGGACAGGACCGAGCGCATCGGCCGGGGCACGCACGACACTCACAGAGGGAGGGGGCAATGGACGCAAAGGACGTTCGGGATGTCATTAAGGCCAAGCGGTTGGAGAAGGGGGTCACGATCGCCCAGATCGCCAAGGCGGTCGGCAAAGCCCCGACGTTCGTGGCGGCGGCGCTCAACGGGAACCACCGTTTGACGGAGGCGGAAGCTGCGAAGGTCGGCGAGCTCCTGGGCCTCGACAAGCAGACGACGAGCGCGCTCACGCGCTTTCCGGTCCGCACGGATTTTCCCAACACGACGGATCCGTTCAAGTACCGCCTACTGGAGGTCATCGGAGTGTACGGCGATGCGCTCCGCGAGATGGCCAACGAGCTGTTCGGCGACGGCATCATGAGCGCGATTGATTTCACGATCGAGATGGAGAAGGTCACGGGGAGCCAGGGCGAAGCGCGTTGCAAGATCACGCTGAACGGCAAATGGCTCGAGTACAAGACGTTCTGATCCTCGTCGAGACGCGGGCCGGCTGGTCTGACCAGCCGGCCCGCGAGCCCTCTGTTTGTCCCCCAACAAACGAGTGGAGCCCCGCGTTGACGCCGACAAAATTGTCGGCCGGCCGACAATTTTGTCGGCGCCGAGGGTCGGGCGAGGCACGTGCTCCGCGCGTTTCCTCAAAAACTGGACGATTGTGGATGGCATGAGGCTTGCTCCGATCTTCTGGGGACTCTTTGCGAGCGTGCAGGAGCGTGCGGAGGTATGGAGATGGAATGGGTGGGCGAGCCTAATCGTGGCGCGGGGATGGCGGGGCAGGACGCTGGTGCGCGGGCTGTCGAGGAGGCCGTGTTGCGGCACCTGAGGAGATCCGGACCGCAGACGATCGAGCAACTGCTGGCGGCGCTGCAGGACGTGACGTGGAGTCCGCTGTTCCTAGCCGTTGACCGGATGAGCCGGACAGGACGCGTGTCACTCCACCCTGCCGGCGATCGGCACTATCGGGTGTCGGCCAACCTGTGACGGAGGGACCCACAGAGGGCCACATGGTGTGGCTGTTGAGCGGCGCGACGCTGACGCTGCTCACGATTCCGGGCGTGGCGCTGTTCTACGGCGGGATGGTGCGGAAGAAGAACGTGATCCACGCGATGGGGCTTCCGCTGGCGGCCCTGGTCCTCGCGTCCGTTATGTGGCCGATATGGGCGGCGGTCGTCTCCTTCGGTCTAGGGCGGGCGGGCGGCGGATCCGCGTCAGGCGCGTGGCTGTCGCTGCCTGGCATCTACAAGGCGCTGGCCGGCGCGCTGGCACTCGCGCTGGTGTCCGGCGCCGTGGTCGAGCGGATTCGATTCTCGTTCTTTCTCCTCTTCGGTGGCACCTGGCTGGCCCTAGTCTACGGGCCCGTGGCCCAGTGGCTCTGGGGAGGCGGGTGGCTGGCCGGCCTGGGCAGCCTGGATTTCGCGGGCGGCGCCGTCGTCCATATCACAGCCGGCGTGACCGCCTTGGTTGCGGCGTTTCTCACCGGCCCCCGCCGCGGCTACGGGCGGACGGAGATGATGCCGAACAATCTCCCGTTGTCCCTCTGCGGTGCCTGCCTCATGTGGGTCGGCTGGTACGGCTTCTCGAGCGGGACGGGCACGCTGCCGGAAGCGGTGGCCGTGACGACCGCGACCGGCGCCTTTGTGGCTATCCAGGCAGCGGCGGCCGGGTCCGCGCTGACCTGGACGGTGGCCGAGTGGCTGCAGCGGGACAAGCCCACGGCGCTGGGAACGGTGAGCGGGGCGGTGGCGGGGCTGGTCGCGATCGCGCCAGCCGCCGGCTACGTGGGGCATTTCTCGGCCCTCGTGATCGGGGTCGGCGCGGGCGGCCTGGGCTACATGGCGGTGAACTTCCTCAAGCCCATCCTCGGCTATGACGATGCTCTGGACGTCTTCGGCGTGCACGGGGTGGGAGGCACCTGGGGCATGATCGCGACCGGGCTGTTCGCCTCGGCCGCGGTGAATCCCGACGGCAATGACGGGCTGTTCTTCGGCTATCCCTATCAGTTCTTCGCGCAGCTCGTTGCGACGTTGGCGGTCTGGGCCTACGCTGGGCTCATGACGGGGCTGCTCTTCCTGCTCTGCCGGACCGTGGTCCCGCCGCGCGTGGACGACGAAGCCGAGCTGATGGGGCTGGACCTCGCGCAGCATGGCGAGAAGGGGTACACGTAAACGTGACCGGTGCGCGTGACGGGTTGAGGGAGCTGTTTGAGCAGCCTGGGGGTAATGATGGCGATCATCCATGACGACATCGGACGCCGACGGTTTCTCAGCCAGGCCGTGATGGCGTTCGGGCTGCTGTTCGGGTTGGGCACGCTCGCTCTCCGCTTCCTTCAGTTCATCGTCCCCGCCCCGAAGGCCCGGCGATACACGGCCGTGCTCATCGGCACCGAGTCCCAGGTCCCGATGAACGAGGCGGTGCCGATGGATCTCGGCGGCCAGAAGGTCGTGGTGCTGAGGACGAACGAGGGCGTGGTCGCCTTTTCGAGACGCTGCACCGATCTGGGATGCCTGGTGTCCTGGAACCGAGAGCGGGAGCAGTTCGTCTGTCCCTGCCATCGGGGAGTGTTTGACAAGACCGGCAAGAACATCGCTGGGCCGCCGCCGCGGCCGCTGGACCGCTTCGAGGTCGTCAAGCGCGGCGAGCAGCTCTATGTGAACGTGCAGAGCGCGTAACCGAAAGGCAGCCGCTTTGGGAGACCGCAGGATGGCCTCGGCCGCGACAGACACACCGGTGGCATCAAGTGGCAGGGTGACCGCCGACGGCACGCCGGCTTCGAAGACCTGGGTGGACTACATTCAAAAGGACCTGCCCGAGCACCTCGACTGGTGGCCCTATACGCTCGGGGCGATCCCGCTCACGCTGTTCGGCCTTCTGGTCGTGACCGGATTGATGTTGACGTTCTACTACGTGCCCGCGCCGGACAAGGCCTACGACAGCGTGGCTCAGATCACGGACGAAGTGTACCTCGGCTGGTTCATCCGCGGCGTGCACAAGCTGTCCGTGGACCTCATGATCCTGTTTCTCCTGTTTCATGTGATCCGGGTGTTCGTCACGCGCGCCTACCGGACCCCGGGCGAGCTGAAGTGGCTCACCGGCTCGGTGGTGCTGTTCCTCACGTTGGCGATGGGTTTCACGGGGTATTCGCTGGTCTATGACAACGTGTCCTATTGGGGGATGACGGTGGTGACTAGCATGATCGGCACGCTCCCCGTGGTGGGCACGCCGCTGATGCACCTGTTGCGCGGGGGCGAGGAGGTGTCGGGCGGGACGCTCCTGCGGCTCTACGATCTCCACACCAAGCTCCTGCCGGCTCTGTTGGGGGGCTTGGTGCTCGGCCACGTGCTCGCGGTCCGGCTTCTAGGGTTCGCGGAGGTGCAGGGGAGCCGCCGGTATCATTCCTTCTACCCCGAGCACACGCTCCTGATGGGGGCGATCGCCGTCGGGCTGCTGGTCCTGATCGTGGATCTGGTGATGATCTTCCCGCCGACGCTGGGGCCGCCTGCGAACACCCAGGAGGTGGCCTCCGACGTGTCGCCGCCTTGGTATTTCTCGGCGCCGTACATGTGGATTACGCTCTTGCCCGCTCCAGGGGCCTTGTGGAGCCTCGTGGGCATGGCCGGGTTGTTTCTCGCCTATCCCTTCGTGGACCGGTTCCTTTCGGAGCGGGGCTGGCCCATGACGGTGATCAATACCCTGGTCGCGACGGTGGCCGTACTCACCGTCGCGGCGCTGATCATCCTCGACCAGCGGATGTGACAACTGGAGGACGCGATGGACCCGCACGAGCATGACCCGGTGGACGGTGAGCCGGCCGAGCCTTTCGCCGACACGCAGAGCAAGCTCAACTTCACCCGCTACGTGATCGGCGGGCTCTGTCTGGTGTTGTTCCTCGCGCTCACGGGGGTCGGCTACATTCAGGTCGAAGAGCGGCGCGAGGGGGGCTTGCGGCCGATCATCTCGGCCGACAACAAGAAATGCATTGACTGCCACATGGCCAAGGACGTGTCGGTCGGCGGCATCAACGACTGGAAATACAGCCGCCATGCCCCGAAGGGCATCGGCTGCATCGAGTGCCACCGGGCCGAGAAGGGCGATCCGGACGCGTACGAGCACTACGGGTGGCTGGTCTCCACGCTCGTCACGCCGAAGGACTGTATGCAATGTCATGACCGGGAGGCCAAGGAGTTTCTCCGGTCCCACCATGCCAAGGGCGCGCAGTTTACGGGCTCGCTCGACAACTTCCTGGGCAACGTCGTCGAAGGACCGGAGATCGTCACGACCGGCTGCGCTGGTTGCCATGGGAGCGTGATCAAGGTGATGGAGAACGGCAAGCTCCATCCGGCCACCTGGCCCAACTCCGGGATCGGGCGGGTGAATCCTGACGGCTCGAAGGGCACCTGCGCTGCCTGTCACGCGCGGCACAGCTTCTCCATCGCCCAGGCACGCCAGCCGGAGAACTGCGGGCGCTGCCACATGGGGCCGGACCATCCGCAGATCGAAGCCTATTATGAAAGCAAGCATGGGGTCATGTTCAGCGCGAACCGGGAGAAGATGAAGCTCGCCCAGCCGGCGGAGAAGTGGCACCCCGGCCGGGACTACCTGTATCCGACCTGCGCCACCTGCCACATGAGCGCCACCGATACCCAGGAGGTAACCCACGACGTGGGGGACCGGATCACGTGGACGCTGCGCCCGGTCATCTCGACGCGGCTGGAGAACTACGAGACTCGCCGGAAAGCCATGCGGCAGGTCTGCTCGGCCTGCCACAGCGACCAGATCGTGGAACGATTCTTCACGCAGATGGACCAGGGGATCACGCTCTACAACGAAAAGTTTGGCAAGCCGGCTAAGGCGGCGATGGACAAACTGCTCGCGATGAAGAAGATCACGCCGACCCCGTACGACGAAAAGATCGAGTGGGTGTTCTATGAGCTCTGGCACCACGAGGGACGGCGTGCGCGGCACGGGCTCTCCAAGGTGGCGGCCGACTTTGTCCACTGGCAGGGCTTCTACGAAGTGGCCAAGAGCTTCTACACCAAGTTCCTGCCGCTGGTGCGGGAGCTTTCGCCGGAGGTGGCGGACGAGCTGCTCTCCAAGGAAGGCCACGAGTGGGTGAAGCATGGCATGAGCAAGGAGGAAATCGCCCAGATGATCGAGTTCTACGAAAAGGAGATGCAGGGGAAACGCGGCGGCCCGTCGTAGCGCCGAGGCAGGCGCGCGAGGACTTCCCCAGTCTCCAGCCTCCCCCCAAACAGGCCTGGGCAACCGCCTGCAGAGGCCCCCAGGCCTAGCCCACATCCTGTCATCGTTTGAGCGACAGCCTTGTCGGGCATGGTCCTGCCCGAGACCGCGCCGCGTCCATCACGGCCGGTTTGCAGCCGCAGGGCGGTCGGGTCTCGACGCGCCACAAGACCAGCCTCTCGTTTAGCCAAAAAGGGGGGATTGTGCTCCTACGTACCTGGCTGCCAAAGTAAAGGCACCGTGCGCGGCTTCGCGGCGACGAGTGACGGGCGGGGAGGACGCGACAAGCGGCTAGACCATCGCTGGGCTGGCCCGATGTCCGGTCGGGCCTGGAGGTAACCACAGCAGGGCGCCATGGCTGGACACGCGGACTTGTCTCGGAGGCTGCCGGCGGGGAGCGGCAGCAGCGGGGACGGCCCGGAAGGGGCTGTGCTTGCCGGCCCTCCTCAGCCTTCAGCGCCGTCGGTGCGCCAGGCTCCGGTCCTCACGAAGCGTGAGCGGGAAGTGCTGGAATGGATGAAGGAGGGCAAGACGAACTGGGAGATCGGCCGGATTCTTGGCATCAGCGAACGGACGGTCCGGTTCCATGTCGGCAATATCCTCTGCGCTAGCTACCCGCTTCGTCGGCAGGCGAGGGAAACCGGATCGCACGCGCCGTCATAGCGCGCCGAAACGCGCGGCGAAGAGCGCCTGCGTGCGCTCCATGTGGCGGGCGATGTCGGCAGCGAGGCGGGCGGCGCCCTCTTCCCAGCGGCTCGCCGCATAGCCGAGGCGGCGCGCGAGGAAAATAAACGCGTCGGACTCGGGGGCGGGGAGGACGAGATCCTTGGCGTTGCCGCGGACGATGCGGAGGGCGTCAATCAGCCCACGCAGAAACAGATAGGCCTCGCCCAGCGCGGCGGTCTCGTCTGGGGCCAGCACGCCGGTCTCGGTCAGCGCGCGGAGCGCGTCGAGGGTGTTGGGGGTCCGGACGGCTGGGAGCCGGTGTCCGTGCATGATCTGGAGATACTGGACCAGGTACTCGATATCAATCAGCCCGCCGGGGCTGTACTTGACGTTGACGTGCCCGGGCTCGACCAGCTCCTTGATCTGCTGGCGGCGGAGGGCCAGGGCGGCGGGCAGGTCCCAGGGCTCGCCGCTGTAGACGAAGGCGTCGCGCAAGGCCTCCACCTGCTGGCCCAGGGCGCGGTCGCCGGCCACGAACCGCAGCTTGATCAGCGCCTGACGCTCAAACGGGGCGCAGAGCCCGGACGGGCTGTAGTAGGACTGCAGCTCGTCCACCCGGTTTGCCAGCAGGCCCTTTCCCCCGTGCGGGCGGAGGCGGACATCCACGTGGAAGATGCCCTCCTGTCTGGCCTCGATCCATTGCAGGAACTCCTGGGCCAGGCGCTCGAAATATTCGCCGTTGTCCAGGGCGCGGCGCCCCGCGGTGCGGCCCGGTCCCTCGTAGACGAACAGCACCTCGATATCGGAGGCGTACCCCAGCTCCCGCCCACCGAACTTGCCAAGGCCGAACAGGGCGAAGCCGCAAGGGCGCCGATCGGCCAGCCGCGGCGTCCCGTGCGTGCGCGCGAGTCGCGCCCCGCAATCCTGGCAGGCCTGGGCCACGACGGCTTCGGCAAGCTCCGTCAGCGCCCGCGAGAAGTCCGGGAGCGTCGTGGCGGGATCCAGCAGGTGCTTCATGTCAATCCGGAACAGCTCCCGGTCCTTGTACTGGTTCAAGACCTGCCGGCGTTGCGCCTCGCCCCGGGCGACCGCCAGCCGCCGCCGCAGCTCGCGGCCGAGCACGGCCCGCGGGCGAATGAGGGGCAGACGTTGGTAGTTCTCCAGGACCGGCAGAAGGTTCTCGTGCTGCCGCCGGAGGAAGTCCTCCCAGAGAAACTCGCTCGTGCCGAGCAGCCGGGCGAGCAGCGGCTGGCTCTTCGGGTCCGTGAGGAACCGCAGCGCGCGGCCCGGCGCACGGCCGCGTCCCTCGAGGATCTGGTCGAGGAGCCCGTCGAAGGATTCGAGTGCTTGGGCCGGGTCGGGCGCCCAGGTCAGAGAGTGGGTGAACTGCTTGATGAGCGCGGCGGTCACCCGGAGCACCTGCTGCTCGGCCGGGTCGTCGAGCTTCCGGCCGTGTCGGCCCCGCACGTAAAAGCGGTCGCGAACTTCGGTGCCCGCGTTCTCGAACCGGGCCTTGCGGATGTAGATGCCACGCATGGCCAGCGCGTTGGCGAACGCGTAGAGAAACATCGGGGTGTCCGTGGAGCGAATGTCCACCACCGTGTCGGTCGGCGAGAGGTCGTTGTCGAAACGCAGATGAACCGGATGCAGCAACCCGGTAAACGCCGCGCGGGCCTGCCCCAGTGTCTCGACGAGCCGACGGTTCACCCGGCTTCGGGCCTCCCGGAAGCGCTGCTCATCCAGCAGGTGAATGATCGCCGCGAGCTCCTCGGCGAGGTTCCGGCGCTCGGCCGGGCCGAAGGGGCTGCCCGGCAGGGGCTGGACTCGGAAGACGTCCACGATTTTCTTGCGCGTGAGCCTCGCGCGGCCCGCGGGCCGGACGGGCCGGGCCGTCGGTCCGCGCGGCGGCGGGGCCGCCTCGGCCAACGTGTGGATGCTGCCTTCCCGGATGTCGAGCCTGTGCGCCGAAAGGACCCCGCAGATCGTCGCGAACTCGGAAAAGTAATCGAACGCCACCACGACCACGTCAAACAGCCCGTCGGGTCTCTCCGTGATGTCCACCTGGCAGGGCCGGTCCACCTCCAGCCGGGCGACGAGGGTGAGATGGCGGGCGATTTCCTCCGGTGCGAACTGGGCGAAATAGTCGTCGTCCATCCGCGAGACGAAGTCCTGGAGCAGGTCGTCGGGAATCTCGCGGCAGAGGGGACGGAGAATTTCGATCTGGCTCTGGACGGTCATGAGAGGCACCGGTCGGTCGGAGTATAGCGGAACGGGCCCGCATTGTCTGTATCGGGGCGTGGCCAGTATAATGCCGTGCCATGCCGCAGCGGATTGAAGGCCGCCACGGAACCGCGCCCGGTCGCGCCAGGCCTCGCCGCGATCAGGCTTCTGATCCGGCTCAGTTGCTGCTTGCGCCAGGCCTGACCCCGGAGGCGGCCGCCCGGCTGCTCGAGCCCTACGGGTTCTCTGACCTGAAGCGGGCCGACGCCAACCTTCAGGCGATGGCAGGGGAGCCCCACTCGCGGGAGCGCCTCGCCCGCATTCTCGCGGATCTCCTCGGGGCGGTCGCGGGCACCGCCGATCCAGACCAGGCGCTCGATTACTGGGAGCGATTGCTGCAGGCCGGCGTCAATCGCAGCCAGCTCTTCGACTATCTCCGCGAAACCCCGCGCCTGCTGCATCTGCTGTGCACGATCCTGGGCAACAGCCCGGCCCTGGCACAGACGCTGATCCGCGACCCCTACCTGATCTATTGGCTCACCGAGGAGCCGGTGCTGACGAGGCGGCCCTCGCGCGCAGAGATGGCGCGGGCGCTGGAGGCGC
This sequence comes from Nitrospira sp. Kam-Ns4a, assembly GCF_965152595.1. NCBI lineage: Bacteria > Pseudomonadati > Nitrospirota > Nitrospiria > Nitrospirales > Nitrospiraceae > Nitrospira > Nitrospira sp. Kam-Ns4a. Next base: position 3,096,007 of record NZ_OZ224218.1, on the reverse strand, counting down.
AGCTCGCCAACGTCCGGGCGCTGGATCTCAAGCTGGAGGCGCTGCGGCGCTACAAGCGACGCGAGATGCTCCGCATCGCCGTCCGCGACCTATTGCGCCTCGCCGGGGTCAGAGAGACCACCGCAGCCCTCTCGGACCTCGCCCAGGTGCTCATTGAAGCCGCCTACCGGTGCGTGGACGCGGAGCTGCGCCGGCGCTACGGTATGCCGATGCATCGCGACCGGTCCGGCCGGCTGATCCAGACCGGCTTTGCGGTCATCGCCATGGGCAAGCTAGGGGGGGGCGAGCTGAACTACAGCTCGGACGTGGACCTGATCTACGTGTACGCCTCGGATGACGGCCGGACCTATCCAGCCTCGAAGGCGTCCTCAGCCATCTCCAACGAGGAATACTTCGAATACCTCGGCCGCGAGCTGACGCGGGCGCTCGGCGAGGTGACGCAGGAGGGCTATGTCTTCCGCGTGGACCTGCGGCTCCGGGCGGAAGGATCGGTCGGGCGGCTGGCACGCCCGTTGGCCTCCTACGAGCAGTACTACCGCACGCGTGGCCAAGTTTGGGAGCGGCTGGCCCTGCTCAAGGCCTGGCCCATCGCGGGCGATCCTGTCGTCGGGCGCGCGTTCCTCCAGCAGGGGCGCGCCTTCGTCTTCGGGAGAGGCGCGGGCAGGCCCGGCGCCTCGGCCAGACAGGAGGTCCTGGAGCAGGTCAGGACCATCAAGGAGATGATCCACGGCAAGATGCTCAGCCGGGGCCAGGACGGCCGGAACGTCAAGCTGGGAACCGGTGGGATCCGCGAGATCGAGTTCCTCGTGCAGACCGTCCAGGTGCTCTGCGGCGGCGAGCTGCCCGGCATCCGGAGCCGCAACACGCTCCGGGCGCTGGCCCGCTTCGCCCGGCTCGGGCTGCTGTCGCCCGCCGCCCACGCGCGCCTGGAGCGGGCCTACCTGTTTCTCCGGGACGTCGAGCACAAGCTGCAGATGGTGCACGACCTGCAGACGCACGCGCTCCCCGAGTCGGCCGGGGAACTGGCCGCCTGCGCCGTGCGTCTGGGATATCCGGCCCGAAACCGGCAGCGGGCGGCGGCCCGCTTGATGGCGGATTACCGCCGGCACACCGCATGGGTTCACCGGGCGTTCCGCAGCCTGTTCTATACCCCAGGCCGGTGCCCGCTGCTGAAGGCCGCGCTCGCCAAAGCCGCGAAGCTCCGCCGGCGATGACCCGCTTGATCAAGCAAGCAGGGCCGGATGGCTGGCGCCACCCGGCCCTGCTTCCCGCTCCGAGCTATTGGCTCTACGCTGGTTAGCGCTGCTCCGGCTTAGTACATGTCGTGCATATGGCTGTGGCCGCCCGGCATGGCCGGCTCCTTCTTCTCCTCCGGCAGCTCGGTGATCATCACCTCCGTCGTGAGCATGAGGCCGGCGACGCTGGCCGCGTTCTGGAGCGCGCACCGAGTGACCTTGGTCGGGTCAATGATGCCCGCTTCCAGCAAGTCCACATACTGTTCCGTCGCCGCGTCGAACCCGAAGGAGGTCTTCGAACTCTGGCGCACCTTGTCCACCACGACCGACCCTTCCACGCCGGCGTTCTCGGCGATCTGGCGGATCGGCTCCTCGAGCGCGCGCTTGACGATGTTGACACCCACCTGCTGCTCGGGCGGCAGCTTCAGCGAGTCCAAGGCCCCGACGCAGCGCAACAGCGCCACGCCGCCGCCAGGCACGATGCCCTCCTCGACCGCCGCCTTCGTGGCGTGCAGGGCGTCCTCGACCCGCGCCTTCTTCTCCTTCATCTCGGTCTCGGTCGCGGCGCCCACGTTGATGACCGCCACGCCGCCGACGATCTTGGCCAGCCGCTCCTGGAGCTTCTCCCGATCGTAGTCGGACGTGGTCTCCTCGATCTGGGCCTTGATCTGCTTGACCCGCCCCTCGATCTTCTTCGGATCGCCGTAACCCTCGACGATCGTGGTGTTGTCCTTGTCAATCGTGACGCGCTTGGCGCGGCCCAGATCCGTGAGCTTGACGTTCTCGAGCTTGAGGCCGAGCTCCTCAGAGATCACCTGGCCGCCAGTGAGGATCGCGATATCCTCCAGCATGGCTTTCCGGCGGTCGCCGAAGCCCGGCGCCTTCACCGCCGCGACGTTGAGCGTCCCGCGGAGCTTGTTCACAACCAGCGTGGCCAGCGCCTCGCCCTCCACGTCCTCGGCGATGATGACGAGAGGCCGGCCCATCTTGGCTACCTGCTCCAGCAGGGGCAGGAGGTCCTTCATGCCGCTGATCTTCTTCTCGTGGATGAGCAAGAACGGCTCTTCGAGAGAGGCTTCCATGCGCTCGGCGTTGGTGACGAAATAGGGGGAGATGTAGCCGCGGTCGAACTGCATGCCTTCCACCACGTCGAGCGAGGTGGACATGGACTTGGCCTCCTCGACCGTGATCACCCCGTCCTTTCCGACCTTCTCCATGGCCTCGGCGATCAGCTCGCCGATCGTCGTGTCGTTGTTCGCGGAGATCGTGCCGATCTGGGAGATCTCCTTCTTGGTCTGGCAGGGCTTGCTGAGCTTCTTCAGCTCCTGGACGACCACGTCCACCGCGCGGTCGATCCCGCGCTTGATCTCCATCGGGTTGCCCCCGGCCGTGATGTTCTTGGCCCCTTCCCGGAAGATGGCCTGCGCCAACACCGTGGCCGTCGTGGTCCCGTCGCCGGCCGTGTCGCTGGTCTTGCTCGCGACCTCGCGCACGAGCTGGGCGCCCATGTTCTCGTAGGGGTTCTTGAGCTCGATTTCCTTGGCGACGGTGACTCCGTCCTTCGTGATCGTCGGCGCGCCGAATTTCTTGTCGAGGATGGCGTTGCGACCCTTGGGGCCCAGGGTCGCTTTTACCGCGTCGGCGAGCTGGTTCACGCCGCGCAGGATTGCGGCCCGCGCCTGGTCACTGTACAGAAGCTGCTTTGGCATCGTGATCCTCCATTCGTCGTCGTTGTGGTGTGTGGGCGTCGCGGAGGGCGCCGAGGCGTCAGGACGTGGTGAAGATGCCGAGGACGTCCTCCTCCTTGATGATGAGACACTCCTCGTCGTCAATGCGGAGCTTGCTGCCCGAGTACTTATCGAACAAGACTTGGTCGCCGACCTTCAGGTTCTTGACATCTTTCCCGACCGCCTGCACCGTCCCCCGCTGGGGCTTTTCCTTGGCGGTATCCGGCACGTAGATGCCGCCGGCCGTCCGCTCCATCTCCTCGGTGTAAGTGATAAAGACTCGATCGCCCAGCGGCTGGAAGTTCTTGACCGCGCTCGAAACCTTCTTCTCCTTGGTCTCCGTAGCCATGCTCACTCCTCCTCGTGATAAGATATGGTTTGCAATTCCCCAATGGCGCCCACGACTTGCGAGGCCGGGCGGGCGATCCACGGGCCCACTCGCGGGCTGGTGGGCAGGCCATAGACGGCTTGTCAGATAGCCCTTTCGCCCGGCAAGTCAAGGGCCCGGAAATGGAAATTCTTTGAGTGCGCGGCAGGGGATGGAAATTCCCTAAGCACATGGCCCGGGTTTTAGGAGCGGAGGAGGTCGAAGTCCTTGATTTCATTTTTTAAATAGTCGCGCAACCGCTTGATGATCCTGGCCTCCAGTTGCCGGGTCCGCTCCTTGGTGATCCCGTACTTCTGGCCGAGGTCGTCGAGGGTCAGGGGCGTCTCCGAGAGGATCCGGTTCCGCAGGATGTCCTCGTCCCGCTCGTCGAGGGTCTTAATGAACTCTGCCAGCTTGCGCCGGAACAGGGTGCGAAGCTCGGTTTCGGCCAACTGCTCATCGGCCGGCGTCTGCGGGGTCTGGAGAATGTCCAGCAGCGTGCCGTCGGAATCCTCGCTTAGGGGTTGGTCCAGCGAGAGCTCCCAGTTGCCCAGGCGCTGGTCCATCTCGATGACATCGCGCTCGCGCACCTGGAGCCGATCTGCCAGGAGCTTGGTGTCCGGCGCGAAGCCCTGGTGCTCGAGCCGCGCTTTTTCCTTCCGGAGGTTGTAGAAGAGCTTGCGCTGGTCCTGCGTGGTCCCGACCTTGACCAGCCGGAAGTTGTTGAGGAGGTATCGGAGGATATAGGCTCGCACCCACCAGGCTGCATAGGCGTGGAACCGGACGTTCTTGGTCGGATCGAACTTCTTGATCGCCTGCATGAGGCCGACGTTGCCCTCCTGGATGAGGTCCATATGGTCGAAGCCTGTGTGGAGGTATTCGGAGGCGATTGCGACCGACACCCGGAGGTTGGCCAGGATGAGCTTGACGGCGGCTTCCCGGCTGCCCAGGGCCCGGTATTCGTGGAAGAGTCGCAGCTCCTCCTCCTTCGAGAGATAGGGATAGCGGCGGACTTCCGCGAGGTACCGCTGCAGGGTCGTGGTGGGGACGATCGCGGTCGAGGAAGCGTCCTCGTCCCGGTCTCCCGCGTTCGCCTCTGCCGCCCGCGCAGCCGGCGGCTCGAGCGAAGCGAACTCACCTTCCTGATCCTCGAGGGCGTCGGGCTCAGGAATGTCTGCCTGTTCCCCGGATTCGTACCTCTGGTCGGTCATGCGTCTGGCTGTCGGCCTGTGCCGCGGGTGGCACTGATCTATCCGCTGATGAGGGCCCATTATAAACGGAACGAGACATCTGCACAAAAGGTGCCGTATCATGGAGACGCGCTTGGACCGCTGAGCCGAGTCCCTTGCCGGCAATCCGCGGCGTCTCTGCTGCTGAGCAAAGTCCGTACGGTGAGGTCGCTATCGTGTCCGGACGGGACGTTTTGAGGTCGTTGCGGAGCGGGCATTGGCCCTCCCTGCTGGGGGCCTGGATGCACTTCGAGATCAGCTTCATGGTCTGGTTGCTGATCGCTGCGCTCGGGGTGGCGATTGCGGAGGAGTTTGGCCTCGGCGCGACGGGGAAGGGGCTCCTGGTGGCGGTCCCGCTGCTGGGTGGGGCGCTGCTCCGTGTCCCGATCGGGGCGGCGACCGATCGGTTCGGGGCAAAGCCAGTCGGGCTTGCGCTCCTCGGCTGCGAGGCGCTGGCGCTGTTGTGGGGCTGGAGCAGGCCGCAAAGCTATCTGGAGATGTTGGGCGTTGGCCTGCTCCTCGGCTCGGCGGGGGCCAGCTTCGCCGTGGCCTTGCCGCTCGCCAGCCGGGCCTACCCGCCAGCGCATCAGGGGATCGCGCTCGGTGTGGCCGCCTCGGCCAACAGCGGCACCGTGCTGGCGATGTTGCTGGCTCCCAGGTTGGCAGACGCCCTCGGCTGGCACGGAGTCTTCGGCGTCATGGCCGTGCCGGTGGTCGCCACATGCCTCCTGTTTGCCTGGCTGGTGCCTGGCCATCTCGGCGGGGTCCATCAGGGGACCCACGCCGATTGGTGGGAGACCACGAGGCTGGCGCTCCGGCAGCACTCAATGTACTGGCTGGGCTTCCTCTACAGCGTGACGTTCGGCGGCTTCGTCGGCCTGTCAAGTTTCCTCCCGATCTTCCTGCACGACGAGTACGGGCTGCACCCTGTGACCGCGGGCACGGTGGCAGCCGTCTGCGGATTGGCGGGCAGTCTCATCCGGCCGGCCGGGGGGTACGTCGCGGACCGGCTGGGCGGCCTGGCGGTCTTGCGGGTGGTGGTTCCGGCGATCGCCGCGCTGTGGGTGGGGATCAGTCTGCTGCCCCCGCCGGCCTGGGCAGCCTTCCTGCTGCTCGCCACGGTGGCCACGTTGGGATTCGGGAACGGCGTCGTGTTTCAGGTCGTGTCCGACCGGTTTCCCAAGCAGATCGGCGTTGCCTCGGGGATGGTGGGGGCGGCGGGAGGATTCGGTGGCTTTCTGTTGCCAGCCTGGCTGGGGAGCCTGAAAGATCTGACAGGGAGCTATGCGACCGGGTTCCTGCTCTGCGGCGCAACGGCCGCGGTCGCGTGGATCAGCGTGGAGGTCGCGCAGCGCCGCCGACGTGGCGAGCCGGGGGGCGAGGCCGCCGGTTTTTCCCGTTGACACTCCGGGCAGAAAAGTTTTACCTTTTGAGGACTTAGCGTGCGCTGGTTGTGAATGGGGAACGACATGGCCTTCGTCTTCGATTCGATTGACGAGGCGATCAAGGAGATCAAGAAGGGTCGGTTCGTCATTCTCGTGGACGACGAAGACCGCGAGAACGAGGGCGACCTCGTGATGGCGGCCGAGAAGGTCACGCCGCAGGCCATCAACTTCATGGCCAAGCATGCGCGCGGGCTGATCTGCCTCGCCTTGACGCCGGAGCGGGTGGAGGAGCTGCAGCTCCCGCCGCAGGCCGCGGAGAACACCGCGACCTTTGGCACCGCCTTCACGGTCTCCATTGACGCGCGCCGGAACATCACGACCGGGATTTCCGCGGCGGACCGGGCGACCACGATCCGGACTGCCATTGATCCGAAGTGCAAGCCGGCCGATCTGGCCCGGCCAGGCCACGTGTTTCCCCTGAAGGCGCAGAAGGGCGGGGTCCTCAAGCGGGCCGGTCAGACCGAGGGGTCGGTGGACCTGGCGCGGCTCGCCGGGCTGTATCCCGCCGCGGTTATCTGCGAGATCATGAACGACGACGGCACGATGGCCCGGGTGCCCGAGCTGCAGGCCTTCGCCAAGCACCATCGCCTCAAGCTCGTCACGATCAAGGACCTCATCGAGTACCGGATGCGCCGGGAGACGTTCATCCGGCGCGTGGCGAGTGCCAAGCTGCCGACCGTGTTCGGGGAGTTCGAGGCGGTGGTCTTCGAGAACGAAGTGGACGGCGGCACGCACATCGCGCTGGTCAAGGGGCTCATTGACGAGTCGCCGACCCTGGTCCGGGTGCACTCCGGCTGCCTGACCGCCGACGTGTTTGGCTCCCTCCGGTGCGACTGCCGCGACCAGCTCCACCGCGCGATGGAGATGATCCAGAAGGAGGGCCGGGGCGTCCTCCTGTACCTCAACCAGGAGGGGCGCGGGATTGGCCTGCTCAACAAGATCCGGGCCTACCGGCTGCAGGACGAGGGCAGCGACACGGTCGAGGCCAACCTGCAGCTCGGCTTCAAGGCGGACCTGCGCGACTACGGGATCGGCGCGCAGATCCTAGTGAACCTCGGCCTCCGCGACATCCGCCTCGTGACCAACAACCCGCGCAAGATCGTCGGCATCGAGGGCTATGGCCTCCGGGTGGTGGAGCGCGTGCCCATCGAGATTCCACCGCGGGAAGCCAACGAGCGGTACCTGCGAACGAAGAAAACCAAGTTGGGCCACATCCTCAGCAACGTCTGACAAGCCAAATGACGTCGTGCCCGACAGGATGCTGAACCACGCCCCCACAGGTCCTGGCGCGACGGACACCGGGTGCGGGATGAGCCCAGGCGCCTCCCGCCTTTCTTTTCCGGGGCAGGGCTTCGTGTCTCACCGTCGGTGCTCAGGTGGCGGCCGGGCCGGGCGCTGCCGCGGGACGGGACTGCAGACCGGCCGGCAGCGTGGGCGACGACATGAACACGCGTGAAGGGCATCAGGACGCGGCGGGACTGCGCTTCGGGCTGGTCGTCAGCAAGTTCAACGAATTCGTCACCGAGCGCCTGCTCGCCGCTGCCGTCGAGACCTTGACCAAGGCCGGTGCCTGCGAGGACGACCTGGAGGTGGTCCGGGTCCCAGGGGCCTTCGAGATCCCGTTAGTCGCCCGGAGACTTGCCCGGTCCGGCCGATTCGACGCGGTCCTCTGTCTGGGCGCGGTGATCCGCGGGGAGACCCCGCATTTCGAGTACATCAGCGCGGAGGCCAGCCGGGGCATCGCGCAGGCCGCGTTGGACGCGGACCTCCCCGTCGTCTTCGGCGTGCTGACGACGGAGACGGTGGAGCAGGCGCTGGCGCGGGCGGGGACACTGGATCGGAACAAGGGCGCGGAGGCGGCGCGGACCGCCATCGAGATGGCGAACTTGATGAGGCAGTGGCCCGGGTCAAGCGACAAGCCGGCGGCCGACAACGCGGCCCGTGGCAGGCTGACGCGAAGAAGGCCGAGGGCCTCTCGACGGAAGTCGCCGTGAGCGTGTGGGGCTGAGGATGGGCATCAGACGGCAGTCCCGTGAGCGCGCGCTCCAGGTTCTGTTCCAGTGGGACATCCATGGGGCGGCCGGGCCCTGGCTCGAGGAGTTCTGGGCCCAGCATCCTGCCCCTCCGGAGGTCCGGGAGTTCGCGGAGCGGCTCGTGGACGGCGTCCTCGAGCATCGAAGCGAGCTGGATGCGCTGATCGGCGCGCAGGCGAGCCATTGGAAAGTCAGCCGCATGCCGGTCGTGGATCGGAACATTCTCCGGGCCGCGGCCTACGAGCTGCTGTGGATGCCGGACGTGCCCGCTCGGGTGACGATCAACGAGGCCATCGAGCTGGCCAAGCGCTTTGCCGACGAGGAGACCAAGGGATTCGTCAACGGCATCCTGGACCGGATCCTGAAGGTGGACCCGCGGCTCGAAGGGAAGCGGGCAGAGGCGGCGGCCGAAGCGGCGGGCACGCGGCCCGCGGCGCGAGGCTAGAGGGGGAGCTCAGACATGGTGGTGATGCATGCCGCTCGCCGCTCGCCTCTCGCCCGCACTGGAGAGGGCGATGATTGACCGGTACACGCTGCCCCGGATGAAGGCCGTCTGGGAGTTGCGCCGCAAGTACGAGCTCTGGCTCGAGGTGGAGCTGCTGGCCTGCGAGGCGCTGGAGCGCGCCGGCAAAGTGCCCCGGGGCGTGACGGCGCGCATCCGCCGGCGGGCCCGGATTGACCCCGACCGGATCGCCGCGATCGAGCAGGTGGTCAAGCACGACGTCATCGCATTCCTCGAGTCGCTCGCTGAGCCCGTCGGGCCCGCGGCGCGCTACCTCCACGCGGGGCTCACCTCCTCCGATATCGTGGACACCGCGCTGGCGGTTCAGATGACCGAGGCGCTGGACCTCATTCTCCGAGACCTCGATGCCTACCTCGCCGTGCTCAAGCAGCGGGCCTTCGAGCATCGCGACACGATCATGGTCGGACGCTCCCACGGGATTCACGGGGAACCCGTGTCCTTCGGGTTCAAGCTCGCCATCTGGTACGAGGAGGCGCGCCGGCATCTGGCCCGGCTGCGGGCCGTCCGGGACGAGATCGCCGTCGGCAAGCTGTCGGGAGCCATGGGGACCTTCGCCCACCTGGGGCCGGAGGTCGAAGCCTTCGTCTGCCGGCGGCTGGGCTTGAGGCCGGATCCCATCTCCAGCCAGGTGGTCCAGCGGGATCGCCACGCGGCCTATCTGTCCGCGCTGGCACTGCTGGCGGCGAGCATCGAGAAAGTGGCGACCGAGATCCGGCACCTGCAGCGGACGGAGGTGCTGGAGGCGGAGGAGTATTTTTCCGCCGGCCAGAAGGGCTCCTCCGCGATGCCGCACAAGCGGAACCCGATCGCCTCGGAGAACCTCTGCGGTCTCGCCCGAATCGTGCGGGCCAACAGCCTGGCTGCCCTGGAAAACGTGGCGCTCTGGCACGAGCGGGACATCAGCCACTCGTCGGTCGAGCGGGTTATCCTGCCGGACAGCACGATCCTCGTGGACTACATGCTGGTCCGGCTGACCGAGATCATCCGGACCCTCCTAGTCTATCCTGAGCGCATGCGGCGCAACCTGGAGCTGACCGGCGGGCTGATCTATTCGCAGCGGCTGCTCCTGGCGCTGGTGGAGCGCGGCGCCCAACGCAAGGAGGCCTACGAGGCCGTGCAGCGCAACGCCATGGAGGCTTGGCAGGGCCGCGCGGGCTTCCAGGATCTGATCGCCAAGGACCCGTTGGTGACCAAGTATCTGCGCCCGGCCGAGATCAAGGCCTGCTTCGACCCGAAGCATTACCTGCGGCATCTGGGGAAGATTTTCCAGCGCGTGTTCGGCCGGCCGCGTTAGAGCGGCTTAGGGAGACGGGGCGATGGGGAAGGGCGCATTGCTCTACGAGGGGAAGGCCAAGCGGCTCTACGAGGCCGACCGGCCCGATTGCGTCATCCAGTACTTTAAGGACGACGCGACGGCCTTCAATGCTCAGAAGCGGGGCACGATCGTCGAGAAGGGGGTCGTGAACAACCGGATCTCCGAGCGGCTCTTCCGGCTGCTGGAGGAGAACGGCGTCCCGACCCATTTCATCGAGCGGCTCAGCGACCGGGAGATGCTGACCAAGAAGGTCCGGATCATTCCGATCGAGGTGGTGGTGCGGAACCGCGTGGCCGGGAGCCTGGCGAAGCGGCTGGGGCTCACGGAAGGCGAGGCGATCGAGCCGCCCCTCGTCGAGTTCTACTACAAGAGCGATGCGCTGGGCGATCCCTTGATCACGGAGGACCACATCCGACTGCTGAAGCTCGCCGAGCCGCGCCTGGTGGCCGACATCCGCGGGTGGGCGTTGCGGGTCAACGCGCTGCTCCTGCCGTTCTTCGGGGAGCGGGGCCTGGTGCTGGTGGACTTCAAGCTGGAGTTCGGCCTGCACGACGGGGAGCTGGTGCTGGCCGACGAGATTTCGCCGGACACCTGCCGCTTCTGGGATCAGCGGACGGGGGAGTCCCTGGACAAGGACCGGTTCCGGAAGGATCTGGGGCGAGTGGAGGAGGCATATCAGGAGGTGCTGAGGAGAGTCTGCGGCTAGGAGGCGTTGGCGTGGAGACAAGTTGGACCGGGCTGCTCAGACGCTCAGCTCGCCCGCACTAGTCTTCGCAGGTGCTCGGTCGCGGAACCTGCTGTGTCCACAGCTTCGCAAGGACGCAGCTTTGACAAGTCCCGGTGCCCTCGCCCTCGCGACTCGCAGCCTGGGTCCGACTCGTCTCCCGCATCCCTCGGGCCAATTTGGAGGGTGACGTGAAGGCGAAGATTCGGGTGACGTTGAAGCCGGGGATCTTGGACCCGCAGGGGCGGGCGATCGAGCATGCGCTGGCGACCCTGGGATTCACCAACGCGGGCAACGTCCGCGTAGGGAAGTATCTGGAGCTGGACCTCACGGAGACGACCCGGGACAAGGCCGAGGCCGCGGTCAAGGCCATGTGCGAGAAGCTCCTGGCGAACACCGTCATCGAGGAGTACCACTACGAGCTGTGCTGAGCGCTGGTTGCTGAGTGCTGATGGCTTTGGCATGAACTTCGGCGTCGTCGTTTTTCCCGGAAGCAACTGCGATCACGACTGCCTCCATGTGCTGGAGACCGTCCTCGGCCAGACCGTCCGCCCGGTGTGGCACAAGGAGACCGCCTTGGACGGCCTGGATGCGGTGGTGCTGCCAGGCGGGTTCTCCTACGGGGACTATCTCCGGACCGGCGCGATCGCCCGCTTCTCGCCGGTGATGGGGGCAGTCAGGGAGTTCGCCGCCGCTGGCGGGGTGGTGCTCGGGATCTGCAACGGCTTTCAGATTCTCCTGGAGGCGGGCCTCCTGCCCGGGGCCATGCTCCGCAACCGGTCCCTCTCCTTCATCTGCCAGGATGTCCATGTCCGGGTCGAGAACGCGGCCACGGCCTTTACCAACCGCTGCGAGCCCGGGCAGGTGCTGAAGATTCCCATCGCCCACGCGGACGGCAACTACTATACGGACGACGTGACCCTGTCGCAGCTCAAGGCCAACGCCCAGATCGTCTTCCGCTACTGTGCCCCGGACGGGACGATCACGGAGGAGGCCAATCCCAACGGCTCCCTGGACTCTATCGCAGGGATCATCAACGCGCGCGGCAACGTCCTCGGAATGATGCCGCACCCGGAGCGGTGCGCCGAAGCGGTCCTCGGCAACGACGACGGGCGGCTGCTCTTCCTCTCTCTGCTCGACGCGCTGAAGCAGGCGAAGCGGCAGCCCAAGACGGTCCTCACGTGACGGGCAGCAGCCGCCGGCAGGCTCGACCCCTCGCGGCCCTGATGCTGGGCGTCCTGTCGCTGGCGCCCGGCGCGGTCTCTGCCGGCTCGACCGAGCAGGACGGGCTGGCCCTCCCGCTCGCCTGCACGCTCGGCGAGACCTGCTGGGTGGCCAACTACGTGGACGTGGACAGCTCCGGGAGGGCGCGCGATTGTCAGTGCGGGCCCCGGACCTACGACGGGCACGACGGGACCGACTTCGCGGTCTGGGACCTGGCCGTCATGGCCAAGAGGGGGCCGGTCGTGGCCGTCGCGCCGGGCATCGTGCGCACCATCCGTGACGGGATGGACGATCGGGCGGTGACGGACGAGGTATCCCGCCAGGCGGTCGAGGGGCGCGAGTGCCGCAACGGGGTCATCATTGATCACCAGGGCGGCTGGCAGACCCAATACTGCCATCTCCGGAAGGGATCGGTGAAGGTCCGGGCCGGGGCCCGTGTGGACACCGGCCCGCTGCTCGGCCTGGTCGGTCTGTCGGGGAAGACCGAGTTCCCGCACGCGCACCTCACGGTCCGCTACAAAGGGGCGGTCATAGACCCCTTCACGGGACGTTAAGTGGCCGCGGGCTGGGGCCCGGCCGGCATGGCGCTCTGGCGGGCCGCTCAGCCGGTCTCCTACGAACCCGTCGCTCTCTACAACGACGGCTTCGCGGCGGGCGAGCCCGACGTGGAGGCGATCCGGAAGGGCGAGCGCGCCGACAACGCCCTGCCAACGTCCGCGCTGGCTCTCGTCCTCTGGGTGGACCTGTTCTGCGTCCAAGCCGGCGACCGGCTCCGGTTCCGGATCATCGCCCCGGACGGGAAAGTCGTGCTGGACGAGGAGCAGACGATCGAGAAGACCCGGGCGCGCCGCTTTGTGTTTATGGGCAAGAAGCGAACGCCCCAGGCCTGGCCGCCGGCCCCTACACGGGCCTCGTGACGCTGACGCGCGCCGGCGAGGGCGTGGAGCTGACGCGCGAGGCCACGTGCAGGGTGGCGGTGCGGGAGGAGGAGCCCGCGCCGCCGGCGGGTGGATAGAAGAGGTAGCCGTACGGAAGCCGGTTTACAATGAAACTCCCAGACCAGCCCCTCACCAAAGACCTCATCGCCCAGCATAACCTGACCGAGGATGAGTACCGGAGGATCGTCGAGATCCTCGGGCGGGAGCCGAACCTGACCGAACTGGGCATGTTCTCGGTGATGTGGTCCGAGCACTGCTCCTACAAAAGCTCGCGCGTGCACCTGAAGAAGCTGCCGACGACCGGGCCGCGCGTGGTGCAGGGGCCGGGCGAGAACGCCGGGGCGGTGGACATCGGGGACGGGCTCTGCGCAGTCTTCAAGATGGAGTCGCACAACCACCCCTCGTTCATCGAGCCTTACCAGGGCGCGGCGACCGGCGTGGGGGGCATCCTGCGGGACATCTTCACGATGGGCGCGCGGCCCGTGGCGCTCCTGGACTCGCTCCGGTTCGGGCCGCTGGATCAGGCCAAGAACCGGTACCTGTTCAAGGGCGTGGTCGCGGGGATCGCGGGGTACGGAAACTGCGTCGGGGTACCCACCATCGGTGGCGAGGCGGTCTTCAACGAGATCTACAGCCAGAACCCGCTGGTCAACGTCTTCTGTCTCGGCATCGCCAGGAAGGACCGGCTGTTCAAGGGCGCCGCGCTGGGGGTGGGCAACCCGGTGATCTACGTCGGGTCCAAGACCGGCCGCGATGGGATCCACGGGGCGACGATGGCCTCGGACGTCTTCGACGAGCAGGCGGAGGCCAAGCGGCCGACCGTTCAGGTAGGAGACCCCTTCACGGAGAAGTTGCTCCTGGAAGCCTGCCTGGAGCTGATGGACCGGGACCTGCTCGTCGGCATCCAGGACATGGGCGCGGCGGGGCTGACCAGCTCCTCCTGCGAGATGGCCTCGCGCGCTGGGACGGGGATCGAGCTGGATCTGACCCAGGTGCCGCGCCGGGAACCGGGCATGACCCCCTACGAGATCATGCTCTCCGAGTCGCAGGAGCGGATGCTGCTGATCGCCAAGGAGGGGCGCGCGGACGAGGTCCTGGCGATCTGCCGGAAGTGGGACCTGGATGCGGCGGTCGTCGGGCGCGTGACGGCGGACGGGATGCTCCGCGTGCGGGACGCTGGCCCGGCGGGCGCAACGGTCGTCGTCGCCGAGATTCCGGCCCGGGCGCTCGCCGAGGACGGTCCGCGGTACGAGCGGCCCAACGCCCCGCCGGCCTACCAGGACATCCTCCACTCGCTCAACTTGGACGCGCTGCCCGACCTGCCGCTCAAGCAGGATCCGACCGCCCTCTTGCTGACCCTCCTCGAGTCGCCCACGATCGCGAGCAAGGCCTGGGTCTATCGGCAATACGATCACATGGTCCGGACGAACACGCTGGTGCGGCCAGGTTCGGACGCCGCGGTGATCCGCGTCAAGGGGACGGATAAGGCGCTCGCGATGACGACGGACGGGAACGGCCGCTACTGCGTGCTGCATCCCTACCTGGGCGCGATGCTCGCAGTCGCCGAGGCGGCGCGCAACCTGGCTTGCGCGGGCGCTGAGCCGATCGGGCTGACCGACTGCCTGAACTTCGGCAACCCCGAGCGACCGGACATCATGTGGCAGTTCATCCTCTGCATCGAGGGCCTCAAGGACGCCTGCGAGGCCTTCGGCGTCCCGGTCGTGAGCGGCAACGTGAGCTTCTACAACGAGACCAACGGGCTCTCGATCTACCCAACGCCGATCCTCGGCATGGTCGGCGTGATCGAGCCGGCCGACCGGGTGATGACCCAATGGTTTAAACGGGCCGGGGACGTCATCCTCCTCCTGGGCGACACGAAGGAGGACCTGGGGGGCACGGAATATCTGCGCGTCGCGCACCACAAGGAGCAGGGCTCCCCGCCGCAGCTCGACCTGGAGCGGGAGAAGGCGGTCCAGGCCTGCGTGCGCCGGTTGATCCGCGACGGAATGGTCCAGTCGGCGCATGACTGCTCGGATGGCGGGCTGGCGGTGGCGCTGGCGGAGGCGTGCCTGTCCGGACCGGCGGAGCCCCTCGGGGCTGTGGTAAGATTGGCGGCGAACGGGTTGCGGCGTGACGCGTTGCTGTTCGGCGAGAGTCAGTCGCGGGTCGTGCTGTCCTGCCGCGCCGGCGAGGCCGGGGCGGTCCTGCAGGCGGCGCGTGACGCCGGCGTTCCGGCCGAAGCCATCGGGGAGGTCGGCGGCGACCGGCTCGTCATCGAGGTGGCGGCGGATCGCTGGGGGCCCGCCTGCCGGATCGAGGCGCCGCTGCCCCAGCTCGCGGACCGGTGGGGCCGCGGCCTGGAGCGGGCGCTAAATGTGGAATGAGGGGCAAGGGGCACAGGGCGAGGGGCTAGGGGTATGAAAGACGAGCCTGCGGTCCAACGGTCGGAGCCACTCGCCCCGCGCTCGGCGGCCGACGCCCCGCGCCTGATCATGCCAGACAAGCTCCGCGAGGAATGCGCGGTCTTCGGCATCTACGGCCACCGGGAAGCTGCTAACCTGACCTACCTCGGCCTCTACGCCCTGCAGCATCGCGGACAGGAAGGCTCCGGGATCGTCTCCTCCGACGGCGAGCACTTCTACCTCGAAAAGGCGATGGGGCTCGTCGCCGACATCTACACCAAGTCGGTGCTCCGCCGGCTGCCCGGCCACATGGCGATCGGGCACAACCGCTACTCGACGGCGGGCGACAGCAACCTCAAGAACGTCCAACCCCTGACCGTGAACTTCGCGCTGGGGAACCTCGCGCTCGCGCACAACGGCAACCTCATCAACGCGGCCATGCTGCGGAACGAGCTGGAGGCCTACGGGGCCATCTTCCAGTCCACGACCGACAGCGAGGTGATCATCCACCTGATCGCGCACTCGCGCGGTGACACGATGCTCGCGCGCGTCGTGGATGCGCTGAATCAGATCCGGGGCGCCTTCTCGGTCGTGCTGTTGACCGACCGGGGCGTCATCGCCGCGCGGGACCCCTACGGGTTCCGGCCGCTCTGCCTGGGCCGGCTCAAGGACAGTTGGCTCGTGGCCTCCGAAAGCTGCGCCTTCGATCTGATCGGCGCGGACTACGTCCGGGAGATCGAGCCGGGCGAGCTGGTGGAGCTGGACGAGCAGGGCGTGCACAGCTACCGGCCGTTTCCCAGGACGCCGCCAGCCATGTGCGTCTTCGAGTACGTGTATTTTGCCAGGCCGGACAGCCGGATCTTCGGCGAGCACGCCGTCTACCTCACGCGGAAGGCGTTCGGCCGGCAACTCGCGAAAGAAGCCTGGGTGGATGCGGACATCGTGATCCCGGTGCCGGACTCCGGCGTGCCCGCCGCGCTCGGCTATGCGGAAGGGGCGGGGATCCCGTTCGAGAACGGCCTGATCCGCAACCATTATGTCGGCCGGACCTTCATCGAGCCGCAGCAGTCCATCCGCCACTTTGGGGTGAAGATCAAGTTGAACGCTGTGCCGGAGGTGCTGGCCGGCAAGCGGGTGGTCGTCGTGGACGACTCGATCGTCCGGGGGACGACTAGCCGCAAGATCGTCAAGATGCTCCGCCACGCCGGGGCCAGGGAAGTTCACATGCGGATCAGCTCCCCGCCGATCATCTCGCCCTGCTTCTACGGGATTGACACGCCAACGCGGCGCGAGCTGATCGGGTCCAGCCACACTATCCAGGAGATCCGCAAGTACATCACGGCCGACAGCCTCGCCTACCTCAGCCTGGAGGGCATGCTCAAGGCCGCCCCCGGCCACCCCGGGCAGTACTGCAACGCCTGCTTCACCGAGCGGTACCCCATCCCCTTCACCAAGGCCGAGGAGTTACAGCTCGGCCTGTTCGATCCCTCCACCTGACCTCCCCGCGGACCCCATTGCCGGTGAATTTTTCACCGTGCTACCATAGCTCGGTCGCTGGCCGTCCGGCGATGAGCAAACGGTCGGTACGAACGTGATCCTTTTTCCAGCTTGATGGAGGTCGCCATGAAGCGAACGATCGTGACGGTCTTGATCCTGGGGGGCATCGTCGCGCTTGTCGCCTCGGCGTCGGCTAAGGGCTTCTTTAAGATCGGCGAGAAGGCTCCGACCTTCACCTTGACTGCGATCACCGGAGAAACGGTGTCCTTGGAGAGCCTGCGCGGCAAGGTCGTCGTCCTGGGATTGTTTCATATCTGCGAGCCCTGCCTGAAGCAGGGAACGAACCTGCAGAAGGTGTACGAGGCGACGCGGGGCAAGAACGTCGCGGTGGTGGGCGTGAACTCCTCGGGCGACTCGAAGGAAGACGTTGCGGAGTTTCTCGCGGCCTTTCCGGTGAAGGTCACCTATCCCTACCTGATTGACCCCCAGAAGGTCACCGACAAGCTGTACGGCGGCGGGCGGTTCATCCCCAACGTGTACGTCATTGACCAGGAGGGCATCATCCGCTGGCAACGGGTCGGCAACATGGAGCTCGCCGGGCCGGAGGTGATCCTCGCAGAGATCGAGAAGCTCCTGGCCGGCGGCAAGGGTCCCGGTGGAGTGTAGGCCGGGGAAAGGACGGCGACGGATGACCGAGATCGAGGCAGGCAAGGCGAGGTTCCTGGAGCTGGTCCGTGGCGCCGACGCAGCCGTCCAGGTCGTGATCCCGGTCGCGCCCTCCAACGGGATGTTTCTGATCTCGCTGACCAAGGGGCCGAACCGCAAGTTCATCACGGTCTCCGAGGACGACATGATCGACCTCCCGAACGAAGCCGACATCCTGGCCAAAGTCACCAAGGTGGTCAAGGACGCGGTGGCGGCGCTGTAAAGCGCGTGACGGGGGACGCACAACGGGGGACGAGGGGCGCGGGGCTAGGGGAGATGAAGCAGATCAAGCCGGGCATCTGGCAGTGGTCCTGGTTCTCGGACGAGAAGCAGCTCGACTTTAACGGATTGTTCCTGCAGGTCGGCGAGCACCGCGTGTTGGTGGATCCGCCGCTGTTGACCGTGGCCGCGACGGACCAGATCCGGCGCGCCGGCCCGGTGGACTACCTGGTCATCACCAACCGCGACCATGAACGGGAGGCGGAAGCCTGCCGGGCGGAGTTCCGGTGCCGAGTCTTCGTCCCCGAGGCCGATGCGCCCCAGATGACGATCCGGGCCGACAAGACCTACAAGGACGGCGAGCTGCTGCCCGGCGGTATCTGGGCCGTGCATCTGAAGGACCAGAAGTCGCCGGGCGAATGCGCGCTGTACCTCCAGCAGGGCGGCGGCACGATGATCGTCGGGGACGCCCTGATCGGGAAGCCGCCCGGCTCGCTTGCCATGCTGCCCGCCGACAAGTACGCGGACGCCGCGAAGGCCCGGGAAGGCCTGCGTCGGCTGCTCAACTACAGCTTCGACACCCTGCTGGTCGGGGACGGGACCTCGCTCCTGACTGGCGCCAGGCAGGCCGTCGAGCGGTTCCTGAGCGTCTGAGCTGCTCCCATGCTGCACAACCAATCCGAGCTGCTGAACCGCCAGGGAAACGAGCACTTCTCGCGCGGGTTCTACACCGAAGCGTACATCTGCTACATCCAGGCGCTGGAATGCGACCGGCTGAGCGGGGACCAACGTGCGATGGCGGCGACGCTCGGGAATCTCGGGAACATCTGCGCGGTCAGCGGCCGGCGTGAGCAGGCCCAGGCCTATTACCAGGAAGTGCTCGAGCTGCAGAAGGTGCTGGGCGACGAACGGGGCATCGGCACGACGCTGGCCAACCTCGGCAACCTCCGGGCTGACGCGGGCGAGTGGGAACGCGCGCGGGCCTACTACCTGGAGGCCCTGGACATCATGGAACGGTCGGGCGACGACGCCGGACTGGCGGTGCTCTACTCGGATCTCGGGCTGGTTGCCCGCGAGACCGGCGAATACGACGAGGCGATGCGCTGCTACGAGCGGTCCCTGACTCTCATGCGCCGGATCGGCAACGACGCGGGGCTCGCGGACGGCTGGCGCATGATCGCGCGCTCCTACCTCCTGCAGGGGCGGAACGAGGAGGCGCTGGCCTGTTGCCGCACCAGCCTGGCCATCGCCGAGCGCCTGCGGGATGAGCTGCGGATCGGCGGCGCCTGGTATCTGATGGCGCACGCCTACGAGCAGCTCGGGTGCCTGCGCGAAGCGGCGGAGCTGCTGGAACGGGTCGTGCTTGTGGACCGCAAGTACCGGTTGCCCAAGCTGGAGGAGAACACGAAGCGCCTGAAAGACCTGCGCGGGCGGCTCGCCGGGGACAACGGCGGGGCACCGGCGTGCCGGTCGGGTCGGGAGGAGATCCGCCCGTGAGCGAGTCGCCTGCCGGAGTGCCTTCCTGGGAGGAAGTCCGCCTCGGGTTGGTGGAGCGGGAGCCGATGCTCTACGAGCTCGAGTCGGGCGGGCCGCTGGCCTTGGAGCTGCCCTCGGAGGAATGGATCCTGGAGATCACGCCGGACGGCCGGCTCATTTGCCAGACCGGTATGGTCATGGATGACATCAAGCGCCTGCTCTCGGAGGGGACCGCGGAGGACCTCAACAGCGACGAGTTGGCGAAGCAGGCCAAGTACTATCTCCAGCCAGCCGCGTCCAAGGTCCGCGGAGCCTTTCTCAGGGCCGGGTTCGAAGAGCGCACGGAGATGACCGACGTGTACGTGGCGATCGGCTTCCACCGCGCCGTGGACTTCCGGGACCTCGATGAGGTCGAGCGAACCATCCGCTGGTGCCAACGACAGTTTGCCTGATGGGGGGCGCCGGCATCCGCACCTTCGACGAGTTCAGGGACGCGGTCTTCCAGTTCCGGCTGTCCCGCATCATCCTCACCGCGCTCGAGCTGGATCTCTTTACCGCCCTGGGCGGGCGTGAATGGCCCATCCCGGCGCTGGCCCGACGGGTGCGTGCGGACCCGCGCGGGCTCGGGATCCTCTGCCGCAACCTCGCGACCGCTGGCCTGTTGCAGAAGCGCGGAGACCGTTACCGCGCAAGCTCGTTCGCCCGGCGCGAGCTGAATGCGAAGAGCCCCGCCTTCCGGAGCGCTTACCTGGACCTCATCCGGACCCAATGGGACGACTGGTCGCAGCTCACCGACTGCGTCCGCAAGGGCCAACCGGTCGAGCGCGAGGACCCCGACGAGCCCGAATACCGCCGCCGGTTCAGTTGGGCGATGCACCAGCGCTCGCTCCATGTCGCCCCTCGGGTGGCGGCGGCGTTGGATCTGAAGGACGCGCGGACCCTCCTGGATCTGGGCGGCGGGCCCGGCACCTACGCGCTGGCCTTCCTGGCGCGCCATCCGCAGCTCCAGGCGACGGTCTGCGACCGCCCGCCGGCGCTCGAGGTGGCCCGGGAGCTGGCCGCCGCGGTCACGTACGGCCGCCGGCTCGCCTATCTTCCGCTGGACTTCATGACGCGGCCGATTCCCGGCCACTACGACGTGGTCTGGCTCTCGAACGTCGTTCATATCTATTCACCGGCGGAGAACCGCCGGCTCTTCCGTAAGATCCTTCGGGCGCTGGTCCCGGGCGGGCGGCTGCTGATCCAGGATGCGTTCACGCTGGACCGCCATGGGCTCCGCCCCGCTGAGGCGAATCTCTTTGCGGTGACGATGCTCCTGTTCACCGAGACCGGGAACACTTACGGCGCCGAGGAGACGCTGGCGTGGCTCCGGCAGGCAGGGTTTCGACGAGCCCGGCGGCTCAGGCTGAGGAATGGGGCGGGGATTGGGAGGGTGGGTTGCTGGAGGCGCGTCGGCCGGGCGGATCGTGACGAGCAGGACCGCCAGGAGCCTGGCACCGACGCCGTCCTGGCCCGCGACCATACCGGAGGGTGACGGAACCCACAGGCGGAGGCGACGCCGTGCCGGAACGGAAACGAGACGAGAGGCCGCATCCCGAGCCGGCGTCCCAGGCGCCTCGGTGTGAGCGGCTGCTCATCTATGACGGGGAATGCCGCTTCTGCCTGACGGCGAAACAGGGCCTCGAGCGGCTCGGCGGGGACCGCGACGTCCGGTTCGTGCCCTATCAGAGCGAGGAGGCCGCGCGGCGCCTTGGCCCGGAGTACAGGCCTGGCCGCCCAGACGTCGCCTTCCTGGTCGAGGCGGACGGCCGGATCAGCCGCGGCCTCGACGCCTTCCTCCCGCTGCTCGCCGGGCTCCGCGGCGGGCGAGCCCTCCAGGCCCTGTTGCGCCTGCCGGGGTTCCGACCGCTGGCCTACCTCCTGTATCGCCTCATCGCCCGCTACCGCTATCGTTGGTTCGGCCGGATCGAGCCTGAGGATTGCGCCTAGCTGTCAGCCCTCTTCCGGTGCCCGGTAGCGCTCGTCGAGCGCGTAATGGGCGTCGAGGTCAATGATTCTGTGGAACTGCTGGAAGGGGAGCAGGCGGTCGAGGGCCTCGCGCGTCGTGCCGGCGGTCTTGATGAGCGCGAACAGGTCCCGCATCGCCTTGGCGGAGGCGTAGAGCGCCGTCAGCGGACAGACGATGAGCTGAAAGCCGAGCGCCGCCAGCTCCTCCTTCGTGAGCAGCGGCGTGACGCCGCCTTCTAACATGTTGGCGACCAGCGGGGGCGGCAACGCCTTGGCAACGGCCGCCAATTCGTCGGCGCTCCGCGGCGCCTCCACGAACAGCGCGTCGGCACCGGCGTCCTTGTAGCGCCGGCAGCGGGCGATGGCGTCCTCCAGCCCGTTCACTTGCCGCGCATCGGTCCGGGCGACCAGGAAGAAGTCGCGGTCCCGCCGCGCGTCCACGGCTGCCCGAATCTTCTGCACTTGCTCCTCGACGGGGATCACCCGCTTGCCCTTCATGTGCCCGCAGCGCTTCGGCCAGACCTGATCCTCCAGGAACAGGCCGGCCGCGCCCGCGTCAATCAGCTCGTTCACCGTCCGGATGACGTTCAGTGCGTTGCCGTAGCCGGTGTCGGCGTCAATGATGACTGGGATCCGCACCGCGCCGCAGACTCGCTTGGCGACCGCGACCATCTCTGTCTGGGTGAAATAGCCGAAGTCGGGCAGTCCGAGCTGCGTCGCTGCGACGCTGTAGCCGGAGATGAAGGTGAGCGGGAAGCCGGCCTGCTCGACGAGCTTGGCGCCCAGCGCGTCATAGACGCCGGGAAAGATCAGCGTGCGCTCCCGTTCGAGGATGCGGTGGATGCGCGAGGGAGGGGGCATGGGCGGTGCTCCGTGACGACGACGGTCGGGGGACCGGCGACGCGCCCATTGTAGTCGGCGGGGATGGGCCGGTCAACGAACGGGAGCGAGGAGCGCGCGCAGGAACCGGGCGGCCTCGGCGTAGATGCCCGGCGCCTTGCTCTCGCGCGGACCCGCCACGTTGAGGGTTTCCAGGCGGTGGGCCTTGAGCCAGGTCCGGACGGCCGCCTCTGGCGGCTCTCCGTCCAGATCCACGACGAGGCAGGGCTTCTTCAGCCGCGCCGCGACCTGGATCGTGTACGCGGTCCCCTCGGTGGGCGCGCCTCTCGTCAAAACCAGCGTCCCGTCCGAGTCCCGGACGTTCCACTCGGTCCGCTGGGCGTAGTCGTCAGAGGGCGTCTCGGTCAACGGATAGTGGAGTGGGATAGGGCCGTCCTCCGCCCGCCGGCCCTTCGGGCACCAGCCGCCACAGGGCAGCCCTAGCTCCAGCGCCGCGTCGAGGGCGGCCCGGTCTACCCCGGTCTGGCCGCCCGAAACGATCTTCCTGACCATGCCGTCGGCTTGCGTCGCCGGCCGGTCTCGTCGGGAGGCCGTGACCGGATTCCCGGGTGGGGAGGGAGGCCTGCCGATTCGACGCCCGGCAGGCGCACGGTCACGGCGAGCCGGCCGCGCCGCCCGGCTGAAGCGGATCAAGGTTCCGGAGCTGTTCGTCCAGGCGCTGGTTCGATTCGTTCGCCTGCTCCACGGTTCTCGTGGCTTCCCCGAGCGTGGCATCCTTGGCTTTCTCGACGACGTCCTTGAGGCGGTCCACGGTGACGTGCTTGAGCCTGTCGGTGGCCTGCCCGCCGGCCGACTCAACGCCCTGGATCAGCTCCTTCCCGGTCACGGTCGGGTGGGCCGGTTTGCCGGTCGCCTGGGTGATCCGCTCGTTCAGCCCTGAGAATAACATGGCGTAGGCTGCGCCGCCTGCGAGGAGGAAGAGGCCGATCTTCACGAAGAGTTTGACCAGCGGGTTGGCGCTCATCCGCAGGATCACGACACCCCAGATGACCAGGATCAGCGAGGTCAGCCCGACGCCGAGCTGGTAGTCGGAGGGCAGGGGGATCTTCAGCTCGGCGAAGCGGCTCAGCCAGACGGAAAACACCGAGGGAGCGGCTGGATCGGCTTGGCCGTCGGCCGGGGCGCCGGCTCCGGGTAGCGGGGCGGACCTTGCCGGGGCTGGATCCGGTCCCGGCCGGACCGGCTCCAATGTGTCCCCGTCGAGGGCCTGTGCCCCGCTTCTGGCCGCCTCCGGGATACGCTCCCAGGCGTCCGTGTAGGCCATCGCGCCGTGCTCGTCCGTGTACCGATAGATGACGCCGGCAGGGAAGGCCGGCAGTGCCAGAGCGAGGACAGCCGCCAGGCCGAGGGCAGGCAGCCGAAGAGCCGGAAGCGGGACCCGCAGGCAACCAGCCATGGCGTCCCTCCGAAAGGGTGGCGCTAGCATAAGTGTGTGTGTGTAGGGAGTCAACAGGTTTTTCGGCCGCCTGGCCGCCCCGCGGTCGGTTGGGCGCCGGGGCGTCCGCCCGGTCCTGGCCGCAGCGTCTGTGGCCAGCTTGGGGGCTTGACATCGCGACGCTCCGGGCGCCAACGTATAGAGTTGGAGGCTTCGATGCACGGAATGGCGGCTTGCACGCGAATGCTCAGGCTCGTGCTGGTGCTCCTGTCAGTTGCGAGCTGCGCCTCCGCGGTGCCGCCGAACCGGCTCGAGCAGTACGTGGGGCCAGTGCATCCCGGCGGCGCCGGGACGTTGCCTAGCGTCGCGAGGGTCCGGGCCGCGCTCGTCGTCGTCGCCGACACGACGGCCCCGGAGGCGGCTCCCGCCCTGCCTGACGAAGCCCTGAACCAGCTTGCCCAGTCGTTGAAAGAGCAGCTCACCCGGTACCTGCCGCTCAGTATCGAGGCCGTCCTCCCGGCCGACGGGATTCGCCCGGGCGGAGACACTGGCCAGTTCGTCGAGCTGGGGAAGCGGCACGGCTACGACTTCCTGGTCGTCGTCGTCGCCTCCGCGACGGAGCAGGAGTATCCGATCACCGTCTTCCTGGGCTGGGTCACGCATAGCCAGCCTGGCTGGCGGCGCGATAACTGGTCGCTCCTGGAGGCGGCAGTCGTGGACGT
Source organism: Nitrospira sp. Kam-Ns4a (assembly GCF_965152595.1). Classification (NCBI taxonomy): domain Bacteria; kingdom Pseudomonadati; phylum Nitrospirota; class Nitrospiria; order Nitrospirales; family Nitrospiraceae; genus Nitrospira; species Nitrospira sp. Kam-Ns4a. The sequence continues at coordinate 3,071,944 of NZ_OZ224218.1, read as the reverse complement.
GCCGCGCGGCCGCACCCTGCTGGCAGCGGAGGGACGGGGTTGGGCCACGCTGGATCGGCCGGCGGCGCCGGGCATCAACCAATGGTATCCGGTCATCTGGAAGCGGCCCCAGGAGCCCAACTGGCGCTGGTGGCCGCCGAGCTACGAAGGCGCCCCGAACACGCTGCGGGTGATCGCGATGCAGGAAGCCGCCAAGCGCCTTGTCCCGAATTTCCAGGATGCTTGGATCGAGCAGCGCCGACTGGCACTGGCCAAGCCAGCCGATTGATCGTCGCGCCTCACACCTTACGCCATGACACTCTCGGTCTGCTTCGACGGAGCCCACCCGTCACGCGTGCGCTCGGTGTGCCGGCCGCGAGTTTTTTGCCTTTGAAGGCGGATCGCGGGTTGGTGTAGAATGGGCGAACCGTCTGATAAGTCTTTGTCTTTGCGCGCGATTGCGCCTGTCTCGCGACGGGGACGATTGCCGAGCCGGGGAGACAAAGGAAAGGGAAGGCAGGGGAGGCCCGGGGGACGGCCCCGGAGAGCATTGAGGGAATAATCATGCATAGGATGGGAGAGCGGAGCAGATTGAACTGGAATCAGCGCGGCTGGGCAATCCTGGCGAGCGCAGGGGTCCTGGCGGCGACTCTGGCGTGGGGCGTGGCCGGCGGCGGGGGATCCGCTGCCGACGCGGCCGTGCCACCGGCGATGGCCCAGGGGTTTGCGGAGATCGTGAAGAAAGTCACGCCAGCGGTGGTCAACATCGCCGTCACGGGCGGGGAGGGGAGTCGAGGCGGCCGGAGGCCGCTGCCACCGGGGCCGTTCGGCCCTCCCGGCGATGAGCCGCCCGGCGCGGAGCCGCCGTTCCCGCCCGGTCCGCCCCCGTTCCCCGGCCCGCCCGGCCGCCCCGATCAGAGCGCCGGCTCCGGCGTCATCATTGACCCCAAAGGCTATATCGTCACGAACAACCATGTCGTCGAGAACGCCTCGCAGATTACCGTCACCTTGAGCGACAAGCGCGAGTTTTCCGCCAAAGTCGTGGGAACCGATCCCAAGACGGACCTCGCGGTGATCAAGATTGAGGCAGAGAACCTGCCCGCCCTCAAGTGGGCCGAGTACGAGAAGCTCCAGGTCGGAGACCTCGTGCTCGCGGTCGGCAGCCCCTTCGGGCTGAGCTCCACGGTGACGCTGGGCATCATCAGCGCGCTCGGGCGGGGCAACGTGGGGATCACCGACTACGAGGACTTCATCCAGACGGACGCGGCCATCAATCCCGGCAACTCAGGCGGCGCGCTCGTCAACGTGAACGGCGAATTGATCGGCATCAACACTGCGATCTTCTCGCGGACCGGCGGCTCGGAGGGGATCGGCTTCGCGATTCCCAGCAGCATCGCGCTGGACGTGGTGGACAGCCTGATCAAGACCGGCAAGGTGGTGCGCGGCTGGATGGGCATCGCGATCCAGGAGGTCACGCCCGCGCTCGCGAAGTCGTTCAAGATTCCCGAGCAGCGCAAGGGGGTCTTGATCAGCGATGTAAACGAGAACGGCCCTTCCGCCAAGGCCGGCCTCAAGCGGGGCGACGTGATCATCGCCTTCGATGACAAGGAGATCGAGAACGTCAACCAGCTCCGCAACATAGTCGCCCGCACGATGGTGGGGCGCACGGCCAAGATCAAGGTCTTGCGCGAGGGGAAGGAGCAGATCCTCACGGTGAAGATCGCCGAGCGGCCGCCGGACGAGGTGCTCGCCAGGCGCGAGCCGGCGGCACCGGCCCCAGAGGCGCCCAAGCTGCCCGACAACGTGCTCGCGGCGCTGCGGGTCCAGCCGCTCGATCCCTCGACGATGAGCCAGCTCAACCTGCCGAGCAAGACGACCGGGGTGGTCATCAACCACGTGGAGCCGGGCAGCCCAGCGGAAGCAGCGGGCCTGCAGCGCGGCGACGTGATCCAGGAGGTCAACCACGAGGTGGTGAAGTCCCTGGAGGACTTCCAGCGGATCGCGAGCAAGATCAAGAAGGAAGAGATGGTCGTGCTGCTGCTGAGCCGCCAGGGCAACAACCTGTTCGTGGCGGTGAACCCGCGGTAGCGGCGCGGGGCCGGCGCGTGGACCGGCAGCCGGGGGGCGGATGGCTGACCAGATGCGCAGGTTCGCGAAGTGGCTTGAGGACACGGTCTTCAAGCCGCTCGAGGACAAGAAGATGCCGGTCATGGAGCACCTGGTGGAGCTCCAGGCCCGGCTCACCCGCGCGGTTGTCGTGGTCGGGCTCGTCTTCGTGGGGACGTTTTTCTACGCCGACACGCTGGTCACCTGGCTCCGGGTCCCGCTGCAGAACATGTTCGTGCCCGGCAAGCTGCAGTGGGTGCCGACCGACCTGCCGCTGATCCCCTTCGTCTTCCTGTCCCCCGCCGAGGCGCTGTGGCAGAACGTGAAGGTGGCCGGGCTGTTCGCGCTCGTCCTGGCCATGCCCTATGCCCTGTGGGAGATCTGGCAGTTCGTCGTGCCCGGCCTGCACGTGCAGGAGCGGCGGTTCGTCGGACCCTTCGTGCTCATCAGCACGGTCGCCTTCTACACCGGGCTGACGTTCTCCTTCTTCTTCGTGCTGCCCTTCGCGTTGAACTTCCTGATCTCGTACGGGGTCAACGCCGGCTTCATCCCGCAGATCTCGATCGCGCAGTACGTGGGGTTCGCCCTGTGGTTCCTGCTGATCTTCGGGCTGATCTTCGAGGTGCCGCTTGCGCTCACGCTGATGGCGAAGCTGGGCTGGGTGGACGCGCCGTTCTTGAAGCGGTACCGGAAGTGGGCCTTCCTGGGGGCGTTCGTGGTGGCGGCTATCCTGACGCCGACGCCCGATCCGTTCAACCAGTGCCTGATGGCCCTGCCTATGTACGTGTTCTACGAGGTCGGGATCGTGAGCGCGGGGTTCTTCTCGAAGAAGGCCAAGGGCGCGCCAGCGTCGGACGCCGCGACGGCGACGAGCCCTGCAGCGGCCCGGCCCGCGCTCGTGCCCAAGCCCGTGATGCCCGCGGCGGCGGGCGAGGGGGAATACGTTGGTGTGCCGGAGTCGGGCCGCCGGCGGTAAGGGGCGTCGGAGATGCGCGTCGCCCTGGTGGTGGTGAGCAGCCGGATCGCCTCGGGCCGGGAGCCCGATCGAGGACGGGAGGCGATCACGAAGATGGTGGCCGACCTACCGGGCATGGTCGTGGCCTACGAGGTGGTGCCGGACGACCGCAAGGCCATCCGGGACTGCTTGATCCGGCTCTGCGACGAGGCTGCCCCGGACGTGCTCCTGACGATGGGCGGCACGGGCGTTCGGCCCACGGACTGGACGCCGGAGGCCACGCGGGACGTCATCGAGAAGGAGATCCCCGGCATCGGGGAGGCCATGCGGCAGGAAAGCCTCAAGAAGGTGCGGACCGCCATGCTCTCGCGCGCCACGGCGGGCGTGCGCGGCGGGACGCTGATCGTGAATCTCCCGGGCAGTCCCAAGGGGGCGAAGGAGAACCTGGCCGTCGTGGCGCCCATCCTCGACCATACGGTGGAAAAAATCGCAAGGACAGTGAAGGGTGAGGAGTGATGAGTGGTGGGCGTCCCAACCGAGCAGCAAGGTCCCTGCTTCATTCATCACTGATCACCGAGCACGCATCACCGATCACCGGGAGTTGACATGCCGAGAGAGTTGAACATTATCCAATCGCCCGGATCCGGCAACGGCGACGCCTGCACCTACCTGTGGGCCTGCGCCATCTGCGACGAGACCGAGACCTGCCAGAAGGACAAGGAGGGGCATAGCCGCTGGCTCGTCGCCAAGCGGATGGAGCGGATCCAGTACAAGGTGCTGGTCATGAGCAACAAGGGCGGGGTCGGTAAGAGCACGGTCACGACCAACCTCGCCGTCAGCCTGGCGCTCAAGGGCTACGAAGTGGGCATCTGCGACATGGACATCCACGGGCCCAACATCCCGAAGATGGTGGGCGGAGAGGGGCAGAAGCTCAAGATCAGCACGTCGGGGGGGATCATTCCGTTCCAGGCCTATAACCTCAAGATCGCCTCCATGTCGTTCCTGCTGCAGAACCCGGATGATCCTATCATCTGGCGGGACGCGTACAAGTACGAGTTCATCAATCAGTTGCTCGGTGGGGTGGAGTGGCAGGACCTGGACTTCCTGCTCGTGGACCTGCCGCCGGGGACCGGCAACGAGTCGGTCACGACCGTGGACCTGATCGGCCAGGTCAGCGGCTGCGTGATCGTCACCACGCCCCAGGAGGTCGCGCTGCTGGACTCGCGCAAGTCGGTCACGTTCGCCAAGGACAGCGATATCCCGATCATCGGCATCGTCGAGAACATGAGCGGGCTCGACTGCCCGCACTGCGGCAAGCATATCGAAGTGTTTCGGAAAGGGGGCGGGGAGGCGTCTGCCGCGGACATGGGCGTGCCGTTCCTCGGGCGCATCCCGCTGGATCCCGAGGTCGTCACCCAATGCGACGCGGGCGAGCCCTTCGCCATGTTCTATTCGGACACGCCAACGGCGGAGGCGTACCACGAGATCGCCAACAAGGTGGAGGCGTTCTGCAAGCGCAGCGGGTCGCTGCTCAAGGTGTCCCCGCTGAAGAAGCCCTGAGCCGGAGACGGGGTCGGTCATGGAGGGATTGACCAGGCTGGAGGTCGCGCAACGGATCGTCCTCGACGCGGCGCAGCCGCTCGGGCTGGAGAAGGTCAGCCTGCTGGAAGCCTTCGGCCGGGTGCTGGGCGAAGACATCCTGGCGGCGCGTGACAACCCGCCGTGGGACAACTCGGCCATGGACGGGTTCGCGGTGCGTTGGGAGGACATCCGACATGAGCACGCGATCGCGAGGCCCGTCGAGCTGGAGGTCATCGAGGAGGTGCCGGCCGGCCGGGTGGCGACCAAGACCGTCGGGCCCGGCCAGGCGATCCGGATCATGACGGGTGCGCCGATCCCCAAGGGGGCCGACACGGTCATCAAGGTCGAGGACACTGAATCGACCAAGGACCGGGTGCGGATCTTCAAGCCAGTCGAGCGCGGCGCCAACATCCGGCCGCAGGGCGAGGACGTCAAGAAGGGCGAGCGAATCATCGCCAAGGGCACTCCGATCCGGCCGGCGGAGGCCGGCATGCTGGCGATCCTGGCCAAGTCGTTCGTGCTCGTGTACCAGCGGCCGCGGGTGGCGATCCTCTCGACGGGAGACGAGCTGGCGGACCTGGACGAGCGGTTCGACGAGGACAAGATCATCAACTCCAACAGCTACGGCATCGCCGCCGCGGTCCAGGAGGCGGGCGGGGTCCCCGTGCTGCTTGGCATCGCCAAGGACCAGCCGGCTGCGCTTAAGGAGAAGATCGCGCACGGCCTCACGGCCGACGTGCTCGTGCTTTCCGGCGGGGTCTCGATGGGCGATTACGACTTCACCAAGGAGGTCTTCCGCGAGCTCGGCGCCGAGATGAACTTCTGGAAACTCGCCATCCGGCCCGGCCAGCCGCTCGCGTTCGGGCGGATCAAGGAGACGCTGGCCTTCGGGCTGCCTGGCAATCCGGTGTCCTCGATGGTGACCTTCGAGCAGCTCGTGCGGCCGGCCCTGCTCAAGATGATGGGGCACCGCAGCTACGGGCGCCCCGTCGTCCAAGCGGTGTTCCAGGAGAAGTTCTCCAAGCGGCCGGACCGCCGGCATTTCCTGCGGGGCATCCTCACCCGCGAGGAGGGCGTGCTGAAGGTCCGGACGACCGGGGACCAGGGCTCCGGGATCCTCACCTCGATGGTGAAGGCCAACTGCCTGATTGACGTGCCGGTGGAGACCGAGCGGCTGAATCCGGGCGACCTCGTGAACGTGCAGGTCCTCAACCCGCAGTGCTGGGTGCGGTGACGCAATGGCTCCGCCGATCCTCTGCATCGTGGGGCGTTCGAACAGCGGGAAGACCACGCTGGTGGAGCGCCTGATCCCCGAGCTGGTCAAGGCGGGCTACCGGATCGCCACGATCAAGCACGCGGGGCATGGCTTCGACCTGGACACGGAAGGGAAGGATAGTTGGCGGCACAAGCGAGCCGGTGCGAGCTCCGTCATTGTGCTGGCGCGCAGGAGCCTCGCGATGTTCGCCGACGTGCCGGAGCAGATCAAGGTGGAGGAGGTCCGCGACCGGTTCATTGACGCGGAGATTGACCTGGTCCTGGCCGAGGGCTGGAAGAGCGACGCCTTCCCCAAGATCGTCGTCGTGGGCGACCGGTACGGGGAGGTGCCGGTCTCGCCGGAAGGGCTGCTCGCGGTCGTCTCGGGGGCGCCCCTTGACTGCCCCGTGCCGGTCCCGTGCTTTGATCGGAACGACATCCAGGGGCTGCGCGACCTCATCATGCGCCAGTTTCCGAAGCGCCGAGAGGCATGAGCCGGAAGGGCATCGTCATCGTGGCGATCCTGGCCGGCGGCGTGGCCCTCGCCGGCGCTGCCGTCCCGCTCACGAACCATCCCAAGTTCTGCGCCACGTGTCACAACATCAAGCCTTCCTACGACTCCTGGGTCGTCTCGACCCACAAGGAAGTGACCTGCGTGGCCTGTCACGTCCGGCCCGGCCTGGAGGGGTTCCTCCACGACAAGGTGCGGGCCGGCTTGAAGGACGTGGCGATCACGCTGTTCGGCACGCCGAGCGATGCGCACAACCTGCAAGCGACGGTCCCCAGCGAGGTCTGCATCGCTTGCCACCAGGCCATTCTCCGCGTCAATGAGATCGCCGAGCGGGACCTGCCCGAGCCGGTGAAGAAGGTCGGCTTGATCATGAGCCACCGGAAGCACATGGAAGCCTTTGCAAAGCGGGGGAAGGGCGAAGGCTGCACGACCTGCCACAGCCGGGTCGTCCACGAGAAGCCGATCAAGGGCTACCCGATCGTCATCCCGCGCGGGCATGTGCAGGAGGACAGCCAACGCTATGAACCCGACCATCCCGAGGGCACCCGGCTCCACGCGGCGGCGCTGGCCGACTGCTTCCGCTGCCACGACGGCAAAACCACCTACGAAGGGAGGGTGCTGAGCCGCAAGTGCGAGACCTGTCACCTGCCTGATAAGATTGGGGAGTATCTCTTCTGACGCACGGATGCCGACGCCCCATGCCCTCCCCCGTTGTGGAAGTCCGAAATCTGACCAAACGGTTCGGTGAATTCACCGCCGTGGACGGGGTCTCCTTCGAGATCCGCGAAGGGGAAATTCTCGGGCTGCTCGGACCCAACGGGGCCGGCAAGACCACGACCATCCAGATGTTGCTCGGGCTCATCACGCCCACCGCGGGCAGCATCCGCATGTTCGGCCTCGACCTCGCCTCGCACCGCGAGGAGATCCTGAGCCAGGTCAACTTCTCTTCGACCTACATCTCGATGCCCTACGCGCTGACCGTGGAGGAGAACCTCTGGGTCGTGGCCAAGCTCTATGGGCTGTCGAACATCCGCCCGCGCATTGACGACGTCGTCAAGAAACTGGAGATGGAGGACTTCCGGACCAAGGTGACCCGGAAGCTCTCGTCGGGCCAGATGACCCGCCTCACGCTCGCGAAGGCGATCCTCACGGAGCCCAAGGTGCTGTTCCTGGACGAGCCGACGGCGAGCCTGGACCCGGACATCGCGCAGAAGGTCCGGAGCCTGCTCAAGGAGGTCCGCACCGCCGGCGGGCTGACCATGCTCTACACCTCGCACAACATGCGGGAGATGGAGGAGATGTCGGACCGGATTATCTTCCTCCAGCGGGGCCGGATCGTCGCGCAGGGCACGGCCGAGGAGATCGTCGCCCGCTTCGGCAAGGCCGACCTGGAGGAAGTGTTCCTGAAGATTGCCCGGGAACGGGTGTGAGCCGCCCCGTCCTCGCCCCTTGCCCGTGCCTCTGGCCCAGGGTCTCTTATGAAGCTCCACCGCATCGTCGCGCTCATCACCCGCCACGTCTATCTCTACCGGCGGAGCCTCGCCCGCCTGATGGAGATCTTCTACTGGCCCTTCCTCGACCTGGTGGTGTGGGGCTTCATCACGGTCTACCTGATGCGGTTTCAGGGTACGCTGCCCGGCGTCGTGACGTTCTTCCTCGGCGCGCTGATCCTCTGGGACGTGCTGTTCCGGGCGCAGCAGGGCATCACGATCTCGTTCCTCGAAGAGATCTGGGCGCGGAACCTCATGAGCCTGTTCGCGAGCCCGCTCAAGCCCAGCGAGTTCCTCGCCGCGACGATGGTCATGAGCGTGCTGAAGGTCACGATGGTCTCGATCGTCATGGTGCTGGCGGCCTTCCTCTTCTATTCCTACAACGTGTTCATGATCGGCGCGGCCCTGATCCCCTTCGTGCTGAACCTGATCATCACCGGCTGGACGATCGGCGTGTTCACAACCTCGCTGATCATGCGGTTCGGCCAGGAGGCGGAGGTGCTCGCCTGGGGGATGGTTTTCCTGTTCCAGCCGATCTCTTGCGTGTTCTACCCCATGGAAGTCCTGCCCGGGTGGCTCCAGGGGCTTGCCTGGGCCAACCCGGCCGCGCATATCTTCGAGGGCATGCGGGCGGTGCTGACGAGCGGGGGCCTGCCGCTCCAGCACCTGGCCTGGGCGACCGGCCTGAACCTGCTCTACCTGACCGCCATCGTCGCCTGGTTCCACTATATGTTCAACGTCTGCAAGGAGAAGGGGCTGCTGGTGCGGGTGGGGGAGTAGGCCTCGGCTGGGTGAAGGGGCTCAGCCGTTTCGCTCAAGGCCAGCGCCTCGTCGGCCTTCCGTAAGCCTCGCCCGTGCTTGGCTGCGGAACTCGCTGCGTTCTGCGCATCACGCGAACGCAGCCTCGGACAGTCCTCGCCATCCGCCTGCGGCGGCCCGCGCCGACTCGGCGTCAGCCCTCGTCGCTCTCGCCGTTTCCGGCCCGGACGTCCGCACGTGTCTCGCCCGTCGTCTCGAGCGAGGCGAAATCGAAGAGCCGGCGATCCAGGAGATGGGCCGGTGCCACGTTCGCGAGCGCCGCGAAGATGCGCTCCGGGCAACCGGGGAACCGCTGGTCCAGCTCGCGAAGCAACGCCTTGACTGCCTTCCGCTGGAGATTCTCCTGCGAGCCGCAGAGGTTGCAGGGGATGATCGGGAAGGCCCGCAACTCCGCATATCGCGCCAGGTCCGCCTCGGGCACGTAGGCCAAGGGCCGGATCACCAGATGACGGCCATCCTTGGAGCGCAGCTTCGGCGGCATGGCCTTGAGCTTCCCGCCGTAGAAGAGATTCAGGAACAGGGTCTCCAGAATGTCGTCCCGGTGGTGGCCGAGCGCAATCTTGGTCGCGCCCAACTCGGAGGCGAGCCGGTAGAGGTGTCCGCGCCGGAGCCGGGAGCAGAGGGAACAGGTGGTCTCGCCTTCGGGGATCAACCGCTTGACGACCGAATAGGTGTCCCGCTCCTCGATGTGGAAGGGCACCCCCAGGCGGGTGAGATAGTCGGGCAGGACGTGGGCGGGATACCCCGGCTGCTTTTGGTCGAGATTGACCGCGACGAGGTCGAAGCGGACCGGCGCCCGGCGGCGCAGGACGAGCAGGATGTCCAGCAATCCGTAGCTGTCCTTCCCGCCCGAGAGGCAGACCATGACCGTATCGCCGTCTTCGATCATCCGGTAGTCGGCGATAGCCTGGCCGACCAGCCGGCAGAGGCGCGTCTGGAGCCTGTCGGCCTCTTCGGTCAGCGGCGTGGCCTTACGGCGGACGGCTGTCTCGCTGCTGCGTGTTTCGTTCATGAGGGGGGCCTCCGTGCCTTCAGGCGCTCGAGGCGGGCGCGGTCCAGCTCGACGAAGAGGGTCTTGTCCTGGGTGACGGCGACGGTGCCGGGTGGCTGGCCCTTGAGCTTCTTGACCCACTTCCGTCGCGTATAGATCACCTCGCCGTTCCCGCTCTTCTTCAGGTCACTGTACAACAGGGCGAGCGTGGCCGCCTCCCGGAGCGTTTCGGGCGGCGGCTCGGCGCCCTTGGCCAGCCGGACGACCACGTGGGAGCCGGGGCCGCCGCGGGCGTGGAGCCACAGGTCGTCGCTGTGGGCGAACCGGAAGGTGAGTTCCTCGTTCTCGCGGGCGCTCCGGCCGACGTAGATGGGAAGCCCGTCGGCGGAGGTGAACCGGCGGAAGGGGCCCGATCGGGCGGGACGATGGGTCAAGGGTGAAGGGTCGAGGGTGAGGGGTCGGGCACGCCCTTCTCGCTGGGACGCCGGGCGTGGCACAGGCGGGATCCAGTCTCCCTGTTGGATCGCGGTCAGCTCCGCGCGGAGCCGCTCGAGCTCCTGCTCCGCCGCCAGCAGCCGGGGACGGATCTCCCGCTCGGCCGAGATGTGCTTGCGGTGCTTCCTGAAGTACTCTTCCATGTTGGCCTGGGGTCCCTTGGCGGGATCCAGGGGGATGACAAGTTCGGGCAACGAGGGGTCGAAGTAATCCACGACCGTCACCGCGTCCTGGCCCCGTTCGATGCGTCCCAGGTTGGCCTTCAGGAGCTCGCCGTAGCGCTCGTAGTCCCGGTACCGCGCCGCCTTCTCCAGGTCGGCCTGAAGCGCTTCGACGCGGCGCGCCGCTTTTTTGATCGCCTTCCGAAGCTCGACCAGCCTCGCTTGCCGGAGCCGCTCGCCCGCCAGGGCGTCCTCCCGCTCCCGCTCGCGGCGCTCAATCAGCCGCGAGATTGGAAACGGCCTGTTGTCCTCCAGCACGGGTACCGGCGCCGGCGGTGTGTCGCTCTCCGTATGGGGCCGGCCTGTCGGCGGGTGCCAGGTCGTCCCCGTCTTCGCTTGCCCCTCGACGAGCGAGGCCAGGACGCGGTCGCTGGCGTCGAGGAGCAGCACGTCCGCGCTCCGGCCGGTCAGCGCCGCCACCAGCGAGCAAGCTCCCTTACGGGCCCGCATCCGCAGGCGGACGACCCGGTCCGCGCCGATCGGCTCGATTCCTTCGATCCGTGCGCCCTTAAGATGGGCCCGGAGACGCTGGCAGAAGGGCGGCAGAATGGGAGGATTGGCGTCGCGCTCCGAGGCGAGGTGGATTCGCGCGGTGTCGGGATCGGCCGACAGCAATAAGGTCACCGTCTTGCCCGCCGCCCGGATATCCAGCGCGACCGTCTTGGGCGCTGGCTGGCGGATCTTTTGGATCCAGCCACCGGTGAGGACCGGGGCGACTTCGCGCAGCACTGCCTCAAGCTCGGTCATCGAGAGCGCCATAGGCTTCCTCTGGTCGCGACAGGTCGGCGCTCAGTCTGCCGTGCCTCGCGGCGGAAAGCAAGCTGTGCCGGCGCGCTCCGCGGCTCCAGCCCCAGGCGTCAGACCGGTGACGGCCCCGCGTCAGTCGCCTGGCTCCACCCTTTGCAGCCCTCGAAAGATTGCAACAGGTTGCAGGCGCGGCGCTGGCATCGCCATTGCTTTTCCGAGTGAGACCATCAAGGCAGGAACGGACTCTGCCGAAAAGGGGGTAGAGGACCCAGCGAATCGAACCGGGACCGGAGGAGATTCGCTGGTCGCGAGCGCAGGAGGGCCGACGATGCACTGTCACCGGTGTCAGGGGCTCATGGTGGTGGACCACTTTATTGACATGGAGGATGACAGCGGGCACCTGTGGCTGCGCGGCTGGCGCTGCGTGGCCTGCGGTGCGATCTCCGAGCCGCTGATCAACCGGCACCGGCTGGCGCAGACCTCCGGCTTCCGGCGCCTGGCTGGACTCCGGTCGAAGAAACGTGCGGCAACCTACGAAATCGTCCGCCTGACCGCCTGAACCCGCCGCGGTCACGGCTGCTCGTTCTCCCCCCTGCCAGGCTCGGGCCTGCACGGCCTGATCCGTTGTCCCTCGCTCCACCGAACCCGGACCCTTCGCCCCTTCGGGGGACGGATTGCCTTCTCTCGCCAACGCCGCTTGGCCTACCGGTCCAGCCAGTGGGCAACATTTACACGGTTCAGGCGGCCGACCAGCTCGCCGACAAGATTAAGTGAGGCCAGGGTTGGTGCGTGGAATGAAGGTGTCTATCCGGCGCGCGTCATGGGGAACGCGCCGGTCCAGGCAGGCAAGGGATGGAGGTGCACCATGAGGCGCAATGCGGCGTGGAAGGGGGGGGAAAGCAGTCGTCCTGTGCCTGGGACTCGCGATTCTGCCGGGTGCGATGGCGCTGGCCTGCGGGACCGGGCCGGACCGGCAGGCCTTTGACTGGAGCCTGGCGGAAGATGCCGAGCCACTGGCCAACGGCCTGATGCTGGTGGCCTACAGCGGCGACGACGGCGCCACGGTCGGGCACGTCGCCTATCACCGGGTGATGCGGGTCCTGCCCGGCGTGGCTCCGGATCTGCCCGCCGAAGAGGCGGCGCGCTTCGTCCTGCTCGTCACCGAGGGGGACCTGGGGCCGTTGACCTACGTGGTGTTCCGGGAGCCGCTCTCGTGTGGCACCGATCTGGACGCCCAGGGGCTGCCCAGGCGTGTCTGGGGCGATCCCAACGAGGATGGGGTGAACGGGAACGAGCGCCGGGGTCTGTAGGCGCCTCGGCCCCTCTTGGCGGCCGTCCGGTGAACCCGATATGATGGCGGCGGCACCGCCGTCACCACGGCGTCACCGGAACGGACGATGGAGTCGAAGTCCCTCCTCCAGAAGGCGCTGAGCGTCCTCGAATGGCCGCGGGTGCTGGAGACGCTCGCGGGGCAGGCGCGATCGGTCATGGGCGCCGGGCGGTGCCGCGCCTTGCCGCTCGCGAACGACCTTCCGACGGCGGAGACCAGGGCCCGTGAGACCGCCGAAATGCTCGCGCTGCAGGGCAGCAACGAGCCCTTCCCTTCCCTCTCGTTTCCGGACCTCCGGGAGCCGCTCAGTCGGGTCGGCAAGGGCGCTGTGCTAGAGCTGCACGAGCTGCGGGACGTGTCGCTCGTGCTGGGGCTGGCCTTCGATGTGCTGCGGTACCTGGGCCGGCACCGCGAACAGGCGCCCGCGCTCTGGGCCGTGGCGGAGCCGCTCGAGGGGCTCCACGCAGCCTATCCGGTCAAGTTGGCCATTGACCGGGCGGTGGATCCAGATGGGCACCTGCGGGAGTCCGCGACGCCGGAGCTGCGACGGCTCACCCACCACGCACAAGCGCTCAAGCAGACGATGCGGCATCGGCTGGAGGCAATCCTCTCGTCCCGCCGGTACGCCGAAACCCTCCAGGAACGGTATTTCGCGCAGCGCGAGGGCCGGTACGTCATCCCGGTCAAGGTCGAGATGCGCGACAAGGTGCCCGGGATCGTGCACGACGTGTCCGCCAGCGGCGCGACGGTCTTCGTAGAGCCGCGGGAGCTGGTCGCGCTGAACAACGCGATCAAGGTCGCCGATCTGGAGGTGGAGCGGGAGGTCCGGAGAATTCTGCAGGAGCTGTCGGCGCTGGTCAGGGCGCACGCGCCCGCGCTCCTGGTCGGGCTGGAGGGGCTCGCCGCCCTGGACTGTATCGGGGCGAAGGCGGCCTTCAGCCAGATGGTCTGTGGCCGGGCGGTGTCGCTCAACGATCGCGGCCGGATCGCGCTGCGCCAGGCGCGGCACCCGCTGCTCCTGCTCGCCCGCGGGCAGGTGGTCCCGAATGACATCGTGCTCGACGAGTCGGTGCGGGTGCTCGTGATCTCCGGCCCGAACACAGGCGGGAAGACGGTCACGCTGAAGCTCATCGGGCTGATCGCCCTCATGGTCCGCGCCGGGCTCCACCCCCCCTGTGCGGAGGGGTCCGACATGGCGGTCTTTCCCGAGATTTACGCCGATATCGGGGACGCCCAGGATCTCACCAAGGATCTGTCCAGCTTTTCGGCGCACATGACCCAGATGATCCAGTTGCTGCGTCAGGCCTCGCAGGAGGGCAGTCGCCGAGAGGAGGCGCATGCCCTCGTCCTGCTCGACGAGCCGGTGACCTCTACCGATCCGGTTGAAGGCGCGGCCTTGGCCGAGGCCCTCCTGGTCCGCCTGGCCGAGTTGGGCCTCAAGGTGATCGTCACGACGCACTACAACGGCCTCAAGGCCCTCGCCCAGACGACCCCCGGCTTTTTGAACGCCAGCGTCGAGTTTGACGTGAGTCGGCTCGCCCCCACGTACCGGCTCATCATGGGCCTGCCGGGCGGCTCCTCCGCGATCGAGATTGCTGGCCGCTTGGGGCTGGACGAGGCGCTGCTGGAACGGGCCGCCGCGCTGCTGCGGCGCGAGGATGTGATGCTGGAGCAGATGCTCGGCGAGCTGCAGGAGAAGCAGCGCCGCCTGGACCAGGACCTCGCGCGCGCCGTGGCGCTCAGGGCCGAGGCCGAGCAGGCGGCGCGCCAGGCGGCGGAGATCGCCGAGCGCCTGCAGCGGTCCGAGCGGGAGGAGCGGAAGCAGGCGAGGCGGAAGCTGACCGAGGAGTTGCTCAAGGCCCGGGCGGAGGTGCAGGCGGTCCTCGACGGCCTCAAGCGGGAGCGGACGCTCGTCAAGGCCAGGGAAGCGAAGGCGCGGCTAGGCGCGATTGAGGAGCGTGCGCGGACCGGGCTGGCCCCGGGGCGGGAAACCGTGCCGCTGGACACGCTCCGGGCCGGCGATGCGGTCGAGGTTGCGGGCCTCGGCGTGACGGGCACCCTGTTGGAGGCGCCGCAAGGGAAGAAGCGGGTCCGCGTCCGGGTGGGCGACGTCGAGATGTCCGTGACGGCCTCCTCGCTGATCGGCTTGCGCGACGGCCAGGTGGTGACGCCGGAGCGGCCCGAGGCGGCTCCGGGCGAGTCTGTCTCGCTGGTGAGAGTCCGGGGGCGGGAAGCTGCGCCCACCGTGCTGGATCTGCGCGGGAAGACGGCTGAGGAGGCCTTGGACGCCACGCTCGCGGCGCTGGACAAGGCCGCCATGGACGGGGCCCCGTTGCTGCGGCTCATCCACGGGCACGGCACGGGCCGGTTAAAGGGTGTGCTGCGGGACTACCTGAAGACGTCTCCCTACGTCGCCACGTTCCGGCCGGGAGAGCGGGCGGAGGGCGGTGACGGGGTGACAATCGTGGAGCTTCAATAGAACGCGGCGCGACTATTCTCTGGCCGGCCGGTCGGTCAGGGCCTCATAGGCCTGGCCTACCGATCCGACGGGGGAGACCTGCATCAAGAAGGGCGTCCGCCAGTCGCTGTCGCCGACGTCCTGTTCGTCCGGCACGAGCACCCGCTGCAGGTGTGCGGCGTTCGCCGCTTCGACCTTGAGCGGCACCGATCCGACCGGTCCGATGTGACCATCCGGCGTCACGGTCCCGGTCAGGACGCGATCGGGGACGATGGCCGCGCCCTTGGCCATCGCCACGACGCTCACCGCGACCATTGCCGAAAGGCTCTCGCCGTAGATCGTCAGCCCCCGGTAGGGGACCGATAGGACGACGGTCCAGGAGTCGGGGGACAACCCCATCGCCCGTGCGCTGCGATAGATGGCCTGCTCCACGGCGGTCTGCGCCATCCGGGAAAAGCGTCCTGGGCCCTTCTTGAACTGCACGGTCAGGCCTGCATGGTCCTGCCGCTCCTCGAAGGAGAGGAGCAGGTACGCTACCGTGCCGGTCGGCCGGTCCGACAGCGTCACCCCAAGCACGGGGATCACCTGTTCCCGATAGGTGGCGGCACGGGCTCCGGACACGGAGACGCTTCCGAGGGCCGCAGCCACAATGCCGACCAGGACGACTCGCCGCATCACCGGGGTGAGCCTGTTCAGAGGCCATCCCATCTCGCCACCTCGACTCGGTTCATGATCCTGCTCCTACGCGAGGCTCATTTGCCCTCGTCCGGCTCCAGCCTGCTTCTCTCTCCTACCCAAAGAGATCGGCAAGTCATGAACCGCCCTTGATCCGTGTGCAGCCTCGTCGTAAGAGCAACACCCTCCGAAACCGGATGGCGTTCCTGGTGGTGGTTTTGGCGCGTCCGGTGGTTGTTCTCAGCCACCCGATCGGGCGGAGTGTCGAGGACTCACGGGATATCGGAGGGTTCGACGCGCCCTCGATGGCATCAGGCTTGCGACATAGAAATAAAGAAGGAGCAGGGCGCGACGGGGTCCGTACGATCCCGGCAGGCGGCGGAACCCAACGGAAGGAGGGACCCAATGAAGCGATATCTGGAACCAGTAGACGTGATGGTGGCCATCGGGTTGTTGGCGACGGTATGCAGCGGGGCCTTGCTGTTTCTGTCCACCGAGGGCGCGCTCCAGGCGGCGATCCCGGAGCCCGCGCCGGTCGTGCAGACCACCAACCTGATGGATGCGATGGAGTGGGTGCAACCCGCGCTCGGCCAGGCGATCGTGGACGATTATCTGCTCGAATGGCACGTCAACCGGAGCGCGGCCGCCGCCGTCACCGACCTGAATCGGGCCACCCTGGCGGATCACCGGCTGCACAATCCCCCGTTCGGGTACCTGGATCGGGTGCGGGCGGTTGCCAGCCAGATCGAGATGGATCATGCCGCCCTGGTCCAGTTCGTCATGGGACGCACCATCGTGAGCTTCACGACGCGGGGCGTCCGGTCCGGCCTCGTGTCCGGGGATCGTCTGGGGGGAGCGTATAACCGTCGGGCCATCGCGATCGCGGAAGGGATCGGGGACCGGATGGATGCCCGCTTCTACGCGGACTGGCAGCACCGGCTCGGGCAATTGATCGTGTCCGCCAGCTTGAGCCAGATGCGGCTCACGGAGCAGAGTCAGCAGCGGATCGGCCAGGCGATCGTCCAGCTCTCGACGATCCAGGATCGGTATCTGGCAGCCAAGGAGGCGCTGCAGGAGCAACTGGCGTCGGTGGCTCTGGCCTCGATCCATACGGAACAGATCGCCGACCGGTTCGAGCGATTGGCCGCCGCCGACCTCCGACCAGCCCAAGCCGCGGCGCTGGTGTCGGAGCCGAAATCCTGGCCGGAGGTACCGGGCGAGTATCTCTTCGCCGCTTGTGCGGCCCTGGTCGGCATCTTCTTTGCGGGGCTGTTCATGCCGGGGTTCCGGCCGGAGGCCGAGGAGGTGGTCCCCGGGCGCCGCGTCGAAACCGCCGAGACGGTCTACCGGAAGACCGCGTGACCGGGCAGATCATGGGAGACAGACGCTGCCGCGGGGAGGCAGCACATCGCCAAGCTGTGAGCGCCTAGCCATGTTCCATGCGCTGACTGGGAGGTGGGAGAGATGACCAGAGCGACGCTGCTCAAGATTGTCGTCGGGAGTCTGCTTGCCCTGTCGTTGATTGTGATCCCCGTGGTGCTGGCCACCTCGGCCCTGGCGTCCGAGCAACCGACGGGGGCGGGGCCCTCCTCGCAGACGGAGGTTCAGAAGGACACGAAGGCTCAGCCACCGGGTGGCCAGCCCAAGGAGGCTGACTCGCGGGAATTGACCAAGGAGAGCGAACGGCCGCTGAGCGTCCCGGAGGGCGAGGAGTCCTCGCACTTCATCAGCGGGGGGGAAACCCTTACTCCCGAGATGCTCGAAGAGCTCCGGTTCCAAGACGAGATCTCGTCCCGTTCGTTCTGACCCGGGAACGGGACAGCACCGACCGTCTAGGGGCATAGCCTAGGAGAGGGAGGCGGCCATGCGGGAATCACTGCGCACAACACTGCCCGTCCTGCTCGTTGCGGCCTTTGTTCTCGGCCTCGTGACGCTGGGGGTCGCGGGGGCGCAAGCGAGTTGGATTGATGAGATCGTCACCTCGATGAACTTCTACAAGGCCAACTATCCCACCTCCAATTGGGAGCCCTATCACCAGAAGCTGAATGTCGTGCGGGAGGCGCTGGGAAAGGGTGATCAGAAGACCGTCAAGCTGGAGATGGGGCGGTTCTTCCGGATGCTCCAGACCAGGGCGCACGGCGTGAACGACGTCGCCGCGGACGAGCTGTACAACTTCGCGCTGATGGTCACGCCAATCCAGGAATACGGCATCGCGGTGCCAACCCCAGCCCCGGGCCCGTAGACCTGCTGCTCGAGGCGAGGGCTCACCCTGTTCCACCTGCCGGTCCGCCCGTTCCAGTTCCCCGGAGCGAGCGGACCGGGCATTACCAAGAGGTCACCATGCATCGGATCCTTCCCTTCAGTCTGGGACTGCCCGCTGTGTTGGTTCTCTGCTTGACCGCTCCAGTCGGGGCCGACCAGGCGGACACGGCCGGCGCCGGTGTTCATCGGACGGTCAACGGGGTGGTGTCGAAAATCGTGTCGGGAGTCGTGTTCGTGCGTACGCCCGTCGGGCTCCGCCCGCGGACGATTAGCCCCAGCAAAGCGGATCGGCTCGGCCTCCACGAAGCGAAGGCGGGGGACGAGGTGGTCTTGTGGGTTGACGAGGGCAACGTACTCCTGGACGCACACCCCCGCCGAGTGCCGCCCGCCGGCCATCGGCTCATGGCCGGCACGTTGGACTACGCGGATCCGTACTGGCAGGAGATCCGCCTGTCCACGCCGGAGGGAGGCGAGCGGTTGAGCGTGGATCCGCTGGCGGGAAGCAAGCTCTCGATGTTCTCGATCAAGGCGCCGGTCGTCGTCGAGCTCGACGAGGACAACGTGGTCATTGACATTCACCGGAGTCGCTGAGGGTTCCACCGGGCTTCCTGTCTTGACTTCGTGCCCGGGCGAGCCTACCATCGGGGCGGCGGGCTGGTCCCCTATGTGCGGCGTCGCCGCCCGGCGCGGCCTTACCATCCTTTGTATCGGCGGCTGGCTGGTCCTCCCGGTGCTGCTGGCCGGTGAGGGGCGTGGTCCTGTGCCGGCTGCCGTCCCTGCCAATTCTCCGGGGCCGAGTCCTCCCCTGCAGTTCCAGACCGTGCTGGAGACGGAGCAGTCTGCGCGGCTGCTCGCGATGCTGCTCTATGCCGGGCGCTACGTGATCACCGAGAACCAGGATCTGTTCGACAACCCGGCCCTTGCGGAGAAGGGGTTTACGCCGGACGTGTTCGAGCGGCAACTGGCGGAAATGTTCCGGGTCCGGTCGGGGATTGACCTCCGCGACCTTGACGCCAGCCGTCTCCCCGAAGGGGCTAAGCGGCTGCTCCGGCTGCTGGTCGCGGTCAGTCGGCAGGTGGTCGCGGAGGCGCAGCCGGAGATCAATCGGAGCGGGGTGGGCTACAAGGGGTTCATTCCAGCCGTGTTCGGAGCGAGGGTTGCCCACAAGTTCGCGGAGCTGACCGGAGTCAAGTTAAAGCAAACCGCACTTGCTCCCCGCAATCCCGCCAACGCCCCCGACGCGTTCGAGCGAGCGGCGCTCGAGGAGTTCGCCGATCCCGCCCATCCCAAGGAGGGAATCATCAGCGAGGTGACAGTCGGCGGCCGGGCGCTTCGGCTGATGTTCCCCCTGTACGCGACCAGGCGCTGCCTGGACTGTCACGGGGAGCCGAAGGGCGCGCCCGACCGGACCGGCCATCCGCGGGAGGGGCTGCGCTTAGGCCAGAGCGCGGGGGCTATCAGCGTGGAGATTCCGGTCGGGCCATGATACGGATGGGATGGCTGAGCGCGCTGGCGTTCCTCACGGTGGTCGGGTCCCTCGGTGCTGCGGAGGGGCCCGGGGCCTTGCCCGAGCGGCCGGCCGGCAGCGGCGTGATCGTGCATCCCGACGGGTACGTGCTGACGGCTCACCATGTCCTGGCCCACGCGCGCCGGGTTGTGGTGGTGACCCAAGGCGAGTTCCGCGCGCCGGCGGTGGTCGTGAGCGCGGATCCGGACCAGGACCTCGCCCTGTTGAAGATCGAGACGGTTGGGCTGTCCGAGGCGCCGGTGGGGTACGCGAACGCCGTCACGCTCGACCAGGAGGTTGCGGTTCTGGGCTTCTCCTTCGGCTTGCGCGAGGTCTCGGTCGTCCGCGGCCGCATTGCCGCGATCCGGTCGAAGGGGGTCAAACGCGTGTTTCAGGTTGACGCCGCGGTGAACCCGGGCAACAGCGGCGGGCCGGTGTTCAATAAGCGCGGGGAAGTGATCGGGATCGTCACGACGAAGTTCACCCATCCCTCCGGGATCGCTCCAGAAGGCATGGCCTTTGCGGTCCCGATCAGCTACGCAACGCCGTTGCTGGCGAACATCCCGGACTTTGATTTCACACGCATCGGGAAGGGACGCGGCACCGCAAGGGCCGACGCGGAGGACACGATCCGCGACATGGCCCGGACGACGGTCCGCATCGAGATCGCCCGCGCGCCGGAGCCGAGCGCTGCCCAGCCGGGGGCCGAGGCGAGGCCGCCCAAGGTGGAGGCTCGGCCGAACCCCGCGCGGCGCCCGTCCCCTAAGGTGGGCCCCGAGCTGGAGCCGGGAGGCGGCGACCACGCCGCGGACGTGGTCAAGGTGAACGAGCAGCTCCTGGAGGCGCAGCAGCAGGAGCTGCGCAGGTTTGCGGAGCAGGGCATCCAGCCGCCGGAGGGGATGGTGTTGATCCCGGCAGGCGAGTTTCTGATGGGAGCGGAGGACGGGCTTCCGGACGCCCGGCCGGCGCACACGGTCTCGCTCAGCTCCTACTGGATTGATAAGTACGAGGTGACCAACGCGCAGTATCGCCGATGCGTCGAGGCCGGCGTCTGCGCTCCGCCGAAGGACCGGGCCGCTTACGATGATCCCCGGCAGGCCTCACACCCGGTGACCAACGTCACCTGGCTGCAGGCGCGCGAGTATTGCCACTGGCGCGGGGCGCGCCTCCCGACGGAGGCTGAATGGGAGAAGGCGGCCCGCGGGACCGACGGGCGCCGCTACCCCTGGGGGAACAGCGAGCAAGCGATTCCCCGCCCGGCGCGGAACGGCGACGCCCGGCTGAACAGCCACGGCATCGAGCCGGTCGGGAGCCATGCCGGGACCCTGTCGCCCTACGGAGTGCAGGACCTGGCCGGCAATGTGTGGGAGTGGGTCAAGGACTGGTACGCCGAGGATTACTACGCCGTCAGCCCGTCGCGGGACCCGCAAGGTCCGCTGCGCGGCTCCTTCCGCGTGATGCGCGGGGGGGATTGGACCAGGAGCTCCTTGGAGCTCCGTGTCACCTATCGGGCCTGGGATGAGATGACCTACTGGGGGCCGACGCTGGGATTCCGCTGCGCCGACGATGCGCCTTGAGGCCAGCCGGGCCTCACCCGGCGGCCAGGTACGGCTGGAGCATGCGATCCAGCGCGGACAGGCGGGTTACCGGGTCGTCGAGGGAGCCGAACGAGCAGTCCTCGGCGCGCAGGCCGGGTAGATCCGGGTGCGCGGAGCCTACCGGCAGTAGAGCGTGCACAGGGAGGCCGGGCGCGAGCGTTTGCCGGGCGCGCAAAAAGGCCTCGAGGTGCCCCAGCGCGGCCCGGTCTTGGGGCTCTACCAGCAACAACGCGGCCTGCGCCTGGGGGAGGTACTGCTCCCAGACCGGCCAGAACCGCTTCTCACCCCGCACCGCCACCAAGTGGACGACCGTGCCGGGCGCGACGAGGACGCGCCCGAAGTCGGTGCGATGATCGTCGGTCGGCTCCTCCGTCCCGACCGCCGCCCAGCGTGACCCGGACAGGTCCTTGACCACCCCGTGGATCAGCTCGCTGCTTCCCGTCCCCGTCACCCCGACGACCAGGATCCGCACGATCTGCAGCGGCGCGGGCACCGCCCGCTCGCGCCGGCACCGCTCGGCGACCGCTTCAAGGCAGGCGAGCACACGGCCCGGGAGTGAGGCGGGCTGGTTCGCCGGGGGCGGCCCGGTCCGTCCCCCGTCGCTCCGCCCGTCCCGCTCGTGGCGCTCCAACGCCAGCAGGTCCTGCACCAGGAGGTTGGCCATGCTGGCGGTGATAGGCATCCGCTCGGGCACTGCGTCGGGAATGAACAGGAACCGCCCAGTCTTCCACCCGAGCAGGATAAAGAGCGGCTCCGCCCGCTTGGGCGACTGAATGTTCGCCTCCACGATGAGCCCGTCCTTAAAATAGAGCGTCCCGGTCCGTTCGCCGTGGCTGAGGATCAGCGCCCCGGTCTTCTGCTCCAGCTCCAGCGTCTGGATCAGGTCCAGCAGGTCCACGTCATCGAGGCGCCCGCTCTGGCCGATCTCGTCGAGCGGGATCCGGCGGGCCTGCTCGACCCGGTCCATGACGGTCTCGACGCTCTGCAGCAGGCGCTCCAACGGGCAGGGCTTGGTAACGTAGTCGTCCGAGCCGAGCTTCCGGGCGCGGATGCGATCGGTGTCCTGGTCGCGGGCGGTCAGAAAGATGAAGGGGATCGTCCGGGACTGCGGATCCTGCCGGAGGCGGCTGCACAGCTCGTAGCCGTCCATGCCGGGCATCGCGATGTCCGCGATGATCAGGTCGGGCCGGGCGGCGGCCACGTGGCGGAGCGCCTCGTCTCCGCTCTGGGCGGTCGTGACCTCGTAGCCGCGCCCCTGCAGGTAGAGGGACAGGATCCGCAGCCACTTGGCGTCGTCGTCCACCGCGAGGATTTTGGACGCCATAGTCGTGAGGGTTCGTCCCACGGCTTACGTCACGATCTGGGGCTGCCCCACGCCGTGAATCACGTCGTCCGTGATGACCACGGACTTCACGTTCTTGAGCGCCGGGACCTCGTACATGAGGTCCAGCATGACGTCTTCGAGGATCGTCCGGAGCGCCCGGGCGCCGGTCTTCATCGCCGCCGCGCGGTGCGCGATCGCTTTGACGGCCGCCGGCGTGAACTCCAGGTGCACGTTCTCCAACTCGAACAGGGCCTGGTACTGCTTGAGGATCGCGTTCTTGGGCTCCACCAGGATCCGGACGAGGGCGGCTTCGTCGAGGTCGGACAACGTCGTGATCACCGGAAGCCGGCCGATGAATTCGGGGATCAAGCCGAACTTGAGCAGGTCCTCCGGCTGGACGCGCTCCAGCAGCCCGCCCGGCCCGACGGCTTCACGTGACGTCGGGCCCGCGCCGAAGCCCATCCGTCGCTGCGTGGTGCGCTGCGCGATGATCTGCTCGAGTCCCACGAATGCGCCGCCGCAGATGAACAGGATGTTGGTCGTGTCCACCCGGATGTATTCCTGCTCCGGGTGCTTCCGGCCGCCCTTGGGCGGCACGTTGCAGATCGTCCCTTCGATCAGCTTGAGCAGGGCCTGCTGGACACCCTCGCCCGAGACGTCACGGGTGATCGAGGCGCTCTCGGATTTGCGACTGATCTTGTCAATCTCGTCAATGTAGATGATGCCGGTCTCCGTCCGCTTGACGTCGAAGTCGCAGTTCTGGAGCAGCTTGAGGACGACGTTCTCCACGTCTTCGCCGACATACCCCGCCTCGGTCAGCGTGGTTGCGTCGGCGATGGCGAAGGGCACGTGGAGGATCCGCGCGAGGGTCTGGGAGAGCAGCGTCTTCCCGGTCCCGGTCGAGCCGATCATCAGGATGTTCCCCTTCTGCAGCTCGACGTCCTTCGGGCGGGTGCGGTTGAGCACCCGCTTGTAATGGTTGTGCACGGCAACCGCGAGGACCTTCTTGGCTCGGTCCTGCCCGACGACGTACTGATCCAGGATCGCCTTGATCTCGGTGGGCTTGGGCAGGTGCAGGACCTGGGCGGCTGCCGGTTCCGAGCCGCCGGCCCGCTCCGACAGAAACGTGTTGCAGAGCTGGATGCACTCGTTGCAGATCAGCAGGGTGGCTCCCGCCTGGCAACTGCGGCAGTGGTAGGAGGCCGGGCTCTCGACGAGGCTTTTGACGAGGCTCTCCCGCTTGCCGCAAAAGGAGCAGTAGCGCTCCTGCTTGTCTCGGTTGTGACGCGACTCCCAGAACACCCCCAGCTCCTCCTTTGCCCGGTTCCCCCCTGCTCCCGAATCTGGGGGCCCCATCTTAAGCGGGCGGGGCAGGTCCTGACAAGCGGTCAGCGGGGGCGGGGCCCGGGATTGAGACGGGCTCAGCCCCGGGTCCGACGGCCAACGGGGCCTGCCGTCCCGGCGGCTCCGTCGTGACCTGGTCGCGTGAGCCGCCTCCCGGCCGGTCGGCCGCAGGAAACCGGAGCACGAACCGGCTGCCGGCGCCTTCCTGGCTCTGCACGTCGATGCTGCCCCCGTTGTCCTCGACGAGCCGCTTCACGTTGGTGAGCCCGAGCCCCGTCCCGTACTCCTTCGTCGTGAAAAACGGCTCGTAGATGCGCGCGAGATGAGCGGCCGGGATGCCGCAGCCCGTGTCGGCCACCTCAATGGCCACCTGGCCGTCCGCGTCGGCGCGTGTGACGACGGCGAGATGTCCGCCCTCGGGCATGGCCTCACGGGCGTTGATCAAGAGGTTAACCAGGGCTTCCTTGACCTGGTCCGGATCCACCGAGATCTCGGGGAGAGGCTCGGCGAACCTGGTCTCGACCGCGATCCGTTCGTGGCCGCCTTGGGCTTTCCACTGCCGGAGCGCCGCCAGGGCGAGGGCGTCCGCGCGGACGCGCTTGGGCTCCGGAGGCTTCTGGCGGGCGTACCGCAGGAAGTCATTGATCCGATGCGTGAGCCGGTCCACCTCGTCAATGATGTACCGGGCGACCTCCTGCTTGACCGCGTCCGACTGGTGCTCCTCGATGACGAGCTGGGCCGAGCTGCGGATCACCCCGAGCGGATTGCGCAGGTCGTGGGCGAGGGCGGCCAGCAACTGGCCGACCGAGGCGAGCTTCTCCCGTCGGATCAGCTCCTCCTGCTGGGTTCTGACCGTGCGCAGGCTGTCTTCCAGCGCGTTCCGCATCGCCTGGAACGTGCGGGCGAGGTCCTCGATCTCGTCTCCCGTGCGGATCTCCGGCGCGGGCGGCGGCTCCGTCCGGGACACGAACGGTGCGTCGGGCAGCGCGGCGACGTCCCGCTGGAGCGCCTCCGCCTCGCGCCGGAGCGCGAGGATCGGACTGACGATCCGTCGCCCGACGACGAAGCCGAGGGAGGCGAGCACGACGACCAATCCGAACCCGATCAGCCCGACGACGACGAGCATCGAGTTGATCGGCGCGTAGGTCTCTTCGGGCTGCTGCCGGACGAACGCAAACCACCGGGTCCCGCCCAGGCTGGCCGGACTGAGGCGGTGGGCAAATCGCACGGGGGCTGCCCCGACGATCGAGTTGTGTCCGCCATGGGCGTCGTCCTCGGCGACCAGCCAGAGCGGCTCGTCGCGCGCGAGCTGGTCGAGCAGGGTTTCCGGGATCAGGTGGGCGGTCGGTGGCAGGACCGGGCAGATGAGCGGCGTGCCCTCGGTATCGAGCAGCATGCCGTGGCCGGTCTCGCCGACTCGGATCGGCAGGATGGTGTGCAGGAGCACGTCCCGCCGAACGACCACGGCGACCACGCCGATCGGCGGGCCGCCGCCTTCGCCGGGGATCGGGACCGCGACATCGAAGACGTACTCGTTAAGCCGGGGGTCGAGCCGCAGCGAGCTGACGTAGGCGGTGTCCAGAGGAGCGGCGATGGCTTCCTGCCACCACTCCTGATCGGCGTTGAGGTAGGGGGCGTGGGAGTCGGTCGTCGAGACCAGCGCGCCGCGGCTGTCGGCAATGGCGACCCGCACGTAATAGCCGGTCTCGCGGGCCCACTCGCGGAGGTAGGCGTTCGTCTCCGCCGAGCCGGGCGGGAACGGGGCGCCATCCGCGAGTGCCTGCTGGTAAGCGGCGGCCTTGGTCGCCAGCACCATGCGGACTTCCAACTCGCTCTTGCCCGCGTACCGGCGGTTGGCCGCGTCCACGCGCTGCCGCACGAGCATCGGCACGCGGGCCAGCCGAATGGCTCGGTCTATCTCCTGATCTACGGCCGAGGCGATCCGGATGGCCGTAGAGCGCGCGATCTCCTGGAACCCGCTGCCGATGGAGTGCTTCAGGCTGCTGATGCCGTAGAGGTACGTGGAGGTGAGAGCGCCGACCCCGGGGACGATGCCGACGATCAGGAGGGCGATGAAGAACTTCTTCTGGAGGCCGCCGGCGCGCATACAAGCTCGTAGCGAGCAGCACAGAGCGAGCAGCCCGGAGCAGGAGGTCGCCTCCACGAGCTCTTCGCTCTCAGCCCTCAGCTATGGGCAGAAAGGTTGTACTTCGCCATCCGGTACCGGAGCGTGTTCCGCGTGAGCTTCAATAACCGGCTCGCCTTCGAGATGTTGCCGCCCGCCTTCTGCAGCGCCTCCTGGAGCAGCACCTTCTCCAGCTCTTCGGCCGAGAGTCCGAACGCGAGCAGGGACGGCCGCTCCGTCTGCTCCGGTCCGGCGGGCGCGCGCAGGTACGCAGGCAGGTGCTCCGGCCTGATCTCGTCCGCCTTACAGGTAATCGTGAGCCATTCTGCGACGTTGTGCAACTCCCGCACGTTGCCCGGCCAGTGGTGGTGCTGGAGCAGCGCCAAGGCCTCGGGCGCCACCCGGCGGACGCGCGTGCCGCGCTCGCGGCTGGCCGTCTCGAGGAACGCGTCCAGCAGGGGCGGGATGTCCTCGGGCCGCTCCCGGAGGGGCGGCAGGTGCAGCGGGCAGACGTTCAGTCGGTAGTAGAGGTCCTCGCGGAACCGCCCCTTCCGGATCAGCTCGGAGAGATCCTGGTTCGTCGCGCAGATGACCCGGATATTCACCGTGGTCGCCCGCAGGCTGCCCAGCGGCTCGATCCGGTGGTCCTCGAGAACCCGCAGCAACTTGGCCTGCGCGGCCGGGCTCATCTCGCCGATCTCGTCGAGGAACAGCGTGCCCCGGTCGGCGAGCTGGAAGCGACCTTGCTTGGCTCGCTTCGCATCCGTGAACGCGCCGGCCTCGTGGCCGAACAGCTCGGACTCAAGCAGCGGCTCCGGGATGCCGGCGCAGTTCACGGCCACGAGCGGGCCCCGCGCTCGTGCGCTCGCAAAGTGGATGGCGCGGGCCAGCAGCTCCTTGCCGGTGCCGCTCTCGCCCGTGATCAGCACGGTCGCGTCGGTGCGGGCGATGTCCTGCGCGAGCCGCAGCACCTCCTGCATGTGGGGCGAACGGCTCACGATCCGGTCGAAGGCGAAGCGCTCGTGCAGACCGGCGCGCAGGGCCTGATTGTCCTGCGCCAGCCGGCGGTGCTGGAGCGCGCGGGCGATGACGATCTTCATCTCCTCGTTGTCCACCGGCTTGCAGATGTAGTCGTAGGCGCCCTTGCGCATGGCCTCGACCGCGGATTTCACCGTGCCGTAGCCGGTAATGATCAGGACGGGCACGTCGGGCAGCGTGCGCTTGGCCGCTTCGAGCACGTCGAGCCCCGAGACCGCGCCGAGCTGCAGGTCGGTGACGATCAGATCCAGGGCCGGCGTGTCCTGGAGCAGCTTGAGGGCGTCCTCGCCGGACTTGGCGAGGATGAGATCATAGCCTTCCGGCCGGAGCACCAGCTCCAGGAGGCGTCGCATCCGCTCTTCGTCTTCGATGACCAGCAGGGAGGCAGGGACCATAGGTCTCACCCACGACAGTGATCGGCTGGCGGGGGCCCCGCGCAGGGCTCGCCACCCACTATAGAGGAGGGCTGGGTTCCGCGCAAGGGTGCGGCCCGGCCGCGGGCGCCGGAGTCAGCCAACGGCGCGCCGGACGAGGTTCTCGATGGCGAGCCCGACGTTGCGCAAGAACCCGGCATGCTTGGCCCGCCGGATCGGGCTCCGGCGGAAGGCGGCGGCGAACTCGCCCGGCGACATCCGGGCCAGGGCCGCGAGGTCCGGGGCTTGCGTCATCGGCTTGGGCGCGAACGTGGCCTCCGAGGTCCGGACCTCGTTGACGTTGTAGGGGCAGACATCGAGGCAATCGTCGCAGCCGAAGATCCGATTGCCGATCCCGCGGGCGAGGTCAGCCGGGATCAGGTCGGCCGGCCCGCGGAACTCGATCGTGAGGTACGAGATGCACCGGCTGGCGTCCACCACGTAGGGCTCGACGATGGCGCCCGTGGGGCAGGCCTTGAGACAGAGCGTGCAGGAACCGCAGAGATCGGTGCCGGGCTCGTCGGGCTCCAGCTCGAGCGTGGTTAGGATCTCGCCGAGCAGCAGCCAGGATCCGAAGCGCGCCGAGACGAGGTTCGAATGCTTCCCGATCCACCCGAGGCCCGCCTGCTGGGCCCAGGCCTTCTCCATGACCGGCCCGGTGTCCACGTAGCGGCGCGTCCGGACGCCGGGGGCGAGGGCCCGAATCCGCGCCTCCAGCCGCTCCAGCCGCTTGCCGAGCACCGCGTGATAGTCCGCGCCCCAGGCGTAGCGGGCGATGCGGCCGCGGCCGGGCCGCTCGTCGGGTCGGTCGCCCGTGTAGTAGTTCAGTCCGACCGAGATCACGGACCGGCAGCCGGGCAGGACTAGGCGCGGATCGGCGCGCCGCTGCGGATCGCGGGCCAGCCAAGCCATCGCGCCGTGGTAGCCGCGCGCCAGCCAGTCGAGGAGGCGCCCGTGAAGGAGCTGAACGAGCGGCGCTGGGCGACCGCCCGAGGCCGCTGGCGGGACGGTCGCCTCCACCCGGCTGATTCCGACCGCGTCGAACCCGAGGGCGTGCGCCTCGCGCTTGATGGCGTCGGACAAGCCCCGCAAGTCCTCACCCATCAGAGGTCCCCTCATCAGTCCTGCGGCTCCCCACTTGGGTCATCATAGTACTTTTCCCGGTAAATGGGGCAGAGCCCACGCCGGTTCAGCAGGGCGGTCACGTCTTTGATCATCCCGCTGTTGCCGCACAGGTACACGGCGAGGTTCGCGACTGAGGCAACGCGCGACTCGATCAAGTGCGTGACGCGTCCGGTCGGCCCGGTCCAGCCGGAGGTAGGGCGGGACAACGTAGTGACATAGTGGAAGTTCGGGTGGTCCCGAGCCAGCTTTTCCAGCTCCTCCTGGTAGTAGAGGTCCCGCTCGCTGCGTAGGCCCCAGTACAGGGTTGCGCGCTGGGAGAATCCCCGCTCGAAGAGATCGGAGAGCATTGAGCGGATCGGCGCAATGCCAGTGCCGGTGGCGACGAACAGGTGGTCGCGCGAGAAATCCTCCCGCAGATAGAAGGCGCCGGTCACGCCCTTGAACCGGACTTCGTCCCCGGGGCGCAGGCTGAACAGGTAGGTGGAGCCCGGTCCGCCGGGCACGAGGTTCAGGACCAGGGTGACCGCCTGCCGCTGGCTCGGCGGGGAGGCGATGGAGTAGGGCCGCGTCACCGGCCGCGAGGCGCCAGGCGGCCACACGTCGAACGAAATGAACTGCCCGGCCTTAAACGTGATCGTCGCGGGCTCGATCAGCCGGAGGTCAATCTCCCGGACGTCGTGCGTCAGGTCGCGGTACTGGACGACCTGAGCGGTGTAGAGCTGCAGGGCCATGACGAGATTTTGCCATAGATGCCACCCCGCCGTCGCCCGGCCGCGAGACGGGTCTGTGCCATCTTGACACGAGTGGGGCAATGATTAACAATCACGCAGGCTTTGGCGCGGAAAGGGGGTGAGAGCACCGATGTTGTGGACCGAGGCAGCCAACATTAACTGGATGGAGTCGCTCACCTGGATCTTCGTCGTGATGGCGGTGTTTGCTGCGATCGTCGGGCTGTGGCGTCGGATGACCGGCGCCTCGTCTGAAATAGACAAGCCGACCCAAAAGGCGGCTTAGCCGCACCAGCCCCGCTTGCCCTCGCTGCACTGATCCTGGGGTACTGGTTCCGCTTCGGGGCGTGCCCACCGGGGGTGGCCGCCCCCGAAGCCTTTCGTTCCCGTCCGTGCCCTCCGCGAAGGCTCCAGGGTCCTCCCTGGAGTCGCCGTTCACAAGGCCGAGCCGGCATTGCTGCGGTTACCGAGTCTGTGGCGTATAAGGGGCCGCGGTCGCCGAGCAGTCGAACATCACGCTGAAGCGGGCGGAGCACTGCGGGGACCGGCACCGGCTGCAGGTGCCGGTGATCGTCGTCTTCCAGTCCGTCTTCTTCTCGTCGAATCGGCAGATGAAGTTCCCGCCTTTGGAGATGTTGGTCCACGGCGTGGTGGTGCCCGGAAAGCGGGCGACCGCGCAACCCGAGGGGATCGGCACCTGGCAGCTCTGCTGCGCCTCGCCCTTCGCCATGCCGAAGTTGCAGTTGGTCTCGGTGGTTGCGGTCGCCCCCCCGGGGCCAGCCGCAAGGCCGCCCGCGGCGAAGCCCCACAGGATGCCCAGGCCGCACAGCCAGCCGATTGCCCGTCTGCTCATCAGGGTTTTCCCATAGGTTGCGGATCACGCGTTCGCGCAGGCATC
Source organism: Nitrospira sp. Kam-Ns4a (assembly GCF_965152595.1). Taxonomy (NCBI): domain Bacteria; kingdom Pseudomonadati; phylum Nitrospirota; class Nitrospiria; order Nitrospirales; family Nitrospiraceae; genus Nitrospira; species Nitrospira sp. Kam-Ns4a. The sequence continues at coordinate 3,041,970 of NZ_OZ224218.1, read as the reverse complement.
TCCGCACCATCCTAGCATACCTGGCCAGCTTGCGGCCAACCCCTCGGGGGCGTAGAATCGAGCGCACAGCGCCAGGCCAGGGTGCGCGGCAAGAGACTCGTGGAGAGAGAGGCGAAGCCGTCCCTCGCCGGTCGCCTCTCGCCACGAGCCCCGCTGAACCATGGACAAACGCGACATCGCGCGGATCTTCGAGGAAATCGGCCTGCTGCTCGAGATCAAGGGCGAAAGCCCGTTCAAGAGCCGGGCCTATTACACCGCGGCGCGTACGATCGAGACCCTGTCCGACGACCTCGCTGAGCTCGTCGCGTCGGGCCGGGTCCGCGAGCTGAAGGGCATCGGCCCGGCGATCGGGGAGAAGCTTGCGGAGCTGGTCGGGACCGGCCGGCTGACCTATTACGAGAAGCTGAAGGAAGGAGTGCCTGCAGGCCTGCTCGAGCTGACGGCCATCCCGGGCTTGGGGCCCAAGAAGGTGGCGGCGATCTGGCAACAGCTCGGCATCACGACGGTGGGTGAACTGGAATATGCCTGCAACGAGAACCGGCTTGTCTCGCTGCCGGGCTTCGGCCAGAAGACCCAGGAGAAGATCCGGGAGGGGCTCAGCCAGTTCCAGCGGCGCCGGGGCTGGCATCTCTATGCCAACGTCGTGCAGGAGGCGGAGGCGATCCTCCAGGCGGTCCGCCTTGCGCCGGGCGTGCGCCGGGCCGAGCTAGTCGGGGCGCTGCGCCGCCGCATGGAGGTCGTGCGCACGATCGACCTGCTGGCGGCGGCGGACCGGCCGGACCTCGTGCGCGACGGGCTCCGGCAGGTAGAGGGGCTGGCGGAGCCCACGGTCACGGGCAGCCGGATTGTGGCGAAGTCGGCCCTGGGGCTGCCGGTCGAGGTGGAGGTGGTCGCCGACCTCACCGGGACGGCGCTCCTCGCGGCCACCGGGAGCGAGGCACACCTGACTCAGCTTGCGGAGCGGGCGGCCCGGCGCGGGGTGCCGTGGGAGCCCCCGAGGCTGCCGGCGGTCGAGACGGAGGAAGCCCTCTACGCCCTGCTCGGGTTGCCGTTCATCCCCCCCGAGCTGCGGGAGGGGCTTGGCGAGATCGAGGCGGCGGGGGCCGGACTGCTCGGGCCGCTGGTCGAGCCGGGCCAGATCCAGGGCGTCTTTCATACGCACACGACCGACAGCGACGGCTCGGCGAGTTTGGCGGAGATGGTCGAGGCGGCTCGGGCGTTGGGCTACCGGTACATCGGGATTTCGGACCATAGCCAGTCGGCCTTCTATGCCAATGGGCTCAAGGAAGATCGGATCCGCGCCCAGCACGCCGCCATCGAGGCGCTCCGGCAGCGCGTCCGCGACATCGTGATCTTGAAAGGCATCGAGGCGGATATCCTGCCGGACGGCTCGATGGACTATCCCGATGAGGTGTTGGCCCGTTTTGACTTCGTCATCGGGTCTGTCCACAGCCGGTTCAACCTGTCGGAGGAGGAGCAGACGGCGCGGGTCCTGCGCGCGCTCGCACATCCCTTGGTGACGATGCTGGGCCATCCGACGGGACGGCTCCTGCTCTCGCGGGAGGGCTACCGGATTGACATGCACCGGGTGCTGGACGCGGCGCGGGCGCACGGCAAGGTGGTCGAGATCAACGCCAACCCGCACCGGCTGGACCTGGACTGGCGCCTCTGCCGCTACGCCAAAACGCAGGGGGTCAAGGTCAGCATCAACCCAGACGCGCACGCGACGGAGGGACTCCGGGACGTGCCCTTCGGGGTCCATGTCGCCCGCAAGGGCGGGCTGGCCGCCTCGGATGTGATCAACACGCTCGGGCCCGCGGAGATTCTTCCGGCGCTCGGCGGTGGGCGTTCGCGGCGCCAGTGAGCCGCGGCGAGCTGCGCGCCGGGTGGCGACTGCGCGGAACCCCGTAGCCGTGCGGGCTAGGCGGCGGGGAAGCTGAACTCCGCGAGTTCCGCTTGCTCGATCCCCAGTTTGACCAATCCGTCCAGATCGAAGGCCTGCTCGACCTTGCGGACATGGTCCAGGTCCGCCTTTGTGCTGGGGTGCGGGGGCACGAACAGGCGGCAGCAATCCTGGTCAGGCTCGATCGAGGTCTCGAACGTGCCGATCCGCTGGGCCTGCTCCGTGATCTCGAGCTTGTCCATCCCGATGAGCGGGCGCAGGATCGGCAGCTCCGCCGCCGCGCCCACCGTGGCCAGGTTCTCCGGCGTCTGGGAAGCCACCTGACCGAGACTGTCCCCGGTCACCAGCGCCCAGCATCGCTCCCGCCGCGCGAGCGCCTCCGCGATCCGCAGCATCATCCGGCGGTAGAGCACGACGCGCAAGGGCGTCGGGGCGCCCAAGACGATCTGCCGCTGGATCTCGCCGAAGGGGACCAGGTAGAGCCGCGAATACTGCTGGTAGGGTGTGAGGTGCTCGACGATCTCGCGCACCTTCTCTTCCGAGGCCCGGCTCACGTAGGGCCGGCCGTGGAAGTGCACGAACACCGCGCGGCATCCCCGCTTCATCATGCGGTAAGCGGCGACCGGCGAATCGATGCCGCCGGAAATGAGGCAGGCCACCTTCCCGCTGACGCCGACCGGGAGTCCGCCGGGGCCAGGCTTCCGCTCGACGGACCAATAGACCTCCTTCGACAGGATCTCGATGTAGATGCTCAGCTCCGGCTCGTCAAGGCTGACCCGCTTGCCGGTGAGGGCGCGGATGTAGCCTCCCACCTCGCGGTCCACGTCCATGGAGGTGAGCGGGAAGCGCTTGTCCGCCCGCTTGGTCGTCACGCGGAACGTGGTGAACGCGCGGTCCTTCACCGCCGCCCCGACCGCCGCCTTGAGCGCGTCCAGGTTGCCGGCCGGGGCGACGGGGACGGACTCCGCGAGCAGGAAGTGCGTGACCCCGAAGACGCGCGCCACCCGTTCCTGGACCGCCGTCCAAGGCGTCTCGTTGGCGAGCGTCACGCGGATCCGCCCAGGCAACGCCTCGACTGCCCGGACGGAGAGCCCGCGCAGGGCTTCGCGGACGTTCCGGACGAGCCGCTGCTCGAAGAACGGCCGGTTCCGCCCCTTGAGCGCCAGCTCGTGGTAGTGGAGGAGGACGCAGCGCATTGTGAGACGGTCATGAGTGAAGGGTGATGCGTGACAGCCGAGGCAAGTACGGGGCCCTGATCTCAGCCCAGCACGCATCACCCGTCACGCGTGAGCCTGGCTTTCCAGGTATCGTTCGGCGTCCATGGCGGCCATGCAACCGGAGCCGGCCGCCGTGACGGCCTGGCGATAGCGGGAGTCCTGCACGTCGCCGGCGGCAAAGACGCCGGGCACGCTGGTCGCGGTGCCGTTCCTGGTCAGGATGTACCCCTTGGCGTCCATGTCGAGCTGCCCGGCGAAGAGATCCGTGTTGGGCCGGTGGCCGATCGCGACGAAGACGCCGGCGCAGGGGAGCTCTGAGCGCTGGCCTGTCGCCAGGTTCTTCAGGCGCACGCCGGTCACGACCGGCCCGCCCAGGATCGCCTCCACGACCGAGTTCCAGAGGAAGGCGATCTTCTCGTTCTTGAAGGCCCGGTCCTGCATGATCTTGGACGCTCGAAGCTTGTCCCGCCGGTGCACGACCGTCACCTTTGTCGCAAACTTGGTGAGGAAGGTCGCCTCTTCCATGGCGCTATCCCCGCCCCCGACGACCACCAGCTCCTTCCCGCGGAAGAAATAGCCGTCGCACGTGGCGCAGGTCGAGACGCCGTGGCCGAGCAGCTCGGCCTCGCCGGGGACGCCCAGCGGGATCGCGGAGGCCCCGGTCGCGATGATGAGCGCCCGCGCGGCGACCGCCTCCTCCCCCTCGATCGTCACGGAGAAGGGCTGTTGCTTCAAATCCGCGGCCGTGACATTCCCGGCCAGGAACTCCGTCCCGAACCGCGCGGCCTGGGCGCGCATCTCCTGCATTAGCTTGGGCCCTAGGATGGCCTCGCGGAAGCCGGGGTAGTTCTCCACCTCCGTCGTGGTCGTGAGTTGGCCGCCGGCCTGCACGCCCTCGATCACCAGGGGCGCCAGGTTCGCACGGGCCGTGTAGATCGCGGCGGTCAGCCCGGCCGGCCCCGAACCGATGATGACAACGTTGCGGGTGGTTCCCATGGGACCGGACTCTACCACAAGCCGGCGGGAGACACCATGACCCGCGGAAGTCCCTCGCGGGGGCAGCCACGGCGGCCCGGCGGCTTGCCCCGCAAAATGAAACTTGCTACGCTCACCGGCCAACCATCTGAGGGGAACCCGATGCCCCACAACGCCCGGTTCATCCAGCACTGGCTCGATTCACCCCCGCCATCCCCGGGCGCTGCACCGGGACCTCGCGGTGCGCGAAATCGCCGAAGTGCTCGTTCATCCGAGGAAATCTCGACGCACAAAAAAATGTTGCGGATGTGACCTCCGATGTCACAAGCGGCTGCTACGATGCACATCGGACATGAAAAACCCAGTCGGCTACCTCCTCCCTGCGTAGGAAGGGGCCTAGCCCGTCATGCCTCTCCTTTCGGGAGAGGGAAAGGGTGAGGGGAGAGGAGCCGGTCAGCGAAAAGGAGGTCGCGATGTGGACCAGCGGCGTCGTGGCGACACTGGTATTGTGGAGCGCAGTGGCCTGGGCCGAGCCTGGCTTCGACCCCAAGTATCAGCGCGACTACAACATCTTCAACCCCGCGAACCGCTATGCGCCGGACAATCCGCTCAATCCCGCCAATGTGTTTGCGCCGGACAATCCCTTCAACCCGGTGAACCGCTTCGATCCCGGCAATCCCGCCAACTCGATGAACCGGTACAGTCCGAGCAACCCCTTCAATCCAGCGAATCGCTTTCACCCGGAGAATCCGCTGAACCCGGCCAATCAGTTCAATCCGGCCGTCCCCTTCTCGCCGTTGGATGGAGGCGCCGGGCGGCCGAGCACGCGATGAGGGATGGGAAAACGGCTTGCGGGGCAGTGAACGCGGGACGGTCTCGGCGGGACGCGACGGCGGGCGCCGACGGGCTAGTTCTTCTCGGCCCCGGCCGCTCGGAGGACGTAGTGCAGTTCGCCTTGCAAGCCCAACCGGTCGGCCCAGTTCCAGAGGTAGTCGAGATCGAGATGGAGGTGCGGATTCTTGACGATGCCGAGGGCGTCCTCGAAATCGTGCGGGCGGCTGGCTTTGAGTTTGAGCAAAATCAAATCTTCAGGGCTGCACACCCACACCGGGACACCGAAGAGCTGAAGCGCACGCCTTCGAGCGAGAGCCGATTGAGACTGGGGATCGTTCGCGAAGACCAGATCCAGGGGAGTGGCAGGGTGAGCGTGATGCGTCAGTCGCATGACCACGTCCTTGGCCAGGGGATTCCGCTCCATCCAGACCTCGTCGATCTGAAACCCCTGAGCACACAGTGCAGTGATCAGTTCGGGACGAGAGGACAAATCGGAGAGGACAAGCAGATCGATATCGTTGGTCGCACGAAGGCGGCCCCAGGCACTGACCGCCAACGCCCCAACCACGCAGTACGGCGGCGTCGGCTGCGGCAGCGCCGCAATGACGTCCCGGAGGGTGCCGGCAAACGAATCATGGTCAGCGTGTGGCATCGTCCCTTGGATGTCCGGTCGTGGATGGTTCACGCGTGGGTGTCAGAAGGAACGGGTTGTCGAAGGGAGGGGGTGGGGGGAGCGGAATAAGTCCTAACGCGTCCGCACAAGCCCTCGACCATGCCATCACGGCATCGGACAAGCGACAGCATTGGACGATGCCTTCCTCCGGCGTGGCGGGATAGTCGGTCGGGTCGATCTGCGCCGCGGTCAGATGAAGCTTGCGCAGCCAGATGGGCGGATTTGCAGGATCGAGAGCCATGGAGCGATTGTACAGCAAGAGGATAGAAAGGCAAAGTCGATCAGAGGGCGTGTGGTCCCGACAATCTGCTGGAACCGGTGAAGACGTTCGATCCCACCACGTAGGTCGGGTCGGCCGATGAAATGAAAGTGAGGGCATAGGAAGGGATGGAGAAATTGGAAGGCAGAATGAGCCAGACAGACGCATTTGCACGTTGGTTCCAGCAAGCGACGGGCCATGCGCCCTATCCATTTCAGGTCAGGTTCGCCTGCGATGCAACGCTCTGGGCGAGCCCATCACTGGCGGATGATGGGGCAGGGACGAAGCACTCCACGAGCGCCTTTCCCCCCTGCGGGAGAGGGTAAGGGTGAGGGGGCGTGAGCGGTGCAGGGCTGGTGGTCGATGTGCTCACCGGCCTGGGAAAGACCGCGATGGTCGAAATGTGATGGCTACGGCGGCAGGTTAGGTCAGCACCGTCAGACCGAGTCTGCGAAAGTCTTCGTCGAAGGCCAGACAGGACATGTTCTCCAGAAGCGTGGTGACCACGACGAACGAGATCGCATCACAGAAGGACAACCGATGATCACGCCCGTATTGCCTGAAGAGGTCCTCGGCTTCCATCCTGACGCGATCGCCGTAACGAATGATCTGCAACCCTGGTTTGACCTCTTCAAGGAAGGCCAGCGCAGCCCGAAAGCTGCGACGGTAGCGGAGCAACGTCACGGTTTCGCTCACGATGTCCCAGGTGGAGTAAAACGCCATCCCGGACGCGGCAGCTTTGACGGCCAGCGCCCGTGCGCGCGCATGATTTACATCGTTGGGATCGAGACAGGCGTAAAAAAAGGACGTGTCGCAGAACGCTGCCGACGGCTGCGCCATCAGCGGGTCACCCGTCTGCTTCCATACAGGTGCTGCTTGACACGCGACGACACATTGGTCTTGCGGCCATGGGGTTTGGGCAACCGCGCCATCAACTGCAGAAGCTTCGTGGCGGCGGCGCCAGGCTCCGGTTCCGGTTGGACCGCACGGAGCTCCGCGACCACCTCGTCATGCACGGTAATCTGGACGCAGGTGCCGGCGTTTCGCCGAACCTGGCGAACCAGCGCTGGCAGCCGCTTGCGCGCTTCGCTGATCGAGAGCTTCATGATGACTTCCGGTGAATTGGAAACGTACACCGTTGTACAAAATATTACCGGGAGCGCAAAATACTTGACGCCTTTCACTCAGCCGCATAGCGGACCGCAGGGTGATGGAAGAAGGATTGCACCACGGCCGGCATGCGCTGGGTGCTGCGAAGATAGCGACGGACGTTGACCGCCAGCTCATCTGCGTCCTGGGGCGGCCGACGGCCCAGCGCGTTGGTCTTGACGTCTTGGTTCAGATATTCGTCGGGATTCAGTTCCGGGCTGTAGGGTGGCAGGAAGAACAGACGCAGCCGATCGCGGTGACGGTGGAGCCACCGCTGGGTGACAGCCGCGGTATGCACGGGATGCCCATCCACAATCAGAAAGACCGGATGCCTCACGTGCCGGAGCAAGCGGTGGCAGAATCGGAGGAAGACTCGTGCGGTGAAGCGATGCCGGAACACCATAAAGTACAACCGGCCGCGATTGGTGATGGCCGAGATCATGTTGCAGCGAAAGCGCCGACCGGGGCCACGGATCACCGGGGTCTGGCCGCGCTTGCCCCAACTGGTCCCCGCCTGATGATCCGAGCGCAGCCCCATCTCATCACCCCAGTAGATCTGGGCCCCCGCGCGCTTGGCCGCTGCCCGAATTCGGGGGTACTCGACCTCCAGCCAGCGTCGCACCGCCTTCGGGTCCCGCTCGTAGGCCCGTCGCAGCGGCTTCTGCGGGGTGAAGCCCCAGGCCCGCAGGTAGCGACCGACGGTCCAGACCGACAGCCGAAGCCCGTACCGGCGCGCGATCAGCTCGCCGACCGCTTCGCGGGTCCACAAGTAGAACGGCAAGTGCATCTGCTCCGGACAGCAGTGGGTCAAGGTGCGGACGACCTGGGCCGCTTGCCAGCCCTTGAGCTGGCCGCCGCGCGGTCGGCCCCGGGGTCGCGCTTTCAGCGGGTGCCGGCCCCCCCGCGCCTGGCGCTTCAACCAGGTGTACAGGGCTTGCCGACTGATGCCCAAGAGCCGACAGACTTCGGCCTTGGAGCGCCCCTGCTGCTTGACAGCGGCCACGGCCTTCTCGCGCAAGACTTCTTGAGCTTCGGGCGACAGGTGCCGCGCATCCCGGGTTCGAGCACGCATGGCCACGTGATAACCATCGCCCGTCAAATGTCAAGTATTTCATGCTCCGATTAATAAATCAAACTGGTGGGGTGCTTTCATCTGCGCCGGTGGGACAAGGTGGCGTCGGAAGCGAGCGGAGTTTCCGAGGTGAAGGAACGGCAGGTCATGAGCGGCGACACAAAAAGACTGTTCGCGCGCTGGTTCCAATAGGCCACGGGGCACGCACCCGCTCCGTTTTTGGTTCGCTTCGCCTGCGACGCGATCTTGTTCCAACAATCCTCTTCTTCTGGGAGAGGGCAGGGTGAGGGTTGGACAACGATTCCCTCGTCCCCCTGCGGGAGAGGGTAAGGGTGAGGGGGCGTGAGCGGTGCAGGGCTGGTGGTCGATGTGCTCACCGGCCTGGGAAAGACCGCGATGGTGGTGCTGGGGTGGCTGTGGCGGCGACGGAGTTTTCGCGTTTATGGTTTGAGCGGGATAGGGCAATGCCGATCGATTGGTCTATGGGGTGAATGGTGAACGTGGCAGAGCGAACATCCCAGGATGTGGCTAAGGAGTGGCTTTCGCACGCACTGGGACTAACCAACGGGGAATCACCTTTCCCCTGGCAAGAAGAACTGCTTTACCGGATGCTCGACGGCGAAATCCCGGAGGTTGTCGACATCCCCACTGGGCTCGGAAAAACCGCCGTTATGGCCATCTGGCTTGTGGCCCGTGCGCGTGGTGCTAAGCTGCCACGTCGGCTTGCGTACGTGGTCGATCGGCGCGCCGTCGTGGACCAAGCGACGGATGTCGCGCTGGGCCTGCGAGCATTCGTCAATGGCAACCCAAATATCAAGAGGGCTCTCGGTCTCCGCGAGGACCAATCCCTACCGATTTCCACGTTGCGCGGCCAGTACGTCGACAACCGCGAGTGGCTGGAAGATCCGGCGGCGCCTGCCATCATCGTCGGCACGGTGGACATGATTGGCTCGCGGCTACTGTTCGAGGGCTACGGCGTGTCGCGGAAGATGAGGTCGTACCATGCCGGGCTCCTCGGTGCGGATGCCCTGGTCGTCCTCGACGAGGCCCATCTGGTGCCTCCGTTCGAGCACCTTCTGCGCTCCGTGGCGACCGATGGGGGATTGCGCCCGTGCAACGCTCTCGTCCCGCCGTTTCGGTTGCTTGCGCTCTCGGCAACCGGCCGCGCGCGAAGCGGCAACGTGGTCGGCCTGACGGCCAACGACCTCCAGCACGAGATTCTCAAGACGCGGTTGAACGCGAAGAAGGCACTGCGAATCGAGGCCCTCGACGGCGAGGGCAAGCTGGAGGATGCGCTGGCGCAGCAGGCTTGGACGCTTACCGACAAAGGCAAGAAACCGGCGCGCGTCCTGGTCTACTCCGATAGCCGGGAGGTCGCGCAGAAGACCAAGGAAGCCGTCGAGAAGCTCGCGAAGGGCGACAGGAAGGCGGGCGATCTCGCCGTGGAGATCGACACGGAGCTCTTCGTCGGCGGCCGCAGAGTGTTCGAGCGCGAGGAAGCGAAGGAGCGGCTGAAGGCGCTGGGCTTCATCGCTGGGACCAAGAGCGGGCGCAGCCGGCCCGCCTTCCTGTTCGCGACGTCTGCGGGGGAGGTCGGGGTCGACCTCGATGCGGACGATATGGTCTGCGACCTCGTTGCGTGGGAGCGGATGGTGCAGCGCCTCGGGCGCGTAAACCGGCGCGGTGAGGGCGCGGCGAAAGTCATCGTGCTCGTCGAGCCGAAGCCGAAGGCAAGCAAAAGGGTACAGGAAGCGCTCGACAAGCTGGCGCGGGACGAGGAGGTCGACGAGAAAGAGCGCAAGCGCGTCGAGGGGTACGAGCAGAAGATTCGTGAATGGGAGAACCGGCAGAAGCCCATCGAGCTCCTTCGCAAGAACGACGACGGGAGCCTCGACGCGAGCACGGGCGCGTTGCTCGATCTCAAGACGCGCGCTTCGACCGATGAGGCCTTGCGCCGAATCCTCGATGATGCCACCACGCCCGAGCCGCTCCGGCCGGCGCTGACGCGTCCCCTGGTCGAGGCCTGGGCCATGACTTCGCTGGAGAAGCACCCCGGGCGGCCGGCCATCCAGCCCTGGCTGCGGGGCTGGATCGAGAACGACCCGCCGCAGACGGCGATTGTCTGGCGGACGCATCTCCCCGTGCGAGCGGGCGGCGCGCGGCCGAGCAAGAAGGAGATCGAGGCTTTCTTCGAGGCCGCGCCGCCGCACACGAGCGAGATCCTCGAGACCGAGACGTCCCGCGTCGTAAAGTGGATTGCGGCTCGTGCCGAGAGCGTGCGCACGTACCAGGTGGAGACGCAGCAGGAAACGGACACGGGCGAGTCCCCTCTTCGCGAGCAGGAGGTCGTGGCGTTCGTCCTCGAACCCGACGGCGGTCTGCGGAAATCTTTGACTTTCGGGGAGATCGAAGCGCCCGACGACGAGAAAGGCGAAACAAAACTCGACGAGCTGCTCGCGGGAGCCACCCTGATCCTCGACGCGCGGCTCGCGGGACTGGAGCACGGGCTCCTGGACGACAAGGAATCGAGCCTGCCCCGGACGGCGGACGACGGCCAAGCCTGGCTCGGAGAGGGCGCGGTGGGTTTCCGCGTGCGGAGGGTCGAAGCGGGTTCTGCGAGCAAGAGCGACCGGAACTGGCGCGAACGGTTCCGGATTGCCTGCGAAATGACTGAAGACGGGGAGGCGACCCGCTGGCTCATCGTGGAGAAGTGGCGTAGCGATGCTGCAACCGAGGAGGATCGCTCGGCGGCGAATCCGCAGCTTTTGGACGAGCATCAGTGTTGGACCGAACGGCGCGCACGGGCACTCGCGACAGCGCTCGGCTTCAGTAAGCAGTATCAAGACCTTCTCGCACTTGCGGCTCGTCTGCACGACGAGGGCAAGCGGGCCAGGCGCTGGCAGATGGCGTTCAACGCGCCAACGGACGGCGTGTATGCCAAGACCGAGGGCCCGATCAACTATCGCCTGCTCGACGGCTACCGGCACGAACTCGGCTCGCTGCTGCGCGTGGAGGACGATGAACGCATCCGGAAGCTTTCCGACGAAGACCGCGACCTCGTCCTGCACCTGATCGCTGCGCATCACGGCTTCGCGCGGCCGGTGATCGGCACGAGCGGCTGCGAGGATAAGCCGCCCTCCGTCCTCGAGGAGAAGGCGGCCGAGGTCGCCCTGCGCTTCGCCCGCCTGCAAGCCCGCTGGGGGCCGTGGGGGCTCGCGTGGTGGGAGGCGCTTCTGCGCGCGTCAGATCAGCAGGCGTCGCGCGACAACGACGCCGGCGCTGGCAGTGGAGGAGGTGTGTGATGGCAAAAGCCTCGATCCCCGTCGATCTCTTCAACCCCGGGCAGGTTTTCGCCTGCCTCGGCTTTCTGGAAGCGGCGGGGGTGCTGTTGGGCCATGCCGAAGGGGGCTTCGACTGGACTCATGAAACCGAGCCGCGCTTCGACCTCTGTGCGGATGGCGAGGAGAATCCGTTGCGGTTCACGCTCGGGTTCCTCGCGGAGGCGCAGCTCCAGCGCCTGGTGCCGGCAGGCTATACGGATCCGCCGCCCAAGAGAAGGGCGAAGGGGAAGAAGACAAACGAAGCCAATGCGTATGCCGACGAAGAGGCGAACGACACGAGGACAGCAGATGGTCCCCTGTGCCCGCTCGACACTTTCCCTGCGCGCGACGCGGACCGACTCACGTTGCCTGTCCGCCTTCTACGAAATGACCGCCAGCTCGACCTCACGCACTGGTGCGACGGGTCTTCGCGGAATTCCTTCAAGCTTTTCGCCGGTCAGCAGCGAAGCAGTGCGATTGTACGGCAGATGCTCGCCGCTCTCCGCGAGCTGTGGAACGGGCGCCGCGACGATCTGGTCCGAGACCCGTTCGGCGTCACTGTGCCGCTCGGGGGTAGCAGCTTCAAGTTCGACGCCCGCAAGGCCTGGACGGCCATCGATGCGGGGTACTCGCCGGACGAGCAGGAGAACGCCGTCGAGGCTTCCCCGGTCGTCGAGCTCCTGGCCGCGGGCGGGCTGGAACACGCTCGCCCGGATGAGTTCGAGACGCGCGAGGTTCGCTACGGGGTTTGGAAAGGCCTCCTGCCGTTGGCACTCGCGCGCCCGGCGCTCGGGGGCGTACGGATTGGTGTTCCGATGCGCACTTTCCGCTTCACCCTCGATCTCGCCGGAAAGAACAAGATCGTCACCTTCGCACGAGAGGAGACATAGCCATGAGCACCGACCCCGTCCAGGTGACCGATGCACTTCTCGACGACTGGGCCAGCAAATCCGATGGCCCGGTGGCGCTGCGCCTGAAACAGAAGCTTCTGCCCGTCGAGGAGAGCGGGATCATCTTCCCCCCGACCTACGCCGACATCGGCTACAACATCGACACGCTCTCGGACGGCACGCGCGTGGCGACGATCGACAGCGTCGGCTCGCAGGCGAACCGGCTGGAGCCGATCTTCAAGTCGGATTCAAAGGATCGGAACGATTGGCTCGTCCCGCAGATCGAGATCGTGATCCGCAAGGAGGACTGCGGGGAGTGCGAAGCCTGCAAGAAGAACGCGGAAAGCGGAGAGGGCAAGAAGGGTAAGAAGGAGGCCTGCAAGCAGCCGCGTGAGGTGACGCGCTCGCTGCTCGACCTGGCGCACCGTGCCGCCGACGCGGTCGTGCAGTCCTCACCGTCCCTTCTGAAGCTCGTGGAACCCGCCTTCAAGGCGCTCCAGCGGGGAGACGCGGGGCCGCTCTGCGCCCTCGCGCCCACGTCGCTCGTGTTCGGCGTCTGGGACTCGCGCGGTGACACTGGCGAGAAGCGCCCGCGGCTCGTGCGCTCGATCATCCGGGCCTGGGACGTCGAGCCGCTACACGCGGCGGCGCAATTCAACTCGATCTGGAAGCTGCTCGATGAGGAGCAGCAAAAGGAACTGACCGATGCGGCCAAGAAGCAGGGCAAAGACTGGGAGAAGAGAATGTCAGGTGCGGGGTTGAAGGACGCGCCTGCGACGTTCCGAAAGGTGAGCACGAGTGCCGCAAAGTACATGCACGAGTCCCGCGACGGGTCGCCGAACCCGGAGGCGCGGGTCCTCGGCGGGGTTCTCGTCAAGGGCCAAATCGAGCGCGAGGTGACGGTGAATCTCATCGCGCTCCGTGGCCTGCGCGGTGAAGACGACCACAAGACCGCTGCGATCCGCAAATACCTGCTCGGTCTCTCGCTCGTGGCCGCGACCGCGGACATCGAGCTGTTCCTCCGCGAAGGCTGCTTGCTGAGGTACGCCGAGAACGGCGATACCTGGTACCAGGTACCCCGCCGGGGCGAGCCGGTGCAGGTGAACCTGAACTCAGACACGATTAGGACCTACGCGGAGACGCAGGCCGGGCACTTCCGGTCGAAGTGGCCCAAGGACGCCGAGCTCAAGCACGAGTTCGACCTCTCAGAGGCCAAGAAGCGGCTCGCGAAGAAGACCGCGGAGGACGAGCCCGCGCAGCCGGAGTAGCCCTCGATGAGCGCACTGGTCCTTCACATTCGCCTGCACGACGGCCGCTACCACGGCGAGGGCGACTGGCCGCCTTCGCCCGGGCGCCTTTTTCAGGCGCTGGTCGCTGGGGCCGGCCTGGCCGGCCCGCTCGGAAGTCATGAGAGAGAAGCACTCAGGTGGCTCGAGGAGCAACCGGCTCCCATCATCGCGGCGCCAGGCGCCTGGCAGCCGAGCCGGGGTGTCCGCTTCTACATGCCGAACAACGACAGCGATCGGATCGAGGGCGACCCGCTCAAGATGGCGAAGATCCGGACGGCCACGAAGGTCTTCCGCCCTTACTTTTTCGACGCGGAGGTCCCGTTCGTCTATGCGTGGCCCCTCGCAGCGGCCCAGGGCGATGATGCCTTCGCGCGCGTGATCTGCTCGCTGGCCGAGCGCCTCTATCAGCTCGGGCGGGGCGTCGACATGGCCTGGGGCTGGGGCGAGGTCCTCGACGATAATCGACTCGACGAGTTTCTGGCCACGTACCCCGGCCGCGTCTTTCGCCCTTCGGCCGGCAAGAGCGCGACCACGCTCCCCTCGCCATGTCCAGGCTCGCTTGAGAGCATCGAGCGCCGCTATCGCGCGTACGGCGAACGATTCCGTTACGTGAAGGACGGTAAGGCTGTAAAGGTGGTCTTTCGCCAACCTCCCAGGCCTCGGTTCCGGCTGGCGGCATACCAGAGCCCACCGTCCCGCGCGCTCTACGAGCTTCGGGATCCCACTGCCGATGTCGCCTTCGCTCCGTGGCCGCTGGTGCGTGCCTCGGCCCTTGTCGTCCGTCTGCGCGACAGTGCGGTCGATCGGCTCAAGCGCGCGCTGCCGCAGCGCTCGGCGGAGATCGATCGCGTGCTCGTGGGCCGCAAGCCCGATGGAACAAACGACGGACCGCCCGAGAATCGCGTGCGTATCATTCCCCTGCCTTCCATCGGTCACGTCCACGCCGATCGCGAGATCCGGCGCGTGCTGGTCGAAGTGCCGCCAAGCTGTCCGCTGCGCGCCAAGGACGTGCACTGGGCGTTCTCCGGCCTCGATCTGGTTGACGTCGAGACGGGTGAAGTAGAGGCAGTGCTAACCCGCACCGAGGACGAGGGCTTTCTGCGTCACTACGGCCTGGCAGACGCAATGTCCGGAGCAGCTCAAAGAGGTCACCGCGTCTGGCGAACGGTGACGCCCGCGGCGCTGCCGGAAGGCGCCCGGCGCCGGCGCATCGGCCCAGCTCGGAAGCGCGCGGCGGGGAAGGCGGGAAGCGAGCGTGCCAAGGAGGAAGCACATGCGGCATTTGCGGGATGTCAGGCGCTCCGCCACGCCGGGGTACGAGCAGGCGTGGAAGCGGTTCGAGTTCAGCGTGAGCCGTTCGAGGGGAACGGGACCCGCGTCGAGCCGTTCGCTCGCGGGACTCGCTTCCCGAAGGAGCGTCTGTGGCACGTAGAGATCCACTTCGCCGAGCCCGTCACCGGACCGCTCGTGATTGGCGACGGCCGCTTCCTCGGCTTGGGGGTCATGGCGCCGCTACCGACTGTTGCAGGGATTTATACATTCGTGGTCGAGTCGGGACTCGAGAACACGCCCGATCCGATCGCATTGGCGCGTGCCTTGCGCCGAGCGGTGATGGCCAGGGTACAGGCGGTGTTCGGAGAGACGGTGGCCTTGCCCGCATTCTTTACGGGGCATGAGTCCAATGGAGCCCCCGCTCGATCAGAGAACAATCCTCATCTGTTCTTTCTGTTCGTGCCTGGCTTATCGCGACTGATGGTCATTGCGCCGCATCTCGTCGAACGGCGAGCATTGAGTGAGGCGGAACAGCAACACTTGCAGATATTGGACAAGGCACTGTTTGGATTTTGTGAGTTGCGAGCGGGTGCGATGGGGTGCTTACGCCTACGAGCCATCTCCATCGACCCCGACACGGATCCGCTCTTTGCTGTCTCGCGGGTATGGGAAAGTGTGACCCCTTATGTGGTGACTCGCCACTTAAAACAGGGCAGTGCGGCCGAGGCGCTATCCGCCGACCTCTGTGCAGAGTGCAGCCGTCGTGGTTTTCCCAAGCCAGTGGTCACACCGGGCGAGCTTCGCGGAATATCCGGAACAGGTTTGGTTGGTGTCGCTCGCTTAACTTTTCCCGTACCAGTTCAGGGGCCTCTGATTTTGGGAAGACACCGCTATCTTGGCGGTGGCTTGTTTGCCGGCAGACCTCGCGAGTTGTGCGTTGGTACGGTGCGCCTGACTGTTTCGGGCCTGGGGCAGTTCGTGCCGTGAGCGGGCGATTGAGCGGCGCTCGCAACGTGCGAGATGCGATCCGTGAGACTTCGAATCGGCCAACGGCCGATGGTCCCGCGAAAGGAGGTGCCCGATGTGGTGGATGGTCGCGGTGCTTCTTATTGCAGGTCCGAGCTACGCGCAAGCGGAGGAATATCTTGGCAACCTGAGCGCGAATCCCTTCAACCCGAATTCGCTGGCCAATCCGTTTGGCGCCGGTTCGCCGTTTGCGCTCCGCAGCCCGACCAATCAGTTCGGTCCCTATGGGAGTCCGTTCAGCAATCGGTCGGCGACGAACCCCTTCGCGACCCAGGCTCCGAGGCTCTACGACCACGAGGGGAACTATCGCGGGAGGTTGAGCGCGAATCCATACGATCCCGATTCCATCAGCAACCCGTTCGGTCGCTATGGCAGTCCCTTTTCGCCGGACAGCGTGAACAATCCGTTCGGCGCGGGGAGTCCGTTCCGATTCGATAGCCCGACGAATCCCTTCGGCTCAGGGTGGATCGTCATCGGCGAATGACAGGTATGGCGATCAGGTCAGGGCTGTGCACGAAACAAGAAGCGGGTGGCCAAGCTACGGGAGCAAGTCGGCGACGGCGATCGAGGCCGAGGGGGCGGCGAGCGGCGCAACGGGATCGCGGTACACCTCAACACAGCGTTCCGTGAGGTGGACAATCCAGTATTCCGGGATGTCGGCGCGGACGTAAATGGAAGGAGAGCCGAGCGGGGGTGCGCCTTGACGTAGTCCCTCGGATTCCCAGGGACGACGGCGAGATCCGGCTCCGGCTCGGAGTCGGGATCAATGATCAGCGGCCATTGGATCCGAATCCAATGGTCGGGGCCGAATGCGTGTTGGAGCGCGGTGTGCGCGAGACCGATCGTGGCGGACAATGCCCGCTTCGGCCATGCGGTCGTATTCCTGGCGGGTCCATCGTTTGGTTTGGATGGCGGGTGCGGACATCGCCGGCCTCGCATCGGCTGGCTGCGAGTCTAATAAACCGCACGGCAGATCACAAGCGATCGGCCCTGTTCTTTGACAACTGAATAGCCCAGAGGAGGCAACGTGATGAGCAAGGAGACGAACGAGGCGACCGCGCCCTCGGTGGCGGAGGAGCCGCTCCTGCCTGTGCGGATGCTGAACGAGTTCGCCTATTGCCCGCGCCTGGCCTATCTGGAATGGGTGCAGGGGGAATTCGCGGACAGTGCCGACACGGTGGAGGGGCGGTTCCACCACCGGCGGGTGGACCGGAGTCCACAGCGGAGGGGCGCTCAGGACGAGGGGGAGGTCGCCGGCGAGGAAGAGGCCGTGCATCAGCGGTCCGTCTGGCTGTCGTCGGACCGCCTCGGCATCACGGCCAAGATCGATCTGGTCGAGGGCGTCGGGACCAGCGTCGCGCCCGTGGACTACAAGCGCGGCAAGCGGCCGCATGTGGATAAGGGGGCGTGGGAGCCGGAGCGGGTGCAGCTCTGCGCGCAGGGGTTGATCCTGCGAGACAACGGCTTCGAGTGCGACGGCGGGTTCCTGTACTTCGTCGGCTCGCGCGAGCGGGTGGCCATTGCCTTCGATCCTGCGCTGATCGAGCGGACCCTGGCACTTATCGCCGAGATGCGCCGGATGGCGCGGGAGAACCGGATGCCGCCGCCGTTGGTGGACAGCCCGAAGTGTCCCCGCTGCTCGTTGGTCGGGATTTGCCTGCCGGACGAAGTGGGCTGGCTCAGCCAGGCGCACGGGGACGGCGACGCGCCGCCGCGGCGCCTGGTGCCGGCACGGGACGACGCCTTGCCGCTCTACGTGCAGCAACCGGGGGCCTGGGTCTCGAAGTCCGGCGAGTGTCTCAAGATCATGGACCATGAGACCTGTCTCGGCGAAGCCCGCCTGGTCGAGGTGTCCCAAGTGGTGCTGTTCGGCTCGGTCCAGGTGAGCACGCAGGCGGTCCAGGAGTTGTGCCGACGCGGTGTTCCGATCTCGTACCTCTCCACCGGCGGGTGGTTCTACGGGATGACGGTGGGGCTCGCCCACAAGAACGTCGAGTTGCGCCGCCGGCAGTACGCCGCGGCCGCCGATCCGGGCCGCTGTCTCGTGCTGGCCCGACGGTTTGTGCAGGTCAAGATCGCGAATTGCCGGACCGTGCTGCGCCGCAATCACGCGGCGGCGCCAGAGACCGTGTTGCGGGACCTGAAACACGACATGCAACGCGCAGGCGCCGCCGCGTCGTTGGAAGAGTTGCTCGGGATCGAAGGGACGGCGGCCCGGCGGTATTTTGCTGAATTTGCGGGCATGCTGAAAGGCGGGCCGGGCGGCTGGCGGTTCGAGTTCGAGGGGCGCAACCGGCGGCCTCCCCGTGACCCGGTCAACGCCCTGCTCTCCTTAGCCTATGCCATGCTGGCCCGTGAATGGATCGTGACGCTCCAGGCCGTCGGCCTCGATCCCTACCTGGGGTTTTATCATCAGCCCCGGTATGGACGCCCGGCGCTGGCGCTGGACCTGATGGAGGAGTTCCGGCCGCTGATCGCCGACTCGGTGGTGCTGACGGCCATCAACAACGGGGAGGTTCGCGACACGGACTGGATAGCCCGTCTGGGCGCCGTCGCCCTGACTCCCGAGGGGCGGCGCCGGTTCATCGAGACCTACGAACGGCGCATGGGGCAAGAGATTACCCACCCGGTGTTCGGCTATCAGATCAGCTACCGCCGGGTGTTAGAAGTGCAGGCGCGGCTGCTGGGCCGGTATCTGCTCGGCGAGATTCCGGAGTATCCCGCCTTCGTCACCCGGTGAGCCATGCGACGGCTGTACATCGTCACCTACGATATCTGCGACCCCAAACGGCTCCGCCAGGTCTTCAAGACCATGAAGGGGTTCGGGGCTCACTTGCAGTTGTCGGTGTTCCAGTGCGACTTGCCGCCGATCGATGTGATGAAGATGCGGGTGGCGTTGAGCGAGATCATTAACCATGCGGAGGACCAGGTGCTGATCGTGGATCTGGGGCCGACCGAGGGGCGGCCGATTAAGAGCATTGAAGCGCTGGGACGGGGGATGAAGGTGGTCGAGCGCCAGGCCCAAGTGGTCTGAAGATCCGCCGGGGTCGCGCGCGAGCGGTCCAGTGGCAGCCAAAGTCCCGGAGGCGCTCGCGCGGGTGTAACTGCGCGGATCAGCTTGGGATGTGCGAGGAAAGGAGGTGCGGGAAGGTGCACAGGTGGCGCGAGCAAGTGAATCTTATGCGAGGTGCTCGCGCGGTGCGAAGACAGCCTGCTTGGTGCGATGACTTGCGAGCGGGCTGATTCCACGGCGTCATCGCCGTGGCCCCATTGAAGCACCCCAGCGAACCGGCGGGCTTGTACGAGGGCATCGGATTCCACGGCGTCATCGCCGTGGCCCCATTGAAGCCCAGTCTGTCTCCCAATGCGCGCCGTACGCTTCGCCGGATTCCACGGCGTCATCGCCGTGGCCCCATTGAAGCCAGATCAGGAGCGCCGCCACGCCGAGCGCAAGGGCAATCCGATTCCACGGCGTCATCGCCGTGGCCCCATTGAAGCCTCCACTCCTGCGCGCCGTCGCGACACTGGGCGGGGCGATTCCACGGCGTCATCGCCGTGGCCCCATTGAAGCTGGGAATAGGTGTCGCGACCACCCGGTCGTCCGGGCCGATTCCACGGCGTCATCGCCGTGGCCCCATTGAAGCTGGCGTGATCTGAGACGATCGAGTCGACATCGAGGCTGATTCCACGGCGTCATCGCCGTGGCCCCATTGAAGCGGGTATGACGACGTTGCCGACAGATGAATATCAGCCAGATTCCACGGCGTCATCGCCGTGGCCCCATTGAAGCCAGGCCCAGCGGGTGGCGAAAGACCCGACGGACATCCCCGCGGGATTCCACGGCGTCATCGCCGTGGCCCCATTGAAGCGGTCTTCACGGCCGCCACGGGCGCTTGCACGACCGGCGATTCCACGGCGTCATCGCCGTGGCCCCATTGAAGCAGGGCCAGGGCCACGGCCGCCACCAGGCCCGCCCAAAGATTCCACGGCGTCATCGCCGTGGCCCCATTGAAGCCAGTAGGGCACCAGATGAGCCTGATTCAGCAGGCCCAGATTCCACGGCGTCATCGCCGTGGCCCCATTGAAGCGGAAACAGGGACCCGGACCGCAGGGCGATGTCCTCCAGATTCCACGGCGTCATCGCCGTGGCCCCATTGAAGCGACATATATCCAGGGGGTGGTAATGCCATGTGTTCCTGATTCCACGGCGTCATCGCCGTGGCCCCATTGAAGCGTGATTCATGATTGGCTGGACCATGCGGGCCATCTCATTGATTCCACGGCGTCATCGCCGTGGCCCCATTGAAGCGGCTTGGTTAGGTTGGTTTGGTACGGTATGGTTAGGATTCCACGGCGTCATCGCCGTGGCCCCATTGAAGCTCGATCTGATACAGCGGCCACGTCTGCTCCACCAGTAAGGATTCCACGGCGTCATCGCCGTGGCCCATTGAAGCGACCGCCCTCCCTATGGTGAGGTGCACGACGTGCTGGTGGATTCCACGGCGTCATCGCCGTGGCCCCATTGAAGCCGGGCATTCTTCGATGGGGCCCACCAGGATAAGCGCATGATTCCACGGCGTCATCGCCGTGGCCCCATTGAAGCGCGCCAGCGATCGCTGGAGCCTCATAGGCGCGGGCGTGGATTCCACGGCGTCATCGCCGTGGCCCCATTGAAGCGCCCTCGACCTCTAACACACCGTCGGCGAGCGGCTGAGATTCCACGGCGTCATCGCCGTGGCCCCATTGAAGCCGCTTTGAGCCGGTACGGACGGCAACCCATGGTCTGCCTGACATGATGGAGGAATGCCATGCAAGCTGTTGTTGAGGTCCTCAAATTCTTGCTGGCCTTGGTCGCCGTGGTCGCGGCATTGGCGGTGGTGGTCTGGGTGATTCTCGCGTTGGAGCCGTATGGCAAGCTCATCCGAGAGATCGTGACGGGGTGCTTCGCGCTGGTGGTGCTGCTTGGTGCGCTTGGCGGCGGCATCTATGTCGCGGCAACGGAGGGCTGGGTCGCTGGGATTGTTGTACTGGTAGGGTTCGTGGTCGTGGTCGGGCTCTTGGGCAGTCTCTTCAAACTGGTCGGCGGCGTGTCGTTTCTCCTGTTTGACCTCCCGCGGGTGCTTCGTGAGCAACAGGAGCGGGAACGGGCGGCGCGTCAACGTTCGGAGTGAGTGGTAGAGCGGGCGATGCATCCTCGGCGCAAAAGGCCAGGCTGGCAAGGGGAAAGAAAGCCGAAGCCGGTCGCGTTTCGCTGAACGCCGACCGGATGCGACGATTTGCCGGAACCAATCTGGCCGATGCCAGGTGGTATCTGGACACTGGACAAGGGCGCAACTGGGTGGCCGACGAGATGAGGGCTGCGTTCATGTGGGCCATTAAAGTCTGGTGGCTGAAGCGTGGGCATCAGTCAGCCAGTGCAAGGGGAGGATGGCAGACCATGCCGTGTCGGTTTCTCGAGCTGGGCCGGAGTCCTTACGCGGGAGAGTATCGCGCTGTTTGGCGAACCTCGTATTTCTTGAGCATGACCTTGAGGGATGCCCTGACTGTCCTCACTGCGGTCTCAGGACTCTTCCCATCGCTCAATGGAAAGGGGAGGGATCCCGGTACTGGAGAGTGGCCGACGAGCTGATCCGGCGGAGTTGGCGGACCCGTCAGTTGAAGAGGGGGGTAACCCGATTCCACGGCGTCATCGCCGTGGCCCCACCCCTGCGGGGGCGATGGGTCGTTTGCGGGCGAGCGTCCCACAGCCGACTCCCGACACAAGGCGGCCGGTATCGGCACGGCGCGGCTGTTCGGCCGGACACCCGCCCCACCGCAGCCCGATTCCTTTCGGATCGAGCGTTAGCGCCAGCCCAAGAGTTTATAGATGACGCATCGCCCGGACAAGGAGGTGCCCAGAAGGACACCAGCCACCAGGTACCCGGCCATGGCCTGAAGGAGCGACGTTTGCCCTTGCGAGCTGAATGCGATGAGGATGAACGCCAACAGAAACCGAACCGATTGCTCGCTTCTGCTCATGTTTGCCTTCCACATAAGCCGTCCTTTCCTCCAACTTGTTGTGGCTGATCCTTACAGCGCCACTTCCGGCGGAAGAGATTCGTTCCAAGAGGCGAGGGGAATCGCGCGGCCGCCGGGGATGAAAATTAAACCCGCGCGGAATCACGGCCTTGCGTCGCCTGCGCTGACCGTAGCCGTTGACTTCGTGGTTTGCTCCATGTAAGGTGAATCCATGACGTATTGAGCCACGCTGACTTTCCTATCCTTCGCGCTTCTGGCTTCTTCTCTGCGCGACTGATTCCCAGGTCTCCGCCGCTTCCTACGCCAGCGTCCCTTTGCCCTTCGCGACCGTCAACGGAGGGCGGGGTGTGATGCGGATCCCATGAACGACGTTCGAGGGACGAGCATTTCCGACGGTCAGACCCGCGGGAGGAGGTGAACGAGGTGCATCCCATTCTAGCACTGTTGGGAATCCTGTTGCTGACCTGGGGGGCGGCGGTATGGGCTTCCGTTCGTGAGGAAAAGCCCGAGGCGCGGTAGCCTCCTTCCCGGCATACTGGACGAGAGGTGACGTGGATCACGCCCGTAACCGGATGTCTTGCCATCCGTCGGTCGAAGGACAACGGAAAGGACCAGCATGAGCAACCTACAGACCTATTTTCAGTGGGCCACGCACTATCCGTTCGCGGCAGCCGCGCTCTTCTTTGGCGGGACTGCGGTCGCGATCACGCTGTACACGTACCTGAATGACTTTCGGCGTCTCCAGGGCCGCTCGTCCGAGGTGCGGCCGCCCGAGGGTGGTGACCGGGGATCCGGCTCAGAAGACCTCACACGACAACGGAGGCTACGATGACCCAGGAGCAATTCAAGGCGAGTTGGGGCGAACTGAAGGGAGCGCTGAAGACGCGGTGGGGGAACATGACGGATGAAGATCTCCGCCAGATCGAGGGCGATCTGGACCAGTTCAACGGCGCCATCCAGAAGCGGTACGGCGAACTGCAAAAGGAAGAAGTCCGCAAATGGCGGATCGCTGGTATGCCCGGTGGACCGGACAGTATGTGGGATACGAAGAGGAGCAACCCGTGCCCTCCACGGTTCGGCAAGCGCCGGCACCGTAAATCGCGGGCGGTGGAGGCGCCCGCAAAGAGGTTGCTGATCGGCGCGCCGGCTTCGGCCTGGCGAAGGGCATAGACGACTGGCTCCTCGGTGTGCGTCGGCCGATGCATGGAGCCGCTCCTTTTGCGCTGCCGTCGTTTTCGCGGGAAACGTCAGGGGACGTGCTCACCGGCCAGGGAAGGGCTACAGGCGCTGTTGCGAAGCGCGCCCGCGAATTGGCACAGGGGCTGCCGCTTCAGCCTGGGGTCAGTCGTGACGGTGGGAGACGGGCCGTGGCGTGGCTCGACATGAAGAGCACCTTGATGTCCGGACGAAGGCGCACGGCCCGGTCCGCGAGCTCTCCGCTGCCCAGCCCCGGCATGGCGATGTCGGTGAGCCAGCGACGGATCGGGCCCGTATCGGTTGGGCAGATCTGGAGGGCCTCCGACCCGTCCCGTGCGGCCAGGACCGTGTAGCCCTTGGCCGCCGGCGCATGCTGTAAGAGGAGCCGCCCCCCGTCCTCGATTTTTCGCAAACAACAGCGTCGCCGGTCGCCTCGGCGTCGCGCGCGGCGCCGGTTCGGCCATCTTCTCTCGGGGACGAGGGAGCCTCGGGCCGCGGAACTGCCTCCGTTGAATGATCCAGCCCTCTTCACGGAGGGCAACCACCGGTGTCAACTATTTTGCTCCCGTGGTATTACCGGGAGCGCAAAATACTTGACGCCTTTCACTCAGCCGCATAGCGGACCGCAGGGTGATGGAAGAAGGATTGCACCACGGCCGGCATGCGCTGGGTGCTGCGAAGATAGCGACGGACGTTGACCGCCAGCTCATCTGCGTCCTGGGGCGGCCGACGGCCCAGCGCGTTGGTCTTGACGTCTTGGTTCAGATATTCGTCGGGATTCAGTTCCGGGCTGTAGGGTGGCAGGAAGAACAGACGCAGCCGATCGCGGTGACGGTGGAGCCACCGCTGGGTGACAGCCGCGGTATGCACGGGATGCCCATCCACAATCAGAAAGACCGGATGCCTCACGTGCCGGAGCAAGCGGTGGCAGAATCGGAGGAAGACTCGTGCGGTGAAGCGATGCCGGAACACCATAAAGTACAACCGGCCGCGATTGGTGATGGCCGAGATCATGTTGCAGCGAAAGCGCCGACCGGGGCCACGGATCACCGGGGTCTGGCCGCGCTTGCCCCAACTGGTCCCCGCCTGATGATCCGAGCGCAGCCCCATCTCATCACCCCAGTAGATCTGGGCCCCCGCGCGCTTGGCCGCTGCCCGAATTCGGGGGTACTCGACCTCCAGCCAGCGTCGCACCGCCTTCGGGTCCCGCTCGTAGGCCCGTCGCAGCGGCTTCTGCGGGGTGAAGCCCCAGGCCCGCAGGTAGCGACCGACGGTCCAGACCGACAGCCGAAGCCCGTACCGGCGCGCGATCAGCTCGCCGACCGCTTCGCGGGTCCACAAGTAGAACGGCAAGTGCATCTGCTCCGGACAGCAGTGGGTCAAGGTGCGGACGACCTGGGCCGCTTGCCAGCCCTTGAGCTGGCCGCCGCGCGGTCGGCCCCGGGGTCGCGCTTTCAGCGGGTGCCGGCCCCCCCGCGCCTGGCGCTTCAACCAGGTGTACAGGGCTTGCCGACTGATGCCGAAGAGCCGACAGACTTCGGCCTTGGAGCGCCCCTGCTGCTTGACAGCGGCCACGGCCTTCTCGCGCAAGACTTCTTGAGCTTCGGGCGACAGGTGCCGCGCATCCCGGGTTCGAGCACGCATGGCCACGTGATAACCATCGCCCGTCAAATGTCAAGTATTTCATGCTCCGATTAATAAGTGCCCCTGGGCACGGGCCGTCTTCTCGTCGCGCAAGCCTGGATCTGTCCGATCTGGACCAATGTTGCGCCAGCGCGGCCCGCGCGTCCGTGTGTGGGCGAGCGGAGGTTAGGCACGAGATTGCAGGGCCTGGAAGAGCGTGCGGACGGCGGTGCGGAGTTTGGACAGGGGCAAGGTTCCATCCAGCACATAATCGGCCAGCTTGACCTTGCGGGCCAGCGGCATCTGGGCGCGGAGGCGCCGGAGGGCCTCCGTGCGGGAGAAGCCGTTCCGGGCCTGGAGGCGGGCGAGCTGGGTCCGGCGGTCGGCCGTCACAACGAGCGTGGTGTCCACGCGCTGGTCCACTCCGGCTTCGAACAGGAGCGGGACATCGTAGATGACCACGGCTCGGGGATCCTTCCTGGCGATCTCGCGCGTCAGTTTGGCCTGCTCGCGGGCCACCCGCGGGTGGACGATGGCGTTGAGCTTGCGGAGGGCAGTGGGGCGGCTGAAGACGAGCCGGGCCAGTGCCGCGCGGTCCAGGCTGCGGTCTGGACGCAGCACCTTGGAGCCGAAGGTGCGCACGATGTCCCGCCACGCCGGCTTGCCCG
This sequence comes from Nitrospira sp. Kam-Ns4a, assembly GCF_965152595.1. Taxonomy (NCBI): domain Bacteria; kingdom Pseudomonadati; phylum Nitrospirota; class Nitrospiria; order Nitrospirales; family Nitrospiraceae; genus Nitrospira; species Nitrospira sp. Kam-Ns4a. The sequence goes on along the minus strand of NZ_OZ224218.1, from coordinate 3,016,585 downwards.
GCTCCACGACCTGGCGGGCCAGCTCATCCGCGTCAATGACGTAGGCGCCGCAATCCTGGAAGAGCCGCGCGACCGTGCTCTTTCCGGTCGCCAACCCGCCCGTGAGTCCGACGAGCAACATGCCGGAGAATAGCATGCGGCTGGCGGGGCTCACAAGGAACGAGGGGGACGTCCGGCGATCGGCATGCGCCCTGGCCAGTCGCTTGACTTGCCGCTGCACAGCCCTGTATGAGGCTAGCGATGAAACCGCGCGTCCTCCCATCCAGCCTGCTTGCGTTGGCGCTCGCCGCGGTCGCGGCCTGGGGCGGCTCGGCCGTCCAGGCCGAGCCGCCTGCCGCGCCGGTCCAGGCAGAGGAGGCCGCACCGGCGGCCCGCACGTTTGTCGTGGCGGCCGATGGCACCGGTGACTTTCGCTCCATCCAGGAGGCGATTGACCAGGCGGGCCAGGGCGACACCATCCGGATCAAGGCCGGCGCCTATGCGGAGGATGTCACGATCCACAGCAAGGAGCGCCTGAAGCTGATCGGGGAGGGCCGGGACCGGGTCACGATCCTGGGACGCAACCGGGTGGGGGTCTTTCACATCGGCAAATGGCCGTATGGGGCCACGGACATCGAGATCAGCGGGCTGACGATCAACGAGCATGGCGGGCACGCGCTCGGGATCTTCAACGGGCGCCGGATTCTCCTGCGAGACCTGCGGGTGAAGGGAATGGTCTTCGCCCAGCAGGTCCAGGACGTCCGGATCGAGCGCAGCGTCATCGGCGGGAGCGAGACGACCGGCGTCCAGTTCGCGGACGCGCAGGCGGTCCTGATCGAGAACGTCGTTCACGACAACGACCACGGGGTCACCGTCGCCGGCAAGTCCGATGTCCGGCTCGAGCGCAACGTGATCACCCGGAACCTCTTCGAGGGCGTCGTGGTGACCGACGGCGCGCGGGCCGCGCTGGTCAGCAACACGATCGTCAAGAACGGAGGCGGTGTCGCCTTTCTCGGCACGTCGCGCGGCGAGGCGTCGGGGAACATCATCGGGTTGAACAAGGTGGGCTTTGTGGTGGCGACGGGCAGCAGGCCGGTGATCTCGTACAACGCCCTCTACAACAGCGACGGAGACTACCTCGCCGCCGGTCCCCCGCGCGCGCCGGCCCCCGAGCTGAAGGCCGACTCCGATGTCCGGACCGACCCGCGGTTCGTGGATGCGGCCGCGGATGATTTCCGCCTCCGGTCGGACACGCCCCTCCGGCAGGTCGGCGGTTTCGTTTACCTGGGCGCCTTGGCGCCGGTGGATAGCGCTCCTTGACCCGAGCCGTCGCCCCAGCCGGAGGCTGCCCTCCGGCTGGCTCCGATCGCCCTGGAATCCCGTCGCTTTTGGGCTCCCCCCGGTGTTCGGCGGCAACCTGTGTTATGATAAGGGCGTTGGAGTGACAGCCGCAGGGTTTGCAGGAGCGACTATGGCAAGCTTCCGGTCCGAGCACGAGCAACCTGAGCCGCAGGGCCTTCCACCTTTGGAAGAGCTGGAGGCGGGCCGGCCCGTCGGCGCGATCCTGTCCATGTCCGAGGAGGCGCAGCTCGCGTTGCGGGACAGCATTGAGCTGATCGACTTCCTGATGAATCAGGACGACGTCACCTGGAACTGAGGGCGTCTGCTCGCAGGCCGTCCGGCTTCATCCCGTCTAACTCCCACGAGCCGCGAGGACACTCGGCCGGTCGTCGAATCTCCCGACCGTGACCCTCCTTTGTCCAACTGACAGGTGACTGAACAAGGCTTGCCCGCTGATTGCTGGGGCCGGAAGGACGGGCGACCTGGAAATTGACAGGGATCGCAGAGGTCGTTATGATACGGGGGGAGATGGCCATGCAGGTCTCCGTCGAGACAGAGCCGGCGGCCCGCCCATCGAGCCGTGGAAAAGTGATCGTGCTGGCGCTGTTCGCCGGCGCGATCGCGTCGTTCTTCTACTTCGACCTCGGCCGGTACCTGTCGCTGGAGGCTCTCAAGGCGAACCGCGACGGGCTGCTCGCATTCACCGGCGAGCATTACGGGGCGGCCGTGGGGCTTTTCGTCCTCACCTATGTCGTGGTGACGGCGGCGTCGCTCCCCGGGGCGGTGATCCTGACCCTGGCCGGGGGGTTCCTGTTCGGCAGCCTGGCCGGGACCCTCTACGTTAACCTGGGCGCGACGACCGGCGCCACGCTCGCGTTCCTCGCCTCCCGCTACCTGTTGCGGGACTGGGTGGAACGGAAGTTCGGCCGGTGGCTGGCGCCCATGCAAGAGGGATTCGCGAAGAATGCGTTCAGCTACCTGATGACCTTGCGGCTCATCCCGATCTTTCCGTTCTTCATCGTGAACGCCATGTCCGGGCTGACCCGCATCCGCCTCGCCACCTATGTCGGGGCGACCGCGCTGGGCATCATCCCCGGCAGCTTCGTTTACGCCTATGCGGGCCGCCAACTGGGGACGATCAATTCCTTGAACGAGATCGCCTCGCCCAACGTCCTGCTGGCCTTCACGCTGCTGGGGCTGCTGGCGCTCGCGCCGGTCGTGTACCGAAAACTGACGGCTCCTCGCTGATCGCTGGAAGCCTTGCCATGGACACGGTGACAGTCCATCCGGACGACGAGCCCAATCGGGTCCTGGTCCGGAACGTCCACCCGCCGGACTGGGTGAACCCCCAACCGGCCGGCCGGTACAACCTCGTGGTGATCGGCGCAGGGCCTGCCGGGCTCGTGACCGCCGTCGTGGCCGCCGGGCTGGGCGCTAAGGTCGCGCTGATTGAGAAGCACCTGATGGGCGGCGACTGCTTGAACGTCGGCTGTGTCCCGTCCAAAGGGTTGATTCGCGCGTCGCGCGTCTGGGCGGAAGTGCAGCGCGCGGAGGGCTTCGGCGTCCATGTCCCGCCCGGCGTCAAATACGATTTCGCCGAAGCGATGGTGCGGATGCGTCGCCTGCGGGCACGGATCAGCCACACGGATTCGGCCCACCGGTACCGGAGTCTCGGCGTGGACGTCTATCTCGGGCATGCGCGCTTCGTGGGTCCGGACCGCGTGACCGTGGAGGGCCGGGCTGGGGACCGCACGCTGACGTTCGCCAAGGCGGCGATCTGTACGGGGGCGCGGGCTGCCGCCCCGGCGATCCCGGGGTTGCAGGAGGCTGGCTACCTGACCAACGAGACGGTGTTCTCGCTGACGGACTTGCCGCGCCGGCTGGGCGTGATCGGCGCCGGGCCGCTCGGGTGCGAGTTGGCGCAAGCCTTCGCGCGGTTCGGCAGCCAGGTCTATCTCGTCGAAGCGCTCCACGGCATTCTGCCGAACGAGGACCGCGACGCGGCGGCGATCGTGCTCAAGTCCATGGAACGCGACGGAGTCTCGCTGCTCTGCTGCGGCAAGGACCTGGCCGTCGGCACAGCGGACGGCGGGAAGCGGCTGACCGTGGAGTCGCACGGCCGGCGCTATGACGTGGTCGTAGATGAGATTCTCGTCGGCGTTGGCCGCGCGCCGAACGTGGAAGGGCTGAACCTGGAAGGGGTTGGGGTCGCCTACGACCAGACCGGCGTGAAGGTCAACGCCCGGCTCCAGACGACAAACCCGCGGATCTACGCCGCCGGCGACATCTGCTCGAAATACAAGTTCACGCACGCGGCCGACGCGATGGCGCAGATCGTGATCCAGAACGCGCTGTTTCCCCACCCCTTCGGGTTGGGCTCTGCCAGCGCGGAGTCCCTGATCATGCCCTGGTGCACGTTCACGGACCCGGAAGTCGCACACGTGGGGCTGTACGAGGCGGAGGCCAGGGTCCAGGGGATCGCGATCGAGACCTTCACGTACAAGCTGGATGAGGTGGACCGGGCGATCCTGGACGGGGCGGAGGAGGGCTTTGCGCGGGTGCACGTGAAGCAGGGGACCGACAAAATTCTCGGGGCGACGGTTGTGGCCGCCCACGCGGGGGACCTGATCAACGAGTTCTCGATCCTCATGACGGCCGGCCTGGGGCTCCGCACCCTCTGCGGCACCATCTATCCGTACCCGACTCAGGGCGAGGTCGTGAAGAAGGTGGCGAACGCCTGGCGGAAGGCCAGGTTCACGGAAGGGAAGAAGCGTATGCTGACCAGGCTATTCGCGTGGATGCGATGACGACAGCCGCCGGCGCTCACGGCTCGAGCATCGGCCGGCTCCTGGCGTGGTGGATCCTGCTGCTGGTCTGCGCTCCTTCGGCGCTCCGGGCGGCGGAGCCGGCGGTGCTGGAGGTCGGCACGTTCTCCGCCGCCAAGGCGGGCGGGACCCTGCCCGAGGGCTGGAAGCCGCTGACCTTCAAAAAGGTCGAGCGGCAGACGCGCTACGAGCTGGTCGCTGAAGACGGGACGGTCGTCGTGAAAGCGACCAGCCAGGGGGCGGCCTCGGGGCTCATCCGAGAGGTCAGGATCGATCCGAAGGTCTATCCGATCATCCGCTGGCGCTGGAAGGTCGCCAACGTGCTCGCGAAGGGTGACATCACCCGCAAAGAGGGCGACGACTACCCGGCCCGCCTTTACATCACGTTCGAGTACGATCCGAAGAAGGTGGGCCTCCTGGAGCAGGCGAAGTACGAGGCGGTGCGGCTGTTGTACGGCCAGTATCCGCCGCTCGGGGCGCTCAACTACATTTGGGATGGCCGGGCGCCGAAAGGAACGCTCGTGGCGAACGCCTATACGGCCCGCGCCATGATGATCGTGGTCGAGAGCGGGACCGCCCAGCTCAACCAATGGGTCAGCGAGGAGCGGAACCTCTACGAGGACTACCAGCGGGCTTTCGGCGAGGAGCCGCCGCCGGTCTCCGGCGTGGCAATCATGACGGACACGGACGATACCGGAGAGACGGCGACCGCCTACTACGGCGATATCGTCTTCGCACGGCAGCGCTGAACGCCCTCCGGCAGCGCCGCCGCCTCCGCGCGCTGGCGATCGTCATCTCGCATAAGACCGATCCCCATCGCGTATCAGCATGCCGGCTTGGCCGCCGGCCGGTGGCAGACGCTGTCGCTCGTGGAGCAGCTCGCCAACGTCGGCAGCGAGGTGGCCCGGATGCGCCGTTGGCAGGGCAGGGATGCGCAACTCTGCGAGCGGGCCTTCGTGCGGGCGGTGGAGCTGCTCGACTTGACGATCGGCGATCCGCGGTGGGCGGGTCGCCGGAAGGAGCTGACGCGGGTGCGGGAACTCTTGTGTGACGCTATGCTGGGCGGGACGGAGTACGGGAGCGATCTGGAGAGCCTGGACCGGTATTTTCTCCCCTTCGCGGTCGCGGCCCGCGCCCGCCGCTGAGCCGCCGGTTCTCCCAAACTCCGCTTCCCGACGTCGGGTAGCCCTGCTAGAATCCCGCCCGTGGATCTGATCACCACCCACCTGCACGCGGATTTCGACGGCCTCGCCGCCATGGTCGCCGCACGGAAGCTCTATCCGGGCGCGGCGCTGGCGCTCCCCGGCGGCGCTCAGGACGCCGTCCGGGCGTTTCTGGCGGTGCACGACCTGGGGCTCACCAAAGCCAAGGCGCTGGACTTGGACCGCATCACCCGCCTCGTGCTCGTGGATACGGACGATCCTGAGCGGATCGGGCTGTTCAAGCGCCTGCTCGACCGGCCCGGCGTGGCCCTGCATGTCTTCGACCATCACCCGGCGGCCGCAGCCGCCAGGGAGACGGCCCGACGGGCCGAGCTGTACGTGGCCGAACCGGTCGGTGCGACGACGACCTTGATGATCGAGCGGCTGCAGGCCCATGGCCTAACCGCGAGCCCCTTCGAGGCGACCGTGCTGGCGCTGGGCCTCTACGAGGAGACCGGCTCGCTCGCCTACGCCTCCACGACGCCGCGGGACCTGGATGCGGCCGCCTGGCTGCTGCGGGCTGGCGCGGACTTGACCACGGTCGGCACGGTGCTGCAGCGGCACCTGGACCCCGAGCAGGTAGCCCTGCTCAATGATCTGCTCCAATCGAGCGAGACCCTGTACCTCGAGGGCTGCAAGGTGCTGCTGGCGTCGAGCACCTACGACCGCTATACAGGCGATTTGGCGGAGGTCGTGCACCGGATGGCGGAGCTGGAAGGGTTGGATGCGGTCGTCGCGGCGATCGCGATGGGGGACAAGGTCCAGATCATCGGCCGCAGCCGGGTTCCCGCCATTGATGTCGGGGAACTGGCGCGGGCGTTCGGGGGCGGGGGCCATGCGGTCGCCGCGGCGGCCACGGTGAAGGGGCAGACGGTGCTCGAGGTCCGGGAACAGCTTCGGCGCTGGCTGCTCGAACGCCGCTGGCCGATCCTCCTCGCTGGCGATGTGATGACCAAGCCGGTGAAGGCGATTCCTTGGACCGTCACGGTCGCCGAGGCGGAGCGCCGGATGACGACCTACGGCGTCAACGTCCTGCCGCTCCTGGACAGCCGGGAGCGTTTTCGGGGGCTCATCACCCGGGAGAGCGTCCAGAAAGCGCTCTTCCATGGTTTGGCAGCCGCCCCGGTCCGGCAAATCGGCCGCACGGACGTTTATACGGCGTCGCCGGAGACCCCGTTCCGCGACATCCAGGCGCAGATGATCGAGCGGAACCAGCGCTTCGTGCCCGTGCTGGCGGAGGGCAAGGTCGTCGGAGTGATTACCCGCACGGACCTGCTCCGCACGCTGCACGAGGACATCGTGCTCGCGGCCCGCGCCCGCGCCAAGGGCGAGGCACCGCCACCCTCGTCCGTGCGGCGGAACTTGCGGGCCACTTTGCGGGCGCGGCTGCCGGAGTCCGTGTATCGGCTGCTGGAGGAGGCGGGGCGGCTGGGAGACGAGAGCGGAACGCCGGTCTATGCCGTCGGCGGCTTCGTCCGGGACCTCCTCCTCGGGATCGAGAACCTGGACGTGGACCTGGTCGTGGAGGGCGACGGGCTCGCCTATGCGCGGGCCCTCGGGAGCCGGGTCGGCGCCCGCGTGCGGACGCACGAGCGGTTCGGCACGGCGGTCCTACTCTTCCCCGATGGATTCAAGCTGGATGTGGCCACCGCCCGGACCGAATACTACGAGTATCCGACCGCGCTGCCGACGGTGGAGCGCAGCTCGATCAAACAGGACCTCTACCGCCGCGACTTTACCATCAACACGCTGGCGATCCGGCTGGACGGCCGGCAGTTCGGCGAGTTGATTGATTACTACGGAGGGCAGCGCGATCTCAACGAGGGCACGATCCGGGTGCTGCACAGCCTGAGCTTCGTCGAGGACCCCACGCGGGTGTTCCGGGCCATCCGCTTCGAGCAGCGGCTCGGGTTCCGGCTCAGCAAGGAGACGCTCGCCCTGATCAAGGGCGCCGCCGCGATGGACCTGTTCCATCGTCTCTCGGGGGACCGGCTGCGGGAGGAGCTGCTCCTGCTGTGCCAGGAGCAGGAGCCCCGGAAGGGGCTGGCTCGCCTGGGCGATCTGGGCCTGTTGCGGTTCATCCATCCGGCGCTCACGTGGTCGGCGCGACGAGGCAACCTGCTGAAGGCCGTCGAGGACGTGATGGCCTGGTATCGGCTGGCCAAGCTGACCTGGCCTTCCGACCCGAGAGACGGCCGGGAAGCGGGCGCGGACAGCCGGCTCGTCTATCTCCTCGCGCTGCTGGACGAGCTCACACCCACGGCGGTCGGCGACACGCTCCATCGGCTCGCGTTCCCCGAGCGCCAGGCTGCAAAGGTCCGGGCCGGGCATGCCGCTGCGCCTCGCCTGCTCCGCGAGCTGAGCCGACGGCCCAAGGCCAGGCCGGCCGAGATCGTCCGAGTGCTGAAGGACCTGCCTGAGGAGGCCTTGCTATACCTGATGGCCAAGAGCGGATCCGAGGCCGTGAAGGGGCAGATCACGGCCTTCCTGAGCACCTATCGGAACATCAAGCCGGCCCTCACCGGGGAGGATCTGAAGGCCATGGGCCTGAAGCCGGGGCCGCTCTATCGGCGCATCTTGGATGCGCTGACCGCGGCCCGCGTCAACGGGGAGGTCCAGACGCCGGACGAGGAACGCGCGCTCGTCAGACGAATCTGGGGAAACGGAACGGGGGGCCGTGCGTGAGGCAGCCCCCCTGCCGGTCAGTCATGATCAGGCGGCTTTGCGGTGCGAATGGTCCGACAACTGGAGACCGGCCTGGCTTCCCACGTCGGAAGCGGCGGACATGGTGGTGGACGGTGAGTGGATGGTCGAGATGCCGGTCATGAAAGTCGCCACCACTGCGAGCAAGACAAGCGTTGCATCAACCACCGAACTCAGGTCCATCATCCTGTTCACCTCCTTCCTAACATAAGGAGGCCGGCTCCGCGTGGCGGGCCGGTCCTCGCGTCCCTGTCATCCTTGCACGGGGATCCGACGAACGCGCTGTCTTGCCTCCTGCGTCCGCGGAATGCGCACGGTCAAGAGGCCGTGCTTGCAGGTCGCCTTCGCCGCGGCGGTGTCCAGCCCGTCGGGCAACGCCACGGTTCTAGCCATCGCTCCATACCGGGACTCGGTGAATCCCCCGTTGCCGGCGCGCTCGCGGCGCTCTTCGCGCCGTTCGTACCGGATCTGGAGCATACCGTCGCGAACCGTGACGTCGAGGTCCTTGGGATCAAGGCCGGGTACTTCCGCGCGGACGATCACCTCATCCTCGGTTTCTTCCACTTCGGTGCCTGGCCACCAACCTCTGGCTGGCATCCAGTCGCCGTCGAAAGCCGAGGCGAGGAAGCGGTCGAACAAGCGGTTGATATCGTCCCGCAGCGACACCACCTCGTGGGTCTCGACCGGTCGTCGCCGCCACGGGATCATCTCCTTGATCTTGGACATCAGTTCCATCGGGGACTCCTCCTCAAGGTGAAGGTGAGGCGGGCACCGCCACGCTGTGCGCCAGCGGCGCCCGCCGCGGATCCGTCACTTGCACTCGATCGCGATACGCCGTGGCTTGGCCTCCTCGCGCTTCGGGAAATAGATGGACAGGATTCCCTGGTGCAGCGAGGCCGAGCCCTTGTCGTGGTCCACGGAGGACGGGAGCGTCAACGACCGGGAGAAAGCCCCCCAGGCCATCTCGCGGACATGGTAGGTCCGGCGCGAGTCCGAAGCATCCTCCTTGCGCTCGCCCTTGACGGTGAGCACGCCATCCTCCACGGTAATCTCCATGTCCTTGATCTCCAGGCCAGGCACCGCAAACTGGACGCAGAAGCCGTTGTCGTCCTCGTAGGCGTTGTAGCTCGGCGTCCACACGGCGGGTTCCCAGGCGAGGCTCCTGAAGGCCTCGTCGAAGAGCCGGTCAATCTGGAGATCAAAGGGCTCCCGCACGAGAGCGGGGAGAGCTCGATTGATCGTCATCGCGATCCCTCCTTTCTGTCGAAGGGCGGCCGTTCGAACGCGCCAGCGGGCCGATCGGTCCTCGGCCGGCTCGCGCGGGACAGCCCGCCAACTCGTCAACTGTAGTAAACACCGGCCCCGGGCCGGTCAAGAGCCCCCGCTGAGCGGCCGGAAGTTCTTCGCCGGGGCACGTTGACTTTTTCTCCCGATAGATTACTACAGCATTCAGGATACCCCGCTGGGCTGCGAACCATTTCTTCTCTTTTACGATTGCGATGGAGGTGAGAGCCATGTATGCCGTCATGACGCTCCTGGGCCTCATGCTGCTGACGTGGGCCGCCGCTATCTGGGCGACCTTCATGGATGAGCCGGAGGGGCAGGCGAGCGATGCCGGCCGCACCACGCTGCGGAAGGCCGTCTGACTCGCCTGGGGCCGAGCGCCGGAACGCCCATCGGTGAGACCGGGAGGTGAAGGGCGATGGCGGAGCTTCTCGCCTACGCCGTAATGAGCATGCTGATCGCCGCGGTCGCCCTCGTGATCTGGGGGTTTTTGCGGCTACTGGAGTAGTCGGCCCCTTAGTCCGGCAGAGGCTGACCGCGCGTTTCGGGCGCAAAGGGGAGGACGGCGAGGCCGAGCAGATAGATCAGCGCCACCGTGCTGGCGGCCTGGCCGAAGGTCCCGAGCGCAGTCACGAGGAAGCCGGTGAGAAAGGGCCCCAGGGAGGCGAGAACCCGGCCGGCGTTGAAGCAGAAGCCCGCGCCGGTGGCGCGCAGCCGCGTGGGGTACAGCTCGGGTAGGTAGATCGGGAAGCCGCTGAAGATGCCGTTGTTGAAGAAGCCGAGCACCGGCAGCAGCAGCAGGACGTGCCAGTAGGAATGGGGCGTGAGGAAGGTCACGGGCACCATCACGAGGCTGCCCGCACACATGACGGCGAACACGGCGCGGCGGCCCCAGCGATCAGCGAGCGGCCCGAAGCTGAGATATCCGAGGACGGCGCCGAGGTTCAATGCCATGATCGCGTAACTCACGTATTCCGCCAGGGCGGCCTTGCCGACGTCCTTGAGGTCCGGTAACGCGCCGATCAGCGTCGGCGTCCAGTTCGTCGCGCCCCAGAGCCCGAAGACCGCTACGAAGGCGAGGGAGGAACCCACGACCGTCGAGCGGCGAAGTTCCGCCTGGAAGAGGGCGGGCAGCTTGGTCTGGCGGCTCGTGCCGGCTTGGCGTTCCCGCTCGTGGGCCCGCACCCAGCGCTCCGGTTCCTTGACCATCAGGCGGACCAGCAACGCCACGAGCGCGGGCAAGATCCCGACCACGAACAGCACCCGCCAGCCGTGCCCCTTGAGCAGCAGGTTCACGGCGGCGGCGAGGAAGAAGCCCGCGGCCCAGGCGGATTGCAGGATGCCGGCGGCCTTCGACCGTTTGTCCTCGGGCCAGACCTCCGCCACAATCGCGGCGCCGGCGGCCCATTCGCCGCCGATCCCCAGCGCGGTCAGGAACCGGTAGAGCGCGAGATGCCACCAGTCCTGGGCGAGCGCGGCCATGCCGGTGAAGATCGCGTAGATCAGGATTGTCGCGATGAGCGTCTTCGTCCGGCCGAAGAAGTCGGCCACTACCCCGAAGAACACCCCACCCACCGCCCAGCCGGCGAGGAAGATGGAGAGGATGATCCCGCCGTACCAGCCGATCAGCTCGGGAGGCACCGGCCCGCCGCCGGCCTTGGCGCTCAGCAGCTCTTCGAGGGCCGGGTGGAGGACGATCGCATAGATCGTCGCGTCCATGGAGTCGAAGACCCAGCCCAGCCAGGCGACGAACAGCACCAGCCATTGATAGGGCGTCACGCCTTCGTACCAGGATCGCCTCATCGAGGGAGCCGTCGTGCGCGCCACTGTCCCACCTGTCTCCGATGATTCGGCCGTTCTCCCATACAGGAATCCTCGCGCCAGGTCAATGCCGGGCGTCCGCGCGTGCGGGGCCCAGGGCACCCGGTTGCGGACCGGTGGACCCGGTGCTATAGTCTCGCGCGATGGCGACGCTCGACTTCTACGCCACGCTCGGCGTCACCCGGGAGGCCTCGGACGAGGACATCAAGAAGGCCTACCGCAAGCTCGTCTTCCAGTACCACCCGGACCGCAATCCCGGCAGCAAGGAGGCCGAGGCGAAGATCCGAGAGATCAACGCCGCCTACGAGGTCCTCGGCGACCCCGAGACGCGCCGCTCCTACGAGCGGCTCCACTACGGCCTCTATCACGAATACCGGCCGGAGCCCCCTGATCCCGCCGTCGTCCTTGCGGAGATGGAGCGGCGGCTCGGCGACGAAGGCCGGAAGGAGGTCTTTACCCTGCTCATGAAGGACGTGGCGCGGATCAAGGCCGAGCTGGGCCTCATCCGCGAGCGGACCGTCGAGCGGCAGGGCTACGACAGCTTCCAGGAGACGGTGGTGCTGGAACGCGGGGCCGAGGCGCTGGCGGAGTTGCTCGGTGCGGAGGCAGAGGCGAAGCAGGAGAAGCTGGTCGGCGTGGCGTTGAAGATTCTGGTCAGTCAGCACGTGGTGAGGGGCGACGACGACCGGCAGGTCAAGGAGATGGAGGCTCGGCTCCGCGAAACGTACCGGCGGGGCCGCCTGCAAGGATTCCGGGACGCGCTCGAACTGTTCTACGCGAGAAGATCGTGATGCGCGACGAGTGAGGGGTGCTGGGTCAGTCTAAGGGCTTGTGTATCGCTGCTCACCGATCACGCATCACGGGGTTTTCACGAGGGCCCCCGCAACGAACCGGCCACCCTGCATCACGCCGACGATCCGCTCCCGGTCCCGGAGGAGGCCGATCCGCTTCAGGGGATTGCCCTTGACGATCAAGAGATCGGCGAGCTTGCCCGCCTCGATCGCGCCTACCTGGTCTGCGATCCCGAGCAGCCGAGCGGCCGCCCCGGTGGCGGCGACGATCGCCTGCATCGGGCTCATGCCCAGCGCCACCATCCGCTCCAGTTCCTGGGCGTTCTCGCCGTGATGGTTCGCGGGGGTGCCCGCATCGGTGCCGAGCGCGATCGGGATGCCCATGCGGTGCGCCAGCTTGAAGCTGGCCTCGTGCCGGGCCTGGAGCGTCCGGGCCTTGTCCAACGCCTCGGCCGGGATCGCGCAGGACGACCCCGCCTCTGCGGTCGTGGCCAGGGCCGAGAGTGTCGGCACCAGAAAGACGCCGCGCTCCCGCATGAGCGAGGCAGCTTCCTCGTCCATGAGGGTACCGTGCTCGATCGAGTGGACGCCGGCCCGGACTGCGTTCTTCATCCCCTCGGCACTGTGGGCGTGCGCGGCCGCGCGGCGCCCGGCCCGGCGCACCTCGGCGACGCCCGCAGCCAGCTCTTCGGAGGTCATCTGCGGGCGGTCCGGCGCGGTGCCAGGCGTGAGCACGCCGCCGGACGCGATGAACTTGATGACGTCCGCGCCCGCCGCGAGCTGCTCCCGGACGGCCGCGACTACCGCCGCCGGGCCGTCCGCCTCCCGGCCGATAAAGCGGGCGTGCCCGCCGGTCATGCAGATCGCGAGCCCCGCCGCGAGGATGCGCGGCCCGGGCAGCAGCCCGGCCGCGATGACCGCCTTGAGCGCGAAGATCGCATGGTCGCGGTAGCCCAGGTCGCGGACGGTGGTGAAGCCCGCCTCGAGCGTGAGCCGGGCAAACCGGCTGGCCTTGAGCAGGGTGAGCCCGGGCGACTCCTCTCGGATCGTGCGGATGACGTCCGCTTCCGCGCCGAGGCCGAGATGGACGTGGCAATCCATGAGGCCGGGAAGCACGGTGCAGCCGGCCGCGTCCACCTCGACCGCGCCTTTGGGCCGGGCCACGCCGCGATCCTCGCCGACGGCGGCGATGCGGTCGCCGCGGATTACGACCGTGGCCCGGTCGCGGACCCGTCCGAGGCCGTCAATCACCCGTGCGTGGCGCAGGACCCAGCTCATCTCGTCTCCCTGCCCCCTGTCGTCTGATCGGCCGCCCGCGGCCCGGTCGCCCCGTGGGCCTGTCCGTCCTCCCACGGATCCGATCGGGCCGCCGAACTGGTCCGCAGGGCAAGGGAGCGGCGGAGAGCCGCTCTGGAAGTTGGCCGGGGACAGGCGGGGGCTCGCGGTCCGACCTTGACAGGAATCGCCGATTGGCTACCATAGCACACCTCGGGGAGATTTGCTATGCCGGCCGGCCGCGGCCACCAGCAGCGGATTGCGCGTCTGCAGCGCGAGATCGAGGCCGTTCTCCGCGTCAGCCAGGCGCTCTCGCAACAGACCAACCTGGACGACGTCGTCGAGCACGCCCTGCGGACCGCGCTCGACGTGGTCGGGGCGGAGGCCGGCTCGGTCTTGCTCGCCGATCCCCAGACCAGGCAGTTGAACTTCCGGCACGTCATCGGCGTGAAAGCGGACCGCCTGCGCGGGACCGAGATTCCCTGGGACCAGGGCATCGCCGGGGCGGTGTTCACGTCCGGCGAGCCGCACGTGACCGCCAACGTCAAGCGGGATGCGCGGCACCTGGCCCAGATCGACGCCAAGACCGGCTACCGCACCCGCGACCTGATCACGGTCCCCCTGAAGCGGTGGCAGGGCAAGCCGATCGGGGTCCTGCAAGTCCTGAACAAGCGGAAGGGCCGGCTCGGCGAGGACGACCTCACCGTGCTGATGATCATCGGCGCGCTCATCGCGGCGGGCATCGAGCAGGGGCGGCTCTACGAAGAGGCCAAGCTGGCTGAGATGGGGCGCCTCGTCGGCGACATCGGGCACGACGTCAGCAACCTGATGACCCCCGTGATCTGCGGGGTGGGGATGCTCCAGTCGAGCCTGCACCAGTTTTTCGAGGGGTTGCCTCGCGAGCGGGCGGCGGAGGCGCAGCCGACGCGCGAGCTGTGCGACGAGGTCATCCGGATGTTGCGCGACACCGCGCGCCGCATTCAAGACCGGCTCAAGCAGGTGGCGGATTGCGTCAAGCGGCTCAGCGCGCCGCCGGAGTTTGCCCCCTGCGATGCGGGGAAAGTCATGGCCAGCGTCCTGGAGACGCTTCGGCTGTTGGCGGAGGAGAAGGGCGTGGGGCTCCGCGCCGAGGGCCTCGATGCCCTGCCGACGCTGCTGGCCGACGAGCGGCAGCTCTACACCGCCTTCTACAATCTGGTCAACAACGCGATCCCCGAGGTGCCACCCGGCGGCTCCGTCACAGTCAGCGGCCGCCTCGCGCCTGAGGGGGACGCGGTGCTGTTCACCGTGGCGGACACGGGGCGGGGCATGCCGGCGGCGGTGCGCGACAGCCTGTTCACCGACCGCGCCATCAGCCGCAAGGTCGGCGGCACCGGACTGGGCACCCGGATCGTCAAGAACGTCGTGGACGCGCACGGGGGCGAGATTAGCGTTGAGAGCGAGGAAGGGGTCGGCACGACCTTCCGAATTCGCTGCCCGCTGCGGCCGCCCGGGGCGGAGCCCATGCCCGCTGCCTCGGCGAAGGCTACGCAAAAGGCTGCGGCTGGCCGAGGATCAGGCGGTCACTGACCAACCGGGATCGAGATGACGATGCCGCCCATTACGTCGTTGAGCTTGAAGTCCCGCCGGGGACTGTTCATGTGCGAGTTGTGGCAGTCCACGCAGGCATGGCTAATGGCCAGGTCGGCGTAGATGGCCTGGAAATAGCGGTCCCGCCCGATGCGGACGAAACCGCTGTAGGGCCGGGAGGGATTCTTCGCGACGGCCTCGAGCCCTTGGCGCTCGAACTCGGTAGCGGGGGCGTTCCACACGTAGATGGGCCAGAGGCTGGCGAGGCGGAACTTGATGCCGCTCCCCTTCTCCGCGACGAGCCGCCCGCTGTCCATCAGGAACTGGGCGGGGAGCGGGAGGGCGTTCTGCTGCCGCCAATGCTCGGCCGCGACGACGATCCCCTTTTCCTGCATCTTGTCCACGACGTTCTTCGTGTAGACCGTCCGGCTGGCCTCGATCACGGCATGCACATACTCCGCGACCTTCTCCGGAGGGAGCGACAGGTTCTCCTGCTCTTCGCTGTTGAGGGAGGAGACCCCCCAGTAGGTTAGGGCGGCCACGGCCGCGAGCGTCACCGCACCCACGCCCCACAACGCGACTTGCTTGACGGTGGTCATGCCTCTCCTTTCTTGAGCCCCTGGGCCGGCTCGGCGTAGATCCGTGCGGCGGCCTCCAGCGCGGCGCCGGCTCGGCCGAGCCAGCCGCAGCGGATGAAGATCTCCTCCAGTGCGCTCAGCAGCGCGAGCACGTTGGGCCGGGTCGCGGATTCTCCCATCAGGCCGATGCGCCAGACCCGGCCCTGCAGCGGGCCCAGCCCACCGCCGATCTCGATCCCGAACTCCTGCAGCAGCGCGGCGCGCACGGCGCCCTCCGTGATCGGCGGCGGGACGACGACGCAGTTGAGGCTCGGCAGCCGATGCCCCTCCTCGGCGAGCGGCGCCAGACCCAGCACGCCAAGCCCGGCCAGGAGGGCCGCGCTGTGGAGCCGGTGGCGGGCGAACCGAGCTTCCAGCCCTTCCTCGAGCACCAGGCGGAGGGCCTCGCGCAGCCCGTACAGCATTGAGATAGGCGCCGTGTGGTGATAGGCCCGTTTGGACTCGGCCCAGTAGTCCGCGATCAGCGCAAAATCCAGGTACCAACTCTGACAAGGCGCCTTGCGCGCCCGCACCGCTGCCAGCGCGCGGTCGCTCACGGTGAGCGGTGCGAGGCCGGGCGGGCAGCTCAGGCATTTTTGGGTGCCGCTGTAGCAGACATCAATGCCCCAGGCATCCACCTCGACGGGGAGCCCGCCCAGGGACGTGACCGCGTCCACCACGAGGAACGCGCCGTGCTGCCGGCACAGCTCGCCGATCCGCTCCAGCGGCTGGTGGACGCCCGTGGAGGTCTCGGCGTGGACCAGGGCGACGGCCTTGACCGGACCGGAGCGGGCGAGCGCGTGTTCCACGGCTTCGGGCTCGATCGCCCGCCCCCACGGCGCCTCGATCCGGATCGGCTTGCCCCCGCACCGCTCCACCACCGACGCCATGCGGCCGCCGAAGACGCCATTGACGCCGACGAGTACCAGGTCGCCCGGCTCGATCAGGTTCACGAGCGCTGCCTCCATCCCTGCCGAGCCGGTGCCCGACACCGCGATCGTGAAGGCGTTGCGTGTGCGGAAGACCTGCCGCAGCAGGTCCTGGATCTCGGTCATGAGGTGCAGGAAGGCCGGATCGAGGTGCCCGAGCAGGGGTGAGGCCATTGCACGCAAAACGCGCGGGTGCACCAGGCTCGGCCCGGGACCGAGCAGGAGGCGGGGCGGAGGCGCAAGCTCGCCGATCGGCGCGGCCATGCGACGGAACTCCGGAACGGGTGCGGGCGGCCGAGTCGGCGCGGCGCGCGGCGCCGACTGGCCGCGAACGGGCGGTTCAGTATACCGAACTGCGCTCAGTTGCGCCAAGGGCGAGCGGGACGGCGCCCCCGTCGGCGGCCCCGCCCGAGCCGCTGTGGTATACTCCCGCCCCCTGCTCCGGGAGGGAGGGGCGGCTGTGACTCAGGAACGAACGGCGCTCATGGGTGGGACTGAGGGGGGCACGGGCGCGGCGCCGCCGAGCCGGTCCACCTGGTCGCGTGGGCTCACCGTCGCCAGCGCCCTGGTCCTGGCCGCCTGTCTCGCACTCTTCGCCTGGCTCCAGCTCACTGTCCCGCCGCTCGCGCGCGTCCCGTCGCCCGAGCGGGCGCTTGCGCTCACGGTCGGCCGCGCCCTGGACATCGAGGAGGCGCTCGCCCGCGCTCCCGTCCTGGAACGGGTCTTCTACACGATGCTGCTCGGGGCAGGAACGGGGGACCTGGAGCCGGCCATCGGGTGGTATGAGGAACTGGCCGGCGCCGTGGATGATCTCTCGGTGCACCTGCGCCTGGCGATCCTGGAGGGGGAGGCCGGCCGGACGGAGGCCGTCCGCCGGAAGGCGGAGGACTGGGCGCACCGCGTGGAGCCCTGGCCGTCCCTCGCCCGATTGGTTCGGGCCGCCTACCTGCCGACGCCTCTCCCGTCTGCGGTCGAGGAGGAGCTGCAGGCCGAGTTGGCCGAACTGCTGCCCTCCGACTGGTTCTACGACAAGCTCGCCCTCCGGCTCGCCCAACGTGCGGGCGACCGACTCCTGGAGCAGGCCACGCAGGAGGCCTGGGCGGCCCGCACGGCACCGCTGCTCTGGCGGCTCCGCCTGCTGGCCTTGGTCCAGGGGCTCCTGGCCGTGCTCGGAGGACTTGTCCTCCTCAGGATCGTCTTCGACAATCGAGGGCGCCGGCTCTTGCCCATCGGCACCGCACCGGTGCCGCCGCTCTGGCGGGGACGGGAGGGCGTCGTCGTGCTGATCCGGGGCGGGGCGCTTGGCGCAGCGCTCACGCTCCTGTTCCTGTTCGCCGACGGGGACAACTTGGTGCTCCGGCTGCTCGGAACGATCGCCGCCAGCCTGCCGCTGCTGGTGCTGGCCGACCGGCACCTGCTTCGGCCGGTCGGCTTGGGCTTCCGGGAAGGGTTGGGCTTGCGGCCGATGCCTGGCGCCCTGGGCCGGCTCGGGTTCGCCACGCTGGCGGTGGCCGCCCTCGATTTTCTCGGCGAAGCCGTCCTCGGTCTGGCGGCCGACGGGCTGGCGCTGACCAGTCACTGGACCGAGTGGTTCGACGCGGACCTGGTCTGGGAGCCGCTGCCTGTGGTGGCGACGACCCTGGTGGAATACGTGGTCTTTGCGCCGGTGTTCGAGGAGCTGGTGTTTCGCGGGCTCCTGTTCGGCACGCTCCGGCGCCGCTTCGGGGTGGGCACCTCCGCCCTGTTGAGCGCGGGGCTCTTTGCGCTCGCCCATGGATATGGCCTGTTGGGATTCGCCAGCGTCCTCTGGAGCGGGGTGGTGTGGGCGCTGGCCTACGAGAAGACCGGCAGCCTGCTGCCGGGCATGGCCGCTCACGCGATCAACAACCTGCTCGTCTGCCTCTCGGTCATCGGGATGCTCCGGCTTTAGGCCTCGATCGCCGCGAGCGACTCGTACAGGTCCGGGTGCCGGAACTGGTCGCCGAGAGCCCGCCGGGACGCCCCAGCGGCGGCGGGCTTCCTCGCAACTCACCACCCTGGCGCCCCGCAGTTTGTCAGGCTTTGCCGCCAAAGTTACAGGCGTCAGGGGAACCACCGACATCGCTGTCAAGAGAACCTGCGGTTTGGCGGCCAGTCTTCTGACTCCACCCTACATACCAGGTTAGAGTTTGGCGGTAGTGTAGGTACCCTGGCATCTCCATGGAAGGGGTGCGTCGCGGCTCGGACGCGCGGGATCCAGTGGAATTGCTCGCAGGGAGGGAGCGGTCATGGAATGCCGACGCTGCCGAGGGCTGATGGTGGTGGACGGACTGGTGTGCATGAACGAAGAGATGGTGTGGCTGACCGTCTGGCGCTGCATGAACTGCGGCGATCTCCTGGATCGCGCGATCGCATCGAACCGGCGGAGCCAGAGCCCCGACCCTGGGCCAGTCGTCTCCTGTGTGCAGGGATAGGGGCGAGGAAAAGCCAGGCGCCCCCGGGTCTCGGCGCCCGCCGGTTGACAAGCAGGAAATTCGCTTTAAGATGCGGCCGCATGGTCCTGTCTGGCTTTCACCCGGTCATCGCGGACTGGTTCCGCGGGCGCTTTGGCGCCCCCACCGCGGTGCAGGCGCAGGCCTGGCCCGCGATCGCCTCTGGCCGCCACGTCCTGATCGCCGCGCCGACCGGCTCGGGGAAGACCCTGGCCGCGTTCCTGACCTGCCTGGACGCCCTCTTTCGCCAGGCGCTGGCCGGCGAGCTGGAGGAGCGGACGCAGGTCCTCTATGTCTCGCCGCTCAAGGCGCTGAGCAACGACGTGCAGAAGAACCTCCGCCAGCCGCTGGCGGAGATCGCCGAGGCGGCGCTCGCGGCCGGATGGCTGTTGCCGGCCATCCGCGTCGCGGTTCGCACGGGTGACACCCCGGCCTCAGACCGCCAGCACATGTTGCGGCGGCCCCCGCACATCCTGATCACCACACCGGAATCCCTCTTCCTGCTCCTGACCGCCCGGAAGAGCCGCGCGTTGCTCCGCGACGTCCGCACCGTCATCGTGGACGAGATCCACGCGGTGGCGCCCAACAAGCGCGGCGCGCACCTGGCGTTGTCTTTGGAACGGCTGGAGGGCCTCACGCCTGTCAGCCCCCGGCGCATCGGCCTCTCGGCCACGCAGCGGCCGATCGAAACGATCGCGCATTTCCTGGTGGGTGCGGGAGGGGCGCGTGGCACGGGGCAAGGGGCGAGCGGTGAAGAGTCGGGTGCCTCGTGCCTGGTGGTGGACGTCGGCCACCAGCGAGAGCTGGATCTGGCGGTCGAGGTGCCGAAGGACGAGCTGGGCGCGGTGGCGACGAACGCGATCTGGAGCAACATCTACGACCGTCTGGCCGAGCTGGTCGCCGAACACCGCTCGACGCTCGTCTTCGTGAACACCCGCCGGCTCGCCGAGCGCGTGGCGCATGCGCTCGACGAGCGGCTGCGGGAGCGCCTGGGTGCCGAGGTCGTGGCTGCGCATCACGGCAGCCTGTCCCGGCAGATCCGGCTGTCGGCCGAGGAGCGCCTCAAGGGCGGGCAGACCCGCGTCGTCGTCGCGACCGCCTCGCTCGAGCTGGGCATTGACGTCGGGACCGTGGACCTGGTCTGCCAGATCGGCTCCCCGCGGGCGATCAGCACCGCGCTGCAGCGGGTCGGCCGGGCCGGCCATTGGGTCGGGGCGGTGCCGAAGGGGCGCTTCTTCGCGACGACCCGCGACGAGCTGGTCGAGTGCGCCGCCTTGGTGCAGGCGATCCGGAGCGGGACCCTGGACCGGATCGCAGTGCCGCCGGCGCCGCTGGATATCCTGGCCCAGCAGATCGTGGCCGAAGTCGCCGCGCAGGAGTGGGGGGAGGAGGAGCTGTTCGCCCTCTGCCGACGTGCCTGGCCCTACCGGGACCTCGCGCGGCAAGACTTCGACGCTGTCGTCCGGATGCTGGCAGAGGGCGTGACTACCCGGCGCGGCCGAGGACGGGCCTATCTCCACCATGACCGGATCAACGGCCGGCTCCGCGCACGCCGGGGCGCCCGGCTCGCAGCCATCACCTCCGGCGGTGCGATCCCGGACACGGCCAACTATGTCGTCGTGGCCGAGCCGGAGGGGACCGTGGTGGGGTCGGTGGACGAGGACTTCGCGGTCGAGAGCCTGGCTGGGGACATCATCCTGCTCGGCAACGCGTCCTGGCGCATCCGCGGCGTCGAGATGGGCAAGGTCCGGGTCGAAGACGCCCACGGGGCGCCACCGACGATTCCCTTCTGGCGCGGTGAAGCGCCGGCGCGCACGCGTGAGCTGTCCGCGGCCGTGGCGGCGGTGCGGGAGGAGATTGAAGCGCGGCTGCGGCCGGGCCCCGTCGGCGCGGCCGAGCCCGACCTGACGGAGGCGGTGCGCTGGCTCGCCGACGCCTGCAGCCTGGACCGCCGGGGCGCTGAGCAAGCCGCCGCCTACGTGGCGGCTGGCCGCGCCGTGCTCGGGACGGTACCGACCCAGCGGACCGTGATCGCGGAGCGGTTCTTCGACGAGGCGGGCGGGATGCAGCTCGTCCTGCACGCGCCCTTCGGTGGGCGGATCAACCGGGCCTGGGGGCTCGCGCTCCGGAAGCGGTTCTGCACGACGTTCGACTTCGAACTGCAGGCAGCGGCGACCGACGAGGGGCTGGTCCTCTCGCTCGGCGAGCACCACAGCTTTCCGCTGGCGGCGGTCTTCGAGTTTCTCCAGGCCGACGCCCTGCGGGAGACGCTCGTCCCGGCCGTGCTGGCCGCCCCCATGTTCGCCACACGGTGGCGCTGGAACGCGACGCGGGCCCTGGCCCTGCTCCGGTTCGCGGAGGGGCGCCGCGTCCCGCCTCAGATCCAGCGCATGCGGGCGGAGGACCTCCTCGCGGCGATCTTCCCGGGTGCGATGGCCTGCCAGGACAACCACCGCGACGATGCGGTCTATCAGGCGCCCACGGACCATCCGCTGGTCACGGAGACGATCCGCGACTGTCTGACCGAGGCGATGGATTTCGAGGGGCTCGTGGCTGTCCTGCGGCAGATCGAGCACGGCGAGATCCGCTGCCTGGCCGTGGACACGCCGGCCCCCTCGCCCTTCAGCCACGAGATCCTGAACGCGAATCCCTACGCCTACCTGGATGACGCGCCGTTGGAGGAGCGCCGCGCGCGGGCGGTGGAGATGCGGCGCAGCCTGCCGCCGGACCTGGCGGCGGGCCTGGGGGCGCTGGATCCGGCCGCCATTGCCGAGGTGGCGGAGGAGGCCTGGCCCGTCGTACGGGACCCCGATGAGCTGCATGACGCGCTGCTATCGCTGATCTGGGTGCCGGCCGCGCGGGCAGGCGAATGGGCGGCCCATCTCCCAGTCTTGCTCGAGACCGGTCGCGCGGTCATCATGGCGGTGAGACGCGGGGATGCGGGGACGCCGGGAGCCGATCCTCCCGCTTCGCCCTCTTGCCCCGTCGCCCCGTCTGAGACCGTGACCGGATGGGTCGCCACCGAGCGGCTGGCCGTGGTGCGGGCTATTTTCCCCGACGCCGTGCCGAGCCCGGCCGTGCCTGCGCTGGACCGCGGGGAGGCTGTGGCGACCCTCGTTCGGGGCTGGATGGAGAGCACGGGGCCAACGACGGCCGCGGAGTTGGCGGGGACGCTCTGCCTCCCGAGCGACCTCGTGCGGACGGCCCTGCTCCGGCTGGAGGCCGAGGGTCAGGTCTTGCGCGGTCACTTTCGGCCCTTTCCCCACCCAGCACCCGCTTCCGAAGAGTGGTGCGATCGGCGGCTCCTCACGCGGATCCACCGCCTGACCGTCGGCCGGCTGCGGCGCGAGGTCGAGCCGGTGACGACGGCGGACTTCATGCGGTTTCTCTTCCAGTGGCAGCACGTGGCGCCCGGCGCCCGGCTGCACGGAGAGGAGGGGCTGCTGGAGGTCATCCGGCAGCTTGCGGGCTTCGAGGCAGCCGCCTCCGCCTGGGAGCACTTCCTCCTGCCGGTCCGGATGGCCAAGTACGATCCCGCAGTCCTGGACCGCCTGTGCTTGAGCGGGGCCGTGGCCTGGGGCCGGCTCTCCCCGCATCCTGGATTGCTGGGACGGACCGGCGCGCCCGCCACCATCCAGGACAACGTGCGCGCTGGCAAGCCCCCACGGATCATCCCGACCAGCGTGGCGCCCCTGAGCCTCTTCCCGCGCGAGGACGCTGGCTGGCTGTTGCGCCTGGCCGAATCCGGAGAGGCCGGCGTCCGGTCGCCCGCGGGGCTCAGCGGCACGGCGCAGGATCTGCTTCGCTGGCTCGAGGCGCGCGGGGCGAGTTTCTTTACGGATTTGACCGCGGGCACGGGCCGCCTGCCGGCCGAGGTGGAGGATGGGTTGTGGGAGTTGGTGGCGGCGGGGCTGGTCACGGCCGACGGGTTCGACAATCTACGGGCGCTGCTCGATCCGCGGCGCCGGCGCGCCCAGGGCCGGGAGCGGGCGCGACGACCCCGCCACGGCACGGGGCGCTGGGCGCTCCTGCGTCTTCCCATCACCCCGCACTCCTCACCCACCACCTCCTTGGAGCCGATGGCCCGTCAGCTCCTGCGGCGCTATGGGGTGGTCTTTCGAGATCTGCTCAAGCGGGAGTCACTCTGTCCGGCCTGGCGGGACCTCCTCGTCATCTATCGCCGGATGGAACTGCGGGGCGAGGTGCGGGGCGGGCGGTTCCTCGGCGGGTTCACCGGCGAGCAATTTGCGCTGCCCGAGGCGGTCGAATCCTTGCGGGCGCTCCGCAAAGCGGCGGCTCGCGGCGGGCGCGGCCCGATGCAGGAGATCAGGCTCTCCGGCGCCGATCCACTGAACCTGGTTGGGGTGATCCTGCCAGGGGCGCGCGTGCCGGCCTCGCCGGCCTATTTCATTGTGTTCCGGGACGGGCTGCCGGTCCGCACCGGACTCGCCCGCGAGCCGACAGCCCCTGGGCTCGTTACGACGACGGAGTCGAGGGGCCCGGTCGAGGCCGCTCCGGGGTCAACTCCGGATGCCGCGCCAGCTCCCGCCTGAGCGACGCCAGCATCTCCTCGGGTGTCGTCCGATCCGTCCGGAAGAGCGTGACGTACCGCTCCCGGGTCAGGAGGAAGAACTCGCCCCGACGCTCAGCCGGCACGCCTAGCAACGTCCCCAGCGCGGTCAGGTACTCGCCGTCGCCCCGCGCCATCTCCTGCCGCAAATGGTCGAAGTTGATCGTGGCGAAGGCTGTGACCTTGTACTCCTCCCGGACCAAGCCCTCTTCACTGAACCAGGTCCGCCCGCTCGTGCTGGACAGGATGTCCGTCGTCGGGTCCGTCGTGGCCTTGGTCGTCCCCTTGGTCGTACAGGCTGGACCGAGCAGGAACAGCGCAACCAGCGGCAGCCATCGAGCGGATCGGCATTCCCTCCACGCCATACGGAGCCTCCTTGTTGCAGCGATGCTAGCACGCTACCAGCCGGCCCGTCGGTTAGTCAAGGAACGCCCGCCGCGGAGCCCGTGCAGCCGGGCGTCCAGCCTGCTATGATACCGGGCTACCGTGTGGCGGGGCACGATGCCTGAGGGCTGGATCGAGGTTCGGATCGAGGCGCCGGTGGACGCGGCCGAGCTGCTGGGGCTTCTGGACGCCCCGGACGCGGCTGGCGGCTGGCAGGACCACGGCGTGATCCGGCTATACTGGCCGGCCGACCGCTGGCGGCCGGAGCTGCTGTCCGCGGTACAGGCAGCGCTCAGGCGACTCGGCCAGGTGCCCGAGCAGGCGACCGTCCTGGCGACGCCGCTGGCCGATCAGGATTGGAATACCGTCTGGGCCAGCCAGGTCACGCCCATTCGGATCGGCCGGCGCGTCGTGGTCCGCCCCTCCTGGCACGCGGCCCTGCTCCTGCCCGGCGACATCGAGCTGGTGATTGATCCCAAGCAGGCTTTCGGGAGCGGCCACCATGCGACGACGCAGCTCCTCGTCGAACGGCTGGAGGTGCTTGTGCGCGGCGGGGAGCGGGTGCTGGACGTCGGGACCGGCAGCGGCGTCCTGGCGATGGCCGCGCTCCGGCTGGGCGCGGCGTCGGTCCTGGGCCTCGACTCCGATCCTGTCGCGATCGCCTGCGCGCGCGAGAACGCAGCGCTGAGTGGATGCGGCCCGGCGTTGGAGCTGCGAGTCCAGACTCTTAAGGACGCGGTGAGCCAGGGGGTGCGGGCCGATCTGATCGTGGCGAACCTGGACCGACGGACCTTGCTGGAGTCGGCCGCCCTGTTGGCGCAAGCCCTGACCCCAAACGGGATCCTGCTCCTGTCCGGCATCCTGGACGAAGATGCTGCGGACCTCGTCCCAGCCTTCGCCGAGGCAGGCATGATGGTCCAGGAGCGGCATGAGCGGGAGGGGTGGCTGGCGCTGACGATGACAACCTGGCCGGCGCGCGGGACCGGCCCGCGTCTATACCAGATCAATGTCTCCGATGGCGGCGTGCCGAAGCGGCCGGTCCCCGAAGCACAGGTCACGGTGGAGGGAATCCAGGGCGACCGCCAGCGCAGCCGCGCGGTCCACGGCGGGCCGGACCGGGCTGTCTGCCTCTATTCGCTGGAGCTGATCGAAGCCCTTCAGCGGGAAGGTCACCCGATCGGACCCGGCTCAGCCGGCGAGAACCTCACCCTGGCCGGGCTAGAGTGGGCGAGGCTCAAACCGGGTAGCCGGCTGCGGATCGGGGAGGCGGTCCGGCTGGAGATCACGAGCTACACGGCCCCCTGTTCGCTCAATGCCCGCTGGTTCCGACAGGGGAACTTCAAGCGCATCTCGCAGAAGCATCGTCCGGGGTGGAGCCGGCTCTATGCGCGGGTCCTGGCTGAAGGGGCCGTCCGGCCTGGCGATCCGGTGATCATCGAAGAAGCGTAAGACATGAGGCGTGCGCCGTAAAGGGAAGAGTCTGGTTGAGGCGGGACGAGGGGCGCGCATGGAACGGAGGCTGGAGCCTGAGCTGATGGACGATCCCGAGCAGGCGCTGGCCTACGCGAGGGCCGATTTCGAGGAGGAGAACCGGGGGTTCGTGGCGCGCTTCCACGAGTACTTTCCCGATTTCGACGGCGGCCACGTGCTGGACCTCGGCTGCGGGCCAGCGGACATTACGATCCGGTTCGCGCGCGAGTGGGCCGGCTGCTCGCTCACCGGCGTGGATGCCTCGCCGGCCATGATCCGGCTCGCCGAGGAGGCGGTGCGGGCCGCCGGCCTGACCGACCGCGTCGCGCTTCGGTGCGAGCGCGTGCAGCAGTTCGCCCCATCCGAACCGGCCGACGCGGCGATCTCGAACAGCCTGCTCCATCACCTGCCGAATCCCTATCAGTTCTGGCACGTGCTCCGGAGGCTCGTGAAGCCCGGCGGCTGCGTGCTCGTGATGGATCTGCTGCGGCCGGAGTCGCCGGAAACCGCCCAGGCGATCGTGGACCGGTACGCTGCCGGCGAATCCCCCCTCCTCCGCCGCGATTTCTACAACTCGCTCCTGGCCGCCTTCACCGAGGACGAGGTGGCCGCCCAGTTGGCGGAGATGCACCTGACCCGCCTCCTGATTGACGTCCCGGACGACCGCCACTGGGTCGTCGGCGGACGGATCTATTGAAACGATGCCTGCGGAACGCCGAGCGATGCACGCGGGGCGAGCGGCTGTCTTCCTGGGTCTCGTCGTGCTGGTTATGGCGTGCTGGGGTGTGGAGGGCGACGCCCAGCTCGGCAAGCTCCGCCAGCTCCAGAAGGACGCGCAGGAGGCGCCAGCCGGGGCGGGCGACGAGACGCCGATGGCGACCGTGCCGGCGGGCGAGTTCTGGATGGGGGTGGATGGCCCACTGGGGCTCGAGGACGAGCGGCCCCGCCACCGGGTCTGGCTCGATACCTTTGCCCTGGACCGCTACGAGGTCACGACGGCGCGCTATGCGCGGTTCCTCGCGGCGACGGGGCGGCAGCCGCCCTGGCTGTGGGAAGCGGTGGACCTGGCCATCCACGGCGACCGGCCGGTGATCGGGGTGGACTGGGAGGACGCGGAGGCCTACTGCCGCTGGGCGGGCAAGCGGTTGCCGACGGAAGCCGAGTGGGAGAAGGCGGCGCGGGGTACGGACGAGCGCCACTACCCCTGGGGCAACCAGCCGCCGACGCCGGAGCTGGCGAATTTCGCGCTCGGCGCCCGCTTCAGCTACAGCCAGGTGCTCATGCCCGTGCACCACTACGAGCGGGGGCAGAGCCCCTACGGCCTTTTCCAGATGGCCGGCAATGTCTGGGAATGGGTGCAGGACTGGTATGACGCGGGCTATTACGAACGGAGCCCGGCGCGCAACCCCCCTGGCCCTGAGCAGGGCCAATTGAAGGTGCTGCGGGGCGGTTCCTGGTCCGAGCTGCCGAAGTATCTGCTGACCTACGGCCGCTTCAAGCTCCCGCCGAACACGCGGAACAGCTATACGGGGTTCCGCTGCGCAAAAACGGTGACGGGTGACAGGTGACGCGTGACGCGGGACGGCGGCTGAGGCTCTGTCCCGCGTCCCCGTCCCGTGTCACGGTCTTAAGAGGACGGCGGCGATCACGAGGACGGTCAGGGCGGCGAGGATCGTGAGATAGATCGTGACGCTTCGGTCAGTCCGCCATACGGTCTGCCACTCCTCCGGGTACAAGGACTTGCCCAGCAGGTAGAGGTCCGGGTCGTAAAGCCCCAACAGCCGCTCGATCTCGATCAGCGCCTGCTTGGCCATCCGGTGGCGCTCGCGCTGCTGGAGGATCAGGTAGGCGAAGACGGCGGAGAAGAGCGCCACGCCGGTGATCGCGAAGATCGCCACCGTGAGATCGGACTTGACCCGGGCGGGCGAGGTCGGCACCGCGAGCATGGTCACGAGCAGCAAGACCAGGAACGCGCTCGCGAAAGCCGTGAGCCGCATCATCTGCTCCCGCCGGCGGAAGACCTCCTCCTTGTACCAGGGATAGAGGATCTTCAGGACCTGCAGCTTCTCTTCCTCTTTCAGGCCGTTGGTCTCGGGCATGAAGGCGCTCCCTGTTTAGGCTGCTCCGCCGCCGAGGTGCGCGGTCAGCCAGTCGGTCACCAGCGTCGTCATCGTCCGGAAGTCCTCCGGCTTCGTAAACCCGTGGTCCGCGCCCGGCAGGATCTCCAGGCGCTTCTCCGCCCGGAGCGCCTCGAGGAGCCGCCGGCTCTGGTGGAGCGGCACGTACTCGTCCCGATCGCCCTGGACAATCAAGGTTGGCGCCGTGATCGCCCTGGCCGGCTCGTAGGCCACGTGACGGACACAATCCTCGTAAAAGCGGTACCGCAACCGCAGCCGACCCAGCTTCCCCGTGACGTCGGGAATCGTGTCGGTCGCCTTCCACTCCGCCAGGCCCTGCTGTGCGAACTCCTGCTCGAGCATCTCGGGAAAGTCGGGCACCGGGCACTTGAGCGCCAGACAGGCGAGCCGGCGGCCGTTCGCTGGCCAGCGGGCGGCCGCCAGGATCGCCACGAGTCCGCCGAAACTGGAGCCGACGAGCCCGATGCGGCGATAGCCCTTGTCGGCGACGAGGTCCAGGGCGGCCAGTGTCTGGCCCAGCGCCCGCGCCACCGTGATCTCCTCGAACGGCCCCTCGCTCTCACCCTGCCCGAAGAAGTCGAAGCGCAAGGTGGCGATCCTGCGTTCGCTCAGCAGCGCGGTCAAGGTGCGGTTGGTCATGCTGTTCTTGTTAGAGAGGAATCCGTGACAGAGGACGGCGATCCGGTCGCTGGCGTCGGGTGGCGTCTCGATCAGGCCTGCGACGCGGCGACCATCAGGATCGGTAAAGTGCATGGCCCGCTCCATGGCGGCATTCTAACAGAACGGCGGGCTGTGAGGGAGAGCCGGATCGGGGCGAAGGGCCTGGCCCGAGCGCGTCGTTCAGACGGGAGGCCGGTGCAGCATTGCCAGCAGGACCTTGCCCGTCGCCAGCCCGATTCCCGCCAGGAGCAGCCCACCGCTCGCCAGGCTGGCGACGAGGATCTCGGTGGACAGCAAAGGGAAGTGCCAGACCAGCGCCGCGACGACGGCGAGGCCCAGTGTGCCAAAGCTGAGCGTCCAGACCTGGACCGGGCGCCACTGTTCCATGATCCCGGTCAACTCGGCCAGGTAGGCGCCGCGCTTCTTGGTGCTGGCGACGCGGGCGACCGCGAGCATGATTGGCAGGAGGTGGGTCAGCGCGCCGACGACGGTCTGGAAGATGAACCCCACCAGGGTGAGGTGCGTGTAGGCCATAAGATGCAGGGCACCGAACGGCACGGCTGGCGGGTTCCAGAGGTAGTTCACGCCGACCAGTAGGCCGGTCCCGATCCCGACAACCAGGAAGAAGGTCGCGATGAGGAGGTGGTCCGATGCCGCGCCTGTGGGGCGTCCGGCGTCGAGCCAGGTGCGGAGGATGTTGTACGTGTACAGCAGTGCGCCGACGAAGATGGCGGCGCCCCCCGCGATCTCGATGGCCACGTCGCCGAGCAGGAACCCCCCGACGAGGACCAGGATGCCGGCTGGTAGGATGAAGAACGTCAGGCGCGCCAGGCGCGGGCTGTGGAGTGGGGCCTGCAGCACCGTGGGAAAGAGGTTGTGCATCGTGCCAATGATCGTCAACGTCACGAAGCCGAGGAGGTTGAGGTGAATGTGGGCGAGGCGGGCCCGCCCGTACGTCTCCGCCGGGAAGAGCCGCCCGGCCATGCCTTCGCCCGCGCCAAGCCCGCCGAAGAGCAGGAGGAGCGCGACCCCGTAGAACCACAGGTTGAGCGGGGGCGAGTTCAGGCTGGCCCGCGCCTGCCGCATCGCGTCGCCGGCGACCGAGAGGAACGCGAGCGGGACCAAGGCCCCCGCGGCGGCGACCACGGTGTTCTGTCCGAGGGCGAAGCCGACCAGGAGGCCGACGGCGCCCGCGTTGATGACGAGGTAGAGCACCGGATGCGAGGGCACCCGGTCCCGGCCGGTGAGCAGCAGTGGCGGGATGAAGGCCAGCAGCGCGCCGAGGATCATCTGGGCGACCCCGCCGACCAACGCGGCGTGCGCGTGCAGGAGCCGGAGCCAGGGGGGCAGGGGCTTCCCGAGGACCGGCCCGAGGAAGAGCGCGAGCCCCGCCAGCGAGGCAAGCACCAGCCAGAAGAATCCCGTTATGAGGAACAGCGGCGGGCGGCAGGCCTTGAGCACCGTCGTCCCCTCAGTCCATGAGAAAGTAGAAGTGGTGGGTGGGGCCCCGGCCGTGGCCGATCGCGAGGTGATGCCGGATCGCCTCGGTGATGTAGCGCTTGGCGGCCTGGACGGCGTCGGGTAGGGGCTTGCCCTTGGCAAGCTGGGCCGCGATCGCCGAGGCGTAGGTGCAGCCCGTGCCGTGGGTGTGGGGGGTGTCGATAAACTCGCCCTTGTACAGGGTGAAGAACCGCCCATCGTAGAGCAGATCGGTCCCGTGCTCTGCGAGCAGGTGCCCGCCCTTGATGAGGACGTGACGACAGCCCAGCTTGTGGATGGCCTTGGCGGCCTGGCGGGCATCCGCGAGCGAGGCGATCGGGCTGCCGGCCAGCCGCTCGGCCTCGTGGACGTTGGGCGTCACGAGCAATGCGAGCGGGATCAGGTCGGCCTTGACCCGCTCGATCGCGTCGTCCCGCAGCAGGGCCTGCCCGCTCTTCGCGACCATCACCGGATCCACCACCAGGGTCGAGACCCCGTACTGCTTCAGCTTCCGGGCGACCGCCGCCACGATCTCGGCCGTGGAGAGCATGCCGGTCTTGACCGCCGCCACGTCGAAATCGTCGAAGATCGCGTCGAGCTGCGCCTCGATCACGGAGACGGGCAGGTCATGGACCGCCGTCACGCCCTTGGTGTTCTGGGCCGTGATCGAGGTGATCACCGACATCCCGTACACGCCGTTGGCGGCCATGGCCTTGAGGTCCGCCTGGATGCCGGCGCCTCCGCCAGAGTCGGAGCCCGCGATGGTGAGGACCTGTTGCATGAGCCGTCCCTGATGGCTGGTGTCCAGAAGGTCTGCGTCCCGGCTGCTTATGTATACGAATTGTCCCACGAGAGTAAAGAGAGACTGCGATTGCCCGATCCGCTGTGAAGCACGACCATCCAGCGGATATGAGCGAGCCCGACCCCCGCATGATCCTGCGCCGGCTGCTCCTCACGGTTCGCCGCCTAGAGTGAGCCTGCGGACCTGCAAGGACGATGGAGCCCTGGCCTCCTCCAGCGTTGATGTTTCACGGAGGGCGTGCTAGCGTTCGGCGCGTCAGGCGAGGGGCCCATGCCGAGGAAGGATCGCTGTCGGGAGACGAAGCCGGTGCCGGGCGGCCTGCCACTCGATCCGGTCATCGAAGCCTACAAGCGCGACATTGACCGGACGCTGCTCCGCGAAAATCTGAAACTGACGGTCGAAGAGCGGTTTCTGAAGCTCATGGAGTTGCAGCGGTTTGCCGCCGAGCTCCGCCAGGCTGGCCAAGACGCCAGGCGATGACCGATTTTGCCTCCCTGATCCGACCCCTCGCCCAGCACAACGTGGAGCTCCTCCTGATCGGTGGGGCCGCGGCGACGGCGCACGGATCAGCCAGGCTGACGTAGGATCTGAACATCGTCTGTCGGCGCACTCCAGACAATATCGTGCGTCTGGCTGCCTGCCTCGGCCCCTCTCATCCCTACCTGCGCGGTGCCCTCCCGGCCTGCCGTTCCGTCTCGACGCCGAGACGATTCGACGCGGCCTCAACTTCACCTTGACCACGGATCTCGGCGCGCTTGATCTGTTTGGCGAAATCCCTGGCGGCGGAAGCTACGAGGACCTCCGGCGCGATACCGTCGAGCTCACGCTGTTCGACGTGACGTGCCGGTGCCTGGACTTGAGACGGCTCATCGCGGTCAAGCGGGCGCCCTGCCGCGCAATTTGGAGGCCATCGCCGAGTTGCAGGCACTGCTCGATGAGAGCGAAGGGCTTGCCCCGTCTGGTTCCGATCCTGCGAGCTGACGCTCCCTTCGCTGTGCCGTGTCGTGGCATAGCACAGCCCCATTGCACCAACAAGGCCATGGGGGCCCTATGGAAAGAGTTCCCAAATCATACGCGCTAGGGCTACAGGCAATGGGGCTTCCCGCTTCCGCAGTCAGAAGCTGACACAGCCAGTGCGGGCGGGCGACGCGGGCGCCAGGGGGGCGCCCAACACCGGCAGAAACCCGGTCGGCGGGTCGAGCCCGAACCGAAACAGGCTGCGACCCAGGCGAACGGCAGGGCGGGTTGACCGTCAGCGGAACCAGTGGGTAAAAAGGGAAGGTCCAATCCCACTTCTCGTTGGTGCTCGTGAGACTGGCTCCGTTGAACGTGCCGCCCCGTCGCGGGCCCGACCGGGTCCTTCTCTTGACCTGCGTCATCTCGCTGCTGGCGCTCGGTATGCTCGCCGGCGCGCCGCAACCGGAACGGGCTCACGTCTCGCAGGAGTCGCCCATCGGGCAGATCCTCCGGGCTTCGGACTGGAAAGGCGGCATGGAGTCCTCCGACGGGGAGTGCTCGGCCGCCTCGGGCGAATACTCCTATTGGGTCTACGCCACCGCGACCCGGTGCGGCGTGCCGCGCGCCCAGGCCGACCGCGTCGTGTCCATCCGCCAGCCCGTTCCGGGCATGGCACCGCTCACCGCGAAGGCGCGGCTCCCCGGTGGTCGCTACGCGGTCTGGGTGTACGGCGCCGGGCAGTCGGAAGGTCAGCGGGTCCATCTCTGCGCCAAGACCTGCGTGATCGGCCCGGTGCCCGCGACGCCTGGCTGGGCCTTCATTGACTGGATCGAACTGCGGGACAACCAGATGCTGTTCTTTCGCACCTACCAGCAGCCCGAGGGCCAGCGCGTGGACGTGCAGGCTGTCATGCTCTCGTCCAGCGACACTCCGCCGGACTGGGTGCCGTGAAAGGGGCCGTCACTCGGTAGTCGTCACTCGTCCTACTACTGACCATGGGCCCATTGATAGCTCCGCCTTGGACGCTACTCCCGCGCGAACAGGGAATCGAGGATCCGGCGGGCGGCGCGCGCGACCCGGTCGGGGTCCTGCTGGTATGCCAAGACCGTCTCCAGCAGGTGGTGGGCGTCCGCGTTGTCCGGCTTGAGCTGCACGGCGAGCCGGAGGGCCTCGGCCGCGCCGGCTGGGTCGCCCTGCACCATGCGGACCAGCCCGAGGTCGGCGTAGGCTTCCGCATCGTCCGGCTTCAAGTGCGTGGCTGTGCGGAGCGCCGCGGCCGCGTCGGCCCAGTCCCCGTGCGCCATCAGCGAGCGCCCCAGCCAGTAGAAGGCCTCCGCGTCGCTCGGCCGCAGCCGAACCGTGGCCCGCAGGGCTTCGACCGCGCTCGCCCAGTCGTGCCGGTCCATCAGGACGACGCCGAGCTCGCGGTAGGCTTCCACGTACTCCGGCTTCAGCCGGATGGCCGCGCGAAACTCCTCGATCGCCCCGGTCAGATCTCCTCGGTGGTGGAGCGCCGCGCCGAGCCGGAAGCGGGTCTCGGCGTCGTCGCCCTTGAACTCGGGGGAGGCGCGCAGGGCTTCACGGGCCTTGCGGAACTCCGCCTCCATGCCCTCCTCCGTGACGGCTGCGTCGGGAGGCACGCTCTCCGCCGCCCTGCCGAATGAGGGCGATCCCGCGAAGGGCGGGGCTCCCGCTGCGGTCAGCAGGAGGACGAGCGCGAGGCAGTGACGCGGAAAGGGCATGGCTCCCCATGGTACGCCCCGGCCGGCTA
This sequence comes from Nitrospira sp. Kam-Ns4a, assembly GCF_965152595.1. Classification (NCBI taxonomy): domain Bacteria; kingdom Pseudomonadati; phylum Nitrospirota; class Nitrospiria; order Nitrospirales; family Nitrospiraceae; genus Nitrospira; species Nitrospira sp. Kam-Ns4a. Next base: position 2,983,547 of record NZ_OZ224218.1, on the reverse strand, counting down.
CCGGACAAGGGAGTCGAGGGCCAGACCGAGCGGCACCGGGCGTCGCCCGCCGCGGTTTCATTGCTTTGCCGGACCGATTCCCCTAGAATCGGTCCGAGTTTCCTGCTCTGCTCGGCGAGGAGTCGCGCGCGTCGCCGCGCGGACGAGGCGGCCCAGCGATGCTCACGGCGGTCGGCCAGAGGGTCCTGGATGCGTACGGCTACCTAGCCGACCTGGCCACCCTCGTCTACGGCTCGCTGCGCGAGCTGCTCTCCGCGGGTCGGCAGGGGCGCGGGGAATCCTTCCGCGTTATCACCCGCCAGATCCTCTTCACGGGCGTGGATGCGCTCCCGGTGGTCAGCGTGATCGCGCTGATGCTCGGCTTCATCATCATCACCCAAGCCGGCACGCAGTTGCCGAAAGTCGGCGCCGGGAGCCTCATCGGCACGATCATCGTGGTCGTCGTCATCCGAGAGTTGGGGCCGCTCGTGACCGCCGTGATCGTCGTGGGGCGCTCGGGCACGGCGATCACGACCGAGCTCGGGTACATGCGGGTCGGCCACGAGGTCACGGCGCTCGAGCTGATGGGGATCCGGGTCCTGCGCTTCATCGTCATGCCGCGCCTGGTAGGCATGATCCTGTCCATGATCTGCCTGACCCTGTACTTCGACGCCGTCGCCGTGCTCGGTGGCTTCGTGGTGGCCAAGGCCAAGCTGACGGTTCCGTTCGAGGTCTTCGCGCAGGCGATCACGCGCTCGCTCTCGCTCACGGATCTGGCCGTCACCGTGACCAAGGGCGCGCTCTTCGGCACGGCGGTGGCGGCCATCTGCTGTCATCACGGCCTCTCGGTCCGGGCGTCCTACACGGAAGTGCCGCAGCAGACCACGAAAGCCATGATCAACTCTGTCACGATCTGTCTGATCCTGGACATTCTCGTGACGGTCACCGCCTACTTTTGATGGCCGCGATCGAGCTGTCCGGCGTGTCCGTGGTGATGGAGCAGGAGGCTCTCCGGGCCGACTTCACGCTGTCGGCCGAAGCGGGGCAGTTCGTGGCCCTGGTCGGGCCGAACCGCTCGGGGAAGAGCCTGATCCTCAAGCTGTGCGCCGGACTCGTCGAGCCGGACGCGGGCACGGTGCGGGTGCTGGACCGGGATCTCGCCGAGCTGACCGAGGAAGAGCGGGACGAGTTCCGGCTGCGCGTGGGCGTCGTGCTCCAGCAGCCGGGGCTCCTGAGCAACCTGACCGTGTTCAACAACGTGGCGCTGCCGCTTCGGTATCACCGTGGCCTCGAGCAAGAGGCGCTGGAACCCCTCGTGATGGCCTGGCTGGAGCCGCTGGGGCTGGCGGCCGTGCGGAACCGCTTTCCCGCCGAGCTGAACCAGGGCGAGGTGCGCGGCGCGGCGCTCGCGCGGGCGCTCGTCATGGAGCCGGACCTGCTGCTCCTGGATGGGCCGACGGAGGGGTTGGACGCCACCATGGCGACCACGCTGGGCCGCCTGCTGGCAGAGCTGCGGCGGGCCCGGCCTGTCACGATCCTGGCGACCCTGCACGGGTATTCCCCTTTGCTCGAGCAGGCCGATCGCGTGGCCTTCGTCCGCGCGGGCCGGGTCCTCCGGGCGGGCGCCTATGCGGCCCTCCTGGCCGGCGCCGACGCCGAGATGCGGCCGTACCTGGAGCCGGTCCTGTCCGCGTCGAAGACTCTCAACCCAGGCGATGAGGTGTTGCGATGAAGATGCATTACTCCCATCGGTTATCCTCGGGCCGGATCGCGCAGATCGTTGGGGCCTTCGTGCTCGTCCCGCTGCTCGGGCTGGCGATCGTCGGAATCTTCATGGCCAAGTCGGCGCACCTGTTCGAGGAGAAATTCGTCCTCCATACGAGCCTCAAGAACTCCTACGGCCTCGAGCCGGGTGCCCCGGTGCTGATGTCGGGGATCCCGATCGGCAAGGTCTTGACCGTGGAGTTCACCCCCGAGGGGACGGTGGACGCGACGGTCGAGCTGCTCGCGCGCTACCACGGGATGGTCAAGGAGGACTCGGTCGCGACGCTGACCAAGAGCATGCTGGTGGCGGGGGCGACCCAGGTCGAGATCTCCATGGGCAAGGGCCAGCGGCCGCTGGCCGACGGGTCGTTCATCAAGGTCCAGGAACCGACGGACTACCTGGCGATGCTCCAGGACCTCAAGGGCGAATACGACCGGGAGGTGAAGCCGGTGCTGGAGTCGGTCCAACGGACGGTCCTGCGCGTCGAGGAGATCACGAAGGACGTGCAGGGCATGGTGCAGACCGGCCACCGGATGCTCGCCACTGTGGAACGGGCGAGCCGCGAGCTGCCCATGCTCGTAGAGTCCGCCCAGCGCACTGCGGTCATGATAGAGAAGACGGCGGCCGGCCTGCCGGAGATCACGCAGAATGTGAAGAAGACCCTGACCGTGGTGGACGTGGCTCTAGGTGACGTGCGGAAGACGACAAGCAAGCTCCCGGCCATCGCGGATTCGGCGCAGGAAGCCGTGAACAACATCAGGGCTACGACCGAAGCCGTCAAGGGCATGACGAAGGAGATGCCGGGGATCGTCCAGACCGCGCACACCACGCTGGAGGACGTGAGCGCGATCGTGCGCGGAGCCAAGAAGACGTTTCCGGTGAGCGCGATGGTCAAGAAGGGAGAGCTGCCGGCCGAGGCGGGGCCCGCCAACGGGCTGCTGAGCCTCAGGGGAGAGGCGGGGTTGCGGTGAGGTCCGTCCGGGGAACAGCCGGCTGGCTCGCGCTCGCGCTGCTGGCCGTGGTGCTGGCGTGCGCCAACGGGCCGCGCGAGGAGGCGCCGCCCCTGGCCGCGAAGGTGCGCGCGCTGCACCTCCAGGGCCAACGGCTCCTGGAGCGTGGGGAGCGCGACCGGGCCAAGGAGGCGTTCGAGGAGGCCCGGCGGCTGGCGGAGAGCCTCGACGATCTCCCGGGACTCGTGCAGGCCCTCAACGATCTCGGCGGCGCCGCCGCGCAGGAGCGTGCCGTGGGCACCGCGGTCGCGTTCCACCGTCGCGCGCTGGCGCTCGCTAGGGATCTCCGGCGGTCGGACCTGATCGTGGAGTCGTTGGCCCATCTCGGCACCGCGGTGCAGCTCGCGGGGAATCGGGACGAAGCGGCGTCGCTCTACCGGGAGGCCCTCGCGCTCGCGCAGGCGGAGCGGGACCGGCACAGCGAGGCGGCCCTGCTCAACAACGTCGGGTTGCTGGCGAAGGAAGCCGGCCGGACGCAGGAGGCCGCGGCGTCGTTTCGGGCCGCGCTGGCCCTCAACCAGGTCCTCGAGAACCGCCGGGGCCAAGCCGCCAACCTGGCGAACCTCGGGCTGCTGGCGGAGGAGGCGGGGCACCTCGACGAGGCGCGGGCCCGCTACGACGAGGCGCTGGCGCTCGACAAGGCGGTTGAGAACCGGGCCGCGATCGCGGGCGATCTGGCTAACCTGGCTCGCGTCGCCGAGAAGCAGAACGACCAGGAGGCCGCCTTCGGGTACGCGCAGCGTGCCTACTGGACCTACCGAGCCATCGGGGACACGGGGCGGGCCCTCGTCGAGCTCCAGCGCGCGCTGGCGCTCTCGCGCGCGCAAGGGCGGGAGGGCGACGCGAAGGTCCTCGAGGGGGATCTCGATGCCCTGCAGCAGTCCAGCCCCGCCGCCCCGCGCCCGTAACGCCCGACCCTGCGCCGCTCGGCGCTCCTTCCTCTCGTCCCTCCGCTCGACCCGGAACGACCGGCCCAGCGGCCTCACTGGATGGATGTACGTACGCCGTTCGGCGTACTCCAAAGGGGTTGTGTTTTCTCCGAAACTCGCCTAGCATGAGGCGTCCTCCTACTCTCGCGACGGCGTGCTGTCGGCGGCGGCGACCGTGAGCGTGTCGACCGGGGGCCCGCACCGGTGAGGTGAGCATGGGGATTCAGCGGCGAGCTCCACCCCTCGTTGTGTGGCTGGCGGTCTGCGCGGGGACAGTCGCCGGGCCGGGGGCGCCGGCGGTCCTGGCCGGCGATCCTCTTGAGGAAATCCAGCAGCGGTTCGAGCAGCGGCAACGCGAGGGGGCCGCGGCCCTGGACAGCATGGGCGCGCGCTTCCGGGACCTCCGCGCGGCCATGGAGGCGGAGTGGGCCCGGATGGAACGCGAGGTGGAGGCCCGGTGGCAGCGCCAGAAGCAGGAGATCGAGCGTCGTTGGGGGGAGGCCGTCCGGTCCACGAAGAAGGAGTGGGTGGACTACTCCCCGTCCTACGAGACCCGGAGCATCGTCAATTTTGAAGAGGGCACCCTGGAGGTCACCACGCTGGTCCCGCTGTCCGAGCTGGGGCAGCAGAAGATTCCGCTCGCGGCGCAGGGGGCCGTGGCCGAGCAGCTCGACCGGGTGCTCGCCCAGCCCGGCGTCCAGGGCAAGGCCGTCCTGGACGGGCAAGTGCTCAACGGGGCCGGTCAGCCGGTCACAAAGCAGAACCGGGAGGCCTTTGTCCAGCGGGAGGTCCTGCCCGCCCTCGAAGTGGATCGAAAGCCGATGCACTCGCCCGACGGTGTGGAGCGGGCCAAGGTGACGGCCAGGGTCAAGCTGGTCCCCGACCACCTGCAGAAGCGGGCGCGCCAATACGGCGATCTCGTGTTGCGGGAGGCCCGGCGCCACAAGCTGGACCCGCGGCTCGTGTTCGCGGTCATCCAAACGGAGTCTTACTTCAATCCCAAGGCCCAGTCGCCGGCGCCGGCCTACGGGTTGATGCAGCTCGTGCCCCGGGCCGCTGCCCGGGACGCCTACAACATCCTCTACGGCCAGGACCGCGTCCTCGATCCGGACTACCTCACCGATCCGGCGCATAACATCGAGCTGGGCGCCGCCTATCTGTGGATGCTCATGACGAAGCTGTTCGCCGACCTGCCGCCTGGGGAGAAGCAACTATACGTGGTCGTGTGCGCCTACAACTGGGGGCCGGGGAACATCCGGGACAAGATCCTCAAGCGAGTCCGAATCCAGGATCTCTCCGAGCCGCAGGTGTTCGCGCTGCTGAGCGAGCGGACGCCGGCGGAGACGCGGAACTATCTCAAGCGGGTGACGGAGCGGCGGGCGCTCTACGAGGACCTGGTGCGGCGCTGACGGCACCGAGGGCACGGAGAAGGGGGGCAGGCGATGAGCGGGATGCGGAGAGGGCGGGGCGCGGGCTGGGCGCTCGCGGGGATCGTGCTGTGCGTCGGCGCCGCGTCGGCGCAGCTCGCCGGGCGGGTCGGCGACGTCATCGAGCCCCTGGGCACGAACGTCAACGTGGACTGGACCCAGGGGGTGATCACGGCCACCGGGCTGGGCGCGCCCCCGCCGAACGCGGTCAATCCCGCCCAGGCCCGGGCCATGGCGAAGCGCGCGGCCTACATCGTGGCCACGCGGAACTTGCTGGAGATGATCAAGGGCGTGCGCGTGGACTCGGCGACCTTGGTCGAGAATTTTATCGTGACCAGCGACGTCATCAAGACCCGCGTCGAAGGGTTTGTGCGCGGCGCGCAGGTCCTGCGCGAGCAGGTCAACCCCGACGGCTCGGTCGAGGTGCTGGTGGGAGTCCGGCTGAACGGCGACCTCGCCAACACGCTGCTGCCCAGGGAGACAGGCGGCGGGGCGCCGCTCCCCGTGGTCCCAGACCAAGCTCCTTCCGGTCCGGTCTATACGGGCCTGATCGTGGATGCCCGGGGCACCGGCGTCCGTCCCGCGATGGCGCCGAAAATCCGCAACGAGGACGGGCGGGAGGTGTACGGGGCCGGGTTCGTCGGACGGCAGTACGCGGTCGAGCAGGGGATGGTGGGCTACCTCAAAGACGTGATGGCCGCGCAGGGGAACCCGCGCGTGACGAACCGGCCGTTGCTGGTCAAGGCTGTCAAGGCCGATGGGCCGAATCGGACGGATCTGGTCATCAAAAACAGCGACGCGCAGATCCTGCACGGGACGAAGGAACACCTGGGGTTCCTGGAGAAGGCCCGTGTCGTGGTGGTGGTGGACTAGCCTGCGCCGCGAAGGAGGAGCCGTGGACCCAGGACAAACCGAACGAAGCCGGTCGGGATGGACGGGGCCGCTGCTCGCGGCGTCGTTGTGCCTGGCCTCCCTGGTGAGTTCCGGTGTGCCCGCCGACGGTCAGGCGGTCGCCCTGAGCGACGCGGTCGAGCCTGTCGGGAGCGGGACCATCAACTGGTCCACCGGCTGGGTCAAGGCCACGGGCCTGGGCGCGCCGCCGCCCAACGCCACCCCCGGCCAGGCCAAGGCCATGGCCGAGCGCGCCGCCCAGGCTGTCGCGCTCCGGAACCTGCTCGAGGTCGTCAAGGGTGTCCGGGTGGACTCCGTGTCCCTGGTCGAGAATTTCATCGTCAAGAGCGACGTGATCAGGACGCAGGTGAGCGGGTTCGTGCGCGGGGCGCAGGTGGCGAAGACCGACTATCAGCCGGACGGCGCCGTGGAGGTGACTGTCAAGGTGCCCTTGTACGGAGTGGACTCGCTCATCACGCCGTTTCTCGACGAGAAGGGAATCCGTCCACAGGAGGTCGGCCCCAACGCGCCGGGCGAGGAGGGGGCGACCGGACTGGTCATTGACGCGCGCGGGCTGGGCGTCAAGCCGGCCTGCCTGCCCGCCATCCTCGATCCCGAGGGAAACATCGTCTACGGACCCCAACATGTGGACCGCGGGTTCGCGCAAAAGGAGGGAATGGCGCAGTACAGGACGGCTCCTCCGGAGGCCAACTTGTCCTCGCTGTTCGGGGACGCGGTCCTGGTCGTGCGGCCGGTGCAGGGGGCGCCGGCGCCGCCGCGGGAGGGGCGGAGGCCGCTTAAGATCAAGGGCTCGGGCCAATCCGGCCCGCTCGCGGCCAACGTCATGATCAGCAGCGAGGACGCAAAGAGGATCCGGGAGGATCCCCGGCTGGCCGCGGCGCTCCGGAAATCACGCGTGGTGATCGTCACGGACCCGTTGATCGGCGGCATCAAAGGCCAAGTGCCGGACGAGTCGCTCCTGGCCGGTCTCGGCCGGGCTTCCTCCGTGACCCCAGGCCGTGTGCCGGGCCAGACCCGGACGGAGTGATCCGTGGACGGCGGGAGCGTCGTCCGCACGTGGCTCGGGCGGGAGCCGGTCCAGCGAGCGCTCTTGAGCGGCGGCGTCACGGCCCTGGTGCTCGCCCTTTACCTGCTGGGGACCTTCGAGTGGCTGGAGCTGTGGTCCTACGATCTGCGATACGCGTGGCTCCCGGCGGAGCCGCTGGCGACCCCCGTCCTTCTGGTCCGGATTGACGAGGAATCGGAGGCGCGCCTGGGCGTGCAGGCCAAGGGGATCAGCCGTGCCTTCTATGCGGAGGCGACGCGCCGCCTCGCGCAGGCCGGGGCCACGCTGATCGCCTTCGACATCGTCTTCGCGGGAGAGCGCGACCCTGAAGAGGACGCTGCGCTCGCCGAAGCGATCGCGGAGGCCGGCAACGTGATCCTGGCGCGCTACATCGGCGAGAGGAGCCACAACATCCCCCTGCCGCTGTTCAGCCGAGCCGAGCTGGGCGAGGCCAGCATCAACGTCGAGCTGGACCGCGACGGGGTCCTTCGCCACGTCCCCCTGATCAGCCTGGATCTCTCCGAAGGGCTCCCGGGTGAGCCGTTTCTGGCCATGGGGCTGGAGGTCGCCCGGCTCTACGTGGATCCCGACAGCGCCCACGAGCTTGACCTGGACGATCCATCGGAGGTGCGAATTGGCCCGCTGCGGGTCCCAGTGCGCGACGGCCGGATGCGCATCGCGTTCCACGGCCTTCCCGGCACCTTCCCCCGCCTGCCCTTCTGGCGGGCGGCGCTGGGCGAGTTCGCGCCGGAAGACGTCCGGGGCAAGATCGTGCTGATTGGGGCCTCCGCGCCCACGCTGCACGACTACTACCAGACGCCCTACACGGCGCGGCGCGTCCAGGTCCTCGCAGGTGACCCGGGGGAGATCCGCGGCGTGCGCATGGACGGGTTCGAGATCCATGCGAATGCGATCCAGACGATCCTCTCCGGCCGGTACGTCCGGCGAAGCGCGGACTGGTTGGGCCTCGTCCCGGCGCTCGTGGTCGCTGTGGGCCTCGTGAGCTTCCTGCTGTTTCAGACGCGGAGCCGCTCCCTGCTCCTGACGGCGCCCCGGTTCGGCCTGCTCCTAGGGCCGGGCCTCGCCGCTTACCTGCTGTTCTGGCGGTGGCGCTACTGGCTGGACGTCGTCCCGCTCTATGCGCTCGCGGCTCTGCAGTACACCGCGGCGGTCTCCCACCAACGGTTCCTCGAGGCGCAGAAGCGGCGGGAGATCCAGGCCATGTTCGGGCGCTACGTGTCCGCCCGGGTCGTGGCCCAGCTCGTCAAGAATCCCGAGCTGGCCAACCCGAGCGGCCGCAAGGAGCGGCTGACGGTGTTCTTCTCGGACGTGCGCGGCTTCACCAGCATGTCCGAGCAGATGGAGCCGCTCGAGGTCCAGCGGCTGCTGGGCGAGTACTTCACCGAGATGACGCGGATCCTGTTCACGCACGGCGGCACGCTGGACAAATTCATGGGGGACGCGGTAATGGCCTTCTTCGGCAACCCCGAGCCGCAGCCGGACCATGCCCTGCGAGCCGTGCTCATGGCCTTGGAGATGCAGGAGGCGATCGAGGCCCTGAACCGGAAATGGGCGGCGGAAGGCCGCCGGACCATCGGCGTCGGGATGGGCATCAATACGGGCGAGGTCACGGTCGGCAACCTGGGCTCCAAGGACTTTCTCGATTACACGGTCATCGGGGATACGGTGAACCTGGCCTGCCGGCTCGAGCAGAACGCGAAGGCTGGCGAGATCATCATCACCCAGACCACTTACGACGAGGTCAAGGGCGCGGTGGAGGTGGTGCCCCTTGAGCCGATTCGGGTGAAGGGCAAGAGCGAGCCGATCCCGATCTACCGGGTGTTCGGGCGGCAGTAAGGTGAAGGCATGACCCGCTCAGAAAATAGGGCGTCTGGCAGGCTGGCCCGGCCCGCCCTGCTCAGGCGCTTCGGCTCGACCGCACCAAGCGTCGCATCTGCTCGGCTGCGGAACTCGCCCCGTCAGAGGCTGTCCGAGACGGCGCTCGAACAGTCCTCGCCGTCCGCCTGTGGCGGACCGCATCGGCTCGCTAAGTCGCGGTGCCCTCGCCTCCGCGATTCGCGATGCAGACCGGGCCATCCTGCCAGCAAGTCCTGGCTCATGTTCATCTCTGTGCGGATGGGGCGCGGGCTCATGGCGGCCTGCTCAGAAAGTGCCTTCCCTGGGTAAGGGGAGGCGAGGTGGGGTAGAGGTGGCGAACGCTCTGGCTGTTGTGAAGTAGGAGTGGGAGCCATGTTCAGCAAGAGAGTGACAGCGATGTTTATAGCGCTGTTCATGCTCGGCAACGTGTCGTCTTGGACGGCCGCTGATCTGGAAGAAGGGGTCAAAGACCTGGCGGGCAAGATCACCAAGAGCATGATCGAAAAGGGCACGCGCAAGATCGCCATTGTTGATTTCTCTGATCTCAATGGGAGCGTCACCGCCCTCGGCCAGTTCATGGCGGAGGCATTGACGACCCAATTGTTCATGCTAGCGCCGGGAAAATTCGAAATCGTCGAGCGCCGGCAACTGCTCAAGCTGGAGGAAGAACTGATCCTGGAGGTTGTCAAGTCTTTAGTTGAAATTACTGCGTGGCTCCTGGTTGTGCCTGTCAGGCCGCCACCTGCTCGTGCTGTGTGGCGGCCTGTTCTGCGTCAATGGTCTGGATGACCGCCGCGAGGTCTTGCCACCCGTTCACGCGCCGGAACCCTTGTTCCGCATTGAGGCACACGGCCGCCACCCAGCGCTGCGCCATGACGCACCCCCGAGACCGCTTGAGATGCCCTTCACCGTCCCGGACCGTCGAGAACAACCTCTCGAGGGGAGTGGTCGAGTGGAGCGTCTTGCGCAACCGGGCCAGCACCCGCAGCCGGTGCAGGGGGAGGAGGTCCTCGAACGCTTCGCGCCGCGAAGCAGCGGCGGATTCATTGAGCCGGCGCAGCCACGGCTCCACCTCCAGCACCAGGACCTTGGCCGCCGCAGCCCCAGACGCGCTGGTGCCCCTCCCGGTCAAGCCCGAGCGCGATGACACAGGCCGCGCCCCCGCGATGCATGGGATCGCGGAACAGGGCCGCCGGCTGGCAGGCGGCCAGCGCCCGCTCGTTGAAGTCCTTCAGGGGCTGGGTTGTCCCCTCGCTCAGGTGCCCCGAGACCGCCGGGGGCGAGCCCCCCACGGCCTGAGCCGCTTCCACCACCGTCTCGCGAGACCGCCGGGTTGCCAGGCCCCGGAGCCCCGTGCCCAACAACACTTCCGAGCAGGCCCCCCGGTCTTGGAGTTTCTAGTAGAGGGCCCGCAAGATCTCCCCCACCGGCCTGCGCAGGCGTGGACGCATCACTGGCACGTTTTGATCGCCGCTACAAACCGAGCCCAGTTGGGCCTCCCACTTGTGCCACCCCGGCGCCTTGGGGCGATAGGCCGGGCCCGCCTGCTCCACGCGGTCCAGGTCCAGAATCGTCTCCGCCAGCAGGCGACCCCGCTCCACGAGCAATCTGTCGAGGCCGGCTTTGCCCGGCTGTCTGATCTGGGACATCCGGTCCGCCAGCCAATCCCGGCCCCGGAGGGCTTTCAAGACCTTCGTCGTGTGCTTGCGCGGTCTGGTTACAGAGTTCATAAGGTTCAGAAGGAGAACACGGACCGAGAAGTGGACGCGGTGAACCTCGAGATCCTGAACCTCATCTGAGGAAGCCAGTTGTGGTGGAGGGGATTGGCGAGTGCATGATGCACGAGAACATCACCCCGCGGCCTGCAAGGAGGCCGCTCTCCTCAGGGCCAAGCAGGCTGTGGTCGAGAAAGGCGGCAAGAGCCTTGTGCTGTCTCTCTCGGAGGTGAGCCTGTTCGAATTGGAGAAGGATGAGATTCGGCCGGAGGCTCACGTGCAAATCCGGCACAGGGAGATCCTGCAGCCGCCCACGAGAGTTCCTGAAGGAGAGTTCGGAAAGTATGTTGCCAAGATTCGTGCCGTCGTGCAGAGCCTTGCGCAGGCTGGACCTGCCGGTGGGACAGCCAAGTCGCCAGAATCTGCTCGGCCTGTGCCTCCCGGTGAGACAGCCAGTGGTCCTCAAGTTGCGGCATCTTCTGAGAAAAACGTGCTCGCAGCGCTGGGGGTCCAGCCGCTCGATCCCTCGACGATGAGCCAGCTCAACCTGCCGAGCAAGACGACCGGGGTGGTCATCAACCACGTGGAGCCGGGCAGCCCGGCGGAAGCGGCAGGCCTGCAGCGCGGCGGCGTGATCCAGGAGGTCAACCGCGAGGTGGTGAAGTCCCTGGAGGACTTCCAGCGGATGGCGAGCAAGATCAAGAAGGAAGAGATGGTTGTGCTGCTGCTGAGCCGCCAGGGCAACAACCTGTTCGTGGCGGTGGACCCACGGTAGGGCGGCGAGACCAAGATTTCCAAAGTGCGATGGTGACAAGGAGTCTCGTCACGGGGTTGCATCCGTCTCAGAAGGCGGAGGCAGCCACAGGACTTGATTGGAGAGGTCGGTGACTTGAGAAAAGAGGGAGAGGCTACTTTTCAGTTTTCCAGCGTACTGCAACTACAGCGGCTTGTGGGGATGATCCTCTTTGTACGCGACCAGGACGCCGAATCCGGCAAGAATCAGCAGACCGGCGAGGATGAAGTACACGCCCATCATGGTGCCTCCTTCTTGGGAGGAATGACGTAGAATGCGGCGACTCCCAGCACAACAAAGACGACGGCGATCAGAAGCCCGCTCAGTGTGGTCAGCGTGTTCGTCAAGAATCCGCCGATCAGTCCGACCGTGGCGAGATACTTGGCTACATCCAGTAATGTGCGGCCTAGCTCCCGTCGCCGATCCTCATGTCTCACGAGGCTACTGTAGCACGGTTCGAGGGCCTCATGCCATAGAGGCACGACAAAGTGCAGCCTCACCGCGCCGATTTGGCGTGAAGGCCGGGATTGAGCGTCTCATGCTCGGCGATCTCGCGGTCAATCACTTCGCGGTGATCGTAGTAGGAGGAGAGCGCGTCATGAATCGCCGCGAGAGTCAGATGGGGATAGTGCTGCTCTCGTGGCAATTTCTCGTGCGGGCGAGACGGCCGGCCTGGCCTGACGTCGGGCTGGAGACCAAGGGAGGCGCGGATGTGGGATAGACGTGTGAACGGAAGCGGGGTGCTGGCGATCATGGTCCTGTTCGGCCTCCTCTGGCCGGCGGTCGGCCTGGCGCAGAGCCAGACCGTGACGACCGAGGGTGTGGCGGGCATCCAGGGCGGGGACCAGGGACTTGCTCGGGACAACGCGCTGCGCGACGCGCTGCGCAAGGCGGTGGAACAGGCGGTCGGGACGATGGTCGCCTCCGAGACGCTGGTCGAGAACTTCGTCACCGTCCGGGACCACATCCTGTCCAAGAGCCAGGGCTACGTGCAGAGCTACAAGGTCGTCAAGGAGGGCGCGCAGCGGGACCTCTACTTGATCACGATCGAGGCGACCGTCTCGGTCGGCAACCTGAAGAACGACCTCGCGGCCCTCGGGCTGCTCCAGGCACGGGCCGGCAAGCCCCGGGTGCTCTTCATGATCGCTGAGCAGAACATCGGCCAGGAGCTCGCCATCTTCTGGTGGAGTTGGTGGGGGCGGGGTGGGACGGAGTTCCGCGGTCAGAGTGTGGAGATGGCGGTGTCCGAGACCGCCATGAAGGAGGAGTTCCTCGGCAAGGGCTTCAACGTCGTGGACCTGTCCGCCTCGACCGGCACGTTCGAGATCGCGAACGCCTACCGGATCGCGGACTTGACCGCGGACGGGGCGCGGATGTTCGGAAAGAAGCTGAACGCCGAGGTGGTGGTGATGGGCAAGGCCCTGGCCAAGGAGGGGCCGCGGCTGCCGGGCAGCGCGGTCGGCTCCTACCTGGCGGAGGTGCTGGTGACGGCGATTCGCGTGGACAACGGCCAAGTCCTGGCCTCCGCGCGCGGCTCGGGCGTGGCGCGGCACGTGGCCCAGCACACCGGCGGAAACGCCGCGCTCGAGAAGGCCGCGCGGGACGCTGCAGGCAAGCTGATCGAGCAGATCGCCAGCAAGTGGACGGCGGAGACGTCCGGCGGCCAGCTCATCCAGGTGACCATCCGAGGGCTGGCCGGGATGAGAGACCTGGTCAAGATCAAGGAGTTCCTCCAGTCCCAGGTCCGCGAGGTGCGGACGATCATCCAGCGCCGGTTCGAGGGCGGGGTGGCGGTGCTGGACGTGGACGCGCAGGCGTCGGCGCAGCAGATCGGCGACGAGCTGGCCAAGAAGGACTTCCCGGGTTTCGACCTCGATGTCATTGGGGCGACGGCGAACACGCTGGAGGTCGTCGCGGCCCGCAAGGGCCCGCCGGGGCCGCAATGACGGACAACAGAAAGGAGGCGGTGCCATGGTGAGGAAGAAGGTTCGAGCCGTCGTGGCACTCGGTCTACTGGCGCTCGCGGGGTGCTCGCCCACCATGAGCGGGCAGGTCAAGGAGGATGTGAGCGTCACCGGACAGACGCAGAGAGTGGAAGCGGCGGGGCTCCAGTACAGCGGGCCCCAGTACACCGTGGCGATCATCAAGTTCGCGAACAAGACGCCGTCGAAGGTGCTCAACCTCGGGGGGGCGGCGACCGACATCCTGCGGACACTGGTCAAGAGCGCGGGCCTCGAGCCGATTGACGTGACCGAGGACGCGATGCGGCAGCAAGAAGAGCTGATTCGGCTCCAGCAGACCGGCGCGATCAAAGCCGGCAAGAAGGACGCGGCCGAGGGGTTCGAGTCCGTGGACTACCGGATCCAGGGGGCGATCACGGCGTACTCCGAGGTCGAGGAGGGGATGGACCTCGCCCTGGCCGGCAGCAAGACCCAGATCGCCCGCGTGCAGGTGGATTACTCGCTCGTGGATGTCGCCTCCGGCAAGAGCCTGCTGGCCGAGTCCGGGATGGGGGAGTACCGGAAGGGGACGACGCAGATCCTGGGCATGGGCGGCCGGTCCACGGCCGACGTGGGCCTGCGGGATGGGGCGCTCCGCGACGCGCTTTCGAAGGCCATGGAGAAGATGATCGCCAGGCTGAACGCCCAGCCGTTCACCGGCCGGGTGCTCGCCCTGGAAGAGCAGACGGTCATCATCCGGGCCGGCGAGAAGTCCCGGCTCGCGCCGGGAACGAAGCTCGGCGTTTTCCGGCTGGGGCAGGACCTGATTGATCCCGACACAGGCCGCTCGCTCGGGAAACGCGAGAAGCAGATCGGCGAACTCGTCCTCGCCAACCACCAGAACGAGCGGGTCTCCGAAGCCCGGATCACCGCGGGCACGGGCTTTCAGGCTGGCGATCTCGTCCGGGTTGTGCGATAACAGCGGAGGTCATGTCCCTTTCGACGCTCCTGGAGCACCGGTACCGGACCGCCGTCGCCATCGGCCTGGCCGTCGGGCTGCTGGCGCCGCCGCTCTCCTTCCTGGGGCCGATCCAGACCGTCGAGCTAAAGAGCCTGGACCATCGCTTCCGCCTCCACGCCGATCCCGCTGCCGCGTCCAAGGACCTCGTGCTCGTCGCTGTGGACGAGGCCAGCCTGGAGACGTTCGGCCGCTGGCCCTGGCCCCGCGACCGGCACGGCTATCTCGTCCAGTACCTGAACGAGGCCGGCGCCAAGGCCATCGTCTTCGACATCCTGTTCATGGAGCCGGACCGGAGCGAGGAGGAGTTCGACCAGGTGTTCGCCGACTCGGTCGCCGCCGCCGGGAACGTGTTCCTGCCCGTTCTGCTGGACGAGGCGGCGGCCTCCCTGCCCTTGGGCCAGCCGGGCAAGGCGCTCATCCCCCTCGATGGGCCGGAACGGCCCGCGTCGGCGACCGCTTTGGGGCCGCCGGGGTTCAAGCTGCCCATCCCTGCCCTGGCCGAGGCCGCCCGTGGTCTCGGGTTCATCAATTTCGATCCCGATCCGGACGGCGTGTCCCGCCGGGTGAGACCGGTGCGGGTGGCCCGGGGCGGCGATGCGATGCAGCTTGCGACAGCCGTCGCGCGGTTCCTGCTCGGGGCTGAGCGGGCGCAGGTGGAGGCGGACCGCTTCACGCTGGGGCGGGCGAGCGTGCCTCTGACCAGCGAGCAGGCCATGGTGCTCAACTGGCACGGCACGCTCGCCCAGCGGGCCTATCCCTCCTATTCCGCCGGGGCGGTGCTCCGATCGTACGCGGAGCGGCAGCGCGGCGAGCAACCGTTCCTGGACCCGGCCCTGTTCAAGGACAAGATCGTCTTCATCGGGACGACGGCTGCGGGCACCTACGACCTCCGGGCGATCCCCCTCGAGCCCTTCACCCCAGGGGTCCTGATCCACATGACGGCCCTCGACAACCTCCTGGCCAGCGATGCGCTCCGCCACGCGCCGTGCTGGGTGCTGGCCGTCACGTCCCTGGTCCTCTGCCTCGGGCTCGCCTTCGGCTTCGCCGTGACGTCGCGCACGGCCCTCAAGGTGGGTCTCGTGCTCGCCGCCGCCCTGGCCTACTACGGCGTGGCCAGTTACGCCTTCATCCGGCACCAGCTCTGGCTGGACCTGGTAGTGCCCGAAGGTGCCCTGGCGCTGACCTATACCCTGTCCGCCACGGCGGAATACCTGCGCGAAGGCCGGCAGCGCCGCCTGCTCCGCTCCGCCTTCGACCGGTACATGGCGCCGGAGGTTGTGGATGAGATCATGCGGCACCCGGAGTCGGTCAAGCTGGGCGGAGAGAAGAAGGAGCTGACCGTGTTCTTCTCCGACGTCGCCGGCTTTACGAACATCTCCGAGCAGTTGTCGCCGGAGGTACTGGTGGAGGTCATCAACCAGTACCTCTCGCTCATGACGGGCGTCATCCTCCGGCACCGCGGCAACGTGAACAAGTACCTCGGGGACGGCATCATGGCCATCTTCGGCGCGCCCCGGGGGGACCCCGACCATGCAGTCCAGGCCTGTTTCGCGGCCTTGGATGTGCAGGCTGCGCACGAACCGTTAAACCGGGACCTGGTGGCGAAAGGGTTCAAGCCCCTCACGACCCGGATCGGCATCAACTCGGGTCCCATCGTCGTGGGGAACATGGGCTCGCAGGTGCGGATGGAGTATACGGCGATGGGGGATAGCGTGAACCTGGCCTCGCGGCTGGAGGGGGCGAACAAGTTCTACCACACGCTGATCTTGCTGGGGCCGCGGACCTATGAATTGGCGTGCGGCGAGATCGAGGCTAGGGAAGTGGACCTCCTGCGGGTGAAGGGGAAAGACCAGCCGGTGGCCGTCTATGAGCTGATGGGCCGCAAGGGGTCGCTGAGCGACACGAAGCGCCGGCTGGTGGACCGGTACCTCGAAGGCCTGGCAGCCTACAAGCGGCGGGACTTCCGGTCGGCCTTGGAGCGCTTCACCGAGGCCTTGGCCCTTGATCCTGCGGACGGAGTGTGTCAAGTGTATCGGGACCGCGCCAGGGGCTACCTGGCGGTCCCGCCTCCAGAGGGCTGGGACGGGGTCTACGAGCTGACGAGCAAATGATGAGGGAGGGCGGATCCGGCGTGAGTGCTTTGTTGCGTCTGGCGGTCCTGAGTTGCTGGGTGCTGACCCTGTCGGCGCTGCCCCCGGTGAGCGTGTGGGCCGAAACGGTGTACGTGCAGAGCAAGACGGCCAAGCTCCGGGCCGGGAAGACTTCTCTGGATAAGGAGGTGGCGGACCTTCGCTTCGGCGACGCGCTGACGGTGCTCAAGCGGGAGGGGCAGTGGCTGCAGGTGCGCACGGCCGACGGGCAGACCGGCTGGCTCTTCGCCAACAAAGTGAGCGAGACCAAGCCGAAGGGTGACGACACCACCCTGGCCGCTCTCGGGAAGAGCTTCCGGCAGCGCGAGGCGTCGGACGTCACGGCCTCCGCCGGCGCGCGCGGGCTTGACAAGGTCTCGGAGGACTATGCGATCCGGTCGGGGATCAAGCCGCAGGACCGCGCGGCAGTGGACCGCATGGCGACCTATCAGCTCACCGACGCCGAAGTCGAGGCCTTTCTCAAGGAGGGAAAGCTTGGCGAGTACGGCAACTGAACGGACGCGCCGTGGTCTCGGCTCGGCGGCGCTCGTCCTTGTGACCCTGAGCCTGGGAGGATGCGCGGAACTCCAGCAGGTGGCGGAGGGCGTGGCCCAGCAGTCCGGCGATCCGCGGCTCGTGGGGGTCGTGAGGGGCGGCAGCACGCTGATCAGCGGGCTCCTCCCGATCGGCTACGAGGAGGAGCAGTCCATCGGGCAGGCCATCGCGGTGCAGGTGGTCGCCTGCTACAACGGGGTCTACGATAGGCCAGAGCTGACCCGCTACGTCAACCTGGTCGGGCAGGCGGTCGCGATGACCAGCGACCGCCCCGAGATCCCCTATCGCTTTGCGGTGCTCGACCACGACTCGATCAACGCGTTCGCCGCCCCGGCCGGCTACATCTTCGTGACCCGCGGGCTGCTCGCGCAGGTGAAGAACGAGGCGGAGCTGGCCGCGGTCCTGGGGCACGAGATCGGACACGTCAGCCAGAAGCACATCCTGGCGGTGATTCAGCGGAGCAAGCAAATCAGCGGGATCACGCAGGCAGGCCTGGCGTATGCGAACCAGAATCCGGAGGCTTTCAAGGGGATCATTGACGTGGCGGTCAAGAAGCTGCTCGACGAGGGGCTCGACCAGGACAAGGAAGTCGAGGCGGATGTGCTGGGGGCGGTCTTTGCGGCCCGCGTGGGCTATGACCCGGGGGCCTATGTCTCGCTGCTCAAGCGGCTCCGGGACCTGAAGGGGGACGATCCGGCGTTCTTCAAGACCCATCCGAATTTCAGCGCCCGCATCGCCGCGGTCGAGCAGGGACTGGGGGAGCGGGGCATCCGCCCGGGCGGGGCCTTGCTGCCGGACCGGTTCGCGAAACAGGTCAAGCTCTGGTAAACGCCCCGGGTGATCCGCCCCTACTTGATCGCCACCGCCTTGACTTCCTTGTAGGTCGTGTGGCCCTGGAGCACCTTCTGGATGCCGTCCTGGACGAGGGTGGTCATCCCTTCTTCGATCGCCACCTGGAGCATGTCCTCGGTCTTGGCCTTCGCCTGAATCAGCCGCTTCATCCGGTCGGTCCCGACCAGGAGCTCGTGCAGAGCAAGCCTTCCCTTAAATCCTGATTTGTTGCAGGCTTCGCAACCTTTTCCACGGTAGAGCTTGAAGTTCTGATCGTAGCCGATGCCGATCTGCTTGGCCCAGAGGTCAGGACCGTACCCATGGACCAGTTCCTCGTACTCCTCCTGGGCAGGGTGATAGTCCTCCTTGCACTCCTTGCAGATGCGGCGAGTGAGCCGCTGGGCCAGCACGCCGAGCATCGCATCCGCGAAACTGAAGGGGTCGCACCCCATGTCCAGCAGGCGGGTCACCGTCTCGACCGCGCTGTTCGTGTGCAGGGTGCTCAGGACCAGGTGCCCGGTCAGCGAGGCCTCGATCCCGGTGTCGGCCGTCTCCTTGTCGCGCATCTCGCCGACCATGATGACGTCGGGGTCGGCCCGGAGGAAGGCGCGCATCGCCGTGGCGAACGTGAATCCGATCTTGGGTTGCACCTGGACCTGCCGGAGCCCGTACTGGGTGATCTCGACGGGATCCTCGGCCGTCCAGATCTTCATGTCCGGCGTATTGATGTAGCCGAGCACCGAGTGCAGGGTGGTCGTCTTCCCGGAGCCGGTCGGTCCGACGCAAAGGATGATGCCGTACGGCTTCTCCGCCATGGCCTTCAGTTCCCGTAGATTGCGCTCCGAGAACCCCATCTTCTCCAGCGGCAACGGCTCGCTGGCCGCGAGGATGCGCATGACCACGTCCTCGTTGCCGGGACCGGCGGTAGGGATGGTGGCGACGCGCAGCTCGATCTCCTTGTTGTCGGCCATCCGGAACTTGATCTTGCCGTCCTGAGGCTTGCGCCGCTCGGCGATGTCCAGGTTGGACATGATCTTGAAGCGGGACACGATCGCGCGCCGGTAGCTGGGCGGGATTTTCATGTACTCGAAGCAACTCCCGTCCACCCGGAAGCGGACGATCGTCTCCTTCTTCTCGCCGTACGGCTCGATGTGGATGTCCGAGCTGCCCATCCGGTACGCGTCGGTGATGATCTGGTTGGCCAGCTTGACGATGGCGTTGTCGTTCTCGCTGACAACGCTGACGCCCACCTCTTCCTGTTGGATCTCCGACGCCTCGGTCTGGAGTTGCTCGATGATCTCCGAGAGGGCGCCCTGGGGGGAAGCGGCCTCGGCGGCGCCCGTGGCGGCGTTGAGGAACTGCAGGATGTCCCGGCGGAGCCCCACCGCGAACCGGAGGCTCTGGCCGGGGAAGATCCGCTTGATGTCCTGCACCTTATCGAGGTCGTTGGGGTCGTCAATGAGGATCTCGACGGCGCCCTTGTCGCGGCGGATGGGTGTCCAGAAGTTCTTCCGCAGGTAGTCGGCGTTCAATGGCTTCAGCAGCTCCGCGTCAATGGCGAGGCGGTCGCTGTACTCCACGTAGGGACAGCGGTAGAACTGGCTGAGGGATTTGCCGATGTCTGCCTTGGAGACCTTGTACTTCTCGGTCAGCAGCGTCTCGATGTCGGTGCCGCCCCGGCGAGCTTCGGCGATGGCCGTGTCCAGCTCGCTCTGCGTGATGAGGTTGTTGGAGACGAGGTAATCGAACTTCGTCGGGGTTTTCTTCGCCAGCTTGCGCAGGTTGTAGAACGCAATGCCGAGCGCTTTGGCGATCTCGGCGACGGACTCTTCGTCCTTTTTGGTGAAGCGCCCGCCGCTCTTCTTGTTCAGGAGCTGGAGCACCCCCATCAGGTACTTGTTCTCGGCGACGATGGGGTAGGTGAGGACCTGCTTGGTCTTAAAGCCGGTCTTTTTGTCCCAGGAGGCGTCGTGCGAGAGGGAGGGGCTCAACTTGGCCAGTTCCTGCCTGTCGTAGGCGTCCGCGACGCTGACGGGACGGAGATACTTGGCTGTGAACCCGACGAGGCTCTGTTCGTTGATCGGGACGCGGATCTTCTCAATGCCGTCGATGTGCGGCACCTTGGAGAAGACCTCCTTCTTCTCGGTGTCGACGGCGTAGAGGGTGAGGTTCTCCGCGTCGAACACGCTGAGCATCTCTTTGTGGAGGTCGAGGAGAATCTGGTCCAGATCCTTGGCCGCGTGGATGAGGTTGGTGATGCGTTTGACCTGCTCGGCGTACGCGACCTTCTGCTGCAGCTCTTGGAGGTGCTCCGGCAGGACCTTCTCCATACGGCGACCCTCCTGTCCCGGCGAGCGTCCGGACTGCTATAGCCTAGGCGCAAACCGGGCGGAACGCAAGGGGGAAGAAGGTGCTGGCACGGACTGTCGGCTGGCAGGCGGGCGGGCGGGTTCGATCGTCAGAGGCCAGCGGCGCGGCACCGATCCTGGATCCAGGCGAGCGCCTGGTTGGGGACTAGCCGCGCCACCTCGCCAGTTCGGCGCGTCTTCAGCTCGACCTGGTTCTGGGCCAGGCCTTTGTCCCCAATCACAAGCTGATACGGGGCCCCGATCAGATCCGCATCGTTGAACTTCACCCCCGCCCGTTCGTCGCGGTCGTCCCACAGGACCTCGATCCCGGCCCGGAGAAGCTGCGCGTAGAGCGATCGCGCGGTCTCGACGACCGGGGCTGACTGGCTCAGCGGCAACAGGTGGACATGGAACGGCGCGATCGGGAGCGGCCAGATGATCCCCTTCGCGTCGTGGTTCTGCTCGATGGCCGCCGCGGCAGTCCGCCCGATGCCGATGCCGTAGCAGCCCATCACCGCGAGCTGCTCCTGGCCCCTGGCATCGAGGAACGTGGCGCCCATGGCCTTGCTGTATTTGGTGCCAAGCATGAAGACGTGCCCGACCTCGATCCCCTTGGCGACCTTCAACCGCCCGCCGCCGCGCGGCGAGGGGTCGCCGGCTTGGGCGTTCCGCAGGTCGGCGAACGTGTCCACCGTGAAGTCCCGGTCCCAATTGCAGTCCACGTAATGCGCGTCCGCCTCGTTTGCGCCGACCACGAAGTTCCGCAGGGCCTTCACCGCCTGGTCCGCCAGGAAGCGGATCCCGCGCAGGCCGACTGGACCGGCGAAGCCGACCGGCGCCCCGGTCGCGGCCGTCACGGCCTCTGGTCCGGCCAGCTCGACGTCCTGGACACCCAGCAGCTTCTTGAGCTTGACCTCGTTGACCTCATGGTCGCCGCGGACCAGGACCGCCACGGTCTCCTGGGGCGTCTTGTAGAGCAGGGTCTTCACCAGGCGATCCGGTGTGGTCCGCAGGAGCGCCGTGACCTCCTCGACCGTCCGGGCGCCCGGTGTGGGGATCTTCCGGAGCGGGCGGGGCTCCTCCGACGAGGACTCGGTCGGCGGAAGCGCCTCCGCCCGCTCCACGTTGGCCGCGTAGGCACCCTCCTCGTCGTAGACGATCGTCTCTTCGCCGGTCTCCGCCAGCACCATGAACTCATGGGAGGATGTGCCGCCGATCAGCCCGGTGTCCGCTTCCACGGCCCGGAACGTGAGCCCGCAGCGGGTGAAGATCCGGTGGTAGGCGTCGTACATCTTCTGGTAGCTCAGCTTGGCGCCCTCCTCGTCCCGATCGAAGCTGTAGGCGTCCTTCATGATGAACTCGCGGCCCCGCATCAATCCGAAGCGCGGCCGGATCTCGTCGCGGAACTTGGTCTGGATTTGGTAGCAGTTCAGCGGGAGCTGCCGGTAGGAGCGGACCTCCCGCCGGATGAGGTCGGTGATGACCTCCTCGTGTGTGGGGCCTAGGCAGAAGTCCCGCTCGTGGCGGTCCTTGAATCGGAACAGCTCCTTGCCGTAAAAGTCCCAGCGCCCGGTCTCTTGCCAGAGCTCGGCCGGCGAGGCGATCGGCAGAAGGACCTCCTGGGCGCCCGCCCGGTTCATCTCCTCGCGGACGATGGCTTCGATCTTCCGGATCACACGGAGACCTAGTGGCAGATAGGTGTAGATCCCGGCGGCGACCTTCCGGATCATTCCGGCCCGCAACATGAGCCGGTGGCTGACGACCTCGGCTTCGCCCGGGTCGTGGCGGAGCGTCGGGATCAGGAGCTCGGAGGCGCGCATGGGTTCTCTTGAGCGAAGAGCGAACCGCCGGCAGCGAGTAGCGAACATCCTGACGCGGCTCGCTGTCGGCTATGTGCTACCGGCTGCTCGCTCGTTAATGCGAGATGAGGCGTTCGATATCGTTCCAGAAGGCGAACACCATGATGCCGACCAGCAACAGGAGGCCGACCTGTTGTGCGATCTCCCGCTGGCGTTCGCCCAGCGGCCGCCGCAGCACGGCCTCGATGACAAAGAAGAGCAGGTGCCCGCCGTCCAGGATCGGGATGGGCAGCAGGTTCAGCACGCCGAGGTTGATGCTCAGGATGGCGATCAGGAAGACGACGCTGGAGGTGCCTTGCGCCGCCGCCTCGCCCGAGATGTTCGCGATGGTCAAGGGCCCCCCAATGTTCTTGCTCGAGATCTCGCCTGCCAGCATCTTGTAGATCCCGACGACCGTCAGCTCGGTCCAGCCCCAGGTTGCCTCCGCGCCGCGGAGGACCGCCACGAGCGGATTGGCCGCGCGGACGACCGAGCGGCCCGGTCCCGAGATGCCGATCTTCCCGACCTCGACTGTTTTCCCGTCCACGACCGCCTTCTCCGGGACCGGGGTGACCGTCAGCGTCAGCAGGGCGCCGTCGCGCTTGATCTGGAACCGGAGCGGCCGATTCGGGTTGTCCCGCACCAAACTGGTCATCTGCGACCAGGTGCGGATCTCCTGATCCTCGATGCGGATGACCCGGTCGCCATCCCGGAACCCGGCGACCATCGCCGGGGAGCCGCTCATGACCGCGGTCACGACCGGCGCGGTCTCCTCGATCCCGATCTGATAGGTCCCTGCCTCCTTCCCCTGCTCCTGAGCGGGCGCGGCCGTTGGGGTCACGACGATCGTTTTCACCTGCCCGCTGCGCCGCACGTCGAGGGTCAGTGGCTTCCCTTCGCTCCTGGCAATGGCCTCGAGCAGCTCGGTCCGGGTCGAGATGTCCTTGTCGTTCACTCGGAGGACCCGGTCGCCGACCAGGATGCCGGCCTGCTCCGCTGGCGAGCCAGGCTTGATGGCCTCCACGTCCGGGGTCAGGTCCTTGAACGTGGGCACGAACAGCGGCGCGCCGGTCGCGAGCCAGCCGGAGAAGATCAGGAAGGCCAGCAGGAAGTTGAACCCGGGGCCCGCGGCGACGATGAGCATCTTGCGGGGGAGGGCCTGGTGGGCGAAGGAGCGCTGGCGCTCCTCGGGAGTCTGGGCGTCGGCCTCCTCCTCGCCGAAGAGCTTGACGTAGCCGCCCAGGGGCACAGCGGAGACGAGGTATTCGGTTTCGCCGATGTGGCGCCCGACGAGCTTGGGGCCGAAGCCGAGGGAGAACTTGAGGACCTTGACGCCGACCAAGCGCGCGGCCAGGAAGTGACCGAGCTCGTGAAAGGAGATCAGGACGCCGAGCACGATCAGGAACCACCAGGCTTTCTTGATCAGCAGCCACAGCGCGTCCGGCGCGACGACGAATTCGGCTAGCACGGGCAAAACTCCTCGGCTCTCTCGGTGATTATCGGGCCAGCTTGCGGACCAGCGCGCTGGCCTTCTCGCGGGCCCACCGGTCGGCTTCCAGCGCGTCCTCGATCGCGGTCACCTCGCGGGGCCGATGGGCATCCATGGTCTGCCTGATGACCTCCGCGATGTCCAGGAAGCCGATGCCTTCCTGGAGGAAGGCGGCCACCGCCGTCTCGTTGGCCGCGTTCAAGGCGGCGGCCATGGTGCCGCCGATCTCGAGTGCGTCGTACGCTAGCCGGAGGCACGGAAACCGGTCGTGATCGGGCCGGTGAAACGTCAGCTTGCCGATCGCGGCCAGGTCCAGGGGCGGCGGATCCAGGGGCACGCGTGCCGGATACTCCATCGCGTAGGAGATCGGCGTGCGCATGTCCGGGAGCCCGAGCTGGGCGATCACGGACCCGTCCCGGTATTCTACCAGAGAATGCACGATGCTTTCCCGGTGAATCAACACCTCGATCTGGGTCGCCGCGATATCGAAGAGCCAGCGCGCCTCGACGACTTCCAGGCCCTTGTTCATCAACGTGGCCGAATCAATGGTGATCTTGGCGCCCATCTTCCAGTTGGGGTGCTGGAGCGCCTGCGCCGGCGTGACATGACGCATCTCCTCGCGGGAGAGCCCCCACAGGGGGCCGCCCGACGCGGTCAGGATGAGCCGGCGGATGTCCCCGCGGCGGTGGCCTTCCATGCACTGGAAGATGGCGCTGTGCTCGCTGTCTACGGGAAAGATGCGCACGCCGCGCTTGTGCGCCTCGTCCTGCATGAGCCGGCCAGCCATGACCATCGGCTCCTTGTTGGCTAGGGCCACCGGCTTGCCGGCCCGGATCGCAGCCAGGGTCGGGACCAGCCCGGCCGCCCCGACGATGGCCGAGATGACCATGTCCGCCTCGGGCAGCGCCGCGACCTGCGCGATGCCGGCCTCGCCCGAGAGGATCTCGATCCGGAGGTCCCGGCACCGGTCTCGTAGCCGGGCCGCCGCATCCTCGTCGGAGAGCGCGACCGCGATCGGGCGGAAGGCGCGGAGCTGCTCCTCCAGCACCGTGTCCTTGCTGCCGGCGGTCAGCCCGACGACCCGGAAGCGGTCGGGGAACTTGGCGACGATGTCCAGCGTGCTCGTCCCGATCGAGCCCGTGGATCCGAGGACCACGATCTGTTTCATGGAGGGGCCTCGCATGGCTACGCTGCTCCTTTCACCAGCGTCATGTAATAGTAGAAAGCCGGCGCCGTAAACAGCAGGCTGTCCAGCCGATCCAGCATGCCGCCGTGTCCCGGGATCACCGTTCCCGTGTCCTTCACGCCGGCCCCGCGCTTAAGGGCCGATTCGGCCAGGTCGCCGGCGACGCCCGCGACCGTCAGCAGCAGGCCGGTCGCTAGACAGTCGGCGACGCTCAAGCCCGGGAGAAACCAGATCCGGGCAAGAAAGGCTGCCCCCACAGCCAGGGCGAGCCCTCCGACCAGGCCCTCCACGGTCTTGTTGGGGCTGAGGACCGGGGCCAGCCGATGCCGCCCGAAACCCAGGCCCGCGTAATAGGCGCCCGTATCGCTTGCCCACGTCACCAGGACCAGGAAGAGCACCAAAAACTCACCGTCCGCGAGCGCGCGTGTGAGCAGCACGTGGCCGAGCGTGAGCGCGACGTACAGCACGCCGAACGCTACCACGGCCGAATCCGCCAGGCTCTGCCTGAGATCCTGGGTCGAGCGGAGCCGGTGGACGAGCACGGCGACGACGGTCAGCACGAGCACGGTTCGTTCGGCGATCAGGCCGGGCCACTGCAGGCTGGTCAGCAGGAGCACAGCGGCGCCCAGACCCAGCGCCGGAGCGGGGGTAGCGCGCGCCTCGCGGAAATGCAGCCGGTAGAACTCCGACAGGGCCAGCAGCGCCGCCGCCACCACCAGGAGGAACAACGCCAAGGGCGGAAAGTAGCGGACCAGGAGGTAGAACAGCGGGATGAAGACCAGGGCCGAGTACACGCGCCGAGGGTCCATCCGTCGGACGGGCGCCGGCACCGCGGCCGCCGTCTTCGCCTCTGCTTGGTGCACCCAACGGTACCCCGTCTTACAGCCGGCGCGGGGGGAAGACGGTGCTCGAGAGGCGTCCGAACCGTCGGTCCCGCTTCTGGTATTCCAGGAGGGCCAGCAAAGCCTCGCGGCGGCGAAAGTCCGGCCAGAGCGTGGGGGTGAAGTACATTTCCGTGTAGGCGAGCTGCCAGAGGAGGAAGTTACTAATCCGCGCCTCCCCGCTGGTCCGGATCAGGAGATCCGGGTCGGGCAGGCCGTGGGTCGAGAGGTAGCCCTCCAGCAGGGCTTCGTCAATTTGCTCGGGCTGGACGCGCCCCTCTTGGCAGTCCCGCGCGAGCCGCTGGACCGCGTCCACGATCTCCGACCGGCCGCCGTAGCTCAACGCCACGTTGAGCAGCAGCTTGTCCAGGTGAGCGGTCTCCCGCTCGACCTTCCGGACCCAGTTGAGCGCCGAGGAGGGGAGCGAGTCCACGCGGCCGATCGCCCGGAAGCGCGCGCCCTTCTCGATCAGCGCCTCCAGCTCGCTCTGCAGGTACTGCTCTAGCAACGCCATCAGCGCGTTAATCTCGCTGGCGGGACGCTTCCAGTTCTCCTGGGAGAAGGCGTAGATGGTGAGCGCGCCAATGCCGAGGTCGCGGCACACCGTGATCACCTCGCGAACTGACTTGATGCCCTCGGCGTGGCCAGCGATGCGGGGCAGCCCCCGTAGCTCGGCCCAGCGGCCGTTGCCGTCCATGATGATTGCGACGTGCCGGGGAAGCTGATCCGGATCCAGGAGCGCCTGGAGCTCCGTTTCCGACAGGTGCTCGACGCTCGTCTCGGTGCCTTTGGTCATACGGACGTGGCTCAGTCCCGCCTCATGAAGTGGCAGAGGGGTTGCGAGTTTCCGAAAGGGTCGCGTAAGTCTAATCGGCGAAGCCCGAAAAGTCAAACGGTATGTGGTGTGCCAGCGGCCCGGCCGCGGCACGTTGCGCCGGTGCGAAGCGATCGGCTATACTCCCGGCAGGATATGGAAAACTATTGAGGTGGCGGTGTGACCCCAGCGAGCGGAACCGCGGATCTGACAGTGTTCGGGCTCAGCGACCGCGAGGTGCAGCAGGCGTTGGGGAGGCTGGGCGTGCGCGGCGTGGACTACGCCGACCTCTACTTCGAGGCCCGAGTCTCAGAGTCGATTTCGATGGAGGAGGGGATCGTCAAGCGCGCGGTCAAAAGCGTCTCCCAGGGAGTCGGCGTCCGCGCCACGGCGGGCGAGAAGACGGGCTTTGCCTATTCGGACGAGCTGACCCGGCGCGACCTGGAGATCGCGGCCGATGCCGCCCGCTACATCGCCAATTCGCCCCACGGGGACGCCCCGGTGCCCGTGACGCACCGGGTCAAGCCGGCGCGCGATTTGTACCCGTTGGCGCACTCCGTCGCCGAGATCGCGACCGGGGAGCGCGTGGAGCTGCTCAATGCGATCGACGCCGAAGCGCGCCGGTACGATCCGCGGATCAAAAAGGTGATGGCGTCGTTCAACACGGAGCACAAGCAGGTCGTGGTGGCGACCTCCGAGGGCCTGGTGGTGGGCGACGTGCAGCCGTTGCTCCGTCTGCAGGTCACCTGCATCGCTGAGGAAGGGACCAATCGCCAGGCCGGCACTTTCGGGGGCGGAGGGCGCGTGGGGCTCGCCTTTTTCCTCGAGGGCGACCGCGCGCTGCGTTACGCCCGCGAGGCGGCCAGACAGGCGATCGTCAACCTGGACGCGGTCGAGGCGCCGGCCGGCGTCATGACGGTGGTGCTCGGAGGCGGCTGGCCCGGCATCCTGCTCCACGAGGCCGTCGGCCACGGCCTCGAGGCGGATTTCAACCGGCGCCAGACCTCCGCGTTCACCAACCTGCTCGGCCAGCGGGTGGCCTCGGAGCTCTGCACGATCGTGGACGACGGGACGATCCCCTTCCGGCGGGGCTCCCTCAACATGGACGATGAGGGGACCCCGACGAGCCGAACGGTCCTGATCGAGCGGGGGATTCTCCGCGGGTATCTGACCGACCGCTTGAACGCGCGGCTCATGGGCATGCCCCTGACCGGCAACGGCCGGCGCGAGAGCTTTCAGTGCATTCCCCTGCCGCGGATGACCAACACGTTTATGCTGGCCGGCGACGCCGAGCCCGAGGATATCATCCGATCGGTCACGCGCGGGCTGTACGCTAGGTCGTTCGGAGGCGGCCAGGTGGACATCACAAACGGGAAGTTCGTGTTCTCGGCGAGCGAAGCCTATCTGATCGAGGATGGCCGGGTCACGCGGCCGGTCAAGGGCGCCACCCTGATCGGCAACGGGCCGGAGATTCTAACGCGCGTCTCCATGGTAGGCCACGACCTGGCGCTCGACGAAGGCATCGGGACCTGCGGCAAGGAAGGCCAATCCGTCCCGGTCGGGGTCGGCCTGCCGACCATCCGGATAGACGAGATTACGGTCGGCGGCACGCGCGCGTAAAAGCCATGGCCCATGGTTCATGGCCAATGGCCAACGAGGCACCTCTCTTCGTCAACCGTCAGCCATTCACCATCGACCATTGTGAGCCGTTGCCGATTTTCCGATGGCGGAAATTGATCCAAGAGAGCTGGCCTCTGAGATACTGGAGCAGGCCAGCCGGCGAGGCGCCACCGACGCCGAGGTGATGATCGCCGACGGCGCGACCTTCTCGGTCCAGGTCCGGCTGTCGGAGGTGGACCGCCTCACGAGGGCCAGGGAGAAACGGCTGGGCCTCCGCGTCTTCTTCGGCAAGCGATCGGCCAGTGCCTCGACCTCCGATTTTACCAAGGAGTCGCTGGACCGGCTGGTGGACGACACCTGTGCGCTGGGGGCGGCCGTGGCGGCGGACGACCTCTCTGGGCTTCCCGACGGAGACCTCTTCGCGAAGGAGCTTCCTGAGCTGGACCTCTACGATCCGACCGAGCTGTCCCCGGAAGCCCAGATCGAGCTGGCCCGGCGAGCCGAGGCGGCGGCCATGGCCGCGGACCCGCGGATCACCAATTCCGAAGGCGCGGAGTTCGACTCCTCGGCGGGACGCGTGTTGCTCGCCAACTCGCGCGGGTTTCTCGGCGAATACCGCAGCTCGATCTTCTCTCTGTCGGTGACCCCGATCGCCGCCGCGCCGGAGGCGGGCGGGATGCAACGGGATTCCTGGTACGCGGTCCAAAGGAAGTTCGCGCGGCTCGACGCGCCGGAGGCCGTTGGGCAGGAGGCGGCCCGCCGGGCGGTCCGTCGGCTGGGGGCCCGGAAGGTTTCGACGAAACGCGTGCCAGTCGTGTTCGACTCCGAGACCGCCGGCAGCCTCCTGGGCAACCTCTGCAGCGCCGTCTCCGGATATGCTCTCTACAAGGGGGCCTCCTTCCTGATCGGGCTCCTCGGCCAGCGCCTGGCGCCGGAGTTCATCACGGTCTATGACCACGGGTTGTTGCCCGGCGGGCTGGGCTCGCGCCCCTTTGATGGCGAAGGGCTCCCGACCAGGAAGACCACGGTCGTGGACCGCGGCGTGCTCACCAGCTACCTGCTGGACACTTATTCCGGCAGGAAGTTGGGGCTGCCCTCGACCGGGAACGCCGTGCGCGGGGTTGGCGACGTGCCGTCGGTCGGGCCGACCAATTTCTACCTCGTCCCCGGTGCGGCGGACCCCGGCGAGATCATTCGCTCGGTGCGGGACGGGCTCTATGTCACGGAACTGATCGGGTTCGGCGTCAACCTGGTGACGGGCGACTACTCCCGCGGCGCAGCCGGTCTCTGGATCGAGAACGGGCAGCTCGCCTATCCGGTTGAGGAGATCACGATCGCCGGGAACCTGAAACGCATGTTTGCCTCCATCGAGGCGGTCGGCAACGACCTCACCTTCCGGGGACGCATCGCGAGCCCGACCCTCAAGATCGCCGAGATGACGGTGGCGGGAACTAGGTGACGGAGGAGGACAGCCATGGCTGACGAGTTGAAGGAACAAATGGTGTCATATCCGAGCGAGGGCGTAACGGTCCGGGCCTACCTCGTCGCCCCACAGGGCAAGGCGACGCGGCCGGCCATGATCGTCGTGCAGGAGTGGTGGGGGCTCAACGACCACATCAAGGATGTGGCGCGGCGGTACGCGCGGGAGGGCTACGTCGCTATCGCTCCCGACCTGTACTCGCGCCTAGGCCACAAGGTCACGGCCGATCCGAACGAGGCCGGCAAGCTGATGAACCAGCTCAGGCAGGAAGACGGCCTCAAGGACCTCAACGCCACGGTCAGGTATCTGAACTCTGTCGAGGGCGTGGACCCGAATCGCATCGGGGTGACGGGCTTCTGCATGGGCGGCTCCTACGCGCTCATGCTCCCCTGTGTGAACCGGGACATCAAGGCCGCGGCGCCCTACTACGGCCAGGTGCCGAACCCGGACACGCCGCTCAAGGATCTGGCCTGCCCGGTGCTCTACATCTATGGGGAGGAGGACGGGTGGATCACCAAGGCCGATGTCCAGCGCCTGGCCGCGGCCCTCAAGAAGTACAACAAAACCGGCGAGATCAAGACCTATCCCGGCGCGCCCCATGCCTTCTTCAACGACACCCGGAAAGACGTCTACAAGCCTGCCGAGGCCAAGGATGCTTGGGCCAGAACGCAGGCTTTTTTTAAGCAATATCTGCGGCCGTGAGCAGGGTGGCCGTGCGCCTTCGACGCGATGAGCCGGAGCAGGTGGGGCCCGAGCGGTACCTGGTCTACATCGCGGGCACCGTGGAGGAGGCCGCCACGGCCGAGCGCCTGCTCTGCGCGCAAGGGATTGGCTACACGTTCAGCCTGGACACCTTTACGACGACCTCCCCGTTGGGGGGCGAATACGCCGGCCTGTTCTTCTACGTCGCGCGCGCGGAGCACGCGCGGTGCCGGAGGCTGTTGGAAGCCGGCGGGCTGAGGGACACGATCGCATTGGCACTAGGGGAGGCGGAGGAACACCGTGGCACTGGACGCTGAGACTGGCAAGCGGATGCTGCAACTCGTCACCTCACGGTACGACGACCGGAAGTGGCGGAAGAAGATCGAGAAGACCTTGAGCCTGCCCCCCTCCGGTGTCGGGGACGAGACGCAGCGCGCGATCTTTCTCTACCTCAAGCACGGGCTCAAGGCCTACAAGTCCCGGCGCGCCGACCCGGACACCTGGATCGTAGGCGGCTTTGCGACCCAGGAGGTGATCCTGCGGGCCAAGCACGACCCGTCCGTAGTCGGCCCCTCGATCACCGAGGACGACGTAGCCTACCTCGCCGTAGATCCCGGCTCCGAGGTGGACGAGGCTTGGTGGGAGGAGATGCTCGTCCAGTGGTTCGAGGAGCCGGAGGGAGCAGAAGAGGAAAAAAAGGAACCAGCAGGCGACACGGCCGATGCAAAGGCCGAAAACCGGCCGGTCGGCTCGGAGGAAGCGGGACAATCCCGAGCGGCCCAGACCACGACCTGACTCGATCTGTTGCCCAATCTCGTCGTTGCCGATCTGCTGCTGAGGCCCCCTCCCGAGCGTTCGCCCCGGAGGCTCCGGTCGGCCTGACCGGAAGCTTGTGCCAGGCCGGCTCGCCGCCACCTGGGGTGCAAGCTCCCGCGCTCCCAGGCAAATCCCCTGTCAGGAGCCGAACAGATCCATCTGCACCTGTTGAGGCGCGGGTTGGGGCGGGCTGGATGGCAAGAGGGGTGCGCGGTCGAGATGATCGAGGTACTCCTTGAGCTTCCGGAAGTCTTCGCGCAGCGGCTCCAGTAGGCTCCCCTGGTGCAGCGCGGCGGCGGGATGCAGCAAGGGGAAGATAGTGAACTTGTCGCCGCGGATGGCCCGGCCGCGGATCTTGGTGATCCCGACCTTCCGCCCGAGGAGCGTCTCCGTCGCCCAGCGGCCGAGAGTGCAGACGACCTTGGGATTGATCAGCTCGATCTGCTGGAGCAGGAACGGCCTGCAGGTCTCGACCTCGTCCGGCTCGGGGTCCCGGTTGTTCGGAGGACGGCACTTGATCACGTTGGCGATATAGACCTGGCCGCGGGAGAGCCCAGCCGACTGCAGCAGCTCGTTCAACAACTTGCCTGCCGCGCCGACGAACGGTTCGCCCTGGCGGTCCTCGTGGAACCCGGGCGCCTCCCCGACGAACATGATCGAGGCTTGGGGATTGCCCGTGCCGAACACCACCTGGGTGCGGCCCAAGCTGGACAGCTTGCAGCGCTGGCAGTCGTGCAGGGAGTCGCGCAGGTCCTGGAGGGTCACACGTGCCTCGGCTAGGCCCGCCGGATGTCGGCGCGCATCTTAGGCTGGTGGTGCCTGGATGTCAACTGGCGAAAATGCCGCGCAAGTCGGGTGCCTGACCAGCCACTCACCGCGGCAAGGCAAGGCTCGTCTCCACCCGCGCGTGAAGGTTGACGGATTCATACTCCATGGGGTAGGGCTCCCGCCTGATCGAGGATTGCCTGTGCGCACACCTCGCCGCTGCGGACCGCGCTCTCCAGCGTCGGGGGCAGTCCGGTGTCGGTCCAGTCTCCCGCGAGCAGCAGGTTGGGAAACGGGCTTTGCGACAGGGGGCGGCCCGCTGCTGTCCCCGGTCCCAGGAGCAGCCTGGCGCGGGGGATCCGCAGGATCCGGCAGACGCGGGCATGGCCGGCCCCAGCGGCCGGGTAGGCGCGGTCGGCCTCGCGGCGGGCCAGCTCCTGGAGCGCCGCATCCGGTCGCTTCAGCAGTTCGGGCTCGCCGCTCGCCACCAGCGTCACATGTTCCGCTGAGGCGAGGAGCCAATGGAACGGCCGGCCGGCGAGCAGGAGCAGGCGCGGTGCCGGAGGCGGATCGTCCGGCCGGAGCTGGACGACCAGGGCGGGTGCGTCGCTGAGCTTGGTGAGCTGCTGGAAGTAGGAGAAACGGGCCACTGCCCGCTCGGGTAGCAGCGGCGTGAGGTCTCGATGCGGCACGGCGGCGACGTACCAATCGGCCGCGAGCTGTTCCCCATCGGCCAACTGCACGCCGCTCACGCGGGGCCCATCGAAGTGGATATGGGAGACCGGGGACTCCAGGCGAATCACGGCGCCGCCGTGCTGGATCCGTTCCTGGAGGGGGCGGACCAGCAGGTCGGCCGCCTCGCAGGTCGGGATCAGCACCCGCGCGTGGCGCCGCGCAGCCAGGAGCCACCGGGCGAGCGACTCCGCGAGGCTGACCGCGGAGACTGCCGGGAGGTCTCCGCCGGCGAGGAACCGGGCCAAGGGAGTCCAGACTTCGGCTCGGGCCTGGTCGGACTGTCCCAACGTGGCCAGCCATTCGTCTGCAGTCCGGCCCGCGAGGCCGGCGCGGAACGAGGAGGTGCCTTCCCAGGCCCGCTCGAGCCCGTTGAGCAGCTGCCACCGGTCGCCGGCAGACAGGGCCCGAAAGGCCGCCAGACCGGCGAGCAGGTGCAGGGGTGCCGGAAGAGGCAGCCGATGCAGCCGAGCCATGCGGCCGTCCGCCGTCACCAGCTCCACAGCGTAGGTGGCCGGGCCTGTGAGCAGGCCGCGCGTGCCGAGCTCCTCCAGCAACGAGAGGGCAGCCCGATCGCACCCGAACAGCAGGGGCGGCGATGCGGCCAGCCGGCCGCCTAGGTCCTTGCTGCGTTCCAGCAGGGTGACGCCGTAGCCCCGCCGCGAAAGCCGCAGGGCGGCGGTCAGCCCGGCCGGGCCGCCTCCGATCACGAGCACCCGGCGCATCATGGGTCTAGCCGGAGCGGGTCAGAGGAAGGCGGGAGCGCAGCCAGATCCCGGCGGCGATGGCCAGGCGACGGGACGGGGCGAGGCCGATGCGCGTCCCAAACACGCGGTAGCCTGATTCCTCGATGCGGCGCAGGATGCGCGCATAGACGCCGCGCATGATCTCGGCGGTGACCAGCGCTCGGCGGTCCGCGACCGGGAGCTGGGCCGCGATGGCCTGCGCCTGGGCGTAGAACCTGCGCGCCCGGGCACACTGGAACTGCATCAGCTCGACGAAGCGGGGCGAATAGGTCCGCTTGAGCAGCTCCTCCTCCGGATACCCGAACCGAACGAGGTCCTCCTGGGGGAGGTAAATCCGGCCGCGATCCGCATCCGAGCCCAGGTCCCGCAGGATGTTCGTGAGCTGGAACGCCATGCCCAGGTTCACGGCGTAGTCCCGCGCCAGCGGAGACTCGACGCCGAAGATCTTCAGACAGATGAGCCCGACGACCGCGGCGACCCGGTAGCAGTACAGCGAAAGATCCTCGAACGTCGCGTAGCGGGAAGTCGTGAGGTCCATCTCCACGCCCCGCAGCAGGTCGTCGAAGTATTCCTGCGGGAGGCCCAGCGCGTGGGCGTGCGCGGCGAGGCTGATGGTGACGGGGGAGGTCGGCTGGCCGTGATAGGCGGCCTCCAGCTCGGCGCGCCAGCGCCGGATTTGCTCGTGCGGGTTGCTGCCAGGCGGCGGGTCGTCCACGGCGCCGTCCACTTCGCGGCAGAAGGCGTAGACGGTGTAGATGGCCTCCCGGCGCCGACGTGGCAGGAAGAGAAACGAGTAGTAGAAATTGCTGCCGCTCCGCTTGGTGAGGGCGGTGCAATACTGCTGGGCTTCCGTTAAGGTCATGGCGGCACCGGCGCGCCTGGACCGCCGGGTTGGCGCGACCGGCTCTGCAGGGCCGGCGGCGGCTGCGCGACGGTCACGGTGAGCGTCACGGCCTGCCCCATAGGCGCGCTTCCAGTCCGGAGAGGGTGACGTCTTCGAGGGACCGCACAGCGACATCCGCTTCGGCGAGCTCGGCCAGGGTGTGTGTGTTCGCCACGGCCAGCACCTTCATGCCGGCCGCGTGGGCCCCGCGAATACCCGGGAGGGAATCCTCGACGACCAGACAGTCGCCCGGAGCGAGTGGGGGAACCCCCGGCGGCGTTCGGCGGTTCAAGGCGGCCAGGGCGTGGAGGAACCCCTCGGGATCCGGCTTCCCGCGCCGCACGTCCTCGGCGCTGGTAATGTGCTCGAAGTCCTTCCGGATGCCCGCCTGTTCTAGGACGAACTCGATCTCGTGTCGGAGCGCGCCCGACGCAATGGCCAGCCGACAGCGGCGCCCGGCCTCGCGCACGAACTCCCGGATGCCGGGACAGATGACCAGGCGCTGCTTGAGCTCGTCGAGGAAGACCGCCGCCTTGCAGCGAGCCAAGTGGTCAACCAGCGTTTGCGGAGCGGGATGGCCCTGGTCGGCCAGGACCGCGGCGAAGCAGCCCTTGTCGTCGAAGCCGAGGTAGCGGGCGTAGTAGTCTTCCTCGGTGAGCCGGAGACCGACCTCCTCTTTGAGGACCCGCTGGAACACGGCGAAGTGCGTCGGTTCACTGTCCGCGACGACGCCGTCGAAGTCGAAGATGATCGCGCGCAACATCCGGGCCTCCGGGAGGGCGCATTATAGCACAGCTCCGTGCCCCGAACCTGCGGAGCGGCCTGTGGCCATCGCGGCGGCGGTCAGGACTTCGCCTTCAGCTTGGCCTCAGGAATCCACCCTACGGCACCGTCCTGGGTCCTGACCGAATAGATCCAGGCATTCCCGCGCCACTCGCCGTCCATGACCGTGAGCGCGGCGCCGGGCTGCACCAGCGGGCCCGGTCGGGTGCCCGCCGCGTCCCCATGGAGCGAGATGGGCCCGCCCGGCTGTGCCGGGTCGGGCAGGATGGTCACGCGCTGGCCTTCGCGGTACAGCGGGGTCGGCGTGGATGAAGGCGGGGTCGTCGTTTGGGGTGGCGGGCTGGGCGGCGCCGCAGGCGCGGGCGTCCCGGGAGCGGCTGGAGCGGCCGGGGCTGGCGCCGCCGACTTGGCAGGCTGTACGGCAGGCGGAGCCCCCGGCGCCTTGGCCAGTGGCCGCGGCGGGGGCGGCGCCTCTGAGACAGGCTCCGTGTCCATGCCGAGCAGGCTCATCAGCATCCCGGGGTCCATCGCGATATAGGCCCCCACCGCGACTAGCACGAGCAACAGGAGCAGGGTGGTCGGGCGCCGCCCGGACGGTTTCTGTGGTTTCTGTGGAGCGTGACCCGAGCCCGCTTCCCCGTCCGCTGTGTCCTCGAGGTCGAGATCCGGCTCTGGTTCACGCGCGAACATGAGGCTCCAACCTAGGGGCGGGCCTGCCGTGCTGGAAAACCCGGACGGTCCGAGCATGGAGCAATCCTCCTTCGTGGGGTACGTACAAGACAGGGAACGGCTTGTGTACATACCATTGTCGGGGAGCCCTGTCAAACGCTTCCGCTTTGCTGGCGTGGGAGCGATTAGGAGAGGAGCAGCCCGGCGTAGCCCACCACGCGCGCGTCGTCACCGCCGGCGTCAGCGGACGTGGCGTAGCGAACCAGCGTGGCGTCGGTGGCGCCCAGCACACGGGCCGCGTGCAGGACCGCCGTGGTGGGACCCACCCCGCACATGGTGATGCCGTGGGTTCGCACCGTGGAAACGAGGCGGTCCGGATCGAGGGCGAGGATGGCGTCAATGGCCAACCGATCCTTCTTCCTGGTGACTCCGTCCGGCTCGTAGTGGTTCAGATCGGTGCTGGCGAGCAGGAGCGGCCGCTCCGCTCCCGTTGCGCGGACCACGGCTGCCAGGCAGCGTCCCAGGTCGCGGCAGGTCTCCGGATCGGTGGTGCCGAGAACGATCGGCACGATCCGGACGTCTGGCCGGCGGCGCCGGAGAAACGGAAGCTGCACTTCGAGCGAGTGCTCGTAGCGGTGGGCGGTCGTGTCGGCGACGGCGTCTGGACAATGGGCGAGCACTGCACTGGCCAGCCCGCTGTCTATCGGGAGATCGCCGCTGGGCATCCGCCAGGCTCCTTCGGCGTAGACCGAGATCGGGGGGCCCAATCCGGTGTGGTTCGGCCCCAGCAGGATCACTGTCTGGGGCACCGCGGTCTGGGCCAGGACCGCCCCGGCGACGTGCCCGGAGTACATCAGCCCCGCGTGGGGGCTCACGACGGCGATCGCCGGCCGTGGCGCCGGGGGAAGATCAGCAGGAGCCAGATAGCGGGCGACGTCGCGCTCGAGGGCGTCGGGGGACGCGCTGTAGAACTGGCCGGCGACGGCGGGTTCGCGAATCATAGGTACCGTGATGCGTGACGGGTGCCCCGCGGACTCGTGGCTGTCCCGGCCATCCCGGCTGCTGGTCACCTGTCACGCGTCACCCGTCACGGGTGTTTCAGCAGTACTGCAGGTTGGCGCAGGACAGGACCTGCTTGTCCCGGCATCCGCTCCGGAACACGGTCAGCCCCTTGCAGCCGGACCGGTACGCCAGCAGCAGGGCCTGGGCGACGTCCTCCTTGGTCGCGCTGGCCGGCAGGTTGATCGTCTTCGAGACGCCGCTGTCGCTGTACCGCTGGAAGGCCGCCTGCATCCGGACGTGATGAGCCGGCGACACGTCGTGGGCGGTCACGAAGAGCCGGCGAAGCCGCAAGGGGATGTCCGTGAGATGCTGGATGGACTCGTTGGCCGACACCCGGCGGATCAGCCGTTGCGAGTAGATGCCGGCGGCGCGCGCCTTCTGGACGAAGAGAGGATGGAGGGACGTGAGCCGGACGTCCTCCATGACGGTCCGCACGAAGCTCACTCCGTAGAGCGGCTCGATCCCCGGCGAGCAGTCGGCGATAATGCTCAGCGTCCCGGTCGGCGCAACCGTCGTGACGGTCGCGTGGCGCAGCCGGAGCCCCTCGGACTCCAGCCGGCTGCCCTTGAAGTTCGGGAACACCCCGCGCGCCTCGGCTAGCGCGGCGGAGGCGGCCCGTGCCCGCTCCCAGATGAACCGCATCACGCGCTCGCCGGTCGCCAGCGCCTCCTCGCTGTCGTAGGGGATGCCGAGTGCGATGAGCAGATCCGCGAAGCCCATCACGCCGAGCCCGATTTTCCGGTTGCCCTTGGTCATCGCCTCGATCTCAGGCAGCGGGTAGCGGTTCATATCAATGACGTTGTCCAAAAGCCGGACCGCGGTCGGGATCACCTGGGCCAGGCGCTCGAAGTCGATGCGCGGCCGCGCCACGGAGCCGGTAACGAACCGGGCCAGGTTGATCGAGCCGAGCGTGCAGGATTCATAGGGCAGCAAGGGCTGCTCCCCGCAGGGATTCGTCGCCTCAATGCGGCCGATGTGGGGCGTCGGGTTGGCGGCGTTAATCGTGTCGAGGAAGACCACGCCTGGCTCGCCCGACTCCCAGGCGGCGCCCACCAGCCGGTCGAAGACCGCGGCGGCACGGAGCCGGGCGACGCTTCGGCCGGTCCGCGGATTCACGAGCGCGAACTCCCGGTCCCGCGCCAGCGCGTGCATGAAAGCGTCGGTCACGCCGACCGACAGGTTGAAGTTCGTGAGCTCCTTGGGATCCCGCTTGACCTCGATGAACTCCAGGATGTCCGGATGGTCAATCCGGAGGATGCCCATGTTCGCCCCGCGCCGGGTGCCGCCCTGCTTGATGACCTCGGTCGCCATGTTGAAGACCCGCATGAAGGACACGGGGCCGGACGCGACCCCGCTGGTCGAGGAGACCCGGTCGTGCTTCGGGCGCAGGTGGCTGAAGGAGAAGCCGGTCCCACCGCCGGACTGGTGGATCAGCGCCTGATGCTTGACCGCGTCGAAGATGGATTCGAGCGAGTCCTCGACCGGGAGCACGAAGCAGGCGGCAAGCTGCTGGAGATCCCGCCCCGCGTTCATGAGGGTCGGGGAATTCGGGAGGAAGTCCAGGCGGCTCATGAGCTGGTAGAAAGCCGCCGCGACCTGCGGGGCGCGCCGGTCCCCGCCGGGGTACTGGCGTTCGGCCTCGGCGAGGTTCTCGGCGACGCGCCGGAACATCCGGGATGGCGACTCGACCGGCTGGCCGGCCTCGTTCTTGGCCAGGTACCGCCTCCGCAACACGGTAAGCGCATTGGCGGAAAGGCGCACGGCTTTGTGGGACCGATGACGCATGGGCTGGTTCCGTGGGACGAGTCGCCGATCAGAACTTCTATTATAAGGCAGATCGTGTACGTCCGCCACGCACGCTTGCATCTTCGTGCGCCTCTGGGGCAGAATGCGCCCGGCCGTCGCCGTGTCGCCGATGACGTCCTCCCGCGAGGAGCGCGGGGGCTTGCTAGCGGCCTGGAACTCTGGCAACATGGATGACAGCGCCCGCCCTCACTCACGGTGGAGGCCCGTATGTCTAGTTGGTATCGGCCAGATCCCCTGACCCGCGATCTCATTCACCTGATCAATGCGCGCCGGCACGACCACGGCGACGCGGACGCGGCGGTGGACACGCTGCAGGCCTTCCTCGAGCAGGATCGGGAGCAAGATCTGCTCACCGTGCTAGCCGCGCTGGACGAGGAGATGGCCGAGTGGCTCTTCGACCTCCTGGCGGAGGCCGCCTGCTCGGTGGTGATGGGCAACGCAGCGGACGAGAAGCCCAGCTACGCCATCATGGGGGCCTTGGAGCTGCCGCTCCAGGCCAACCTGCCGCAGCCCCTGCGTCTGAAGATTGATCCCGTGGCGACCGCCGACCTGCTGCACCGGCACCTTCACCTGCCCGTGGGCACGGTCGTGATGGTCGAGCCGCGTTTGCTGACCGATGCGACGCTGGAACGGCTGACGCTCCATGCGCTCCATGAGCAGATCTCGGCGCTGGCCGACTCCCAGCACCGCCAGCCGATGGCGGCTCGCCTGCACAGCCCCGTCGAGGCCACCGCGTTCCTCATCTTCGAGGTGTTGGGATCGCCGGAGCCGGAACTCCCGGAGGGTCTGGACGAGAAGGATCGGCAGGCGCTGCTCGACGGGCTCTCGGCGCAATGCCCGGAGCTGGCCGCCGCGCCACAGATGCTGGAGGCACCGGTGTTCGCCGCCTACGCCATGTTTGACGCCCAGAACGCCGTGCGCCTGCACCGGCTGGCGGACGAGACCATCGCGGTGTGGCGCGAGTTGGAACCCTCGGTCCGCAGCCGAACGATCGTGCATCTCCACACGCAGTGCGGGAACGGCGTCTACATGCCGGTCTGGACGGATCTCTTCGATCCCGAGTTGCCCGAGGACTACGGGCCGGTTTGGACCTCTCCGGATGTCTGGGTCTTTACGGCCGATCTGCCGATCGAGTGGCCGGGCGAAATGCTCACCAACCGGTTGTTGGCGGAAGGCTGCACCCGCTTCGAGAATCACATCGTCGAAACCCCGGAAAACTGACTTGGAGGGAGCCCTACCTGGTCCCGACTCGCTCGCGGTTGGCGCCGCGCTGAGGGTCAGACTCAGGGCCCTGCTCGGTCAGGGGCACCAGGAGTTGCGGCGGGGACCCGCTGCGCGGCGCGCCTGAGCCGACGCGGTGCCGGGTGCCGGGCGTGACCACGAGGCCGGACCGGCTGCCCTCGTCGGGCGAGGCCGATTGGTAGAGCGAGACCTCGCCGCCCGGGTTTCTGGTCACTCCCACGTTGCCCCGCGAGTCCGCATAGGCACCGCTCCCGCCTCCGAGATCCCGGATCACGCCGGTCCTGCCGTCGCTGCCCAGGACAATCGTGGTGCTGCCGGCCTCTCCCGATCCCGTGCTGACCACCACCCCCGCAATCAGGAGCAGAGCGGCGGCTGCCTTCTTGAGCGGCGCCAGCAGGGTGGTCGGGACCTGAAGACCGCCCCGGCCAACGCCGACCTCGATATCCGGCTTGGTCACGCCGTGGAAGTCGCTACCGCCGGTGACGAGCAGGCCAAGCCGCTTAGCGAGATCCAGGTATTCGGCGGTCTGCTGGGGCTTGTGGGTGCTGTAGTGGGCCTCGATCCCCATGAGCCCCGCTTCCTTGAGCGCCGCGCAGAACTTGAAGAGCCCGTCCCCGGTCTGCTTGAGCCACGTAGGATGGGCTAGGACGGGGAGCCCGCGCGCCGCACGGATCCAGGCGACCGCCTCGGCGGGCTCCGGGAGCGTTCGGGGTACATAGGCGGCCGCCCCTTCGCCGAGGTAGCGGTCGAAGGCCTCCTTGGCCGACGTCACGTAGCCCTTTTCCATCAAGAGCCGTGCGATGTGCGGCCGGCCGACGGCGTCGGTGTCGGCCAGGGCCTGGACCTCCTCATAGCTCACCGCCAGCCCGAGCGCGTTGAGCTTCTCGACGATGCGCGGGTTCCGCTCATGGCGGCTGGCCCGGAGCCGCACGAGG
Source organism: Nitrospira sp. Kam-Ns4a (assembly GCF_965152595.1). NCBI lineage: Bacteria > Pseudomonadati > Nitrospirota > Nitrospiria > Nitrospirales > Nitrospiraceae > Nitrospira > Nitrospira sp. Kam-Ns4a. Next base: position 2,942,821 of record NZ_OZ224218.1, on the reverse strand, counting down.
CGCTCGTTCAGCACCGGATCCTGCCAGTCGAGGAAGTAGCCGAGGATGTGCACCTCGGTCTCGCCGGCCAGCGAGCTGATTTCGATGCCCGGGACGATCTCGATGCCCCATTGGGCGCCCGCTTCAATGGCTTCGGGGAGGCCCGCCACGATGTCGTGGTCGGTCACGGCGAGCGCCACCACCCCGGCTTGCCGGGCTAGCCGAACCACCTCCGCCGGGGGCAGGCTGCCGTCCGAGCAGGTGGTGTGGAGATGGAGGTCAAGCCGGTCCATCACAAGCGTGACGCGTGGTCCGTGACGCGCGGCGCGCCCGGACCGGAAAGGGATCACGGCTAGAAGGCGGCTCGCCTGAGCTGCCGTGGCGTGATCGCATGGTCATCCCGGCACCGGCGCCCCGTGGCTCTGGAAATGCGACAGGTTCCCGCATGACCCCTCGCGCTGCGCCAGGAGGCGGGCCGTGAACGCGGGCCTGGCCCCGGCTTCCTGTTCCTGCGGACCCTCCTCATAGTGGAGGACGCGGAGGCCGCGAGTCAGCTCGAGCAACTCGTTGGGGGCGAGGCAGAACTCGCGCCGGCGCGGGTGCTGGTAGCGGAGATGGTTTTCGAGCAAGAACGTCTCGTAGAGGAGCACCCCGCCCGGCCGCAGCGCCTGCATCAGCGCGGGCATGAGCGGGCGGTACAGATAGAAAAACACCAGGATCACATCGTACCGGTCCCGGCCGAGCTCGGGTGGGTGCACGGGATCGGCTTCAAGGTCCACCTGGCGGACCGTCACGCTGGTGAGGTGCAGGTCCCTGGCCCTGGCCGCTAGGGCCGCCAGGGCCTCCGCGTCCCGGTCCACGGCGTCGACGGCGTAGCCGTGCCTCGCCAGGTACAGGGTGTGGCGTCCGGCGCCCGACGCGACGTCCAGGGCCTCGCCTTTCGGGAGCCGGTGCCACTGATCCAGCAGGAACGGGGCCGGCTGAGGCTCAGCGGGCAGGGCGGGCCTGGTCCGGTCCAGGCGGACTCCGACGGAGCCCTGTACCTGGGGCACGGGGGGCACGACTTTCCGCACCCATAGCCGCAGCCGCAACACGGGAAACTCGGCAAACAGGGCGCGGCTGACTTCTTCGGCGAGGGTCTCCAGGAGGCGGAACTCCCGGGCGGTTCCTACCTCGACGACGCGCTGGGCCACCCGCTCATAGTCCACGGTGTCAGCCAGGTCGTCGGCGCGGGCCGAGCTCCCTCGGTCGCAGTCAAGCTCTAGGTCCACGGCCACAGGCTGCGGAGCTTGCCGCTCGTGCACAGTGGTGCCGCACTGGGCCTGAAATTCCAGCCGTTCAATGACGATCTGGTTGATCATACGGGCATTCTCTGTGAATCCCGCGACGGGTGTCAAGGCGCCCAGCCCCACGACCGGCTGGCCGGAATCGTGCTTGACTTCATTTTCGCGCGGCTCCTATAATCATTCACTCTGAGCCAGGCTCGCCCAGCCTATCGTGCACAACATGGCGATTTGACACCGAAAATGGCTGAGCTGACACATTTCAACGAGTCGGGGCGGGCGCGAATGGTGGACGTGTCGGCTAAGCCGGCGACCGAGCGGGTGGCGACCGCGCAGGCTCGCGTCCTTCTCCTCCCGGAAACCCTCGAAAAGATCCAACGCGGCAAGATCGCCAAGGGTGATGTGTTGGCCGTGGCCCAGGTGGCTGGGGTGATGGGGGCCAAGCGGACCCCAGATCTCATCCCCATGTGTCATCCCGTTCTCTTGAGCAGCGTGGACATCGCGTTCAAGGAGGATTCCCAGCCGGACCAAGCCGGGCGCTGCTCGATCACGATCACGGCGACCGCCAAGACCACCGGCCAGACCGGCGTCGAGATGGAGGCCATGACCGCGGTGTCCGTCGCCGCGCTCACGATCTACGACATGTGCAAGGCGGTGGACAAGGGCATGAGCTTCAGCGATGTTTGGCTGGTTTCGAAATCCGGTGGCAAGTCGGGGATCTACAATCGAGAGCAGCACCTAGCCGACAGCGACTAGCCCGCGCCTCTGCCACATGGCTTGACAAACCGAGCGATTCGCCGTCGGCTATTCGCTGTTCACTGGTGTGAAGCATGATCACGATTAAGCTGTTTGGGCTGCTCAAGAGCCTCGCCGAGAACCGGACGGAGCTGACCCTGCCGCTCAACGGCGGCCGCCGGGTCAAGGATCTGGTCGGCTTGTTGGATGCGAGGTATCCCCAGATCGGGGAGCTGATCCACAAGAAGAAGGTCCTCGTGTCGGTCAATCAGGAGATCGCGCACGAGGAGACGGAGCTCAAGGACGGCGACGAGGTGGCCCTGCTGCCCCCCTTCGCCGGCGGCGCGGCGCTGGGCCAGCCGCAGGACAGCCAGGAAGCCCCGGGGTCCGATGAGGCGGTGCTGGTGCGGGTCCAGCGCGAGAACTTCTCCGTTGACGAGGAGATTGACCGGGTGCGTCGCCGCTCGACGCGCATCGGCGGGATCGCCGTCTTCCTCGGCACCGCCCGCGACCGATCCCGAGGGCACGACGTCAGCTCGATCACCTTCGAGTATTACGAAGGGATGGCGCAGAAGAAGCTCCGCGAGATCCGGGAGCGGGCGCTGAAGGACTTCGAGGTGCTGGAGGTCCTGATCCTGCACCGGTACGGGGACATCGGAATCGGCGAGAACATCGTCCTCATCGTGGTCGGGGCCGAGCACCGGGCGGACGCGTTCCGGGCCTGCAAGTGGTGCATTGACGAGCTGAAGCAGATCACCCCTATCTGGAAGCTGGAGCACACTCCAGAAGGAGAAGTGTGGGTCGAGGAGCATCCGTGAGCGACCGGCCGCCAGCGTCCGACGCGCCCCCTCTGGTCAGCGACCGATACGGCCGCCCCCTGCGCAGCCTGCGCCTGTCCGTGACGGACCGGTGCAATCTTCGCTGCAAGTACTGCATGCCGGAGGAGGAGTACACCTGGCTGCCCCGCGAGACCCTCCTCACGTTTGAAGAAATCTGTACGCTGACCCGCCTGTTCACGGAACTGGGCGTGGACAAGGTGCGTCTCACCGGGGGAGAGCCGCTGCTGCGGCGCGACCTGCCGACGCTCATCCGCCTGCTGCGCCGGAATCCTGCTATCAAGGACCTCGCGTTGACGACCAACGGGATCCTGCTCGCGGAGCAGGCCCAGGCCCTCCGCGACGCTGGGCTGCACCGGGTGACCGTGAGCCTGGACACGTTGCGCCCCGAGCGGTTCAAGGCGCTCACCCGGCGCGCCGGGCACGAGCGGGTGCTCGAGGGGATCGAGGCGGTCCGCCGGGCCGGGTTCACGGGGCTGAAGCTCGACACCGTGGCCATCCGAGGGTACAACGACGACGAGCTGGTGGACTTGATCGAGTATGGCCGACGGGTGGAGGCGGAGGTCCGGTTCATCGAATACATGGACGTCGGCGGCGCGACGGACTGGACGATGGAGCAGGTTCTCTCCCGGGCCGCGATCCTCGATCGGCTCACCCGGCACTACGGGCCCGTCGAGCCGGTCATCGAGGAGCGCTCGGCGCCGGCCCAGCGGTTCCGCCTGTCCGACGGCGCCACCTTCGGGATCATCGCCTCGACCACCGTACCCTTCTGCGCGACGTGCGACCGCAGCCGCCTGACCGCCGACGGCCTCTGGTTCCTGTGCCTCTATGCCAAGGATGGGCTGGACCTGCGTGCGCCCCTTCGCGCCGGCGCGTCCGCGGAGGCCGTCAAGGCCCTCATCCGCGCCGGGTGGGAGGCTCGGACGGACCGCGGGGCGGAGGTGCGGAAGGAGCTGGAGCGGCTCGGGGCCCGGGGCAAGCTGATTGATATCGAGCGGCTCCGCGAGGATCCCCACCTCGAGATGCATGCGCGGGGCGGCTGACGCAGTCCGCCGCCGCCTGCCCCGACACTCCCTCGGCGGTTCCTGCCGTCCAGGCCTGACATGGAACTCATCACCGTTCTGGGACTCGGCTTCCTCCTCGGGCTGCGCCACGCCCTGGACGCCGATCATGTCGCGGCCGTCTCCACCATCCTGTCCGCCAGACCTGACTTCCGGACGTCCGGACTCATCGGCTGCTCCTGGGGCTTCGGGCACACGACGACGCTCCTGGCTGCGGGGCTGGCCGTCGGGTTGCTGCGCGTGACCATCCCCGACAGCGTGGCCCGGGCCTTTGAATTCGCGGTGGGCCTCATGCTGGTGGCCTTGGGCCTCTCCCTGGCGATCACCCTGTTGCGGGAGCGGTGGCACTGGCACGCCCACCGGCACGATGCGCGGACCCACACGCACCTCCACAGCCATCGCTGGCAGGCCGATCACGCGCACGGTCATTGGCTGAAGGTTTCCGTGCGGCCGTTCCTGGTCGGGATGGTCCACGGGCTCGCCGGGTCGGCCGCGCTGCTGCTGATGGTGCTGTCTTCGGTCCACAGCCTGTGGGAAGGGCTGGCGTACATCCTGGTCTTCGGCGCCGGCTCCATCCTCGGCATGGTGCTGGTCGGCGCGCTGATCAGTCTTCCCCTCGTCGTCTCCGCGTCGCTCGGTCCCCGCGTCCTCTTGGCGTCGCAGGGGCTCGCGAGCCTCGGCAGCATCGGGCTCGGCCTGGCCATGATGGTCCGCGTCGGGCTGGCCTGACGCCGTGAATTCTTGGTTGTTTTGCGCCTCTTGTGGTATCCTGCCCGCTACGTCCGAACCCTAGTCGCTGGATGAGAGCGAACCTGTGAAGATTCGCGTGCTGGGGTGCCACGGGTCGGACCAGCTCCGGGACGGAGCTGGGGGGCTGCACCAGTGCCAGACCTGCGGATTCCTGGTGAACGGCACGGTCATGGTGGATGCGGGGACGATCGGGTCTGCGCTTCGCCTCGAGGAGCAGAAGCGCATCCGGGACATCCTGATCACCCACCTCCACTTCGACCACATCAGGGGGCTGCCGACGTTCGCCGATAACCTGGTGGACGACGCGGTGCAACCCGTGGCACTCCGCAGCATTCCCGCGGTGCTCGACGGGCTGCGGGCCCATGTGTTCAACGGGGATGTCTACCCGGACTTCCTCGCCCTGCCGAGCGCTGAGCGGCCGGTCTTCGTCACCCGGGAACTGGAAGCGGGCAAGGAATACGTGGTGGACGGGTTGGTGGTCACCGCGATCCCCGTGAATCACCTGGTTCCGGCGGTCGGCTTCTTGATCCGCGAGGGCGGCTCCTCGCTGCTGTACAGTGGGGACACCTACGAGACCGAGGAGATCTGGCAGGTGGCGGCCCGCGAGCCCACGCTCAAGGCCGCCTTCATCGAGACGTCGTTTCCGGACGACATGGCCGAGCTGGCCCGGGCCAGCAAGCACCTCACCCCCTCCCTCTTCGTGCGGGAGTTTCGGAAGATCGGCCGGCCGACCTTGCCGGTCTACGTGTATCACCTCAAGCCCCGACACCAGGACAAGATCCAACGCGAGCTCAGCCGCCTCGGCATCGCGAACCTGACGGTCTTGGAGGAAGGACAGGAGATCATCATCTAGCCCGGAAGCCATGGCGTGGTTCAAGAAGCACAAGGGCGCGGCGGCGGAGAGCCCCAAGAAGGCCAAGGTCGTCGAGGGCATGTGGTTGAAGTGCAACCACTGCCGGGAGATCGTGTACCGGAAGGAGGTGGACCGGAACAACAAGGTCTGCCCGAAATGCGACTATCACTTTCCTGTGTCCGTCCCGGAGCGCATCGCCTTGCTGGTGGATCTGGGCTCCTTCCGCGAATGGGACGCCGACCTCGAGCCGCGGGACCCGCTGGAGTTCGTGGATACCCGCTCGTACCGCGAGCGGCTGAAGGCTCAGCAGGAGAAGACCGGCCGGAGGGATGCCCTCGTGACCGGGGCGGCGACGCTCAACGGGCGCCCGATCGTGCTGGGCGTCTTCGACTTCGGCTTCATGGGCGGCAGCATGGGCTCCGTGGTGGGCGAGAAGATCTGCCGAGCGGCGGAGCGGTCGTTGGAGGCCCGCGCGCCGTTCGTCCTGGTGACCTCTTCCGGTGGCGCGCGTATGCAAGAGGGCATCCTCTCCTTGATGCAGATGGCGAGGACCGCGGCGGCGGTGGGGAAGCTCCATCAGGCCGGGGTGCCGTTCGTCTCCATCTTGACCGACCCGACCTTCGGAGGCGTGACGGCGAGCATCGCCATGCTCGGAGACGTCATCATCGCGGAGCCCAAGGCCCTGATCGGGTTCGCGGGACCGCGCGTGATCGAGCAGACCATCAAGCAGCAGTTGCCCAACCAGTTCCAGCGGGCCGAGTTCCTCCTGGAGCACGGCATGATTGACATGATCGTGGAGCGCAAGCGGCTGAAGGAGACCCTGAGCGCGCTGTTATCGCATTTGTAGAGGCCCGCAACCGCCCCTCCTCCCCCTATGGCGACTGCGTACCCCTCGGCGCTCGCATTCCTGTTCGGACTGCAGCGGCACGGCGTCAAGCTCGGGCTCGACGCCGTCCGGACTCTGCTCGCGCGGCTGGGCAATCCGCACGAGCGCTACGCCTGCCTCCACATCGGGGGCACCAACGGCAAGGGCTCCACCGCCGCGATGGCGGCCGCCGTGCTCGCGGCGGCGGGGTACCGGGTCGGGCTCTACACCTCGCCGCACCTCGTGGATTTCCGGGAGCGCATCCGCATCAACGGCGAGCCGATTGCCGAAGCCGCGGTGGCCGAGCTGACCGAGCACCTGCGGCGCGCCAGCGACCCGGGGGCGCTGCCCACGTTCTTCGAATTCACCACCGCGCTCGCGTTCGAGGCCTTCGCTCAAACCGGGGTCGAGGTTGCGGTCGTCGAGGTCGGGATGGGCGGACGCCTCGATGCGACGAATGTCGTCCGCCCGCTGGCGACGGCCATCACGAACGTGGCGCTGGATCACCAGGAGCACCTCGGCTCGACGGTCGGTGCGATTGCCTTTGAGAAGGCGGGCATCATCAAGCCGGGGATCCCGCTCGTGACCGGACGGCTGAGCGCAGAGGCGGCGGAAGTGATCGGGCGCGTCGTCGCCGAGCGCGGCGCCCCCTGGCGGCAGCTCGATGAGGCCTTCCGCGTCGAAGGGGATCCGGAACGGGGGTTCCGCTACGAAGGCTGGGGCTGGACGTTCCGAGACCTGACCTGCCCGCTCGCTGGACGCCACCAGCTCGAGAACGCCGGCTGCGCGCTGGCGATGTTGGAAGCGGCGTCGCGTGGCGGTCTTCGCGTTCCTGCAGAGGCGGTCGTTCAGGGACTGCGCGCGACGCGTTGGGAGGGGCGCTTGGAGCAGGCGGGTGAGCGCCCGCTGCTGCTACTGGATGGTGCGCACAATCCTGCGGCCGCCGAGGTCGTGGCTGCCTACCTCACTCGGTACCGGCTGGAGCATCCGGGGTCCCGCGTCGTGCTGGTCTTCGGCATGATGCGGGACAAGGACCGCCGGGGGTTCCTGCGAGTCGTGCTCCCACTGGCAGACGAGGTGGTGCTGACCCAGCCGCAGCTCGCTCGCGCGGCCACTGTCGCGGAGCTGGGCGAGACGCTCCGCGAGTTAGGCCGATCCTCCCACGCGGCGCCGCTGCCCGCCGACGCGCTCGCCCTCGCCGGCCGCCTGGCCTCGCCGGACGATCTGATCTGCGTCACCGGATCCCTCATGCTGGTGGGCGACGTGAAGGCCCTCCTGCGCGGGTGTGCACTGTCTCCCATCAGGGGCTGACATGGCCCCTCGCGTCCAGTCGGCCCTCCTCCTGGCGGCGCTCACCGTCCTCCTGTCCACGCTCGCAGGTCCCCAGCCGGCCCGGGCGGCTCAGGCTGCTGCGGGTGCGGGCACCGTGGCCAAGATCGGGACCGGCCCGATCGAGATCACCGCGGATCACATCGAATACCTGCAGAACACCGAAGTGTACGAGGCGGCCGGCTCGGTGGTCGTCATGCAGGGGCCGCTCCGGCTCACCGCCGACCGGGTGACGATCTTCATGTTGTCCGGCTCCCTAGTGGCGGAAGGGCGCGCGCACCTGACCGACCCGACGAGCGAGCTGCGGGCGGAGCGGCTAGAGCTGGACCTCAACACCGAGGCAGGCGTGCTGACCAACGGGACGCTGTTCGTCAGGGACTCCAACACCCTGGTCACCGGCCGGCTGTTCCAGCGGTTCTCCGAAGACCACTATCGGGTCAAAGACGGGTCCTTCACCAACTGCGACGCCAAGGAGGGACAGGTGCCGGCCTGGCGGTTCCTGTTCAAGGACGTGGACCTGGACCTCGGGGAGCAGGTCTCCGGGCACGGCGTCTGGTTCTGCCTCCTGGACCAGCCGATCGTCCCGCTGCCGACGATGTCCGTTCCGCTCGAGTCCTCGCGCAAGACCGGCTTCCTCGTGCCCAACTACGGCTACGACAACCGGTTCGGCCTCCATTACCGACAGAGCTTCTTCTGGGCCATGACCCGGAGTCAGGACGTCACGATCACGCCGGATTACTATAGCAAGCGGGGCTACGGGAGCGACCTGGTGTATCGCTACGCGCTCGATAAGCAATCGAAGGGGCAGTGGCTGATGAACCTGTTCCAGGACAACGTGGAGCAGCGGAGGCGGGCGCAGATCCGGGGCACCCATGTCCAACACTTCAGCCCGACCCTCTCCGTCTGGGCGGACGCGAACCTGCTGTCCGACCGGACCATTTACAACAATCTGAGCAACTCGGGCGTTCAGCGTGCCCTGCCGAGCACCGAATCCAATCTCCTGGTGACAAAGCGCTTTTCCTCCAGCAGCCTGTATCTGCTGGGCCAGTACCTGCAGCCCCTCTCGGCAGGCAGCCTGGGGACGTTCCAGCGCCTGCCCGAGGTGGGGTACACGCTGGCGAACTTCTCACCCTTCGGCGGCCCCCTCCTCGTCGGGGGCGAGACCACCTTCGTGAATTTCATCCGGGAGCAGGGGTTCGGCCTCAACCGGGTGGATGTCGTGCCGTCTCTGTCCACCGACGTGCTGCCGCTGGGACACGTGATCGGGCTCACGCCGCAGGTCAAGTTCCGGGAGATCTATTACACCCGCGGCGTGACCTCCGCCGAGTCGGTGCATCGCGAGACCTTCTGGGCCGGTCTGGAGGCGACGACGCGCCTATCCCGGCAGTTCAGCCGGGAAGGGGGCGGGAGCCTCCTGCACACCATCGAGCCGAACGTGTTTTATGAGTTCGTGCCGGCGACGAACCAGTCGAACATCATTCAGGTGGACCAGGTGGACGACCTGCCCAAGAAGCACCTGGTCACCTATGCGGTGAAAAGCCGGCTGATCGAGCAGCTCACCCAGGGGGGGACGTACAACTGGCTCGATCTGACCGTGGCCCAGAGCTACCACGTCGGCGCGCCGCAGACCCAGGCCCGCTTGTTCCCCTTGCCAGGGACTCCCCAGTTCCTGCAGCAAGCGCAGCAGCTCCAGCCCACGATGGTCGGCATCCAGGGCCGGAAGTTCTCCGACATTTGGACCCGGGCCGTGTTCGGCAACACGGCCTGGACCCCGACCAAACCGAACCCGGTGTCGATGACGATTGATTCCTTCTTCGATCCGTACCAGGCGACGTTCAGTCAGTGGAACACGGACGTCCGCTACCAGCAGGAGGATCAGTGGTATGTGCAGGTGGGCCAGCGGCACACGCGCGCAGGCAACCGGGTGCGGCGCGGCGACATCTGGAATCCCCTCTCCTTCGCCGAGGTCTACGCCCCGACGCCGGAGCTGAATTTCCTGACCGGGGCGGCGGCCGTCAGGCTGCCCCTGGGCCTGACGCTAGGGGCGCGGACCTACTACGATATGCAGAACGGCCAGAGACCGGAGACCGACGTGGTGGGGATGTATCAGAACCCCTGCCGCTGCTGGGCGATTGCGCTCTACTACATCCAGTTCCCGGACCGGATCCAGTACAATTTCATGATCAGCCTGACCGGGCTCGGGGCGACGGAAAGCTTCGGGACGCAAGTGGTCAAGAGCATCCTGGCCCCGCTCCTCGGGAACGAGCGGGGCTTGCCCTGGTCGGGACGGGCGGTCCAGCCGGGGATGGACCCGCTGCTCACGCGATGAACCCGACGGGGGATGCGGTCCCGCCTGCCGACTGGCAGAACTCCGGCTGGAGCGGGATAATGACGTGACAGGACAGCTCAGCCCAGCGGTGGAGGTCAAGCCATGAACCCTTCCGTTGCCCGAGCTCCCCGGGTGCGATGGCTCGGGGGGATGCTCCTTGCGTCGCTTCTGTGCGTCGCGCCGGCCCAAGCAGGCCCCTCGGAGGCCAGGTCCGACGACGGGCCAGGCCACCTGAAGAAGGCGAAGATCTTTCTCGCGGCGGGTGACTACCGGCGCGCGGTCGAAGCTTGCCAGCGGCAAGTGGACGAGTTTCCTTCCGCGGAGAGCTACGTGTACCTGACCTATGTCTATCACGCTCTCGACGGCTATCTCGACCATCTGGCCAAGAACGACCGGTGGGTGCAGGTGGGCCAGCTCTACCTGAACCTGGCCTTTCGCGGGAGCGAGGACCTGGTGGATCCGCCGGACGTGCTGGCGCGTATTGCGAAGGAAGTGATCCAGGACAGCGTGCGGCAGCAATCGGACATCAGTGCGGCGATGGCGGCGCGGCTGGACAACCAGACGGTGGCGCGGCTCTGGAAACAACAGACCGCGTTCCGCCAGGCGCGGCCGGAGAGCTGGTGGGCCGGCGTGCCGGACGAGTGGGCGTGGTAGGCCTATTGACGGAGAGGAGGGCGTACCATGAGATTGCGAAGGCTGCTCGCAGGGGGGGCCGCCGTCGGGTTGGCGCTCGGCTGGGCGGGGACCCTCGTCTCGCAGGCCGGGACGCCGCGGGTCGTCTCGCATCTGGAGAACGGGCAGCGGATCTTCATGAGCGGCACGACGGCCCAGGGCCGCATCGTGGAGAACAGCCATGGGATGGAAGGGGTCGGCTGCGCGATGTGCCACGGCGCGGACGGCCGCGGCGGTGAGATGCACGGCATTCCGGTGCCCGACATTACCTATTCATTTCTCACGGACCCGCGCGGCTACGAGCATGCGACGGGGCGCAAGCGCCCCGCCTACAACGACGAGACCCTAAAGGCCGCGATCGTGGCCGGCATTGATGCAGGCGGCAACCGGCTGCATTCCGAGATGCCCCGGTGGACCGGATTGACCGGCAAGGACCTGGAGGATCTGATCGGGTACTTGAAGACGTTGGGGACGGTCCGCCCGGCGCCGCCGCTGGGAGGGAGCGGAACCCTGTAGGGCGTGGCGGCGGGCTCTGTTCGTCGGTTGACAGGGTCGCGAAGGGTGGGATAGGATCGCGTGACGACGAACGGGCGCGGAGAGCCGTCCGCGGAGATGAGTAAGGAGGCGATCCAGTGGGAGCACAGGCACTGAAGGTGGATGCAGGCTCGTGGGACGCCGAGGTGATCAAGGCCCCCGGGTTGGTCATGGTGGACTTCTGGGCCGTGTGGTGCGGGCCCTGTCAGATGGTGGCCCCGATCATCGAGGAGCTAGCCAGCGAGTACGACGGCAAGCTGCGCGTCCTCAAGCTCAACACGGACGAGAACCCCGAGATCGCCGGCCGCTACCAGGTCATGAGCATCCCGACGATTCTGTTCTTCAAGAACGGGCAGCCCGTCGAGAAGCTGGTCGGCGCGAGGCCGAAACGGCAGTTCAAGGAAGTCATCGAGTCCCTGCTGGCCCAACAGTCCGCCACGGCGTGACCCGTCCCCGCCGCAAAGCCGGCTCGCATGCTGACCGAGCTGCGCATCTCGAACTTCGCGGTCATCGAACGGCTGGAGCTGGAATTCTCGGATGGCTTCCACGTGTTGACCGGCGAGACCGGCGCCGGCAAGTCTATCATCGTTGACGCGATCGCGCTCCTGCTCGGGGAGCGGGCCTCCGTCGAGCAGATCCGGTCCGGCGCCGAGGAGGCGGTGCTGGAGGCCGCCTTCTTGCTTCCGGCCGCCAGCCCCGTGCTCGACCAGCTCCGCGGCAACGGCGTCCTGGGCGCCCAGGACCGCGAGCTCATCATCCGGCGCATCCTCTCCCGGTCCGGCCGAAACCGCATCTACGTCAACAGCACCCTCACGCCGCTCCACGTCGTCCAGTCGCTCGCGGGAACCGTGGTTGACATCCACGGGCAGCACGAGCAGCAATCGCTCCTCGCTCCCCAGGCCCAGCTCGACGCCCTCGACGCGTTCGGACGCTTGAACGATCTGCGGCGTGCGTACCAAGCCCAGTACGAGCGGTGGCGAGCGCGGGAGCGGGCGCTGGCCGACGCAGTCCGGACAGCGGCCGAGCGGGCCCAGCGGGAGGACCTGCTCCGCTTTCAATACCAGGAGCTCAAGGACGCCGGCCTCCGTCCGGGCGAAGAGGAGGCGCTCCAGGCCGAGCGAAGCCGGCTGGCTCATGCGAGCCGGCTCGGGGAGCTGCGCCAGCTCGCCTATGAGTTGCTCTACAGCGACGAGGAGGCCGCCCTGCCGCGCCTCGGCACAGCGGCCGACCATCTGCGCGAGCTGGGCCGGCTGGACCCCCAGGCCGCGGATCTGGCTGCCCTGTGCGAAGCTGCCGAGGTGCAGGTGCGGGAGCTCGCCCAGCGGCTTCGGGAGTACGAGCGGGAGCTGGAGCCGGACCCGGAGCGGCTCGGTCAGGTCGAGGAGCGGCTGGAACGGTTGCACCGGCTCAAGAAAAAGTACGGGGGGACGCTCGAGGCGGTGCTCGCGAAGGCGGAGGAGCTGGCGCGGGAGCTCGATGCGCTGGAAGGACGCGAGAGCTTGGTGGCCGGCCTGCGGGCGGAGGTCGCGGATGCGCGGGATAAGGTCGCCGCCCTCGCCGCGCACCTATCCGAGGGGCGGCGCCGCGCCGCCGGCCGCTTGGAAGCGCGCGTGCAGGAGGAGCTGGCGGCGCTCCGCATGGAGCAGATCCGGTTTCAGATCGAGGTCTCCTCGGAGCCGGAGGACGCTGGGCTCGGTCCGAGCGGGCGGGACCGCGTCGCGTTCCTGTTCTCGGCGAACCTCGGGGAGCCGCTCCAGCCCCTCGCGCGGGTCGCCTCGGGCGGGGAGTTGTCCCGGGTGATGCTCGCCGTGAAGACGGTCATGGCAGAGACGGACGGTGTGCCCGTCCTGATCTTCGACGAGGTGGACGCGGGCGTCGGCGGGGCGGTCGCCGCGGTCATGGGGCGACGCCTCCGAGCCTTGGGGCGCTACCACCAGGTCTTCTGCATCACCCACCTGCCGCAGATCGCCTCGCAGGCCCAGACGCATTTCCTCGTGGAGAAGGCGGTGCACAAGAAACGGGCGGTCACGCGGGTCCGGCGGCTCGATCGGCCAGGACGGCAGGACGAGATTGCCCGGATGCTGGGCGGGCTGGCGATCACCAGAGCCGTGCGCGAGACGGCGGCGGAGATGCTGGGCGAGGCCGAGCAGTGACGCGAGGCAGAGGCGACGAGGGGCCGTCAGGCGGCCGGGCCGGAGAGGGGGACCATGGCGGGCAGCAGGGCTTTGGATTCCGCCCCGACCCGGGCGAAGAGGTCGGCGAGAGCCGGGTCGAAGTGTGTGCCAGCCCGGCGCCGCACCTCCTTGAGGGCCTCCTCGACGGGCTGCGCCGCCGGCCCCGCGGTCAGGTGATCGAACTCCTCGACCAGGCCGACGATGCGGGCGGGCAGCGGGATGCCTTCGCCCTGCAGGCCGTGGGGGTATCCGGTCCCATCGTACCGCTCGTGGTGATACGCGATGATCTGATTGGTGCCCGCCGGCAGGCCGAGTGGCAGGACCATGCGCGCTCCGAGCTCCGGATGCCGTTTGATGTCATCGCGCGACGGCTCCTCCAGGAAGCGCGTAGGACCGAGGAGCGGCTCGGGCACGCCGAGCAGGCCGATGTCGTGAAGGAAGGCGCCCACGGTCAGCACCTTCCGTTCGGCGGCCCCTACCTGGAGCGCGTCCCCGAGCAGGGCGGCGTAGGCGCTGACCCGGCTGCAGTGGGTGAACAGCTCGCGGCTCCGGGCCAGGATCAAATCCGACAAGAGCGGTTCCCACTCTGAGCCGCCGGTGGCGCCCTCCGGACGGGACCCCGAGGGGCCGGGGGCCCCGTGTAGCTCGCGCAGCAGCCTCCAGACGCTCCCCGGGTCCTGCTCGGAGGCCCAGAGTCCGCTGGAGGTGCCGAGGAAATGCCGCAGCCGGTCCAGCCGGCGCTTCTTCTCGATCGTGTCGTCAATGAGCCGGATCAACTCGGTCACGTTGAAGGGTTTGAGCAGATACCCCGCCGCGCCGTAGCGCAGCCCTTCCATGGCCGACCGGAGGCTGCCGTAGCCGGTGATGATAATGACCTCTACGTCGTCCCGCTCGAGCTTGATCTGTCGGAGAAGATCCGTGCCCTGCCGGTCCGGCAGCTTCAGGTCGAGCGTGACGAGATCCACGGGCTGTTCCCGGATCGTCCGCACCGCGGCCGCGGCGGTCTCGACCGTGTACAGGTTGTAGAAAGGGCGAAGGATGATTTTCAGGGCGTCCCGGGGACCGGCTTCATCCTCCACAATCAAGATGGTCGGTCGCTCGAGAGTCTGGGTGGACATAGGGGTTCTCTCTACCCTGAATAGCGGGATTTGTCAAGCAAATGATCGGCTACTGCCACGGACGGGATAGACTTGCACACGAAGCGATCACTCTTGAAGAGGGATCTCCCCGTCCGCCATCGGTGACTCCGATCGGGTGAGCCCCAGCGCGTCCATGCGGTACTTCAGCATGCGCCGGCTGATGCCCAGCAGGGTTGCGGCGCGCGTCTGGACGTAGTTGGTCCGCTGCAGGGCGTCCCGGATCATGGCACTCTCGAACTCGAGGACGGCCTGCTCGAGCGAGAGCCGGCCTGCGAGGACCTCGTTGCGGAGCGAGCCGGCCCGAAGGTCTCCCCGCAGTTTAGCGGGCAGGTGCTCGGGCGTGATCGTGCCGCCGTGGGACCAGACGAGGAGCTGCTCGATCACGTTCTCCAGCTCCCGGACGTTGCCGGGCCAGGGGTAGGCGGTCAGGAGCTCCAGCGCCTCCTTGGAGAATGCCTGCGGCGGCCGGCCTTCCTCTTCCAAGCGCCGGCTCAGGAGGTGCGTGGCGAGCAACGGAATGTCCTCGCGTCGCTCGCGCAGCGGCGGCAGCCGCAGCGAGACGACGTTGATCCGGTAATAGAGGTCCTCCCGGAACTCCTTGCGCCGCACGAGGTCTTCCAGCGGCTTGTTGGTGGCCGCGACGATGCGGACGTCCACCCGTACGGGCTGGACGCCTCCGATGCGGGTGAACTCGCGCTCCTGAATAACGCGGAGGAGCTTCGCCTGTGTGGCCGGGCTGAGGTCGCCGATCTCGTCGAGGAACAGGGTCCCGCCGTGCGCCGCCTCGAACTGCCCAATCCGGCGGGCGACCGCGTCGGTGAATGCGCCCTTCTCGTGCCCGAACAGCTCGCTCTCGATGAGCGCCTCCGGGAGCGCGGCGCAGTTGAGCGGGACGAACGGGCCGTGCCGGCGCCCGCTGTTGTAATGGAGCGCCCGGGCGACCAGTTCCTTGCCGGTCCCGCTCTCGCCCGTGATCAGCACGGTCGTACGACTGTCCGCGATCTGCGCGATCTTCGCATAGACCTCCTGCATGGCCGGGCTCTTCCCGATCAGGTTCTGGAAGCCGTACCGTGCGCGACCTCGGCGCGCAGGTGCGTGAGCTCCCGCTCGAGCTCGCCGGCGGCCAGCGTCTTGGCGACGAGCACCCGCAGCTCTTCCACGTCGAAGGGTTTGGTAAGGTAGTCCGCGGCGCCCGCCTTCATGGCGTCCACGGCCGTCTTCACGGTCTTGAGTGCGGTCAGCATGATCACGGGCACTGAACGATCCTCGGCGTGCAGCGTGGGCAGCAGCGTCAGCCCGTCCGTGTCGGGGAGGACCAGGTCCAGCAGGACCAGGTGGGGAGATTCCCGCCGGAACAGCTCGATCCCCTCATTGGCGTCCGCGGCACAGACCACCTCGTAGGTGGGCTCCAGCGCCATCTTGAGGGACGTCCGCACGCCCGGCTCGTCGTCAATCACGAGAACCCGTTTTTTCATGCGCCTCCCGTGTCGCCGGCGGGCCGGTGTGCACTGGTGTCTGCAGCGGATTCACCGGCAGGTTGACGAAGAACGTCGTGCCGCGGCCGACCTCGCTCTCCACTTCGATGTAGCCACGATGCTCCTGGACGATCTGGTGCACGATCGTGAGTCCAAGCCCAGTGCCTTCCCGCTCCCCGCTCGCGTGCTTGGTGGTGTAGAACGGGTCGAAGATATGTTCCAGGTTCTCCGGGGTGATCCCGGAGCCGGTATCGGCGACTTCGATTTGGACCCACCCGTCGCCATTGGCCTTCGTCAGCCGGTGGGTCCGGACCGTGAGCCGCCCGCCCCGCTCCGACATCGCGTCCATCGCGTTCAGGAACAGGTTGAGCAGCACCTGCTTGACCTGCTGCCGGTCGAGCCGCACCGGCGGGAGATCGCCCGCCAGGTCCCGCTGGATGAGGATGTCCTTGGTGGCGGCCTTGACCTCGATGAAGTACAGGCAGGAGGCGACGATTTCGTTGAGGTCCTGCACCGCGAACTTAGGCTCCATGTAGCGGGCGTAGTCGAGGATTTCCTGGATCAGGCGCTCGATGCGTTCGACGTCTTCTGCGACCACGCCGCTGAAGTGTCCCATAAACTCGGGGTCGTCCCGCCGATCCGGCGCCAATTGGACGAAGGTCTTGATGGAAGTCAGTGGATTGCGGATCTCGTGGGCAAACCCGCCTGCGATCGTCTCCAGGGACCGGAGCCGGTCTGTCCGCTGCATGATGGCCTTCTGCCGGCGAAGGTCTTCGTAGAGCAGGGCGTTGTCCAGGGCGATGGCCGCGTTGTAGGCCAGCGTGGAGAGCAGGTTCAGGTCGTCTTGCGAGTACATCTCGAACCGGGTCTTGTGCCCGAGGTTGAGGAAGCCGATCAGCCGCTCCTTGTTCAGCAGCGGGAGGCAGACCTCGGAGTCGAGCTGCGCGAGCGAGTCGGTGACCAGGGCGAGTTCCACGGGGTTGCTCGTGGGGTCGGCAAAACCCTGGGTCAGCTCCTCTCGCAGGATCGGCTGCCGGGCGAGCTGCAGATGCCGGGGCAGGGGATGATCGGCCTTGAGGCTCACCAGGCTGGGACGGCCCTGGTCGAATCCACAGGTGGCCTTCAGCTCGTAGGATTCCTTTTCCTTCGTGAGCAGAAAGAGGGAGGCCGTCTGGATCCCCATGACGTTAGCCAGGGTCTGAAGAATCTCCTCGTTCAAAGTCTTGAGATCCAGGATCGTGACCATAGCCTTGCTGAATTCGGTGAGCGTCTCGTACGCGTCGTAGCGCCTCGTGAACAGCGCCTTCTCCACGGCCCGCTCCATCCGCCTCTGGACACTAGCCAGGACGTTGGCGAAGACGGCAAACGTCGCGACGAGGATCCCCGCCAAGGTGTAGTAAGGAGTTCCCGTGAAGATCCAGAGCAGGGCCAGGACGATGAGATATACCGGGATGAGGGTCAGGAGCTGGCGGTAGGGGATGGCTCGGGTTACCGAGTCTGAGGGGGCGAAGTCCATGAGCTGATGCTTGAGGACGGCGTAGCTCACGATGGCCACCCACAGGCAGGCGAAGACGTAGCCGGTGGGGTACAGCTCGATGCCATAGGACGGAATAAAGTCGGCGCTAGCCAGGTAGCCCAGCGCAAAGGCCAGGAACACGTACCGCAAGTGGGTCGCCTCGACCGAAGAGTCTCTCTTTGCTCGACGAGCGGCAACGTAGAGGAACCAGAGCGCCCGGCCGCTGACCGCGGCGAAGTACACCAAAAACAGCGGGTGGAGCGGGCCGACCTTGGGATAAAAGCCCCAAAAGTAGCGATACTGACCGTCTACGAGGTAGGCCGAGGGCAGGAGCAGGAGGAAGACGGTGCTCAGGCAATAGGGGAGCCACACCCGCGGGTACTGGTCGTGCAGGTGCAGGAACCGCAGGGTGAAATGATAGAAGAACGCGGGAACGTACACGACCCCAACATAGACGACCTTACCCCAGAGCAGGGCAGCTTCCTCGCGCTCAGAGGAATAGAGCATGAACATGCCCAACAGCCAGCAGCACACGGCTGCACAGATGAGGCCGAAGGTGCGGTGGACCACCGAGCGGGGGGCTTTGAGGACCACCCAGAGCCCGCCGGCGAAAACCAGCGTTCCGGCTAGGAGAACAGGAATTGAGTAGAATGTGGCGCGATGGCTGATCAGGACTGCGAGATAAGTGGGCAGGAGCACGATGCCGAGCAGCAGGCCATACGCCAAGCTCTTGTTAATCACTATGGAGACGTCCATCAGCCTGTAGCGCAGAATGGCATAGGTAATAACACATATCAAAAAGAAGATCGGGATGTAGCCGAATGGATAGATTTCGTAGCCGAAGACGGGCAGGAAATCCACCGAGCCCGTGTAGGCAATCAGAAACGCGACCAGGACGAACTTGATCTGGTTTCGCCGGATTGGAGGCAGAACTGTCCGCAGGGAGGAGAAGTACACACTAAAGGCTGCCGCCATGTAGCTGAAAAAGACCAGGAAAAAAGGAATCGTGTAAAGCCCCCACTCCGGGTAGTAGCCCCACCAGTACTCATGGATGCCCGTGACAAACCGATCGCTCAGCAGAACGGTCACGGCCAGCAAAGAAGCCAACACGTATCCGAGCCAGATTGAGCGTGGCCGGCGCAGCTCAAGAAATTCCACCGAGAAGGCGTAGAAAGCGACGGAGATATACATGACCCCGACGTTGTCCAGCCTGAACCACTGGAAAGCCAGGTCAGGATGGTGCGATGACAGGCCGGCGGCTGTGGCGATCAGCCAAACGGCAATACTCAGGCACAGAAGGAGAAAATGGCGGTTCGCGGCGGCGGCCCTGTTGGCATGAAAGGCGAGGAATCCCAGGCAGAGGGAGAGAATCCCGATGACAACAATCGGGACCGCATGGGGGTTGAAGACATAATAATCGAGGTTAAACACAGACGTTGTCAGCCCGTCGCACCGTGGCCACGCGCTGAAGGTCCCGTTCGGTGATGTAGCCCAAGGAGTTCCGGAAATAGGCCAGGCGGAAGCCCAGCTCTCGTCCGATTTTGATCAATTCTGCGGCTTGCTGGGGATTGGCTTTCCCTAGGGAATAATGACCCTGCCAGCCAATCGCGGTGAGGATCATAGACTCCGAGAGGCAGCCGAGCGCCTCGCCTGCGCCGAGCCCCAGGTCAAAGTGGCAGTCTACGCCCGGGGTTTTTACGATGGCCGACTCGATCACCAGCACGTCGTCCCGCTGGAGAGGAATTGTCTCGGACACGTTCTTGGGCTGTGCTGCGTCAATGACGATCGCTCCCGGCTTGAGATGTTCCGCCGTCACCACGGTGTGGGGGCTATTGGTGGCGGCAATGACGATATCGGCCTCCCTCGTGCGCTCGATGCGGTTGGTTCCGACCACCTCCGCGCCTTCCCCCGCCAGTTGATGAACCAGCTTGTTCAATTCCTCGCGCTTGACGTCCACGAGGATGAGTTTCGCCACGAGGCGGGCGAGCAGTCGGGCACAGGCTGACCCAACGGAGCCGGCGCCTCCGACCACGGCGGTGGTTGCATGGGGAACGCTCAAGTTGGTCAACGCCGCCGCCATGAGCACGTTCTGGACGGCAATAGCGGCGGAATGTGCGTTTCCGGTCGTGAGCCAGACCCGAACTTTGCCCTCGAGATCTCGGCCGTCTCTGGTCACGATCGAGGTGAACGCCCCCAGCCCCGCAATGCGAGCGCCAAGCCGCTCCGCGAGCCGAACCGTCTGGTAGACCCGCTTCCTTGCCAGTTGGGGATTCCGAACCATCTGCTCGGTCGTCGGAGGCGAGATAAGCATCGCACCGGTGACTGGCTGGCCGTCACGGGTTCGAAGGCCGGTGATGTATGAAGCAACAAATGGCCACTGGTAGCGGAACCACCGTTCGACCAGCCAAGGCGGCAGAAAGTGCGCGAAAGGAAACTTGCGCGGGATGTCGGACAGGTCCCGCGGGTGCGCAATGAAGGCGAACTGAATGGTGGGGGCAAGAAACCGGCCCGCCGGACGAGGCAGGAGCCGGATCAACAGATCGCGTATCAACTGCAGTCCCAAGCAGGATGCGTGCCACAGGAGCTGCCAGGACGGACGGGGTGGGATGGGCCGGCTTGACAACCTCGTGCGGCGGTCGTCCTGCGGCTCCTCACGAATCATGGACCGCTGCGGAGTCGCGGCTGGTTCCCTGTGCGGCTGCCGTCGGTACGTCAGCAGATAGGGATTGTCGGTAATGAACATCGAGATGAGCGCGCCGGGATTCGACCGTAGACCCAACTCCGGCTCAGTGCCAAACGGATTCGCTTGCCGCTCTGAGTCCGTCTGAAATTCCTGCAAGCAGGACGCGATGATCGCTCGCTCGGAATCGGTCAGCCCGACGAACCGGAGCCCAACCCAGCGGGGACCTGTCGCGGCGCCGTTAGACGGCCTGACCCAATCCACGCAACCGTTTAGATTCATATAGGCAAAGTCTTTCGCGAAGCAGAACTGGACGGAAAGCGATGCGCCATCGGTGACAGGCAGGTTCGTAAGGAATGACAGCCCGTTGGGACCAACCTGGGATGTGCTTCCTCTGTCAAGAGAACCCTGAAGATCGAGGATCAACGGAAGGCTTACAGGGACGCCCAAACCGACGTCAGCACTGAGACCACCTTGCATTACGTTCCCTCCTCAAGACGGCTCTCCCTGGGTTGCATTGCACTCGTGTGCGGAATCTCAAGGTCACAAGAGGACCCGATCGGAGTCACGCAGTAGGGGGCGCGACAAGCCTGCATCCTGATTCGAGAGAGATGGTTCCGAACCACTCCAGCCAGAGGGTTCTGCTTAGGACAAACGAGTTACTCTATCCGGTTCGTGCCAGGACCATGATGGGGAAAAAATCCTCATATGTCAATGGGTATCGTTGATTTGTGAAGGCCTTGGGCAAAGCGCCGCAAAGGCGGCCTGCTCCTATTGCTTGCTGTCCGGACCGACGCCATAGGGAGCTCTTACGTAGAGGGTGGTCCCGTTTCCCGGCGTGGATTCGATCTCGATCGTCCACTCACCAGCGAGGCGCGCTCGCGCATGCTGTGCAGGCCGAGGTGGTTCGCGGGCCCGGGGCTCCGGAGGGTCGATTCGACATCGATCCGCGGCCGTTATCCTCCACAATCGCCTGCACCCAGCCAGGCTTGCGTTCCAGCACGATGCCCACCACGGTCGCCTTGGCATGCTTGGCCACGTTCGTCAGGGCTTCTTGAATGATGCGATAAAGCGTCGTTTCAATGGCCATGGGCAGCCGACACGACTCCAGCCCATGGACGTGGAGGTCCACCAGGATCCCGTGGGCCTTTGTGTATTCGGCTGCATGCCGCTCGAGGGCGGCGACCAGCCCCAGATCGTCCAGCACGCTCGGCCGCAGGCCCATCGCCAGCCGGCGAATCTCGTCCAGCGTGCGGGCCGCGATCTGTCGGTACTGACGGGCCTGAGCTTGAGCCATCTCCAGGGTCGTGGCGGCCTCAATCGTGTGCAGCCCCAGCAGGAGGGACATCAGCGATTGCCCGGTTTCGTCGTGCAGTTCCCGCGCGAGCTGGCGGCGTTCGTCCTCCTGGGCGGCCATGACCTGATCGAGCAGGCGGGTCCGCAGCTCGGCGGCTTGGACGCGGTCGGTGATGTCGCGCACCAGGCTGCTGAAGTAGCGCTTGCCAGCTTGCGTGAACTCCCAGAAGGCCAGCTCCAGCGGGATCTCTCGGCCGCTCTTGGCCAGCCGGGAAGCTGGATACGTTCCCACGTCAGGTGGCGCTGCCCGGTGGCCAGGTACCGGGCCAGGCTCACCTCGTGCCGGGTGCGCAGCCGTTCAGGCATCAAGACCGTGAGCGGCTGGCCCACCAACTCGGCGGCCGTGTATCCGAAGATCTGTTCGGTCGCTCGGTTGGCGAAGACGATCACCCCGGTCTCGTCCATGGTGATGATGGCTTCGGCGGCGGTTTCGGCGACCATCCGATAGCGCGCTTCGCTCTCCCGGAGCGCCGTTTCCGCGCGCTGCCGCTCGTGAATCTCCTGGAGCAGCCTGGCGTTGGCTTCCGAGAGGGCGGCCGTGCGCTCCAGGACCCGGCGTTCCAGCTCGTCCTGGGCTCGACGCAGGGCCGCCTCGCTGTCTTCTAGCGCTTCCGTGCGCTGGTGCAAGAACTTCGAGAGGGCTTCAATCTGGGCGAACCCCTCGGCGTTTTCCAGGGCCGCCCCGGCTAGCGTGGCGATGAATTCGGCTAGGCACCGTTCGTCCTCGCCGAAGAGCCCGTCCACGTGGCGCTGGGTCACCTAGAAGCAGGCAGTCGGCCGCCCACGGACGAGAATGGGTGCGTAGAGGACCGAGCGCACGCCGGCGAGCACGACACTGTCGGTCGCGTCCGGCGACAGGCCTTCGGGCACGACGACGGGGCGGCGGAGATCCAGAGCGCGACGGACGAGGGTCTGGCTATAGGCCGCATCTGGCTCATCAGTCCTGGCCAGGCGGTCCTCGTCGGTATCGGCTGTGCGCTCCATTGTGAGCACGAGGCAGCGCTGGCCCCGCAGCAACTTCAGGGCACCCTCCTTGACGGCAGCGAAGACTGCGTCAGGGGAAAGCGCGGCGGCGATGCGGCAGCCGACCTCCTGGATGGTGGCGAAGCGGTCGGCCAGGGAGAGTGTGTGCGCCGAGCGAGCGGCGGGGCTACCCTCGTCATCGAGGCCCGCCCGGAGCTCACGCAATAACCGCTCGGCGGCGGCCAGATCGTCGCTGGCCCCGGGCCAGCCGAGGGTGCAGCCGACCTGGCCGCGCGCGAGCAACGTCTGGGCATACTCGTAACGGGCGCCCTGCCGCTCGGCCACCGCGAGACTTTCATTCAAGTGCTTGAGCGCCCGGCGGGGGCGCCCGCGTATGGCAGCGAGCAGCCCGCATTCACGCAAGGCGTGCGGGAGGTTGTTCTGGAAGCTGCGGGCCAGGCGCAATCCCCTCCGCACGGTGGTGTGTGCGTGACCCAGCAGCGCTCGGCGGCGGTGAGGTTCCCACACTGAAAGCCTCTCTATCTCATGGTGAAGAGCTGTGGCGAGCCAGGGCAATATCGAGGCAACATATTCGTTCCTCAGGCCGACGCGCTCTACAAGCTGCTGCGCTTTTTGAAACACTGCAGCCGCTCCGCTTGGATCACCAATCCCTAACCTGCTTTATTCGTGACTGATGGCCCAGGTCACCCGATCGCAGAGTTCTGCGGGCCATCGGCGCCGATTCCGAGTGCGTGGAGGTCTCTGGACGTGTAACGTGAGGGCTGCCCGGGGTCTCCGTCTGGTTGCAGCCCATCAGACCAGTCGTGTCAGGCCGGATCTGGAGACACCGCTCCTGCAAGAGCAGGTGGAGACCGTGTTCGACCCAGCCCCGGACCCTCGGTTACCCAGGCGAGGCGCCCACGGCCAGGGCCAGTTGGCGCCAGGTCAGGCGCCATGGCGCAGGACGAGGCAGGTGCAGGACGAGCCGACGGACCGATCCTTCCACCCAAACGGCCAGCTTGAGTAACCGGTCGCGGAGGGTGGACACCTGCGCCGTGGCGCAGACGGTCCCCTGGGCGCGCCGCCGCAATGCTTGGAGCAGCACGTACGCCGCGGCGGTGAGCAGCACCCGAAATTGGTTGGCCCAGAACCGCGAACAACTCGTGCGGTCCAACGCCAGCCCGTGATGCAGCTCCTTGAGCCGGTTCTCCATGTCGCCGCGCTGACAATAGCGCGCATAGACCGCCGCCGGGTCGTCGGGGAGCTTCGGGACCACAAACCGCGGGTTGCATGTCGGATCCCGTCCCGGCAGCCGCACGACCTCGGCCTTCATGATCACCCGCCAGGGATGGGACCACGACGCAGCGGCATACTGGGTCTCCCCATAGCGGTGTTCGGTCCGGCCGCTGGCCTTCGAGCCCGCCCAGGCTTCGGCCAACAGTTTGCCGGCCCGCCGGTCCAGCCGGGCATTGCCGGCGAGGCCCACCACGTATTCGACCCGCTCCGCCTCCAGGAAGGCCAGCCAGTCGTTCCCGGCGAAGCCGCCGTCCACGCGGACGCGCAGGGCCGCCGTCGGGAACGCGCGGCGCAGGCGGCGGAGCAGCCCGCGCACCAACCCGACCGCGCCCCGCTTCGCCGGGCTGTTCCCCGGGCGCAGCACGATGGCCACCAGATACTGCTCGGCTTCGTCATTGAAGGTCAGCGTGGCTACCAGCGGCAGATAGCACCAGGTGTCATAGTGGCCCTTGAAGAAGGTGAATTCCTGCTGACCGTGCGTCGGGTCGTCCGTGGGATCCAGATCGATCGTGATGCGCTGCGCGCGCCCCTTGAGCCGGCGGCGGTGCTGGGCGATCACGGTGGCGGCCATGGTCCGTCCCATGCGCGCCAAGGCCCACGGGCCGACGGCATTCTCAAAGCGGGACAGGGTCGGCTGCGAGGCCAAGGCGGCCCCGGTGAGTGGGTCTCGGCCCACGGCCAGCTTGTGCAACGGATCGTTCGCTAGCCGCGCGGCATCGTTCCCATCCTCGTACCCACAGGCCAGGCCGAAGATCCGTTGTCGCAGCAGATCCCGCACCGTGTGCCGAATCTTGTCGGGATCCCGGCGGTCGACCAGACACCCGGCGAGCTGATCGGTCAACTGGAGCTGGTCATCCAGCGCCTTCAGCAACACCGCCCCGCCATCGGTGCTGGCCTGCGCCTGATCAAAGCGCGCCACCACCGGCTGCAGTTTGTCGTAGAATTCAAAGGTCACTTGCGGTATACAGTCTGTCGCCATCGAGTTCCCTCCCAACTGTCTGTAGAAGTGCCTGAGCACCGCTCCTATAGCACAGTTTCGAGCCTCGATGACTTTTTTATGGCGCCAGTCGTGAATTTTCCGGGCTAGTAGCGATGGACCTCTGCGACGCCGGACCGCTCCCACCCAGGCCATAATCCAGGTATAAGACTCTAATCACTTTATAGTGATCACTATAGATAGTATCGAGTTTTCCGCAAGAAGCTTACACTGCGGCGCAACAGGCTCGGGCCGGACCCGGCTCATCCGGAACCGCGCGCCTCCGGGGTTTCTACGACTGCGAGCAACCCCGTGACCGACCAGCCGCGCATCTTCAGCGGACGCTTCCGCGCCGACCGGTTGCTCAAGACCGGTCTGGGTGTGGACACATTCCTCGGCACCGACCTTGATCGGGGCGGCCCGGTCGTCATCAAGACGACCGCCACAACCTGCCTGTCGCTTCAGGCCCGGCTCCGCCTGGAGCATGAAGCCCGCCTCCTGCAGGAGATCCGGAGTCCCTGGCTCGTCCCCCTGCTGCACCTGGGCTCCGACCGCGACCTGGTGTTTCTCGTCCTGCCCTATGTTCCCGGCGTCACGCTCCAGACGCGACTGGCTGCCGGGCCCCTACCGCTGCAGGATGCACTCACCGTCGGCGTCTGCCTCTTCGCCGGTCTACGGGACGCCCACGCCCACGGCGTGCTCCACCGGGATGTCAAGCCGGCCAACCTGATGCTGGGAGAGGGCGCCCCGCTGCCCGGGGCGACCCTGATTGACTTCGGCCTCGCTCGGAGCGGCCGGTTGGATGTCTCGCTCCGGGACCAGCCGGCTGGCTCGATCCAGTACATGGCGCCCGAGCAGGCCGGGCTGATCAAGGACGAGGTCGGTGAGTACTCGGACCTCTATTCGGGCGGGCTGGTCCTGTTCGAATGTCTCGTCGGCCGACTCCCCTTTCGCGGCGAGACGGTTGCCGAGATCTTGCGCCAGCACCTGACAGTAGCGGTCCCGGACCTCCAGCAGCTCGGCGTCCCTGCTCCGCGGGCACTCAACGACCTCCTGCAGCGGCTCCTCCGCAAGGACCCGCGCGACCGGTACCAGGCCGCGGAGGCCGTGCTGGCGGATCTGGAGACGTTGCGCACGGCCCTCGCGTGCGGCATCGCCAATCCCAGCCTCGTCATCGGCACCCGGGACCGGCGCCAGACCCTGGCCGAGCCGGCATTCATCGGCCGCGCCGACGAGCTGGCCCGGCTGGAGACCCACCTCCGCGGCACCGCGCAAGGGGAGGGCGGGCTCCTGTTGATCGAGGCGGAATCCGGCGGCGGCAAGACCCGGCTCTTGGAGGAGCTCATGCGGCAGGCCGGGGAACTGGGATTCTGGAGCCTCCGCGGCCAGGGCCAGGACCAGATCGCGCCGCGCCCCTTCCAGGTGCTGGACGGAGTGGTCGGCGAGCTGGTGGCGCACGCCCGGGCGCAGCCCGCGTGGGCGGACACCTTCCAGACCGGGCTCGGCGAGCTGCGCGGCGCGGCGGCCGCGGCGCTCCCGCAGTTGCAAGAGATCCTGGACCCCGATCCCGCCCTGTCACTCGGACCGGAGGCCTTCGGGGAACTGAGGACGGTCCAGGCCCTCACCCTGTTGCTCGACACCCTCGGGTCCGCGGCGCAACCAGCGCTCGTGCTCCTCGATGACTGCCAGTGGGCCGACGAGCTGACCCTGCGGCTCCTCGTCCATTGGCACCGGCACCGCCGCCAGCAGGATGAGACCGGCGGCCGCTACGTCACGGTAGTCGCGGCGTTCCGATCCGAAGAGGTCCCGGCCGACCACCTCCTTCGCAGCCTGACGCCGCGGTTGCACCTGGCACTGCCCCCCTTCGGCCCCCAGGACATCCGGCAGCTCGTGGAGTCCATGGCGGGGCCTGTCCCCCAGGAGGCCGTCGAGGTGGTGGCCAAGCTGGCCGCGGGAAGCCCCTTCATGGCAGCAGCGGTCTTGCGCGGCTTAGTGGAGACCGGCGCCCTGCTACCGACCACCTCGGGCTGGAAGATCGTACCGGACCCCCTCGCGGAGGCCCGTTCTTCGTACCGGGCCGCCGTGTTCCTGGCCAAGCGGCTCGAGCAGATCCCTCCTGAGGCCACGCAGATCCTGTCCGTTGGCGCGATCCTGGGGCGAGAGTTCGATCTTGCGTTCGCCCGAGGGCTGGCCAAGCTGCCCGAGGCCCGCGCAATCGCGGGTATCGAGGAGGCCCGCCGGCGGCGGCTCGTGTGGTGGGATCCCGGCAACGGTCAGTGCAAGTTCGTCCACGATAAGATCCGGGAAGCGCTCCTCGCCCAGCTGCCTGACGGAGACCGCAGGGCACTCCACCTCAAAGCCGCCCTGTCCCTGGAGGCGCTTGAACCGGCTCGGTTCTACGACCTCGCCTACCATTTCGACGCGGCCGGGCATTCCGAGCGAGCCCTCCCCTATGCGCTGGCCGCCGCTGAGCAAGCCCGGGGCCAGCACGCGTTGGAGATCGCCGAGAAGCAATATCGGATTGCCGAGCGCGGCGCCCGGGCCGCCGAGCCCCCCGTGCGGTACCGCATTGCGGAAGGACTCGGGGACGTCCTCATGCTCCGGGGACGGTATGACGAGGCGCAGGAGCGGTTCACGCAAGCCCGCACGCTAGCGAGGACCGATCTTGCCCGCGCCCAGGTCGAGGGCCGGCTCGGGGAGCTGTCCTTCAAGCGCGGGGATATCAAGAGCGCCAGCGAGGCCCTGGAACGGGCCTTGCGGCTCCTGCACCAACGCGTGCCGCGTGGCAAGGCCGGCTACCTGGGGTGGCTGCTGTGGGAGGTCACCAGCCAGACCCTGCACACCTGGATGCCCCGCCTGTTCGTCGGCCGGCGCTCCCTCGACGGGGTAGACCAGGAGCTGCTCGTGATCCGGCTGTATAGCCGGCTCGCCTACGCCTATTGGTTCCAGAAGGGCACGGTGCCCTGCCTTTGGGCCCACCTCCGGGAGATGAACCTGGCCGAGCGGTATCCCCCGACGTTGGAGCTCGCCCAGGCCTATTCGGAGCACGCACCCGCGCTCAGCCTGATCCCGCTGTTCCGGCGCGGCATCGCCTACGTCGAGAAGTCGCTGGCCATCCGGCAGGCGCTGGGAGACCTGTGGGGGCAGGGGCAGTCGCTCCATTTCTACGGGGTCATCCTGTTCGCGGCCGCCCGCTACGAGGAAGCGATGCAGAAGTGCCGGGAGGCGCTCCGCCTCCTCGAGCGGACAGGAGACCAGTGGGAAGTCAACCTGGCACGCTACCACATCGCGTTCAGCCTATACCGTCTGGGCCATCTGCGCGAGGCGGTCCACGAGGCGCGGCGCGTGTACCAGGCTGGGCTCGACCTCGGCGACGCACAGGCTCCGGGCATCAGCCTGGAGATCTGGTCCAAGGCCTCAGGTGGTCGCGTCCCGGCGGAGGCCATCCAGATCGAGCTGGGCCGCCTCAAGGAGGATGTCCAGCGCACCTCGAACCTGTTACAGGCCGAGGGCATCCGCCTCCTGCAGGAAGGCCGGCCCGACGAGGCCGTGCCTGTGTTGGAGCAGGCGTGCCGGATCCTCGAGCAGACCGGCATGATGAACGCCTACGTGGCGCCGGCCCTGGTCTGGCTGGGCACGGCCCTCCGCGAGGTCCTGACGCGGGCGCCGATCTGGGCCCGGCGGCAGCGCCGGTCGCTGCTCCGGCGCGCGGAGCGGACGATCCGCCAGGCCTTACGGCTCGCGAGAAAGTTTCCCGGGGATCTGCCGCACGTGCTGCGCGAGCGCGGCTTGCTGGCCGCCGCCCGCGGACGCACGCACCGCGCCCGGCGGGCCTTCGCCGAGAGCCTGGCGGTGGCCGAAGCCCAGGGCGCGCAGGACGAATACGCCCAGACCCTGCACGCGCGCGGTCAAGTCGGACTCGCCCTTGGGTGGCCGGGAGCGGCCGCCGACGAGGCTCGGGCTGACCAGCTCCTGCGCGAGCGGCGAGCGGGGCTCGACGAGGAGGCCGGCTCCGCCGCGGCCACGACGGGCACCCTCTCCCTGGCGGACCGCTTTGCCACGGTCTTGGAAGTCGGCCGCGCCATCGCCCGGGCCCTGACCCCGGAGGATGTCTTCGCCGCCGTCCGCGACGGGGCGCTCACGCTCCTGCGCGGCGAGCAAAGCTTCGTGATCCCGGTCCGGCCGGCCCACGCCGGCGCCGGCTGGACGCCGGATGCGCCGCCCGACGCCGCCTACAGCCACACCCTCATCGAGCGGGCCCTCACTGCCGGGGCGCCCGTGCTAGCGGTCGAGGGCCTCCCCGAGACGCCCACCGACAGCGTCGTGCTCGCCGGCATCCGCTCCGCCCTCTGTGCCCCGATCATCGTGCGCGGCAGTCCCGCCGCCTGTCTCTACGTCGCCCACCGCCAGGTCGGCCGGCTCTTTGGCGAGGAGGAGCGGCGCCTGGCCGAGTTCATCGCCGCGCTCGCCGGCGCCGCCCTGGAGAACGCCGCGGGCTTCGCCGCGCTGACCGCCGCCCACGAGCACCTCGAACAACGGGTCGCCGCCCGGACCGCCGAGCTGGTCGAATCCAACGCCCGCCTGCAGCGCGAGATCGAGGAGCGCCGCCGGGTCGAGGAGGCCCTCCGCGACAGCGAGGCCAGGTATCGCGCCGTCGCCGAAACCGCCGCCGAGGGCATCATCACGATAGACGAGACCGGGACCATGGTGTTTGTCAACCGCGCCACCGAACAGATCTTCGGGTATGCCGCGGCCGAGTTGCTCGGCCAGCCGCTTACCATGCTGATGCCCGAACGGCTGCGCCGGGCGCATGAAATCAGCCTCGCCCGGTACCGCGCCTCGGGAGAGCGCCACCTGACCTGGGAACGGGTCCAGCTCCCCGGCCGGCATAAGAGCGGTCGCGAGATCCCCCTGGAGCTGGCCTTCTGGGAGTTCACCCAGCACGGCCGGCGCTTCTTCAGCAGCCTGATCCGCGATATCACCGACCGGGTGCAGGCGGCCGAGCTGCGCACCCGCCTGCTCGAGCGGGTCATCTCCGCCCAGGAGGAGGAGCGCGCGCGGCTCGCCCGCGAGCTGCACGACGAGACCGGCCAGGCCCTCATGGCGCTGCTGGTCCAGTTGCATGGCATCGCGCGCGCGCCCACGCTGGCCGCGGCGCAGGCCCACGCGGAGAAGGTACGGCGGATCGCCGCTCAGGCCCTCGACGACGTACGACGGCTGGCCGTCGGCCTGCGCCCCAACGTGCTCGACGACCTCGGCCTCGTGGCCGCCTTGGAGCGCTACGCGGCCGACTACCGCCAGGCCTACGGCATCGCGGTGGACGTGCACGCCCGGGGGCTAGACGGCCGGCTGCCTCCGGCGATCGAGCTGACCCTCTACCGGATCCTGCAGGAGGCGCTCACCAACGTGGCCAAGCACGCGGGCGCGACGCTCGTGAGCGTGGTGCTCGAGCGACAGGCCTCGGCCGTGCGGGCCATCATCGAGGATGACGGGCGGGGCTTCGATGTGGAGGCGACGCTGCGGGAGGCGGGCCGCGCCCAGCGCTTCGGGCTGCCCAGCATGCGCGAGCGCGCCGCGCTCCTGCACGGTACCCTGGCCATCGAATCCACCCCCGGCCACGGTACCACGATCTACGTCACGCTGCCCTGCGAGCGGCATCCAGGCGGGTCAGACGGCCCCGCATCCCCGACGCCGCTCCTGTCGCCGCAGGACACTGCGTAGAACCTTTAGGGCGGGGCCCGGCGGCAAACGAGAAACTCCTTGACAAACGCCCGAGGCCCGCGTAGCCTCGCCCTCAATTATCAGTTTCCTGCGATTGGGCTTGTCCCCCACGAGAGTCTTCGTGACGCTACTCCACGTCGAACGCACCGTTCGTGGCGCAGGTTGCGCCCGCTGGGTCCTGGCGCTCCTGCTGGCCGCTTGGCCCTGGACGAACGTGTACGCCTCAGCCGCCGAGCCCCTGGGGCCCGAGGAGGTGCTGCGCGCGCTGGTCCGGGCCAACGCCGCGAAGGACCTCGCCGCCATGGCCCGGTTCATGGCTCAGGACCCCGACGCCATCGGCTATTCGATTGCGGGCCGGAAATACGTCGGGTGGACGGAATTCGCAGCACAGATGGACGAGGAGTTTCGATCGGTGGACCGACTCGAGATCCCGATCGTCATGCTGAACGTCTGGAAACGAGGGGACATTGCTTGGTTCGCCATGGAGCTGGACTATATCCGCTATGTCGGGACCGGCGCGCAGCAGACGCGGACCCTGCTCCCCTTGCGGGAGACTGGCGTGCTGGAGCGGCGCAACGGAACGTGGATGGTCGTGACCTGGCATGAATCGTTCCGGACGGGGGGCGGGGCCTTGTCGGTCGCCGAGAAGGCTCCGGATCCGGCCACGTCGGCCGTCGGGCCTCCACCCGCCGCGCTGACGAAGCCGGATCTGAGCGGGGAATGGGAGATCCAGGAGGAGGACAAATCCTACACGGCGACCCTGGATCGAGACGGCAACGGCACCTACTCCTGGCAGGGCGGCCGAATCCGGACCACCGCGATCGTGGACGGCAAGATCCAGGGCACCTGGCACCAATCCGGCAACGACCGGGAAGGCGGGTTCGAAGTCCTGCTCTCAGCGGACGGCAACGAGGCCAGAGGGGTGTGGTGGTACACTCGCGTCGGGGATAAGAATAAGATTCCCCCGCGCCAGTGGGGCGGGACCTACGTGTGGAAGCGGACGAAGCCGGCCCCCACCCCCACCGCGAAGCCGTGATCGGAAAACCCATGACGGAACGAAGCCGCTCCGTCTTCAGAAGCAACCCTTAGACTCGACGGGAGGAACCATGTCTCGCTGGATCGTGTCCGTGCTCGCCGTCCTCGCCTCCGCCGCATCAGCCTTCGCGGCGGAGGACCATGCGCACCAGAGCGTCCCGACGCTGAACGGCCAGGCGACGACGAGCGTGTCCATCCAGGACCACATCGTCACCCTGACCTTTGGCCCCATTGATCTGCCCTCGGCCCACGACGGCGAGCTCGCCGCGAGCATGCCCAAGCACGTGTTCCAGCTTCCGAAGGACATGTATCTGATCGGCTTCAAGTCCGAAGTCTTCACCAAGGACGGACGGCCGCTTCCGAAGAACTACCTGCATCACATCCTGATGATCAACACCGACAAGGAGAGCCTCTCCTGTCCCGGCGAGCCGCTCTTCTTCGGGGGAGCCGGCCTCGAGATGGCCGAGGCGCGCTTTCCGGAGGGCTACGGGGTGAAGCTGGAGAAGGGCAAGAACCTGATGTCCGTCGTGGCCTTCTACCACAAGGCCCCACCGACGAAAGACGTGATGGCGCGGTTCACCATGTACATGGCCCCCGAGGGAGTCCCGATCAAGGAGCTGGAAGTCTACCAGGTGGGCGTCAACATCGTCTGCTACAGCAAGTTCGGGCAGCGGGGCCCGGACCAGACCGACGAGGGGATCGAGATCAAGCCGGGCGTGCATGTCCTGTCCGCCCCGCTCAAGTTCCGCGTGGACGGCTGTGTGAAGTTCGCCTATCCGCATGGGCACGACCAGCTTCTTCTGACTGCGCTCGAGGACAAGACCCGGATGCGGACGCTGCTGCGGACCGTGCCCGCCGTCGCCCAAGACGGCACCTTCCTCGAGTTCCAGCCCCATCAGGTCTATCGAGACGGCCGGGGATTCTCCGTGAATCAACGGGACAACTATGAGATCGTGATGGTCTACCACCACCCGCTGCACGATCCCAACGTGCAGCACGGGATGGGCAACTACCTGCTGTACATGACCCCGGGCCCCTGTCCCCACGAAACTGCCCTGTCCCAGCGCTGACTGGTCTCTGACCGCCTCCCTTGTGCCCCCCCGGGTCCGGCCCGCTGCACCTTAACACTGCACAGCCCGGAGCCCTCAGTGGGCCGGCGACGCGTTAACCCTAGATGTTGCGGCCTTCCTACTTAAGAACAGGGCTTGACTACTATATATTGTTGTGGCATAAGCCTCCTCGCGTCGACTTCCCGGCAACTTCCTGACCCTTGCGACTGGCGAAAATCCTCGGCCCGTGGTCATTCCGTATGAGGCCGAACCACCCTGCGCCTCCGAACGCGGCTCGACGGCGCGAGACGTGGAGTCCCATCACACCAAGGGGCTGGCACTCCGGCGCTCCCCAGAGGAACGACGCATGAACCCCGGGGCCGCCCTCCGCGCCTTGCTTGCCTGCGAGCTGGCCGAAGACATCAAGCAGATCACCCTGGCCCTGCGCCGCTCCTTTCCCGGCTGCCGGGTGGAGGCCGTCTATTCGGCGAGCGAGATGATCGAGTGGGCCGCACTCGAGGAGTGGCACATGATCGTGGTGGACGCGCAGCTTTCGGGCGAGGCCGCTTCCGCGCTTCTCTCCGAGCTGAGGGTGGGGGCCCCGGATGCCGCGATCATCCTCCACTCAGATCGGTGCGAGCAGGAGCACGCCGCCCAGGCGATCCGGGCCGGGGCAGACGCCTTTCTCTACCGAAGCTCCCCCGCCTTCCTCGCGGAGCTGCTGGCCGCGGTCAGCGCGGCCCTCCACCGACGGGACCTCGAGCAGCGCCTACATGCCGCTCAGGCCCGTTACCGAAGCCTGCTCGAGGCGATCCCCGACGTGCCCTACGAGCTCGATGCGGCCGGCTGTTTCACGACGATCGGTCCAGGAGTCCGGATGCTGCTGGGGTACCAGCCGCAGGACCTGATCGGCACGCGTTGGCTGAACCTGGTCCACACCGACGACCGGAGGATCGCGGAGGGGCCCTTCAACGAGCGGCGGACAGGCGCGCGGGCGACCCGAGACCTCCGTATCCGCCTGCTCGGCAAGGGGGAGCCGGGGGATCGAGAGGTGGTCAAGCTGGTCGCCGTGAACGCCATCGGAGTCTATACCCGCCGCGGGACTTTCATCGGCACCGTCGGCGTGCTCCGACCGGTGAGCGAGGACGTCGGCGCGCGCGAGTCGGCGGCCGACTCGAGGCCCCCCCCGGCCGCGCCCGCGCCGCGCCCCGAAGACAGCGCGAGCGATCGCGACGTCCGCCCCTCCGCGACGGAGCGCCGACGCTCCCCGCGGAGTCCGCTCGGCTTGCACGCCCAGCTCCGCCTGGGCGGCCGCACCTGGAAGGGCACGGTGCGGGACGGCAACCTTCACGGGCTGCTCCTCATCACGGCCAGAGAAGCGCCGATCGGCAGGAACCAGCCGCTTCGGCTCGGCTTCCTCAGCGAAGCGGGTCTGCTGGAGCTGCGCGGCGTCGCCCTGGCCCCGCGCGCCATCCGCGCCCCGGCGGAGCACGCAGATGGCCCCGCGCAAGGCGTTGCCATCGCGTTTGATCCCGTGCCGCCGCTCGAACTCCGGGTCCTCGCCTCCCTGCTTCACGCAGTCCGGAACGAGACGGGCGCTCTCACCGTGATCGTCGCGCTCGACCCCAACCTTGAGCAGGCAGCCTTGCTGCTGGAGGCAGGAACGCAGATGCACGGCCGTCTGTCGCGCCCGGCGGCGGAGCCGCGGGGGGCTCCACCGCAGGAGCGAATGGCCGACCGCCGGCTCGCTCCTCGTCTGGCCCTGGCGCTGGACGCGGACCTGGAATTGGACAGCACCTCGTCGTCCGGAGGACGCTTCCGCGCGGCGACCGAGAACGTGAGCTTCGGCGGCGCCCTGGTCCGCGTGACCAGCGGCGGATACGCACCGGGCCAGCGGGTGCGACTCCACCTGTTCCTCCCGGCGGAAGCCCCGACCAGCGCCGCAGGCGCGCCCGCGGCGCCCCCCCGGCCCCTCACCGTAGAGGGAAAAGTGGCCTGGATCGTATCGGGAGCTTGTGGAGAACCGACGCCCATGATGCGCCTTGGCCTCCGGTTTCCCGCCTCGCAAGGCCAGGCCCTGAAGCCGCTCGCCGGGCTGGTCGGCCGATACCTGGCCGCTCCCTCCTGCCGCGTGGAAGGGGCCCAGCAGTCCCGCATCGTGAGCGAGCTGACCGACTGTCGCAACCGGGTTGGGCAGCGCCTCGTCTTGTACCTGGATTGCCGCCGCGGCGCTCTGCCACCCGGTTGCCCGGTCGCCATCATCGCGCCCGGCTACGGGGAGACCAAACGAGACTACATCCGGCTGGCTTACACCCTGGCCTGCAACGGGTTCCGAGCCCTCCGTTACGACCACAGCGACCACGTGGGCGAAAGCGACGGGGACATCCGCGGGACGACGCTCTCGAGTATGCAGGAAGACCTCTCCGCCGTCATCGAGTACGCCGCCCAGGCCTGGCCACTGAGCCCGCTGGTCGTGCTCGCGACCGGATTGGCCGGCCGGGTCGCGGTGAAGGCGGTGGCCGACCACAAGCGAGTCGAGCTGCTTGTCCTGCTCGCGGGCGTCCTCGACGTGCAGGCTGCGCTCCTGGCCCACCACGGCCAGGACCTGATCGGCGCCTCCCTCGAGCAGCTTCCCCTCGGCCTCTTCAACCTGTTCGGCTTGAACGTGGACGCCGACCGCTGGCTGCAGGACGCGGTGGCGAAGGGGTACGCGAATCTTCAGACCACGGTGCGCGACGCAGCGAAACTCCAGATCCCCGTGCGGCTCGTCACAGCCGAGGACGAGGCGTGGACCACCGAGGAGGCGGTCTCGGCAGTGCGGGCCGCCCTCGCCGCTCCGACGGCCGCGCCCTGCCGGATCCCTCGGCCACTCCCTCGCCTGGAGGCCGACCCCGAGCAGGCCCGACCGGTGTGCCAACAACTCGTTCAGATGTGCTGGGAGCAGTGCTACCCCTTCGTGCGACCAGAAGACCTGCAGGAGCCCTGCGAACGCGAGATCGGCCGGCAGCAACGGCTCGAGACCGAGCGGTCTCGGTTGCAACGCTGGATGGCGCCCCGGGAACTGGCGGAGTGGTGGCGGGGCTATCTGGAGCACGAACGCAACGCCGTCACCGTCACGGAATACTGGCAACTCCTGGACCACCTCGTCCGCCTGATGGAGCCGATCGAGCAGGGCGCGCGCATCCTGGATGCCGGCTGCGGCAACGGGCACCTCGGCCTTTTCCTTCAGGTCCATCACGCCTACCGGCCATCCGGCGTTGCCGCTCCCGCCACGCTCGCCGCGCCAGCCACCCAGTACCTGTACCTGGGAGCGGACCTCGTGCCTGCGGCCTTGACCCGAGCCAAGCAACGGATCACCAACCTTCTGGCCCAGTCCGGGCAGTGGCCCCAACGGCCGATAATGCAACCCCATCCGCTGTTGACCAGCTTCTGCCTGACCGACCTCAGCGAGCGCCTGCCCTTCCGGGACCGGTCTTTCGAGCGCATCGTTTGCAACCTGGTCCTGGCAGCCCTTCCCGATCCCCTGTTTTCCCTACGCGAGCTGGTCCGGGTTCTAGCCACGAGCGGCCGGCTGATCGTCACCCTCTTGAAGCCTTCAGCCGACCTGTCGCCGTTTTATCGCACCATGATCCACCTGACGGAGCGGCCCAGCGACCGAGACGAAGGGGTTCACCTGCTGACCGCATGGGGTATGCTCCGGCAGGGCCGAAGCGACGGCTTCTTCCGCTCGTTTCATCGAGACGAGCTGATCGCCCTGTTGGCGGCCAGCGGGGTGGAGCGGACGCAGGTGTACTCGACCTTCGGCGATCAAGCCTACGTCGCGGTGGCCGAGAAGCCCGGCTGACGATCCCCTCGTCCTCATCCCCTCACCCGCCTCCCCCCATCACATGGATTGATCTTTGGCGCAAAACCTCCCTATGTAGAGGAGCCTGTCCGCTATAGCCCTATCTGTCTCCAGCCTGCAATCGCGAGGGCGACGACCGTGACGAGTGCCGCCGGGGTTCTCCCCACTTCAGCCTTCGCTCACTCTCCTGCTCACCACGTAGCCGAACCATGATCCCCTGCCTAGCGAAGGAGGGCTGCATTGTGGGCGGGCGCTTCCGCGCCGAGCGCCTCCTGAAAGAGGGGGATGGCATCGAGACCCTGCTCGGCACCGACCTGGCCAGCGGCACTCCTGTGGTGGTCAAGACAGCGTCGGCCGCCGCCCTGCCGCGGGAGACGAAACTTCGCTTGGACCACGAAGCAACGGTGCTGGCCGGGCTCGCCAGCCCCTGGCTAGCCCCGCTGCTCTCCCTAGGGCAGGAGGGTGACCGGCTCTACCTCGTCACGCCCTATGTCCCCGGCGTGACGCTCCAGGCCCGGCTGGCTGCCAGCCCCCTGTCCCTCCAGGACACCCTGACCCTGGGACGCTGCCTGTTTGAGGCCCTCCGCGACATCCACCGTCATGGGGTGCGGCATCGGGACATCAAGCCCGCCAACCTCATCGTCAACGGCGACGGGCCGGTCGTGCAGGCCACCGTCATTGACTTTGGCCTGGCGCGCAGCGACCGGCTAGACGGTTCGATCCGGGATCTGCCCGCCGGGACGGCCCGGTACATCGCGCCGGAACAGGCCGGGCTGATCAAGGCCGACCTGGGTCCCTGGTCAGACCTGTACTCGGTAGGCATCCTGCTCTTTGAGTGCTTGGTGGGGCGCCCGCCGTTTCAGGCGGAGGCGCTCGGCGAGCTGCTGCGGCACCATCTGTCCACCCCGCCACCCCGGTTGCGCAGCCTGGGTCTGGCCGTGCCCCGGGCCCTGGACGACATTCTGCAGCGATTGCTGCAGAAGGACCCGCAGGATCGCTACCAATCCGCCGAGGGGGTGCTCGCCGATTGGAGCGAGCTGACGGAGGCGCTCGCCCGTGGCAGGCCGGAGCCCGTGGTCGTCATCGGGGCGCGGGATCGGCGGCGCACGCTGGCGGAGCCCGTCTTCATCGGCCGGAACCAAGAGACCGAGGAACTAGAGACCCGTTGGCAGGAGGCCAGGCGCGGGACGGGCAGATTGGTCCTGCGGAAGCTGAGTCGGGCGGCGGGAAGACTTGGCTCCTCGACGAGCTAGCACGCCGGTGTGAGTCCGACGGCGGTTGGGTGCTGCGCGGCCAGGGCCGGGATCAGGCCGTACAGCGACCGTTTCACCTGCTGGATGGCGTGGTGGGAGCGGTGGCCACGCGAGCGCGGGCGGAGCCGGTCTGGGCCGAGACGCTGCGCCACCAACTCGGCGACCAGGTCGAGGCGGTGGCGGCGGCGCTGCCTCCGCTGGCAGCGCCGCTGGGGGTGCACGCCGTAGCATCCCTGGGGCCGGAAGTGTTCGGCGAAGTCCGCAGCCTGCGAGCCCTGGCCACGCTGCTTGATGCGCTCGGCACGCCAGCCAAGCCTGCTGTCGTGCTGCTCGATGACTGTCAGTGGGCGGATGACCTCACGATCAAGCTCCTGCACCACTGGCTGAGTCACCGGGTGACGCGGCAAGGCCAAGAAGATGCAGAGTCCCGCCACACCGGTTCGTGCTGGTCGTTGCGGCGTTCCGTTCCGAAGAGGTGCCCGCCGATCATCTTGTGCGCCGCCTGCCGGCCGGCGCCCCTCTTCGCCTGAACCCCTTCGGCAAAGACGACGTGGGCAAGCTGGTGGAGTCCATGGCCGGCCCCGTGCCCAGGGAAGTCCATGAGGTAGTCGCGCGGCTGGCCACCGGGAGTCCGTTCATGGCGGCCGCGGTACTGCATGGTTTGGTGGAAATCGGCGCCCTGGTAGCGGATGGAGCGGGCTGGCGGGTTGAACCGGCGGCCCTGGCGAAGGCGCAGTCATCCTACCGCGCCGCGGTCTTTCTCACGCGGCGACTGGAGCGACTGTCGGCGGAAGCCCTGCACCTGCTCTCGGTCGGTGCGGTCTTGGGCAAGGAGTTCGAGGTGAAGGCGGCCCGACTGCTGGCCGGCCTGCCCCCAGACCAGGTAATCGCTGGGCTGGAGGAGGCCCGACGGCGGCACCTCGTGTGGGTGGACGGCGGCACGGGCCACTGCAGCTTCGTCCACGACAAGATTCGCGACGCGGTCCTCCTCCGGTTGTCAGAGACCCAGCGCCGGGAACTCCACCGCCAGGCGGCCTTACACATGGAGGCCGAGTGCCCGGACCAGCGCTTCGAGCTGGCCTACCACTTCGACGCGGCGGGCGAGCCGGAGCGGGCGCTGCCCTACGCGCTGGCCGCGGCCGAGCAGGCGCGGCGCCAGTTCGCCCTGGCGAGCGCCGAGCAGCAGTACCGGATCGCCGACCGGGGGGCGGCGGGGGCCGAGGCGGCGACGCGCTATCGGATCGCCGAAGGATTAGGCGACGTCCTCATGCTCCGCGGCCGCTACGACGACGCCCAGGCGCAGTTCGAGCGGGCGCGAAGCCTGGCGAAGACCTCGCTAGCGCGGGCCCAGATCGAAGGCAAGCTGGGGGAGTTGGCCTTCAAGCGCGGGGACGTCAAGGCCGCGAGCGAAGCCATTGAACGCGCGCTGCGGCTGCTTGGGCAACGCGTGCCGCGGCGACGAGCCGGCTATGTCGGCTGGCTGTGCTGGGAGGCTTTCGTTCAAGCTCTTCACACGTGGCTCCCCGGCATCTTTGTATCGCGCCGAACCTTGGAAGGGGCCGAAGAGGAGTTCTTGGCCATCCGCCTGTACAGCCGGCTGGCCTACGTGTACTGGTTTCAACGTGGCACGGTGCCCTGTTTCTGGGCACACCTGCGCGAAATGAACCTGGCTGAACGATATCCGCCGACCCCTGAGCTTGCCAAGCCTACTCCGAACATGCACTCGCGATGACGATCCTTGCTTGGTCAAGCTCTTTTTTTCCTGTAAAAGTGGCCATGGCGCTGATCCCTCCGGCTGTCTCCCTCAGGCCACCTGACTCTGCACGGGATACCGCTCCTGGCGGATGGCATCCAACTCGCGCAGGATGCGCGGCGTCATGCGCAACCCACGCCAGCGTTGCGCGGCGGTGAGCAAGGTGGCGAACACCAGCGTCAGACAGGCGGTCTCGGTCGGGAACCGCGGAATCACCTTCGTGCGGCGCCGCCCTTCCCCGAACGTCCGTTCGAGGAGATTCGTCGTCCGAATACTCTTGTGATGCTCCTTGGGAAACTTCAGATAGACCAGGCACGCCTCCAGATCCTGTTCCAGACAGGCCATCGCCGCCGGATAGCGGGCGCGCCACCGGGCGATGAGCGCACGGCCCCGCGTCAGCCCCTGCTCATAGGTGGCGGCACAGAAGACCTGGCGGATCAGCGGCTTGAGCAGCGCCCGCGCGGCCTGCGGCAACTTGGCCAGGATGTTCCGCATCTTATGCACCTGACACCGCTGATGGAAGGCGCGGGGGAACACCTCCCGCAGCGCCTTGCGCAGGCCGGGCTGGCCATCCGAGACCACCAGCAACGGCGCCTCCAGGCCGCGCGCGGTCAGGTCGTGCAGGAAGCTCAACCAGGCGTCGTAGGACTCGCGGCTGCCCAGGGCCAGAGACAGCAGGACCTTCTGGCCCGACTCCAGAATCCCGTAGGCGCAGAGCACCCCTTCCTGCTCGTCCGTCCCTTGCCGCACGGCCAGATAGATCGCGTCCAGGAACAGATAGACGACCTTCAGGGCACTGAGATCCCGGCGCTGCCACGCCTCGAAGTCCGCCTGCAGCTGGCGACAGACCTCGCTGACGCCGGTGCGGGAAATCACCCGGTCCCCCACCGTCTCCAGAAACAGGGCTTCGACATCGGCCTGCGAGAGCCCGCGCACCCACATCCGCGTGGCCAAGCGTTCCAACGCCTTCGAGCGTGTGCCCACCGCCTGCGCCACCCGGGCCGGAAACGGCTCGTCGGTCCCCCGCACCTGCGGCACCGCCACCGGCAGCAGCCCCAGCGGGGTCTTGAGCCCCTTGGGCTCGTAGCCATTCCGCCAGCCGCGCCGCCGCCGGGCGCCCCGCTGATAATGGGCGCGGCCCAGCCACTCGGTCACTTCTTGTTCATAGGCCACTTGCAACACGTACCGGGCGCCCAATTTGATGAGCTCATCCAACGGATGCTCCGCGCTCTCGCTGCCTTGCTCCAACACGGTCGTGAGTGCTTGCTTCAGGTGCTCGCTCGGTGGTACCCTCTTTCGCATGGCGTAAGTCCTCCTTTCAGCTTGGGGCCTCGGCCCCGGGTTGGTAAACGCCGGAGGCATCTTACGCCATTTTTGTTTCTGCTCAACTCACTTTTACAGGAAGTATAGAGCATCACCCCTTGCTTTACTTTGGTCGCGGTGTCGCCTATGTCGAGAAGTCGTTGGCCATGCGGAAGGCCTTCGGTGACATCTGGGGGCAAGGCCAGTCCCTGCATTTCTATGGGATCGTGCTCTACGCCGCCTCGAGGTTTTCTGAGGCTGTTACGAAATCTCGTGAGGCCGTCACGCTGCTGGAACGCACCGGCGACCGCTGGGAGGCCAACAATGCAGGGTTCCACATTGCCTTTTGCCTCTATCGAATGGGCGAACTTCGTGATGCGCTCGCTGTGAGCCAACGTGTGCATCAGATGGGCCAGGAGATTGGCGACACCCAGGCAGCAGTTGTGAGCTTGGAAATTTGGTCGAAGGTCTCTGCCGGAAATGTCCCATGGGCCTTGCTGGAAACCGAGTTGCAACGTCACTCAGAGGATGCGCAGACACTAGCCCGGAAAATTCACGACTGGCGCCATAAAAAAGTCATCGAGGCTCGAAACTGTGCTATAGGAGCGGTGCTCAGGCACTTCTACAGACAGTTGGGAGGGAACTCGATGGCGACAGACTGTATACCGCAAGTGACCTTTGAATTCTACGACAAACTGCAGCCGGTGGTGGCGCGCTTTGATCAGGCGCAGGCCAGCACCGATGGCGGGGCGGTGTTGCTGAAGGCGCTGGATGACCAGCTCCAGTTGACCGATCAGCTCGCCGGGTGTCTGGTCGACCGCCGGGATCCCGACAAGATTCGGCACACGGTGCGGGATCTGCTGCGACAACGGATCTTCGGCCTGGCCTGTGGGTACGAGGATGGGAACGATGCCGCGCGGCTAGCGAACGATCCGTTGCACAAGCTGGCCGTGGGCCGAGACCCACTCACCGGGGCCGCCTTGGCCTCGCAGCCGACCCTGTCCCGCTTTGAGAATGCCGTCGGCCCGTGGGCCTTGGCGCGCATGGGACGGACCATGGCCGCCACCGTGATCTATACTGCTCCCCTGAAGGAGTGGACACTTTGGAGAGTGAGTGGTCGGTCGCGGGTGCCTGCCGGCTGGTGGGCGTGAGTCGCCGTGGCTCCTAGGCGGTGCGGCAGGAGCGCCCGGCCCCGGTGGCAGGGCCGAATCCCTCTGATGAGGCGCTGCTGGCGCGGATCCGGCCGATCAGCCAGGCCCATCCCTTCTGGGGCTATCGGCGGGTCTGGGCCTGGCTCCGGTATCGGGAGGGCCTCCCGGTCAACAAGAAGCGGGGCTCTCGGCTGATGCGGGAAGCGGGCTTGACCGTGAAACGGACGCGCCAGGCGGCGACGCGGACCCCGAAGGCGAAACCCCAGGCCACCCGGCCTCGGCAGTTCTGGGGGATCGACATGACGACGTGCCTGATCCCGGCGCTGGGTTGGGCGTACCTGGTCCTTGTGCTGGATTGGTACACGAAGAAGATCGTCGGCTGGAACCTGGCTCTCCGCAGCCGTCGGCAGGAGTGGGAGGCGGCGCTGGCCCAGGCGGTCTAAGCCGAATTCCCGAACGGGGTCCGGGGAGCCGGGCTGAAGCTGGTCTCCGACAACGGGAGCCAGCCCACCGCGACCGGCTTCATGGCCGCCATGAGCGTCTTGGGGATCGAGCAGGTCTTCACCAGCTACGACAACCCCAAGGGCAATGCCGAGACGGAGCGCCTGATGCGGACGATCAAAGAAGAGTTGCTCTGACTGCGGGAGTTCACGAGCCTGGAGGACGCGCGGGCGGCGATCCGCCATTGGATCACGGTGGAGTACAACGAGCGCTACGTTCACTCGGCGCTCGGCTACAAGAGCCCGCTGGAGTTCGAAGCCATGCTCGGCGAGCAGGAGACGGCACAAGCGGCTGCGTAGGATGACTCACTCTCAGCACCATAAACAGTGTCTTGACAAACGGGGAGCATTACAGATCGCCCAGCACCGCCGCCGGCTCAAGGGGCGCGCGCAGCGCATCACGATCGATCTGGATCCCACGGACGACCCGACGCACGGTCAGCAGGAATTCACCTTCTTCAAGGGCCACTATGACACCTGGTGCTATCTGCCGCTGGTAGCCACGCTGACCTTCAATGACGAAGCCGAGCAGTATCTGGTGGCCATCGTGCTGCGCCCGGGGAACAGCCCGGCGAAGCGGGGCGCGGTCGGGTTGGTGCGCGGGCTGCTCCGCCGCCTGCGCCGCGCGTTCCCGACGGCGGCCCTGCGCGTCCGCGTGGACGGCGGCTTCGCCGGGAACGACTGGCTGGCCTTCCTGGAGGCGGAGCGGGTCGAATACGTGGTGGGCCTCGCCGGCAATGCCCGGCTGGACCGGCGGGCCGGCAAACTGTTGGCCGAAGCCTGGGCGGGCTCGAAGGCCAGCGGCCGGACCGAACACCGCTATGGGGAGACCCAGTATGCCGCTGCGTCGTGGTCCCATCCCTGGCGGGTGATCATGAAGGCCGAGGTCGTGCGGCTGCCGGGACGGGATCCGACATGCAACCCGCGGTTTGTGGTCCCGAAGCTCCCCGACGACCCGGCGGCGGTCTATGCGCGCTATTGTCAGCGCGGCGACATGGAGAACCGGCTCAAGGAGCTGCATCACGGGCTGGCGTTGGACCGCACGAGTTGTTCGCGGTTCTGGGCCAACCAATTTCGGGTGCTGCTCACCGCCGCGGCGTACGTGCTGCTCCAAGCATTGCGGCGGCGCGCCCAGGGGACCGTCTGCGCCACGGCGCAGGTGTCCACCCTCCGCGACCGGTTACTCAAGCTGGCCGTTTGGGTGGAAGGATCGGTCCGTCGGCTCGTCCTGCACCTGCCTCGTCCTGCGCCATGGCGCCTGACCTGGCGCCAACTGGCCCTGGCCGTGGGCGCCTCGCCTGGGTAACCGAGGGTCCGGGGCTGGGTCGAACACGGTCTCCACCTGCTCTTGCAGGAGCGGTGTCTCCAGATCCGGCCTGACACGACTGGTCTGATGGGCTGCAACCAGACGGAGACCCCGGGCAGCCCTCACGTTACACGTCCAGAGACCTCCACGCACTCGGAATCGGCGCCGATGGCCCGCAGAACTCTGCGATCGGGTGACCTGGGCCATCAGTCACGAATAAAGCAGGCTAGCTCTTCAGGCCCCATCGACAGCAACGAGGTTCGCCCCGCCCTTACCAGGGGATTCGATGAAGGCACGGCGGTCTTCGCTGAACGACCGTCGGAACCCTGTGCACCGTTTGTTTCCCGCCAGCACAGATTACCCCCCTCGCGGCGAAGGGCCGGTGCGGGGTGCCGATTTAGTCGGGACGGGGCCGCGATTCGGTGGGAGGGACTTCGTCACCGAACAGGGTGGTTGCCGAAGCCCGGGTGATCCGGATGGACACGAAGTCGCCGGGCCTGGCCCGGCTTCCGTCTTTGTCCCAAACCACTGTCACGTTGTTGTCGGCTCTTCCCATCCACTGGCGGGGCGACTTCTTGGCATCGCCCTCGACGAGGACGGGGAGGATCCGCCCCACCGTTGCGAGGTTTTTGCGGAGGGAGATTCCCTTCTGCAGATCGACCAGGCGGGCGACGCGGGCGGCCTTTACCGCGTCCGGTACGTCGTCCGGATACTTGCGTGCGGCGATCGTGTGCTTGCGCTCGGAATACTTGAAGATGAACGCCGCATGGTACTCGACCTCCAGGACCGTGCGGACCGTGTCCTCGAACTCCGCATCGGTCTCGCTGCAGAACCCGCAGATGAGGTCGGTCGTCAGCGCGATCTCGGGGTTGCGCCGGCGGATGGCTTCGACGAGCCGGAGATAGTCCCGGCGGGTGTAGGTCCGGTTCATCAGGTGGAGGATCCGGTCGTTCCCGGCCTGGAGCGGCA
Source organism: Nitrospira sp. Kam-Ns4a (assembly GCF_965152595.1). Lineage (NCBI taxonomy): Bacteria > Pseudomonadati > Nitrospirota > Nitrospiria > Nitrospirales > Nitrospiraceae > Nitrospira > Nitrospira sp. Kam-Ns4a. The sequence continues at coordinate 2,898,137 of NZ_OZ224218.1, read as the reverse complement.
AGTGAATGTGCTTGCAGATCCTCGGATGGCTGGCGACCGCGTCCAGGAGCGCGGGTGGGAAGTCCTTGGGATGAGGCGAGGTGAACCGGACCCGCTCGATTCCAGGGACCTCGGCCACCGCCGTCAGCAGCCGGGCAAAGTCCCAGTCCCCGGACCGGTAGGAGTTCACATTCTGGCCCAGGAGGGTCACCTGCTTGTAGCCCTGGGTGGCCAGGGCCTGTGCCTCCCGGAGGATGCTCTCCGGATCGCGGGAGCGCTCGCGGCCCCGCGTGTAAGGGACGACGCAAAACGAGCAGAAGTTGTCGCAGCCGCGCATGACCGCGATCCAGGCGTTGACGCCCTCGGTCCGCTCGGGCACGATGTCGTCGTAGGTCTCGTACTCCAACAGTTCGACGGCGATGCCCTTCTCCTGTCGCTCGAGCGCGTTGGTGAGGAGGTCTGGAAGCCGGCGATAGGCGTCCGGGCCGGCGAGGATATCTACCAGCGACTCGGTCTCCAGCAACTCCTTCTTGAGGTTCTGCGCCATGCAGCCGAGGATGCCGACGACGAGGCTCCGCTCCCGCTTGATGGCTTTCAGCTCCGCCAGATGGCCGTAGACGCGGCTGTGCGCGGTTTCGCGGATCGCGCAGGTGTTCATGAGGACCACGTCCGCCCGCTCACGATCCTCGGTCAGCTCGAACCCACGCGCCTTGAGGATCGAGCGCACGAGCTCGGTGTCGTATTCGTTCATCTGACAGCCGAACGTCTCGATGTGGACCCGGTAGGCTGGCGTCGTGCTGGGCATGGGTTGGCTCCTCGGACTAGGCAGCGCCGGAGAGCGAGGTCACGGGAATCAGGGGTTCGGGCTCGTGCCCGGCTGGTTCCGTCTGGAGATGGCCGAGGGCCAGGCCGTCCATGGCGCCGGTCACGAAGACTGTGCGGAGCTGGTTGGCCAGCGGCGTCGCGGAGCGCACCCCGACCCGCAGGTAATTGCCGGTCAGGCCGGTCCAGCGGCCATCGGGCTCCTGGTGCTCGAAGAGCACCTCCACCGGGCGTCCGATGTATCGCTGGGAGAACGCGAGCCGCTTCGCGCGCGAGAGCGCGGCCAAGGTCCGACACCGGGTCTTGACGGTGGCGGCGGGCAGGCGACCCTCCAAGCGCGCGGCCGCCGTGCCCGGCCGCGCGGAGAAGCTGAATACGTGGAAGTAGGCGAAGGGCAGGTCCGCGGCGACAGCCCTGGTGTTGGCGAACTGGCGCTCGGTCTCGCCGGGGAAGCCGACCATAAGGTCGGTCCCGAGCCCCAGGTCGGAGACGCGCTTGACGGCCTGCTCGACCAGCGCCACATAGTCCCGAACGCGGTACCGCCGGTTCATGGCCTCCAGGATGGTGTCGTCCCCGCTCTGCAGGGGAACGTGGAGGTAACGACAGAGCTTCGGCGAGGTCGCCATGTGGTCGAGCAGCTCCTCCGGAACCGTCGTGGGCTCGATCGAGGAGATCCGGATGCGCTCCACGCCGGGCACCGTCTCCAGACATCGGATCAGGTCGAGGAGCGTCCGGCCTCCGCTGGCGTACCGGCCGATGTTGACGCCCGTGAGGACCAACTCGCGATGGCCGCGCGCCGCCAGCGCCTCCGCCTCGCGCAGCACGTCGTCCAGGTGTCGGCTCCGCTCGCGCCCCCGCGCATAGGGAATGAGGCAGAACGAGCACATGAAATTGCAGCCATCCTGGATCTTGAGGTTCGCCCGGGTGGTATCGTAGGCGCCGGCCCCGGGCAGCACGAACTCCTCGCGCTCGATGGTCCGGGTATGAAGCAGCTCGGGGACGGGCCGCTTGCGGATCGCCGATGCCGGCGGTAGGTACTCGGCGAGATTCATCTTGTACTGCGTGCCGACGATCAGGTCCACGCCCGGCAACCGCCGGAGCGCCTCGGCGCCGGTCTGCGCGTAGCAGCCGGTGACCGCGACGAATGCCCACGGGGAGCGGCGCAGCGTCCGCCGGATGAGTGCGCGGCAGTCCGCCTCGGCCTGGTCCGTGACCGAGCAGGTGTTGAGCACAAGCAGGTCGGTGGTCTGGCCGAACTCGACGAGCCGGTAGCCCCGCTGCTTCAGGCGGTCAGCGAGCAGGGCCGTTTCCGCCTGGTTCAGCCGGCAGCCGATCGTGTAGAGGGAGGCACGGGGTTGCGACTGGGACATGTCCGCCATTATAGGAGGTCGGTTCGCGGGGAGTAAAGGGCGGCGGCCCGGCGCTGCCAGGCGGCCCCGCTGATTGACAGTCTTCGTCTGGCCTATGCTAGAATGCGGCCTGTGCTCCATCCGTCACAAACGAGCGCCGATCGAACGGTTTGCCATCTGCTCACCCGAGGGAGGACGCTCATGAACAGGCTGCGAGTCGGGATTCTCATCGCCTGGCTAGGATTCGGGCTACTGCCCTCCCTGGCCTCTGCGAACGGCACCCTGCCACCGGAGCCGGATGAGGACACCCGGATCGAGGAGCTGTACGATCACGAGGCCCGCATGTTCCTGTTCCTCTATTCGCTCAAGGGCAACGGCGAGGTGGACTACGTCACCGGCCGGATGGTCGAAGAGCATGCCCGGAGCCACTACGGCAATCCGGTGTACTACACGGAGCGATACCCCCTGTTCTACTGGTGGAATCACACCCTGTGGAACGATCCCGAGCGGGACGGCGTGAACGGTAACGAACGCGTCTATCAAGAGAACATCGATTTCGACAAGTCCCGCTACAAGCCCTGTGTCTTCAACGGGCAGCCCTGCTGACCGGTGGCCTGAGGTCCAGCCCATCCCGCTGGTCCGTCCCACGGCAAATCAGGCGCGGAAGGCACGCCGGTGCCCTTGCCCCTTGCTGCCCTGTCGGTCCAGGCAATCCCAGTGACCGCTCCCACGGTCGCCCAGATCGTCACGAGCAGGCGGCTCGCCGTGATGCTGCCCCTCGGCATCGCCTCCGGACTTCCACTGGCGCTGACCTCGGGGACGCTCCAGGCCTGGCTGACCGTCGCGGGGGTGGACCTCCGGACCATTGGGCTCCTGACGCTGGTCGGCCTACCCTACACGCTCAAGTTCCTCTGGGCGCCCCTGATGGATCGCTTTGTACTCCCCTGGCTCGGCCGGCGGCGCGGGTGGATGGCCCTGACGCAGGGCGGGCTCGCCGCCGGGCTCGTGGCCATGGCCGTCACTGAGCCGCTCGTCGCACCGGGGCTCCTGGCCGGCCTGGCGTTGCTGGTCGCCTTCCTCTCGGCCTCGCAAGATATCGTCTTCGACGCCTATCGCACGGACGTCCTGCTCCCGGCGGAGCGGGGCCTCGGCGCGGGCCTGTCGGTGACCGGCTACCGGATCGGGATGCTGTGCTCCGGCGCGGTGGCCCTGATGCTCTCCGAGCGGATCGGCTGGTCCCAGACTTACCTCCTCATGGCTGTGGGAATGGGATTAGGAGCGGCGGCGACGCTTGCCAGTCCGGAGCCTGCGGTGCCGTCGTCGGTCCCGCCGACCCTCGCCGAGGCGGTGACCGGACCGCTCACGGAACTCTGCTCGAGGCCTGCCGTGCCGGCGCTGCTCGGCCTCGTGGTCCTCTACAAGCTCGGGGACGCTTTCGCCGGGGCCTTAACCACGGCCTTCCTCATTCGCGGGGTGGGCTTCTCGCCAACAGACGTCGGCCTTGTGAACAAGGGGATGGGGCTTCTGGCCACGATCCTCGGGGCGCTGGTCGGCGGCGTGCTCATGACGAGGATCGGACTCTTCTCGGCGCTGCTCTGGTTCGGGCTCGGCCAGGCCCTGTCCAATCTGGCCTTCATGACGCTGGCTTGGGTCGGGAAGAGCTATCCGGTGCTGGTCTCGGCGGTGGCCGTCGAGAACCTCGCCGGCGGCATGGGCACGGCCGCCTTCGTCGCATTCTTGATGGCCCTCTGCGACCGGCGGTACTCGGCGACCCAGTTCGCCCTGCTGTCGGCCCTCGGCGCCGTCGGCCGCGTGCTCGTCGGGCCGCCGTCCGGGGTGCTCGTCGAGGCGGTGGGCTGGGGCTGGTTCTTTCTGCTCACGGCGCTCGCGGCGCTGCCGGGGCTGGCGCTGCTCTGGTGGCTGCGCGAAGACCTGGGCCGACTGTCGCGGGCAACGCCCCGCCACTGACTGGCGGGGCGAATTGAAGGGGGAGCGAGCGATGAAAGCTTCGAGCATGACCTGGATGCCGAACCGGCCCCTGTTCGAGCGGCTGCTGGCGGTCCGCCTGCTGCCCGGCCAGGTGGTCGCACTGGCCGGGATCGGCATGATTGTCATGGGCGCCGGGCTTCTGATGTTGCCGTGGGCGACCGCGCCGGGCGTCGAGCTGCGGTTCCTCGACGCCCTCTTCACGGCCACCTCCGCGGTCTGCGTGACCGGTCTCATCGTGCTGGACACCCCGCGCGACTTCACGCCGTTCGGCCAGGGGATCGTCCTGCTCCTGATCCAGCTCGGCGGCCTCGGCTACTCGACGATGGCGACGCTGCTCCTGCTCGCGCTCGGGCAGCGGATCGGGCTCAAGGAGCGGATGATGATGGCGGAGGCCCTGAGCACGCTGGACATGGCCGGGCTCGTCCGGTTCGTGAAGACGATCGTGCTGGTGACGGTCGTGATCGAGGGCGCCGGTGCGTTGCTCCTGACGCTCCGGTTCTGGGCGGACATGGACTTCGCCCGGGCCCTGTACGTCGGGGTGTTCCATTCGGTCTCGGCCTTCAACAACGCCGGGTTCTCCCTGTTCTCGGACAGCCTGATCCGCTACCGGAGCGACCTCACCGTCAATCTGGTAATCACCACCGAGATCATCCTGGGCGGGATCGGCTTCCTCGTCTTCCAGGACGTGATCGAGAACGCGCGCGGCCACCGCTTCCGCTTCCAGACCCACACGAAACTCGCGGTGCTGGTGTCGCTGCTCCTGCTCGCGGCCGGCACGCTCGGGATCTGGGTCCTGGAGTGGAGCAACCCCAGGACCTTCGTCCCCCTGTCGGCGGGCGACCAGTTCCTGGTCTCCTATTTCCATTCGGTGTCCTCACGGACTGCCGGCTTCAACACGGTGGACCTGAGCCTGATGCGGGACGCGACGCTCTACTTCATCATCCTGCTGATGGCGGTCGGCGGGTCGCCCGGCAGCACGGCGGGCGGCATCAAGACGACAGCCTTTGCGATCGTCTGGCTCTCCATCTGGTCCATCCTCAAGCAGCGGGCTGACGTCGAGGTGTTCCACCGGCGCATCCCCCCCGAGCTCGTGCTGCGCGCCACCTGTCTCGCGGTGCTGGCCATGGCGACCGTGACCGCTTTCACGCTGTTTTTGGCCTATACGGAGCAGCGCTCGTTCCTGGCACTCATGTTCGAAGTCACCTCGGCGATCGGGACGGTGGGGCTCTCGACTGGGGACGGGGGGGCGCGGAGCCTCTCCGCGCTCTTCAGCGATCCGGGGAAGAGCGTGATCATCCTGACGATGCTGATCGGGCGGTTCGGCCCGCTGATGGTGGGGCTGTTCTCGGTGAAGACCCCGTCCCAGATGCTCTACCGCTATCCGGTCTCGAAGGTCGTGATCGGCTAATGGCAACCGTGATGCGGGCACCCGTTGCTCTGAAGAATGCAACGGGTTCCCGGGGACGCGTGACAGCCTGGTGAGAAAAGACCCGGACGGCACGGGTCCCGTCACCGCTCACGGTCATTTGAGCCGCCGCTGGAGGAACAGGATGAACGCCATCAGCGTGGGCAGCGGGGCCAGGAGAAACGCGGGGAGCCAAACCCAGACGTTCTTCCCCCGGACGCGGGCCTGATCGAACATCCAGACGCAGAGCCAGAGCACCAATCCGGCGTAGTTGAGCAAGATCCAGAAGGTCGTGTGCGGCTTGAGGCTGCTCGCGGTGACCTCGAGGCCCAGGGCGAGGAACAGCACCAGGAAGAGCGTGAACATGGTCAGCAACCCGGCGACGAGGCGTTTGCTCCATACGTACATGGCTCGGGTCCTTTCTCCGGCTCGCAGTCCGGCGTTCAGCGGGCGGCAGCGGCCGGCGGAGGGGAGGCCGGACGGCGCCGCAGCGGGAAGATAGGGGAGCGCGCGGTGGATGTCAAACCGCTCCGCGTCAGGGGGCCGGCGGGGCCGGAGCAGGCCGGTGAGCACCGCTGGCCTTGCTAGCCTCGTCGTCGTGCTCGCGGTCTGCGTCGGCCTGGCCGCGAGCAATCCCACCATGGACGAGTACGACCAGTTCGTCCTCGCCCAGCTTGAGGCGGTCCTGTCGCGCTCAGGTTCGCGCGCCCAGCCGCGCGAGCGCGCGCTCGTGGCGCACCTGTTCGCCTTCCAGAGCCGGCAGATTATGGACTCGCTCATCCGGCCGAACTCGCGGCAATGGAACTACGGGCTCTTCAGCCTGTTTGAGACCAGGCTCCTGGACCAGCGGGTCCTCGTGCTCGGAATCGGGCACCAGTTCCTACCGCTCGCGGGCGTCGAGGAGGCGGCGCGGACGCTCGGTAGCCTGGCCCCGGCCCTGTCCCGCTAAATCCCCGCCTGTGGATAACTGGACCTGGGGCCTGGCGGAGCCTCCTTGCTGACCCGCTCTGTCCCCGTCCACAGGTTGCCCCCGGTGATTCGACGATCCCACCATATGTTGTAGGTTTGGTATTGACAAATACTAAACATGGGCCTATATTGCGCGCGGTTGTTGCCTGCTCACCACTGCCCAGGGTCGCGCTATGGGCTCATGGCCTTCGTTCAAGACCGCCTGCACGCTTCGGCTAAACATGTGGCCTCCGTCGCACAGCGCACCCGGGCCTGTGCGGAGCGTAGGAATTGCCTTTCAGGAGGGAGGGTGACGTGAGAATCGAACGCCGGTTCACGAAGAAGGGGGAGAGCCCCTACCAGGGCATCACATTCGTGACGCGTTCCTCGGAGATCAGGAACCCCGACGGCTCGACCGTCTTCAAGCTGGACGGCATCCAGGTGCCGGAGTCCTGGTCGCAGCTCGCCGTGGACATCCTCGCGCAGAAGTACTTCCGCAAGGCGGGTGTCCCTCAGGTCGGCCCAGATGGCGCGCCGCTCACGGGGCCGGACGGGGCCCCCCTCCTCGGCGGCGAGCGGGACGCGCGGCAGGTGTTTCACCGGCTGGCCGGCTGCTGGACGCACTGGGGCAAGACCCACGGCTATTTCAACACGGACGAAGACGCCGCGGCGTTCTACGACGAGCTTTGCGCCATGCTCGCACGCCAGATGGCCGCGCCCAACTCCCCCCAGTGGTTCAACACAGGCCTCCATTGGGCCTACGGGCTCTCCGGTCCGGCTCAGGGTCACTACTACGTGGACCCGGTCACCCATGAGCTCAAGAAGTCCACGAACGCCTTCGAGCGCCCGCAAGTGCATGCGTGCTTCATCCAGTCCATCGAGGACGATCTCGTCAACGAGAACGGAATCATGGACCTCTGGGTGCGCGAGGCGCGGCTCTTTAAATACGGGAGCGGCACCGGGACGAATTTCTCGAAGCTGCGGGCGGACGGGGAGCGGCTCTCGGGCGGGGGACGGTCCTCCGGGCTCATGTCCTTCCTCAAGATCGGCGACCGCGCGGCCGGCGCGATCAAGTCCGGCGGGACCACCAGGCGGGCGGCGAAGATGGTCTGCCTGGACCTGGACCATCCGGACGTCGAGGAATTCATCAACTGGAAGGTCGTCGAGGAGCAGAAGGTGGCCGCGATGGTCACCGGCTCGCGGATCTGTGCCAAGCGGCTGAACGCCATCCTGCGGGCCTGTCATGTGCCGGACGGCCAGGGCGGCACGAAGGTCGAGACCGACCTGGAAAAGAATCCCGAGCTGCGGACAGCGGTGCGCGAGGCGCGTCGCGACGCGGTGCCCGAGGCCTATATCCAGCGCATGTTCGCCTTCGCGCGCCAGGGGTTCACGCAGTTCGTCTTCCACGAGTACGACACGGACTTCGAGGGCAAGGCCTACCAGACCGTCTCGGGGCAGAACTCGAACAACAGCGTCCGGATCCCCAACCGCTTCTTCGAGGTGCTGGAGCGGGACGGGGACTGGGCACTCACGCGCCGCACCGACGGGAAAGTGGCCAAGACCGTGAAGGCCCGGGACCTCTGGGACCAGATCGCGGCAGCGGCTTGGCAGTGCGCCGACCCCGGCGTGCAGTACGACACGACGATCAACGAGTGGCACACCTGCCCGGCGGACGGCCGGATCAACGCGTCGAACCCCTGCTCGGAGTACATGTTCCTCGACGACACGGCGTGTTTGGCGGGAGACATGCGCGTCGCGACCAGAGAAGGCCTGGTGCCTGTGTCCGAGCTGTATCGCCGCCAGCAGAACGGGGAAGCCGTGTACATCAAGACTGAACTGGCCTCGGAGGCGGCGGACCATCGCCAATTGGCTTACAGGCCTGCGGTGGTCGTCAAGACCGGTCAGAAGCGCGTCTATCGCATCAAACTCTCGACTGGCCAGGAATTGCGCTTGACCGAGGATCATAAGGTTCTGACCGAGGACGGGTGGAAGGAGGTCCGGCGGCTCATCGTCAACGAAGACGCGATCGAAATGCAGCGGGAGTCGGCTCCCTTGGACTTTGGCGCCTGCGATCACGCACGCATCGAACGCGCGCAGTTCCTCGGGTGGCTCCTGGGCGACGGGGTCTTCACGGAGGAATCGGGGGCCCATTTGATCTTTGGCCCAGAGGACACCTATGCCAGGGAACGCTTGGCTGCCTACTTTCAACAGGTTCACCGCGAATGCGGGGGCTCCAGTCGAGGAATCTCCGTGCACGAGCAAGCGAACGGCGTCTGCCAGATCGGAACGACGGCGGCCGGGGTCATCGAGTATTTGACATCGTTGGGCTTGAAGCCAGCCACGGCAACGGGGAAGCGGGTTCCAGATTCTATTTTCACGGAGCCGAAGGCCGCGCAGGCCGCCTTCATCGGGGCTCTCTTCAGCGCCGACGGCGCTGTGGACGTCACGGCAACATCGGATGCCTCGTTGTTCTCCGTCCACCTCGCGTCCAGCTCGCGCGAGCTGCTGCGCGACGTGCAGGTTCTCCTCGCTGACTTCGGAATCCGGTCGTACATTGGCTGGTACCACCCTGCGAGCCGGAAAAACGCGCAAGGGCAACTCAGGATCTATGGCTACCAAGCGTATAAGTTCTGTCACCTGATCGGGTTCCCGCTGTCTCCCAGGAAGGCCAAGGAGGCCATGACGGTAGCGGAGCAACCGTGGCGGGGGAACGTGAACGAGGGCCGACGTGCCTGTGTGATCGACATCGTCGAGGAGGGGATCGAAGAGGTCTACGATGTGTCCGAGCCGGTGACCCATTCGCTCATCGTGGAGGGGCTCATCGTGCACAACTGCAACCTCGCCTCCCTCAACCTCGGCCAGTTCTACACGCCGGACGGCCAGTTTCTGCTGGAGGACTTCCGCCACGCCGTGCGGCTCTGGACGATCGTGCTGGAGATCAGCGTGCTTATGGCGTCGTTCCCCAGCCGGGCGATCGCGGAGAAGAGCTTCGTGTTCCGGACGCTGGGGCTCGGCTACGCCAATCTCGGTACGGTGCTCATGCGGCTGGGCATCCCCTACGACTCGCCCAGAGCGCGGGCCATCTGCGGCGCATTGACGGCGATCCTGACCGGGGAGGCCTATGCCACCTCGGCCGAGATGGCGGCCGAGCTGGGGCCCTTCGAGGGCTACGCCCGAAACCGCGAGGCGATGCTCCGGATCATCCGGAACCACCGGCGGGCCGCCTACAACGCGCCGCCGGAGGAGTACGAGGGCCTCACGATCACGCCGCAGGGCATCCAGCCGGAGCACTGCCCGCCGGACCTGCTGCTGGGAGCGCGGCGGGCCTGGGACCGGGCGCTGGAGCTGGGCACCGCGTACGGGTTCCGGAACGCCCAGGCGACCTGCATCGCGCCGACCGGGACGATCGGGCTCGTCATGGACTGCGACACGACCGGGATCGAGCCGGACTTCGCGCTCGTCAAGTTCAAGAAGCTGGCCGGTGGCGGGTACTTCAAGATCATCAACCAGAGCCTCCCGCCCGCGCTCAAGACGCTCGGTTACACCGACGCCCAGATCCAGGACATCGTCACCTACTGCACGGGCCGCGGGACGCTCAAGGGCGCGCCGGCGATCAACCACGAGACCCTGCAAGCCAAAGGCTTCGACGCGGCGGCGCTCGAGCGACTGGAGGCGGCGCTCGGCCAGGCCTTCGAGATCCAGTTTGCGTTCAACAAGTGGACGCTCGGCGAGGCGTTCTGCCGGGAGCAGCTCGGGCTCACCGAGCAGCAGCTCAACGACCCGGGCTTCAACATGCTCCGGGCGCTGGGGTTCACCCAGGAGGAGATCCTCGCTGCGAACGACTACTGCTGCGGGACCATGACGGTCGAGGGCGCGCCGCACCTCAAGCCCGAGCACCTGCCGGTCTTCGACTGCGCAAACCGGTGCGGGCGGACCGGGCAGCGGTTCATCCCCGTGGACGCGCACATCCGGATGATGGCCGCGGCCCAGCCCTTTATCTCGGGGGCCATCTCCAAGACGATCAATATGCCGGCCGACGCGACGGTCGAGGACGTGAAGGCGGCCTACCTCCTCGCCTGGCGGAGCATGGTGAAGGCCGTGGCCCTGTACCGGGACGGCTCCAAGCTCAGCCAGCCGCTGAACGCCTCCAGCGACGCGGGGGTGGCGGCGGAGCCGGCGAGCGAGCCGGTCCTCACGGCGGCCGAGAAGGCGGCGGAGCGCGTGATGGTCCGGTACCTCGCCAAGCGCCGGCCGCTCCCGGCCCGTCGCAAGGGCTACACGCAGAAGGCGATCGTCGGCGGGCACAAGCTGTATCTGCGGACTGGCGAGTACGAGGACGGCACGCTCGGGGAAATCTTCCTCGACATGCACAAGGAGGGGGCGGCCTTCCGGAGCCTCATGAACTGCTTCGCGATCGCGATCTCGCTAGGCCTGCAGCACGGCGTGCCGCTCGAGGAGTTCGTCGAGGCCTTCGTGTTTACGCGCTTCGAGCCGAACGGGCCGGTCAAACTCAACGACCACATCAAGATGTCCACCTCGATCATTGACTACATCTTCCGGGAGCTCGCGATCACCTATCTGGATCGGCAGGACCTCGCCCAGGTGGTTGCGGACGACCTGCGCGGGGACACGGTAAAGCAGGACCCCGACTACACGGAGGAGGAGCCGGCCGACTCGCAGAAGCTGACCTCGGCCAAGCTGAGCCCGCGGCTCCCGGCCCGCAAGGACAACGGCAACGGGGCGCCGGGGAACGGCCACGAGGTCGTCGCGCACCGGCTCGAGTTGCGGCGCGAGCGGGAGACCCTGACCTACACGGCGGTCCAGGAGGCGAGGCGGAAGGGCTACGAGGGCGATCCCTGCCCCGAATGCAAGCAGTTCACGATGGTCCGGAACGGCACCTGCTTGAAGTGCGAGACCTGCGGCGCGACGAGCGGGTGCTCGTAGAACAGGTTCGAGACGTTGTTAGGAGTCGCATTGATGGGACCGCGAAATAGCATATTCAATTGTGCCTATTGCAAAAGGCCTTTGCTCAAATTCGATCTTGCTAGTTGCACGAGGGTCTACCCACGCGATGGCATCAGAAACGAAAACGGCAACCGATTGATTTGGTGTCCGCACTGCAAGAGATATTCGACGTTGGGCGAATGGAACCCGTTGAGTTTGGGTTGATAGGATGGAAAGGGGTGATGTGCCGTGGCTCACCTTAAGGTCACAAGTCCTGCGGCCGCGAGTAAGGCAGCGAGAGTGTTCAGGAATCCCATGGCTAGCAGGGCTGCGAAGTCCGCTGCTGGAAGCGCTCTCAGCCAAAGACCTGGAAGAAGCACGGAAGACGACGTTAGCGGAATTGGCAGTCCAGGCAGACATGCGAAAAAAAGGGGGGAACTGAGTGTCCAGAACCCCCATGTGACATGTGACTCGGAGTGGGATTATGGGCAGAGGCAATTTCGCAGGTTTGGCTCAGGATGCAATGAGAAGAAACGGAAAAAAGAAAGGCAGCTCCAGAAAGTACGCCAACCTGAATGGCAGATCGCTTAATCCGTTTCTGAGCGGCGATGTGAGCTTAACCGCTTCTGCGCCATTCAGTCACCTGCCCGTACCCTACTATCGAACAGAGCTTGGAGCAGCATATCTAGGGGATGCATTGCAGCTCGTGTCCAAGCTTCCGGATAACTCTGTGAACCTCATTCTAACCTCGCCCCCTTTTGCGTTAACGCGAAAGAAGGAATATGGCAACTTTTCCGCAGATGAATACGTAGAATGGTTCATGCAGTTTGCAAAAGACTTTTACCGGGTGCTCAAAAACGATGGTTCCTTTGTATTGGATCTCGGAGGGGCGTATCTTCCCGGTTTTCCTGTGCGTACTATTTATCAGTATGAGTTATTGATTCGGCTTTGCAAGGAAACGGGGTTCTACCTCGCTCAAGAACTGTTCCACTACAACCCTGCCAGACTTCCTGCACCGGCAGAGTGGGTCAATGTACGGCGAATACGAGTGAAGGACAGCGTCAATGTTGTCTGGTGGCTATCTAAGGGGAGAAATCCCAAGGCGGACAACCGAAAGGTCTTGCGACCTTATGGTGAAAGCATGAAGCACCTTTTGCGAAAAGGGTACAAAGCCAAGCTCCGACCGAGCGGGCACGATATTTCGACGAAATTTCTGAAAGATAACCAGGGAGCGATCCCTCCAAACCTCCTTGAACTTCCAAATACCGAGTCGAACAGTTCTTACCTCCGTCGGTGCAGCGAGAATGGTTTGAGACCGCACCCAGCTAGGTTCCCCGCAGGGTTTCCTGAGTTCTTTATAAAGTTCACGACTGATGCCTTCGATGTCGTTCTTGATCCGTTTGCAGGGTCTAATACCACAGGTTGGGTTGCGGAGAGGTTAAGGCGAAAATGGATTGCCTTTGATCTCCGCGAGGACTATCTCCTGGCAAGTCGGTTTCGTTTCGAAGAACCTAACAGCCTTTTTCCATTGTTGTTGTCCTCCTGAGGCCTTGCGTAATCTTGCTGTCCCATGCCCAGACTTCAAAAGTCTGAGCTTCTAGAAAAAATACTTGCCGCAATAAAGCTTTGTGGTTGGCAATTCATCGTCTTATTAATCGGAGCATGAAATACTTGACATTTGACGGGCGATGGTTATCACGTGGCCATGCGTGCTCGAACCCGGGATGCGCGGCACCTGTCGCCCGAAGCTCAAGAAGTCTTGCGCGAGAAGGCCGTGGCCGCTGTCAAGCAGCAGGGGCGCTCCAAGGCCGAAGTCTGTCGGCTCTTGGGCATCAGTCGGCAAGCCCTGTACACCTGGTTGAAGCGCCATGCGCGGGGGGGCCGGCACCCGCTGAAAGCGCGACCCCGGGGCCGACCGCGCGGCGGCCAGCTCAAGGGCTGGCAAGCGGCCCAGGTCGTCCGCACCTTGACCCACTGCTGTCCGGAGCAGATGCACTTGCCGTTCTACTTGTGGACCCGCGAAGCGGTCGGCGAGCTGATCGCGCGCCGGTACGGGCTTCGGCTGTCGGTCTGGACCGTCGGTCGCTACCTGCGGGCCTGGGGCTTCACCCCGCAGAAGCCGCTGCGACGGGCCTACGAGCGGGACCCGAAGGCGGTGCGACGCTGGCTGGAGGTCGAGTACCCCCGAATTCGGGCAGCGGCCAAGCGCGCGGGGGCCCAGATCTACTGGGGTGATGAGATGGGGCTGCGCTCGGATCATCAGGCGGGGACCAGTTGGGGCAAGCGCGGCCAGACCCCGGTGATCCGTGGCCCCGGTCGGCGCTTTCGCTGCAACATGATCTCGGCCATCACCAATCGCGGCCGGTTGTACTTTATGGTGTTCCGGCATCGCTTCACCGCACGAGTCTTCCTCCGATTCTGCCACCGCTTGCTCCGGCACGTGAGGCATCCGGTCTTTCTGATTGTGGATGGGCATCCCGTGCATACCGCGGCTGTCACCCAGCGGTGGCTCCACCGTCACCGCGATCGGCTGCGTCTGTTCTTCCTGCCACCCTACAGCCCGGAACTGAATCCCGACGAATATCTGAACCAAGACGTCAAGACCAACGCGCTGGGCCGTCGGCCGCCCCAGGACGCAGATGAGCTGGCGGTCAACGTCCGTCGCTATCTTCGCAGCACCCAGCGCATGCCGGCCGTGGTGCAATCCTTCTTCCATCACCCTGCGGTCCGCTATGCGGCTGAGTGAAAGGCGTCAAGTATTTTGCGCTCCCGGTAATAACCTCTAGCCACCCGTTTCGGATTCGAATTTACAATGACAGTGAGGCCTATACTTCTCGGGTCTACATTTGGAACTTAACCCATGGCGGAGGGGCTGCTCGCCCTCTCGATGAATACAGGATTCAGATTACGGGTGTTGCGAGGTTTGAACCTGAGCCAGGTGGGAAGACTCTTATTCTCGGATGGTGGGACGAAGCCGAGGTATTTGCCGGTTTCGATTATCGGAAACATTCCGGTCTGCTAGGTGCATCGCCTTCCATCCAGATAAGAGAGGCATTTCTTCGAGATGCCTACCAGAGGGGCTTTTCACCCTGCGACAAGGGCAACCGAGAAGTCGCTATTGCTTTCAAACCAAGCTTCTTCTGCGAGTATGTGCGTTCGCTGGAGAACCTGCACGATGCCGGTAAGGTGAAAACCGATCTTGATGTTCTTAAGGCGGTCGCCGAGAATCCGCTGACCTTGAACGAATCGGATTTACAGAATGTCACCACGGTCCGCAGGAAGGCATTCGCCTCGATATTACGAAATCTGCGAGACACCTCTTTCAAGGAACGTGTTCTTAACAGCTACAGCTATCGGTGCGCGATGTGTGGGCTGCAAATGGATCTTGTTGAGGCTGCACACATTGTTCCCGTACGAGCTCCTGGAAGTACAGACGAGACCTGTAATGGGTTAGCTCTGTGCGTGCTGCACCACGAGGCATATGATCGAGCAATTGTTGATGTCTCCGACGATTACAAGGTCATCGTAAGTGCAAGGGAAAGGGAACGTCTGGTAAGCATAGGGCACGACGATGGAATGGACAGTTTTGTTGCAGCATTGCGACCGCTGATATTGCTACCGCCCGTAGTGGGAGATCGTCCTCGTATCGCATACCTGAAGAAAAGCCGTGAAGTTCGGCGTTGGGTTCCGTAGACCATGACGCTCTCTTCGTTCAACATGGCGTTCAACTAACCAATGTGAAACTTCGTGTCGATGATCAGGCAGCGCATGTCACAGGAAAACTTCTCAAGCTCACCCTCATCGCGCCAGAGATGCTTGTGATGGATGGCTGGTGCTCTCATAGGAGGTTTCCCTGTCCGGGTTGGACGTGGTGCACGAGCCTGGCCATGATGAACAGGTTATACTGCTCCCCTGAAGGAGTGGACACTTTGGAGAGTGAGTGGGAAGGGATTGGATCACTCAACGAGGAGGTGTCCAACATGAAGGGGCGTCACTGGACCGCGGAAGAGCAACGGGCCATCGTGCTGGAAGGGATCAAAGGGACCAAGCCGGTGGCCGAGATCTGTCGGGAGCACCAGATTGCCCAGACCCCGTACGACCAGTGGCGGGATCGCTTCCTGGAAGGGGGCCAGCGGGCTTTGACCAACGGGCTCCCCGCTGGTGAGGAAGCGCTCAAGCGGGAGATCGAGCAGCTGCAGCGGCTCATCGGCAAGCAGGCCGTGGCCATTGAGCTGGTCAAACAACCGGACGAGTTGGTCGGGAGGCGGTGATCCTGGTGGACGCGTGGCGCGAGGCGGGGTGGTCGGTCGCGGGTGCCTGCCGGCTGGTGGGCGTGAGTCGCCGTGGCTCCTAGGCGGCTCGGCACGAGCGGCCGGTCCCGGCGGCCGGGCCGAATCCCTCTGATGAGGCGCTGCTGGCGCGGATCCGGCCGATCAGCCAGGCCCATCCCTTCTGGGGCGATCGGCGGGTCTGGGCCTGGCTCCGGGATCGGGAGGGCCTCCTGGTCAACAAGAAGCGGATCTATCGGCTGAGGCGGGAAGCGGGCTGGACGGTCAAGCGGGCGCGCCATAGGGCGACGCGGACGCCCAAGGCCAAGCCCCAGGCCACTCGGCCCCGGCAGGATTGGGGCCTCGACAGGACGACGTGCCTGATCCCTACCCTGGGTTGGGCGTCCCTAGTCGTGGTCCTGGCCTGGGACACCAAGCAGATCGTCGGCTGGGACCTGGCTCTCCGCCGCCGCCGGCAGGAGTGGGAGGCCGCGCTGGCCCAGGCGGTCCAAGCCGCATGCCCGAACGGGGTCCGGGGAGCCGGCTTAAAGCTGGTCTCCGACAACGGGAGCCAGCCCACCGCGACTGGCTTCATGGCCGCCATGAGCGTCTTGGGGATCGAGCAGGTCTTCACCAGCTACGACAATCCCAAGGGCAATGCCGAGACAGAACGCCTGATGCGGACGATCAAAGAAGAGCTGCTCTGGCTGCAGGAGTTCACGAGCCTGGAGCAGGCGCGCGGGCGGCGATCCGCCATTGGATCACGGTGGAGGACCACGAGCGCTACGTGCATTCGGCTCTGGGCTATCGGAGCCCGCGGGAGTTCGAGGCGATGCTCGGCGAGCAGGAGACGGCACAAGCCGCTGCGTAGGATGACTCACTCTCAGCACCAGAAAAAGTGTCTTGACAAACGGGGAGCATTACAAGGTCTCGTCAAGCCACGTCACAGGTTTTGGCTGTTCCGGCAATTGTATGGGTGTCGCCCGGATGGGATGGGTCAGCCTGCGTGGCGACTCGCGTAGGCGGAGGGTGCGCGACGCGACGAATAAGGAGCGTCACGTTTTCGCATGCCGCCGAGACGGTGAGGTGGCTTGGTCTTACCGCGACTTAGCGAGCCGCTGCGGCTGCTTCTCAGCCGCGCTGAGCACTGTTTGAAGCTGGCTTCGAGAAGCGGGAAGCCAGCGAGTTGCGGAGGCGAGCAGCGGGGATGCTTAGTGCAGTCGAGCTGGCGCACGTGAGCGAAGCAGGCTGACCCATCCAACCGCAGGACTGAGTAAGGAGACGAAGAGACACATATGGACGCAAGGACGATCCTCCTCGTGGACGATGAGCCGCTGGTGCGGTGGCTGGTCCGCGAGGTGCTCGTGCTGGAGGGATACGAGGTCCTGGAGGCGGGGAGCGGCGAGGAGGCCCTGCGCTGTCTGGAACGGCACGGAGGCCTGGTCCACCTGCTGCTGGCGGATGTCCGGATGCCGGGCATGACGGGGCCGGAGCTGGTCGATCGGGTCATCGCTGCCAGGCCGGGGATCAAGGTGCTCTATATGTCCGGGTACAGCGACAGGGAAGATCTGCCATCCCGCCTAGCCGCGCAGGGCGCCGGGTTTCTGCAAAAGCCGTTCTTTCCCGAGACGCTGGCGGAGAAGGTGCGGGAGCTGCTGCAGGCGCCAGCGGCCCCCATGCCTGCCCGGTCGTCGGCGATCGTCGGGGCGCTGTCATGACGGTCTGGTTCGCGACGTCGGCATCGAGTCGGCGCATGATCAGGTCGTCAGCCTCGTGGCCCAGCGCTGGGCACGGGCGGTGGCGCGGCACGTCGCGATCACGACGGATGGGGAACGAAGCCGGTCGTCCGGGGCGCGGATCGGCGAGCCGGATATCGTCGTCTGGCGAGAGGACTCCGGCCGGCGGGTGATCGAATGGATCGGGGAGGTGGAGAGTGAGACATCGCTGGCGGCTGCGGATACAGGGCGCCGATGGCAGGACCATGCTGCCCTGGGCGTCCCGTTCTATCTGTTCGTGCCGAAGGGGCGTCGGACCGCCGCCCAACACCTGGCCCTGGGGGCCGGCGTGAAGGCCGAACGGCCTGTACAGTATGTCCTCGCCGGCGAAGCCTTGCGGATCTGATAACGGAGCGACGGAGAGGGGCCATGCTGGTCGCGAGAGTGGATCGCTGGCAGATCCAGCGGGACTGGAACGCCCGCGGGTTCAGTTGCGGCCTCTGGGTGGATCCGCCGGGCCAGGTCTGGAAAGACTATGTCCACGAGGCGGACGAGCTGCTCCTGGTGCTTGAGGGGGAGCTCGAGGTGGAGTTCCTCGGGCGAACGATCCGCCCGAAGCCTGGCGAGGAGGTCCTGATTCCGGCTCGCGTTCGCCACTCGGTCCGGAACGTCGGGCGGACGACCGCCCGCTGGCTATACGGATACAGGCAGTAGGCCCGGGGCGAGGGGCTCGAGGCTAGCGGCTAAAGTCCCAGGCTCCGCCGCAGGCGATCCCAGAAGCTCCTGCCGTGGAGGGGGCAATAGTCCTTCGGCTCGGTGCCCTCGATGAAGACTTCCTCGATCGCCTCCGGACAGCCCGCTGTGGCTAACTGACCGCTGGCCGGATCAATGTTGCGGGCGACGATCCCTGCGGGCACGGGAAAATCTGCTGAGTCGGGCGGGAGCACGCGCCGCGCGAAGGCGACCCAGATCGGCAGCGCCGCCTGGGCCCCGGTGAGGTGCAGCGGCGTGCCATCGTCGAAGCCGACCCAGACCCCGATGACCAGGGCCGGCGTATAGCCGACGAACCAAGCGTCCCGCTCGCCGTCGGTCGTGCCCGTCTTTCCCGCGACGATGCTCGCAAGCCCCAGCGTCCTCGCTCCGGCCGCCGTTCCCCGGTCCACGACGCCCTTGAGCAGCGCGGTCACCAGGTAGGCGGCCTGGGGCGAGACCGCCTGGCGGCGGTCTTGGACGTCCGGTAGCAGGGGCTCACCGGTCGGCAGGCGGATCGCCTGCAGGCCAGTGGGCGCCACGTAGAGGCCCCCCTGCGCGAGCGCCCCGTAGGCGGCGGTGATCTCCAACAGGGAGACCTCCGCCGCGCCGAGGGCCAGCGCGAGGTTCTCCTCCAGCGGAGCCGTCAGGCCCAGCGCGCGGAGCAGGGCGACGAGCCGCTTGAGCCCGACGGTCTGAGCCACCCGGACCGCCGGCACGTTCAGCGACTGCTCCAAAGCTGTCCGGACCGTGACCTCCCCGTGGAATTGCCGGTCGTAATTCTGCGGGCTCCACACGACCGGTCCCGCGTCGAAGGAGATCGGCGTATCGCTGACCAGGGTCGCGGGGGTCACGGCGCCTTCCGGTGCCTCTAGGCCTGCCTCGAACGCCGCTAGATACACGAAGGGCTTCAGCAGCGAGCCGGCCTGGCGCCGGGCCTGCACGGCCCGGTTGAACTGGCTCTTGGCGTAGTCCCGCCCGCCCACCATGGCGAGGAGGTGGCCGCGTCGCGGGTCCAGGGCGACGAGCGCGCCTTCGAGTGGCCATGCCCGGTGTCTCAGCGCCGGAAAGCGGGCCTCCAGCCGCGCGAGCCCTTGGGCGACGGCCTCCTCGGCGAGCTGCTGGAGCACCGGGTCCAGCGTCGTATCAATCCGGGCGCCGGCGGAGAGCGCGGTGGGCTGGGTCGCCTCCACCAGGTGGAGCACATAGTCGAGGAAGTGGGAGCCGTGAGCCAGGCCCTCGATCCTCGGGGCGAGGCGGAGCGGGGTTGTAACCGCGGCTCGGTAGGCCGGCTCGGTGATCCAGCCCAGTTCCCGGAGGCGCTGGAGAATCTGGTTGCGCCGCTGGACGGCGAGCCGCTTGTCCCGCAGTGGCGAATAGGTGTTCGGCGCCTTGATCATGCCCGCGAGGAGTGCCGCTTCCGGCAGGGTGAGGGTCTCGACTGGCTTCCCGAAGTAGCGCTCGGCCGCTTCCGCCATTCCGTAGATTGCGACCGGCCCGATCTGGCCCAGGTAGATCTCGTTCAGATAGGCCTCCAGGATGTGGTCCTTGCCGTATTTTCGCTCCAGGATGAGCGCGGCCAGCGAATCCTGGACCTTGCGGGCCAGGGTTCGCTGGCGACCGTAATAGAGGTTCTTGGCAAGCTGCTGGGTGATCGTGCTCCCGCCCTGACGCACCGCCCCGTGCCGCAGGTTGGCGAGGAGGGCACGGGCTATCGCGAGCGGGTCCACCCCGATATGCGCGTAAAACCGATGGTCCTCAGCCGCGAGCACCGCCGCGACCACCGGCTCTGGAAAGGCGGACCGGGGCCTCCAGCGGCGGACCTGGCGCGCGCCGTCCTCGAGCCCGCTCAGCAGCTCCGGTTCCAGCGAGATGGACGGGAGTTCTTCATCCAGCGGGAGCGTGGACAGCCGGGCGACCCGTTCCCCATCGAGCGACAGGCGGACCGGCTCCGCAGGCCCGGCGCGCGAGGGGTCCGTCCGCAGGTAAAGGTCCAAGACGGCTGGCGTGAGGCGGTACTCGCCGGGCGCGCGGACGTCCCGAGGGACCCGGCGATAGCCGAGCCGCGCCAGCCTTGTGGCCAGATGGCTGGACGCCAGATCCGTTCCTGGACCGATCCAGGTGGGGGCGGCGTACATGAGCAGCGGTCGGCGTGCGTCCTCCGTTGGCAGCTCGACGGTGAGCCAGAGGAAGAAGCTGTAGAGGAGCAGGGCGGCGGCCAGGACACCGGCGACCGCAAGCCGCCAGCGGCTCGTGCCTCCTGTGCTGCTCAGCGGCTTCATGACGCCCCCCGGTCACGGCGAGTGCCTGCGGTCCATGGTCTGGTCGCTGTTGAACCGGGCCACTCGATTCACGTGACTCGGCAGCCGCTCCACCCGCCTGCCTCTTCAGCCGGGTCGTGATTCCCCCAGAGGCGTTACCCCGTGGGTGCGCTGCCCTCGCGTGTAGCCAGCCTATCGACGGCGCGGCCGACCTGGTCAGCCGACACGGCGCCCAGCAGCCGGCAGTCCCGATCAACGAGCAACACCGCACCCGTCGGCGCGAGCTCCGCCGAGACCAGCACCTGGCCCTGCTCGTCCCGAAGGGAGTACCGGTCTCCCTCGACGTGGATCGTGCCTCGGGCAAACACCTGTCCATTCCGGCTGTAGGCGACCGGAACTGCCTCGCCCTCGCGGGCGGCGGACGCGGTGATCACGGTCTCGCCGATCGTGATGACGAGACCCTCCCCTTCGCCCGTGCGGCTGACCTTGATCGGATTCTCGCCGGTCCAGAACTCCACGGAATTGAAGAACAGGGCGTCAATGACCAGCGAGAAGGGATAGACGGGGATCAGGACCAATGCCACAAAAACCCCCTCCCGCATCCACTTAGCTGGAATGTCCTTCGTTCCTTCGAGCTGCCCGTTCCACCGGTAGATGGTGCGGGTCAGATTGAAGGGGCCGTAGCAGGCCGGGCTCGCGAGCAGCGCGAGCCCGGCCGCGGCGGCGACGGCGGCTCGACTGACGCTCCGGCCCTTCGCGCTGATTCTCATCGTGGGCTCCCTGGTTGTCGGTTCGATGCGCGTGCCTTCCTAAAAGCGGACGCCGAACGTGAGCCCCGGCATCACGCTCGAGCCAGTCCCGCGACCCGTGTCGAGGTCGGTGAAGTTGAGCAGGAACGTGGACGTGAGCGTGACCGTCTCGTCCACCTTGTAGTCGAGCCCCACCCCGAGCGGGATGAGCCAGGAAGTATCGGAGTTGCGGAAGTCCGAATGGACGAACCCGATGCCCGCCTGCATGACCAGCTTCAGCCGGTTCGACGTCCCCGGCAGGTCCAGCCAGTACTTGCCCTGGCCAGAGAGTCCGGTCTGGGTCATGTCCCCGGTGAAGGCCATCTGGAGCAGAGGCCCGACGGAGACGTGTTGGTTCAAGAACCGGTCCACGTGCAGGTTGAGCGCGAAGGCTGTGTTGTCCGGTGCGTTGCCCAAAAACCCAATGGCACCGCCGGCGGTCCAGGTGCCGGCCGCCGGGTCGGCGGCCCGGACAACTGTCCCGCCGGCCGGCCCAATGCTCACTAACAACACGAGGGCCACGAACCCGATGAGCCTTCTCATGCGACACCTCCTGTCACCCCTGCTCACTTTCGAACCGGTTAGGGCTGTCCCCGGCTGTCTGGACCGCTTAGCTTAGAGCGGGAGCAAGGAGCAGACCAGCCCGGCGAGACTCGGAAATAGAACTGGTGGATCACAAGGTTGCACGTGACTTCGATGGAAAGAGGCGTATCCGGGGTTTCCCTGGACCCTGGGCGGCGGCCGGTAAAATTTACACCGACATGAATTCTCCGCACACCACCAAGACGTAGGGGTGTGCCCAGGAGACGGCGACCTGGGAAGGAGCCCGGTCAGGCGATCAACGATTGGATGACCGCTTTCAGGTAGGCAAGGTTGATCGGTTTCTCCAGGAGTTCGGCGACACCAAGTTGCCGGGCCTCTGCGCGCGCGGCCTCGCCGCTCTCGGCGCTGACGAGGAGGATCGCGGCCGAGGGGCTGTAGGCCCGCAGAATGCGGACGAGGTCCCATCCGCTGATCTCGACGCCATGCACGGGGGGAAGGTCCAGGTCGAGGATCGCCACGTCGAACTGGCCGACCTTGATCAGTCGGAGCGCCTCCCAGGCGTCCGCGGCCGACTCCACCTCCGCACCTGTGCGCAGGAGGGAGGTCCGGAGTCCTTCCCGACTATGCTGGTCGTCGTCCACTACGAGGATGCGCTTCACCCCCGCTCGGGACAGAGGGGGCCTCACAGGGACCAAGAGCCCCGTGCGGCGCAACGACTTGACCAGCTTCTCCAAGGGCCGTCTCATCAAGACCTAAGCCTTAGCAGAGTCTGTGCCATGGCAGTTCAGCGGTGTTCTCCTGGAAAGTCCTTGATTGTCTGGGACTTAGGTCCGTGTGCCGGGCCCTACAGAGAGGTTCCTACAAGACATTCCTGCGCCGCGGCACCAAGCTTACAAGGTTCCGTCAGGGGCACCTGTCAGCGCCGGCCGTTGGAGAGGTCGTCCGCCAGCACCTTGGCCTTCTCCGCGAGGTTGATCGCTCGTGGAAAGTCCTTTTCCGCAAGGGCGGCCTTGGCCTTGGCCAGGAAGGTCTGGATGGTGCCGAGCGTTTCTCGGTCCTCAGCGGGCAGTGTCTCGGGGTCTAAGCCGGCTACTGTCTCCTCGACGCGCGCGATCCTGGCCCGCGCCTCCTGGGTCAGTTCCCGCTCCTGATCGTGGCTCACCTGGGGGGCGAGGACTGGAGGCGGCAGCCGCTTCTTGAGCGGCTGGTCCCGCCCCGGAGCGGGAATCGCTGCGGGCGGGGTCGGCCGGACCGACGAGGGAGGCGGGGCAGTCTGGCGAGGTGGCGGCACCGCCTCGGGCTTATCGGCCGCGCAGCCGGCGGTGACCCCCACCAACAGGATTGTCCAGAACAGGAGGCGCATCTGGCTCACCGTCCCGGCAGACTCGCCACTACCGCAGGGGCAGTCGCACGATGATCGTCGTCCCGCGCCCGACTTCGGACTGGACCTCAATGCTACCATCATGGAGCTGGACGATGCGATAGACCAGCGACAGGCCGATCCCGCTGCCGTCGGGCTTGGTCGAGTAGTACAGGGTGAAGATCTTGTCGCGGTCCTCCGCCGGGATGCCGACCCCCGTGTCGGCGATGCTGACCTTCACCCAGTCCGCCTGGTCCCGTTCGACGGCGAGCGTGACGACGCCCCCGTCCGGCATGGCTTGACAGGCGTTCTGGAGGATGTTCAGGAACGCCTGCTGGAGCAGCGCCTCGTCCCCTGGGACCGCGGGCAGGGAGGGGTCAGTCCGGAACGAGAACGTGATGCCCGCCTTCTCCCATTCGGCTTTCAGCAGGGTCACCAGATGCTGCAACAGCGGCTCGATCGCCAGTGGCTTGATCGTGAGCTCCTGGGGGCGGATGAATTTGAGAAACCCCTGGACGACCCGATCGAGTCGTCGGATCTCGCTCGCCAGCACGTCGAGGCTCTGCCGGACCTGGTCCGGCGCCGCCCCGAGCTGCTCGCGCAACAGCTCGAGGTGGATCATCATGGCGTTCAGCGGGTTCTTGACCTCGTGGGCGACGCCGGAGGTCAAGCGCCCCAGCGCCGTCAGCTTGGCCGAATAGCTGATCAGTGACTGCACGGTCTTGATCGAGTCCAGGTCCTTGAAGAGGACCATGGCGCCCATGCCGCGTTGGGCGTCCGCGACGAAGAACACGGAGACGAGGAACTCTTTCGGGCCCGCGTCGGTGGTGAGCGCGAGCGTGGCGTTGCGCACGCTCGCGCGGAGCGCGAAGGCGCGGTCCAGCATCGCCCGGAGCGGGTGCGCCTCCGGCAGCATGGCCTCCAGGGACTGTCCGAGGCTCTGTTCCAGCGGCCGGCCCATGATGGGCTCGGCGGCCTTGTTGTAGAAGAGGACGACCCGCTGCGGGTTGCAGAGGAGGAGGCCGTCTTCAAGCTGGTCCACAACCTGCTGGAGGGGGGCCTGACTGCCCATCAGCTTCAACCGGTCCGAACGCAGCTCCTGGCCGAGAAGCTGGAGCTGCACGGCCAGCTCGCCCACTTCGTCGGCGCCCAGCAGCTCCTTGCTGAACACGAACTCGCCCTGGCGGAGCCGGCCCATCTCCTCCGCCAACCGCCGAATCGGCTTGAGCGCGAGATTGGCCAGCCCCATGGCCACGAGCCAAGCCAGCGGCAGGGTGAGGCCGGCGATGGCCAGACTCTGCGTCAGCGAAGCGTTCAGCTCGCGGCGCAGCAATCCAGTGGCGACGCCGAGCCGGATGGTGCCGAAGGGCGCCCCGTTCAGGCTCAGTGGCAGCGCGGCCTCGTAGATCTTGCCCGGCTCGTAGAGGGCCTGGACGCGCCGGGCAGGGTTGAGATCCAGGAGCCCGTCCAGCCTGGCGCGGTCTGGCGCAACGGAGCCCTCCTTGTCCCGCTCGCTATGCAGGATGACGGTCCCCGTACGGTCAGCGATCAGGACATAGAGCAGGTTGGGGGAATACCCGACGCTCGCCTCGACGAGGTTGCGCAGGTCCGCGTCCCGCCGGAGGGCCTGCCGGGGATCCGTGGGCCCGGCGCGCGCGAGCGCATGACCGGTCTGCGCGTAGAGCTGGCGGGCGATCAGCTCGGATTGGTGCAGCGCGTCCTGGACGACGACCCGCGTCAGGTGGAAGACGTGCAGCAGCGAGGTCGTGACCACCACGATCACCGTCAGGAGGGTGATCGCCAGGGTCTCTTTGGATCTAAGGCTGAGACGCATCGCCGGTGCCGTAGCGATGGAGCTTGTTGTGCAGCGTCTTCAAGCTGATCCCCAGGATCTCCGCGGCTCTGGTCTTGTTGTACCGCACGGAGTCCAGGGTCTTGAGGATGAGCTGCTTCTCCGCCTCCTCGACGGTCGTACCCACCGGCAGGGTCAGGGTGTCGGCGGACTGACGGGGCGCATCCCTGGTCTGCGGCAGGGTGAGGACCCGAGGCGTGATCAGGCTGCCCTCGCAGGCGATGGCGGCCCGCTCGATCACGTTCCGCAGCTCCCGGACATTGCCCGGCCAGTGATGGTCCATCAGCAGGGAGAGGGCTGCCTCGTCCACGGCGACGATCCGCTTCTCGTACTTCACGTTAAATTCCTCCAGGAAGGCCTGCACCAGCACGGGGATGTCCTCCTTCCGCTCGCGGAGGGGCGGGAGCGTGACTGTGAAGACGTTGAGCCGGTAGTAGAGGTCTTCCCGGAAGGTGCCCTCCCGCAGGGCCTTCAGCGGGTCCTTGTTGGTTGCGGCCAGGACCCGCGCATCCACCTTGAACTCCGCCTTGCCCCCGAGGCGCCGGACCGTGCCGTCCTGGATGATGCGGAGGAACTTTGCTTGGATGGCGGGGCTCATCTCCGCGATCTCGTCGAGGAAGATCGTCCCCATGTGGGCCAGCTCGAAGCAGCCGGCCCGCCGGTCCAGGGCGCCGGTGAACGCCCCCTTCTCGTGGCCGAAGATCTCGCTCTCCAGGAGCGTCTCCGGAATCGCCGAGCAGTTGATCGCGACGAAGGGCCCGTCCCGGCGGGGCGACAGCTCGTGGATCGTGCGGGCCACCAGTTCCTTGCCCGTCCCGCTCTCGCCGAGGAGCAGGACGGGTGCCGGGGTCGGAGCGGCCAGCTCGATCAGCCGGTACAGCTCCTTCATGGGCGGGCTGGTGCCGACCAACCGGCCGAGTCCCCACAGCTCCTTCACCCGGCGCCGCAGGAGCGCGACTTCGCGCAGCGCCTCGCCCTTCTCGACCGCCTTCTCGATGAGCACCTTCAACCGGGCCGTGTCCAGGGGCTTGGTCAGGTAGTCATAGGCGCCCTGCTTCATGGCCGAGACGGCCGTGTCAATGGTGCCTTGGCCGGTGAGGATGATGACGCTCGAGAAGGCGAGGTCCTCCTGAAGCGCCTTGAGGAGCCCCAAGCCGTCGAGCTTCGGCATCACCAGGTCGGTGATGACGACGGAGGGCCGGAGGGCCAGGGCCTTCTCCAGGGCCTCTTCCCCGTCAGAGGCCTCCTCGACCTCATAGCCCCAGCCGGTGAGCAGTGCTGCCAATCCCTTGCGGGCCGCCGCTTGGTCTTCGGCTACCAAAATCCGATGGGGCATGGTGATAGGTACTCCTGACTGATCGTGAGGCGTGGCCGGCTCGGCACCGGCTCCTTCGCCTGCTGAATCCCAGCCGGGTGTTCCCGCGAGCGTGCCCGGCCGGCCGAGATGCTCTGGCTCGCCCGGAGCCTACTCCTCCCGAACGGGAAAAGGCAATCGGCCAAAGCCCGCCTGCCTCCTAAGAGGTGGGACTCCGGCCCAGGGCGTGCCCGGACGTCTTGACGGGGCCAGGACGGCTGTGCTCTCCTGTCGGGCGGCAGCGGGTTGCAGCGGAGGGGGGCGCGGCCATGCCCATGACTACACAACTGGTGATTCGCGAAGAGAGCAAGCCGGGTGTGCTCGCGCAGGTCGCCGGGATCCTGGCCTCGGCGGGAGTCAACATCAAGGCCTTTTGTGCGCCGGAAGTTGCGGGGCACGGCAACCTCCGGCTCGTCGTCGCCGACCTCGACCGGGCCCGGACGGTGCTGAAGGCAGCCAAGGTTCGGTTCCGGGAGGAAGAGGCGTTGATCCTGAGCCTGGAGAATAAACCGGGCGCCTTGAGCGAGGTGGTGGACCACCTGCGACAGGCCCGAATCAATATCCGCTGCGGCTACTGCACCCCGTCGCGCGAGGGGCGACGGGCGATCGTGGTGCTCTCCGTGTCGAACATCCGGAAGGCGCTGGACCTGCTCAGGGGCAAGTCCTTAGATGAGTTCTAGGCCCGCGCTGCGCTGCCTGGCTGCCCTCTGCCAGTGGGTGGTGGCGGGGCTGATGGCCGGGTGCGCCAGCGCGCCGCCTCAGGGGAGCTATCCGATCGGGTATATCGAGCGCGGTGTGGCTTCCTGGTACGGTCCCGGGTTCCACGGCAACCGGACGGCGAACGGCGAGCGGTTCGACATGCACCAGCTCACCGCCGCGCATCGCACCCTGCCGCTCGGCTCCCTCGTCCTCGTCCGCTCCCTCAGCACGGGTCGGACCGTCACCGTGCGCATCAACGATCGCGGCCCCTTCGCCAAGGGCCGGGTGCTTGATCTGTCCTTGGCCGCGGCGAGGACCCTGGGCCTGGTCGGTGCAGGCACCGATCAGGTTGAGTTGCGAGTCATCGGTTACCAGGGGCGGCCCGGCGCCCTGGGCTCCCTGCGGATTCAGGTAGGCTCGTTCGCTGAGCTGGCCAACGCCCAAACGCTGGCCGGCTACCTGCGGAGTCGCTACCCGGAGGTGCGCATCCAGCCGGTAGAGCTCCCTGAGGGACGGCGGTACCGGGTCCTCGTCGGTCAGTTCTGGTCGGAGGAGCAGGCCCAGGCCGTGGCCGACCGGATCGAATCCGAATTCGATCTCCAGCCGCTGGTCTTGCGGGACGATACGTGACCCTGCTCTTCGCCTTAACACCTTGATTACACAGGAGAAGTTCCATAAAGAGTTGCCCAGACGCCGCGGCTGTGGTAGAAGTATTCCCGCATGGATGACGGCGGCCCGATAGGACCCAGTCTCCCCCGGACCTGGCTTCTCCTTCCTTGGCCTCTGCTGCCCGGGCCTCGACCGCAACCGGTGCCGTCCCGGCCAGCCCTGTCGCATTCCAGCCGCAACTGACGGACGTCTATGGATCTCCTGGTGCTCGCAACCCTGATCTTTCTCTCAGCCGTCATTTCGGCCGCCGAGATCGGGTTCTTCTCGGTCAACGAGACCCGGCTGCGGGCGCTCGTGGAGACCGGGAGCCGGCGGGCCTCGATGGCGCTCCACCTGCGGAGCAACCCCCAGCGGCTGCTCTCCACGATCATGATCGCGGACAACCTGGTCAACATCGGCGCGGCCTCGTTCGCGACGATCCTGACCATTCGCCTGTTCGGCTCCGAGGCAGTCGCGATCGCGACCGGCGTCCTGACGTTCATGATGCTGGTCTTCAGCGACATCGTCCCGAAGACGCTCGCGGCCAAGCACGCGGTGGCAGTCGTGCTCACGATGGCTTACCCAATCTATTGGATCGAGTTTCTCCTCAAGCCGGTGCTCCTCGTCCTGGAGCCGATGATTGACAAGATCACGGGAGGCAAGGGCCTGACCGTGCCCTTCGTAACCGAGGAAGAGTTGAAGATCATGTTGGACGTCGGGGGCAAGGCCGGCGTGATCGAGACCGAAGAGGTCAAGATGATCAAGAACGTCTTCCAGCTCAACGACATTACTGCGGAAGACGCGATGACGCCGCGCATCTATATGTTCGCCCTGGACGGCAACCTGCGCCTGCAGGACGTGCAGGATCAGCTCTTCACCTCCAAGTATTCCCGGATTCCGGTCTACGAGGGCACTCTGGACAACATCACGGGCATCCTCTACAAGACCAGGGCGCTCATGGAGCTGGCGCAGGGCCGGAGCGACGTGCGGCTGAAGGACATTGCGACTCCCCCGCTCTTCGTGCCCCGCAGCAAGCCCGCCGACGACCTGATGAAGCAGTTCCAGCAGGAGAAGCGGCACATGGCGATCGTGGTGAACGAGTTCGGGGGCATCATGGGACTCGTAACCCTCGAGGACCTGCTGGAGGAGGTGGTCGGCGAGATCATGGACGAGACCGATATCACTGAGGAGCTGATCAAGCGCATCGGGAAGAACCAGATCCTCGTCCACGGCCGGACCGAGGTCCGGCGGATCAACGAGTTCCTGAAAGTCAGTCTCGGCGAGGACGCGCACACGATCAGCGGGCTCATTCAGGAGGAGCTGGGGCGCATCCCGGCGGTCGGCGAGGAGGTCCGCATCGGCCCCTGCCGGCTGATCGTCCACGAGGCCGACCCGCGGTCCATCAAGAGCGTCCAGATCGTCAAAGAGGAGAAGGCCGGCGCGCCGGCCGACTCAGTGAAGGTCGGGCTCTCCGGCTAAGCCCCGGCGTTTGGCCTCGTACATGCGCTTATCGGCGACCCGCAGGAGCTCCGCGGCCGAGTGGATCGGCGGGGCCCCCGGGACGGTGGCGGCCCCCAGGCTCAGGTGCACCGGAATGGTGCCCGCCGGGGTGGTGACCGACACGTGCCGGAGTGCCCGCTCCAGCTTCTCCACCACCGGCCGACTGCGCTCCCCTTCCGTGCGCGGCAGCAGTGCCGCAAACTCGTCCCCGCCCACGCGCGCCACCAGGTCGCTCTCCCGCAGCGACGAGCGCAGCACCGCGCCCACCTGCTGGAGCGCCAGGTCGCCTGCCTCGTGCCCGTAGCGGTCGTTGATCAGCTTGAACGCGTCAATGTCCATGATCATGACCGTGAACCCCTCGCCGCTCCGCTGAAAGCGCCCCCACTCCCGGTTCACCGCCTCGTCGAAAAACCGGCGGTTGTACAGGCCGGTGAGCGGATCCCGGATCGCCATCTGGTCCAGCTCCCGGTTCCGGGCCTCCAGCTCCCGGAGCTGTTGCGCCTGCGCGAGGAGGGTGTGCTTGTGCTCCGTCTGGTCCTGCACCACGGCCAGCACCCCGCGGATAGAGCCATCCGATTGCCGGTCGGGGAAGCACTCCCAGCGGAGGAACCGCGTCCGGCCAGGGACGCGCGCGTCCGACACCTCTTCCTCCAGGCTGCGGGAGGGTTCGCCGGTGGCCAGCACGTGCTCGCAGACCGGCCGGAGTTTGGCCCAGCGCGCGGGCGGGAAGAGGTCGGACAGACGCCGGCCGAGGTGCGCCTCGACCGGGCGCCCGGTCAGCTCGGCGAACGGCGGCGTCAGGCCTTCGACGACCAGGTCACGGTTCAGGATCAGCAAGCCGATCGGTAGGCTCTGGTACAGGTCCCGGAGTCGCGCGCGGGCGCGCCCAGTCTCCACGCGCGCGCGGCGAAACGCGTCTTCGGCGCGCTTGCGCTCGGTGATGTCCACGTGCCAGAGCAGGACGCCGCTGCGGCGCTTTCCGGGCAGCGGGGACGCCATCAGCGTGAACCACCGCTCCTCCTCGCGGCGGAAGGAGATCAGAGAGAAGTCGCAGGAGAACGATGCCTTGGCGCCGTCCAGCACGGCCTGGATGCCAGCCAGCGCCTGCTCAAGGTTTTCCTCGTCGTGATTCGCCGCCCGCCGGCAGGCCTTGAGGTAGTGGCCGCCGGGACGGGTCGCGGTCAGGAAAGGATGGTCGGTCTCCTGCGCGAGCTCGGTCCAGGCCTGGTTCCGGAAGACCAGCCGGCCCTGCCAGTCCAGGAGGCCCACAGGAATCGGGAGCGCTTGCAGGGCCACCTGCGGGCTGGACAGGGCAGCGGCGGGGCGGCGGCGTGTCGTCATGTGAGCCTCCGCCGGCGCGGGGCGGGCGCCGGCTCGCTGGCGGGCGGATCAGTCTTGTCCCACCAGCTCGGCGAATTGGGCTTCGCTGAGCACCGGCACGCCCAGGCGCCTGGCGGCCTCCAGCTTGGAGCCCGGGTCCGCGCCGGCCACGATGTAATCGGTCCGCTTGCTGACGCTGGACGCCACCCGGCCGCCGCGCGCCTCCACTAAGCGGGCCGCCTCGTCGCGGCTATAGCGCGCCAGCGTGCCGGTGAAGACGAAGACCTTGCCGTCGAGTGGCCGCGCCTCCGTCCCGCCGGCCCGGTCCGGCCCTTCGACCGTCAACCCCAGCTCCAACAACCGGGCGATGACCCGGCGGTTGCGCTCCTCGTGGAAGAAGGACTCGAGGCTGCGCGCGATCTCCGGGCCGATCTCATGGATGGACTCGAGGGTCTCCCGGTCGGCCGCCATGACCGCCTCCAGCGAGCCGAAGCGCCGCGCGAGCACACGGGCGATGTGCTCGCCGACCTGCCGGATCCCCAGCCCGACCAGCAGTCGTTCGAGCGGGACGCGCTTGCTCTTGCTGATCGCCTCCAGCAGGAGGGTCGCCGACCGCTCGGCGAACCCGTCCAGGGTGAGGAGCTGGTCCTTGGTCAGGGTGTAGAGGTCGGCGAGGTCGCGGACCAGTCCCCGGTCCACGAGCTGGGCGACCGTCTTGCGGCCGAGCCCCTCGATGTTCAGGGCGCGCTTCGAGGCGAAGTGCTCGATCGCCCCCTTGAGCTGCGCTGGGCAGACGGTCTGGCCCGAGCAATAGTAGTAGGCCCCCTCGCGGGCGACCGCCGACCCGCAGACTGGGCACCGGTCGGGCATCCGGAAGGGCTCCGCCCGCTGTTCTCCCGGCACCGGGACGCGCTCCGCGATCGCCGGAATCACATCGCCGGCCCGCTCGACTTTCACCGTGTCGCCGACCCGGATATCCTTGCGGGCTACCTCGTCGGCGTTGTGGAGGGTGGCCCGGCTGATCGTGACGCCGCTGACCTCGACGGGCTTGAGCAGGGCAAGGGGGGTCAGGGTTCCCGTGCGCCCGACCGAGACGACGATGTCCTGGATCTGGGTGATCTCCTTGCGGGGGGTGAACTTGAAGGCGATCGCCCAGCGGGGGCTGCGGGAGCGCACCCCGAGCGCCTCCTGCCAGTCCCGACGGTCCACCTTGACCACGACCCCATCGATCTCGAAGGGCAGGTCGTCGCGCGAGCGCGCCATCGCGGCGTGGAAGGCGATGACTTCCTCGATTGTCTCGCAGCGGGCCCGCTGGATCGGCACCGGGAGCCCCCAGGCCGCCAGCGCCTCCAGCTCCTCCCAGTGCGTCGCGGGCAGGGGAGCGGACTGGGCCATGATCTCGTAGCAGGTGAGGACCAGGGGGCGTTCCGCGGTGATCGTCGAGTCGAGTTGGCGGAGCGAGCCGGAGGCGGCGTTGCGCGGGTTGGCGAAGGCCTCCTCTCCGCGCTCGGTCATCCGCTTGTTGAGCGCCTGGAAATCCTGCAGCCGCATGTACACCTCGGCCCGCACGACGAGGTGGCCGGGCGGCTGCGCGTCCATCCGGAGCTGGAGGGGCAAGGGCTTGATCGTGCGCAGGTTGACCGTCACGTCCTCACCGGTGACGCCGTCGCCCCGGGTGGCCCCGCGGACGAACCGGCCGCCCTCGTAGACCAGCTCGACCGAGAGCCCGTCGTATTTGGGCTCGGCGGTGTAGGCGACCGTGTCCACGCCCAACTCGCGTTTCATCCGCTTGTCGAAGGCGCGCACCTCTTCCGGGTCCGCGACCGAGTCAAGGCTCAGCATCGGCCGCTCGTGCGGCACCTTGGCCAGCTCGTCAAGCGGCGGGGCGCCGACCCGCTGGGTCGGCGAGTCCGGCGTGATCAGGTCGGGATGGGCGGCCTCGAGCTCGGTGAGCTCGCGGAAGAGGCGATCGTATTCGGAGTCGGAGATCTCCGGACGGTCCTGAACGTAGTAGAGGTAGTCGTGACGGCGGATCTCGCGGCGCAACTCCTCGATGCGCCGCTCGGCCTGCTCGCGGGTCAGGTGGAGATGGGTCGTCATGAAACCTCGTCATTGCCGGATGTACCGCGCCGCGTAGCTGCGGATCTCATGGCCGTTCAGCACGTGAAAGCGCCGAAGCCGGTCAATCGTCTGACCGGAGAACCGGCTGAGCGGAATCGGCACGAGGCGCCGCTGGAACCGGCGCGCGATCCGCCGCCAGCGGGCCAGCGGCGGGATCGGGGACACCAGCACGACGTGCGGGTCCCGGGAATGCAGGGCCGCGCCCGCGATCAGGCGCTCCTCCAGGGTCTGGGTGAAGGCTAGGCTCGGGTCCTGCCAGATGTCAGGGATCGGCCGGGGTGGAAAGAGGAACAGGGCGCCGCCGTAGCAGGACTGGCCGATGCCCGGCCCAACCATCTGGTCCAGGAACGGGCTAGCGTAAAAACAGAGCGTGGATTCCTCCTCATGCTCGGCGTACCAGGTGGCCTGCCAGGAGTAGCGAGCGGGATCGGCCGGCGTGTCGAACAGGAACACGACGGCCTCGACGTGGCCCCGAGCCGGCGGGATCTCTTTGACGTAGATGTCCATGCGCGGGCGCGCCGCTGCGGGGGACGGGCCCGGAGGATGGCGGGGCCATTGGCTCGTCCTGGGGCCAGTCAACGAGCGGCGTAGGGTCTCGCGCAGGTCCAGGCCGTCTTTGAACGAGGTCGTGAACTTCTCGACGCGGGCCAGGTCTGCCCCCAGGAGGGCCTGGGCCTGCTCCCGCACGTGGCGGGTGAAGCTCTCGATCCGACGATCCTCCGGCGGCCAGGAGCATTGCCGGTGGGTATCCCAGAGCAGCCCCCAGTGGCGTCGCTTCGTCCGGGTCGGCGTCGGCTTCAACTCCAGCCGCCGCCAGGCGAGCGGCGCGCCCTGGAGCCGGTTCTTGGCCGCTGCGACGAGCCCGTCGGGAAACTCGACCTTGCCGAGGCCGGCCGAGAGCCAGGTTGCAGGCGCGTCGTCGGGTTGGAACGCGTAGCTCTTGGCGGTCTCAAGCAGGGTGATCGCGAACTCATCGCCCGCCATCTGCTTGGCAGCCAGGACTAGGGTATAGAGGTCCGGCGTCAGGCGGCGCTCCAGGAGCGCCAGGTTCCTGACGTACTGCAGATAGAGCTGGAGCAGTTGGGGCGTGACCCAGTTCGGGACGGACTGCGCCTCGGCCTCCCGCCGGGCTTGCCAGCGTGCCCGAGCTTCCAGCAGCAGCTCCTTGATCCCATCCACGGAGAGATGGCGGTCGGAGCGGACCTCGGCCCGCCGACGCTCGTACAGCTCCGTGATGAACGGCAGCTCCCCGAGCACGAAGTAGAGGGTCGCGGGCGCCACGGGATGGACCGCAGGTTGGCCGGCCGGGCGCTCCGGCGGTTCATAGCGGGCGCGCTCCCGGTAAGCCTCTCGGAGCCATGGCCAATCCGCGAGCGGGCAGAGGCACAGGATCGCCTCGTAGTCCAGTTCCAGCTCGTGCAGCCGGAAGGCCATCCAGGCGATGCGAGCGGCGCGCTGGCTGCCCGGCATGGGTGCCGGTAGGCCCGGCAGCAAGGCCGCGGCGAAGGCGGCGGGGGAGACGCGCTTGAGCGCGTAGGGGTCCGGGGCGGCCAGGGGCGCCGGCTCGAAGACGGCGACCTCGCGGTCAATATAGGCACGCGCGATGCCTTCGCCCATCGCCACGCGGACCCCCATCACCGCTGCCTGGCAGGGGTCCACCGGCACGAAGCTGCAGGCCGGTCCACCGTCCTGATCCGGCTCGGGCAGCGTCACGACCGTGATCTCCGGCAGCCTCCCCACGGCGGCTTCCAGGGGCTCCTCGACCGATGGGGGGAGGGGCACGGCGAGACAGTCGTACCGGCGAGCGATCAGGGTTTCGCGGACCTCCTGGGCGAAATCCCCGCTGGCGTGCAGGACCGGCAGGATCTCGATCCGCGGCGACAATTTGAGCGCCTTGAGCGCGGCGTCCGTCGTCATACCATTCGCCCGTCGTCCGTCCGGCCGGTCGAAGAGTGAAGCGGACCGGTCCCGCTCACGGACTGCTCTCCGGTCGGCCTACTTGTCCGGATGCAGCGGATCATCTCCCTCGAAGAAGAAGTCGCCCAGGCCTCGCGGCAGGGGCTGGTCGCTGAGCGCGCGCTTCCGGCGGCGCGACAGGCCTTCGAGATCCAGGGCCTCCTCACCGAGGACCTTGACGAGCGCCTCCCGCCAGACCTCGTCCTTAGCGAGGGGATGGACTGGATCCTGAGCCAGTCGCTTGAGCGCGTATTGCAAGAGATGAATGCCGTCGCGGACGGAAAATTCCAGGTTGAGCTGATGGGCCGCCTGGAGGAAGTCCACCGTGAGCGTGAGCAGGTCGGCGGGAGCGAAGGGCAGGTGATAGCGCAGGATCGCGAGCTCGTCAGCGCGCTCCGGAAAGCCGAGGTTCAGGGTCGGCTGCAGCCGCGACAGGATATAGTCGGGCACCTCATAGGTGGAGGCGTCCTCGTTCATGGTCACCGCGCAGCGGAACTCGGGGGCAGCCTTGACCTGGATGCCTGCGACGATGGATTCGATGCACCGCCGGTGGTCGAGCAGCGGTGCGAGCGACGCCCAGCTCTTCTCGTTCATGCGGTTGCCTTCGTCCAGGATGCAGACGCCGCCGGCCAGCATCGCCGAGACGAGCGGGGAGGCGTGGTACGTAATCGTCCCGGACTCGGCGAGAACCGGCGTGATCAGCAGGTCCTCCGGACGTGTATCAGCCGTACACTGGAAGATGAAGAGGGGCTGCTTCCGCTCGCGCGCCGCCGCCATGGCGAGCGTGGTCTTCCCGATGCCAGGGGGGCCCGTGATGCGGGGGGAGAGCGGGAGGTCCCGCTCGTCCACGACGAGCCAGCAGGCCAGGAGCTGTTTCAGCGCGTCGCGGGCGCCGATCCACTCCTGGCCGGTGTCGAGCGGTTGGGCCAGGCGCAGCGTCACGCCGTCAATCTGAACGGTGCGGTCGGAACCCGATTCCCTGCGCTCGCGCATCTCGATCGGTCAAGGGGGCTGGCGCCTCGTGAAGGGGCCGGAACGATCACACCCTAGCACAGCGGTAGGGAGGGGGTCAAACGGCCGGGGCGCTCGCGACGCGCGTCTTCAGGCGGTCTTTCGCTTTGACTTTCGGCCGACCGGGCTCTATCCTTGGGAAAACACCGAGCCGGCGGGGGAGTCCGCGCCTGGGGCGACCGACCGGCGCGAGGACCTACTGACAGAACAGAGGGGAGGCAAACGTGACCATGGGAAACGGCAAGAGGTTCCATCTCGTGGCGGCCTGCCTTGCCGGGACGTTGCTGGCCGGATGCGTGATGCAGGAGAAATACGAGGCGGAAAAGACCCGGGCCCTCAACTTTCAGCGGCTACTGGCCCAGGAGGAGAAGCGGACCGGCGAGCTCGACGCCGAACTCAAGCGCGTGAAGAAGGAGGCGGCCGAGCTGGAGTCACGCAACAAGGAGTTGGCGTCCCAATTGCAGGCGGTCCGCGAGCAGATGGCCCGCCTCCAGGAAGAGGCGGCGTTGCTCCGCGAAGCTGCCGTGCAGCGGGAGCGGGAGCGCGAAGAAGCGGCGGCGCGTACCCGGCCCGCGGCTAAAAAGCCGGGCCGCAACGAGCGCGGTCAGCCGGACACGGGCGAGCCGCCTGGCCTTGGGGCGGTTCCGGCTCCCACCGAGGCTGCGAAGGCCGAGGGGAGCGTCCCAGTCTACCACGAGGTCCGGCCGGGCGAGACCCTCTTCCGGATCAGCCGCCTCTATGGCGTGAGCGTGGGCAAGATCAAGGAGTGGAACCACCTCTCGGACGACCTGATCGAAGTCGGGCGGCGGTTAATCGTCGGCTATCAGTAAGGAAGGCGAGACGAGCGGCCGGCGGAGACGAGGCAGGCCGTTCGGGCAGAGGATGCGGAAACCGACCTATTCCCTGAGCTTCGACGAGTTCCGGGCGCTGGCCTCGCAGGGCAACCTGATCCCGTTGTATCGCGAGATCCTGGCCGACCTGGAGACGCCGGTCTCCGCGTTCCGGAAGATCGACCACGGGCCTTGCGCCTACCTCCTGGAGAGCGTCGAAGGCGGCGAGCACTGGGCGCGGTATTCCTTCCTCGGCGGCGGTTCCCCACTCACGGTCCACGAGGACCGCGGCAAATTAATCGTGACGCAGGCCAGCCGCGGCCGACGGGCGGCGGTGACCAGCCGGGTGGGGAGCGACCCGCTGGACTGCATCCGTGACCTGATGGCAGCCTACCGGCCGGTGACGGTGCCGGGGCTCCCGCGGTTCGTGGGTGGTGCGGTCGGGTACCTCGCCTACGACGTCGTTCGCCACTTCGAGGCGATCCCGTCTCGGCGCAAGGACGGGCTGGGGCTGCCCGAACTGGCCTTCCTGCTGACCGACACCTTCCTGATCTTCGACCGTGTGGCGCAGAAGATCCAGGTCGTGGCGAATGCGCACTTGCGGTCCGAGCGGGAGGCGGACGTCCGACGGGCTTACGCCGACGCGGTGGCCCGGATCGAGCGGATGATCGCCCGGCTGCGGCGCCCCCTGCGGCCGCACCGGCCGCGCGCGCGCCGCACGCCGCTGGCGTTCTCCCCGAACATGAGCCGGGCCGACTTCGAGAAGATGGTCATGCGGACCAAGGAGTATATCCGCGCGGGCGACATCGTACAGGCGGTCGTCTCCCAGCGGTGGGACGTGCGCATCCAGGCCCCGCCGTTCGAGATCTACCGGGCGCTCCGGGTCGTCAATCCCTCCCCGTACATGTATTACCTGCGGGTCGCGGGGGTCGAGCTGGTGGGCTCCTCGCCGGAGACGCTGGTCCGGTGCGAGGACGGCCGGATCTCCGTCCGGCCGATCGCGGGCACGCGGCGGCGCGGCGGGACCGAGGAGCAGGACCTCGCCCTGGAGCGGGAACTGCTGGCGGACGAGAAGGAGCGGGCCGAGCACGTCATGCTGGTGGACTTGGGCCGGAACGACGTCGGCCGCGTCGCCAAGATGGGCACCGTCCGGGTGGACCGGCTCATGCAGGTCGAGCGGTACTCGCACGTGATGCATCTCGTCTCCCAGGTGCAGGGGGAGCTCGACTCCTCACGCTCGGTCTATGACGTCATGCGGGCCTGCTTCCCGGCCGGCACCGTGTCGGGCGCGCCGAAGATCCGCGCGATGGAGATCATCGAGGAGCTGGAGCCCACCCGGCGGGGCCCCTACGCCGGTGCGGTGGGCTATGTCAGCTTCTCGGGCAACATGGATACCTGCATCAATATCCGGACGATCGTGATCAAAGGCCGCCAGGCCTCCATCCAGGCTGGGGCGGGCATCGTCGCCGACTCGGAGCCCGAGCGCGAATATGACGAGACCTGCAACAAGGCGCGGGCCATGATGCGGGCGATCGAGCTGGCGGAGCGGGGCCTCGAATAAGAGATGGTCGATGGCTTGTGGTCAGTGGTCCGTGGTCGGTGCTGCGGAGCTTAGAGCGTCTCTTCACGGCCCCTGACCACTGGGTATTTCCAACGATGCTCCTGGTGCTCGACAACTACGATTCCTTCACCTACAACCTCGTGCAGTACTTCGGGGAGCTGGGGGAGGACGTCCGGGTGTACCGGAACGACAAGATCACGGTCGAGCAGATCGAGACCCTGAGGCCGCAGCGGCTGGTGATCTCCCCTGGCCCCTGCACGCCGCGGGAGGCGGGCATCTCGGTCGAGGCCATCCGCTACTTTGCCGGCCGCCTGCCGATCCTCGGGGTCTGTCTGGGGCATCAGTCCCTGGCGGTGGCCTTCGGCGGCGAGGTCGTCCGAGCTGAGCGGCTGATGCACGGCAAGACGTCCATGATCCACCACGACAGCAAGACGATCTTCCACGGGCTGCCGAACCCCTTCGAGGCGACCCGGTACCACTCGCTGCTCGTGAACCGGGCGACCCTCCCGGACTGCCTGGAAGTCACGGCTGAGACGGCTGAAGGCGAGATTATGGGCCTGCGCCACCGGACGCTGGGCGCCGAGGGCGTCCAGTTCCATCCGGAATCCATCCTGACCAGGGCGGGGATGGACCTGCTCCGGAATTTTCTCAAGCTCTAGCGAACCGCTTGCAGCAACCAGCCAGAAGAGGGACACCTCCTGAGAGCTGTTGGCTGTGAGCTGCTCGCCGCTCGCTATCCGTTGGTGGCCATGATCAAAGACGCGATCGCCAAGCTCGCCGACCGCATCGCTCTTTCGGAGAAGGAAGCCGAAGATGTCATGCTCGAAATCATGGCGGGCGCAGCGACGCCGGCCCAGATTGGGGCCTATCTCATGGGGCTCCGGATGAAGGGCGAGACCGTGGACGAGATCGCCGGCTCGGCGCGAGCCATGCGAGCCAAGGCGATCCGCATCCGGGCGGCCGATCCCCTGGTCGTGGACACCTGCGGGACCGGCGGGGACCGAGCCAATACCTTTAACATCTCGACCACGGCCGCGTTCGTGGTCGCCGGCGCCGGCCTGACAGTGGCCAAGCACGGGAACCGGTCGGTCTCGTCTCGCTCCGGAAGCGCGGATGTCCTCACCGCCCTCGGCGTGCGCATTGACATCCCCACCGAGCGCACCGCCGACTGCGTCAATGAGGTCGGCATCGGGTTCCTGTTCGCCCCGCGGTTCCACGGCACGATGAAGCACTGCGCGGGGCCACGGCAGGAGATGGGCGTCCGGACGCTGCTGAACATCCTGGGCCCGCTGACCAACCCGGCGGACGCGACGATCCAGGTGCTCGGTGTCTTCGATCCGAACCTGACGGAACTGATGGCGAACGTGCTAGTCCGGCTGGGCACGCAGCATTGCTTCGTCGTGCACGGCATGGACGGGCTCGACGAGATCACCTTGACGGACCGGACTCGCGTCTCCGAAGGGAAGGGCGGGGTCGTGTCCACCTTCTACCTGGACCCCGGCGATTTCGGGCTCGAGCGCGTGCGGCTGCGGGAGCTGGCCGGAGGGGATGCGGAGGAGAACGCCCGGATTACCAGAGACATTCTCCGCGGCCACAAGGGCCCGAAACGGGACGTGGTCTGTATGAACGCCGCGCCGGCATTGGTGGCTGGGAGGAAGGCACAGACCCTGCGGGAGGGATTCGAACTGGCGGGACGGGTGATTGACAGCGGCGCGGCGATGGAGAAGCTGGAGCGGCTGATCGCGTTCACCAACAGGCTGTGATGGGTGATGGGGAAAGGCGCATGATCCTGGATCGGATCCTGGAGCATAAGCGGGCGGAGATCCGGCACAAGCGGAGCCGGGGGTACCTGGCCGAGCTGAAGAGCCGGATCGCCGATCTGGGCCGGCCGCTCGAGTTCGCGGTGACGCTCGAAGCCAGCCGGGCCCCATCGCACCCCGCACTGATCGCGGAGGTCAAGAAGGCCTCGCCCAGCGCGGGGCTCCTGCGGCCTGAGTTCGCGGAGCGGTTCGATCCGGTCGCGATCGCGACCGTCTATAAGGAGAGTGGCGCCACCGCGGTTTCAGTGCTGACCGACCAGGATTTCTTCCAAGGGAGCCTGGACTTCCTGCGCGCCGTGAAGGAGAAGGTGGGCTTGCCGGCCCTTGACAAGGAGTTCATGGTCCACGAGGTCCAGTTCTACGAGGCGCGCGCCTACGGGGCCGACGCGGTGCTGCTGATCGTCGCCGCGCTGGAGCGGCGGCAGCTCGTGGACTTTGCTGCGCTCGCACGGGAGCTGGCGCTGGACGTCCTCATCGAGGTGCACCACGAGAAGGAGCTGGACACCGTGCTGGAGTGGCTGCCCGACGCCCGCCTGATCGGGATCAACAACCGGGACCTCAAGACCTTCACGACGGATCTGGCCGTGACGTTCCGGCTCGCGAAGCGGATTCCGGCCGGCAAGGTGATCGTCAGCGAGAGCGGCATCGCCTCGCGCGACGATGTCGAGCGGCTTCTGGAGGCTGGCATCCACGCCATGCTCGTCGGGGAAGCCCTCGTCAAGGCCCCCGACATCGGCGCCAAGGTGCGGGAATTGCTGGGGACAAGGGAGGAACGGGACACTCGGTGATCCTCGGCGTTGACCATGTCCTCGTCGCCGTGGAGGATCTCGACAAGGCGGTGGCCCTCTACCGGCGGTTGGGATTTCAGGTGCTGCGGGGTGGGGAACATCCGCAGTTTGGCACGGAGAACGCGCTCGTGCTGCTGGCGGACGGGGCCTATCTGGAATTGATCGCGGTCAAGCAGGCTGCCCTGGCCGCACAGTTTCCACTGACCCGCCAGGTCCTCGAAGCGCTGGGGCGCGCGAACCGCTTCGCCGGGTTCGCGCTCGAGACGACGGACTATGAGGCGGACCTGCGGGCCGTGCGGGCGCGCGGGTTGGCCATCCAAAAGGCCGCGCCGGGCACGCGGGTCCGGCCGGACGGGCAGCGGGTCGGCTGGCGGACCGCGCATCCTGAAAATCCAACCTTGCCCTTCCTGATCCACGACCTCACGCCGCGCGCGCTGCGCGTGCCAGGGCCGACTGAGGGGCTCGGCGGCGCGACGCGCGTGGACACCGTCGAGGTCGGGGTCACGGACCTCCAGCCGGCGCTGACAGCCTATGCCCAGTTGCTCGGCGAGAAGCCGGTAGAGGGGAGGTTTCGGCTGCAGCGGGGCACGATCAAGCTCTTCCCCAGCATGGCCGTGGACGGTCTCCAGCTTGTGATGCTGGCGACGGAAGACCTGGAGGGGCTCGCCCGGGCCTGGCAGGCCGAGGGGCTGGACCACTACGATCACGGGCTGGCCGGGGTTGGGCGGGTTCTGGTGCCACGGGACACCGCCGGGGCGCGGCTGAGCTTCTGCCAGGCGCGGGGGTGACGAGCACGGTCGGCGATGGAGACCTACAGCCCCGGCTACAGCGAGGCCGCGATCCGGTACATGCGGCGGCGGCATGCCGCCCGGGATGCCGCGTTCCTGTTGCCGCGGCTCAAGCCGGGGATGACGCTGCTCGATTGCGGCTGCGGGCCGGGCACGATCACGGTGGGCTTGGCCGAGGCAGTCGCGCCAGGGCTCGTGGTCGGCGTGGATGTGGCGCCCAGTCAGGTGGCGCTGGCCGAAGCGACCGCGGCCGCGCGGGGCCTCACGAACGTCCGGTTCGAGGCGGCCAATGTGTACCGGCTCCCCTTTTCGGACGGAACCTTCGACGTGGTCTTCGCCCATGCCCTCTTCGAGCACCTGAGCGAGCCGCTCGCCGCGCTCGAGGAGCTGCGGCGCGTCCTCCGGCCCGGCGGGCTGGTCGCGCTCGCGAGCCCCGATTGGGGCGGAAACCTCATGGCGCCGGCGGAGCCGGACGTCGCGCGCGCCCTTGACGTCTTCAAGGCGATTCAAACTCGGAATGGTGGCAACCCCTACGTCGGGCGCGAATGCGGACGACTCTTAGAGAGGGCCGGCTTCGCGGACATCCGGCTGACGGCAATGTACGACTGCTATGAGGAGGTCCCGCTCGTGGCCGAGCTGCTGGCCCAGCGCATCGAGGAAGCCGTGGGACGGCAAGCCGTCGCGGGGCTGGGGCTCGGCCGAGACGAGGTGGGAGCCCTGTGTCGCGCCCTGCGCCAGTGGGCGGCGCAGCCCACGATCCTGTTCGCCCAGGCCTATGTCGAGGCGATCGGCGTGAGGCCAGAATAGGGATCCATGAGCGGGATCAAGGTCAAGATCTGCGGGATCACGAGCGCCGAGGACGCGCGGGCGGCGGTGGACGCGGGCGCGGACGCGTTGGGGTTCGTGCTGTACGCCAAGAGCCCGCGGTACGTCGAGCCCGCCGTCGTTCAGCGCATCGTCGCGGGGCTGCCCCCGTTGGTGCTCCCGGTCGGCGTGTTCGTCAACGAAGAGGCCAAGCAGGTCCGGGACCTGATGGACGACTGCGGGCTGGCGCTCGCGCAGCTCCACGGCGACGAGACGGCTGCCTATTGCGAGGCTCTGGGCCGCCCGGTCCTCAAGGCCATCCGACTGCGGAGCCGCGCGGACTTCCTCGCCTTGGCGGAGCTGCGCGGGCGGGCCCAGGTGCGCGGGTTCGTGGTGGACGCCTACGCGGACGAGGCCTACGGCGGCACGGGGAAGACTGCCGACTGGGCCCTCGCGGCCGAGGCGGCGCGCGCTGCGCCGGTTCTCCTGGCGGGCGGCCTCACCCCGGACAACGTTCGCGAGGCTGTCGAGCAGGTGCGCCCCTACGGGGTGGACGTGAGCAGCGGGGTCGAGCGCAGCCCCGGCAAGAAAGATCCTGCCAAGATTCGTGCGTTCATCACCGCCGTTCGGCTTGCCAGAATCACGCCGTAGGTCTATACTCCCCCTGGTTGTTCTTCGCGAATCTACGGATGCCCATGAGCCAGCTCCCCGATGCCGCGGGCCGGTTCGGCCAGTACGGCGGCCGGTACGTGCCCGAGACTCTGATGCCCGCGCTGCTCGAGCTCGAGCGGGCCTACCTGGCCGCCCGGCGCGACCGCGGTTTCCAGGCCGAGTTCAACCGGTACCTGTCCCGCTACGTCGGGCGCCCGACCCCCCTCTATTTCGCGGAACGCCTCACGCGCCGGCTCGGCGGGGCGAAGATCTACCTCAAGCGTGAGGACCTCTGCCACACCGGGGCGCACAAGATCAACAATGCGATCGGCCAGGCGCTGCTGGCGCGGCGGATGAAGAAGCCGCGGGTGATCGCCGAGACCGGCGCAGGCCAGCACGGGGTGGCCGTCGCCACGGTGGCCGCGATGTTCGGGCTGACCTGCGAGATCTACATGGGCACGGAGGACATGCAGCGCCAGGCGCTCAACGTCTTCCGCATGCGGCTGCTCGGCGCGACCGTGACGGGCGTGGAGGCGGGGAGCCGCACGCTCAAGGACGCGATCAGCGAGGCGATGCGCGACTGGACCACGAACGTCCGCACGACCCACTACGTGCTCGGCTCCGTCCTCGGCGCGCACCCCTATCCGATGATGATCCGCGACTTCCAGACCGTGATCGGGCGGGAAGCCCGGCGGCAGATCCTGGCCGCTGAGGGGCGTCTCCCGGACTATCTGGTCGCCTGCGTCGGCGGCGGGAGCAACTCGATCGGGCTGTTCCACGCCTTCCTCGAGGACCGGCGGGTGCAGATGGTCGGGGTCGAGGCCGGCGGGCTCGGGCTCGAGAGCGGCAAGCACGCGGCCCGGTTCGCGCGCGGGCGGCCGGGCGTGCTCCACGGGACGATGACGTACCTCCTGCAGGACGAGGACGGCCAGGTCAGCCTCACGCACTCGGTGTCGGCGGGGCTGGACTATGCGGCGGTCGGGCCCGAGCACAGCTTCTATCGGGAAGCCGGCCGCATCCGGTACACCCATGCGACCGACGAGGAGGCGCTCGCGGCTTTCGACCTGCTCGCGCGGGAGGAGGGCATCATGCCTGCGCTCGAGAGCGCGCATGCGATCGCCGAGGTGGTCAAGCTGGCGCCCGCCCTCAGGAAGAGCCAGGTCGTGCTCGTGAATCTCTCGGGGCGCGGCGACAAGGACGTGCAGCAGGTGGCGCGGCTGCGCGGCGTCACGCTGTGAAAAGCGCGACGGGTAGCGGGG
This sequence comes from Nitrospira sp. Kam-Ns4a, assembly GCF_965152595.1. Classification (NCBI taxonomy): domain Bacteria; kingdom Pseudomonadati; phylum Nitrospirota; class Nitrospiria; order Nitrospirales; family Nitrospiraceae; genus Nitrospira; species Nitrospira sp. Kam-Ns4a. The sequence goes on along the minus strand of NZ_OZ224218.1, from coordinate 2,854,054 downwards.
GCGGTGTGATGGGTGGCAGGTTGCGGCGGTCAGGCGGGACCGAGTCCGGCCCGTCCTGCCTCCCGCGTCCCGCGTCGCCGACGCGGAGTCGTCTGGATGCCGCGTTCGACCGGCTGCGCGCGAAGGGCGAGAAGGCGCTGATCGCCTACATCATGGCGGGCGACCCGTCGCTCCAGGACACCGAGGCTCTGGTCCTCGAGCTGGAGCGGGCGGGCGCGGACGTGATCGAGCTGGGCGTCCCGTTTTCCGATCCCATGGCCGACGGGCCGGTGATCCAGCAGGCGGCCGACCGGGCCTTGCGGAGCGGGACGTCGCTCCGCCGCATCCTCGACGCGGTAGCCCGGCTCCGCCAGCGGACGGAGGTCCCGCTCGTGCTCATGGCCTACTACAACACGATCCATGCGGTCGGCGCGGAGGCGTTCTGCCGGCGGGCGGTGGAGGTCGGCGTGGACGGCCTGATCGTGCCAGACATGCCGCCGGAAGAGGCCGGGCCGCTGGAGGCCGCGAGCGCCACGCAGGGCGGGCCCGCGTTGATTTACCTGCTAGCGCCGACCAGCACGCCGGCGCGGCGGGCGATGATCGCGGGGCGGTCGCGCGGCTTCGTGTACTACGTCTCCCTGACCGGCATCACGGGCGCCAAGCTGCGCGATCTCGACGAGGTCCAGCGGAACGTGGACCGGATCCGCAAGGTCTCGCGGGTGCCGGTGGCGGTGGGGTTCGGCGTCGCCACCGAGGAAGACGCGGCGCGCGTCGCCGGCATCGCCGACGGGGTCATCGTCGGCAGCGCCATTGTACGGCAGATCGCCGCGCACCAACAGGGGCCGGACCTGGCCGGGCGCGTCGGCCGGTTCGTCCGGTCCCTCAAGCAAGCCATGACTGCCACCGCTTCCGGCGTCCCAGGCCGGGCTGCGGGGCCGACAGGAGCGTGATGGCCAGCCCGCGGCAAGCTCACGGGCGCGGGGGGTCCCGTCCGGTCCAGACAAAGGGCGGGTCGGCCAGCACTAGAGCTCCTAAGCCAGGGATGAAGCTCGACCGCCGTGCGCTGTCCTCGTCTCCCGCCGGTTCCGATCAGCCCCAGCGGGACCTGCTCGAGATCATTGCCCAGTCGGTGAACAGCGGGCGGGCGCCGGAGGAGATGGCGAAGGCGTTCCTGCGGCTCCTCCTCGAGCTGACCGGAGCCCGCCATGCCGCGGTGTACTTGCAGGATGAGCAGACCAAGGAGATGCAGTGCGTGGCGACCGGCGGGCGGGTGAACGACCGGGTGTCCCTGCAGTGGGTTGTCCTCGTCGCCCAGATGGTCCAAGAGGGGCACACGCTCTCGTCGGGGGACTTGCTCGCCTGCCCCCTCAAGCGGGGCAAGCGCGTGGAAGGCGCGCTGGTTCTGGAAGGGGTGCCGCCCGAGAAGCGGGGCCAGGCGGCGGTCGTCGAGCTGCTCGAGTGCGCCGCGCCGCGACTCGCGATGGGCCTCGACCACGCCCGGCTGGCGCGCAAATACGTCCAGAAAATCGTCCGGATTCAGCACCTGGAGGAGGTCAGCCGCATCCTGAACTCCTCCCTCGATGCGCGCGCGATCCTGCAACAGGCGGTCGAAGCGGCGCTCCGTCTGGTGGAGGCCGAGGCGGGCCTGCTCTCGCTGGCCGATGAGCGAACCGGCGCGCTGCACGTCGCGGTGGAGGTGGGGCTGTCGGGCCTGTGCGGGCCGCCGCCGAGCGTCAGGCCCCCTGACTGCTACACGGCCGAGGTCGCACGGACGGGCGCCCCCGTCATGGTCAGGGAAGCGGAGCGGGATCCCCGGATAGATCGGGCGGTGGACCGGGCGCGAGGCGTGCCGACCCGATCGCTGCTCGCGGTTCCGGTCCGGTCGAGGGACCGAACCCTGGGCGTGCTGGAGGCGGTGAACAAGAAGGACGGGCGGCCCTTCAGCAACTGGGACCTCACGGAATTCGCGTGCCTGGCCAACCAGGTGGCGATCGCGCTGGACAACTCGCGCCTCTTCAAGAGCCACCAGGAGCAAATCGCCCGGCTGACTAAATTGCAGGAGATCAGTGCGGTCCTCAACTCCAGCTTGAATCAGGCCGAGATCCGGAAGCGGGCGATCGAGGGCGCCACCGTCCTGATGGACGCGGAGGTCGGCTCGCTCCTGCTCTGGGACGAGGCGGCGCAAGAGCTGTACTTCGACATCGCGCTGGGGCCCAAGGGCGAGGTGGTTAAGCAGATTCGCCTGAAGGTCGGGCAGGGGATCGCCGGCTACGTGGCGATGACCGGGGAGCCGGTCATCGTGAACGATTGCTGGAGCGATCCACGGTTCAACCGGGAGGCGGATATCAAGTCCGGGTTCCGGACCCGCAACATGGTCTGCGTGCCGGTGAAGGCGCGCGACAAGCTCCTCGGCGTCCTGCAGGCGATCAACAAGCGCGACGGGGGCCTGTTCGGGGAGGAAGACCTCCAGGACTTCGTGAGCCTGGGCCACCAGGTCGGTATTGCGATCGAGAACGCCAACCTCTACCAGGAGATCAACCACCTGTTCGAGGGCTTCATCTCGGCGAGCGTGCTCGCGATCGAGAGCCGAGACCCTACGACGAGCGGCCACAGCGGCCGCGTGGCGACGCTGTGCTGCGGGCTCGCGGAGGTCATTGACCGGATTGACTGGGGGCCGTACAAGGACATCACCTTCTCCTACGACCAGATGAAGGAGATCCGGTACGCCGCGGTCTTGCACGACTTCGGCAAGGTCGGCGTGCGGGAGCACGTCCTGGTCAAGGCCGAGAAGCTCCTGCCGGGCGAGCTGGCGCTGCTGAAGGCCCGGTTCGACTTCATCAAGCGAACGCTGGAAGCCCGGGCGCTCCGGCGCAAGGTGGAGATCCTGCTCTCGGGGGACCGCGCCGCCACCGCGGCGCTGCTCGCCGAGGTGGACGAGGGCCTCGCGCAGCAAATCGCCGAGACGGACGGATTGCTGGAGTTCATCCTGGCGTGCAACCGGCCCACCGTGCTTCCGCAGGGCGGCTTTGATCGGCTGCACGAGATCGCCCAGCGGCGCTACGAGGCCTTCGAAGGCGAACGGCCCTACCTGAGCCAGGACGAGGTCCTCGCGCTCTCGATCCCCAAGGGGAGCCTGACCGAGGTCGAGCGGAAGGAGATTGAGAGCCACGTGACCCACACGTACCGATTTCTCTCCACGATCCCCTGGACCAAGTCTCTCAAGAACATCCCCGAGATCGCGTACGGGCACCACGAGAAGCTCGACGGCTCCGGCTATCCCCGCAAGGTCGGCGCGGAGGTGATCCCCGTCCAGACCCGCATCATGACGGTGAGCGACATCTACGACGCGCTCACCGCCGCGGATCGGCCCTACAAGGCCGCCGTCCCGATTCCCAAGGCCTTGGAGATTCTGGAAGAGGAGGCCAAGCACGGGAAGGTGGATCCGCACCTCCTCCAGGTCTTCATCGAGGCCAAGGTCTATCTCCGCACCCAGCCCGCGTCCTGATCCCGAGGCGAAGACCGCGCCGGAGGGGCATCAGGCTTTCAGGATCATCCCGTCCTGCATGTGGATGACCCGATCTGCCTGGCTGGAGAGCTTCTCATTGTGCGTGACGATGACGAAGGTCGTCCCGCGGTCCCGGTTGAGTTTGTGCAGGAGATCGAACAGCTCCTCGCCGGTGTGAGTGTCGAGGTTCCCGGTCGGCTCGTCCGCCAGGACGAGGTCCGGGCGCTGGATGAGCGCCCGCGCGACGGCCACGCGCTGCTGCTCGCCGCCCGACAGCTCCCCGGGCTTGTGGTGGAGCCGGTGGCCCAGTCCGACGGCCTCCAAGAGGGCGATTGCGTCCTGGCGCGTCTCGGCCGACGGGCGCGGTTGGATCAGGGCGGGTAGGCAGGTGTTCTCGAGCGCGGTAAACTCGGGCAGCAGGTGGTGGAACTGGAAGACGAACCCGACGCGTCGGTTGCGGAACTCGGCCAGCTCCTGCTCGGAGCGCGTGAAGAGGGGCTGGCCTTCGAACAGCAGGGTGCCGGACGTCGGCCGGTCGAGCGTCCCGAGGATGTGCAGCAGCGTGCTCTTCCCCGCCCCCGAAGCCCCGACGATTGCCACGATCTCGCCGCGCGCGATCTCGAGCCGGATCCCCTTCAGGATCCGCAGCTCCTGCCCGCCCATGGGGAAGGACTTGCAGAGGTCAATCGCTTGGATCAGCGGCTGGGCCATCGTCACTCGTAGCGCAGGGCGGCCGCCGGGTCCAGCTTCGCGGCCTGCCAGGACGGATAGAGGGTTGCGGTAAAGCTAATCAGGATGGCTGAGAACGAGACCAGCAGCACGTCCGTGGCCTGGATGTGCACGGGAACGTGGGAGATGTAATAGACGGTCGGGTCGAAGGTCCAGTAGGTCTGAATGAGCCACAGGAACGTGTACCCCAGCGGGACCCCGATCGCGGTGCCGACCAGCCCGATCACCAACCCGTTCAGCATGAAGATCCGCATGATCCCCTGGCGCGTCGCTCCCATCACCTTGAGGATCGCGATCTCGCGTTGCTTCTCCGTCACGATCATCGTCAGCGTGCTCACGATGTTGAACGAGGCGACGATCGTGATCAGCACGAGGAGCAGGAACATCATGGTCTTCTCGAGCTTGAGCGCCGAGAACAGGTTCCGGTTGAGCTGCATCCAATCCCGGGCCAAGAAGGGGAAGCCCAGCTCGACCTGGATGGCGGTGGCGATGTCGCCGGCCCGGAAGATGTCGTCCACCTTGACCTCGATCCCGGTGACCGTGTCGCCCATGTTGAAGAACTTCTGCGCCTCGCCCAGCGCGATGTAGGCCAGCGACGAGTCGTACTCGTACATGCCGGACTCGAACACCGCGACGACCTTGAACACCCGGATCTTCGGCACCATCCCGATCGCGCTGATGGAGCCGACCGGGGAGACGACGTTCACAGGGTCGCCGACGAAGGCGCCCAGCCGCATGGCCAGCTCCTTGCCCAGGATGATGCCGGGGTAGCTCGCCGGGGCCCCGGGCGCAGGGTCCGCGCCGGCCGCCGGCTCCGGCCCGGCCGGCGCCTCGAGGTCTTCGAGCCGCCCCGCCTTGATGTTCTTGGCCAGCTCCGTGACCCGCGCCTCCCGCTTGGGGTCGATGCCCCGCAGGACGATCCCCTGGACCCCGGACTGGGTCGTGAGCAGCACCTGACGGTAGATGAAGGGGGTCGCGGCGAGCACGTGGGGCACCCGCTCCACGCGCGCGACGAGGGGCTCGTAGTCCTTCATGGTTTCCGTCTTGTCGTGGACGACGATGTGCGAGGTCGTACCCAGGATCTTCGCCTGGAGGTCCTCCTTGAAGCCGGTCATGATGCCGAGCGTGCCAATCAGGGCGGCGACGCCGAGCGTGATGCCGGCGACGGACACGAACGTGTTCAGCGAGATAGTCCGCTGGCGCCGCTTCGCGCGCAGGTAGCGGAGACCGACGTACAGTTCGTAGGGCAGGGGCACGGTCACTTCTCCGGGCGCAACTGTGGGAACAGGATGACGTCGCGGATCGAGGCCTGGTTTGTGAACAGCATCACGAGCCGGTCAATGCCGATCCCTTCGCCCGCTGTCGGTGGGAGTCCGTACTCCAGCGCTCGCAGGAAGTCCTCATCCACGTGGTGGGCCTCGTCGTCGCCCGCCGCCCGGCGGGCGGCCTGCGCCTCGAAGCGCTGCCGCTGGTCCAGCGGGTCGTTCAACTCAGAGAAGGCGTTGGCGATCTCACGCCCCGCGATGTACAGCTCGAATCGGTCCGTGAGCGTGGGGTCCGCATCCTTGCGCCGCGCGAGCGGGGACAGCTCGATCGGGTAGTCGGTGATGAAGGTCGGCTGGATCAGCGTGGGCTCGACGGTCTCCTCGAAGATTTCGGTCAGGATGTCCACGAGCCCCGCACCGGGGGGCACCGTGACGCCCAGCCGGCGGGCCGCCTCGCGCGCCGCGGCCGGATCCGACAGGACCGCCGGATCCAGCCCGTTGACGTCCAGGATCGCCTGGCGCCAGGCCCAACGGCGCCAGGGCGGGTCGAGGCTGATCCGGTGGCCCTGGTACTCGATCGTCGTGCTCCTGAGCACCTCGCGGGCCAGCCGCGAGAGCAGCTCCTCGGTCAGCGCGATGAGGTCCTGGTAGTCCGCGTAGGCGACGTAGAACTCGAGCATCGTGAACTCGGGGTTGTGGACCGTCGAGATCCCCTCGTTCCGGAAGTTACGGTTGATCTCGAAGACTCGGGGGAAGCCGCCCACGACCAGCCGCTTGAGGTAGAGCTCCGGCGCGACCCGGAGATAGAGGTCCACGCCGAGCGCGTTGTGGTGGGTCACGAAGGGACGCGCGGTCGCGCCGCCGGGAATCGGGTGCATCATCGGCGTCTCGACCTCGAGGAAGCCCTTCTCGACCAGGAAGGCGCGGATGGCGGCGATGATGCGGCTGCGCGCGACGAAGATCCGCTGCACCTCCGGATTGGCAATCAGGTCCACGTACCGCTGCCGGTAGCGGGTCTCCACGTCGGTCAACCCGTGCCATTTCTCCGGGAGCGGCCGGAGCGCCTTGCTCAGGAACGTGAGCTGGTGCACCTCGACCGTGAACTCGTCGGTCTTCGTGCGGAACAGGACGCCGCTCACCCCGATCCAATCTCCGAGGTCCAGCTCCTGGGCCACCCGGTACGCCGCCTCGCCGAGCCGGTCCTTCTTGAGATAGACCTGGAGGCGGTCCGCCCCGTCCTGGAGCAGCGCGAAGGCTGCCTTGCCGAACCGCCGCAGCGCCACGATCCGGCCGGCGACCGTGCAGACGATCGCCTCCCGCTCCAGCGTCTCCTTGGGCTTGTGGCCGTGGAGCCGGATGAGGTCGCCCGCGCGGTCCTTGACCTCGAACCGTCGGCCGTACGGCTCGACGCCGAGGGACCGGAGGACCTCCAGCTTCTTGATCCGCTGCAGGCGCTGGTCGTTCAGTTCGTCCATACGCGAATAGCTGGTTGCTGATAGCGGATAGCGAGCCGCGGAGAGTTGCTAGCTCATGGCTATGCGCTATTTGTTGCTCGTCATTTGCTGTTTAAGAAAGGCTTCGATGAAGCCGTCAATGTCGCCGTCCATGACCGCGTCCACGTTCCCGACCTCGTGGTCCGTCCGGTGGTCCTTGACCATCTGGTAGGGTTGGAACACGTAGGAGCGGATCTGGCTCCCGAAGCCGATCTCCTTCTTCTCGCCCACGAAGGCCTGGAACTCCGCCTCTTTCTTCTTTTGCTCCAGTTCGTAGAGCCGCGCCTTGAGGACCTTCATCGCCCCCATGCGGTTCTTGAGCTGGGAGCGCTCGTTCTGGCACTGGACGACGATGCCGGTCGGGAGGTGCGTGATCCGGACCGCGGTCTCCACCTTGTTGACGTTCTGGCCACCGGCGCCGCCGGACCGGAAGGTGTCGATGCGTAGGTCCTTCTCGTCAATGACGACCTCCACGTCGTCCTCGATCTCGGGATAGACGAAAACTGAGGCGAACGAGGTGTGGCGGCGCTTGTTGGCGTCGAAGGGGGAGATGCGGACCAGCCGGTGGACGCCGGCCTCGGCCTTGAGGTACCCGTACGCGTAGGCGCCGGTGACGGCGAGCGTCGCGCTCTTGATCCCCGCTTCCTCGCCCGGCTGCAGGTCTAGGGTCTCGACCTTGAACCCCTTGCGCTCGGCCCAGCGGACGTACATCCGCAGCAGCATCTGCGCCCAGTCCTGGGACTCGGTGCCGCCCGCGCCGGGGTGGATCGCCAGGATCGCGTTGCTCGCGTCCCGCTCGCCTGACAGCAGCAGCTCCAGCCGGAGCTGGGCGACCGTGGCTTCGAACCGCTTCACGCTCTCCGCGAGCTCGCGCTCGAGGTCGGCGTCGTCGCTCTCCTCGGCGAGCTCGACGAGCGCGCGGAGGTCGTCCTGCTGGCGGTCAATCTCCGCCCAGCGGCGGAGCTCGCGCTCGATGGTGGCCTTCCGTCGGCTCAGGCGGGCGGCGGCCTGAGGATCCTTCCAGAAGTCGGGGGACGCGGCCTCTTGCTCCAGGTCCCGCAGCTCGGCGTTCAGGCGGGCGAGGTCAAAGATGCCCCCGCAGCTCGGTGACCTGCTCGGCGACCGCCCTGACCCGTGCGCGCCATTCCTCCACCATGCGTCCCTCTTCCCCTAAGCTCTCGCGGCTTGCTCGTGGGCCGGTGTCTCTCGCCCGCGCCGCATCTGTCCGGTGACGAGAAAAATTCCGGCGATTATAACACAGAAATACGCGAAGATGTCGCCGTGTCGCGTATAGACCGTCCGCGTCGTTGTTACCGGAACCCGCCCCTGCACGACCAGCTCCTGGAAAATGGGCGTGGCCTCGAGGATGCGGCCCGTCGGTGCGATGAAGCCGGAGATGCCCGTATTGGCGGCCCGGGCGAAGGCGATCCGGTTTTCGACCGCCCGCAAGACCACCATCCCGAAATGCTGGTAGGGCGCGGCGGAGGAGCCGAACCAGGCATCGTTCGTGATCGTGACCATGAACTCGGCGCCCTCCGCGGCCGCCTCCCGCACGAGGTCGGGGAAGATCACTTCGTAGCAGATGGCGACGCCGAACTTCGCCGGTGGGGCGGAGCGGCCGTCGGCGGCGAGCGGGATGCTCAGGATCGTCGGGCCGGGTCCTGGCTCAAAGTCGCCGATGCCCTCCACCAGCTTGTCGAGGAAGAACAGGAGCGAGGACTTCAAGGGGATGTACTCGCCGAAGGGAACGAGGTGACGCTTGTCGTAGCGACCGACGATGGCGCCGTCGGGCGCGAGCAGGTAGGCGCTGTTCAAGAGGTAGGGCCGCCCAGAAGGAAAATAACGCAGCGCCGGGCTGCCGAACAGGAGTGGGACCGCATGGCGCCGCACCAGCTCGGTCACCTCGGTCCGGTAGGGCAGCTCCTGCTCGAAGAGAAAGGGCGTGGCCGCTTCCGGCCAGACGACGAGGTCCGTCTCGGCCGCCGCCTGGCCCGTCAGCCGGATGTAGCGGTCCAGCGTGGCGCGCCGGTAGGCGAGATCCCACTTCTGCGCCTGGTCAATGTTGGCCTGGACGACCCCGATCCGGATCGTGCGCGCCTCGCCGGGCCGGCCGCCGCCCGCCAGGGCCGCAGATCCGTACCACAGAGCGCCCATGAGGCCGAGGGCGGCGAGGGCGGACGACAGCCAGGGGACGGGCATGGTGGCTTGACCGCGCGCCCGCCCGAGACCCCAGAGGACCAGCTCGGCCAGCGCGCCGTTCATCAACACGACCAGAAACGATACCCCGTAGACCCCGGTCAGGTCGGCGATCTGGATCACAGGCAGCCACCGGTACTGGGAATAGCCGAGGAGCGCCCAGGGTAGGCCGGAGAGCAGGTAGGTCCGCAGCAGCTCCGAGGCGACCCAGACGAAGGGGGCGGCGGCGAAGGCCAGGGCCGGCCGGGCCGCACGCAGCCAGGCGACGGCCGCCGCGTACACCGCTACGTAGGCCCCGAGGTAGGCCGCCAGCAAGAGCATGACAGGGTAGCTCGCGACGAGCGGCATCTTCCCGTAGAGGTGCATCGCCGTGACGACCCAGGCCATGAGGCCGGCGAAGGCGATGGTGCCGGCCAGCCAGCCCAGCCAGAACGCGCGGCGCGGCGTGGCGCTCGCGATGGCGAGATGGAGCGGGACCAGCACGACCCAGGCGAGGGCGCCGAGGTCATAGTCCGGAAAGCAGAGCGGATAGAGGAGCCCGGTGAGGGCGGCTAGCGCGGTCGGACGGAGGCGGGCGGCGGTCATGCGGCGTACAGTATAGAAACCGCGGGCTCGTTGCAAGCGTGACTCTTTGGTTTGAGCTGGGCTATGATGGCGCCGCTCGACGGATCGGGTCACCGGGGCGAGGGAGGGAACCGATGCGGGGCATGGGATTCGGGGTGGTGCTAGCGATCTTCTGGGTCGGCTCGCTTCTATGCGCGCCCGCGCTCGTCCGGGCTGAAGGGCCGAGGTTTGCCGAGCAGATCGCCCTCAAGCTCGCCCGCGGCGCGGCGAACTTTTGCACGGGGTGGGCCGAGCTTCCCAAGCAGGTCACCCTGATCGCGCGCGAGAAGGGCTGGCTCGTCGGGTTGACGCGCGGGACTCTGGAAGGGTTGGGGATGGTCGGGGCGCGCACGATCGCGGGGGCTTACGAGGTCCTGACATTCTCCGTGCCCGTCCCGCCGCAATACCGGCCGTTGCTCAAGCCCGACTATGTGTGGCAGCCCGAGCCGGCCGAAGACCAGCCTCCTGCCGTGCCGGTCCCGGCGGAGCCAGCCGCGCGACCCGACACTCTTCAGCGGGAGTGACGGCCCGACACACCTTCCTCATATCGCCCCTTTCCGCCGGAACAGGTCCGTGCTCAGCGACTGAATCCGGTCCAGGAACAGCACTCCGTTCAAGTGGTCCAGCTCGTGCTGGAAGGCGAGCGCTTCGAAGCCCGCCGCGGCCAGCGTGACGGCCCGGCCTTCCGGCGTCAGCCCCTCCATCACCGTCTGCTCGTAGCGCAGGACGTTGCCCGTGTAGTCCGGGACGCTAAGGCAGCCTTCCCGAATGAGCCGCGGCCGCTCCTGGTGCAGGATCTGCGGATTCAGCAGGACCACAAGCCCGTGGCCCCGCTCGCCCTTCTTCCGCGCGACGTCCACGACGATGATCCGGAGCCGCACGCCGATCTGCGGGGCGGCCAGCGCGACGCCGGGGGAGGCCTCGAGCGTGTCCAGCAGGTCCTGGACAATGCCGGGGAGGGTTGGGTCGGCGGGGTCCACCGGGGCGGCGCGGGCTTTGAGGGCCGGGTCCGGGTACAGGCGAATCGGGCGGGCGGCCACGGGCGGACCGGGCTACAGCTCGACGCGCTCGAGCGGCCGAAAGGTCACGTCCACGCTCAGCGCCGGCTTGAGGCGGTCGAGCGCCTCCTGGAGCGCGTCGGGCGAGGACTCCGGGGGCAGGTGAACCTCGAGGATCATCACGTAGACCGGGCGGTCCGGTGCGCCGATGACACGGGTGTTCATGTCCGTGATGTTCCCGCCGTGGTCGGCGACGCAGCGGGCGACCTGCGCGACGATCCCTGGCTGGTCCGCGCCGTAGACGGAGAGGATGAACTGGGCCTCGGCTTCGCGCGCGCCCCGGCGCGCGGCGACCTCGGCGGGAATCTCGCGGCACAGGAGCGTGAGGTGCAGGGGGGCGGTGTGGGGCGCCAGCCGGTCGGCGAGCCGGTCCGGCGGCAGGTCTGGCGGCAGGCGCACCATCAACATCATGGCGAACTCGCCCCGCAGCCGCGTCATGCAGGTGTCCTCGATATTGCAGCCGAGGCGGAACAGACCCTCCGCCAGGGCGGCCACCATGCCGGGGCGGTCCTGGCCGAAGGCGGTGAGCATGGCGAAGCAGGTCATGGGATCAGCCCGTCAACCCATTAATCCTGTTAGTCCTCCTCCCCCTGCTTGCCGGCTGCTCGAATCTCCAGGCCGATGGCCCGCGCCAGCTCGCGGTGGATCCGGGCGACGCGCTCGACCTGGCCCTTGGCGGGGAACCGCTCGTAGAACCCCTCGACGCGAAACTCCCGCACCCGCTCCCTCCACGGCAGCAGGCGGCGCTCCCAGCGGGCCAGGCGGTCCTTCTCGGGCCCCCGGTCCTGCGCGGCGAGGTCGGCACAGACCCGCACCAGGGCTTTGAGCGTCACGGGCTTGGTGACCATCGAGTTCGGGTGGCCCCAGGCGTCGCCCCAGACTCGCTCGGCTGCCTTAAAGAAATCCCGGACGAGCCCGTAGAAGCGGAGGGCCTCGCGCGCGCCGGTGCCTTCCTTCTCGATCTTGCGCCACTCGCGGGCGATCCAGCGGTGTAGCTCGTTGAACAGCTCAGCCTGAAGGATCCACTTGTCCTGGCGGCTGCGACCGCCGAGGCGATTGATCCGGTACCGGAGCGGGCTGTCGGACTCGGCGTACAGGTGCTCGACGATCCGCGCGGCGAACTTCTTCTCCGGCTCGGCCCAGGAAACCCGCTCGTAGAGGTCCACGAGATGGCTCTTGTTGATCCGGGTGGGGGTCGAGTTGATGATCACGAACATCTCGGTTGCGAAGTCCTCGCTGCGGCCGTCGAAGATCACGCAGGGGACGCGGATCGTCCGCGCCTCCTGGGGCCGGTCCTTGTGGTAGAAGTGGAGCGCGGCGAGCCGATGCTGCCCGTCAATGATCAGGTACTTGCCGCCGGGCTCCTCCAGGTTCCCGACGTGCTCGAAGCTGCCGAGCCGCTCGAACCGGAGCCGTTCGGGCGTGAACAGCAGCACCGTGCCGGGAATCGGCGGCTGGCTGACGGCCGTCTCGTAGAAGTTGGTAATGGCCTTGACCTTCGCCCGCGAAAGCTGCCGCTGGAAGGCCTTGTCGCTGCGCTCGATCCGCGCGATGAACTGGCCGATCTCATCCTCGGGCGCGACCTCGGTCGGGGCGATCTGCTCGCCCTCGCCGTAGAATCGGCTCACGAAGCGCACCTTGCGCAGCAGGTCTTCGGCCGGGTAGGCGACGAAATAGAAGACGCCGTCTTTCTGCCGGACTTGCGTGGCGAGCATGGGCGGTCCTCCTGGCTAGGGTGGCGCTCCCGCGGGTACCGCCCGGGGCGCGCTGACGGGTCATTATATACCGTGCCGCCCGGCTCTGCCCATGGCGTGGTAGAGTGGTCGGAAGGCTTGCGCCGCACCTCGCTCCGGCTGGGCAAGGCGCGTTGGGGGTACAATCAGACCCCCCATCTCCTTAGGGGAAGGTGCTGCAATCGGGCGGGAAATGGGAGCTCGACCACCGAACTTTCCCCTTTCAGTTCCCTCCTTCGTAGGGAAGGTCTCTTCAACCGCTCGCGAACCCTGCAATATATCTCCCCGGCTCGGCAGCCATCTGTAATGCTCCCCGTTTGTCAAGACACTTTTTCTGGTGCTGAGAGTGAGTCATCTTACGCAGCCGCTTGTGCCGCTCCCTGCTCGCTGAGCGCCGCTTCGACTCGAGCGGGCTCTGGTCCCCCAGGCTTGAGTGGACGTCGCGCTCGTTGTACTCCACCGTGATCCAGTGGCCGATCGCCTCCCGTGCCTGCGCCAGGCTCGTGAACTCCTGCAGCCAGAGCAACTCTTCTTTGATCGTCCGCATCAGGCGTTCTGTCTCGGCATTGCCCTTGGGGTTGTCGTCGCTGGTGAAGACCTGCTCGATTCCCAACAGGCTCATGGCGGCCATGAAGCCGGTCGCCGTCGGTTGGCTCCCGTTGTCGGAGACCAGCTTTAAGCCGGCTCCCCGGACCCCGTTCGGGAATTCGGCTTGGACCGCCTGGGCCAGCGCGGCCTCCCACTCCTGCCGGCGGCTGCGGAGAGCCAGGTCCCAGCCGACGATCTTCTTGGTGTACCAGTCCAGGACCACGACCAGGTACGCCCAACCCAGCGCCGGGATCAGGAACTTCGTCATGTCGATCCCCCAGAACTGCCGGGGGCGCGTGGCCTTCGGCTTCGCCTTGGGCGTCCGCGTCGCCGCGTGGCGTGCCCGCTTGACCGTCCAGCCGGCCTCCCGCATCAGCCGGTAGCCCCGCTTCGTATTGACCAGGAGGCCCTCCCGATCCCGCAGCCAGGCCCACACCCGCCGATAGCCCCAGAAGGGATGAGCCTGGCTGATCGGGCGGATCCGCGCCAGGAGCGCCTCATCGGAGGGATTCGGCACAGCCGTCGGCACCGGGCACTCGTGCCGAGCGGCCTAGGAGCCGCTGCGAGACTGCCCGAGGATCCGACAGGCTGCCGCGACTGACCACCCCGCCTCGCGCCACGCGTCCACCAGCCTCACCGCCTCCCGACCAACTCGTCCGTTTGTTTTACCAGCTCAATGGCCACGGCCTGCTTGCCGATCAGCTGCTGGCGCTGCTCGATCTCGCGCCGCCGCGCCTCCTCCGTCGCCGGAAGCCCATGGGTCAAGGCCTGCTGGCCCCCTTCCAGGAAGCGATCCCGCCACTGGTCGGACTGGGTCTGGGCCTGGGCCTGGGCCTGGGCCTGGGCCATCTGATGCTCCCGGCAAATCTCCGCCACCGGCTTGGTCCCGTTGCTCCCTTCCAGCACGATGGCCCGTTGCTCCTCCGCCGTCCACTTGCGCCCCTTCATCTGGACACCTCCTTCGTTGAGTGTTGGCCATCCTCAACACTCACTCTCCAACGTGTCCACTCTCCAAGGGGAGCATCTCTGAAAGCGCCGTGTCAAGCCACGCTGATCCGTCACCATCCCCTCGGATCCGGTTTCGCCCGATTCATCTCTTCGCTGTCAAGGCAGCATGAGGTTGTTCGAGAAGCGTGTCGCAATCAGTCTAGCGAGCGTCGATGCGCGCAGCTCCCACTCTCGCGCTGACGCCTCCATTGACGAACCCGTCGCCGTCACACCCGGCGCAGCCGGATCACGGTACGAGATCTGCTTCGTCAGCACCCAGTAGGTCGCTTCAGCGAGATGCCGGGCGACCGCACCGATCGCCTTGGCATGCCCTTTGTGGCGGACAAGCCGCTCATACAGCCGACTCACCTGTCGGGGTGCGTGCCCCTTCCGCACCCGGCAGGTGGCATGGGCCGCCTCCACAAAGGCCAAGCGCAGGTCCCGATTCCCAGCAGGTCGCAACGGCCCATCGCGCGTTTTCCCTCCACTGGCGTAGCCCCGAGGGGTCGTGCCGGCATAGGCCGCCAGGTGCTGAGGGCCAGGACAGCGGTGGCTGGCCCCGACCTCCGACGCGATCACCACGGCCAGGAGCAAGCCGACGCCAGGAAGGGTTTGGAGCAAGGTGATCGAGGGCTCTGGGGTGAAGACCTCGCGGAGCCGCTGCTCAAGCCGCTGAATCTGGTCCTCGAGCGCATCGAGCGCGCCCAGCAGCCGTTCGGTCGGGTCGGCCGTCTGGGGCGGCAACGCCGCGAGGCGGGTGGCTAGCACGGCCCGCCCTTGCCGACCAAACAGATCGCTCACCGACGACACGGTCAGGGCCTACGTGGCCACCGTTGCGTGGATGCGGGTCTTCAACCGGCTGCGCTGCGGCCCCAGCCCCATCCGCGTGCGGGCGAGATCGCGCTGGTCCCGGAGCGTGGCTCCCGGAATCCACACCACCGGCAAGGGGCCCGTGCGTTGAAGGCGATTGAGCCCACGGGCATCCAGCTTGTCCGTCTTGTTGAGGCTCCCCATCATGACTTTGGCTTTCCGCGCAGGCACGAGCCGAGGCCCCAGCCCCGCCGCCTCGATCTCGTCGACGATCCCGTCCCAGGTCCCGACCGTCTCCACGGCGACGGGAGAACCGGGAGTCCATGAGGCGAAGCACGGCTGAATCGCCACGCGTTCATGAGCCAGGCGCACCTCGCGCTGCCATCGCCCCTCGCCATCTTCGACCAAGACCTGGGTGTCATGCTTATGGAAGTCAAACGCACTGGACTCCCTAACACCGCGTCTCCTTTCTCCAACGGAATCGCGATCCATTGGTGTCATCGGAATGTCTTACCACATTCGGACGCGGCGCTTTCATAATATTAGTATAGGCCAGGACATTGTCCCGTTTATGCCACTGGCAGCGTTGCACGACGGCCTAACGGCCGAAGGCAGTCTGGAGCGCTTTGCGCAACCCTTTGGCTCCATCGATCACACACAGCAGCCCGTGGTCAGCCCGCAGGTTCGCTGAGGAAGCCGAGCGGCGTCCTCCCTGGCGCATCAGAACAACCGAGGGGACGAAAGCGGGCGTTGCTGCTGGCGCTGGCGCTCGCTATACTTACCCGCCTGATGATCGGGAGCGGCCAACGAGGTGACCCATGGCGACGGCGACGAAGACCGATTGGCGGTTGGTCGGCGAAGAGTTCGGCGGGTGTAACTGCGTCTGGGCCTGTCCCTGCCAGTTCAACGCGCTCCCGACGACGGGCCGCTGCGAAGCGTTGGCGACCTATCGGGTGAGTGAGGGGTATTTCGGGGACACGCGACTGGACGGCGCGCGCTTCGCCTCGCTCTACTGGTGGCCCGGGCCGGTGCACGAAGGGAACGGGCACAGCCTGTTGATCCTGGACGAGCGCCTCTCGCCTGCGCAGCGACAAGCGGTGATTGCCCTGACCAGCGGGCAGTACGGTGGCGCCTACTTCGAGATCTTCGCCGCAGTCTGCCCGAACCGGCGGGAGCCAGCAGTCGCTCGGATCGAAATCGAGGCGGACCGCGAGCGACGCCGCGGCCGCGTGCACATCCCGGGGTTTGTGGAATGCCAGGCCGAGCCGATCAGAAATCCGGTGACCGGCGAAGAACATCGGGTTCGGATTGATCTCCCGAACGGCTTCGAATACAAACAGGCCGAAATCGGCAACATGATCTCGATGCGAGCCACGGCGGGAGGCAAGCTGTCCTTCCAGAACCAAAACACCTACGCCCAGTTCAACGCCTTCGACTGGAAACCATAACCCCACCATCCCTTCGCCGTCGTTTTGGCTCCGCCCCGTCTTCACTGACCCTCCAGCCTTGTGGCGCCTCCGTCGCTTTGACTAGGGCCCCCCACTCGGCATACATTCATGGACAGCCGGTCTGGTCTGATCCGGGCGAACGCGAGACCGATGCGGCAGTCCGCGATCCGAAAGGAGGTCGTATGGAGAGAACATCTCGATCCATGGCGCTGCGGTTCAGCGTGGTCGTGGCCCTCTTCACAGTGGTATC
The DNA here is from genome assembly GCF_965152595.1 of Nitrospira sp. Kam-Ns4a. Lineage (NCBI taxonomy): Bacteria > Pseudomonadati > Nitrospirota > Nitrospiria > Nitrospirales > Nitrospiraceae > Nitrospira > Nitrospira sp. Kam-Ns4a. The sequence continues at coordinate 2,837,410 of NZ_OZ224218.1, read as the reverse complement.
GGGGTCCGGGCTGGGGGTTGCACAGCCCGGGGAGGCGACGAAGAAGGACGTAGGCGGAGGAGGCGGCTCGGCGGCGCCAGTCGACGGCTCAGGGGCGCCGAAGGAGTTCGTCGGCAAAGACGGCGCGCCGATGGTGTTGATTCCGGGCGGCGAGTTCGTGATGGGTTCGCCCGATGGCGAGGGCCTGGATAACGAACAGCCGGAGCATAAGGTCTGGGTGGATGCATTTTATCTGGACAAATACGAGGTGACGAACGGGCGGTATGAGAAGTTCATGGAAGAGACGGGCCACGCGATGCCGAAGTTTTGGGAGCAACTGGATCTCACTGTCCACAGCGAGCTGCCGGTCATCGGCGTGAGCTGGCAGGATGCCAAGGCCTACTGCGAGTGGGCGGAGAAACGCCTACCCACGGAGGCCGAGTGGGAGTACGCGGCCCGGGGCACCGATCACCGGCGGTATCCCTGGGGCAACGCGGCGCCGAACGATCAATTGGCCAACTACGGCAAGAAATGGTCCCACAAGTTCTACAACGACCGGCTGGAACCGGTCACTAGCCATGAGGCCGGCAAGAGCCCCTTCGGCATCTACAACATGGCTGGCAACGTGTTCGAATGGGTAGCCGATTGGTACGAGATCAAGTATTACAGGCGGAGCCCGGAGCGCAATCCCACCGGACCCTCGGAGGGAGAGCTCAAAGTCATGCGAGGCGGGTCCTGGAACTTCGCCTCCGAGTACCTCAGGACGACCAGCCGGATGCAGATGAAACCGATCGAGCGGGAGGCCGATCTCGGGATCCGGTGCGCGCGGAACGTGGGGCAGTCTTCCTAGCTTTCCATCATCTCGAGGCGCGCGTCGAACTCGTGCCCGCATTGGGTGCAACGGATGCAGTCCGACTCGACCGTGATTTCCTCGATCCGGATCCCCATGCCGCCGCAGTCAGGGCAGCGGGCGGCGTGCAACGGGAGGTCATCCACCGTCTCGTAGCGCGCGCTGCGCAGGCAGTAGACCGGCTTGCCGTCCAGCTCCCAGGGCCGGCCGGCGTTATCCACCTCGGGTAACACGATGTAGTGGTGAGCGGCGTAGTCCTCCATGGCTCGCCGATCGGGAAACCCGCCTTGAATGAGCTTGCCGGTCTTGGCCTCGTACAGCGCATTCCCTCTGATGATCACCTTGGTCGGTCCCATGCGGCACCTCCCGGCTGCTCGCGCGGCCTGGCCCGCCTGAACAAACCCTGTCCGCTCCTCAGGCGGCGAACGCGGACAGTCGCGCTATCCGGCAGAAAATCATACGACAGTCGGGAGCCGGTGGGGAAGCTGGGTCTGTTGACAGAGTCCCTGTCCGCGACATAGCCTGCCCTTGAGTTCGCCGCGTTCCCGGCGGCTCGGAGTCACGGCATGGCCAGCCGAGGAGGTGCAATATGCCGACATACCTGATTCTCTTCAACTGGACCGATCAGGGGATCCGCACGGTCACCGATTCGCCGAAGCGACTGGACGCCGCCAAAAAGCAAGTCAAAGACATGGGCGGCGAGGTGAAAGCGTTCTACATGACCCAGGGCGCCTACGACGGGGTGCTGGTCGTGGAGATGCCGAGCGACGAGAAGTTGGCGACCTTCGTGCTCAAGGCCGGCTCGGCCGGCAATATCCGCACGACGACGCTGCGGGCCTATCCGGAAGAGGACTACCGCAAGATCATCGGCGCGCTCGGGTAGCGGCCGGGCCTTGGCCCGCCAGGGCTCGGGGACGCAGGCGCCCTGCGGCTCGAGGGCGCCGTGGACGAGCACGACGCGGGGGGCACGGCGACGGCGGGTGCGGATCGCGCCTATGTCGAGGCTCTTCTGGCCTGCGGGCGTCCCTCCGCCCCGGCCGCTGCCCTTGGCCTACACCGGCCACGCCTCCTCCCGCCACGCCATCTCCCAAAACATCCACTCGTACCGCGAGCTGATCACGAACGCCTCTTCCATCCGCCGCCGCTCGTCCCGGCCCGCGCGCCTCACCCATTCGTCCACCTTCGCCCGCATCCACCGCTGCACCTCGGCGAACTCCGGCGAGCTGTACAGCAGCAGCCAGTCGCGGTAGGGGTGGCTCGGCTTCGGCGGGCCGTCCTTCAGGAGATGTTGGCCCACCACGCAGTAGATCCACGCGCAGGGGAGTGCGACCGCCGTGATCTCCGCGGCGGTCCCGGTCGCGGCGACCGCCAGCAGGTGCCGTGTGTACGCGTAGTTCGTCGGCGCCATCGGGACGGCGGTCATCTGCGCGGGGGTCATCTTCCAGCGTTTCCCGTAGCTCTCGTGCAGACCCCGCTCGACCGTGATCGTCTCCTGCGCCAACTTGTTGAAGCGGAGAGCCGACCCCGAATCGGGCGCCTTCTGGGCGGCGGCCGCGAACACGCGGGCCAGGTCGCCGAGGAAGCGGGTGTCCTGGAGAATGTAGAACTTGAACTTGCGCTCCGGCAGTGTGCCTTTGCCGAGGGCCTTGACGAACGGATGGGTGAGCTGTGCATCCCAGGTCGGCTGGGCGAGCTTCCGCAGGTGTTCGCTGAATGACATGCCGGTCTCCCTAAGCGCTCATGGCTTGTGGGTGATCGCTTCGAGCTTTGCTGCGAACCGATTCGTGAACAGGGACGAGAGCGGTGGGTTGTGCGCGATGACGCGGCGGGCGTACAACCAGTCGCGCACCCGCTTCCAGCGAGCCGAGTCCTGGCGCAGGTCGCGGGGGAAATAGGGCAGGGTGGCCCGAAAGGTCTTGGCCGAAAGCTCCGGGTCGGCCAGGCTATGGGCGCGCTGGTAGAGCCGGAGCGCCTCGTCGGGATTGGCGTGCGTGTCGGCCAGCCCGCGGGCGTACGCGCGGGCGAAGGCGCGGACGAGTGCCGGCCGGCGCGCGGCGAGCCGCTCGGAGGCGAAGACGACGAGCTGGTAGAGATCCGGGACGCCGTAAGCCGTCGGGCTGACGAACTCGACTGCAGCGCCCCGCTGCTCCGCCTCCACCTGCTCGTAGTTCACGAAGGCGCCGAAGACTGCGTCCGCTTTGCCCGTCACGAGCGCGTCGGTCAGGGCGAACCCGACGTCCACCGGCTGGATGTCGGCGCGGGTCAACCCGGTCGCCTCCAGCAGGGCGTCCAGGATCGGCAGGTCAATCTCCAGCCCCGGCCAGCCGACCCGGCGCCCGCGCAGGTCTTCCAGGCGCCGGATCGGGCCGTCCTTGAGATACATGAGGCAGACGACGGTGTGCGCGAGGAGCGGGCCGATCGAGAGCAGCGGCAGGCCCTGCGCCCGCGCCTTGATGAGGTTCGTCTGCTCGCCGACCCCGAAGTCGGCCTTGCCGCGGCCGACGAGGTCCAACGATTCCTCCGGGACGGTGGGGACCAGGATCGAGAGTGCCAGTCCCTCCTCCCGGAAGTAACCTCGCTCTTTAGCGACGACGAGCGGCAGGTGGTCGGGGTTCAGGAACCACTCGAGGGCCAGCGTAACGGAGGTCGGGCGCGGAGCGCGCGATGCGGGACGTGGAGCGCGTTGGCGCCGGGAGGCTCTTGCTGAAGCAGCGGGCATGCCGTCACATCTGTCCGAGTCGGTTGATCCCGTCGAGCGCGGCGGTCCGGTAGCACTCGGCGAGCGTCGGGTAGTTGAAGACATTGTGGACGAAGAAGTCCACGGTGCCCCCGTAGGTCAGCACGGCCTGGCCGATGTGGATCAGCTCGGTCGCGCCCTCACCGATGATGTGCACGCCCAGCAACTGCCGCGTGTCCCGGTGGAAGATGACTTTCAGCAATCCGTCTAGATCGCCGCAGATCTGGCCGCGGGCGATCTCCTTGTAGAAGGCCCGCCCGGTCTCGTAGGGAATCCTCTGCTCGGTCAGCTCCTCTTCGCTCTTCCCGACGGTCGAGATCTCCGGGATCGTGTAGATGCCGTAGGGCATGACCTTCGGCAGCGTGGACTGCTTGACGTGGAAAGCGTGACAGGCAGCCAGCCGGCCCTGCTCCATGGACGTGGAGGCGAGACCGGGAAAGCCGATGACGTCCCCCGCCGCGTACACATTGGGCACCTCGGTCTGGTAGTGCTCATTGACCTTGATGAGGCCGGTCTTGTCGGTGGCGATCCCGGTCGCGGCGAGGTTCAGCTCCTCCGTGTTCGAGCTCCGGCCCATCGAGTAGAGCAGCATGTCGGTCACGATGTTCTTGCCGCTCTTGAGCGTCGTGACGGCGCGCCTGCGCTCGTCTTCCCGCACGTCCACGATCTCCTCCCCCAACTGGACCGTGACGTTGTTGGTCCGCATGCGGTAGATCAGGGCCTGGACGATCTCCTGGTCCACGAACCGGAGGAGCTCCTTGCGGCGGTCCACCAGCGTGACCTTAATGCCGAAGGAGGCGAACATCGTGGCGTACTCGCAGCCGATCACGCCGCCGCCCAGGACAGCCATGGTCTTGGGAATGGTGTCGGTGGCCAGGATCGTATCGGAGTCGCAGATCGTCCGATTGTTAAACGGGATGCCGTCCCCCCGCCGGGGGCGCGACCCTGTGGCGATCACGATGTAGTCGGCCTGGAAGTGCTCCGTCTGGCCGTTGTCCTTGGTGACCCGGATAGTGTGAGGATCCACAAAGGACGCGATGCCGCGGACGATCTCGACGTCGTTGCGCTCGAGCTGGTTTGTGATGATGGCGATCTCGTTCTTGACGACCTGATCCTTGCGGGCCATGAGGTCGCGCAGCGTGAAGTTCCGCTTGAGCGCGTAGCTCACGTTGGGAAACGACCGGAGCTTGAAGCCGTGCAGGTAATAGATCGCGTCCTTGAGCGTTTTGCTCGGCAGCGTGCCGGTGTTGACCGACGCGCCGCCAACGTGGGGCTCCTTCTCGACGATCGCGACGCGCTTGCGCAGCTTGGCGGCCTGGATCGCGGCCTTCTGGCCGGCCGGGCCACTGCCGATGACGAGCAGGTCGTAATGGACCATAGCCAGCCCCCGTGTCAGGAAGTGACGGGCGGCTCCGCTTCCAGGTCGGCCATGCCCTCCGGGACCCAGGGACGGGGCAGCCGGTTGATCCCGGCCAGCGCGGCGACCTTGTAGCACTCGGCCAGGGTCGGATAGTTGAAGACCGTGTCAACGAAGTAGTCAATCCGGCCCTTGAAGGCGATCACGGCCTGACCGATGTGGATCAGCTCGGTCGCCCCCTCGCCGATCGCGTGCACCGCGAGCAGTTCACGGGTCTTAAGATGGAACAACAGCTTGAGCATGCCGGTCTGGTCGCCGATGAGCTGCCCACGGGCGATCTCGCGGTAGCGTGCGACGCCGACCTCATAGGGAATACCGGCGCGGGTCAGCTCGTCCTCGCTCGGGCCGACCATGGAGATCTCCGGGATCGAGTAGATGCCGTACGGCAGGAGCTGGGTCTCCGTCCGGCAGGGAATCCCGAAGGCGTGGCAGGCGGCGTGGCGGCCCTGCTGCATCGAGGTCGAGGCCAGCGCCGGGAAGCCGATGACGTCGCCGGCCGCATAGATGTGCGGGACCGCGGTCTGGAAATGCTCGTTGACGCGCAGGCGCCCGCGCTCGTCCGGCTGGAGCCCCACGGCCTCGAGGTTCAGCTCCCGCGTGGCGCCGTTCCGGCCGACCGAGTATAGCAGCGTCGCGGCGCTGATGACCTTGCCGCTCTTGAGCCGTACCGTCACCGTCCCGCCGCCGGTCTTCTCGACGGCGACGACCTCCTCGTTAAAGCGCAGCGTCACGCCGAGGCTGCGCATGTGGTACTGGAGCGCCTCGATGATCTCGGTGTCCACAAACTCCAGCAGCCGCGGCCGCCGCTCGATCAGGATGACTTGGATCCCCATCGTGGCCAGGATCGAGGCGTACTCGCAGCCGATCACGCCGCCGCCCACGATGGTCAGGGACTTGGGCAGGTGCTTGAGCGTCAGCAGCCCGTCCGTGTCAATGACCGAAACGTCGTCGAAGGGGATGTGCGCCGGCCGGGCCGGCTCGGTGCCGACGGCGATGACGATGAAGTCGGCGGTGTGCTCGACGGTCTCGCGCGAGCCCTTGATGGCGAGGCGGTGGGGATCCTGGAAGCTGGCCGTCCCGAAGATCATGTCCACGTGGTTGCGGGCCATCTGGTTCTGGATGACCTGGATCTCCTGCTTGACTACGTGGTCGCAGCGGTAGGCCAGGTCCTCCATCGTGATGTCCTGCTTGACACGGTAGCTCTGGCCGTAGAGGTTGCGCTGGTGAAAGCCCGACAGGTAGAGGACCGCTTCCCGGAGGGATTTGCTCGGGATCGTGCCGGTGTTCGTGCAGACGCCGCCCACCACCTCCTTGCGCTCGATGATGCCGACCTTCTTCCCGAGCTTGGCCGCTTGGATGGCGGCCTTCTGGCCAGCGGGGCCGGTCCCGATGACCAGCATGTCGTAGTGGGCCATGGCGGGTGCGGTCCGGCTCAGCCGCCGGCCTGGAGCAGAGACCGGGCGGCCTGGAAGGCTGCGTCCATATCCGGCATCTGCGCCAGCTCGGGCGTGACCTGCAGGTAACGGATCACGTTGTCCTTGTCCACGACCATGACGGTCCGGGCCAGGATATGCGGGTCCTTCACCAGCAGGCCGTAGGTCCTGCCGAAGTCCCCCCCTCGGTAATCGGACAGGAAGGTCACATTCTTGATCTTGCCTCCTGGGCAAACCGCTTTTGCGCGAAGGGGGTGTCCACGCTCACGGTGATCAGCTCGACCTGCCGGTCCAGCCCCTGGTTCTTCTCGCTCAGGTAATGGGTCTGCTGTTCGCAGACCTTCGTGTCGAGGGACGGGACGATGCTGATGATGCGCACCTTGCCTGTGGTGGCGGCGATGTTCGTGAGGGACAGGTCGGCTCGCGCCACTTGCACGTCGCGCAGGCGGTCGCCGACCTTGATCCCAGTCCCGGCCAAGGCGAGGGGCTTGCCCTGGAAGGTCACGGTGTTTCCTTCGCCGGCGGCCGCGCTACCCTTGGCCACCGGGATCTTCTCGTCGTAGGCGAGCCCGCCGCCGTCCGCGCCCATCCCCGCGCACCCCATGAGCGTCAGGAGAATTGCCACCAAGACTGTCGCCTGAACGGTCGCTCGATCCTGCCCTGTCATAGCGGCCTCCGTCACTACTGTTTTCTGCTGAAGTGGCCCCAGGGTATTTCCCTCTTATACCGGGGGCCTGCCGGGCTGTCAAGGCTGGAGGAAGACCAGCAGGAGCCGGTTGACCACCTCGGGCCGCTCCCACTGCGGCATATGGCCGGCCTCGGGGACCAGCTCCAGGCGAGAACCGCGGATGGTGGCTTGCAGCTCGCGCCCGACTTGGGGCGGGAACAGCCGGTCCTGCTCGCCCCAGATGATCAAGGTCGGGTGGCGGACCTCGGCGATGCGCTTCGCGAAGCTCTCCTCCCACAGCGGCAGGTTGCGGACCATTTTCAGCGTCGGGGCGAGAAACCCCGTGTCTTGGCGGTTCCGGTAGGAGCGCTCGATCACGAGCGGGGTGAGCAGGGACTGGTCGTGGACCACCTCGCTCAGGATGCGCCGGGTCGTGCTGCGGCCGGCCAGCCAGCTTCCGAGGCGGACCAACCAGATCGGCACGCGCGAGTCCACGGCCCGCCGGAAGAGCGGGCTGGCGAGCTTCTCGCGCACGTGGTCGGGGAAGCCTGCGATCAGCACAAGCCGATCCACGCGCTCCGGGTAGGTCAGGGCCATGGCCATGGCGAGCCCGGCTCCCATGGAGTTGCCGACCAGCGCCGCGCGCTGGATGCCCACGGCGTCCATGAAGCCTCGGAAGGACTCGAGCAGCTCGGTTGGGGTGTAGTCGAGGTCTGGCTTGTCGGAGAGACCCGATCCGAGCAGGTCGAGCGTGACCACCCGGTGGCGGGCACCCAGCGCGGCCTGCTGGTGCTCCCAATGCCACATGGCGCCGCCGTGTCCGTGGATCAGAATGACGGCCGGGCCCTCGCCCTGGTCCAGATACGCGATCCGGTGGCCGCCGACCTCGGTGAACTTGAGCGGGAGGTGCTCGATCCGGTCGAACCACGGTGACCGCTCGGGAGGGGCTATGCACGCGGTCAGCAGGAGCGGCATCAGGGACAAGGCGGTCCGGAGGGCGGGCGCAGCCTGCCGCCGCACGGTCACTCCAACTGGAGGAGGGTTTCGTCGGTCTTCACGTCGTCACCCGCGGCGACGAACACTTCGACCACCCGACCGTCAATCGGGGCAGGGACCCGGCTTTCCATCTTCATGGCCTCGAGGATCAGCACGGGGTTGCCTTGCTTGACGAGGTCGCCCTGGGCGACCAGGACCTTGACGACCCGGCCGGGCATCGGGGGAGCGACGTCGCCGGGCTTGGAGGGCTTGGGCCGCTTGGGCCGCGCCTTTTTCGCCGGCTGGCTGGGCTCGGGGACGCCGGTCAACACCTCCTCGATGGGCTCGAGGTAGACTTCCTGGAGCTTGTTGTTAACGCGGACGTAATAGGGCTTCCGGCCGTCCGTCTTGCGGCCGGAGCCCTCGATCTGGATGTGGTAGGACTCGCCGTGCACGGTGACGTTGAACTCGACCGGGGCCAGGTGCAATTCGTGCGCCACGGCCGGGCCGCTCTCGGGCGGCGGCTCCAGCGCCTCAGGCTTGAGCTGCCCGCTCTCCCGCTCCTCGAAGTACTGCCGGGCCGCTGCGGGGAACAGCACGAGCGAGAGGAGGTCCTCGATCGAGAGGCTCTTGCCCTGCAATTCCCTCCGGGCCTTCTCCAGCTCGGGCTCGAGCTGATCGGCTGGCCGGCCCTTGATCGGCTGCTCGTCGCCGATCGCGCGGGCCATCACCTCGGGATCCAGCGGGCCGGGCGGGCGCCCATAGAGCCCGAGGAAGTAGTTCTTCGTTTCGTTTGTGATCACCTTGTACCGCTCACCGGTCAGCACGTTCAGCGTCGCCTGGGTGCCGACGATCTGGCTGCTCGGCGTCACGAGCGGTGGATAGCCCATGTCCTTCCGTACCCGCGGGACCTCCTCCAGCACCTCGCGCATCCGGTCGAGCGCGTTCTGTTCGGCAAGCTGGGCGGCGAGGTTCGACAGCATCCCGCCAGGGATCTGCGAGGTCAGGATCTCCGAGTCAATCCCCGTGTAGTCGCTCTCGAACTGGTGGTACTTCTTGCGGACCTTGCGGAAGTGCTCCGCGATCGGGGCGAAGGGCTCGAGCGTGAGCCCCGTGTCGTAAGGCGTCCCCCGGAGCGCCGCGACCATGGTTTCGGTGGGTGGATGGGAGGTTCCGCCCGCCAGCGGGGAGATCGCCGTGTCCAGATGGTCCAGGCCGGCCTGGATCGCCATCAGGGCAGCCATGGAGGCCATGCCGGAGGTGTAATGCGTGTGGAGCTGGATCGGGACCCGCACGGCGGCCTTGAGCTTCCGGACGAGCTGGTAGGCGTCGAAGGGGGCGAGGAGCCCGGCCATGTCCTTGATGCAGAGCGTGTCGGCGCCGAGGTCCTCCAGCCGCTTGGCGAGGTCCACGAACCGGTCCAGGCTATGGACCGGGCTGGTCGTGTAGCAGATGGTGGCCTGGACGTGCTTCCCCTGGACCTTGACCTCGTGGATCGCGCGCTCCATGTTCCGCACGTCGTTCAGCGCGTCGAAAATGCGGAACACATCGATCCCGTTCGCGGCGGCGCGTTCGATGAACCGCTCGAGGACGTCGTCGGCGTAATGCCGGTAGCCGACGATGTTCTGTCCGCGCAGGAGCATTTGGAGCCTGGTGTTCGGCATGGCCGCGCGCAGCGCGCGGAGCCGCTCCCATGGATCCTCTTTGAGGTAGCGGAGGCAGGTGTCGTAGGTGGCGCCGCCCCAGACCTCCAGAGACCAGTACCCCACCGCGTCCAGCTTGGCGGCGATGGGGAGCATGTCCTCGGTCCGCATGCGCGTGGCCAGCAGGGACTGATGCCCGTCGCGGAGCGCCACGTCGGTGATCAGCAGGCGCTTCGCCGGGGCGGCCGGGGCCTCTTCCGCCCACGCGAGCGCTCGCGGCGGCTTGGCAGGCCGTCCGGATCCGCGGGGCGTTGCCGCTCTCATGGGTTTGGCTGCCTTGCGTTTCATCGTCATGGGGTGATCGAGCGGACGGCTGACCGCCTTGGGGCTACAAGCCTTCGTACGCCGCGATGGCCGCCGAGAGGGCCAGCACCAGATCCTCCGGATCCACGTTGTCCTCGTAGTTGAAGAGCTCCGGGTGCGTCTCGAGGAACGACGTATCGAAGCGGCCGGCCCGGAAGTCCGGGTCCTCCATGATCCGTTTCATGAACGGGATCGTCGTCTGGACGCCGCGGAGGACGTACTCCTCGAGCGAGCGGTGCATCCGGCTCACCGTTTCCTCCCAGGTGCGTCCACGGACAGTGAGCTTGGCGAGCAGCGCGTCGTAGTAGGGCGGGACGGTGTAGTCCTTGTACACGGCCCCGTCAATCCGCACGCCGATGCCGCCCGGCGACAGGTAGGCCGTGATCGTGCCCGTGGAGGGCCGGAAGTCGTTCCGGGGATCCTCGGCGTTGATCCGGCACTGGATCGCGTAGCCCTGGAGCGTGACGTCCTCTTGGCGGATCCCCAGCGGCGCGCCGGCGGCGATCGCGATCTGGGAGCGAACGATATCCACCGCCGTGATCTGCTCCGTGACCGTGTGCTCCACCTGGATACGGGGATTCATCTCGATGAAGTAGTACCGCCCGTCCTGGTCCAGGAGGAATTCGACCGTCCCGGCGTTGTCGTATCGGACCGCCCGGGCGAGGGCGATGGCGGCTTCGCCCATCTCCGCTCGCAGGGATGGCGTGAGGATCAGCGAGGGGGCGATCTCAATCAGCTTCTGGTGGCGGCGCTGGATCGAGCAGTCCCGCTCGCCGAGATGGATGATCTGGCCGTGCTTGTCGGCCAGGAGCTGGAACTCGATGTGGTGCGGCCGCTCGACGTACTTTTCGATGAAGACGCTCCCGTCGCCGAAGGCCGAGAGGGCCTCGCGGGAGGAAGTCTCCATGCTGGCTTCCAGCTCCGCCTCGGACCGGACCACGCGGAGCCCGCGGCCGCCGCCGCCCGCGCTGGCCTTGATCATAACCGGGAAGCCGACCGACCGGCTGAAGGCCCGGGCTTCCTCGAGGCTCGTCACCCCGCCGTCGGTCCCCGGCACGATCGGAACGCCGACCTGCTTGGCCAGCTCGCGTGCCTTGACCTTGTTGCCCATCAGCCGGATGGCTTCGGGTGACGGCCCAATGAAGGTGATCCCGCTCTCCTGGCAGAGCTGGGCAAACCGGTCGTTTTCGGACAGGAATCCGTACCCGGGGTGGATGGCGTCGGCCCCGATCCGCTTGGCCAACCCGACGATCTGCTCCATGTCGAGGAAGCCCTTGACCGGCCCGGGCCCGACCAGATAGGCCTCGTCCGCCTTCTTGACATAGATGCCGGTGGAGTCCTGCTCGGCGTAGATCGCGGCCGTGGCGATATTGAGCTCGCGGCAGGCGCGGATGATGCGCATGGCGATCTCGCCGCGGTTGGCCACCAGAATTTTCTTGAACATGGCGCCGACGAGTCTGAGTTTGGTTCCGCGCGCGTGGTCGCACCGGCAGGGCCGGAGCCCGGTACCCTACCACACCGTCCTGCGCATTGTCGAGCCTGGTTTCCAAGGGGTTGCGTTGGAAGGAGGCTATCCGAAGCGGGGATCGGCGGTCCTCTGGGGGAGGGCGCGAGGGGGTGGGCCCGGGAGCCGCCGGGGCTATCGCGCCCCGGCGGCTCGGTGCGGTTACTTGCTCTTGATCAGGACCGGCTTGGACTGGGCGCTGCCGCTCCCGGCGACGACGATCACGAAGCTCATGCCCGCCCGGCCGTCCGGGACGGTGGCCTCAATGGTGCTCTCGTTGATGTACTTGTAGTCCACCTTGGCCCCGGCGGCCGAGCTGAACGTCACGCTCTGGATGCACTCCTTGGTCCCGAAGTTTTCGCCTTTGATGACGACCTTATCGCCGGGCTTCACCTCGTCCGGCTCCACCTTGAGGATGCGCGGCCGCTTGCTGCGGTCGCAAACCGGGTCCTTCTGGACCTTCGACTCGTCGAAGCCCTTGATGGATTCCGTGTCGAAGAGGCTGTAGCCTGCCCCTTCAACGTTGGTGCCTTCCCCGGGCTTCTCAGCCGGCTGCTCGGCTGGTGCGCTTTCCGCCGACCAGGCCGCCACCCACGGCGCCAGCGTCACGCTCACCGCGAGCGCCGCCGCGATGAATGCTGAATACTGCGGGATCATAGGCCCTCCTTACGCGAGAGATCTCGGTTTATTATTTCTGCCCACTCCCCAGCGGAAGATTCGTTGCCTCCGCCGCGTGGCGGCGCTGGGGGAGAAATCGGTTACGGCGGACAGTGGGGGCACCGGCGGGCGCCGGGCCCCGAGTCAGGTTTCGCTGCCGGGCTTGGGAATCGGCTGGTCTCCATAGATCACGTTCGGCTGGATATCCGCGCGCTTCCCGTACATCGGCGGCAGCTTGGAAAACTTGTGCATGCGCTCGTTCAGCATGTTGTAGGCCTTCATCTCGGCAAACCCAGGCTTGTGATCCCCGACGATCTTGGAGGCGAACAGGGACATCAACCGGGTGGCTTTCTGGGCCTTGCAGTGGGGGCAAACGGTGTCCTCCGCTCGGAAGCTGAGCGGCTGCAAGATCTCGAACCGAGCGCCACAGCCGTCGCATCGGTATTCATAGAGGGGCATGGCCGTGTCTCCTTGTGCGTCGCGATAGGACCGCAGGGGGGTATTATAGCCGAATACCGCCCCCGATGCGACAGCCGGGAGTCGGCGTAGGGCGGGCCGGCCTGCCCAGGCCTTGACCACGGTGTGACCTATCGGGTATGGTAGCCTGCTCTGCTAACAATCGGGCGAGAGGTGGCTTTGGGAATGGGAGGAGGCGCATGCCGGTACTGATCCGTAAGTATAAGTTGCCGAGCGGGCTCATGCAAGAAGAGCGCATTGACGATCCGGATCGGATAGACCGGTATCTCCGTCTCTTCGAGAAGGACGACATCAAAAAGCTGGAAGCCGGTCAGCGAGTCTTCATCGAGAAGGACGAGTGGCAACTCCTGCCCTAGCGCGGTTCTCCCCCATCTCGAATAGTCCGCCGTCGGGATCGTCTTGCACCATGGTGTACTGGGTCCACATCGCGCACTCGATTGATCGGGCCACCCTGCACCGCGAGCGCTGCTCGGAGGTCCCCTCGAACATCATCCGAACGGACTTCTGGGAGGGAGGCTGGTTCGACTACCCCGATAAGGAGCGGGCGTTGGCGGCGATGGAGCAGTCGGGGGTGACGTTCCAGAAGAAGTGCCCGCTCTGTAAGCCTTGAGAAGTGCCTTGGGGGGCCGGCCGGCTCGGGTCGCGCCCGCTTGCCCGGCGCTGGAAAGCGGTCGCTGTGAGTTTCGCCGATCTGGTCGTCCTGCTGAGCACGCTCGCCTGGGCGGCGACCTTTCCCGCGACCAAAGCCGTCCTGGCCACGGTCCCGCCGTTCGCCTTTCTCTTTTTGCGGTTCCTGCTCGGCACGCTGGTGGTCGTCGGCGGCCTACTGGCGGCGGGGTGCGGGCTGCGGGCGGACGCCGCGATGGTCCGGATGAGCGGCGTTGCCGCCGTGTTCCTGGTTCTGGGCTATGGCCTGCAAACCCTAGGACTCCAGCACACGACAGCGTCCAACTCGGCCTTCATCACGGTGCTGTACGTCGTGCTGGTCCCGCTGCTCCTGCGGCGGTTCGGCGTGCGGACCTGGCTGTCGGCCGGGCTGGCCCTGGCGGGGCTCTGGTTGCTGGTGGACCCGCAGGTGGCGCTCAATCCGGGCGACCTCCTGACCGTGGGTTGTGCTGCCGCCTTCGCGGGCCATATCATCTGCCTGGAGCGCTACTGCCGGCGCGCCGCCGGCAGCCCGTTCCTGGCTTGGCAACTGGTGTGGACGGCGCTCGCCATGGGCGTCGCGACGGTGGTGGTGGAGGGGCCGTCCGGGCTCCGGCTAGAGCCGACACCGGTGCTCCTCGTCGGTCTGACGGTCAACGGCGTTCTGGCCACCGGCGCGTTTGCCGTGCAGGTCTGGGCGCAGCGGCTGCTCCTGGCGCACCGCATCGCGCTGATCTATTCGGTCGAGCCAGCCTTTGCCGCCTGGCTGGCGTGGTATTTTCTCGGCGAGCAGCTCGGTCCTTCTGGCTGGGTCGGCAGCGGGCTGATCCTCGCGGGCGTGCTCGTTGGCTGTCTGGGTGCGGGCGCTGCGGATCGCCTGTCACCTGTGCCCGTGCGCGCCGGGGAGCCCGCCCCGCCTGCCTGAGGCACAGGTCCGACTGACCCGCAACGCGCTCGACGACGCGGAGCCTCGTGTGGCCCAGAAGTTCGCCAATGCCCGTTGGGTGAAGGAAGGCTATCTCGATAACCGCGTGGCCGGCCACGTGGTTGGGCGGATCACCTTCGCGGCGCTGGGCCCAGTGGACCTGTACCTGCGCGGCGATTGCAAGGGCGAGCTCGCGGGGAAGGCGTTCCGGTTCCGCAACGGTGACTTTCAAGATGAAGACCTAGCGGCGCAGGTCCTGGCGGACTTCGAGATTCCCCACGTCGGGGAAGTCAGCCTGATCTCCTTCGATCCCCATCCCATGCTTGCCCCGCATCCCTACATCGAGTGGTTTTCGATCAGGAGAAACCACTACCGGATCGAACTGAAACCGGCCGATGCCTGGATCCTGACGGATCAGGAAGCGGCGACGCTCGACGCCGCCAGCCAGCGGATCCGCGACCTCCTGGCGTCGCGGTTCCGCTCGACCCGGGACCGGACGGACCCGGAGTAGGGATAGGGCGTCGCTTCAGCCTCCGGCGCACACGACGACGGCTTCCGGAGGACGTCCGCGAGCGCACCATCCAGCTCGGGGTAGAGGAAGCGGTAGCCCCTCCGGAGCGCGGCCGCAGGCTCCACCCGCTGGCCGGTGGTGAGCAGCGAGGCCATTTCGCCCAGCAGGAGCCGCAGTGCAAGCTCCGGGACTGGCAGCCACGAGGGGCGGCCGAGCACCCGGCCGAGGGTCCGGCAGAACTCCCGCATGGTGACCGGCGCCGGCGCGGTCGCATTCATCGCTCCGGTCAGGCCCTCGGTCGCAATGGCCCAGCGGATGAGCCCGATGAGGTCTTGGCGGTGGATCCAGGAGACCCACTGGTCGCCGGGCGCTACGGGTCCGCCCAGGAACAGCCGGAATGGGAGGGCCATGCGGGGGAGCGCCCCGCCGTCCGGCCCGAGGACCATGCCAATCCGCAGCCGGACGACCCGGATACCCAGCGACTCGGCCCGGAGGGCTTCCCGCTCCCAGGCCTTGCTCAGCTCGGCGAGAAATCCGGCGCCGCGCGGCGCCTCCTCGGTCAGCGGGGTGGCGTCGCTGGCCCCGTAGTATCCGACCCCGGAGGCGGAGAGCAGCACCGCCGGCCTGCCGATCCGCCTCGAGAGGGCTTGCACCAGCAGGTGCGTGGCGCCGACGCGACTGCTGCGGAGCACCCGTTTGCGGTTGGCGGTCCAGCGCGCGTCCGCGATCGGGGCGCCGGCCAGGTTGACGACCGCCTCGGCGCCGTCGAGCGCCCGTTCCCAGAGCCCCGGCGTGGCGCTGTCCCAGGCGACGCAGGTGACGGCGGGGAGGTGCCGGGCCGCCCGCTCCGGATCACGGGAGAGCACGGTGACGCGGTGTTGCTCCGCCACCAATGTGCGACAGAGGGCGCGGCCGATGAACCCGGTCCCGCCGACGACCACGATGTGCATAGCGACCTCCATGGTGTCGCAGCACGTGGGCGGGGTCAAGCCCGGTCTCGTGTTCATTGACTCACCCATCGCCAGTCTCTAGAATGGCCACGGTCATGAACGATCGCTTTCTCAAGGCCTGCCGGCGGGAAGCCGTGGACCGCACGCCCGTGTGGTTCATGCGCCAGGCGGGTCGCTACATGCGCGAGTACCAGGCGATCCGAGCGAAGCACTCCATCCTCGAGGTGTGCCGAACGCCCGCCCTGGCCGCGGAGGTCACCCTCCAGCCCATCGAGCGGTTTCCGCTGGACGCTGCGATCATTTTTGCGGACATTCTCCTCCCGCTGGAGCCGATGGGCCTGCGCTTCTCCTTCGAGGAGGGGGAGGGCCCGGTCATCCAGAATCCGGTTCGAGACCGCGCGGCCGTGGACCGGCTGCGCGTGCCGGACCCCGAAGAGCTGGGCTACGTCGGCGAGGCGGTGAGGATGGCCCGGCAGGCGCTGGCCGGACGGGTGCCGTTGATCGGCTTTGCGGGCGCCCCGTTCACCCTCGCCAGCTATATGATCGAGGGCGGCGGGTCGCGACAGTATCTCTGGACCAAGCAGTTCATGTACTGCGAGCCTGAGGCCTGGCACCGGTTGATGGACAAGCTGGCCCGGACCATCACCGGCTACCTGCGGCTCCAGATCCGGGCGGGGGCTCAGGCCGTGCAGCTCTTCGACAGTTGGGTCGGCTGCCTGTCGCCCGGTGATTATGCCGAATACGTCCTGCCCCATGTCCGGCTGATCTTTGAGGGGCTCAAGGGTGAGGGGGTGCCGGCGATTCACTTCGGCACCGGCACCGGGGCGTTGCTTCCGCTGATGCGGGAGGCGGGTGGGGACGTCATCGGCGTGGACTGGCGCGTGCACCTGGACGAGGCGTGGCGGCTACTGGGCTATGAGGTCGGGATCCAAGGCAACCTTGATCCCGTCGTGCTCTTCGCACCCCTGCACGAGATCGAGCGGCGCGTGGCAGACATCCTGCGCCGCGCCGGCGGGAGACCCGGCCACGTCTTCAATCTCGGCCATGGCATTCTGCCCGGGACCCCGGTGGAGCGCGTCGCGGCCACGGTGGACCTGGTCCACAAACTGAGCCAGCGGTAACCGGCGCGTGCTCAATGCAAAATGACAAATTGAACGTGCAAAATCGTCGGAGCGGACATTTTTCATGTTGCATGTGTAAGTTTTCATTTCACCGGAGGTGCACGTGCCCGGACCGCAACGACCGATCGCGATCTTGCTGATGGCCCTCGGGGGGCCTGACCGGCTGGAGGATGTCGAGCCCTATCTGATTGCCTTGCGGGGCGGGCGGCCGACACCGCCGGAGCTGGTCGAGGAGGTCCGGGAACGGTACCGGCTCACCGGGGGGAAGTCGCCGGTCCTGGGAATCACCCGCGAGGTGGCGCGCAAGCTCGAACAGAAGCTCAATGGGCCCGGAGGCGAGCGGTACCGGGTCTACGTCGGCCTCCGGCACTGGCGTCCCTCCATCATGGACGCCTATGCGGAGGCTCTGGATGACTGCCCGGAGCGGATCATCGGCCTCTGCATGGCGCCGCACTATTCCGCGATGAGCGTCGGCGCCTACCTTCAGAAGGTCGAGGAGGCCCGCGCGGCGCTCGGCAGCGACGCCCCGGTCTCCTCTGTCAAGAGCTGGGCTCGGCATCCCGGGTTGATCGGCGCGTTCGTCGAGGCCATTGGGGTCGGCCTCCAGCAGTTCCCGGTCGAGGCGCGGGCGCGCGTCCCGATCCTGTTCACCGCGCACAGCCTGCCGGAGCGCATTCTCGAGACCGGGGATCCCTACCCGGACGAAGTGAGGGCGACCGTGGACGCGGTCTGCGAGCGGCTGGGCCCCGTGACCGCACGGTTCGCCTATCAGAGTCAGGGGCGGACGGCCGAGAAGTGGCTGGGCCCGACGGTGGAAGCCGTGCTTGAGGACCTGAGCCGGGCCGGACATCGGGAGGTCCTCCTCGCGCCGATCGGGTTTCTCTCCGACCACGTCGAGATCCTCTACGACGTGGACATCCAGTTCAAGCAGGCGGCGCAGGGGCTCGGCCTGCGGCTCGAGCGTACGCCCATGCTCAATGCCAGCCCGCGCCTGATTGATACCCTCGCCTCCGTCGTGGAGGAGCACCAGGCGTCGCCGGTCGGGTAGCGTCCCGTCCCGTGGCCACCATCCCAAGACAGGTCGTCATTGTCGGCGGCGGCATCGCGGGCCTGGCGACCGCTTTCGCGCTCCAGGAGCGCGCCGCCGGCGCCGACGCGCCCATTTCCTGCACCCTTCTCGATGCCGCGCCCGATTGGGGAGGCAAGATCCTGACCCGCCGGGTCGGCGACCTGATCATCGAGTCGGGCCCCGATTCCTTCCTCTCGCAGAAGCCCTGGGCGCTCGAGCTAATCGCCAAGCTTGGCCTAGCCGATCAGGTCATCAACACGAACGAGCACCAAAAGAAGACCTTCGTCTACTCGCGCGGCCGGCTGCGCGCGCTACCCGAGGGGCTGGTGGTGCTCGTGCCGACCAGGCTCGGCCCCTTCTTCCGGAGCGGGCTGGTCTCCTGGGCGGGCCTCGCGCGGATGGCGCTGGATCTGGTCCTGCCGGCTCGGCAGTCGGACGAGGACGAATCGCTGGCCTCGTTTTTCCGCCGGCGGCTGGGGCGCGAGGCCTTCGAGCGGATGGTCGAGCCGCTCCTGGCGGGCATCTATGCCGGGGACGCGGAGCGGATGAGCCTGCGGGCCACCTTTCCGCGGTTCTTGGAGCTGGAGCGGCGACACGGCAGCCTGATTCGCGGCATGCTGGCCGCGAGACCCAAGTCCGGAGGAGCAGGGGGGCGTGGCGGCCCTGGAGCGGCCGGGGTAGCCGGCGTGCCCGCCCGAACGACGTTCGTGACGTTGCGCGGCGGGCTGGGCGATCTGGTGCGGGCGCTCGTGAACCGAGTCACAGGCGCGGGCATTGAACTGCGGGCCTCCTGCCGTGCTGCCACCCTACGGGTCCGGCCCACGGCGGCGGGTCCGCCGACTTACGAGGTGCTGCTGGCGGGCGGCGGGTGCCTGCGGGCTGATGCGGTCGTGCTCGCGACGCCGGCCTATGTCTCCGCGGATCTCCTTGAGGCGGTGAGCCGGCCCGCCGCCGAAGTGCTCCGGGAGATTCCCTACGCCTCGACTGCCACCGTCTCGCTCGTCTACGACGCAGAGCAGCTCGGGCCGGCCGTGTCGGGATTCGGGTTCGTCGTGCCGCGCGTCGAAGGGCGGGCATTGATCGCCGCCACCTGGTCCTCATTGAAATGGCCAGGGCGCGCGCCGCCGGGACAGGCTTTGATCCGCTGCTACCTCGGCGGGGCGGGGCGCGAGGCCATCCTCGGCGTGGATGACCGGGTGCTCCTGCAGGTCGTCAGGGACGAATTGCGCGCTCTCATCGGGCTCGCGGCCGAGCCGGTCTCCGCGGAGGTGCACCGATGGGAGCGGGCGATGCCGCAGTACACGCTCGGACATCTGGACCGGCTGACCCGACTCCGCAGCGCGCTTGCGGAGCACCCTGGTCTTTTCCTCACAGGCGCCGCCTACCGCGGCATCGGCATTCCGGACTGCATCCGTGATGGGACGGAGACTGCCGCGTCGGTCGTCGAATGGCTCGCCAAGCCGGAGTCTTGACCCCTGCGTCGGGCTGCCATATATAGAGAAACCTGACCCATCTGCCGCCGAATGCAGGGGTGCCAGCACGAGCCACGCCGTGGGCGGGAAACGGCGCTGGCCGGGAGGTTCGCATGGGAGCTGTGATCTGGGTGGTCGCCATTGCTGCGTTCGCGGTCGCGCTCTTCGCGGTCCGGCGGTCCGCGAAGCTGGCGCGGGACCTGGACCGTCTGAGGCGGGAGCAGTATGACACCGAAAGCCGGGTGAAGCGGATTCCGGAGGAAGTGCGGGAGCTGGTGGACCCACTCCGCCTGCACCTGGCCACCGTAGCGGCCGGCGGGCAGGTGCCGCGCGACATGATCCTGAACGGCTGGCTGTACCACGACGTGGCGGCGGAGGAAGCCGAGCGCATGCTAGCGGACGCCGGTCGGGAACCCGATCGGGTGGTGTGGGTGGACGTGCGCACGCCGAGAGAATATGCGGCGCGGCACGTCCCGGGTGCCAAGCTCGTCCCCTTCGAAGAATTGGAAACCCGGTACGAGACCGAGATCCCGCGGACGGCTGATAAGGTCTTCGTCTACTGCATGGGTGGGGAGCGGAGCCGATACGCCTGTGAGTTCCTCGGCCGCCGAGGCTATGCGAACCTCTATAATCTCAAGGATGGCCTTCAGGGCTGGCGCGGCCCGACCGAAGGCGAGAGCCTCCCGCCGTTGATCCAAATCGAGTCGCGCCGGAAGGCCGCCTCAACCGCAACGGCCTGAACTCAGGGATCCTGATATGGCGAATCCGTTTTCGATTCTCAGCGTGAGCGGGCCCTACCGCGAGCCGAAAGAGCCTGCCTTTTCCTACGACTACATCGTACAGCGGCCGTCCTGGCCGACCCCGAATGCGGTGCGCGTCAAGGTCAGCATTCAGGACGAGCTGGACTATCTCAGGAGCAAGATCCTCGGCGTGAGCGGCGGCTCGCCAGGTCAACAGCTTCGGGTGACGCAGATTCTGGTGAAGCGGATCGCCGATCGGAAGCTCGACATCGCCAATGACGCTGGGATGTTCGACGAGCGGAACGACGTCATCATCAAGCCGTTCACCGGCCCGCTCGGCCATCACTTCAAGCTGCTCGAGACCTGGATGCAGGAATCCAAAGATGCGCTCCGCGAGGAGATCAGGCAGACGGTCGGGTTGTAACGAGCCTTCACCAGCACCAGCCCCCCACTCTTCTGTGTAGGCCTCGGCTAGGTTTTTACCCCCAGAAGTTGGGGATAGCCGTGTGGATAACTCCCTCTCCGAGTAAAGATAGCCAAGTTCCAAGCAGGGCTGAACGACTTGCCTAAGTTTTAGGCATTGTGGGGCGGGTGACCTACGGCCCCTAGATATGGTGGATACAGGGAATTCCCCGAGTGTTGTGCAGGGGCCTGAGTATAGACTGTTTATTAAGAAAGTATAAAGATCGCTTCCGGAACCGCTGTCGCAGCGGATGGATGCCGAGCGGTCTAAAGAGAGCGACAAGGTGCTTCAGAATAGCCGCTTATAGTTTTTCGAATGGACGCCGGATTCGTCCGCAAAGCCCAAGGACGCCTGGTCGCTTTTGCCGGGATCGCGGAGGTCAATCCGATAGTGGCCGCGGACATGCTCCATGGCGTCCTCGAACGGAATCGCGTTGGGGTACAGGGCGCCGGGCGCGTGTGCGCCTCGCGAGAGGACCTGGATGGCCTCGGCGCTCCCGTACTTCGGATTGGAAAAGATGTAGATGTCCGCGATCGCGTGGTCACCCAGTTTGTTGCCCGGCGTGGTCGGAGGCAGCATGGTGGAGAGTTGGTTAGTCAGCCGGGCTTCCTTGAAGCGTTTGAGGAGCGCGATGATCTGACTGGTGGTGGCTTGCTCGGGAACCAGGACGCTGATCGCGTTCATCTCGGGGACCGTCGCGCTAATGTGGAACATGATCGGCGCCTCGTCCGCGACGACCGAGGCGCTGTCCCGTGCGGGATCCGGCAGGCCACTCTGCTGCCGTTGGGACTTGGATCCGGGCACCACGACCCAGATGAAGATCCAGAGCCCGATAATCACCCCGAAGATCACCAGAACGGGATGGGCCCCGGCGCGTTTGCCTTCCTGATAAGGATGCGGTTCCTCGTCCATCGGCTCGATCCCTCAGTGAGACCGGTCACGAACGCGAGTCCGGCGTGAGCCGCGGGGCTTCCCGACGTTTGGCCTCGTCCCAAAGCCGGTCCATCTCGGCGAGTGTGAGGTCTTCCAGCTTCCGGCCGGCGCGGGCTGCCTCGGTCTCGATGTGCCGGAAGCGGTCGGTGAACCGGTCGGTCGCCTTTCGCAGCGCCTCTTCGGGGTTGACCCGCAGGAACCGGGCCAGGTTCACGAGCGAAAAGAGCACGTCGCCGAATTCCGCTTCGATCGCGCCCGGGGCGGCATCCTGCCCCTCTGCGGGCGGCGTATCTGCCTGCGCCGCAGCGGCCAGCGCGTGCCGCAACTCCCGGATTTCCTCCTCCACCTTGGCGAGCACCGCGTCCCCCTTGGGCCAGTCGAAGCCGACCCGAGAGGCCCGCGCTTGCACCTGATAGGCTCGGAGCAGGGCGGGCAGCGTCTTCGGCACGCCGTCCAGCACGGAATCGGCGCGGCCGTTCCGTTGCCGCTCGTCCCGCTTGATGGTCTCCCAGCGGGCGACCACCTCCTCGGCCGTGTCTGGGAGGCCTCCGTTGCCGCGCGGGCCGAAGACATGGGGATGGCGGCGGACGAGCTTGTCGGCCAAGCCCTGGAGGACCTCATCCATCGTGAAGGTGCCGCGTTCGGAGGCGATCTGGGTGTGGAACAGGATCTGGAGGAGGACGTCGCCCAGCTCTTCCTTGAGCCTGGCCTCGTCGCCGCGGTCAATCGTTTCCAGCACCTCGTAGGTCTCCTCGAGCAGGTACGGCTTCAGGGACTCATGCGTCTGCTTCCGATCCCAGGGACACCCATCCGCCGCCCGGAGCCGGGCCATCAGCTCGACGACTTTTTGGAAGCGCTCCGACATTCGTGTCTTCCGTTCCCAGAGTCCTGGGGGCGCCCGTCACGGTGGGTGCCGTGGCGGATCACTATATACCGATTCGGCGATCCAACACAATGCGTCGTCCCGTTGCGCGCCCCCAAGGAATATGATAGGTTACGCTCCGATCCAACGTGGGAGCCGCGCTTCCCATGGGTGCAGAGGAACCAAAGGGCTTCGAGATCCGAGATCGGCGCGGGCGGATGTCCGAGGGCGACTCTTCCCCCGGGCCCAGTGCAGGCCGCGCTTCCGATGCCCCGTCACCCGAGCGTTCTGCCTCCCACCAATCGGCTGCTGACGCGACCCCTCCGGTGACGTTTTCGTCCTTGGTCTTCTCGCTGGGCACCTCGGCCCTCATGTTCATGGGCGAACAAATCGATCCGAAGCAAGAACGACTGCCGGTCAATCTGGCCCAGGCGAAGGAGGTCATTGACATTCTCTCGGTACTGGAAGAGAAGACCCGGGGCAACTTGACGTCCGAAGAGCAGACGGTGCTGGGAGACATGCTGTACGCTCTGCGGATGAAATACGTGGACCTGGCGTCGGGCAGGCAGAGCAAGACCGCTTGATCCGCCCCCGCTCGATCTCCGGCTCTCCTTCTCACGCCGGTTCCTATCCGCAGGTTCGACAACCATCCGGCGCCGGACCGGCGTGCAAATAGCCAGTCCCTCACGCACCGACGAGGATCCATGGCGGGCACATTGCTTGGCAGGGTGTTCCGGGTGCAGACCGCCTTGGTGCGGTCAGGGTACCTCGCCGGCGTCGCGGGCTTGGTGGTCGGGCTGGCTGCCGCGCCGGCGGCGCTGTCGGCTGACGGGAAGGGAGGACCGGCTCGGACGACTGCAGAGCCGAACAGGTCGTCTGGTTCGGCGTGGCTGGCCTTTCAGGCCGGTGACGTCCAGCGGGCGCTGGAGGAGTTCCAGGCGGTGACGGAGCACCGTCCCGGCGATCCGATGGCGTGGCTCGGGCTCGCCGTCACCCAGCACCGACTCTCCCGGGACGACCAGGCCATCGCGTCGCTGGAACGAGCGATCGCCCTGAAGGACGGGCTTACTCCCGGGCACAAGCTGCTCGGGGAGCTTCTCTCTGGTCGCGGCGACGCTGCCGCGGCGGTCGGCCACCTGGAGACCGCCCGGCGGCAGGACCCGAATGACGTAGAGATTCAGGAGCAGCTCGCAGCCGCGCGGCACATGCGCGCGCTCGCGGCCGCTACCGACCGGCTCTACAGCGCACACTTCGTCGTGCACTACCAGGGGCCGCCCGACCGCCGGGCGGCGGGGTCGGTCGTGGATCGGTTGGAGGCGCTCTATCACCGGGTGGGCCGGCGTCTCGGGTATTTCCCGACCGAGCGGATCGCGGTCTTCCTGTATCCGGAGCGGCGGTTCAGGGAGCTGATCGCCGGGCCGGTCTGGGCGCAGGGGGTGTTTGACGGCCGGATCCACCTGCCGGTGGACGTGGGAGCGGCGTCGCCGGATTCCACACTCGCGCACGAATATACCCATGCGCTCGTCCATCGCCTGAGCGGGGGGCGCGCCCCTGCCTGGCTGGATGAGGGGCTGGCGCTGCTCATGGAAGGCGCGGGCGGTGGGCGGGCTGTGCTGGCCCGGTCTCCGGAGGAACTCATGTCGCTCACGGTGCTCCATGGGTCGCTGCTGGATCTCCCGCCTCGGTCCGCCAGGGTGGCCTATGCCGAAAGCGTGGAAGCGACGCGGTGTCTGATCGCCCGCTACGGGCTGGACCGCGTTCGGCGGCTCCTGGAAACGTTGCCAGCGGCGCCCGCGTTCGGTGCGGCGTTCGAGCAGGTCTTTGGGGAGCGCTACGCCGAGTTCGACGCCACGTGGCTCGCGGCAATGAGTCGCTCGCCGCGATAGAGAGGGATGGAGTAATGCCGGATTACCCCGATCCCGTCGAGCCGGGCGGCCGGCCTCCGGCCGTCCTCCGACGGTCCGCTCAGGCGGGCGACGGCGTGAAGGAGGCTCCGCCACGCCGCGCCGCGGAGTCCGTCAGCGAGCCCGAGCGCCGGCGGCTCCACCTGCGCCCGGTCTGGATCGTCCTGCTCCTGCTCGTGCCCTGTCTAGCCCTGACCCTGTATTACTCGCAATACGCGGGGCCCGGCGGCACCGGGTCCGATTCCCTCATCCCCAGTCCCAGCTACGCGCTGGTCCTTCTGCTGGTGAACCTGGACCTCATCGGGTTCGTCGTGCTCACGCTGCTCCTATCCCGGAGCCTGATCAAGGCTTATTTCGAGCGCCGTCATCGGCTGATCGGGTCCGGGTTCCGAGCCAAGCTGGTCGCCGCCTTCATTGGGTTCGCCCTGATCCCGACCGTCCTGCTGGCCTTTGTGGCGAGCGGGCTCGTCAATAAGGCGGTGGACGTCTGGTTCAACGAGCAAGTCGAGCAGGTGCTCAAGGATTCGCACGAAGTGGCCCGGATGCACCACGAGGGCCTCGTCGAGCTGGCCGTCAGCAGCGCGCGCGCGATCAGCCGGGAGATCTTCCGCGAAGACCTCCTGATTCCGGAGCAACGCGAGTTGCTCATCGCCGCGATGGCCCGCAAGCGGGCCGAGCACGGCCTGGCCGGGGTGGAGGTCTTCTCGTCGAAGCTGGAGACGCTCACGCGGGCGGTGAACCCCGAGGTCCCCGGCACCGTGCTTGATTTGCCGAGCGGCCAGCTCGTGCTGCAGGTGCTGAAGGGCCGGCAGGAATTGACCTCGGTTCAGGAAGCGCAGAACGGGCGTCTGATCCGCGTCGGTGTCCCGATCGCCTCCAGCGCGGTGCCCGGCGAGGTGGACGGCGTCGTCATCGTGGACGCCTACATGCCCGAGTCCCTGCTGGCCAAGATGGAGGGCATCGCGCGGCAGTACACGGAATACCGGCAGGTCAAGGCTCTGCGGAACCCGATTAAGGCCGGGGCCTATCTGTTCGTCGCGGTGATCACGGTCCTGATCCTGTTCGGTGCGACCTGGTTCGGCTTCTACGTCGCGCGGGGCATCACGGTGCCGATCCAGCGGCTCGCCGAGGCGACCGAGGCGATCGCCCAGGGCGACCTGGACGTGAAGATTAACGTGAAGGCGACGGACGAGATCGGCGTCCTTGTGGACTCCTTCAACCGGATGACCGAGGACCTCCGCAACAGCAAATCGAATCTGGAAGCGGCCAACATCGAGCTGCGCCAGTCCAACCTGGAGCTGGAAGCCCGCCGCGCCTACACGGAGGCCGTCGTGGACACGATCGCCTCCGGGCTGCTCTCGATCGACCGCGCTGGCGTCATCACGACGTGCAACCCTTCGGCCGAGCGCATTCTCGGGGTGTGGGGCGATCGGGTGCGCGGACGGCCGGTCAGTGACGTGTTCAAGGAGCTGGGGCTGGATCTCTTCCAGACCGCCTACGACCGCATCTCGGCGGACGGGCTCGAGACCTTCTCGACCGAGGGCATGGTGGAGGTCCAGGGGAAGTACCTCACGATCGGCCTGAACGTCTCCCGGATGCGGAACGAGGCGGGGCGGGATCTGGGGTTCGTGCTCGTGTTCGAGGACCTCTCCGAGCTGATCAAGGCGCAGAAGGTGGCCGCCTGGCAGGAAGTAGCCCAGCGCATCGCGCACGAGATCAAGAACCCCTTGACGCCCATCCAGCTCTCGGCGCAGCGCCTGCGGAAGAAGTTCTTCGAGAAGGCGCCGGACTTCCAGGCCATCTTCGACGAAGCCACCGAGGTGATCATCAACGAGGTGAGTAGCCTCAAGCGGATGGTGGACGAGTTTTCCAAGTTCGCCCGGATGCCCGCCCCGCAGATGGCGCGCCAGTCGCTCCACGAGGTCCTGCGCGAGGTGGTGGCGCTGTATAGCGGCGCCCACCGGGAGGTCGAGTTCATCCTCGCTCTCGACGAGCGGCTGCCGCTGCTGAACATTGATCGGGAGCAGATGAAGCGCGTGTTCGTCAACCTGTTCGACAACGCGATTCAGGCGATGAACCAGAAGGGCCGCCTGTGGGTCACGACGGCGCTCGACGCCAAGCGACGCCGCGCCGTCGTGAGCGTGGCCGACGAGGGCGTCGGGATCAATCCCGAGGACGAGGAGAAGCTGTTCATGCCCTATTTCTCGCGGAAACGGACGGGGACCGGGCTCGGGCTGGCCATCGTGCACCGGATCATCACGGATCACGACGGCCACATTCGGGCGGCCAACAACCAGCCCAAAGGCGCGGTCTTCACCTTCGAACTGCCCGCGTGATAGGGCGGGAGGCAAGAGGCACGAGGCGAGGGGGCGGGCTGATGGCCATGCCTGCCGCTGGCCCCTTGCCCTTTGCCGCGCGCCATAGAGGGACAGATGGCTGAGACGATTCTGATCGTGGACGACGAGCCGGGAATCCTGAATTCCCTCAGCAAGATCCTCGAGGACGAGGGCTACGAGGTGGCCGTGGCCAAGAGCGGGAACGAGGCGCTCAAGCTGGTCGCCACCGAGCCGCCCGACCTGGTCCTGCTGGACATCTGGATGCCGGAGATGGATGGGCTCGAGACGCTCAAGCGGCTGCGGGAGCTCGCGCCGCGGGTCCAGGTGGTGATGATGTCCGGGCACGGCTCCATCGAGACCGCGGTCAAGGCGATCAAGCTGGGGGCCTACGATTACATCGAGAAACCGCTCTCGCTCGAGAACGTCACGTTGCGCGTCCGCCACGCGCTCGACCAGCACCGGCTGCAGGAGGAAAACCTCAGCCTCCGGACGAGGGTCGAGCGCCACTTCGAGCTGGTCGGCTTATCCCCGGCCATGCAGCGGCTGCGGCAACTGATCGAGACAGCGGGCCCGACCAACGGCCGCGTGTTGATCTCCGGCGAGAACGGGACCGGCAAGGAACTGGTCGCCCGCGCGATCCATCTGCACAGCCCGCGCCGCGACAAGCCCTTCGTGGCGGTGAACTGCGCGGCGATCCCGGACACGCTGATCGAGAGCGAGCTGTTCGGGCACGAGAAAGGCGCCTTCAGCGGCGCCACGGCGATGAAGCGCGGGCAGTTCGAGCTGGCGGACGGTGGGACGCTGTTCCTAGACGAGATCGGCGACATGAGCCTGAACACGCAGGCGAAGGTCCTGCGGGCCCTCCAGGAGCAGCAGTTCAACCGGGTGGGCGGCACTAAGCTCATCAAGGTGGACGTCCGGGTGATCGCGGCCTCGAACAAGGACCTGCCGAAGGAGATCGAGAAGGGCAATTTCCGCGACGACCTGTTCTACCGCCTGAACGTGCTGCCGATCACGGTGCCGCCGCTCCGGGACCGGAAGGAAGACATCCCGCTCCTGGTGCGGCACTTTCTGCGCCTGAATGCGGAGGAGCAGGGGCTCAAGATGAAGGAGATCACACCGGAGGCGGTGGAGGCGCTCCAGGCCCACGACTGGCCCGGCAACATCCGCGAGCTCCGGAATCTGATCGAGCGGCTCCTCATTCTGGTGCCCGGCCAGATCATTGATGCCTCCCATGTCGGGCTGTTCCTGCGGGCGCGGCCGGCTGCCGCGGTGGCGCCGGTCGCGGCGGCCGCGACCCCGCTCGCGGCAAAGTCGTTCGCCTCCCTCCGCGATGCGCGCAACGCGTTCGAGCGCGAGTACATCTCCCGCAAGCTGCGGGAGCACGGCTGGAACGTCTCGCGCACGGCCGACGACCTGAAGATCGAGCGCAGCCACCTCCACCGGAAGATCAAGCTGCTCAATATCGAGCTCCGCCCCGAAGGGTGAGGGGAAAGGCTCGGCCGACGAACGGCGCACGATCGCGGGTTCCCGACATCATGCGTTGCACCTGGTCAGCCGCTCTGTGTCGTCCTGTTGGCCGCTCGCCTCATCGGACCATCGGAACGGCTCACGGTGCCTTCCAGCCCGCTACACGCATGTTCCCGCGATCTCGGGAACCGCCGTGTGCGTCCGTTCCATCCGACCGGCAGCCCGGCTCGCCGGTGGACGATCGGCTCCGGCACCCAACCGGCGAGGGTCTCGTGCCCGGCCCCTGTGGCGCGCTCGGGGACCGCCCGGGATGAAGGAAAGGCCACATTGCGCCGCGCCAACGGGTAGACTCAGCCCCTTGACAATTCCGGAGAGGATCGGTGAAGCCATGGCCGACGCGCCGCTGACCGTCACGATCGAGAAGCTCGTCCAGGGCGGGCGGGGATTGGCCCACGAGGGCTCGCAGGTGCTGTTCGTCCGCGGGGCGCTGCCGGGCGAAACGGTGTCGGTCGGCGAGGTCACGCAGCACAAGGGCTACCGCGAAGGCGAGATGGAGGAGGTCCGGGTCGCCTCGGCGGATCGTGTGGCGCCGCCCTGTCCGGTGTATCGGACCTGCGGCGGGTGTCAGCTCCAGCACGTCCGGTACGAGACGCAACTCTATTGGAAACGGGAGATGCTGGCCGAGGCGCTCGCGCGGGTCGCCAAGCTGCACGTCGGCGAGATTCCGCCGGTGGTGGCCTCGCCGGAGCCGTACGGCTACCGCAGCACAGTGCGGTTTGTCGTCTTTAAGGATCGGCACGGGTTCCGCCTGGGCTTTCACCGCGAAGGGACGCACGACCCGGTCGAGGCGGCTTCGTGCCTGCTGATCCCCGACGCCCTTCGGGCAGTGGCGGCTGCGGTCGGCGAGCGACTGGCTCATCAGAAAAGACTGCCGCTCCGGCTGGAGTCCATCGAGATCCGACGATCCACGACCTTTGGGTCCGTTCTGGTGATCTGCCGAACCGGGCGTGCGGAGCGGCCCCAAGCGTACGAGGTCTTCGCGCTGTTTGAGAATCTGCCCGGGGTCACGGGTCAGGTGGTGGTGGCTGGACCGGGCCGACGGTGGGTGCAGGGGGACGATTGGATCGCGGATCGGTTGGGGGAGTTGATCTTCCGGATCGGCGACCGGTCGTTCATGCAGGCCAACTGGCGGCTGTACGAGACGATTGCGCGGACCGTCGCAGCCTGGGTGGGCTCCGGCGAGCGGCTGCGCGTGCTCGAGCTGTACGGCGGCATCGGGACCTTGGGGTTGCCGCTAGCGCGCGCGGGTGCGCTGGTGACGGAGGTCGAGGCGAATCCCTACGCCTTAGCCGACGCGAGACATGCCGCCAAGCGCAACCATGTCGGCCGCTGCCGGTTCCGGCCGCTCCGCGCCGAGGCGATGCTGGCAACGGTCGAACCCGGCGACTATGACGTGGTGCTCGTGGATCCGCCGCGGACCGGGCTCGGACAGGACTGCCTGCCACATCTGGTCCGGATCGCGGCGCCGCGGCTCCTCTATCTCTCCTGCGATGCGCCGACGCTCGCGCGCGACCTCGCCCGGCTGTGCGCCGGCGGCTATCGGGTGGCCCGGATCCAACCCTTCGACATGTTCCCCCAGACCACCCACCTGGAGACCCTGGTCGAGCTGGCGCGGTAGGGGGGGCCATAGGTCGCGTCGTTCGCAGTGATCTCCGCGACCGGCCATTGACCGCGGGCCATGTCCCACTCTAAGATGCCACCCGCATGGCGACCTATAAACAAGCGGGGGTGGACATTGATGCCGGCAACGAGCTCGTCCGCCGGATCACGCCCCTGGTCCGTGCGACGTTCCGGCCCGAGGTACTGACCGATCTCGGCGGCTTTGGCGGGCTCTTCCGGTTTCCAGCCGGCCGCTTCACCAATCCCGTCCTGGTGTCGGGCACCGACGGGGTGGGGACCAAGCTCAAGATCGCCTTTCTCATGGATCGGCATGACACGGTCGGCGTGGATCTGGTCGCCATGTGCGTCAACGACATTGCGGTGAGCGGAGCCGAGCCGCTGTTCTTCCTGGACTACTTCGCGACGGGCAAGCTGACCGTGGAGAAGGCCGAGGCCGTCGTCAAGGGAATCGTCGAGGGCTGCCGCCAGGCGGGATGCGCGCTCCTGGGCGGGGAGACCGCGGAGATGCCGTCGTGCTACGCCGAGGGCGAATACGACCTTGCGGGCTTCGCCGTCGGGGTCGTGGATCGGCCCAAGATCATTGACGGCGCGAGGGTCCGGCCCGGCGACGTGCTGGTCGGGCTGGCTTCGACCGGCTTGCATAGCAACGGCTACTCGTTGGTGCGACGGGTGTTGTTCCAGGACGGCGGCTTCACCGTCGCGAGTCGGATCTCGGATCTGGACCGTCCGCTCGGCGAGGTGCTGCTGACGCCGACCCGCATCTACGCCAAGCAGATCCTCGCCCTGGCCGCCGAATTTCCGATCAAGGGGATCGCTCACATCACCGGCGGCGGGCTCACGGAGAACCTGCCGCGTATTTTCCCCCAGGGCTGCGGGGCACGGATCACGCGCGGGGCGTGGCCGGTGCCGCCCATCTTCCGGGTGGTCCAGAAGGTCGGTCGCGTGGACGAGGAGGAAATGTATCGGGTCTTCAACATGGGCATTGGCCTTGTGCTCGTCGTCGCACCGGAGGACGTGGATCGCCTGATCGGCCGGGCCGCCGAACTTGGCGACCGGGCATACCCCATCGGTGAGGCAATTGCGGCCGGGCCTGGCGCCACGCGGGTGGAGTATGTCGCTGGCTGACTCGGATCGGACCGTTCGCCTGGGTGTGCTCGCGTCCGGGCGCGGATCGAACCTGCAGGCGGTCATTGACGCGATCGAGGCGGGGTCGCTGCGGGCGCGGATCGCGGTGGTGCTCAGCAACAGGGCTGACGCACCGGCATTGGAGCGGGCCCGGCGGCATGGGCTTCCTGCGGTCTTCCTCGATCCCAAGCCGTACACGGCCCTGGCGGATAAGCGCGAGGCCCGGGAAGCCTATGACCGCGCGGCGCTGGAGGTGCTGCGCAAGCACGAAGTCGAGCTGGTCATCCTGGCCGGGTACATGCGGATCGTCACGCCCGTCCTGATCGAGGCCTATGCGAACCGGATGATGAACATCCATCCGTCACTGTTGCCGGCCTTCCCGGGCCTGGATGGGCAGAAGCAGGCGCTGGACTGGGGCGTGAAGGTGGCTGGCTGCACCGTGCATTTCGTGACGGAAGGGGTGGACGAAGGGCCCATCATCATACAGGCGGCCGTGCCTGTGCTGGAGGACGATACCGCGGAGACCCTGTCCGCGCGTATCCTGGCCGAGGAGCATCGGATCTACCCGCGGGCGATCCAGTTATACGTCGAAGGCCGCCTGAGCGTAGAAGGGCGGCGCGTGCACGTCGTCGGCCCAACGGGGCCGACGGCCGCCGCCTTGATCAATCCGTAGTGGCTTGTGTCCGTCATGGCCATCTCGCAGGAGATTCGGGAAGAGCAGATCCGTATGCTCCGGCTTCGTCTCCGCGTGGATCTCACGACCTACCGGCTGGCCCACACGCCGCTGAGCCGACAAGAGGCGTTGGCGCTCATCGAGCGGACCCGCGACGAGATTCTGGAGCTGTTTCCCGACAAGGGCGAGGTCTTCGATCTGGTGCTGCGGCCGCGCTTCCTGCGCATCCTCGACGAACGGGCCCTCCAGGAGTGGGGGCTCGCGGACGCGACGAATTAACTTCCCGTGGAGTCCTGCGGGCAAGTCGTGTATAATGCCCTGGCCTTTGAGACCTGCCCAAGCGCCGGTCTTCCTCCCCGTCTCCTCCGCGGCGGCATCGCCCCGGCAATTCCGCTGGGCCCAACCCGCGGGAACATCACTGGCGCTTGGCATTTTATGCAATGAGTGGGCTCCGCCCCTAGTTCGGCGCGGAGCGTCACTGCCTGAGAACTGGATTAGCGAGCGCACGGTGCGAAGAATAACGAGCGCCACCGTTGTGCGCACGGCCGAGTCGGTGAGGCCGCCGCGTCTTGCGTTGTCCGATCGCCGGCGCGTCAGTATGAGCTAAGATCAATGGGCCGCCACCGTTTTCGGTGTGAGACTTCGTGGCCTGTGAACAGGGTTAGCGAACGTCGGATGGGAGAACGCCGCGGCCTGTGAATGAGCTAAGAGGATAGGTGGGGGGCTAGCTCAGTTGGGAGAGCACGACGTTCGCAACGTCGGGGTCGCGGGTTCGACTCCCGTGCCCTCCACCAAACGTCATGTTTGCCCCTGGCGGCCACGAGCCGCCAGGGGTTTTCGTAATCCAGCCGCACGGTTCGGCCCGCCAGCCGAAGGTTCGAGCCAATCCGGATCGTCCACTCCTTGAGCGAGTCGAGATTCTCCGTGGAAGCCGCGGAATAGGCCTGGTGAGCCGCGCGGACGAACTGCGCCAGCGGTTCGAGCCAGTGATTCCCCTGCCGCTCAACCTGTGCGAGCGCGCTGCCACAGCGTGAACAGGGCCCCTTCTTCCCTGTGTCGCGCTGCCCCGCCGAACCGGTTAGCCAGGAAGGGGATCAGGGACCCCCGGCGCTCCCCGGCCAGTTTCAGCACAGCTGCGCGAGTGCGTGAGGCCAGTCGGAAGCCAAGGGCATCGAGCTGCTCAAGGAAGGGACCGACGGTCGGGATCAGACCGTGGCGCTTGGCGTCCAGCATCAGTCCGAGCGTCCCGGTCAATGGCAACCGAAGAGTCTCGGCCACCTGACAGGCCAGGGCGTCATCTAGAACCGCAATCGCGTCCTTCGTTTCAGGGGTCAGCGCGAGGACCTCTGCCTCACCGGGCCCCAGATCGGTCGCCAATGGCAGCGCGGCGAAGCTCACCGGCCGTCGCGTCGTGATCCAGTCCAGTGCGGCGAGGTCCGGCAGATTGAGGCCCAGCTTCCGTCCGACATTGATCTCTTCAAGGACGGCTGGGGGGACTGTGATAGGGCGGGCGAGAGCAGGAAGGATGTGCAGCAGGCCCAACTGATAGAGATATTGAATCGGGGAGGTGTTCCAGATGATTTCAGGCAAGGCGGGTCTCGCGTGCAAGCTGCTCCTCGGTCAGGCGAAACGTGTCCCCACCGTAGTCGGCGAGCTTCGTGAGGAACACCACCCGCGGCACGCCCGCGAGCTTTGCCGCAGCTCCGGAAGAAGGGGAGATCTTGTCAATAGGTGTGATGGTATGAACGTGCGCGCCTCCCTCACGCAGGTGGTATCCTACGTTCGGGACTCAACCGCGGCGAAGCCGCAGGAGGGAGGCGCAGGATGCAGTCTATCGCGTTTGACTCGCATCAGCACTACACGTTGGCGTCTGTGGAACCTGCGACCGGTGGGTCTGCCCGAGAGACGCGGATCCCCCACGCACGGGGCGCGTGGCAGACCTTTTTGCAAGCGTGTGAGCGGGAATCCCCGGTCGCCGTGGAGACCATCGGGAATTGGTATTGGATTGTGGAGGAGATTGAGGCCGCTGGGATGCTGCCGCAGCTGGTGCACGCCCGCAAGGCGAAGCTCATGATGGGCATGGTCAACAACACGGACAAGCTGGACGCGCACGGGCTGACTCGACTGCAGCGCACGGGCACCCTGCCGACCGTCTGGATCCCACCGGGGGTGTTGCGCGACCAGCGCGATCTGCGCGGACGCGGATGGTCCTGGTACACCAGCGGATGCAGCTGAAGAATCGGATTCACGCGACGTTGGCCAAAGATGCGGTGAGCGTCCCCGAGGTGAGCGATCTGTTTGGGGTCCGTGGGCAAGCCCTTCTGCGGGAGCGGCTGACGTGGTTGCCCGTGCATACCCGCTACACGACCGAGCGGCTGTTGGCCCGGGTGGCGACGCTCGATGACCACGTGGACCGGCTTGAGGCCCGTATCCAGACCGTGTTTGCGACCACGCCCGAGATGGAGCTCCTGATGACGCTGCCGGGCGTTGGGTTGACGCTGGCGGTGGTGATCGCGTTGGAGGTGGGCACCGTCGATAGGAGGGCTGGTTCACGAAGGGCGCAAGCAGAATCCGCGCCGGTTCAGATCATTTCGGCTGATGTGGACCTCACGAAGCAGCCGCAGAGTTCAAGGCAACCAAGAAAATGTCGTACGCGGATTGTTTCTCCGCAGCCTTAGCCAAGTCCCGCAAAGCGGAATCGGTGACGGGGGATAGGGAGTTCAGGCAGGTAAAAGTAGATGTGAAAATTCTGTGGCTACGAATAGGTCGAACGTGCCCCCACGCTCTGAGTCGCAATCCCACAGGAGGCTCTGCGCGGGCTGAGCCCGGCCCGCGCGTGACCGGGGCCGGCCCGTGGTCGTTCACGGCTACTGGCTCACCACCAACGGCGCGCCCGGCGGCAGGACCTGCAGGGTCTTCAGGAACTCCACCACCTCGGCCTGATCGTCCGGTGACAGCGACGCGAACTTGTCCCGCGCTTTCCGGGCCTCCCCGCCGTGCGCCATGATGGCCTCCGTGATCGTGGTCAGATCCCCGCGGTGTCCATACGGCGCCGAATTGCCGACGTCCCAGAGCTTCCGTGTGATGAACTGGTCCAGCGGGATGCCGGCCTGCATGACCTTCTCATTGCAGAAGTGCGGGAGGGTGTCGTCGCAGATCTTGTGGCGCTTGAGGTCGGTATAGGCCCGCACCACGGCGCGCCCGTCGGCGAGGCGCTCGAGGCGCGGTTGCTCCCCGGTCTGAGTGAGGTCGAAGCAAACGGACTTCGAAGTGTCCGAAAAGGTGCCATTGGGGTTGAGTCCGTTGGGCTCGCAGAAGACCGGATTGTTGAGGATCAAAGCCGGGATATGACACGAGGCGCAGCCCAGTTGACCGAACCGTTTCTCGCCGCGCTCAATCGCCTTGCGCAGCAGCGGGTCGCTCGGAAGGACGCGCCCTGGAGTGCTCAGGGCCGCTTGAAAGATCGTGACGGCCGTGATGTCCCCGACCGACAGCTCATCCTCCACGCCGTCCTGATCGAAGTCGCGGGTGCCCGTCTCCGCCATCCCGAACCGCTCGACGGCCTGCATCCCGTGATGGTGGTTCATCGCGTTGACGCTGAACTCGCGGATCGAGCGGACAGCCCCCTTCTGGTGAAAGGGCTTGATGATCAGATCCCCATCCACGCCCTCTACCTGAGAGGTATCGAGGGTGCCATCAGGCCGGGCGGTGATCGCGCCGAAGCTCACGCCCTTGGAGACCAGCGGCAAGGTCGTGTCGTGCCGTGTCATGGCAGCCTTCCGTTTGGCGGCCGCAGCGATGGCGAAGAGGTCCTGGGTCATCTCGCGTCCCAGGAGCTCGATCGGCCCGGCCCCCATCATGCCGAGGGTGTTGCGCTCGTTACTGAACTCCCGCGCAACCGAGAAGGTGACGAGGTCCAGGACCTGGGCGAGTACGAACACGTTGGCCACGAAGTCTCCGGCGCCGCCGGCCCGGGGCTGGACGTGGCAGCCAGCGCAGGCGTTGGAGTCCGGGGCCGAGGTGCGGATCATCGCGATCTCCGGATCGGTGACCGGAGTGCGCAGGGTCGGCTTGCCGTTGCCGGTGGCTGCCGGTCGGCCCTGGCCGTCCAGCTTGTTGAACGGAGCCTCGAAGAGCAGCTTCCCGGCGGCGAAGATCTGGGCGAAGCTGAGCCTGCCGGCCACGATGTCGTCGTGGTTGATGTGACCGGGCAGCACCGGCCGGTCTCCAATCGTTTGCGTGACATGCGGCTCATGGGCGAAGACGGTAAAGACGATGTACAAGGAGGCCGCCAACGCGGCCGCGGCGGTAGCCCGCTTCATGGTCATCCCTCTCTCGGAAGGGGTCCCCGTCTCCGGGTGCGTTCCCTATTCGGTTGCCCTCGCGATCCCGAACGGCGGCTGGCTAGAACTGCTTGCTGCTCGACACCACGACATTTCCCAGGAACACCGCGCCGCCGAATCGGCACCCGCCGGCGACAATTGCCGAGGGGGTACACAAGGGATTGCCGGTGTTCCAGAACGGCGTGGCGACGTGAATGTCGAACCGATCCGCTTGGGGGGAATCTTTGTCCTGGCCGATGGCTATGTAGTCGTGCGGAGGAGGATTGAGACCGGTGCCGTCGGTGTCCTCGACGATCTGGCCGGCCACGCGGGTGATCGAGCGCATCTTGCCGGTGGCCGTGATGGTTCTGGGGACGTCTCGCTTGACGGCGTAACTGTCAATGCTGAGCGAAAACATGAGCATCTCAAAGGGGCCGAAGTCCCCGCCGGCGTTCACCGTCCCCACGCCGCAACTGATCAGAGCCCGAGTGAGGGTGAAGGTGGAGACCTGGTTGGCCACCGAAGCGTCGGTGTACATGCCGACTCCCTCGTCCTTGAGCCCCAGGCTGGGCCCGGCGAAGGCCGACCCAATCCAGACGAGCCCCACCAAGCCTGCCCGCCAGCCGATCGTCTGCGAGAGCCGTTTCACGGTCGACCTCCCTCGTTCGGTAGTGAATGGGTACGCCGCCACCTCAGCCTTATCCGGTTTGGTCCAATCCGCTGTGGCGGTGCAGCCTGATGGACCGCTCCGGTCCACGGTCATGCAAGGCCAAGCCAGGCGCCTAACCCTCCCTTAAGTACAGGATGAGTACAATACACTAAATAGAATCAGGCGTATTCATGGCCCACTTTGAGGCCCATCTGTTTAGGGGGATGCTAAACCGTGTGTGACCGATGCACCGGTCATGTTCCCGCGCCCTCTGCGGTGATGCCGTGTAGGGGCGGCCTTCCTTCGCATGACTGGCACTGGCGGCGGTGCAAAGGGGGAGGAGCGCTGCTCCTTATCCCCTTCGTTTCCCCGCGACCCGGATGAACTTGGTACGTAGAGCTTGCGCGAGGTCCACTCTGGCGCAGCGCGCGGGGTCGGCGGTAGGGGTCATCTGCCCATCACGGCCAGGAACAATGTCTCAACCTGCAGCGAGGGAGCGGGATGGATCAGGCGAAGAGAAGGAGTGGCTACTTAGTGAGATCGGGTATGTTCTTGCGCCGGATGAGGAGCTGGGCATACTGAGCTGCGGCTTCGGCGCGGCGCGAGACGTGCAGTTTCTGGAAGATGCTGCTGAGGTAATTCCGGACGGTTTTGTCGCTCAGCCCCAAAGCCACCGCGATCTGCTTGTTGGTTTGCCCTCGCGCAACGAGCGCGAGGATGCGCTGCTCCTGCGAAGTGACGATGACCCGATCGGCTTGGGTCTCGATTCCCTCCGCGCGCCGCATCTGCTCCTGGACCAGCCCTCTGACCGCCGGCGCCAGGATGGACTGGCCCCGGGCGACCATCTCGACCGCGCCAATGAGTACCTCTTCGCTGATTTCCTTCAGAAGATACCCATCACCTCCGGCCCGGGCGGTCTCGATGGCAGCCTCGTCGTCGAGGAACGACGACAGAAAAAGGATCCGGGTGGCCGGACAGGCGGCGCGAATTTCGCGGCAGGCCTCGACGCCGCTCCCGTCCGGCAGGCAGATATCCATGAGCACGACATCGGGCTTCAGGCGGACGGCTGCGGGGCCGGCGGCCAGCACCGTGCCGACCTCACCCACGACCTCAATGCGGCCGCTCCGATTGAGGAGCATTCGCAGGCCGCTCCGCACCACCTCGTGGTCGTCCACGAGGAGCACGCGGATCGGCTCGCTCCTAGGGGGCGCCATGCCAGCCTCCCACGGGGACCTCGACAGAGATCCTGGTCCCGGCGCCGGGCGCCGAGGCGATCTCGACCTGAGCGCCGAGCTTGCGGGCGCGAGTCTGGATGTTGTGCAGCCCATGACCGCGTTGTTGGCACGCCTCGGCGTCGAACCCCACGCCGTCGTCCCGCACTTCGAGCCGGATGCAGTCGCATCCCAGCCGAAGGGACACCGTGCCCGTTGTGGCGTAGGCGTGCCGGAGGCTGTTGCTCAGGGCCTCCCGCACGATCTGCAGGAGATGGTAGCCCTGGTCCGGCGTCACCTGGGCGGCCGCCTGAGGATCAATCTCCGAGCGAAAGCGTGGCGACGGAGCCCGGTTCAGGGTCCGAAGCAGGCTCGCGAGTCCGGTCTCGAGATCAGGAACCGCTCCGGTCTTCAGCGTGAGTCCAGGGAGGTAGGACCGGACCTCGCGGATCACCGCATTCAAGTCCGTGATGGCCCCATCCAGGCGAACCAAGGCCTTCTCAGGGTCCTTCGGAAGCAGGCATCGGCGGCACTCGGTCAGGCTGAGCCCGATGGCGTACACGGACTGAATGATGCCGTCGTGGAGGTCGCGCGCCAACCGCTCGCGCTCCTCGTTGATCTGCCGCAACTGCCGCTCGCGCTCGCGCAAGGTGCCCTGGGTCAGTTTCCGCTCCTCTTCGAGGCCGATCGCCGAGGCAAGGATGCCCATGAGGCGTTCATCCGCTTCGGAAGGCGCGAGCGGCTTCACAGAGCGGACGCATAAGCAGCCGACAGCTTGCTGCCCAAGCTTGACCGCCACCCCGATCCAGGACTGCCAGGTGGGGCCTTGGGGCTCGGACCCGTTGTCTGTCTGGGGTTCCGCAACCTGGCGCACGACCGCGCGGTCTCCTCCCCGCCGGATGACCTGCTCGATGGCCTGGCCCTCCGGCGTTCCTTGGCGCACGGCCGATGCCGGAAAGCCCCACTGCGCGCGTTCGTGGAGGACGCCACGGTCCAGCCGCACGTAGCACGCGCCGCTCGCTCCCAGGAGTTCCCCGCAGAGCGCGGTCACACGCGCGATGTTCTGATCAAACTCAGTGGTGAAGTGCAGAAAGCAGTCGTTGATCTTCCCCAGGCGCTCCTCCGCGCGCTTGCGCTCGGTGATGTCTCGCATGATCCCGCTGTAAAAAGCCCGGGCGCCGACCCTCCAGGTCGCCAAGGACAGCTCCAAGGGAAATTCCATGCCATCCTTCCGCAACCCGTGGAACTCCAGGGTACGGCCGAGAAGCGGAGCTATGCCCGTGGCACGCAGCCGCGCCAGGCCTTGCAGGTGCCGCTGCCGGTAACGTTCCGGCATGAGCAAGGTGAGCGGGCATCCCAGGATCTCGTCCTCCCGGTAGCCGAACATCGTGGCGGCGCCCTGGTTCCAGGAGATGATGCAACCGTCTCCGTCGGCGAGCACGATGGCGTCAATGGCCGAAAAGAAGACCGACCGGAACCGCAACTCTGACTCCTGCAGGGCTTCTTCAGCGAGATGCGTGTCTGATTTGGGCGACGGGGCTGTCCCCGGGAGGTTCCACCAACCGGGGCACCAGCGGTTCTCCTCCATGGCCTGGGTGGGCGTCTGATGTGCCAAGAGCGGCTGGAGATCCTTGGCGGTGTCGCGTGAGCCGCTGCGTTCGCGCTGGCGGCGCCGGCGCCTGGCCATCTCAAGGAGCGCGGCCAACAGGAGCACGGTCGAGATCAGCCCGATCGAGACTGTGGAAGCCACGACTGGGACTGGAGGAGCAGGCTGTTCCGGAGAAAGGATTTCCGGCACCTGTCCGTAGTGGACTCCCTGACTGTCGCTCCGGGTCAGGCCCATCGCTGACGCGTCCTCCACTGAACGAGGACCACAGGGGCACCACGGTCACCGCCGCCAAGCGGATGGACTGGGCCTGGCTGACTCCGCGTCC
The DNA here is from genome assembly GCF_965152595.1 of Nitrospira sp. Kam-Ns4a. Lineage (NCBI taxonomy): Bacteria > Pseudomonadati > Nitrospirota > Nitrospiria > Nitrospirales > Nitrospiraceae > Nitrospira > Nitrospira sp. Kam-Ns4a. Next base: position 2,797,713 of record NZ_OZ224218.1, on the reverse strand, counting down.
GGGCCGACGGTGGCGCGCGAGGTGATCGGCCAGCCCGGGCCTCCGGTGTGACGATCGGGTTGCCAGGCAGGGTGTTGGAACATCGCCGTTGATATGCCTGGAGCGGTGTAGGGTAGAAAGCGTTATGCAGATACTCAATGCCTCAAATGTGTGGAGGCGTGTTAGAGGAAGGGTGATTCCGTACGGGAATGGGTTTGAATTGGACAGAAAGCGAGTCCGCCAGACTCCAGGGGGGCGGCCCGGTCCTCTTTCGCGCGTCACCGGTCGGGGCTGGTTGGCTGGACCGCCTCGGTCCACTCCTCTTCGGTCAGCAGGCCCTTTTTGATCAGGAGCTGGATGAGCCGATCGAGGGCGTCTGCCGCCTGCAGGCCGGGGTCCGGCTGTGCGGTCCCAAGGACACGGAAGGATGGAGTCCAAAGCGCCACGTAGTCGGGGTTCCTGAGGCGCACGGTCACAGCCCCGCTTTCGCCGTAAGGCGCGAGCATGGGTCCGGGAACCCGAAAATAGGGTTGCAACAGTTCTCGTGTTGTCTAGAATACTATAGAAATACATGCTGCTCTATGAAGCATGAAATTAAGCGATTGGGCGAAGAAACAAGGCGTCAGCTACCGCACGGTCTGGAACTGGTTTCGGCTCGGCAAGCTGCCTATCCCCGCCAGACAGTTGCCGAGTGGGACGATCATCGTTCAGGAGGCATCAGAAGATAACGGCATCGCCGTGATCTATGCCCGTGTTTCCAGCAGTGATCAGCGCCCCCATCTGGATGGACAAGTGGCCCGTTGCCTGGAATACGCGAATGCCCGAGGGCTGTCGGTAAGCCGGACGGTCACTGAAATCGGCTCCGGTCTGAACGGCCATCGAAAGAAGCTGATGCACCTTCTGGCCGATCCCAGGGTCAAAACCATCATTGTGGAACACCGGGACCGGTTGATGCGCTTTGGAGCGGAGTACGTGGAAGCGGCCCTGACTGCCCGCGGGGCACGCGTGTTGGTGGTAGACGAGTCTGAGCTTCAGGACGACCTGGTGCAGGACATGATCGCGGTGCTGACTTCGTTCTGCGCCCGTCTGTATGGACGCCGCTCGGCCAAGAATCGGGCCAAGAACCTGATCGCGGCCTGCAGGGAGGGCGGATAGGTGGCAGCTCAACGCACGTATCAAACCCGCCTGGTCATCCCGCCGAAGGCGGACAGCCTGCTCGGGGCCTATGCCGAACTGTATGGCCACGTGCAGCGCACGCTGTTTGCCGCTATGGCACGGGGCGAGAGCCCGGAGTCCTTGAAGCCCGCCTATCTCCAGCGTTTTGGCCTGACCGCCCGGCAGTTCAATGCGATCTGCCATACGCTGAAGGGCATGGTGTCCTCGATCAAGGAACGCCGCAAGGGACTGATCCAGGAAGCCCGGACACGCATCAACACGGCCGAAAAGCGGCTGGCTGCGCTGGACAGACGCCACCGCGAAGAGACCGATGCTACGCAGCGCGCGTGCCTGGCCAAACGGATCCATCAGAAGAAGCGCCGCCTGGCCATCCTCCGGCACCGCTTGGCTCGCCTGGAGGACGATCACGCCCATGACCGGGTCCGGATCTGTTTTGGCAGCCGGCCGCTGTTCCGGGCCCAGTTCCATCTGAAGGAGCATGGCTACGCGTCTCTGGATGAATGGCGCACCGCGTGGCGACGTGCCCGTGCGAGCCAGTTCTTCGTCCTGGGATCGAAGGACGAGACCGCCGGGTGCCAGGGGTGTGTGGCGGAATACCTGGGCCATGGCCGTTTTGCCTTCCGGCTGCGTCTGCCGGACGCTGTCATCGCGGCCAACGGGGGAGAGAAATTCCTGCGCGTTGAGGCGACGCTGCCGTATGGGACTGAGCATGTGGTGGCGGCGCTCGCCCGGCAACAGGCGATCAGCTACCGCTTTGTTCGTGATGCCAAAGGCTGGCGTGTATTCATCTCCACCGGAGTCCTGCCCGTCAGGCTCCAAAGCGATCGGCGGCTCGGTGTGATCGGGCTTGACCTCAACAACGACCATCTGGCTGTAACCGAAACCGACCGGCATGGGAATCCGTGCGCCACGGCGAAGATCCCGCTGGTCACGTACGGGTGCAGCCGAGAACAGGCCCAAGCGCGCATCGGCGAAGCCGTCAAGCAGGTGATGGCATTCGCCCGGGGAACACACAAGCCCCTGGCCTTCGAGCGGCTGGCGTTCGCCCGGAAGAAGGCGCAGCTCGAGGGCAACGGTGTCCGCTATCGCCGGATGCTCTCGGCGCTGTCCTACGCCCGCATCCTCGCCATCCTCAAGGCCCGTGCTCATGATGCGGGTCTGGAGGTGCTGGAGGTCAATCCCGCCTACACCTCGGTCATCGGTCGGCACAAATTCGCCCGCCGTTATGGGCTTTCGACTCACCAGGCCGCAGCGTTGTGCCTCGCGCGGCGGGCTCTGAAGTATTCCGAGCGGCCAAACCGCCGCATGAGCGACCAGGTCGCCTTCTCCCTACCCGTGAGGAATCGGGACAAGCACGTCTGGTCGTTCTGGCGGCAGGTCGCCAGGAAGGAAGCGGCGCTGGCAGCGCCTCGCTGGTCGGGCATGGCTCGATCCTGTCGGTCACCTGCCGGACGGTCCGGCAAGGCGCCGGCAGCGATCCTACCGGCGAGTGCAGGTGGAATTCCTGCACGCGAATCGTCATCAGCGCCGTTCGGGTGACGTGCTGTGGAATGGTTTTCCATGGTTTTAGGAACGGCTTACCGTCCCGGGTCTGTCCATCCTGTCCCACAGCCTCGACCCGGTTCATGGTGTTCTTGCCGGAGAGGTCAGTCGCGTGGTCCAAAACGAGCACCAGGTTGGCGGCCTCGAGGGCGCTCGCGGTGTGGTTCCGGACCCTCACGTCGAAGGTGAATTCGTTGGAGAAGTTATCATGGGCCTTTAGCGTGACGACGGCGCTGGCACGGCCGGTCAGGTCTGCAAGCTCGTCTACCGGCACCTCGGCGAGGGTCCCTTCCGAGACCAGCCCCGATGCCAGGGCGAGGGGAGCCAAGCTCGCCAGCCAAGCTCGTGGCCTCACCGCGACCCTCCTCGCCAACAGCCCGTCACCACCGTCCGTCTTATCCGGCGCTCATGCGCCTCCGGGCCGGCTGTCTCCTGCCTGCTCCGCCGATTGCAGTCTGGCCCGCACGAGCTCGCTGACCTGCGTGCCGTCCACCGCCTGGCCGGCGAGCCTTGCCATGGCCTGCTTCATGACGGAGCCCATGTCCTTCAACGTTCTCGCGCCGGTCTCGCGCAGGATAGCCTCGACGACCTGGGCGATCTCCTCCGAAGACGGTGCCTTGGGCAGATAGCCCTCGATGATCACGATCTCCCGCAGCTCCCGTGCGGCGAGGTCGGTCCGGTTGGCTTTCTGGTACTGGTCGGCCGCTTCCCTGCGCTGCTTCACCAAGGTGGCCATGACGCGGCTCATCTCTGCATCATCCAGGTGCTTCTTCAGCTCCAGTTCCTTGTTCAGGATGGCGGCTTTGATCATCCGGATGACGTCCATCCGCACTTGGTCTTTCGCCTTCGTCGCGGTTTTCAGGTCCTCGGACAATCGGTCATGAAGCGACATCGGGTCTCCTCCCCCTGGAGTCCGGGTGCCGTTCCACAGGGATGCGAGCATAGACGCCGCCGAAAGCAGGAGTCAAGCGGGCGGAATGCGGCCATGGCTTTTGGTGGACCGCTGCGGTAGGATACAAACGAAACACTCGCGTTGGCCGGGCGCTCGCCGAGGGCGGACCATGGCGGGAGAGAAGCAACTGGCTCTCACTGCGGTTGGGGTCGCGCTGAGCTGCCTGTTCCAGGGATGTCAGCTCTGGGAGCCGCGGGCGGAGCCCTCGGCGAACGTGACAAGCAGTCTCTCGCCCGCATCCCGGATCCCCGAGCACATCGCGCGCCTGGCAGTCGTATATCCCCACACCACGGATCGCGATGTGGCAGCGGCCTATCTCCGTCTTGCCGGTGCGACCTTTCTCCTGAAGACGCAGCGTCCGTCGCTGCAGATCGTGGAACGCTCCGATCTGTCGGCCTTGCTGGACGAGCAGCGGCTGCAGATGGGCGGACGGGTTTCGGATCGGACCGCCGTCCGCCTCGGCCGTTTCCTGGGGGCGGACGGTGTCCTGCTGTACCGGATCGAAGGGCCGAACCTCCGGGATCGGGTCTTCGCGAAGTATTCCGGAGATCTTCCACCGTTCTTGTTTACCAGCAAGATCATCATGGTCGAGAGCGCGGAGGTGGTGTTCTATAACGTGGTGGTGGCCCAGGTGGAGGGCGTGGATCCGCGGTCGTCTCTGTTCTTCAGTGAGTCCCGCGTGCAGCCGTTGATCCGAGCGGCGCTGGATCGGGGCGTGGATCGGACCGCCGCCGACCTGTGGCGGGCGTTCCGCTGACGGGGGAGTCTTCGGAGCGGCGACCGAAGGCTGGACCGACGAAAGGGAAGACGCATGGAACGACAGGCAGCAGCAGGGAGACAAGCGTGGATCGTCGGGCTCAGGGCGCTCGCGTACTCCGCAGCGCTGCTGGGATGGGGGTCGGTCTTGGGGTGTGCGTCGGAGTCCAAGGAGCCGCCGCCTCGATCCGTCAATGAGATCCGGAGCGACTCCGACCGATTCTTCGACAAGATGCAGCAGGAGGAGCGCGAGTCGGTTAGGGGCCCGGCGAGCCCGGTGCAGCATCGGTAACTTCGGAGCTCCGCCCGCCTGTGCGAGGGCGCGTCCGAACAGTCCAGGCGTCGCTGAGTGGCTTGACGAGCGGCAGCTCCCGGAAGAGCCGGCGATGCGAGATGGGCTCGACCGGCCGTGGCTCCCCAAAGGTCCGCAGCAAGCAGGCGGAGACCCCCAGGCGGAGCAGGCCTGAGATAAAGAAGACCAGCGGCAGATTCGAGACGAAGCGCAGCTCAACACCGGGCAGGATGATCGCGCCGGGGAGCCAGGAGGCGAGCCAACCTCCCAGCATGGCGCCCGCGAACCAGCCTCCCGCGTTCACTGCGTTCCAGACGGCCACTCCCTTGGCCCGATCTTCCGCCCTGACCGCATCAAAGACGTAGTTTTGCAGCCCTAGGAGCAGTCCCGCCCAGATGACCCCGCCCACGAAGTTCACGGCGACCAAGAACAGGAAGCTGGTGCCGAGTAAATAGAGCATCGGCAGAAACGGCACCAGCAAGCCGGTCGCGGTCAAGAGCTTCTTATTCCCGTACCGGTCGCTGATTCGTCCCCAGGGCTTCAGCGTGAGGAACTGGCCCAGCGTCCCGGCTGCCAGCCACACGGCGTATTGCACATAGGTCAGGTGCAGATCTCTCAACAGGTAGATGACGAAGAAGGGCCCGGCAATCAAGACGCACAGGTGCATGAGTCCGGAGAAGAGCAGGAAGCGCTGAAAATCAGCGCTCCGCTCGTGCCGGAGGAATTCGAGCAGGTGGATCTCCGCTTCCCTCGACGTAGGCAGGACCGATTCATCAATGCGGGCGAGCAGGGAGACGGAAAGGGCCCTGGCCGTGGAGGCTCCCAGGAAAATCAACGCGAATCCGAGCCAGGGAACGTCCCGCGTCTGGGCCCAATGGAGCACCAGCCCGGCCCCGCAGAGCGCGCAGAAGCTGGCCACGGCCATGACCTTCGCCCGACGTGCAAAATAGGCCCCTCGCCGGTCCGCTGCGACGAGGTCGGTAAGCAGACTGGACAGAGCCGGCACGCCCAGGTGGCCTGCTGCCACGTAGGCCAGCACGCAGGCGACGAGGATCCACGGCCCCTGGGTTGGAAACAGCCAGGGAAGCAGGAACAGCGGCACCCAGATGATGGCTTGGCCTGCGGCGCCGGCCAGGATAAGCGGTCGACGGCAAGAGAGACGCGCCAGGACCTTGACCGAGAGCAACTGGGACCAGGTGCCGATGAGCTGGGGAAGGGCCGACAGCAAGCCGATCTGGAAGGGAGAGGCGTGCAGCAGCAAGGCAAAGGCCGAGAGGAAGGACTCACCGCCTCCCTGGGCTGCTGCCTGCAAGGCGCCCTCGCGGATTCCATACCGGCGGCTCCGCTTCCAGCGCGAGTCCTGCCGATCACCTGGTGGGAAGCCCGGGCCCGTCTGTTCCGACACCACACTCATTCCCTATGCCATTCAAGCGCGACGGCAGCCCGCCCGCCGCTGCGGCACTCCTCCGAACGAGGCGCTCCACGCGGAGGGCCGTCTGTCGAGCGGAGACGGTGCCTCCGTTGCGATCGGATGCGGACCGGGCGCATTATACCAGAGGGCCAGGGCAACGACCGGCCTCGCCGTCAGGCGTCGGGGGGACGGCGAGTTGAATTCATGGGACCGTTGGAGTAGGCTAACAACTAAACCGGCGATTGTGAGCTGACATGGATCGAGCGCAGGCCAGGAGGTGAGCGATGAGCCACCGCACCGATGGTCCGACCAGGCGGCACGGCATCCTGCTCAATGGGCTCATGGCAGTGGTCGCTGGGTTCCTGGCTGTTCAGACGGACCGGGTGCAGGCCAAGGAACTGTTGGCACCCAAGGAGCAGAGCGTCACGGAGTTCGAGCCCACCAAAGCGCCATCGTTCGACGAGCAGCGCCGCGGCGTCCCTCAGTCCATCTTCGTCTGGATCAAGGCTGCCAAGGGGTACGAGGTCGAGTGGGACAGCTTCGGCCGCAAGGGGTGGTACACCCAGGATCCCCGCCTCAAGCCGATTGAGCCGACGACGGTCTTTACCCCTGACACGCCCGCCGTCTACATCGTGTTCGAAGTGGCTCCGCTGGAAGACCCCGCGCAGTTCAGCGCGCAGTGGTTTCTGGAGGACGAGCAGGGGAACATTCCCGAGCAGCCGGTGGGCCGCGACACGCTGGAGGTGCCCGGCCACGAGCGGTATGGCTTCCTCGAGCTGAAAAAGCCAGCCGACGGGTGGAAAAAGGGAACCTACCAGGTGCACATCTACGTCACACCCCTAGGGCAACAGCCGTTCCACGCGGTGAACAAGGTCGGGACCATGCGATTTCACATCGCCGACCAGGTCGCTCCGGCCAGCGCATCCACGCAGAAGTAACTTCTTCCAACCCGATGCAGGCTGCTTCCGGAGCGCGAACTCCAGGCAGGGAGGACCATGCCGATCTACGAGTACGTCGCGGACCAGTGCCGGCGGGAGGAGTCCTGCTCGCGCCGGAAGGAGTATCTCCAGCGGATCACGGAGCCGGCCCTGACGGCTTGCCGAGAGTGCGGGGCTCCGATCCGGCGCATCCTGTCCTCGTTTGCGGCTCGGTCCGGCGAGGTCGGCGTCTCTAGACCCGATCCGACGCCGTTGAACATCACCAACATCCCGGCCCCGCGGGCGATGCCGGGCTCCGAGGGCAGCGGGTGCGGTCACGACCATTGATGTGCCGATTCTCGCTCGCGGAGGGGGCATGAGGGAGACGGATCCCGAGAAGCTAAAGCTGCTCTACGAGCGCTTTCGCGATGTCTGCCTGGTGGAGAAAGAGGTCTGGTACGAGATCTTTATGCCGCGCGACGTCAAGAAGGGCGCTGTCCTGACCAACGTCCAGGATCGCTACGAGGTGGTCATCGACGACAAAGAGGTCGAGGCGGTCCTAGAGGCGAACATTCCGCTGGGGGCCAAGGCCCTGGAAGCGGCTATCCACGAATACAAGGACCGCATTGGCTTCATCAAGAAGACCTAGCTCGGAGCGGGAGCGACGATGTCGAAGACAAGCGCCGACGGACCAGCGCCGGCCGCCTCCGAGACCTCGGCGAGCGTCGGCGCGAGCAAATAGCTCGCGCCCGCAGCTCGCCATCAGCCCGAAGGCCGTCGCCAACGCCAGCCTTCGCGCTGTCCGGACTGTCCGCTGGCGCCTGATCGCGCTCACAACCGCTGCAGCGCTGCCACCCGCGCCTCGATCGGCGGGTGGGTTGCGAACAGGTGCAGAAACCCGCTGGACTTCCCTGAAATCTTCATCGTGGCCAAGGCGTCCTGCGTCGTGTACTCCATCTGCGCCCGCTTGACCCATCGGTCGATCGCGTGCAGGGCCGAGATCATCGCATCCCGGCCATAGACCTTGGCCGCGAACGCATCGGCGGCGAACTCCCTGCGCCGGGAGAACCAGGCGATCGGGATCATCGCCAGGAACGAGAGCAGGGTCTGAAGCAGAAAATAGACAGCGAACGCCAGGGCTTCGTTTCGCTCGGCGAGCTGCCGGTAGACCCACCGACTAATGAAGTAGACGAAGGTATTCATCAGACCGGCCAGGACCGTCGTCGTGAACATGTCGCCGTTGAACACGTGGCCCATCTCGTGGGCGAGCACCGCCCGCACTTCCTGCTCGTTCAGATTGTTCAGCAGGCCTGTGGAGACGGCCACCATGGCGTTGTTCTTGGTCGGGCCAGTCGCAAAGGCGTTCGGGTCGTCCGAGTCATAGACCCAGACCTCCGGCATCCGGATGCGCAGCCGCTGGGCGATCTCCTGCACGGTCCCGTAGATCACCTGCTCCGCAGGGGTCCGGGGTTGGACGATCTGGTAGCAGTCCAGCCAGGACCTGGCCAGTTGCTTGGAGAAGGCGAGGCTGATGAACGCCCCGCCGAAGCCGATCACCATCGCCCAGACGAGATCCTGCTGGTTGACGGCTCCGCGGACGTCAATCCCGAAGGCGGGCAGGATGAAGTTCACCAGCACGTGGAAGGTGATGGACAGGGTCACGAAGACCAGGACATTGGCGATCAGCAGGAGCACGATGCCCTTCAACCACTTCATTGCAATCCTCCATTCCTCAGCGAGCCTGGGCCCCTGGAGTGGTTTGAGGCTCCGACGGGGCGGCGCCCATTATTATACAGTCTGTCGCCGGGAAATTCACGGAGATAGGCTGCTCGGTTGGCCGCGTGGGCAGAGATAAGGCCGCGGCCCGGCCAGTCAAGGCCGGGCCGCAGAGGCGGAGGGGCGCCGTGACAGGCTCGCCGGGCAGGTTGACGGGTAGAGCGCCCTTTGATAGAACGACGCACGTGAAAAACCCTTGTCGCTGGAACGTGGTTGGAGGGCTGGTGCTGGCGACCGTCGCGACCTGGTTGGGCGCGCAGGCAGGGGAGCCTCTCGTCTTGAAGGTGGACCAGGACGGCGTGCAGCGGGCCATCATCACGCTCGACAGCTACTCGTACGCGCCGGATCATCTGGTCGTGCGGGCCGGCAAGCCGGTCGAATTGACCCTCACCAGCGTCACGTTCATCGTGCCGCATAATTTCCTCCTGAAAGACCCGGAAGCCGGTCTCGAGGTCAACCAGGATGTCAAGGCCGGCCTGACGGTCACGGTTCGCTTCACGCCCGCCAAACCAGGGCTCTATCCGTTCTTCTGTGATAAGAAGCCGCCCATCCCCTTTGCCGCCAGTCACCGGGAGAAGGGGATGGAAGGCCGGCTGGAAGTCCGCGAGTGACGCCGTTGTCTCCCGGAAAGACCCTCCAGCGCGAGCTGCTGCGCGATCTCCTCAAGCGCGTGTCGCGCTCCTTTTACCTGACCCTGGCCGTCGTGCCCGGGCCCGTGCGAACCCAGATCGGGCTCGCCTACCTCTTCGCCCGGGCAGCGGACACGATCGCCGACACGGAGCTGATCGAGTCGGCCTGCCGCCTGGACCTGCTCCGGCGGTTCCGTGCCCAGTTCGGCGAAGCCGCCCCCGACTGGTCGGAGATCCGGGCTATCCAGGCGGCGCTGGTGCCGAGCCAGCCCCATTCGTCGGAGCAGACGTTGCTGGAGCGACTGGAGGACTGCTTCCGCCTCGCCGAGGGGCTGGAGATCGGGGATCGGGAGCGACTCGCGCGGCTTCTGCGCACTCTGACGCTCGGCATGGAGATGGATCTCACCGTGTTCCACGCGAACCCGACGGGGGAGATCGTGGCCCTCGAGACCGAGGCCGACCTCGATCGCTACACCTATCACGTCGCAGGCTGCGTGGGAGAGTTCTGGACCGAAATGGTCTGCGCGCACCTGCCATCGCTGGCGCACTGGGATGTCCGGGCAATGGCAGGGGTCGGCGTGCGGTTCGGCAAGGGGCTCCAGCTCACGAACATCCTCAAGGATGTGGCGAAGGACCTCAAACGGGGCCGCTGCTACCTGCCCAAGAGCCTGCTCCGGGAAGCGGGGCTCGAGCCGGCGCAGCTCTTGCGGCAGGAGGCCCTGCCAGCGCTCAGGCCCGTGCTGCGACGGGTGATCACCCAGGCCCTGGAACACCTGGACCGAGGCTGGTGCTATACGCTGGCGATCCCGCGGTGCGAGGTTCGCCTGCGGCTCGCCTGCATGTGGCCGATCCTGTTCGGGGGGCGGACGCTCGAGCTGATCTCGCGTGCGCCCGATCTGCTGGACCCCGCCGCTCCGATGAAGATCTCTAAAGGGCAGGTCTTTCGGATCATGGCGCTGACGACCTTAACCGCCGCCTGCGGCCTCGCGGGGACGGCCTACTGGGGCCACGTCCGCAAGCGGGTTGTCTGCTGAGGCGCTTGCCCAGTCCTACTTCTTGGGCTCGCTCCTGGTCGGCTCGAGCAGCTTGTCGCCCTTGCGGAAGACGGCGTAGATGGCCTGCGACGGGCAGGCGTCGAGGCAGAGACGGCAGGTCTCCAGGCAGCGGCACGCGTCGAACTTGAAGGGCGGCGTGGAGAGCCAGGCCCCGGTCGGGCAGACCGGGATACACACAGCATTGTGGGTGCAGCGATCCGGGTGGCGGACTAGGTGATCCCTTGTGACCATCATGGGCGTGACTCCCTCGAACAGCGCCTGCGAGAAGAGTTCCAGCATGTTCATGGCCGGTAACCGTGGCGTGTTATTTCCACCCTTCCACGAGCTGGCGCAGGCGGTCCTTGAGCTCTGGAATTTGCTCCAGATTGTTCTGGATCGCGCCGAGGATCTTCTCCAGCCGGGCGGCCCGCAAGGCTTCCTTGTCCTGCTGGACCAGGCGGTCATACTCCGCGAACGCGGCCGGGTGCCGGGGTTCCAGCATCGGCCGGGCGACCTCGAGGCTTTCCGTCAGCTCCCAAGGCTCTGGGGCGAGAGGTGGGGCCACGACGAACGAGCCGTCAGTGAACACGAGCACGGCGGCGCCGTGCTTAGTCCGCATCGGCGCGACGACCTCGACCGTCTTGCCCCTCACCTGGTCCCAGGCTGTGGCGAGGCCGGGAAAGCTCTTCATGTAGGCGACCTTCGCCTGGTTGGCTTTCCACTTGTCTTCGACCGGCATGGTCTGTCCCTTTCCCTGCTTGCTGCGGGGGCTGGCCCTCAGCTCCCGGATTGGGGACCGCCCGGCGTCCGGTCTGGCTCGTGGCCGGGCATCAGCAACCGCTCCACGATCTCGCCCTTGAGCACATGCCGCTCCATGATCTCCGTCACGTCCGCCTCGGTGCCCACCCAATACCAGACACCCTCCGGGTAGATAACCACGCTCGGCCCATACTCGCAATGGTCCAGGCATCCGGCCTTGTTGGCGCGGACGGTTCCCTTGAGCCCCAGCCGCTCCACTTCTTTCTTGAAAAAGGCCTGCAGGCGCTCGGACCCGTGGTCGGCGCAGCAGCCGCGCGGGTCGCCCTTGGGGCGCTGGTTCACGCAGACGAAGATGTGATGTTTGAACGTGGACACGGACCGGGTCTTTGCGGCTCAGTGTGGAACGGACAGGAAGTCCTTATGGGCCTGGATCCGGCTGATCAACGCGGCGACCTCTGCCGAGTCGAGGAGCCGAGAGGCGCGCTGGCTGCTTTCCAGAATCGTCCGGATCTCGCACAGGCGGAGCTGCGCCCGCTGCAACTGGTCCGCCGCCGCCAGCTCGGACGCCTGGGCGCTGGCCAGCTTGTCGAGCTCCGCCTTGATGTCGCGGAAGTCCCGCTGCAGATTCTTGTGCATCGAGCAAGTCTCGCAGTACCACTTAGGGCTCTGGTCGGCGGCCGGGGAGAGCCGATCGTACGCCCGGCCGAAGAAGTCCTTTCCCAGCGACAGCTTCATCAAGGGGCCCCGCTCCGTGCCGCAGGCGTCGCATCGAATGGCTGGGCCGCCCTGACCGCTCTCCATCGCGCCGTGCTCCCGAGAAAGAGGGGGTGATCTTACACCAGGGGCTCGCCGACTGTCCAGCCACGGGCGGCGGGCGGGCCGGCTCGTCGCGGACGTCGGAGGGAGTATAATGAGACTGCGAGCCGGGGCGAATCCTGTTCGCGAAGGAGGCGTCATGATTATCGGCGTGCCCAGGGAGACCAAAGACCAGGAGTTCCGGGTGGGCCTGACCCCGGACGGGGTCCAGACCCTCGCGGCGGCCGGTCATACGGTGTGGGTCGAGTCCACAGCCGGGGAGGGGAGTGGATTTTCCGATGAGGACTATCGCAAGGCCGGCGCCCATGTGGCTTCCTCCAAGGCGCGGGTGTTCGAGGAGGCCGAGCTGATCGTCAAGGTCAAGGAGCCCAGCCTGGCCGAGGCCCGCCTGCTCCGTCGCGACCAGACCCTGTTCGCCTATCTGCATCTGGCCGCCTCCGCGGAGCTCACCCGCGTGTTGCTCGAGACTGGCGTCACCGCCATCGCCTACGAGACCGTTGAGTTGGGGGACGGCAGCCTGCCCATGTTGTGGCCGATGAGCGAGATCGCCGGCCGCATGGCCGTCCAGATCGGCGCGCACTATCTCGAACGGTCGCAGGGTGGCGCGGGTCTGCTGCTGGGAGGCGTGCCGGGAGTGCCGCCGGCCAAGGTGGTGATCCTGGGGGCCGGGACGGTCGGTAGCGCGGCGGCCAGGATCGCGGTCGGCATGGGCGCCCAGGTCACGGTTCTGAACCTGGATCTCAAACGGTTGCGCGAGCTCGACCGCCTCTATGGGGGCCGCGTGCGGACGCTGGCGGCTCACCAGGCCTGGATTGACCGCGAAGTGGCGGAAGCGGACCTCGCGATCGGGGCGGTCTACGTGCACGGGGCGCGCGCGCCGCGGCTCGTGTCGCGCTCGGTGGTCGCCCGGATGCGGCCCGGATCAGTGGTGGTGGACGTGTGCGTGGACCAGGGCGGCTGCTTCGAGACGACGCGCCCGACGACCCATTCGGATCCCGTGTATCAGGTGGAGGGCGTCCTGCATTATTGCGTCGCGAATATGCCGGGCATCGTGCCGCGGACGGCCACTTTGGCCTTGACCAACGCGACGCTACCCTTTATAGTCCGCCTTGCTTCGGCGGGCGTGAAGCAGGCTATCCGGTCAGATCCGGAGTTGGCCAAGGGCGTCAATATCGCCAGTGGAACCGTCGTGTGCCGCGGCGTGGCCGAGGCGCATGGGTTGGAGTACCGCCCGCTGGCCTAGCGGCCATGAACGAGTCGGGGCGTAGCGCAGCCCGGTAGCGCACCGCGTTCGGGACGCGGGTGTCGGAGGTTCAAATCCTCTCGCCCCGACCAACCGTGCTAGCCATGCGGCGACGCAGGGGCTTCGCTTGGGTCGCCGCAGCCGTACCGTCGGGGTTTGTTCCGTCCTCTCCCATACCCGGTTGCGCAGGCGTCGCTCTCCAGGCTATGCGCGAAAGCATGCTCCTGTGCCAACGCCGGATTCCCAGCCGAAGGCCTAGCCGGGCTTTTCCTACTCCTGTCGAGTGCAGGGTGGGTGGAGAGCCATGAGGGCTGACGCTGATCCATCGGCCCCGACCGTCCGGGTGCGGGCCTGGGCGAGCGGACGGGTGCAAGGTGTCGGCTACCGCGCCTTCGTCCGGTCTGCGGCCATGCGCCTTTCCCTTCACGGCGGCGTGCGCAATCTGGAGGACGGCCGGGTCGAGGTCGAGGCGGAGGGCCCGCGTCCGGCGTTGGAGACGTTCCTGGAGCAACTACGACTCGGTCCGCCCGGGGCTAAGGTGGAGGATCTGCAGGTCCGGTGGGAATCCGCCTCGGGCCGGTTCGTGGGGTTCCGGATCTGGTAAAACCCGCCTCATTCACGCGAGGAAGGCCATGCCGCTCGACTACAAATCCTTGATCCGCGAAGTACCCGATTTTCCGAAGCCGGGCATCCTGTTCTACGACATCACGACGCTGCTCAAGCGGGCCGACGCGTTCCGCGCGATCATAGACGACCTCACGGTGCGGTACCGCGGAAAGGGGATCGCGAAGGTCGTCGGCATCGAGTCCCGGGGCTTCATCCTGGGCAGCCCGCTCGCCTACAACTTGGACGCAGGGTTCGTCCCGGTGCGCAAGCCCGGCAAGCTGCCGGCGGACATCTTCGAGGTGAAGTACAACCTCGAATATGGCTCCAATTCGTTGGCCATCCACCGCGACGCGGTCGGCATGGGCGAACGGGTGCTCATCGTGGACGATTTGCTGGCGACGGGCGGTACCGCTGCGGCGACGGTGGATCTCGTCCGCAAGCTCGGCGGCGAGATCGTCGGCCTCGTCTTCCTGGTCGAGCTGCAGGCGTTGAACGGGCGGGCCAAGCTCGACGGCTGCGACGTGCACGCCGTCGTGACCTACGTGTGAACCGCGCCCCGCGACCCTCGAACGGGTCATCCCGGGCTTCGTTTCAGGGGCTTGTCAATGCGCGGAGGCCGTGGTATGAATACCGCTCATTTTTCGTGACCGGAACGGGTTGACGCGGGAGAACAGGACGATGCCGGAGAAGGCCAAGGCCAAGAAAAAGCCCGCCGGAGGCGCCAGGCTGTCGAGCGGCGCGGCCACCGCCAAGCGCGCCGGGGGCGACCGGAAAGAAACCCTGCACCGCCTGCTGATGGCCAAGCGCCAGGAGATCATGAAGGAGATCGAGGGGGTCCTGGGTCAGTCCTTGACGGACGATCAGCAGCGCCGGCTGGAGTCAGCGATGGACGTAGGCGACCAGGCGCTCGCCGACCTGGATCGGGAACTCGGCATTTCGCTCCTGGAGATGCGCAACCGGAAACGTCAGCTCATTGACGAGGCGTTGACGAGGTTGGCCGAAGGGACTTACGGCATCTGCGCGGAATGCGGGGTGGAAATCAGCGAGAAGCGGCTGGAAGCCGTGCCGTTCGCGAAGCTCTGCGTCGAATGCCAGTCCCGGCAGGAGCTGCTCGAGAAGATCGAACGTGAAGAGGAGCGGGAGTAGGCGCGGCGGGGGAGCCTCGGCCGCCCCTTTCCCTGAGCATGTTCCTCGCCCCGCCGGTGGGAGCGCAGCATGAAGGCCGTGGTGCTGGCCAGCGGCGGGATTGACTCCACGGTTGCGGCGGCCGTGGCCAAGCGGGACGGCTGCCGGATCCACCTGTTCACCGTTGCATACGGCCAGCGCCACGGCATCGAGGTGGCGCGGGCCCGGCAGCTTGCCGGAGCCCTCGGCGCGGCCGAGCATCTCGTCCTGGAACTCGACCTGCGGCGGATCGGTGGATCGGCGCTGACGGCGGACCAGCCGGTGCCCAAGGATCGAGAGCGGGCCGCCCGCGCGGCGGGGATTCCGAGCACCTACGTCCCCGCCCGCAACACGATCTTTCTCGCCCTGGCGCTGGCCTACGCCGAGACGCGGGCCGCTTCGGCCATCTATATCGGCGCGAACGTGGTGGATTATTCCGGCTATCCGGACTGCCGCCCGGAGTTCCTGCGCGCCTTCGAAGAGGTCGCCCGGCTCGGCACGCGCGTCGGGGCCTCGGGCGGCCGGATCGAGATCCGCGCGCCGCTCCTGCGGATGTCCAAGGCCGAGATCATCCGGCTAGGGGCGTCGCTCGGGGTGCCCTTCGAACTAACCCACAGTTGTTACGATCCGGCCCCGGACGGGGCGGCCTGCGGGCGCTGTGACAGTTGCCTGATCCGGCTGGAGGGCTTCCGGGAAGCCGGGCTTGCGGATCCAATCCGGTATGCCGATGTGACGGCAGGGAGCTAAGCGGTGTCCCCGGAGGAATTTTTCATGTACCTGACGATCGGGCTGATCGTGGGGATCCCGGTGTCGGTGCGGGCCTATCGGTACATGACGGCCAAGCGGACCAAGCGGAGACTCCGCGAGCAGTTCGGCGACCAGGGCCGCAGCTCCCAGCCGGCCCGGCCGGAGCGCGGCGACCGGGGATGACCGCCATGCCCCTTCCCCCGTGCACGATGAGCTGGCTCGCCCTGGCACGGATCGGCCTGCTGGGCGCCGCGGCGTTGCTGGCGGGCTCACTCGCCGCGTGGGCGTTGGCCGCCAGGCCGGAGCCGTCCCGCGTCCCGGCGGAGTACCAGCGGGGCGAGGCGAAGTTCAACGCGAACTGCGCCCGCTGTCACGGCGAACGGGCCAAAGGGACGGATCACGGCCCCCCGCTGGTCCACAAGATCTACGAGCCCAACCACCACGGCGACGCCGCGTTCTTCATGGCGGCGGCCAACGGCGTCCGGGCGCATCACTGGACGTTCGGCGATATGCCGAAGATCGATGGGGTGACCCGAGAGGACGTCGAGCAGATCATCCAGTACGTCCGCTGGCTTCAGCGGGAGGCGGGAATCAAATGAGCGCCGGGCCCGCCCGTGCCTGCCATTGACAGGCGGTCTGCGGCGGCCTAAGCTGAACGGTGTTGGCGCAAGGCCTTGCCCGGTTCCGAGCCAAGGGGCGAATGGCAATGAAGACCTCTGGCGGCGTCAGGGCCTTCGTCGTGATGGTCCTGCTGCTGACGGCCTCCGGTTGCATCCTCCCGGCCATTGACGCCGGGCACGAGGGGGTGCTGGTCAAGAAGCCGCTCCTCTTCGGCCACGGCGGCGTGGACCCCGAGCCCGCCACGACCGGCCGCATCTTCGTCGCGCCCACGACCGAGCTGATCGAGGTGGACGTCCGGCCGGTCCAGTACGCGGAGCACTTCGACATCATTTCCGCCGAGAACGCGCCGGTCTCCTTCGACGCCTTTCTGATCGCCAACGTTATCGAAGGCCGCTCGCCGGACCTGATCAGCCGCTTCGGCCCCAACTGGTACAGCCAGAACGTCAAGGAAGCCTTCCGGACCTACGTCCGCGAGGAGGTGCAGAAGTATCCGCTGTTCGAGCTGACGACCAACCCCGGCACGCGGGCCAAGCTGCAAAGCGCGGTGGAGGAGGCCGTCAAGCGCAAGCTGATCGAGCAGCAGAATATCCCCGTGCGTCTGAACCGGATCGTCATCGGCAGCATCCTCCCGCCGAAGGGGGTGCTGGACCAGACGGCGCAGACGATCATCCAGGAGCAGCGCCGCATCACGATGATCGAGTTCCAGAAGGCCGAAGAGGCGCGGGAAAAGGCGGAGCGGCAGCGCGGGATCGCGGACCGGGCCTACCGCGAGCACCTGGGGCTCAGCGCGACGGAATTCGTGGATCTGCGGCGGATCGAAGTTCAGAAAGAGATCGCCCAGCACGCACCGGCGGCGCTGACGATCATCATGGGGATGGACCGGCTCGGGATCAACCTCCCGACGACGGGGGGAGGGGCCTCGAAATAGCGGGCGGCGCGGCTGGTCAGAAGGGCTCGAGCTGGCCGAGCAGCGTTTGGATCTGGACCACGAGGGCCTTGACCCGGCGCCTGGTCTCCTCCGACTGTCCCTCCGTCTTCGAGCGGAGGTCGGCCTCGGCGTCGAGGACGGCCTGCTCCCGCTGCAGGTGAGCCTGGGCGACCTTGAGCTGTTTCCGCAGGGCGTGCTGGTGCTGCTCCCAGTCAATCTTGAGCCGCAGCAGCTCGTCCCGAGTCGCTTGAAATTCCTGCTCCGTCCTCGCGATCTGCTCCTGCGCCTTCTTGAGCTCCGCTTGCGTCCGCTCGATTTGTGCCGTGAGCTGCACCACCGTCGCGGCCAGCTCCTGGGCGCGGCGCGTCTCGTTCTGATACAGCAGCCTCGCGTTTTCCGCATCCTTCCTGGCCAGCTCGTAGGTGCTGGAACTGACGCAGCCGGTCTGGCCGACGGCGATCAGACTGCAGACAGCCGCCACGACGATCCTCCGGGTTCTCGTCTGGTACACGGCGTTCCTCCTTCGCGCGGGAAGCTCGGGCCCATGCTACCACCGTGGGCTGCGGGTGGGCAATCCGTGGCGCACCGTAGCGCCTTCCGTGAGCGGGTTACGGCGATCCGGCCGGGAGCAATCCCAGCTCTGGCGGCGAGGCTGTGGCGCTTTCGGTCATGTGGGCACTCGTCGCGATCGGGTCCGCGGTCGCGGTCGCGGAGCGTCCTGTCGCCTTGACTTCGGGGTGAGCGGTACCTAGACTCGCTGCATGGACGAGTTGAGTGAGCAGGAGGTGCTCGAGCGTCTGGCGGAGCTGCAGGGCATCGTTCGCGAGTATGCCGACATCTGGGGACACCGCCATCCGACCTCCCTCGAGACCACGCGCGCCATCCTCGCCGCCATGGGGCTCCGCGTCAGCACCGCGGCGGAGGCGCGGGCCGAGCTAGAGGCCCGGGAAGCCGCGCCGTGGCTGAGGCCCTGCGACCCGGTGCTCGTCCACCGGCGCGGCGCGGGCGGCCTGCGCTGGTCGTTCCGCCTGCCGGCGGAAGAGGACGAGGCTCCGTCGTTCCGGCTCCGCTGGGAGATCTGGGACGAGGCCGGGCGCCGCTGCCGGGAGCGGGAGGAGGGACCGGGGCTGAAGCCGGTGGAGGGTCGGCTGGTGGGCGGGCGCCGGTATCTGCGGTTCGAGCTGCCGCTGCCGGAGGATCTGGAAGTCGGCTACTACGATGTGAAGGCCTACGGGCTGACCCGGTCCCGCTTCGTGGAGGGCGACCTGCGGCTCATCGTCGTGCCCGCGCGGTGCTACGAGCCTCCCCCCTGCGGGGCTGGAAGCGAGCCCGGAGGTGACAAGGATCGGCGGATCTGGGGGCTGGCCCTCCAGGTCTATGCGCTCCGATCGGACCGCAACTGGGGCGTCGGGGACTTCCGGGACCTCGCCGAGGTGCTCGACTGGGCCGCCGGCGAGCTGGGCGCCGGCGTCATCGGCGTGAATCCGCTCCATGCGCTGAGAAACGCGCGTCCCTACCACATCAGTCCCTATTCGCCGGACAGCCGCCTCTACTTGAACGCGCTCTACGTGGATGTGGAGGGCCTCCCCGAGTTCGGCGACTCCGCGGCCGCGCAGCGAGTGGTGCGGGACCCTGAATTCCAGGCCCGGCTGGCGCGCGCCCGCAAGGGCGACACCGTGGACTACGACGGGGTCTGGGCTGCCAAGCTCGCCGCGCTGGAGGCGGTATTCGCGACGTTTCAGGCGCGGCATCTCCGGATCGTCGGCCGGGATCTGGAGGCCCTGACGGAGCGGGGATGGGCGTTCCTTCGGTTCGTCCGCGACGGCGGCGTGCTGCTCGAGGCCTTTGCGGTCTTCCAGGCGCTCGCCGAGGAGTTCCGGCGTCGTCAGCCGCCCCTGTGGAGCTGGCGCGACTGGCCCGAGCCCTACCGGCGCCCGGACTCGCCGGAGGTCCGCGCGTTCCGAGCCGAGCGAGCCGAGCGGGTGCGGTTCTTTCAGTATCTCCAGTGGGCGGCCGCCGAGCAGCTCGCCGCCGTCGCGGAGCGGGCCCGCGCGAGGGGGATGGCGGTCGGCCTGTACCATGACCTGGCCCTGGCGGGCGACGGCTCCGGGAGCGAGGCCTGGACCTTCCAGGACGTCTTAGCGCTGCGCGCCAGTTGCGGGGCCCCTCCGGACTCCTTCTCGCCCGAAGGGCAGAACTGGGGGGTCCCGCCCGTGGACCCCCATCGCCTCCGGGCGAGCGGGTACCGGATGTTCATCGAGCTGTTACGGAAAAACTTCGCGTACGGGGGCGCGCTGCGGCTCGATCACGTGATGTCGCTCTTCCGGCTCTTCTGGATTCCGGAGGGCCTGCCCGCCTCGGCCGGGACCTATGTCTGCTATCCCGCCGAGGATCTGCTAGGCATCCTCGCTCTGGAAAGCCTGCGGCATCGCACGCTCGTCATCGGCGAGGATCTGGGGACCGTGCCGGACTGGGTGCGCGACCGGCTGGCCGCCGCCAACGTGCTCTCCTACCGGGTGTTCTACTTCGAGCGTGAGCCCGATGGGCGGTGGAAGGCGCCCGCGGCCTATCCGCCCCAGGCTGCGGCGGTCGCCACCACGCACGACCTCCCGCCGCTCGCTGGGTACTGGAGCGGGCGCGACATCGAGGAGCGGTTCCGGCTGGGGATCCTGCCAGATGAGCGCGCGCGGGCCTCGGCTTGGGAGGAGCGCCGCCGCGACCGCGCGCGGATCCTCGAAGCCTTGAAGGCAGAGGGCTTGCTGCCCGACGGACTCCCGGACGACGCGGAGACCGTCGCGGAGATGACGCCGGACCTCTGCCAGGCTGTCCACCTGTTCCTCGCCCGCACGCCGGCCCGGGTCATGCTGGCCGCGCTCGAGGACGTGATCGGCGCGTGCGAGCAGGTCAACCTGCCGGGCACCGTGGATGCCCACCCGAACTGGTCGAGAAAATACGCCTTATCCGTGGAGGAACTGGGCGCCGATCCGAGACCCCGAGCGCTCGCGCAGGCGTTACGGGCGCTTCGGCCTTGGGCGCAAGGGCGGGGGAGGGCGGCGGCGGACGCCTGCCGATGAGACTGCGAGACCTGTTCAGACGAAGAGCGGCGCGCGCCGCGCGCCGGGCCAGTTGGAACCCCTGGGTGGTCGGCGTGTCGGCCTCGCTGTTCCTGCTCATCGTGGGCATCGAGACGGTGAGCCCGGCGAACGTGGTCGGCGCCTACGGCTTCGTGCTTCCCATCCTGCTGATCGCCACGGCCCGCAACCGCCGGCTCATGGTGCTGACCGTGGCGCTCTGCGTGATCGCGACCTACGCCGGGCTCTTCGCGCCCACCAAGCCGGGCCGGTTCGTCTCCGCCGTCATCAACCGGACCGTCGTGGTCTGCGTGCTGATCGGGGTCGCCTACTTCGCGATGACCCGGGAAGAGCGCAAGGCGCGGGAGGAGGCGGCGCGCGCGGCGCTCGCGCTGCAAACCGAGCAGCTCCTGCGGGCGCACGCCCAGCTCGCGGAGATCAAGGACGCGCTGAACCGCTCGGAGCGGTTGGCCGCCATGGGGCAGCTCGTCGCGTCGGTCGCGCACGAGGTCGGCACGCCCCTGCACTCGATCGCCTGGCACGTCCAGGCGCTGGGCGAAGAGGACGGGCTCACGCCCGCGATGCGCAAGCGCATTGACATCATTGATTCGCAGATCAGCCGCGTCGTGCGGATCATCGAAGATCTTCTCTCCTCGACCCGGCAGCGGCAACCGGCCTTCTCGCGCCTCGCGGCCGACCAGCTCGTCCAGCAGGTCGTGGCGCTGATGGGCCCGTCCTTTGCCGGCAAAGGCGTGGCGCTGAAGACGGAGGTGGGCACCGTGGGCCTCGCCCTGTGGGGCGACGAAGCGCAGCTTCAGCAGGTGCTCGTCAACCTGATGGCGAACGCGCTGGCCGCCACCCCGGCCGGCGGGGAGGTGGTCATCGCGGTCGGCCAGCGGGCGGCCTCACCTTCGGAAATCGAAGCGCGCCGCCGGGCGGGCGAGCCGCCGGTCGAGACCATGGTGACGCTGACCGTCCGCGACACGGGGATCGGCATGTCGGAGGAGCATCGGAGACGAGCCGTCGAGCCGTTCTTCACGACCAAGGCCGTCGGCGACGGCACGGGCTTAGGTCTGTATCTCAGCCGGCAGATCGTGGCCGCGCACGGCGGCTCGCTCACGATCGAGAGCGAGCTGGGCAAGGGGACGACGGTCGTGATCGCGCTCCCGCGCTGCGCCGCGGAGGAAGAGCCGACGAGGGGCTGACGGCATGACGGACGCCGAGTTCCAAATCCTGGTGGTGGACGACGACGCGGTGGCGCGCGACCTCCTCGCGGAGGCCCTGCGCAAGGAAGGCTACTGCGTGGAGGCGGTCGGCAGCGGGGAGGAGGCCATCGAGCGCGGCCGCCGGCAACGCTTCGATCTGGTCCTGACCGACATCCGCATGGGCGCGGTGGACGGGTATGCCGTGCTCCGCGAGTTCAAGCAGCTCAGTCCGGGCACCCCGATCGTGCTCCTGACCGCCTTCGGCTCCATGGAGGGGGCCATCGAGGCGATCAAGCAGGGTGCCTACGACTACCTGGCCAAGCCCTTCAAGAAGGAGGAGATCAAGCTCGTCGTCCGGCGAAGTCTGGAGCATAGCCGCCTGGTTCGCGAGAACGCCCGGTTTCGGGAGGAATTGCGGGAGCGCCAGGAGCGCTCGCCGCTCGTCGGCAGCAGCCCGCCCATGCTCGAGGTCTACAAGCTGGTGGCGCGCGTGTCGGCCAGCAAGAGCACGGTCCTCCTCGAGGGCGAGAGCGGCACCGGCAAGGAGCTGGTCGCGCGTGCCATCCATTCCAACAGCCCGAGGCACGACCGCCCGTTCGTCGCGGTCAACTGCGCGGCGTTGCCGGACAGCCTGCTGGAATCGGAGCTGTTCGGCCACGAGCGGGGCGCGTTCACGGGCGCGACCGGCGCGAAACTGGGGCTGTTCGAGACGGCCCACCGCGGGACGATCTTCCTCGACGAGATCGGGGACATCGGCCCCGCGCTCCAGGTCCGCCTGCTGCGGGTAATCCAGGAGCAGGAGATCCGGCCGGTTGGGCGCACCGCGCCGGTCAAGGTGGACGTCCGGATCATTGCGGCGACCAACCGGGACCTGGCCGCCTTGGTGAAGGAAGGGCGGTTCCGGGAGGACCTCTTCTACCGTCTCAACGTGGTGCGCATCGTGTTGCCGCCGCTGCGGGAGCGGCGCGAAGACATCCCGATGCTGGCGCATCATTTTCTGCAGCGGTTCACCGCCTCCGGCACCCTGCCGATCCGGGGATTCGTCCCCGAGACCCTGGCGCTGCTCCAGCAGTACGCGTGGCCGGGCAACGTCCGGGAACTGGAGAACGTCATCGAGCGGGCCGTCTCCCTGGCCCACGGGCCGCTGATCCTGCCCGAGGATCTGCCGGAGCCGGTCAGGCAGGCCGCGGCGGCGGGCGGGGCGCCCAGGGCCGGCCCGGACCGGCGCGACGCGCTGCAGACGATTGACGAGGTAGTGAAAGCGCACCTGATCCGCGTGCTCCGCGAGACCGGCGGCAACAAGGTCCGCGCCGCCAAAATCCTCGGTATCGACCGGCGGACGCTCTACCGGATGGCGGAGCGCTACGGGATCGAGCTAGGCGAGAGCAACGAGGAGGGCTGAAGGCCGTTGGCCGGCGGAGTACGTACGCTGTTCGGCGGACTCGACGGGGCTTGCCTTTGTCCGGGGCCGGTTCTACCATAGAGCCACCCGCTGGCTCCGAGGCGGGCGCTGGAGGGGAAACGGAGGAGGCGTCATGGGGCGCATCGGGCTGCACGCGCTGCTCGTGGGTGGTCTGGCCGTAGGGCTCGTGCTGCCCCGCGCGCTCGCCGACAGCCGCGGCGTCTTCGTGTCGCCTGCCACCGGGGTCGCGGTGGGGTCGGTCTGGGGCGTCTTCGTCGGGGTCTCCGAGTATCAGCAGCAGGAGCTCAACCTCCGGTACGCCGACCAGGACGCGAAGGCCCTGCACGCCTTCTTCGTCCAGCAGTTCCAGGGCCGGATCCCCGCCGACCAGTTTCGGGTTCTGACCAACGCGCAGGCGACGCGAGGCCGGATCCTCAAGGAGGTCGGAGAGGTCCTGCGGCGGGCCCAGCCGGAGGACCTGGTGATCCTCTTCCTGGCCCTCCATGGCCTGCCCGACATGAGCGGGCAGGACCTCTACTTTCTGGCCCACGACGCGGACGCCAACCTGCCGGAGGACCGGGGCCTCAGCCGGGACGACCTGCTCAAGCAGATCCAGCGGAGCAAGGTCCGGAAGATCGTGCTCCTGCTCGATGCCTGCCACGCCGGGGGCTTCGGGGCCTCGTCCACGCTGCTCGCCATGCGGAACGCGCACGCGGCGGACATCAACCGGATGCTCGTGGCCATGGGGCAGGCGCAGGACGGGATCGCGGTGCTGACGGCCGCCAGTGCGGCCGAGCGCTCCCAGGAGGGGCCGCAGTTCTGCGGGGGTCATGGGGCGTTTACCTGCGCGCTGCTGACGGGCTTGCAGGGGGCGGCGGACAGCGACAGGAACGGGCTGGTGCAGGTGCGGGAGCTGTACGACTACACCTATCGGGAGACCAAGCGGAGCACGACGGGCTATCAGAACCCTGAGCTGCAGGGGCGGTTCGACAACGGGTTGCCGCTGGCGACGACGGGGACGGGGCTCGGGGTTGCGGGCGGGCCGCCGGCCGGGAGCCCCGCGCCGCCGCCGGGTAAGGACGTGGATGTGGGCGGCTACGACCGGCTCGATGAGGAGCGCCGACTGGCGGAGAAGCGGGAGCAGGCCTGGGCCAAGGTCCAGGGGTTCGCCACGGACACGAGGATCATGCGGGAGCGGCGGCTGGCGGCGCTGGACCAGTTCCTGGCGGACTTTCCCGACGACAACCCGCATGTCGCCGAGGTGGAGGCGCTCAAGCAGCAGGTCAACGCGGAAATCCAGGTGGCCAAGGCGCCGGCCTATGCCGCGCCCCAGCAGGCCGGGCGGGAGATCACGGGCCGGGACGGGGCGCCCATGGTCCTGGTGCCGAAAGGCGAGTTCCTCTACGGGGCCGACAACCGGCGGCTGTCGCTGCCCGCCTTCTCCCTGGACAAGTTCGAGGTGACGACGGCCTTGTACGCCAGGTTCATGGCGGCGACGGGCCGGGTGGCGCCGCAGGACTGGGAGCCCTCCGTGCCAGTCAGCCACGGACAGAAGCCCGTCGTGGGCGTCACCTGGCACGACGCCGACGCCTATTGCCGCTACTACGGCAAGCGGCTGCCGACCGAGCAGGAATGGGAGAAGGCGGCGCGGGGCACGGATGGGCGCACGTATCCCTGGGGCAACGAGGCGCCGACGAGGCGGCATGCGAATTTCGACCGGGGTCTCGATTTTCAGAACTACGGTGTCCTGGTCAACGTGGGCTCTTTAGAAGACGGCAAGAGTCCTTATGGGATCTACGATCTGGCGGGCAATGTCTGGGAGTGGACGAGTTCGGACTACGACAACAGCAACAAGGTGGTCCGCGGTGGGTCGTGGCTCCGCGACCCGAGCGGCCTGGTGGCGGCGTACCGCTTCTTGTGGACTCCTGATGACTGGTACAGCCTTCTGGGGTTCCGTTGCGCCCAGGACGCGCGGTGATTCATCGAATGACCGAGCCCCTCTCCGGGTCACCCCCGGCGGCCGTGACGAAGGCCTACGACATTCTGCTCTGGCTGGTCAACCACGTGGGCAAGTTTCCCCGTTCCCACCGGTTCGTCTTGGGAGAACGGATCGAGACCCGCATGTTGACCGTGCTGGAGCTGCTGGTGCGCGCGGCCTATTCGCGGGAGAAGAAAGCCCATTTGCTTCAGGCGAATGCGGAGGTCCAAGTGCTTCGCCTCCTGGTCCGGGTGGGAAAGGACCTGGGGTTCACGAGTCTGAAGCAATACGAGTTCATCTCGCGCGAGCTGGTCGAGTTGGGCCGGCAGGTCGGCGGCTGGGCCAAGGCGCAGCCGGGCTAAACATGGGCGGCTTGTTTGACCGGCTCACGGCGTTTGCCAATCTGCTTGACGCCGCCCGGGCGGCGAGCCGGGGCAAGCGCTTTCGGCCCAATGTCCTCGCCTTCTCGTTGGCTCTGGAAGAAGAGCTGCATGCCTTGCGCGCGGAGCTGTGCGCCCGCACCTATCGGCCCGGTCCCTATCGGACGTTCATCCTGCAGGAGAAGAAGCCCCGGCTGATCAGCGCGGCGCCCTTCCGGGATCGCGTCGTCCACCATGCCCTGTGCAACGTGATTGAGCCGATCTTCGAGCGGGGCTTCCTGTACGACTCCTACGCCTGCCGGAAGGGCAAGGGGACGCACGCGGCGGTGGAGCGGGCCTCGACCTACGCGCGACGCTTTCGGTACGTGCTCAAGTGCGACGTGGCGAAGTTCTTTCCGAGTCTGGATCACGACCTGCTGTTCGGGCTGGTGGCGCGCCGCATCCACGACGAGGGCGTCTTGTGGCTGGTGCGGACGGTCATCGACGGGAGCAACCCCCAGGAGCCGGTGCTCCGTTATTTCGGCGGAGACGATCTCTTCACGCCGCACGAGCGGCGGCGCGGGATTCCCATCGGGAACCAGACCAGCCAGTTTTTCGCGAACGTCTATCTGGATGGGCTGGACCACTATGCGAAGGAGACCCTCCGGCTGCCGGGCTACCTCCGGTACGTGGATGATTTCCTGGTGTTCGCGAACGACAAGCGCCGGCTGCACGAGGCGCGGGAGGCGCTGACGGCCTATTGCGAGGGGCTGCGGCTGACGCTTCATCCCCGCAAGTGCTTCGTGGCGCCGGTCACGGCCGGGTTCACGTTCCTGGGCTACCGGGTTTTCCCGGCGCACCGGCGGCTGGAGGCCGGGAATGTGCGGCGCATGGCACGGCGGCTCAGGCGGTATCGGGCGGCGGTGGCGGCCGGGCATATGACCGCGGAGGAGCTGAGTCACTGTGTCCGCAGTTGGGTGGCGCACGCAGAACATGCGGACACGGTCATGGTCCGGAAACGGCTGTTGTCGGATGCGGCCTGGTCCCGGTGACCGGGCTGCAACGGGGTCGGTTGCCCAAGGTGATCCGCGGTGGGTCGTGGAACAACAACGCGAACAACCTGGAGGCGACGAACCGCAACAGGAGGACTCCTGATGACAGGAACAACAATCAGGGGTTCCGTTGCGCCCAAGACGCCGGCCCGTGGGCCGGAGTCCGGGTCTCCATGGGGGAGGCGCGGAGCGAGCCGCGCGGGCGTCCAGACCGATCCCGGGCTGATCCCGCAAGCGAGGCGGGCAGCCGAAGAGCGCACCACCCTGATCCCGGACCGGCCAAGTGTCCCGATCACTGGACCGAGGGCCGGCTCGGGACCGGGGCGCCGGCTGGCTTTGCGCAAAAGGGACGGCGCTACAGGAGCCCGAGCGCGTTCTTGATGAGCCGGAGCTGGTTGGCGGCGCTCTGCGCGAGGGGAGGTTGGGCGGGCTCCCAGAAGCCCCAGAGCCGGTCCTTCGCCTCATACCTGACGTGGATGTGAAGGCGGGTGCCCCCCTCCTCCGCCGGCGCGATGGTACATTCCACCCAGCTCCGGCCTACTCCCAGGCGAGCAACCAGCAGGACGTTCCAGGGACTGGCGATCTCTTGTCGGTAGCCGGTCTCTACAAGGGACGCTTCAGCCTCCGAGGTGGCGGGGGTGTAGCCGTCGTTCGCCAGCACATCCAGCAGCGCCGCCTTGACGCGAGCTGGGGAAGCGGGCAGGACTGCTTCGATCGAATCCTCCCCGGGCTGCTTCTGGAGCGCGGTGCATCCCGACGCGAGCCCTACGCAGACCCAGACCGCCAGGGCCAATCCACGCAGGTTCCGAGATCGTCGCATGGTTGGGCGAGCCTCCTTCCCTCGGGGGCAATCGGCAGCTCGAGCCGGCACCGGTCTGTTGTCCCCGCCATGCAGGATGCTTCAGATGGTGCCGAAAGTCAATCAGTCCCTGGATCGCCCTCGTCGAAAGCCGCCGTCCGGGCGCGCCAATCCCAACACCCTGTCCCGTTGATTCCCGGATGACCCCGGGAGTATCGTGGGGGCTGTTTGTCGTACCTGAAAGGGGCTACGTGCGGGAGAACGAGAAGAGTCGCGACCGAAAGGGTGCCGGGCGTGGCCTGGTGCGGCCTCGTGCCGACGCTGCAGCGGCGCGGGCCGTTTCGGTGGACCGGGGCGTCAAGCGGCGGTTCCAGACCCGTCTCCTAAAATGGTACCGCGAGCATGGGCGCGACCTGCCCTGGAGGAAGACAACGGATCCGTACAAGATCCTGGTCTCCGAAGTCATGCTTCAGCAGACCCAGGTCGAGCGGGTCATCCCGAAATATCACGAGTTCCTGGCGCGCTATCCGACCTTCGAGGCCCTGGCCGCGGCGGAGCCGGAGGAAGTGCAGCGGACCTGGTACCCGCTCGGATACAATATCCGGCCGATCCGCCTCCACAGCATCGCCTGCGAAACGGTGGAGAAGTACGGCGGGACGTTGCCGAAGGAGCCGGATGCCTTGCTCTCCTTCAAAGGGATCGGCCGGTATACCGCCGGGGCCGTCCGGTCCTTCGCCTTCCGGGAAGACGCCCCGATCCTCGACACCAACGTGATGCGGGTGCTCCATCGCGTCTTCATCGGCGCGGGCGAGCCGAAAGCGCACAAGGCCCGGTTGTGGGCGCTGGCCGAGCTGTTGATTCCCAAGGGCAAGGGCTACGATTTCAATCAGGCGCTCATGGATTTCGGCGCGGTCGTCTGCACCGCGCGCGATCCCTATTGCCTCCTCTGTCCGATGCGGCAGGATTGCCGGAGCTATCCCTTCGACCGGAACCGTGACGGGTGACGCGTGAAGGGTGACAAGGAACTGCAGCCCGCGTCCCACGTCCCGCGTCCCGAGTCCCCCATCCAGGTGGCCGCGGGGCTGATCGTCCGGGACGGACGGTATCTGATCACGCTCAGGCGACGGGGCACGCACCTGGGGGGGCTGTGGGAATTTCCGGGTGGCAAGCGGGAGCCGGGAGAATCCCTGGAGGACTGTCTCCGGCGGGAGCTCCGGGAGGAACTCGGGATCCAGATCACCGAGCCCGTGCCCGTCCAGGTCATCTCCCATCGGTACCCGGACAAGTCGGTGGAGCTGCACTTCTTCCGCTGCGCGATCCTGAGCGGCGACGCCCGGGCGCTGGGGTGCGAGGAGGTCCGCTGGGTGACGCCGGAGGAGCTGCCGCAGTTCGAGTTTCCGCCGGCCGACCGACCGCTGATCGAGTTACTCCGAGGGAGAGCGCGTTCGTCACCCGTCGTCGGCCAGCACGGATCCGCGCCGAGCCGCGACCGCCGAGTCATAAGCGACGAATAACGAATCCCCGTTGCGCCATGCGCTTTCCGGTTGAGGCCCGGCTCAAGGACGGCACGCCGGTCCGGTTGATCCTGGCCGACCAAGCCGACGTCGAGCCGCTCCGCCGGCTCTATGATGTGATCGTTTCCGAGGGGACGTCGTATCCGCACGAGCGGCCGCTCGACCAGGACGAGTTCCTGGACTATTGGTTCCGCGGCAAGAGCACGGTGGCGGCCTATCACGCGGACCGCGGCCGAGAGCTAGGGATGCTGGGGGCGTTCTACCTTAAACCGAACTGGCCGGGACGAGCCAGGCAGGTCGCCAACGCGGGCTTCGTCGTCGCGCCGGCGTGGCGGAACCGGGGTCTGGGCTGGCTGCTGGGCGCGACGATGCTGGAATATGCCGCGCGGCTCGGCTACCGGAGCGTGCTCTTCAACCTGGTCTTCGCTGAAAATGAGCCGGCCCGGCACCTCTGGACGAAACTCGGCTTCGCGGAGGTGGGGCGCATCCCCGGCGCGGTCCGGAAGAACGACGGGACGTACCAGGACGGGATCATCATGTTCAAGTCGCTGGTCAGCGAATAGCACGCAGCGAACCGCGAAGTCTTGGCTGTGCGCGGTTCGCTGCCAGTTTCCTTTTATGAAAGTCGTCCTCGACATTGAGACGGTCCAGGCCCCGCGTGAGGAGTGGGCCCGGCTGATCGGGCTGGAGGCCGAGCGCGAGCCCGGTGGGGCTGCGGAGCCCGCGGATCTGTTCGCGCAGGCGGAGGCCGGCGAGCGTCAGCGTCTGGAAGACGAGCTGTACGAGAAGTCCGCCTTCGACGGTACGTTCAGCCGGATTGTCTGCATCGGGCTGCTCCAGTTCAGCGACGCCATGGAGCCGCAGGGCGCCGTGAGTTGGTACGGGCCTAACGAGAAAGAGCTGCTCAGGCAGTTTTGGACCAGGGTTGGTCAGGGACGACCATCGCTCTACATTACTCACAACGGCCTGGGGTTCGATCTGCCCTTCATCAAGAAGCGCTCCATCATTCACCAGGTGAAGCCGACGGTGGAGATCCCGCTGGCGAAGTTCCGGACCGAGCCGGTGTACGACACGATGGCGATCTGGAGCAACTGGGAGGGCCGAGGCTGGATCAAGCTGGACGTGCTCGCCCGCGCCTTGAACGTGGAAACCAAGTCGGGAAGCGGCAGCCAGGTGGCCGAGCTGTGGGCCCGCGGACAGCACAAGGAGATCGCCGAATATTGCCTGCGGGACACCTACGTGACTTATGCCTGCTACTGCCGGATGAATTTCAGGCTCCCCCTCCCCCGGGAGGCCGTGCTGGCCGGGCAGGAGCTGGTCGAGGTGAACTAACCGCCTCGCGGATGTCGCCGGTGAAGACGCGCACGTTGTTGCTCGGCATGCGGCTGGTGGACAGCTTTTTTCCGTCGGGCGGGTATGCCTATTCCTCTGGGCTTGAGGCAGCGGTCCAGGCCGGGGCGGTCCGCGACGGCGACAGTCTGTCGCATTACGTGATCGCCTACCTCGACGGGGAGATCGGCCGCCGGGAGGCCGTCGCGACAGCGCTAGCCCATTCGGCCGCCCAAGCCGGCCGGCTGGCCGATGCAATGGCGGTGGATAGGGAGCTGGACGCCCTGCTGCTCTGTCGGGAGACCCGCCTGGCCAGTCGGCAAATGGGCCGCCAGGTGCTCCGCGTCGCCGGCGGCCATGCGGAGGCCGCCCGGTCCTTGCGGGACTATCTCGCCGCGGTCGAGTCCGGCCGGGCGCCGGGCCACTATGCGGTCGCGTTGGGCGCGGCGCTGGCGGCGGCCGGCTGGCCTAGGGAGGCGACGCTCGCGGCCTTCCTCTATCAGAGCGCGGTGGGGCTGGTGTCCGCCGCGCTCAAGCTGTTGCCGGTCGGCCAGCGGGAGGGACAGCGCCTGCTCGAACACTGGGTGCCGCTGATCGAGGGCTTGGCGCGCCGGGCCGCGACCCAGCCACGAATGGCCGCCTGGGCGCCGGTCCAGGATATTTATGCGATGCGCCACGCGCGGCTCGCCGTGCGGCTGTTTCGCTCGTGATCTATGAGACGGACTCGGGGAGGGACTCCCCGACGAGAGGCGCCTGACGGTGCGCGCCGGGCGGCGCGGGCCGGGGCACGCATGACCCTGGGACCGGACCTCGCGTCGGTGGGACGGGTCGGGGAGCTGTCCCTGGACTACGCCCGTGAGGGGGCCAGGACGGTGCTCGCGCACTCGCGCTGCTGCAGTCCTTGGCATCTCGTCCCGCCGATCGCCCTGGACGGATCCGGCTGCGCCTACACCCTGCTCGTGAACCCCTCCGGCGGGCTCGTGGGCGGAGACCAGCTTGTGATCAACGCGACGCTGAACGCGCAGACGCACGTCCTCTTCTCAACGCCGTCGGCCACGCGGGTGTATCGTTCCATCTCGGCTCCCTCGGTCCAGGAGGTCGAGCTGTCCGTCGGACCGGGCGCCGTCGTGGAATGGGTCCCTGAGGTCACGATCCCCTACGCCGGCTCGCGTTATCACCAGACGATCCACGTCGCGCTCGCCGCGGGAGCCACGGGGCTGGTCTGGGATGCGATCGCCTCCGGCCGGGTGGCCCGCGGGGAGCGCTGGGCCTTCGCCAGTCTGGAGAGCGAGGTCTGGATCGAGACCGCCTCGGGACAAACGGTCCTCGAGCGGGTGGCGGTAGGGCTCGATCGCGGGACAAGCCCGGCACCCGGGCTCTCCGAGTGGGACTATGTCGGCACGCTGTACCTGGTGAACGACGCGGTGGAGGAGCAGGTCTGGAAGCGCCTGCAGGAGCGGCTCTCGGAGGCACTGGACCAGCAGCCAGGCTCGGTGCTCGGCGGGGTCTCCGAGCCGGCCGCGCCGGGCCTCGTCGTCAAGCTGGTCGCACGCTCGGCGCCGGATCTGCAGGGGGCGCTGGAACGCTTGTGGAGCGCGGTGCGGAGCCACCTGTGGAACCTGCCCGTGCCGGCGCTCCGACGCTATTGAGCCGGAGAACGGGCGTGATCCACGCGGCTCGCCTGTGGTACGCTCGGCCGGGCGCGGGCTCGGCGGGGCCCGCGTCCCGAACCAGTGCATGCCCCTCAGCGGGGCAAGAAAGGAGACGGACCATGCTCGATGTCCGCATCCCTGTGCTCACGATAGCCCTTGGGTGGTTCTTGTGGGCCGCGCCGGTTCTAGCCGGGGATCAGAAGGTCACGCTCATGCTCGGCGGCAAGTTCTGCGACCTGTACCAGGGCGAGATCGAGACGGCGCTGAAGAAGGTCGTTGGCGTCAAAGCCATGGACTTCAAGAGCATGAAAGGCCACGTCGTCGTTACGGTGGATGGCGGCAAGGTGAAAGAGAAGCAGTTGACGGACGCGGTCAACGCCGTGAAGGGCGAGGGCTGGTACTGCAAGGCCGAGGTGATGCGGTAGCCGTCACCCCATCGCGCGCCGCACGACGACGACGGTGATGTTGTCGGGGCCGCCGCGGCGGTTGGCTGCCTCCACCAGCGCCCGGCAGGCCCGCTCGGGCGCCGACGAGGCCTTTTCGAGCGTGTCGAGAATCTCGCTGTCCTCGAGCATCTTCGTCAGCCCGTCCGTGCAGAGCAGCAGGCAATCGTCCGGTTCAAGGGGCAGGGACAAGGTGTCCGGTTCGACCTGGGGCTCGATCCCCACGGCCCGGGTGAGCATGTGACGGTAGGGATGACGGCGGGCCTCCTCCGCGGTCAGGAGGCCCAGCCGCATCTGCTCCTCGACAAAGCTATGGTCATGGGTGAGTGGCCGGAGACTGCGGTCGCGCAGGAGGTAGGCGCGGCTGTCGCCGACGTGGGCCAGGACCGCCTCCTCGTGATTGATGTGGAGCGCGACCAGCGTCGTGCCCATGCCGGACAGGTCGGGGCGCGTCCGGCTTTCCTCGCGTACGGCGTCGTTGGCGTGCTGGATGGCCTTTCGGAGCAGGGGCTCGGCCTCCCGGCTTGACGGGCTGAGACCGGCGCGCTTCATGAAGTCCGCCACCGCCCGGACTGCGAGCCGGCTCGCGACATCCCCGCCTGGGTGCCCGCCCATCCCGTCGGCGACGAGCCACAGTCCCAGCTCGTCCAGAACGAGAACGGCGTCTTCGTTTTCCTCGCGGACCTTGCCGAGGTCGCTGAGTCCCGTGCCCGTCCAGCCCGGTCGGGCGCGGTCCCTCTGGCCGCCGGTCGCACTCACGACCGGGCCTCCGTGGCCTGCGGGCCGTACCGCGCCGCCAGTTGCCGGTAGAGCAGGTCGGCGAGCGGCTCGAGGTTCCGCGTGTCCGCCTCATTGTAACGCAAGAGGAGATCGAGCGCCTGGCTGCGGCCGCGGCGCCAGGCGTTCCAGAGACGGACCGCGGCCCAGCCGTCCAGCCCGTCGAGATCGGGCGCGCGCGAGATGCCCAAGGTCGCCTCGATCTGCTTGAGCCCGCCGCGGAGGTCGAGCCGCCGGGCGGCGAAGCAGAGGTCAAGGTGGGGGAGATCCACGAGGAGCCCGGGGAACTTCGCGCGCAGATAGGGAATGTCGAAGACGCTGCCGAAAAAGGTGACGAGGAGATCGTGGCGGGCGAGCTCCTCGTTCAACCGCGCTTCGGTCAGCGACTCGCCGTTCACCAGGCTCGTCATCTTCCCGTCGGCGCACAGCCCGACGACCGTGACGTCGCCCGACTCGGGCGGCCCGCCGGTGGTCTCGATGTCCAGGAACAGCGTCCGTGAGCGGAACGTCTGGAACAGGCGCCAGTGATCCCGGGGCTTCAGGCAGGTCGCGAAATAGCGGGAATGACCCTGGTCCAGATGGTGCGCCGCCGCGGCCAGTTCGTCGTCATACATCCGCTTGCGCAGCGGGGCGATCCCGAAGATGGAGCGGCTCTCCCGGAAGATCAGCCAATGGGTAATACCCCGGCGCCACAGCGCGCGCTCCGTCGCCTCGCCGATGCCTTTAAGGAACACGAATGTGGAGGTGATCATGAACCTACGGCGACGAGCGGATCGTGATGGACGCGCGCGGAACCCAGCGAGGCGAGGACGCTCCGTCGCTCCGGACCTGCTGCAGCGAGCGGTCCGCCGGTTACCCTGCTCTCGGGGGATTCTAGCCTTGATTTCACTGGGGAAACAAGTTAAATTCCGGGCCCGGCGAACCGCACCGCCGTTGGCGGCGCCCGCGGCGCGGGCTGGAATGTCGGGACCGGTGGATGGGGGAAGGGCCTCGAAGGATCAGGATCTCGGTCGGCGGGGTGACCGTCGAAGCCGAGTTGAAGTCCAACAAGACGGCGGAAGCCGTGTACGCGGCCTTGCCGGTCGAGGCCGAGGTCAACACCTGGGGCGAAGAGTTCTATTGCAAGCTGCCCGGCGTCACCGACTACCGCGAAACCGCGACCACCAAAGTCTCCATCGGCGACGTGGCCTACTGGGGGGTCGGCGGCGTCCTGGCGATTTTCTTCGGGCGGACCCCGATGAGCCTGGGGCCCGACCCCGTCCCGGCCGACCGGGTGAATGTGGTCGGCCGCATCATCGGCGACGCCACGTTGTTGCGGCAGGCGATGGGGGCCTCCCGCATCAGGGTGGAAAAGGTCTGATGAAACTCTCCCAGGACCGGGTGCGTCACCTCGCCGCTGCGCTGGTCTCCCGCCTTGAGGGTGAGGGGTACCTGCAGATTGCCGGAACGAAGAGTTCCGTGATCGAGGCCGTCGGGCAGGCGATCGCGGATGAGCTGCAGGTCGAGGACCGGCTGAACGCCGAGGTGCGCGCGCTCCTGAAGCCATACGAGGCCGATATCGCGGCGGGGCGCGTGGATTACCAGAAGATGTTCACGATGATCAAGAACAAGCTGGTGCGGGAGCGCGGCCTGGTCCTGTGAAGGGTGAAGGGTTGGGGACAGAGGGAACACGGACTGCCTCTTGCCGCATCGCCCATCACTGAGCACTCATCGCCGGGCTTCGTATGTTGTTGAGCGAGGAGAAGTTTACACATCTGTCGCACGTCGTCTTGTCCTGCCTGAAGACGACGCCGGCGGCGAAGCTCACAGGGGATGACGCGCGGGCCTTGAAGGAGATCAAGCGCGTGCTCGCCGCGGAGCTGGCTAAGGAAGAAGAGGTGGACCGCGCGGTCCGGGCCAGGCTGGCGTCCTATTCGCGTCCGATCGTCGAAGGCAGCCAGGAATGGGACGTGCTCTACCGGAAGGCGTTCGAGGAGGAGCAACGAAGGCGGAAGAAGCCGTGAACTGCGCGGCAATTGGGGGAGGAATATGAGAGGCCTGAGTCTGACGGTCCTCGCTGCCTGTCTTGCCGGGATCGTGGGGTGCGCCGCCGAGAAGCCAGCGCCCCGGATGCCGTTGCCCCTGGGGCCGGGCGCGCCGCAGCCGGCGGTTCAGTACACCCTGTTGGGCACGACGGAGTATAAGAACGGCCAGTTGAATGAAGCGCGGACCCACTTCGAGCAGGCCGTGGCCGCCGCGGCGAGCTCCGGCGAGGCGCACTACAATCTCGGGCTCGTCCTCTACGCGCTGGGCGAGAACGAACAGGCCAGGGAGCATTTCATCGAGGCGGCCAACCTGGCGCCCGGCCACAAGGTGATCTGGGATTCTCCGGCCCTGCGGCCGTTTGGTTCGCCGGAGCCCTCGACCCCCAAGAAGCCGATTGACTCGACCTATTCAAACCGGCGGCCGACGTTTGGAGGCGGCCCCCGCCAATAGCCGCGGCTTCCTCCTAGCGCGGATCCCTTTCCTGTGCCACACAGACACGCGCCGCCAGTTCAGTCTGCCTCCCTCATCGGGCGGATCGCCACGGAGGGGTACGAGCGCGTGGTGATCGCACACGACCGGTCAGCCGGACTGCGGGCGATCATCGCCGTGCACAGCACCAGGCGCGGCCCGGCGGTCGGCGGCGTCCGCATGTGGCCTTATCCCACGCTGGAAGAGGCGTTGTGCGACACGTTGCGTCTGGCGCAGGCCATGACCTACAAGGCAGCGGCTAGCCGACTGCCGCTGGGCGGAGGCAAGGCCGTGATCATCGGCGACCCGCGGCGTGAGAAGCGGGAGGCCCTCCTGCGGGCGTTCGGCCGGCTTGTGCACGGGCTGGGCGGGCTGTACCTCACCGCCGAAGACGTCGGCATGAAGATGGAGGACATGGAAATCATCCGCCGGGTGACGCCCTATGTCACCGGGACGCCGCGACACCGGGGCGGCAGCGGCGATCCGTCGGAGCTGACCGCGATCGGTGTGCTGCACGGGATCCGCGCCGTGGTCGAGCGCCTCGACGGGCGCTCCTCGGACCGGAGCGGCCTGCACGGGCTGACCGTGGCGGTCCAGGGGGTGGGCAAGGTCGGCTTCCGCCTCGCCGCGTTGCTGCATCGCCACGGAGCCCGGCTGATCGTCGCCGACCTGGACTCCCGGCGGGCCCGGCAGGCCGGCCGGGCCTTCGACGCGGAGGTCGTCCCGGTGGACCGCGTCCACCGCGTCCGGTGCGACCTGTTCGCGCCCTGCGCGCTCGGCGGGATCCTGAATCGAAGGACCATCCCTGAGTTGCGCTGCCGGGCGGTCGCCGGATGCGCCAACAATCAATTGTTGGAGCCCGAGGACGGGGAGCGCCTCCATCGCCGGGGAATCCTCTACGCGCCCGACTATGTGATCAATGCCGGAGGGATCATCAACATCGCGGTCGGCTTGGAGCCCGGCGGGTATGATCGGGCGAAGGCGGAGCGGCGCGCCAGGGACATCTATGCGAACCTCACCGCGGTCTTTCGGCTGGCAGCGGCCAAGGGCTGGTCGCCGGCCTACGCCGCAGACCGGCTGGCCGAACGGCGGTTGCGCGGGGGGCGGCGCTGGCGCGGGCCCGAAGCCGACGTCGGCAGGCGGGCTCGGGCGGTGGGATAGGCGAAGCCCAGGACGACGAGGCGAGAGGAGGCACCCATGGCGGCAGAGATTTCGGTTGGCGACAAGGCGCCCGACTTTTCGTTGCCGGATCAGACCGGGAAGCCGGTGAACTTGAAAAGCCTCAAGGGAAAGCGGGTGGTGCTCTATTTCTATCCGAAAGACGATACGCCCGGCTGTACGAAAGAGGCCTGCGGCTTTCGCGACGCGATCAAGCAGATCGAGAAGGCCGGCGCGGTCGTCCTGGGCGTCAGCCTGGACGGGCCGGACTCGCATCAGAAGTTCATGGCCAAGTACAACCTGCCGTTCTCGCTGCTCTGCGATCAGGCCGCGATGGTCTCGAAGGCCTACGGGGTGTACAAGGAAAAGAACCTGTACGGAAAGAAGCACTGGGGCATCGAGCGCAGCACCTTCGTGATTGACGAGAAGGGCGTGATCAAGGCCGCGTTCCGCAAGGTGAAGGTGGACGGCCACGTGGAGGAAGTGCTGGCCGCCCTGAAAGCTCGCGGCGAGCAGCCAGTAGCTCGTGGCAGAGGGCTATGAGCTGCTCGCTCTGGGCTACTCGCTGGTTCGTGTCATGGACGATCGCGAAAAGACCTGGCATGGGCTGCGGGCCGCTTCCCTGTCCATCGTGCCGGGAGTCGGGCACCTGTACCTCGGAGAAAAGAAAGGCTACCTCATCGTCGCGTTTTCCGTGACGCTGTTCCTGATCTCCCGGACGATCTGGCCTCCGGCGGAGCTGTTGTACCTGAGCCTCGCCATCTTTTCCGCGTTCGACGCGTACTCGATCGCCAAGCGCGGTCACGGGCTCATGTGACGTGACGATGGTCCGGGGGGGGAGGAGGAGACGCCTCGTGGAGGACCTCCGCTGGCTCAGGGGCGCTCGGCGCCGGGGGTGGCCGACTACGGTCGCGGTGTTAACGCTGGCTGGGCTGGCGCTCGGGGGCGGGCCGGGCTGGTCCGCGGACAAGATCGCCGGAAAACTGCTCCTGCGCGATGCCCTGACGATGCCGGGGAAACCGGCCCGGATCGAGGCCAGATTGGTGCGCGACGGGCTTCTGGCTCAGGCCGGGCTCGGCGGCGAGCCGCTCGAGCTTCTGGTTGGCAACAAGCGCGTGGCGACCGCGATGACCGGCGGGGACGGGTGGGCGTTCTTCGACTACACGCCGGTCATGCGGGGCACCCAGACCATCAGGGTCCGGCTGGGGACGAGCCCGCGGGTGGACAGCCGCGAGGCCACGGCGGTCCTGGCCAGTTGGGAGCGGCGCCGGCCCATTCTCCTGATTGAGGTTGAGGCCCTGTCCGACATTCCCAAGCCGCCGCCGGTCACTCTGCCTTCCCTGCCCTCCCTGCCATTCGGCGGAAACGAGGGTGTGCTGCCGCCTCCGCTCGCCAAGGCGGCGGAGGAGCTGAGCCGGCTCACCGCCTACTTTTACAATCCCCTGTACCTCTCTCGCTCGAAAGGCGGGGGGCTGGTGGTGGAGGCCTCCATCCGAGCGTGGCTCCTTGAGCACAAGTTCCCGCTCGGCCTGACCAGGGCGATCGAGCCCGGCCGTGGCGCACTGGAGTCCCTGCTCGATGTGATGCGGCAGGAGGGCTGGGATAATCTGAAGGCCGGAGTCGGGCGGACGCGCGAATTCGCGGAAGTGCTGGTCGGGCACCGCCTCCGCGTCGTGATCCTGCCGGCCTCGGCCGAGGACGCCAAGTTGCCCCGGAAGGCTCAGACGGCGGAGGATTGGGAAGAGGTCCGCAAGAAGCTCCAGAGCTGAGAGCGTCCTGTGGATCGGAGCCCGAAGCAATCCAGCCTGGTTTGTCTTTTGCCGAGGGTTCCGATAAGATGCGAGCCGAAGCGGGGGCTTGTCACGTGACCAAGAGGTCCGGGCCCATGCGGGCGAAGACCAGCTTCCTCTGCCAGGCCTGCGGCCACCAGTCTCCCCGCTGGTTGGGACGGTGTCCCGACTGCGGACGCTGGAACAGCATCAAGGAAGAGCGGCTGCCCGCTTCGAGCCCGCGCCAGGGGTTGGTCCGTGACGGGCTAACCGGAGCGGCGGCCTCCAGGCCTGCGCCGATAGACGCGATCGAGGTCGTGGGCCAGCCGCGCCGGCTGACTGGCATCGGGGAGTTCGATCGGGTTCTCGGCGGCGGGGTGGTCCCTGGATCGGTCGTCCTCATCGGCGGCGACCCGGGCATCGGCAAGACGACCCTGCTGCTGCAGGCGCTCGCCCGCCTGGCCTCCGCCGGCGCGCCGGTCCTGTACGTCTCGGGCGAGGAGTCCCCTCAACAAATCAAGATGCGGGGCGAGCGGCTAGGGGTGCGCAGCCCCCTCCTTTACGTGCTCGCCGAAACCTGCCTTGAGGACATTCTGAAGGCTGTCCAGGAGCTCAAGCCGACCGCGACCGTCGTGGATTCCATTCAGACGATGTACACGGATCAGATCAGCTCCGCGCCGGGCAGCATCAGCCAGGTCCAGGAAGTGGCCGGCCAGCTCATGACCCTCGCGAAGCGCAGCGGGGTGCCGGTGTTCATTATCGGCCACGTGACCAAGGAAGGGGCCATCGCCGGGCCGCGGCTCCTGGAGCATATCGTGGATACGGTGCTCTATTTTGAAGGGGACAAGGGACACAGCTTCCGCATCCTGCGCGCAGTCAAGAACCGGTTCGGCTCGACCAACGAGATCGGCGTCTTCGAGATGAAGGACACGGGACTGGACGAGGTCGGAAATCCCTCCGAGCTGTTCCTGGCCGAGCGGCCTGGGCGCAGCGCCGGCTCGGTGGTGGTCTCCAGCGTGGAAGGAACCAGGCCGATCCTGGTGGAGCTCCAGGCGCTCGTCTCGCCGACCGGCTACCCCATGGCCAGACGCGTGGCCAACGGCGTCGAGCTCAACCGCGTGGCGTTGCTGGTCGCCGTGATGGAGAAACGTCTGGGCGTGCACCTGTCCGGCCAGGATGTCTATGTGAACGTCGTCGGGGGGATTCAGATTGACGAGCCGGCCATTGACCTGGGCATCGTCGCCGCGGTCCTGTCCAGCCTGCGCGACCAGCCCATTGATTCCGGGACGGTCGTCTTCGGGGAAATCGGCCTGGGCGGGGAAGTGCGGGCGATCAGCCAGGCGGAGCTGCGCCTGCGCGAAGCGGCGAAGATGGGCTTTCGTCGCTGCGTGCTGCCCGAGCGGAACCTCGCCAAGCTGGACCCGGTGACGGGGCTCGACGTGGTCGGCGTCCGGGACATCCGGCAGGCGCTCGACGCGATCCTGGGATGAACGAACAATGCAACATGCAAAATGGAAAATGACGACCGCAGCAGGGACGATCGGCCATTGTTTCGCCCTTGCATGTTTCATTTTGCATTTTGCGTCTGCGACGGGCTGCGCGAGCTGGCGGGCGAAGCCGGCGCAGCCGGCCGAGCAGGCCACGGCGGAGCGGCTGACCGGACTGCTCAAGGAGCGGGAGGCGGCGATCGAGACGATGAAGGGGCTGTTCTCGGCGAAGCTTTCGGGGCCGGGGGTTCCCTTCGCCCACCACCTCGAAGGGGCGATGTACTATCGCCGGCCCAGGTTCCTGCGGCTGC
The DNA here is from genome assembly GCF_965152595.1 of Nitrospira sp. Kam-Ns4a. Classification (NCBI taxonomy): domain Bacteria; kingdom Pseudomonadati; phylum Nitrospirota; class Nitrospiria; order Nitrospirales; family Nitrospiraceae; genus Nitrospira; species Nitrospira sp. Kam-Ns4a. Next base: position 2,757,566 of record NZ_OZ224218.1, on the reverse strand, counting down.
AAGGGTTCAATCGCCTCGGCGGGGAGCTATTCGAATTCGTCCTCGGCGACGACCTCTACCGGCTTCGGCTGGCGGCGACGGGGCAGGTGTACTCCGGCAGGGTCCAGGACCTGGAGCAGAACGACAAGATCGGGCGACCCTTTCAGTTAAGCGTGCTGGCGGTCAGCGAGACCATCGCGGTGGAATCGGTGCGGGAAGGCCAGCACGTGTTGCTTTCAGAGGAGGGGGACCGCTATCGGCTGGATGTCTTCGCGGGGGGCACGTCCGGCCTGCCGGTTCGCCAGATCTGGTTCGACCGCCCAACGCTACACGTGGTCCAGGAGTACCGGCTGACTCCGACCGGAGAAGTCGAGGCGATGCTGGAGTTCGAGGACTATCGCCCGATCGGGGTGCCCGGGGCGACGGCGACCGGGGCGGCGGCGTCGGATGCGTTCAAGCCCGTCCTCCGGCCGTTCAAGGTCACCATCAAGGACGGTCACGGGCAGGGGACCCTCCTGCTGACGTTCAAGGAGATCGTCCCGAACCCCTCGCTGCGGCCTGAGGATCTGGGTGTCGCCGGGCCGAAGGCGGGAGGGAGCCCGATGGGCCTGAGCGGGCCAGCGTCGTGGCGCCCGTGAACACCTCGGGAAGGCGCGCATGAAACTCCTGGCGATTGAGACGGCGACCGCATGCCAGAGCGTAGCCCTGCTGGAGGGCGAGCGCGTGCTCGCGCGGTCGGACGAGGACGCGAAAGGGCATCACGCGAGGTGGCTGGTGCCCGCGGTGGATCGCGTGCTGGCGTCGTGCCGTGTCTCCCTGAGCGAGCTGGATGCCCTGGCGGTATCCGCCGGGCCCGGCTCGTTCACCGGTCTGAGGGTCGGTCTGGCTACGATGTTGGGGTTCCGGACGATTACCGGACGTCCGCTCGTGCCGGTTCCGTCGCTGGAAGCCCTGGCGTGGAACGTCCGCGGAGCCGACCTCCCGGTCTGCGCGATGTTCAAGGCCCGGACGGAGGAGCTCTATTGGGCGCTGTTTCGGTGGGAGACATCTGACCGGCTCCGGCGCGTCACGGACGATCGAGTCGGGTCGCTCGCCGAGGCGGCCCTGGCGATCACGGGTCCGACCCTGGTGCTCGGGGAGGGGTGGCTCGCCTATCGGGAGCCGTTGCGGCGACTGTTAGGCGCACGCGCCGACGACGTCCGGGAGGCCCCGCTGGACGCGATGTCGGCCTCGGCCGTCAGCGTCGGGCTGGCCGCATGGGGCTATCTGGAGCGGGGCGAGACGGCCGGCCCGGTCGTGAGCCCGCGGTATGTACAGCGGGCGGAGGCGGAGCTGATGTGGGAGCGGCGCACACCTTCTCCCGGGAGCCGCGCGGCTGCGAGGGGGGGCTGATGGACGTGTCGAGCCCGGACGTGCTGGAACGCCGCCTCCGCATCGAGCCGGCCACCCGGGAGGACCTCGACGCCCTGGCGGGGCTTGAGTCGCGCTCATTTTCAGCTCCCTGGACCAGGAGGATGTTCGAGGCCGAGCTGGACGGCAATCCCTTTGCCACGCTCCTGATCGCCCGCTGGGCGGGGGACTCGGGCGGTGGTAGGGATCTGGCGGGCTACATCTGTTTCTGGGTGGTGTTCGAGGAGCTACGCCTCATGAATCTGGCGGTCCACCCGCAGTGGCGTCGGCGGGGGATCGCCCGGGCGCTGGTCCGGCGGGCCTTGGAGGCGGGGCGCGCCGGCGGGGCGACGCGCGCGGTGCTGGAAGTCCGTGCGTCCAACGAGGCGGCGCGTCGGCTCTACGAAGCGGCGGGGTTCAAACCGTTCGCCGTCCGGGCGCACTATTACCGGGACCCGGTCGAGGACGCGGTCTTGATGAGCCTGGCGCCGCTTGGACCGGCCGATCCGGCGGCGCCTGCGGTCACGCCTGGTGGAGCACCGGCCGGGGAAATTGGCGCTTGCTGCAGGGAACCTGGAGAGTGGTAAGATCGCACGAGAAGAGGGCTTCGGGCCCGCATCCGTCGGGCCACGCAAGACGGTGGTCTGGCCATCCACGTCGGCGCTTAGTCGCCCGATCGGTCCTGACCGGGCAACCGAGCGCCTCGCTGAGCAGGAGGGAGGCAATGCAGACAGAGGACAGGATCGTTGATGCTCTCCGTGCGTCCAGCCCCGAATTTCGCCAACTCGAGGAGTCGCACCATCGCCTGGACGCGGAGCTCGCGGAGCTCCACCGACGCCATGTCTTGACTCCCCAGGAAGAAGTGCTGAAAAAGCGGATCCAGAAGGAAAAGCTGGCCTTGAAGGACAAGATGGCCGAGCTGATCCGGCAATACCGAATGAGCCGACAACACTCCGCCGCAAACTGACGCCGCCAGGCGCGCGGCGACCGGAGACCGGTCCAATGGCCGCCATCCTGTCCCCACTCGCAGTCCATCTTGCCACCATCAAGCGGCGCCTGCTGATCATCGCGCTCACCGTCGCGGCCGCGTTCGTGCTGTGCTTCGCCTATTCCTCCGAGCTGATCGCCTGGTTCCAGCGGCCGTTTCCGAACGAGCTGATCTTCTACGGCCCCGCGGAGGCCCTGTTCGCGTCCGTCAAGATTTCCTTCATGATGGGCGTGGTGCTCAGCCTGCCGGTCATCCTGCACCAGTTCTGGCTGTTCGTCCGGCCGGCGTTGTTGCCACGGGAGCAGCGCTGGGCGATTCCGCTGTTCTGCCTGGCCACCGCGTTCTTCGCGCTGGGCCTGGTGTTCTGCAACCTCGTCATCCTCCCCCTCGTCATTCAGTTTTTTGTGACCTTCGGCATGGAGCGGGAGCTGACGCCCCAGCTCGCTGTCGGCACCTACGTGGACTTCAACGTAAAGTTCCTGCTCGTCTTCGGCTTCGCGTTCGAGATGCCTTTGGCGATCACGCTGCTGGCGCGGGCGGGGCTCGTCTCGCCGGCGCTGCTGGGCCAGTACCGGAAGCATGCGGTGATGGTGGCGCTGATCGCCTCGGCGATCATCACGCCGGACGCGACGCTCTTCACGATGCTGTTGATGGCGGTGCCGCTCATGATCCTGTACGAAATTGGGATCCTTGGCGCGCGCCTATTTGGGCGGCGAGCGCCGACCCAGGCGGCGGGGTCCGCTCCCGCCGGGGGCCTGCCGGTCGGGACTGCGGGCATAAGGACGAAGTGAAAAGGCAAAAGTAAAAAGGCGGCAGGGAGAGGAAGCCATGAAAGCTCGGTCGCAGGCAACAGCTTCCAAACTGGCGCTCTTCGCTTTGGCCTTTGGCCTTTGGCCTTTGGCCTTGCCGGCCGCAGCCGCCAGACAGGGAGGCCACGGCCAACCGCCCCAGATGGCACCCAGCATCCAGGCCCTGGCAGTGGGCAAGGACCGTGCGCTTTACGCAGGGTCCTTCGGGTTGGGGATCTACCGCAGCTCGGACCGTGGCACCACGTGGGTGCCGGTCAACTCGGGCTTGACTGACCCCTTCATTCTGTGTCTGGCTGCGGCGCCCGACGGAGCAATCTACGCCGGCACCTTCCGCGGAGGCGTGTTCCGCACCCGAAACGGCGGGCAAAGCTGGGAAAAGATCAACGAGGGGCTCAAGCGGCTGGAGGTTAAGGCCCTCCTTGTTGAGGGGGGGGCCGTCTATGCCGGGACGGGGGATGGGGTTTATCGGCTGGGCGACCGGGAAACGAGATGGTCTGTCGTGACGAAGGGGTTGGACGAAACCTTGGTGCATAGCCTCGCGATGGGGCAGGACCGGACGCTCTACGCCGGGACCTCCGGCCGAGGCGTCTTCCGCTTCAAGCCCAACGGGTCGGAGTGGACACGCCTGCGGGAGGGGCTGGTGGACCATGAGGGGCTGGTCGAGAATTTTATCCGCGTGCTGGCGGTTGGTGCCGACCAGTCGATCTATGCGGGGACCTTCGACGGCGGAGTCTTCCGCAGCACCGACGGCGGAACGTCCTGGCGGCCGATCAGCAGGGCGCTTCCCAACGATTCGATCCGCGGCATCGTGCCGAGCGAAAAAGGGCTGATCGTGGCCACCGGCCGCGGCGTCTTCAAAACGGAGAACCAAGGCAAGAGCTGGACCCCGCTCAACCGCGGGCTGACGGAGCTGTCCATCCAGGTGCTGATCGCGTCTGCCGACGGGGCGCTCTACGCCGGCACCAGCTCCGGTGTCTTTCGGAGCGACGACGCCGGACAGAGCTGGACCGGCATCAGTGACGGCCTGGAAGGGACCGCCGAATCGCCGTTCATGTTCCGGTAGGCCATCGAGTGCACACCCAGCGTCCATGAAGGACCCGTCCTTCCTCAAAGCGATGGCGCAGAAGGTCTCTGCCAGGTGTGTGCTGGAGATCGGCACGGGCGACGGCACCAGCGCGCTGGCGATGGCGGAGGTGCTGCCGGAGGATGGGTCGCTCCTCACGTGCGAGATCAATGCCGGGCTAGCCATGCTCGCCCGGAAGCGTCTGGGGCGGAGCCCGCACGGCCGGAAGGTCGAGGTGCTCGTGGGACCGGCGCTGCAGACGCTGGCCACTCTGACGGGCTCGTTCGACCTGATTTTCGTGGATGCAGACACGCCCAACTACGTCCACTACTACCACCGTGCCTTGGAGTTACTGGCCCCGACGGGGGTGCTGCTCATGGACAACACCCAGGGTATGGCGATCGGGGGCGTCGTCCAGGCCAGGGACCCGGCAGTCGCCGCGATCAAGGAGCTGGCCCGCCAGGCCCATTCGGATCCCCGGGTCACGGCGCAGTTGGTCATGGCTCGCGACGGCGTCCTTGTCGTGACCTGGGCGTCCCAGCCTTCGCGGGCGGTACCCTGAGGCCGCAGTTCCGACGATGCGCTGGAACATGATCCGGTCCTTTGCCGAGGGAGTCCGCTATGACTGAGACTGCGCTCACGCTGGAACAGTTGAAGAAGGTTCGCGCGACGATCCGAGTCACGGTCAAGAACGAGCCCTGGGGCGACATCGTGCTGGCGTTCTTTCCCGAAGTGGCGCCGAACCACGTGAACAACTTCGTCAAGCTGGCCAAGGCGCGGTTCTACGACGGCACGACCTTCCACCGGGTGATCCCCGGATTCATGATCCAGGGGGGCGATCCCAACAGCAGAAATCCCGAGCGTGCCACACACGGGACAGGAGGCCCGGGCTACCGGCTCAAGGCGGAGTTCAACAGCCGGCCGCACAAGCGGGGCACGCTCTCGATGGCGCGGGCCAATGACCCGGACAGCGCCGGCTCCCAGTTTTTCATCTGCGTGGCCGATTCCCACTTCCTGGACTGGCAGTACACGGTGTTCGGCGAAGTTGTGAGCGGAATGGAGGTGGCCGACCGGATCGTGAACGCCAAGCGGGACAGTCGGGACAATCCGCTGGAGCGCATCGAGATGACGGTCACCGTCAGCGAAGGCTGACGGTGACAATTCAAAATGCAAAACGAAAAGTTAAAAACGGGGAGCGTCCGGCATCTTGTCTTTTTCATTTTGCCTTTTGCATGGGCGACGATCGCTGCCTGTGCGATCCCGCAGGTCCCCTCCCAGATCATCTATGAGGACCCCGTCAATTTCGTGCGGCTCGAAGCAGACCCTGCCGTCCTGCCGACGAAGCCGGAGACCCGGCACAGCCACCCGGCGCAGATCGAGCCGGAGGTCATGGCCGGGATCCTGCGCGGGTTCCTGGCCCGGGAGCACCGGACCTCGATCCAGCGGGCATTCCAGGGGGAGGCTAACCCGGAGCCGGTCTTTCGCGACGACGAAGTCGCGTTGCTCGCGCCGCGCCTGTCCGAGGCGCTGGCCCGGGCGGCCCCGGATCAGGTGGTCACCTACTACCTGAGCCAGCCCCAGTCGTCCATCAAGCGGGAGATTACGACCGGAGGGCTCTACGTGCACGGGCCGCATCTTCATTTCGTGCTGGGCAATTATCGGACCCTCTACGGGATTCCCGCCTATGGGATGGTGTATGATCGCCGCTACCCGATGATGCCGATCGTGGCGAAGTGGTTCGATCTGCTGTTCGAGCCGGCGCACGCGGTCGTGTCGCCAGCGCAGAACCTGTGGGATCGTCTGCTGGGCCGGGAAAAGGACGAGCTGGTGCTTGACCTCCGGAAGCTTGCCCCGGCCCGGCCGGTGGCGTAGGGGCCATGGCAATGGGGAGCTGCACGTGGGCATCGAGCAGGCGGAGGTGCCAATGAGCGCCCGCCGGACGTCCGTCACGATCAAGATCGGCGCGGTCTTCGTGCTGTTGTCGCTCGTGTTCGTCACGCTCATGCTCGTGAACGCCTACCTCACGCGGCAGCTCATCGGCGCGAGCGCGGCGATCAACCAGACCGGCATTCAGCGCATGCGGGTATACAAGCTCGCGCACCTCTTGCGGCAGCTTCCGCCCCAAGGTCCGGCTGAGAGCGAACGCGCCGTGCTCCTGCAGGAGCTGGCCGAGCTGGACGCCGCGTTGTTGGGTTTGCTGGACGGCGATCCGAGCCGAGGGCTGCTGGGTGAGTCTGAGCCGGAGGTCCGCCGGCGTATCCAAGGGATCCGGGACGAGTGGCTCGTCGCCATGCGGCCGCCGGTCGAGCGGGCGCTGACCGCGCAGAGCTCCGTGGAGCGGGACGGAGCCCTGGTCGCCTATGAGCGGCACGCCTCCGGGTTCGTCAGCGCGCTGTCGGAGCTGGTCGGCGTGATCGAGCGGCGGGTCGCGGGGCGCATTGACGCGCTCTATGCGCTCCAACTGGTCTTCCTGCTGGTGGCGGCCGGCCTGGCGATCGCCGGGTTTGTGGTGCTGCACTGGGTGATCCGCGTTCCACTGGAGAAGCTGACCCGCGGCGTGGAACAGGCCTCCGGAGGCGGGCTGCTCCCGGCGATCCCCATTCAGACCAACGACGAGCTGGGGGACCTGGCGCGCACGTTCGAGATGATGTCGGGCCGCATCCACCACCACATCGAGCAGCTCGAGGCGCTCCACGCGACTGGTCAAGAACTGACCATGATCGGAGCAGGGGGGCTGGAGGGGATCCTGCGCCGGATCGCCGACCGGGCCGCCGACCTCGCCGAGGTGGACTTGGCGGTGCTCATGGTGCGCCATCCGGTCCTGGAGTGTTGGGTGGTGGAAGCCGCGTCCGGGAAGGTCTTCGACAGCGTGCGCAAGGAGATTTTGCTGCTGGAGGAGACCCCCTTCTCGAACCAGGCCTTCGAGACCAAGCAGCCTGTGGTCGTCACCGACCTGTCCCAGTATATGGACCGGCCGGTTCGGTTTCGAGACAAGTACGGCGCCAAGAGCTACATGGCGGTGCCGCTGCTGGGGCCGCACGAGGCGATCGGCGTCCTGGTGCTGCTGAGCCTCAAGACCGTTCGCGCGTTCTCGGAGTGGGAGATTCGGCTGGCTCAGCAGTTTGCGGCCTATGCGGGCATCGCGATCGAAAACGTGCGGCTGTTCGAGACGGCGGAATCCGAGTCGCGCGAGCTGAAGGAGCGACTGCGTGCAGTGGAAGGGAACGTTGCGAACCTGACCCACGAGGTCAAGGCGCCGGCTGGGCGCGTCGCCGAGTTCGCCACGTGGCTGGTGAACGACTACGGGTCCCGCCTTGACGAGCGGGCGCTGCGCTACCTGGAGTGGATCAAGAAGGAGGGGCAGGACCTCTTCCATCTGGCTGAGCGCACGTTGGACCTCGCGCGGATCACGCAGCAGCCGCGCCAGGTGGAGAGCGTGGACGTTGGGGCGGTGGTGCGGGAGGTGCTGGCTCTGGTCGGCGAGCAGTATCCGCTGGACCGGATCGCGGTGGTGGTGACCGACAGCCTGCCGCGCCTGGCCTGTCACCGCATCCACCTGAAACAGGTCCTGGAGAACCTGATCACGAACGCGATCAAGTACCTCGGCGATCAGCCCAGGCCGAGGATCGAGATTGGCGCGGAGCGGGACGATCACGGGGTGAAGCTGTTCGTCCGGGACAACGGCGTCGGCATGGATCCGGCCATGACCGAGCGGATCTTCCAGCCTTTCCAGCGGCTCGGGACCGTGGACGTGCCGGGAGCCGGGATCGGGCTCTCGATCGTCAGGACCGTGGTCGAGCAGTACGGCGGGTCGGTCACGGTGACCACGGCACCGGGGGCCGGAAGCACCTTTTATGTCAGGCTTCCGGAGCTGCCGGAGCGGCCGGAGCGGCTCACCTCCGAGCCGAGCGCGGCGGCGACGCGGGCGGAGCCGTAGCAGGGGCGGCCGGTAGAAGCCGGCCGAAGCATGAGAGCCAGCCTCATGAAGACCACCAACAAAGCGAGGGACTTTACGATCCTCGTCGTCGAGGACAATGCCGGCGACGTGGAGATGTTTCTCCGGGCGGTCGAAGAGGAACTGCCAAGGAGTGAGGACGAGAACGTGGAGCTGATCTTCGCGGCGCGCGCGGAGGGCGCGCTCAAGACGCTCGAGGAGCGGCGGATTGATCTCGTGATCACCGACGTGCGGCTTCCCGGGATGAGCGGGATCGAGCTGCTCCAACGGATCCAGCAGTCGAACCGGCGCATGCCAGTCGTCGTGATGAGCTGGGTCAACGCGGTGGAGACCGCCGTGGATGCGATGCGCCACGGGGCTTTCGACTACATCCTCAAGCCGTTCCACGGGCTGGACCTCGCCATGCGCATTCACCGCGCCATGCGGATGAGCGAGATCATGCGGCAGCGCACGGACGTGAACCGGTCGAGCCCGGCGGTGCCCTTCAAGGACCTGATCGGGGAGAGCCCCGCTATGCAGCAGGTCAAGGCGATGGTGGACGCGGTCGCGCAGGTGTCCTCCACGGCGCTGATCATCGGCGAGACGGGAACAGGCAAGGAGCTGATCGCCCGGGCGATCCACGAGCGAAGCCCCGAGCGAGAAGGCCCATTCCAGGTGGTGGACTGCACGACCTTCTCCGAGGGGACCGTCGAGAGCGAGCTGTTCGGCCACGTGCGCGGCGCCTTCACCGGAGCCATCGCCGACAAGCAAGGGCTGATCGAACTGGGGAGTGGCGGAACGCTCTTCCTCGATGAGATCGGCGATCTGCCGCTCAACCTCCAGGCCAAGCTGCTCCGCGTGCTGGAGGAGGGGGAAGTGCGCGCCGTCGGCAGCACGCAGCAGAAGAAGGTCAACGTGCGGTTCATCGCCGCGACCAACCAGGACCTGGCCGAGAAGGTCAAGCGCAACGAGTTCCGCAAAGACCTGTTCTTCCGGCTCAATGTGATGACGATCCGGGTGCCGGCGCTGCGAGAGCGCACCGAGGACATCGCCCCGCTGGCGCGGCACTTCATCGCGCGGTATGCGAAGGAGTTCGGGAAGGCTGTGGACGACCTCCACCCTTCGGCTGTGACGGACCTCCTCGCCTACCCCTGGCCGGGCAACGTCAGAGAGCTGCGCAACGTCATCGAGCGGGCGGTCATGCTGGCCAAGGGGGATCGGATCGGCAGGCAGGACGTGCTAGGGCTGTTGCAGTCCGGCGACTCCGTGGCTTCGTTCGGGGAGGACTACGTTCGGCTTCCTTACGCTAAGGCCAAGGAAAAAGTGCTTGAGGAATTCAACCGTCGCTATATCAAGGCGAAGCTGACCGCTCACCAAGGCAACGTCACGCATGCGGCAAATGACAGCGGACTGCCCAGGTCCTACTTTCACGAAATCATGAAGCGCTATCTCAAAGACGCAGACTAGCCGGTGTCAGCCATCACTGACAGTGCGAGGCCAAGAGAGGCGAAAACTTACCGTTACATCAAGTAGTTAGACGATTCAACCTATGCTGTCATTGAAAACTAACAGAGAATTAACCAGATAAGTCATAGGCTTATAAGTTCCCTCCCTCTCTGCTGTCAGTCCCTCCTGACTTCTGCTCGCGGATCGTTTGCAGGCTCGCAAATCCAGCTCAGACGATTTCCATAACAGCTTGAAATCATTGTCGTCTTTTCCATTGGGTCATCCCAGGCCCATCGGGCCTCATGGCATAGGCCTTGTAGTGCTGCATACCTGGTTCTCCAGGGTGGGTGTGTCTCGGTACGGAAATCTGATCGGTTTGTCACCCTCCCGGCCCAACAAGGAGGACTGGAAAGGAGGTGGTGGCCAGACTGAGGTGGTATGGCTCGTGAGTAAGACAGAGGGGTTTTTCCATTGCGAGGAGGTGTAACAATGCTGCTTTCCCGTAGACAGTTCATGAAGGCCACGGCCGGGACCGTGGCGGCTGTCGCGCTGGCGGACAAGGCCCTCGCCTTGACCGCGCTACAGCCGGTCATCGAGGTGGGCAACCCCCTCGGCGAGTATCCCGACCGGTCCTGGGAGCGCGTCTATCATGACCAGTACCGGTATGACTCCTCCTTCACCTATTGCTGCTCCCCGAACGACACCCATGGCTGCCGCGTGCGCGCCTTCGTGCGCAACGGCGTCGTGATGCGGGTCGAGCAGAACTACGACCACCAGACCTACGAGGACCTCTACGGCAACCGCGGGACCTTCGCCCACAACCCGCGCATGTGCCTGAAGGGCTACACCTTCCACCGCCGGGTGTACGGGCCCTATCGGCTGAAGGGGCCGTTGATGCGGCGGGGCTGGAAGGAATGGATGGATGCGGGAGCGCCGGAGCTGACCCCGGAGACCAAGCGGAAGTACAAGTTCGACAGCCGCTTCCTGGACGACATGGTCCGGGTGTCCTGGGACACAGCCTTCACCTACGCCGCCAAGGCGGTGCTGATCATCGCCACGCGCTACAGCGGCGAGGCGGGGGCGCGGCGGCTGCGCGAGCAGGGCTATCCGCCGGAGATGATCGAGATGATGAAGGGCGCCGGGGTGCGCTGCTTTAAGCACCGGGCCGGCATGCCCGTGCTGGGCATCATCGGCAAGATGATGAACACCCGGTTCAACGGCGGCGTGCTCCCGCTCGTGGACACCTACATTCGGAAGGTGAAGCCGGATCAGGCGCAAGGCGGCCGCTACTACTCGAACTACACCTGGCACGGCGACCAGGACCCTGCCCAGCCCTGGTGGAACGGCACGCAGAACTGCGACATTGACCTCTCCGACATGCGGTTCTGCAAGCTGAACACCTCCTGGGGCAAGAACTTCGTCGAGAACAAGATGCCGGAGGCCCACTGGAAGCTGGAGAGCATCGAGCGGGGCGCCCGGGTGGTGGTGATCACGCCGGAGTACAACCCGACGGCGACGCGGGCCGACTACTGGATTCCGGTGCGGCCAGAGACGGACGCGGCGCTGTTCCTGGGGGCGAGCAAGATCATCATTGACGAAAACATGCATGACGTGGACTTCCTGAAGGGGTACACGGACATGCCGTTGCTCGTCCGGACGGACACCTTGCAGTACCTGGACCCGCGGGACGTGGTGCCGGACTTTAAGTTCCCGGACTACAGCAAGCGGTATTCGGGCCGGGTGCAGTCGCTCAAGCCGGAGCAGATCGAGCGGCTGGGCGGCATGATGGTCTGGGACCTCAACAAGAACCAGGCCGTGCCGCTGGACCGTGAGCTGGTGGGCTGGCACTACCAGAACAGCGGCATTGACGCGGCGCTCACCGGGACCTATCGCGTGAAGCTGCTCAACGGCCGCGAAGTGGACGTGATGCCGATCTTCCAGATGTACCTGGTGCACTTCCAGGACTACGACCTGGACACGGTGCATCAGATCAACCGGGCGCCCAAGGACCTGATCGTCCGCTGGGCCCGGGACAACGGCACGATCAAGCCGGCGCAGATCCACAACGGCGAGGGCGTGTGCCACTACTTCCACTGCACCGAGATGGGCCGCGGGGCGGCCTTGGTCATGATCCTCGGCGGCAACATCGGGAAGTTCGGCACGGGCTGCCACACCTGGTCCGGTAACTACAAGGCCGGCATCTGGAACTCGACCCCCTGGTCGGGCGGCGGCCTGGGCGTGCACACGGGCGAGGATCCGTTCAACCTGACGCTCGATCCCAACGCCCACGGCAAGGAGATCAAGGTCAAGTCCTACTACTACGGCGAAGAGGTCGGGTACTGGAACCACGGGGACACGGCCTTAATCGTCAACACGCCGAAGTACGGCCGCAAGGTGTTCACGGGCAAGACCCACATGCCGACGGCGAGCAAGGTGCGGTGGGTGACCAACGTGAACATCCTCAACAACGCCAAGCACCACTACGACATGGTCAAGAACGTCGATCCGAACATCGAGATGATCGTGGTGCAGGACATCGAGATGACCTCCGACGTCAACCATGCGGACATCGCGTTTGCCTGCAACTCCTGGATGGAGTTCACCTATCCGGAGATGACGGCGACGGTGTCGAACCCCTGGGTGCAGATCTGGAAGGGCGGGATCCGGCCGCTGTACGACACCCGCAACGACGCGGACACCTTTGCGGGCGTCGCGGCGAAGCTGGCCGAGATGACCGGTGACAAGCGGATCAAGGATGTCTTCCACTTCGTCTACCAGAACCGGGTGGACGTGTACGTGCAGCGGGTGCTGGACGCCAGCGCCACGATGTACGGCTACCATGCGGACACGATGCTGAAGAGCGAGAAGGGCTGGATGGTGATGACGCGGACGTATCCGCGGCAGCCGCTGTGGGAGGAGATCAACGAGAGCAAGCCGCAGTGGACGCGGTGCGGGCGGTTGGAGACCTACCGGGTGGAGCCGGAGGCGATCGAGTACGGCGAGAACTTCATCGTGCACCGGGAGGGGCCGGAGTGCACGCCGTACCTGCCCAACGCGATCATGTCCAGCAACCCGTACGTCCGGCCGGACGACTACGGGATTCCCATCACGGCCCAGCACCACGACGACAAGCACGTGCGCAACCTGAAGCTGCCGTGGCAGGAGATTCGGCGGCAGGCGAACCCGCTGTGGGAGAAGGGGTACCAGTTCTACTGCGTGACCCCGAAGACCCGGCACCGCGTGCACAGCCAGTGGTCGGTGAACGACTGGGTGCAGATCTACGAGTCCAACTTCGGCGATCCGTACCGGATGGACAAGCGGACGCCGGGGGTGGGCGAGCACCAGTTGCACATCAACCCGCAGGCGGCAAAGGACCGGGGCATCAACGACGGCGACTACGTCTACGTGGACGGGAACCCGGTGGACCGGCCGTACCGGGGCTGGCGGCCGAGCGACCCGTTCTACAAGGTGGCGCGGTTGATGATCCGGGCGAAGTACAACCCGGCGTATCCGTACCACGTGACGATGGCGAAGCACGCGCCGTACGTGGCGACGGCGAAGTCGGTGAAGGGGCATGAGACGCGGCCGGACGGGCGGGCGATAGCGGTGGACACCGGCTATCAGAGCAACTTCCGGTACGGGGCGCAGCAGTCGTTCACGCGCTCCTGGCTGATGCCGATGCACCAGACGGACTCGCTGCCGGGCAAGCACGCGATTGCGTGGAAGTTCAAGTTCGGGTATGCCATTGACCACCATGCGGTGAACACGACCCCGAAGGAGTGCCTGATCCGCATCACGAAGGCGGAGGATGGGGGCATCGGGGCGCGCGGGCCGTGGGAGCCGGTGCGGACGGGCTTCACGCCGGCGCAGGAGAACGAGTTCATGATCAAGTGGCTCAAGGGCGAGCACATCAAGATCAAGGTCTAGGGGAGAGGGATGCGTGGCGAGTGAGGCGGGGCGCCTGGCGCGGCCATGCGGGTTGACGCTGCCCCCCTCCCCCGTCACGCCTAACGAAGGAGTCAACCATGCCGGAAGTCTATAACTGGCAGTTGGGGCGGAAGATGCTCTACCCCTACGAGGAGCGGCACCCCAAGTGGCAGTTCGCCTTCGTGTTCAACATCAACCGGTGTCTGGCGTGCCAGACCTGCTCGATGGCGGACAAGTCCACGTGGCTGTTCTCGAAGGGGCAGGAGTACATGTGGTGGAACAACGTGGAGACCAAGCCCTACGGCGGGTATCCCCAGTTCTACGACGTGAAGATCACGCAACTGATCGAGCAGGTGAACCCGGGGGGGCAGGTGTGGAACGTGCGGGTGGGCCGCAAGCACCATGCGCCCTACGGGGTGTTTGAAGGGATGACCATTTTCGACGCGGGGGCCAAGGTGGGCCAGGCGGCGATTGGCTACATCCCGACGGACCAGGAGTGGCGGTTCGTCAACATCTACGAGGACACGGCGACCTCCATGCGGGCAGTGGTGGAGGGGATTGACAAGACCGGGTTCACGCGGGACGAGCCGTGGCGGATGACGGGCAGTTCGTTGCCGGAGCATGAGACGTTCTTCTTCTACCTGCAGCGGATCTGCAACCACTGCACGTACCCGGGGTGTCTGGCGGCCTGTCCGCGCAAGGCGATCTACAAGCGGCCGGAGGACGGGATTGTGTTGATTGACCAGAACCGGTGCCGGGGGTACAAGAAGTGCGTGGAGCAGTGTCCGTACAAGAAGCCGATGTACCGGGGGACGACGCGGGTGAGCGAGAAGTGCATTGCGTGCTATCCGCGGATTGAGGGGAAGGACCCCTTGACGGGCGGGGAGCCGATGGAGACGCGGTGCATGGCGGCCTGCGTGGGGAAGATTCGGATGCAGAGCCTGGTGCGGATCGGCGAGGACGGGTTGTGGGCGGAGGACCGGTGGCACCCGTTGTACTTTGCGATTCGGGTGGAGCAGGTGGCGTTGCCGTTGTACCCGCAGTGGGGGACGGAGCCGAACGGGTACTACATTCCGCCGCGGTGGGCGCCGCGGGGGTACATCCGGCAGATGTTCGGGCCGGGGGTGGACAACGCCATTGAGAAGTACCTGGTGCCGAGCCGGGAGTTGCTGGCGGTGCTGCAGTTGTGGCGGGCGAGCCAGCAGATTGTGTTCCGGTACGACGTGATTCCGGGCCCGAAGGTGTTTGAGACCCAGATTCACGGGCGGCGGTTCGAGATGTACAACGACACCGTGCTGGGGTTCAACAAGTCGGGCAAGGAGGTGGTGCGGCAGCAGATCGAGGAGCCGATCTACATTCGGCCCGCGGAGCGGGTGAACTGGCTCTGAGGCTGAGGCCACACCCCGCCATCCGTGCTCAGCCGTCAGCAACCATGGGGAGGCTGCAAGCTGAGCGCTGAGGGCTCGGCGAAGGGGGGCAGGAGGCGCATGGGAGCGCCCCTGCCCCCTCTTCATTCTCGGAATTTTGCAGGAAGGCCTGACATGCGTAGGTACGCGGGGGGACTGGAGTGGGGCCGGCCGTCTGGGATGCAGGTGCTGGTCAGCCTGTTGGTTGTGGTTCTTGGAGTCTGCAGTGCTGTGGTTTTGGACCGGGTGGACCAGGACCTTCGGATCATGTACACGGAATATACATTGGCGGCAGCCGACTTAGCCCACATTTCGGCGGATGTCATGCGCTACCGGACGACGGTGATTCGAGGATTGGAAGCCCCCAGCGAGGAGGAATTCGCCCGGCTGACCGTGCCGCTTCCTGCGCAACGGATGCGGATCGAACAGGCGGTGGAGCGGTACGCCAAGGCGAGCCTGCGCGTGTCGCGAAGCGGACGCAGCGAGCGTGACGACTTACAGGCCCTGACGAAAAGCCTGGAAGCCTATTTTGCCGCGGCAGGCGAGGCCGTCCGACTCATGAGTCAGGTGTGGACGGCCGCCTCTCCGGCGGAGGCGGCGGAACTTCGCCATCGAGCGGAGCTGCATGCGGCGGACAACGCCGGTCCCAAGCTGATCCAGGTCAGTCTGGCGCTCGATCGGCTGATGGAAACCGTCGCCGACGTCGCCAAGGACATGAAAGAGGAGGGGGCCTCCACGATTCGGACGATCGGCATGGTCTTGCTGGGGGGCAGCTTCCTCTTGGCGCTGCTCAATCTTTGGAGACCACCGACGGAGCGTCCCGGCCGGCTGGCGTCGCCTGGGTATCCGATCCAGCAGTCGCCAGCAGCCAGCCACGGGGCCTCCTTGCTGGATTCTGGTGGGCCGCATCGGTCAAGCTAGAACAACTGAACAGGAACACGGATGAGCGATGAACTGTCAGCGGTGCAACGGGACGATGGTCGAGGAGGTATTCGAAGACCTACGGGATGACACCGGCTCCATCAGGTTTCCAGGCTGGCGCTGTATGTTGTGTGGCGAAATCCTGGATCCGGTGATTTTGAAGAACCGGGCGGCACCCTCCGAACCCTGCGGGAGCGGCGCGCGCTTGAAGACGCTGATTCGGTTGGGCGGGTAGCAAGGGGGCGCCTCGGGTCGCATCCGGATCCCTGCAGAACCGCGAGCCGGCGAGTCACGGCGGGCCGGTGAGCGCGCCTGTGGCGTAGGCCAGCGTCACCTCGGCGATCTTGTAATCGTACTGGGCCTCCGCCAGCCTGGTCTGGGCCGCGGTCAAAGCGACCTCCGACTGGGTGACCTCCACCACTGAGCCCAATCCCAACTTGTATCGTTGCCTGGCGAGCTGCAAGGCCTCCCGTGCGGTCCGGACCTGCTCCTCCGCAAGCTTGATCTGTTGGGCGAGCGACAGCGTCTCCAGGTAAGAGGTCGTGACCTGCTGGGCGAGCGCCTGCTCGATGTTTAGGCTAGTGGCCCGCGCCGCGTCCTGTTGTGCGGAGGCCTCCCGGACCTGGTTTTCGATCAGGAAGCCGGTAAAGAGCGGCATGGACATCAGGGCACCGGCGGCCCACCAGCCACCGTGCTCCTGATGTTGCCTGGGATCGTAGGGGTCGAAACTGCCGCCGCTTGCCACCGCCGAGATCGTCGGCAGATACTGCTTCTTCATCGCCCGGACCTTCGCTTCTGCCGACTCGACGATCTCCTTGGCCTTCTTGAGCTCCGGATGGGACAAGCTCTCCGCGATGAGCGAGTCCAGCGGCCGCGGTTGCCTGATCTCCACCGGAAAATCGTCGAGGACGTAGTCCTCGGGCCCAGTAATGCCCATGGCGCGGTTCAGGTCCGCGAAGCTGGCCTTCAGGTCGTTCCGGGCTCGGACTAGCAACGCCTCCGCATTGGTCAGTTCCACCTGCACGAGGTCCAGATCCAGCTTGGACTTGAGCTGCTGACGGTACAGCGCCTCGATCTGACTCTTGATGACCCCTCGCTCTCTGACCGTTTCTTCGGCGATCTGGACCAGCCGCCGGCGCTTCTGGCTGGTGAAATAGGCCCGCTCCACGGCCAGCACCACAAGCGCCCTTCGGGCGGTGATGTCCTCTTCCTGGGCCCGCTTGGCCTGCTCGGACGACTCCACGAGGTTCTTGGTGAACCCGAAATCGTAAATCCGCTGATTGGCAAGCACGCCGCTCACGAAGATGCTCTGATTCTGCTGCAGCAGGGCCCCGCCAACCAAGAATCGAGGATTGATGCGCCCAGCCCCGAACGAGTTGTCTATGTTGGCGGAGACCTGGGGATAGTAGAGGGACCGGGCCTGTTCCGTGCGCGCGTCGGCGGCGACGAGCGTGGCGTCCGCTTCTTGGAGCAGGGGGTGCACCCGAAGGGCAAGTTCCACGGCTTGCCGCAACCCCAGGAAGCTGCCTGGAGCGAGCGACTCGCCGCGGGGCGGCTCAGCCGAGGGGCGTTGGGCACTGGTCCGGTCCGGCGCCCCGAGCACACACAGGACGGTCGCTGCCAGGGTCAGGCCTCGCATGAGCAGTCCGCGACTCATTGGGGTCTCCTTTCCTTGTAACGGCAGCCCGTGGCCGGTTGTCCGGATCGGGCGAGCTCGATCAGTAGCCCGGCTGCCCGGCCTCAGGCTTCGTCCCGACATGGTTTCGAGTGCTGCCGGGGGCGCTCGGAACCCCGGAGGTGCGTGGCTCGAATTTCTGGACGGCCGGTGTGCCCTCGGGCAGATTGTAGGGAGCGGTCGAGACCGCCGTCCCTTCGGCGAGCTTGCTCTTGCCGACGATGACCACGTCTTCGGCACCGGTGAGTCCCTGGACGACTTCCACCCATCGTCCGTCGTTGATGCCGGTTTGGATCGGGACCAGCTTGGCGCGACCCTGCTCGACGACATAGACCGACTTCGTCTTGCCGCCGACCACGAGGGCTCCGGGCGGGATCACGAGAGCGTTGAGGCTTTGACGAAGGTGGAGCGTCACCTCCGCGAACGTGCCGGGCTGCAAGGCCTGGTCGGGATTGGGCAGATCAATCTCCACGAGCATGGTCCGCGTCGCCGGGTCCAGGGCTAGGGTCGTGCGGGTGACCGTCCCGGTGAATGGGCGGCCCGGCAGCTCCTTGACGGTGACGACCGCCGGCGTGATCCCCGGCTTGACCAAGGGGGCGTCGTCCTGGGGCACGTTCGTGTAGACCCGGACCGTCTCGATCGCCATGATGGTGAACAGCGGAATCGCCCCGGTCGCGGAGGCGGTCGCTACCTGGATGAGCGCACCGGGATCCACGAAGCGGGCGGTGATGATGCCGGCGTAGGGGGCCCGGACCCTGGTGTAATCCCGGAGGACCCGGCGTTGCTCCATGACGTTTTTGGCCGACTCGAAGGCCGCTTCCGCCACGTCCACGTCCTGCTTGGCGATGACGTCGGGGGTCTCACGCCAGACGGCAGCCAACCGCTCGTAGGTCAGCCGTTTGATCTTGTAGTCGGCGAGAGCCTGCTCGTATTGCTCCTCGACCTCCGGCGCGTCAATGATCGCGAGGACCTCGCCCTTCGAAACCTTGTCACCCTTGTCTGGTCCGATCCACTTCAGATATCCGGAGACCTTGGCATAGAGAGTCGTCTGGTAAAGGGGCGCAATATTCCCCGAGAGCGTGATGGAATAGGTGAGGTCCCGCCTGACCGGCTTGGCGACCTGCACGTCCACGCTGCCCGCCGGCGCGGCGGTCTCCGGGGGCTCCGCCGATGACCCGGTCCCCGTCGAGCCGGCCTCCTGGGCCGGTCTCGGGCCCCCCTCGTGCCGCGGCAGCAGGACCGCCGCGGCGACGGCCGCGCACGCGGCGACGGCGAGGCCGATCCACAGTCCCGTCCGGCCTGGCCGTCGCCGCGACGGGTCTGGGGGGATCTCGTCGGACTGGGCGATCATGGAGCTCCCCCTTCCTGCGAGGCGGCGCGCTCGGCCGGGCGGTGCTCGCGGGCGAGCAGGAGGCTGTGCATGACCGGCACGACCACGAGCGTCATCACGGTCGAGACCAGCAGGCCGCCGACGACGGCCCGCGCCAGTGGCACCATCGTTTCGTTTCCCTCCCCGAACCCGAGCGAGAGCGGGACCAGTCCAAGAATCGTGGCCAGCGCCGTCATGACGATTGGCCGGACGCGGCGGCGGCCGGCCTCCAGGACGGCTTCGTCGGGGGGCAGGCCAGCCCGCGCCATCCGGTTCGCGAAGTCCACCAGGAGGATGCTGTTCGAGACCACGATGCCCATCATCATCAGCGTGCCGATCATGGACTCGACGTTGACCGAGGTCCCGGTGAGATAGAGCAGGATCACCGTGCCGATCCAGCCCAGCGGCACGGCAAGCAGGATGATCAAGGGGTCAATCAGCGAGCGGAACAGCCCCACCATGACCAGATAGATCAGGACGACGGCCAGCGGCAGCGCCAGGGCGAAGTTGTCGAAGGCCGTCCGCATGTTGGCGACCTCGCCGCGCAAGGCGAGGGTGACGTCCTTGGGGAGCGTAACGGTTCGCACCACGTCCTCGATCTCCCGGGCGACGCGGCCAAGGTCATTCCCGACCGGGGTGACGAGCACGTCAATGACACGGGAGAGGTCGTAGTGGTCCACGGAATCCGGGCCGGTCTTGTACACCAGCTCGGCGACGTCGCGGAGCAGCATCGGAGGCCCGGTCCGCTCGTCTCCGCCGCCGTAGTAGCCGGTCGCCGGTCCGAGCGCGCTGCCCGTGAATTGCGTGCTCCCCAACGCCAGGCTCGAGCCGGTCGAGGTCGTGGCCGCCGTGGTGAGGTTGGCCGACGGCAGCAGCGGAACCTTGCCGCCGATGATCGGGATGTTGAGCAGATCTTCGGTGCTGTCCAGGACTTGCTCGGGATACTGGGCCAGGAGGAAATAGCTGTTGGCGGTCTTCGGGTCCAGCCAATAGTTCGGGCTGAGCGCGATGTTGGAGCTGAGGCCGGTAATCACGTCCACGATGACCCGCTCCTGGGTGATCCCGTGGTAGGCCGCCTTGGCGCGGTCCACGTTGATGTGCAGCTCCGGGTAGTCCTTGCCCTGCTTGATCCGGACATCTGTGGCGTTGGGAATGCGGGCCACGCGCTCCCGGATCGTCTCCGCCACCGGCCTGATGAGGTCGAGCCGCGGGCCGCGGACCTGGATGTCCACGGGCGCCCGAAGCCCGAAGTTCAGCACGTCGCTGACGATGCCACCGGTCTGAAACGCGACCTCGACGCCGGGCAGCTCCTGTCGGAGGCGCTGCCGCAAGTGCGCGATGTAGTCGTCGGTGCGACCCTTATGGCCGGCGACCAGGTTCACGAGGACGAAGGCCGTGTGCGATCCCGTGTTGGGGGCGAACCGGCTGGCGTCGCCGTAGTACAGGCCGATGTTGGCCACGATCTCGTACAACTCTTCCTGAGGGATCGTGTTCTTGACGAGCTGCTCGATCCGCCCGACGATCGCGCTCGTCTTCTCGATGCGGGTCCCCGCAGGCGCCGACACCAGCATCGTGAAATTGCCTGCGTCGATCCTCGGAAAGAACTCCGTGTGCAGGCGGGGCAGCAGCAGCCAGCCGACGGCGACCAGCAGGCCGGCCGCGCCGGCGAGGACCAGCGGCTTGAAGTGGAGGCAGCGGCGCAGCAGCCACTCGTAGAAGCCCAGGACACGCCCGAACCAGCCCGCTTCGGCCGACGCCAGCCCCTCCCGGGCGCTGGGCGTGGCCTGCACGTCGCTGCCTCGGTAGAGCCGGGCCAGGATCGTTGGCGTGACGGTCATGGACACGGCGTAGTCGGCCAGCATCGCGAAGGCCACGGTCATGGCGAGCGGGACGAAGAGGTATTTGACGATGCCGCTGAAGAACATGATCGGGAGGTAGACGATCAGGATGCAGACCGTTGCCACGAAGATCGGCAGGGTCAGCTCGGAGGCGCTGTCTTCGGCCGCCAAGCGGCCGTCCTTGCCCATCTCAAGGTGCCGGTGGAGGTTCTCCTGGACGACGATGTTGTTGTCCAGCAGCGTCCCGATGACGAGCGCAAGCCCGCCGAGGGTCATGATGTTCACGCTCTGGCCGGTCAGGTAGAGCAGGACTAGGGCGGAGGTCAAGGAGAGCGGGATCGCGAGCCCGACCACCAGCGCCGCTTTGAGGCTGCGGAGAAAGAGGTAAATCATCAATCCGGCGAGAACGGCGCCGAGCGCCCCTTCCTTTTGGAGATTCGCGATAGCCTGCCGGATGTACACCGACTGGTCGTAGATGAACTTGACGGTCGCGTTGGCGGGAATCTCCGTCAGGTTCGGGAGGCGCTCGCGGATCCCGTCCGCGACTTCGAGCGTGTTCGCACCCTGCTGCTTGGTCACGGGAATGTAGGCCGCCTCGCGGCCGTTGACCCGCACGATCGAGGTCTGGATGGCGGCCGAGTCGGCGGCGGTGCCGATGTCCCGGATCAACACCGGGGTGCCGTTGACGACCTTGATCGGAACCTCGTTGATCCGGTCCACGACGTCGATCAGGCTGTTCGAGTACACGTAGTAATCGAGGTCGCCCACCTTGACGTCGCCGACCGGCAGGATCGCGTTCTGCGCGTTGATGGCCTTGACGACTTCGGAGGGCGAGACGCCCCGTGCGAGCATTTTCTCCTGGTCCATGAAGATCGTGATCTGCCGGACCTTGCCGCCGAGCACGGGCGGGGTGGAGATCCCGGGAATTGAAGCCATTTGCGGGCGTACCGTGAAGTAGGCGATGTCCCGGAGCTCCTTCTCGCTGAGCTGGTCGCTGCTCACCGTCAGCAACCCGATCGGGAGGCTCGCGACCCCGAACTTGTAGACCGACGGGGGGAAGACGCCGGGCGGCAACAGGCGGATGATGCTGTAGGCCAGGCTGGTCAGCTCAGACTGGGCGGCGTCAATGTTGTACTCGGGCTGGAAGAAGACCTTGATGTAGCTGATGCCGGCCAGGGACTGGGATTCGATGTGCTCGATGTAACTGGCTTGCAAAAACTGCTGCTCGAACCGGAGCGTGATCGCGCCCTCCATCTCGGAGGGGCTGAGCCCCCGATAGAACGTGGATACGAGGATCACCGGGATGTTGATGTCGGGAAAGATGTCCACCCGCATCTTCCGGTAGGACACGGTCCCCAGGATGACCACGATCAGGCAGACGGCCAGGACGGCGTAAGGATTCTTGAGCGCGCTTCTCGTAAGCATGGGCTAGGTGGTTCGGTCCAGATGGCCGGAGTGGGTCCGGGTCAGGGGCGCCGGCCGGTTCCAGCCGAGCCAGAACCGGCAGAGGTCGCCGGCCATCGCGACGAGCTGTGCAAACGTGTCCGGCTTGACGACGTAGCCGTTGGCGCCTTCGGCATAGCTCGCGCGGAGATCGCGTGCGTCGTCGGAGGTGGTCAGGATCACGACGGGCAAGAGTGCCAGGTGCGGATGAGCACGCAATCGGCGCAGCAGATCGAGACCGCTTCCGCTGGCGAGCTTGAGGTCCAGCAGGATCAAATGGGGTAGCCGTGGGACGGGCCGCGCGACCTCCCCTTCCAAAAAAGCCAGTGCCGCCTCCGGGTCGTGCTCGGTCCGGGGCTCCCCGGCAAGGTTGTGCCGGGCCAGCGCCTGGCCCAGCAGCTCGCACTGTGCGGCGTTGTCCTCGATCAGCAGGATCCGTGTCTGCCCGACGCTGATGTGGCTTGTCATGCGGACGGCTCGCCTCCCGCTCGCAGGCGAGGGGAGCAAGGGCGGTGCCAAAAGCCGGCCGCTACGACGACCCGCCGATAGCGGAACAACCGCTCGACCGACGCGGTGTTTGGCAAATCGAATCCTGTGCCGGGATGGGCGCGGCTCTCGAACGGCGTGGCAGTGGGGAGAAACGCCCTGGAGCGCTGGAGTTCTTCCAGAGGGAAGTCAGCCGGACAGTCCGTATTTGCGGAGCTTGGCGAGGAGGGTCTTGTAATCGATACGGAGCGTCCGGGCGGCCTGGCTCTTGTTCCCACCGTGCGCCTCGAGCACGCGGCGGATGTGGGCCTTTTCGACCGCTAAGAGCGAGCCCGCGGCCTCCTCGGACGGAGGACTGGCTGTGGGAGCGGCCCGCGGCAGGACCGCCTCCATCTCGTCGGGCCGGACTGGTCCCTGACGGTCCCTGGGGGACAGCAGAACGAGGCGCTCGACCACGTTCCGCAGCTCGCGGACGTTGCCCGGCCACGAATACGCCGTGAGAAGCGCCAACGCTTCCTGGGAAAAGGTCCGCCGCGGGGCTCCCGGAACCTGCAGGCTCTGGAGAAAATGGTCGGCCAGGCGCGGAATGTCCTCGGGCCGCTCCCGCAGCGGCGGGACGCGGAGCGTGACCGTGTTGATGCGGTAGAGGAGGTCGTCTCGAAAGCGCCCGGCCAGCACCAGGTCCTGCAGGTCACGGTTGCTGGCCGCGACGAAGCGCACGTTGGCCCGTAGGGTGCGGGTGCCGCCCACCTGGCGATACTCGCCGCGGTCCAGTACCCGCAACAGGCTGACCTGCATGGCCCCGCTCATCTCGCTGATCTCGTTCAGCAGCAACGTGCCTCCCTCCGCGGCGGCGATCAGCCCCATCTTGCTCGCCGTCGCGCCGGTGAAGGCGCCTTTCTCGTGCCCGAACAGCTCGCTCTCCAGGAGTTGGCTGCTGACCGCGCCGCAGTTCACCGCCAGAAACGGGGCATTGCGTCGGGGGCTCAACCGGTGCAGGGCTCGTGCCACCAGCTCCTTGCCCGAGCCAGTCTCACCGTGGATGAGGACCGGGGCCTGGGCGGGGGCGACCTTTTCGACCAGCTCCATCAGCTTCTGCCAGGCCTTGCTGACTCCCGGCACTATCGTGTCGGCGCCGGCCAGGCGGGCGCCGAACCGCAACGCCAGGTTTTCCCGGCGCAGGGCGCGGACCGCCGTCAGCTTCGCCAGTGCAGCTTTCACCGGGGCGCCGTCGAAGGGCGTCTCCTTGACCAGAAAATCCCAGGCGCCCGCCTTGATCGCCTCGACCGCCGCTTCCACTTGGCCGTGGCCCGTCAGCACGATCACGTCCACGTCCGGCTGGTGCTCGCGGATCCAGCGGAGGACCTCCCGGCCGTCGAAGCCCGGCATGCGCAGATCGGTGATGACGCAGTCGAACGAGGCGGTCTGTAGCGCCTCGATCCCGGCCTGCCCGCTCGCCGCGGTCACGACCTCGCACCCCTCGGCCCGCAACGCCTCGTCCAGGACGAGGCGCACCAGCTCCTCGTCGTCTATCACCAGTATCCGCATCTTCAAACCGTCCTCAACCCCTCACCCATCGCCCTTCGCATCGTTGTGGGGGAAGGCCAGGTAGAAGACGCTGCCCTTCCCCGGTGTGGAGTTGGCCCAGACGCGCCCGCCATGCTTGTCCATCACGAGCTTCACGATGGCGAGCCCGACCCCTGTCCCCTCGTACTCGTCAGGCTCGTGTAGGCGCTCGAACAGGCCAAAGATCCGTTCGGCGTCTTTCTCGTCGAACCCGATCCCGTTGTCCTGCACCCAGAGCACCCGCTCGCGGTCCGCCACCGCTCCCCCGATGCTGATGTGAGGCTCGGCGACGCTGCGGGAGAACTTCAGCGCGTTGTCGAGCAGGTTCAGCAGGGCCTGCTGGATGCTGGTCGGCTCGCCCCAGAGCTCGGCGTAGGGAAGCTCGACCGTGACCCGGGGAGCGGTCGCGCCGGTGGGGATGCGGTCCGCCAGGAGCTGCTCGATCATCGTCCGGACGTTCACTCGCGTCATCGGGATGGCCTGCTGCTCCAAGCGGGAATAGCGGAGCAGGTCGTTGATCAGGTTCGTCATGCGGAGCGACGAGGCGCGGATGGTGGCCAGATAGTGCCGGGCGGCGGGCGGCAGCGTCTCGGCGAACTTCTGCTCGAAGAGGGCGGAGAACCCCTCGATCTCGCGCAGCGGACCCTTGAGGTCGTGGGCGACCGAATAGGTGAAACCCTCAAGCTCCCGCTTCTTCCGCTCCAGGGCGACGGTGCGCTCCCGCAGGGTCACGAGCATCGCCTGCAGCGACCGCGCGAGGTCGCCGACTTCGTCGTGAGCCGGCCAAGGATCGAAGTTAGCGGACAGATCATGGTGCGCCACGCGGTCGGCGGTGGTGGCGAGGCGCGTGAGCGGGCGAGCCACGTGCCGGCTCACCGCGGCGTAGGAGGCGGCCAGCGCCAGCACGAGGAGCACGGCCAGCACCAGCATCACCAGTTTGGCGCGCCCCAGCAGGATGTCCCCCTCGTACTTCATCTCGCGGTCAATCTCGGTGTGTACCCCGACGAGGGCGGTCAACACCTCGATCAGGCGTCGAGACAGCCGGTTCGCGTCGGCGAACTGCTCATCCGCGTCGGCCTGCCGGCTATGCTGCAGGCGCGAGGCGATCTCCTTGCCGCGTGCGGACAGGCGATCGAGAAGCGCGGCGATCTCGCGCAGGGCCGACTCCTCTCGGTCGGCCAACCCCGCGCGCCCATGCTCCGTCAGCATGCGGAAGAGGACGGGGTGCGTGCGCGCGGCGTGCCTGGTCCGGTACAGGTCCAGCGCCGTCCGCATCTCTGCCTCGAGGGTCTCGAGCGTGCGGAAGAGGCCGGCCCGGTCCGGCGCGGCGCGGGTCTCGACCAGCGCCCGCAAGGTCACGTTCATCTCGAAGGCCTGGCGCTGCAGCTCGGCGACAGTCGCCACCGCCGGTGCGGTGATGCGCTGGTGGCGGTCCACGTAGCTGTTGATCCGGGAGAGATAGAAGAGGATCGCGGCGAGGCTCAGGCCTAGCAGGACGAGCAGGAGCGCGAACGCAGCGAGAAATTTCTGGCCGAGGGTGAGTCGCCTGGTCCACCACATCTTGACGTTGGGCATGCGCTACCCTACCACAGGGATTGGATGGGAGCCAGGGCCTCGAGGCCGCCGGGTCCGGCCCCGACCCCTGGAATGTCATTATACTTGACAATTTGTACTGTACTCTGGTAAGTCCGTCAACCGCGAGGCTGGGGATGGCTACGAGGAGCGTGAAAGCCCGTGCCGAGCCGGTCGGGAACTTCGAGAACCGCTTGCGCGCGCTGCGGACGGCGAAGGGGCTCTCGCAAGGGGCGCTCGCGGATCTGGCGGGGGTCACGCGGCAGGCGATCTACGCGATCGAGGCGAACCAGTACCTGCCGACCACCGCTGTGGCGCTGCGCCTGGCGGCGGCGCTCGACTGCCGGGTCGAGGACCTGTTCAGCCTCGCGTCGGGCGGCGAAGTCATCGAAGGGGATTGGATCGGCCCAGGGGCGGACGCCCCCGAAGCGGGGCCAGTCCGCGTGAAGGTGGCGCGAGTCGGGAATCGCATCGTCGTGCGGCCGGTCGCTGCGCTGGGGGAGGTGCTGAACTATACCGTCCCCGCCGACGGTCTGATGGTCCGGCTCGCGCTCGCCTCGGGAAGGGGCGGGCGGCGGCCAGCACGTGCCACGGTCCGATTGCTGCGCGACCGGCGGACCGTGGACGGGGAGATCCTGGTGGCGGGCTGCGACCCGGCCCTGTTTCTGGCCGGGGAGTATCTGCGCCGCCGGCTGGATCAGGCCACGGTCGTCGAGTGGACGATGGGGAGCGTCGCGGCCCTTGAAGCGCTCAGGCAGGGCGAGGTCCACATGGCGGGGCTCCACCTCGTGGATGCCCGGTCGGGCGAGGCAAACCTTCCGTACCTGCGGCGCCACTGGAAAGGCCCCGAAGTCCGGGTTGTGACCTTTGCTGCCTGGGCGCAAGGGCTGATGGTCCGGCGCGGCAATCCCAAGGGGTTACGGGAAGTCGCGGACCTGGCCCGAAGGGACGTGGTTCTGGTCAATCGAGAGGAAGGAGCCGGCGCCAGGCTGCTCCTCGATCAGAAGCTGGCCGCGGCAGGCATCAAGGCCGAGCAGGTCAAGGGCTACCAGCGCACCGTGCGCTCCCATTTGGAGGTTGCCAGGTTCGTCGCGGAAGGGCAGGCGGACGCGGGCATGGGCGTGCAATCCGCGGCCAGGTTGTTTGGGCTGGACTTCGTGCCGCTGCAGCAGGAGCGGTACGACCTCGTGATTCCCACCGAGTACCTCGAGACCCATCCCGGGCTTGCTGCGTTTCTCGACACGATCGTGAGCCGCTCGTTCCGGGCCGAGATCGAGGCGCTCGGCGGCTACGATACACGGGAGACGGGCAAGGTGCGAAGCCTCCGTGCGGGATGAGGCGTCCAGAGGAAGAGGCGTGCAACGGACAGGCAACAGACACGCAGCGCTGGTGGTCTTCTCGTTCTTTGCTGTTTGGGGCCTCGCGCCCCACGTCTGGGCCGCCGAGACGCTGGTGATCGCGGCGTCGCCGAGCCTGAAGGCGCCGATCGAGGCATTGGCGCGAGCGTTCGAGGTGCGGCGTCCAGACGTGAGAGTGAACGTGTGGTACGACACGGGCCTGGATCTCCGTCGCACGGTCGCTGCGATGGAGAACGATCCCACCGGCAAGTACTTTATCGGGCGTGGGCCCATTCACCTGATTGCCCCAGGCGGGGATGAGCTGCTCACGCGGCTGGAACACAAATACTACGTGTTGCCCGGCACGCGTCAGGCCTACGCGGCGGTTCCGCTGGTCCTGGCCGTGCCCGAGCAACTAGTTGAGGCGCCGACCTCGTTCGAGGAGCTAG
Organism: Nitrospira sp. Kam-Ns4a; assembly: GCF_965152595.1. Lineage (NCBI taxonomy): Bacteria > Pseudomonadati > Nitrospirota > Nitrospiria > Nitrospirales > Nitrospiraceae > Nitrospira > Nitrospira sp. Kam-Ns4a. Next base: position 2,729,969 of record NZ_OZ224218.1, on the reverse strand, counting down.
GCAGGGGGGCCACGTACCGCATCGCGATCGCCGATCCGGCTTTGACGGAGCTAGGCCGGCAAACCTGGCAGTTGCTCGAGGCACTGGGCCTTGCGGAGGACGTGAAGGGGCGGTTAGACGTGGCGACGGACTCGCACGGGGTGCTCGATCACCTCCTATACGGGCAGGCTGACGTCGGCATCCTGTTCGGTCCAGACGCTGTCAGGGAGCGCGAGCGGATCCGCATCGTGGCCGTCGCGGGCCCTCCAGCTTTGGAGCCGACTGTCCATTCGATGGCCATGGAACGGTACTGTCCCAACCGGGCCCTCTGTCGCGAGTTCCTCGCGTTCGTTCAGTCGCCCGAGGCGCAGGCGATCGTGCGGTCGCTCGGGTACGCGTCGCCAGCGGGCCGCTAGCAGGGGAAAAATTTTTTTGCGAAATGTCAGTATGCTTTATAAATTGTCATGTTTAGATGTCCTTGGCGCCCGGATTATGCGGACCGGCAGGCCGGCGACGCCCCGCGGGCTGTGGGTCGCGGTAGCAGCCGGGATGGTCCTGCTGTCGGGATGGGTGGCGCTCACCGGCTGCGCGCGGCTCCCATACACCGTCCGGACCGTGCAGGAAGACCGGCGGGTGGTGGTCACGATCCAGCGGGAGGTGGGGCCGGCCGGGTACAGCCATCCGGTCCAGCTCGACCCACAGGATCTGGCACGCCTTCTCGGGTCGTTCTCGTTCCGGCCCGCGCAGCGACTGCCGCTTCGCTGGTACGCGGAAGAGACTCCGCCGAAGAAGATCTTCCGTCAAGACGAGCTCGACGCCCTCGTGCCATACCTGGCCGAGGCGCTCCGGACCGCGGGGCCGGATGAGCGCGTGCACTTTCTGGTGCTGGCGCCCGGCATCAACCCCGCCTATGAGCGTGACACAACTGGCGGCTGGATCGCCGTCCGGGACCCCTATTTCCATTTCACGCTTGAGCACGTCCACGCGCAGTTTCCGATCCGCAGCCAGGAGCTGTGGGACCTCCGCTATCCTGCCCTCCCGCCGGAGCCTGGGACGTTCCTCCTCTACTTCGAGCCGAATCGCTTCTGGAGCACTGATCCAGTCATGGGCGAGCGAGGGGTGCTGTACCGCGACTTCCTGAAATCCCCGGTCCCGCCCGCCAAGAAGCCATAAGGAGCGCCGTGAAGATCGGAATTCCATGCCTCCAAGGACACCCTGCGGCCCGGCATCCTGGCCCGTTGGCGTTGGCGATCATGGCGATCGTCCCGCTGGCCAGTCCAGTCGATGCGGCCGCCGTCGAATCGGGTAAGCTGATCGAGAAGAACGGGGAGTACGTCTTCGTCGAGAGCCAGGACCCGGCCATCAAGCTCCTCCTGGAGCGGGCCCTCAACAAAGGCCTCATCACGCAGGAGGAATACGAGCGGGTGCTCCGGGAGTCGGAGACCTATCGGTACCAGACCCAGCTTCCGTTCAAGATCTGGTACGACCGGGGGTTCAATATCTCGACGAACGACAACGCGTTTTTCCTGAAGATCCGCGGCCGCGCCATGCTCCGGAGCACGACGCGGTGGCGGAACAACGCCTGGCGCGATCCGGGCGACGCGAAGAACTTTCCGGAGCTGCTCGGGGTGTTCGGAGACTACCGGGCGAACCGCTCGGTCGGCACCTCCTCCCAGTTCAATCTCCGGCGCGCGCGGTTGCTGTTCACCGGGCACCTCATCAACCCGGATTTCAAGTACTTCGTGCAGCTCGGCATGGAATCGTCCGAAAACGCGCAAACTCCCGGCTCGGTCAATCTCCTGGACTTCTACTTCACCAGCACCCACCTCCCGCTCTTGAACGTCCAGGCGGGCCAGTACAAGGTCTATTTCAACCGGACCCAGATCAACAACACAGCCTCCATGCAGTTTGCGGAGCGGGCACTGGTCCAGGATGCGTTCACCGCCAACGGGTTGAATCGCCGCGACATCGGCCTCACGATCATGAACGACGAGGAGCTGTACCCGGTCAATTACTATGTGGGCGTCTTCAACGGCGGGGGCCCCCTTTTCACCGACTACGGCTCTTTCGAGAGTGAGTCGCCGGCGAAGGGCTGTCCTGGCGGCCAAACGAGCGGCAATCCGTTTCCGACCCCCGCCGGCTGTCCCGCCAATCAGCGGAACTTGAACGCGAACTTTCGGGGCAACTGGATCAACCAGCTCATGTACGCGGCCCGCCTCCAGTGGAACATCATCGGGCGACCCGGTTATGGGGAAGGGGACCTGGCCTATTCGGAAACGCCGCAACTGGCGGTGGCCGGCGACTTCGCCTACAACCCCGGCATCAACACGAGCAGCGATAATGCCTACGTCGGGATTGACCTGGCGAACCTAAACTGGCGCCGGCAACTGGCGACGTTCGGGAACGGGCGCCAGCTCGGTTGGGGGATCCTCGATTACACGACCTGGGGCTTGGACACCGTGCTCAAGTACCGCGGCTTCTCGCTCCAGGGCGAGTATTACTTCAAGAACATCACCCGGCACAATAAGGGCCTGCCTTGCGTGCAAACGAACGGTGTCGGGGGGGCCTGCACGGGCTTTGCCCCCGGGTTGCTCGGCAACGCCACCGGCTGGTACGTCCAGTCGGGCTATTATCTGGTGCCCCGTCACCTCGAGGTGGCGGCCCGCTATGCCTATTGGGACCCCGATACCAACGCTGCGAGCGATCTGGTCAAGGAGGTGGATGTCTCGGTGAACTGGTTTCCGTTCGGCACCTATGATTACCAGTTCATGATCACCTACTCGAACATCGCGATGGGGACCGGGGGCTACGCGATCGGCCGGAGCAGCCCGTTGCCCAATACCGTAAACGGCAACCAAGGCCAATGCACCTCGGCGACGGCCTGGCCTTCGGGCTGCGTCCCGCTGGATGCGCGGGGCGGGACCTTGATTGACAACGTGCTGCGCGTCCAGATGCAGGTCTTTTTCTATTAATCGGAGCATGAAATACTTGACATTTGACGGGCGATGGTTATCACGTGGCCATGCGTGCTCGAACCCGGGATGCGCGGCACCTGTCGCCCGAAGCTCAAGAAGTCTTGCGCGAGAAGGCCGTGGCCGCTGTCAAGCAGCAGGGGCGCTCCAAGGCCGAAGTCTGTCGGCTCTTGGGCATCAGTCGGCAAGCCCTGTACACCTGGTTGAAGCGCCATGCGCGGGGGGGCCGGCACCCGCTGAAAGCGCGACCCCGGGGCCGACCGCGCGGCGGCCAGCTCAAGGGCTGGCAAGCGGCCCAGGTCGTCCGCACCTTGACCCACTGCTGTCCGGAGCAGATGCACTTGCCGTTCTACTTGTGGACCCGCGAAGCGGTCGGCGAGCTGATCGCGCGCCGGTACGGGCTTCGGCTGTCGGTCTGGACCGTCGGTCGCTACCTGCGGGCCTGGGGCTTCACCCCGCAGAAGCCGCTGCGACGGGCCTACGAGCGGGACCCGAAGGCGGTGCGACGCTGGCTGGAGGTCGAGTACCCCCGAATTCGGGCAGCGGCCAAGCGCGCGGGGGCCCAGATCTACTGGGGTGATGAGATGGGGCTGCGCTCGGATCATCAGGCGGGGACCAGTTGGGGCAAGCGCGGCCAGACCCCGGTGATCCGTGGCCCCGGTCGGCGCTTTCGCTGCAACATGATCTCGGCCATCACCAATCGCGGCCGGTTGTACTTTATGGTGTTCCGGCATCGCTTCACCGCACGAGTCTTCCTCCGATTCTGCCACCGCTTGCTCCGGCACGTGAGGCATCCGGTCTTTCTGATTGTGGATGGGCATCCCGTGCATACCGCGGCTGTCACCCAGCGGTGGCTCCACCGTCACCGCGATCGGCTGCGTCTGTTCTTCCTGCCACCCTACAGCCCGGAACTGAATCCCGACGAATATCTGAACCAAGACGTCAAGACCAACGCGCTGGGCCGTCGGCCGCCCCAGGACGCAGATGAGCTGGCGGTCAACGTCCGTCGCTATCTTCGCAGCACCCAGCGCATGCCGGCCGTGGTGCAATCCTTCTTCCATCACCCTGCGGTCCGCTATGCGGCTGAGTGAAAGGCGTCAAGTATTTTGCGCTCCCGGTAATAAGTGTTCCGCTCGGCTATCATAGACCGGGCCGGCTCTATATGATGAGAATACGCATGACATGCTTCTTGGCTGCCCTGGCCGTGCTGGGGCCCGCGTGGGCGTTCGCCGGAACCGACGCGCTCACAATCGCCGCTGCGTCCGACCTGAATTTCGCGTTCAAGGAGCTCGTGGCGGCCTTCGAGCAGAAGACCGGTATCCCGGTGAAGCTCTCCCTCGGCTCATCCGGCAACTTCTTCGCGCAGATTCAGCAGGGCGCCCCCTACGATCTTTACTTCTCGGCCGACGTCCGGTACCCGCAAAAGCTCATCGAGTCCGGCCATGCGGTGCCAGACTCGCTCTACAGGTACGCGATCGGCCGCCTTGTGGTCTGGCTGCCGAACGGGTCGCCGCTGGCTGTGGACACGCTCGGTCTGGACGTCCTGCTGGATCCCTCGGTCAAGAGAATCGCCATCGCCAACCCCAAACACGCGCCTTACGGCCGGGCGGCCGTGGCGGCCCTGCAATACTTCAAGGTCTACGAGCAGGTGAAGGACAAGCTGGTGTTTGGGGAGAATATCGCCCAGGCGGCTCAGTTCGTCCAATCCGGCGCCGCGGATATCGGCATCATCGCCCTGTCCCTGGCGCTGGCTCCCGCGATGAAGGCGGCGGGGCGGTACTGGGAGGTCCCCGCAGCGGCCCATCTGGCTATCGAGCAGGGGGCCGTGGTCCTGAAGAACGCCAAAAATCCGCAGGGGGCCTGGGCGTTCCTCGAACTCCTGCGGAGCCAGGAAGGCCGACAGGTCATGGCTCGGTATGGGTTCGTGCTGCCGGAGTGAGCCGCACCGCTATGAAGCCGGTGCAGCGCGCGGAACGGCCCTCGCTTCCCTCCTGTGCCTCTGCGTCGCCTGCACGGACGGCGCCCGGTTCGTCCAGGTGACCGAGCAGGGCGGGGTGGTGGCCTACCCGCTCAAGCGAGACCGGGATTCCATCTACGCCTCGCCGTTCCGGGCCGAGGCGCTCAAGTTGATCGAAGCGCACTGTCCAACCGGCTATCAGATCACCCGGGAAGGGGAGACGCGGGGTGAGACCAGGAATTCCGGGTTGGATGAGGACGATCTTCTCGTCACCCGGCGATTCTGGGGACTCCAGTTCCGCTGCAAAGGGGTGCAGGAAAGGTGAGCCGGGGATCGCCGTCGGTTCCACGAATCTGTTGCGAGCGGGGGCCGCATTCACCGCCAAGCTGGCTTCTGGATTGAACCCGACCTGACCATAAAAGAGGAATGGAGGCAAGGGACATGAAACTCAGCGCGCGCAACCAGTTTCAGGGGACGATCACGAACATCACCGTAGGACAAGCGATGGCCGAGGTCACGGTCAAGGTCGGCACGCTCGAATTCGTCGCGGCTATTACCGAGGGGGCGGTCAAGGCCATGGGCCTGAAGGCGAACGATGCTGTAACCGTCGCGATCAAAGCAACCGATGTCCTGATCGGCAAGTGACCCCGGCCCACCCTGGTTGACATCTCCGGATGCGCCTCCCTACGATGGCGCGACTCTGGCCCGGTCTGGGCGGGGAGGTGAGCGACTTGTGAACTGGACCGCGATCGGCGTCACGTTCAAGCTGGCTGTGCTGACGGCGCTGATTCTGCTGATTATCGGCCTACCCATCGCCTATTGGCTCAGCTTCTCCCGCTGGCGCTGGAAGTTTCTGGTCGAGTCGGTCGTGGCGCTCCCGCTGGTGCTGCCGCCCACGGTTTTGGGGTTCTACATCCTCGTCGCCATCGGGCCGCACAGCCCGCTCGGGCGGTTCTACACTGATCTCGTCGGCCATCCGCTGCCCTTCACGTTCGAAGGGCTGCTCTTTGCCTCCGTGCTCTACAGCCTCCCCTTCGCGGTTCAGCCCTTTGCGAGCGCCTTCGACCAAGTGGATCGCCGCCTGATCGAGGCAGCCTGGACGTTGGGGGTATCGCGGCTCGCCACGTTTTTCCGGTTGATCGTCCCGCTGTCCGTCGCCGGCGTCATGACCGGGGTCGTCCTCAGCTTTGCCCACACGCTGGGGGAATTCGGCGTGGTCCTGATGGTCGGGGGCAACATCGAGGGTGAGACGCGGACGATCTCGATTGACATCTACGACCAAGTCCAGGCCTTGAACTATGCCGTCGCCGCCAAGACCGCGCTCTTTCTGCTGGCGATCTCCTACGCCGTGCTCCTGACCGTGTATGCTGTGAATCGGAAAGTGTGGGCGGTATGGCCGCAGAAATGACCGTAGACGTCACCAAGACCTTCCCAGGGCGGCTGACGGTCCAGGTGGCGTTCCGGATGCCCCTGGAGCCCCCGACTGTGCTGATTCTGTTCGGGCCGTCTGGCTCTGGGAAGACGACGATCCTCCGGTGCCTGGCCGGCTTGGAATGGCCGTGGCGCGGAACGATCCGCTTCGGGGAGGAGCGCTGGGTTGAGACGGGGACGGGGATCGCGGTGCCGCCCCAGCACCGCCGCCTGGGCTACATGTCGCAGGACTATGCGCTGTTCCCAACGCATACGGTCGAGCAGAACATCGCGTTCGGATTGACCGGCTTGCCCGCCGGTGAGCGGCGCCGCCGCGTCCAGGAGGTCGTCGAGCTGCTGCAGTTGCAGGGGCTGGAGCGGCTCAAGCCGCGGCAGCTCTCGGGCGGCCAGCAGCAGCGGGTGGCGCTTGCCCGGGCCCTGGCGCGCCGCCCGCGGCTCCTGCTCCTGGACGAGCCCCTCTCCGCGCTGGATGCGCCGACGCGCGTCGCGGTCCGCGGGGATCTCCGCCGCCTGCTGCGGGAGGTGGGCGTTCCTTGCGTCGTGGTGACGCACGACTGGGAGGAAGCCCTGGCCCTGGGCGACCAGATGGTCGTCGTGCACGAAGGACAGGTGCTCCAGGTCGGCGCTCCGCAGGAAATCTTCAACCATCCCCGTGACGCGACCGTGGCCAGGATCGTGGGGATGGAGACGGTGCTCCCCGGCCGTGTCGTCGGAGCCGCTGGCGGGCTCGTCACCGTCGAGGTGGCGGGGCTAAAATTGCTGGCCGTGGGGAACGAGCGGGCAGGGGATGAGGTATTCGTCTGTATTCGCGCGGAGGACGTGGTCCTCGAGACGGTCACGGGCGGCGCCACGAGCGCCCGGAATCGGCTCGTCGGCACCGTGCAGGAGGTCAGTTCGATGGGCGCCCTGGTTCGAGCCGAGATTGACTGCGGCATCCTGCTCTCCGCCGTCGTGACCCGGGCGGCGCTCGAAGACCTGCAGCTCAAGCCGGGCTTACCCGTCATTGCCGCCGTCAAGGCCGGTGCGGTCCACCTCATTCCCCGGCGGGACGGGGCTCCCCCTACCGCATGATCACCTTCCCCGTCTTGCTCCAGTACCAGAAGAGCGAGATATTGGGGTAGATTGCGTCAACCGCATTCTGCCCGGCCACCGTGAACAGCACCCCTGCGGCCACCACCCAGTTGTCCCAGAACCGCCACTGAACGGCGGGCTCCACCCCGATGATCGTGAAGCCGTTCCTTTGCCCGCGGTTGATGGCGTGCCCGTCGGCGCGCCAGGTGAGCCCATGGAGCGTGCTGACCTCGATGTTGTAGCCGAAGCCCTTCTTGTCGTCGAGCAGATGCTCGACGATGAACCGAGTGTTGAGCACATCGGGAGAATAGGTGGTCACCGCCCCTTCGCTGCCGGGCGCCGAATAGGTGTAGAAGACGGCCGAGCTGATGCGGAACGGCTGGAGATTCTTTCGCACCATGAGCCCTTCGGTAAAGCCGAGTTCACCGAAGCGGGTGTTCGGGAGCCGTCCTAAGGGAGAGAACCCACCTGGCGGCCGCTTCGTGTCCGTGAACCACTTGCTCGTCGGCAGGACGACCTGATTGAACAGCGTGAAGGACGGTCGCCAGGTGTCGGGATCCTGCACGATCGGCCGGTACTTGACGATGAGGGAGGTATCGCCCCAGCCAAAGTCGGAGCTGTCCGCCTTCCCTCCGATCCGATTCGCCGTAGCGGTGTCCCTTGCCCAAAAAGCGTTCAAGCCGGTCGCAGCGCCCAGCTCGATGTGGTCGGTGAGACCGTAGGCGGTGTTGACCTGGGGGCTGATGGAATAGACGTGGACGGGGCCGCTTTTGCGGTTGGACGCGAAGCGGAGGTCGTTGCCGTAACTGTACTCGCCGATCTGGGTGAAGAGAAACTCGCGGACCGAGAGCTGACCCTTGGGCTGGATGTCCACGGCTTGCAGGAGCACGGGACCGTGAGAGAAGGGATTCCAGCTTTTGCGGTACTTTTGGATCTCCTCAGTTGTCGGTACCCAGTCGAAGGGCATGGCAACGGAGGGCATGAGGAACGTGAGGAGGCTGACGATGCGAAGGGGGGAAAGACGGAATTGCATAGGGCTCCTCCTGGCTAAAATCATTAAATCCGATGGATTTAATAGAGAATAAAATAATTAACTTAACTTATTTAGTCAATAATAATTTAAAGTAATTTTTACAGTAAGTTACAATACAACCCCCTAACAGGAAGACCAAACTCGTGCCGAGATACGACCTCTGTTAGAAGGCGCCTCAGCGGGTAGTGATCGAACCTCCAGCGCTGGCGCCACGCTCGGGAAGAGTTGCTCGGAGGAAAAGCCGCGAGGGCACTTCGCCGCTGCCACAATAAAGACAGCAGGCGGCGAGCACGCAAGCTAAGGATGGTGGCGGTGGAGGGGATCGAACCCCCGACCCGCGGCTTATGAGTCCGCTGCTCTACCGACTGAGCTACACCGCCACGCCGATCTGAGAGCCTCGTTCTACAGGGAGGTGGTGCGGCAATCTTTATACCACGCGCTCCGCTTGAGCGTAAAGGCCGTCCCAGGCTTCTGATCAGCCAACTTCCAAACACGTGGCTCTCTTGCTTTCATGTGGCCCCGCCGCGCGGGCCCGGGCAGTGGGCCTACGATCAGGTGAGCGATACGCTCTACGTGTGGCTGCTGGCCGAACACGGTCGGCTATCTGGACCTGCCGCGGGCTTCCCTGGATCAAAGCGGACAGTTCGTCCTGTTCACCAGCAACTGGGGCGGGCGCGGCCACCACGACGTGTTCCTGCTGCGCGTGCCCTCCGCCGCATCGGGGCTGTTCGTCCCGGGGCCGGTCGGCGGCCCTGGGCGGGCGGCGGACAACCCCCGGGCACACCTGGTGAACCCCGAGCCCGGCACGGTCCTGCTGCTCGGAACCTACACGATGGGGCTGGCGGCGCTGCGTCGAGCCGGCCGGTGCCTGAGGCAAGCCCAGGCGGGCTGGCTGCGGTCCCCGTCATCCTGATCCAGGGCGGCTGGTCTTCCCCACGGGACGCAGCTCCCGCTTGGCCGGGGCATAGAGGCCGTATTTCTTGAGCAGTTTGTAGAAGTCGGCTCGGTACCGGCCAGCGAGCTTTGCTGCCCGCGTGATGTTGCCGCCCGTAAGATCCAGGACCTGCTTGAGGTACTGTCGCTCGAACTCTTCCTTGGCTTCCGTAAGGGACTTGAGCTGGCTGTCCGCGGGCGGCCTTGTGAAGGTGATCAGGTCGGGGGTGATGAGGGTTTGCGTGGCCATAATGACGGCCTTCTCGATCGTGTTCTCCAGCTCGCGGACGTTACCAGGCCAGTGATGGAGCATGAGTTTCTGCATGGCCTCAGGCAGGAAGCCGCGAACGTCCTTGCCCAGTCGCCTGCTGCTCTGCTCGAGGAAAGTCTGGGCGAGCACGGGGATATCGTCGCGCCGTTCGCGAAGCGGCGGGACCTCGAGTGGTACCACCTGGATTCGGTAGTAGAGGTCCTCCCGGAACGCGCCAGTCTGGACGGCTTGCCGCAAATCCCGGTTGGTTGCCGTGATGATGCGGACATCCACCATGCGCGGCGTCTCCGCGCCGACTTCGAGTACCTTGTGATCCTCGAGGACCCGCAGGAGCTTGGCCTGGAGCGCGAGCGGCATCTCGCCGATCTCGTCGAGGAACAGGGTGCCGCCGTCGGCCTGCTGAAAGAACCCCCGTTTGGAGTCGGTCGCCCCGGTGAACGCACCCTTGACGTGGCCGAACAGCTCGCTCTCGAACAGGCTCTCGGGGATGGCAGCACAATTGACCGCGATGAAGGGGCTGCGGGCCCTCCGGCTGTTGCAGTGGATCACCCGCGCAATGACCTCCTTGCCGGTGCCGGTCTCGCCCACCAGGCAGATGGTCGCGTCCGTATCCGACACCTGGGCCACCTGCTGGAGCAGGTTCTGCATGGCCTGGCTCCGCGCGATCACCTGGTCCAGCCCGTAGAGCTCCTTGACGAGGAGCTTAAGCCGGTGCAGCTCGCGGCTCATCTGCTGTTGGGCCAGGGCTCGCTCGATATAGGTCTCCAGCTCCTTGTTGTCGAAGGGCTTGGCGAGATATCCGTAGGCACCCTTTTGCATGGCCTCGACCGCGTTCGGGATGCTCCCGTGTGCGGTCAGGATGAGGACTGGCAGGCTCGGATGGATCAACAGCAGCTCGTCCAGCAGGACGAGACCGTCGAGGTCCTGCAGCCGGAGGTCAATGATCGCGAGATCGAAGGTCGAGCGGCGGGTCTCCACCAGCGCCGCCGCCCCACTGGTGCAGGTGACCACGGCGAACCCCATGCCGCTCAGCCGCATCTTCAGCAGGCGCAGCAGGCCCTCGTCATCGTCCAGGATGAGGATGCGTTCGTGCTCCATTAGGCTCCTATGGTTCTTTCCGCTTGACGGTCTCGACGAGATCCTGGAGATCAGCCGGGGCGGGGATCTGGACGCTCGGGCCGAAGTCTCCTTGCCCGATGGCACGGATGTGTTCCCGGAGCCGGTGCAGAGGACGCAGGATGCTGTAGCTCGCCGCGCCCGCCAGCGCCGGGCTGAAGACGGCCGAGAGGACGACCAGCCGTTCCGTCATGACCTTGGCATCGAACGCACGGGAGCGGGCTTCCGTGACGAGGGTGCCGATCCCTGCCTCATGCTGGCGCACGTAGCCTTGCAGCGCGTTCGTCATTTTGGTGATCAGCCTGTCGCGCCGGACCGCATAGTCGAGGGCCGGGCCCAGCTGCAGCACCGTGTGCTGGTCTGGCTCGCCCCGGAACAGGGTCTGGTACTCGTTGTGCAGACGTTGCACCTGTTGCAGGGCTGCGCGCCGCTCTGCCGCGCGGTCCAGGGCGAGCAGCGTGGCGAGGGCGCGCCGGAACTCTCGGGCCTCCTCGTCGAAGTTGCCGAGGAAGACCTTGTCGTGCACGGCGGGGTACTTTTCCTCGCTCGCGTGCTGCGCGAATAGGCTGGCGAGCAGCCGCTCCGCGGTTTCGATCGCGGGGTAGTCAATGGAAACGATCTCCGTGCTGAGGGTGCTCAGTTGGCGGCGCTGAACCAGCGCGTATAGGGCGACACCGATCATCACGAGCAGGACCGCGCGCGAGCCGAGCGCCAGACGCCAGAAGATGGACGGACTCCCACGGAACGGCCCTTTCCGCCCATACACCCGGTCCGGCGGGTCATTCTTACGATCCATCGTAGGATTGACCATGCATGGGTAACCCATTGAGATTCAAAGGTGTTTCCCCATCTCCAGTGGGTTGGGCGGAGGAATTTGCATACGAAGCCTGTACTTCTTGCTCGGGAGGGCCGCTAGCTTGCCGATCCCATCCTATTGAAAAACCGATGGCTTTCTACGGCAGCATCAAGGGGCAACCCGAGGCACCATGCTTGCTCAGGAAAATCATATGCCCATGCTGAAGGCACAACTGGCCGTCCGGCCAGTCCCCACGTGGGGCAGGTCGAGCTGCAGGCGGGCCACACTCCGCGGGGCTGGGGTTTTGTGCTTCGGGAAGAGCCCCGGACGGCACCGCGAGGCTGGACGTCGGAGTCAGGCAAGGAGGCACAGTAGAATCCAGGTCCTCAATCCGCAACGAGGAGGCTGGCGCTAACCGGGGCGGCGTAGATGGGTGGCAAGGAAGCACTGGTCATCAATAACGATTTGACCTGGACGGTCCTGAAGCCAAGAGGGCCGGAGCAAGCCGAGGCGTATGTCCATGTGATGGCTGTACCGATGCGGGACGACCGGCTTTACAGAAGGCCGGGAGCGTCGGTCCGCCGGCGGATGGGCACGGTCCGGGTGGCGCTCGCCTCGGATGCCGATGTGGTGACCGCGCGCCGGAAAGGGCGCGAGCTGGCGAGCCTGATCGGGTTCGCCCCTACGGATGCTCTCCTCATCGTGGCCGCGATCGAGGAGCTGGCCCGCAATATTCTCCGGTACGCGGCCCGTGGCGAGATCCTGCTCAAAGCGGTTGCGGGGCCGCGCCGCGGAATCGCCGTGATCGCCCGCGACAAGGGGCCCGGCATCGCTGACGTCGAGCTGGCGCTCACGGACGGGTTCTCAGCTTCGAACAGCCTCGGACTGGGGCTTCCGGGCGTGAAGCGGCTGATGGACCGGGTGCACATCCGATCGAAGCCTGGGCACGGCACGATGGTTGTGGCTTGGAAATGGATGGGCCCCGCGCTCGATGTCCCGGACCTTGCGCGCGCCGAGCTCGGCGCGCGGGCTTCCGGCCAGTCTCCGTCAGCCTACAAAATCCGGGCTGAATCGCTCGAGCGAGCGGACGGAGCTGGCCTTGATCTCGTTGTAGATGAAGCTCCGGCCAGCCAGCCGCTGGCGCGAGAAGACGCCCTCCACGATCACCTGATCGCCCTCGTGCACCTCGGCCTTTCCCAGGGCCACCACCTTGACGGAGCCGTTTCCGTCCTTGAGGAGAAACCCGTAGGCGAGCTGTCCTTGCCGGTTGCTGGCGATCTGCAGGTTGGAGACGCGCCCGACCACCGTGACGACCTGCTTGTCGTACTGCTCGGGATGCGACAGCAGCTCGGCGAGCTCGAGCCGTCCGCCGGCCACAAGGTCGCCCGAAGCGGCCGTCACGAGGAGGAGCAGCCACGAGAGGAGGGTGGGGCGACAGACGACGCGGACCGATCGCAGGAGCAAGCCAAAGACCTGCATGGCGAACCCTCTCTCCCAACGGTGAGCACTATCATACCCGGCCGAGGCCCTTTTGCAAGGCCTCGGCCGCCGCGCTATCGGCGGTCGTCCCCCCGGAAGCTCCGGAGGACGTGCTCGGCCATCTGCCCAAGCTCGGCCTCGCCGGGAGCGGGCTTGGCGGGCTCCGCCTCGATCCGGGCGACGGGCTCCTTGGGGGTGGGAGCGACTCGGGCGAGCAGGTCCTCCTCCAGCGCCTCGGGCGATGTATCCACCTCTGACAGCAGGGCGGAGAGCCGCTGCAGGGCAAACATGGATCGGAGTTGGTCGCCGGTCTCGGCGTTGAGCAGTGAATCCTGCACCATCGTCCCCCAGAACCGCCCTTCGATCTCCTCGGGCAGCGTGTTGGCCACGTACGCCGCCAACTTCTCCATCAGCGCCTCTTCGGTGCCTTCCAGTCCGTCGTAGACGGCCGCCGAGCGCGGGACGGGCCGCTGAGCTAGTACATGGAACGTTTCCTTCCACAGGTCGAGCGGCACCGTGACGGCCTGCTCCGTGGGAGGACGGCCCTGCTGAAGCCTAGCCTGGAGGCCCTGCAGGTAGAGGTTCAAGGCCTTCACCTTGCGGGCAGCCAGGCTGCTCGACGGAATCCCCCAGATGTGGGCGATCTCGTGATCCTGGAGCGGGGCGGCGCTGTGCATCGCGATCTCGCGCTTGGCCATCTCGAGTCGCCGCCGCTCACGGTCCAGCCGGCGCAGGAATCCCTGGTACTCGATGACGAGGCGGTCCCTCCGGTACTCGTCCTCCGTGATCTCGTCCTGCTCCCAGCGGCGCTCGAGCGCCCGGAGCGCCGGCTTGGGCACCGCGGTGCGGGCCTGCCGCTTGAGCTCGAGGACGGTCTCTTTCGTCAGACCGAACCGGGAGGTGAGCAACCGCTCGGCCGCCGCACCGCGCGCCTCCAACAGGGCCATCTGCTTGCCGATGCATTCGGTTTGGAGGGCGCCGCGTTCCCGCCGATGCCGGACGCGAGTCTGGTACTGGGCCACCCGATCGGTCACGCCTTGAATGGCGTCCCGGGTGACGACCGGCTGGGTCTTGCGGACCCCGGCCAGCATGCGGGGGTCGGGGCGGTCTGCCGCGATGTAGGCGATGTCCTCCGCCGTCACGTCAAGGTACTGGAGCAGCAGCAGCCGCAGCATGACCCGGGCCTGCGCCGGAAGCGCGGCGATGACCGCTTCGATGTCTTCGGGAGTCAGGACGGCCGGCATGGGGACTGTCCCGGGCTCTGCGATCGGACCATTGGGGACGTTCGGGGCCGCCTGCCGTCCGGGAAGCTTAGGCCGTGCCGCTCGCCTGGGACTCCAGGTAGGTGGCGCAGTATTCCCGGATCTGCTGGACCGTGCCCTTCTGGTAGAGCTCGCGTGGAATCTCGATCCGAACCAGCTTGGACGGGTCTACCCCCCGTTCCAGCGCATAGGCTTCGTCCACGTAGAGGCTGACGGAGCCGTCCTGGTGGCGCACGACGTAGAGCGCGGTGGAGTCGTCCAACTCGTCCATGCCGGTCATCCGGACACCCAGGCGGTCGGCCCCGCGAGCCGAAGACCGCGGGTGAGGATCTTTTGTGTAACACAGGCCCGCCGCCGGTGTCAAAGCGGGCTCGCTAGCCGTCTCTCCGGCGGCTCGAAGCAGCGGCGCCGCCAGAGCACGAAGATTGTGAAGCCGGCGAGCGTGAGCAGGAACACGGTCCTGATCCGCCCATAGCCGAAGCAGGCGAAGTTGGCGGTCGCGTTCAGAAGTCCGAACGCGGCATAGACCATGTAGAGGAAGAGCGCCCAGCGGCGGAGCCGGAGAAAGCCATACCCGATCAACGTGTGCAAGGTGGGGGATTGGGCTTTGGCCAAGATGCCGAGGACTCCCTCCGGCTTGTTGCAAAACACCGTGAGCGCGTAGGCTGGATTCGCGACGATAATAGAAAGGTCAGTCACAGCGGTGAGCAGGAACAGGGCGCCCAGGTAGCGGATGTCGTGGGCGCGCGCCCAGACCACCGCGACCGTCTGCCGCCAGCCTGCCGCGTCGGGCAAGAAGGCCTCGTAGCTTTGGAGCACCCACCAGGGCAGCACGACCATGAAGGCAAAGAACAGGGCGGCGCCGGCGCCCGCGGCCCGGCCGAGCGCCCAGGTGCCGGCGAGCAGCGCCGCGCTCACCAAGAAGCTGACGGCGGCTTGGCGGCCCCGGCCCCGGCTCGCCTGGCCAAGTCCCGGGACGAGCGCGGACAGGAGGGCGGCGCGGGGATGGCTCGATGCGGTGACGGTGATCGGGGACGACATGGCCGGAGCTGCGGGGCGGCCGCTGAAAACAAACACGGCCCTCCGACCGGCGATCGGAAGGCCGTCCGTGGGGACCGGATACAGGCTGCGGTCAGCCGCCCAACGTGTCGAGGGCCTCCTTCAGGCTCTTCATGATGCAGGTGAAGATCGGCGTATCCCGCTCCGTGTACCGGCTCGCTTCAGCGCTCCGCAGCTCCATGACCAGATCCAGGAAGTCCTCGGGTTTGTCCGTCTCGAAGGCCACGACGAACTCCTGGTCGTCCAGGCCGAAGGAATAGGTCGTGTTCAACTTGACGGAGGGATACCGGTGCCCGATCTCGATGTGCTCGTCCATCATCCCCTGCCGGGCCGCTTTGGTCAGCAGGTACCACTCGCGCGTCTTCACGAAGGGATAGACGAAGATGTACTTGCTCTTCCCGGGGATGATCTGGAGCCGCTTGCTCTCCTGCCCCTCGTGGGTATGGTGGTCTACGTAGATGGAGCGCTTGGTCATGGAGAGGTAGGAATAGGGCGTGGTCAGATACCGGCCCAGGCCCGTCGCCAGCAGCTTGGAGGTCATCTCCTGGAACAGTTCCAGCTCGTAGGAGATCCGCCAGAGCATGAAGTCGCAGTCCCCCCGGATGCCCACCGTCGTGTAGGGGATCACGAGGACCTTCCCGCTATAGTCCTCGACGGCCCGCATGAACTCCTGCTTCCCGCGGGTCCGCTCCTCCTCGGGCAGCCTGCGCCAGGCAGGGTCTACCTTGTAGAAGGAAAAGTTCACGAACTGCCGTCTGGCGCTCTGCTCTGCGCTGGCCATCGCCTTCCTCCTTGTCGCGCGCCGACGAAAAACGAGCCGGCAAGTGGGGAGTTTCCTATCACGTCGGCCTTTCCCCTGTCAACCGGCCACGAGGCCCACCGCCCACACGGATCCGCGCGTTGACAGGGCACCGGCGATCTGTTATCGAGACAGCCCCATGCGGCATGGGAGCAGTTCAGGACGGGGGCTCTGGCTGGCGGCGGGCATCGTGGCGGCGAGCGTCGTCGGCGCGCCTCCCGTCACCGCGATTGAGGTGCAGCCGACTCGCGAGCAGGTCCACGCGGCGCTCGAGCGTGGGAAAGCGGCCGCCGCAGCCAGGACGCCTCCGGACCGGCTCTACGCCTGGTTCGGGTCCGACAAGGAGCTGGAGCCGCGCGGCTTTCTCATGACCAAGCTCGCCGGGCTGACCGTCCTGTCGGCCCACTTCGCCCTTCGCGCGCAGACCCCCTCCGACGCCGAGATCCGGCAGATTCTGGATGAGCAGTCCCTGCTGGTCAGCGTCATCATCTTCGGCGATCGGCCGGACTTTGCCCGGGACAGCTACATGGTCATGTCGCAGGGCTCGCGCTCGATCAAGCCGATCAAGGTCCGCTTCGACGGGCAGGCGGCGCGGACCCCGATCTGGCCGAGGTCCCCGGCGTTCCGCGCCAAGGTGGTCGCGTCGTTCCGGTACAGCGACTTCGATCCGCGGGCCCGGACCAGGATCTCGGTGTTTCCCGCCGCCGGCGGCGAGGTCTTCTTCGACCTGAATTTCTCGGAGATCCCCTGAGCGCCGCCGTGAAACGCGGAGCCGTCATTGCGGTCGGCGCGGAGCTGCTGGTGGGGGGGCGGGCCGAGACCAATTCCCTGTTCCTGGCTCGACGCCTGGCCGCTGCGGGAATTGAGGTGCGGGTCAAGCTGGTGGTCGGCGATGACGCGGCGGACATCGCGGATGCGGTCAGACAGGCCGCGCGGCGCGCCGACGTGGTCGTCCTGACCGGCGGGCTGGGACCCACGCGGGACGATTGCACGAGAGAAGGCGTGGCCCGCGCGACCGGTCGCCCGCTCCGGAGGCGCGCGGAGGCTCTGGCGGGGCTGCGGGAGCGACTCGCCTCCTGGGGGCGGCCCACGACGCCTGTGCAGGAGCGGCAGGCACGCCTTCCTGCCGGCGCGGAGGTGCTCCCGAACCCAACCGGGTTGGCGCCCGGCTTCGCGCTCCGGTGGCGAGGCGCGCTGATCGTGGCCCTGCCCGGCGTGCCCTCTGAGGTCGAGCGGATGTGGGAGGAGGCGGTGGCACCGCGGCTGCTTGCAGCCCGCCCGCGGCGGGGGCGCGCCGGGGCACTCGCCGACATCGCCCACCGCGTGCTCCATACGTTCGGTCTCCCGGAGGCCGAGCTGGACTGCAGACTGCACGCTCTCCGCCGGGGCCTGCGCACCGTGCGGCTCGGGCTCCTCGCCTCGCCGCTGGGCGTGGACGTGGTACTGACCGCCCTCCCGCCCAGGGGGGCGTCTCGGCTGGACCGGCTGGCACGGGCGGTGCGCCGGAAGGTCGGCGACGCCCTGTTCGGTGAGGGTGAGGAAACGATGGAGCAGGTCGTCGGCCGGCTCCTGACTACGCGCGGGTTTCTGCTCGCTGTGGCTGAGTCCTGCACCGGCGGGCTGATCGGCCATCGGCTCACGCAGGTGCCCGGCAGCTCCGCGTACCTCGATCGCGTCCTGGTCTCTTACAGCAACCGGGCCAAAACGGAACTGCTGGGTGTGCCCGAGTCCGTGCTTCGGCGGCACGGGGCGGTGAGCGCGGAGGTCGCCGCAGCCATGGCCCGTGGCGTCCGCGCCCTCAGCCGGGTTCAGGTGGGACTGAGCGTAACGGGGATCGCCGGGCCTGGCGGCGCGACGGCCGGCAAACCGGTCGGGCTCGTCTATGTCGGGCTGGACGTCCGGGCTGGCCGGACGTCCCATCGTACCGTGCGGGAATTCCGTTTTCACGGCGAGCGGGAGGCGATCAAGCTGCGCGCCTCGCAGGCGGCGCTCAACGTCCTGAGGCTCTGGCTGACATCAGAGGAGTCCTCATCAATATCCGTGCATGGTGAGCCTGTCGAACCATGATCCGGACCTTCGTCGCGGTGGAGCTGGACGAGCCCCTGCGGGCGGTGATCGGTCGCGTCCAGGCCGAGATGCGCGAGCGACTGGAGCGCGAGTTCCGCCGCGAGGCGCCGGACGTGCGGCTCCAGTGGGTGCGCCCGGAGTCCATCCACGTCACGCTCAAGTTCCTGGGCGAGATCGAAGAGGGCCGGGTCGCTGCCATCGGCGAGGCGCTGGAGCGAATCGCGGCCAGCCTCGCCCCCTTTGCCGTGGAGGTCGGCGGTCTGGGGGTGTTTCCCGACGCGAGAGCGCCCCGCGTTGTGTGGCTCGGCCTCTCGGGCCAGGTGGACGCGCTGGTCCGGCTGGCCGCCGAGGTGGACGCGGCCCTTCACGCGCTCGGGTTTCCACGGGAGGACCGGCCCTTCGCCCCGCACCTTACGCTCGCACGGGTCAAGGACCGCCAGCGCGACGTGGGGCGCGCGCTGGCGGCCTCCGGCCTGCTCGACCGAGCGGCCGCAGCCGGGTCGCTTCGGGTGCGCGCGATCGCTCTCATGAAGAGCGACCTCCGTCCCTCCGGCGCAGTCTACACGCGGCTGCACGAAGCGGTCCTCGCGGGCGGGTGATCGCTGAATGTCTTCGCCCCGTCGGCCGACTGATTGCTCTGCGGCAGGCTTCGGAGCGAGCCTGTGTCTATCCTTCCCCGGCCCACTTCGGTATAATGGCAGAGTTTTGGGCACGACGAGGAATCGGCGTGACACGACCACCCGCTGACTCCTGGTCGCTGGGCAAAAGGATAACCGACAGAGCCGCGAAGGAACTGACTGGCCGCCTCGCGTGGCAGGCGGCCAGCCGCGCTAGCGTGGTGCGGCGGGCCAGGCTAGCATGGAATGGAGGCCTCCATGGCCGAGCGAACGGTCGAGAAGGACGAGAAAAAGCGGGCGCTGGACCTGGCGCTCGCCCAGATCGAAAAGCAGTACGGCAAGGGCGCGATCATGAAGCTCGGCACCGCCGAGGCGCCGGCGGATGTGCCGGCGATCTCGACGGGATCCCTGGGCCTGGACCTGGCGCTTGGCGTGGGCGGGTTTCCGCGCGGACGGGTCATCGAGGTCTTCGGGCCCGAGGCCTCCGGGAAGACCACGCTGACCCTGCACGCGATCGCCGAGGCACAGCGGACTGGCGGGATCGCCGCCTTCATTGACGCCGAGCATGCGCTGGACCTGGGCTACGCGCGGAAGCTCGGGGTCAACACCGACGAGCTGCTCGTGTCCCAGCCAGACACGGGTGAGCAGGCCCTCGAGATCGCCGAGACGCTCGTGCGGAGCGGCGCCGTGGACCTGATCGTCGTGGACTCGGTCGCAGCCCTTGTGCCGCGCGCCGAGATCGAAGGGGAGATGGGCGACGCCCACATGGGCCTGCAGGCCCGGCTCATGTCCCAGGCCCTCCGCAAGCTCACGGCCGCGATCTCTAAATCGCAGACGACCGTGATCTTCATCAATCAGATCCGGATGAAGCTGGGGGTGATGTTCGGCAACCCGGAGACCACGACCGGCGGCAACGCGCTCAAGTTTTACGCCTCCGTCCGGTTGGACATCCGGCGGATCGAGTCCATCAAGGAAGGCCAGGACGTGACCGGGAGCCGGGTACGCGTGAAGGTGGTCAAGAACAAGATGGCACCGCCGTTCAAACAGGCCGAGTTCGACATCCTCTTCGCGGAGGGAATTTCGAAGGCTGGCGAGCTGGTGGACCTCGGGGTCGAGAAGAAGCTGATCGAGAAGTCTGGCGCCTGGTACTCCTACAAGGGCGAGCGGCTGGGGCAGGGGCGGGACGCCGTGCGGGACTATCTAAAGACAAACCAGGCCCTCGCGCGGGAGCTCGAAGCGAAGCTGCGCGAGATAGCCGGGGTGCCGGCCCGGGCGGCCGACCGGCGAGCTGAGATTCGGCCGGAGGAGAGGCGTCCGGACGTCCGGGAGAGTCGGGAGGGGCGGGAAGGTCGGGAGGGGCGGATTGACGAGAAGCGCGCCCACGGTGCCCGCACCGGCTCCTGAACCGGCCCGCGATTCCGGCCCCGGCACCGGGATAGGATAGGCGGCGGGCCATGGCGAAAACGTTAGCCGGGGCGGTGACGGATCCAGCCGAGCGGCTGGGACTCGGCTACCTCGCAGGGCGGGACCGGACCGAGGCACAGGTGTCCGCTTACCTAGCCCGTCGGGGTGTGCCGGCGTCCCGGATCGCCCGGTTGCTCACCCGCTGGCGCGCCCTGGGCTATCTGGACGATGAGCGCTACGCGCTGCGATGGGGCGCCGCGCGGCTCGCGCGGCGCCCGGTCGGCCGGAGCCGGTTGGCGGCCGAGCTGCTGAGCCAGGGATTGGACCAAGCGATCGTCGAGCGGACGCTGGACCAGCTGTACGTCGGGGCCGCCGAGCGTGTCCTTGCGGAGGCGCTGCTGGCGAAGCGGCGGGACGTTTCCCCGTCGGGTGCTGCGGCCCTGCTCCGGCGCCATGGCTTCGACGAGGATGTGATCGCGGGGCTCCTGGGGGCCGCCGAGGCCGATGCGGCGGCCGAGGAGCCGCGGCGCCTTCCTCGGGCCGGCCGGCACCCTCGCCGGCCAGGACGTTCGGGTGCGAGGCAGGAACAGGCATAGGGAATCAGGATCATGGTCCAGTCTGCGAACCAGCTCCGCCAGGCCTTCCTGCAGTACTTCGCCGGCCACGGCCACCAGGTGGTGCCCAGCTCGTCGTTGATTCCCCAGGCCGATCCGACGCTCCTGTTCACGAACGCGGGAATGAACCAGTTCAAGGGCGTCTTTCTGGGCGAGGAGACGCGCCCCTACCGGCGGGCCGTGACCGTCCAGAAGTGCTTACGGGCAGGCGGCAAGCACAACGACCTCGAGAACGTCGGCTACACAGGCCGGCACCATACGTTCTTCGAGATGCTCGGAAACTTCTCCTTCGGCGACTATTTTAAGGAAGAGGCGATCGCGTTCGGGTGGGAGTTCCTGACCACGGTGGTCGGTCTGCCGAAGGACCGGCTCTGGGTCACGGTCTTCCGCGAGGACGACGAGGCCGCCCGACTCTGGGCGAAGCTTGGCGTCCCGCCAGCCCGGATCATGCGCTGCGGGGAAAAGGACAACTTCTGGCAGATGGCGGACACGGGACCCTGCGGCCCCTGCTCGGAGATCCACTACGATCAGGGTCCGGCGGTGCCCGGCGACGACGTGCCGAACGGCGAGGGCGACCGGGTGATCGAGGTCTGGAACCTGGTCTTCATGCAATATGATCGGGATGCGAAGGGCATCCTGCGCCCCCTGCCCAAGCCGAGCATTGACACGGGGATGGGGCTTGAGCGCCTGGCCGCGGTCGCCCAGGGCGTCCCCAGCAACTACGAGACGGATCTGTTCCGGCCGCTGCTGGATGTGATCGGGAAGCGGACTGGCCGACGCTACGGCGCCGACGTGGCGGCGGACCGCTCGCTGCGCGTCATCGCGGATCACCTGCGGGCGACCACCTTCCTGATCGCCGACGGCGTGCTCCCGTCCAACGAAGGGCGCGGGTATGTGCTACGGCGGATCCTGCGGCGGGCGGCGCGGCACGGCCGGCTGCTCGGCATGGCCGAGCCCTTCTTGTACAGTCTGACCGGGGCGGTGGTCGAGCAGATGGGCGAGGCCTACCCGGAGTTGCGGTCCGCAGCGGGGACCGTAGCCGAGGTGGCGCAGGGGGAGGAGGAGCGGTTTATCGCCACGCTGGACCAGGGGCTGCCGATCCTGCAGGAGCTGGCGGCAAAGGCGAAGGCGGCGGGCCGGCCGGCGTTGCCCGGGGAGGACGTCTTCAAGCTCTACGACACCTACGGGTTCCCACTGGATCTCGTCGCCGAGGCCTGCCGCGAGCAGGGCTTGGAGCTGGACGAGCCGGGGTTCCGCCGCGCGCTCGCCGAGCAGCGGGAGCGGGCCCGGAAGACGGCGGGATTCGAGGCGGTGACGGCGAAGCCTGTCGTCCTCCAGATCGCCGGTCAGGTCCGGGCGACCGAGTTCGTCGGGTACGAGTCCCTCACCGCCGAGGCGGTCGTGCAGGCGATCCTGAAGGACGAGCGGCTGGTACGAGAGGCGGGGGAAGGCGAGGAGGTCGAGATCGCGCTGGACGTCACGCCCTTCTACGCGGAAGGCGGCGGCCAGGTGGGAGACCAGGGCACCCTGCACGGCCCGGACGGACGGGTGGAGGTGCGGGAGACGACGCGGCCGCTGCCCGAGTTCATCCTCCATCGTGGCGTCGTCCGGGCGGGCCGGGTTCGGACCGGGGATCGCCTCCTGGCCGCGGTGAACCCGACGACGCGTCAGGACGCGGCGCGGAACCACACGGCCACGCACCTCGTCCACGCAGCGCTCCGCGAGATCCTCGGCCCGCACGTCAAGCAGTACGGGTCGCTGGTCGCGCCGAACCGGCTGCGGTTCGACTTCGCCCATTTCCGGCCGCTGTCCTCGCGCGACGTGGACGAGGTCGAGAGGCTGGTCAATGAGCAGATCCGGCGGAACGCCCAGGTCCAGACCGCCGTGATGGGGGTCGAAGAGGCGGTGGCGGCGGGCGCGCTGGCCTTCTTCGGCGACAAGTACGGCGACCGCGTGCGCGTCGTCAGCATCAACACGTTCAGCAAGGAGCTGTGCGGCGGCACCCACTGCCGCGCCACCGGCGAGATCGGCCTGTTCCGGCTCGTGTCCGAGTCGGGCGTGGCCGCAGGCGTGCGCCGCATCGAGGCCTTGACCGGCGGCGGCGCACTGGCCCAGATGAAGCGGCTGGAAGCCGACATCCGGGAGCTCTCCGAGCTCCTGAAGGTCGGCCCTGGCGAGCTGGTCGGCAAGACGCGCAAGCTCATAGCTCAGCTCAAGGAGAAGGAGCGGGAGCTGGAGGAGCTGAAGCTGCGCTTCGCAAGCGGCGCCGGCGGCGAGGCGGAGGCGGCGGTCCGGACGATCCGCGGCGTGGCGGTGCACGCGCAGCGTGCGGACGGGCTCCAGACGGCGGAGCTGCGGGCGCTCGCGGACCGGATCCGGGACAAGCTCCGGAGCGGTGTGATCGCACTGGGCTCGGTCGCGGAGGGGAAGGCCTCCCTGCTGCTCGTCGTGACCAAGGATCTGACGCCCAAGCTCAAGGCTTCGGAGCTGATCCGGGAGATGGCCGCCGAGATCGGGGGCACCGGCGGCGGCCGGGCGGAGATGGCGCAGGCCGGCGGCAAGGACCCGGCGCGGCTAGGCGCGGCGCTGGAGCGCGTCTTCGCGCTCGTCGAGCGGGCGCTGGCGCCCTGAGCGGGGGTAGGATGGCTCGGATGGTGAGGTGACGTATGGGGTTGATCAAGACCGCCTGTCTGGCGACGTTGGGGATTGAGGCGACCGTCCGCAAAGCCCTGAGCGAGCTGGTCCGCAAGGGCGAAGCCAGCGAGAGCCCGCTGGCGCGGTCGGTCCGGGGCCTGCTGGAGAAGGGGGAGACGGTCAAGCAGGATCTGCGGCGGGAAGAGGGCCGAATCGTCGAGCGGCTGTGCGAGAAGCTGAACATCCCCACCCGCGCCGACCTGGAGCGCCTCCACCGCAAGCTGGACGACCTGGCCGTGACGATGGCGACCGGCCGGCCCGAGCGGCATTCCTGAGCGACGCGCATGGCGGGCAAGCGCATCCTAGCCCTGGACCCCGGCGCCAAGCGGATCGGCGTCGCGCTCAGCGACGAGCTGGGCTGGTTCGCTCAGCCGCTCGAGACCTTCGAGCGCCGGACGGTCGAGCGCGACGTCGCTCACATCCAGCGACTGGTCGAGCAGCACGAGGTGCGCGAGGTCGTCATGGGCCTGCCGCTCCGGCTGGATGGCGCCGCGGGCCCGCAGGCCGAGGCGGTGCGGCGGTTCGTCGCGAGCCTGGAGCGGACCCTGACCGTCCCGGTGGTCATCTGGGACGAACGGCTGACCACCAAGTCGGCTGAACGCCTGCTGATCGAGGCCGACGTGAGCCGCCGCAAGCGGAGGGGAGCGGTCGACCGCGTGGCGGCGGCGCTCCTGCTCCAGAGCTATCTGGAGGGACGAGCCGCCGCGCCGCCGGCCGAGGAGAGCGGGGGCTCCACCGAGGCCGACCGGTCTGCCGGCCAGGGACAGCGGCGCGGGGCAAGCTGATGCACCGTGCGCTCGCCACCGTGCTCGTGGCGGCCGGGGTCTCCGCAGCGGGAGCCCTGGGGTACCAAGGCCTGCAGTGGGCCGCCGATGCGCCCGCCGGCGCGGGGGACCGGAGCGCCCCGCGGACGGTGGACGTGCCGGACGGGGCGACGTTCCGGGACGTCGCGGCGCTGCTGGAGCGGGAAGGCCTGCTGGCGAGCCGCTGGCCGTTCCTGTTGCTGGGGAAGCTCCAAGGGGCGGACCGGCGGGTCGTGGCGGGCGAGTACGTGCTGCACCCCGGCATGACCCCGCGGGAGATCCTGTCAGCTCTCGTCGAAGGCCGCGTCGCCCTCCGCACGGTCACGATCCCCGAAGGCTACACGGTGGCCCAGATCGCCGACCTGCTCAGCCAGACCGGCGTCACCGACCCTGGCGACTTCCTCACGGTCGTGCGCGACCAGGGGTTCATCCGGACGCTGGGGATCGAGGCCCCGAGCTTGGAAGGCTACCTCTTCCCGAACACCTACCGCTTCGCCCGGCGCACCGATTCCAAGGAGGTCGCCGCCGCGCTCGTGGAGGGCCTGCGGCGGGCGTTCACGGCGGAATGGCGTGACCGGGCGAGCGACATCGGTCTGAGCGTGCACCAGGTGCTCACGCTGGCCTCCGTGATCGAGAAGGAGACCAACGCGGAGGGCGAATACGAGCTGGTCTCCGCCGTCTTCCACAACCGGCTGCGACGGGGGATTCCGCTGCAGAGCGATCCGACGGTGATCTATGCGCTCGGCGCCTTCGACGGGGACTTGAAAAAACGCGACCTCTCGGTCGCGAGCCCGTACAACACGTACCGGGTCGCCGGCCTGCCGCCGGGACCCATCGCCAACCCCGGTGCGAAGGCGATCCGGGCCGCGCTGTACCCCGCGCCGGTGCCCTATCTCTACTTCGTCTCGCGTAACGACGGCACCCATGTCTTCTCGACCACGCTGGCCGAGCACAACCGCGCGGTGGAGAAGTATCAGCGGCGGGGCGCGCGACGGCTTTCCTAGGAGGACCGATGCAGCCGCGCTCGTTGGCGGAACGGATTGATCACACAGTGCTGCGCCCGGATGCGACGCGGGGAGACGTGCGGCGGCTCTGCGAGGAAGCGGTCCAGTACGGGTTCGGGGCAGTGTTCGTCCCGCCCTGCTTTTTGGAGGAGGAAGTTGCGGCCTTGCGGGACCGGCCAATCCGCGTCGGCGTGCCCGTTGGGTTCCCGCTCGGCTCCCAGCGCACCCGGGCGAAGGTCTGCGAAGCTGTGGAGGCCTGCGAGCGGGGCGCGGTGGAGCTGGACATGGTGCTGAACATCGGCCGGCTCAAATCGGGTGAGTACGAGGCGGTGGAGGCCGACATCGCCGAAGTGGTGCGGGCTACGCCTGGGGTCGGCCACAAGGTCATCCTGGAGACGTGCTACCTGACGCAGGAGGAGAAGGTCACGGCCTGTCGCCTGGCTGTCAACGCCGGCGCGGACTACGTGAAGACCTCGAGCGGCTTCGGCCCCGGCGGCGCCACCGTCACGGACGTGCGGCTGCTTGCCGAGACCGTGGCCGGTCAAGCCCGCGTGAAGGCGTCGGGCGGGATCCGCGACCTGAAGACTGCCGTGGCGCTTCTGGATGCAGGGGCGGACCGTCTGGGGACGAGTGCCAGTCTCGCGATCATGGCGGAGTGCCTGGCCGCCCGCCCGTCCGGAAGGGCCTAACTATGGCGCCTGCGCCCGCTGCCGGCGGTCCCCTCGCGGCCTACGGAGTGCCGTGCTGAGCGCGCTGCTCGATACCCTTCGCGATCTGCGGTCGGTCTGGGGAACGCCGGCCGATCCCTCCGAGTCCCTGCTCCCGCTCCAGCAGCGCCCCAGCTCCCTCGTCGACTTCGACGGGTTCAAGAAGGGCATCGATAACGTCCACATCGACGTGCGGCTCAGCCCGCAGTTCGTCCGCCAGGCCCGGCGCCTGATCGCCAGCCTCCTAGAGCAGCAGGTCGGGCAAGACGGGTGGGGCCAGAAGGGCGCCGGGCCCTCGCGCAGCGACTGGGAGACGTTCCGGACGACCTATGCCCAGATGGTGGAGGGGGCGATCCATCGTGCCAAGCTCCTGGGCCAGCCCGCCCTCGTCGCCTTGGTGCAACTGGGAGCGATGAAGTTCCTTCTGCGTCAGGTGCAGGGGGAGCTCGATCACCTCCGTCAGTCTCTGCGGGCGGCGCTCGGGTCCGCCGGCGAGACTTCGGACGCCGACCGCATCCAGCTCAATGAGCGGATGGGATGGCTGGTCCGCAACCGGGCCCGGCTCCGCTACCGGCTCAGTCACCAGGTCATCGAGCAGGTGTACAAGGCCGAGTCGGGCTCGGTCGCCGAGCTCCGGCAGTCGCTGTTGGGGGAGCGCTGGCCGCTGCCCGAGGAGGTGCTGTTCAATCCGCTGCTCCGGGCGGAGAACCCGCTCGACGACGAAATCTTGATGAAGCACTACGTCTGGCTGGGGCAGGGCATGGACGACCTGTACAGCTTTTCGGCGCTGGATGGGGCGCTGCCGTACCTGTTCCGCCGGCGCGAGCCGGTCAGCGAGGCCGAACAGGTGCTGACCCAGGCTGAGCAGAGGCATCAGCAGCTCGTCCTCGAGCTGGAACGGCTGCGGGGCAAGCGGTCGGGGACCAAGTCCACCGACCGCCGCACGGAACTGGAAACCCGGATCGCGGCCGCCCAGGCGGAGCTGGAGCGCGCGCGGGCCGCCTACGTGCGCGCGCACGCCGCCTGGCTCGACGTGCCAGCCAACGCCGACCTCCTGTTCAACGCGGACCACTACGCCGGGCTGGCGAAGAAGGCCGAGGAACAGGGGGATCGCGCGGGCGCGGCTCGCCTGCGCGCGCAAGTGCGGTTCCAGCGCCGCCTGCTCGCGACGCTCGAGCGGCGGTTCCGCGAGCGCGGGTGGCTCGGCTCCGTCCTGGCTTCCTACGAGATGGTGCCACTGTTCCGTGACTGCGCGGCGCTGTTCACGGCTCAGCAGCTTCACCAGATTCTGAGCGGGGTGGTCGGCAAGAAGGAGCTGCTCTTCAAGCTGAAGGAGAAGCCGCGGGGCGGCCTGGCAGTCCCGACGGAGCCGCTGCTCGCGGCAGCCCGCCGCGCCCAGGCCCCGTCCCGCCGGCAGCGCCGGGCAGCCCTCCTCCGGTTCATGACCGACTTCCTTACGCTCCGGCGCGATCTTGGTGCCTATCACCAGGTGCACCACTTGATGAACCAGATCGCGCTCCAGGAGGACCCCCAACACATCCGGCTGTCGCGCACCAACCACACGCTGTACGAGTTTCTCGTCTCCACTGAGGAGGAGATCGTCGCGCAGACGGTGCTCAACCACGTGATCCTGAAGGCGGACGTGCGCGGGTCCACCACCATGGTCGCCGAGCTCCGCAAGCGCGGCTTGAATCCCGCGTCGCACTTCAGCCTCAACTTCTTCGGGCCGCTCAACGACCTGTTGGAGACCTACGGGGCGAGCAAGGTCTTCATCGAAGGGGATGCAGTGATCCTGAGCATCCTGGAATATCAGGAAACGCTCGAGCACCAGTTCAGCGTGGCGCGCGCCTGCGGGTTGGCCAAGCGGCTCCTGGGAATGGTGCAGGCGCAGAACGCGGTCTGCAAGAAAGAGGGCCTGCCCGAGCTGGAATTGGGGATCGGGCTGGTCTTCAACGAGGAGGCGCCGACCTTTCTCTACGACGGGAACGCCCAGATCATGATCTCGCCGGCGATCGGCAAGGCGGACCGTCTCTCCTCGTGCTCATGGATGTTGCGGAAGGAGCGCGGCCTCCGCATCCATCCGAGCCTGGCCTATGCAAACGTGGACCTCTACGAGCTGCCGGAGGGCGACCCGCTGCGCGGGGAAAAGGGGGAGATCCATCTCCTGTACAACCTCAACGGGATTATGTTGGACGAAGCCGCGTTCGCCAAGCTCAAGACGGAGATCACCCTCCGCCGGCTGGAGCTGCGGCTGCCCGGGGACGCGGGGCTGCTGACGGTCCACACCGGGCGGTTTCCCGATCTCAAGGGGGGGATGCATCGGGTCGTGGTTCGTGAAGGGCGGATCCGCGTCTTCGACCGCTCCCACAAGTTGTTCGGCGAGCCGACTCAGGGAGTGTTCTACGAAGTCGTCACGAACGAGACGGTGCTCGCCAAGGTCGCCGAGGCGCTCAAGGAGACGGTAGGGGAAGGGTAGGAGCCTTGCGGCCCTTGTATCTATAGGCGGCCGGGGGGTACCATCGGGTGAGGGTTCCCGGCCCGCGTATCGGATCCGACCGTGATCAACCGCGTCATCCTCATCGTGCTGGACAGCC
This sequence comes from Nitrospira sp. Kam-Ns4a, assembly GCF_965152595.1. Lineage (NCBI taxonomy): Bacteria > Pseudomonadati > Nitrospirota > Nitrospiria > Nitrospirales > Nitrospiraceae > Nitrospira > Nitrospira sp. Kam-Ns4a. The sequence goes on along the minus strand of NZ_OZ224218.1, from coordinate 2,701,307 downwards.
TGGGGGTCGGGGAGTTACCCGATGCCCCGGCCTACGGCGATGCCGGGTCGAATACGCTGGCGCACGTGGCGGCGGCGGTCGGCGGGCTCAGGGTACCGAACCTGGAATCGCTCGGGCTGGGCCTCATCGGCGAGTTTGCCGGCCTCAGGCGGATCGGGCAGCCCGATGGGTGCTTCGGGAAGATGGCGGAACTGTCGCCGGGCAAGGACACCACGACCGGCCATTGGGAGCTGGCCGGCCTGGTCGTCGAGACGCCGTTCCCTACCTATCCGAAAGGTTTCCCGCCGGATGTGATCGAGCCCTTCCAGGAGGCCACCGGCCGGAAGGTCCTGGGCAACCGGGCCGCCTCCGGCACGGAGATCATCAAGGAGCTGGGCGAGGAACACCTCCGCACGGGCTCTCCGATCGTGTACACGAGCGCGGACAGCGTCTTTCAGATCGCCGCGCACGAGCGGGTCATTCCGACGGAAGAGCTGTATCGCCTGTGCCGGACGGCGCGCCAACTGCTCAGACCCCCGCACCAGGTGGCGCGGGTCATTGCGCGGCCCTTCGTTGGCGAGCCAGGGGCGTTCGTCCGGACTGAGCGGCGTCGGGATTTCTCAATCGAGCCTCCCGGGCGTACCCTGCTGGACGGCCTGCAGGCGTCTGGCCAGCCCGTGGTAGGCATCGGCAAGATCCAAGACTTGTTCAACGGACGCGGGATCGGGCGGGCGATCCACACGGGTAACAACCAGGCCGGAATGGATGAGACCCTGCGCGCGCTCAAGACGGTGCCGCGCGGGCTGATCTTCGTGAACCTGGTGGATTTCGACACGCTCTACGGGCATCGGAACGACGCCCCAGGGTACGCACGGGCGCTCGAGGCCTTCGACCTGAGGCTCGGGGAGCTGCTGAAGGGCCTGCGCGAGGGCGATGTCCTGTTCCTGACGGCCGATCACGGGAATGACCCGACGACGCCGAGCACGGACCATTCGCGGGAATACGTCCCGCTGCTGGCCTGGGGCCCTCGGCTCGCGCGGGGCGTGAACCTGGGCACGCGCCGGAGCTTCGCGGACCTAGGCCAGACTGTCGCGGACGCCCTCGGCGCGACGCGGCTTCCCTGGGGCGAGAGCTTCCTGGATGCGTTGGTGCCGGGATAGCGAACCGCCAGCAGCGAGCAGCTCATGACGAGCAGGTGCCGGCGACTCGTCCTTCGCTGTTCGTTGCTCGCCAGTTGCTGTGCGCGTAGGAGCGGCGATGTCTTTCGAAGAGCGGCTGGCGCAACTGGGCATCGTCCTCCCGGCTCCCCCGAAGCCGGTGGCGACCTACATCCCGGCCGTGCGGGTCGGCGACCTCCTGTTCCTTAGCGGCGTCATTCCGTTTGAAGATGGGCGGCTGGCCGTGGAGGGCAAGGTCGGCAAGGTTCTGACCGTTGAGCAGGGGTACGAGGCGGCGCGGATCGCGCTCCTCAACGCGTTGGCGATCGTGCGGGGCGAGCTCGGGTCGCTGGACCGCGTGCGCCGGGTGGTACGGCTGGTGGGATACGTGGCGTCGGCCGAGGGGTTCGTCCAGCAGCCGGCGGTCATCAATGGGGCTTCGGATCTCCTCGTGCGGATTTTTGATGAGGCGGGGCGGCACGCACGGGTCGCGCTGGGCGCGGCCGAGTTGCCCCTGAACGCGCCAGTCGAGCTCGAGCTGATCCTGCAGGTCACGTAACACATCAGAATCCAGGGAGGCAGGACGATGGGTGGGCGAGTGGCCGTGGTCCGGTGGGGCGCGGCGGCGATGCTGGCGGGATGCTTGGCCTGGCCCGCCGGCGCGGCGGAACCCGGTGAGCGCGCGCTGACGGCCGAGGAACGGCAGCTCCTCGACGGCAAGACCACGCTCTACGTGGATGTGCGGGTCTCGACCTGGATGCCGCGGGGCCGGACCCTCTTTGACGCCGAGGCGACGGTGCACCGGAAGCTCGCTGCCGCCGGGCTGAAGGCGGTCCGCAATCCGACAGACCCGCATGATCTCGTCCTCCTGGTTGACTATCGGGAGGAGCGGGGCAAGGAATTCAGCTTCGACAACTACGGGACCGACATCGTCTGTCGGGTCCGCCTGGAGCACCCTATCTTGGGCCTCCTCCTGGACCTGACCATCCGGGAATCCTCCCCGGAACCGGAGACTGGCACACCTCCGTACCTGGAAGCGCTCGCCCGCTTCGAGGCGAACCCGTACTTCTACCTGCTCGGGAACATCGTGCACGGCCGGTTGGTGTCGCATCTGGACCAGACGGGCGCGCTGATCCAAGCGCTGGAGCGGCTGATTGACTTCGACCCCTCGAAGCTCGATCATCCCCAGGACGGGCATACGATGGCTCCGAACGAGATCCTCTACCTTGGACAGGCCCGCGAGAACACGATCCGGGAGCTGGGGCGGCTGAAGGAGCCCCGCGCCGTTCCCGTGCTGGATCGGCTGTTGCAGCACGCGGATCCCCGAGTGCGCCTGTCGTCCGTCGAAGCCTTGCGCGCCATTCCCGGGCCCGAGGCCGGTGCCGCGCTGGAGCGGGTCGCCCGACAGGATCAGGCGGGCGACGTCCGGGCGGCGGCTGCCTCGGCGCTGGCCGCCAGGCTGGCGGATCCGCCCACGCCGTGAGCGTGGCGGCTTGACATGAAAATTCTACGGTTGGTATAGTGCGGCCATCCTTCGTTTCTTGGCGTGCCTCCGCCCCGGCCTGCTTCCTCCTGGCGCACGGGAAGCGTCAGTTGCGCCCAGGAAACACACCCATGGCGACGACGTCGAGCGCATCGCGACACGGATGGCGTCTGATTGTCTGGCTCTGCGCCTGGTTTGCGATTGCCGGGGCCGCGGCCGAGGTTCGGGCACAGGCCAGCCTCACCCCAGAGGCAGCCTCGCCCGGCGCGGCCGTCACGATCGTCGGCAAGGGGTTCGGCTCGTTTAAGTCCAGTCAGGCCAACCGGGTGCTGTTCAACGGCGTCCCCGCCCTCGTCCAGCGCTGGGAGCCGGAGCTGATCGAGGTGCGGGTCCCGCTGCGGGCGACGAGCGGGCCTGTCCAGGTCGTCCGCGGGAAGAAGAAGCTCACGGTCGGGACCTTTACCGTCACCAAACCGGTCGTCGAGGCGGTTACACCGGCTGAGACCGAGCCGGGCTCGGTCATTCAGATCACCGGCCAGCATTTCGGCAACACGGCTGGCTCCAAGGATCCGAACTCGATGTTCGGGGTCAACGACGTCCTCATCGCTGGCGTGCCTGCCCGGGTGCGAAAGTGGCGCGACACCAAGATCGAGGTTGAGGTGCCGGCCAACGCTGAGAACGGCGACGTCGTGGTCCGGCTCGCCTCCTACGATCCGCTGCCCGACGGCTCCTGTTGTGCCCCCGTCGAGTACACGGTGAGTAACCCCGTGCCGCTCGCCGTGCTGCCGACCATTCGGGTGGATCCGATGGCTGGCCCGGTCGGGACGAAGGTGGTCCTGTTCGGCCGGGGGTTTGGCGCAACCAAGGCGCCGGGCGACGCGGTGCTCTTTGCCGGGCATCCGGCCACCGTGGCACAGTGGTCGGACAAGATTATTGTCGTCCATGTCCCGCTGAACGCGACGAGCGGGCCCTTGACGCTGCGCCGCAACGGAACCGATCGGGCGCTCGGGACCTTCACGGTGCAGACACCGAAGGCCACCGGGCTGTCCCCGAACCACGCGCCGATCGGTAGCCTTCTCCGGATCACGGGCGAGCACTTCGGCCTCTTCTCCGAGAGCGGGTCCACGCCCTTCGCTTTCATTGACTTCAACAAGGGCGAGAACGGCGTCGAGATCGGCGGGGTTCCGGCGATCGTCTACCGCTGGCACGACGACAAGATTGACGTGTGGGTGCCGTACAGCGCCAAGAGTGGCCCTGTCGTGGTCAAGCGCGGCGCCACGATTCCGAAGCCCGATGGGTCCTGCTGCGCCGAGCGGGGGGTGATCCGGGTGGAGGCGGGCACGTTCACCGTCGTCACGCCGCGGGTGGACTCGTTCGCTCCTATCTCGGCCGGGCTCGACGCGGTCGTGACGATCAAGGGCTCCGGCTTCGGCGACTTCCTGAAGACGATGGAGGCGACTCAGCCAGGCCTCAACGAGAGCGCCCACGATAACCTCGGGATCCAGTTGAACGAGAACGTCTCGCGCAGCGAGGTGCTCTTCAACGGCGTTGCGGGCCTGGTCCTCTCCTGGACCGATACGGAGATCAAGGTCCGGGTGCCCCACCGGCACGTGTTCGGCTTCGGGACGCGCGAAGGCTTCCTTCCCAGTCCCACCACCGGTCCGCTCGTCGTGCGGCGCGGCTCCTGGGACCTGTTGCCCGACGGCGGCTGCTGCACGCAGAAGAAGTGGATCACCGTCGAGGCCGGCCAGTTCACCATCCTGCCGACGGGTCTGCCCGACCAGGGCTACTACAACGACAAACAGCCGGGTCGGGATTGACGGGCGCTCGATGCGACCGCGACCGTTCATGACCGCCTTCCTGGTGCTGGCGAGCCTGACGGCGCTGGCGCTTGCCCGCCGCGCCGATGCGGCGGAGCCCCGGATCGTGACGGTCGTGCAGACCAGCGGGACGGCGGTCTCCCTCATGGGCATCCATTTCCGCGACGTCAAGCTCGGCTGGGCGGTGGGCGCCGGCGGGACGATCCTGAAGACGGCCGACGGCGGCCGGCGGTGGCGCAAGGTGCCGAGCGGCAGCACCGCCCTGCTGACGGGGGTCTTCTTCGCGGACCAGCAGCGCGGCTGGGTGGTGGGGGCCAACGGCACGATCCTGCACTCGAAGGACGGCGGGGAGCAATGGCGCCGTCAGAACAGCGGCGTCCAAGCCACGCTGTACGGGCTCTTCTTCCTGACGCCTGCTCTGGGGTGGGCGGTGGGCGCGGGGGGGACCATCCTCCACACCAAGGATGGAGGGCTCCACTGGGAAGACCAGCCCAGCGGATCCAACGCGGCCCTCTACGGGGTGCATTTCGCGGATGAGAAGCGTGGCGGCGTCGTCGGTGCGCTCGGCACGATCCTGGTGACCGAGGACGGCGGTCAGAGCTGGACCCTGCGGGACACGCAAGGCGCCGCGACGTTCTTCGATATCGTGTTCGCCGATGTCGCAAACGGATGGGCGGTCGGGAACGCGGGCGCGATGTTTCAGACGATTGACGGCGGGCGGACGTGGGTGGACCGGACGCTGCCCTGCGGGCGGGGCTGCCTGAAACCGCTCGACCTGATCCGGATCCGATTCACCAGCCCCCAGGCGGGCTGGATCGTCGGAGAACGGGGGGCGATCTTCCGAACCACCGATGCCGGCTTCAGTTGGGTGCCGCAGGAGAACGGCGCGAAAGCCTCGCTGTTCGGTTTATCCTTTCCCGATCCCGAGCACGGTTGGGCGAGCGGAGAGGGCGGGACCATCCTCCACATAACCACCAGTCGGTAGCGCTCGGAAGCCCTCGGCGATTAGCCTTCCACCCAAACTGCTCCCGGACCGCTGACCGCTCGTTTCCTTATCCCAGTTCGCCCAACCGGCTCTGGAGGATGCTGAGCGCAGCGAGCACCGCGGTCTCGGCCCGAAGGATCCGCTTGCCGAGCGTGGCTGGCACGAAGCCACAGGCCACGGCCGCCTCCAGCTCCTCACCGGTCCACCCGCCCTCCGGTCCCACGGCCACGGCAAGGCTGGCCGCAGGGCCCGCGGGCAGGGCAATCGAAGAGAGGGGTTTGCCGGGGCCGCGCTCGCTGAGGATCAGCGCGAGCGTGGCGCGCGACCCTCTCAGGAAAAACTCCCTGGCCTCGCAGGGCGCCGCGACCTCCGGAACCTCCCACCGCTCGGATTGCTGCGCCGCTTCGAGCGCGATCCGCTGCCAGCGCTCACGCTGGCCGGCCACCCGGTCCGGCTGTGGCCTGACCACGCTCCGGCTCGAGATCATTGGGACCAGGCCGGCGGCGCCAAGCTCGGTGGCCTTTTGAATGACCCACTCCATCCGCTCGCCTTTGAGCAGACACTGTCCGAGCAGAAGCGTGGGCCAGGTGACCGGGGGGCCGCTCCGCTCTTCCAGGACCTGCCCGGTCAGCTCTTGACGACCGAGGCTGGTCACCCGGACCCGGTAGCGCCGCCGCCGCTCATCGCCCAGCCACAGCTCCTCCCCCGGCCGGATCCGGAGGCTGGCCCGCAGGTGATTGAGCAACGGGCCCGTTACGCACACCGCCCCGTTCTGAACTTGGCTGGCCTGGATGAAGAAGACGGGCACGTGCTCAGACGTGAAACGCAAGACGGGACACGCGCTAGTCGAACAGGCTCTTCATCTTCTCGAAGAAGCCGTCACCCTCCGTGTCCGCGGCGATGCCGCTCTCCTTGGCAAACTGCGTGAGCAAATCCTTTTGCTTAGCCGTGAGCTTGGTGGGGATCTGCACCTTGATCCGCACGAGTTGGTCGCCAGTCTGCTGGCCCTTCAGGCTGGGCACGCCCAGGCCCTTCAGCCGAAGCACCTTGTCGTGCTGCGTGCCCGGCGGGATCCTAACGACCGTGGAGCCCTTGAGGGTCGGTACCTCCACCTTGCCGCCCAGCGTCGCGGTGACGAAGTTGATCGGCACGTCGCACAGGATGTCGTTCCCCTTGCGCGTGAAGACGGGGTGGGGCTTGACCGTGATGGCCACATAGAGGTCGCCCGGAGGGCCGCCGTTGACTCCGTGCTCGCCCTCGTTCGCGAGACGCAGGCGCATGCCGGACTCGATCCCGGCGGGGATACTCACGGAGAGCGTGCGCTCGCGATAGACGCGCTTGCGCCCCCGGCAGGTCGCGCAGGGCTCGGTGATGATCTGTCCCGTCCCATCGCAGTGAGTACAGGGCCGGCTGACGCTGAAAAAGCCCTGCTGGAAGCGGAGCTGGCCAGACCCCTTGCAGCTCGGGCAGACCTTGAGCGCAGCAGCGGCCCGCGCGCCGGTTCCCTGGCAATCCTGACAGACCTCCCACCGCGGGACCTTGAGCTTGGCCTCCTTGCCTGAGACGGCCTCTTCGAACGACAGCTCCAGGTTGTACTGGAGGTCCGACCCGCGCTCCGCCCGCTGGCGGGCGCGCGGGCCGGTCCCGAAGAAGTCTTCGAAGATGTCGTTGAAGATGTCCCCGAAGCCGCCGCGGCCGAAGTCGAAGCCTTCGAAGCCGCCGCCGAAGCCCTGCTGGGCGCCAGCGTGGCCGAACATGTCGTAGTGCTTGCGCTTCTCGGGATCGCTGAGGATTTCGTAGGCTTCGTTGATCTCCTTGAACTTCTCTTCGGCCGCTTTCTTCTGCTGATCGCTGCTCTGGAGATCGGGGTGGTATTGGCGGGCCAGCTTGCGGAAGGCTTTCTTGATGTCTTCCTCCGAAGCGTTCCGGTCAATGCCGAGGATGTCGTAGTAGTCGCGCTTTGCCACGTGCGCCATGGTCGGAAGCGATCAGCGCTCAGCCTTCAGCCGTTAGCTTCCGGAGAAGCAGAAGGAACGGGCCGAGGGCCGCTCGGCACCGTCCCGCTGAACGCTGATGGCTAACGGCTGACAGCTTGCCTTACTTCTTGTCCTTGTCCACTTCTTCGAATTCGGCGTCCACGACCTTCTCGTCGGGCTTGCTCGAGCCACCGCCATTGCCGCCGGTGGCACCGGCGCCCGAGGCGCTGGCGCTGGCCGCCTTCTTGTACATCTCCTCCGCCAGCTTGTGGGAGGCGGTCGTCAAAGCCTGCAGGGCCGACTCGATGGCCGCCGGGTCGTCGCCCTCCATCGTCTTGCGGAGCGCGGCGATCGCGTCCTTGATCTTGGTCTTCTCGGCCTCGCCGACCTTGTCCCCGTGCTCGTTGAGGTTCTTCTCGGTGCTGTAGATGAGGGAGTCCGCCTGGTTGCGCGCTTCGGCAAGCCGTCGCCGCTTCTTGTCCTCCTCCGCGTGGGCCTGCGCGTCCCGGACGAGCTTCTCTACCTCTTCCTTGGAGAGCCCGCTCGAGGCCGTGATCTTGATGGACTGCTCCTTCTGCGTCGCCAGGTCCTTCGCCGAGACGTGCACGATGCCGTTCGCGTCGATGTCGAACGTGACCTCGATCTGCGGCACGCCGCGCGGCGCTGGTGGAATCCCGACCAGATCGAACTGCCCGAGCAGCTTGTTGTCGTTCGCCATCTCTCGCTCGCCCTGGAAGACCCGAATGGTCACGGCGGTCTGGTTGTCCGCGGCAGTGGAGAAGATCTGGCTCTTCTTGGTCGGGATCGTGGTGTTGCGGTCAATCAGCCGCGTGAACACGCCGCCCAGCGTCTCGATGCCGAGCGACAGCGGCGTGACGTCAAGCAGGAGGACGTCCTTCACCTCACCCTTGAGCACGCCGCCCTGGATCGCGGCGCCCACCGCCACGACCTCATCCGGATTGACGCCCCGGTGCGGCTCCTTGCCGAAGAACTCGCGGACCTTCTCGATGACCTTGGGCATGCGGGTCATCCCGCCCACCAGCACAACCTCGTCAATGTCGCGCGCGGTGACGCCCGCGTCGGCCAACGCCTTCTTGCAGGGCTCGATGGTCCGCTGAATCAGATCGTCCACGAGCTGCTCGAGCTTGGCCCGGGTCAGCTTCATGACTAAGTGCTTGGGCCCGCTCTGGTCTGCGGTGATGAAGGGCAGGTTGATCTCGGTCTCCTGCGAGGAGGACAGCTCGATCTTGGCGCGCTCGGCCGCCTCCTTGAGCCGCTGCAGCGCCATCCGGTCCTTCCGGAGATCAATCCCCTGGTCCTTCTTGAACTCATCTACCAGCCAGTCCATGATGCGCTGGTCGAAGTCGTCCCCGCCGAGGTAAGTGTCGCCGTTGGTGGACTTGACCTCGAAGACGCCCTCGCCGATTTCGAGGATCGAGATGTCGAAGGTGCCGCCACCGAGGTCGTAGACGGCGATTCGCTCGTCCTTTTTCTTGTCTAGCCCGTATGCGAGCGAGGCGGCGGTCGGCTCGTTGATGATGCGCAGCACGTTGAGGCCGGCGATCTGGCCCGCATCCTTCGTGGCCTGCCGCTGGCTGTCGTCGAAGTAGGCCGGCACGGTGATCACGGCCTCCGTCACCTTCTCGCCGAGGTAGTCTTCCGCGGTCTGCTTCATCTTCTGCAGGATCATCGCGGAGATCTCGGGCGGGCTGTACCGTTTGCCGCGGATCTCGACGTGCGCGTCGCCGTTATCGGCCGGCACAATCTTGTAGGGCAGGCGCTTGATTGCCTCCTGGACCTCGCGCGAGTTGTATTTGCGTCCCATCAGCCGCTTGACCGAAAAAATCGTATTCTCCGGATTCGTGATCGCCTGCCGCTTGGCGATCTGCCCGATGAGCCGCTCGCCCTTGTCCGTGATCGCCACGACCGAAGGAGTCGTCCGGCTGCCTTCAGCGTTGGCGATGACCACGGGGTCGCCGCCGCTCATGACGGCGACGCAGGAATTGGTCGTGCCCAGATCGATCCCGATTACCTTACCCATAGGATGACTCCTTCCCGTTAGCTCCGCGTTCGGTCTGCCCGTCGTGCCGCGTGACCTGCCGGTCACGGGCGCCTCACGCCTCAGTTGAGTGCGTTTTCTGAAGGAGAAGCCGCTGGAGCGTCTCCCCCAGTCTCGGCCGGGGCCGCAGCCACGGCGACCATGGCGGCCCGCAATAGCCGGTCGTGCAGGAAGTATCCCTTCTGGTAGACCTCAATCACCGTGTTTTCCGGCGCCGAGCCTGATTCCAGCCGGGCCACGGCCTGCTGGCAGGCGGGGTCGAAGGGTGCCCCCAGCCCCTCCACCGGTCGGACCCCAAACTTGTTCAGGGTCTCGTGAAACTGCTTGAGCGTCAGCTCGACGCCCTGGATGAGACCCTCGATGGCCTGTCCCTGCTTGGCACAGGAGACCGCCCGCTCCAGGTTGTCAACGACCGGCAACAATTCCCTGAGAATGCCCTCAGCGGCGAACCGGGCCTGCTCCCGCTGGTCTCGCTGGACCAACTTCTTGTAATTTTCGAACTCGGCGGCTAAACGAAGATATTTGTCCTGGAGGCGCTCCAATTCCTCGTTCTGGCCTGCCAGAGGACTGCCGCCGTCGCCAACTGATCCCGTCTGGCTGGGTTCCTCCCGCGCACTGTCTTGTGACGTAGGCGTGTCTCCCTGCAACTCGCTGAATGTATTGGGGATGCCCTCGTTTTCCGACATTGTGCACACCTGTAGTGCGGTGGAGATAGCCACCGGGGTTTTAAAGTCAACCGGCGCCGGGAGAATTGTTTCCAGAGCCCGGAAGCAGAGGCGGGATGGGTTACGCGTCGCCGCACGTGCGCCGGTAGAGCAATGCCAGGCCCTCGAGGGTCAGGAAAGGGCGTACCTCCTGGATCGTGCGTGACTCCGGCGCGATGATCGACGCAAGCCCGCCGGTGGCGATCACCTTGGGTTGGTGGCTGAGCTCACGCTGCATGCGCGTCACGATCTCGTCCACAAGACCCGTGTAGCCGAAGATCAGCCCGGCCTGAATGCTGCTGGTCGTGTCCCGGCCGATGACGGTCTTGGGTCGGACGAGGTCCACCTTCGGGAGCTTGGCGGTCCGGGCCGTCAGCGCATCCGCCGCGATCGCCAGGCCTGGTGCGATCGCCCCCCCAAGGTAGTCGCCGGTCTGCGTGACCGCGCAGAAGGTCGTCGCCGTGCCGAAATCCACGACGATGAGAGAGGTTTTGTACCGGTCGTAGGCCGCGGCGGCGTTGACCAGCCGGTCGCTGCCGATCTCCCGGGGGTTGGGGTAGGCCACCGTGAGCCCGGTGTCCAGATCCGCGGTCACGACCAGCGGGGGCCGGCGAAAATAGGTCTCCGCCATGGCTTGAAACAGGGGCGTCATCGGTGGGACCACGCTGGAGAGAATGACCCCAGTGATGCGGCTCGGCGCGAGGTCCGCCATGCGGAGCAGGCTGAGCAGCAGCACGCCGTATTCGTCCGCGGTCTTGGATTGATCGGTCGCGACCCGCCAGTGCGCCCGCAGGGTCTGGCCTTCGAACACCCCGGCGACGACGTGCGAATTACCGATGTCCAGGGCGAGCAGCATCGTATACAGGCAGCGGCGAGTGCCAGAGGCGAGCGGCAAAACATCCGCCCTCTCGCCCCCGCCTCCTTTTTACCGCAGGTGGACCACGTCCCCCGCGCGGATCTCCACGAGGCGTCGTTCTCCCGTGATGGGTGGCGGACCTTCGGGTGCCACCAGGAGCGCACCGTCCGGGCCGATGGACTCGGCCAGGCCGGTCACGACCGCTCCGTCGGCCAGGCTCACCCGGACTCTGCGGCCGAGCGTCGCGCAGCGCGCCCGGTACTCGTCGGCGAGCGCGCCGATCTCGGGGCCGAGCAGGCGATCGAGATACGCCTCGAGCTGATTGAGCAGCTCGGCCAGGATCGCGGCCCGATCGAAGGGCCGCCCCGCCTCGGCGGCCAGCGAGGTGGCAGTCTCCCGAAGGTCCTCCGGGAAGCGGTCATGTGGCGTGTTGACGTTCAGTCCGACGCCGACGACGACTACGGGAGCCTCGGCGCCGAAGCCGGCCGTTTCACAGAGCACGCCCGAGACTTTGCGGGTCCCGATCAGCACATCATTCGGCCATTTCACGGTCGGCTCGAGGCCGGCCATGTCTCGCACGGCATGCGCCAGGGCGAGCGCCGAGGCCAGCGGGACCCAGGACAACCAGGCGGCAAGCCGCTCCCGGGGGACGTTCCTGCGCACGATCAACGAGCTGTAGAGGTTGTCGCCTGGCGGCGAGAACCACGAGCGCCCCTGGCGTCCGCGCCCTGCGGTCTGGCCCTCCGCCATGACGACCGTCCCGTCCTTGGCCCCCGCCGCGGCCAGGGTTAGCGCCACGCTGTTGGTCGAATCCACCTCCTCCAAGAGGTGCAAGCGCCGGCCGACCGTTCGCGTCCGGAGCCCCGCCTGGACCGCCTCGATTGTCAGAACCTGCGAGCGCGTCACGGCCGTCATGCACTCACCGTTTCGCGGCCCGATGGCGCAGGGGCACGAGATCCAGACTGAGGTCCGCCGCCGGGGCCGAATGGGTCAGCGCGCCGATCGAGAGCAAGTCTGCGCCCGCAGCGGCCAGCTCGCGGGCGGTCTCCAGGGTGATCCTGCCCGACGCCTCCACGAGCGTGCGGCCCTTGATCAACCCGACGGCCGCTCGGACGTCGGCGGGCGACAGGTTGTCGAGCAGGATCACGTCCGCAGCGCCGTCCAGCGCCGCGCGGACTTCCTCGAGCGACTGGCACTCGACGATCACGCGCAGCCCGTGGGGCCCACGCTCGCGCGCCAGCCGGCAGGCGGCAGTCAGCCCAAGACCCCGTCCGCGGAGCAGCGCGAGATGGTTGTCCTTGATCAGGATGCCGTCCGCGAGCGACTGTCGGTGGTTTGTCCCGCCGCCGAGCCGAACGGCCCATTTCTCCAGCGCCCGCAAGCCCGGCGTGGTCTTGCGAGTGTCCAGGATCCGGGTCGGGTAGCCGCGCACGGCCGCGCGGAACCGGCTCGTCAGCGTCGCGATGCCGGAGAGGCGCTGGAGGAAATTCAGGGCGACTCGCTCGGCCATCAGGATCGAGCGGCCGTCGCCTTCGACGACCAGCACGGCGCGTCCCTTCCGCACGAGGGTCCCGTCGCGCAGCGCGCGCACGATGCGCAGGGAGGGGTCCACCTCCGCGAAGACCTCCCGCGCCACGGCCACGCCGGCGAGCGTCAACGCCTGCCGCGCCACGATCGTGCCGCGGGCGGGAGCCGGATCCGGGAACAGCGCGGCCGTCGTCACGTCGCCCTGGGCGAGATCCTCCTCGATGGCGGCCCGCACCACGGCCCGGATCTGCGCCCGCGCGGGGAGCATCACCGACCTCCTGCCTCGAGCATCATCCGGAGCTGGCCTTCGCTGCTAGCGAGGATCGCCTGCTCGTGCCGGATCAGGCGGACCCGCGCCGCGTGCTCGGCGACGACCTCGGGGGGGGCCTTCTCGGTGAACTCGCGGCTGCCAAGCTTGGCTTCGACCCGCTGCAGCTCCTTCGCGTTGTCCGCCTGCTGCTTCGTGATCCGGTCGAGGGCCTTGCGGAGGTCCACATCGCCCTCGACCCGCACGCCGATCGTCAACCCCTCCACGGCGAGTCGCAGGACATCCCCTGCCGGCCACTGATCGATTGGCGCCAGCGTAAACGCGCCGCGGCTGAGGGATTCCAGGTGGGGATGCAGGTCTCCGAGGAGGGCAGATGCCTGCGGATCCCGCGCAACGGCGTAGAAGGCCAGGCTCTTGCCCGGCGGGTAGGCGAGCAGCGCCCGTCCCGTTCGTGCCGTGGTCACCGCCTGCTCCAGGAGCCGGAAGGCCGCCTCCGCCTGTGGCGCGTCCCACGCGGGAACCGGCGTCGGGTAGGGGCGCACCACGAGGCTCTCGCCCTCGTGCGGGAGCGCCTGCCAGATCTCCTCGGTGATAAAGGGCATGAACGGATGCAGGAGGCGCAGCGTGGCTTCGAACGTCTCCACGATCGTGCCGCGGATGCGCCGTGCCTCCATCGAGTCGCCAGCCTGCAACACGGGCCCGTCCGCCTTGCTCAGGACGGGCTTGATCAGCTCGAGGTACCAGTCGCAGTACTCGTGCCAGACGAACTGGTAGACCCTGCGCGCCGCTTGATCGAAGCGGTATTCCTCCAGCGCCGCGCCGACCTGGCGGATCGTGTCGTTCAGGCGGCTGAGGATCCACCGGTCCGGCAGGGTCCGGTCGGCCGGCGGCACTGTCGCCGCGGGCCCGTCCAGATGCATCAGGATGAACCGGGCCGCGTTCCAAAGCTTGTTGGCGAAGTTCCGGTAGCCCTCGATCTGCGGTGCGCGCCAGCCCCCTTCGTAGTCCTTGTTGACCTCCCGGACCAGCTTGATGTCGCGGCCGGGGGTGCACAGAGAGGCCAGCGTGAACCGGAGCGCGTCGGTCCCGTACCGGTCCATCACCTCCAGCGGGTCCACGACGTTGCCCTTCGACTTACTCATCTTTTGCCCCTCCGCGTCGCGGACGAGCGCGTGGATGTACACGTCGCGGAAGGGGGCCTGGCCCGTGAACTTCAAGCCCATCATAATCATCCGGGCGACCCAGAAGAACAGGATGTCCAGTCCCGTGACCAGGGTCGAGGTGGGGTAGAAGGTCTTCAGCTCGGGCGTCTGCTCGGGCCACCCCAAGGTCGAGAAGGGCCAGAGGGCTGAGGAGAACCAGGTATCGAGAACGTCCGGGTCCTGAACGAGGTCGGTGTTCCCGCAGCGTGGACAACGTGTGGGCGTCGTTCTGGAGACGATTGGGGTCGCCTCCGGGCCGAAGACATCTGATTTCACCCATGGCGCCGACAGGCGACCGCCTTCAGCGGTCGCCATGGCAGCATGCGCGGTCCAGCCAGCGTGCGCGTCGCACTTCGTGCAGTACCAGGCTGGAATCTGGTGGCCCCACCAGATTTGGCGGGAGATGCACCAATCCTTGATGTCCCGCATCCAGCCGAGATAGTTGTTCTTCCACCCCTCGGGAACAATCCTGATCCGTCCGTCCTCGACCGCCTGGATGGCGGGCTCGGCCAACGGCTTGATCTTGACGAACCACTGGGGAGACAGAAAGGGCTCGACGACTGTCTTGCACCGGTAGCACTTACCAAGCGCCATCCTGTGGGGCTCGACCTTCTCGACGAGGCCGCGCTCCTTGAGAAGGTCCGCGACGATTGCGCGCGCCTTGTGCACCGGCTGATGGAGTAGGCGCTCCCGCAGGGACGCCTCGATGGCGGCTCTTTGCAGGCCGAAAGCCGAGAAGCGCGCCTCCTCGTCCAGGAGCGCGATGCGCGGGAGCCCGTGCCGGCCGCCCGCCTCAAAGTCGTTGAAGTCGTGGGCCGGCGTGATCTTCACCGCCCCGGTCCCGAACTCGCGATCCACCAAGATCGGATCGCCCACGATCGGGATCGTGCGATCGGTCAGCGGCAGCCGGACCCTCCTGCCGATCAAGTGCCGGTAACGCGGGTCCTCCGGATGCACGGCCACCGCGGTGTCGCCGAGCAGAGTCTCCGGCCGGGTTGTCGCCACGGTGAGGAAGGGGGCCTGCTCGTCGGCGACCGGGTACCGGATGTGATAGAGCTGGCCGGTCTGCTCCTCGTGCTCGACCTCGATGTCGGACAGCGCGGTGAGGCAGCGCGGGCACCAGTTGATCAGCCGTTCGCCGCGGTAGATGAGCCCGTCCTCATGCAGCCGGACGAACACTTCGCGCACGGCGCGGGATAGGCCCTCGTCCATCGTGAAACGCAGCCGGTCCCAGTCGCAGGAGGCACCGAGCCGCTTGAGCTGCTCGATGATCGTGCCCCCGGCCTTTGCCTTCCACGCCCAGACTCGCTGGATGAAGGCGTCGCGGCCGAGGGCTTCCCGGGTCGTCCCTTCCGCCAGGAGCTGGCGCTCTACGACGTTTTGCGTGGCGATCCCCGCGTGGTCCGTGCCGGGCAGCCAGAGCGTGTTACGACCTTGCATCCGGCGCCAACGGATCAGGATGTCCTGGATCGTGTTGTTCAACGCGTGGCCGATGTGGAGGGAGCCGGTGACGTTCGGCGGCGGGATGACGATGGTGTAGGGGCTGCCCGGATGGTCAACGGCGGCGTGGAAATACCCCCGCTCGGTCCAGAACCGGTACCAGCGTTCCTCGACCTGCGCGGGATCATAGGTCTTCTCGAGTTGGCGCAGCGGCATGGACCAGAGCGCATTGCAAGTGGTCGCGTATCTTAGCATGTGCCCTGAGAGCCCGCAAGGCGCGGGGAGCGAAGGGCCTCGGGTGGCGAAGGGGGCGCGGCGTGGAGCGTGGGCGCGTGCTTGTGCAGGGTCCCGCGATGTGCTATACAGTCGCCAGTCCGCGCGCAGTCCTGCCCCGAAAGCCGACCCCCTGTCGGGGACTCATCGGACGCCATTGAAAAGGAGAGCTGAGGCGATGGCCAGGGGACGAGAGAAGGACCGCAAGGTTCGGAGGAAGCACCGCAAGAACCAGGAGCGGCTTAGGGCTCTGGCGCGGGCGCGGCGGACCAAGCGCGTGAAACGCTAAGCCAACGGTCGCGCGCTCACGCCGTCAGTCGTTCGATTTCCTCTTTGATCGCCGCCTCGGCGAGGTCCGGCACGACCTCCCGCACGATCCGCTCGGCCGCCTGCCGCGTGACTTCGCCCGCCACCTCGCGCACGGCGGCTTCGGCTGCCGGCCCGGTATAGTGCGAGACGGCCACCTCCACCGCTTCCTTGACGAGCATCTCGATGGGCCCGAGCTGCCGGCGCAAGGCGCCTCCCAGGTGCTGCTGTACGGCGGGGTCCACGAGCTCCCGGGTAAGGGTCTCCGCCACGCGCTCCACAAGGGGACGGGCGATTTCCTGAAGCTGTTGCCGGATCGTCGGCTCGAAGGTCGAGACCTGCTGCTTCACCAGGTCCGGGAGAAGCTGCCGGAGCGTCTCCTGGACCAGGTGCGTCAACTGGTCGCGCGGCACCGCGGCCTCGATCAGGGCAGGAAGCTCCGCCTGGACTGTCCGGAGCAGGTGCGCTCGGGTTTCTTTGACGACGAGGTCCGGCAGCAGCCGTGCCGCCTCCTGCTGCGCCTGTTCCCGGGCCGTGCGGGCCAGGTGCGCGGCGAGGTCGCGGAGGATCTGCTCGAGCGAGGGATCGGCCGCTGCAGGCCGGTCGGGGCGCTGCGAAGGCGCAGACTCGGCGGCGATCCGCGGCGCGACGGGCTCGGCGCCGGACTCGGGGAGGCTCTCCACGGCGGGGCGTTGGGCCGGCGTTCCGAAGAGCCGTTGAGCCGATGAGGCGAGGGAAATCCGCTGCTCGGCGGCCTCCTCGCGCTTCAAGAGGGGCGGCGGTCCCGAGCGCACGCGCCGGATTGTCTGGAGCAGGTGGTCGGGATGGAGCGGCTTGGTCAGCAGGGCTTTGACGCCGAGCGAGCGGAGCAGGCCCTCGTCGAGCTGATCCGCGAAGGTGATGAACGCAATGATCGGGGTCTCCGCAGCCGCCCCGCCGCTCCGGAGGCACTGGCAGAACGACGGAAACCCGATGCCGTCCATGTGGTAGTCGGCGAGGATCAGTTCCGGCTTCAGGGTCGGCGCCGCTTCCAACGCGGTGAGGCCGTCCTTGAAGGCGACCAGGTCACAATCGGCCAGCCGCGCTGCCTCCTGGACGAGCCGCTGGATCGCCGGGCTCGCATCAATGACGAAGAGGACCGCGCTCATAACTCTCTACCCGAGGAGCTCCCAACGGGATGACCGTCGGCGAAGCTAACAGACGACCCCGGCCTTGTCAAGGAAGCGAACACGCTTTGACGACTCGTCGAGCCAGTGGATAGAATGGGCCTCGATCGGAGGCACGCGGCGCGCATGAGCAGCCGGATCAAGGCCGTCTTCTTCGACGCAGCCGGCACCCTCTTCCGGGTCAAGGGATCCGTCGGGGATATCTACCTGCAGTATGCTGAGAAGTACGGGGTCCGGCGAACGCCGGAGCTGGTAGCGGCGGTGGACGACGCGTTTGCGCGGGCCTTCCGCGATGCGCCACCGCCGGTCTTCGCGGTTCGCGACCCTGCCGAGATCAAACGGTGCGAGCGGCTCTGGTGGTTCGACATCGTCCACAGCGTGTTCTATCGAGTCGGCCTGTTCGAGGGCTTTGACGACTACTTCGACGACGTGTTCCAGGCCTTTGACGGGCCGCGACACTGGACGCTCTACCCGGAAACGCTCGGCGTCCTAAAAGCGCTGCGGGACCACGGCCTCGAGCTGGGCATCATCTCCAACTTCGACACACGGCTGTTCTCCGTCCTCCGGGGGCTGGGCCTCGCGGACCTGTTCGACACCGTGACGCTCTCGAGCCTCGCGCACGCAGCGAAGCCGGCCGCCCGGCTGTTCCGAGCGGCCATGGAAAAACACGCGGTGGATCCGGACGAGGCCGTGCACGTGGGGGACAGCCTGCACGAGGACGCCGAGGGCGCGCTGGCGGCGGGCATGACCGCGGTGCTGGTGGACCCGGAGCGGCGGGCGGCGCCGCCCAGCCCGCCAGGCGGCCCGGCGATCCTGGGGATCCGGTCGCTGGAGGAGCTGCCGGCGCTGCTCGGTGCCATGAGGTAGAGCTGCTCGACGGACCACTCGCAGGTTGCATTTCTCCCGGTCCTGGTATAAGGTGACCTTGTTCCTGCGCCCCGGGGTCTGGCGAGGGAACGGGAGACAGAAAGACCTCACACCGGATGTTGTGTTGCCCCGGGAATCTGCGCGAAGGCTCGCCGTAAGCCGCCCAGTTTCTTGCGTCTTTGGCCCGCTCCTTTCCGTACCCTGGTTCTCGAGTCAAAGACAATATCCCAACGAGAGGAGGAACCCCTCATGGGTTCGAAGATCTATGTCGGCGGCTTGCCGTATTCCGCCACCGAGGAGCAGCTCAGCGAGCTGTTTGCGGCGCACGGCACGGTCGAGTCTGTCCGGGTGATCACGGACAAATTCACGGGCCAGTCCCGGGGATTTGGGTTCGTCGAGATGGCGTCGGCCGAGGAGGCGCGGAAGGCGATCGAGGCCCTGAACGCGACCCAGTTGGGCGGCCGGACCTTGACGGTGAATGAGGCCAGGCCACAGGAGCCGCGCAGCGGCGGGGGACGTCCTGGCGGGAGCGGCGGCAAGCGCGGCCGCTGGTAAGCTCAGCCGGATGGTCTGGCGGAGGAGGGCGGGCAGCCCGAAGGCTGCCCGCCCTTTTTCGTTGGGACAAGCCTACAGGAGTCTGGGGACGATCTCCGAGGCCCGTCCCCGGATCGAGAGATCCACGAGATCCGAATGAGGCGTGGGCTCCAGGTTAATCTCCGCGACGAAGGCCCCGGCCGCCTTGGCGATGGGGGCGAAGGACGCGGCGGGATAGACGAGGCCGGAGGTGCCAATCACCAGCAACAGCTCGCAGCGGCTCAGGGTCTCCATGCAGCGGTCGAGCACGGCCTCCTCCAGGGCCTCGCCGAACCAGACGATGTGCGGCCGCAGCAGGCCTCCGCAGGCGGAGCACCACGGCGGGATCGCGATGGGGACGTCCCGGTTTTCGGTCAGGCGCTTACAGGCCGTGCAGCGGACCGTCCAGATGTTGCCGTGGATCTCGGAGAGCTTGGTCGCGCCGGCGGCGCGGTGGAGGCCGTCCACGTTCTGGGTGATGAGCCAGAAGCGCTCGACCCGCCGCTCCAGTTCGACCAGGGCTTCGTGGGCCGGATTGGGACGCGTCATCGCCAGCAGCTCGCGCCGCCAGTTGTACCACTCCCAGACCAGCTTCGGGTCCCGGGCGAAAGCCTCCGGGGTGGCGAGGTCCTCGGCGCGATAGGTGCGCCAGAGCCCGTCCGGTCCGCGAAACGTTGGGACTCCGCTGTCGGCGGAGATCCCGGCGCCGGTGAGCACGGTGATGGCCCGCGCGCCGGCCAGCCGCGCCCGCAGGGTAGCGATGGCCTGCTCCCGCTCCATGGCCGCCGATTATACGCCACTTTGTGGTGCTGAACGCGCCATGCTATAGTGCCACGTTCAGCGACGCGGGGACAGGAGACAGGGCAACGGGGTGAAACAGGGATCGCCGCGTCCCCCCGTCTCCGCGACGATTTCGCGAGATGTTGATGCAGGAGATTCTTGTTGTCGGCGCAGGCTCCGTTGGCGGGTTCTTCGGCGCGCACCTGGCACGGCATAACCCGCACGTGTCCTTTCTCCTGCGTCCCCGGACACTCCAAGCGGTCTGCGAGCGGGGACTGACCGTCCGCAGCGCCACGGGCACGTTTACAGTCCACCCCCGGGCGGCAGCGGATCCCCGGGAGCTTCCGACGCCGGACCTGATCATCCTCGCCGTCAAGGCCTACGATCTGGACGAGGTGCTGGACCAGATCGAGCCGGTGCTGACCGACCGGATCGTGCTGCTGACCCTGCAGAACGGCGTGGACGCCGAAGACCGGATCCTGGCCCGCCTCAAGCGGGACTGCGTCGTCGGCGGGGTCGCCTTCATCTATTCGAAGATCGTCGAGCCCGGCGTTATCGCGCATTACAAGCGCGGCGCGGTCGCGATCGGAGAATTGATGGGCCATCAGAGCCCCCGCCTCGTGCAGATCGCCGACCTCTTCAAGGCGGCCGGCCTTCCCTGCCAGATCGCCGAGGACATCCGCCGGACCAAGTGGGAGAAGCTGTGTTGGAACTGCGTCTTCAACCCGTTGACGGTCGTCATGAACGACCGGGTCGCCAAGGCGCTGGACCATCCTGAGATGCTCGCCGTCATCCGGCAGATCGTCGGGGAGGTGGCGGCGGTTGCGGCGGGCTGCAAGGTGCCGCTGGCCGCGGACATCGCGGACAAGGTCGTCCGCTGGTCACAGGAGATTCGCGACATCCATACCTCCATGTACGACGACTGGAAGGCGGGCCGCCCGACCGAGATCGAGCACCTGAACGGGTACGTCTCCCGGCGGGCCCGGGAGCTGGGCATCCCGACCCCGGTGAACGATGCGCTCACCGCCATCATCAAGGTCATCACCGAGCGGGACCGCCGGGGGCCCGGTCTCTTGACCATTGACGGCGCCGTGCTCCAGCCCATGACGCTGGATCGGACCGCGCTGGCCATGCTGCCGGCGGAGCACCAGGTCCCGGACGTGGGTGCCCTGATCCCGGGCCTGCGCGGGACCGGCATCCGTGTGAAGGGGCTGCTCGATTTGCCGGCCTTGGCCATCGGCGCGACCCACGCGACGTTTCACGCGGGAGATGGGCAGTTCGCGGCCTGCCTCACCCTGGAGCAGGCGGCGACCTACGGCGTGCTGCTGTATGAGCTGGACGGCGGGCCGCTTCCGGAGCAGAACGGCGGGCCGTTCCGCCTCCTGACCCCCGGACTGGGCGACCTCTGCGCGAACGTCAAGGGCGTCGCGCGCATCGAGATCACAAGCGGACCTGGGAAGGACACGCGTCCCTCGCGGAAGGGAGAGGCAGCAATGGTCAATGGGCATTCGTCAATGGCCAAGGACCACTAACCCATGGCTATCGCCCGCCTAGCCTACCGCCATGCTGCCCGTTCTCGCTGACCCGATCCCGCCGGTGACTGGAATGGTCCCCCTGACGAAGTCCAAGGTCCTGGCCGGGCTTCAATGTCTGAAACGGGTGTTCCTGGAGATCCGTGCCCCGGACCTCGCCCGGCCGCCCGATGATGCGACCAGGGCGCTCCTCGCGACGGGCACGGAGGTCGGCCGGCTGGCGCGGCGCCGGTTCCCGGGCGGCCGGCTCGTCGAGCCGCACGCTGGCCGCCGCGAGGAGGCGGTGCGACGCACCGCTGAGCTGCTCCGCGATCCGGGTGCGCCGGCCATCTTCGAAGCGGCGTTCGAGCACCACGGGGTCTTTGTCCGAGTGGACATCCTGGAACGGGTGGCGCGCGGCACGACGGGTGAGCTGGCCTGGCGCCTGATCGAGGTAAAGGCCTCCGCCCGGGTCAAGGAGGTGCATCTGGACGACCTGGCGATTCAAACCTCCGTGGTGCGCGCCGCGGGAGTGCGGCTCGCCGGTGTCTGGCTGATGCACGTCAATACGGATTATCGGCTGGGTGCAGGGCCGCTCGACCTCGAGCGGTACTTCGCCCTTGAAGAGGTGACGGAGGCGGTGGAGGCCCGCTGCGCCCGCATCCAAGCCCGTCTGGCAGAGGTGTGGGCCGCCTTGGGTGCAGCAGAGCCGCCGGCGGTCGAGCCGGGCCCTCACTGTCATCGCCCCTACGACTGTCCCTTCTGGGCGCATTGCACGAAGGACAAGCCCGCGCGCTGGATCTTTCGCCTGTCCGACGGCGGCCGCGAACTGGAGCGGCTGGCGGCCAGCGGCGTACAGACGATCGACGACCTTCCCCCTGGCACGAAGCTGACCCCGCTCCAGCGGCGGATGAAGGAGAATGTCGAATGGATCGGCCCGGGCCTGCGCGCCGCGCTCCGGTCGGTACGGTATCCGGTGCACCACCTTGATATCGAAGCCGTCGGGCTCGCGGTGCCGAGGTTCCCCGGGACCAGCCCCTTCGAGCCCGTTCCCGTGCAGTGGTCCGACCACATCGAAGAGGAAGACGGGACGATCCGGCACGAGGGCTACCTCTGCACGGAGCCTCGGGACCCGCGCGAGGAGTTCGCGGAGTCTCTGCTGGCGTGTCTAGGGGGGACAGGCAGCATCTGCGTCTATTCCGGCTCCGAGCGGGACGTCCTGGAACGGTTGGGCGAGGCCGTTCCCCGGCTGAAGCGGGACCTCGATCAGGTCCTGATCCGGCTGTGGGATCTTCTGGCGGTCATCCAGGATCAGTATTACCACCCGGCCTTCAACGGGTCGCTGTCGGTCAAAGCGGTCCTGCACGCGCTAGCTCCCGACCTGCGCTACGATCGGCTGGAGATCCGCGACGGCGCGACGGCGGCCCGGCGCTATGAGGAGATGGTGTTCGAGGAAACGGACTGGGTTGAGAAGGAACGGATCCGCGCGGCCTTGCTGGAGTACTGCCGGCAGGACACGCTGGCGCTCCTGCGCATCCGAAAGGAACTGTGGGCTCGGGCTGCCTTGCGTGCGGGGTGAGCAGGCGCGACGGGGCCGCCGCGTCAGCCGGCGTCGAAGCGTGGGCGGGACCTACGCCGGTCTCCGACCCGGCGATCGCGCCCACCGCGGTCGGTGCGCCGCCGATCGGCCTTCCGCCGCTCCCCGCGGCGTCGCTCCAGGTGCCCTTCCGCGGGCCTGTCCGGCTTCCCTCCGGCTGCGATCCCGCCATCGCGCCATCCCGGTTGACGAACGTTCCGGCCCCCATCCTAGGAAATCCTTAGGCCCCGGTCAATAGCCTGGAGTGACTGGGCCGGTGAGAAGGGACCGCCGCCCTCGGGAGGCCGGCTCGCCCGGGCTAGGGGCGGAACGAGCGCGACCGCCGCTCCCGGTCCCTGACGACCAAGGACGGCTCGCCATCCTGGTCGAGACTAAGGACCAGGCGTGTCTTCCCGTCCCGGTCCCGGACCGCAAGCCCCGTGTCCTGAGCGAGCCCGAGCCACACCCGTTGCGTATCGCGCAGGTCCAGCAGCGCGAGGTACGGCTCTCCGCTCGGCGAGAAGGCCAGGAGCGCCCGGACGCGCCCCGTTGCATCCACCAGGCGGAACTCCTCAGCGGCGAGCACCTTCGCTGCTCGCCCTTGCTGGTCCTCGGCGCCGGCTGGCGGGCCGAGCATCAGAAGCGCGGACAGGGCCCCGCCGGCCGCTCCTGCGGCCAGGCTCATGACCAATCCCAGTCGGTTGCCGCTCGTCAAGAACAGGCTTCTGAGGCTTTTCATAGCGATTCTCCATTCCTTGCTCTTATGCTCTTGTCATGCAATGGGTCGAAGGGCGCGACCGGCCACGTCGTTGCCGCAAGTCCTGCCGACCGGCGGGCACGCTTTACCGGGTCCCGATAGGGGGAAGCTCGACCTGCCGGTCGCCGGGACGCGGCCGGTAATGCGAGAGGGCCTCAGCCATCCGGCCTTCGAGCTGTTTGATCCGTGTGCCGTGGCTGGGGTGGGTGGAGAGAAACTCGGGCGGCTGACCTTTGGAGAGCTGCTCCATCCGCTCCCACACGCGGACGGCCTCGCGGGGGTCGTAGCCGGCCGCCGCGGCCAGGAGCAGGCCGATATAATCGGCTTCGGATTCGTGCGCCCGGCTGAACGGCAGGATAATGCCGACGTTGGCCCCGAGTCCCAGCGCGGCCATGGTGGTCTGGCGGATGACCGGGTCGCCGCCCTGGGTGGCGAGCGCGAGATTGACGGCCTGGAGCCCGACCTGTGTCAACACGCCCTGGCTCATCCGCTCGCCGCCGTGCCGGGCCAGCGCATGGACGACCTCGTGGCCCAGGATGGCCGCAAGCCCCGCCTCGTTCTTGGCCACCGGAAAGATGCCGGTGTAGACAGCGATCTTGCCACCGGGGAGCGCGAAGGCGTTCAACGTCTTGTCATCCTTGATGACCTTCACCTCCCAGTCGTACTGCCTGGCCCGCTCCGCGTATTTCGACTGTTTGGCTGCCTCGATGATGCGGGAGGCAACCCGCTGGACCGGCTCGACCTCGCGCGGATCCTGGGAGAACCGGACGTTCGGATCCTGTTGGAGCTGCGCGTAGGCCTGGGATCCGAGCTTGACCTCGTCAGCCTCGGGGAGGAGCAGAAGCTGGTAGCGCTCGGTATAGGGGTTGGTGGCGCAGGCGAGGAGCGAGAAGGTGACGCAGAGGGCAACAGGTGTCGCGAGCCTGCGCATGGGCGGCAACCGCTGAGAGAGTGATCGGATGGCGTGCACGGAATCAGAGTATAGGGGGGCGGCGGCGCCGGATCAAGCAGCGGGAGAAGTCGCGCGGGACCGACTAGCCGCCAGATTGCGCGCGCCAGCCGGGCAAGCGTGGTGGGCACGGTCAAGGGGCAGAAGGCTTGGTCAGATCGTTATTCACCCAGTTATTGGGCGCATTGACATCGATGCCGCCAGCCGGCGACGGTTTGTCGAGGTTGACGTATTGAAGCGTCCCGAAGGGCTGGATTTGCTCATCGGTCGGCAGTTGATCCCGGCTCCATCCTCCACCGAGCGCCCGGATGAGGCCCACCGAAGCTTTCAGTAGATCCGCCTTGATTTGCACCGCGTCGATGCGCGCCAAGAGCGTTTGAACTTGCGCGTAAATGAGCTCGAGGCTGGACGCCAGCCCGCCCTGATAGAGCTCCAATGTCAGGTCTTGCGTCTTCACAAAGGCTCGGACGGCGGCGTCCTGCCGCTCGGCCGCGAGGGTCAGCCGATTCGTCACGGCTAAACCGTTCTCAACCTCGCGAAAGGCATTGAGTACCGTTGACCGGTATCGGTCTTCTGTCTCGCGATAGGCCGACCACGCCTGCTGCAATTGAGCGCGGCGATATCCGCCCTGGAAGACCGGCAGGGACACGGGGGAGCCGTAGGACCAGAAGCTATTGGCGAGCGTGAAGAGATTGATCCCGGTGTCTTCAAACCCGCCGTCGGCCCGGAATCGCACGTCTGGGAAAAAGGCGGCGCGGGCGATGCCGATGGCGCGGTTCGCCTGCGCCATCCGGCGCTCCATCGCGGCGATGTCGGGGCGCCGCTCCAGCAGGGTGGACGGGATGGTCCGCGGAATCGCGAACTGCGCGACGCGCAGCTCGGTGACCGGCTCGATCGTGAAACTGGCTGGGGCCCTGTTCACGAGGATGGCGATCGCCTGCTCTGCCACCTGGCGCTGGCCTTGCACCTGGGCCAGCTTCGTCTCCGTGCTGTACAGGAGCGATTCGACACGCGCGACGTCGAGGGCCGAGGCGATCGCGCCCGCGAACTGGGTCTTGACGAGCTCCAGCGATCGTTTGTAGAGGTCAATGGACTGCGAATAGATCGCAATCTGTGCGTCGTAGCCGCGCAACGTGAAGTAATCCGTCGCGAGTTCTGCCTGCAAGCTGAGGCGCGCCAGCCCGTACTCGGCCGCCCGCTCTTGGGCGCGGTAGGTTTCGACGCGCGTCGCGTTGCGGATCGCCGACCAGAAGTCGGGCTCCCAGGACGCGAGGCCCGAACCGGACACGCTGCTCTCGTGGATGGGGCTGTCCGGCGCGCGAAACAACGTCTCGGGGGATTGCTTGTTGTTCGAGGCGTCGAACCCCAGGCCGAGCTGCGGAATGCGGCGTGAGCGGGCCTTCATCATCATGTCGCGGGCCTGGACGAATCGCTCGGCGGCGGCTTGCAGGTCCGCGTTGGCCGCCATTGCTTGTTCGATCAGCGTGTCCAGCACCGGATCGTCGTACAGCTTCCACCAATCCGGACGCAGCGCGTCGTCCGACGGCTTCGCCTCGACGAAGGGGCTCGCCCCGCGCCACGAGGCGGGGACGACGTAGTGCGGCGGAACGTAAGGAGGCGCCAGATCCACGTGTGGCAACCAGTCGCCACACGCCGACAGCGTGAGCGCCAGCACGACCCCGCTGCTGCCTCGCGCGCAGGTGCGAAGCAAGCGAGACCCGCTTGCGCGCGCTCGTACGCCTGTGCCCCTCATGGGACTGCTACCCTCACGAGGAGGGGGCCTCCTTCGATGCCGGTTCTGTGATGAGATCGTACCCGGGCGCCGGCGTGACGATGCGCACGTGGTCGCCTTCGAGCAGCGCGGCGCTGGGATTGTTGATCACGCGGTCGCTCGCGGAAATCCCGTCCGCCACTTCGACCGTGTTGTCTAGAAGTTTGCTCACGGTAATGGGTTTGAAGTGCGCGCGGTTATCGTCCGTCACCACAGCCACTTGCGTGCCATGCTCCTGGAACACCAAGGCGGTGGACGGAATCGTGAAGGCCTTCCGCGGGACCGGCGCGGTGAGTGTGACCTGGGCGTAGGAACCCGGCCAGAGCGAGCGGTCCTCGTTGTCGATCGTGAAGACGGTCACGGCGGTGCGCGTACTCACGTCGAATCCGCGGGCGACAGTTAGGAATTTGGCGGTGAACCGGCGATGGGGCAATTGCGGCACGGTCACCTCGGCCGTCAGCCCCGGCTGGAGGAAGGGCCCGAACTGCTCCGGCACGTTGACGAAGAGGCGCATCACATGGATGTCGGCCACTGTAAAGAGATTGCTCTTGGCGTTGGGCGTGCTGAGCGTGCCTTCCTTACTGACCAGGTCGCCGACGTTGATGTTGCGCTGAGTCACCACGCCGTCGAAGGGGGCGACGATCGTTTTAAACCGGATGAACGCCTCGATGTTCCGGACCTTCTGCTCCGCGGCCTTGAGCGTCGCGGCCTGGGCCTTGAGGTTCTGTTCCTGCACCGTAATAGCTTGCTCGGAGACCGCGTGGGTGTCGCGCATTGCCTGGTAGCGTTTGGCCGTCACCACGGCCAGCGCGTACTTGGCGCGCTCCGTTTCCAGGTCCGCTTTAGCCTGCGCATATTCGGCGTCGAGATCCGGCGCGTTGATTTCGGCGAGAATGTCGCCTTTCTGCACCATGTCTCCATAGTCCTTGTACCACATCTTCACATAGCCCGTGACGCGCGCGTAGATTGGCGCCTCGTACCACCCCACGATATTGCCGGGAAGCGTAATGGTCTCGGTCGACGGCACCGGCGTGGGATGGACAACGGCCACGGTAGGGACGGCGTTCTTCAGCGTCTCCTCGCGCAGCGCCGCGGCGTCCAGTCGGCTCTCATAGATCCGGTAACCGAGGTAGAGTACACACAGGACAAGCGCGGAGAACGCAAGGCTTCTTCCACGGAGACCGGTCACGTTACACCCTCTCTCCAAGGCTGGCGGTCCGCCTCTCGTAGAGGATGGCGTAGACGCAGGGTACAAACAACAGGGTGAAAACGGTGGCCACGAGCAAGCCGCCGATGACGGCTCGACCCAACGGCGCATTCTGGGAATAGCCTGTCGCCATAGGAACCATGCCGAGGATCATGGCCGAGGCGGTCATGAGCACCGGACGGAAGCGGGTCTTCCCGGCCTCGATCGCGGCCCGCAGCGCGTCGCCATGCTCTTTGAGCCGCTCACGCGCATAGGCCACGACGAGGATGGCATTCGCGGTCGCCGTGCCCATCGTCATGATCGCCCCCGTCAGGGCCGGCTCCGACAGCCGCGTCTGGGTCAGGACCAGCGATCACGCGATGCCCGCCAGCGCGCCGGGCAGGGCCGTAATGATGATGAAGGGATCGAGCCAGGATTGGAAGTTGACGACGATCACCAGATAGACCAGCACGATCGCGGCGAGCAGGCCGAAGATTAGCTCGGCGTAGGCCTCGTACATGAGGGCGGCCTGGCCGTGGATTTCGATCGCGGCGCTGCGGGGCTTCTCGTGCTCCAGGCTCTTGGCGATCCGCTGGACGTCTGCGAGCACCCCGCCGAGGTCGCGCCCTTCGGACGAGATATAGATATCGAACAGCGGCATGATGTTCCCGTGCGTGATCACGCCCGGCGTACCTTCTATCGAAAGGGTAGCCAGATTGCCGAGCAACTGCACGTCGTCATCCGAAGCAGTGTTCGAGGAACCGACCGGGATGGTCTTGAGACTGTTGAGGCTGTTGACCTGTGGCTGCGGCGTATAGACGTTGATCAGGTACGACATGCCGGTCTGGGGATCGAGCCAGTAGATCTGGTCGACCTGTTGGCTTCCGGCGGTCGTCATGAGCAGATCGGAGGCGATCTCCTTCTCGGTCCTGTTGACGCCGAGGCCGAACGTGCGGTTGCCTTCCACCATGAGGGTCGGCGTGCGCATCGTCTGCTGGATCACCACGTCCGTGGCGCCAGGGATCTCCCGAAACTTGCCCGCCAGTTTGCGGGCGAACTCGTAGTTGGGGTAGAGGTCCGGCCCGTTGATCTGGACGTCAATCGGCGCGGGCGCGCCGAAGTTGAGAATCTTCGCGGTCAGATCGGACGGCTGGAACGTGAAGTCGGTTCCTGGATAGCGTTCCTTCAACCCCTTACGGAGGATGCGGCGGTACTCCCACACCGGCGACTTTTCATCCTTCAGCAGGACCGTCAGGTCGCAGTCCTGGGAGCCGATCGTCGGCGTCGGGATGAAGGCGAGGTTGTGCGGGCCGACCGGCAGGCCGCAATTGCTGACGATGTTGTCGATTTGGCCGGGCAGCAACTCCTCGATGCTGTTGGAGACTAGCGTGGCCAGGCGTCCCGACACCTCGATGCGCGTCCCGAGCGGGGCCCGCATATGCATCTGGATGACTCCCGACCGGATCTCGGGGAAATAATCGCGCCCGAGGAAGTAAAACAGGGACAGGGAGCCCACCGCGATCGCCAGCGAGACCTTGACGAAGGCACGGCGGTGGGCGATCACCCGTTCGAGCAGCGCCCCGTAGTGCTCGCGGAACCGATCGAAGCGGCGCTCGAACCCCTGCTGAAAGCGGACGAAGACATTCCGCGCCGGTGGTGCGACGGGTTGCGCCACCGGCTCAGGCACCTGCGCCATGGTGATCCCTCAACAGATATTTCGCCATGGTCGGCACCAGCGTGCGCGACAGGAGAAAGGAGGCCATCATCGCGATCATGACAGCTTCCGCCATGGGCTTGAACAGGTAACCGGCGACGCCGCCCAGCCCGAAGAGCGGGAACCAGGCGATCGCGATGCACAGGGTCGCGACGAACGTCGGGACGACGATCTGATTGGCGGCGTCAATGATGGCCGTCTCCAGCGGCTTGCCCATGTCGAGATGGCGGTCAATGTTCTCGATCATCACGGTCGCATCGTCCACCAGAATCCCCACGGCCAGCGCCAACCCGCCCAAGGTCATGACGTTGATGGACTCGCCGAGCCAATGCAGGCCGATGAGCGCGGTCAGGATGGAGAGCGGGATCGAGGTCCAGACGATGACCGTGGCTCGCCACGAGCCGAGGAGCAGCAGCACGATGAGGCCGACCAGCGCGCCGGCGGTCAGCATTTCGTGGACCACGTCCCTGATCGAATCCTTGACGAAGGTCGAGGCATCGTCGAGCAAGCGGATCTTCACGCCCTCGGGGACGACTTGTTGGGCACGCGGGATCGCCTTCTTGATCCCGTCCACCACCGCCAAGGTCGAGGCCTCGGTGCTCTTCATGACGACGATGATGACGGTCTGCTTGCCCTTTACCAGGACTGCGTTCTGTTGCACCCGGCCCATGAGGCGCACCGTAGCGACGTCGCGCAGGTAGACGAACGCGTTGCCTTCCCGCTTGATCGGGATATTTTCGAAGTCCTCGATCCGCAGCGGCGACGCGTTCGTCTGGACGATCCAGTCGGTCTGCTTGACCTTGATATCGCCGGCCGGCAGCACGAGGTATTGCCGCATGAGGATGTCGTGGACGTCCGACGGTGTGAGGTGTCGGGCGAGCAATTTCTGCTGATCGAGGTTGACCATGACCTGCATGTCCTGGCCGCCGTACGGGTGCGGCAGGATCGCCCCCGGGACCGTCACGAGCAGGGGCCGGATGCGCATGTAGGCGAGGTTGTAGAGCTCCGCGGGAGTCATGTGGTCCGCGCTGACTTCGATCATGGCCACCGGGATGGAGGAGGGGGCGAGCCGCATGATCATGGGCGGCGAAATATCCGGGGGCAGCGCTTTGACGACCGTCTGCGCAATAGCCACGATGTCCGCTTCGGCCCGGCCCACGTCTACCCCGTCCTGCAAGTAAATGTTGATGATGCTGCTGCCGAAATACGAGTGGCTGTGGATGTACTTAATGCCTTCCACCGTTGAGGTGAGGAAACGCTCGAACAGGTACGTGATGCGCCCTTCCACCTGCTGGGGCAACAGGCCGGCATAGGTCCAGACCACGGAGGTGACGGGAATCGTGATGTTCGGGAAGACATCCGTCGGCATGTGCAGGACCGTCAGGATCCCAAACAGCACGATCAGGATCGCCATCACGACGAAGGTGTATGGCTTGCGTAGGGCGATGAGGACGATCTGGTTCACGTACGCTGTCTACCACAAACTCACAGGTCGGATGCGACTTCCCCTGGGGGCGTGGATGCCACTGGGGAGAAGCAAAGGGTTTGCCAGCAGCCGGCTCGCTCGCCCGCGACGGGTCCTGCCAGAATGACTCAACCTATATTGACACAGAGGGCGTTGGCCGGCTCTCGCCGACGACCGTGCGAACCTCGGCTTATGGATTGAACAGCAGGGCAAGCAGACTGTGCGGTGTTGCACTGAGCGCAGCGTTCGGAAACTCACACCGCCGACCAGGCTGCAGAGTGGCAGAGGCTAAAAATGCTGAAGTGCATCCGCTTGAACTGCGGCGTTGGCCCGGTATCCCCAAACCCTCGTACGAGCACGAGCCTCGGTATTGATCTTGCAGCGGTTGTTTGCCGGTGGGGGGATTGTTTGCCTTTTCGCCGCTCGGCCGGCGAAAGGGCGGGGAAAGGAGCAGTGATGGCGGGAATTCGGAGAGGCGGCGGGGCGGTGGCTGCTGCAGTCGTCCTCATGGGCCTCGTCGGGGGCGGGGGGCTGGTTCAGGCTGAACCCCTGACGGTCGCCGCGGCGCCGAGCTTGAAAGCGGCATTCCAAGAAATCGTTCCAATGTTCGAGGGAGAATACGGCACCACCGTGCGCGTCATCTATGGGCCGTCCCTCACGGTTCGTCGGCAAATTGAACGGGGCGCGGCGATCGACGTGTTTCTTCCCGCGGCGGTCGAGGAGCTGGAGATTCTGCACACGAAGGGTCTGACGCTCAATGGCGGCCCGCGAATCTACGCGCAGAACTCCCTCGTGCTCGTCATGTCGGCGACGTCGCCGGCCCTCGCGGTCTCGCTCCGCGAGGTGTGGCCGAATCGCACCACCCGGATCGCCCTGGGCAACCCGCGGGTGTCCTCCTTGGGGAAAATCGCGGCGAGGGCGCTCGCCCACTTCGATCCGGTCTTTACGAATCGCGCCGGCGTGCTCTATGGTGACGATGGCGAAGCCGTGGCGAACCTGGTTCGCGCAGGGAGGGCCGAGGTGGGCATCCTCTACCGGGTGGACGCGATCAACAACGGGCAGGTGCGCATCATTGATGAAACGCTTGACGGAACGTTTACGCCGGTCCAGTTCGGGGCAGCGGTGGTGTGGACCTGCCGGAAGACCTCCCTCACGGTCGCGGAAGAGTTCGTTGAGTTCATGGCGAGTCCCCGCATCCGAAAACTCCTGCTCAAGTACGGATTCGATCCCGTGTCGCTGAAAGGGTAACGCGCTGGCGCGCCGATTTCCACGCAAGCGACGGGAGAGTGGTCGCAGCCCACCCGCAGCCACCGAGCGAGTTGCCAGCCATTCCCGGAGTTGCAGGGGGCTGGCCACGCGCGCGTTCAAGCGAGGAGCCGGATGAGCCAAGCCGCGAGGGTACGGCGCCGCCGCCACAAATGCAGACAAGGAGCGGCTTGCACGCCAGCAAGGATGGCGGAGAGGGTGGGATTCGAACCCACGGTCGAGTTGCCCCGACTCCGGTTTTCGAGACCGGCCGATTCGTCCACTCTCGCACCTCTCCGTTTTCAGGAGTGATGAGAAATGGGTGAGCAGCGATGGGGCATGTGACGCGAAGGGATGCTCATCCTTCCACTCATCACCCATCACGTCTCCGACAGGCTAGCGCGCGCTCCCATGTCCTCACGGAGGTTCCGGAAAAAGGTCTGGAGCAGCGCCTGGCTCTCCTGCTCGAGGACGCCGCTCACGACCTGGACGCGATGGTTGAGGCGTCGCTCCTCCGGCAGGTTGAAGACGGACCCGCAGGCGCCGCCTTTGGGGTCCCGGGCAGCGAAGACCAGCCGGGAGATCCGGGCCTGAATGATTGCGCCTGCACACATGGCGCAGGGTTCCAGCGTCACGTACAGGGTTGCGCCGGTCAGCCGCCAGGTGCCCAGCCGGCTGGCGGCTTCGCGGATCGCGACCACTTCCGCGTGCGCCGTGGGGTCCTGCCAGACCTCCCGGAAGTTGTGCACCTGCGAGAGGATCTGGCCGTCCATGACCAAGACGGCCCCGATCGGCACCTCGCCCAAAGCTGGCGCCAACCTGGCCCGTTCCAGGGCCGCCTGCATGTACTCGATGTCTTTGTCAGCCATGAACGTCATACGATCCACTCGCCACCCGTCACTCATCACCGGTCACGCCATTGCTGTCCTGCAAGGCGCGGTATCATAACATAGCCCGCTCGGTCGGAGAAGGTGGGGGGAGTTGCTCAGTGGCAGGACTCGAAGATTGCCTCGCAGTGAGTATAGTCCTCGTAGGACGAAGGGACGTTCTCATATTCCACGCCGACCACCTGACCGCCCTGAAGCCCTAGTCTCGCCCAACAGCCATGGTGGATCTTCGGGAAGGTGCTTTTCGATTGGGGAAACTCCTCTTCAAGAATCGTCGCTTCCTTGTAGTAGGTCAGGATGGTGAGGCCGTCTGCTTCCGAGACTGACTTGGGCTGACCTGCGCACGCGACGATGTAGTCGCGGCTCTTCCCCAACAGATGCTGGCCCACGGCCTGCGGTTGGGGACCGGCGCAGGCCAGGAGGCTCAGCGCCCCACCGACCGCCAAGCCCGCGAGTCGGACGATCCCCCTCCGAACAGCCAGCCGACACGTCATGGCGATGCCCACACGCGCTTTAAGAACCGCTTTGCTTCCCCTTTGGAAAGGTCGAAGGCGAAGCGGAGTTGGACGGCGGTATATTGCTGGACGAGCCCAGGCTTGTCCAGTGGGAGGTCCTGTTCCCGGTAGATGCTCAGCTCCAGGTCCCGCCAGCGGAAGGCGATGCCGAGTATCCAATCCAGCTCCGTCGGCCGCAACACGTTGGAGGCGGTCCGATCGGTGAACATGTTGATGTCAGCGAAGGCGATCCCGCGCTGCTTGTACAGGTCCACGTCCGCATGGGCGACGTACCGGAACAGCGCCCGGCCGGTGTTGTCGGGGCGGGCGAAATAATTGCTGTTATAGAACAACCAGCCAGGCCCCAGGTAGACGGAGATATTCTGGTTCGGCAGGAGCCGGCGCCAGGCACCCCAGTCCTGCGCGGCCTGGACCCGGTAGGTGACGACTGCGTCCGCGTAAATCTGCTTCAGCCCGCTTTGGTCCAGCGGCGCGTCGCGCTCGTACTGGATGCGCCAGCCCCAGTGATCGAAGATGCCGGTGAATCCGTACGTCATGTCCCACTCGGTGAGCTTGATCCACCCCCGCGTCCGGTCGGAGAAGAAGTTCTGGTCCGTGTAGAAGGTGAGGTACTGCTTGTAGAGATCAGTCTCGAAATGGGCCATGTGCCGCAGTCCCACCAGGCCCGTGTTGTTGGGGCGCGCGGCGAAGGTCGGGTTCGTGACGAAGGCGCTGGTCAGGAAATAGCCGCCGATCGCGGTCTCTTCCTCTTCGGGACCGACGGGGGCTCCCTCTTCCCGTTCCTCCTCGAACGCCGGCAGCGGCCGACCGTATTTTTCCAGCGCGGAGCTGGGGAGCGGACACCCCAACCAGAGCAGAGACAGGGTCCACAGGGTCCACTTGGCTGTCGCCGCGGTGCGAAGCATGACTCGGTCGTTCCCGGAGGGCGTGCCGTGGCCGACCCGTCCGGTCGTATGGCCGTGCGTGAGTTGAACCCGGTTCCATGGCGGTCTGGCCCTTGTAGCGAGCCTCCCTGCGGCTGTCAAGAGAAAAATCAGGCCAGGTAGGGACAGCGATCAGGCGCCCTTCGCCGTGTGGCAGGCGTGTCCATGCTCCAAGGTCCCGCGCCACCGCGGCACCACAGATGGGCGTCCGATCGCCGCCTCCTCGGTTCACACTCCGTTCTGCTGAGCCTTCACGAGGATCGCTCCCTTGGACACAATCGTGTCGCCTTCCGCGAGCCCCGTTAGCACCCGCATGCGGTTGTCCTCGATCTTCTGGGCGGTCACCTCCCGCTTCACATAGTGTCCCGGCTGGTCTTGGACATAGACGTACAGATGGCCTTCCTGTTCCACGATCGCCTCGGTCGGGACCGTGATGAACGACGCGCCGCCGCCGATGGGGATGTTCAGTCGGGCGAACATCTCGGGTTTGAGCAGGCGCACTTCATTGTTCACCCAGGCCCGGACCTTGACGGTCCGGGTCGTCGGGTCCACCAGATCGCCGATGAACGCGATCGCGGCGGGAAACGTCTTGCCCGGGGCCGATTCCACGGTGGCGACGGCGACCTGGCCGACCTGGAGCAGCCCCAGGTCTCCTTCGTAGGCGTCGGCGACGACCTGCAAAGTATCCAGGTCGGCGATGGTAAACAGGACCTGGGAGGGGTCCCCGCCCACCAATTGTCCGGGTGTCACGGTCCGTTCTACCACCGTGCCGGACAGCGGGCTCTTCAGCTTGAAGCGCGACGAGATGTTCTGCTGGTCGAGCGGCTTCTCCAGCTCCGGCGCCGGCACCTTCAGGATGAGGAGCTTCTCCTTGGCCTGTTTGAACTCGGCCTTCTCGCGGTTGTAATCGTTTTCGGCCTGCTTGAGATCCTTGAGCGAGATCGCCTGGACGTTGTAGAGCTCCACCGACAACTCATAGTTTCGTTTCGCGAGCGACAGTTCGGAGATTTCCTTCACGTAGTCGGAGTAGGCGGCGGCGATGTCCGGGCTGTCCACGACCAGCAGGATCTGGCCCGCCTCCACATGGTCGCCCAGCTTCGCCCGGACTTCGATGACCCGGCCCTGGAGCGGCGAGGAAATCCGCGAAAACCGATCCTCAGCGTAGGTGACCTTGCTGCCCAGGATAAGGATGGGTGGCGTCTGGCTCGCTGAGACCGTCATGGTCTCGATGCGGGGGGGCGAGGCAGCGGGTCCCGTGTCGCCGGGCTTGGCCTGGCTGGTTGTGGGGGATGACTCCGGGCTGCCGCAGGCCGGCAGGGCGAGGGCGACCAGCAGGATCAGCCCGGCGGGTGCGAGCTTTCGGACCGGGGTAGTCACGGTAGCGGTTCCTCGTCCCCGACCACCGCCAACGATGGCTCCGCTGCCTCCGGCCTGACGTCGCCCCGATGCACCCGCTGATAGAGGACCGGGAGTACCAACAGGATGAGGGTCACGGAGCTCAGCATGCCTCCGACGACGACCCGCGCCAAGGGCTGCTGGGTCTGGGCGCCGATCCCGGTCGCGATGGCGGCGGGGAGCAGTCCGATGGCCGCCGCCAGGGTCGTCATCATCACCGGGCGCATCCGGACCGCCGCGTTCTTGAGGATGGCCGTCCTGAGCGGGTCGCCTTTGTCGAGGTATTCGTGGATCCGCGAGATGTCCACCAGGGCCCCCTGGATCGCGACCCCGAACAGCGAGATGAAGCCGACCGCGGCCGAGATGCTGAAGTCCGTTCGCGTGAGGAACAGGGCGAAGATCCCGCCGATCAGCGCGAAGGGGACCGCGCAGAGCACGATCGCGGCGTCCTTGAACGAGTTCAGTGCGATGTAGACCAGGAGCAGCACGATCAGCAAGCTGATCGGAACGATCTTGGCCAGCCGCCGTTTTTCGGCCTGGAGCTGGCCGTACTCCCCGTGCCACTCCATCCGGTACCGTTCCGGCAGCGAGACCTGCTCCGCAAGCCGCGCCTGGGCGTCCTTGACCGTACTCTCCAAGTCCCGGCCCCGCACGCTGAACTTGATGGGAATGTAGCGCTCGCCGTTCTCCCGATAGATGATGAACGGCCCGGTCCCGAGCGTGATCGCGGCCAGTTGTCGGAGCGGAATCCGGGTTCCGTCCGGCGTGCTGACCTGGATCCGCCCGATGGCCTCCGGATCCTGCCGGAACTGGGGGAGGAACCGCACGACGAGATCGAACCAGCGCTCCCCCTCATAGACCTGCGTGACGACCTGGCCGCCGATGGCGGCCTGGACCACCGCGTTGACGTAGTCCACCTGCAGCCCGTATCGCGCGACCGCCTGCCGGTCCACGGCGATATTGAGGTTGGGCTGCCCCATGAGGTGGAAGATTCCCAGGTCCGTGACCCCGCGCACGTGCTTCATCACCTGCAGGATCTCCGCCGCCTTGGCTTCCAGGACCCTGAGGTCCTGCCCGTAGAGTTTGATCGCGTTCTCCCCCTTGACGCCCGACATGGCCTCCTGGACGTTGTCGAGGATGTACTGCGAGAAATTGAACTTCACGCCGGGTAGCCTCGCCGTCAGGGCCGCCTCGATCTCCGCGATCAGGTGCTCCTTGTCCGTGAGCTCCGGCCGCCATTCCTTGCGGGGCTTCAGGTCCACCAGAAACTCGGCGTTGAAGAAGCTGGTCGGATCGGTCCCGTCGTCCGGCCGGCCCAACTGGGAGACGATCGTGGTCGTCTCGGGAAACGACCGGAAGACGGCGCGCATGTCGGTCACCAGCCGGCTGGCCGCTTCAAACGAGATGTCCATGGGCATCGTGGCCCGCACCCACAGGTTGCCCTCCTCCAACTGCGGCATGAACTCCCCTCCGAGCAGGGGTACCACCAGCAGGGCCAGGACGAACAGGCCCGCCGCGCTGCCAAGCACAAGCCGCTCGTGGTCGAGTGCCCAGCCGAGGACTCGGAGGTAGCGGTCCCGGATCGCGCGGACTAGCCGGGGATCCTCCTCCGGTAGAGGTCCCTGCAGCAGCAGCGAGCAGAGCGCGGGCGCGAGGGTGAAGGCCATGAGCAGCGCCCCGCTGAGGGCGAAGCCGTAGGTCAGGGACATCGGGGCGAAGATCTTGCCCGGCACCCCGACCATTGTGAACAGGGGGATGAACGCTACGATGATGATCGTGGTGGCGAAGAAGACCGGGCGCCCGATGTCGCGCGACGCCCGGAGGATCTGGTGGTGCACCGTCAGGCCCGGCGGCGCTGGGCGCTGCGCCAGTAGGGAGAAAATGCGCTCGACCATCAGCAGCGTCGAATCCACGATGATCCCGAAATCAATGGCGCCCAGCGAGATCAGGTTCGCCGAGCTCCCCGTCATGACCAGCGCGCTGAACGTGAACAGGAGCGCGGCGGGGACGGTGAGCGCCACGATCCCCGCCGTCCGCACGTGACCGAGGAACAGGAAGAGGATCACGAAGACGAGCAGCATGCCCGTGATCAGGATGTCCGTCACGGTCTCGATCGTCGTGTGGATCAGCCGGGTGCGGTCGTAGACGCTCCGGATCTTGGCTCCCGCGGGCAGCTTCCATTCGTTCAGTTCCTCGACCTTCTTCACCACGCGCTCGAGCACCGGCAGGGCTTGGTAGCCCCGCATGAGCAGCACGATCCCTTCCACCACGTCATCCCGGTCATTGACCCCGACCTTGCCCAGCCGGATGGCGTGGCCCAGGGTCACCTGCCCCAGGTTCCTCACGTAGACCGGCGTCCCCTCCTTCTCCGCCACCACCACGTCCTCGATATCGTTCAGGCTGTCGATGAGCCCCAGGCCCCGGACGTCGAAGCTCTGTTCCCCCAGGGAGAGGTAATTGCCCCCCATGTTGGAGTTGCTCTGGGCCAGCGACGCGATCACGGTGCCCAAATCCACGCCGTAGGCGAGCAATTGGCCCGGGTCGAGGTCCACGTGGTATTGCTTGGTGGTGCCGCCGAAGCTGGTCACATCAATGACCCCCGGCACCCGCTTGAATTCCCGCCGGACCTGCCAGTCCTGAATCGTCTTGAGGTCGGTGAGGGAATAGCCGTGGTCCTCGCCGGTCAGTTCATACCGGTAGATCTCCGCGATGGACCACCAGGGCGAGATCTGCGGCTGGACCCCGGGAGGGAAATTCATCATCGCCAGCCGGTTGAGCACCTCCTGGCGGTCCTTGAAGTAGTCGGACCCGAACTCGAAATAGAACTTGATGTCGCTCAGGCCCAGGATGGAGAGGGACCGCACTTCGGTCAGGTGTGGCATCGCGGCGAGGTTGACCTCGATGGGAATCGTGATGATCCGCTCGATCTCCTGGGAGGAATAGCCGGGATACTGGGTGATGACCTCGATCATGGGCGGCGCCGGGTCCGGGTAGGCGACCACGTCCAGCACGTGGAACGCGTAGAGGCCCCCGAACAGGAGCACGACGCCCAGGAGGCAGATCAGCGCCCGTTGGGTGATGGCAAACTCGACCAGTCGCGCAATCATGCAGACACCCGCCCAGGCGGGGCTGGGGCCACCCCCGACAGAGCCCCGCCGGTCTGGTACATAGGCTGTAGATGGTCAGATCCGGAGAACTGGACGAGCGGTCAGGCGACGGGAGGAGCGCGGGGAATCAGCAAGCGGGCCGTGAAGGAGGCAGAAGAGGAGGTGCTGTCGGCCACGCTGGCAAGAAGGCGCTCGGGGTGAACTACCTGGAGAGAGCGGGCGCTCTTCGCGCATGCCGCCTGGTCGGATGGGTGGGGCGGACCGGCCTTCGATTCCGAGTAGTCGGCCTCGTCCAGATCATCGAGGAGGACCGCTTGTCGGACCGGACGGTCGGGCCGCTCAGACGGATCCTCGAAGACCAGATCGGCTCCGATCACGAGGACGAGGAGAAGAAGCAGGGCGCCTCGAAGAAGGCTCATGTGGCGAGATCCTCGGTGGATCGGGGCATAGGCTCCCCCACGGGGTGGGCTTATAACACGCGGTCTTGGCGCCGTCAAGCCACGCACACGAGCGCACGTCGAGCAGCACCCAGCGTCCGATCGCCATGAAGCCCATTCCCGCGCTCGCGGGGTGCTCGCTGTCGCGCAAAGCTTGCTTCAGGGTTATGGGCGCTGGAACGGCAGGAGATCGCTGCCGGGTTGCGCGCGCCCGCCGGTAGGTTCGATGCTCAGCATGAACCGGAGGATAGATGCGGGCTCGGGCAGACCCTTGAAGGCGAGCCGCCCCTTGCCGCCCGCGTCCGGCCGGAACGTGCCGGCGCTGACGGGGTACCCGATGCTCTTCGGTTGCTTCGGGTCAACGGTGAAGGCCCAGAGCTGATAGGTCTTTCCCGCTGGCAGCGGCGGGAGGTTGAAGGCGTAAAAGAAGCCCTTCTTGCTGTCCGGGTCGAAGAACAGCAGCGCCCCGGCGGATTGGGCGCGCTCGATCCCAACGAGCTGGATTACCTGGACTCCCGGCGAGCGCAGGAAGGCAGCGAGTTCGTCGCGTGAGCCCTTGCGGGCGTCCTGCTGGAGCTGCGCGAGTGCGGCGCGGGCCTGTTCCAGCTCCGCTTCGCGCTCGGCCAGCGCCTCGCGCAGCCGGTTCAGCTCGGTGCCGCCGGCCGCGACCTGGCTTTGCAGCTCGTCGAGCAGGCGCCGCTGCTCCTCGAACTGGCGTTGCAGGGCGGCGAGCTGCGTGGTCTGCGCGTTCAGCGCCGCCTCCACCCGGTTGCGCTGGGCGACCTCGGCGGGAAGGCGGGACCGCAGGGACCAGGCATAGACGGCCAGGGCCACCACGACCAGCCCCAGGACCGTTGGGTGGAGCAGCCGGGCCCACCAGGGCGCGCGCGGATCAATGCGGCTGAGTCGGACCTCTGGCGGCCGCTCGATCTGGACGGTCACCTTGGGCACGGTCGGCGCCGGGGAGGCCTGAGGCAGCGATGCCACGAGCGTCTCCCGCAATTCGGGCGGCGGCGCGATGAGCGGAAGCTGGAAGGGGAGGAGGCCGGCAACAGCCTGGGTCTCTTTCAGCGCGGCGTGGCAGGACGGGCACCCGGCCAGCAGATGCACCTCGAGGGCCTGGCGATCCTGCCGATCCAGAGCGCCGATCGCGTACAGCTCGAGGTGTTCTTCAAACGCTGTGTGTGCCGTCACGGGTCTGGCTGGCCCAGGCAGGCCGGAGGGCCGTCTTCAGCTCGGTCACGGCCCGCCTGATCCAGGTTTGAATCGTCTCCGGCTGTTGGCTGAGCCGAGCCGCGATCTCCGCGACGGAGAGCCCGCCGTAATAGGCCAGCTCGACCGCCTGGCGGTGGTGGGCCGGCATCTCCGCCAAAGCCTTCGCTACGAGAGCCTGCACCTCCCGGTCTGCCGGCGCGGCTGGCGCCGCGTGCGCGGCAAGCGCCCCGGCCTCCCGCTGCCCGTCGGCGCGGTCCCGCGCCTGTGCGCTCCGCGACCGCAGGCGATCGAGCGCGCGGGTCCGCGTCACGTTGAGCAGCCAGGTGATCGGCGTGCCGCGCCCGAGGTCGTAGCGGACGCCCTTCCGCCAGATCTCCAGGTACACCTCCTGGAGCAGGGCGCCGGCCTCGCCGGTGTCTCCGAGGATCCGTGCGGCGAGGGCGAAGAGCAGGGGGCTGGAGCGGTCGTACAGCTCCAGGAACGCCTGCTTGTCGCCCTTGGCGACGCGGGCGAGCAGCTCGGGCGGGATGGTAGAGGCGGCTTCGGGGACGGGGGGCTCCATACGACTGGGTCGCATCATACCACCTTCCGCAGCCGACGCAAGGGGCGGGATCCCAGCGGGCGTTACCGGCGAGTGTTGAGGCCGAAGGCGAGGTCTTTCAGCCAGTGCGCAGCCTGGCAAGAGAGATTCCAGACACGGGCGACGTAATGCCACGCGAGCGTGACTCGCCCGCCGGGGCCATAGCGGAAGCGCATGTACTCGGGTGAAGGAAACAGGAGGGACAAGGCGTATCGCAGTTTGCCGCGGATGCCTTTCAGCGAGAGCAGCAGCGCAAATTCTTCGCGCCCGCTCCCGCCGGCCCGGCGGGCGAGCAGGGCCACCGCCCTTCTGCGCAACGCGCCGGCCCGGCTGCCAGGACGCTGTGGGACGGGATGGGTGTCCAGCTCCGGGAGCCCCTGGTCAGGACCAGGGGTCCCACAGAGGTCCCTCAGAGTGTGGGCGACCTCACGCACCAAGGAACTCTGTCCGGACTCCTGCGCTCGCGACAGGACCTCACGCCAGGCAAGCCTGGGGTTGCTCCGTCGGATCAGTTGATCGAGCTCGTAATACCAGAGCAGCGGCGCCCGCTCCCGCCAATGGATGAGATGCAGGCAAAGATGCAGGACCAGATCATGCACGTGCAACAGTTGGGCAGGGACGCCGAGGACCTGCCCGACCACGGCGCGCTGCCAGACTCCCTCCATATCCACCGAGTCGGTAAACGGGGGATAGGCGAGGCTCCAGTGCGGCTCGACGACGATCAGCCCATGCCGCTGTTTCGCGAACACGAGAGCGTAGTCGTAGCTCTCGGCGAAGCCGGCCCGTCGCTCGATCAACTGAAAGCCCAGGCTGGTCAAGCTGTCGGTCACCGCGGGAAGGTCGCCCTTCTTGACCAGGAGATCAAGATCGCCCGTCGGGCGCGGCAGGTCTTCCCCGTAGAGCAGCTCGGCCAGGGCCAGGCCCCGGATGGGCGCGCAGGCGACCTGCCGAATATCGAACTGCAGGAGGATCGCGCGAAGCTCCTCGGCCAGGATGGCGTTGTGCGCCGCGATGCGGAAGACCTCCGCTCGGAGCCAGTCCTGCTGGGAGAGCGGAAGCTGCCCGCGTCCGCCGGTAGCGTTGAGCCAACGATAGAGGAGCGGGAGGATTTGCTGCTCGGCGGCCTCTGCCAGGATCGCATCCCATGCCGCCGGCTCGCGCGGAGGGGGTCCCAGGCCATCGGCCAACTCCCCCCTGACCAGGCTCAAGAGGAACGGGTGGATAGTCGCGGCTGCCATGGATCGCGCTCAGGTCCGGAGATCCGCCAGGACCGCCTCGCGGGCCTCGGGCAGCGCCGAGAAACAATCGGGCAGATGGAGCCGGCTGACCGGTACCGCAGCGGCCAGCCGGTCGAGGAAATCGAACTCCCAGGCAAGGGCGGCTCGGTCCGAGACGGCGAGCCGGTACGAGCTGCTCAGGAGATCCATGAACGCCTCGCGGCCGCGGAGCCGCTCGATGCGGGGCGCGGCCGTCGTGTGTCCGGACGCCTTGTCCGGTCTTACGAGGACGTAGAGTCCCGCCAAGGGCTGCGGCTCCGCCGGGAAGGCGGAAGAAGGGACTCCAAGGACGAGACGGCGCTTGGAGCTATAGTGCGCGACGGAGCTGGAGTCCTCCCGGCCGCCGCATACAGCCTCCAGCGAATCGTCCCAGAGGCGTAGGCCCGGATAGGCGGGGAGGGCCAGGAACCGTCCCTGCGATTCGTCGAGCACGAGGCAATCATCGCTCAGAACCGGGTAGCCTGCCGTCAGGAAGGATGCCGCGAGTGTGGATTTCCCCACACCGGCCGCGCCGAGAAACGCGCAGGCCCCGCGAGACGTCAGCACCGCCGTCGCGTGGAGCGTCTGGCGCTTGTGGAGCGTAAGGACGAGCGGCAGCACCTGGTCCAGCAGGAGGTGGCGCAGGGTCTCGGCGGGCACGTCCGCTCCCGGATGGCAGACAATGGAGCGGCCCGCTGGATCCACGGTGAAATCGGCCCAGCCGTGGAATCGTAAGAGATAGCCTGCCGGGACCCTGGCGGTGGAGAGCCACGGCTTCCCCGAGGGGAGCGTCCAGGTCAAGCACCATCGTTCGGGGGCGCTCGGCTCGGTGCCTCGTCCGTCGAGGTCCACTCGGATGGCAGAGCCGTCGGTTCCCGGGTGGGGTCCGGCGGGCAGTTCGGGAAGAGGGATACCGCTCGATAGGGTCATCCCGCAGACGCGATAGACAAGGGTCATGACGCCTGACTCGAGCGCCATGGTCAGACGGCGTAGGGTGCAACGACCTCGGCGACGAACTTTGCTGCCTCGGCTGCCGATCGGAACAACGTGGGATGGCGCTTGTACACTTCTTGCTCAACCTCGGCCAGGGTTCTCCGCCCGTCGCAAAGAATCAACACCGATAGTCGAGCTTCACCCCAAGGGGTGAGGCGAGGAACGAACGATGGCTTGGTCTTGCGGAGGTCTTCCTCGCAGAGCAGCATTCCCTGGAAGGTTGAATGGGCCTCGTGAACTTTCCCCGGGACCGTCACGTTCCAGGTGACGAGCGTGTCCGCCGGCCGGATGTCCATCCGAACCCGGACCCTATCGCCTTCCATCAGCTCAACCGGCCGGTCCAGAGGAAAGAAGACGCCATGCCGGTCAATGGGGGTGTCGGCCAAGGGGGAATTGGATAGCGTGACGTGCTCGGACAGTTGCGCGGCGAACCACCCGCCGATCCCGTTGAGCAGGCCTCGCCGCGCGACGGGGATGGACACTTCGAGTCCGAGAATCGCCGGAGCCGCGGTGGCTGGGTCCAGCGACGCGATCACCGCCGGCTTGCCGAGTAGGTGCTCCGGCCGGTATTTCACAGGGTAGCCGGTATTGGCCGCGAGGGGCCTGGCCGCGCTGAAATCGAATCCGGCCACCGGGTGGTTCCAGAACTCGACCTGCTCCCACAGGTGCGGGCACTCCACAGGCACGACCTGCAGGTCAATGCGGCGGGGAATCGTCTGTCCGCCCGGCTTCAGGAACCGCTCCCGCGCGTCAGCGAAATATTCAAACACTCCCGCTTCGAATCCGAAGCGCCCGATCTGATCGGCGACGACGACATCCACCGGCTCTGGCAGGTCCACTCGAGTTGACAGGCCCTTGACGGGCACGAGGCGATCCTGGAAGCCGTTCGCGCGGCAAATCTCGCGTACCAGTTGGATCATCCCGCCCTCCTCAACTGCGTAGACTCGCCCGGCGCCAGCCTGGCAGGCCAGGAGTCCGAGAATGCCCGTTCCTGCCCCGAGGTCGAGCACGACGTCGTCCGGCTTGACCACTTCATTGATCGCGCGGCGGAAGGCGATCAGACGCGCGTCATCTGAACCTCCCCGACTTGCCATCCGGCTTTGTCCCAGACTTTTTTTCTGTGAGCTTAGCGACACTGCCGTATTCGATAAGCGTGGGGGGCCTGTACGGCTTCTTCTTGGAATCCTGTTCGCGACTGTGGTCCATGGATCGTTCTCCTCAGCCCATCTGTAGGGAGCGCAGGCTGCTGTTTAGGGTGGCGCGGGCACCAGGATGCGTTCCTGCTTGCGCCGGGGCGTGCGTGTGAGGTTCGCCTTTCCTGCCTCCACGGCTTGGAGCCAAAGCTCGGTGCCAGCGATCATCCACAAGGGCCAAACGCATGCGCCCGTCTGTTCCTGCTCGCGGTACATCGCTTGTGCGGACCTTTCCTCCACCCACCCCCGAGCGACGGTGAGAAGCGACTCGAAGAAACGCGGCCCTCCAAGCGCCGTGAATGCCTCGGAAAAGACCGCAGAGAACTCCACCTTGGTCACCCGTTGCCGAACCGACTCCGGGAGCAATCCCTGAACAGCTTGCCTGAGGATAAACTTGGGCACAGCACCGCGCCAGCGTTGGTCCTCGGGCAGGGCCAGGGCAAATTCGGCGAGTCGAAGATCGGTGAGCGGGTGGCGCTCTTCGAGACCAAAGCGGGAGGCTGCCC
Source organism: Nitrospira sp. Kam-Ns4a (assembly GCF_965152595.1). Taxonomy (NCBI): domain Bacteria; kingdom Pseudomonadati; phylum Nitrospirota; class Nitrospiria; order Nitrospirales; family Nitrospiraceae; genus Nitrospira; species Nitrospira sp. Kam-Ns4a. The sequence goes on along the minus strand of NZ_OZ224218.1, from coordinate 2,656,705 downwards.
GTTCCTCAACTTCGCAACTGTGGGGCCACCAGCCGGAGGTCAGCGTGGCGTAGATTTCTGCCTGGGCGAAGCTTGGAAACCGGGGCGCCTCGGAGGGAACAGCCAGCCGGTCGGCTAAATGGATCCGCCGGGCGAAGCCCCGGACGATCCAGTGAGGGACGCCGTCGCGAGTGAAAACCTTCCTCAGCATTCGGTGCAACCTGGTCGGCAGCAAGGGCTGTACTGCATACCCCAGGAACGCGTGGGCGAGCTCGCGGGGCGCGGAGCTGCCGGAGGCCCGGCTGATTCTGCGCAATAGGGGCAGGATACGCCATTGCCGAAGAAGGTCGGCTGCATGGTAGAAGCTCCCAGCCAACCATTCATCGCCTCCACCGCCGGTCAGGAGCACCCGGATGCCCTTCTCCTGCGCCAGGGCCCGCAGTGGATTGGCCATGGTGCCGTTGGGATAGCCGGGGAAGTCCTGGCTCTGCCGTGCACAATTGGCCCAGGCGGTGGGCTCCCAAGCCTCCGGCCTGGCGCGGTTCGAAGTGAGCCCCCACAGCCGCTCGACTTCCTCAATAAAGGGACGCTCGTCGCACGGTAGGCCTGGGAAGACAAGGGAGAACGTTTCAAAACCCTGGTCCGCCGCCAGCCCGTCGCGGTAGAGGGTCTGGGCCACGCCGACCACGGAGGATGAATCCAGGCCGCCGCTCAAGTAGGCGCCGACCGGTCCATAGCTCCGCAGCCGGCAGCGGACCGCCTCGTGGAGGACTGCGCGAAAATGGTCGGCATACTCCTGGTCCGTCCTATACCGGAGGGTTCGTTCCGGATCAACGCTCCAGTAACGCTTCTTCCATAAGCCCTTCGGCCGCACGAGCAGCACGTGAGCTGGCGGGAGACGCCTGATGTTGGCGTAGAGAGTTTCCTCCTGGGAGGTGATCTCGCAGGCCAGGTATTCTCCGAGCATGCCCTCGTTGATCTCCCGCTTGACCGCCGGATGGGCCAGGAGCGGTGGGATCTCGGAGGCGCAGAGGACCAGCCGGTCGTCATAGTAATAATAGAAGGGCTTGACACCCATCGGGTCTCTGGCGCCGACGAGCTGCCGGTTCCATCCGTCCCAGATCACGAAGGCAAAGTCTCCAAGCAAGTGCGCGGGACACTCTTCACCCCAGGCCTCGTAGGCCCGGAGCATCAACTCGGCGTCGGTGTCGGTCCGAAGCCCGATGCCTTTGGATCGGAGCGCGGCCTTCAGCTCGTCCCGGTTGTCCACCCGCCCGTCCAGCGCCAAACAGAGGGCGCCGGTGTCGTCGGTCAGGGGTTGCCGCTCCTCCAGCGACTCGGGTGTCGTCCACAGCATGCAATGGCCTAGCGCCACCGAGCCGCGAATCCACTGCCCGCTCCCGTCGGGGCCGCGGTAGGCGATCGTGTCCATCATCCTCCGTAGGAGCGAGGGATCAACCGGTCGTCCGTCCAGGTTCCATATGGCGACGAACCCGCTCATGGTACGCTGGTTTCAGATCGGTGGGGCAACAACGGCTCGAATCCTTCACCTCCCGGCAATCCAGGGAGGATCGAGCCCTCCCGCTCCAACCAGGCGTGCGCCGCGAAGCGGCCGGCCTGTCGCGAGACGCCGATGCGAAGCTGGACGGCGACGCCGCGGCGCCCCAGCAGGACCGACAGGACGAGCGCCTGCGTGAGGCAGGTAGCCTGTATTGGGGCATAGCGGCCGGCGACGGCTGTGAGCCACGCGCACCGTGCGATCGGCAGGAGCGAGGAGGCCGCAGCGTCTCGGAGCCTGAGTTGCGAGAGCCGATGACAGAAGTGAAGGAGCGAGCGGAAGCAGAAGAGGCGCAGGCCAAAGGCGATCACCAGGAACAGCACCCAGGCCTCTCCCAGGATCAACCAGTCGCGGAGGGTGAGTTGGCATGCCTTACGGAGCCGTTCCATTGCGGACTTCGATGAGACCCTTCTCTCGCATCTGGACAAGCAAGTTCAGCAGATCCTCGCGGCAGCGAGCCTCCGGGACATCGTATTCCTGGAGCAGCGAGTCGAGAACCTTCTGAACCTGGCCGTGCTCGCGCAAAAGGCGCCAGATTCTGGTCCCGACTGCATCCAAGCCGAAGTAGACTCCAGTGTTCAGGTTCAGGATGACGCCTTCACTCTGCAGCTCCCGGAACAGGATATCCTCAGGGATGGACACTGAAGAGGTCAGGGCAAGAGTCTCGTTCATCCGTGGCCTCGTCCCTTAGAAGACAACGGGCGCACCCCGGTGGCGCCAAGCTAGCCTAGCGTTGAATCCCAGTGCTGTCAAGGAAGTCGCGGGTGGGCGCGCGGGAGTGGAGCCCGGACCTCGCAGGCCTGGTCAGAGGTACCCGGCCAGCAGGCGGGCGGCCTCGGTCGCGCCGGTTGGGGCGGGTGCCGGCTCCTCCGGTTCGGGCAGAGCCCAGAGCGCGTCGAGCCCGGCCCGCCAGCGGCCGCTCGCGAAGTCCTCGGCTGACAGCTCGACGCCCCGGCCATAGCGGTGAAGGTAGTCCACGAGAGGCGGCTCGTCAACGAAGTTGTAGCGGCGCACGTAGAGCACCCGCAGGCCGTGGGCCACGGCCTCGACGATGGTGCTGTAGCCGGGCTTCGTGACGAGGAGATCGGCGGACGTCATGATGAGGCCGAACGGTAGGCCTGTGGTTGCCATCCGATGGGTGCGCTGAGCCTCGGGTGGCACCGGTCCGACGACGATGAACCGGTAGCCCTCCATGGCCTCCAGTGCCGACGTGGGGAGGGTTTCGAGCGGGATGCCGCCGAAGGCGACGAGGACCACCCGTTCATCGGTCTGGGCCCCGATCACCTCCCGCAAGTGCGTTCGGTTAGGCCGCCGGGGCGGGGCAATCGGGCCGACCTGGGCGATCCGCCGGAAGGCTCGCACCGGCACGGCTGGTGTCGGCAAAATCATCAGGTCGGCCCGCCCGTAGGCTTCACGCATCTGGGCAAGGATCGCCAGGCGGGTCGGCCGATCGACGCCAGGGTGCAGCTCCCGCGGCTCGTCCAAGAAGGGTTCGAGCACCGCGTCCCAGGATAAATTGCAGAGCCCCACGGCCGGGACCCCTGCCCGTGCCGCAGCCGCTACGGACAGGGGCGGGATGTTCGCGACAACGAGCGCCGGCGCCCGGGCCCGAATCGCCCGGGCTTCCTCCTCCACCCGCGCCGACCAGTCCGCGTGGAACCGCGCGTGCTCGCGCCAGGTCGCGCCGATGTCAATCGTCAGCGGGCCCCGCTGGACGCAGCCGATATCCGGCTCGGCCGGGCTGAGCTCCCATTCAATCGTGAGCCCTCCCTCGAAGAACGAGGCGGGGACGCTCGTCCGCAGCAGGGCCTTCAGCCCCGAGCGGGCCCGGCCCAGCTCGTTCAAGACCGGGATCATCTGCGCGGCATGGCCGTAGCCGTGCCCGGAGATCGCGCACCAAATCAGAGGCATGCCGGACGCCTCCTCACGAGTCTCCGGTGCCCGGGTCGTGGGTGGGAACGATGTTGTAGCGCAACTCCAGGTCGAACTCCGCGATCAGGTCGTTAGCGGTGGCGTCCCCGAGGCTGGCGCGCACGTCGCTCATCAGGAGGTCCAGCGGCACGCCGGCCTGTGCCTCGAACTGCTCGATCGTGGTCTGGATCCGTTGCCGGGCCTCCTCGATGGTCATGGGGCTCCCTTCGGTTAACCGGTGTGGGGACCGCGGGCCGGGCGGCCGGCGGCATCTTATCATCTTCCCAGCCCGCTCCGCAGCCAGGCCAGGCGCTCCGTGTCCTCCTGCGTCTGCGGCAGTCCGTACCTCTGGTCGAGCAGGGCCACGCGCTCCAAGCAACGAACCGCGTTCGTCCGGTCGCCGATCCGTTCATAGAGGGCCGCGAGCAGGCGCAGCGCGGCGGCCTCGCCGGGCTCGTTCCCCAGCTTAATGAAGTGCTCGGAGGCGTTGTTCAGGCACTTCTCCGCCTGATCTGGCTGGCCGGCTTCCAGGAAGGTTTTGCCGAGCTGGCTATAGGTCGTCGCGAGTCCGTCCTCATCGCCGACGGCCCGGTGATGCTCGAGCGCTTGCTGGAACTGCGCGATCGCCGCCTCGTGCTGCCCCGCCGCCGCGGCCTGGAGTCCCAGATTGGCGCAGAGCACGCCCAGCGCGCGCCGGTCCTGCACCGCCTCGAGGAGGTCGCGCGCTTCCAGGTAGTAGGGTGCGGCCTTTTCGGGACGGCCGGCCTCGAGCTGCAGGTTGCCGAGGTTGACGAGAGTCTGCCCGATGGCGCTCCAGTCCTGGCGCGCGCGCTGGAGTGCCAGGACCTCCCGGTAACAGCGCTCGGCCTCCTGGGGGTCGCCGAGCATCGCGCAGACGTTCCCCAAGTTGCCGAGTGCGGCCGAGAGCGCAGGCCCGTCGCCCCCCGCACGGGCCTCCTGTACGGCCTGTGCGTACCAGTGGCGCGCCTGGGGCAGGTCGCCCCGATGGAAGAAGATCCGGCCGCGCTGGCTGGACGCTTCGGACATCGCGCCCAGGATAGGCCAGAGTCGGCCGCCTTGTCGAGCCCGGCCGCCCATGCTATCCTGCCGTCATGCAGAGCCGGGGAGGGGAGCGATGGTGATCAAGCATTACACGGAGGTCAAACCGGACCGCTATACGGGCGTGCCCGAAGGCGTGCAGGTACGGGAGATGATCACGGGCCGCGACGGGGCGCCGAACTTCGCCTTGCGCGTCTTCGACGTCGAGGCCGGCGCCAGCACGCCGTTCCACGACCATCCCTGGGAGCATGAAGTCTTCATCGTCAGCGGCACCGGCCTGGTGCGGTCAGAAGGGGGCGAGACGCCGTTCCGTCCCGGCGATTCGGTGTTCATTCCGGCGGGCGAGAAACACTGTTTCGCCGCCGATGCGAGCGGGCCTGCGCGCTTCATCTGCGTGATTCCCACGAAGAACGCCTGCACGCTCTGAGCCGTTCGAGGGTCAACACCGAGCTTCGAACGCTGAACCTCCAGCATGATGGAGCCCCTCGACTCAGTCTTCCGCTACCACGAGGAGACGAAGCATCATTTCTTCCGCTATGCCCGCTCGCTCGGGTACATGGACTGGGCCAACCAGCCAGACCCCTTCCGGCGCTATGAAGGCGCACCCCTCATACCCCTGCCGCTCCTGCGGCCGGACGAGCCGCCGTTGTCCCCGCCGTACGAGGCCCTCTACGAGCGGGGCGCAGTGCCGCCGGAGCCGGTGTCCCTGCGCGCGATCTCCCGGTTCTTCGAGTATTCGCTCGCCATCTCGGCGTGGAAGCAGGCCGGCGGCGTGCGCTGGGCGCTGCGAACCAATCCGTCGAGCGGCAACCTGCACCCGACGGAAGGCTATCTAGTGATCGGCCCCGTGACGGGGCTCGCGCCGACGCCGGGCGTCTACCACTATGCGCCGAAGGAGCACGCGCTGGAGCGGCGGGCGGAACTGGCCGCGGACCGGTGGGCCGCGCTGCTGGCGCCCTTTCCTGCCTCCGCGTTCCTCGTGGGCTGGAGTTCCGTCCACTGGCGGGAGGCGTGGAAGTACGGCGAGCGCGCCTTTCGCTATTGCCAGCACGACGCCGGGCACGCGATCGCAGCGGCGCGGATCGCAGCGGCGACTCTGGGGTGGCAGCTCCTCCTGCTGGACGGCGCGGCGGACGAGGACGTGGCCGCGCTGCTGGGGCTGAACCGTGCCGAGGACTACGGCGAAGCGGAACGGGAACACCCGGACTGCCTGGCCGTCGTCTGGCCGGCCGATTCCGTGAGAAAGGTTCCACTCTTTCTGGAGCCGGAGGCGGTGCAGGCCGTCGCGGCCGCGTCCTGGCAGGGCCGGGCTAACCGGCTGAGTCCCGACCATCCCGTGCAGTGGGAGATCATTGACGAGGTCGCGGCCGCTTCTTGGAAATCCACCACTAACCGTCTCGCGATTGACTGGGCGTCTGAGCAATCCGCTCGTTCCACCCGTCACCCGTCACCCTTCACTCATCACCCTTCCGCCGGCCAGCTTATCCGGCAGCGGCGGAGCGCCGTGGCGCTCGACGGCAAAACCTCGATTCCGGCGAGCCGGTTCTTCACGATGCTCAGCCGGGTCGTGCCGCGGCACGAACGGCCCGTCTCCCGACGCCCCATGCCCTGGGATGCGATTCCCTGGGACCCGGCGATCCATCTCTTCCTGTTCGTGCACCGGGTCGAAGGGCTTGCGTCGGGACTCTATCTGCTCGCGCGCGATCCGGCCTGCACGGAGCGGCTGCGGAAGGCGGCGCATCCGCACTTCGCTTGGACGGTGCCGCCTGGGTGCCCGCCAGACCTGCCACTCTTCCTGTTGGAGGAGGGGAATGCGCAACGGCTCGCCGCACAGGTGAGCTGCGGGCAGGACATCGCGGGGGACGGCGCGTTCTCGCTCGGGATGATCGCGGACTTCGAGGAGGCGCTGCGGCGGCATGGGCCCTGGTTCTACCGCCGGCTCTTCTGGGAGACCGGCGTGATCGGGCAGGTGCTGTATCTGGAAGCGGAGGCGGCCGGGGTGCGTGCCACGGGCATCGGCTGCTACTTTGACGACCCCGTCCACCAGGTGCTCGGCTTCACGGACCGGTCGTTCCAGTCGCTGTATCACTTCACCGTCGGCGGCCCAGTCGAGGATCCGCGGCTCACGACGCTGCCGGCCTACGGGCCGCAGGCGCGGGAGGGCGGCTCGGGCCCGGCGGCGGTTGATCTCCGATAATTGATTGAGAGAGCCATGTACAAGATCAAAAAACGGGGGCCGGCGCCCCCCAAGCCGCCGGCGCTCTACAACATCATCGAGGACTATACGGAGTTCGACGCGCCGGGCAACGTCATGGTCTGCGCGATGACCGAGCCCGAGAACCTGGCGGAGCATGCCCGCGTGCTGGCGGAGAGCTACGACATCCCGCTGGACGTCATGACGCGGCTGCTTGCCGAGGGCGGCCTGTACGTCTATCCGCAGGCGGGGCTGCTGGTGACGAAGGGGCTCTTCGCGTGCCGGATTGACCCGGCCGGCGACCAGCCCAAATGGACCTGGGTGCTCGATCTCGCGCAGTATGCCGAGGCGGAGCAGCTCGTCCGGTCCCGCGGGCTGTCCCTGGAGGAGGCCGCGGAGCGAGTGTTCGTTCGGATGCTGCCACCGGCGCTGCAGGAGCGGCTTGGCCAGAAGAATCTCGGCTTGGACTACGCCAAGCTCGATAAGGCCATCGCCCGCCACGGGGACATCAAGTACATCGATTTCCGGAAGGACTGGTCACCGCATTACAAGCGTGCCTGCATCATGCCGGATGGCCGGCTCGTCGAGACCGGCAGCCTGGAGGAGTTCGCCTCCCTGCACGGGATCCCGGTTGCGGACGCCCGCCGGTTGATCGAAGAGGGCGGGACGCTGGAGGTGGCCGGCGAGGTGCTGGCCTGCCAGATCGTCAACGGCCAGCCTGCCGTCGCCCGATTCGGCCACCGGCACTACGCCAAGGCGAAGGAGCTGGCGGCCGCCAAGAGCCTGCATCTTCTGGATGCACTCAGCGAGGTGGGGTTGAGCGATCCGGTCATGATGGGTGCGCTCAGACGGCTGGAACGACGCCTGGGTGAAAGCAAACGGGAAAAGTGAAATGCAAACCGGGGTCAGAATCCATCGTTCCGGCGAATGCCGGAATCCAGAGCCAGACTGGGCCCCAGCGACCGCCGGGGTGACGTTCCACGCCAGAGCCTGCCCGGTCGGTTTGCTTTTGCCTTTGACATTGTTCATTGCTGTTTTGGTGGCGGCGTGCAGCGGACCGACGCCGATTCTCTATCCCAACGCACATCTCAAGCAGGTCGGCCGGGAGGTTGCCGAGCAGGATATTGCCGCCTGCCAGGAGATCGCGGAAGAAGCGGGTGCGAAGCCCGCGCCGGGGAGGGCCGGCCAGGTTGCCACCAGCACGGGCACCGGCGCAGGAATCGGGGCCGCCGCCGGAGCGGCCGGCGGCGCTGTCGTCGGCTCGGCGGGGACGGGCGCGGCGGTGGGAGCGGTCAGCGGTTCTGTCTGGGGCTTCCTCCGGGGACTCTTTCGCAAGAAGGAGCCGAGCCAGGCCTACAAGCGCTTTGTGGACCGTTGTCTAACTGAACGCGGGTATGAGCCGGTGGGGTGGCAGTAGGCTTGACCGGTTTTCCCGGGGTTGACTGCCTAGGATGGTCTCCGCATACTAGGTGGTGGCAGACCCGGACAAGGAGCTCCACCTGATGCCAAGGGTGCTCGAGAAGAGCCGAGAATGGTGGAGCCGGCTTCGCGTGCATCAGAAGCTGGTGACCATTCTGCTGGTCATCTTTGTCCCTCTGATCACCGCTCTGGTCATTCACTTCTCCTTTGTTACGCAGCTCCGCGCAGTCCAAGCTCAGCATCACCAGATCGTCCTGGCCCGTGAGCAATTACAGGTGCTCCGCCGGCTGGCCGTGGATATCGAGGACGCGTTCCGCGGGTACCTGCTGACGCGGCAGGACGCGTTCTTGAGGCCGTTACAGGAAGCGGAGCCCAAGGTCCAGCCGACGGTGGACCGGATTATGAGTCTGGTCGAGAGCGACTCGGAGCTTGCGGGCGCCCTGCGCAGCGCGAGCGGCCGGCTGGCATCGCTGGTCGAGTCCAAACATGTCCTCATCGAGCAGGTCCGTGCAAACCGTACGGGAGAGGTCTTGGCGTACGTGCGGTCGGGACAAGGGCTCGCGCTGTCGGATGCCGTGCTGAACGATTTCCGCAGGCTTGAGGACCGGCTGGACGACCTCCTCCAAGGCTACGAAGCGAAGGAAGCCAGCCTGGTCAATCGGGCCTTCTGGGGAATCCTGCTGACCGTGGCGGGCGCGCTCGGGCTTGGGCTTCTCTATGTCCGGCTGTTATCGCGCTCGATTACCGGGCCGCTGACGGCCCTGCAGGCGACGGCGGCGCAGTTGAACGCCGCCGTCGCCCCGAACGGGACGGCCGCCCGCGGCCGGGGCCGCCCCGGGGATGAGCTGGAAGAGCTGGCGCGAGTGTTCGAAGAGATGGCCAGTCGGATCCAGGCGCATCTGCGGGAAATTGATGCGCTCACGGCCATCGGCAACGAGATCAATACGATTCGGGCCGATGGCGTGCCGGGCGTGCTGCGGCGCATCACCGACCGGGCCTGCGAGCTGCTCAACGTGGATGTCTGCCTGGTGATGCTCAGGAACGACAAGATGGGCTGCTGGGTCGTCGAGGCGGCCTCAGGGGAGTGGCATGACCGGCTTTACAAGTCTGTGATGCTGTGGGAGGAGTTTCCGGTGTCGGTGCAGGCCTATGAAACCGGCCAGCCGGCGTTCGGCGACAACCTCCGGGACGACACCCGGCCTGAAGTGCGGCGCCGGAACCTGATCGGGCAGAGTATGCTCTCGATTCCCCTCTTGTCCCAGGACAAGCCATTCGGCGTGCTGGTGTTGTTGCAGAGCTGCGCGGTCTCCCATGCGGCTTGGAACGTGCAACTGGCGCGGGGGTTTGCCAGCGAGGCTGCAATCGCGATCGCCAATGCTCGCCTGTACGAGGCCCTGGCCCAGAAGGGCAAGGGGCTTGAGACGCGGCTCAAGCAGCTCGAACATTTGGCCGTGACGCTTGCCCACGACATGAAAGGCCCGGGGGAACGCATCGGTGGCTTGGCGGCCGCGATGTTGGCCCAGTACGGCGATCGCCTGGACGACCGGGCCAAGCGCTGGTTACGGCTTATGGACGAGGAAGGCCGGGAACTGAGCACGCGGATCGAGAACATTCTCGAGCTAGCCCGGGTCGGGGTGGGGCGCGAATCGCTGGAGGTGGTGGATCCCGCCGTGGTGCTTGCCGATGTGCTGAAGGAACGGGCCGGGGAGCTGGAGCAGCGCAAGGTTCGGGTTCACACTCCGGCCGAGTTTCCGGCGGTGGTCTGTCACCGGGCCTACTTGCGGCAGGTGCTCGACAACCTGATTTCCAACGCGATCAAGTTCGCCGGCGAGCAGTCCCATCCTCAGGTTCGGATCACCGTCTCGCGGAACGGCCCGCTGGTGCGGATTTCGGTCAGTGACAACGGCCCGGGCATCCCGCCCCAACATCGGGAGCGGGTCTTCGAGCCGTTCGTCCGGCTGCGCCCCGACGGGGCGAAAGGGAGCGGGATCGGGCTGGCCATCGTGAAGCGGATTGTGGAGATGTATGGGGGAGCGGTCTCCGTCGAGCCGTCGGAACAGCCAGGCTGCACGGTCGCGTTTACATTGCCCGCCGCCGTGGAGCTTGTCGGCATCCCCACAACGGCTCGGCCCGGCCCGTCCTCTGAGGAGAGGCATCAAGCGGAGGATCGGCATGACGAACCTGACGTTTGATCCGCTGTGTCGCGGCACAACGACGGCCAGGCGCCCCTTCACGATTCTCGTGGTGGAAGATCAGGCCGCTGACGCGGAGTTGTTGCTCAACGCGCTCGAGCAGGCGGACCTCAAGGCGGTCGAGGGCGAGGTGATCATCGAGATCCGGGCCACCGCCGAGGGAGCCTTGCAGGCGTTGGCCGAAGGACCGGTGGATCTGGTGCTGACGGACATGATGCTGCCGGGCATGGACGGGCTGGATCTGGTCAGCCGGATCCAGGAGATTGACCGGAATCTGCCCGTGCTGGTGGTCACGCGCATCAAGGGCATTCCCGAAGCCGTGGACGCCATGCGGCGGGGGGCCTACGACTTCATCCTGAAACCCGTCAACCCGACCGATTTGGGAATGCGGCTGCATCGCGCCATCAGGATCTCCGAGATCGTGCGCCGGAACTCCGCGTTCGAGCGGACCATGCGGCAGGTTGCGGAGGCCGGCAGCCTGATCGGCGCCAGCGACGCGTTCCAGGCGGTGCTCGCCCTGATCGAGGAGGCGGCCCAGGTCCGCTCGCCCGTCCTGATCACGGGGGAGACCGGGACCGGCAAGGGACTGATCGCGCGGGCGATCCACGAACGGAGCCGGGAAAAGGACAAGCCGTTCCAGGTGATTGATTGTGCGACCATGCCCGAGGGGGTAGTGGAGAGTGAACTGTTCGGTCACGTGCGCGGTGCCTTCACCGGGGCAGTTTCCGACAAGCCGGGCTTGATCGAGCTGGCCGACGGGGGCACCGTTTTCCTCGACGAGATTGGGGAGCTCCCTCCGCCGTTGCAGGCCAAGCTGCTCAGGGTCCTCGAGGACAACGAGGTGCGCCCGGTCGGCGGCACGCGCGTGAAGCGGGTGGATATGCGATTCATCGCAGCGACGAATCAGGACTTGCAGGAGAAAGTCCGGGCGGGTGCGTTCCGCAAGGACCTCTTTTATCGGGTAGCCGTGATCAAAATCCACGTGCCGCCGCTGCGCGAGCGCCTTGACGATATTCCGCTCATCGCCCGGCACTTCGTCTCGCAGTTCGGGAGGGAACTGGGCAAATCGCCCTGCTTCCTCGATCCCGCGGCGATGGAGGAGTTGCTCGCCTACCCCTGGCCCGGCAATATCCGGGAATTGCGCAACGTGATGGAGCGGGCGGTGATGCTGGCGAAGGCAGATTCCATCCCTCGCTCCACGATCACCGCACTGCTCTCCTCCGAGGCGACGCCGAAGGGAGACACGGAATTCGGCGCCTACATGGCGGCCCCCTATAGCCAAGCCAAGCGCCAACTCCTCAAGGACTTCACCACCCTGTACCTCAAAACCAAGCTGGCTCTGTCTGGTGGCCAGATTTCGCAGGCGGCCTTGCAGAGCGGCCTGCCGCGGCAGAACTTTTCCCGGTTGCTCAAGCGATACCTGGGCCAGGGCGACGGCTAGTCAGGCCGCGTTTCCATTTCGCCTCAGCCGCTTGAGTGCCTGACCGCCGAGCCGGGACAAGAGCTCGCGTAGTTCGGTTTCGGTCGCGGATTCGATTCCTTCCGGTAACAGGCGTTCCGCGTTTCATTCTGCCGCACCACTTCCATCGCGCTCCTGGTATGAACCCTCTCTGAGAAGGGCGGTCACGCATCATTTGTGATGCGCGCGACAAGTCACTGAATTTTTTCATTCCTTGAGCATTGGTTCGCCCCGCTGAATCAAATCTGATTCCTCTGGTTCGTCCCCCGTTTCGCGGTCGTGCGGAAGAAGGCTGATTTCGCTTGTCATTTCAATTGGTTCAACACGTCACCTCCGGCCAAGTGGAAGACGGGCTTGGGGCAATGAACTTGCTAAGCATTATGGCGAGTCCGTGTCGGGACTTGAAAGGAGGTGAGGAGGGGTCGCGAAGCCCGAGTGCGGAAGTGTGATGAAAGCATCTAGCGTAAGGAGGAGGGGAGTATGCATCTTTCACGTCGGCAATTCTTAAAAGCCACGGCCGGGAGCATCGTGGCGGCTGCGATCGCCGACAAGGCGCTGGCCTTGACCGCGCTGCAGCCGGTCATCGAGGTGGGCAACCCCCTCGGTGAGTACCCCGACCGGTCCTGGGAGCGGGTCTACCACGACCAGTACCGGTACGACTCGTCCTTCACGTTCTGCTGTTCCCCGAACGACACCCACGGCTGCCGCGTGCGCGCCTTCGTGCGCAACGGCGTCGTGATGCGGGTCGAGCAGAACTACGACCACCAGACCTACGAGGACCTCTACGGCAACCGCGGGACCTTCGCCCACAACCCGCGCATGTGCCTGAAGGGCTACACCTTCCACCGCCGGGTGTACGGGCCCTATCGGCTGAAGGGGCCGTTGATGCGGCGGGGCTGGAAGGAATGGATGGATGCGGGAGCGCCGGAGCTGACCCCGGAGACCAAGCGGAAGTACAAGTTCGACAGCCGCTTCCTGGACGACATGGTCCGGGTGTCCTGGGACACGGCCTTCACCTACGTCGCCAAGGCGGTGCTAATCGTCGCACAGCGCTACAGCGGCGAGGCGGGGGCGCGGCGGCTGCGCGAGCAGGGCTATCCGCCGGAGATGATCGAGATGATGAAGGGGGCCGGTACGCGCTGCTTCAAAATGCGGGCCGGCATGCCGGTGCTCGGCATTGTCGGCAAAATGGGCGTGACCCGGTTCAACGGCGGGGTGCTTCCATTGGTGGACACCTACATCCGCAAGGTGGGGCCCAACCAGGCGCAGGGCGGCCGCTACTTTTCGAACTACACCTGGCACGGCGACCAGAACCCGTCACATCCCTTCTGGTCGGGCGTGCAGACCTCCGACATTGACCTCTGCGACATGCGCTTCTCCAAGCTGAACACGAGCTGGGGGAAGAACTTCGTCGAGAACAAGATGCCGGAGGCCCACTGGAAGCTGGAATCCATCGAGCGGGGCTGCCGGATCGTGGTGATCACGCCGGAGTACAACCCGACGGCAACGCGGGCCGACTATTGGATTCCGGTGCGGCCGGAGACGGACGGGGCGCTGTTCTGTGGCGCGATGAAGATCATCATTGACGAGAACATGCACGACGTGGACTTCCTCAAGGAGTTCACGGACGCGCCGATCCTCGTCCGCACGGACACGCTCCAATATCTGGACCCGCGGGATGTAATCAAGGACTTCAAGTTCCCAGATTACACGAGCCGGTACTCCGGCAAGGTGCAGACGCTCAAGCCCGAGCAGATCGAGCGGCTGGGGGGCTGCATGGTCTGGGATCTGAACAAGCAGCAGCCGGTGTTTCTGGATCGTGAGCTGGTGGGCTGGCATTTCCGCAACAGCGGCATTGACGCGGCGTTGACCGGGACCTACCGGGTCAAGCTGCTCAACGGCCGCGAAATCGATGTGATGCCGATCTGGCAGATGTATCTGGTACACTTCCAGGACTACGACCTGGACACGGTGCATCAGATCAACCGGGCGCCCAAGGACCTGATCGTCCGCTGGGCCCGGGATAGCGGCACGATCAAGCCGGCGGCGATCCACAACGGCGAGGGGGTGAACCACTACTTCCACGAGACGATCTACGGCCGTGGCGCGGCGATGATTCTCATCATCACCGGCAACGTCGGCAAGTTCGGCACGGGCCAGCACACTTGGGCCGGCAACTACAAGGCCGGCATCTGGAACTCGACCCCCTGGTCGGGCGGCGGGCTGGGCGTGCACACGGGCGAAGATCCGTTCAATCAGAATCTGGATGCAAGCGCCCACGGCAAGGAGGTCAAGGTCAGGTCCTACTACTACGGTGAAGAGGTCGGCTACTGGAACCACGGGGACACGGCCTTGATCGTCAACACGCCGAAGTACGGCCGGAAGGTGTTCACGGGCAAGACCCACATGCCGACGCCCAGCAAGTTCCGCTGGGTGACGAACGTGAACATCCTCAACAACGCCAAGCATCACTACGACATGGTCAAGAACGTCGATCCCAATATCGAGTGTATCGTCACGCAGGATATTGAGATGACCTCGGACGTGAACCATGCGGACGTGGCGTTTGCCTGCAACTCCTGGATGGAGTTCACCTATCCGGAGATGACGGCCACGGTGTCGAACCCGTGGCTGCAGGTCTGGAAGGGCGGCATCCGGCCGCTGTACGACACCCGCAACGACCTGGACACGGTCGCCGGGGTCTCGGTTAAGCTGACCGAGATGACGGGCGACAAGCGGATCAGGAATCACTTCCACTTCGTCTACCTCAACCGGGTGGACGTGTACGTGCAACGGCTGCTGGACGCCAGCGCGACGTGCTACGGCTACAGCGCAGACGCGATGCTGAAGAGCGAGAAGGGCTGGATGGTGATGACGCGGACGTATCCGCGGCAGCCGTTCTGGGAGGAGACCAACGAGTCGAAGCCGATGTGGACCCGGACCGGCCGGTACGAGAACTACCGGATCGAGCCGGAAATGATCGAGTACGGTGAGAACTTCATCAGCCACCGGGAGGGCACCGAGGCGACGCCGTACCTGCCCAACGCGATCATGTCCACGAACCCGTATGTTCGCCCAGACGACTACGGGATTCCCATCACGGCCCAGCACCACGATGACAAGCACGTGCGCAACCTGAAGCTGCCGTGGCAGGAGATCAAGCGGCACAGCAACCCGCTGTGGGAGAAGGGGTACCAGTTCTACTGCGTGACCCCGAAGACCCGGCACCGCGTGCACAGCCAGTGGTCGGTGAACGACTGGGTGCAGATCTACGAGTCCAACTTCGGCGATCCGTACCGGATGGACAAGCGGACGCCGGGGGTGGGCGAGCACCAGTTGCACATCAACCCGCAGGCGGCGAAGGACCGGGGCATCAACGACGGCGACTACGTCTACGTGGACGGGAACCCGGTGGACCGGCCGTACCGGGGCTGGCGGCCGAGCGATCCGTTCTACAAGGTGGCGCGGTTGATGATCCGGGCGAAGTACAACCCGGCGTATCCGTACCACGTGACGATGGCGAAGCACGCCCCCTACGTGGCGACGGCGAAGACCGTGAAGGGGCACGAGACGCGGCCGGACGGGCGGGCGATTGCGCTGGATACCGGCTATCAGAGCAACTTCCGGTACGGGGCGCAGCAGTCGTTCACGCGTTCCTGGCTGATGCCTACCCACCAGACGGACTCGCTGCCGGGCAAGCACGCCGTCGCGTGGAAGTTCAAGTTCGGCTATCAGGTTGACAACCACGCGGTCAACACGGTGCCGAAGGAGTGTCTGATCCGCATCACGAAGGCGGAGGATGGCGGCATCGGGGCGCGCGGGCCGTGGGAGCCGGTGCGGACGGGCTTCACGCCGGCGCAGGAGAACGAGTTCATGATCAAGTGGCTCAAGGGCGAGCACATCAAGATCAAGGTGTAACCGATCGCCACCGGATGCGCGTACCAGTCACCACTTGATTATGAGAAGAAGGAGGAGGAACCATGCCGGAAGTCTATAACTGGCAGTTGGGGCGGAAGATGCTCTACCCCTACGAGGAGCGGCACCCCAAGTGGCAGTTCGCCTTCGTGTTCAACATCAACCGGTGTCTGGCGTGCCAGACCTGCTCGATGGCGGACAAGTCCACGTGGCTGTTCTCGAAGGGGCAGGAGTACATGTGGTGGAACAACGTGGAGACCAAGCCCTACGGCGGGTATCCCCAGTTCTACGACGTGAAGATCACGCAACTGATCGAGCAGGTGAACCCGGGGGGGCAGGTGTGGAACGTGCGGGTGGGCCGCAAGCACCATGCGCCCTACGGGGTGTTTGAAGGGATGACCATTTTCGACGCGGGGGCCAAGGTGGGCCAGGCGGCGATTGGCTACATCCCGACGGACCAGGAGTGGCGGTTCGTCAACATCTACGAGGACACGGCGACCTCCATGCGGGCAGTGGTGGAGGGGATTGACAAGACCGGGTTCACGCGGGACGAGCCGTGGCGGATGACGGGCAGTTCGTTGCCGGAGCATGAGACGTTCTTCTTCTACCTGCAGCGGATCTGCAACCACTGCACGTACCCGGGGTGTCTGGCGGCCTGTCCGCGCAAGGCGATCTACAAGCGGCCGGAGGACGGGATTGTGTTGATTGACCAGAACCGGTGCCGGGGGTACAAGAAGTGCGTGGAGCAGTGTCCGTACAAGAAGCCGATGTACCGGGGGACGACGCGGGTGAGCGAGAAGTGCATTGCGTGCTATCCGCGGATTGAGGGGAAGGACCCCTTGACGGGCGGGGAGCCGATGGAGACGCGGTGCATGGCGGCCTGCGTGGGGAAGATTCGGATGCAGAGCCTGGTGCGGATCGGCGAGGACGGGTTGTGGGCGGAGGACCGGTGGCACCCGTTGTACTTTGCGATTCGGGTGGAGCAGGTGGCGTTGCCGTTGTACCCGCAGTGGGGGACGGAGCCGAACGGGTACTACATTCCGCCGCGGTGGGCGCCGCGGGGGTACATCCGGCAGATGTTCGGGCCGGGGGTGGACAACGCCATTGAGAAGTACCTGGTGCCGAGCCGGGAGTTGCTGGCGGTGCTGCAGTTGTGGCGGGCGAGCCAGCAGATTGTGTTCCGGTACGACGTGATTCCGGGCCCGAAGGTGTTTGAGACCCAGATTCACGGGCGGCGGTTCGAGATGTACAACGACACCGTGCTGGGGTTCAACAAGTCGGGCAAGGAGGTGGTGCGGCAGCAGATCGAGGAGCCGATCTACATTCGGCCCGCGGAGCGGGTGAACTGGCTCTGAGGCTGAGGCCACACCCCGCCATCCGTGCTCAGCCGTCAGCAAACCTGACGAGGCTGCAAGCTGAGCGCTGAGGGCTCGGCGAGGGGGCAGGAGGCGCATGGGAGCGCCCCTGCCCCCTTCCTTTACGAGGACCCGTGCCAGATCACAAGAGAAACCGGTGGCCGTCCTGGAACCAGGTCCTGATCAGCCTGCTCGTCGTGGTGTTGGGGGGGCTGGCTGCGCGTATGCTCGACCAGGTTGATCGCGATCTGCGCATGCTCTACACGGAGTACACCTTGGCGGCGGCTGACCTAGCCCATATCTCCGGGGACATCATGCGCTACAGGGCCACGATCATCCAGGCGTTCGAGGCGAGGAGTCGCCAGGATGCCGAGAGGATCATGGTGGGGCTTCCGGATCAACGCGAGCGCATCCGCGCTGCGGTGGACCGCTACGACATGACAGGGAAACGGATGGGACCTGAGGCGGCGAGGGAACAACAGGTCCTCACCGCCTTGCGGGAAAGCCTGGAATCCTACTTTGTGACCGCGGACGAAACCATCGCCCTCTTGAAGAAGCGCTGGGATGTCAAATCGGCGAAAGAGGCCGCGGCGCTACGGAGCAGACTGGAAGTGCACATCCGGGATACGGCGGGAGCGAGATTGGTGGCGGTCAGCTTGGCTTTGGACCGGCTCTTGGACACTGTGGCGGAGGTTGGGAAGGGAATGCAGGACGAGGGCATCGTCACGATCCGCGAGATCAGTGCCGCGCTTCTGGTGGGAAGTGTGCTGCTCGCGTTGTTGAACCTCGCCGTGCTTCCTGGGCGGTGGCCGAGGAAGATGCCCGTGCGCTCGACGCCGGAGCCAGATCCGGCCGCTTCGCCATGCTCGTCCGCGCCGGCGGATCGCCCGGGTGGGGCGGGTCTCGGGTGATCACACCGAGACGGCCTTTGGTCAGGACGTCATCGGGATGTCAGGGGTGAAAGGGTTTCGTGATGGATGACAAGAACCCGCTGCTCTACCGCGAGCCGATCCTCGGACGTGAGTACTGGGTCTGCGAGGGGATCCTGGAGAACCCGTTCGAAGTCGCCGAGCGTTGCGTCAGCAAACCGACTTGGGTGTTGGGTGCGCCGTGGCGTCCGGAGCCCTGGCCGGGCATGCGCGCCCCGGACGCGCTCACCCCCACGGAGTTGGCCCGGGTGGAGGCCTGGGTGAAGGCGGCGCTCGGCGTCCGGCGTCTGCTGGTCCAGCCCGACCCCACCACCGGGGTGTCCGCCAATAACTGGGTGCAACTGGTGGGCGGTGCCGAGGGCGTCGCCCGACCCCACGTGGATTCGGCCAAGCTCTGCACGCACGCCGGTGTGTTGTACCTGCATCCCTATCCGCCGACCATCCATTGCGGCACATCCTTTTACCGCCTCAAGCTGGGCGAGGGCAGGCTCGGCGGCAACGTCTGCCCGCCGGAGTATGAGAGCATCAGTCAGATTCCCGGCTTGAAGGAGATGGAGCCGGGTCAGTGGCAGGAAGAACTAGAGGTGCCCTACCGATTCAACCGGCTGCTGGTCTACCGGTCGGATCTCGTCCATTCCGCCACTGCGTATTTCGGCTCGGCTTACGAGCTGGCCTCGAAGCGGATGGCGATCGTGTTTTTCTGGAAGGCGGACGGCTGAGCCGACTGGAACAGCACCCTCGTGTGCGTCCCTCTTGACAGGCTGACGGTCCGACGTCACTATCCGCGGTATGGCTGACGGACCAGTCTCCGATTCTCTTAGTCAGGCGCGCGATCCGAGCGTCATAGCCGTGTTCGGCGCTGACGGCGACCTGACCAAGCGCAAGCTCGTCCCGTCGCTGTACCAGCTGGCGTCCTGCGGCTTGCTTCCCAAGGACTTCGCGTTTGTCGGGCTCGCCCGGACCGAATTCACCACCGAGGACTTTCGGCGCAAGCTGAGCGGGGACATCCGCGAGTTCGCCGCTGGCCTGCTGGATCCGGGGGTCTGGGAGTGGCTGCGCCAGCGCCTCTATTACGTGACCGGGGACTTCCGCGATCCCCAGGCCTATGAGCGGCTCCGCGACATGCTCGCTTTTGTGGACCGGACGCACGGCACCAGGGGCAACTACCTGTTCTACCTGGCCACGGCGCCGAGCTTTTTCAGCGAGATCATTCGTCAGCTCGGCCGCGCCGGCCTGACCGTGCAGAGGCGAGACGCCTGGAGGCGGGTGGTTATCGAGAAGCCCTTCGGCCGGGACCTCGCCTCCGCCCGCGCGCTGAACCGGGAGATCCAGGAGGTGCTCGATGAGAGCCAGATCTACCGGATTGACCACTATCTCGGGAAGGAGACCGTCCAGAACATCCTCGTCTTCCGGTTTTCGAACGGCATCTTCGAGCCCGTCTGGAACCGCCGGTACATTGACCATGTGCAGATCACCGTGGCCGAGAGCCTCGGCGTCGAGCATCGGGGCAGCTACTACGAGGAGGCCGGTGCGCTCCGGGACATGGTGCCGAACCACCTGATGCAGCTCCTGTCGCTGATCGCGATGGAGCCGCCCAGCTCGTTCGACGCGCAGGCGGTCCGGGACGAGAAAGCCAAGGTGCTGCGCTCCATCCTGCCGCTGCAGCCCATCGAGGTGCTGCGGTTCGCCGTAGCAGGGCAGTACGGCGAGGGGACGATCGAGGGAAAGCCGGTCCCGGCCTACCGCGCGGAGCCGAACGTGTCGCCCACGTCGTCTACGGAGACCTTTATCGCCCTGCGGCTGGTGATTGACAGTTGGCGCTGGGCCGATGTGCCCTTCTACCTGCGGACGGGGAAACGGCTGCCCAAGCGGGCGACGGAAGTCGTGATCCAGTTCAAGCGGCCGCCGCTCATGCTGTTCCGAAAGACACCAGTCGAGCGGCTGTCGCCGAACCTGCTCGTACTCCGCATCCAACCGGACGAGGGGATCTCGCTCAGCTTCGGAGCCAAGGTGCCGGGACCGACGGTCCGCATCGGGATGGTGGAGATGGACTTCCAGTACGCGCGGTACTTTGGCGGAGCGCCGACGACCGGCTACGAGACGCTTTTGCACGACTGCCTGGCGGGCGACGCCACGCTGTTCATGCGCTCGGACAACGTGGAGGAAGGCTGGCGCGTAGTGCAACCGGTCCTGGATGTGATGCAGTCGCTGCCGGCGGCGAGCTTTCCGAACTACGCCGCCGGCACCTGGGGCCCGCCGGAGGCCGACGAGCTGCTGGCACGGGAAGGCCGCCACTGGCGGAATCCGGGATAAGACCGGTTCGGCGCACCCGAAAGCCGGCTGCATTTACATTTGCGTTGATCCGTGCTACCCTGGCCCCCACGTAAGTGCGCCCACAGTAAGCGAGGTGCTTCTACTTAGTATCCAAGCCTTGTTGCCCAGGCGGCACGCGGGGAGAGAAGCGTCCACGGGGCCACCCTCTCCGTCCGTTCCATCCCTCCTGCACGCACGCGGTGTTGACGATCCGCCGGGGAAGCGATGTTCAACCTGATCAACCGGCGCGAGCGGCGCGAGAAGGCCTACCACGAAGGCAAGTGGGACCAGGTGCTGTCCCTCGCCCTCAAGCAGCTCGAGGAGGAGCCAGGGGATCTGAAGGCGCTCAACGACCTGGCGGTCGCCTATTATGAGCAGGAGCAATACGATCAGGCGTTCGAGACCTGCCAACAATTGCAGGCCCTGCTGCCCACCCACGATGTGCTGAGACAGCTCAGCTCATCGGGCCTCCGGTACATGCGCCACCATATCGTCTACGGCGCGCTCCTGTACCGACGGGGCCAGTTCCGTGAGGCCCTGGACGTCTTCACCAGCCTGAAGTGTCTGAAAGGGCACTTCTCGGACAAGTTTCATTACGCCGCCCAGATCTTCCTGATGCAGGGTCGGGTGGATCAGGCGGTGGAAGAATACGAGCAAATGTGGAGGCTGCGTCCGGATCGGGAGCAGAAGGTTGTCAAGGAGCTGGAGCAGATCATCGAGAAGCACCCGCTGCACACCAAGGCCCACCGGCTGGCCTTCGAGATCCACCGGGAGAAAGGCCGGCTCCAGGCCCTGATCGAGGAAGGCGAGGCCGCTGTCAAGGAGGGGAAGGCCGGCCCGGGGACGGTCTACGCCCTCGGACACTACTACGAATTCCAGGGCCACCTGGACAAGGCGATCCGCCTCTTTCAACAGTACCTGCGGCGCCGGCCGGAGGACGCCGCGGTCCGCTGGTGTCTGACGGAGCTGTGCCTGAAACGCGGCGACGTGCTGGAGGCGATCCAGCAGGGCCGGTTGCTCGTCGAGGGGCGGCCGGACCGGCTGGATGCGGTCCTGGCCAAGCTCGAGATGGCGGTGAACCAGTTGAGTGGATTCCGGCAGCGGCACGTGCTGGTCGAGCTGTTCACGCTCAACCTGGAGGCGGGACGGCTGGCGGCGAGCCGCCTCTGGCTGGAACGGCTCCTGCCGCTCCCGCCGCAGGAGGACGAGCTGCGCATCAAGCTGCAGGAGAAGCTGGCGGCGGCGGGCGACCAGGCCCTCGAGACGGGCGATCTGGAGACGACACGCGCGATCCTCGAGCAGCTTCTCCTCCTGGACCCCGGCAATGAGGGTTTTCAGACCCAGTTGCGCGAGCTGGAGGAGTTGCTGCTCCAGAAGCGGGCGGGCGAGCTGGAGGCCTTGGTGCACTCGGGGCGTCTCTCGGAAGCGGACAGCCTCCCGGTGCTGCAAGAGCTGGGTGAGATCTACCGGCGCCGTGGCGAGTCCGAAGACCGGATCATCTCAGTCTACCAGCAGTTGTCGCGCATCTCCTTCCCCGGCCAGGCCGAGGCCGTGCTCCAGCTTGGCTTGAGCTTCCTGCGCAAGGGGCTGGCGGATCTCGCGGAGAAGCAGTTCGAGCGGTTCGTCCAGATGCCGATGCCGATGGACCGGCTGACGGAGTGCCTGTACACGATGGCAGTGGCCTGCGAGAGCGCAGGGCGCCACGAGAAGGCCCGGGAGCTCTACAAGAAAATCCTTGAGGTGGACCTCAACTACAGAGACGTCCTGTCCCGGTTGGAGCGTCTTCCCGCCATAAAGGACCAGACCGGGCAGGCCGACGGATGGACCCGGGTCCGCGAGCGGTACGACGACATCGTCCGGATCGGGGGCGGCGGGATGGGCACGGTCTATCGCGCGACGGATCGGGTCCTGCGCAGGAAGGTCGCCCTCAAGTTCATGAAGGACGAGCTCAAGCAGGCCGCCGACGCGGTCCAGCGGTTCATCCGCGAGGCGCAGGCCGCGAGCCACCTGAAGCATCCCAACATCATCGCTATCTACGACATCCACGTCGGCGATCCTGTCTTTATCGCCATGGAGCATGTCGAAGGCCGGAGCCTGCGCGAGATCCTGAGGGAAGGCCCGTTGGCCCCCGAGTTGGTCAGGGCGATCGCCACCCAGCTCTGCGCCGCGCTCGGCTACGCTCACAGCCAGGGTGTCGTCCACCGCGACATCAAGCCGGACAACATCCTGCTGACGGGTGAGGGGCAGGTCAAGATCGCGGATTTCGGTCTGGCCCACCTGGACCTCGCCGTATCCAGCCTGACCCACACGGGGGCGCTGCTGGGCACGCCCTGGTACATGGCGCCGGAGCAGATCCTCGGCAAGCCGGTGGACGGCCGGACGGATCTCTACGCGCTCGGGGTGACCCTGTACGAGCTCCTGACGGGGCGCGTGCCCTTCGCCGAAGGGGACGTGGCCTACCGGCACGTGCATGAAGTGCCCCTGGTGCCGGGTCTGCTGAACCCCAAGGTGAGTCAACCGCTCGAGGCCCTGGTGATGAAGTGCCTGGAGAAGCGGCCGGAAGACCGCCCCCCGACCGCCGACGCGCTCAACCGGGAGCTGCAGGCGCTGGCCTAGGTCTCCTTGCGCCATGGCCCAAGACGCTCCCACCACGACCTGTCCTCACTGCGGCCGGGTCCAGGCCCCCGCCACCTACTGCGTCGGCTGCCTCGTCCACATGGAGCAGTACGCGGGTGTCCAGGCGCGCCTGGCCCAGTTCGAGGCTGGGCTGGCGCGGGCGCGGACTTGCTTCGAGGAGGCCCCCCAGACCGCCCAGGCCGGCGGCGATGCGCTCCGGAGCTTGGCCGAGGTCTTCCAGGGATTGCAGAGAAGCTTTCAGGACATCACGCGATTGCAGCGGGAAATGGCCACCTTGGTCGAAGTGGGCAAGACGATCAATTCGGTCCTCGCCATGGACCAGCTCCTCAACACGATTATGGACATGGCGATCAAGGTAATGAACGCGGAGCGCGGGCTCCTCATGCTGAAGGACGCCCAGACAGGCAAGCTGGCCGTGCAGGCGGCCCGCAAGCTGGACGCGGAGCTGGCGAGCGGCGGCTCCTGGGAGGTGAGCACCAACATCATCAGCCGCGTCGCGAGCGAAGGGAAACCCATCCTGGCTACAGACGCCAGCCGGGAACGCGCCTTCCAGGACATGCAGAGCGTGATCGCGCACCGCATCCGGTCCCTGCTCTGCGTGCCGCTGCAATCCAAGACGAGCGGGATCCTGGGCGTGATCTACGTGGACAACCGGCTGACCTCCGGGGCGTTCACCGAGCAGAGCCTGGAGTTCCTGACCGCGTTCGCCCACCAGGCGGCCATCGCCATCGAGAACGCGCGTCTGTATGAAAACGTCCAGAAGGAGACGACCGCGCGAATGAACCTCCAACGGTACCTCCCACCGACCGTGGCGGAGGAGGCCCTCAAGCGGGAAGGGGCGGCGATCCTCGGCGGCCGCCGGACCGACTGCTCGGTGCTCTTCGGCGACATCTGCGGCTTCACGCCGGTGGCGCAGCGTCTGGACCCGGAGCAGGTGGTCCGGCACTTGAACGAGTTCTTCGGGATCATGACCGAGATCGTGTTTCGCCACCAGGGAACGATGCTCGAGTTCCTGGGGGACGCGGTCCTGGCCGTGTTCGGGGTCCCGGTCCCGCGCGCGGACCATGCCAAGCGGGCCGTGGCGGCCGCCGTGGACATGCAGAAGGCGACTGCCGAATTGGCCGAGCGCGCCGAGCGGCAGGGCTGGCCTCAGTTCCAGATCCGGATCGGGATCAACAGCGGGGAGGTGGTGGCTGGCAACATCGGGTCGGTCTCCCGGGTCAAGTATACGATCATCGGCGACAACGTGAACCTGGCGGCCCGGCTCCAGACTTGCGCGAGGCCGGGCGGGATCCTGATCAGCGAGGCGACGTACCGGCAGGTGGGCGCGCAGGTGCGGGTCGAGCGCTGGCCGCCGATCAAAGTCAAGGGCCGCACGGGCACGGTGGAGGTCTTTGAGGTGTTGGAGCTGCTGGCGCCGCCCTCCGATCAGGAGGCCAAGAACCTCAGGCGGAGCGAGCGGAAGGAGGTCTCGCTGTTCGCGATCTACCGGGACCCCGCGCAAAGCCGCGTCTACCAGGGAACGATCAAGAACCTCAGCCTGGGCGGCGCGCAACTGAGCACCCGGGACGAATTCACGCCCGGCGCGCGGGTGCTGCTGTCGTTCAAGCTGCCCAACGGGGACAAGATGACCAACCGCGAAGCGCGTGTGGTCCGGTCGGAGCGGCTGGTGGATGAGCGCGGGGCCGTCTATTTCAAGCTGGGTCTCGAATTCGCCGATACGTCGCCGGCGGCCGAAAGCAGTCGGGCTCCCGAGCGACGGACCGCTTTCTGAGCCGAGGGCTAAGGCGGGGTCGCTTTCCTCTGGGGCTTCGGGTGCTTTCCCGCCGCGTTCCGCTCCTCCTGCTGGCTGCGGAGCGACTCCAGCTCCTCACGCAGCGCTTTTAACTCCTGCTCCTGCTTCGCGAGCGATTCCTTGAGCGAGTGCAGGTCCCCCGGCGCGCCGGCCTCGCTCCGGGCGGGTGGCCCCTCGCTGGATGTGGGGGCCGCTTGGTCAGATGCTCCGGCGGCGGCCGGAGGAGCTGGCTGAGGCTGGGACGCGGGCTTGGGTTTTGGCTCCGGCAGGCTCGCCAACCGCTCGTAATCGAGGATGATCGGCGTCAGGTGCGGCTCGCCCAGGACTCCCGGCTCCTGGAAGGACTCCGGTTGGAGGGCCGCCTTGGGGGTGAAGAGGATATCGATGCGGTCCAGGCCGTCCGCATCGGGCAGGCGACGGTTGGGCATATTGATGCTGTCCGGCCGGCTCGGCTTCTGGCGATACTCCGTCAGCGTCAGGTACAGCGAGGGCCGGAAGACGTAGAGCGTGGCGGCCGACGTTTCGAGCGGTGGCTCGTAGGGCGGCGGATCGGACGACCCGACGGCAGCGCCGCCCGTCTCGGACATGGAGAAGAGGCGCCGTGGCCCCCGCGGCGGCTGCGTGACCGTAAAGCGGACGCGCTGGGTCGGCTTGGCCTGGGCCAGTGCCTTGGTCAGCAGGGGGGCCAGCAGCCGCGCTTCTTCGTCCGAGAAGACCCGTTCGAACTGATCGGTGTCGGTAAAAATCGTCTCGAGTGCGGTCTTGCGCCCGGTCACGAGCACGCCCTTGAGGACGCGCTCCAGGAGCGCCGGGCTCAACGTGATCGGATGGGTGGCTTCGAAGGCGTCCGAAGGATGTTCCAGGTACACCGAGACCCGGGGGCTCTCGAAGATGACGGCCTCCGTTCTCGGAGAGGTCGCGCAGCCCGGGAGCAGAGCGGGGAGCAGGAGAATAGCAAGGCCGGTGCGCCAGCCCGCATTTGGCCGTGCCCCTGAGTGTTGGTGAGCCACTCGATCTCCGTTGCTTGTGTGACTCGTCAGGCCGGGCGTAGTGTATCACAGGTTCCTTGAGCTGGAACAGGCCACTGGCTAGGGCCAAGAGAGACCCCTCAATTCAGTGGGCGGCGACTCCCGCAAGAAAACCTCTTGACAGAGCGACCTGTCTGGCTTAAAAACGTGGCGGCTTGACATGAGGCCGAGGGCCGCGGACGACGGAGTCTCCGGCCCAGACCGGCCACCCGTGGGACAACGACGTCCTTTTGGTTCAACTGTTGAACCGGGAGGGCGTTTTTTTATGGCCTGAACCCCTCCCGGGCTGTTCACCCCTGACTTCACCACTTGGGAGGAGGTTGGCTCATGGATACGCAGTATCCCCGGGGACAGAGGCTCCTCGGTCTCATGCCCGCCGCGCTCGCCCTGGCCGCGGCGCCAGCGTTGGCACAGAACGCAGTGGACTCGGGAGGCCCGGCTCGCCTGGTGCAGATTGCGCAGGCCCCGCCCCCCGCATCCCCGCCCTCGCAGGGGGCGGGGAAAGGGGAGGAACCGGCGGAAGAGGCGGCTGGTGCGGGGCGGGCCATCCGGAAGGAAGAGGAAGGTGTGCATCTTTGCCCGGGGTGCCTCGCCACCCTGTACACGGATCAGAGCAAGGGCACGATCACGCCCTACGGGCGCGTCGAGTTGGACGCGATTTACAGCAGCCGGAACACCAACCCGCTGGACCCGGCGCAGTTCAACGGGTACGCGACGGCGGCGGGCAAGAACAGCAATGCGTCCAGCACGCTGAACCCCCGCTACAGCGTGTTCGGCATCCGGGCGGATCGGACCGACGGCAAGCACAACCTGACCGGCGTGGTGGAAATGGACTTCTACGGGGCTAAGGACCTGGCGGGCAACATTCCGCCCCGTCTGCGTCTGGCCTACGTCCGCTACACGCACGGCGAGGCCAGTCTGACCGTCGGCCAGGACTGGACGCCGGTCATGGCCCTGCATCCGGACCTGATTGACTTCTCGATCATGGGGTACGGTGGCAACCTCTGGCAACGGATCCCGCAGATCACGTTGCGCTACCAGTTCAATAAGAATCTGGAGGGCTTGCTGACGGTCATGCGGTTCGAGCGCGGCCTCTATGCGATCTCGGGGCAGCGCCAGGTGCGGCCGGACTTCCGGCCTCCGGGCACCAATGTCGCGCAAGGCGATAACAGCTTAGGGGGATTCGGCGCCTCCAACGATGCGTTCAGCGATCCGATTCAGAATCCCTATTACGGGACCAGGTTGGCCTACAACAAGGACGGGATGCTCTTCGCGGTCAGCGCGGCCTACCGGTGGTACCGGTCCGCGCCCCGGGCCGGGACCAACGCCGCAGCCTTTGGGAGCGGCACCTTCCAGTCCGGCAAGGACGTGAACTCCTACCTGGTCGGGGCCGAGTTTGTCTGGCCGATCACCAAGACGCTGAAGTTCTCGGGCGAGCTGGCCTGGGGGCAGGGCTTGGGCCAGGAGTTCTTCCGGTTTGGGCAGGATCTGAACCTCACGACCGGCAGGCCGATCCGGACCGTCGTGGCCTGGGGGCAGCTCAGCTACGCGCCGGTCAAGGGCTACACCTTCCTGGCCGGCTACGGAGTGGACAGTCCGCTCCACGGCGATCTGGCAGGGAGCACGACCAATCCGGACACCCAGTACCTCTCGAATCAGCGAATGTACGTCACGGCGGTCAAGCAGATCTGGGCCGACTTCTACATGGGCGCGGAGTTCCAGAACCTGTGGACGCAGTGGGCGGGCACCTTCGAGCGATTCTCCGGACAGCAATATAACCTCTCGTTCTGGTACAACTTCTGAGAACTTCCCGGCAGGGAGGGAAAGGAGTGCGCGTGATGGATAAGACGATGGCATCGTCCAAAACGAACGAAGCGGCGGAACCGGCGGCCGCGAGCAGCGAGGGTGTGACGGCGGGTCCGTCGCGGCGGGAATTCCTGGCCGCCAGCGGCAAGGTGGTGGCGGGCGCGGGCATCGCAGCCCTGCTCGGCAACCTGGGGCACTGGGCGCTCTCCTACGCGGCGGACAAGGAGCCGATCAAGATCGGCGTGCTGCATTCGCTGAGCGGGACGATGGCGATCAGCGAGGTGTCGTTGCGGGACGTCGTGCTGATGGCGGTGGAAGAGATCAACGCCAAGGGCGGCGTGCTGGGGCGGAAGATCCAGCCGGTGGTGGTGGACCCGGCCTCGAACTGGGACCTCTTTGCTGAAAAGGCCAAGCAGCTCCTGCTCCAGGACAAGGTCGCTGTCGTGTTCGGCTGCTGGACCTCGGTGAGCCGCAAGTCCGTGCTGCCGGTCTTCGAGAAGCACAACGGGCTGCTCTTCTACCCCGTGCAGTACGAGGGCGAGGAGTGCTCGCACAACGTCTTTTACACCGGGGCGGCGGTGAACCAGCAGGCGGTGCCGGCGGTCGAATACCTCATGAGCAAGGAAGGGGGCGGCTACAAGAAGTTCTACCTGCTGGGCTCCGACTACGTGTACCCCCGGACCACGAACAAGATCCTCCGGGCGATGCTGCTGGCCAAGAAGGTGCCGCCGGCCAACATCATGGAGGAATACACGCCGTTCCATCACCAGGACTACCAGACAATCGTCGGCAAGATCAAAAAGTTCGCGGCCGGCGGGAGCGCCTGCGTGATCAGCACGATCAACGGCGACAGCAACGTGCCCTTCTACAAGGAGTTCGCCAACCAGGGCCTCCGGGCAGAGGATGCGCCGATCATGGCCTTCAGCGTGGCGGAGGATGAGCTGCGCGGCATGGATACGAGCGCGCTGGTCGGCCATCTCACCTGCTGGAACTACTTCCAGAGCATTGACACACCCGAGAACAAGCAGTTCGTGGCCAACTTCAAGGCGTACTGCAAGCGGAACAATCTCCCGGACGGCGACAAGCGCGTCACGGACGATCCGATCGAGGCCGCCTACTACGGAGTGTACGTCTGGAAGCAGGCGGTCGAGAAGGCTGGCAAGACGGACGTGGACGCGGTCCGCAAGGCGGTCTACGGGATGGAGTTCAACGCGCCGGGCGGCAAGAAGAAGATGGACGAGGCTAATCACCACACCTGGAAGCCAGTGCTGATCGGGGAGATCCTCAAGGACGGCCAGTTCAAGATTGTCTGGCGCTCGAAGGGGTTGGTGAAGCCCGAGCCTTGGAGCGAGTACACGAACCCGGACAAAGGCTGCGACTGGGTGAAGCACCAGGGGACGTATCAGAAGAAGAAATAACCGGCGCGGGGCCCGCGGAGCGGCTGCACTGACTGCCCGACGGGCCCCTGCCGCTGCCGGGATCGGCGGCTCTCCGCGCGCCTCGCCGCCAGCCGCGCGTGCTGCACCGGAACCTCTGAACTGAAGGGAACCCCCGCATATGAACGTATTGTGGTGTGCGGTCCTGGCCGGCGCTCTGGCGCTGGCCGCGCCCGCCTGGGCGCAGACGTCGGTGCCGCCGGCCTCCGCCCCGCCGGAGATCGAGCGGGCGCTCGCCGACCTCACGGGGACCGACCAGGCGGCCCAGGAGGCGGCGGTCGCCACGCTGATCCAGCAGGGTGACGCCAGCCTCCTGCCGCGGCTGGAGGAACTGCGGATCAATTCCGAGCGGAGCGTTCGCCTGCTCCTCAAGCCGGTGATTGATCTGCTGAAGAACCGGGCCAACCTGGCAAGCGAGGATGCTGACACGCGCCGGTCGGCCGCCACGGACCTCGGCATGCTCGGCCATCCGGTGGCCGTGCCTTGGCTGGAGGCGGCACTGGCGCGGGAGCCAGACCGCTGGGTCCGGTACACGATTGAGGAGGCTATCAACCTGATCAGGCTCGCGAGCGCGGAGCCGGAGGTGAAGCTCTCCGCCGCCGCCAGGCTCGGGGAGCTCCGGAGCCAGAACGCGCTGCCGGCGCTCAAGGAGCTGGCAAAAGCGCCGCCGCCGGAGTTCGCCGAGGGCGATGTCCAGGCTCGGCAGGCCTACGAGCAGATGGCCCGGATCGCGGCCGTCGCGGCGGGGGCGGTGGAGCGGATCGAAACCTGGAGCAGTTGGGCCAGCGCGATCGAGACAGTCTTCCGGGGCATCAGCCTCAGC
This sequence comes from Nitrospira sp. Kam-Ns4a, assembly GCF_965152595.1. Lineage (NCBI taxonomy): Bacteria > Pseudomonadati > Nitrospirota > Nitrospiria > Nitrospirales > Nitrospiraceae > Nitrospira > Nitrospira sp. Kam-Ns4a. Next base: position 2,626,897 of record NZ_OZ224218.1, on the reverse strand, counting down.
TCGATTCTGCTCCTCATGGCGCTGGGGCTGGCGATCGTCTTCGGCCTGATGGGCGTGATCAACATGGCCCACGGCGAGCTGATGATGCTGGGCGCCTATACGACCTTCCTCACGCAGGAGGCGTTTAAGGCCTATCTTCCAGAGGTCGTTTTCGACTATTATTTCTTGGTCGCGATGCCCAGCTCCTTCCTCGTCGCGGGGGTCTTCGGGCTGTTCCTCGAGGCGAGCCTGATCCGGTTCCTGTACGGCCGGCCGTTGGAGACGCTGCTCGCCACCTGGGGCGTGAGCCTCATCATGATCCAGGGGGCACGTGTGATCTTCGGGGACCTCACGGCGGTCGCGTCGCCGAGCTGGCTGAGCGGTGGGGCGCAGGTGCTCGTCGGGGTGCAGCTCCCGTATAACCGGCTGTTCATCATCGCGCTCTCGGTGGTCTGCGTGCTGGGCCTCTACCTCCTGCTCTTTCGGTCGGGCGTCGGCCTGAAGGTCCGTGCGGTCATGCAAAACCGGGAGATGAGCGCCTGCCTGGGAATTCCCACCCGCAAGGTGGACGCCTACACCTTCGCGTTCGGCTCGGGGCTCGCCGGGCTGGCCGGCTGCGCGCTCACGCTGATCGGGAACGTCGAGCCGGGGCTGGGGCAGAACTACATCGTGGATTCCTTCATGGTCGTCGTGACCGGGGGCGTGGGGAAGCTTGCGGGGACCATCGTGGCGGCGCTGGGGATCGGCGGGCTGAACAAGCTGTTGGAGCCCAGCTTCGGCGCGGTGTACGGCAAGGTGCTGATCCTGGTCCTGGTCATCCTGTTCCTGCAGTGGCGGCCGTCCGGGCTGTTCGCGATCAAGGGGCGCCATGCCGAGTCCTGAGACGATCGAGCTTGTGGCCGCCGAGCCGGACGAGGCGGCCGGGCGACGCGCGCGGGCCCTGGCCGACGTGAACGGGCAGGCTAAGGGTGAGGGGCTAGCCTTTGCGCTCGCCGGCGTGCTCCTGCTCGCCGTCGTCCCGCTCCTCAACGTGCTGCCGGCGCCGGATTCCTGGCTGCATGTCTCGGACTTCGCGCTGAACCGCTTCGGGAAGTTTCTCGCGTTCGCGATCCTCGCCCTCGGCCTTGACCTGATCTGGGGTTACACCGGCATCCTCAGCCTGGGCCACGGGGTCTTCTTCGGGTTGGGCGCTTACGCGATCGGCATGCATCTGATGCTGGCGATCGGCACCGAGAGCGTGTACGGGAGCACGCTGCCCGACTTCATGGTCTGGAATCAGGTCAAGGAGCTGCCGCTGTTCTGGAAGCCCTTCTACAGCTTCGGCTTCGCCGCCGTCGCGGCGATCCTGCTGCCCACGCTGTTCGCGCTGCTGTTCGGGTTCCTCGCCTTTCGAAGCCGGATCCGGGGCGTCTATTTTGCCATCATCACCCAGGCGCTCGCGCTCTCGGCCTGGCTGGTCTTCAACCGCAACGAGACCAACCTGGGCGGCACGAACGGGCTCACGGACTTCAAGCAGGTGTTGGGGTTCCGGCTGGCCGATCCCGCGACGCAGCGCAGCCTCTACATCCTCACCGTACTCTGCCTCGGCGGGGCGTACCTGCTCTGCCGGTGGATCACGCGGTCCCGGACAGGCAAGGTGCTGGTCGCGATCCGGGACAGCGAGCAACGGGTGCTGTTCTCGGGGTACGCGCCGGCCAACTACAAGCTGTTCGTGTTCGTCGTCTCGGCCGGCCTCGCAGGCTTGGCGGGCGCCCTTTACGTGCCGCAGGTGGGGATCATCACGCCCGCGCAGATCGGCGTGCTCCCCTCGCTGGAGATGGTCATCTGGGTCGCGGTCGGCGGGCGCGGGACGCTTGCGGGCGCCGTCCTCGGCGCGGTCGGGGTGAACTGGGCGCGGAGCATTCTCACCAACTCGTTCCCGGACCTCTGGCCCTTCTTCCTCGGCGGGCTGTTTATTGCCGTCGTGCTGATCTTTCCGGACGGCTTCATCGGGTTGTTCCGGAAGCTCAGTGCCGCCTGGCCATCGCGCGCGGAGGCGGGGCGGGAGAAGCTGGAGGCGGCTGAGGCTAGGCATCAGGAAGTGCGATAGGGGCAGACGTGACCGAGCCATCCGAGCGCGGCTCCATCATCTACCTCGAAGGCGTCACCGTGGACTTCGAGGGCTTCAAGGCTCTCCGCAATCTGAACTTCTACGTGGACTACTACGAGCTGCGGGTCGTGATCGGACCCAACGGGGCCGGGAAGACCACGCTGCTCGACGTCATCTCCGGCAAGGTCAAGCCGGTCGCCGGCCGGGTGGTTTTCGGCAAGGACACGGACCTGATCCCGCTCCGCGAGCACGAGATCGCCACGCTGGGTATCGGGCGGAAGTTCCAGACGCCGTCCGTGTACTCGAACCTGACGGTCTGGGAGAACCTCGACCTCTCGCTCCGCCGCAGGAGCAAGGGCGTCTTCGCCACGCTGACGTCCCGGCTGACCCCCAGCGAGGTCGAGAAGATCGTCGCGACACTCGAAACCATCGACCTGCTGGACCAGGCGCACAGCCGTGCGGGGGCGCTCTCGCACGGGCAGAAGCAGTGGCTTGAGATCGGGATGGTGCTCCTCCAAGACCCTGCCTTGCTGCTGGTGGACGAGCCGGTGGCGGGGATGACCGACCAGGAGACCGAGAAGACCGGCGAGCTGCTCCTCTCGCTCGCCGATCGCCACTCGATCGTCGTGATCGAGCACGACATGGAGTTCGTTCGGCAGATCGCCCGGACGGTGACAGTGCTGCACGAGGGCACCGTGCTCTGCGAGGGGCCGGTCGAGAAGGTCCAGGCCGACCCGCGCGTGGTGGAGATCTACCTCGGGCGCCAGCGGGAACGAGAAGCGGATGCTGCGGCTCGATAACCTCAACGTCTACTACGGCGAGAGCCACATCCTGCGGAACGTCTCGTTCGAGGTCGGAGCTGACCAGGTCGTCTGCCTGATGGGACGCAACGGGGTGGGCAAGACCACCCTGCTCAAGACGATTATGGGGCTGCTCCGGTCCAAGACCGGGCGGATCCTCTTCAACGGCGCGGACGTCTCCCATGAGCCGCCGGACCGCCGGGTACGCCGCGGCCTCGCCTACGTGCCCCAGGGCCGGGAGATCTTCCCGCACCTGACTGTGCGGGAGAACCTCCGGATCGGGCTCGAGGCCAGGGGAATGCCCGTGACGCTCGCGCTGGAGCGGGAAGCCTACGAGGAGGTCTTCGCGCTGTTTCCCAAGCTGACGGTGCTGTTGGAGCGGCCCGGAGGCGTGCTGAGCGGTGGCGAGCAGCAGCAGCTCGCGATCGCGCGGGCGCTCCTCGCCAAGCCGAAGCTGTTGCTTCTCGACGAGCCGACCGAGGGCATCCAGCCCTCGATCGTGGACCAGATCGAGCGGGTGATCGAGGGGTTCAAGGCTGAGCGGCGGTTCGCAATCCTGCTGGTCGAGCAGTACATGGAGTTCGCGGCGCGGCTGGCGGATACGTACGTGATCATGGCGAAGGGGGCGGTGGTGGCGTCGGGGAAGACGACGGAGCTGACCGAGGAACAGGTGAGGCAGCACCTGGTGGTGTGAGCGGGCGAGCGGGGTCGGGTGACGAATGGCGGGCGCGGCTGACGAAGGACGGTCGCGCTCGGGTCCGCCTGATGCGTTGGCAGGGAGCTGCTGGTTCAAACCCTCCTGGTTGGCCGCTTCGCCTCTGCGGACTCTCGGAACGGCGAATCGGTGCGTATCGGGCTTGCCGTGTCGCACACTCGCCATGGTGAAGGCCGCGACCGGCCGCCCTTCCAGCCCTGCCGGTCGCAGCTTCCTGTGGGGGGAGGAAGGGTGGGAGGGGTGAGAAGGGTGGGAAGTGGGAGGCTACCGGGGGAGTTCCCTCGGGGGCTCGACGACCCAGCCTTCCCCGTTGAGCGCCTTCATGTATTCGACCAGGTCCTTCTTCTCCTGCTCCATGAGATGGAGCGGCAACATCAGGTTCGAGAGGTGCGGGTTCTGGATCCCGCCCCGGTCATAGAACTCGACGACTTCCTCGAGCGTGGCGAACCGGCCGTCGTGCATGTACGGCGCGGTGCGCGCGATCTCCCGGACCGTGGGGGTCTTGAATGCGCCAATGTCCTCGGGATCGCCGGACACCTGGTAGCGGCCGAGGTTGATTTCCTGCTTGTCCCAGTCAATGCCGAGGTTATGGTACTGCTCGTCGGTGAAATTGAATCCCGAGTGGCAACGGGCGCAGCGGGCCTTGCCCTGGAACAGGTCGCGGCCGCGCTTGGCCGACTCGGAGACGGCCGTCTCGTCGCCTCCGTAGTCGTACCGGTCGGCCGGGCTGTTCCCGGAGAGAATCGTGCGCTCGAAGGCGGCGATGGCCTTCGCGATGCCGTCAATTGTCACGTCGGTTCCGAAGACCTTCCGGAACCGTTCCCGATAGCCCTTGATGGCGTTCAGCTTCTGCACCTCGGCGTCGTAGGAGGGCATACCCATCCGGACCGGCTTGGTGAGGGGGTTCTTGGCCTGGGCCTCCAGGCTCGAGGCCTTTCCGTGCCAGAGCTGCTCCTTGCTGTACAGGCGGTTGATAATGGTCTGCGTGTTCCGGGTCGCGAGCTGGTGGTGGATGCCGACCCCGACCTGCTGCCCGTCCGTCCAGGCCAATTGAGGGATGTGACAGCTCGCGCACGAGATCGTATTGTCCGCGGAGAGCCGGGGGTCGAAAAACAGGAGCTTCCCCAACTCCACTTTCTCCACCGTGAGCGGGTTGTCCGCCGGCAGGTAGGATGCCGGGTCCTCGAGCCCCAGCGGCACGACCAGCTTGTAGGGCGTGCCGGGCAGCGGGGCGGCCGGTGCGGCCCGCTGGGCCATGTCCGCGTCCATCTCAACGGGCAGGGCCAGGCAGAGCCCCAGGATACAAAGCGGGATGCGCACGACACGGTCGCCGCGCTGGCGCGTCTTCATGGACCGGTCTTCCGTTGCGGGTGAGTCAAGGCGCCCATCAAGTCAGGCACCAGGGTAGAAACTGCGGGACGAAAATTCAAGGGCGAACAGTCGGGGTGACTGGCGGAGTCCGTTTGAACAGCGGTTCGAGCTGTGATAGGCTGCTGCCCGCTTCGCTGTGGGCCTGGAACGTAAAGAGTGACGTATGCATCTGACGCCGAGAGAGCAGGAGAAGCTGTTGATCTACGTGGCAGCGCAGCTTGCCAAGGACCGGAAGGCGCGCGGGCTCAGGCTGAACTACCCCGAGACGGTGGCCTATCTGACCGCGGCGATCCTGGAGGGGATCCGAGACGGCCGCAGCGTCGCCGACCTGATGAGCTACGGCGCAACGCTGCTCACCCGCCAAGACGTGATGCCGGGTGTCCCGGAGATGCTGCCGGAGCTACAGGTCGAGGGCACCTTCCCGGACGGCACCAAGCTGGTCACGGTGCACCAGCCGATCCGGTAGGCGGGAGAGGGAGGCCATGGGGATGAAGACGAATCGGCGCAAACCTGCCAGAGCCACGGCGAAACCGAAGTCCGCCGTGAAGCAAGCGAAGCCCGCGCGCTCGAAGGCTGGCGCGGTCCGCGCCAAGCCGCGCGCCGCCGCGCCGGTCGCCGAGGTCGTCCCCGGGGAGGTCATCTTGGGGGAAGGCGCGATCGAGGCGCTCAAGGGCCGCAGGACGGTGGAGCTGACCGTGGCCAACACCGGCGACCGGCCGATCCAGGTCGGCTCCCATTGCCATTTCTTCGAGGTCAATCGCGCGCTGCGCTTTGACCGGGAAAAGGCCTTCGGCTTCCGGCTCCAGGTGCCGGCTGGGACAGCGGTCCGGTTCGAGCCGGGGGAGGAGAAGCGTGTCACCCTGGTTGCCTTCGGCGGCAACCGGGTGGTCTACGGGATCAACGGCCTGGTGAACGGCCGGCTGGACGATCCGGAAATCCGTGCCAGGGCCCTTAAGCGAGCTAAAGAACTCAGATTTATTTAGACAAGATAGCAGTCATACTTCGTGTAATTCATGAAATTCTAGTCTTCCGGGAGAGGCCCGACAATGAAAATCCCGCGCCGTCAGTACGCCGATCTCTACGGCCCAACCGCCGGCGACCGGGTCCGTCTCGCTGACACCGAGCTGCTCATCGAGATCGAGCGCGACCTCACGACCCCGGGCGAAGAGGCGAAGTTCGGCGGTGGCAAGGTGATCCGCGACGGGATGGGCCAGTCGCCGGCCGCGACCCGCGCGCGGGGTGCCCTCGACACGGTCATCACGAACGCGATCATCCTGGATTACTGGGGCGTCGTGAAGGCCGACATCGGGATCCGGGACGGGCGCATCGCCGGGATCGGCAAAGCCGGCAACCCCGACCTGATGGAGGGGATCACGCCGGGGATGGAGGTCGGCCCCGGCACCGAGGTCATCTCGGCCGAAGGCAAGATCGTCACCGCCGGCGGGATCGACACCCACATCCATTTCATCTGCCCGCAGATCATCATCGAGGGCCTGGCGGCCGGGCTGACCACGTTGATCGGCGGCGGGACCGGCCCGGCCACGGGGACGAACGCGACGACCTGCACACCGGGCGCCTGGAACATCCACCGCATGCTGGAAGCGGCCGAGGGCTTCCCGATCAACCTCGGCTTCCTGGGCAAGGGGAACGCAGCGCTGCCGGAGGCGCTGGCCGAGCAGGTGGAGGCGGGCGCCCTCGGGCTCAAGCTCCACGAGGACTGGGGCACGACGCCGGCGGCGATCTCCACCTGCCTCGACGTCGCCGAGCGCTACGACGTCCAGGTCGCCATCCACACCGATACCTTGAACGAGGCCGGCTTCGTGGAGGACAGCATCAAGGCTTTCGCGGGACGGACGATCCACTCCTTCCACACCGAGGGCGCAGGGGGCGGCCACGCGCCGGACATCATCAAGGTTTGCGGCGAGCCCAACGTGCTCCCGTCCTCGACGAATCCGACGATGCCCTTCACCGTGAATACGATGGACGAGCACTTGGACATGCTGATGGTCTGCCACCACCTGAACCCACGGGTGCCCGAGGACATCGCCTTTGCGGAATCCCGGATCCGGCGGGAGACCATCGCGGCCGAGGATATCCTGCACGACATGGGGGCGATCAGCATCATGTCCTCCGACTCCCAGGCGATGGGGCGGGTCGGGGAGGTGATCCTCCGCACCTGGCAGACGGCGCACAAGATGAAGCTCCAGCGCGGGCACCTGGACGACGGGAAGAAATCCGGGAGCCGGATGCACGATAATTTCCGGGCGCGGCGCTACGTGGCCAAGTACACGATCAACCCGGCCATCGCGCACGGGCTGGCGCACGAGATCGGGTCGGTAGAGGTGGGGAAGTTGGCGGACCTGGTGATCTGGAGGCCGGCGTTCTTCGGCGTCAAGCCGGACTTGGTCGTGAAGGGCGGCTTCGTGATGGAGGCGGCGATGGGAGACCCGAACGCCTCGATCCCGACGCCGCAGCCGCTCCTCAGCCGGCCGATGTTCGGGAGCTTCGGCCGCGCGCCCTTTACCTGCAGCGTGACCTTCGTCTCCCGGGCCGCGCTGGACCGGGAGGTGCCGCGGCAGCTCGGCCTCCAGAAGCGCGTCGTCGCGGTGCAGCGTTGCCGCGGGATCGGCAAGCGCGACCTCAAGCTGAACGACGCGCTGCCGCGGATCGAAGTGGACCCCGAGACCTACGAGGTGCGCGCGGACGGCGTGCGGCTCGTCTGCGAGCCGATGGCACGGTTGCCGATGGCGCAGCGGTATTTTCTGTTTTAGGCCGTACGGTCTTCATCTTTTCATGCACGGGCACCATCACCACGAGGGCGGTGGGCCGACCCGGGCGCGGGCCAAGGGCATCCCCGTGGTCGGCGTCGGTGGACCGGTCGGATCCGGCAAGACCGCGCTCGTGGAGGCACTCTGTCGCCGGCTGTGTAAACGGTGGAGCCTGGCCGTGGTCACGAACGACATCTTCACCAAGGAGGATGCCGAGTTCCTGACCCGGCGGGGTGTGCTCCCGCCGGAGCGGATTCTCGGCGTTGAGACCGGCGGCTGCCCCCACACGGCGATCCGCGAGGACGCCTCGCACAATCAGGAGGCGATTGACGAGCTGGTGCGCCGCGTCCCGGACGTCGAGCTGATCTTCGTCGAGAGCGGCGGCGACAACTTAGCCGCGACGTTCAGCCCGGAGTTGGCGGACCGGGTCGTCTACGTGATTGACGTGGCCGCCGGGGACAAGATTCCGCGCAAGGGCGGGCCGGGGGTCACGCGGTCCGACCTCCTGGTCATCAACAAGATTGACCTGGCTCCGCACGTCGGCGCCAATCTCGCGGTGATGGAGCGGGACAGCCGCGCCATGCGGGGCGACCGGCCGTTCGTGTTCACCAACCTGCTGTCCGGGGAAGGCCTTGATACCGTGGTGGCCTGGGTGGAGCAGCTTCTGAAGGACACATCCACCCGATGATGCCGATCATCTCGATGGCGTCGAGCCGTGCCGGTCGTGCCCTCGCGCTCCTGCCTCTCCTGGTCTTCTTGGCCGGTTGCGCCGGCCCGATCGGACCGGCGCACTGCGACCCGGCCCGAGCCGCGCACGAGGCGCAGGAGGATCGGGCGCTGAAGGCCCGCATGGAAATTGACGAACCCCAGGCGGACAAGGGTCCCTCACCGGACGGCATCGCGGCGATCGCCCTTATGGAGAAGAAGATCCTCGATGAGCGTGCCTGCCGGCAGGCGATAGACCCTGTCACGAAGCCGGAGATGACTCAACCCTGCTAGGTTCAACAGACGTCCGGCCCCCTCCCCGGCGGTGGGAGCAGCCTCCACTCCTGCAGGAAATCCTTACACGATCCTGACCGCCCGAGTGATCTTCTGAGGGAAGGCTCGGCACGACCCCTCCCTTACATCCCCGCGAGGTAGCGCAACTTCCGGTTCAGTGAATGAAGGCATAGTGCTTGCACGACTTTTCCTTGCGGAATCTGGACACATCCCCCTCGGCGGGAGGGGGACCGGAAGGGAGGTAAGCGCATGAAGGGGCTCAGCGCGATGCTCTGCCTGGTCTTGACGGTGTCGCTGACGGGCTGCGCCGGGATGACCGACGAGCAGCAGCGGATGCTCTCCGGCGGCGCGATCGGCGCCGGGGGCGGCGCCGTGCTCGCGGCGGCGGCCGGCGGGAGCGTGCTGCTCGGGGCCGCGCTCGGCGGTGCAGCCGGCGTCGTGGGCGGCGCGATCATGAACCAGCAGCAGAAGGACAAGGCCAACGGTGGGACCGCCACGACGGAGAAGACCGCAGCGAGCAAGCCTGCCGCGAAATCGAGCAAGAAGAGCAAGGAGAAGAACGGGGATAGCAAGTCATAGGGGTCTGCCCGGCATTTGTCGGGATCGCAGGATCAGGGATTTCCTCGTTTGTCACTGGGGTATCTACCTGATGGTCTTAGGGGTGCGCTGAAAAAGTACTGGTGACGTGAGCGGTTCTAGGCAAACTGGGACAGCCGGAGCAAAGGAGGGAGAGACATGAGAGGCAACAGGCTTCTGTCTGCGATCCTGGGTGGGCTGGCTTTTGTCTTGGCGTCACACACGTCCCTGTGGGCCCAAGCTGATCAAGACGAAGGGCGTCTGCAAACCACCCGTGCGGCCATTGACAGCGAGGCCGCGTCGAAAAACTCGGCCAACCGGGTGCAGGCTCTGTCGCAGCGGTTCAACGTGCCTGCGAGTCAGATCGAAACCATGCAAGGCCAAAAGCAGGGCTGGGGTGAAATTACCATTCAGCTCGCCATGGCGCAGCATCTGACCAAGACCGATCCGACCACCTATCCGACCATGACCGACGCGCTCACGAAGATCCAGTCCATGCGCAACGAGAACATGGGGTGGGGAAGGATCGCCAAAGAGCTTGGCTTCAAGCTGGGGCCGGTGGTCGCCGACGTCCAGCAGGCCCGGCAGCAGCTCGTGGCCGGTGAGGTCCGCCAAGAGCGGACCGGGCAAGTCGCTCGGCCTGAGCGCGTGGAACGGCCAGACCGCCCGATGCGGCCGGAGCGTCCGGAGCGCCCCGAGCGACCGATGAAACCCGAGCGCCCGCTCAACCGCTAGCCGTCGGCGAGTGGCGCCCAACAGGGACGTCCGGGCACCCGTCTCCCTGCGGTTAGAACACCCTCCGGCTCCGCCGCCAAGCCGAACGACGGAGAAGGCCCGCGGAAGCAGGGCGGACATTGCCGCTCGAGGGGTTTACTATGTCCGGAACGGGTGTAAGAAACCGACAGGGATCGGTAAGTAGTTCTCGGCCAGCAGGGCTCGTCAGAAAAACCAGCCTCAGGCAAGAGGCTCTGTCAGCCAAGCGTGGCAGGCTCCTTGCTGCACTCAGGTGGAGGCGAAACGAACAGGGCCATGACCAGCCGGGCAGGCCTAGCGAGGTGGGGGCTCAGCGTCCTATGTCTGGGACTCTTGTCCTGTACCCCGTGGCAGGCAGCGTATCTCGAAAAGGCCGTCAACAGGGCCACCGAGGTCGAGGTGACGGAGCAACTAGGGAGCCCCCACACCAAGCGGGCCCTCAGCGCCGGCGGAAGCGAATGGGAGTACCGTTATCAGAGCAGCCCGGTCGGGCCATTCGGAGGGCTCGACACGGGGGACGGCCAGTGCCGGGCCTACGTGCTGAGATTCGACGACCACCATGTCCTGCGAAGCTGGACACGGCAGGTGTGCTAGGCCCTGGCCGAGTTCACATGGCGGGACGTTCCTGTGGATGGTGACCGTGATCACCACGATTCAGGTAGCGGCACGATCTCCGCGCCGACAGGCGTACCGCTTCGCCGTGCTGCTGGTTTTGCTGCTCGCGTCGGCACCCGGGCCGTCTTGGAGCGCCGATCAGCCCCCGAACTGGCAAGTGGGCCTCGCGGGCTACTATTCCTCGGGAACGTACGGCACCGGCTCCCGAACGGACATCACGGCGGTTCCCCTCTCCATCCGCCGCTTGTTCGATAACGGCGATGTGACGTTAATCGTCTCGTACCTGTGGGTGACGGGCGATTGCAACGTGACGCTCTTGAGCGGCGTGCCCAACGCCACGGGAGGGACCTGCCCCACGAGAACCGTCGTCCGAGGCGGGAAGGTTGTGCAGGAACGGACCACGGCGACCCGCGTCACCCAGAGCGGCATCGGGGATACCCTGCTCCAGGGCCGGTACTATCTCCTCGATGAGAAGGGGCTGCTGCCCACGGTCGCCGTGCTCGGCCGGGTGAAGTTCCCTACCGCCGACCCGGACAAGGGGCTGGGCACAGGGGAATTCGACGAGAAATTCGGGCTCCAGGTGTCCAAGACGCTGCCTGAGAGGTGGATCACGTTCGCAGATGTCGGCTACACCTTTATCGGTTCTCCCCCCGGAGTTGAGCTGAAGAATCAATGGAACTACGACCTCGGCCTTGGCTACTACTTCACCCCCAACCTGCTCGGAAGCGTCTACTACGAGTATTGGTCGGCCGTCCTCGCAGGACTCCAGGACCCGCAGGACATCTATTTTGACCTGAGCTACAAACTCGGGCAGACGGTCCGGCTCAATGCGGGCTTCCTGGTCGGACTCTCCGCTGGCGCCCCGGATTACGGGCTGACGGGTGGCCTTGCCATCCGGTTTTGAGGCGAGGCGTCGCAGTTCCGTTTGAGATGGCGCGCCCGGAGGGACTTGAACCCCCAACCCTCAGATCCGTAGTCTGATGCTCTATCCATTGAGCTACGGGCGCGTGGCCGGTCGTCTGCGGCGGGACAGAGGTGTCGGGCACGTTATACAGGGCCAGGTGAGGGACGGTCAAGTCAGGGTGGACCTGAACAGATTTGCGCCTTGCGCGTGCCTGCGGGACCGGGCATACTGGCCACCATGAGCCAGTCTCCCATGAACCGCCTGGCCCCGGTCTTGGCCTTGGCGTTGCTCCTTCCGGCTGTCGGCTCCGCCCAGACTGGCGGCGTCCAGGCCGGCGTGCGGAGCGGCGCGGGAAGCACGCAGGCCTACCCGGGCGGCTTCCGCGCCCAGCGGGATAACGGCGGCAACTCCGGGATTCTCTATCGCGCCCCCGGCTGTGGCTTTCACGACTACCAGTACTTTCCTCCGGTTTCCGCCCGCGCGCCGATCGTGCCCAGCCCGCCGTTACCGGGCCCAGCGGCTCCGGCCGCTCCGCCGGCTGTCCCGACGCCGTCCGCACCAGCCATCGAAACGATCATCACCCAGACCCCCGGCCTGCTTCCCCAGCTTCAACTGGAACGCTGACCTTCCACCGCCCCCGCCCGGCCGCGCTCGGCTTGCGAGCGTACGGAAAGACCGGTATGCTAGCCGCAACCCTGTCGCGAGGTCGCGCGTGTCGCGCAACGACCAGGTCATCCGGCAGTGGCACCTCCTGCGCCAGCTCGAGTCGTCGCGCGGGCGCACGCTCGATGAGCTGCTAGAGGGACTGCCGCCGGACCTGCCGCGGCACGTGCGGACCTTGCGGCGGGACCTTGCGGCGCTCGAGACCGCTGGCTTTCCGCTCATTCGCGAGCGGATGGACGGGCGCGTCCGCTGGCGCCTGATGGACGGCTTTAAGAGCATCCCCGCGTTGACCTGCTCGCCCACCGAGCTGATGGCGTTGCTCATCAGCCGGCATCTCCTCAAGCCCCTGGAGGGCACCCAGGTCCAGACCGCCTTGGACTCGCTCCTGAGCAAGGCCGCCGCCACCTTGCCGTCCCCGAGCCGCGAGTACGTGGACCAGGTCAGCGGTCTGTTTTCCGTAGGGCTTGGCTCGCACAAGACCTACAAGGGGCACCGGGACACCATTGATCGCCTGACGCAGGCCATCAGCCAGGCCCGGACCGTCCAGCTCCGCTACTTCTCCGCTTCGCGCGGGAAGGTCACGCGTCGGGAAGCCGATCCCTACCGGCTCTGGTACGCCTCCGGCGGGCTCTATCTGGTCGCCTACTGCCACCTGCGCCGGGACGTGCGGCTGTTCGCCGTCGAGCGCATCCGGTCCATCACCCTGACCGACCATCCCTACCAGATGCCGCTGGGGTTCGACCTCGAGGCCTACGTCCAGGACGCTCTCACGGTCATGCGCGGTGGGCCGAGGATCGAAGTGGAGCTACTCTTTAACAAGGCGACGGCCTCGTGGGTGAAGGACCGCATCTGGCACCCCAGCCAGCAGCAGACGCCGCTCAAGCACGGTCGGCTTCGCATGACGCTGACGGTCGCGGATACGCGCGAGCTGGTGGGCTGGGTGCTGAGCTTCGGGAGCGGGGTGCGCGTCGTAAGACCGGAGTCCCTGCGCGCGGTGGTCAGGGAGGAGGCCGAGCGGATCGCCGGCCGGCCGGCCGATCCGGCGACGGCGAGCACGGAGGGGAAGTAAGAGGGGCCCGGCTCTCGACAGAATCCAGCGGGGAGTTCGACCCGATCAGGGTAACCACGCGCAATGCCGTCGTCGCGCGAGATCGTATCTGAACAGACAGTTGGGGCTATCCTCTTGCACATGAGTACCGCTTGACGTGTCGGGCAGCAGGGCCTATCCAGTCCGATCCCGACGAAGGAGGTGTCGCCATGGTGAGATTGCTTATCGCCACCATCTGCATGTTTCTGACCAGTGGTTCCGCTCTGGCCCAGGCGCCGGCTCCGCCGGCCCCGTCCGCGCCGAGTCCGGCGGCCAAGCCGACCCCAGCCGACGGCCATACGATCCACGTCACCGCGCCGCACCTGATTGACGGCAAGGTTCGGGGACCGTTCCACCATTACTGCAAGGTCGTGGCGCCGGACCCCTTCATCGAGTGTCTGCTCTACGAGACCGATGACCCCGGCGCCAAGCTGGTCGGGGTCGAGTACATCGTGGCCAAGACGGTCACACGGGATGAAAAGACGGTTCCGAAGAAGGTCTGGAAGAAGGTCTGGCACGACCATGCGGAGGAGATCGCGACCGGCAACGTCAAGGTCCTCGATCTTCCGCCGGACAAGGCTAAGGAAGTCGCGGACACGGTGGCCAAGACGGACGGGATCATTTTTGCCCTGTGGCCGGTGGGGGCCGCCCTCCCGAACGGCAAGGTGAGCATGGGCCAGATGGTCGGCCATGCCTCGCACGAGAAGGGGTCGAAGAAGCAATAGCGACAAGGGGGAAATTAGAGGGCGGTCAGGCATACGGCGGGGCGTTGCCGGGTTTCCACTTGATGCTACAGCCGATGCTGGGTTTTTGGGTGGAGTCCACCGGACGGCCGGTGAGCACCGCGTCAATCGCGGCCCGGAGGTCGCGGCCGGTCACGGGGAGGCGATTGCTCGGCCGGCTATCGTCGAGCTGCCCGCGATAGACCAGGCGCCGCTGGGCATCAAACAGAAAGAAGTCCGGGGTGCAGGCAGCCTTGTATGCCTTCGCGACTTCCTGGGTCTCATCAAAGCAGAAGGGAAACCGAAACCCGAGACGTTGGGCCATCTCCTTGAGCCGCTCCGGGGCGTCGTCCGGATACTGGGCCGGATCGTTGCTGCTGATGGCGATGATGCCGAGCCCGGTGTTCGCGTAGTCCTGCCCCAGCGCGGCGATTCCCTCCTGCACGTGCTGGACGTAGGGGCAGTGCCGGCAGAGGAACATGACGAGCAAAGCGGTCTTATCCTTAAAGGAGTCGAGCGAGTAGACGCGCCCACTCACGACATCGCGAAGGACAAACGGCGGAGCGGGGGTTCCCAGTGGAAGCATGACCGACGCCATTGCCATAGGCACCCTCCAACGGACCTACTGTAGCAACCGCCTTCCCCCCAACTCAAGCGCCTGTCCGAAGGATGAGACGGCGGCCCATTCTCAGAAGGGCTCATCCGGGTTGGCGGCCAGCCATTCCGTGAGACCGGGCAGCGGAAACGACAGGAGCTTCTGGAGCTTGGCGCAATTGAGCGAGGTGTCCTGCGGGCGCGGCCCGCCTCGGTAGTCGCGCTGCGAGCCGGCCGTGATCTTGGGATGGAGCGCCGGCCAGCGGGCGGCGACGAGCTGCCCGGCCTGCCAGCGGGAGAGCCGCTCGGAGCCAGCGAGGTGGTAGAGGCCCGGACAGTCGTTGGCCAGGAGCTCCCAGACAGCCCGGGCGAGTACGGGAGCGGGCGTCGGCGTGCGGTACTCATCGGTAAAGAGCGTGACGGATTGACCGGCGGCCCACGCCCGGCGGAGCGCTTCGTTGAAGCCGCGGTCGCCGGTTGGGGAGACCCCGCCGACGAGAGCCGGACGGATCACCGTGTGACGCGGGTTCTCGAGCACGATCCGCTCGGCGGCGACCTTGGTCTCGGCATAGACATTCAGAGGGTTCACCACATCGGCTTCGTCGTACCAGCCCTTCCGGCCGTCGAAGACCAGGTCGCTCGAGAAGAACACAAAGGGGATGTCCCGAGCCAGTTCCGCGAGCATCTCCGTCACCTCGACGTTGAGCCGACGCGCGAGCGCCGGCTGCTGCTGGCAGTCCGGTGTCCGGCTGAGCGCCGCGCAGTGGATGATCAGCGACGGCCGGAGCGTCGCGCACATCTGACGGACGGCCGCGAAATCCGTGAGGTCCAGGTCGGCGCGGGTCAGTCCCAACACCCGCCAGCCGGGCACCCACCGGGGCGCGGCCGCTACGAGCGCGCTGCCGATCAGCCCGCCGGCGCCGGTGACGACGGCGGTGGGATATCCGTCCTGTTGTTGGGCTTCGCTGCTCGCCATGCGCGTCCTCGAGGGGAGCGGTGGCAGGTGGGGCTCACCGCCGGCGCGCTAACCCTAGCTCCAGAATTCTCTGGAGGAGCGTCGGGTAGGTAAAACCGGCGGCCTTCGCGGCCGAGGCGAACTCCTCCCGCTCGGCGATTTCCGGGTTCGGGTTGGCCTCCAGGAAGTACAGCCGGCCGTCCGGGCTGAGCCGGTAGTCAATGCGGGCGTAACCGTCCAGCTCCAGGACGCGCGCGATCCGTCGCGTCGTGTTGTTGATGAAGGCTACCTGGCTGGGCGTGAGACCGTCCGCGGGCTGCTGGAAGATGCCGTGCTTCGCCTGGTAGTCGAGGCTGTGCTTGACGCGCGCCGTGGCGATCGGAGTGCTGCCGGGCGGCAGCTTCTCGATCACCAGCTCCCAGACGGGCAGGACCTGGAGGTGGTTGTTCCCGAGCACGCCGACGTACAGCTCGCGGCCCTCGATGAATTGCTCGACGATCGCGTCGGTGCCGATGCTCTCGTGGACGAACGCGACCCGCTCGGCCAGCTTCTCGTCGTTGTCCACGACCGATGCCTGCGCGATGCCGAGCGAGGCCTCCTCGCTCCGGCTCTTGACGATGAGAGGAAACTCCAGCCCCTTGGGGCGGCGGACCTTCCGGCCCTTGTGGAAGACCGTGAAGGCCGGCACCCGGGTCCGGTGATAGACGACGAGCTTCTTGGAAAGCGCCTTGTCCCGGGCCAGGACGAGCCCGCGGGGATTGCAGCCGGTGTACCGGACGTGCAGCAGCTCCAGGTAGCTCACGACGTGCTGATCGAACTCGGCCAAGCCGTCGAACTCTTCCAGAAGGTTGAACACGATGTGAGGCTTCCAGTCCGTGATCGCGGTCCGAATCGGCGTCAGCTCGTCCCGGACGCCGAGCGGCAGCACATCGTGGCCGAGTTTCCGCAGGCCGGTGACCACGTCGTATTCGGTCTTCCAAGTGAAGATTTCCTTTTCCGTGTAGCCTTCCAGGCTCTCGGGGGGCATGAGGTCGGGGTGCAGGAGGACGAGGACGCGCAGCGACTTCATAGGGCGAACCACGTCCGGCGGTTGTAGAGCGACTGCATGGTCCTCACCGTGAGGAGGACGGCAAAGTCTATACGGACCTGGCGCTCGGCGCCGACCACGCGCAGCTTCATCTCCCGGCACCGGGCGATCATCTCGTTCAGGACCTGGTCCAGGGTGAACTGATATTCCCCAGTCCATCGGGCCACGAGGCGCCGGATCTCGGCGCGGTTGCGCCGGAGGAAGGTGGAGGCCAGCTCCCGGTTGCGGTGACGGGGGTCGCGGGAGAAGAGCCGCGCCAGGTCGCGGTCATAGGTGTCCGGCGAGCCAGTCTGGTAGCGTTCCCGTTTCTCCGCGTAGTACTCGCGCAGGGTCATCGTGAGCTTGTGGAGGGGATCCACCTGCACGCGCGTCCGCACGGCCGGCCTGGCCCGCCTGATCTCCCGCATCAGTTGGTCCACATATTCCAGCTTCTGAAGGGCCGGCCAGCCCGCGTACCGCTTCCGCCACACCGCACGCGGCTGAAACCAGACGGCGAAGGTCTCGGCGAAGTCCTCGTCGGGGTGGCTCTGGGCGTAGTACAGGCGCAGGTGCTGGACGTAGCGCCGGCTGGCCGGGTTGGGGCGATAGAAGTCCGGGTACCGCTGCGCGGATCGGCCGAAGAGTTGTTGCCAGCGGCGTCGGCGGTGAAGCTGATAGGCGTGCTGGAGCGCGTGCCCGCATTCATGCCGGAGGATCTTCAAGCACTCCTGGCGCGCGCTGCCCTCCGCCTCGAGCATCTGGCTCCGCTCGAGCCGGATCAGGCGGGGATGGGCTAGGTAGAAGGGAATGGCGATGCCAGGCACGCCCTCCGGCGAGTACCAGTCGTGTGACAGCCAGACGTGCGGCCGGAAGCGAAAGCCGCGCCGCTCGAGCTCGGCGTACAGCTCGCGGATGCAGTCGTGCAGCCACGTGCGCTCGAGCTTGACGCCCAGATCGCAGAGGCGGAGGTCCAGGAGCTTTTCCGTCGGGGTGCGGGCCCAGAGAAACCGCGTGGGAGGGCGGCGCAATGATCTGGCGCGCGTCTTCTTCCTAGCACCGCTCATGCTGTCGGCTCGTTGTGGGAACGGCTCGCTCGGACGCATGATGGCATAGAGCCGCAGCGCCCGCAAGCCGAGCGGGACGCCGGATGCCGGGCAGCCCACGCCGCTGCCGCGTGATCCCGCTTGTCCGCTTGCGGGATCCGGCTGGATTGGGATAGAAGGAAGCCGCCCCCGAATGAAGGTTCCAGGCTGGAGGACTGGATGGAGCGGACGGTTCATGAATCAAACGAGTGGGGGGGCCCAACGGGCTCCGGCGCCGTCGGGGAGTCGTTCCGGATCAAGATTGTCCAGACGCTCAAGCGCGTCCCGTACGATGTGCGGATCGCGGCGCTGCGGGAGGCGCACTACAACGTCTTCCGACTCCCGCGCGAGCGCGTGTACACTTACAGTCACATGGACGTTGTCGCGGACGGCGTCGCCCAGGTCTTTCGCGCGCGGGATCGCATCTGGGGCCTCAAGATGGTCTACGAACCGCCGATGCTCCGATTCTTCACCGCTCGGTTCGAGCCGCTATGAGCGACGGGCGTTGGTGGCGGCTCGGCGCGGCGGTCACCGCGCTGCTGATCGGGCTTCTCCTCTCTCCGTGGCCCGCGGATCGTGCCGCCGTTCAGGCGAACGGACCTGCGGACGACGACCCACCGTCCTTACAGCGGAAGCTGGCGCGCCTGCTGGAATCCGGCGCGCGGGAGTCCTCCGATCCGCACGTTCTGCTCACGCTGGCCGACCTTTACCTGGATCTCGGCGACAACGCCTATACCGATCCCGCCCAGCGCATGGCGGCCTATGAAGAGGGGGCTCGGTTCGCAAAACGCGCGCTGGAGCGCGACGAGGCGAACGGTATCGGACATTACCTCTACGCCGCCAACGCGGGCAGCGCCGCGGAGCTCAAGGGCGTCATGGCCTCGGCGCTCCTGGTCCGAGATCTCAAGGCGCACGTCGACCGGGCGCTGGCGCTGAAGCCCGACTATGCTCCCGCGCTGCACATGATGGGTCGCTTGCTCGAGGAGTTGCCCTGGATCCTGGGCGGGGACGAGGCAGCCGGGCTCGACTATCTCGAACGCGCAGTCGCCCTCGATCCTACCTACGCGCACGCCCGGCTGGATCTGGCCAAATCCTATCTCCGGCACAACCAGGTCGAGGCGGCGCGGCGCGAGTTGCGCGCGATTGTGCACCTGCGCGGGGCGGGCGCCGGGTACGCCTGGCGGACGCGCTACCGGCCGGAGGCGGAACGGCTCCTCGCCTCGCTCGACTCCGCCGCCCCGTGACCGTCAACCCTCGACGACGAGCGTGCCCTGCATGCCGGCGTGGCCCCGGATGAGGCAACGGAAGAGGTAGGTTCCCGGCTGGGGCCGGAGCAGGATCTCCAGGGTCTTGCCGGGCGGGAGCCGGAGGCCTTCGCCGCGTGGCGCGGTCTGGGGCGGCTCCGAGAAGATCTGCGCGTGCGGATCGGCGAGCAGGGTCGCGGCGAACTCATGCACCTCCCGGCCTTCGTTGACGACCACCAGGCGCACAGGCCGTGAGGCCTCCACCTGCACGAGGGCCGGGACGAATCGAAAGTCCTGCGCCGCGATACGAATGGATTGCACGGAGAGTGTGCAGGAGGAGGTGAGGAGGAGGGGGGAGAGGGTGACCAGCAGCAATAGGAGCAGGGAGTGCGTCATCGCTGGAGCAAGGGGCAGTCTTCTCGGTCGCGGAAGAGGGGACACGGCCGCGAAAGTACACACTGACCGCCCAGACCCGACGCGGCCCGCCGAGCAAGCTTGGTGTGGCGGAGAGGGCGGGATTTGAACCCGCGACAGAGCTTTTAGGCCCTGTGACGGTTTAGCAAACCGTTGCCTTCGGCCACTCGGCCACCTCTCCGTGTCTTCTATCCCGCTGTCGGCGAAACTGGTCGCGATCCTGGTTCGCGCTAGGCGCTCCTTTTTAGAGGCGTTCTTTATACCACGGCACAAGGGGAGGAGTATAGCGATGTGGCGGGGCAAGTTGAATCAAGAACCAAGGAAAACCGCTGAGGCACCTCCCAGCCGGCAACAGTGTTGCATAGGCCAGCCGCGCGAGCGAGGAGCGGAGGGGGCACAGGCGCGATACCATCGTGCCGTTAGGATGGGAAACGAATCCTACCCCCGAAGCTACAGGCGGAGAAGCCGCGACGGTACTGCCTGGCCGCAGCAATTTGAAGCGGCCAGCCACGCTGGCGAGGAGCGGAGGGGGTGGGATTCGAACCCACGGTCGAGTCGCCCCGACTCTGGTTTTCAAGACCAGCGCTTTCGGCCACTCAGCCACCCCTCCGCAGCAGCAGGCTCGATCTGCTGGTGAACG
This sequence comes from Nitrospira sp. Kam-Ns4a, assembly GCF_965152595.1. Lineage (NCBI taxonomy): Bacteria > Pseudomonadati > Nitrospirota > Nitrospiria > Nitrospirales > Nitrospiraceae > Nitrospira > Nitrospira sp. Kam-Ns4a. The sequence goes on along the minus strand of NZ_OZ224218.1, from coordinate 2,606,861 downwards.
GGCCGCCCGGGGAACCGGGTCGGCTTCCTGGATGATAGAGGGTTTTCTCGGATTAATCCAGCCGCCCCGTTCATGGGCGCTTCAGCCAGGCTGCCGGCCAAACGGGATCGAATTCGTAAGTCTAACTATCTCTTAGGCTGTCGAGGCTAGCTTGGGTCCACCACCAGCGCGCTCCTGTGGCCTGTCCTCCCAGACCATGTCACGCTGTCGTACTGGCAACGACAACGGAACGCGTTGAAAATTTATGCGAAAGGCATCGGTATTCGCTAGGCTTCGCGCGGGCGACTTGGTAAAATCTGCCGGTTTCTTCCTGCCGCTTTCGCCCGACCGGCGCCGACAGGCGGTCGGTCGCGCTTGTCGGTGCTTAGGCGGATGCTAGGGGCCGGCCATGGGCCATTTCGGCAGTGGCGGCGCTCCGGCTCGGGATCGCCCTTGTATTGCGCGGCAGCAACGGATGAGCAGTCCAGGCTGTGGCACGAGAGGTGACCTCATCGCGTGACCCTGGGCACAAGGCCCCGATCGTGTGGGAGGGGCAGGCGCGAGCCCGCGCGATCCTGTTGGCTGGGCTGGTGAGCGCGGCCGGAGCAGCGTTCGTACTCGACCTTTGGCTTCCCTTCTCGGCGGTTCCGGCAGTCATCTACCTGTTCGCGGTCTGGGCCTCCTGTCGGTCCCCAGTTCCCACGGATCTCCTCCGGCTCGCGGCGCTCTCGAGTGGCCTGATCGCTCTTGCAGCCCTGTTCAAGCTCCGCACGGACGGGAGCGCGTCCTTCCTGCTCGGCAGCGGGACGATGCTCGTGGCGGTCTGGGCGACGGTGATGTGGGTTTGGCGGGACCGCGTGGCACCGCGCGCGCGAGCTGCCTGGTTCGAGACCTTCCTGGACAACAGTCCGGTGCTGGCGTTCCTGAAGGACGCCTCCGGCAGCTATCGGTACGTCAATCGGCCGATGGAACGACGGTTCACGAGGCCCCGGGCGGAGTGGTTGGGAAAGACGGACTTCGATCTGTTTCCGCCCGAGACCGCCCGGCAGCTCCGTGAGCACGACCAGCGGGTTCTCGAGACCGATACGTCCACGGAGATGTTCGCACGACTGCCCGGGCAGGACGGCGGAACGGAGGTCTGGTGGGTCTTCAAGTTCCCGGTGCGGGACGCCATGGGCCGCCAGTTGCTGGGCGGGCTGGCCATTGACCTGACGCAGCAGAAGCAGATCGAAGGGGCGCTCGAGCAAGCCAAAGAGCAATACCGCCAGTTGTTCGAGCGTAGCCCCTATCCGATGTGGATCCTAGATGCGGACGACTTTTCCATTGTCGCCGTCAATGAGGCGGCGGCGCGGCGGTACGGGGTGCCACGGGGCCGGGCTGCCGCTGTCACGGGGGAGGGCCCTGCGCGCCGCCCGGATAGCGTGTCCCTCCACGACTACGTCATGGCCCTGGTGGCACGACAGGTGCGGGCGGCTCCCCGCAGCCCCCGCGCAGTCGAGCGGCTTGATGAGATGGGAGCGGAGGCGGCGCTCGCCGTCGAGGTGGAGTGGGCCCCCGTGACCTTCGAGGGACGGCCCGCATATGTGGCGATGGCTCATGACATGGGGGCGCGGAGACGCCTGGAAGAGGAGCGCCAGCGGCGTGAGCGGCGCTTCCGGGCATTGATCGAGAACGCGTCCGACCTCATCGTGCTCCTGGATCACGACGGATCGGTGCTGTTCGCCAGTCCCTCCGTCGAGCGGGTGCTCGGCTACACGCCGATGGAACTGATCGGCCGCAAGGCCCGGGACCTCCTGCATCCGGACGATCAGCCGGCAGTCACGGAGGTCTTCGCGGGTGGCGTTCGGATCCCGGGCCACACGGCCACTCAGGAGTTTCGGATCCGGCATCGCGACGGGTCCTGGCGCACCCTCGAGGGTACCGGGAAGAACCTGCTGCACGATCCCGTGGTCCAGGGCGTGATCGTCAACTGCTGGGACATCACCGAGCGCGTGCGCGCCCAGCTCGCGCTGCGCGAGAGCAAAGAGCACTTGAGACAGTCGTACGAGCAGATCCGCGCCCTATCCGCGCACCTGGAGACCGTGCGCGAGCGGGACCGGGCGCGGATCGCGCGCGAGATTCACGACGAGCTGGGACAGGCCCTGACGGGGATCAAGCTGGGCCTCTGGTGGGTCCGGAGCCGTCTGGCCACGCCAGGGCAGTTCAAGCCGATTGCCGAGCAAACGGCCGAGCTGGCGGCCAAGCTGGATGCGCTGGGAAGCCTGGTGGAACGGACGATCCAGACCGTCCAGGCGATCGCCGCCGAGCTGAGGCCTCCGCTGCTGGACGAGATGGGCCTGCCGGCCGCTATGGAATGGCAGGCGCGGGAGTTCCAAACCCGCACCGGCATCGAGACCCGGTTCCTCTCAGATCTGAGCCATGCGCCGGTGGACCGTGAGCGGGCAACGGCGCTGTTCCGAATCCTGCAGGAATCCCTGACCAACGTGCTCCGGCACGCGCGCGCCACCGCCGTGACGGTGCGGCTCGCGCGCGAGGAGGACGCAATCCTGTTGGAGGTCCGCGACAACGGCGTGGGGATCGGCGAGAGCGAGATCGCCGACGTCCGGTCGCTCGGGCTTCTCGGCATGCGCGAGCGGGCGGAGCTGGCGGGGGGCACCTTCGCCATCACAGGTGCGCCGGGTGGGGGCACCACCGTCGCGGTCCGGATTCCCATGGGCGAAGCCGACGAGCCGGCTCGGCAGACCTCCGCCTGAGCGCTGGAACTGACTCCCGGGAAGGTTGGTAGCGGAGACATGATCAGGGTGCTGATCGCCGACGATCACCCCGTCGTCCGGGCGGGACTGAAGCAGGTGCTGGCCACGACGCCGGATCTCGCGGTTGCGGGAGAGGCGGCCTCCGCGCGGGAGGTACTCGACGCGGTGCATTCCGAGGTCTACGACGTCGTCGTGCTCGATATGAACATGCCTGACCGCAGCGGGCTCGACGTGCTGCAGGATCTCAAGCGGCTCCATCCTGCGCTGCCTGTGCTGGTCCTCAGCCTCTACACCGAGGAGCATTTCGCCCTCCGGGTCCTGCGCGCGGGCGCCGCCGGCTACCTGAGCAAGGCCGACGCCCCGGAGAAGCTCATCGAGGCGATCCGGAAAGTGCACACGGGTAGCCGCTACGTCAGCGCCGCCCTCGCCGAGCACATCGTGGAGGCGATGGGCCGGGGGCCCGAGACTCCCCTCCACGCGAGGCTGTCCGACCGGGAATATCAGGTGCTCTGCATGCTCGCGACGGGGAAGACCGTCGGGCAGATCGCCGAGGTCCTGACCCTGAGCGTCACGACGGTCAGCACCTACCGGGTGCGGGTGCTCAAGAAGCTCAACCTGAAGACGACGGCCGATCTAGTGAGCTACGCTCTCCGGCATTGGCTCGTGGAATGAGTGGCGGCGCGCGGGGCCCGGGGTTAGGGGCAAGCTGGAGCCGGGCTGTTCTGGAACATCCGCTTGAGGGTCTGCCAGCGTTCGACCTCGTCGGTGGATTCGGTGACGAAGCCGCCCTGCGTCTTCAATTCCAGCGCGAGGTACTCCTTGTAGAGCGCGCAGAGCTCCGACGGTGCGCTCGGACGGCGAGGCGGCGGCGCTTCGGCCGGGACGCGGTCCGAGCGGGCCGGCTCCGTGGGAGCCGGTTCCGCTCCGGGCTCGGGGACGGTGCTCACGGCTTCTTTGTTGGATGGCTGAAACGGCTTGCATCCCGCTCGGGGCTCGTTCGTGTAGACCTCGCCGGGACAGACCCACAGGGCCGTAGCCAGGAACGCGACCTCAAACATGACCGTCTCCTCTCAGGATTCCGGCACGAGGCGCTCGCGCCCACCCAGATAGGGCCGCAGGACCTCCGGGATCACCACCGACCCGTCGGCCTGCTGGTACTGCTCCAGCACGGCCACCAGCGTCCGCCCGACGGCCAAGCCAGAGCCGTTGAGGGTGTGAACGAACTCGGTCTTGCCTGCCTTGCCCGCGCGGGGCCGGTACCGGATGTTTGCCCGACGTGCCTGGAAGGCCTCGAAGTTGCTGCAGGAGGAAATCTCGCGATAGGCCTGCTGCCCCGGCAACCAGACCTCCAGGTCGTAGGTCTTGGCCGCGCCGAAGCCCAGGTCGCCCGTGCAGAGCGTGACGACGCGGTAGTGAAGGTTCAGGCCCTGGAGCACGGCCTCCGCGGCGGCGGTGAGCCGCTCCAGCTCCGCGTAGGATTCTTCCGGCCGGGCGAAGGCGACCAGCTCGACCTTGTTGAACTGATGCAGGCGGATGAGCCCGCGCGTGTCCTTGCCGTAGGAGCCCGCCTCCCGCCGGAAGCAGGGTGTGTAGGCGGTATAGCGGAGCGGCAATCGCTCCGCGGGGAGGATCTCCTCGCGGTGCAGGTTGGTCAAGGGGACTTCTGCGGTGGGAATCAGGAAGTAGTCGTCGTGCGCCAGCCGGAAGAGGTCCTCTTCGAATTTCGGGAGCTGGCCTGTGCCGGTCATGGCCGTCCGGTTCACGAGCGCCGGCGGCAGCACCTCGCGGTAGCCGTGCCGGGCGGTGTGCAGGTCCAGCATGTAGTTGATGAGCGCCCGCTCGAGCTGGGCGCCCGTACCAGTGAGGATGGCGAACCGGGCGCCGGCGATCTTGGCGGCGCGCTCGAAGTCCAGGATGCCCAGCGCCTCGCCCAGCTCCCAGTGCGGCTTGGGCGCGAAGGCGAAAGCGGGGAGGGAGCCCCACCGGCGGATCTCCTGGTTGTCGGCCGCATTCTGGCCGACCGGCACGGTGGCGTGCGGGAGGTTCGGGATGCGGAGCGCCAGCTCGGTCAACCGCTCCTCGACCGCGCGTAGGTTCTCCTCCAGGTCCCGGATCCGGTCCCCGAGGGCCTTCATCTCGGCCGCCTTGACCGCAATGGCGGCCTCGGGCTGCCGTTCCCGCTTGAGCCGGCCGACCTCATCGGAACCCTGCTTGAGCCGGTGCCGGTGCTCCTCGACGGTCGCCGTGAGCCCGCGCCGCTCCTCGATCAGCTTGCGCAGGTCTTCCCAGGGCACGTCGGCCCCGCGGGGGCCGAGGCGCTGCCTGATCCCGTCCAGGTCCTCTCGGAGAGCGCGAAGCTCATACATGGCGGCCTCGTGGCAACGGCCCGGGTCGGACCGCGCCGCACTCTAACACCGGGTCCGCGGCCAGTCAATGCTCGACGCGCCCGCCGGGCGATCTTGACAGGGCCGTCAGCGGAGAGGACCATAGGGCCATGCGGCTGGTGTCCAACCCGCCCAATCCGTTCGAGTCCCTGCAGCGCGAGCGGCTGGAGCCGCCGGGCCGCGTCACGCTCCAGGTGTATGACGATACCACAAAAGAAATACTGAGTCGAAACGACAGCCCCGATCTGCCGTTCCGGTGGAGCATCAATCCCTACCGCGGCTGCTTCCACGCCTGCGCCTATTGCTACGCGAGGCCCACGCACGAGTACTGGGGCTTCGGCGCCGGCACGGATTTCGAGTCGAAGATCGTCGTGAAGCGCGACGCGCCGGCCCTCCTGCGCGCCGCCTTCCTGCGGCGCTCCTGGACGGGCGAGCTGATCGTCTTCTCCGGCAACACTGACTGTTACCAGCCGCTGGAGGCGAGCTACGGGCTCACGCGAGCTTGCCTGGAGGTCTGCGCGGAATTCCGGAACCCGGTCGGGATCATCACCAAGGCCGCGCTCGTCGTCCGGGACCTGGACCTGCTCCTGCGACTTGACCGGGAAGCCTGGGTGCGGGTCTTCTTCAGCATCCCGTTCGCGGACAACGAGACTGCCCGGAAGGTGGAGCCGCAGGCGCCCGCGATCACGAAGCGCTTTGAGGCGATGAAGCTCCTCTCGGAGGCCGGTGTGCGGACTGGCATCTCGATCGCGCCCGTGATTCCGGGCTTGAACGAGGAGGATTTGCCCGAGTTGCTGACCCGCGCCCGCGAGGCGGGGGCGCAGGCCGCGACGTGTATCCTGCTCCGGCTACCCGGGAACGTCGAGCCGGTCTTCATCGAGCGGATGGCGGCGGCCTTCCCCGACCGGATCGCAAAGATCACGCACCGGCTCCGCGAGGTGCGGGGCGGCCGACTGTCGGACAGCCGTTTCTTTACACGGCACCATGGGCACGGGACCTACTGGGAGATGATCGAGCGGCTGTTCGAGGTGGCGCGCCGGAAGGCGGGCTTTCCAGACGGCGCCCCAGAGCCGATCCCGAAGACCTTCCGCAGACCGGGCGCCGAGCAACTGGCGCTGTTCTCGGGAGACCAATGAAGCACAATCCCGGCTTTCTCGCCCTTGTCGAGCAGGCGCGGCGGCGGATCAAGGAATGCACGATCGCCGAGGTCAAGGCGAAGCTTGACGCGGGGATTCGTTCCACCTGATCGACGTCCGGGAGGACCACGAGTACGCCACGGACCGGGTCCCGGGGGCCCTGCACCTCGCGCGGGGCATCCTGGAGCGGGATATCGAGACCGTGATCCCGGACAAGCGAGCCGCGATCGTGCTCTATTGCGGCGGAGGCTTTCGGTCCGCGCTGGCGGCCGACAGCCTGCGGCAGATGGGCTATACGAACGTGGTCAGCCTGGCTGGGGGCATCCGGGCCTGGCGTGAAGCCGGCTATCCATTGAAGCAAGGCTGAGGAGTGGTCAATGGTCATTGGTCATGCGTGAAAGGGACCTTTTCCAGTGACGAGTGACCGATGACGCATGGCGGGTTTTTCGCATTGACGCGCCGCGAGCTGCTGGCCCGGCTCTGGTTCGGGCTCGCGTTCCTGCCGGCGCTGGCCTTCGCGCCGCGCTCCCTCTGGCGCGCTCTCCTCTTCGAGCCGGATGGGCCCCTGGTGCCCGCCAAGCCGGTCCCGCCCAATCCCTTCACGCGCGACGGCCGGGCGCTGGTCGCCCTGGTGCACGGGACCGACCCGGCCGCGATGCTGAGCGAGGGGGTAGCCTTGCTCGGCGGGCTCGACCGGCTCGGGCTCACGGGAAAACGCGTGCTCTTGAAGCCGAACGTCGTCAACGACCGCCGGCCGCCCAGCACAACGGCGCCGGAAGTCGTCGCCGCGGTCGCCCGGCTCGCGCGCGGCGCCGGGGCTGCCGAGGTCGTCATCGCCGACAGCTCCGGGATGATCCGGTTTCCGACCACCAAGAATCTGGAGGCGACGGGGATGCGTCGCGTCGCCGAGTCCGCCGGCGCGCGCCTGCTCGCGTTGGAGGACGAACCGTGGGTGCGCGTCGAGCCCGCCGCGGCTGCGACCCTCACGCGCTATTACGTCTCGAAGCCGGTGTATGAGGCGGAGGTCTTCATCAACCTGCCGGTGGTGAAGACCCACCGGTTCGCCCACTATTCCTGCGGCCTCAAGAACCTGGTGGGAGTCACGCATCCGCGCTACCGTCCGTCCTTGAGCTTCCTCTCGGGGGACTGGCACGAGCGCATCGCCGAGCTGAACCTCGCGGTCCACCCGGCGCTCACGATCGCGGACGCCACCACCGTGATGATCGCCGGCGGGCCGACTAGCGGCACCTCGGCTCGGGCCGACCTGCTGCTGCTCAGCGGTGACCGGGTGGCGCTGGACGCGGTGGCGGTGGCGTTGCTCCGCACCTACGGCGAGTGGCCCAGGGTCCTGGAGCGAGGGGTGTGGGAGCAACGGCAACTCGTGCGGGCGATCGAGCTGGGACTGGGGGTCGCGGGGCCCAATCAGGTCGAGCTGGTCGCGCGCTCGATCGGCGGAGACGCGCCCGCCTTCGAGCGCCTGGTCGAGCGGATCCGGCGCGACGTGGGAGTGGGGTAGCGGGCTTCGGTTACTTGTTCACCCGGTCGAATTCTTTGATGACCTGATCAGTGATGTCGAGGGCCTCCCGGTTGTAAATGACGATCTTGATCGAGTTCTCGCTCCCCTTATCCACGACCAGCGAAAACCCGGCCCGCTCCGCCACCGACTTGGTGGCAGCGGCGATTTTCTGCATGTACTCATCCACCAACTCCTTCTGCTTGGCGGCCAGCTCCTGGTTGAATTCTTGAACCCGACGCTGGTAGGCCTGAACTTTGCCTCTGAACTGCTCCTCCTTCTCCCGCTTCTGGTTCTCGCTCAAGGTGGCCTCCTGGTCCTTGAGCTGCTTCTGGAGGCTCTTGAGCTCCTCCTCGTCGCTGGCGAGGAGCTTCTGGCGGGTGGCGGCGTATTCGCGGAGGCCGTCGAGGGCGCGCTTGCCGGCCTTCGATTTCTCCAGCACGGCCTGGGGGTCCACGACCGCCATCTTGAACGTCTCGGCGGCTGCGGCGACACGGGAGAGGCCGACCAGGATCGAGAGTGTCAGCACGGCGATCAGGAGTGTTCCGGTTGCCGTCCCGCGAGCGCGTTGCATACAGGTCCGCTCCTTTCTGGGTTCCAGCGGTCTCGACTGCGGTCCGTCTGGGCTTCGTCCAAGGGCGGGAGAATAGCCCTGCGCCTGGAGCCCTGTCAAGATCGGGGCGCGGCGGCCGCAGGCCGGCGCCGTTACGCGGAGTGCGTGGTCGCGCCTTTCAGGGCTGGAGCTGCGGTTCCCAGTCGGACGCCTGATCCAGCAACGGCATGTGGCAGACCTGGTTCCGGCCCTTGCGCTTGGCGGTATAGAGGGCCAGGTCCGCCACCTTGAGCATGGTGGCCGGCGATGGGTGGCTGCTCTTGCCCGGCTCGTACGTGGTCATTCCGATGCTGGTGGTGAGCGGGATGGTCCGGTCCCCGTTCCGGAACAGGGTCCGCTCTACGGCCTTCCGGAGCCGCTCCCCGGCTGCGATCGCGCCCTCGGTGTCCACGCGGGGAAGAAGCCAGACGTATTCGTCGCCGCCGACGCGCCCAACCAGGTCGTAGCCCCGCCGCTGCTCGATCAGAACGGATGCGTACTCCCGCAGAATCTGGTCGCCCGCGTCGTGGCCGTAGGTGTCGTTGATCCGCTTGAACCCGTCGATGTCCATCATGGCGCAGGAGAGAGGCGACTCGAACCGCTTGGCCTCTTCGAGCGCCCGGGTCAGCGCTTCCTGGATGTGTCGCCGGTTGGGCATGCCGGTTAGCTCGTCGTGCGTCGCCGCATAGGCGAGGCGCTCCTTGTCCTTCCGTTCCCGCTCCGCGAATTCGCCCATGAGTCCGTAGAACAGGGTGACGACAAGGAAGAAGGGCATCCGGAGCAGGACCGAGCCGAGCGGGGTGGTGCCCGGCTCGTAGAGCAGGGCGAAAGCGCCGTAGGCCACGCAGGTCACCGTCGCCAGGAGCAAGGCGCGGGGTAGGCTGCCCGCCGCACCGGCAATCATGATGATGCCGAAGTAGACGACGAACAGGTCCGTTCCCGTCGTGCCCGTCGCGTAGAGCGTGGCCGGGACCAGCAGCGTGTCTAGGAGGACCAGGATCGTCGCCACGGCGGTCATGTTGATGAGGTTCGGCAGGATGTACAGGCACACGATGTTACTGACCAGCATAAGGCTGACGAAGCGGATCGCCTGGAACGTGGAGAGGGCGTCCTGGTTTCCCAAGAGGATGTGGGCGGAGAGGACGAGTACGACCAGCCACTGCAGGATCGGGATGGGCTTGATGATGTGGTGGTGCTGCTCCCAACTGGTCGCAATGGCCATGGGGGCCTCTTCCGGCGTTGAAGGTGGGCCCATTCTTGCCGTCCACGAGGCGTTTGTCAATTCCGCGCGCTCGCGGCTACAATGGCGGCCCTGTCGGCGAGGGCGGGCGCGGCGCCCCCGGGCGCGCGGCCGCCCTGCCCGAGAAGAGCCGGTGAAGTCCGACGAGTCCGTTCCGCTCATCGTCTGCTTCGGCGACAGCCTGACCGCGGGGTACCAGGCTCCGACTCTGGACTGCCCTTCCGTGAGAGAGACCCCCTACGGGGTCTTTCTTCGGGAGCGACTGGCCGGCGCGGCCCGGGTGGCGGTCAGCGGCGTCTGCGGCGAGGTCACGGCCGACATGGCTGCCCGGTTCGGCGCGGACGCTCTGGCGGCCAAGCCGGCCTTTGTGATCATCCTGGGTGGGACGAACGACCTGGGGTGGTGGCTGGCTCCCCGGGACATTCTCCAGAACCTCGTCGCGATGTACGAGCAGGCGCTGGCGGCCGGGACCCAACCGATCGCGGTCACGGTGCCTTCGATCCGAATCGGGGGTGAGCCGGGCACGCCGGCGGAGCGAGCCTGGGAACAGGCGCTGATCGCACCCCGCGAGGCCCTGAACCGCATGATCGCGGAATTCTGCGCTGGCCGCGGGCTGGCCTGCGTGGATCTGTTCCAGGCGACCCTTGAGCCCGGCACGCGCCGGCTCGCCCGCGCCTATTCCAACGACGGGCTGCACCTCACGACCGACGGGTATCGCCGGTTCGCCGACCTGCTCTACCACCAGGTGTTTCGCCCGCTGGGAAGCACAGGGCACGGGATGCGGGACAGGTGACGGGGGAGTTGCGGTCCTGCGTTCCCGTCCTGCGTTCCCGTCCTGCGTTCCCGTCCCGCGTCCCGCGTCACGGGGTTCAGAGGATCCGCCACGCGCGCCCGTCGCTCGCGATGAACCGGTCCGCGTCGGCCGGGCCCCAGGAACCCGCCGGGTATTCCAGGAGGGTCCGCGGGCCCACCTCTTGCCAGGCTTCCAGGATCGGCGTGATCCAGGCCCAGGAAGCCTCCACCGCGTCGCGGCGCATGAAGAGCGAGGCGTCCCCGGCCATCACGTCCAGGAGGAGCCGCTCGTAGGCTTCGGGCGAAGGGGAGCCGAAGGCGTCGCCGTACTTGAAGCTCATGTCCACCGGGTGCGTGCGCGCGCGGGAACCGGGCACTTTGGAGATGATCCGCAGGGACATCCCCTCCTCGGGCTGGATCCGGAGCGTGAGGAGATTGGGGGCCTGGGCCGCCGCGGGATCGGCGTTGAAGAGGATCCTCGGGATATCCTTGAACTGCACAGCCACCTCGGTCGAGCGCTTCGGCAACGCCTTGCCGGTGCGCAGATAGAACGGGACGCCAGCCCAGCGCCAGTTATCGAGGAACAGCTTGAGGGCGACGTAGGTCTCCGTGACCGAATCCGCCCGGACGCCCGGCTCGCTCCGATACCCCCGGACCTCCATCCCGCGAATCTTGCCCGGGCCGTACTGGCCCCGCACCGTATATCGCTCCACGTCCGGGCCGACGATCGGCCTGAGGCAGCGCAGGACGTCAATGCGCGCGTTGCGGACCACGTCCGGGTGGAGGGAGTAGGGCGGCTCCATCGCCACGAGACACAGCAACTGGAGCAAGTGGTTCTGGACCATGTCCCGCAACGCGCCGGTGCCCTCGTAGTAGGTCGCCCGGGAGCCCACGCCTTCCTCTTCGCTGACCGTGATCTGGACGTGGTCGATGTACTTGTTGTTCCAGAGCGGCTCGAAGATGCTGTTGGCGAACCGCAGCACCATGATGTTCTGGACCGTCTCCTTGCCCAGATAGTGGTCAATGCGGAAGATTTGGGATTCGTCGAAGACCCGCCCGAGCGTTTCGTTGATGGCCTGGGCCGACTGGAGGTCGTGCCCGATCGGCTTCTCGACAATCACCCGGCAGAACGGCCGGGCCGCCGCCGGAGGCCCGACCAAGCCGGCACGGGTCAGGCCCTCGCAGGCCGCTTCGATGGAGGTCGGCGGGATGGCCAGGTAGAAGATCCGGTTGCCCGGAAGGTGCAGAGCCGCCTCGATCTGCTCCAGCCTGCTCTTGAGTCCCTCGTAGTCCTTGGGGGCCTCGATCGAGGCGACGACGTAGAAGAGGCGCCGCTCGAACTCGGCCCACGAGCCGTCCGTCACGGCCTGCCGGGAGTACTTCGCGATGCCCTCGCGCGCCCCGGCGCGGAAACCCTGGTCGCCAAGCGGCTTCCGGCCGGTTCCAAGCACCGCGTAGTTGGATGGGAGCAGCCCGTCGAGCAGCAGGTTGTAGAGGGCCGGGAGCAGTTTCCGCTTGGCGAGGTCGCCCGACCCGCCGAAGATGACAAGCGTGCAGGGCTGGGCGAGCAAGGCGCGGTTGGGCTCACTGGGCATCGGGTGCTCCTCGGTGATCGGCGCGGGTCGCCTGGTCCTCAGCGCCGGACCGCATGGCCGCCGAAGGCGTTACGCAGCGCGGCCAGCAGCTTTTCGGCAAACGATTCCTCCTGGCGGGACCGGAAGCGGGTGAACAGCGCCGCGGTCAACGTGGGAACCGGGACGTCTTTCTCGATCGCGTCGAGAATCATCCAGCGTCCCTCTCCGGAGTCCTGCACGTAGCCCTTGATGCCTTCGAGCCGCGGGTCCTTCGCCAGGGCGCCGGCCGCGAGCTCGAGCAGCCAGGAGCGGACGACGCTCCCGTGCATCCAGAGGTCGGCGATGCGGGCGAGGTCGAGCTTGTACTCGCTTTTCGCCATCAGCTCGAAGCCCTCGGCGTAGCCCTGCATCATGCTGTACTCGATGCCGTTGTGGATCATCTTGACGTAGTGCCCCGCGCCGGTGCCGCCCACGTGCGCCCAGCCGCGCTCAGGGGCGAGCGTCGTGAAGATCGGCTCCAGCCGCTTCACCGCTGGTTCTTCCCCGCCGACCATCAAGCAGTAGCCGACCGTCAGGCCCCAGATGCCACCGCTGGTCCCCACGTCCACGTAGTGAAGTCCGCGTGCCGTGAGGTCGGCGGCGCGACGGACGTCGTCGTGGTAGCGGGTGTTGCCGCCGTCCACAACCGTGTCGCCCGGCTGGAGCAGCGCCGCGACCGCCTGCACCGTCTCCTCGGTCGGGGGACCGGAGGGGACCATGATCCAGACCGCCCGGGGCGGGCTGAGCTTCTGCGCCAGATCAGCGAGCGAGGCGGCGCCGATGCAGCCCTGGGCCTCCGCCTGCGCGATCAGCGCGGGGTTGCGGTCATACACCACGACGCGGTGCTGGTCGCGCCGGAGGCGCGTCACCATGTTCATGCCCATCTTGCCGAGGCCGACGAATCCGATTTCCATGGCCATCCTCTCTGTGCATGGACGCCTAGCCGGCGCCGAGGCCCAATCCTATCACACCCGCCGGTCGGGGTCCTGCTCTTTCAAGATTGCCGTTTTTTTTCGGCTCTTCAGGAAATTGTGTGGGTCACTGATCCCTCTTGCGCTATGCTCGGTTCCTCGAAAGGAGGACCCGAGCGATGCGCGACTTTGAACCTGAATCCGGCGTGAAAAGCGCGGGCGTCACAGCCTAAGTCGCTGGATCTGATGCAGGGCGTACTTCCACGCGGCCTCTCGATAGCCGCTGGCCGGTAAGGTCAGGGTGGGACGATTGCGAGCGCGCCGCAACTGGGCGGGCATGGAGAGGATCCGCTGACGCAAGGTCTGAAGGGTGGCGTTCTGGAATTCCAGAGGCAAGCAGAGTCGCTTGAACCAGTTGACGAGGTTGTAGGCTAGCAGAAGAAGATGGAAGTAGGTCTCGTTGGCAAAGAAGTGACGGGTGGGAATGCTGCCCAACGCGTAATCTCCCTTGAGCTGTTTGATGAGCAACTCGACTCCGGCGCGATCGTTGTAGAACCGCCAGAGGTTGAGGGGTCGCAACGGGAGATTCGTGACGAGGACCTGGTAGTGGTACTTGCCGAGCTTGAAGAGTGTCAGCTGGGCGGTGGGCTCTTCGGCCTGCGGGCGACGGATCACGACGAACCGACAGGGATGGGGCCAGCGGGTAGGCTGGTAGCGGAACTCGGCCACCTCGATGCCTCGACTGGGACTGACGTACCGCAGACCCGACAGTTTGCGCTTGATCGGGGCGGTCAGGCGAGCCACGATCACAAATCGGGCCCTGTGTTCTTCCAGCCACTCGATCAGCTTGTGGTCGTAAAACCCTTTGTCCGCGCGGACAATCGTCAACCGGACCCCGGCCGGGATCTTCGCGAAGCACGCCGCGAGGAGGTCGAGCGTCCCGCTGGCGGTATGCGCATCCCCTGGCCGCAACTCGCCGTGCCAGAAATCTTTGGTCTGTCCCTCGAAGCAGAGCAAGGGGTGATACGACGGCCGGCCCCGCTTGACCGGGTTGTAGCCGATCCGAGCTTGCTCCTGACGGCCATAGACCACCAGCACGGTGGAGTCCACGTCCAAGATCAGCCGGGTCGGGGGCCGCGGCCGAACGGTCATCCGGCGCAGAAAGCTGTCGTGCAGGGCGCGCACCTTCGGGAGCGCCGTCGGGGCCACCCGCAGCAGGAAGCGGCGGAGCGTGGTCGCCTCTGGATAGCTCGGCAGGCCGGTGAGAGACTGGAATACGCCATTCTGCCGCAGCAACTGCGTGGTTTCGATCCGTTCGAGCCCGAGGATCATGGGGTACAGCAGGGCGAGCAGCATCTCGCCCATGCTGTACCGGTTGTTCCGCTGGACCACTCGGACATGTCGGGCGATCGCGTCCTTGAAGCCAATCCGGGACAAGAAGCGATGCAGCAGGTAGACGCCGCCGTAATGCGTCAGCGACGCGGCACCGAACCTGATCGTGAGCTTCCGGGGCCCCCGCGGCATTTGAGCCAAAGCTAACACAATGATAGCTTTCGCTCAACTCCCCCGAAGGGGCGCCAGCGGCCCGAGAATGCGCGTCAGCAGAGGATCTTGTCATTACCTGGCGCCGGATTCAGGTTGAACTCTATCAAGCTGTGCTGGGGCTGCAGGCCCCGTGGACCGTGGCCAACGTGGAACTGGACGTGAAGGGACAGCAGGTGACCGTCACCGTGGAGGCCGGACCGGGGCCGTATCCCTGTCCTGAGTGCCAGGCGCCGGTCCCAGGCTATGATCGCAAGCGCCGGCGGTGGCGGCATCTGGATACATGCCAGTTCACCACATGGATCCAGGCGGACCTGCCCCGCGTGAGCGGTCCGACCCATGGGGTCAAGCAGATCGCGGTGCCCTGGGCCGAGCCGGGGAGCCAATTCACCGCCTGGTTCGAACGCCTGGCCATCGACCTGCTCCGCGAGTGCTCGGTCACAGGTGCGGCCGGGCTGCTGCGCATCACCTGGGATGAGGCCTGGGGGATCAAGGAGCGGGCCGTCGCGCGGGGGCTCAGCCGTCGCACCCGGGACGTCGTCGCGCACCTCGGTGTCGAGGAGAAGGCCATCGCGAAGGGGCATCGCGACCTGACGGTGGTGGCCGATCTGGACCGCAGCCGCGTGCTCGATCTGGCGGAGGACCGGAAGCAAGAGAGCCTCGATGGCTTCTGGGCGACGCTGACGCCCGAGCAGCGCGCGGGGATTGAGGCCATCGCGATGGACAGGTGGGAGCCCTACGTCCAGTCCACCCACGCCCATCTCCCCGAGGCCGAGACGACGAGCGTCTTCGACAAGTTCCATATCGCCAAGCACCTCCATGACGCCGTGGACCGCGTGCGCCGGGTCGAGCATCGGACGCTCAAGCAGGACGGGGATGCGCGCCTGACCGGCACCAAGTACCTCTGGCTCATGCGCCCCAAGGACATGACCGCCGAGCAGCAGGCCACCTTCCGGACGCTGCAGCGCAGTGAGCGGACGGTGGCCCGGGCCTGGACCCTCAAGGAGCGCTTCCGCCCGTTCTGGGACGATGCCTCCCCCGGTGCCGCGCAGAACTTCTTTGCCCGCTGGTTCTGGCGCGCCACGCACAGTCGGCTGCGCCCAATGGCCGCCGTCGCCCACCTGATCCGGCGCCATCTTCCGAATGTGTTGACGTATCTGAGGCATCGGCTCACCAACGCGGGGCTGGAAGCGGTCAATGCCACGATCCAGTGGGTCAAGAAGACCGCCCGCGGCTTCCGCAACGTCGAGCACTTCAAGACCGCGATCTACTTCCATTGTGGAGGATTGGATCTCTATCCAACCCACACGAAAGCCTGAAGAGCCTTTTTTTCTAGGCCTCGCGACCGGTGCGGTGTGGGCTGGGCCGATCCACAGGGAGGACGGGCGATTATGCTTCTGGCGCAGGGGCACCTCCGCGTGGCCGGGGGACTCGGGGTGCTGCTTGGGCTGTCGCGCTCGTGGGCGGCGGCGTGCGTGGAGGAGATGGAGACGACGGTGGTGATAGAGATGGCCGAGAAGTAGGCCCGCGCGCGGCAGGGGGCACCGGGGCTGCTAGTCAATCCGCTGCGGGTTCGGAACGTCTTGAAACACCAATCCCGCGAGCTGCTGGCCCGCCGCAATGCGGTCAGCCAGCAACGGGGCCGTCAGGACCCGCTCCGCCGCGTCGCCGATGGCTCGGTCGCGGGTCGCGACGAACCGGAGCATGTCCGCCGGCGCCGTCAACCAGTATCCCCGTAGCCGGAAGAAGGCCTGCAACACCTCCTCGAAGAAGATCCCCAGGAGATACTGAGCGACGGCTGGCTGATGGCTTAGGTCCTCTGCCTTGCCCAGCCAGTGGAGGCATTCTGCCTTGAGCCGGATCTTCTCATGCACGCTGGGCAGCGGCGGTCCCTGCCGGAAGCGCTGGTTGGCCCGCTCCACCAGGCGGGCGCCCGCGCCCTCTAGCTCGAAGAGAATGCGGCCTTTCCGCAGGAGCGGCGGGAGGCGCGGGGCGTGGGCGAGGTCCTGTTCCATGTTCTTCTGGGCGCGGTAGCGGATCTCGACCACCCGCTCCGCGATCCGCACCGTCTCCTCGCCCTCGTCCTGGCCTTTGACGACCGCGATCAAGTCCAGATCGCTGTGGGCGGTCAGGGCGCGGCGCGCGCCAGAGCCGACGAGGATGATCGCCACGAGGTCGCCGCCGCGCTTGCCTCGGACATACCGCACGGCGATCTGGAGGATGGCCTCGAGGCTCGGCTGCTCCGGCGGGGCGGGAGGGCCTGGTGCCTCCTCGGGAATCTCCAGCAGCTCGGCTTGCAATTCTTCCCGCGTGGGCGTCTCGGGCGCCGTGCCTGAAGACGAAGAGGACGGTTGCGAGGACTGATTGTCCATAGTCATGGGCGCTGGACGGGAACTACCCGACTGGCTGGAGGTGGAGGGGCGGGAGTCTGTCTGGAGTGCCCGAATGCGCCGGCCCGACTGGTTACAGGGCGGCCACCGCCCTGATCTGCGGCTCCAGCGAGGCCAGCCACTGCTCAAATGGTGCGTCGGCGTCCACCACGATCTCGAGCTTGCCGTTCGGAAGCCTCCGGACGGCGCCTGGACGGGCGGGCGCAAGCGGGATCTCGACCCATTCGCGCGACAAGCCGAGGCGGTCAGTCAGTTCCAGGATCCGGTGGATCTGATTCAACGAGACCGTGTCCAGCACAGGCCGCTCTCCCTTGCTCCAGCAGCGAGCCGCTGCGAGCGCATTGTATGGAGGAACGGCGGGTCTGTCAATCGCCGCCGCTCAGCACGCGGGCGAAGATGCGACCGGCCTCTTCGATATCGGCGGCGGTCACGTTGAGGTGAGTGACGGCGCGCAGGGTCCGCGCGCCGACCGCGTTGACGAGGACGCCGGCGCTTTTCAGCTCGGCCGCAAGGTCGGCGGCGGTGCGCCGTCGGTCCGTCACGTCAAAAATCACGATGTTCGTCTCGACGCGCGCCGGGTCCACCGAGACGGCTGGCATCCTTGCTAGGGCTTCCGCCAGCCGGCGGGCGTTGTCGTGGTCCTCCTTCAGGCGCGCGATGTGATGCTCCAGCGCGTACAGCCCGGCTGCGGCCAGGGTGCCGGCCTGGCGCATGCCGCCGCCGTACATGCGGCGGTAGCGCCGGAGCTTCTGGATCGTGGCGGCGTCCGAGACGATCAGCGAGCCGACCGGCGCCCCCAGGCCCTTGGAGAGGCAGAACGAGACGGTCTCGAAGTGGCGCGCGTACTCGGCAGCGGGCACGCCGGTGGCGACGACGGCGTTGAACAGCCGCGCGCCGTCCAGATGCATCGGGATGCCGCGCGCGGTCGCGATCGCGCGGATGCGCTCGATCACGCTCAGCGGGTAAACGGTCCCGCCGCCGCTATTGTGGGTGTTCTCCAGGCAGATGAGCCGGGTCTGGATACTGTAGGGATCCTTCGGCCGGATCGCCGCCTCCACCTGCTCCGGCTGCAGGATGCCGCGCTCTCCGAAGACCCAGTGGAGCTGGACCCCCGTCAGCGCCGAGGCGGCGCCGTGCTCGTACCGGACGATATGGGCCTGGCTCTCGACGATGATCTCGTCGCCCGGCCCCGCGTGCGCGCGGATCGCAAGCTGGTTCGCCATGATCCCGGACGGTACGAAGAGGGCCGCTTCCTTCCCGAGCAACGCGGCCGCTCGGGCCTGCAACTGGTTGACGGTCGGGTCCTCACCGTAGACGTCGTCGCCCACCTCCGCCCGAGCCATGGCCTCGCGCATGCCCGGCGTGGGTTTGGTGACGGTGTCGCTCCGGAGGTCAATCATAAAAGCCGTGATGGGTGACAGGTGACCGGTGATGGGGCATCGGGGGTCAGCTCGATAACGAGCGGGCATCCTCGAACCGGTAAGCTTGCCGGTCCAGGACCGCATAGACGGAGAAGATCGGCGTGTTGTAGGGCACGACGGCCGCCTGGCACCCGGGCGCCAGCAACAGGTGCAGGTTCACAAAGTTGAAGCTCAGGCCCTCCTGCCAGGGCTGGCGGGCCGAGGGGACGTAGGCGTGGATTTTCTCGGTCGCGTAGGTCCGGGTGAGCAGTCCCGCGCCGCCCTGCAGCCCGTATTCGTACAGGTCCGGCGCCCCCTGGATCAGCAACGAGATCGCCGAGGCGTCGAACCATACCTTGAAGTTGCAACTGATTTGGATGTAGGGCCCCAGGGCGTTGCTGCTCTCCAGGAAGGCCTGAGGCAAGCCGATCTCCATCGGCACGTCCTTGGGCAGAGGCCGCGCCACGGTCCCCAGTTCCGGCTCCTTGACCGGCGAGGCCGACACGAACAGGAGGTTGGGGTCGTCGAGGCTGATGTCCAGGACCTGGTCGTCGTAGTAGCTGCACAGCTTGCCCAGTTCGTAGCGGAGCGGAAAGGAGTACCCCATCGTCGCGTACCAGATCCGCACCGCTGCGTCCAGGGGATCCTCAGGGCTGCGGCTGATCTTCAGGTCGAAAGGGAGCATCATGTGCAGGGCGCTCGTCCGCGCGCTCATGAAGGGGGCGCAGGCGCCGGCGAACTCCTTGTGGACGGCCGGATTGTCCGGCTCGAACTTCCGCGTCGGGCCCGTGAAATGCTGGGCGTATTTGGCGTCCTTGGTCAGCTTAAACTTGTTCTGATAGTAGGTGGCGGCCCGCTTCTGGGCGACGTTGAGGAAATAGTCGGGGAGATCCGTCTCGACGATGATCCGGTGCTTCTCCATCGGCGCCGCCGGGCTCGGTGGACGCGGCGCCCGCATCGCCTCGTTGTACATCTGCAGCTCCGCCGCGGTCTTTTGGATTTCCTGCCGGAGGTGCCGGGCGAGGCCCGGCTCGGCGAATCGGGTCCGCGGGAGCACGTCCTGCGCCTTCTGGAGGCACTCGAGCTTGTGACTGTAACGCTTGGGCTCCGGCGCGAAAGCGTCGGCAGTCGCCATGAGGAGGTTGAACTGCTCCTCCGGCGTCAGGCCGAGCCGATCCAGTTCGTGCTCCTTGATGAAGGCCAGGGCGAGGGGGCCGAAGGACTCCTCCTTGCGGATGCAGAGGGTCATCAGATAGTTGTACTGGGCCCGGGCGTCATCCGGCAGCATAGCGTCATCTCTTCGGAATGTGCTGCATTCTAAGGGAAGTCCTGGACGAGCCACAAGCCCCGTCGGGCCCTCCGGCCGTTTTGACGCCCTCGAAAACCGCATGCTATAGTCCTCCCGCATTTTCAGAGCCAATCACTCGTCACGCATCACGCGTCGCTTCGCACGGGGTTGGAAATGGTCGAAGTTCCAGTCAAGATCTACATGACGAAGCTGGCCGATCGGGCCCGCGCGGCGGCTCGTCCCCTCGGGTTGCTTCCGGGGCCGGTCAGGGATGCGGCCCTGCTGGCGATGGCCGATCGGTTGGTGGCCGACGAGGAGCGGATTCTGGAGGCCAACCGCGAGGACATTCAGTCCATCGGCAAGACCCTGGAGGGCGAGCCCAACAAGGAGGCGATCAAGGAGGCGGTGGAGCGGGTCCGCCTGACCGCCGAGGCGGTCGCGGAGTTGGCTGAGGGGCTCCGCCGGATCGCCGAGCTGCCGGATCCCGTCGGGGAGGTCACGCGGATGTGGCGCCGCCCCAATGGGATGCAGGTCAGCCGGGTCCGCGTGCCGATCGGGGTGATCGGGGTCATTACGGACTTGGGCCCGAGCGCCCTGATCGAGTCCGCCGGACTCTGCCTGAAGGCCGGGAATGTCTGCATCTTCCGCGCTGGGGTCGAAGCGTTCCGGACCACTGCGGCGGTGGCCGCCAGCCTCGGCGTGGCAGCCGAGCAGGCTGGCCTGCCGGCCGGGGCCCTCAGCTTCGTCGAGCGGACAGAGAAGGAAGCTGTGCTCGAGCTGCTTCGCATGACGAAGCACGTGGACGCGCTCGTCCCGCGTGGCGGCGCGGGGCTGCGCAAGGTGGTCGTCGAGCAGTCCCGCGTGCCGATCCTCTGCCACGATGGGGGCGTCTCCCATGTCTACGTGGACGCCGACGCGGATCTGCCCATGGCCCAGAACATCGTCGTGAATTCCAAGCTGCAGCGCCCGGGCGCGGCGAACGCGTGCGATACGCTGCTCGTCCATCAGGCGGTCGCTCGCACCCTCATCCCGGGTCTGGTCCGTCGGCTGCTTGACGAGTTCAAGGTGGAGGTGCGGGGCTGCCCCAAGACGATTGCGCTCACCGGGTCCCAGCCCATGACCGGCCACAAGGCGGTCGTCGAAGCCACGGAGGAGGATTGGGGGCGCCAGTTCCTGTCTAAGACGCTCGCGATGAAAATGGTCAAGGATATGGATGAGGCCCTCGACCACATCGCGCGATACGGGCCCGGCCAGACGGACACGATCGTGACGCGGGATTACGCCGCCGCCATGCGGTTCGCGCGGGAGGTGGACGCCGCCGCTGTGCTCGTGAATGCCTCCACGCGCCTGCATGCGGGCACCGAGTTCGGCCTGGGGGGGGAGATCGGGATCAGCACCGGGCGCGTCCATGCCCGCGGGCCGATCGGGATCGAGGCGCTCACCTGCGAGAAGTATGTCGTGCTGGGCACGGGCCAGCTCCGGCAGCCGCATCCCGTGCCGGTGGCCTACGAAGACGCGATCATGCTGAAGCGACCTTCGTAAAAACGCGGGATGGGGGACGCGGGACGGGCGACACGAAACCACATGGTGGACCTTGATGAGCACCTGGCCTGGTGGGGGCTCCGTCACGTCGAGTCCGACGAAGCCTACTTCCGCTGGCAGCAGGAGATGATTCCTGCTCAGGATCTGGCCGAGCTGAACCGGCTGGCCGAAGCCAAGCGAGCCCCCGGCGCCGATCCGGCTCTGGACGTCGCCTTCTACGACTATGCGGCGCGGCCGACGATCTTGCCTGTCCTCCAGAGCCAGCGCTATGAGTACTACCAAGGCGTCGGGGGGCTGGTCGCCGAGCGCCTGGCATCGCTGCCCTCCGGTTGCATCCTGGACTTCGGCTGCGGCGTCGGGATCTTGACCACCTTCTACGCGCGGCGGTGCCCGCAACTCGTCTTTGTGGGCGTGGACCGGTCTCCGGCCTCCATCGCCGCCGCGACGGAGCGGGCCGGGGCGCTCGGCCTCCGTAACCTCCGGTTTGAATGTCTCGATCTGGCCAGCCAGGTGCCGGCCGGGCCCCCGGACGGATCATTTGACGCGGTCGTCTGCACCCATGCGCTGCTCCAGGCCGAGCAGGACCCTGGGCTGTTTAGCCGGGACTGGCGGACATTCGAGCGGCCGCAAGACGCCGAAGCGCAGGCGGACTTCGAACGACGGACCGGGCTGGGGCCGAGGCTGGATGCGCTCCGGCGCCTCCTCGCCCCGGACGGCCGGCTGGTCGTCTTCGAGAAGTCGAGGCGCCTGGCGCGCCGGGTGCCCTTTCAGCGTGCCCTGGCCGCCCGCGGGCTGACCCTGCTCGAATCGCCCGTGCCCCTCCGCTATCGGCTCGTCGAGGATGTCGTGGACGACGGGCCGCTCTATGTGCTGGGCCCGAGTTCCGGCTCGCCTGGGCCGGGTTCGGTTGCCTGGAGCGAAGACCCCGAGGCCGATCCCGGCGAGGATCTGTTTCGGTGCCGGAGTGAGGCCGCCAAGTTTGTCTGGGGCCGCCTGCCGGCGAAGAAGTCGTTGGGCGAGAGGCGGCGGCCGGGCGGGGCCCATGGGGCGATCCAGATCGAGTGGGGGGAGTCCGCCGGTGTGCTGGCCTATCTGTATGTCGCGACGGACGACCGGCTCCAGGTGCTTCTGGTCGGCGGGCAAGGGGTGGGGACGATCACGCGCGCGGTCGAGCTGGCGACGAGCGACGATGAGGCCCTGGTGGCACTCGTCGAGGCGCTGGGCCTTCCCTCCGGCGGGGAGGAGCCTCCGCCGGAGCAGACGCCGCTTTATGAAAACCACGGGGCGATCGCCCAATTGATCCACCGAGCCCTCCTCGGGGCACGAATCCTGGAGGAATCAACGGTTCGGACGCCCGCCGGGGTCCAGAAGCACGTCGAGGTGGGGGAGCTGGCCGGGCTGCGGTACCTGTACCTGGCCACCACGGCGGACGAACGGCAGCTCCTTCTGGTCGAGCGCGAGCGGGGAGGCCTGCTGACGGGCTATTACCGGGAGCTGACCGCCTCCTCCGATTTGCCCTTGACCTCCGCTTCTGGGTGTCAATAGAATGCCGCTATAATGGGCTCGGCCCTGAAGTTTCCAGGGGATCGAGGTCACCGGATGAGGAGGATGGCGGCATGAGGATTGAGTACTCCAAGGGCGCACGAGCGACGCCCGAGCTGATCCAGCTTCATCGCCGGCAGTCGGATGGGGCCTCCGGCGGCCGGAAGATGAAGGTCATGCTGGTCTTTCCCCCCGATTGGTACCCCTCCGAGCCCTACCTAAGCCTGCCGACCCTGACCGCCGTCCTCCGCGCCGCCGGCCACCAGGTCGTCCAGAAGGACGTGAACCTGGAGATGTACGACTGGTACTTCAGCGGCGACTTCCTGCACCGCGTCCTTCGGCGCGTCCCGCAACAGCTCGACCGGCTCCGCAAGCTGGCGCGCAAGCGGGAGCTGGAGGACTGGGAGCGGGACCTGCAGCTCGCGCTCTGCGAGCTGACTCGGGACCGCATCGCCGAGCTGACGGAGAAGGCGGAGCGGGCCAAGCGGATCGTCCGCGGCCAGGAGTTCTACGACGCCGAGAAGTTGGAGTGGGCAATCAACACCTTCCGGGAGATCACCGCGACCATCTCGCTCGTCTATGCGCCGGCGCGCATCTGCATGCCGCCGATGGAGACCGACCTGTCCTACAAAGTGTTTGTGTCGTCGGAACTCCTGGACGCGGTCCAGGACACCCAGGTGAACATCTATCGGGACGTCTTCGAGCACATCCTCAAGCCCGCGATCGAGACGGAGCGGCCGGATGTGATCGGGATCTCGATCGTGCTCCAGCAGCAGCTCTTCTCGACGATGACCTTCTGCGCGCTCATCAAGGAGCAGTTCCCGACCATCCACGTGACGATCGGCGGCAACACGGTGACCCGGCTTCGCGACGTACTGCCGCAGAAGCCCAGCCTCTTCAGCCTGTTCGACACAGCCGTGATCTACGAAGGTGAGACGGCGTTTCTCCAGTTGATCGAGGCGGTGGGAGCGGGGCGGGAGCTGTCCGGGGTGCCGAACCTGATCTACAAGGACGCGGCGGGCATCCACACTTCTGAGCTGACCTATGCGGAGGACATGCACGCGCTGCCGCCGCCGGACTTCGATGGGCTGCCGCTCGAGAAATACTTCGTGCCGGACCGGATCCTGCCCTATCTCGCGACCCGCGGCTGCTACTGGGGCCGGTGTGAGTTCTGTGACCATGGCGAGGGGTACACGGCCGGCTATCGGACGAAAAAGATTGACGAGATCATCGAGGAAATCCGCTATCTTAAAGAGAAATACTCCACACGGCACTTTCACTTTACCGACGAGTCCTATCCGCCGGCGCTGTTCCGCAAGCTCACCAGGCGCCTGATCGAGGCGAAGCTCGACATCCTATGGACGACCCACATGCGCTTCGAGCGGAGCCTGCTTGATGAAGGAGTGTGGCGGGATGCGGCGGCCTCCGGCTGCCGGTACCTGCACTTCGGCTTTGAGTCGGGGAACGAGCGCGTGCTCAAGCTAATGGACAAGGCGACGACGGGCGATGTGATCCGCCGGAGTCTGCAGCTTTCCGCCGGCGTGGGGATCTGGAACCATGTCATGGGCTTCTTCGGCTTCCCCGGGGAAACGCGGGAGGAGGCGCTGGACTCCATCCGATTCCTGGAGGAGCACAAGGACCTGGTCCATTCGATCGGATTCGGGACCTTCGATCTGAGCCGGCACACGCCGGTCGCCAAAAACCCTGAGAAGTTCGGGGTCACCCCCTATGTGAATCCGGAATGGGACCTGGCGCTGGACTACTACTACACGGTCCGGGAAGGGTTGAGCGTCGAGGAGGCCGAGGAAGTCTTCGAGGAGTTTGAGCGTAGTCATTACCCCGGGTGGGACCTGAAGATTTTCATTCGGGAGTACGTCTTCCTCTATGTCGCCCGGTTCGGCACGAACCGGCTCCCGGCGCTCCAGTTCCGCCCTCCGGAAGTCGGGGTCGGGGACCTGAGCCCGGTCGGCGGCAAAGCCTGATAGCCGGCCATGAGCTTGATCCAGCTCGACAGCAAACTGCCCACCGCCCGCGACGGGCGCAAGCTGAAGACCCTGCTCCTGTTCCCGCCCGAGTGGGTGCCCACCGCGCCCTACCTCGCGCTGCCCTGCCTCACCGCCGTGCTCCGACAGTACGGCTACCCGGTCGTCCAGAAGGACGTCAACATCGAGATGTACGACCTCTTCTTCAGCGACACCTTCCTCGTGTGGGCGCGGACGCGCATGGCGATGCAGCTCCGGGCGCTGGAGGCCAGGGCGAAGGTCGAAGGGCTGAGCGAAGCAGAGACCGACCAGCAGGCCCTGCTCGCCGAGAAGCTAGCTGTGGACGTCTTCGAGCTGGCCGAGCGGGCCGAGTCGGCTAAACGGATCGTCCGCAGCGAGGCGTTCTACGATGCGGACAAGCTCGAGTGGGCGCTCAACACGTTTCGGCTCGTCATGCAGTACATCTCCGCCGCCTACTATCCGGCCTCGATCGTGTTCTATCCGATGGAGAGCAACCTGGGGTACCGGCCGGGCGTGTCCCGCGAGGTGTTCGCGTGCCTGGAAGACGAGCAGGTGAACGTGTACCGGGATGTCTGTCGGCAGCTCGTGCTCCCCGCCGTCAGCAAGGAGGCCCCGGACGTGGTCGGGGTCTCGATCGGGACCCAGATGCAGCTCATGGCCGGGCTGACCTTCTGCAAGATGATCAAGGAAGCCTTCCCGCACATCCACGTCACGGTCGGCGGGAACGTGATCACCCGGCTGCACGAGGACTTCCCGAAGCAGACGCGCTTCTTCGACGAGGTCTTCGATTCGGCGATCCTCTACGAAGGCGAGCACGCGCTGGTGTGGCTCCTGGAAGCGCTCAGCGGGGTGCGGAGCTTCGGCTCCGTGCCGAACCTGATCTGGCGCGACGCGGCAGGCATCCACGTGAACCGGGAGATCTACACCGAGAAGACGACGGCGCTGCCGTTGCCGGATTTCGACGGGCTGCCCCTGGACAGCTATTTCGTGCCGGTCCGCATCCTGCCGTACCTGGCGACGCGCGGCTGTTACTGGGGCCGCTGCACCTTCTGCGATCACGGGCAGGGCTACTTCGATCAGTACCGGGGCATGCCAGCCCAACTCGTCGTGCAGCAGGTCAAGGCGCTCAAGGAGAAGTACGGGGCCGAGCACTTCCTGTTCGCCGACGAGTCGTATCCGCCCGCGCTGTTCAAGAAGGTCGTCCAGCTTCTGGTCGAGCAGGACGTCGGGATCAAGTGGACCACCCTGATCCGCTTCGAGGAGTCGCTCCAGGATCCCGAGATTTGGAGGCTGGCCGCACGGTCGGGCTGCTGCACGTTGTACTACGGGATGGAGTCGGCCAACGAGCGCGTCCTCGGGCTCATGGACAAGCACGTCAAGAAGTCCGTGATCGAGCGCAACCTCCGCGAGGCCGCCAAGGCCGGCATCTGGAACCACGTCATGGCCTTCTACGGCTTCCCGGGTGAGACACGGGAAGAGGCCGAGGAGACGCGGCGGTTCATCCTCGACAACAAGGAATATATCCACTCGGTCGAGCTGTTCTATTTCGTGGCCTACCGGCACACCCCGATGGTGCGGAACCCGGAGAAATTCGGGATCACGATTCACAAGCAGGAGGAGTACGATCTCCCGCTGGACTATTACTACACCCTCAACGAGCCGAACGGGATCGGCTGCCTGGAGGCCATGCAACTCTGCGAGGAGTTCTATCAGAACGACTTCGAGCCCTGGGCGGTCCGGGTGAACGCCCGGGAGCACGTCTTTCTGTACATCTCCAAGTTCGGCACCAACCGGCTCCCGCAGATCTACGTCAAGCGGAAGGCGGGCGAGCCGGTCCGCGGGGCCGACAGCGTGACGGGGCTCGTGACCTGGCCCGTGGCGAGGGGCGATGCTGAGGCGGCGAAGGAGAGCGAACGGTCAATGGCCCGCGTCGTCAGCCACGCTATCTCATAAGGGGACAGCGCACTTAGCGCGTAGCGAACAGCAGGGGCAAGCGCAACGTTCTGGAGCCGCGAGCTGAAGGTTTGGCTACCGGCGCGCTAGTCGTTGCCGGCTCTGTCCTCCAGGCGAGCGAGCAGGAGCTGGTAGGCCGCCTCGATCTCTCGGGTCATGGCCTCGCCCTTTTTGTACATCTGCATGTACTTCCGGGGGTTGTTCGTGAGATTGGCGTATCGGTGCGGATGCCAGGTGGCCAACAGCTCCCGGCGCTTCCGCTCGAGGCGTTCGCGGTCGGGCAGCTCGGCCAGGCCGAAGAGTTCCAACGCGCGGGCGAGGTTGAGATCCGGCATGGTCAGGGGGCGGCGGTCAGTGGTCGGTGACGGACACCGTCCGAGCGTCGACGGGCTCAGTGTGGCAAAGGGCTGGACCGCCTGTCAATCGGCGTGCCGACGCCTCGCCGGGCTCGCTGGTCGAGGGTGATCGCATCCATGGGCACCGCGCTCCCGATCCTCCAGCCGACTCCGATCTTCACGGGCAAGGATTACCGCGAGGCGCTCCGTCTGGAGATGGACGCTGGGAAGATCCCCATCAGCCTCGGCAAGACCTGTCCGGTGAAGTGCGAGTTCTGCTACGAGATCGACCATTCCTACCGGGAGACGATGGATCCCCCCCGGACGACTCAGGAGGACTGGGAGTTCATCCTCGATTACATCCAGAAGAAGCCGACGGACCCCAAGCAGTTCTGGTGCCTGGGGGGCAACGAGTACATGGAGTGGACGGACCTGTTCCTCCATCCAAAGGCGATGGAGTGGGTCGAGGACTTTCTCAAGTACACGGACAAGAACCTGACCTTCTTCACAGTCGGATTCGTCCACGTACCGAAGATTCATCAGCTCGCGGCCCAGTATCCCGGCCGGATCAACTTCGAGCTGTCCGTAATCACGCTCGGCCGGTACCGGCAGCGGCTCATGCCGCACGCGCCCTCGGTGAAGCACCTCATGAAGGTCCTGGACGGACCGGCGGTCTCCTCGGCGAACTTCTACTGCTTCGACCGCGACACCATGTCGTGCGACGCGGTCGAGATCTCCCGGATCAATCAGAAATGCGTGCTGTGGATGGGGTGCCTCACGCCGGTCCGGGGCATCAAGGAGGAGACGGCGGCCCTCATGCGCCAGGGGCGGAAGTTCCTGGCCGAGGAAGCCCAGCGGATCTACGAGGCCGGCCTGCCCAACCTGCAGACGATCCACACCGAGTCCTACATCACCGCCTTCTTGAACCGGAAGGCGATCGTGAGCCTGTTCGACTCGCTCGAGCTGGAGAAGAAGGACACCGTCGTGGTCAGCGGGAGCGTCCACCGGATCCTGACGATGTACCGCAAGAACCGAGCCCGGTTCCTCTACGTGCCCAACGCCACGCTCGGTGGCGACTCCGACTGCACCGTCCTGCTCACCTTCGACGACATTGCCCGTCGCTTGACGACCGAACGGGTCGTGCATATTCCGAAGTGCGTCATGCAATCGGGACGGGGCGACTACACGGATATCGCGGGCGTGACGCTGGCCCAATTCATCAAAAAGACTGGGGTGAAGGTGCGGGTGCTCCACAAGATTGACACCGCCTTCGCCAACCGACGCCTCTACCGGAACGGCTACCTACGGAATTACGTGGAAGACTACGTCCGCAACCCGTTGACCCAGTCCTACGAAGCGCTCCCCCTGCCGGCGTGAGACGCTCTGGCCCGCCGTCCGGCCGACGGGCCGGGCGCGTTGACAAACCCCCCGGCGGTTCCCTAGAGTAGCCGGCAGCCCGTATGAAGCCGCAGCGCCGTACGCTCAGGGTTTATCAGGCCGACGTCTTCACCGACCTGCCGTTTGGCGGTAACCCTGTGGCAGTGATCCCCGAAGCCGACGCGCTGAGCGACTGGGAGCTCCAGCAGATCGCCCGCGAGATGAACCTCTCCGAGACGGTCTTCGTGCTCCCGCCCGCGGACCGCTCGGCTTCCGCGAAGATCCGGATCTTCACCCCGACCCAGGAGATCCCCTTTGCCGGGCATCCGGTCATCGGCGCGTTTTTCGTCCTCGGCACGTTGCGGCGCCTTTCGCTCATGGAGCCGGTGACCTCCGTCAGTTACGAGTGCAACATCGGCGTCTTTCCGGTCGAGCTGTACGTGCGCCAGGGCGAGATCCTCCGGGTCGTCATGTCCCAGCCCAAGCCGGAGTTCTTGGGGCGGATCGAGCCGGTCAAGGACCTGTTCGAGGTCGCCAACGCCCTGGGGCTTGCCAAGAGCGCGATCACTGGCACCAAGTTCCCGGTCGAGGTGGTCTCCACCGGGTTGCCGGTCATCATCGTGCCGGTACGGACGCTGACGGCGGTCCGGTCCATCGTGCCGAACGTGGCCGCCATCAACGAGCTGTGCGCCCGCTACGGGGCCAACGGTCTCATGGTCTTCACGACCGTGACCGTGGAGGCAGCCTCCAGCGTGCACACGCGCATGTTCGCCCCCTCGATCGGCGTGCCGGAGGATCCGGCGACGGGAAGCGCGAGCGGAGCCCTGGGCGCCTACCTGGTCCAGAATGGCGTCGTGGAAGTCGGGCCGACGACCGAGATCATCGCGGAGCAGGGATACGAGGTGGACCGGCCCTCCCGGATCGTGATTCAAGTGGAATCGGAAGACGACGCGATCCAGGCAGTCAAGGTAGGCGGGCAGGCGGTGTTGATCATGGAAGGGACGCTTACCTTTTAGGTGAGTGTTGCGTTGCACACGCACTCAAAACTCCAAGCTAGACACTGGCAGTTGGTCTCATGAAGGCTGTGGTGTTTCATGAGCATGGGGGGCCGGAGCGCCTCTCCTATGAGGACGTGGCGCCTCCGCGGGTCGGGCCGCGGGATGTGCTCGTTCGGGTCCGCGCCTGCGCGCTGAACCATCTGGATATCTGGATTCGGCAGGGCATCCCGGCCTACAAGATCCCGCTCCCGCACATCTCCGGCTGCGACATTGCTGGCGTCGTCGAACGGCTTGGAAGCGAGGCGTCGGGCGTCTCGGTCGGCGACCGGGTCTTCGTCTCCCCCGGGGTGAGCTGCTGGCGCTGCGCCGCCTGCCTGGCGGGCCGAGACAACGAGTGTCCATCCTATTCCCTCATCGGTGCCCAGGTGGACGGTGGCTACGCGGAGCTGGTCGCGGTGCCAGACCTGAACGTCCTCCCGATCCCCGGGACCCTGAGCTTCGAGGAGGCGGCTGCCTTTCCGCTCGTCTCGGTCACGGCCTGGCACATGTTGTTCACGCGCGCGGGCCTCAAGCCGGGGGAGGACGTCCTCGTCATGGGGGCGGGCAGCGGAGTCGGGAGCATGGCCGTCCAGTTCGCCAAGGCGGCCGGCGCCCGCGTCTTCACGACCGTCGGGTCCGAGGAGAAAGTGCCGAAGGCCCGGGCGCTGGGCGCCGAGGCGGTGCTCCTGCACGGCGCGGAGGATCTGGCGAAGCAGGTCAGGGCCCTGACAGGCGGGCGCGGGGTGGACGTCGTGATCGAGCACATCGGCCCGGCGGTCTGGGACGCCTGTCTCGGGGCATTGGCCAAGGGGGGCCGGCTCGTGACCTGCGGCGCGACGACCGGGCCGGAGGTCAAGGTGGATCTCCGGTACCTCTTCTCGCGCCAACTCACCCTGCAGGGGTCCTACATGGGGACCAGGGCGGAACTGTTGCAAGCGGCGGCGCTGGTCGGGCGCGGGCAGGTGAAGCCAGTCGTGGATCGCGTCTTTCCGCTCGCGGAGGCGCGGGCCGCCCAAGAGTGGATGCTGAACCGGCGGGTGTTCGGGAAGCTGGTGTTGTCGGTTGGAGCATGAGGGCTCGTTGACGAAGGGGGACTCGCACATGTCTACACTGCCTCAGGTGATGCGCAGGGAGCTGAAGAAGATCGCCCATACGGCCTCGGTGCGGGATGCGGCCACGCGGATGCGCGACGAGCGGATCGGCTCGCTGCT
Organism: Nitrospira sp. Kam-Ns4a; assembly: GCF_965152595.1. Lineage (NCBI taxonomy): Bacteria > Pseudomonadati > Nitrospirota > Nitrospiria > Nitrospirales > Nitrospiraceae > Nitrospira > Nitrospira sp. Kam-Ns4a. The sequence continues at coordinate 2,576,328 of NZ_OZ224218.1, read as the reverse complement.
GGTGGAGAAGGGCGGGGAGCTGGTCGGCATCGTCACCGAAACCGACATCGTCCGCCGGGCGGTCGCGGCCGGATTGGACCTGGCGAAGCTGACGGTGGGGCAGATCATGACGAGTCCCATCGTGACGATCGAGGCATCCCGGACGCTGCAGGACGCGCACGACATGATGGGCGATCTCGGAGTCCGCCATCTCGGCGTGACCGAGGCTGGCAAGCTCGTTGGCCTGGTCTCCGTCCGCGACCTGCTGGTCTACTTCAAGCGCGTGTCCGAGCCGAAGATCATGCAAGATTGATAGGGCGAGGGGCTAGAGGCCAAGGGTGAAGGTTGACAGGATAGGCGTCGGAAAGCTTCCCTCTCGCCGCTTGCCTCGTTCCTCTAGCCGGTCTATTTCGCGAGTTCGCGGATGATGTGGCCCAGCTCGGGCAGGATAAGCTTTTCCATGGCGAGCCGCACCGCGGCTTCAGAGCCCGGCGTGGAGAAGAGGATGCGGCCCTTGTAGAGGCCGGCGGTGGCCCGGCTCATGATGGCCGGCGAGCCGATGTCCAGGTAGGTCAGGTACCGGAAGATCTCTCCGAATCCGTCGAGCCGCTTCTCCAGGAGGGCGTCCACGGCCTCGAAGGTGGAATCGCGCCGCGAGATGCCCGTTCCGCCGTTGATGATGACCGCCTGGACTCCGTCCTGCCTGACACCTGCCTCGATCAGAGCCCGGATCGCCGCGGGCTCGTCCTTGACGACGTGATAGCCGACGACCTCGTGTCCGGCCTCCGTCAGCAAGCGCCGAATCAGCGCACCGCTCGTGTCAGTCTCGGGCGTTCGGGTGTCACTGCACGTGATGACGAGACAGCCCACCCGCCGCGGCGCGTGACGCTTGTGCTCCTCGTGGGACAAAGAGGCGGCTCCCGGCCGCTGCTCCGCAGCGCCCTGCTCGTGCCGATGCTGCTCCCCATTCATGGGTCGCCTTTGCCAGAGGGCCGCTCAGCGCAGAATCAGGCCCAGACGAAATCCGGGTTGAGGCGCGCGACGGGTTGTCCCTTGCCGATGTGCTCGTCGAGGATCGCGGGCACGTCCGCTTCCTTGACCCTGGAATACCAGATCCCGTCCGGATAGACGACGACCGTCGGGCCGTGCTCGCAGGGCCCCAAACAGGCCGATCCGGTCACCAACACCTCGCCCGGCTGGTAGCCGCGCTCCATCAGTCCCATGTTGAAGGCCATCAGCACGCCGGGAGAGCCGGCCCCGCCGCAGGACGGCTTGGGATGGCCGGGGGGACGGCTGTTCGTGCAGACGACGATGTGATATTTCGGTTTCGGCATGGGGGGCTCCTTTTCAGTTCTGGTTCGGGGCTAGAGGCGAGGGGCTAGGGGAAAGGAAGCGGGATCCTCTAGCCGCGCGACTCGCGCCTCTACGAAGCGTTCATTTCGGCCAGTACGATTGCCACCGCTCGATGCACTCGTCCGGGAGCTTCCAGTGCTTCGCGCCGGCGATGACCCAGTTGAGGTAATGCTCCTTCGGCTTAAACTTCCCGATCGGAGTCGCGGCGTGGGTGGTGACCAACAGCTTCTCGTTCTCCTCGTTGATCACGGTGACCGGGAGATGGCGGAAGGCGCCGGGGGGGACTTCTCCCTCGAATTCGTCGAGGAGCTTGAGGTCCTCGTCCGTGATCTCGATCACAATTCCCCACACCTGTTCGCCGGGGGTCGGCGTCACGCTCGCCAGCCCGCAGCGCCACTGCGAAGACCAGCGGCAGAAGTGGATCGAGTGGTCCGGGAGGTAGGCCCGGCACACGAACTGGTGCTCGGGTGCCCGCCGCTTGAGCTGTGTGGGATTCAAGTTGTCGGCGTACACGAAGAATTTCATCGTGGGACCATTCTGCAGAGAACTCTGTAGACGGCGACGTTGATCATTGTACCGCCCGTCATTCCCGCGAAATGACTGCTACCGTTGAGCAGAATCGGGTCGCGAGCGGTTACTTCTATCACATCAGCTTGCCGGATTGTCAAGGCCGCGAGCGGCGCGCCGTCGCGGGCGCAAACCGATGAAGCGAGGTTGACAAGGATCGAGATCGCTGACTATGCTCCGGGCTGGCTCGGGCGCGGGCGATCCGTGTCGGCGGCGGAGCCGTTCGGCGAGGATCTTCGCCGCAGGAATTGTGACATGGCAACGCTGGAGAGTTCGCAGGGGGGAGCTCGGAACAAGAGCCCTTCGCTGGTCACCATCCTGCACTACGTTGTGCTGGGGCTCCTGGTCATTGCGGGAGCGGCCTACTGGGCGCTCCGGCCGTCGTCCATCAATCCGATGGCCGACCCGCGGGCCGCCGAGGCGATGGCGCTGGTTCAGACGCACCCCGCCCACGGCGCGCCGACTATCCTGCAAGCCGTGAACAACCGGGTCAAGCGCCTGGCCGATCGCGGACAGGGGGTCCGGCTGGATGCATGGAGAGTCCAGCAGGAGGCGCCGGATGTCTACCTCGTCAAGGTCATCATCCGGGAGGAGGGGACCAAGCAGTGGTTCGAGCGCGAGTACCTGTGGCGCGTGAACCTGAAACGGCGCGCCGTCGAGGCAATCAGCATGCCGGCCGGCGACTTGATGCCCTTGACGCCGGAGGCCTCCCCGGCCCCCGGGCCTCCGGGCCAGACCGCTACGGCAGGGAAACCTTGATCTGCTCCCCCTCCACCGTGACCTGGTAGCATGCCACCTTGATCTCGGGGTTCTCCACGCGCTCGCCCGTCTGCACGTGATACCGCCAGCCGTGCCAGGGGCACTCGACCACCCCGCCGTTCAAGGTGCCCTCGCCTAAGGGCCCTCCTGCATGGGGGCAGGTGTTGTCCAGCGCGTAGATGGTGCCGCCGACGTTAAAGAGCGCGACGGTGGTTCCCTCCGCCTCGACGGACAGACAGGCTCCCGGTTCGAGATCGGACAGCTTTGCGACCGTGATGAGCTTCGCCATGCGACGCCTCCGTAGTGCGCTAGTGTACTCGGGGGGCCGGCCGACGACAAGAGTGTCGCCCCCGCACAGGGTCTGGGCCGGAGCCGCCCTAAGCTTGATTTCAGGAAATGACTGTGGCATACACTACGGGAACCCGCCCGTGACTGGGGCGGGGCGCCGAGTTTGAGGACGGCATGGAACTCACGCTGCTGCTCAACGCCACCTACGAGCCGCTCCGCGTCGTGCACTGGCAGAAGGCCATCACCCTCCTGTGGCAGGGGAAGGTGGAGGTCTTGGAGGTCTACGACCGGGACATCCAGGGCGTGTCCATCACGTTCAAGCTGCCGGCGGTCATGCGGCTGCTCAAGCTGGTCCGCTTGAAGGACAGCCATCGGGCCGTCAAGTTCTCGCGGATCAACATCTTCACGAGGGACGGCTATACCTGCCAGTACTGCAACCAGAAGTTCCGGACGGAAGAGCTGACCTTCGACCACGTGGTGCCGATCGCGAAGGGCGGGAAGAAGACCTGGGAGAACATCGTGACCGCCTGTTGGCGGTGCAACAACCGCAAGAGCGGGCGGACGCCCGAGGAGGCCGGGATGCGGCTGATCCGGAAGCCGATCAAACCCCGGTGGAATCCCACGGTCACGATCACGATCGGGATCCGGAACGCGCCGGAGAGCTGGCGGGATTACCTCTACTGGAATATGGAGCTCGATGCGGACAGCCCGTTCGAATAGCCAGCGGCGAGCGGTGAGCCCGACCGAGGCGGTCGGGCTCACCGCTCCTTGTCAATGACGATCTCGATGTCCCTCGCACCGGCGAGGGTCGGATTTTTCGCGAACTCGCCTTCCAGATCACCCGGCTGCACCGGACCCGCGACGCCGTCCTTGTCCAGGCGTGCGATCACCTCGACCATCCCCCGCAGCTCGGAGCCGGGCACCATGACGTCCGCGTTGGTGATCTCGAAGCTGACCGGGAAGCGCGGCGCGTCGAAGCGCTTCACAGCGATCGGGCGCGGCGGGCCCTGCGGGCGCCGCACGATGACGAAGAGCACCGCCGAGGGCGTGACCTTGGCCTGCAGCTCCGGCGCGATCGTCACCCGCCCGGCGATGACGCCGTCGCCTGTCGGCTTCTCGCAACCGTGCGCCAACCCCATCCAGGCCGCCGCCGCGGCCAAGAGAATAATACCGGCCGCCAGGCCGGCCACCCGTAGAGTCTCCTTCGCCATGCGCTCCCCCTTCGCCAGGACGAGATCAGTCGAGCGCTCCGTTAGTTACTGTCTAGGCTGATCCGTCTCGCAGATGGCCGGTCATTATACAGGGCCGTAACCGCAAAGGGGAGAGCCAAGCCGAGTCGTTTACGGGCGCCTGCCGCTGTTGGTATGATACGACCCCTTCTATGGTGGGGGGAGGGAGAAGAGGAACATGGGAGCCAATCCTGGGTTTCAACTATCGCTCGACGTGAAGGGCCGGTCCTGTCTGGTCCTGGGCGGGGACGACGAGGCGGCGGACAAGACGATGAAGCTCCTCGATGCTGGCGCCAAGGTCACCGTAGTCAGCCCGACGTTGAACGACCAGCTCAAGAAGCTCACGGCCTCGGCGAAGATTCTGCACCGGGTGCGACGGTTCCGGGAGACCGACGCGCAGGGGGTGGTCCTGGTGATCAACTCGTTGCGGGACGACCCCGACTTCTCACGGTCGCTCCTGGAGCTGGCGCAGAAGGAGCGCTTCCTGCTCTGCTCGGTGGACCAGCCGGAATACTCGAACGCGTTCCTGCCGGCGCTGCTTGGATGCGGGCCGCTGCGGCTGGCGGTGAGCACGAGCGGGGTCGCCCCGGTGTTGGCGAGCCGGCTCCGGCAGGAGCTGGAGCGGGTCTTCGACGAGGAGTTCCGGCTATTTTTGGAATGGCTGGCGGAGATCCGGGACGAGACCAGGGAGGTCGAGCCAGACGTGGAGCAGCGGCGGGCGCGGCTGCGGGAGGCCCTCGCCGGCTTCAGGCTTAGTGCAACGATCGAGTATCCCGCGGCCTGGCTGGAGCACAAGGCGAAGCAGCAGGCCGCGTCACAGTAGGGAACTCTGCGGAGGGAATGGAACGGACATGGTATTGCTCGAGTTTAGCATGTCGCCCCTGGGAAAGGGGGAGAGCGTCGGCAAGTACGTGGCCCGGTCCCTGGACATCATTGACAAGAGCGGGGTGGAGTACCGGCTGAATCCGATGGGGACGATCCTGGAGGGGGAATGGGACGAGGTGTTCGGGGTCGTCCGCCGCTGCTTCGAGCGGATGAGGAAGGACTGCAACCGAATCTCGTGCACGATCAAGGTGGACTACCGCAAGGGCCACACCGGCCGCCTCTCGGGCAAGGTCGCCAGCGTCGAGCGCCGCCTGAAGCGGAAGCTCAAGACGTGAGGACGCCAGCGCCTGCGCGGGGAGCCACGGCCATCCCGCCAAAGCGGACTTGGGTGAGCGGAGCGCGGGGGACCCATGCTGGTCGCCCTTCGTCACCCGCTGCAGTTCTTGAGCGAACGGCGGGGCAGGTGGTGCGAGAGGACCGCTGGCGTTCTTAGAAGACCGAGATCTTGAAATACTTCGTCGGGTTCTTCTTCACGTCCGCGACGAGCTCCTCGATCTCGGTCAGGAGCTTGTCCGTCCGCCGGTAGAGGTCGTCCTGAGTGACGAGCTTCCCGATCGTTCCCTCGCCCTGCTCGAGCTTGTTCAGCAGCTTCTCCCCGCGACTCGTGAGCGCGTCCAGCCGCTGGTACAGCACTGGGTCAGCCAGCTTCGCCAGCGTCCCGTCCCGCTGGTTCAGCCGCGTCGTCAGCTCGGTCAACTCCTGGAGCGCTCGGTTCGCCCGGTCGTAGAGCTCCTGGGTCGCAACCAGCTTCCCGACCGTCCCTTCGCCCCGCTCGACCTTCTCCAGCAACCGCACACCCTTGTCGGACGCCTGCTCGATCCGCTCCAACACGCGAGTTGACCGGTCGTAGAGCGACGGGTCTGTGAGCAGCTTACTCGCGGTGCCCTGGCCCTGGCTGAGCCCGGCGAGCAACCGCTGGATCTCCTGCATCGCCGCGTTCACGCTCTCTATCGTCGCCGAGGCGTCGTGCGCGATCCCGGTCAGGTCCGTCTCGGCCTGGCCGGGCAGCACGCTCCCAGGTGGGAGCGCGGGCAGGGACGGCGTGCCGGGGAGGATCTCCAGGTACTTGTCCCCCAGGAGCCCCATCGGGCGGATGCGCACGACCGCGTCCTGGCGGATGTGGGGCACCACGTGGCTCTTGACGGAGAAGACGATTTCGACGCGGGGCGAGTCCTGCGCGATGCCGATCTCGCGCACGTTCCCGACGTCCACGCCGTTCAAGCGGACCGGGCCGCCCAGCTTCAGCCCCTGCGTGTGCGCGACGACGGCCCGATACCGGGTCTGGCGCGCCAGGAGCCCCACGCCCTCCTCGAGGTTCAGGATCATCACGACGAGGCTCGCCAGGGCGAGCACGACCACCGTGCCCACCCGGACCTGCGACCATGTGAGCTGCACCTGTCGGCTCATCGCACGTCCTGCTTATCGGGCCGCTCCCGCACTGCCAGGACTGGGCTCGTCCTGCGTCTCCCCGGGCCGCAGGAAGCTCTGCCACTCGGAGGGCGGCAGGCTCGCCGGGTCGAGGAACCGGCGGATGAGCGGGTCGTCGGACGCCTGCAGCGCGGCCGGCGTGCCGTCGAAGCGTACCCGCCCCCTCCGGATCAGCACGATTCCGTCGGCGACCTGGTAGGCGGTCTGGAGGTCGTGGGTCACGACCACCTGGGTCACGCCCTGGCTCTTGAGGTCCAGGATCAGCCGGTTGATCGCGCAGGTGTTGTACGGATCCAGCCCGGCCGTGGGCTCGTCGTAGAGCAGGATCTTGGCGCCGCTCGCCAACGCCCGCGCGATGCCGACCCGCTTCCGCATGCCGCCGCTCAACTCGGCGGGCATCTTGTCGAGGGTGTCCTCGAGGCCGACGAAGCGCAGGCTCTCGCGGACGATCCGCTCGATCTCCACATCCGGCAGGTCGCCCTGCTCCCAGAGCCGGTATCCGACGTTCTCGTGGACCGTGAGCGAGTCGAAGAGGGCCGCATTCTGAAAGACCATTGCCATCTGCCGTCTGATCCGAGGCAGGTCGCCTTCCGGCAGGCCGGTGATCTCCTGGCCGTCCACCCAGATCGTGCCCCGGTCCGGCTTCAGCAGCCCGAGCACCAGGCGGAGGATCGTCGTCTTGCCCGAGCCACTGCCGCCGAGGATGACCTTGGTCTCGCCGGGACGCACCTTCACGGATACGTCACTCAGGACCTGCCGGTCGCCGAGGGTCAGCCACACGGAATCGAGCGTGATCATGGCGCGTCTCTCAGGAGCGGGCTGCTCAGGGCATCGCCATGAAGAGCTTGGTCAGGAAAAAGTCGGTTGCCAAGATCAAGATGGACGAGGAGACCATGGACTGTGTGGTCGAGACCCCGACGCCGACCGTCCCGCCCTTGGTGTGAAAGCCTGCGTAACAGCCGACCATGGCGATAATGAAGCCGAACACCAGGGGCTTGGTCACCCCCTGGACCAGGTCGCGAAGCCGGAGCGCCTCGAACGCCCAGGTCCAGTAGAAGAACGAGTCAATGCCCAGGTAGAGCCGCGCGACCAGCCACCCCCCGGCGATCGCGATCGCGTTCGTGATGACCGTCAGGACCGGGATCATCACCAGGCACGCGACCAGCCGGGTCGTCGCGAGCTTCCGGATCGGGTCGGTTCCCTCAGCGCGCAGCGCGTCAATCTGCTCGGTCACCTTCATCGAGGCGATCTCGGAGGCAATTCCGGAGCCGACGCGGCCCGCGATCATCAAGGCAGCCAGGACCGGCCCCAGCTCGCGCACCACCGAGGTGCTGATCAGGCGGGACACGTACATCACCGCGCCATAGGGCTCGAGCTGGACCGCTCCTTGGAGCGCAAGGACCATCCCGGTGAACATCCCCGTCAGGACCACGATCAACAGGGAGCCGACCCCGATCCGGTCGAGCTGGAGGATGGTCTCCCGGCCGTACCAAGGCGGACGGAACAGCCCCGCGACCGCCTGCCCGCACAGGATCGCAAATTCCTGGACGACCAGGAGGGATCCGAGCACCGAGCCTTTGAGGCTGAACGATCCGTGGTTCACGACCGCCGGCTCGCTTCATCCGGCAGGCTCATTATAGGGGAACCGAAACCGGTGGACAATGCAGGGTGGACCGGCTCCGGTGACTCATGGAGATAGAGGCGGGGGACGCGCAGGCCGATCCCGCAGAGCACCTCGTAGGGAATGGTGCCCAGCCAGCCGGCCAGGTCCAGAGCCGAGATCGTCTCGTCGCCCTGCCGTCCGATGAGAACGGCCTCGTCGCCGGGCATGACCTCGGGCACCTCCGTGACGTCCACCATCGTCATGTCCATGCAGACCCGCCCGCACACAGGAACCCGCCGCCCGCGGACGAGGACCGTGCCGCGGTTCGACAGGGCGCGACTGTAGCCGTCCGCGTAGCCGATCGGCAGAACTGCGATCCGGCTCGCGCGCGGCGCGACGAACTGCCGGTTGTAACTGACGCTGTCGCCGGCCTTGATCTCACGTACCTGGACGACCGTCGCAGCCAGGGTCAACACGGGGCGCAAGTCCACGTCCGCGGGAGCGGCCGATAGTGTGTGGTACCCGTACAGCATGATCCCGGGCCGCACCGCGGTGAAATGCGCCGCCGGATAGCGGAGGATCGCGGCGGTGTTGGCGACATGGATCAGCGGGACGGAGAGACCCGTGGCGGCGAGCCGGTCCACGACCGCGCGGAAGCGCGCGACCTGCTCCTCCGTATAGCCAGCGTCCTCGCCGTCTGCGTCCGCGAGATGCGTCATGATCCCCTCCAGCCGAAGCGTCTTGGCGAACGCGTCGGACTGCAGGAGCGGGAGCACCTCGTGCGGGTCGAGCCCCAATCGTCCCATGCCGGTCTCCACCTTGATGTGCACTGGATAGACCAGGCCTTTGGCGGCCAGATAGTCGGCGAGCCGCACCGCGGTCACCCGATCGTGGATGACCGGCGTCAGCCGGTAGGCCACCAGATCCGGGTATTGATGGGGCAGCAGCGCGCCCAGGACCAGCACCGGGGCCGTGACGGCCGCTTCGCGAAGGGCGACGCCCTCCGCGAGCGTGGACACGCCGAGCCCGGCGACGCCAGCCTGCACGAGCGTGCGCGCGACCATCACGGCACCGTGTCCGTACCCATCGGCCTTCACGACGGCGAGGATGCCGCAGGAGGCGGCGAGTCGGCGGCGCACCTGTTCCAGGTTGTGCCGGAGCGCAGACAGGTCAATCACGGCGCGGGTGGGAGGCAGCGCGGGCAGGAACGCGTGGGGGGGCGCCACGAGGGGATCGGGCACGGGGAGCACCTTCAGACGGTGAGGATCTCCTCCTCCTTCTTCTTGAGGATCTCGTCAATCTTGTGAATGTATTGGTCGGTCAGCTTTTGGGTCTCGGCCTCGCCCCGGCGCAGGTCGTCCTCCGACAGCTTGGACTCCTTGTGGAGGCGCTTCAGCTCGTCGTTCGCGTCGCGCCGGTGGTTGCGGATGTGCACCTTGGCCTCCTCACCAAATTTCCTGCACAGCTTGATCAGCTCCTTCCGGCGCTCCTCGGTGAGCGGCGGGATGGGCAGGCGGATGACCTTGCCGTCGTTCGATGGCGTGAGCCCCAACCCCGAAGCCAGGATGGCCTTTTCGATCTCCTTGATCATCGAGGGCTCCCAGGGTTGGACGGTGATCAGGCGGGGGTCCGGGGTCGCGAGGTTCGCGACCTGCTTGAGCGGGGTCGGGGTGCCGTAGTAATCCACCCGGACCGCGTCGAGCAGGGCGAGGGATGCGCGTCCGGTCCGCAGCGTGCTCAGCTCGCGCTTCAAGTGCTCGATCGCGCCCTCCATCCGCTCGATCATCCTCTGTTTTGTAGCGGTTGGCATGGCGGTTCCCCTCGCGGTTCAGCGGCCGGCAGTCGCGGTCACGAGTGTGCCGATCCGGTCGCCTTTGACGATCCGCATGAGATTCCCTTCCTCTTTCAGGTTGAAGACGATCAGGGGTAAGTTATTGTCCATGCACAAGGTGATCGCGGTCGAGTCCATCACCTTGAGCTTCTGGTTGATGATTGACAAGAACGGCAGCTCGGCAAACATCTTGGCCGTGGGGTGGGTGACGGGATCGGCTTCGTAGATCCCGTTGACCTTGGTGCCCTTCATGATGACCTCGGCGCCGATCTCCATGGCCCGGAGCGCCGCCGCGGTGTCGGTGGAAAAGTAGGGATTGCCGGTCCCGCCGGCGAAGATGACCACGCGCTTCTTCTCGAGGTGGCGGATCGCGCGGCGGCGGATGTACCCTTCGGCGAGCTGCCGCATCTCGATGGCCGACTGGACGCGGGTGGTGACCCCTTTGCGCTCCAGCGCGTTCTGGAGCGCCAGGGCGTTCAACACGGTCGCGAGCATGCCCATGTAGTCGGCCGAGGCCCGCTCCATGCCGGTGGCGCTGGCGGCGATCCCCCGGAAGATGTTGCCGCCGCCGATCACGATCGCCACTTCGACGTCCAGCGCCACGACGGAGGCGATCTCATTCGCGATGCTCTCCAGCACCGAGGGCTGGATCCCGTACCCCTGATCGCCCGCCAGGATCTCGCCGCTGATCTTGAGCAGGATCCGGCGGTATCGCGCCGCGCTCATTCTTGACCCAACTGGTAGCGGGTAAAGCGTCGGACGGTGATGTTCTCCCCGATCTTGGCGATCTTCTGCGCCAGCAGGTCCTTGATGGTGATGGAAGGGTCCTTAATGAAGCTCTGCTCGAGGAGGCAGGCCTCCTGGTAGAACTTCTCCACCTTTCCCTCGACGATCTTGGGCCAGGCCGCTTCCGGCTTGCCCATCTCCTTGGCTTGCGCGAGGTAGATGGCCTTCTCCTTCTCGAGCACCGCGGCCGGGACGTCCTCCCGCTTGACGAAGGCGGGGTTCGCCGCGGCGATCTGGAGCGCCAGGTCCTTCACCAGGGCCTGAAACTCCTCGTTGCGCGCGACGAAGTCGGTCTCGCAGTTCACCTCCAGCAGGACTCCGATCTTGCTGCCGGGGTGGATGTAGGCCGCGATGAGCCCTTCATTGGTCGCCCGGCCCGCCTTCTTCTGGGCGGCCGCCAGGCCCTTCTCGCGCAGGTGCTCGATCGCCTTTTCGATGTCGTTGCCGGTCTCGTTCAGGGCCTTCTGGCAATCCAGAATGCCGGCCCCGGTTTTCTCTCGAAGCTCTTTCACCAACGCAGTGTTCGCAGCCATCCCGTCTCGTCTCCCTCTCACGCTGGGTCATTCGCCCGTCGGCCGGGCGTTCCGCTCTCCGCCATCCAAGCCGGGCCCCGTCAGGTCGCCGGGATGCCTTCGACGCCGACGCCACTGGAGCGGGGCGCCCGCACCTCTGCGACAGCCAGGGCCTCGGGCTTCTCTCCCTCTTCGCGCTGGGTGCGCAGGTGCGCGCCCTCGATGCAGGCGTCGGCGATCCGCGAGGCGATCAGCTTGATGGACCGGATGGCGTCGTCGTTGCCAGGGATGGGGTAGTCAATGCCGTCGGGGTCGCAGTTGGTGTCCACGATCGCGACGACGGGGATGCTGAGCCGGTTGGCTTCCTGGACCGCGATGCGCTCGATCCTGGTGTCCAGGACGAACACGCAGCCAGGCAGGCTGTTCATGTTCTTGATGCCGCTCAGGATCTTGTCGAGCTTCAGCCGTTCTTTCTCCATCTGGCCGACCTCCTTCTTGGTCAGCCGCTCGTGGGTCCCGTCGGTGAGCGCCGCCTCGAGCTTCTTGAGCTTCTCCACGCTCCGGCGGATGGTCTGAAAGTTGGTGAGCATCCCGCCGAGCCAGCGCTGGTTGACGTAGGGCATGCGGCAGCGCTTGGCCTCTTCTTCGACCAGGTCCACCGCCTGGCGTTTGGTCCCGACGAAGAGCACGGGCTCGCCGTTCGCTACCGTGTCCCGGACGAAGCTGTAGGCCACCTCGAATCGCTGCACCGTCTGTTGCAGGTCAATGATGTAGATCCCGTTGCGCTCGCCGAAGATGAACCGTTTCATCTTCGGGTTCCAGCGGTTCGTCTGGTGCCCGAAATGCACCCCGGCCTCGAGCAGCTCCCTGATCGTCACAACGGCCATCCGTTCACCTCCTTTCCTCGCTTGCGGAGCGCCCCGGCGACCCGCTGCAGCGGGTCGTCGGGGCGAGAGGTCTTGCTCCCCTTATTCCCAAGCCGAGTGGCGTGCCCAACACGCCAATGCGGATTTGACTCATCGGCCCCGCCACCGCGGCTTCAGACGCGGGCGGAGCCCCCCTTTTCCTGCAAAGCTTTGGAACGCTACCACAGTCGCGCAGCCATTGCAAGATCGCTTGGTGATTACCCCTAGGTCCTGTAGGCCGCGTTGATGCGCACATAGTCGTAGGAGAGATCTGTGGTCCAGAGCCGGAATGTCCCCGAGCCCTGTCCCAGGTCGATCGTGATTGTGAATTCCCGCCGCCGCACGATCCGGTCCAGGCGGCGTTCCGCCGCGGGGCCGAGGCCGGCCCCGGCCCGGTAGATGGGGACGCCCGCATAGGCCACGGTGATGCGGTCCGGGTTGACCGGCACCCCGGCCCGACCCACGGCCGCCAGGATGCGGCCCCAATTGGCGTCCTCGCCGAACAGGGCGGTCTTGACGAGACTGGACGTGCCCACCGTCCGCGCGACCTGCTTCGCCTCCGCCCTGGTGCGCGCCCCAGTGACGGCGATTTCGACGACCTTGGTTACGCCCTCGCCGTCCCGACAGACCTGCATCGCCAGCTCGTGGCAGGTGCGCTCGAGCAGGCGCTGAAACGTCGGCAGTTCTCGGGAGCCCCTGCGGAGCGGGGGGTTTCCGGCCAGGCCGTTGGCCAAGCACAGGACGGTGTCGTTGGTGCTCGTGTCGCCGTCCACCGAGATGCAGTTGAACGAGGTGTCCACCGCGGCGGCGAGGGCTCCCTGGAGCGTGCTGCGCTCGATCGCCGCGTCGGTCGTCAGGTAGGCGAGCATCGTGGCCATGTCCGGATGGATCATGCCGGAGCCCTTGGCCATGCCGCCGACGGTCACGAGCCGCCCGCCGATCCGAGCCTGGAACGCCGCTTCCTTGACCTTGAGGTCGGTCGTCAGGATCGCCTGCGCCGCCTGTCGGCCCCCGCGGCGCGTCAGGCCCGCGACGAGCGCGGGCACGGCTCGCCGGATCCGTGCGATGGGCAAGACCCGCCCGATCACGCCGGTGGACCCGACATAGACGGTGCGGCGGTCCACGTCGAGCGCTCGGGCCACCAGGTCGGCCATTTCGCGCGCGTCCGCGAGGCCTCGCGCGCCGGTACAGGCGTTGGCATTGCCGCTGTTGACGACGATGGCCCGACCCCGGCCGTGTCGGAGATGCTGGCGGTCGAGCACGACTGGCGCCGCCGCCACGTGGTTCCGGGTGAAGAGGCCAGCGACGGGGCCCTCGCGCTCGGAGACCACCAAGGCGAGGTCGAGCAGCGGCCGTTTCTTGATCCCGGCATGGACGCCGGCCGCGAGAAATCCCCGGGGGGCGGTGACCCCCCCGCGGATCGCCCGCACGGCGGGCTGGCTGGATGCGGTCGGAGCGTGGCGTTGCGTCATGGAATCCGGCGTGTCACGGATAGAGGCCGGGCAAGGTGAGGCCCGATTCCTCGGGCAGCCCGAGCATGAGGTTCATTGCCTGGATCGCCTGGCCGGCGGCCCCCTTGACCAGATTGTCGAGCGCGGCCACGGTGACGATCCAGCCCGTGCGCGCATCCGCGTGGACTGAGAGGTCGCAATAGTTGGAGCCGCGCACGTGCCGCGGATTGGCCGCGGTCTCGCTGTCCATGATCCGGATAAACCGTTCGCCTTGATAGAAGTCCCGATACAGTTCGCGTAGCTCGGCCGACTCTAGTGGCCGGCGCAGCCGGCCGTAGGCGGTACTGAGGAGGCCGCGGTTCAGCGGGACCAGGTGCGGCGTGAAGACGACCCGAACCGCTCCGGCTCTCCCGGCGGAGGCGGCGGGCTGCTCGGCGACCGCGGTCAGCTCCTGCTCGATCTCCGGGACATGGCGGTGTCGGCCGATCTTGTACGCCTCCATCGCCTCGTGCGCCTCGGGGAAGTGGTAGGGCAGGGCGGGGCTGCGGCCCGCCCCGGAGATCCCCGACTTGGCATCTATGACGATCGTGTCCGGCTCGATCAGTCCCTGGGCGAGGAGGGGGGCGAGTTGCAGGATCGCTGCGGTCGGGTAGCAGCCCGGCGAGCTGACCAGCTTGGCCTGCTTGATCTCCGCCCGGTGCAGCTCGGGGAGCCCGTACACCGCTTCCGTGAGCAGCTCGGGGTACGGGTGGGGCGTTCCGTACCAAGCCTCGTACGCCACCGGGTCCTTCAGCCGGTAATCGGCGCTCAGATCCACCACGGGCTTGCCCGCCGCGCGGCAGGCGGCGACCGGTGCGAGCGACTTCGTGTGCGGCAGCGCCAGAAAGACGGCGTCGCTCCGCTCCGCGACGGCTTCGGGGACGAGGGCCTCGAAGGCCTGGGGTATCGCGCCGGCCAGATGGGGAAAGAGCGCGGAGACCGCCACCCCGGCGGATTTCTCCGAGGTGACGGCGCTCACAACCAGCCGGGGATGGCCGGCCAGCAGCCGGAGCAACTCGCCCCCGACGTAGCCGCTCGCCCCAACGACGGCGACCCTGAGTGGCCCTGTCGATGTGCCCATGTGCGACGTTCTCCTCCCTCGCGGCGTCCCCCCGGGCCCGCTGCATAAAAAAGGGAAGGCCGTGAGGCCTTCCCTTTCCACGGTCAGGAGATTCCAGACCTCACCGCTTCGAATACTGGAAGCGCTTCCTCGCCCCCTTCTGCCCGTACTTCTTCCGCTCTTTGACCCTGGAATCGCGGGTGAGGAGGCCCTCTTTCTTAAGACTCTCCCGGAGCGCAGGGTTCATGGCCACGAGGGCGCGCGCAATCGCGTGGCGCAGCGCCCCAGCTTGGCCGGTGGGGCCCCCGCCGCAGAGCGTCGCCCGGACAGTGCACTTGCCCGCGAGCCCGGAGACCTCCAAGGGATATTGGATCATGCTTCGCAGTGACGGCCGTGGGAAGTAGTGCTCGAACGGCCGGCCATTGACGACCAGCTCGCCGGATCCGGGGGCGATCCAAGCCCTCGCGATCGCGGACTTGCGTTTTCCGGTTGCGTATTGCTGCGCCACAGCCATGCTCGTCTTGTGCCTCCTTGCCAGCCAGTGAGGGGTGCGTCGTCGCTTCGGAACGTTACAACGCGAGGGGGGACGGGCGCTGGGCCCGGTGCGGATGTTCTGGCCCGGCATAGACCCGCAGCTTTTTCGCCATGTGCCGCCCCAGCGAATTCTTCGGCAGCATTCCGCGGATCGCCCGCGTGAGCAGCTCGGCCGGCCGACGGGCTAGCAGGTGTTCCGCCGTCTCGGACTTGAGCCCCCCGGGGTACCCGGTGTGGGAGATATAGGCCTTGGTCCTGAGCTTGTCCCCTGTGAGCCGGATCTTTTCCGCGTTGATGATCACCACGTGGTCGCCGGTGTCCACGTGTGGGGTAAACGTCGGCTTGTGCTTGCCCCGCAACAGGCTCGCCACGCGGGCGGCCAAGCGCCCCAGGGTCTTGCCCTCCGCATCCACGAGGTGCCACTTGCGGGTCACGTCCGCCGGTTTGGCCAGGTAGGTCTTCATGATGGTTCTTGCGCTCCTTGTCAGACTTCGTATTTGCCGGGATTCTTGGCGCCGAGCTTTTCGAGCCAAGCGTCTAGGTTGCCGCCGCGCTGCCGGAGGACCTCCTGCGAGACGTAGATCGGGCTGCGGGTGCGCAGCGCCAGGGCGATCGCGTCGCTCGGCCTGGAATCCACCGTCCGCTCCGCGCCCTGGCAGACCAGGTGGATGGACGCATAATAGGTGTTGTTCCGGACGTCCGTGACGACCACGCGCGCCACCTTGATATTGAGGTGCTCCGTCAGGTTCTTGAGCAGGTCATGGCTCATCGGCCGCGGGGTGACGATCCCCTCAAGCGCAAGCCGGATGGCATTGCCCTCCGCGGTACCCACCCAGATCGGCAGGATCTCCGAATGCTGCTCGTCGCGGAGGATCACGATGTGGGTCTCCGTATTGGGATCGGCCAGTACCCCGTGCACCTTCAGCGGGACTAGGTCCGATTTCCCTTCAGACAGATCGCTCATGGACACCACCCTGCCGTGGCCCGAGTGTTCGCGGGCCACCTGCGACGCGGCCGCCGCGGGGCCGCGTTCCAGGCGTTTCGAACTGACATGGGGGGGGCGTGGGGCGTTGACCGATGGGCGGGCGTTTCATGCTGCTACTGTGCTGTTACTGTTCGTATTTTCCGAAGTCCTCGGGCTTGAGGTTTTCGAGCCACTGGTCGAGCTCCTCAGAGGCCTGCTTCCGGATCACGTCTTCCTTGGCGAAAACCGGGGTGTTGGTCCGCAACGCCAGCGCGATCGCATCGCTCGGCCTGGAGTCCACCGTGTACTCCGCGTCCTCGTACATCAGGTGCAGCTTGGCGTAGTAGGTGTTATCCTTCAGATCGGTGATGACAACGCTGATCAGCTTCGCGTCAACCGCGTCGAGGACCGACTTGATCAGGTCATGCGTCATGGGCCTGGGCGCCTGAATCCCTTCAAGCGCGAAGCTGATCGCGCTCGCTTCGGCTTTTCCCACCCACACGGGCAGCATCTCCGCATTGTCCTCGTCCTTCAGCACCACGATGTACGCGTTGTTATAGGGATCGAACATCAGGCCCCGGACTTTCATCTGCGTGAGCATGGGGGCACTCCCTCGAGTCCTACTCACCGAAGCGACTCGGCACTCTACCACCGATTTCTAGACCTTGTCAACGAAACCGGCCTGGTCGCCGGCTCGGCGGACAGGTGAGAGCGGGCGCGGGGCACAAGGCCCGGCTACTGGACGGGGCGATAGTTCTCCTGGACCTTGGACGTGTCCATCGCTTCGCCCAGATTGAGGAAGGCTCGCATGTGCTTCTTGACGAGCTCGCGGCCGGTCTCATCGCCCAGGTTGATCTGGTATTCGTTGATCACCATGACGCGCATGTGTTCCCATTGCTTCCAGCAGGTCTTGCAGACCTTCGCTTTGATCTCGGCTTCGAGCTTCCCCATGAAGATGGGATCGGTAATGGCTTCTTCGGCCTTCCCGCACTTCACGCACTGGACCGTGGGCATCGCGCGCTCCTCCTGCTCGAGTTGCAAGAGCATTCCAAGGCCCGCATTGTAGCACCCGTTTCAACAGAAAGGGAAGTGCGGAGATCCAGGGAGCGGGCGGGGCGGCGCGGGTCTCCACGCGAACGTTGACGGTCTCGGCGGATCGTGTTAGAAGGACCCGGGTTCCGAACCCATACTGGCCGGCCGGTCCCCTCGGCCGCTGCGCAGAACAGGCTGCCCGGATGGCGGAACTGGCAGACGCGCCAGACTCAAAATCTGGTTCTCGCAAGAGAGTGGGAGTTCGATCCTCCCTCCGGGCACCAACCCTACCGGGGAGGGGGGCTGGACCTGCCAGCCACAGGGGGGAGTGGTGGCCGGGCTGACTTGCCACAAGACCCATGGATTTTCGCTTGACATGGCTCGCGGGCTTGTCTATAGTCCCGCCTACCGGCGGTTGAACTCATTCTTCCGGGTGTCCAGAACCAGATTCAAGCTGGGGTGTCCTTTCCGTTGGATTATATTATTGTCTAACTTACAAGGAGGCAGCTCATGCGTAAGGTATTTGCGTTGGGAGCAATGATCCTCTTTGCGGGGACCGTCGCCGTGGCCGTCGCCCAGGAGCGTCTGCCGCAGCACTCAGGGTTCGGCACCGGGGTAGGTGAGAACGCCGGGGTCGGCTCGCGGTCGCAGGTGTGGGACAGGGCTGCATTCTTGGAGCGGCTGTCGCAGCCGGAGACGCTGTACGGCCGTGTGCTCGCGATTGATATTCCGGGCCGAAAGATCCACCTGGAGACGGGTGGTAGCTCGCATGACGAGGGCCGGGCCGGCGCGGGAGCAATGTCCTCGATCACGGTCTATATTGACGACGACACCAATATGGACCAGATCAAGATGATCAACAACGGGGACGACGTTATCGTCCAGGCCGTCGAAGAGACAACCGCCAAGCAGCCTTACGGCACGGGCCGCAAGCTGGTCCGGGAGATCAACGTGCTGCGCGGCAACGAGAAGCTGGCCGGCTTCGGGGGGCTTGGGCAGCGACCTGATCCGACGACCGAGCGTGGGATCATCACAAACTCGGGAGGCCTGACTGGCGGCGTGCCCGGCATGGTGCTGCCAGGCGAGGTCAAGGAAGCCAAGGGCTTCACGAGCGAGGTCGGCGAAGTGACGGGGGCGGCGCCCTGCTGGCAGTGCGATCCCCAGCCTGGCTACTTCCAGGGGACCACGACCAAGACCGACTACGGCGACGCGGAGAAGCCGAACCTGGTGAAGGGCATCGGCGGGTCGCAATAAACGGTCCGTCGGAACACCGGGACGAACGGTGAGGCTTGGCGGGGGCGGCTTCGGCCGCCCCCGCTGTTTCAGGCGCTGCCTGTGCGGGCGCCCCTTCGTGCGAATCAGGATGGGAGAGCGAGCGTGGCTATGGAGATGGAGACGAATTGCAACGCCACCGGCCGGGCGCTGCAGGCGGACGCTGAACTGGACCTGCGCGGCGTCATCTGTCCGTACAATTTCGTCAAGACCAAGCTCAAGCTGGAGACCATGGAGCCGGGCCAGATTCTCGCGGTCATCCTCGATGAAGGCGAGCCGATTCGCAACGTGCCGCGCAGCGTGACCGACGACGGGCACCTGGTGCTCAGCCAGGAGCGCCACGACCGGGCGTACCGCGTCATGATCCAGAAGCGCGCCGGGATCTAACCTCCTTTGCTTGCGTTCCGCTGCACCCATCGGCGGGACGCCTCCTTCCTTCGATCACCAGCGTGACCGCCTGGCCCACGGCCCCCTGCGGCAGCGTCCCCAGCACGGCTTGGACCGTGCCGCGCCGGATGGCTTCCGACGGCAGCGTCAGGTCGTACGCAACGGCGATGCGGCGGTCGTCGAGCACGCGGGCAAGCGATCGGAGCGTCGCCCGCAGGCGACGGGGGGTCTCGAAGGCCACGAGCGTGCGCGGCTCCCGCGCTACGACGGCAAGGAACGAGGCCATCCCGCGCCTTGTGCGCGGCACGGGCCCCACGAACACGAAGGAATCCGCGCTGAGGCCAGAGGCGGGGAGCGCCGCGGTCACAGCGGATACGCCCGGAATTGGGACGACCCGGATGCCAGCGGCGAGCGCCTCCGCGACCAGAAACAAGCCAGGGTCACAGAGGAGCGGCGTACCGGCATCGCAGACGAGGGCGAGACTATCGCCCATCTGCAGCCGTCGGATCAGGACCGGCGCCTTCTCTTCCTTGTTGCTGTCCTGATAGCTAGTGAGGGGCGTGCTAATGCCGTACCGATCGAACAGCGCCCGGGTGGTCTGGGGATCCTCGGCAGCGACCGCGGAGACCTCGGTCAGGATTCGGATCGCCCGGAGCGTCACGTCCTCCGGATTGCCGATCGGCAGGCTCACCAGATAGAGGACACCAGCCATAGGACTCCCTTCCTCTGCACCGTCCTCCGACGGCCCGCATCCTACGCCGCAGCCGTGGTGAAAGTCTAACCGGGGCGGGCTGCGCTCGGCATGCGGCTGTGCTACAATCCAGCCCCGCCCGGCGGCGGAGGAGCACAGATATGGAAGCGAACGCACGCATCGGATCGTTCGAGGAGCTGCGGCGGCCGGAATACTCGTTCTGCCCGAAATGCGGAGGCCCGTTACGGCGTCGCGTGCTGAAGCCCGCCGAACCGGAGCGTCTGGTCTGCGGCGCGTGCGGCTTTGTCTTTTTCCTGGACCCGAAGGTCGCTGTCGGCGCCATCGTGCCCATTGAAGGCCGGATCCTGCTGGTGCGCCGCGGGATCGAGCCCGCTTACGGCAAGTGGGTCTTTCCGGGCGGGTTTGTGGACCGAGGCGAACCGCTCGAGGCCGCAGCGGTCCGCGAGACTCGCGAGGAGAGCAACCTGGACGTGCGGATCACACGGCTGTTGAACATTTACTCCTACCCGGATCATCCGGTGATCATCGTCGTGTACGTTGCCGAAGCGGTCGGCGGCCGCACCGGGCCGGGCGACGAAACGCTTGACGCGGGCCTGTTCGCTCCGGAGGCCATTCCCTGGAGCGAGCTGGCCTTCCCCAGCACGGAGCGCGCGCTGCGGGACTTTCTCCGGGAGGCCTGACTCCCACCCCCCGCAGGGAACCGGCCCGCCACCCTGGCTCCCGCCCGCTCCCGCCTGCCTTTTCTTGACTCCCTGGCTTTAGCGGGGCTATAATCGCCGAGTCGGGCCTGTGAAATTTTTCTCTGAAAAGTTGCGAGGATAGCAGGGATGCCGGTCGCCTTCTTCATGGCCACGGTGGCGCTCTACTTGCTCGGGACCACCTGCTCCCTCGCCTACCTGCTTCGACGGTCCGAGGCACTCTCGAAGGTCCTGTTGCTCCTGACCGGGGCCGGGTTCCTGTGCCACACGATCGCGTTGGCCACCAGGATCATGACGGTGGACCACGTGCCCCTCGCCAGCTTTGACGAGGCGATGTCGTTTTTCTCATGGGCGCTGGTCCTCGTGTTCTTGGTCGTGGGCCTCCGCCACCGCCTGCACGTGCTGGGTTCCTTCATCCTGCCGCTCGCGTTTATCTCGTTGGTCTCCGCCGCCGCCCTTCCGCGGGAGGTACCGACGCTCGGGCCCGTGCTGAAGACCGTCTGGGTCCACGTCACGTTGAGCATGTTGGGGACGGTCGGGTTCGCCGTCGCGTTCGTGGCGGGCATTATGTACCTGATCCAGGACGGACTGCTGAAATCCAAGCGGTTTAACGTCCTC
Source organism: Nitrospira sp. Kam-Ns4a (assembly GCF_965152595.1). Taxonomy (NCBI): domain Bacteria; kingdom Pseudomonadati; phylum Nitrospirota; class Nitrospiria; order Nitrospirales; family Nitrospiraceae; genus Nitrospira; species Nitrospira sp. Kam-Ns4a. The sequence continues at coordinate 2,555,436 of NZ_OZ224218.1, read as the reverse complement.
TACGCGAAGCTTCCCCCGCTGGATCTCCTCGATCGGCTGAACCAACAATCCATCGTGCTGGGGTTTCCCTTCCTGACGCTGGGGATCATCACCGGGGCGATCTCGGCTCAGTTTGCCGAAGGGGCCTACCTCACTTGGAATCCCGAGCAAACCTGGGCTCTGGTCACCTGGGGCTTCTACTTCGTGGTTCTCATGGGACGCATGACCGTGGGCTGGCGGGCCAAGCGCGCCGCCTACCTGACGATCATCGGGTTTGCCGGGGTCGTGCTGACGTTCATCGGGGTCGTGCTGAAACCCCATGGCCCGGTCGCCTGAGGGCCGGGGGCGTCGCCGCGTATGAACATCATCGTCGTGGGGTTGAGCCACAAGACTGCGCCGGTCGAGGTGCGGGAAAAGCTCGCCGTCCCCGAAAGCCGTCTGGGGGAGGCCTTGGGCCGGCTCCGCACCTATCCCGGGGTCCGGGAGGGGGTGCTCCTCTCCACGTGCAATCGGGTCGAGGTGTATGCGGTCGTGGATCAGGCGGAGCAGGGTTACGCCAGCATCCAGGAGTTCCTGGCGGACACGCACCTCTCACTCTCCTCCGAGCAGTTGACGCCGCATCTGTATTGGTACCAGGACGAGCGGGCGATTGGACACCTGTTCCGCGTCGCCTCCTCCCTCGACTCGATGATCGTTGGGGAGCCCCAGATCCTGGGCCAGCTCAAAGACGCCTTCGAAGTGGCGCTCGCGCACAAGGCGAGCGGCGTGATCCTGAACAAGGTGGTCAAAAAGGCGATCTCGGTCGCCAAGCGAGTCCGGACCGAGACCAAGATCGCCGAGACAGCCGTGTCGGTCAGCTACGCGGCGGTCGAGCTGGCCAAGAAGATCTTCTCCAGTCTGGCCGAGAAAGCTGTCCTGCTGGTGGGCGCCGGGGAGATGGCCAAGCTGGCTGCCCGGCACTTCATCAGCCAGGGGGTCCGGCAGGTCATGATCACGACGCGGGACATGCACAGCGCGGTGGAGCTGGCGAAGCGGTTCAACGGCGTGCCGATTCCGTTCGATGAGTTTCGGCGGGAGATGGCGCAGGCCGACATCGTGCTGTGCTCGACCGGCGCCTCGCACTACCTCATTCGTGCCGAGGATGTTCAGCGGGCGGTGTGGCAACGGATGAACCGCCCGATCTTCCTGATTGACATCTCGGTGCCCCGCAACATCGATCCGGCCGTCAAGGACATTGACAACGCGTTTCTCTTCGATATTGACGACCTGCAGCTCAGGGTCGAGCAGAACCGCGAGGAACGCATGCGGGAGGCGGGCCGCGCCGAGCGGATGATCGAGGAGGATGTGAAGGTGATGCTCCAGTGGCTGAAGTCGCTGGAGGTCACGCCGACGATCGTGGCCTTGCGGCGGCGGGCCGAGGAAATCCGGCGGGCCGAGGTGGACAAGGCGCTCGGCCGTCTCGGGACCCTCTCGCCACAGGAGCGCGGTCTCATCGAGAACCTGGCTTCCTCGATCGTGAACAAGCTGCTCCACGGTCCGCTGGTGACCCTGAAAGCGGAGGCCCACTCGGACGGAGGCGCGATGTTCGTCGAGGCCGCGCGCCGGTTCTTCAGCTTGGATGAGCCGGGTCTGCGTGCCCAGCCGGGCGTGCCGGCGACGCCTCAGGGGGCCGACGCCGAAGAGCTAGCCGGCCGCGCAGCGGCCGAGCTGGCGCCCGGCCAGGTCGCGCCCCATGACGACGGCGAGTAGCGCCCGGCCCCGTCCCTCGGCGCCCCTGCGGCGACGACGGCTGCGGGCGGCGGGCTTCTGAGTTCCCGGACTGCAAAGGCCGCTCCACTTCAGGCAGGGATGCTGGTCGAGCCCGGATACTGCCGAGCCTCCGGCGGTGGAGAACCGGGTGGTCCGCCTCGGCTCGATGGATGGTCGGAAGAGGGGGCATCGCGCCGCGACGGATGCGACGGAGGGGCCTGCAGGCGGCGGGGCGTCGGATGGAGGGTGGGCGGCATGGCGAAGGGACCGAAGCTGTTCACCTGCCCGAAATGCCGGCACACGTATCTCGGACATGATCCGCTGCCGGACTGTCCACGGTGCGGGTACGATTACCGGGAGAATGAGGGCTTCCGCTGGGATGTTGTCGTGTACTTGCTCTCGATCCTGGCGCTGGTCAGCTTTCTGCTCGTGGCATCCTACTATCGCGGCGGGATGGGGATGTACCGAGGCGTGTCCGCGGGGCCAGCCGCGCCGGAGCAGCCAGGGACGGGGCGAGATGATATGGGCGAAAAGCTGCCCGGGGAACGGCCCCGGCCGGGGCCGAGTCCCTACCAGGAGCCAGGCCGGTGAGGGGCGTGTGAGCGGAAGGAGCGGGGAGCGGTCAACGCTCGTGGTCGGGACGCGCGGGAGCCGGCTGGCCGTCTGGCAGGCCGAATGGGTCCAGGCCCGATTGCAGGCTCTCGCCCCGGGACTCACGGTGCGGCTGGAGCGCATCAAGACCTCCGGCGATAAGATCACCGACGTGCCCCTCGCCGCGATCGGCGGCAAGGGCCTCTTCGTCAAGGAGATCGAAGAGGCGCTCCAGCGGGGCGACATTGATCTGGCCGTGCACAGCATGAAGGATGTCCCAACGCGGCTCCCGGATGGGCTGGAGATCCTCTGCGTGCCGGCGCGCGAGGATCCGCGCGACGTCCTGATCAGCCACTCCGGGCGGGGGCTGGATGAGCTGCCCCGCGGCGCTCGGATCGGCACGAGCAGCCTGCGGCGGCAGGCCCAGCTTCTCAACCGGAGACCCGATTTCGCTGTCACCATGCTCCGGGGGAATCTCGACACGCGCCTCCGCAAGCTAAGGCAGGGGGACTACGAGGCGATCATCCTGGCCGCGGCCGGGCTCAAGCGGATGGGCTGGGCGGACGAGGTCACCGAGTACCTGAGCCCGGCGGTCAGCCTGCCAGCCATCGGGCAGGGCGCGCTCGGCCTCGAAGGCCGCCGCGACGACCGGTTCGTGCGCCAGTTGGTGGCGCCCCTGGACCATCTTCCCACTAAGCTGGCGGTCATAGCGGAACGGGCCCTGCTCGAACGGCTGGAAGGAGGCTGTCAGGTCCCGATCGCGGCGCACGCGACGGTGCAAGGCGACCGCCTGGCGCTGGAAGCCCTGATCGCGAGCGTCGATGGGCGTCGCCTGGTCAGGGATCGGCTCGAAGGGCGGGCGGAGGAGGCACAGGCGCTCGGCGTCCGGCTGGCTGAGCGACTGTTGGCGCACGGCGGCAACACGATCTTAAAAGAAATCTACAGTAATTCATGAAGAACGACGCTAATCGGGTTGGAAAAGTGTACCTGGTCGGGGCAGGACCAGGGGACCCCAAGCTCCTGACGCTTCGGGGCAAGGAGTGCTTGGAACGGGCGGACGTGGTGCTCTACGACCACTTGGCGAACCCGGTCCTTCTCGCGTATGCTCCCGCGCACGCCGAGCGGATCTACGTCGGGCGCCGCGGACGCGGCCGGTATCAAAGCCAGGAGGAAGTGACCCGGCTGATCGTGGAGAAGGCCCAGGCGGGGAAGATCGTTGTCCGGCTGAAAGGCGGCGATCCGTTTGTCTTCGGGCGTGGAGGCGAGGAGGCGGAAGCCGTCGCCGACGCGGGGCTGCCGTTCGAGGTTGTCCCCGGCGTCACCTCGGCCGTGGCGGTGCCAGCCTACGCCGGCATTCCCGTCACGCACCGGGCCCTGGCCTCCACCGCGGCCTTCGTCACCGGCCATGAGGATCCGGAGAAGGGTGGGAGTGCGCTGGAATGGCCCCGGCTGGCCTCGGCCAACGGGACGCTCGTCTTCCTCATGGGCATGAAGAATCTCGGCATGATCGTGGAGCGTCTTTTAGCCGAGGGGAAGTCGCCGGCCACGCCGGTCGCCCTGATCCGGTGGGGGACCCGCGCAAGCCAGCGGACGGTCGTCGGCACGCTGGCCGACATCGCGGAGAAGGCGAAGGAGGCCGCTATGGAGCCGCCGACCGTGATCGTGATCGGGGAGGTCGTTCGGCTCCGCGACCGGTTGAACTGGTTCGAGCGCCGCCCCCTGTTCGGGAAGCGCGTCCTCGTCACGCGCCCGAGGGAGCAGGCGTCTGAGCTGGCGGACCTGCTGGCGGAGGCGGGGGCCGAGCCGGTTGAGTGTCCCATGATTCAAGTCGTGCCGCCGGAGGATTGGGGAGACGTGGATGCAGCCCTGGCCGAGTTGGCGCGGTACCAGTGGCTGGTGTTCACAAGCGTGAACGGCGTGCGCCAATTCCTGGAGCGGCTACACCGGCAGGGCCAGGACGTGCGGGCGCTGGCGGGGCTGCGTCTTTGCTGCATCGGCCCGCGGACCGCGGAGGAGTTGGGCCGCTGGGGCCTCCGGGCGGACCTCGTGCCGTCGGAGTACCAAGCCGAGGGCCTGCTCGAGACGCTGCTTGAGGCCGGCGTTGCTGGCCAGCGCGTGCTCATTCCGCGCGCGGCCGTCGCCCGCGAGCTGCTGCCGGAGCAGCTCCGCCGGCGGGGCTGCGAGGTCCGGGTCGTCACAGTCTACCGGACCGTCCTGCCGTCGGTCGAGGTGGAGACGCTGAAGGCCCGGCTCCGCAACCGGGAGCTGGACGTGCTCACCTTCACCAGCTCGTCCACGGCGGCGAACTTCCGTCAGCTTTTCGAAAGCCGTGCGGAGATGGCGGAGCTGACGGCCGGCATGACGGTCGCTTGCATCGGGCCGATCACGGCGCGGACGGCGTCGGAGCTGGGGCTGTCCGTCGCGGTCACCGCGCGGGAGAACACGATTCCGGCATTGGTCGAAGCCATCATCAACTATTATTGTTCGAGCCCGCAGGAAGCCGCGGTCCCGCTGCGCGGCGGTCAGCGATAGGAGGAGAGCGGTATGGTTCCTGTGAAGTCGTTCATGGTGCCTTTGGAGAAACTGGTGACGGTGGACCGCGACACCGACGTGCGGCGGGCGGCCCAACTCATGCGCGATCGGGAGATCGGCAGCCTCTTCGTGACGCGCGGCAAGGACATCATCGGGATCGTGACCGATACCGACATGGTCCGCCGGTCGGTCGCGGTCGGGGCCGATCCCACAAAGACGACGGTCGAACAGATCATGTCGGCGCCCATCATCACGATCGAGGAGAACAAGACCCTGCTCGATGCGAACGATCTGATGGCGCGCGAGCACCTGCGCCATCTCGGGGTGACGCGGGACGGGAAGCTGACTGGCATGATCTCGGTCCGGGACCTGGTGGTCTTCCTGACCAACCTGCCGAGAAAATAGTGGACAGCGAGTAGCGAATAGTCGATGGCCAGCCGTGGACCGCGGATCGTGTGAGCTGTTCACGGCTGACTGGTAGCCAGGAGCTTACAATATGGCGTTTCCGCGCCAGCGGCTGAGGCGGCTCCGGCAGCAGGAGCCGCTGCGCCGCCTGGTCCGCGAGACCAGGCTGGCGGCGGCGGATCTCGTCTATCCGATGTTCGTGATCGGCGGGCGGGGGCGGCGCGAGGAAATCGGCTCGATGCCGGGACAGTTCCGCTGGTCGGTGGATCTGCTGGTCAAGGAAGCCACAGAGGTCACGCAACTGGGGATTCCGGCTGTCGTGCTGTTCGGCATTCCGGACCGGAAGGACGAGCGGGGCACGGCGGCTTCCGACCCGAACGGGGTCGTGCCGCAGGCGGTCCGGGCGCTCAAGGACCATGTGCCCGACCTGCTGGTGATCACGGACGTCTGCATTGACGAGTACACGACCCACGGCCATTGCGGCCTGGTGCGCGACGGGCGGATCCTGAACGACGAGACGCTGGACTGTCTCCAGGCCATGGCGGTCGCCCACGCGCAGGCCGGCGCCGACATGGTCGCGCCCTCCGACATGATGGACGGGCGCGTCGCCGCGATCCGCGACGCCCTGGACCGGGCTGGGTTCCCGGAGCTGCCGATCATGGCCTACGCGGCGAAATTCGCGTCCTGCTTCTACGCGCCGTTCCGGGAGGCCGCCGACTCCAGTCCGAAGTTCGGGGATCGGCAATCCTACCAGATGGACCCGGCCAACGTCCGGGAGGCCCTGCGCGAGATCGAGCTGGACATCGAGGAAGGAGCCGACATCGTGATGGTCAAGCCGGCGCTGCCGTATCTGGACGTGATCGCGGCCGCGCGCGCGCAGATGCGGCTCCCGCTGGCGGCCTATCAAGTGAGCGGCGAGTACAGCATGGTCAAGGCCGCCGCCCGGGCCGGGTGGCTGGACGAGAGCCGGGCGATGATGGAGTCGCTCCTCTCGATCAAGCGGGCCGGGGCGGACGTGATCTTGACCTATTTCGCCCGAGAGGCCGCCCGCCTGCTCAACGGCTGAGACCCAGCGCATGACGCGATGAAGATCACGCGGGGCCTCGCAGCGTACCAACGGGCGCCGTTCCCGGTGCTCACGATCGGCAACTTCGACGGGCTCCACCGGGGGCACCAGGCCCTGTTGAAGACCGTGGTGGAGACGGCGGCGCGGGTGGGCGGCACGCCGATGGTGCTGACCTTCGAGCCACACCCGGTGGTCGTGCTGGCGCCGACCGTGGAGCTGCAGTTGCTCTCGACGCGGGAGGAGAAGCTTGCCCGGCTGCAACAATCCGGTATCGAGGAGGTGGTGGTGCTCGAGTTCAACCGGGCCTTTGCCGCGCTCAGCCCGGAGGAATTCGTGCTCGGGGTCCTTCGAGACGGGATCGGTGTGCGGGAACTGTTCGTCGGCGAGCAGTTCGCGTTCGGGAAAGGCCGGGCGGGGCGGATCGGGGACCTCGTGCGCCTGGGCGCCGAAGCCGGCTTCCGCGTGCATCCGGTGGCGCCCGTGCGCGTGGACGGCGCGCCGGTGAGCTCCACGCGGATTCGGCTGCTCCTGCAGCAGGGGGACGTGCGGGCGGCGGCGCGGTGCCTAGGTCGCCCCTATGCGCTAGAGGGGGCCGTCATCGCCGGCGAGCAACGGGGGAAAGCGCTGGGGTGGCCGACCGCCAACCTGGCGCTGCCCGCGGGGCGGGTGGTCCCGGCCGATGGGGTCTACGCGACGAAGGCGGTGTGGAAAGCGCGCGCCTTCGATTCGGTGTCCTATATCGGCTCGCGTCCGACCTTCGGGGCGGGACAGCGGTTGCTTGAGGTCTATCTCCTGGATCAGCAGGTGGATCTCTACGGAGAGACGATCCGGGTGGAGTTCGTGGAGCGGCTGCGGGGCGATCTCGCCTTCGCCTCGCCCGAGGAGCTGGCCGCCCGGATCGGCGTGGATGTGGCCCAGGCGCGGGAATCCCTCAAGGCCGCCGGGTCGGTTGCCGAAGTCTCATGAGGACGAAGGGCATGGCGCGGGCGGAGCAAGGCGAACGGCGCGGGGCGCCGCTCGAACGCCGTGTGGCGGCATTTGCCCGGGCCGGACGGCTGGTCGCTCCCGGCGACAAGGTCCTGGTCGCCGTCTCGGGGGGCCCGGACTCCATCGCGCTCCTGCGCGTCCTGATGGCGCTCGCCCCAGCGTGGGCGCTGACGGTCCACGCGATCCACGTGCACCATGGGTTGCGCGGAGGGGATGCCGACGAGGACGCGCGATTCGTGGCGGGGGTCTGCGACCGGCTGCGCATCCCACTCCATCTGGGGCGGATCAGCTTGCAGGGGCCCCCAGGGCGAGTCCAAGCGGGCGGGTCGCTCCAGGAGCGCGCTCGGGAGGCTCGATACCAGGCGTTGCGGCGCGCCGCGGCAGCCCTGGACATGGACCGGGTGGCCCTGGGCCATACGGCGGACGACCAGGTGGAAACCCTGCTGATGTGGATGCTCCGCGGGGCGGGCACATCCGGCCTCGCCGGCATTCCCGACATGCGCGAAGGGTTGTTCGTCCGGCCGCTCCTGGCGACCAGTCGGGCCGAGATCCTCGCGTACCTCGACGTCCAGGGGCAGCCCTTCCGCGAGGATGCCAGCAACGCGAAGCCCTGCTACCTGCGCAACCGCATCCGGCAGGACCTGGTGCCGGTGCTGAAACGGTTCAATCCGACGCTCCTGCGGGTGCTGGCGCGGCAGGCCCGGATTCTCCGGGACGAGGACCGGTACGTGGAGGAGCAGGCCCGGCGGCATCTTGCCGACCTCGTCGTGGAGGATAGCTCCGCGGGACTGCGGCTGGACCGCGAGGGCCTGCTCAGGCTCCCGGTGGCGCTCCAGCGGCGGATCCTGAGAGCAGTCCTACGGCGAACCGCCGGTCTGTCGCGGGGGCCTGCGTTCAGTGCGGTCGAGACGGTCCTGAATCAAGTGGTCCACGGACGGTCCGGAGCCCAGCTTCATGTGCGAGGGGCCGTGGCGAGGCGGGAGTATCAGGTCATCCGCTTCGAGGGGCTGCCGGCCGGGAGCCGGTCAGCCGGACCAGCGTCGGCGGACAGCGGCTTGCCGGAGGGTGGGCTGGTGCTGCCCATTCCCGGCGAGGTCCGGTGGCCGCTTACGGGCGAGCTGATTCGGATCCGGTGCGGGGAGCCCGGGTCGCTGGCGGGTGGGGAACTCCCGCCCGGAACGCGGGCCGCAGCGGTCCTGGATGGAGACCGATTCACCTGGACGTTGGTGGCCCGCCCGTGGAAGCGCGGGGATCGCTTCCACCCCCAGGGCATGGGAGGCCACCGCAAGAAGGTGCAGGATTATTTCACGGACATCAAATTGCCGCGTGGGGAGCGGCGCCGCGTCCCGATCATTGCGGCGCCCGAAGGCATCCTGTGGGTCGGAGGTCTGCGGGCCGACCATCGCTTTTGCGCGAGCCCCTCGACGAGAAGGCCGGTCATTGTGGAATTGCTGGACAGCAGCCAGCAGGGGAGAGGCTAGGCAACTATGGAGCGGATTTTCGGACGGCCGATCGTCACGCAGGAAGAGATGCGGACCCGCATCAAGGAACTGGGCCGGCAGATCACGGCCGACTACGCCGACAAGGACCTGATCCTGGTTGGGGTCCTCAAAGGCGCCTTCGCGTTTTACGCCGATCTCGCGCGGGCCATCCGGATCCCGCTCCGGGTGGATTTCATCGTGGTCACGAGCTACGGCTCCACATCGCGGTCGTCTGGCAGGGTCAAGATGGTCACCGACCTGACCGAGGACATCGCCGGCCGGGATGTCCTGCTCGTCGAGGACATTGTGGACTCGGGCCTGACGGTCCAGTACCTCATCCGGACACTGTCGAAGCGGAAGCCGAAGTCCATCCGGGCTTGCGCGCTGCTGAGCAAGCCGGCTCGCCGCAAAGTCAATGTCACGGTGGACTACGTGGGGTTTGAGATTCCCAACAAGTACGTGGTGGGCTACGGCCTGGATTACCAGCAGAAATACCGGAATCTTCCCTACCTGGCCGTCCTGGACAAGGTGGATGACGAAGGGCAGGGGTTCTAAGCGGCCGGAGTTGTCAGGTTTTCCGGGTCTATGGTAGAATCCACCGGTCTTCTCAGGTCCCCGTCCCCCGCTTCATGACGGTGCGTGGAGGAGTCGGATGAACTCACGCGTGAAAAATCTCCTGTTTTGGGTTGTCGTCGGCCTCTTCATGATCCTCCTGTTCAATCTGTTCAGCGTGCCGACCCATACCCCCGAAGAGGAAGTCATCTTCAGCGATTTCATGACCTATCTGGACAAGGGCGAGGTCACCAAGGTCACGATCAAGGCCAATCACATCAACGCGATTCTCAAGGACGGGACCAGGATCCGCACCTACTCGGTCGAGTACCCGGAGCTGGTGAACGTGCTGCGCGAGCGGAACGTCCAGATCGAGGCCAAGCCGCCGGACGAGAGTCCCTGGTACATCACGTTCCTGGTGACCTGGGGGCCGTTCATCCTCTTCCTGGGCCTCTGGTTCTTCATCATGCGCCAGATGCAGATCGGGGGCAACAAGGCGCTCTCCTTCGGCAAGAGCCGCGCGCGCATGCTGACCGAGGATCGGAAGAAGATCACTTTCTCCGACGTGGCCGGCATTGACGAGGCCAAGGAGGAGGTCGCCGAGATCATCGAGTTCCTCAAGGACCCGCGCAAGTTCCAGAAGCTGGGCGGCCGGATCCCCAAGGGTGTCCTGATCGTCGGGCCACCCGGGACCGGCAAGACGCTGCTCGCCAAGGCCATCGCGGGCGAGGCGGGTGTGCCCTTCTTCAGCATCAGCGGCTCGGACTTTGTGGAGATGTTTGTGGGCGTCGGCGCGTCCCGGGTCCGGGACCTGTTCGAGCAGGGGAAGAAACACGCCCCCTGCATCATCTTCATTGACGAGATTGACGCGGTCGGCCGGCTCCGGGGCGCTGGGCTCGGCGGTGGGCACGACGAGCGCGAGCAGACGCTCAACCAGCTCCTCGTGGAGATGGACGGGTTCGACACGACGGAAGGCGTGATCCTGATCGCCGCGACCAACCGGCCGGACGTCCTGGATCCGGCGCTGCTGCGGCCGGGCCGCTTCGATCGGCAGATCGTGGTCAACCGCCCGGACCTCCGCGGCCGGACCGAGATCCTCAAGGTGCATACGAAGAAGGTCCCGATCGCGCCAGATGTGGAGCTGGAGAAAATCGCGCGGGGCACGCCCGGGTTCTCCGGGGCGGACCTGGAGAACCTCGTGAACGAGGCGGCTCTGTGGGCGGCGCGGCAGAACAAGAAGATGGTGGAGCTGTCCGATTTCGAGATGGCGAAGGACAAGGTGCTGATGGGCGCGGAGCGCAAGAGCATGATCCTCAGCGAAGAGGAGAAGCGCGTCACCGCCTATCACGAAGCCGGCCACGCCCTGATGGCGAAGCTGCTGCCGGGCACCGACCCGGTGCACAAGGTGACGATCATTCCGCGCGGCCGCGCGCTCGGGGTCACGATGCAGCTCCCCACCGACGACCGCCACAATTACACGAAGGAGTTCCTTTACAACACGCTGGCCATTCTCCTCGGCGGGCGGGTCGCGGAGGAGCTGGTGCTCAACCACATCACGACCGGGGCGGGGAACGACATCGAGCGCGCCACAGACCTCGCCCGGAAGATGGTGTGCGAGTGGGGCATGAGCGACAAGCTCGGGCCGCTGACCTTCGGGAAGAAGGAGGAGGAGATCTTCCTCGGGCGGGAGATCGCCACGCGCCGCGACTTCAGCGAACAGGTCGCCATCGAGATTGACCACGAAATCAAGCGGCTGGTGATCGAGAACTACGAACGCGCGAAGCGCATGCTCACCGAGCATATGGGAACCCTCAAGGCGCTAGCCGAAGCGCTGTTGGAAAAGGAAGTCCTCGAGGGGACGGAGATTGACGAAATCATCCGGCAGGGCTCGCTTCCCCAAACCGTGCCAGCCTGACCAGGCTGTTCCGCCTCCTCCGGCCGCAGCCAGTCCTCCTTCAAACCGCCGCCGGCTCAGTGCGAGCCGAGCGGAGCCTTCCGAGCAGGCCAGAGCCGCGATGTCTTCTGCCTTGTCCTCCCAGTGCGAGCTGCGTGTGGCCGGAAGGCGTGTGATCCGACTGGACCGCGGCCCGCTGATTATGGGCGTGCTCAACGTGACCCCCGACTCCTTCTCCGACGGGGGCCGCTACCTCGACCCCGGGGCGGCCGTGGACCATGCCCTTGCCATGGCGGAGCAGGGGGCTGACCTGATCGACGTCGGCGCCGAATCGTCGCGGCCAGGGTCCGAGCCCGTGGAGGAGGCCGAGGAACTCCGTCGGCTGATGCCGGTCCTGACCCGGCTGGGACGCGAGCTGCCGATCCCCCTCTCAGTGGATACGACAAAGGCAGGAGTCGCCCGCCGGGCCCTTGACGTCGGAGCGGCCATCATCAATGATATCAGCGCCCTTCGCCTTGACCCCGAGCTGGCAGGCGTGGTGGCCGAATCCGGAGCCGGCTTGGTGCTCATGCACATGCAGGGGACGCCGAAGACGATGCAGCAGGCTCCCCGGTATGACGATGTGGTTGAAGATGTGTTGGCCTTCTTTCGGGCCCGGTTGGCGGCAGCGGAGGCGGCGGGCATCGGTCGGGAGCAGATCATCCTCGATCCAGGGGTCGGATTCGGGAAGACGCTCGCCCACAATCTTGCGCTCCTGGACCGACTCGACCGCTTCTGCGCCCTGGGCCGCCCGGTGCTGGTCGGGGTCTCTCGCAAGGCCTTCATCGGGGAGATCACTGGCCGCCCGGTTGGGGAGCGGCTGGCGGGCACGGCCGCTGCGGTGGCGGTCGCGGTCCTGCGAGGCGCCCGGATCGTCAGGGTGCACGACGTGGCGCCGATCCGGGACGTCGTGCGAGTCGTGGATGCGATCGTGAGGAGAGCGAATAGCGCGTAGCAGACAGCAAGTAGCTCCGAGGGCTATGCGCGGCTTACTATTTGCTGCTCGCTGGAGGGGAAAGATGGGGAAGCTGTTCGGGACGGACGGCGTGCGAGGCGTCGCCAACCTCGAGCCGATGACGAGCGAGACGGCCATGAAGCTCGGGCGGGCGGCGGCGTTCCTGTTCAAGCGGCGGGCGGGGCGCCATCAGATCGTCATCGGCAAGGACACCCGGCTGTCCGGCTACATGCTCGAGTCCGCGCTGACCTCCGGCATCTGCTCGATGGGCGTGGACGTGCTGCTCGTCGGCCCGATGCCGACCCCGGCGGTGGCGTTTTTGACGCGCAGCCTCCGGGCCGACGCGGGCGTGATGATCTCGGCGTCCCATAACCCCTATCAGGACAACGGGATCAAGTTTTTCTCCAGCGACGGCTTCAAGCTGCCCGACGAGGTCGAGGCGCGGATGGAGGAGCTGATCGTCTCGAACGAGATCGAGCACCTCCGCCCCACCGCTGACGCCGTGGGCAAGGCCTACCGGATTGACGATGCGGAGGGCCGCTACATCGAGTTCGTCAAACGCTCGGTCCCGCGGGACGTGGACTTCCAGGGCTTGAGCCTCGTGGTGGACTGCGCGCACGGCGCCGCCTACAAGGTGTCGCCGAAGGTCTTCCGCGAGCTCGGAGCGACGGTCTGGGTCATCGGCGACGAACCGAACGGCACCAACATCAACGAGGCATGCGGCGCGGTCCATCCGGAGCGCTTACAGGAGGCGGTGCTGAAGCACCGGGCGCACCTCGGCATCGCGCACGACGGGGACGCCGACCGTGCGATCTTCGTCTGCGAGCAGGGCTCGATCGTGGACGGCGACCACGCCATGGCCGCGCTGGCCGTGGATCTGCACGAGCGAGGAAGGCTCAAGCGCGACACGGTCGTCGCGACCGTGATGAGCAACTTCGGGCTGGAGCGGGCCCTGGCAAAGGCCGGCATCAGCCTCGTCCGCACACCGGTGGGAGACCGGTACATCCTCGAGCGGATGGTCGCCGAGGGCTACAACTTTGGCGGCGAGCAGTCGGGACACCTGATCTTTCTCGATCACAACACCACGGGCGATGGGCTGATCTCCGGGCTGCAGCTCTTGACCTTGATGAAGCGAACGGGCCGGCCGCTGTCGGATCTGGCCCGCTCGATGAAGCCGGTACCGCAGGTCCTGCTCAATGTGAAGGTGCGCGAGAAGCCGGCGCTGGAGGACATCCCCGAGGTCCGCCGGGGGCTGCAGGACGCGGAAGCCAGGTTGAACGGGATGGGGCGGGTCCTGGTGCGCTACTCCGGCACCGAGCCGTTACTCCGGATTATGGTCGAGGGCGAGCCGGAATCCTTGATCCGGTCGGTCGCCGACGACTTGGCCGGGGTCGTGCGGGCCCGGATCGGGTGCCGGTAGCGGACCCGGGGCCTGCCTCGCGGCGTGCATGCTGCTGTCGGTCACGGCCGCGTTCCTTGTCGGACTGGCGCTGGGGTCCTCCCTTCCCTATCTTCCCGCCCTGATCCTCCTGCTCCTGCTGCTCGGCGGGCTCGCGCTGACGGGACTGGAATGGGCGGAGCGCCTGACGGCCCGCCAGGGCCTGCTGGTCTACGGCGCGACCCTGGCTGGAGTGGTGTATTGGACCGGCGCGGCCTGGCTCCAGTCCACGCCGCCGCTCGCCGAATCGGCTGGATCGGAGCCGGTCACGCTCGTCGGGACCATCGTCGAGCCGGTCCGCTACGCGCCCGGGCGTCTCGTGGCCGTCCTCGCGGTGTCCCAGCTCGGCCCGAGCCTCGCCGACTCCAGCCCGGTCCGGGGGCGGCTGCGTCTGACCTGGCGCGACCCGGACCGGGTGCTCGGGCAAGGCGACCAGGTGGTCGTCACGGCGCGGATCCGGGCGCCATCTGGTCCGGCGAACCCCGGCGGCGCGGATTTCGAAGCCTTGCTCGCGCGCCAAGGGATTGGGGCCGTGGCGTCCCTGTCCGGCCCCGGGCAGGTCGCCGTCTTGGCTCGCTCCGAGCTCTCCCGCTGGCAGGCGTGGCGATGGGTCGAAAGGTGGCGCCACCGGATCCGGGAGGCCGCCGTTTCCACGCTGAACGGCGCGGCGCTCGGCCTCTACCTTGGGATCGTCATCGGCGAGCCCGGCTACCTGGCCCCGGAGGTGCGGGACCGGTTCATGGCCACGGGCACGGTCCACATCCTCTCCATCTCCGGCTCCCATCTCGGCCTCATCGCGTTCCTCGCGTTTGCCTGCGCTAAGGTCCTGGGCCGGCACCTTCCGACCGCCTGGCTGCTAGCGCTGTCGCGCCGGATCACGGTCACGCGCCTGGCCGCGCTGCTCACGACCCTGCCGGTGGTCCTCTACACCGTGCTGGCCGGGGCCGAGGTGGCCACCGTGCGCTCGCTGGTCATGATCCTGGTCTTCCTCCTGGCCGTGTGGCTGGGCCGCGGGCACCGGCTGATCCTGGCCCTGGCGGCCGCCGCCTGGCTCATCCTGCTGCATGAGCCGGTGGCGCTCTATGACATCTCCTTCCAGCTCTCCTATCTCTCGGTGCTGGCGATCGCGGTGGTCGTTCAACGGACTGCCGATCCGGCGCAGGAGGCGATGCCAGAGCCGCCGCTGGCCTGGTCCCTCCGGCGCTGGCTCCGCGAGTACGCCGCGATCACCGGCGGCGTGACGCTCGCGACGGCGCCGCTGGTGGCCTACTACTTCAACCAGGTCGCCTGGCTCGGGCTGGTCGCCAACCTCGTCGTCGTTCCCGTGGTCGGGTTCATCCTGGTGCCGTTGGGATTGGCCTCGGCCCTCTGGCTGGGGCTGACTGGCGCGGAGGGGCTGCCCGCCGGAGCGCTCATCCAGCGGCTCTACGAGTGGCTGGCCGACGCGGTCGCCTGGCTGGCAGCCGTGCCCGGCGCGCAATGGCACGTGGCCTCGCCGACGATCCCGGCCATCGCGGGATTCTACGTGCTGCTCGGGCTAGCCGTCCGCCGGACGGCGGGCCGGCTCGCCCGGGCGATCGCCACGCTCGGGGTCGCGCTCCTGCTGGGCTGGTGGTGCTGGTCTCCGAGGACGGGGCTGGACGGGGAGACGGTGCGCGTCACGTTTCTGGACGTCGGGCAGGGCGACGCGACGGTCATCGAGCTGCCCGACGGCCAAACCGTGCTGATTGACGGAGGGGCGCACTACGACACGCTGGACATGGGCCGGGCCGTCGTCGGCCCGTTCCTGTGGGACCGGGGGATCAGGCGGCTCGATCATGTGATCGGGACCCATCCCCAGCTCGACCATGTCGGCGGGCTGGCCTGGGTGCTCGACGCCTTTCCGGTCGGCGCCTATTGGAGCAACGGAGTCGGCAGGGAAGAGGAATTCTACGCCAGGCTCAGGGACGCCCTCGTGCGGCGGGGCCTGACAGAGCGGGTTGTCCGCGCGGGCGATCGCATCCTGTCCACCGGCCCCTGCCGGCTGGATGTCCTGAATCCACCAGCCGACCACGGTCCGGCCGGCCAGGTCCCGGAGCGTGAGGATCTTGCGGGTGCGAAGACCGGGACCCTCTTGAACAACCTCTCCGTCGTCACCCGGTTGGACTGCGGGCCGCATGCAGTGCTGTTCACCGCCGACCTCGAGCGGGAGGGGCTCGCGCGGCTGCGGCAGGCCCGAAGCCCGCACCGGGCCGCTGTGGTCAAGGTGCCCCACCACGGCGCGCGGAGCTCGCTGGACCTCGAGTGGGTTCGTTCCATCGGGGCGGAGATCGCTGTCATCTCCGTCGGGCGACGCAACCCCTACGGACATCCCGCTCTCGAGGTGCTGAGCGCGTACGAACGAGCGGGCATCCGGCTCTATCGGACGGATCAGGATGGGGCGGTGACGGTTGTAGCGAGCCTGTCCGCCTCCCCCTTCACAGTGCATCGGACGCGGGCGCAGCGACCCAGACCGGTCCCGATCAATGGGTGGACCTGGCCCGCTGAGCGCGAGAATCTCAAGCGGCTTTGGGCCCAATGGATGGGGGCGGGCTGAGCAGCCGGCGCGACCCTACATCTGGCCTCGGAGCGTGGACCAGGCCATCCCCAGGTACTCGTGGATGGCGTGCTCGGCGGTGCGGAAACTTTGCGCACGCGGGAAATGATCAACGATATTGAAGCTCTCATTGGGCGGGTGGCCTTTTAAGTAATAGGCAGATGGGGCGGGGACGGGATGGAGACCGGCCTTCTCAAAGAGCCCCATGGCGCGGGGCATGTTCATGGCGGAGGTGACCAGCATGAAGGGGGCCGGGCCCACGATCGCCTGGACCCGCTGGACCTGCTCCTCGGTGTTTTTCGCTTTGGTATCAACGATGAGATCGGCTGGATTGACCCCCAGTTCCTGGGCCAGCTTGGCCATTGCAGCGGCCTCCGGCACCGGATCGTAGGCGGAGTCGCCGGACAGGACCAGCTTGCTCCCCGGGAGGGCATGGTGGAGGCGGATCCCGTCGATCAGCCGTACGAGCCCAATCCAGGTAATCTGCCTTGCCAGGGGTGCCTGCGGGTCAGAGACGTGGCCAGCGCTCAGCACGACCACGTACGGAGCGGACACGGCAGTATCCTGACGGAGCTTGTCCGGATCGATCTCCTGGTATTGGCGCTCCAGCGGCATGAGCAGATGGGAGGACAACGTCCCTTCGCCGAACACGGCCAGGAGCACCAGACCGATCGTCACCAGCCACCGTCCGGCCCTCGTCCGATCCGACAGCCAGAGCAGGAGGACGCCGACCGCGAGCAGCGTGACACAGATCGGGAGCGGGTTCAGATACGCCGCCAGAAACGGTTTGATCCCATCCATGGTGGCTCCTTTCTCCGTCGAGCGAGCCCGCCTGGGCGCACGCTACGGCTCGTCCTTGAGATCCGGGACCGTCAATCCAATCTTGCACGAGGGACACCGTCGCGCGCTGACGCCGATCAGCGTCCGGCCCCAGGGCCGCGCATTGCAGTTGGGGCACCGGTACAGGACGTAAAACACGCTGACCGCGATCAGAACAAAGGCGCCAGCCAGCGCGATGAAGAGATGGGGCAGCAACCCGCTGACGACATCGGACCTCGCGAGGACCACCAGCGTTGGCGAGCCCGCGACCGCAAGCGCAACGGCCGCCGCCCCCCGTCGCCGGCGTCTCTGAAACCGGCGCGCCACCACGGCCGTGCCGATCTCCCATTTCATCTGCGGCCCTCGACCACGACGGCGGCAATCCGGTGGAGCCGGTAACCTGAGCCGCCCCCTACGTACGCGTCCTGCCAGATGCCGCATCGTAGCCGCCTAGGGGAGCCTGGTCAAGGGCTCGAAGGGCGCCTGGGGTGCGGGAGCACCCGCCGGCCCAATCGCCAGAGAACCACCAGGACCTGGAGCGCGGCGAGCTTCAGGATGTGCGCAAGCCGTGACACGGGCATGGGGGGGACCACGTCCGTGGGTTCTGCCAGTGTGCTCTCGCGCCATAGGATCTGCACGAACGCGCGCCGGTATCCGCCGAGGGCCTGCTTTCTGAGTCGGAGCAGCAGATCACGGCCGACCGCAAAGTGGAGAAACCTGGGCAGGGGTCCGAGGGCTTCCAGCGCGCGGACCTCGGATCGGCCCCGATCCAGGATTCTCCGGAGCGCCGGCTCTTCCAGCCTGCTGATGCAAGGAAACAATCGGTCGGTCTGTGCCAGATAGACGCCCAGAATGAGGGCGAGCCCGTCCTGGGCGGCCCGCTCAAGCAAAGGGGGAACTTCCCGGCGGGCCTCCAGGCGACGGAAGAGCAGGGCGGCCTCGTAAGCCTGCCACAGGTGGACCCTGTGCAGGTGGTGGTCCTGGAGCGTATCGTGGAGAAACCGGATGTAGAATTGGTCAAGCGGTGAAGGAAGAAACAGGGTGCCCCAAGGACCATCGAGGGGCTGCGCTCGGTTCCAGACCGGCTCGGCGTCGCCGAATGGCGCGATCCTCAACAGGTGCCAGTGCAGGTCCACGGTGATGCCGCCCTGCTCCATCGGATATTCCGCATCGAGCAGCACCAGCTCCTTCGTCTTGGGACGGTAACCCAGTTCGGCCAAACAATCGATCGCGCCTTGGCGGTGGTCGGGTTTCACTAAGAGATCGAGGTCGTTCATGACGCGGACGGACGGGGAAGAATAGATGGGCTCCAGGAGGCTGATCGCTCCCTTCAGGGGCATCGCCGAAATCCGGCGGCGGCCGAGCGCCGCGACAACCCGACGTAATTCATGTTCCCGGATAAGGTTGCGCCTGGCGTTGCCGAGATAGGCCTCCCGCAAGACCTCCTGTTGGTTCGGAGGGAGTCGGGAAAGCAGGCCGGCCTTGGAAAGGCGTTCGTACAGGGCCGGCCCCAATCTCCCCTTCACCAGTGCCGCGAGCGTGACGTGCAGGGTTGGATCGGGTTGTCGGTCAGGATCCGGGGCGAGGAACCGGATCATGTCTTCCGCGGGCGGCTTACTGAGCAGAGTCTCCAACAGGCAGGGCCTCGACCAGGCCCTCTCGTCTGAGGATCTCCAGGATCTCGATCACCGACGCACGAAGCTGCTCGTTCTGGCGGCCGGTCAATTCGACGATGCGTTGCGCCGACCGCCGGCCGTCGCACAACAGCCAGACGATCGTCCCCCAGGCATTCAGCGAGTGGATCTTTCTGCCCGCAGGGTCGAGGATGATGGAGCCGTCCTCCACCTCCAGAAAGTGCAAGCCGGCAAGCGGTTTCGGGGCCCAATGGCCTGGTTCGACGGGCACCATGGCGCCAGCATACCGAGCCGACACAAATATCGTCAACGTTTGCCCTTAGGTCCCAGCCCCGGGCGATCTGCCCCCTTTGGCCATCACTTCAGGGATCGACAGGGAGGTCATCATCGCGACCGTGGCTCCTGTGGTGATGAGCAGGCGTTTGACGAACTCGCGGCGTCCCGGATTGATCTCCGCGAGCATGGCTTCGTCCAGCAGGTTCGCCGCAGACGCGGGCGACTCGGGTCCCATGGTCTCCGGCTCGCGATGGTCGCTCATACGATCGCCTCCTGGTCTCGGGGGGACACAGCGGCTGAGCAGACTGGCCCAGCCCCGTTCCCGTCGGAGAGAAATGTTCTCAAGGCTGCGTCAGCGGTGCCCTGCCAGACGGGAATCTTCGTCAACGCGTGCAGGATGGTCGGGATCTGTCCGTCGAGCAGGACCGTCTCGTCAGCCCAGACATGTGGCAGGAGAGCCGAGAGCCGCTGCCACTGCGGCACTAGCCGGAGCGAGTCGTCCCCCGTCGTGCGAGCGAGGAGCACCAGCGCCGCCAGCTTCACGGGCCTCGGCGGGGGGAACGTGGCCGATCGGCCTGGATGGATGTACCACAGGCGTTGGTGGTTCCACCGCGAAGGCCGAACGCCGGCCGCCATCCATCTGAGGTCAGGAAAGGCGTCGAAGGTTCCTTCCCTGACTGAGTAGGCTCTCGGATAGGCCGTGACCATGCCGGTGACCGGATCCCAGAGATGAAGGTCATCGGAGAGTCCGTGGGAGCCGGCGGCGAGGGCCTTCAACAACAGGGTGGTCTTCCCGGCGCCGGACGGTCCCAGGATGAGGATCGCCTCGCCCTCGGCGTTGAGAAAGCCGCTCGAATGCAGTGGCAGGGCGTCGCCGGCCCGCGCGAGATACAGGGTTCTGAGGCGAACCTCGAGTGCGGGGATGAGGGTGTCGGCGGAGGGCGTATGGTAGGGCTCCGCGGCACCATTCAGGGAAAAACCGTCGCCGTTGGCCGCGAGGTCAAGGTGGATCGGCGAGGAGCCGTCGTCCTCCCCGGACCAGCGGGGAAAGAGGGTTTCCAGGACGGGACGGAGTTCCTCGACTCGGCTTCGAACGGTCACGCGGAGCCCGCCGATGTCGTAGTGAATCGTGGCCATGGTCTCGCGCGGCAGCGGTCAGCAGAAGAAACCGCGGGGCGGGCCCTCCTCCCTTTGGTCTAGCGACACGACCTTACGATATCCGCGAGCCTCCGGAATGTCAAGCAGGTGTGGTAAGTCGCGTGAGCCGTCTTGCCGGTCGCCTCTGCGAGAGAGAACGATCGAGACGAGTTCTTGCACCGGACCGGGAATTGGAGTACACTAGCGCTCCCAAGGGGGGCTTATGTATATTAAGAGAGGCAGGCGCTCCAGTGCCATTCGGGACAACTGGAAGTTTGCCGCCGGGCTCACGCTCGCCTGCGTTGCCGTCTCGGTAGTCGCCGCGGTTTCCATGCAAGGCCTAGAAGGGGTGATGAAGAAGGCGGCTCTTGCCTTCAAAGCGATGGACAATCCCAGCCAGTTGACCGCGGAAGAGAAGCTCGAGGTGAAGAAGCTGGTCAAGGACAGGCAATCGGCTAAGGAAGCCTACGAGAAGATGTCCCCCGAGGAGCGGGAGCGAGCCAAACAACAGTTCAACAGCCTGAGCGAAGCGGAGAAGCAGAAATACAGGGAGATCTTTGGTAAGTAGCCACGCCACTCCTTCGCCACCACCGTCGGTCTTTCCTCTCCTGCACTCCAAGCCGGTTCCTTGGCGACGTAGAGCCCCTGCGGTGCTGCTCCTAGCGGCCGCCCTCCTAGGCGGCTGTGTCAACTGGTACAGCGGCTTTGCCAAAGCCTTCCCGGTCACGGAGGCGTTCCGGACGCACTTTGCAACCAAGACCGTAGACGAGAGTCTGACCTACGTCGTCTGGGTGGACCACGAATGGGTCAGGGACGTGGTGGTGAAGTGGCTGAAGGAGCGGGGCCATACGGTGGTCGAGGGCGTGAGGCTGGAGAAGATCCTAGAGGAGAACAAGCTCAAGCTCAGCAACACCCCGGACGACGAAAAACGCATCATGGTGGCCGCGAAAATGGCGGGCGCCCAGCAGGTGCTGTTCGGGAGCTCCACGATCTCCACCGAGTTTGAAGCGCGGCGGGTGATTACCGAGCATGGGGGACTGGGGCAGAAACCGACGTACTATTACGTCACGGTGCATCTTCGGAGCTTCGATCTTGAGACCGGAAATTTGGCCTGGCGCTCGACAGCCAGGTATTCTGGGCCAGTCGGCTATCCGGTCGCGAGCCTGGTGACCCTCGCGGTCTGGGCACTCGCGCGCGGGATGTGTCCCACGGAAGCGGGCTTTACGTGGACGGATCCCAAAGATGTGGATGATCGGGCCGGATGCGTCCGGAAGCAGGGGTAATCGGTGAGCCCGGGTCTGGCCAGAGCGGTCCTGGTTCTGCTGGTGCTGTTCACGCAGGCTTGCGCGGAGCCCCTGGTGAAACGGGCTGTGGACAGCACCCCGACGTGGCTGATCCGGCTCGACGGTTTCCGTGACCCGACCCAAGCCGCGCGGGTGCAGTATGACCATCCGGTGGAATGGAGCGATGCCACGCTCGCCGAGGTCCTGGAGCGCGTGCGCGTGCTCGGCGCCGACGAAGGGGCGACACCGCAACCGCTGCTGTCGTTCGGTGAGTTGATTCAGATTGCCCCGGGGATTCGCGAAGCCTTCTACCGAGCGAAGCCCTCCGAATGGGTCGTGTTCGCGGTCATTCAATCGAAAGCGACCTATCAGACCCTCACGTCCGGCGGACTCTTCGTCAAGGGCGGCAAGCTGCACCTGATGATCGCCAATCACCGGGCACGCATCCCGCCTGGGAAACCAGATGCTGTGGACCCAATCAAGGCCGTTCCGCTGCGGCCTGTTTCCGCAACGCCCGCCCGCCTGACTTTCGACCCGCCCGAATTCGTTGCGGCCGAGGAGGGAGACTGGGTGAAGGACGACTCGGGGAAGCCAGTCGGCCAACTTGTGGTGGACTATCAGGGATTTCTCGCTTCCCATCAGCCTGTGGCTGCCATCGAGCCAGCCAGGCCTGGCCCGTCGCCAGCCGCGCCGGCAAAGGAGGCGCCGGCCACCGCTGCGGGAAATCCGCCCACCGAGACAAAACCTATGGACCCACAGGCGGGCAAAGCTGGCAAGCCTTCCTTCAAACCGAAGGCCGGTGCACCGCGTTCGGCTGCCCGGAAGGCCCCGGCGCCCAAATCACAGGAGGAAGGGGCGAAGCCTTAGAGGCGTCTTCGCAAGCGAATTGGCGACAAAATAGAGGGTGGAACCGAAACCACCTTGACAAATCAAGGCGTTATCGGCACAATGTCGCTCGGGTCAGCGGGGGTTATCCACAAGCGGATGTCGCCGTGCACTATGAGCCCTACTGGGGGCTGAAGCTCTCGCCCTTCGAGAACGTGCCGGATCCGAGGTTTTACTTCCCCTCGCCGAAGCACGAGGAAGGCCTCCACAGGCTTCTCTATGGGATCCAGGCCCGGAAGGGCGCGGTGCTGCTGACCGGTGAAATCGGCTGCGGGAAGACGACCCTGAGTCGCAAGCTGATCCAGCACTTGGCGCAGGACCGGTACGATACCGCCCTGATCGCCAATCCTTCGGTTGACGCCCAGGAGTTTCTAGGCGAAGTCCTCTACCAGCTTGGTGTCGAATCCAACACGTCGAAGCTGGACCGCCTGCACCGCCTGAACGAGTACCTGGTCGAGAACCTCAAGCAGGGCAAGGATACGATCATTATCGTTGACGAAGCCCAGGCCATCCGAGACGACACGGTCTTTGAAGAGCTGCGGCTGCTGCTGAACTTCCAGTTGAACGACCGGTTCCTGCTGACCTTGATTCTCCTGGGGCAGCCCGAACTCAACGAACGGATCAACGCGATCCCGCAGTTTGCGCAACGGGTCGCCATCCGGTTTCATCTGCCCGCCTTCGATCTGCAGGAGACGACACGGTACATCGAGTTCAGGCTGAAGACCGCCGGGGCGGACGGAGGGCGCCCGATCTTCGCTCCCGAGGCCATTGACCTGATCTTCAAGCATTCGGGAGGCATTCCCCGGAACATCAACACGTTGGCCGACCTCTCGCTCCTCACCGCCTGTCTGGAGCGAAAGGCCCAGGTGGATGCCCCGATCGTGACCCGTGTGGCCGCAGACTTTCGCGTAGGAGCACTGGGTGGTGCGTCTCACTGATCTCATCCGGGGCGCCCAGGGCCCCGAGCCGGAGCCTGTCGAAAAGAAGCCGGCCGGGGAAGCGGCGGCGGCGCCGCCGCAGGCTCCCGCTCCGGCCGCCGGTGCTCCGCCGCCCATCCAGCTCAGCGTGCTCAGGGACCACATCCGTCGCGAAGGCGCCCTGGCCACCCCGCCGGCCGCTGAGCCGGTGACATTTCGCGCATTGGAGCAGCCCCCGGCCCCGCCGGTCGCTCCTCCGGAACCGTCACTGTCCGTCGCGCGCGCCCCCGCGTCGCAGCCGGAGGGGGCTCCGACCAAGGCGCCGCCGCCATCGGCAGGGCTGGCTGCGCCGGCGGTGGATTGGTATGCCCAGGCGGAAGTGGCGCTGGCCTCCGTGGTGAAACTGGTACGGCAGGGCCGTCCCTTCGCCATCGCCGATCTCTCGCAGATCGCCAGCGGCTTCGTCATGTCCCTCGCCCAGGACGACCGTCTCCTCGTCCGCGCGATCTCGCACCAGAGCGGCCCCTCGCTGGTGGGCAACATGGTGCACGTGGCCATCTACGCTATCAAGATCGGCATGGGCCTGGGCTACCGGCAGGACGAGCTGGTCAGGCTGGCGCTGGCGGCACTGGTTCATGATGTGGGGATGTGCCGGCTGCCGGAGCAGTTGCTGGACGAGCCGGGCCGGTGGTCGCCAGAGCAGATCGCCATTCTCCAGCGGCACCCCCTCTTCGGCGAGGAGATTTTGAAGAAGGTCGCGCCGGACAGCCCCTGGCTCGCCGAAGTGGTCGGCCAAGAACATGAGCGGCTCAACGGGGCCGGCTATCCGCGCAAGCTGCAGGGACCGCAGATTCACGAGTTCGCCTTCGTAATCGGGTTGTCGGATATTCTAGACGCCATGTTACGGTCGCGACTGAACCGCCAAGCGATGCTCCCGTTCGAAGCCGTGCGCCTGCTACTCGTGCGAGAAAAGGCGGCGTTCCCCACACGCATCTTCAAGAGTCTGCTTCAGCAGTTCTCCCTGTTTCCGGTCGGCACGTGGGTCAAACTGACGTCCGGGGAGACCGGCGAAGTCCTGCGGCTGAACCCGCGGTTTCCCTTGCGGCCCGTCGTGAAGATCATGATTGACCAGGCCGGCCAGCGGCTGCGGGAGCCGCGCGAGATTGATCTGAGTGCGTCGCCGTTGGTGCACGTGGCGGAGATCGTCGATCGGGTCCAGCTTGCCTTTTGAGCAGGTCTGTGTAAGTCATCGTCGCTGTGCGGAGGTCGATTCAAACCGTGGAGAGGATCGCTCGGTTGCGCGTGAACGGGGCGGGACGATCGCTCGTGTCGGCGCTCAGCGTCGCCGTGCTATTACTCGGCTGCTCGGACTGGCCCAGCCCGGTTCAACCGAAGGTGCCGGACCCGATCTTTGAGCTGCCGGTCGCGCCGGCCAAGCCGGTGGTCGAGGTGGAGAAGAAGGAGCTGGATCCGGACGACCTGATCCAGCCAGGCGACGCCCTGGAGGTCATCGTGCGGCGCGGGGGCGGGGAAGAGAAATATCAGCTCACGGTGCGGGCCAGCGGGCTGATCACCGTCGCGTTCACCGACATTGACGTCAAGGGACTGGACGAGCAAGCGGCCGAGGCGCGCATCGCCGAAGCCATCTCGCCCTATGTGCGGAGCCCGCGTGTCCAGGTGAGACTGCTGCGGGGCGCGGAGCGGGAGCGGTGGATCTATGTGACGGGAGAAGTGCGGAAAGGCGGGGGCAAGATCAAGATTGACAAACGTGCGACGGTTCTGACCGCCATCACGGCCGGCGAGGGCTTTACCGACCAAGCGGATATGAGCAGGATCGTGGTGATCTCCCCGCGCGCGGAGAACAAGAACCTCATCCGGGTCGCGAATATCGAGAACGCCCTGCGGACCGGGGATATGTCGGCGGACCTGCGGCTCCGGGACGGAGACATTGTCTTTGTCCCGAGGTCCAGGATGGGAGACTGGAGCGCCTATTATTCCAAGGTCGTGGCGCCCATCCTGAATGCGCTCATCATCGGGTCGAACGTGGTTTTCATCAACAAGGCGCTCGCAGACCTGTTCGCTGGGCCGCAACAGGCTCCAGGTGTTGCGGTCGGCGGTGGGGGGACTTGTTGGATTGCCCGCGCGCTCTACGGGGACGAGGCCTGGCAGCCCCATGTGCTGCGCTGGTACATCTGGGGGCCGTTCTCGGACCACTGGTACGGCCAGCTCTTCGCCGACCTGTACAGGACCCATGGCGAGCGAATCGCGTCGTTCCTCAATGCGCATCCCTGGACCAAAGGGCTCGTCAAGCCACTATTCGACCGCCTGCTTGACCAGGCAATTAAGGCGGCGGACCGACGGTTGCCCGGCTTCGCCGCGGCAAGCGGTGCGGCGAAGCCCCAGCCGCGGAGTGAGGGACACGCGGCGAGAGGCGATGAGCCGGACCCTGCCGTATCCCTTGCCTTCTTGAAATGATATGGCCCAGTACGATCTCAACCTGGTTGACTTCTGGCTGATCGTCCGCCGCCGGAAGGCAATCATCATCTTCACCATCGTGCTGGTGGCCGTCTTCACGGCCGTCATGCCCTATGTCGTCGGTCCCGCCCCTATCTACAAGGCCTCCTCGCGCGTCAAGTACGAACGCTCCACCACCGCCTCGGGGCTGCTTCAGGAGACTGTTGCTGTCTCGGAAGGCAGCGACATCGGCACCCAGGCGGAGGTGATCCGCAGCTTCCCGGTCATGGAGCGGGTCGCGAAGATGTTGGGGCTCATTGACAAGGACCTGGATCCCAAGGACGTCCGGGCCAATCCCGAATATCTGGACATCATCTACGGCATCCAGAGCCACATTGAAGCCGCGCAGGAGGGGACCACCAACATCCTGAGGATCACCGCGACGGCGGCCGATCCCCGGCTCGCCGAGCGCTACGCGACGCTCACCGCCGAAGCCTATCGCGAGGAGAACATCTACAACCGCAACCGGCAGGTCATCGAGGCGAAACGGTTCGTTGAGGCGCAACTCAAGACGCTCGAAGCGAGCCTGCATGAATCCGAGCAGCGGCTGCGGGAGTTCAAGGAACAGGAGGGGCAGGTCTTCGTCACCGAAGAGGCGAGGCAGGCGCTCGATCAGTACAACAAGCTGGAGGCCGAACTCGAGCAGCTCCAGCGAGTCAAGAAAGAGATCATCGGTCAGCTCGAGTCGCTCCGCAAGGAGGGCTCCTCGGCTGCCGAGGCCACCCGGGTCTATTCCGACGAGGTCGAGGCGCTGATCAGCACGTTGAACAAGCGCCTGTCCGACCTGTCCCAGGAGCGGGACAACCTCCTGATTCACTATACCCCGAAGCACGCCCTGGTCCAGGACCTCGACAAGAAGATCCTCAACGTCAAGCAGGAGATGATCCGCGAGCTGGAGACGAAGCTGGCCACGTTCAACTCGCGGGAGAAGGCGATCCAGGAGTCCATCGGACGCTACAAGGAACGGTACCTGAGCCTGCCGCAGGCGGCGATCCAGCTCTCCCGGCTGGAGCGCGATGTGATGATCAACAGTAACCTGTACGCAGCGCTCAAGGCCAAGCACCAGGAATTCCTGATCCGCGGCGCCGAGCAAATCGAAGAGGTGACAATTATCGAGCCGGCTCTGGCCCCGACCCGGCCCACCAATGCCCCCAACCTGCCGCTGAACGCGTTCCTGGGGATCCTGATGGGCACAATGGTCGGGCTCGTGGCCGCGTTTCTCAAGGAATCGTTCGATACGTCCATCGGGACCATCGAGGAGGTCGAGTCCTATCTCAAGGTGCCCGTCCTGGGCGTCATTCCGCGTGTGGACCGGAAGGAGATCGAGCGGGAGATCCAGGCGCAGTTTAAGGAAAAACTGGACAAGGAGACCCTGGATCTCTACTGCCACCTGGTCGCGCTGTTCGATCCCCAGTCGCCCCTGGCCGAGGGCTACCGGTCGCTCCGCACGAACATCCAATTTGCCGGGGGCCTGCAGGGCAACCGGGTGCTGGCCTTCGTCAGCGCCGGGGCTCAAGAAGGCAAGACGACGAGCGCGGTGAACCTCGCGATCGCCCTCGCCCAGGACGGCAAGCGCGTGCTGCTGGTGGATGGGGACCTTCGCAAGCCCTCGGTGCACGAACGGCTGGGGCTCGAGCAATCCCCGGGGCTCAGCGATGTCCTCCTCGGCACGGTGCCCCCCTTGGAGGCGATCCGCACGGTGACGGATCTGATGCTGGGCAAACTGGGGGTGGACCAGGTGGTCAACGCGCCTGGCATCGACAATCTCAATGTGCTGCCCTCGGGCAAGCGTCCGGACAACCCCTCGGAGTTCCTGAATTCCCCGCGCCTCCTCGATCTGATCGAGATGGCCAGGAAGGAATATGACATCACAATTTTCGACTGCCCGCCGATCCTGCCGGTCACAGACGGCGTGACGGTCGGCTCCAAGGTGGACGGTGTCATCATGGTCTATCAGGTCGGGAAGGTCGGGCGCAACGCGCTGCGGCGCGCGAAGACCCTGCTGGAGAACGCCAAGGGGTTGCTGATCGGGATCGTGCTCAGCAACGTCAGCGCCGAGCTGACGCCCGACTACGAGATGTATCGGTACCACTATAAGTGAGGGCGACTAGCGAACAGCAAGCAGCTCCGAACAAGGTGCTTCTTGCTGGGGCTAGGGGCTACCGGCTGTTCGCTGTTCGCTATTAGTTATTCGCTGCTGCTATGGACACCGTCCGCATCGGGCCCGTGGAAATGGTGCTCGTCCTGCTGCTGGCTGTCGGGCTCGGCATCGGGATCACTGTCGGCAAGTCGGCCCTGTTGGTCGGGACCGTCGCGGGCACCGCCCTCATGATCACCGCCTTCCTCTCCCCGCCGCTCAGCCTCTACCTGCTCGTCTATTCCATGCTCCTCGGCCCCGAATTCGTCTTCGGTGGTGAATTCCAGGGGGCGGCCGCCGGCGGGAAGGCAATCAAGGTGGGGCACGGGATGACGCTCCGTCTGGACGACCTGTTGTTGGTCGTGGTCGGCCTGATCTGGCTTGTGAAGGCCGCCATTCGGAAGGACGAACCTCCTTTCAGGTACACGCCGCTCAATGGCCCGATCTTTCTCTACGTCGCGGCCTGCGGCCTGGCGACGCTTGTGGGCGTGCTGGTCGGCCGCGTCCGGCCGCTGCCGGGCTTTTTCTTCAACCTCAAGTACTTCGAGTACTTCTTTCTCTACTTCATGGTCATCAACATCGTCCGGACCAGAACGATGGCCAGGGGGCTGATCACAGCGAGTCTTATCACCTGCTTCATCGTGAGCCTGATCGCGATTGGCCAGATTCCCAGCGGCGAGCGGGCCTCCGCCCCCTTCGAGGGGGAGGAAGGCGAGCCCAACACGTTGGGCGGCTACCTGGTGTTCATGGGCTGCATCGTCACGGGGTTGCTGCTGACGCCCGACTCTACGCCGAAGCGCTGGCCCTACATCACGACGCTCGTGCTGGGCGTGCTTGCGCTCCTGGCCACCCTGTCGCGGTCCTCCTTCCTGGCGGCGACCGTGGTGCTGCTTGTCGTGGCCTTGAAAACGAGTTACCGGCGGCCGCTGCTGTTTTCGCTGATCCTCCTGGTGATCGTGGCCAGTCCCTGGTGGGTGCCCCAGGCGGTGAAGGAGCGGGTGTTCTTCACGTTCACGCAAGCGCCGACGGAGGTGGGCCAGATCCGGGTCGGCGGCCTGCGGGTGGACACCTCCACGTCGGACCGTCTGCGCTCCTGGAAGGATGCCATGAACAGTCTGAAGGAATCCCCCCTGTTTGGCGCGGGTGTCACGGGCGCCAAGCGGTTCATGGACGCCATGATCCCGCGCATCGTCATGGAAACCGGCCTCCTTGGGCTGGCGACGTTTGTTCTGCTGATGTGGGCGATCTTCCGCGTCGGGTGGCGCGGCTATGCCGAGGCGAAGGATGCCTATGAGCGGGGAATCGCGCTCGGGTTCCTCTTAGGCTTCCTCGCGCTGCTGATCCATTCGGTCGGCTCGAACACCTTCATCATCGTCAGGATCATGGAGCCGTTCTGGCTCTTTGCCGCGCTGGTCGTCAAAATGCAGATGCTGCCACTCGAAGAGCCGGAACCGGAATCGGAGCGCGCCGAGCAGCCGGCAGCCATCCCTGCGCTGCAGGGGCTGAGACCCGGCCTCGGGATCGGCCGTGGAACCCACCGGCTCTGACGCTCGTGGCGCCTGCAACCGACCGCTATCCCCCAACCCTCTGTCCTGGACTCCGATGCCGCACCAGGTGACGGCCTCTTCTCTCCTGCGATGGGTCGTGCCTCTGGTCGTGCTCAGCGGGGCGGCGAGCGGGTTGACCCTGGCCTTTCACGGCGTGATCCTGCACGGAGACGATGTTCTCTATTCGCGGCTCGCCGCGGAGTGGCTCCGCGGGCAGCCGACGTTCAGCCTCAACAACCATCCCTATCGGCTCGGCTTTCTGGCACCGTTGGCGGCCCTGTATGCCGTCTTCGGGATCCGCGATTGGACGACCCTTGCCTTCACGGTCGTGTGCAGCCTGGCCACGATTGGCTTTGCCGCCTATGCGGCGCGCCGGCTGTACGGCGGCACGGCCTGGATCTGGGCGGCGCTCTTCAGCGGATTCCACCCGATTCTCTACCGCTCCGGCTCGATCGGCATGCCGGATGTCCCAGCAGGCTGGCTCTATGGCCTCTTCGTGGTCAGCTGGACCCTGGTCGTCTCGGACCGGACCACCCGGCGGCGACCCTGGGCCTGGATCTCCGGGGTGGCCTGCGCCTGGGCGGTCGCGACCCGGGAGAGCACGGCGCCGATGATCCTGCTGACCCTGCTGGGGTTCGCCGTGCTCGCCTGGCGCCGCGGCACCTTGGCATCGTTTCCGTGGGCGATCTGGCTCCTGGGCTGCCTGTCCCTCGCCCTGCCGTATCTCGGATACCTCTGGTGGCAAACCGGCTCACCGCTCTATGTCCTCGACGCCGCCCAAGGCGGGTACAATATCCCGGGGGCTCCCTGGCTGCGGTCGTTGACCGGAACGGATTTTGTGCTCCGTGTCTCGGGACTTTCGATCGTCCGCGCCTCCATCGAAGGATATCTCTTCGCAACCCTGCCCGTTGTCGTGGCAGCGGTCCTGGACGGGGGGCCCGACCGGGACGACCGGACGGCGTGCATCGGCCGGCATCTTGGCCTCGCCGTCGCCGCACCTCTCCTCATCCTGAGCCATTGCTCGACGACGCTGACGCAGTGGGTGCCGGTTCATCTCGACCTGCGTTTCGGGAGTCCCGTGATCCTCCCCGCTGCGCTGCTGGCCGCGGGGGTCTGCGCCCGGCCGACCGCCACGCGGCTCTCCCGTCGTGCCCAGCTCGGAACAGGGCTAGCGGTGGCGGCGGCGATCGGGCTGCTGACGATCGGCGCGGTGCAGCGCTACGCCCCGGTGGTGGCGGGCGCCGCGGCGGCCCTGGTGACCGGGCTCCTGCTCCTGGCCTGGCCCGACCGGCGGCGGCTCCTGCTGCCGGCCGTTCTGGTGCTGGCGCTGGTCGCCAACTGGGCTGGCTACCGGATCTTCGAGTATCCAGCGGAACAGGCGCGCAACGACGCACTTCGCGACGACGCCCTGTCGGTCCCGTGGCGGGCCGACCTGCCGATTCTGACCGATCCGCTGACCGCCCAGGTGTTGCCGTATCTGCACCGGTTCGAGGACGGGCCCCGCGTGGGGATGTGGAAAGGACCGGGGGAGGTGGAGCGGCCCTTTTACTGGGCTGACCCGGTTGAGGCGCCGTGGCCCCGGCCACATGTGCTCGTCTGGCGTCCGACAGAGGCGCAGGAGCAGGCCCGGCGCTGGCGCACCCACGTGCCGGCGTGGGTCTTCGAAGAACTGGCGCGAGGACGATTGGTGCGAGCCTTTTCCGGCGAGCCGGGCGCCGGCGTGTATCTCGTCGAGGGAGGCGGTGACGGCAGATCCTGAGTCGCCCGGCTCCGCTCTGGCCAGCCGGTACGATCGGGCCCGCTACAACCCGGCCATGCGGCCCATCTGGCCATGGCCCATGGTCCTGCTGGAACGGGTCGCGGCCAGGATCGCCACGCTGCCCGGACCGGTCTGGCTGGATGCGGCCTGCGGCGAGGGTCACCTGGGGACATTGCTGGCTCGACGGAAGACGCTCGTGGGGCTGGATTGGGATGGGGCTCGGCTGACGAGGGCGCAATCGCGCGGCTACCATCTCCTGATGCGTGGATCGGTCACGGCGATTCCCGTCGCCGACGGATCCCTGCACGGCATCGCCTGTGTCGAGACCCTAGAGCATGTGCCCGATCTCGACCGTGCGCTTCGGGAATTCACCCGCTGCTTGACCCGGGACGGCTATCTCCTCCTCACGCTGCCCTCGGTCACGCTGCGGAGTTGGTGGCAGATGCGCCGGACGCGGCAACCGGTCTATTGCGACGAGCACGAGCATGTGCGCGAGCTCTCGTCAGTCCCGATTCGGGGGTTCCCGCACCGCTTCGAGACCTGGGCGCGCTTCGAAGCTCGGCTGGCGTCTCACGGCTTGACGATCCTCGAGACGGAAGGGGTTGGGTTCCTCCTGCCGATGTGGCGGGGTCCGTTGGCCTGGCTCGAGCGGGCGATGAATCTACTGTACCGGGAGTCCTGCAACCGGTGGCTGGGCAGACTGCCGGGCATCCGCCGGTTCCCCTACTACCGGCTGTATCTCCTACGGTCGGGTGGCGCGCCATGATGTCGCCGCTGCCTCGGCGCTTCCTGACGCTGCTGCTCTACACCTATTGGTGGTTACACGAGCCGAGCTTCGGATTCCTCCTGGATCGGCGCCGCACGGCACACCATCTGACGCGCTTCGCCATGTATCGTCGGTTGCGGGAGGTCCTGCGCCAGCATCCTTGCCCGGGACGCATCCTGTCCATCAGCGGGTGCGGGCCCATCGTCGAGATGCTGAGCGGAGACGGGCAGGAGGTCGTCCAGACCGACTATCCGGACGTGGACATGCAGGCCTTGCCCTATCCCGACGGGACGTTCGGCGCGGTCGTGTCCGACCAGGTGCTCGAGCACGTGCGGGACCCAGCCAGGGCCGTCGGCGAGACGCTGCGGGTCCTGGCGCCGGGCGGCCTGCTCGTCCACACGAGCTGTTTTTTGAACCCCGTCCATCGCCATCCGGTGGATCTGTGGCGGTTCACGCCGGAGGCCATGGCCGGTCTCGTGCGCGGCGCCGAGATCCTCGAGTGCGGCGGATGGGGGAACCGGTCGGCATTGGTGCTCATGTTCATGGGGGTCGGGCACCACCTGGTTCCCGAGCAGCCCGACCATCCGCTCCACCGGATCGCGCTGTACAATGATCCGACCTACCCAATCGTCACCTGGGTGGTGGCCCGCAAGTGAACCACGAGGTTCTGTCTGGACGCGCCGTGATCGCGGGCGGCCTCTGGGTCGGGGCCGGGTTTGTCGGCCAGCAGGGCATCGCGGTCCTTCGGACGCTCGTGTTGGCGCGGCTCCTGACGCCCGAGGATTTCGGCCTGGTCGGGGTCGTGACGCTCACCCTCTTCGCCGGCCTGACGCTGACCGAATTGGGCCTGGAGAGCGCCCTCATCCAGCGCGCCGACCTGCCGGCCCGGTTCGTCCATACCGCCTGGACGCTCCAGATACTGCGGGGGGCGGCGCTGTTCCTCTTGCTCCAACTCGCGTCCCCGTGGGTGGCTGGCCTCTTTGGCCGACCCGACGCGGAGCCGCTGCTGCGGGTCGGCGCCGTCAGCTTCCTGTTGGCGGTCGTGCCGGCGGTGCCGTCCGCCCTGTTGCTGCGAGAGCTGCGCTTCCGGCAGCGGGTTCTGCTCGACGTGACCCGCGAGACCGTCGGGACCCTGTCCGCTGTGGCCCTGGCCCTCTGGTCGGGCTCCGCCTGGGCCCTGCTCTTGGGGCTCCTGGCCGGGCAGGCCGTCGCGGCGGTGCAGGTGTGGTCCCTGCACGGGTTTCGTCCCGGGTGGATGGTGGATCGGGCCGCGGCCCTCGCCTACTGGGAGTTCGGGCGGCACCTGTACGTCGGCGGGCTGCTCGGGTACCTGGTGACCCGGGGAGACGACATCACGGTCGGTAAGCTCCGGGGGGTCGGGGAGCTGGGCCAGTATCAGGTCGCGTTTGGCATCGCGGAGACGCTGACCCGTGGCCTGGGCGAGGTCATCAGCAAAGCCGTCTTTCCCGCCTACGCCCGCTTGACGGCGCAGGGGCCGGTGTTGGCCGACGCCTTCGCCCGGGTGTGGGGCGTCCTGCTCCTGGTCCTGTTGCCGATCTCCGTCGGGCTGGTCCTCTTTCCTGAAGAGATCCTGCTGGGGGTCCTCGGGGTCCAGTGGCGGCCGGCCGTCGCCCCGTTCGCCGTGCTGGTGGCGGCGGAATCGCTGCGCGCCCTGGCGGCCGCCTGCGGCATCCTCGTTCTCGCGGGCGGCAGGACCGCCTATCTGTCCCGCATCAAGGTGGGAGAGGCCGCCTGCTTCGGACTCTTGATCGTCCCCATGACCGCCCAGTGGGGCATGGTCGGGGCGGCCTGGTGTCTCGTGGTCGTCTACAGTCTCAGCCTGCTGGGGCACCTCTATGGGGCCCAACGAGTTGCGCCGGTTGTGGCGAGGATCGCGGCACGGTCGTGGGAGCCCTGCCTCGTCACGGCGCTGCTGGCCGCGCTGGCCTGGTGGCTGGCGCGGCTCGCCGGGCTGAGCGCGCTGCTCAGTCTGATGCTCTGGATCGGGCTGTGGGGCGCCTATCTCTGGTGGCGCCACGCCAGGTTGCTTATAATGGTGCGGGACGCCCTTCGGGGGAACCCCTAGTCTGCTGGATACGAAGTGGAGCAGAGGCGCCGTGCGGATCGCCTATCTCGCGCTGGTCGAGACGGATGTGGCCAATGCCTGCCTCGTGCACACCCGCGAGGTGGCGGAGCAACTGGCGGCCCTGGGGCATGCGGTGACGATGATCCTGCCCCGTCCCCTGCGCCCGCAGACCTGGGGCCAGGTCCGCCACGTCTGGGTCCGGTGGTGGGGATTTGATCGGCGGCGGCAACAGGTCTTCTCCCTGGAGAGCGCCTGGCGCCTGTGGCGCCTCCACCGGGAGGCCCCCTTCGACCTCCTCTACGCTCGTGAGATGCCCTATCACCCGTTCCTGGCCCGGCTCGCCCGGTGGCTCCGGGTGCCGCTCTTCGTCGAGGTCAACGGGTGGCTGCTCGACGATCTCCGCCTCACCGGCGCCTCGGCGCGCGAGCTGCGCGCCATCGAGCGAAGCCAGCGCGCGCTCTACCGGAGTGCGACCGGGATCCTGGCGAGCACCGTCGGCACCGCGGAGCGGATCCGGACCTCCTACGGCATCCCTGCGAGCCATGTGGCCGTGCAGGAGCTGGGGACCAACGTCGAGCATTTTGCCCCGGGCGACAAGCCAGCGGCGCGCCAGCAGCTCGGCCTCCCGGCGGGCGTGCCGATCCTGCTCTTTGCCGGCAGCTTCCATCCCCACCACGACTTGGATACCGTGCTGGAGGCCTTCGCCGGGTTGGCCGCCGCCGATCCTCGGCCGGTGCTGGTGCTCGTCGGCCAAGGGCCTCCCTGGGAGCGGTTGCGGGCGCGAAGCCGGTCGTTCGGACTGGCCAGCCGGGTCATCATGCCGGGACAGGTTCCTTACGAGGACGTGGCCCGCTACTTTCAGGCAGCGGACATTGGCCTCCTGCCGCTGGCGCGGGAGAACATCCGCCAGCGCAACGGCTGCATTACGCTGAAGCTCTGGGATTACATGGCGGCGGGGCTGCCGGTCGTGGCGACGGACCTGCCCGACACAGCGAGCTACGCGCTGCTGAAGGAGCGGGTCCTTGTCGTCCCTCCCGAGGACCCGCCGGCCATGGAGCGGGCATGGCGGACCCTCCTCGCGGAGGCGCCGCTGCGGGCCCGCCTGGGGCGGGAGGGGCGGGACTATGTGCGGAGGTATCGGAGCTGGCGGCAGGCGGCGGAGGAGACCATGCGGTTCATCGAGCAACGGTTGGCGGAGGAATCGGTGGTGGGTCGACGGGGGCCAGGCCGGTCATGTGCGGAATAGCCGGGATCGTGGCGCCGGGGAAGCCCGCCGCCTTGCTGGAGGATCAGGTCAGGCGCATGGCGCTCGCGCTGCGCCACCGCGGGCCGGACGGGCAGGGCGTCGTGGCGCTGGACGGCGTCGCCTTAGCCCATACGCGGCTCGCCATCATTGATCTCCGAGAGACGGGCCGACAGCCGATGGTGAACGAAGACGGGTCCCTGCACCTCGTCGTCAACGGGGAGATCTACAACTACCGCGAGCTTCGCGCGAACCTGCAGCAGCGGGGCCATGGGTTCCGGAGCGCCTCCGACTCCGAGGTCATCTTGCATCTCTACGAGGACTACGGCGACGACTGTCTGTCGTCTCTGGACGGCATGTTCGCCTTCGCCCTCTGGGACGCGTCGCGCCGCCGGTTGCTGTTGGCGCGGGACCGGTTCGGGATCAAGCCGCTGTACGTGGTCGAGACCGACGGCGGGCTGGCCTTCGCCTCCGAGCTGATTGCGTTGGTGCGGGGCGGGATGGTCGGGGCCGAGATCGACCCGCAGGCGCTCTACGAGTACATGGCACTGTCCTATGTCCCGGCGCCGAGGACCATCCTCAAAGGAGCGCGGAAGCTGCTGCCGGCGGAGCGGCTGGTGTGGCATGGAGGGCAATCGGAGCGACGGATCTACTGGATCCCGAAGCGGACCGCGTGGCGGGGATCGAGGCAGGAAGCCCGGGAGGCGCTCGCCGGCCTGTTGGACTCGGCCGTTCGATCCCATCTTGTCGCCGATGTGCCGGTGGCCGCCTTTCTCTCCGGCGGCGTGGACTCCTCCACCGTCACCGCCTTTGCCCAGCGTCACGGCAAGCTGGACACCTTCTGCGTCTCCTTTCCCGACACGGGTCTGGACGAAGCCCCGATCGCCAGGCGGGTGGCCGACCACCTGGGCACGCGCTACCATGAGGTCACGCTGCGTCCGGATCCGTCGGACCTCTTCGCCCAGGCGCTGGCCTCGATGGACGAGCCGCTTGCCGACGCGTCGGCCTTGCCGACCTTCGCCCTCTGCCAAGCGGCCCGGCCGATGGCAAAGGTGGTCCTGTCAGGGGATGGCGGGGATGAAGTGTTCGGCGGCTACACGGGCCGCTACCGGGTCGCGGCGCTGCAGGCGGCCCTGCCGGGGGCAGGGGGGCTGGCCCGCTGGCTCCGTCGGATGCCCCCCTGGCGCGCGGGGCGCCGGCGCGCTCTGCCGGACATGCTGGAACTGGCTGCCTTGCCCGACGCCGAGCGGTTTGTCCGGGAGCGGGAAATCACGTCCGCCGAAGACCGCCTGGCGCTCTTCGGTCCAGAGCGGGCGAGCGGGGGAGAGCCGGCGCTGCGGCTCCTGCCCGGCCCAGCCCTGCAGGTGACCGACGGCTGGCATCCCGTGCACCGGGCACTCTGGCTGGATCTCGCGACGCCGCTCGCCGACGACATGCTGACCAAGGTGGACCGCATGAGCATGGCCCACGGCCTCGAGGTGCGCGTGCCGTTCCTGGACCATCGCCTCGTCGAGTTCGCCCTGTCGCTCAGGCCGGAGTGGCTGGTCAGCCCCTGGCCGGTGGAGGGGAAGCGCCTCTTGCGCGAGGTGGTCCGGCCCAGGCTGCCGCCCGGCGTGCTGGACCGCCCCAAGCAGGGCTTCTCCCCACCGCTGGACCGCTGGTTCCGCGACGGATTGCTGGCGCGGTTCGACGCGGAGTGCCTGGGGCCCGGCAGCCACGTGACGCGGTGGATGGACGCACAGGCCATCGTGGCGCTGCGGCGGCGAGCTCCCTCGGCGGAGCCCCGGTACGATCTCTATGCGCTCCTGGTGCTGGAGGGGTGGCTGCGGCGGATGAACAGCAGCGAGTCGCGAATGGCCGATAGCTAGCAGCCCGGGCTTCGAACCATGAGCTGTTCGCTCTTCGCGTGAGCGGAAAGGGCACCATGAGCCTCACCTGCGGGTTTGAGACAATCGGCAATGCCTCCCTGATCTGCTACGACGAGGGGCGGCCGGTGCTCGTCACAGACCCCTGGATCCTGGGCCCGGCCTACTTCGGAAGCTGGTCGCTCTCGCACGAGATCCCCGACGAGCAGATGCAGGCGATTCTCTCGTGCCGCTTCGTCTGGGTGTCGCACGGCCATCCGGACCACCTCAGCGCCGCGTCGCTTGAGCGTCTGCGCGGCAAGCAGATCCTCTTACCCGATCATTACGGAGGGCGGATCCGCCGGGACCTCGAGGCCCAAGGATTGACGGTCCACGTGATGCCGGACCGGACGTGGATCCAATTGTCGCGCGGCCTCCGGGTCCTGTGCGTGCCCGATTACAATCAAGACGCGGTCCTGCTCATCGAGCTGGGAGGGGTCCTCCTCGTCAACACGAACGATGCGACCGACCGTGGCTGGGGCTACTTCGTCCGCAAGCTGGTCCGGCAGTCCAAGGTCTCCTTCCTGCTCGCCATCTCGGGGTATGGCGATGCGGACATGATCAATTTCTTTGACGAGGCGGGCCACCGGATCCTGCCGGAGGCGGCCAAGAAGGAGCCTCCCGGGCGCTACATTGCGGGGCTGACCGACTACTTCGGCACTCGGTTCTTCGTCCCGTTCAGCTCCCTGCACAAGTACCAACGCCGGGACAGCCTGTGGGCCAACGAGTATGTCACCCGGCTGGACGACTATGCCAAGGGGTTCAACTCCCGGACGGCGGAGCTCCTCCCCGCGTTCATCCGCTACGACTGTGAGCGGGATCGGGTGGAGGAGATCCGACCGCCGGAATGTCCGGATCGCTGCCTCGACCCGGCGGTCTTCGGGGACGTGTGGTCGGACCCGCTGGACCGCCGGGACGTGGACCGGCTGCGGACGTATTTCCAGTCCATTGCGCACCTGGGCCGGGCGATGGACTATGTGAACTTCCGGGTCGGCGGGACCGACCACATCATCGAATTGCGGTCACGCGGCTTCCACAAGGGGATTACGTTCGAGGTGCCGCGGCATTCGCTCCTGTGCGCCATCGAGGCGCACGTCTTCGACGACCTCTTGATCGGCAACTTCATGAAAACCACCCTCCACGGATCCTGGGGCACAGGTGGCCTCTACCCGGACTTCTCGCCCTACGTCGCGAAGTACGCCGACAACGGTCAGGCCCGGACCCGTGAGGAGCTCCGGGCCTATTTCCGCTCGTACCGGCAACGGGCGCCGCTCGACTTCTTTCGGCACAAGGTCAAAGTCCATGCGGAGAGGCTGCTGGCGAAGCCGGCGAACTGGCTGCGGTCATCCCTGCCGGAGGATTCCCTTTTCTACCGATCCGCCAAGCGTGTGTATGGCGGATTGGTCAGGAGAATCTGATCCGGTGGGACCGAGACAATCGCTCACGGCAGATGGCACGCTGCTCAAGGCTCTTGGCCATTGGCTGTTCGCCCTTTCGTGAGGAGCATGGCACGGATCGGGATTGATGCGACGATGGTGCTGCACGGGGAGCGGGCCGGCCGGCGGCACACGCGTAATCTCATCCAGCACCTGATCCGACTGTGTCCCCAGGATGACTGGGTGTTGCTCTATTTCGACCGCAGCGGCAGGACGCCGGGCCGGCTCACGTTTCCGAACGGACGTGGCTGGTCGGAGCGGGTCTCCCGGCTTCCGATGCGGGGGCTCCTTCCGCTGTGGAGCCACCTCGGCGTCCCAGCGGTCGAGTCCTGGCTCGGCTCGGTGGACGTGTGCTACGCGCCCGATCTGTACTTCCCGCCGGCCCGGCAGGCGCCGGTGCTCTGTACGATCCGGGGCGTGGCCTACCTGGCCATTCCCGAGCTCTGCGAGCCGGACAAGGTTCGGGTGCTGTGTCAGGCCTACGCCTATGCGTGCCGGCGCGCGGATCATTTTCTGGCTGTTTCGGAGAGCACCAGGCAGGACCTGCTGCGCCTCACCGATCTGCGGCCGGAGCGCATCCATGTCGTGACGCACGGCGTGGACCCCGTCTTCACACCCTTGGATCGAGCGGCCTGCCGGGCGGCCGTGGCCAGGCGCTTCGGGGTGACGCGGCCCTTCCTGCTGTACGTCGGGGTCGTCGGCCGACACAAGAACATCATGGGGTTGTTGCAGGCCTTTGCGGCGGCACGCCGGCACATCACAGGGGTTGATCTGGTCCTGGCCGGCCCGTTCGAACGGGAGATCGAGCGGGCCCGGGCATTCGTCGCCGGGTCGGGGTTGCAGCCCCTGGTCCATTTCCTCGGGCCGGTGGGGCAGGAAGACGACACGCTGGTCCAGTTGTACAACGCCGCCCTGGCCCTGGTGCACCCGAGCTTTTACGAAGGCTGGTGCGCGACGCCCCTGGAGGCGATGGCCTGCGCCACGCCAGTCGTGGCCTCCGACATTCCCTCGGTGCGGGAGGTGGTGGAAGACGCGGCGGTGCTGGTGCCGCCAGGCGACGTCGAGGCGTGGGCCGCGGCCCTGGTCCGCATCGTCGGCGACGACGCCGGCCGGGCGGAGTTGGCCGAGAAGGGGGTGAAGCAGGCCGGCCGGCACACGTGGGAACGGGCCGCGTTGCGTCTGCGTGAGGTGCTAGCTCTGGTGCAGGAAGCGGGACGATGAGCGAGGATCAGTTCGATCGGTACGGCGAGACGTTTTTCGGCGAGTTGCATCGCGGGCTGGATTTCGATCTGACTGCGCGGGGGTACGAGGAATACTATTACGACTGTCTGCCCCAGGACCGAGAGGCGCCCATCCTGGATGTCGGCTGCGGCGGCGGGCATTTCTTGAAGTTCCTGGAGCTGAAGGGATACCGGCGGGCCGAGGGGCTGGAACTGTCCCCGCAGCAGGCAGCCGAAGCGAGAAAGCACGTGGCGCTCCCCGTCCATGTCGCGGAGGCGGAAGCCTTTTTGGCCCAGCGGGCCGGGCACTACGCAGCCATTACGCTCAACGACGTCCTGGAGCACATTCCCAAGCCCCGGACGGTGGCGTTCCTCCGCACGCTCAAGCAGGGGCTGCGCCCGGGAGGCGTGCTCGTCGTGAACGTACCGAACGCGGCTGGGCTGACGACGGCCTACGTGCGGTACAACGACTTTACGCACGAGCTGGTGTTCACGGAGCTGAGCCTGCGTCAGGTGCTCATGATGGCCGGGTTTCGCGAAGTCCGGTTCGTCGCGGAACGGTGGCCGCTCAAGTTCACGCCCCGGCACCTGGCCTATCGAGCGGTGCGGTGGGCCTGGTACCGGCTGCTGCGGCTGCTCTATTTCATCGAGATGCCCGGATGCCGCTTGCCGGGCACGTGGCACACGCGGTTGGTCGCCGTGGCGTCCCCATAACGGGACAGGCGCGACGGCCAGGAGGTTGAGGCGCGGCGATGATGGACCGACCACCGGACTTCCGCGATATCTTCAGGGCGGAGCCGCGCGCGGTGGCTGTTGTGAAGGGG
The DNA here is from genome assembly GCF_965152595.1 of Nitrospira sp. Kam-Ns4a. NCBI lineage: Bacteria > Pseudomonadati > Nitrospirota > Nitrospiria > Nitrospirales > Nitrospiraceae > Nitrospira > Nitrospira sp. Kam-Ns4a. Next base: position 2,514,806 of record NZ_OZ224218.1, on the reverse strand, counting down.
CGGCTGACCGGGTGCGACTGCGCGGTGCCGTCCTTCGTGCCGGGCCCGCACTACGCGGCGAACTTCGGGAAGCAATGGGCCCGGTTCCGCGACGTCCAACTTGACTCGGTCAACGGGACCACCATCTCGCGCGCGTACCTGGAGGCGCTGATCGGGGAACCGGTTGAGCGGCTTGCCGGCAAGACCGTCCTGGAGATCGGCGCGGGTGCCGGCCGCTTCACGGAATACTTCGTCAAATACGCCGGTCTCGTCGTGGCCGTGGATCTCTCGGAGGCGATCTTCGTCAACGCTGCGCTGGGCGCTAGGAACCTCGTGCCGGCCCAGGCCGACCTGCTCGCGATGCCCCCGATGGCGAGGCGTTTCGACCTGGTCTTCTGTCGCGGGGTGTTGCAGCATACGCCGGATCCGGTCCGGGCGATCGCCGAGTTGGGGAAATGGGTTGCGCCGGGAGGGGTCGTCGCCTTCGACATCTACGCGCCGGGACGGCTCGGCCGGCTCGATGCCAAGTATCTGTTCCGCCCCATCATCCAGCGGATGTGGACCTACGAGTCGTTTCTCGACTTCCTGGAGCGGTACGCCGAGCCGATTCTGCGCCTGCGCTGGCGGCTCAAGCCGTTTCTGCCGGGGAAGACCAAGCAGCTCCTGGACTTTGTCCTGCCCGTCTATGACTACAAGGGCTTTCATCCGCTGACGGACGAGCAGCTCATCGAGTGGGGAAAGCTCGACACGCTGGACGCCTTTTTTGCCCGCTACGATAATCCGATGCGGTTCGACGAGGTCATCGAGACCCTGGGGCGTCTGGGTTTCCGAGTGCTGGCGGCTGACCGGACCTTGAATGCCTTTCGGGCGACCATCTCGCCAGGTGCGGCCGACTCCTAACGTGAGAATCGGGATCGACATCTATCAGGCCAGTTTCCCCTACGGCGGCATCGCCCGGTACATTCGGGCCCTGGTGTCGGCGATGGTGGCGGCCGCCCCGTCGGACGAGTTCGTCCTGGTCAGCACCGACTTCCGCGCCGCGCATGCACCCTGGCGGCACGGCGGCGCGGCCGTGCGCGATGTCCGCCTGCGTGTGCCCCGGCGCCTGCTCCAAGCCTGCTGGGACCGGCTGGGCTGGCCACCTGTGGAGACCCTCGCCGGCCCGCTGGACGTCTTTCACGGCACCCACTTCGTCCTGCCTCCGGCGCGGACTGCCAAGCGCGTGCTGACCGTGCACGACCTGAACTTCCTGCGGCATCCGGAGTACTTTTGGGATCGGTCCCTCAACGAGTGGGGCCACCGGGTGGAGTTGCCCATTGCCTTGGCGCGGGCGGATGTCGTGGTGGCGGTCTCTGAGCATACCCGGCGGGATTTGATCGAATTGATGGGCGTGCCGGAGGATCAGATTCGCGTGATCTACGAAGGGGTCGAGCCGCATTTCTTCGTGGCTGCCGACGACCCCCGGCTGGCCGAGACGAAGGCCCGGCTGGGGCTGGATCGGCCCTATCTGGTGTTCCTGGTCGGCACGCCGGAGCCGCGCAAGAACCTGATGCGGACGGTCGCCGCCGCGCGCCGGGCCGCCCCGGAGCTGCCCCTCGTGGTCGTCGGGCCCCGGGAGCCAATTCAGGCGTTGCTCGGCGGCGACGTGCCGGGTGTGGTCCTGGTCGGCTCCCTGTCGGACGACGACCTGCCCCTGGTGTTGCACGGGGCCGTGCTGGCCCTCTACCCCAGCCTCGGCGAGGGGTTCGGGCTCCCGGCGCTCGAGGCCATGGCAGCCGGGGTCCCGTTGGTTACCGCCGACCGCACCTCCCTGCCGGAGGTGGTGGGGAAGGCGGCGGTGCTGGTGGACCCGGAGTCGGTCGAGGCCATTGCGGATGGCATCCGGAGCTTGCTGGACGACGGGGGCCGCCGGGCCCAGCTCATCGCGGAGGGGCTGGCGCGGGCGCGGGAGCTTTCGTGGGAGCGGGCGGCCCAGCAAGTCCTAGCGCTGTACCGGGAACTTGTGTCGGCATGAAGGGCGAGCCATTTGTGCGCGCGCGGGCCTGGTTGGCGCCCCCGCATCCCACCTGGCAATCGTCGGCCAGCCGGAGCCGGGCCGCGCGGTTTCTCCATGAGGAAGCCGACCGGGTCCCGAAGGGAGTCCGGATCAACATCGGGTCTGCTTCCCGGCGGTTCGCCGTGCGGACGTTCAACTTCGATCTCCTGCCAGGCGAGGAAGTGGATGTACGCGGGGACCTGCTGCGGCTTCCGGTCAAGGACGTGAGCGTGGACACGGTGGTCTGCACCGGGGTGCTGGAGCACGTTCGGGATCCGGAGGCCGCGGTGCGGGAGCTTCGGCGAATCATGAAGCCCGGGGCACGCTTGTTCGTCGAGACGCCCTTCATCCAGACCGTCCATGCCGCACCAGACGACTACACCCGCTGGACAAGCCAGGGCCTCCGGCAGCTCCTGCGCGGCTTTCAGCTCGAGGCCTGCCAGGTCGTGGCGGGCCCGGCATCCGCGCTGGCCTGGCAGCTTCAGGAAACGCTGGCCATGCTTTTCAGCCTGGGCAACGGCGTCTTGTACCGGGTGGGCCTCAGGGTCTTCGGCTGGCTGGTCGTTCCGCTCTCCTGGCTGGATATCGTCTTGGAGCGGCATCCGATGGCCTGGCATGCCGCCTCGGGCTTCGCCCTCATCGCCGTGAAACCCGAGGGATCGGAAGCGGGGGAGCAACCCGATGCGCGATCTTGATACACGCGTTCAGGCAGCCTCGTGGCGGCCGGCTGCGACGGTGCCCCGCCCCTTCGTCCGCCATGCCCACCCAGAGCCCTCCCCGGGGGAAGTCTGGCAGGAAGGCCCGGCAGACGGGATTGTCCGGCTCTCCGTCGTGATTCCGACCGTGGACGCCCAGCGGGGGGGCTACTTCGCCAAGCTCCTGCGAGAGATCTCCGCGCAGCGGTGCGAGGCCTATGAGGTAATCGTGGTCCGCGGCGACCCCCGGCAGGGGCGGGCGATCAACGTCGGGGCGGCCCTCGCGCGGGGGCGCTACCTGCTGACGCTCGACGACGATACGTCGCTGCCCGATCCCGACACCTTCGGCAAACTCATCGCCGTGCTGGAGGCGCACCCGGAGATCGGGATCGCCGGCGGCAACAACGTCGTGCCGGAGGACGCCCCGGCGTTCGTGCGGCGCGCGATGCGCGAGATTCCGCGGCGCTCCTGGGAGCCGGTGCGCGAGATCACGGAGTCGGACCTGGCCGAGCATCCCTGCCTGATGATGCGAACGGCGGAGTTCCGAGCGCTCGGGGGCGAGAACGAGCTGATCCCGCGGGGCCTCGACCCCTACTTACGACAGCGGGTCCGCGAGGCGGGCAAGCGCGTGGTCGTCGTGCCAGGGGTCATCTACCACCATCTCCCGCCTGGCTCCTGGGGGACGCTGCTGCGGCAGTGCTTCCGCAACGGCCGGCAGGCCGCCTTTGTGAACCGACACTACCCGCAGTGGGTTATCGAAACGCCGGCTGAGCACGGAGTCTTCACCTTGCAGGTCCCATTCTGGCGCCGCACCCTCCGCTATGGCGGCCGGCTGTTCCGCGCCGGGCTGGCCGGACAGTGGACCTGGCTCCTGTGTCAGGTCTGGTACGCAGCCGGGTTCGCTGCTGGCTGGCTGCGCGCTGCGAGCGATGCGCGGAGCTGTCCCTGCCGGCGTGCCGAGGCATCCCCGGTGCGGCTGGGACGAGAGGGGCAGGCGCTCCGCTGTCGGCAGTGCGGGCTCCTGGCCAGGGATCCGCTGCCGTCGCCAGAGGAACTGCGCCGGTGGTATGCGACCGACTATTGGGGCCAGTTCCAGGCTGAGCAGACGGGGCCGGAGCGGGAGAATATCCATGCGCATGTGATCGAGTGGCTGGGCGAGTTGCGCCCCGCCAAGGGCCTGCTGGTGGATGTCGGCTGCGGGGGCGGAGCCTTGTTGCGCGCCGGCCGGGCGGCGGGATGGAAGGGCATCGGGTTCGATCCTTCCGCTGAGGCCGTGGCCTATGCGCGGGTGCAGGGGCTCGAGGTCTACGAGCTGGCCTGGCCCCCCTGTCCGCTCGCGGACGACCAGGCGGATGCGGTGACGATGGTCAACGTTCTGGACCATCTTCGCGATCCATTCGGCGCGCTCGCGGAAGCCCGGCGCGTGCTGAGGAAGGACGGGGTGCTCTACATCCGGGTCCCCAACGGCCCCTTCCACGCCAGGCTCATGCGGCTTTCGGCATGGATGGGCCTGTCCGGCTTCCCAGTCTTTCACCTCTACGGGTTCAGCCGTCGGGCCTTCTTGTACCACCTGCCCCGGCTGGGCTTCGTTCCCATAGCGGTCCGGGTCGCGCTCCCCGCTGCGGGAGATCCCTACGGGGACGGCGGCTCCTGGGCCGGCTGGGCGCGCAGGCCCGTCAAGGCCATGATCGGCGCGGCAGTCCGGGTCCTGCGGGCCTGTGGGCTCGACGCCGTTGCCTGGGCACCCTCCCTCGAGATCATGGCCGTGAAGGGCTCGGCAGCCGATGGTCAGTGAGCGCTCGGCGGGAAGCCCGGCGAGCGCAGGAGGCCTGGTCGCGCTCGCTGGCTTGGTGGCCGCGGGGGTCGCGCTGCGATGGCGGCACGTCATGAACTGGGGCTACCTGTTGAGCGGGGACGACGGGGTCGTGGCGCTCATGGGGCTGCACATCCTGAACGGGGCGGGCTTCCCGCTGATGTTTTACGGCCAGCATTACATGGGGAGCCTGGATGCGATGGTCGCCGCGGTGGCCTTCGGCTGGCTGGGCGTGTCCGCGAAGACCTTCAAGTTGACGTTGCTCCTCTATGCGGCGGCGACGCTGGTCCTGGTCGGCTGGACCGCCCACCGCCTGTGGGGGCCGTCCCGGGCCTGTCTGGTCGTCGGGCTGCTGGCCGTCTCTCCGGCGGCGATCCGGTGGCAGATGGACCAGCCGAACTATGGGATGCTGTACTTGTTGGCGGCCCTGCTCATGGCGTTGACCGTGCGGCTGCTCACCGCGCCCGGGGCGCTCTCCGGCCCGAGACAGACCGCGTTGCTATGCGGATGGGCGTTCGTCGCTGGAGCGGGGGTCTGGATGCATTCGCTGATCCTCAGCCTGGCGCTCCCGGTGCCGTTCCTGCTGTGGCTCCGCGGGGCCTTGCCGACCGGGAGGCGACTGGGCCTGGTCCTGGCCTGCGCGCTCCTGGGCATGGGGCCGCTCCTGCTCCACAATATCGTGCACCCGTTCGCGACGCTCCGGCAATTCGTCGGGTTTTTCTTGGACGTCTCCTCCCGGAGCGAAGTGGAGGGCCTCTCCTGGCTGGAGATCGTCCTGCGGGGGCTCCGGCACAAGGTAGATCCGGTGACCGTCGGGTCGAACCTGTTGGTGGCCATCGGCGGGTACAGTCTTCGGGACTATCCGGTTCTCGCCACACTGAGCTATCCGGCTGTTGTCGCGTTCCTTATCCTCGTCGCCGCGTCCGCGGTGGCGGCGGTGCGTAAGGCGAACCGGCTGGGTTGGCGCACGTGGGGGGCCTCCCAGGAGGGGAGCCTCCTGGCCTGGCTCCTGCTCTCCGCCTTCCTGGTGGTCGTTCTGGGGAGCACCAGATCGCGGTACATGGCCTTGCTGGTCCCGCTCGCCGCGTTCCTGCTCGCCGGCCGGTGGAGGACGGGGGGCGGGAGCCGGCTCGTCCACCAGGTTCGCCTGGGCCTGCTGGCCGGCCTCGGGCTGTATCTGGCGGCCGCCGGGGTCGTCTTGACCGTCGTGCAGCCGCTCACGCTTCCGAACCCGGTCCCGGGCTTGGCGCAATTCCTGGAGTCGAACGGCCTGCGGCTCGGGTATGCCGGCTTCGAGCTGGCCTACCCGCTGGTGGTGGAGACGCAGGAAGCCGTTCGTGTGTCGCCGCTGGCGGGACCCCTTGTGGACGACCGGTACCCCGCCTACACGAGGGCTGTCGAGGCGGCACCGTCGCCCTTTTATATCTACGCGGAGGGAGAGCCGCTGGGGGAGATCTTGGCGAACTATCTCCGCCGGCAGGGGATCGGGTTCGAGGACTCGCGGATCGCCGGCCAGCGGGTGTTGTGGGGTCTGACCCGCCCGGTCCGACCCGATGAGTTCCTGCCGGAGCCGTATCTCTCCATGTACAAACGTGTCCACCTGTGAGGTGCCGATGATGTCCCGATCGTCCCCACCCAGGCTGTCCGTCGTCATTCCTGTCTATAACGAGCGCGCGACGATCGCGGAGATCCTGCGCCGGGTGCAGGCGGTCGCGGTGGACAAGGAGATCATCGTCGTGGACGATGGCTCGACGGACGGGACCAGGACCTTTCTCGAAGCGGTGGCGAAGGCCCGGTCCGCCGAGCCCCCGGTACTGGCCCTGGATGAGGGGGGGGCGCTCCGCGTGGACAACATCACCGTTTGCTTTCAGCCCCGGAATCGGGGCAAGGGCGCGGCCCTGCGCCGCGGCTTCCAGGAGGCCCACGGCGCCCTGGTGCTGATCCAAGACGCGGACCTGGAATACGACCCGCAGAACTACGCAGCGCTGCTCGATCCCATCGAGCGCGGCGTGGCCGACGTCGTCTACGGCTCGCGGTTCCTGGGGGGGCCGCACCGGGTGCTCCTCTACTGGCACTACGTGGCAAACACGGTCCTGACGACGCTCTCGAACATGGTCACGAACGTCAACCTCACCGACGTCTGGACCTGCTACAAGGTGTTTCGCCGCGAGATCCTCGCGCAACTCGACTTGAAGGAAGACCGGTTCGGGTTCGAGCAAGAGGTGACGGCCAAGGTGGCCCGGCTGGGCTGCCGCATCTACGAGGTGCCGATCTCCTATTACGGTCGGACCTACGCCGAGGGGAAGAAGATCACCTGGAAAGACGGCGTGCGGGGCCTCTGGTGCATTCTGCGCTACACCTGGTTCGACTGAACCGCTGAGGGCTGATCACTGGCATGTGCGGGATCTGCGGCATCCTGGGCGAGGGGACCGAGGCCGAGCTGGACCGGATGTTGCGTCGGCTGGTCCACCGCGGGCCGGACGAGAGTGGGCGACATCTCGAGCCGGGCCTGCTGCTCGGCGCGCAGCGCCTGCGCGTGATTGATCCGGTGGGTGGGCACCAGCCGATCTCCAATGAGACCTGCCCCCGCGGCAAGCTCGGGGCCGGCTCTGAGCGCGGTCGGAGGAGCGGCACGGTCTGGGTCGTCCAGAACGGCGAAATTTACAACTACCGCGAGCTCCGCGATGAACTGGTCGCGAAAGGGCACCGGTTCGCGACGGACTGCGACACGGAGGTGCTGGTCCACCTCTACGAGGAGGAGGGGGAGGACGGCGTCCAGCGACTGCGCGGGATGTTCGCCTACGCCCTCTGGGACCGCGAACGCGACACGCTCCTCCTTGTGCGAGACCGGTTGGGAATCAAGCCGCTCTACTACGCGATCCGGCCGGGACGAGGCGGCGGATCGGATGGCCTGGCCTTCGCCTCGGAGCTCCCGTCGCTGCTGGAGGCTGTGCCGGGGGCGGCGATCGAGCCCCGGGCCGTCGCCCAGTACCTCTCGCTCCTCTATGTGCCCGGGCCCGGCACGGTCTATCGGGGCGTGCGGCAGGTCCAGCCAGGCGAGCTGCTGACGGTCTCGAGGGGGCGGATCGAGACCCGCCGCTACTATGACCCGGCGGCCGCCTGGAGGGCGGCGCGTCGCCCGCCGGCCGCGTCGCCCCTCGATTTGGCGGAGCAGTTTCTGGAGCGGTTGGCGGACACGGTGCGGGTGCATCTCGTGAGCGACGTGCCCTTGGGGCTTCTGCTCTCCGGCGGGCTCGACTCCGGCTCGATTTTGGCGATGATGCGGCGGGTCACCAACGGGCCGATCCGGAGCTTCTCGATCGGGTACGGCGCAGCGGCCGACCGCTCCTACGACGAGCTGGACGCCGCGCGGCTCTTGGCCGAGCGGTTCGGCACCCTGCACCATGAGGAACGCCTGTCGCCGAACGCGGCAGCGCTCCTGCCCCGGATCGTGGCGGCGATGGGGGAGCCCTTCGCCGACGCCTCCGCGATTCCGACCTACCTGGTCTCCGAGGTGGCCCGTCGTTCCGTGACCGTGGCGCTCTCCGGCATCGGCGGCGACGAGCTGTTCGGCGGCTATCCCCGGTACCTCGGAGCGCGGGCGGCGCAGCGATACGCCCGGCTCCCGCGGCCGCTCCGGGCCTGGCTCGCTCGGCACGTCGCCCCGGCGCTCCCGGAGGGATCCGGCAGCCGGGACCAGCTCGGCCGGCTCAAGCGGTTTCTCCGACACGGGGATCGGCCGGTGAGCGAGCAGTACTGCCGGTGGATCACCTTCCTGCCTCCGGAGTGGGGACCGGATGCCTTCACATCCGAGTTGCGGGCCGAGAGCGGGATCCTGGACTGGATCGGGGAGTACGGCGCGCGCTTCGAGCGCTGGCCCGCCCCGGACCCGTCCGACCGCGCCATGGGCCTCGATCTCGAGACCTATCTCCCGGACGACCTGCTCCGGATGGGCGACCGGCTGAGTATGGCCCATTCGCTCGAGCTGCGGGTGCCGTTCTGCGACCACCTGCTCCTGGCCTTCGCCCTTGGGCTTCCGCCAGAGATCCGGTATGCGGGGTGGCAGCTCAAGGGCTTCATGCGCCGGGCCTTGGGCCGCGTCCTGCCGCCTGCGATCCTGTCCAGGGCGAAGTATGGGTTCATGGTGCCGCTCGCGCGCTGGCTGCGCGAGGATCTGCGCGAGATGGTCGGGGATCTGCTGGCGGAGGATGCCGTGAAGCGGCGCGGCTATGTCAGGCCCGAGTACGTCCGGTGGCTGGTGCGGGAGCATCAGGCCGGCCGGCGGAACTTCGCGGACCAGCTCTACGCCCTGCTGGTCCTTGAGCTGTGGCTCCGGGACCGAGCGAACAGCTCCTAGCGAAGCGCGGATCGCTCGTGGGATGTCCCACAAGTTCGTGGCATCGTCATGCCGGCGGTAGCCGGCATGGAGGTCCTGGAGTTCGGCGTTCGCCGGAATGACGGTTCCCGGCGCTTCGCTCTCGGCTGCTGGCTCCTTGCTAAGTCTATGAAGATCGTCATGCTGGCAGAGGTGTCCGCCGCGGCGGTGATCGGCGGGGCGGAGCGGGTCCTGCGGGAACAGGCTCTGGGGCTGCGCGCCCGCGGCCACGCGGTGCGCCTCGTTGCCCGCGCGCCCGAAGGAGACCCGCGCCCGGAGGTGCTCGTCGGCGACGTGCCGGAATACCGCTACGGCGTGTCGCGCCGGAGCGAGCCGGCGTTCGTGCTGTCCTCGCTTGGGCGCTCCCGCCAGGCTTTTGACCGTGCGACCGATCGGCGGACGGTGGATGCCGTCGTCATCCATCAGTCCCTGGCCGGACTGGGTGCCTTGCTGCACCGACGCGCGCAGGCGCGCGCCTGGATCTATGTCTGTCACTCCTTAGCGCATGAGGAGTACCGGACCCGCTCGCAACCGGGCGCGACCGCGCTTGAGCGGGCCAGACGGGTGATGAACCTGCGCTTCCGGCTCTGGTGCGAGCGGGCAGTCGTCCGGCGGTGCGTGCCCGTGCTGGTGTTGAGCCGGTTCATGCAGGAGCGGGTGGTCGCCGTCCACGGGATCGCCGAGAACCGAATCCGGATCGTCCCCGGGGCGGCTGATCCGGCGCGCTTCCAGCCGCCCGACGATCCGGTCGAGGTTCGGCGGCGGCTCGGCTTGCCGCCGGGCAAGGTCCTGCTGTTCACCGTCCGCAATCTGGTTCCCCGGATGGGGCTTGAGGTGCTGGTCCGGGCGGTCGCCGCCCTCGGACCGGAGGGGCGCGATTGCCTGCTGCTGATCGGCGGGGAAGGGCCCCTGCGCCGGACCCTTGAGGCGCTCGTGGGCGAGCTGGGCCTGCAGGATCGCGTGCGGTTACTGGGGTTCGTACCCGAGGAGGCCCTGCCCGGGTATTACCAGGCGGCGGACCTGGTCGTGCTGCCAACCCAAGAGTTGGAGGGATTCGGGCTCGTGACGGTGGAAGCGCTGGCCTGCGGGACACCGGTGTTCGGAACTCCGGTCGGGGCGATCCCGGAAGTGTTGGCCCGCGTGGATCCGGGGCTCGTCGCGGAAGGGACGGATGCGGAGGCGCTGGCGAAGGGGATCCGGCGCCTCCTCTGTCGCTTCCGGGATCTCCCGGGCGAGCAGGCTCGCCTTTCGGAGAAAGGCCGGGCTCTCGTCGAGGCGGAGTACACGTGGGCGCGGCATTGCGAGCGGGTCGAGGCGATCCTGGGTGAAGCGGTCGGGAAGGGACAGGGCTCAGTGGCTGGCCTGAGCACAGCCGGGGCATGACGGTGGCTTCGCGGACATGAAGGTCTGCCATGTCATCACGCGGCTGGACCGAGGCGGAGCCGCCCAGAACACTCTGCTGACGGTCCTCGGCCATGACCGGACCCGCTATGAGCCGCTCGTGGTGGCCGGCCGGCCCGGCCGGTGGAGCGACCAGGGCGGCGACGCCGCGGCGGAGGAGAACTATCGGAGGCTTAAGCAGGCCGGGATTCGCTGGCAGGTCGTGCCCAGCCTCACGCGCGCGATTCATCCGGTCAAGGATCTCCAGACACTCTGGCGGCTCACGGCGCTCTTTCGACAGGAGCGCCCGGCGATCGTTCACACGCACACGTCGAAGGCCGGCGTGGTGGGACGGCTCGCCGCCTGGCTGGCGGGCGTGCCCGTCGTGGTGCATACGCCGCACGGGCACGTGTTTTACGGCCACTTCGGCCGGGCAGCTTCCCAGGCCTTCCTGGTGATCGAGCGGCTGCTCGCCCGGCGGACGACCTGGCTGATCGCCTTGACGGAAGCGGAGCGGGACGAGCATCTGGCGCGCAAGGTGGGCTGCCCGGACCGCTTTGCGGTGATCCCCAGCGGGATCGAGCTGGACCGCTTTCGTCGCGCGACCGCCGCGCCCCGACGGCCGCCTCGAGGTGTGGCGCTCCCCCCGGAGGCGATCGTGGTCGGGTCGGTGGGCTGGCTGACGCCGGTCAAGGGGCACCGCGTGCTGATCGAAGCGGCGGCGCGCCTCCACCGGGCGCACGACCGGCTGCACCTGCTCCTGGTCGGAAGCGGCGCGCTCCGGGGCGAGCTGGAGCGGCTGGTCGAGCGACTCGGCCTCCGGGACCGCGTCCATTTCCTCGGCCATCGGGACGATGTCCCTGCGTGCCTGGCCGCGATGGACCTGTTCGTCCTCCCCTCCTTGAACGAGGGCATGGGGCGCGCCCTCGTCGAGGCCATGGCCGCGGGACGCCCGGTGATCGCCAGTCGGGTGGGGGGCGTGCCGGCGATCGTGGAAGACGGGAGGACCGGACGGCTCGTGCCGCCTGGCGATCCCGCGGCGCTCGCCGCGGCGCTGGACGACCTCCTGCGCCATCCGGATCGAGCGCGCGCGCTCGGCGAGGCGGCAGCCCGGGCGATCGGCGAGCGGTTTGGGGCGGCGGCCATGGCCAGGGCTGTCGAGCAGGTCTACGAGGAGGCCCTGAAAGAGGCCCTGTGCTGAGTGATGGGTGAGAAGGGATGAATCAGGGGAGGGAGAAGATGCGGATCGGGTGGCTGCTGACCTGCCTCGTCTGTCTGAGCGGGCTCGCTGCCTACGCCCAGGATTTCAACCCTCGATCTCCAGGTCCCACCCGTCATCCGTCATCCCTCACGCATCATGAGTATCAGCCGCTGGCGGCCGCCTTCCACGTGCACAGCACGATCAGCACGGGCGACCTCACGCTGGACGAGCTGGCGGCGCAGGCGGAGCGGGCCGGGCTCGATGCGGTGGTCCTGACCGAGAACTTCGTGCTGCGCTACGAATACGGGCTCCCGCCGCTGCGCGGGGTGCTCAAGGGGACCGTCTCGCTGCCGTCCGTCCTCGAGTACGGGCTGGAGCGGTTCCTGGCCGATGTGGCGGCGGCCCAGGCGCGCCACCCGCGCGTCCTGTTCGTCCCCGGCGTCGAGGTCATGCCGCACTATTTCTGGACCGGGTCGCTGCTTGACGGCACCCTCACCATGCACAACGCGCAGAAGAACGTGCTGGTCCTCGGGCTGGCCCGCGCCGCGGAGTACCGGGCGCTGCCGGCCAACGGCAACCCCGGCTCCTACCGCGACGGCTGGGAGGCGGCGGCGACCCTCGTGCCGGCGCTCCTCTTCGCGCCGGCCGCCTGGCTCTGGTTCCGCCGACCCGACCGGACGGTGCTGGGCGGCCGACCCCTGTCCCGGCAGGCCACGCGGCACCGCGGCGCGGCTTTGCTGCTGGCCGCCCTGGGCGGCTTCCTCCTGTGGAACGCCTGGCCGCCCGGCACGCCGCGGTTCAGCGCCTACGATGATCGGCTCGGGGAGCGGCCCTACCAGGCGCTCATTGACGAGGTGACGGCCAGGGGCGGCGTCACGGTCTGGTCCATGCCGGAGGCTCGGGACTTCCACGTCGTCTCCTACGGCCCGCTGGGCCCAGTGACGATCAAGACGGACCCCTATCCCGAGGCGCTCATAGAAACGAGCGGCTATACGGCCTTCGGCGGCATTTACCAGGACACGCGCACGGTCACCGATCCGGGCGGCCTCTGGGACCAGATACTGGGCCTGTACGTGAACGGTCGGCGGGCACCGCCGCCCTTCGCCGTCGGCGAACTCGCCTTTCACGGGTTGAATCGGGATACGCGGGAGCTTGACCAAGTCCTGACTGTCCTCTGGGTCCGCGAGCGGTCCGTCGCCGGATTGCTCGAAGCGCTCCACGCGGGGCGCCTCTACGCGGTCGGGCAATATCGGCGGGGCCTCGGGCTCAGGCTGGACCGGTTCCAGGTGGCATGCGACGGAGGGATCCGGTGGGCCGAATCCGGCGAATGGCTGTCTCCGCAGGGAGCGCGGGATCTGTCCGTGCACGTCGCGGTTTCAGCCACCGACGGCGGGGCCCATCCGATCCGGGTGACGCTGGTCCGGTCCGGCCAGGTGCTGGCGCAGGTCGACGGCCTGACGCCGTTCGACCAGACCTTCACGGATGGGGCGCCGACCTCGGGCCAGGGACGGTTCTATCGGGTCTTTGTCGAGACCGAAGGCGCCGAACTCCTCAGCAACCCGGTGTTTGTGGGGGGTTCACAAGGCCGCTTACAAAGATTATCCTAATCTCTCCTGTGCAGAGACCGGTTTGACGCTGCCGCGGAGGCTCATGCTCGTCGCCATTCACCAGCCCCAGTTCATGCCGTGGCTCGGGTACCTCGACAAGATTGATCGTGCCGACCTCTTTGTGATACTGGACAGCGTGCAATTCAAGAAGGGCGAGTGGCAGAACCGGAACCGCATCCGGACGGCCGAGGGTTGGCAATGGCTGACGGTTCCCGTCTTGCAGAAGTTCGGCCAACGTCTGGACGCGGTGCGGGTCAACGAGTCCGTGGATTGGCGCGGGAAGCATCTCCGGGCGCTCGCCATGCATTACAGCCGGGCGCCGTTCCGGGATCGGTACCTGGGCGACCTTAAGGCCATCTATGACCGTCCTTGGGAGCGGCTCGCCGAGCTGAACCTCGCGGTGTTGCGGTGGTTGCTCGAGGCCTTCGGGATTGCGACCCCGTTGCGCTTGTCGTCGGCCATGGTCCTCCGGTGCGAACCGACCGACCGCCTCATTGACATCTGCCGCGCGGTCGGCGCCACTCGCTATCTCGCCGGCGCCGGCGCCGCCGGGTACATGGATGTCCAGCGCTTCCGGGCCAGCGGCCTGGCGCTGGAGTTCCAGGCGTTCCGGCATCCAGTCTATCCCCAATGTTACGAGCCGTTTGTACCGGGGATGGCGGCAATCGACCTGTTGTTTATGTGTGGAGACACCGCGCTCCAGCGACTGCGGGAGGCGCGTGGGAACTAGCTGGCAGCAAGGAGCGAGCAGCGAAATCAGTCGAAGCGACGGGCTGCTTGCCACCGACTGCGGGGAGGTTGGGATGCCGACCGACGAGGGGCAACGGCTTCGCGTGCTCGCGCTGGGCGCCCATCCAGACGACATCGAAGCGGGTTGCGGCGGAACCCTCGTGCGCTACGCGCAGCACGGGCACCGGGTGTTCCTGATGGTGCTGACTGCGGGCGAGCTGGGGGCCAGCCGGGGCATTCGCCGGCGGGAACAGGGGCGGGCGGCCCGGATCCTCGGCGCGGAGCGGATCTTCTGGGGCGGCTACCCCGATACGAAGGTGCCGCTGGACCGGGGCCTGATCCAGCGGATCGAAAGCGTGGTGCGCCGCGTGGATCCCCATGTTATCTTTGTCCATTATCACGACGACACCCACCAGGACCACCGCCACGTCGCCACCTGCACGGTGACGGCCACCCGGTACGCGCGCAACGTGCTCTTCTACGAAGGCCCGACGACCCAGAATTTCTCACCGACGGTCTTCGTGGACATTGACCCGGTGCTCAAAGACAAGGTCGCGGCCCTCGAGGCGCACGCCTCCCAGGTGCGCAAGACGAATATCGAAGGCTTGACGATCGTTGATATTGTCCGCTCGGCCGCGCACTTCCGCGGGATCCAGGGTCGGGTGAAGAGCGCGGAGGGCTTCATCCCCCTCCGCCTGTTCCTCACCATCTAGGCATGGCGGCCGCACGTCCCAGCATTCCCCATTCCCGGCCAACGCTCGGGCCGGAAGAGGCGCGGGCCGTGGCGGCGGTCGTCCGGTCCGGGCAGCTCGCCCAGGGACCGCGGGTGGAGCAGTTCGAGCAGGGCCTGGCGGCGTTCCTGGGGTTGCGCGGCGGTGTGGCGCTCAGCTCGGGCAGCGCCGCGCTGGAAGCGGCGCTGCTCGCCCTCGGCGTCGAGTCGGGGGACGAGGTCGTGCTCCCGAGCTACACCTGCGCCGCCTTGTGGCTTGCGGTGACGCGGGTGGGGGCGCTGCCGCGGGTGGTGGACATTGACCTCGCGACCTTTGCCATTGATCCTGCGGAGGTGAGCCAGGCCTTGACCTCGCGCACCCGCGCGATCCTCGTGCCGCATCCCTTCGGGCTGCCGGCGGACCTGACCGCGCTCCAGGACCTCGGGGTGCCGCTGATCGAGGACTGCGCCCAGACGCTCGGAGCGGTCGAGCGCGGGCGGGCCGTGGGCACGGTCGGGGTCATGACCGTCTGCTCCTTCTACGCGACCAAGCTGCTCTGCACAGGCGAGGGGGGCATGCTGCTGTCCAACGACCCCGCGGTGCTGGAGCGGGTCCGGGCGCTCCGGGACTATGACGAGGCGCCGCGGCTGGATCCCGCCGCCTGGAACCGGAAGATGACCGAGCTGCAGGCGGCGCTAGGCCTGGTCCAACTGGGGCAGCTCCGGGGCTTTCTCGAGCAGCGCGCCGCGCTCGCCTCGCGCTACTCGGCGGCGCTGGCGGGCACGGGCCTGATCCTGCCCCACGTGCCGGAGGGGCGCAGCCACGTCTTCTACCGCTACGTGGTCAGGCTGGGCGGGCCCGACCGGTCCCCGCATCGGGTGGATGATGCGATCGCCCGATTGGCGCGCCGGGGCGTGCACTGCCGGCGCCCGGTCTTCAGGCCGATTCACCAGTACCTTGGCCTGGAGGGATACCCCGCGAGCGAGATGGCCTTCGCGACCGCGCTCTCGATCCCGATTTATCCGTCCCTGACGGACAAGGAGGTCGAGCGGACGATCCAGGCCGTCCGGGACGAACTGGGCTGACCGCAATCCGAAAGGGTGGCTGATGGGCGCAGAGCTTCCTCAACCCCGATGGCCGGTCCCGGCCGGTCTCGTCGGGCTCGGCTTGCTCGGCGTCCTGCTGGCCCCGCCGACGCGGGACTGGTTCGTCTCAGAAGGACAGCGATGGGCCTATATCCTGCTCATCTCGTGCACCACGACCTTCGCCGCGACTCCAGCCGCGATCTGGCTCGGGCGCCGGTGGGGGCTCGTGGACCAGCCCTCGACACGGAAAATTCACCGGCTCCCGACCCCGCGGGTCGGCGGCCTCGCGATCTACCTGGGGTTCGTCACGTCGTTGCTGGTGAACGCCATCCTGAGCGGGTGGATGGTGGCGGTCCTGATCGCCGGCACCCTGATGCTGCTCGTCGGCTTCGCGGACGACATCTGGGAACTTCCGGCGTGGGTCAAACTCGCCGCGCAGCTCGGCGGTGCGTGGCTCGTGATCCATTCTGGTATCCTGCTCACGCTGGTGCCGGCGGGGCCGGTAGGCGACATAGCCAATGCGCTCCTGACCGTTCTGTGGCTCGTCGGCATCACCAACGCGTTGAACTTCTTCGACGGGATGGACGGCCTGGCCACGGGCCTCGCGGTCCTCATCGCCTTGTTTTTGGGATCGGTGGCCTTTCAGACCGACCAGCCCGGGCTCGGCTGGGTGGCGATTGCGATCCTGGGGGCCTGTCTAGGATTCTTCCCGTACAATTTCCGCAACCGGGAGCCGGCCCTGATCTTTCTAGGGGACGGCGGCTCCACGTTTCTGGGCTTTACGCTTGCCTGCCTGGCGGTCAAGGGGAACTGGGCCGACGAGGATCCGCTGGTCTCCTTTTCGAACCCGCTCTTGATTTTCGGGGTCCTGATCTACGATATGATCCATATCACGGCCGAGCGGATCGCGACCGGCAAGGTCAGCTCCCTCAAGGAATGGATTGACTACGTGGGGAAGGATCACCTGCACCACCGGCTCGAGCGCGTGCTGGGGAGCCGGCGGGCCAGTGTCGCGATGATCTTTGCGCTGACCGTCTGCCTGGGGCTGGCGGCCATGGTCCTCCGGAAAGCCGGCCTGGCGGAGGCGCTCATGTTGCTGGCCCAGGCGGCACTGATCGTCACGATTCTCACGATCCTGGAGCATCGGGGGCGCCCGGAATACCGACAGGCCCGCCCGGACCGGTTCCCGGCGGAAGGTTCCGCCATCCAGGACGGGCCGTTGCCTACCGCAGGGGACGGGCGCGCGGGCCACGGGGCACAGGAGTTGCCGGAGGACGGCTGATGGTGTCGACCGTGCAGTGGCACGAAGGGACCGTGCGCATCCTGGACCAGAGCCGGCTCCCGGGCTGCGTGGAGTACCTCGACTGCCGCGACTACCGGGACGTCGCGCGCGCGATTCGGGAGCTGCGGGTACGCGGCGCCCCGGCTATCGGGGTGACGGCCGCGATGGGGGTGGCGTTGGGCGCCCAGGCGGTGCACGCGACTGACTACGACAGCTTCGCGAAGGCCGTGCTGGAGATCTGCGACCACCTGGCCGCGACCCGGCCGACCGCGGTCAACCTGTTCTGGGCGATCGAGCGGATGAAGCGGACTCTGGCCGGTCTGCGCGGCCAGCCGCTGGACGTGCTCGCGCGGCGTTTGGTCGAGGAGTCCCAGCGGATCCTGGACGAAGACATCGCGATGAACCGCGCGATCGGCGCGCACGGCGCGGCGCTCGTCCGGGACGGCCAGACAATCCTGACTCACTGCAATGCGGGCGCCCTGGCGACAGCCGGGTATGGCACCGCGCTGGGCGTCGTCCGCGCCGCCTGGGAGCAAGGCAAGCGGATCCGGGTGCTGGCGGACGAGACGCGGCCGGTCCTCCAGGGTGCGCGCCTGACGGCCTGGGAGCTGAAGCAAGACGGGATTCCCGTGACGTTGATCACCGACAACATGGCTGGCGCGCTGATGCGGCAGGGGCGTGTGGATCTCTGCCTCGTCGGAGCGGACCGGATCGCCGCCAACGGGGACGTGGCCAATAAGATCGGCACCTATTCGGTGGCTGTGCTGGCCAAGGCGCACGGCATCCCCTTCTACGTCGCCGCGCCGCACTCCACGGTTGATTTGGCGACGCCGTCGGGCGACCACATCCCGATCGAGCAGCGCCGGCCGGAGGAGGTCACGGCGATCTGCGGCGGCCCGCCGATCGCGCCAGCCGACGTGGACGTGCTGAACCCCGCCTTCGACGTCACCCCCGCTGCCTACGTCACGGCGATCATCACCGAACGCGGCGTGTGCAAGCCGAGCGAGTTGGCCCAGCAGTGCCGGTCCTGATCCGGAGTGGGCCGCGGCGCCGCGGCTCGGGGTCGCGTTCCTTGCAACCGCCGCCGGTCTTCCTCTAGAATGCGTCCGTTCGCGTCTCGCGTTCATCCGACCTCGTCAAAGGAGCCAGTGACAGACCATGGCCGAACGGACACTTGCCATCATCAAACCGGATGCGGTGAAGAAGCACGCGATCGGCGACATCATCCGGCGGTACGAAGCCGCCGGGCTCGAGCCGATCGCGATGCGCATGCTGCAGCTCTCCAAGGCGGCGGCCGAAGGATTCTACGCGGTGCATCGGCAGCGGCCGTTCTTCGACAGCTTGACCCGGTTCATGGCCTCGGGCCCGATCGTCGTGCTGGTCCTGGAGGGCGACGGTGCGATCAAGCGGCACCGCGACCTTATGGGCGCCACTGATCCGGCGAAGGCCGATCGGGACACGATCCGGGCGGTGTACGGCACCTCGATCGAAGCCAACGCCGTGCATGGCTCCGATTCGCCGGAGACCGCCAGGTTCGAGATCGGCTATTTCTTCTCCGAGATGGAGTTGACCGTGCGGTGATCGGTCGGAGCGCCTCGCTCGGCTCCTCCCCCTCGGCGCGCCGGACTGTGCGGTCTGGCCCGTCGTGCCGACGGCCGCGTATCCTCGCCGGCGATCAGCGGTTGCTTCCTCGCCTTCCTCCGGTCCTGCTGGCCGTGCTCCTGGGAACAGGCTGCGCGGCGCCGCAGGCGCCGGCGTCGGCCGCGCCGGCCGGTCGGCCGCAGGGCCCCCCGGCGCTGTTGTCCGAGACGGAGCCGGCCCGCGACGTCCGGTCCAGGCTGCTTCAGGAGGCCCGCGCCGCTTACGACGAGGGCCGGTACGCCGCAGCCGCCCGGCAGCTCCGTCGCCTCCTCGAGGCCGGGGCGGACCAGCCCGTCGACGCGGAGGCGCATTGGTGGCTGGCGCAGTCGTACGAGCGCCTCGGCGAGCTGGCTGCCGCCGTGGCCGAGTATCGGGCGTTCCTCCAGACGACCGAGACCGACACGATGGCCGGCCGAGCGGAGCGAGTGGCGGCCGCGCGGCACGTGCTGGAACTAGAGGGTGTCCTCGGGGTACCGGCGGTCAGCCTCCGGAACGTGGTTGCGCTTGCCGTCCCCGCGCACCGGCTCGGCGACCAGCCGGATCAGGACCGCTGGCTGGAGGAGGTCCGGCGTACGGGCGTGACGACGCTCGTGGTCGAGGCGGGCACGAGCGCGGACGGCTCCCGCCGTTCTCGACCGGACCACGCGAGCATCGGCGCGACGGAGCGGGCTGGCGTCTATTTCCACACGGCCTGGGCGCCGGTGCTCGAGGACGCCTTGGGGCCACTCGTGGCGAGCGCCCACCGGCACGGCCTGGCCGTGGTGGCGGCCCTGACGTTGCGGCGGATGCTCTGGGTGGATGCCGGGCTCGGCTGGGCGGACCGGCGCTATGATCCCGCCGCGCAGGCGCTCCGGCCGACTCCTTTGACCCTCGATCTGTTCCATCCGGCCGTTCAGGAGTACCTGATCGGGCTCCTGACCGATCTGGCGGCGACCGGCGTGGACGGCCTGCTGTTCCGGGCCGACGCCCCACTCGGTCCGACGGACGGGCTCAGCCCCTTCGGGCTCGGCGGCTTCGAGCGCGAGTTCGGCGTGAAGCTGGATCCCGCCCGATTGTTCGCACGCCCGGCCAAGCCGACGCCGCGGCCAGGCCGGCAGGGAACCGGTGCCGAGCCGGACCTGCGCGGGGCACCGCCCGAGTTCTGGCGGTGGACGGGCTGGAAGATGCGCGAGTCGCTCGCGGTGACGGCCCGCGTGGCGCGCGCCGTTCAGGTCCGGTCGCCTCGCCTGAAAGTCGGCCTGGAGGTGCATCCCGAGGCGGCCGTGGATCCGGCTGCCGCGCTCGTGCGCTACGGAGAGGATCTGCTGGAAGCCAAACGCAGTGGCTTGGACTTCTACGTCATCGCGCCCGCAGTGGACGAGAAGCGGAACGGGGCCGCCGGATCCAGCGCGGGGTCCGAGTTGGCCAATCGGGCGGTCGCATTGATCGGGGAAGCGGACCGGGTGTGGGTCACGAGGCTACTCTCCGAGGGGGATCGTGCGCCGATGTCGCCGCGGTTGACGGTGGCGGCCGATCGGGGCACGCTGCCCCCGGGCGTCGGCCTGCTCTATGCGGCCCGGGGTCGCGCGGTTCCTTGACAAACCGGGTCGGCTGCACTACGATCGCACGGCATTTCCGAAGCCTTCAGCCGCGAGCCATGCGCACGGTACCGATCCGTCGGCTTGCCAGGTTGCTCGCCGAACGCTGACCACTGGCCGCCGAGTTTCAAGCGAGGAGAGCATGGTGCCGACGAATCTTCGGTTTCATAAAGAGCATGAATGGATTCGAGTGGAAGGGACGCAGGCCACGCTGGGGATCAGCGACTTCGCGCAGGACGCCCTTGGCGATATCGTCTACGTGGATATGCCCAAGGTCGGAGCGACGGTGACCGCCGGGCAGCCGATCGGCGAGATCGAATCCACCAAAACGACTTCCAGCCTGTACACGCCCGTCAGCGGACGGATCGTCAAGGTGAACGAAGAGTTGACGGCCCACCCCGAACTCATCAACCGCGACCCCTACGAGAAGGGTTGGATTGCGGTGATTGAGCTGTCGGCTCCGGCTCAGGTGGAGCAGCTCATGACCGCCTCCCAGTACCAGGAGTTCCTGGCCTCCCAGAAGCAATGAGTCCGGCACGGCGCATCGCCATTCTGGGCGCCGGCCCCGGCGGCTACGTGGCGGCGATCCGGGCGGCCCAGCTCGGCGCCCGCGTGACGGTCGTGGAGGAGCAGGCGCTCGGCGGGGTCTGCCTGAACTGGGGCTGCATTCCCAGCAAGGCGCTGCTGAGCGTCGTGGACCTGGGCGACCGGCTGAAGGCGGCGGGAGACCTGGGGCTCCGCGTCGCGGGGCCCCTGGGCTTCGATCTGGCGGCCATGGTCGCCCGGAAGAACCGCGTGGTGGCCGGCCTGGTCAAGGGGATCGGTACGCTGTTCAAGGCCTGGGGGATCGAGCACCTGGACGGCCGGGGCGAGCTGCTGGACGAGCGCCGGCTCCGGGTGGTCGCCCGCGACGGGACGGAGACCCGGATCGAGGCCGATGCGGTGATCCTGGCGACCGGCTCCTCCTGGCCGAATCTGCCGCGCGTTCCCGTGGACGGGCGCTCCATCATCACCAGCAAGGAGGCGCTCGACCTCACGGCTGTGCCGGCCCGCCTGCTGATCGTCGGCGCCGGCGTCGAGGGCTGCGAGTTCGCGTCGCTGTTCAGCGGCCTCGGCGCGCGGGTGACGATGGTGGAGCTGATGCCGCGCATCCTGCCCCAAGAGGACGAGGAGATCGCGACTTTCATGGAGCGGGAGCTGAAGAAGCGCGGGGTGGACATCCGGACCGGCACGACGGTCGAGCGGGTGGCGCGCGACGGCAGTGCGGTGACGGCGACGCTCGCGGGCGGCGATTCCCTCACCGTCGAGACGGTGCTGGTCTCGGTCGGCCGGGGTTTCCATTCCAAGGGCATTGGGTTGGAGAAGGCCGGCGTCCAGGTGGGGCCGCGCGGCGAGATCCAGGTGAACGAGCGGATGGAGACAAACGTGCCGGGCGTGTATGCGATCGGCGACGTGGTCGGTCAGGCGATGCTCGCCCACGTGGCGTCGGCGCAAGGGAAGGTCGCGGCCGAGAACGCAACGGGCGGGCAACGACGCATCCGGTACGATGTGATTCCCGCTGGGATCTTCACCCTGCCGGAAATCGGCCGCGTCGGGTTGACCGAACAGCAGGCGCGGGAGCAGGGCCGCGCCTCCGACGTGACGGTGGGCCGATTCCGGTACACCGCCTTGGGCAAGGCCCAGGCCACGGGGGAGACCACGGGGATGTTCAAGCTGATCGCCGACGGCAAGACCGGCCGTCTCCTCGGCGCGCACATCGTCGGGGCCCACGCGGCGGACCTAATCCATGAAGCGGCTCTCGCCCTGCAGCTCGGTGCGACCGCCGGTCAGGTGGCTGAGCTGATCCACGCCCATCCGACCCTCTCCGAGGGCCTGCTGGAAGCGGCCGAGGACGTGGAAGGCCTGGCGATCCATCTGGCACGAAAGAAGCCCTGAGGGGGAGTCGGCGATGGGCCGTCAGCGGTCAGCCTGAAGCGAACCTGCAAGCTGGCGGCCGACCCCTGAAACGCTCTTCCTATGATCCGCTCGCTGCTGGGCAAGGCTATGATGCTGATCGGCGCAGCCTCGGCCGTGCTGTGGATGGGCTGGCCGACAGGGCCGGGTTCCGCACCAGAGCCGGACGGGCCGGATCCGATCGAGGCTGCACCGGGGCCGGTCGTCCCGCCGGTTGGAGCGCGGAACGGAGCGGATCGCCCGACCCGGACGGCCGCCTCCGCCAGGCTGGATTTGAATTACGCCTCCGTCGAGGAGCTGGAGGCGCTGCCCGGAGTCGGTGCGATCCTGGCCCGGCGCATCGTCGAATGGCGCGCCGTGCACGGGCCCTTTCGGACCGTGGAGCAGTTGCGCGACGTGAAGGGAATCGGGCGGAGCCGATTTGAGCGGTTGCGGCCACTCGTGACCATCGGTGCGGCGGGTGGGGAGCCGCGTTCCCCGGTGCCGCCCCGGACGCCCCTTCCCCGGCGGAGCCCGGAGCACCCGTGAACGAGCTGTCCCGGCAAATGGAATTGATCCTCCGCGGCGTCGTGGAGGTGATCCAGCCAAGCGAGCTGGAGGCCAAGCTGAGCCGCGCGCTCAAGGAGCGGCGCCCGCTCCGGGTCAAGGCTGGCTTCGATCCGACCGCTCCGGATCTCCACCTGGGGCACACGGTGTTGATCCATAAGCTGAAGCATTTCCAGGACCTCGGCCATCAGGTGATCTTCCTGGTCGGGGACTTCACCGGGATGATCGGCGATCCGACGGGCGTCTCCGAGACCCGTGTGGCGCTGACCCGCGAACAGGTGCGGGAGAACGCGAAGACCTATCAGCGGCAGATCTTCAAGATCCTCGACCCGGCGAAGACCCTCGTCGAGTTCAACAGCCGCTGGATGGGGGCTATGAAGGCGGAGGAGCTGATCCAGCTCAGCGCCCATTACAAGGTGGCGCGCATGCTGGAGCGGGAAGACTTCCACAAGCGCTACCACGACCAGAAGCCGATCAGCCTCCACGAGTTCCTGTATCCCTTGATCCAGGGCTACGATTCAGTCGTGCTGAAGGCGGACGTCGAATTGGGCGGGACCGACCAGAAGTTCAACCTGCTCGTCGGGCGAGACCTCCAGCGGGACTTCGGACAGGAGCCGCAGGTCGTGCTCACGATGCCGTTGCTCGAGGGGACGGACGGGGTCCGGAAGATGAGCAAAAGCTTCGGCAACTACATCGCCCTCGAAGACCGACCGGCGGACATGTTCGGCAAGCTCATGTCCATCAGCGACCAGTTGATGCTCCGGTACTACGAGCTGCTCACGACGGAGGACTTGGGCCGGGTCCAGGCCCAGCACCCGATGGAGGCCAAAGTGGCGCTGGCCGAGCAGATCGTCGCCCGCTACCACGGTGTGGAGGCGGCCCGTGAGGCCAAGGCCGATTTTCAGCAGCGCTTCCGGGAGCGGGAGTTTCCGACCCATCCGGACGCGCGGGTGGTCCTGACCGCCGCAGACGTAGCCGACCCGGCGGCGCCCGCCATAGGGCTCGTGGAGCTGGTGGCAAGGACGAAGTTGGTGCCGAGCAAGAGCGAGGCGCGACGGCTGATCGTGCAGGGCGGGGTCGAGATCAACGAGGAAAAGCGCACAGATCCCCAGGCGAGCCTGGCGCTGGAGTCGGGATGCCAGTACCGGTTGCGGGTCGGCCGACGGAAATTCGCGCTGGTCGAGTTCCGGCAGGAAGGGGAGGGCCGCTGAGCCCTTGACTTGCCTTCGTGGGCCGGCGTAGGATGCGGCTCTCCTTCGTGTTCGGATCCACGGGGAGCGGGTGTAGCGCAGTGGTAGCGCAGCGGCTTCCCAAGCCGTCGGTCGCGGGTTCAAATCCCGTCACCCGCTCCATCCCGGAGCGTAGCGGAGGTCCCGCGGCGGTGCTCAATTGACCCGCCGCGGGAGCCGTACCTTCGCGGCCGCTGGTCGTCCCGGGTGTCCAGTTCGTCCCTTCTTCGTCGTCGCTACCCCACGATTTCCACCAGCTCGATCTCGAAGACCAGATCCTGCCCGGCAAGCGGATGGTTCGCGTCCAGCTTGACCTGGGTCGTGGAGACCTCGGTGACGAGCACCGGGATCTTTTGCCCGTCGGGCTGGCGGACCTCAAGTTGCATGCCGACTTTCGGGGTGATCCCGCGGTCCAGGAACTCCGTCGTGTCCAAGACGGCCACGAGGTTGTCCTGATACGGCCCGTAGGCGTCGTGTGACGGGATGGTCTCCGTCTTGCACTGGCCAGGACTCATCCCCAGGAGGGCGCGCTCGAACCCCGGAATGACCGTGCCCTGCCCGGTGGTGAATTCGAAGGGCTCTCCGTCCCGCGACGAGTCAAAGACGGTGCCGTCCGCGAGCTTGCCTGTGTAGTGGATCCGGACCGTGTCTCCGACCTTGACTCGCGGCATCATGGGAACGCTCCTTTCCTGGCTTGATGGTGACGGCGAGGCTGATAGGGGCGCGGGCGCTTCAGCGGCGCGCACGCAGGACAGGCCACGCGCATGCTGGCGATCGGCGGAGCAGATCGAGGCGGGTTGGGCCTGACCTCGGGGCGGGACGATCGGGATGGAACCAGCATCGTTCCTCTTAGCGACCGGCTGGCCGAAAATGCAAGCCGGTTCGGTGGGCCGGCGGCTGACCCGCGCCAGGGGCCGCCACCGAGGGATTCTGTCGGCAAGGGAAGGACCCGATGAGCCGGGGGCGCGCGCTAGACCGCTTTCTTCACCAAGCCTGAGCGCAGGCAGCGCGTGCACACGCGGATGTGCCGCGCCGCGCCGTTCACCAACGCCTTCACTCGCTGGAGATTCGGGCTGAAGATCCGCTTGGTCTTGTTGTTTGCGTGACTGACGTTATGGCCAGTCTGGTGGCCTTTGCCGCAAAGATCGCACACGTACGCCACGGTTCTCCTCGTCGGTCCCGACGATTGGTTCACGAAAGCGGCGTATGCTACCATAAGGCCGGCCGGCCTGACAAGCCTCAGCGTCACGCTGAACGAGGGGCGCTGGACGTTGTTGAATAGGAGAGCTGGGCCGCTGGATGGCGCCTGCCTCGGCACAGCGGTCATCGCTCCGCGCTCATTGTCTCTTCAGCGCGCAGCCTGCCTTGGCGATCATGGATCAGCTTCGCCGTCTCCTTGACGTGCTGACCCGCCCCATCGAATTCGCGAGCCGGGATGCCTATGCGCGCCGGGCCACGGTCAAGAATCTGGGGACGTTCGTATCCGGTCAGGTCGTGCAGGCCCTGGCCCGGGCGGTCTATCCGCCTCGGATCGAAACGGACCTCCTGGTGCTCCGACAGTTGTTCGTGGACTACGACGACGGGGTGGATGGCGAGGAGCGCCAGCTCCGGCTGGCCAAGGCTCGTGCGATCCTGGATCGGCTCGCCCGCGCCGTGAAAGACGGCACGTCGGACAGCCTGTGGTTCGGAACGGGGGCACCGACAGGCCCGGTGCCCTCCCGCTCCGAGGCCCTAAGGGAACCCTCCGGCGGGCCGGCTCCGGCGGCGGAACTCTGGAATCTTCCGATCCGTTTTGCCAAGGGGGTAGGCCCCAAGCGGGCCGCGCTCCTGGAGCGGGTCGGAGTGCGGACTGTGGAGGACGCGCTCTGGTTCTTGCCCTGGCGCTATGAGGACCGGTCGGTGGTCTCTGCTATCGGCCGGCTCGCGCCAGGGACCCACGCGACGGTCTGCGGGCTGGTTCGGCGATGCGAGGTGCGCCGGACCGCGCGGCGTGGGCTCACCTTGCTCGAAGTGACGGTCGAGGATGGCACGGGGCGGTTGAAGGCCGTGTTCTTCAACCAGCCTTACCTGGAGAAGCTGCTGAAGCCGGAGGCCCGAGTGATGCTGAGCGGCAGGGTGACCGCGGGCCGAAAGGGCTGGACCGACCTGCGCATGGACGCCCCGCAGTACGAGCTGGTGGGGGAATCGGACGAGGCCCCGCTGCACGTCGGGCGGGTGGTGCCGATCTATCATGAGACCCGAGGGCTGACCTCGCGGCTGATCCGGAGCGTGATCAAGGGATTGTTGGACCAGTATGCCAGCAGCCTCGAGGAGGTGCTCCCGGCGGCGGTCCGGCGCCGGCACAGCCTGCTCCCCATCGCCACCGCGATGACCGAAGTCCATTTCCCCAGCCCGGAGACGGACCGGGAGGCCCTCGACCGCGGGACGTCCCCGGCACGCCGCCGGCTGGCCTTCGAAGAATTTCTGCTCCTCCAGGTGGGCCTGGCCCTCCGGCAGCGGGGGGTGAAGGAGGAGGTGAAGGGGATTCGATTCGACGTGGACACGCCGCTGCTCCGGCGGCTGCGGGAGGTGTTGCCTTTCAGCCTGACCCGCGCGCAGGCGCGGGTGCTGGAGGAGATCCGCCGGGACATGGCGGCACCGCGCCCGATGAACCGCCTGCTCCAGGGCGACGTGGGATGCGGCAAGACCGTGGTGGCACTGCACGCGATCGTGATCGCCTGCGGGTCGGGCTATCAGGCGGCCCTGATGGTGCCCACCGAGATCCTCGCAGAGCAGCACTATCTCACCCTCCGGGACTTGCTCCGCAGGCTTGGGATAGAGGCAGCCCTGTTGAAGAGCGGCGGCAGCGTCAAGGCGCGGGCTGAAGCGTTGCGGCGCATCGAATCCGGCGCCGCGCAGGTCGTGATCGGCACGCACGCGCTCATTCAAAGGGGCGTCCAGTTCACCAGGCTCGGCCTCGCGGTGATTGACGAGCAGCACAAGTTCGGCGTGCTCCAGCGGAAGACCCTGCTGGAGAAGGGGTACCATCCCGATGTCCTGGTGATGACAGCGACGCCGATTCCTCGCACGCTCGCGATGACCGTCTACGGGGACCTGGATGTCTCGGTCATTGATGCGCTGCCGCCGGGGCGCCTGCCGGTCCGGACGCTGCTCTTTCGGGAGTCGGAGCGGCGGCGGGCCTATCGCTTGCTGGAGAACGAGCTCCGTGCCGGCCGGCAGGGGTACATCGTCTATCCGCTGGTCGAAGAATCCGAGAAGGTGGATCTCCAGGCGGCCATCCAGGCCGCCGAGCGGTTGCAGGCGGAGGAGTTCCGCGCGTACCGTGTGGGCCTGTTGCACGGGCGCCTCAAGACGGACGAGAAGGAGCGGACGATGGCGGCCTTCAAGGCCGGGCAGATCCAGATCTTGGTGGCGACGACCGTCGTGGAGGTGGGGGTGGACGTGCCGAACGCCACGGTCATGCTCGTGGAGCATGCGGAACGGTTCGGATTGGCGCAGCTCCATCAGCTTCGCGGACGAGTCGGACGGGGCAGGGGCCAATCCTATTGCCTGCTCCTCGCGTCGGGACGCGGAGGACCGGGGACGGTGCCCGCTGGCAGCCCGGCCCGCACGGCCGAGGCCGTCGCGCAGCCGGCGCGGCGGCGGCTGGAGGCGCTCCTCGCCTCGACGGACGGGTTCGCGATCGCGGAAGAGGATCTCCGGATTCGAGGGCCGGGCGAATTCTTCGGCGTACGCCAGTGGGGCGCGCCCGAGTTTCGCGCGGCGAACCTGGTGCGGGACGGCGGGCTGCTCGAGCTGGCGCGGCAGGAGGCCTTCGCGCTGGTCGAGGCGGACCCGGCGCTCGCCAGGCCCGAGCATCGGCCATTGCGCGACGCCATGCTGCGGCGGTGGCAGGCCAAGCTGGAGCTCGGGTCGGTGAGCTGAACCTTGGCAGGGCGCGAGGATGCGGCTGCTGCAGCGGATCAAGCACGATCTCAAGGCGGGCTGGGCCGGGCTCCGCTACGGGACGGCGCAGGTCGCCACGCGCGCCCTGATCGAAGCGGAGCTGCTCCGGCTCCGCCTGGACCTCCGGAAGCTCGATCAGCGGATCGGGGATCTCTGCCGGGACATCGGCGAACGGGCGGTCGAGCTGCACGAACGCGGAGAGCCCGCCGAGCGGGTAATCGCCGACCCCGCGATCGTCCAGGCCGTGGACAGGGTCCGCGTGCTGCAGGCGGAGCGGGCCAAGCTGGTCAAGGAAATGGACGAGATGCGGAGCGGGCAGTGAGCCGACGGGAGCGGGGTGCGAGCATGGTGCTGGCCGGGGTGGATATCGGCACGCTCACGTGCCGGCTGCTCGTGGCGAGGGTCGCGCCTGGGCGGCGGTTGGAGGAACTCCACACCGAGCGGCGGATCCTGCGCCTGGGGGAAGGCGTGGCGCGTGACCGGACATTGCGTCCGGCAGCCATGGCACGGGTGATCGAGACGCTTCGGGACTGGCGGGAGGTGATCAGGGGCTGCAAGGTTGAGGCCGAGGCCGCGGTCGCGACGAGCGCGGTCCGTGACGCCGTCAACCAGGAAGCGTTCCTCGCGTGCGTCCGGCGGGAGACCGGTTTCGCGGTCGAGGTGATCGACGGGGAGGAAGAAGCCCGGCGTACCATGCTGGGCATTCGGTCCGGGCTTCCCCGCGGCATCGGGGCGATTCTGGGGTTGGACATCGGCGGCGGGAGCACCGAGTTCATCTTCGACCGTCCCGGGCAGGCGCCGCTGGTCCGCTCCGTGAACCTCGGAGTTGTCCGGCTCACCGAGCATCGCTTGCGGCAGGATCCGCCTTCACCCGAGGAGGTGCGGGCGGCGGTCGAAAGTATCGCGCGTTCGGTCGAGGCCGTCCGGTCGGACTTCAAGGAGCTGGACGGCGCGACCCTCGTGGGCACCGCCGGAACGATCACCACGCTGGCCGCCATGGTCCAGCGGCTGCCGGCGTACGAGCCCGCCCGGATTCACAACTATCGGCTGGAGCTGGACGCAGTCCGTGCGCTGGAACAGGACCTGCTGCGCCGCCGCAGTGAGGAGCGTCGCGGGCTGCCCGGTCTGGAGCCGGGCCGAGAAGACGTGATCGTCGCCGGGACCCTGATCCTGCGAGGAGTCATGGAGGCCTTCGGCGCCACCACGTGCCTGGTCAGCGACTACGGCTTGCGGGAGGGGATCGTCCTGAATCTGGCTGCCCGCCTGCAGGGACTGTGATCAGCGATGAGTGAAGGTGATGGGCCAAGACGAGGAAGTGGCCGGGGCTCCCTGATCCCTATTACCCACCACGCATGACCCATCACTCGTCACCGCACTTATCGTCCCTGCGAGTACCAGCGGAATCCCTTCGACTCGCGGAAGGTCGGGCGGGGCGCCCCGCCAGGCTTCTCCAGCAACAGCACTTTGAAATCCCACAGACCGAACCAGGCGGGATCGATGATCTCGTGGTAGTGGCAGCCGAGGAGCTTCGGCAACATGTCGCCGAGCGTCCGGGCCAGCTCCTGTTCCGTGTAGGCGCGGATCGGGAAGGGCTTGCCCAGCGCCGCACAGAACCGCTGGATCGTGTAGGCCGCGCCCGTGCAGAGGAGACGCGTGTCGGGACGGATGACCAGGAACTTGGGCAGGGCGAACAGTTGGGCCTGGAAGCCGAGCCACCGTGCCGCGTGCCGAAGATGGGTGTACTGGACCTCGTACTCCGTGTGTCCGGGGAGCTTCACGGGGGCCGGCCACCCTTCCTCGACGCCGAACTCGATCAGGATCGCCCGTCCGCCAGGCGCCAGCACCCGCCACAGCTCCGCCAGGAACCGGACCGGGCCGAGGTTGAACACAAACTGTGACGGCAGCTCCGGGTCCAGGGGCAATCGGATGCGACGGATCCAGTCGATGGCTTCCTGATGCAGGGGCGTCGCGCCGCGCTGGGCGCGAACCTCCTCCGGCGTGAGCTGCACCGGCGTCATGTCGGCCAGGTTCTCGTTGTCAATCACGAGATCCACGCTGGCGTCGCGCAACGGGAGCCACTCCGCGTTGGCCTGGACCGCGCGGCTGTCCCACCCGGCTTGGCTAGCGAGCGTGAGCTGGGAGCCGAGAAACGGCCGGGTCAAGTCCACAAAGACGTACCGGATGCCTTGCCGCTCCGACGGCGTCAGCTCCTTCCCTATCTCGTAGGCAACGTAGCCCAGTCCGCCCCCGACTTCGAGGATGACCCTGGGCTTCGGGGTCAGCCAGCCTAGACGGCGCAGGTGCTTGGCGAGGAGCCGCCCGTACGTGAGGCCCTGAAGGGCCTCGCTCGGCTCCCGAAACAGGTGCGAGACCGTCGTCTCGATCGTGTCGAAATGACCCTCCTGCGTGGCGATGTCGCGCAGGTGAAATTCCGAAAGATGGGTTTCGTCTTCCGTCGGCGCGTTTTCGTGCCACCCCTCGCGGATCTGCTGCAGGAGCAAGTCCCACCGGGCACCGTGGCGGTCTCCGGTCGGAGGCTCGGTCCCATAGTAGCAGAGCGCATAGCGCGGGAGGGCCCAGCGCTCCAGGTGCCAGCGCCCGGTCTCCCCGTCGGGCCCACAGACCCACTTGCCGAACCGGCTGAGGAGCGTCCCGACTGTCGAGCGCCCGTCTATCGAGGTGAGCAATTGGATGCCGACTTCGTTGAGACGGATGATCGGGAGGTTGTCGTCCAGCGGCGTCAGCCACCATTCGTCCGGCCGATGCTGGTAGACCACCATATCCGGCATGCGCCAGGCCCGGAGCTTGAGGGTCTCCTCGGTGAGCTCGAGCCGATCTACCTGGACGGATGTCCGATCCATGTTCCCTCACGCGGCTTGCGCCGCCCGCGCCGATGCATCAGGTCACCGGAGCGGGGTGCCGGGCGAAGACTTCCCGGTAGATGCCGTTCCAGAACGCGAGCCACCCGTCGGCCGTCTCCCTGGCCCCCGCCGCGACGAGATCCAGATCCGCCTGCGTCCTGGCGGTCCGCTGGACCGCCTCGATCAGCCAGGCGCTGTGGCAGTCTTCTTCCGAGAGGTGAAGCGTAAAAAATTCTATCTCATCCGGAGCAAAGTGATAGTATTTCTTGAGGGTCGGCTCAAAGAAGCGGAATTCCGCGCCGGCGGTAATCTCGACCGCCATTTCGGCCCCCAAGGCGACCAGGTAGCTCGATTGGGTGAAGAGGCGGCTGAGCAGGTCCAGGTAGCGTTGCACTTCCGCCACGGGCACAGTTCGGGTGAGATCGTCTTCGGTCAGTCCCGCGGCCCGAGCAAAGCGGTTGAGCAGCGAGATGTGCGCGCGCTCGACGCATCCGCTTCCCAACTCGGAATGGAGGGTCTGGATGAGCCGGCTTCGCATCTCCACCTGCTCTAAGGGCGTGTGGTACAGCAGCCCCTCCAGCAGTTTGACGAACCGGTTGCAGAAGTACTGATATTGGCGGAGGAACACGCGCAATTGGGACATCGTCAGGCGCTGTGCCGCGAAGGCCTGGAAGAAGGCGTTTGTGTTCACCGGGTGGCGCTGAAGCTCCTCAACCAAGGATTGCAATGGGGCGGACGGCGGAGCGGTCATGGCCCTCTCCTCGCGTGCTGATGTGTTCGCAGCCAGGGTACACAAATTGTGCATCGCGAGGCAAGGTGCGCACGGAACCGTTTGCGGCCGGCCACCGACGCGGGGATCGAAACAGGCTGATGGAGCGAAGCGGGGATGCGGACTAGGTCTTCTCAGCGGAGGTGGATACCTCGACCACGGTCAAGACGCCGCGCATGATCGGATGGAGGCGGCAGTGATAGGGATACAGTCCCGGGGGAAGTCCGGGCAGGGTGTAGCTGCCATCCGGCGGCACCGAGCCGGAATCGAACAGGCAAGGTCCGCCCGCGACGCATCCGTCGTGGGTGATCGTGTGGTAGGAGGCGGTGGGGTTCGTCCACTGGATCGGAGTGCCGGTCACCACCTTCGCCGCTGCCGGCTGATAGTAAGGCGAGCCGCTCTCAATGGTAATGTTGAACGCCGGCTGTGTCGCTAGGCCGGGCAAGGTGACGGGCGAAAGCAGAGCGAGTGCGACCGCAATGCCGAACCGTCTCACCGCAGTCCTTGCCTCTGTCATAGTTTCCAACCGACTCTCTCTTTCCCTGTTGAGCCTGCCGAGGGGGAAAAGGATTCAAGCAGGCTTCCGACTGGGCATGTTGCTTCATAGGTAAGCCCCGTTCCTTTGAAGTCAAGGTGGGGATGGGATCTGGTCGAAGGGGGCAGGTCCGGAGAACCTTCGCATCGACCGAGGAGCGCTGGTATACTTGCCCGGGGTCTGATCACGGAGCGAGGTCCTGCGGTGACTGGCGGAACAGGTTCGGGACGGTGTAGGCGCCGGGCGGCCTTCGGGTCCGGCGCGGCCGCGATGCTGGGGATGATAGGTGTGCTGGCGGGGCCGGCCGGGGCTTTTACGATCACGTCTCCTGCGGCGGGGGCCGTGCTCCGATCTGGCCAGGAGCTGACCGTCACGGTTGACCTCGGGACAGAAGTCGGGATGCGTCAGGTCCAGTATTACTGGTACCGTCAGGGAGAGGAACCGGCTCCCCTGCAGCAGGCCATGCCTGCCCTGGTGGCCTCGGCAGCAGGATCGGCTCCCTATGGAGGGACGCTCAAAGTCCCCGTGGAGGCGATCGGGGCGATGCGTCTGCTGGCAGTCGGAGAAGTGTCGAGCGGTCGGCTGGCAGGGAGGGTCGAATTCGACGAGATCGTCGTGCAGGTGGATCCGGGTGTGCCGCTCGTCGGGATCGAGTTCGAGGTGGAGAAGCCGTGGCGACTGGATACCATCGGCAAGGTCCTCGAGCTGCCTGTCGTCGGGCAGTTTGCGGACGGCGTGACCCGCCGGCTCGGCGGAGCGTCCGCGGGGAGCACGTATCACTCATCGGACGAGCGCGTGGTCCAGGTCTATCCGGATGGGCTCGTGCGCGTAGTCGGCAACGGGCGCGCTCACCTCACGGTATCCAATCGCGGCAAACAGGGTCGGCTTGATGTGGTCGTGAAGGGAGAGGCCGATCCCAACCAGTCTCCGATCGCCGACGCCGGCGAAGACCTGATCGTCAAGGGGGGAGCCAAGGTCATCCTCAACGGCCTCCGCAGTCGGGATCCGGACGGGGATCCCCTCAAGTACGAGTGGACGCAGGTGCTGGGCCACAAGGTGTCGCTGCTGGACCAGGATTCCCCCAAGGCCACCTTTGTCGCACCCAAGGTGTCAAGCAGACGCCTGCTTCGCTTCCGGCTACGCGTCACGGACATGCGAGGACCCGACACGGTCCGGGGCGCCGACAGTTTGCCCGCCTACGTCAACGTCTGGGTGGAGCCCTGAGAGAGCGGCGCCGTTCCCGCCCCAGCTTTGGGTCGCACCTGCCTTCGAATTGCGCCCCTGCGGTTAGGGTTGGCGTCACCCTCGCTCTTCCGGTTGCAAGAGGCGACCGATTCGTGCTAGATGGGGACGCCGTGGAGGCCTCAGGCTGCGCCCGGGACGAATCCATCTAAGGGAGGAGGACGATGGCGAAGAAGCGGAAACAGTCGAAGAAACAGGGGGCCAAATCCTCAGCAAAGGCTTCGCGCAGGGCCAAACAGGGTCAGAAGGCGGCGAAGGTTGCCCCTAAGAAAAAGGCTGCGGCTAAGGCGAGGGCCAAGCCCAAGCGCTCCCTGGGCAAGCCGAAGGCATCCCGGAAGCCATCCTCCAAGAAGCGCGTGGCCGGGCGGACAGCCAAGAAGGCCCCCAAGCAACCGGCGGAGAGGGTGAAGAAGCCGGAAAGCCCGGAGCCCATGACGGCACCCGAATCCAAGGTGACGCCGGCTGCCGAGGCCAAGCCGAAGGTCAAGCCCGAGGACCTGCTGGAAGAGGATCTCGGGCTTCCGAAAGATGAGGACTTGGTGGATGACATGTCGGAGGACATGGCCGACGACGAGTTGTCTATTGACGAGGAAGAGGAGGACGAAGACTATCTGGACAAGCCCGAGGAACTGGCGAACGACGATGACGAGTACCCCTCCTAGGGGGTTGACAGGCGGAGCACCGCGCCGCTTCCCACGTGGTGATCACTCCCTGCGCCTCGTCGTGATCAGTAGCCGGAAGGACACTCGGCCTTGCCTGAGGGGCCGATGATCCGGTCCGCGTGGATCCCGCGTTCCAGAGAAAAGGCTCGCAACAGGCTGTTTACAACCGCTTCCCGGTCATGAGCTCATAGGCTTCCTCGATCGTACCCACCTCCGTGACCGTGACATTCAGCTCCAGGGAGAGGCTCTGAAGGTTCCACTGGGGATCGAAGAACTGCCCTTCGGGGATGAGGACGGTCCGATAGCCTTCCCGCGCCGCGGACCGGATCTTGTCCGGGATCGCACCGACCGGGCCGATTCGTCCGCTGGCGTCGAGCGTCCCGGTCAAGGCGATTCCGCGCCGGATCGCGTCTCCTCTCAGCACGGCGATGAAACCGACGGCCATCACGGCGCCGGCGCTTGGTCCCTCGCTGCCGACCGGCGCGTAGGCGGCGCCGTAAATCGAGATCGTGCCGGTGCGCGCAACCGGGACACGGTTCAGGGCGTACCGGAAGGCGTTGCCCAGGGCCTCGAGTCCGGATCCCTGGATCCTCATGCGCTGGTTTCCCCAAGCCAGCTCGATGGGATCGGGGGCAGGACGCCGGTCCCAGCTCAAAACCAAGACCGTGAAGACTCCCTGGTCGTTGGCCTGAATGGCTCCCAGGATCGGGACTTCGACCACGTTGGCCGCGTGGGACGGAGTAGGGGCGAGCGTCGCGACCGAGGCCAGGAGCAACGAAAGAAGTGGTAGAAAAAGCAACCTGACCATCTTCGGGGTCGGTCCTGTGTCGGGAGAGAGTCGCGGGACGTATTGTAGAAACTTCCCCTCCGTCCTGTAAAGGCGATCGCCCTGCCGGCTTGCTTTTGCGGATGGGCCAGCCGTATAGAGTCCGAGCATGGTGATCAGCCTGCGACCAGGCTGCAGCCGGGTTCCCCGGCTCGCGGTGGGCTGCGTGCTGGCCGTACTCGCGCTTTTCCTCTGGTCTCGGCCGGCGGCAGGGACCTGTGTCCTGGAGCCCGTGCCGCCCCGCGGCACCGGGGCCCTGACGCGGTATCTGGGCAAAGATTGCACTGACCAGGAGCGCGCCGCCCAGGCCGTTTCGGCCTCGGACGTGCTCGCGGCGCTCCGGGACGGGAAAGGGGTGGACCTCCGCGGCGTCGTGGTCACCGGGGACTTGCTCCTCGACCAGCTTCAGCCGATCGCCGCCACGGACCTGGGTGTGGTCCCCTCGCTGCGTCTGAGGGAGCGGCTTCAGCGTGAGCGACTGGAGGAGGTCCGGGTCATCAACGGCCCGATCGCCATCCGGGACTCAGTCATTCGCGGGCTCGTGACGACGAATCTCAGGCGCGGCCTGCTGATCGTCAACGGGCCGGTCGTGATGACCGGAACGACGTTCGAGCGCCCGCTCGACCTGTCGTTCACGGCGTTCCTTGGCCCCGTGGACTTCTCCGAGGCGGTCTTCCTGGGCGAGGGGTTTTTCATCCAAGCGCTCTTTGATCAGCCGGTTCGCTTCGAGAAGACCGCCTTCGGGATCCATTCGCGGTTTCACCGGTCCCGATTCGCTGAAACGGCCACCTTCACGCGGGCTGGCTTTAACGGCTTAGCCGAGTTTCTCGAAGTGACGTTCGACAAAGATGCCGGCTTCTCACGGGCCTACTTCAAAATGGGCGCGGGATTCTCTGGCAGTCGCTTCCGGGGCATCCTCGATTTTTCCGAGGCGCTGTTCGAGCGCGAAGCGTTCTTCTTGTTCACGGTCTTCGAGCAGGATGCCTACTTCCGCCGGACTACGTTTCGCGGGCGTGCAGATTTCTCCGACGCCCAGTTCCAGGCCCTGGATGATTTCTCCAAGGTCATGTTTGAGGTCGAGCCAAGCTTCGCCCGGACCAAGGTTAGCCAGGTGCCCACCACGCCTCGAGGGCTGCAGGACCCCCGCGTCTTCTATGCGATCGCTGCCACGCTGTTCGCCTTTACGGTCGTCCTTTTGCTCTTTATGAGGCGGCAGTAGGAGTCGCGGCCCACAATATATTGAATTGTCCTTGCTTCCCGCCCCATAGGGTGGTATAAGTGAGGGACTTTTCGGGCGGGAGCGGGGAAGGCCTATGGACCAAATGGAGATTCCCTACCAGGTGCGGCTGGAGCAGTTCGAGGGGCCGCTGGATCTGCTCCTGCACCTCATTAAGAAAAACGAAGTGAACATCTACGATATTCCGATCGCGCTGATCACCCAGCAATACCTCGACTACTTGAGCGTTATGAAGTCGCTCAACCTCGCGGTCGCCGGCGAGTTTTTGGTCATGGCGGCGACGCTCATCCATATCAAGTCGAGGATGCTGCTCCCGCCGGACCAGACCACGGAGGATGACGAGGAGACGTTGGATCCCCGGGATGAATTGGTACGACGCTTGCTTGAGTACAAGCGATTCAAGGAAGCCGCCGGCCTGCTTGACGAACGCGAGCGGGTCTGGCGTCAGGTCTACGCGCGGGAGCAGCCTGAGCCGCGCCCGGTCCGCTCGCAGGAGGCGCTCCTTGAGGAGCTGACGCTGTTCGATCTCGTAGACGCACTCCAGAGCGTCCTGGCGAGGACCTCCAACCGGCCATGGCTGGAGATTCTGCCAGAAAACCTGACGGTGAACGACCGGATGAGCGCCATCCTGGACGTCCTGTCCAGCAAGGAAGCCGTGATGTTCCAGGCGCTGTTCGAGGGGCAGACCCAACGGCTGCACATCATCGTCACCTTCCTGGCCCTGCTTGAGCTAGTCCGGCTTGGCGTGGTTCGCGTCTTCCAGGGGGAGTTATTCGGCCCGATTCTGGTCTCCCGGGCCTTTTCTCCGTCGGCCGATGAGGCCTTGTGCGCGGTGGAGCCCGTCGAACCATAGGCTGACCCTGACGGGAGAGCCGGCCTCTGGTCTCCGAGCGGGCTCGATCCTGGAAACATGGAGGATCAGACCATGAGTGAGACACTTGAGCGAGCGACGAGCGCGGCCATCTCGGATCCGTCCGAACCGGAAGCCTCGGCTAACGGGAACGGTGCCACACGGAATGGAAACGGAGCAAGTCGGCCAGAGTCCCTGGCGCTTCGGGAGCTCAAGGCGATCGTCGAGGCGGTGCTGTTCGTTTCCCACGAGCCGGTGAGCCTGGATCGGCTGCGGTCCGTCCTGGAAGGGGCCTCGAAGGCGGACCTCCAGGAGGCCGTGCGAGGACTCCAGGAGGACTACCGCGGGGAGGGGCGAGGACTCCAGCTTGTTGAATTGGCCGGCGGCTACCAGCTCGTGACGCGACCAGAGCTTGCTCCCTGGCTGAAGCACTTGGAGCGGGCCAAGCAGGCGCCCAAGCTCTCCCGCTCGGCCCTGGAATCCTTGGCCATCATCGCGTACAAGCAGCCGATCGTGCGCGCTGAGATCGAGCAGATCCGCGGGGTCGAGGTGTCCGGCGTGCTGCGGACCCTCCTGGAGCGGAAGCTCATCCGGATCGTCGGCCGCAAGGACGAGCCGGGCCGTCCCATCCTCTACGGCACGACCAAGTATTTTCTCCAGCATTTCGGATTACGCGATCTGTCGGAGTTGCCGCCGCTCCACGAGTTCAAGGAGCTGGGCCAGTCCGAGCCAACCGACCTGCCCATCGGCGAAGAGCCCCTGCAGATCAGCGGGACACAGGAGAGCGGCCCAGGCGACGCCGCGAGCGCCACCGACGGGGAGCGGAGCCAGGCGGTCCCCGCGGATGGCGAGATGGAGGATCTGTCCCCCGAACCGGTCGAGCGCGCCTGAGCCCCGCGCTCGCGCCGTGCCTGTGCCACCGACCACTGCCCGCCCTTGTTCCTCCCACACCCGTCCGACTACAATGGCGCTAAGCTCGTAGAGGCCGGCGATGGAGTTGCTCCTCCCTGAGAAACGGCGCGCAATCGCCGCGGATCTCCGCCGCGCGCTCGGCGTCCACAAGGTTCTGGACGACGAGCCGAGCCGCACCGCCTACGCGGTGGATGCGAGCCTGTACCGGATCGTGCCGCAAGCGGTCGTGCTCGCGGAGACCGAGCAGGACATTGCCGCGACGGTCGCCTACGCGGCGCGGTCCGGCGTCCCGCTGACCCCGCGGGCGGCCGGAACCAACCTTACGGGATCCGCCATCGGGTCCGGGATCATCCTGGACATCTCGCGAATGAACCGAATCCTGGAGGTGAACCGGGACGAGCGCTGGGCCCGGGTGCAACCCGGCATCGTGTTCGCCGAGCTGAACAAGCGGCTGGCTGGCGACGGATTGCTGTTCGGCCCCGATCCCTCCAGCGGGGACATGTGCAAGCTGGGGGGGATGCTTGCCAACAACTCCTCCGGCCCGCACACGCTCCGGTACGGCTCGGTCAAAGACAACGTGCACGCGCTGCGAGTCTGCCTGGCCGACGAGAGTTGGGTGGAGGCGCGGCGCTACGAGCTCGGCGATCCCGCGCTGGAACGGTTGCTGACCGCCCGCCCGGCGTTGCGGACTGTGCTGAGGTTGGTCCAGGAGCACCGCGACCTGATTCGGGCGAAGCGGCCGACCGTCACCAAGAACAGCTCTGGGTATAACCTGTTCGGCCTCATGGACGGGCTCGAGCACGGGCTCTTCGATCTCCCGAAATTATTCGTCGGAAGCGAAGGGACGCTGGGCGTTATCAGCGAGGCGACGCTTCGCCTCGTGGAGCGGCCCCGGGCGAGCGCGACCGCGCTCATCCATTTTCGTCATCTCGAAGACGTGGGCGAGGCAGTGCCCTCTCTCCTCACGTTGGAGCCGAGCGCCCTGGAGGTCATGGACGCCAACACGTTGGACCTGATCGGACGGGACCGGCACGGCATCCCGTCCGACGCGGCCGCGACCCTGCTGGTAGAGCTGGATGAGGCGCCGACCGGCGCCGCGATCCGCGAGCAAGCGGGGCGGGTCGCGGTCATCTGCCGGCGGTTCCGGCTCTCGGCCGACCCGGTGATCGCGTTCGAGCGGGAGCAGCGAGAGGCCCTGTGGAAGGCGAGAAAGGCCCTGTACCCGACCCTGTACCGCTATGACGGGAAGAAGAAGCCGATCAATTACGTGGACGACGTGGTGGTGCGCGCGGAGCGCATCAGCGAGCTCATCCGGTACCTCGAGGGATTTTTCCGGCATCAGCAGGTGCCGGTGGCGGTCTTCGGCCACATCGGCAACGGCAACGCGCACATCGTGCCGCTCCTCGATCTGAACGATCCGGAGGATTTCGCCCGGATGGTGGAGGGCTATCGGGAGATCCACGACACGGTCCTGACGCGCTT
Organism: Nitrospira sp. Kam-Ns4a; assembly: GCF_965152595.1. Taxonomy (NCBI): domain Bacteria; kingdom Pseudomonadati; phylum Nitrospirota; class Nitrospiria; order Nitrospirales; family Nitrospiraceae; genus Nitrospira; species Nitrospira sp. Kam-Ns4a. Next base: position 2,475,648 of record NZ_OZ224218.1, on the reverse strand, counting down.
CAGGGGCTCGATCTGCGGCGAGCACGGGGACGGCCGGGTACGGGCGGAGTTCGTCCGCCGGATGTTCGGCGAGGAGCTGTATGCGCTCTTCGTCGAGGTCAAGCGGAGCCTCGATCCCGGCGGTGTACTGAACCCGGGCGTGAAGCTGAGCGACCGGCCGTTCACGGATCACATTGATTACGTCCGATTGGCGAAGCCCTGCGCGACCTGCGCGAAGTGCAATGCCGTCTGCCCGGTGTACGACGTGTTCCAATCCGAAGACATGAGTTCGCGGGGCTGGTTCGAGATCGTCACGGCCCGGGAGTACAGCTATCTGAACTCCAAGCGGGTCGTGGAGGCCTGCCTCAATTGCAAGTCATGCCGGACGATCTGCCCCGCGGGCGTGGACGTCGCCGAGCTGATCCTGCGGCGGCGGGCCGAGCACCCGAACCGAGCGGCGGGCCTCCTCTTCGCGCTGCACGCCCGCCGCTGGCTGTTCGAGCCGTTGGTCAAGCTCGCCGCGGCGACGCAGCCGCTGTGGGACCGGCCGCGGCCGCGGGCTTGGCTGGAGCGGCTGACCCGGCCGTTGTTCCGGAGCATCGCCGAGACGGCACGGCTGCCGCGCGAGATGGTCCTACCGCGGCTCGCCCGACGCCTGCTCAGGGAGCGGTATCCCGGGTTTGTGCCGCCAGACGGGGCGCCGCGGAGCCGGGTCGCGTACTTTCACGGGTGCGCGGCCAACTACCTGGACGACGGGGTGGGGGATGCTGTGATCGCCCTCCTCCGGCGACACGGCGTCGAACCGGATCTCCCGCCGCAGCGCTGCTCGGGTACACCGATCGAGACCTACGGTCATCGGGAGCTGGCCAAAGTGGGCGCCCGGTTCAACCTCCGGTCCCTGGCGCCCTACGAGACGGTCGTCACGGGCTGTGCTTCGTGCACCTTGATGCTCAAGGACTATTCAGCTTTGTTCGCTGGGCAGCCCGAGGAAGACGCGGCCCGCCAGCTCGCTCCGCGCGTCAAGCACATTACCGAGTTCGTGGCCGAGAGACAGAAGCCACCCGGCCCGGCACAGGGACAGGGCCGCCGACGCAAGGTGACGTACCATTCGTCCTGCCATCTCCGCGCGGCTGGGGTCACGCGGCAGCCGCGCCAGCTCCTGGCCTCGCTCCCGGACGTGGAGTTCGTCGAGATGCAGGACGCCGATCGCTGCGCGGGCGGCGCCGGAACCTATATCCTGAAGGACTACGAGACCGCGCGGCGGATCTTCGAGCGGAAGCGGCGGGCGATCGAGGAGAGCGGCGCGGACGTCGTCGCGACGAGCTGTCCGGCCTGCATGATCCAGCTCAACGACCGCCTGAGGGGGGCTGTGGAAGTCAAGCACATCGCGCAGCTTCTCCGCGATGCCGACGGGGGCGATCCGGGGGCCCATGACCGTTCGTAAGGCGGATCTCCTCTATGTCCTGGGCGCAGGGTTGGTGATCCTGTTCGTGTCCATGCTCCCGTCTCCCCGGGACCAGAATCCGCCCGTGCCGGACACGCCGGAGCACCGCGCCGTCGCGTCGGAGAAGGAGTGCGTGCGCTGCCATGCGGCGTCTGGCAGCAGGCCGTTGCCGGGGCGGCACCCGAAGCGGCCGGACTGCTTCCGGTGTCACCGGGAGCTGACCGTCTCAGAACGATCCCGTTAGCCGCGTGATGGGGAATTTGCGGAGTCTTCGGGAACGGAGAAGGTGCGATGGTGACCGTGATGCTCTTCGGCGAAACGCTGAGGCAGAGCCTGGACGAGTCCGAATACCGGCTGGAGGTGGCGGGACCGACGACGGTCAGGGGATTGTTGCAGGCCCATGCAGATCGGCTCGGTCCGCTGATGGCCTTCCTGGAGAAGGGGGAGCTGCTGGTGACCGTGAACCGGAAGGTCGGCACGCAGGACTCGAAGGTGCAGGACGGCGACGTCGTGAAGCTCACCCACCAGTTCAATCCGTCCTACGACGGAGCGACCTGGCACAATCCGTGAGGTGCGAGGATTCTTTTGGTCGAGGATTGACTTTCCGGGTTTCCTACGATACAGTGCAAACCAGTCGTCGCTCGCAGAGGTCCGAGGCGACGGCGGACGAAGCCTGACACATCGGACCACCATTTGGGTCTGACTGAGTTTGGGCTTTTCCTGGAGCGACCTGCCTGGCCTTCCCTTCCGCCGGGAACGTTCCGCTTGTTGATCCCTTGATCCGCCTCCGCTCGGTGACCCCAACCAAAAGGGATTGTTCATGACCACGAGCCTTGCAGAGACATTTGAGGGCCTTGGCCTGTCCGCACCGATGTTGCGCGAGCTGGCCAAGGTCGGTTACACCTCGCCCACGCCGATTCAACGCGGTGCGATCCCGCCCGCCCTGGCGGGTCAGGACGTGATCGGCTGCGCCCAGACCGGGACCGGCAAGACCGCCGCCTTTGCGATCCCGCTCATTGAGCGGCTCGCGGGAGGGCAGGGGACCCGCGCTTTGGTCCTGGCCCCCACGCGGGAGCTGGCGGGCCAAATCCAGAAGGCCATTGACCAGCTCGGCCATCGGCGTGGGATCGGTGCGACCCTGATCGTGGGCGGCGCCGACATGACCCAGCAGGAGCGGGCTCTCCGCCAGCGGCCGGACATCCTCGTCGCCACGCCCGGCCGCTTCCTGGACCATATGTGGAAGGGCACGATCAACCCGCTCGCCATCGCGATCTTCGTCCTGGACGAGGCGGACCGCCTGCTGGACATGGGATTTGCGCCGCAGATCAACCAGATCCTGGACGCGTTGCCGGAGGAGCGGCAGACGTTGCTGTTCTCGGCGACCCTGGCCAACGACCTGGCGGCCCTCGTGAAAGCCAGCCTTAAGCATCCGGTGCGGGTGGAGGTGGCGCCGAGCGGAACCACTGCTGCCCGTGTCGAGCAGCAGCTTTACCACGCGAGCCGGGAGGAGAAGACCGAACTGCTCCGGGAGATCCTGCGGGAAGAAGCCGGGACGTCGCTGGTGTTTACCCGAACCAAGTCGCGTGCGGACCGCTTGTGGCGCCTGCTCCAGGCCGACGGGCTCAAGGTGGCCGTGCTCCACGGAGACCGGACGATGGGCCAGCGTCGCGAAGCCCTCCAGGGATTCAAGTGCGGACGGTACCGGGTTCTCGTCGCCACCGACATCATGGCGCGCGGCATTCACGTAGGCGGCATCGGGCACATCATCAACTACGACCTGCCGAACAGCCCGGAAGATTACGTGCACCGGATCGGCCGGACGGCCCGGGCTGGGGAGGCGGGACGCGCCTCCAGCTTCGTCACGCCCGACGAGACGAGCCAGTTGCGGGCGATCGAGCGGCTCCTGGGCAAGGCGGTGCCGTCGGGGTCGCGGGCTGAGGGTCATGGGAATGGGCGCAGGCCCAGGCACGGAGCGCGGGAGCATGACCGGCCTCGGGGCGGAAGCGGAGCCTACCGCGTCGGCGCGCCCTCGCCTCGCTGACCGAGCCTCGCCGCCGGCTCGCCCTCGCTGCACCTCAGGGCGAGCCGGGTGGCGTAGGCTCGATGACGGCGCCCATCCTCCGATACTTCTCGTAGCGCCGGGCCAACAGGTCCTCGATCGGCAGTTCCTCGAGCTGGCCGAGATGGGTGGCGATCGCCTTGACCACCCGTTGCGCGGCGCCCTGCGGATCGCGGTGTGCGCCGCCGACCGGCTCCGCGATGACCTCGTCAATGACGCCGAGCTGATAGAGGTCCGTCGCCGTCATCTTGAGCGCCGCGGCGGCGTCCGGGGTCTTGGTCGGGTCGTCCCAGAGAATAGCGGCGCAGCCTTCCGGCGAGATCACTGAATAGACCGCATGCTCGAGCATCAGGATCCGATCCGCCAGCCCAAGTGCGAGTGCCCCGCCGCTGCCCCCTTCCCCGATCACGACCGAGATGATCGGCACCGCCAGCCGAGACATCACGTGCAGGTTCCGGGCGATCGCCTCAGCCTGTCCACGCTCCTCAGCCCCGATGCCGGGGTACGCTCCGGGCGTGTCAATGAACGTCAGGACGGGGCGCCGGAATTTCTCCGCGAGCTTCATGAGCCGCAGCGCCTTCCGGTAGCCTTCGGGATTGGGCATCCCGAAGTTGCGCTGCATGCGTTCTTTGAGCGTCCGGCCCTTTTGGTGCCCGATGACCATCACGGACCGCCCGCTCAGCCGGGCGAATCCGCCGACGACGGCGCGGTCGTCCCCGAAAGCGCGGTCGCCGTGGAGCTCCAGGAATTCGTCGCTGAAGGCACCGACGTAGTCGAGGAACGACGGGCGCTGGGGATGCCGGGCGAGCTGCGTCCGCTGCCACGGCGTCAGGTTGGCGTATAACTCCTGCTCGACCTCGACCAGCCGCGCCTTGAGTTTTTTGGCTTCCTCCTGGGCTGCGGCGCGCGCGGAGCCCGACCCGGCCAGCTTTTCCAGCCGTTCCTCGATCTCGCGAATCGGCTTCTCGAATTCCAAGTAGTCTCTCATAGCCACCTCATCCGGAGCGCCGCCCGCACCGGGAGAGTCACGACCAGAAGGCGACGGTCCCCTTGCCCAGCAGAGCCTCCACCTCGGCTACGAAGGGCTCGGTCGGGAGCACGGTCACGGCCGGCAGCGGGGCTGTGTCTGCCTCCAGGGTCGGCGTGATGCGAAACGTGAGGGACAGGGGGGCTGGTCCCGGGTGTCGACGCAGGACCTGTTGGAGCTGGCGCAACCGGTCGCCGGCGTCCGGGTGGTCGTCCAGCCGGATGGTGACCCGCGTGACGGACCGAGCCTGGACCTCCCGGAGCGATTCGATTTTGGTGCCCTTGAGGCGGGCGCCCTTCTCCGCGCGGTCCACGGTCCCGGTCACCCGGATCACGCTCTCCGGCACGAGCAAGGCCTCCGCCGCCCTGAAGAGGTCGGGAAAAGCGATGACCTCAACCTGCCCGTGCAGGTCCTCCACCTGAACGTAGGCCATCCGATCGCCCTTCTTCGTCGTCATCGTCTTGACGGTCGTCACGATGCCGCAGAGCTTCGCTTCCTTGCCGTCGGCAATCTCAAGCAACTTTTCCGTCGTCGTCGTGGAGAACTGGCGAACTGCGGCCTCGTACCGCGCGAGCGGATGGCTCGTGATGTAAAAGCCGATCAGCTCTTTCTCGTGCTTCAGCAGCTCCTCCTCCGGCCATTCGGGCAGGTCGGGCAGGCTTTCGTCCACCGGCAAGACACCGCGCCCCTGCGGCAGGTCCGGGCTCTCCATCGCGGCGAAGATGCTGGTCTGGCCGGAATCCGCCGCCCGCTGCGCGGCGACCGCCTGGTCCACGGTCCGGTCGAGCACCGCGACGAGCTGGGCCCGCCGCGCGCCCGTGGAGTCGAAGGCGCCCGCCTTGATCAGGCATTCCAGGGCGCGCTTGTTCAGCCTGCGGCTGTCCACCCGGTGGCAGAAATCGAAGAAGGACCGATAGGGGCCCTGCTCCGCCCGGGCCTCGAGGATCGCCTCCGTTACGCCTTCCCCCACATTCTTGATGGCGGCGAGCCCGAACCGGATCCCGTCGGCGGACACAGAGAAGTCCTTCTCGCTCCGGTTCACGTCCGGGGGCAGAATCTTGATCCCGAGGTCGCGGCATTCGTTGATATAGCGGACGACCTTGTCGCTGTTCCCCATTTCGCTCGTGAGCAGCGCCGCCATGAACTCGGTGGGGTAGTGGGCCTTGAGGTAGGCGGTCTGGTAGGTGACCAGCGCGTAGGCGGCGGCGTGGGACTTGTTAAAGCCGTAGCCAGCGAACTTCTGGATCAGATCGAAGAGCTTCTCGGCCGTCTTCTCTGGAATCCGGTTCTTCTTCGCGCCCTCCAGGAACTTGGTCCGGAGCTTGACCATCTCCTCGTGTTTCTTCTTGCCCATGGCCCGGCGGAGGATGTCAGCCTGGCCGAGCGAGAAACCGGCGACCGTGTTGGCGATCGCCATGACCTGCTCCTGGTAGACGATGATGCCGTAGGTCTCCTTCAGGATCGGCTCCAGGAGCGGGACCTCGTAGGTGATCGGGATCTTGCCCTGCTTGCGCTTGATGAACTCCTGGATCAGGTCCATCGGGCCAGGGCGATAGAGCGCGATGATGGCGATGATGTCCTCGAACCGGTCCGGCCGGAGCCCGGTCAGGAGGTCGCGCATGCCTGCGCTCTCCAACTGGAAGATGCCCATGGTCTTCCCGGAGGAGAGCAGCGCGAAGGTCTTGGCGTCGTCCAGCGGCACCGTGGCGATCGAAAAGGGCGGCTCGCCGAGCCGGCCCTCCCGGCTCTGCAAGCTCTGATTGATCAGCCGCTCCGCGTGCGCGATCATCGTCAGGGTCTTGAGTCCGAGGAAGTCGAACTTGACGAGCCCGACCTTCTCCACGTCGCCCATCGGGAACTGGGTGACGACCTCGTCGGTCTCTTTCGAGCCCTTGTACAGCGGCACGTGCGAGGTGAGCGGCTCCTTAGAGATGACGACGCCCGCGGCGTGGGTTGAGGCATGGCGCGGCGAGCCCTCCAGCGCGCGCGCGACCTGGAACACCTCCCGGACTTTCGGATCGCTGTTCACGAGATCCCTCAGCCGGGGCTCCGTCTCGAGCGCCTCGTCCAGGGTGATGTTGAGCTGCTCGGGCACCAGCTTGGCGATCCGATCCACCTCGGCGTAGGGCATCTCCAGCACCCGGCCGACGTCCCGGATCGCCGCTCGGGCTTTCATCGTGCCGAAGGTGATGATCTGGCAGACATGGTCGTGCCCGTACTTCTCCACCACGTAGTTGATGACCTCCTGCCGCCGGTCCATGCAGAAGTCCATGTCAATGTCGGGCAGGGAGATCCGCTCCGGGTTCAGGAAGCGCTCGAACAGCAGCCCGTAGACGAGGGGATCGAGGTCGGTGATCTTGAGCGCGTAGGCGACGAGGCTGCCCGCGCTCGAGCCGCGTCCGGGCCCGACAGGGATGCGGCGCTGACGGGCGAAGTTGATGATGTCCCACACGATCAGGAAGTAGCCGGCAAATCCCATCGAGATGATCACGGTCAGCTCGTGCCGGAGGCGCTCTCGGTACTGCGCCTCCGGAATGCCGGAGGGGCGCTCCCGCAGCCGCTCGGCCAGGCCCTGATGCGCGAGCTTGTCGAGGTAGCTGTCGAGCGTCTCCCCCTCCGGCACGCGATACTCCGGGAGGTAATAGGTGCCGAACGTGAAGTCCACGTTGCACAGCTCGGCGACTCGCTGCGTGTGCCGGACCGCATCCGGCCAGTCTTTGAACGCCTCCAGCATCTCCTCGGTGGACTTCACGTAGAGCTGGTCGGTCTGGAACCGCATGCGGTTCGGCTCGTTGATCGTCTTGCCGGTCTGGAGGCACAGCAGGATGTCGTGGACTCTCGCGTCGCTCTTCTGGAGGTAGTGACAGTCGTTGGTGGCGACGAGAGGCACCCCCAGGCGCTTGGCCATCTCCCGGAGCCCCCGGTTCACCACCTGCTGCTGGGGGACACCGTTTTCCTGGACTTCGAAGAAGTACCGCTCCTTGCCGAAGATCTCCCGATATTCCCCGGCGATCTTGATTGCTTCCTCAAGGCGGTCCTGGGCGATCAAGTAGGGCACCTCCCCGCTCAGGCAGCCGGAGAGGGCCACGAGGCCGTCGGCATGCTCTCGCAAGATCGTCTTATCAATCCGTGGCTTATAGTAGAATCCCTCAAGATAGGCTTTACTGCTCAGCTTGAGCAGATTCTGGTAGCCCGTCTGATTCGCGGCCAGGAGAATCAGGTGGTAGTACTCGTTGTGGGCGAACTGCCCTTCCCGATCGAAGCGGCTCTTGGGCGCCAGATAGGCTTCGCAGCCGATGATGGGCTTGATCCCCGCCGCCTTGGCCTTTTGGTAGAACTCGACGGCGCCGAAGAGATTCCCGTGGTCCGTGATGGCGACCGCGGGCATGTTGAAGGCCCGCACCTGCTGGATCAGTGGGTCAATCTGGTTGGCCCCGTCCAGCAGGCTATATTGGGTGTGCAGGTGGAGGTGGACGAATTGGGCAGGCACCGTGGGGAACCTCGGCTACGAAATTGTAATGGGGCAGAGGCGGGAAGTCAACGACAAGGGGGAAGCCTCGGCTGACGAAGAGCGGGTGCTCGTCTCGGCTGACGAACGGCGCTTGGTCTCGCTGGCGCCATGGTGCGGTGACGACGGGCACCCCGCCCGATTCCTATTGCTGGCCGCTCGCCGCACCGGACCACCGGAACGGCTCGCGGCACCTGGTTTGCCTCCACCTCAGGCAACTTCCCACCATGGCGCTGCGCTCGCCAAGCATCCGTTCCATCCGAGACCCTGGGTAAGAAACGTTTCGGGCTGATCGCTCTGTCGGTGAAGTCGCTCTGAACCCTGGCAACCCTCCTAGCTTGATCCCTCGTCTTCCTCTCCCTGGGAGAGAGAGGCTGGGGAGAAGGGTGGGCCGTTTGCCTTGCTTTTCCTGGTCGGTCGCCCTAGATTTTCGCCCGAAGCTGAAGATCGGTCATCTCCTAACAGCCTGAACGTGTCTGAACTCGGGTCGGACCACCACGTGCCAATTCAGACCGATCCGCGATACGCCGAGTTCGTCCAGCGGGCAGACGCCACGGTTACTGGGAGCCCGGAGGTGCTGCCCGTCGGCGGCGGGAAGCTCATGGAGCGCGCGCGATAGGTGCTCAGCCCGCCTTGCATCACCCCAAACGCATCTGCTATTCTGGCTCCGCTTCGGACGAGACAACCCTTCATCATCCCAGCCAACAGGAGAGATGCAATGGCCGGTGTGCAGCGGGCGCTGATCAGCGTGTCCGACAAGACGGGTGTGGTCGAGATGGCCCAAGGCCTCGCGGCCCTGGGGGCAGAGATTCTCTCCACAGGGGGCACCGCCAGGGCGCTGCGGGAGGCCGGCGTCGCGGTGACGGAGGTCGCGGCCTACACCGGCTCGCCGGAGATCCTCGACGGGCGGGTCAAAACGCTGCATCCGAAGATCCACGGAGGCCTGCTGGGACGCCGGCGCGATCCGAGCCACGTCGCGCAGATGCAGCAGCACGGGATCGGCCCCATTGACGTGGTCGTCGTGAACCTCTATCCGTTCGAGACGACGATCGCGAAGCCGAACTGTACGTTCGAGGAGGCGATCGAGAACATTGACATCGGAGGTCCCTCGATGCTCCGGTCCGCTGCAAAGAATCACGAGGACGTGGTCGTCGTCGTGGACCCGGCAGACTATGGACGCGTGCTGGAGGCCCTCCGGACCGGCAGCGTGACGCCGGCGCTGCGGCGAGAGCTAGCGACCAAGGTGTTTCAGCACACGGCGCGTTACGACAGTGCGATCGCTGGCTACCTCGAGCGGCAGGCTGGCGGCGCGGCGCTCTTTCCGCCGGTGCTGACGCTCCAATACCAGCGGGTGGAGACGCTCCGCTACGGAGAAAACCCGCATCAGCAGGGTGCCTTCTACCGGGATCCGCTGTCCCAAGAGCCGTCCGTGGCGCGGGCCTCGGTCCTGCATGGCAAGGCGATGTCGTACAACAATTATCTGGACGCAAACTCGGCGCTGGAGCTGGTCAAGGAGTTCGACGAGCCCGCCGCCGTCATCATTAAGCACAATAATCCCTGCGGGGTCGCGACCGGGAGAACCCCGGTCGAAGCCTACGTCCGCGCGCGGGAGACCGATCCGGTCTCGGCGTTCGGTGGTGTGATCGCGTTCAACCGGTTGGTGGACCTGGACGCGGCGAAAGAGATCACTTCCACCTTTGTCGAGGTCGTGGTTGCTCCAGGCTACTCCCCGGAGGCTTTGACGGAGCTGCGGCGGAAGAAAGACCTCCGGCTGCTGGAAGTCGGGCCGGTCACGGCCGGGACCCGCGACCGGCTCGATCTGAAGAAACTGGTCGGCGGGTTGATCGTCCAGGAGCGGGATCTTGGCGTCCTGGCCGATCTCAAGAGCTTGCCCGTGCCGACGCAGCGGCGACCCACCGAGGAGGAGTACGCCGCCTGCGCCTTCGCCTGGAAGGTCTGCAAGCACGTGAAGTCGAACGCGATCGTCTACGCGAGGGCCGGGCAGACCGTCGGCATCGGGGCCGGACAGATGAGCCGGGTGGATTCGGTCAAGCTGGCCGGGATGAAGGCCCAGCTTCCGGTAAAGGGATGCGTCATGGCCTCCGACGCCTTTTTCCCGTTCCGCGACGGGCTCGACGAGGCGGCCCGTGCCGGCATCACAGCGGTCATCCAGCCGGGCGGCTCGATCCGCGACCAGGAGGTCATCAAGGCCGCGGACGAGCACCAGTTGGCGATGATTCTGACTGGCATGCGGCATTTCCGGCACTAAACCACCTGACGCGTGAAGAGTGATGGGTGACCGGAACGATCCCTTCTTCAGATATTGCTTGTCACGATATTCCTTCTGCTTCTTACGGGCTTCCTTCCTGTCACCCATCACTCATCACCCATCACCCAAGGTTTGTCGGTGAAAGTTCTGGTGATCGGCGGCGGGGGGCGGGAACACGCCCTCGTCTGGAAGATTGCGCGGAGCCCCCGGGTCTCGCGGGTGTACTGCGCGCCCGGGAACGCGGGCATCGGTGAACTCGCCCGCTGCGTCCCGATCCCCGCCGACGACATCCCCGGGCTTCGGACGTTTGCGTCCACAGAGGGCGTGGACCTGACGGTCGTCGGCCCGGAAGCGCCGCTGGCGCTGGGCATTGTGGACGAGTTCCGCAAGGCCAAGCTGAAGATCGTCGGCCCCACTCGCGGTGCAGCGCAGATCGAGGCGAGCAAGACCTTCGCGAAGGAGCTGATGGTCCGCTCCCGGATCCCCACCCCCACGGCCCGCTCCTTCGACAGCCTCGATCCGGCTCTGCAGTACCTGGCGCATCATCCGCTGCCAGTGGTCGTGAAGGCGGACGGGCTCGCACAGGGAAAGGGCGTCGTGGTGGCCTTCACACGCGAGGAGGCCAGCCAAGCGGTGACCGCCATGTTAGGGGAGCAAGCTTTCGGCGCCGCCGGCCGGCGCGTGGTGATCGAAGAATACCTGGACGGGGAAGAGCTGACCGTGATGGCTTTCACCGACGGGAAGACTGTTGTCCCCATGGTCCCCGCCCAGGACCACAAGCGGGTCGGTGACGGCGACACCGGACCCAACACGGGTGGCATGGGCGCTTACGCCCCCGCTCCCCTCGGCACGCCATCGCTCCAGGCCAGGGTGATGCGGGAGGTGCTTGGCCCGATCGTGGATGCGCTGACCCGGGTCGGGAGCCCGTTCCACGGCGTGCTCTACGCCGGGCTCATGGTCGTGCACGGCACCCCGTACGTGCTCGAGTTCAACGCCCGGATGGGCGATCCGGAGGCGCAGGTGGTGCTGCCGCTGCTCAAAACCGATCTGGTCGAGATTCTCGATGCGGTCGCGGAGCATCGTCTGGAACAGCTCAAGGTGGAGTGGCACGACCGTGCGGCCGTCTGCGTCGTGCTGACCTCGGGGGGCTATCCCGGCTCCTACGTGACCGGCTTTCCGATCATGGGGCTGGCCGATAGAGCGCCGTCCGAAAACGTGCTGGTGTTCCATGCCGGCACGGGGCGGCGCGACGGCGACCTTGTGACAGCGGGTGGCCGCGTGCTCGGTATCACCGGGCTCGGGTCGGATCTCCGGACCGCGCGCGAGCGCGCCTACGCCGCAGCCAGGACGGTCACCTTTCCGGGGTGTCATTTCCGCTCGGATATCGCCGCGCGGGCGCTGCCGTCGAATGGCTAGCGCCAGGGCTGGCCAGTTGCGATGCCCGGAGCCCTGACTTCGGAGACTACGCTCATGGCGCGGATGTTGGCTCTTCGGGACGAGACGCCAGACGACCGGCTCGAAGAAGTCGCACGGATCGTCCGCAGCCACGGCGTGCTTGCGATTCCCACGGAGAGCTTTTACGCCTTGGCGGCCTCGCCCACGGACGAGGAGGCCGTGCGGCGCGTCTGCTCGATCAAGGGACGGGGGGACGGCAAACCCATCCTGGTTCTCGTCGGAGCGCGTGAGCAGATGCGGGAGCTGGCGTTTGGAGTTGGCCGAGTCGCGCAGTGCCTGATGGACCGGTTCTGGCCGGGACCCCTGACCATCGTGGTCCCGGCTGCGCCTGGTCTCCCGGCTACGCTGACCGCGGGCACGGGAACCGTGGGGATCCGACTGGTTGGCCTACCCGCCTTGGCGCGGTTGCTTCGTGTGGTCGGCCCCTTGACCGGGACGAGCGCCAACCGGACCGGTCAACCGCCGATGCGGTCGGCAGCGGAGGTTCAGGCGCAGTTGGGCGGCGAACTAGATTTGATCGTGGACAGCGGGCCAACTCCTGGTGGTTTTCCCTCGACCGTCGTGACGACGGTCGGACAGGTCCGTGTGTTGCGGGAAGGGCCCATCACGTCCAGCCAGATCGAGGCGGCGCTGGCCGAAGCCGGGCTCGGTTCGTTGGTGTGACAATCCCGCTGGGGGTAGGCTCGGGCAGCGGATGCAGAACAAGGAGGAGGCGAACTGATGAGACGAAGCGGGTCAAGACGGCTCGTTGGAGCGGTACTGGTCGGGGTCCTGGCATCAGTCAGCCTGAGCGGCTGCGATTACTGGCCGCCGGCGTTGCAGGCCCAGATCGAGCAGCTCCGGGCGGAACTGGATGCGGCGACAACCGAGCGGACCAAGCTAGAGGGGCAACTAGCCGAGCTGGCCAAGGCAAGGGATGAGCTGCAGGCCCAGGTGAGCGAGCTGACCCGCCAGAATCAAGAGCTGCGCAATCGGGTGACCGTGCTCGACCAAAGCCTGGCTGCCGAACGGGAGAAATTGGCAAAACTCACGAAGGGGCCGGCGAAAGCCAAGGCGAAGGCGCCGACGACCGGCAAGACCTCCAGCAAGGGGAAGACACAGTCAAAGAGCGGGGCGAAAAAGAAAACAACTGCGCCGGAGCCAAGGCGGTAGCCCCAGAAGGGGAGGGACAGAAGCAGCCCCTACGCCGAGGATGAAGCGGAGGACGAAGGCGCCGTCGCGGCGGATGTCGGTTGCGAGGAAGCACCCGCCCCGCTGCTCCCGCCGGAGGAGCCGGTGGACGACGGGGCGCCAGCAGGCTGGCCGGCCGCCGTGTCTTTCTTGCCATTCCCGGAAGGGGCACTGGCCGCTTCTTGCGCGGGCAGCTTGAGCTTGTCGGAATAATCGGTGATGTACCAGCCGCTTCCCTTGAACATGATGGCGGGCGACGAGATCAGCTTTTTCACCGGGCCCCCGCACCGCTCGCAGGTGGACAGTGGCGGATCGCTCACCTTTTGCTTGATCTCGAAGCGGGACTGGCAGTTGTCACAGAGGTACTCGTAGATCGGCACGCCACACCTCGTCGTCCGGGATGATCCTTCGCCGACCCCATCCGATGCGCTCGATATAACATCGTCTGCCGGAAAGTCAAGCGCCGGGCGCCGCCGCGACGGCTCGCGTCCGAGCCACACGGCGCGTCAACTCAGCTTGCTCAGCGCGCTCTCCATCCGGTCAAGCCCGCGGGCGATTGCCTCCATGCTCGCTGCGTAGGACAGGCGGATGTGGGCCCGGCTCCCGAAGGGCTCGCCAGGGACTACCGCGACCCGGGCTTCGTCAAGAAGGTACGTCGCCAGCTCGGTGGGGGAGGTGATGGGCACCGTGCCGGCGCGCCGCCCCAGCAGTCCGGCGATATTGGGAAAAGCGTAGAAGGCCCCGGTGGGAAGCGGGCAGCGGACTCCAGGGATCGCGTTCAGCCGTTCCACCATGAATCGGCGTCGGCGATCGAATTCTACCACCATCTGCCGCGTGAAGGCGTCCCCGCCGCGCAGGGCGGCCACAGCGGCTTTCTGGGAGATGGAGCAGGGGTTGGACGTGCTCTGGCTTTGGATGTTGGCCATCGCGGTGATGAGGTCCGTTGGCCCGGCGGCATAACCGATTCGCCACCCGGTCATGGCGAAGGCCTTGGAGACGCCGTTGACGACGACGGTCCGCGCCTGGACTTCCGGGCCCAGGCTCGCGACGCTCACGTGTTTGCACCCGTCGTAAAGGATTTTTTCGTAGATCTCGTCCGAGATGAGCAGGAGGTCGTGCCGGAGCGCCGCTTCGGCGAACCCCTCCAGCGTGCGGCGGTCGTAGGTCGCGCCGGTTGGGTTGCAGGGGCTGTTGATGATGATGGCCTTTGTGCGCGGCGTGATCTTTTCCTCCAGCGCCGCCGGGCTGACCGCAAAGCCCTCGGTTTCCTGGGTCTCGAGGATCACCGGGGTGGCGTCGTTGAGCAGGATCTGGTCCTGGTAGGAGACCCAGAACGGAGCCGGGATGATGACCTCATCGCCCGCCTCGAGCAGGGCTTCGGCGAGGTTGTACAACGTATGCTTGGCGCCGCAGGAGACGAGCACCTGCGATTTCTCGTACCGCAGCCCCTGATCGGCCTCGAGCTTCTCGACGATCGCGGCCTTGAGCTCGTCAATGCCGCCCGCCGCCGTGTACTTCGTGAAGCCGGCCCGCATCGCGGCCTCCGCCGCGGCCTTGATCGGCTCTGGGGTGTCGAAGTCGGGCTCGCCCGATGCGAACTCGACGATGTCAACGCCCTGCGCGGCCATGGCCTTGGCACGGGCCGCGATGCTCAGGGTGGGGGAGGGCACGATCCGACCGGCCCGCGCGGCGAGCTTCATAGCTTCCCTCCGCGGAGCCGCTCGAGGAGCCGTCGCGCCACCTCGGGGTGCACGAAGTCCGTCAAGGGGCCGCCGAGGCTGGCCACTTCCTTGATGATGCTAGAGGTGAGATAGGTGTATTCCTCGCTGGGCATGAGGAAGACCGTCTCGAATTTGTTGTCGAGCTTGCGGTTGACGAGCGCCATCTGGAATTCGTACTCGAAGTCCGCGGTGGCCCGCAAGCCCCGGATCACGGCTCGAGCACCGTGCCGTTTGACATACTCGACCAGCAGCCCATCAAACGACTCCACTTCGACCTGCGGGATGTCCTTGGTCGCCAGCTTGACCATCTCCACCCGCTCGGCGAGGTCGAACAGCGGCCGCTTGCTCGGGTTCGGCGCCACCGCGACGATGACTTTGTCGAAGAGTCGGAGACTGCGGATCAGGATGTCCGTGTGGCCACGGGTGATCGGGTCGAACGTGCCGGGGTACACTCCAAGTTTCATGAGGGCCGCGCCTTCTCCGGGGCTCTTACGTAGAGGGACAGCGAGGTATCGCCGTACCGATAACGGCGGGAGCGGCGCCAGATTCCGATCTCCGCGGGAGGCTCGCTTCTGGTCGCGTGTTCCAGGATGACCGTTGAGTCCGGTCCTGCCACTGGCCCTTTGCTGAGCAGGGCCAGCAGGCTCGCCAACACGTCCGACCGGTACGGCGGGTCGGCGAAGATGAAATCGTAGGGTTCGCCTTCCCGGGACCGGCGCAGGAACTCCTCGGCCCGGCAGGAGCGCACCTCCGCCCCGGCCAACAGCCCGCAGCGTTCCAGGTTGGCGCGCAATACACGCAACGAGGCTGGATGCGACTCCACAAAAGTGACGGCGCGCGCGCCGCGGCTCAAGGCTTCGATTCCGATCGCCCCGGTTCCGGCGTACAGGTCGAGCACCCGCGCCCCCGTGATGCGGGAGCCCAGGATCGAAAAGAGGGCTTCCTTGACCCGGTCCGGGGTGGGGCGGAGGCCGGGGCCGTGAGGTCCCAGGAGGCGACGTCCTTTCTGCAATCCGGCAATGACGCGCACGACGGCTCCTTCGCACGAGTTGCGTGACTCTATCACACCGATTTTTAGAGGGTCAAGGCGAGGGAGTGCGTTTGGCGGGTATTGAGCGGCGGCAGCAGGGCGTATAATGCTTTTCCTGTAGGCGGGCGCGCGTGTGTCCGCGGCGGCGACCGCGTGTCCTGACTTCGTCCAGCCGACCGTGGATGACTTCGCTAGGTCGGGGAGTGGCCGCCGGTTGATGGCCCGTCCCGGGCGTCAATGGGTCGTCAAGGGTTGCATGGGAAGGTCGGTGAGGCTCTTGCGCCTGTTGCCCGTGATCGTGCGGTCAATGATCGCGCCGCAGTTAAGGCACTTCCAGGCGTGGAAGATGTAAAAGAAGTCCGAGAAGCGTTGGAGCAGCATCAGGCCTTGACATTTGGGACAGGTCATGGCGGCCTCCCTGGGACTACTCTCGTTGGTTTGCACGACCAAGCAAATAGCGATCCAAAAGTATCACTCTCATGTTTTCAATCACTTGTGCCATTCTTTCCCTCAGGTGAGGGGACCAACCTGCGACCGGCAGGTAACAAAAAATGTCACTGTACTGGGTGATTCATGCGACAGGGGCGTCCCGTAGCTGCATCCCCAAAAAACACGGAAGGGTATCAAACGCTGGCCGGAATGTGAGCGTCCCCGCGAGCGGCTGCTGCGGGAGGGGCCCGAGGCGCTTTCCCATGCGCAGTTGCTCGCAATCCTCCTAAGAATCGGCCGGCCCGATTCGTCGGCCGTGCAGGTCGCCATGGAGCTGCTCGACCGCCTACAGGGGCTCAAGGGCCTCCTGAACTGCGGGGTCGAGGAGCTGTGCGGGGTTCCCGGGATCGGACCAGCCAAGGCGGCCCAGCTCAAGGCGGCGATCGAATTGGGGAAGCGGTGCATGGCCACCCCGTTGTCCACGGGGACACGCATCCGGTCCAGCCTGGACATTTTCCACCACTTCTATCCGCGTCTGCGCGACCTCCGTCACGAGGTGTTCAAGATCGTGTTGCTCGACGCCAAGCATACGATCATCCGCGAGGCCACCGTCTCCGAAGGGAGCCTCACGTTAAGCATTGTGCATCCCCGGGAGGTCTTTACGCTCGCGGTGCGTGAATCCGCCGCCTCGGTGATCTTCCTGCACAACCACCCAAGCGGCGATCCTCAACCGAGCCAGGAAGATCGGGCGCTCACGGCGCGTCTCGTGGCGGCCGGAGAGGTGCTGGGCATCCGGGTCTTGGACCACGTGATTGTCGGGGACGGACGCTACGTCAGCTTTGCGGACCGCGGCTGGCTGGGGAACTGATGGGGCCGGACCGCCCGGGAAAGGATTTGCCCACACACCTGAGTTTTGGTATAAGCGACCACAGATCAGGAACCTGAGCGCTCACGAGGTGCCCTAGTGCGCGCGTGTCCGTTCCTCTGGCAGGGAGCGGGAAGGGCCCTGCTCTGGATGGCGGGCTTGTTGGTGGCCTTGGCGCTGTTCGTATCGGGCGGCCACGGCATCCCGGTTCAAGCCGAACGGCTGGCCCCAATGCGGGCGTTCCCGATCCAGATGCCGCCGCCGGCAAAGGGCGTCTTTCTGATCGCTAGCCCGGCGCTCGTGGATCCCAACTTTCGCGAAACCGTCGTCCTGTTATGCGAACATGGTCCGCAGGGGACCCTCGGTTTGATCGTCAACCGTCCGTCTCCGGTGCTGCTCGCTGATGCGCTCCCCGGGATCGCTGCGCTGAAAGGGACAAAGCACCGCCTCTTTCTTGGGGGGCCCGTCCAGCCGACTGGCGTGCTCCTGCTCTTTCGCGTGAAAGAGGCCCCGCCTGACGCCAGACAGGTCATGGACGGGGTCTTCCTGGGCGGAAGCGTCGAGTTCATGGAGCGTTTGCTCGACAAGGCCGGTCCGGGTGAGACGTTCCGGGCCTATGCGGGCTATGCCGGCTGGGCTCCTGGCCAGCTCGAGGCCGAAATGGCGATGGGCTCATGGGCGACCCTACAGGCCGACCCAGCCAGCGTCTTCGACCGGGACCCGGACGGGCTCTGGGGAGAACTGCTGCAGACGCTTGCGGGTCCCTGGGTCATCCGCACCGGCCTGACCGAGCCGACCCTCATGGAGGAGTCATGAAGGAACCCAGAAGCGAAAGAATCCGCAACATCGCGGTGGTCTCGTACACCGGGGCCGGCAAAACGTCGCTGATGGAAGCTCTGCTGTACAGCGCCGGGGTGATTCCTGCAATGGGATCGGTCCACGGCGGGAATACCGTGTCGGATTTCGAGCCAGAGGAAATTCACCGGCAATTCTCGATCAGCGCAGCCGTCCTGCACTTCGACTGGAAGGACACGACGTTCAACCTCGTGGATGCACCGGGCGCTCTCAGCTTTCTGGGCGAAGCCAAACTTGCGGTCTCGGCCGTGGACGCGGTCCTGATCGTGCTGGGTGCCTCGTCCGGCATCAGGACGGAGCTGGAGAAGATTTGGGCGGTGATCACGGAGCGGGGCCTGCCCTGCCTCCTGTTCGTCAACGAGCTGGACAAGGAGCGGACGGCGGTGGGGTCGGTGCTCGAGGAGTGCGAAAAGGCCCTGGAGTTCAAGGGGCTCCCGATCGCCGTTCCGATCGGCGAGGCGGGGGGGCTGGAGGGCGTGGTGGACTTGGTTGCGGGTTCAGCCGTCCGGCCGGTCAAGGACAGCCCGAAGGTGCAGGCCGGGCCCGTCCCCGCCGACCTGGCCGGCGTCGTGGCCGAGGCGCGGAAGAAGCTCGTGGAAGGCGTCGCGGAGATGGACGACCGCCTACTAGAGAAGTACCTGTCCGAAGGCGACCTCACGACCGACGAGCTTCGCCAGGGGCTCAAAGCGGGCACCAGGTCGCGGTCGTTCGTCCCGGTGCTCTGCGGCTCGGCGGTGCGCAACATCGGGAGCACGCTCTTGCTGGACGCCCTGGCCGAATATCTTCCGTCACCGGCGGAGGCGGCGCAGGCCAGGCCGATCGAGGGGAAGGACCCCCACACGGGCGAGCTAGTGCGACGGCAGCCCAGCCCCGCCGAGCCCTTCTCGGGTTACGTCTTCAAGACGATCATTGATCCCTTCATGGGCCGCATGAGCTATGTCCGCATCCTGTCTGGCAGCCTCGAGGCGGACGGCGGGTTCTACAACGCCACGCGGAAGGTCAAGGAGCGGGGCGGCCACCTCTACTACATCCTGGGAAAGAAGTACACGCAGGTCGAAAAGCTCAGCGCCGGCGATCTCGCCGCGATCGGCAAGCTCAAGGACACCCAGACCGGCGACACGATCTGCGACGAGCAGCACCCGGTCCTCTACCCGACGGTCCAGCTTCCGAAGCCGGTGCTGTCCTTCGCCCTGGAGCCCAAGAGCAAGGCGGACGTGGAAAAGGTCAGCCTTGGCCTGCACAAGCTGGTCGAGGAGGACCCGACGCTGGAATTTGTCCGCAACGTTGAGACCAAGGAGATGATCCTCAGCGGGATGGGGCAACTCCACGTGGACGTGACGTTCGAGAAGCTCCGGCGGAAATACGGGGTGGAAGTCACGATCCACACTCCGAAGGTGCCGTATAAGGAAACCATCCGGAAGATGGCGCAGGCGCAGGGCAAGTACAAGAAACAGACGGGCGGGCACGGGCAGTACGGGGACTGCTGGCTGCAGCTCGATCCGCTCCCCCGCGGGCAGGGCTTTCAGTTCGAGAATAAGATCGTCGGCGGGGCGATCCCGAGAAATTTCATTCCGGCGGTGGAGAAGGGCGTCGTGGAAGCCATGCAGGAAGGGATCCTCGCTGGCTTCCCGGTGGTGGATCTTAAGGTCACGGTCTACGACGGCTCCTACCACACGGTGGATTCGTCCGAGCTGTCCTTCAAGATCGCGGCCTCGATGGGATTCAAGAAAGCGATGGAGCAGGCCAACCCCGTCCTGCTGGAGCCCATCATGAGCGTGGAGGTGACGACCCCGGACGACGTCATCGGGGCGGTGATCGGGGACTTGAACGCCCGAAGGGGCCGCATTCAGGGTGTCACAGCCAAGGGCAGCATCCAGACGATCAAGGCGCTCGTCCCCTTGGCCGAAGTGCTCAAGTACGCGACGACCCTCAACTCGATCACCGGCGGGCGCGGCACTTACTCGATGGAGTTTGCCACGTACGAGGAAGTGCCCCGCGAGCTCGCCGCCCGCGTGATCGAAGAGCACAAGGCCGCCAAGCAGGCTGTCTCCCAGTGAAGCCAGTGCAGGGCCGAGTGGATAGACCCATATCGCATTGAGACGAGTTTCCTGGAGGTCGTTGTCAAGAGACAACGAGCGACCTTGCGCGCGTGCCGGAGCGGTTGTCACCACCCCGGCGATCTTGCCCGCCAGCCGAGACGCGCGCCTGCCCTTCGCGTCAGCCGCGATAATCTTGGCTCACTTGTCTGACGGCTTCAGCACCACGTAGAAGGCGCGGTTCTCGCGGAGGACCCGAAGGAGCACCGTCTCGCCCCGCTTCAGGCGCGTGATGGCCTCGGTGAACTCCCGCACCGTGGTCACTTCCTTCCGGTTGACCTCCTTGATAAGGTCGCCTTCGCGGAGCCCTTCCACCTGCGCCGCGCTGCCCTGATCCACCTTCGTGATCAGGACGCCGGTGCTCTCCTTGAGCTTAAACTTCTCGGCCAGCTCTGCCGTCAGGTCTTGGACGTCAATGCCCAGCTTGAGGTCCTGCTTGGAGGGCGGCACCGACGCGACCGTCGTGGCCTCCCGCCGCTCGCTCAGGGCCACCGAGAGGACGTGGCGCTTCCCGTCGCGAAGGATCTCGAGCTGCGTCGTGTCCCCAGGGGCCAGGCTGGCGATCAGCCGGGAGAGGCTGTTGGGGGTGTCCACCGGCTTGCCGTCCACCTTCGTGATGATATCGCCCGGCTTTACCCCGGCGCGGGCGGCCGGGTCGTTCTCGAAGACCTCGTTGACGAGCACGCCCTCGCCTTCCTTGACGCCGAACTTCGTCGCCAACTCGGCGGTCAGCGGCTGGATCCCCACGCCGAGCCACCCGCGGACGACCTTGCCGCGTGTCATGAGCTGGTGAATAACCTGCTTGGCCATGTTGGAGGGGATCGCAAATCCGATGCCTTGCGCGAAGTTAATGATGGCCGTATTGATCCCGATCACCTCGCCCCGCATGTTGAAGAGCGGCCCCCCCGAGTTGCCGGGATTGATGGAAGCGTCCGTCTGGATGAAGTGCTCGTAGCGCGACAGGTTCATGTTCTCGCGGCCGATCCCGCTCACGACCCCGAGCGTCACCGTCCGATCGAGCCCGAAGGGATTCCCCACCGCCATGACCCACTGGCCTACCTTCACGGTGCCGGAATCGCCGAAGCTGACATAGGGGAGGGGGCGGTCCGGCGTGACCTTCAGCACCGCGAGGTCGGTGTCCGGGTCCTTGCCGACCACCTGGGCGACGTACTTGGTCTTGTCTGAGAGCCGCACCTCGACCTCGGCGGCGTCGCCGACCACGTGATTGTTCGTGACGATGTGGCCCTCCGCGTCAATGATCACGCCGGAGCCGGTGCCAGGGTTGTTGGGCATGCGCTCGCGCGGGAGTTCCTTCGAAGACCGCCCAGGTCCCTGGACGGGCAGCACGTTCACCACAGCGGGCTTGACCCGCTCGGCCAAGTCCGTGATCACGTCCTCGAATTGCTGCAGGAGCTTCAACCCATCGCTCTCCGCCCGGGCCAGCGCGGGGCTGGTGCCCAGCGAGGCCGAGAACGGAAGCGGGCAGATGGACGAGAGAGCGACCAGACAACCGATAACTGCGACGCGACTCCGGAACTTCATAGGACCTCCGTGTTACAAGCGGCCTTGACGAGCGAGGGCTGACGAGACAGAGTAGTGCCATCAGGCCGTCGCACTTTGCCGAGCCAGGAACCGGGAGACGGCCTGCTTGAGATCGTCGCGCACACCGAGCAGGACGACGGCGTCTCCTGCCCGGAATCGCAGGTGCTCGAAGGAGAGCAGCAGCGTCGGGCCGCGAAATAGGGCGACGAGACGCACGCCGGTCGGGAGGCTCAGGTCTCGCACGGACTGGCCGATGGCCGCCGACCCCCGAGGCACGACGAGGCGCTCCACGAGCGCGGACTGGACCGTGAGGTCCCGCTGCAAGGCCAACAATTCCTCCCGTAACGCTTCCCGCTCCAGCTCGTTGATGACCCCCTCGGTCCGGTCCAGATCGCGCTTGAGCAAGCGGATGCGCCGGGCGCAATCGGCGAGCCGCTGCTCAATGGCGGCACGGGCCGGCCCATCGAGGCGGTGTGCCACTTGGTCCTCCGATAGGACGGCGCAGAGGTGCTGGCCAAGTTCCTGGTGGGCCGAGGCGATCTGGTCGCCGAGCGAAGCGGCGTTCCACTGCAGGTTCAGGATTTGGACCTTCCGGGTGACACGCTCAGCGATCGCGAGCACAGTCTCCCGAACCCCGTCGAGGGTGATCGTGAGGTCCTTGCGGACACGGTGGAGAAATTCGGCCGTCATGGATGAGGACGAATTGCGTGTATCATGTCGGATAAGGGGCATTATGTCAACTACCAGCCGAGGGCCGGCTCGCCCTTCCCCGAACCCTCGCTCTTGTGTAGCCCGAGCAACACCAAAAAGCAACTCCCCCGTCCTTAAATTCCCTAGACGTCGAGGCTTGGCCGGCCGAGTTTGGGCTCGGTTCCGTGCCAGAGCCTGATGATATTGTCTTTGTGACGCACCGTGATGAGCCCGGACAGCAGCAACGAGAAGAGCAGGAAGCTCCACGTCCCGTGAAGAAGGAGGCCGAGGACCGGAAGCGCTGCAAAGGCCGCGAGCGCCCCTCCAGAGGAATAGCGCCAGAATCCGACCGACGCCAGCCAGACCAGGAGCAACCCGAACCCCACCGGCGGGGCGACACCCAGCACCGCGCCCATGGCCGTAGCCACCCCCTTCCCCCCCCGGAAGCCCAAGAATATGGGGAACAGGTGGCCGAGGACCGGCGCAAGGGCCGCGGCCAGCATCCAGCCCTCGTGCTCCAATAGGGCTGCGGCGGTCGCGGCGACGACCCAGCCTTTGCCCACGTCGCCGATCAACGTCAGCACACCGGCCGTCTTGCCGCAGACCCGTAAGACGTTCGTAAACCCGATGTTGCGGCTGCCGGCGGTTCTTGGGTCAGGTTTGCCCAGGCCTTTGGCGACGAGCACGCCGAACGGCACGGACCCCAGCAGGTAGCCCCCGACCGCCAGCATTGCTGGAATCCACTGGTTCACCATGACAGGACTGGGGAGCCGCGCGCCGTCCGCCCGCAGCGGCTTAGAGCCCTTTGCTCCCCACCTGCCGCCAGAAGCTCACGAGATAGCGGCCCCCGGACACGAGACCCAAAGCCAGGGCGGTGTAAAGCAGGATCGTGCCGATGAGGTGGAGGTTCCAGGCTTCCGGGAAGATCCCATCCTCGAGGATCAGCAGGACGATGGCGACCACCTGGGCCACCATCTTGTACTTCCCGCTCGTCTCGGCCGAGAGGACGAACCCTTCGGCGGCGGCGATCGCGCGGACCCCGGTGACCGCCACTTCCCGTGCAATGATCAGGATGGCGACGACTGCGTGGACGCGTTGGAACTGGACCAGCAGGATAAGTCCGGACAGCACCAGCAGCTTGTCCGCGATCGGGTCCAGCAGCCGCCCGAGCTTCGTCACCTCGGACCGGCGCCGCGCCAGGTACCCATCCAGCAGGTCAGTCACGGCCGCGACCGTGAAGACGGCGGCGGCAGCGATGGCCCGCTCCGGCGTCGGGGTCAAGAACAACAGGACGAAGACCGGGATGAGCAAGATGCGCCCGAACGTGAGCAGGTTCGGCAGGTTGAGATTGGCCTGTCCCGCACGGGTTCCGGCCGCTCGAATGGCCTGCGATTCCTTATAGGCCTCTGTGACCCGCATGCGCCTACCCGCTTCCCCACGCTCGGACGGTGTCCGGCCTGCCTCAGATCACTCCGCTCTTCAAGAGGTCGTGCAAGTGCAGCACGCCGATGATCCGGCGGGGCTCGTCAGTCACGACCAGCGAGGTGATCGCATGTTGCTCCATCATGGACAGGGCCTTGGTCGCCAGCTCGTCCGGCCCGATCGTCTTGGGCCGCTTGCTCCCGAGGTCCCCGGCGACGGACCGGGCGAGGTCTTGTCCTTTCTCGAGGAACCGTCGCAGGTCCCCGTCCGTGATGACGCCGACCAACTCGCCGGCTTGGTCCACGACCGTCGTCATCCCGAGCTTCTTGGAGGTCATCTCGAGGATCGCTTCCTGCGCCGGGGCGTCCTGCCGGACCCGGGGAACAGCTTCTCCCTGGTGCATGAGGTCCCGGACCTTGAGCAGCAGGCGACGGCCGAGGACGCCGCCCGGATGAACCTGCGCGAAGTCCTCCTCCTTGAAGCCGCGCTCCTGCAGGAGCGCGATCGCCAGCGCGTCCCCCATCGCCAGGGTCGCGGTCGTGCTCGCTGTCGGGGCCAAGCCCAGCGGGCAGGCCTCCTCCGCCACAGAGATGTCCAGGACCACGTCGCTGTTCTTCGCCAGCGTGGAGCCGGTCCGGCCGGTCAACGCGATAACCGGAACACTCAGCCGCTTCACAAACGGGAGGAGCGTGAGCAGCTCCTCGGTCTCGCCGCTGTTGGAGATCGCGATGAACACGTCCTGGCGCCCCAGCATGCCGAGATCCCCGTGCACGCCCTCTGCCGGATGGAGGAAAAACGCGGGCGTCCCGGTGCTGGCGAGGGTAGCCGCGATCTTCTGGCCGATCAGGCCGGACTTCCCCATCCCGGAGACGACAACCTTTCCGGCGCAGTCGTAGAGGATTCGGACCGCCTGCTCGAACCGGTGGTCGAGGCGTGCGATGAGATCGCGGACTGCCCGGGCTTCGATCTCCAACACCCGCCTGCCGTGCTCGATGCTCATGTCAGTCCTTCGGGGCCTTTCCCCGCGACCGCACAGATCCGTTGCACGTGCTCGAGGAGCGGCTTGAGCTGGTGGAGCGGCACCATGTTCGGGCCGTCCGACAGGGCCGCGTCCGGATTCGGGTGGACCTCCATGAAGAACCCGTCGCAGCCCGCGGCCGCGGCCGCGCAGGCCAGCGGCGCCACGAACTCGCGCTGCCCGGAGGAGCGTGTCCCGCTCCCGCCCGGAAGCTGGACGCTGTGCGTGGCGTCGAACACCACGGGGTAGCCGAAGCTCCGCATGATCGGCAGCGAGCGCATGTCCACGACCAGGTTGTTGTAGCCGAAGGAGGCCCCCCGCTCGGTGAGGAGCAGGCGCCGGTTTCCCGTCTCCTCCAGCTTCGTGACGACGTTGCCCATGTCCCAGGGCGACAGGAACTGCCCCTTTTTGACGTTCACCACGCGGCCGGTCTTCGCCGCGGCCACCAGCAGGTCCGTTTGCCGGCAGAGGAAGGCGGGGATCTGGAGCACGTCCACGACTTCGCCGGCCCGGCTCGCCTCCTCGACGCTGTGCACGTCCGTCAGCACGGGGACCCCAACCTGCTCCCGGATCTTTCGCAATACCTCCAGCCCCTCCGCCAGTCCGGGCCCCCGGAACGAGTGGATCGAGGTCCGGTTCGCCTTGTCGTAGGACGACTTAAAGATGTACGGGATGCCGAGAGCGGCCGCGATCTCCGCGATCTGCTCGGCGGTCTTCAGCGCGAGCGCTTCGCTCTCGATCACGCAGGGGCCGGCGATGAGGAAATGCCGCTGCGTCCCCCCGACTTTAAAGGGGCCGATGTCCACTTCGTACGGCCTGGCGCTTTGAGCGTCGCTCATCGCTTCTGCCGTCAGCTCCCGCATTTGCGGCGCAGGGCTGCACCGACGAACTCCCGGAACAGCGGATGCGGCCGGTGCGGCCGCGACGTGAACTCCGGATGGAACTGGGTCGCGACAAACCAGGGGTGGTCGCGCAGCTCGATGATCTCGACGAGCTGGCCGTCAGGCGAGAAGCCGCTCGCCACCAGTCCGTGCTCGCCCAGCCGGTCGCGGTAGGCGTTGTTGAATTCGTAGCGGTGCCGATGGCGCTCCCGCACTTCCAGGACGCCATAGGCCTTGTGGGCCAGGCTGCCCTCCAGGATGCGGCAGGGGTAGGCGCCCAGCCGCATCGTCCCGCCCTTGTCACTCACGCCTCGCTGCTCGGCCATGAGGTGGATCACGGGGTGCGGCGTGTCCGGATCGAACTCCGCGCTGTTCGCGCCAACCAGGCCCGCGACGTGGCGGGCCAGCTCGACCACAGCGAGCTGCATGCCCAGGCACAGGCCGAAGAACGGGATTCGGTGCTCCCGCGCGTACCGGATCGTCTCGATCTTGCCCTCGATCCCGCGATTGCCGAACCCGCCCGGGATCAGGATGCCGTCCGCGTCCTTGAGGAGCCGCTCCGTCCCCTGCCGTTCGATGTCCGAGGCTTCGATCCACTGCACGTTCACGCGCGTCTCGTGCTCGATGCCGCCGTGGACCAGGGCCTCGGTCAGGCTCTTGTAGGACTCCTTCAGGCCGACGTACTTCCCGGCCAGGGCAATCACGACCTCGTGCTTCGGGTACTTGATCTTCTGGACCATCGTGTCCCACTCCCGGAGGTTGGGCGGGCCGGTCTCGAGCTTGAGCAGCCGGACGATCAGCTCGTCCAGGCCCTCTTTCCGGAACACGATGGGAACCTCATAGACCGTCTCGACGTCTTTGGCGGTGATCACCGCGTCCTTCTCCAGGTTGCAAAAGAGCGCGATCTTCGCCTTGAGGTCTGGCGGGAGGTACCGGTCCGTGCGGCAGAGCAGGATGTTGGGCTGGATGCCGATCTCGCGGAGCTTGTTGACGGAGTGCTGGGTGGGCTTCGTCTTCAGCTCTCCGGCCGCTCCGATGTAGGGCACCAGGGTCAGGTGCACGTAGAGGACGTTCTCCCGGCCCACGTCGTAGGGGAGCTGGCGGATCGCCTCGAGGAACGGCAGGCTCTCGATGTCCCCGACCGTGCCTCCGATCTCGATGATCGCCACGTCCGTGCCCTTTGCGACCTCCAGGATCGTGCGCTTGATCTCGTCGGTGATGTGGGGCACCACCTGAACGGTGCCGCCGAGATAGTCGCCGCGCCGCTCCTTCTGGATGACGCTGTGGTAGATCCGGCCGGTGGTGTAGTTGTTGTTGCGGCTCAGCGTGAGCGACGTGTATCGCTCGTAGTGGCCGAGGTCGAGGTCCGTCTCGGCTCCGTCGTCCGTGACGTAGACCTCCCCGTGCTGGTAGGGGTTCATCGTGCCAGGGTCCACGTTGATGTAGGGGTCGAGCTTGAGGAACGTGATCTTGAGCCCGCGGCTCTCCAGCAGGTTGCCGATGGAGGCGGAGGCGAGCCCCTTCCCGAGGGAGGAGACCACGCCGCCGGTCACGAAGATGTACTTGCTCATCGTTCTCCTCCCACGGGCGCCGGTCGCACGATCCCTCCGGCGGGCACCAGCCGCTGCAGCGCGGCCTCAGCCCGCGCGAGATCTTCCGGGGTGTCCACCCGGAGGGACGGATGGACGGTCTCCCACACCCGGATCGGAATCCCGTGCTCCAGCGCGCGGAGCTGCTCGAGCTGCTCGGCTTCCTCCAGGACGCCGGTCGGCAGGGCGGCGAAGCGCGCCAGCGTCTCGCGGGTATAACTGTAAAGGCCGAGGTGACCGTAATGCAACCCGGCGACGGCGTGTCCCTGCCGATCGCGGACGTGCGGGATCGGCGCGCGCGAAAAATAGAGCGCGCCGCCGTTCGTGTCGGTGGTGACCTTCACGATCGCCGGGTTCTCCAAATCGGCGGGATCGTCCAGCCGGCGCTTGAGCGTCCCTATCCCCGCTCCACTTGCGAGGAAGGGCACCACCAGGTCGCTGAGGAGGTCCGGGTGCAGGACGATCTCGTCCCCTTGGACGTTGACGAAAATGTGCCCCGGCAGCTCGCGCGCGACCGCCGCGACGCGGTCTGACCCCGTTCGATAGGGCTCTGTGGTCAACACAGCCCGTCCGCCGAACCCGACCACGGCGTCGCGGATGCGGGCGTCGTCCGTCGCGACCAGCACGGCGTCCACCCCGCGCGAGCTGCGCACCCGCTCGTAGACGTGCTGGATCAGTGGTTTCCCGAGCAGCCGGGCGAGGGGCTTGCCGGGAAACCGCGACGAGCCGTAGCGGGCCGGGATCACGACGGTCACGGACAGCTCGCGGTCAGGCATGGGCCAGGGCCTCCGAAAGCTGTGGTCCGGTGACGGTCGCCGTGCCGACGAGCCCGACCACGATACCAGCCGCCTGGTTCGCGAGCAGCGCGGCGTCCCGCAGGCTCGCGCCGGTGGCGAGCGCCAGCGCCAGCGTGCCCACGACCGTGTCGCCAGCGCCGGTCACGTCGTAGACCTGGCGAGCCCTCGTCGGGATGTGCCAGCTCGAGCCGTCGGCTTCGAACAGGCTCATCCCCTTCTCCCCGCGCGTCACGAGCACGCACTGGCAGCCCAGGCGCTGCCGGATCACTTCGCCCGCTTCGGCCACCGCCCGGTCGTCCTCGGCCTGGGCTAGACCGGCCGCCTGGGCGGCCTCCAGGTGGTTCGGGGTCACCACGGTCACGCCCTTGTAATAGGCGAAGTGCTCGACCTTGGGGTCCACCACGAGCGGGATGCGGCGCAGCGAGGCCAGGCGGATCAGCTCCGCCATCAGCGGCCCGGTGATGACCCCCTTCGCATAGTCCGAGACGACCAGGCAGACGATTTCCCGCAGCCGGGACTCGACGTACCGGAGAATGCGTTGCTGGAGGCGCGGGGTAATCTCGGCGATGCGCTCGACGTCGTAGCGGACGACCTGCTGGTGGTGCGCGATCACGCGGGTCTTCCGCGTGGTCGGCCGATCCGGATCAATGATCACGCCGCCCCGGCCGCCGGCACCGACCGGCCGCCGGCGCCCCAGCTCCTTGAGCAACAGCCGCCCGCTCTCGTCCGCCCCGACTACCCCGCAGAGATCGGCTTGCCCGCCGAGGGCCAGAATATTGTTATAGACGTTCGCGGCGCCACCGAGCTGGAGCGACTCGGAGTGGACGTGCACGACCGGCACGGGCGCTTCCGGCGAGATCCGGTTCACCTTGCCCCAGATGTAATGGTCCAGGATCAGGTCCCCCACGACCAGGATGCGGGCCTGTGGGAAGCGCGCGATGTGCTGCTGCAGCGCCCGCAGCCGGGCCGGCGGCAAGGGGTGTGCGTCAGCCGCCGGGCCACTCGACGCCGCTGCGCGCGCGCGCCCTAGTGGATCGCCTTGCCGATTCGCTCCCATCGTACCCACTCGTACCATTTGCCCTGGCCGCTCCAAGACCAATAGATGCGGAACGCGTTGCCCCGGATCTTGTCGGCGGTCACGAAGCCCCAGAACCGGCTGTCGAGGCTCTGGTCTCGGTTGTCCCCCATGACGAAGTAGGACCCCTCCGGCACTGTCACGGGCCCGAAGTTGTCCCGTGGGTTGATCGCGCCGTCAATGACGCCAGGGTCCACGCGCTGGGTGAATGCCCGGTCATCGTAAGGCTGGCCGTTGATGTAGACCGTCTTGTTCACGATCTGAATCCGATCGCCCGGGAGCCCGATGATCCGCTTGATGAAGTCCTTGTCCTCGTCCTCCGGATACCGGAAGACGATGATGTCGCCCCGCCGGGGTTTGCCGAACTCGATCAGGGTCTTCGAGGCGTAGCAGGTGACCGGCGGGAAGGCCAGCTTGACCTTGCAATCGGTCGGCCACTGAAGCCCGTAAGAGAGCTTGCTGACCAGGATGTGGTCCCCGATCAGGAGCGTGGGGATCATCGAGCCGGAGGGGATCTTAAACGCCTGGACGACGAACACCCGGATCGCGAAGGCCAGCAGCATCGCCACGATGATGGCCTCCGCGTATTCGCGGACGAGCGACTTGCGCGCCGGCTGCGCGGGCGCGGGCTCCGCCGCCGTCTCCGGGAGGCTCAAGGGCTCGGCCACGCCCGACGAGGAGATCGGCTCGGCCGAGGCACCCTGCGTCTCTTCGATGCTCCGTGGAGTCCGGTCCATGGTCACTCCCCCGTCACCTTCAGCAGTGCCAGGAAGGCTTCCTGGGGCACCTCGACTCGCCCCACCTGCTTCATGCGCTTCTTGCCTTCTTTCTGTTTCTCCCACAGTTTTCGCTTCCTGGTGATGTCGCCGCCGTAGCACTTGGCGGTGACGTTCTTCTTGAGCGCCCCGATCGTCTCGCGAGCGATGACCTTGTTCCCGATCGCGGCCTGGACCGCCACCTCGAACATCTGCTTGGGAATCAGCTCCTTTATTTTCTCGGCAAGCTGGCGCCCGCGGACCTGGGCCTTGTCCCGGTGGGTGATGAACGAGAGCGCGTCCACCGTCTCGCCGTTCAGCAGCAGATCCACCTTGACCAGGTCGGATTCCCGGTAGCCGATCAACTCGTAGTCCAGCGACGCGTAGCCCTGTGTGCGCGACTTGAGCTTGTCGTAGAAATCGAGGATGACCTCGTTCAGCGGCAGCTCGTAGGTCAGCAGGACCCGAGTCGGGTCGAGGTACTGGAGGCCCTTTTGGACGCCACGCCGGTCCTGGCAGAGCTGGAGGATCCCGCCCACGTACCGCTCCGGCGTGATGATCGTCGCCCGGATGAAGGGCTCCTCGTACCGCTCGATCTTGTTCAGCGGCGGGAGCTTCGCCGGGTTGTCAATGGTGAGCACCTCGCCGGCGGTCGTCACGACTCGGTAGACGACGGTCGGGGCCGTCGTGATCAGGGTCAGCCCGTACTCCCGCTCCAGCCGTTCCTGGATGATCTCCATGTGCAGCAATCCCAGGAACCCGCAGCGGAACCCGAACCCCAGGGCGAGCGAGGTCTCCGGCTCGTACACGAACGACGAATCGTTCAAGCGCAGCTTCTGGAGGGCTTCGCGCAGGTCCTCGAAGCGGGCCGTGTCGGTCGAGTAGAGGCCGCAGAAGACGAGCGGCTTGGCTTCCTTGTAGCCCGGAAACGGTTGGGCCGTCGGCCGGGTCGCGTCGGTGATCGTATCGCCAATCTTGGTGTCCGCGACCTCCTTCATGCCGGCGCAGAGGTAGCCGACCTCGCCGGTGCCGAGGCTCTCGGTCTTCGTCCGCTTGGGCGTGAACTGGCCGACCTCGGACACCTCGAAGACCCGCTGGCTGGACATGACCAGGATCTTCATCCCCGGCCGGACGATCCCGTCAATGATCCGGATCAGCACAACTACGCCCTGGTAGTTGTCGAACCAGGAGTCGAAGACCAGGGCCTTGAGCGGTTTCCCTGGATCGCCCGCCGGGGGCGGGATCCGCGCGATCACCGCCTCCAAAACCTCCACGATCCCGCGGCCTTCCTTGGCGCTGACAAGAAGCGCGTCTGTGGCATTGAGGCCCAGGACCTCCTGGATCTGATGCTTGACGCCCTCGACGTCGGCGCTGGGAAGATCGATTTTGTTGATCACGGGGATGATGACCAGGTTGTTCGCGATCGCCAGGTAGGCGTTCGCGATGGTCTGCGCCTCCACGCCCTGGCTCGCGTCCACGAGCAGGAGCGCTCCTTCGCAGGCGGCCAGGCTGCGCGAGACCTCATAGGTGAAATCCACGTGGCCGGGCGTATCAATCAGATGGAGGGCGTAGGTCCGCCCATCCCTCGCCTGATACCGGATCGCGACCGCATGGGCCTTGATCGTGATCCCGCGCTCACGCTCCAGGTCCATGGCGTCGAGGATTTGTTCGCGGAACTCCCGGGCCGTGATGGCGCCGGTGACTTCGAGAAACCGGTCAGCGAGGGTGGATTTCCCGTGATCGATATGCGCGATAATAGAGAAGTTCCGGATGTGAGTCTGCAAATCCCTCCTCGTTGGCAAGAAAATTAAACCATTATAGTAACTGGCCCGGAGGTTGTCAAAGCGGAATCCGTTCAGGCATACTCAGCCGATCTCCGTGATCCACCCCAGGCCTCTGTGATCCGCATGCACTCATCCCTGCCGCCCCGGCCGCCGCGCTCCCGCACCGTGCAGCTCGCCGCCTGGGACCGCCGCTACCTGTGGCATCCGTTCACGCAGATGCAGGAGTGGGCCGCCGAGGTGCCCGTGATCATCGAGCGCGGCCGCGGCGCGTCGCTGACCGACACCGACGGGCGGACCTACTTGGACGGCGTCTCTTCACTGTGGGTGAACATCCACGGCCATCGGCATCCGGCTCTCGATCGGGCGATCCGGGAGCAACTCGGCCGGGTGGCGCACAGCACCCTGCTGGGGCTCTCGAGCCCCCCGGCCATCCGGCTCGCGCGCGAGCTGGTCCGGCTGGCGCCGAAGGGATTGACCCGCGTCTTCTACTCCGACGACGGCTCCACCGCCGTCGAGGTCGCGCTCAAGATGGCGCTGCAGTACTGGCAGCAATGCGGGCGGCGGGCCGGGCCCAAGCGGACCTTCGCGCACCTCGCCCTGGCCTACCACGGCGACACCGTCGGCGCGATGAGTGTGGGCGGCATCGCGCTGTTCCAGGGCCGCTTCCGCCCGCTCCAGTTCCGGACGATGGCGGTGCCCGCGCCCTACTGTTATCGCTGCCCGCTGGGGAAGACCTACCCTTCCTGCGCCCTGGCCTGTCTGGAGCCGGTGGAGTCACTCCTGAAGCGCCACCACCGGGAGCTGGCCGGGTTCGTGGTCGAGCCGCTGGTTCAGGCGGCGGCCGGCATGATCACGGCGCCGCGGGGGTACCTGGCGCGGCTGCGCGAGCTGTGCACCCGCTACGACGTCCTCTTGATCGCCGACGAGGTCGCGACGGGATTCGGGCGGACCGGCAGGCTGTTCGCCTGCGCGCACGAAGGCGTCACGCCGGATCTGATGGCGCTCAGCAAGGGGCTCACGGGCGGCTACCTGCCACTCGGCGCCACGCTCGCGACGGAAGAGATCTATCGGGCCTTTCTCGGGGCGTACGGCGAGTGGAAGACCTTCTTCCATGGGCACAGCTTTACGGGGAACGCGCTGGGCTGCGCCGTCGCGCTTGCGAACCTGGCGGTCTTCCGCAAGGCCCGGACGCTCGCGCGGCTGCGTCCCAAGATCGCCGCGCTGCGGCGGCTCCTCCGCCCGATCGGCAGGCTCGCCCACGTGGGCGACATCCGGCAGTGCGGGTTCATGGTCGGCATCGAGCTGGTCCGGGACCGGGCGACCCGCACCCCCTATCCGCTGGCTGAGCGGGTCGGCCACCGTGTCGCGATGGAGGCCCGGCGCCGCGGGCTGCTGATCCGGCCCCTGGGCAACGTCGTCGTCCTCATGCCGCCCCTGATCATCACGGTCCAGGAGCTGGCCCGCATGGTCGGGATCGTCCGCGATGCCATCCGGGCAGTCACCGAATGCGACACCAGCCCGGCGCGGCCCGACCGCACCTGACGAGGGGGCGTCATCGGAGCAGCTCTCGGGCGCAGTTCTCACTTTCACCGCCCCGCTTCCTGCGATATACTGCGTACGCGGCGATCCAGGGGCGTTGCGGCTTCCCCGTGACGCACCGCTGTGGACCCGGTGTGCCCATGCCCAGAGACCTTCCGCTCGGCAACGGCTCGCTCCTCGTCAACGTGGATGCGACTTACCAGTTGCGCGACCTCTACTGGCCGCACGTCGGGCTCGAGAACCACACGAACGGGCACGTCTGCCGCTTTGGAGTCTGGGTGGACGGCCGGTTTCGGTGGCTGGACGATCCCGGCTGGTCTCGCCGGCTTCGCTATGCGCCGGCGACCTTGGTCGCGGAGGTGGAGCTATCGCATCCGGACCTCCAGCTCGAGCTGGTCTGTCACGACGCGGTGGACTTTCACGAGAACCTGTACCTGCGCCGGGTAGACGTGAGCAATCCCACGGAAATGCCGCGCGACGTCCGGCTCTTCTTCCACCATGACCTTTACATCTCCTCCCATGAAACTGGCGATACGGCCTATTACGAGCCGGAGCGGCGCGCAGTCTATCACTACAAAGGCCCGCGCTGGTTCCTGGCCAACGCCGCGACCCCGGGGCGGCGTCCCGAGGATGCCCCGGACACGGTCGAGGGCTGGCATATCGGAGTGCACCAATGGGCCTGCGGGCACAAGGGAGTCCAAAGCCTCCAGGGTACGTGGAAGGATGCGGAGGACGGGCAGCTCTCCGGCAATCCAATCGCCCAGGGTTCCGTGGATTCCACGGTGGCGGTGCACCTGGCCCTCCCCCCGCGCACCACCCAGACGGCCTACTATTGGCTGGCGGTCGGCTCCTCGTTCGAGGAGGTCACCCGGCTGAACCGCTCGGTCCGGCATCGAGGCCCCTGGCACTTCCTGAACCGCACGGCCTCCTACTGGCGGCTCTGGCTCGAGTCGCACCGCCCGGACTTTGCCGACCTGCCCGAGGGTGTGCGCGCGCTGTACGACTTGAGTCTGCTGATCCTCCGTACCCAGATTGACAACGGCGGCGCGATCCTCGCCGCCAACGACTCGGACATCGCCTCGGCTGTCCGGGATACCTACTCCTACATGTGGCCGAGGGACGGGGCGCTGGTCGCCTATGCCCTGGACCTAGCCGGCTATCTGGACATCACCCGCCCCTTCTTCCGCTTCTCCTGCCAGGTGATCAGCAAGGAGGGGTACCTGCTGCACAAGTACAATCCGGATGGGACCCTCGCCTCGAGCTGGCATCCCTGGGTGAGGAACGGCCGCAAGGATCTGCCGATCCAGGAGGACGAGACCGCGCTCGTGGTCTGGGCCCTTTGGCGGCACTTCCAGCGGTGGAAGGACGTCGAGTTCATCAAGCCGCTCTACCGCGCACTCATCGTGCGGGCAGCGGAGTTCATGGTGGGCTACCGCGACCCCACGAGCGGATTGCCGCTCCCTTCCTACGACCTATGGGAAGAACGGCGTGGCGTCCTCGCGTTCACCTGCGCGGCGGTCTGGGCCGGCCTGCAGGCGGCGGGAGGCTTCGCCGCGGCCTTCGGCGAGGCGGCGCGGGCCGAGCAGTACTGGCGCGCCGCCGCGGAGATTAAGGCCGGTGTGGAATCGGTGCTCTACCGGCCAGAGCTGGACCGCTTCGTCCGGATGGCGAACCGGAAAGCGGACGGGAGCTGGGACTTCGACCCGGTCCTAGACAGCTCGCTGTTCGGGTTGTGGTACTTCGGGCTGTTGCCTGTGCACGACCTGCGGGTCGTGCAGACCATGAGGGCTGTGCGGGAACGCCTGTGGGTCAAGACGGCGGTCGGCGGGGTGGCCCGGTACGAGAACGACTACTATCACCGGCAGAGCGACGACGTCGCCACCGTGCCCGGGAATCCTTGGTTCGTCTGTACGCTCTGGCTGGCCCAGTGGACCATCGCGAGCGCGACCAGGCGGGAGGACCTCAAGGAGGCGGTGGCGCTCCTGGAGTGGTGCGTGCGGCACGGCCTCCCGTCCGGCGTGCTCGCCGAGCAGGTGCACCCCTTTACGCACGAGCCCCTCTCCGTCTCGCCACTGACCTGGAGCCACGGGACCTTCGTCGCGGCGGTCCAAGACTATCTGGCCGCGTGGCACCGGCTCGCCGGCTAGGCTCAGGGGCCGAGCCCAGCGCGGGGCCGGCTCAGCGACGGGCGACGGGGATCACCAGCTTGTGGGCCCTGTGGGTGTCGGAGAAGCTGACCACCTTTGTGTCCACAAGGCCGGCTGCCTTGCCGACGGCGATGACATCCTGTTTCCTTGAGGTGCGCTTGGCCCTTGGGCGCTACGACCCAGATCGCTCCGTTCTTCTTGATCGAGCGCTGGAGGGCTGTGAGCCGGTTCAGGGCGTCTTTGGTCTCGGCTAAGCCCAGATTCCGCAGTTGATCCGTCTTGATGTGGAGTAGGCGATCACATTCTCCCGTGGGGACAGGAGGTTCGGTATGCGAGGGTGTCACCGACCCGCGTCACCGCTCTACCCGAAGATCCGCTTTGCGTTTACGGACCATCCGATCACCGTCTGGGCTGGGGCCATTCTGCTCCGCCTGTACTTCGAACTGATCAGCCTGCGGGCCGCGCTCGTCCCGCTGCTGGCGCCCTTTGCGAAGACGTCGAACAATCAGATTGCCTCGGTGGACGTGCTGCTAGCCTGGTGGTACAGCCTGCGTTGGGGATCGAGCGGTTCGCGCACGTCACGCGGTACCGCCGGGATCCTTTGCTGCCTCGCCTGCTCGGCCTTACGCGCTTCCCGGCGCCCGATACGCTCCGGCGCTTCTTTCCCGGCTTCACGGCCCAGCGGCTCACCGAGGTGTCCGAAACCCTGATGCGGCTGTCTCTGAGCGCCATGCGGCCGATCGTGCTGGGCCATCCCCTGGACCTGGATTCGACCGTGTTCTGTCGCTATGGCGAGCAGGACGGAAGCCTCACGGGGCAGAACCCGCTCACGCAGGGTCGCCCCTCCCAGCATCCGTTGGTCGCGTGGGTGAGCGAGCGCCGCCGGCTCTTGTGGGCCACCTTGCGGGCGGGCCATGCGGGGACCGCCAATGGCGCCCGGGCATTGCTGGCGCAAGCCTTAGTGCTGCTGCCAGCCGGGCACCAGATCGGCCTCGTGCGGACGGATGCTGGCTTCTTGGTGACGGCCTGCTTGTGCTTCTTGGAAGCCCGCGATCTGCCATATATCATCGTGGCGCGGCTGACCCCGCTCGTCCGCCAGCGGGTCGTGCAGCGCATTCCGGAGGCCGAGTGGCGGACCCGTGGCCCGGGGCATCGCCGTGGCCGATGCGATGGCCACGTGGCCCGCCTGGCGGGGGCAGCGGCGGCAGTTCGTGTGCCTGCGCCAGACCCTGGCCGAGCCCCCCGACGCCCGGGGGCGGTACCTGATCGAGTGCCCGGGCTACACCTCCCGGGTCTTCGTCACCACGGTGCCCTACGCCGCCGAGTTGGTCACGCGGATGGACGCGGGCCGGGCGGACAGCGAGAACCGGATCAAGGAGCTGACAGAGGACCTGAGCCTGGACACGTTCTGCCTCCAGTCGTTTGACGCGACCGCTGCGGCCTTCCGGACTGGCTGTGTCCTCTCCAATCTCCTGAGGGGCTTCCGGGAGACGGTCCTGCCCGCGTGCTGGTTTAAGCGGCGGCTGCGGGCTGTCCGGGACCTGATCGTTCTGGTCGGGGCGGATCTGATCCCCCAAGCCCGCTGGCTCCGCATCCGCTTCGCCGTCCCCCGCGACGAGCGCGCCGACTTTCTCACCCGGTTGCGGACCCTGTTCCACGGTCTCCCGATTGCGGCGCAGTTGGAATGGGACCTGCCGAGGCGGATGACCCCCGCCAGCCCCCATCGGGGCCTGCCGACCTCACCGGCCCGGCGCTCCCATTCACGCCTCACGCCCAGGGCGCCTCCCCATGATCGTCATTCAACTGCGGAATTCGGGTTCAAACCGCTTCAGGGCTTCGGACAAGCCCACCCCTGCCCGGACCATCTCGGTGGCGGCGTGGTCGAGGGCCAGCTCACGGTCAGCAGAAGGTGACGCGAGCAGAAGCCGAATGACTTCGGGCGGGAGGTCGCCCATCTCCAAGCGATCGCCGGCCCGCTTGCGAAACAGGGCCTGGCGGACGATGTTCTCCAGCTCTCGCACGTTGCCCTGCAGCTCGAGCGAGGTCAGCAGCTCGAGGACACGGGGCTCGACGGCACGGATTCCATGCTGGTAGCAGGCTCGGTATTTCTCGAGAAAGAACTGGACCAGGGGAGCGATGTCTTCCTTGCGTTGCTTGAGCCCCGGGACCCGAAGGGAGAGGACGTTCAGCCGATGGTACAGGTCCAATCGGAATTCTCCCCGAGACACCGCCGCAGCCAACTCCTTGTTCGTGCCGGCGATCACGCGGACGTCCACCGCGCGCTCGACCGTCTCGCCGACCGCCAGGATGCGGCCCTCCTGGAGCACCCGCAGGAGCTTCGGTTGCAACCTGAGGTCCAGCTCGCTGACCTCATCGAGGAAGAGCACGCCGCGGTGGGCGGCCCGGAACAGGCCTGGATGCGCGGCGATCGCGCCAGTAAAGGCCCCCCGGGCATGCCCGAAGAACTCGCTCTCGGCCAGCGAGCCGGGGACGGCGCTGCAGTTCACCGCGACGAAGGGGCCCTGGGAGCGCTTGCGGTCAACCTGGTGGATGGCCCGG
The DNA here is from genome assembly GCF_965152595.1 of Nitrospira sp. Kam-Ns4a. Classification (NCBI taxonomy): domain Bacteria; kingdom Pseudomonadati; phylum Nitrospirota; class Nitrospiria; order Nitrospirales; family Nitrospiraceae; genus Nitrospira; species Nitrospira sp. Kam-Ns4a. The sequence goes on along the minus strand of NZ_OZ224218.1, from coordinate 2,437,943 downwards.
GCAATGAGCTCCTTCCCGGTCCTGGATTCTCCGGTGATCAGCACGGGCACATCGCTGACCTGGCCAGCCTTCTGCACGAATTCCCTCACCAGCCGGAGCGCTGGGCTGCGCCCCACCAGCCCGAGCTGCTCCAGGCAAGCGGTGGTGGCGTCGTCGTCCGTCTGGCGTCGCTTCAGACAGCCCAGCGCGGCTTCCTTCGGCGCCATGCGGGCACCTGGCCGGGCCCCCTTCTCACGGCGGTCATCCCCGTTCGACTCCTCTGAGGGCGCCTGAGAGAAACGAGCCGATCCGGCTCACTGGCGTGTTCGCCGGGAACGCAAAGGGGGAAAGAGATTGGGGGAGGCACTTGTGGCGAGGAAGACCGCCCGGGCGGGTCGAAGAGGGACCCCCCCGGCGTGGCGCTAGGCCAGCTCGATCCGCTCGCCGCGGCCGCACTTAAGCAGCGCGGCGGCGCTCCCGTCCTTGACGAAGATTTCGAGCTGGCCGTTGCTGTTGATAAGGGCCTGGGGCGCGCCCGGCTGCCCCGCCGCGTAGGTCGCCACCAAATCGTCAATCGTGACGCCGGCGATCCGGATCGAGACGCGGTCCTGCCGGGACTTCCCTTTCGCTTCCTTGAGGAAGAGCGGCGTGATGTTGGAGATCAGGTTGCCGAACCGGTCCACGTACATGATCCGCCCGACGAGCACGCCGCCGCTCCAGGCCGGGTGTGGAAAGGGTAGCGTGACGTAATCCCGAATGAGCCGGCCGTAGGAGCCCGGCTGCTGCCCCCGGGTGAGCCAGGCGGCCGAAGGAGCGAACAGGTCCCGCCCGTCGAAGGTCGCCCCTTCGGAGTCCAGCCGGTACTGCTTGTTCTCGATCTGGCGGACTTCCACGGACGTCTCTTCCTCGAGTGCGTAGCTGAGGATGCCGTTGTCCGGTCCCAGGAAGAAGTACCGGGAGCTGGTCGCCAGCAGCGCGCGCCGCATGGTGCCGACCCCCGGGTCCACGACGGCTACATGGATCGTACCGTCCGGGAAATACTTGTAACAGGACTTGAGGAGGTAAGCCCCCTCCTCGACCTGCTGGGGCTCGACCTGGTGCGAGAGGTCCACGATCCGGCACTGCGGGTTGATGTTCAGGATGACCCCCTTCATGCTCGCGACGAAGTAGTCGCGATCGCCGAAGTCGGTCAACAGCGTCACGAGAGAAATGGCAGTCGGCATGGCCGTCACAGTTCTTCGAAGCGGATTTCCAGGATCTCGTACTCCGCCTGCCGGGCGGGGGTCTTGACCTCGACGATGTCGCCGACCCGGTGGCCGATCAAGGCCTTGCCGACCGGCGACTGGACGGAGATCTTGCCGTTCTTCAGGTCCGCCTCGTCCTGCCCGACCAGCGTATACTGTTTCTGCTCGTTGGCCTGGACGTCCAGGAGCACGACCGTGGCGCCGAACACGACCGTGTCGCCGGCGAGGTTGGCCGTGTCCACGATCCGGGCCTCCGCGAGCTTGCGCTCCAGCTCCGTGATCCGGGACTCGATGAACCCCTGCCGCTCCTTGGCGGCTTCGTATTCGGCATTCTCGCTGAGGTCTCCGTGGGAGCGCGCCTCGGCGATCGCCTCGATCACCTTCGGCCGCTCCACCTTCTTCAACCGGTCCAGCTCCGCCTTCAGCGCGTCGTAGCCCTTTCTCGTGATCGGAGTCGGCATAGCTTTTCCTCAACAAGCGACGGCCAACGGCTACCAGCAAATAGCAAACAGTTGCTTGCTGCTAGCCACTTGCTGTCTGGTGGTACTCCTGCAAGGACTTGATCGTCAGCCCCTTGCGGACGATCGCTTCGATGCCGAGCACGGCTGCCCTGGCGCCGGGCATCGTCGTGTAGTACGGGATATTGTGGTGGAGCGCCTCCCGGCGGATGGACTTGGAATCCGCATGGGACGATTCGCTCCCGACCGTATTGACGACCAGGCAGATCTCCCCGTTCTTGATGTGGTCCACGATGTGCGGCCGGCCTTCCGTCACCTTGTTCACGGTCGTGGCGGGAACGCCACGCTCCTGCAAAAAGGCGGCTGTGCCGCGGGTGGCCTCGATCTGGAACCCGAGCCGCCGGAGGCGGCGGGCGATCTCCAGGGCCGCCGGCTTGTCCCGGTCCTTCACGCTGAGGAACGCTGTGCCGCCGGTCGGTAGGGAGACGTTGGCCGCGGCCTGGGATTTGGCGAAGGCCCAGCCGAACTCCTCGTCGATCCCCATGACCTCGCCGGTCGAGCGCATCTCCGGCCCCAGCAGGACATCCACGCCCGCGAACTTGGTGAAAGGGAACACGGCTTCCTTGACCGAGACGTGGGCGGGGGCGGGGGCTTCCGTGAAGCCCAGCTCCTCCAGCGTGCGCCCCATCATCACCTTCATGGCCAGCTTCGCCAGCGGCACGCCGATCGCCTTGCTCACGAAAGGCACCGTCCGGGAGGCCCGCGGGTTGACCTCGAGCACGTACAGGGTCCCGTTGCGCACGGCAAACTGCGCGTTCATGAGCCCGACGACGCCCAGCTCCATCGCCAGCGCGGCGGTCTGGCGGCGGATCTCCGCGACGACGCCCGCGTCCAAGCTATAGGGGGGCAGCGAACAGGCGGAATCCCCGGAATGCACCCCCGCCTCCTCGATGTGCTCCATGATCCCGGCGACGACGACCCGGCGGCCGTCGGCGATGGCGTCCACGTCAATCTCGATGGCGTCCTCCAGGTACTTGTCAATGAGCACGGGATGGTCCGGCGAGGCCTTGACCGCCGACGCCATGTAGGTGAGCAGACCGTCCTCGTCGTAGACGATCTGCATGGCGCGCCCGCCCAGCACGTAGGAGGGGCGGACCATGACCGGATAGCGCAGCCGCGCGGCCACCCGCACAGCCTCCTCCACGGAGCGGGCCATGCCGCTCGCCGGCTGGGTGAGTCCGAGCGTGAGCAGGAGGTCGCGGAAGCGCTCCCGGTCCTCGGCCCGGTCAATCGCGTCCGGCTTGGTGCCGAGGATGTTCGCGCCCGCCCGCTCCAACGGCAGCGCGAGCTTGAGCGGCGTCTGGCCGCCGAACTGCACGACGAGGCCCAGGGGCCGTTCGCACGCGACGATGTTCAGGACGTCCTCCTCTGTGAGCGGCTCGAAGTACAGCCGGTCGGAGGTGTCGTAGTCCGTGCTGACCGTCTCCGGGTTGCAATTGACCATGATGGTCTCGATCCCCAGCTCCCGGAGCGCGAAGGCGGCGTGCACGCAGCAGTAATCGAACTCGATCCCCTGCCCGATGCGGTTGGGTCCGCCCCCGAGGATCACGACTTTCGGCCGCGTGGTCGGCCGCGCCTCGCATTCGCGCTCGTAGGTGGAGTAGAGGTAGGGCGTGTGCGCCTCGAACTCGGCCGCGCAAGTGTCCACGCGCTTGTAGGTGACGGCCCGGTCCCCGGGGGCGCCGGCCGGTCCGAGGGCCGCGCGCACCCGGCGTGCGTCGGTCTTGGGGATCCCGAGGAGCTGCGCGATCCGCTCATCCGCAAACCCGAGCTGCTTGGCTTCCAGAAGGAGGTCATGGGTGATGGGGGTACCCGTGGCTCCGAAGAATGCAACGGGTTCCCGGTGCTGGGCAGCCTTGATCAGGCGGCTTTCGAACTCGACGATCTCCCGGATCTGATCCAGGAACCAGGGGTCCACCTTGGTCAGCTCGTACAGGGCCTCGATTGAGAGCCCTGCGCGGAAGCCGTCAGCGAGATGCCAGAGGCGGTCCGGGTGCGGGGCCCGGAGCGCGACGCGCACGCGCGCGGCGGCCTCTTCGCGGGAGATCCCGTCCGGGAGCCCCCGGTCCCAGCCCTGCAGGGAGATAAGCCCGCAGCGGTCCACCTCGAGCGACCGAATCGCTTTCTGAAGCGCCTCCTTGAACGTCCGGCCGATGGCCATGGCCTCCCCGACCGATTTCATCTGCGTGGTCAGGGTTGGGTCTGCCCCGGGGAACTTCTCGAAGGCGAACCGCGGGACCTTCACGACCACATAATCAATGGTGGGTTCGAAGGCGGCCTTGGTCACCCGCGTGATGTCGTTGGTGATCTCGTCCAGCGTATAGCCGACCGCCAGCTTGGCGGCGATCTTGGCGATCGGGAACCCGGTCGCCTTCGAGGCGAGGGCCGAGCTGCGGGAGACGCGCGGGTTCATCTCGATCACGACCATTTCGCCGGTGTCCGGATTCACGCCAAACTGGATGTTGGAGCCGCCCGTGTCCACGCCGATCTCCCGGATGATCCGGATCGCGGCGTCCCGCATCGCCTGGTATTCCTTATCCGTCAGCGTGAGGGCCGGCGCCACGGTGATGCTGTCGCCCGTGTGGACGCCCATGGGGTCCAGGTTCTCGATCGGGCAGACGATGACGACGTTGTCCTTGAGGTCCCGCATCACCTCCAGCTCGAACTCTTTCCAGCCGATGACGGATTCCTCGATCAGGATCTCCCCGACCGGGCTCGCCTGAAGCCCCCATTCGGCGCAGCGCTTGAACTCCTCGATGTTGTAGGCGATGTTCCCGCCGGTGCCCCCGAGAGTGAACGAGGGACGGACGATCGTCGGAAAGCCGATCCGTTCGACCTCGCGCTCGGCCTCGGCCAGCGTCCGCGCGATGCCGCTGGCCGGCGTCCGCAGGCCGATCTTCCACATGGCCTGCCGGAAGGCCTCCCGGTCCTCGGCCTTGTGGATGGCGTCGGCCGACGCGCCGATGAGCTGCACGCCGTACTTGGCGAGCGTCCCGCGTTGGGCCAACGCGACCGCCACGTTGAGAGCGGTCTGGCCGCCCATGGTGGGCAGCAGGGCGTCGGGCCGCTCCCGCTCGATGACCCGCTCGATGACGTCCGCCGTGATCGGCTCGATGTAGGTCCGGTCCGCCAGTTCCGGGTCGGTCATGATCGTCGCGGGATTGCTGTTGATCAGGACCACCCGATAGCCCTCTTCCTTCAGGGCCTTGCAGGCCTGGGTTCCCGAGTAGTCGAACTCGCAGGCCTGCCCGATGACGATGGGGCCGGACCCGATCAGCAGGATGGACTGGATGTCGGCGCGTTTCGGCATAGACTCCTTCTTCACCCGGACCTGGGCAGGCCGTCGCGCGGGGGCGGCGGTGGTTGCAGGAAGGGCGGGACCTGCAGCTCCGGAGCCGGCTTGTTGCCGGGCTGGTAGAGGTGGAGGGCCTCCGGAATCCAGGCCTCGAGCTGGTTGATTCTGGTCACATCCGAGGGGTGCGTCGAGAGGAACTCTGGGATGGCCGCCTGGGAGCGGAAGCAGAGCTTCCCGATCAACTGCTTCGGACAGCCCGACATCCGCTCCCAAAAACGCACGGCCTCGCGGGGATCGTAGCCCGCCTGGGCCATCAGGCGCAGCCCGATGTAGTCGGCCTCCGATTCCTGCTTCCGGTTGAAGGGCAAAGACACGCCGACCCCGTAAGCCTGCATCGCGCCCATCGCCACGCTGGGATTGATCGCGCCGCTGGCCGAAGCCGCTAACGTGCCGAGTTGGGCGATCTGCTCGAGCAGGCCCCGGCTCATCCGTTCCGCGCCGTGCCGTTGGAGGGCGTGCGCAACCTCGTGCCCCATCACCGTCGCCAGCCCGTCCTCGTTCTGGGTGTACTTCAGGATGCCCGTGAACACAGCGACCTTGCCACCGGGCAGCGCGAAGGCGTTGACGATCTTGTCGTCCTGGATGACGGCGAACTCCCAGTGGTATTCCGGTTTGTGAGCGACCTTGGCGATCCCCATACCCACCCGGTGGACCATCTCATTGATCTCGGGGTTTTCATTGAGCCGGGCCTCCCGTAGGATGGTGCGGAACGCCTGGACGCCCATGGCGATCTCCTTCTCCTCCGAGATGAAGATGAGCTGCTCGCGGGCGGTCCCCGGGGCACGGACGCAGCCCGCGAGTGCCTCGATCAGGCCGAGCAACGCGCCGGTTCCCAACGCGGTCCAAAGCCCAACGATGCCCCGCGCGCCCACGGACAGGGCGGTCCGACGCCCAATAGGAATTGATGACCAGTTTGCTGGGTGCTCCGTCGCCATCGCTTTGGTGGTCTCCGTACCCCGCCGCCCCTCGTCCCGCGTCGCCTGGTCCCCGCCCGTTACGGCATCCACAAATACATGAACTGCGGGGTGCGGCCTCTAAGCATCGCCATCGGATCCAGGGCAGCCAGGGCGGCCAGGCCGCCTCCCCCGCCCATCAGCCGGGAGTAGATGTTCTGCCGATACTCGCCGGGCCGGTAGTAGGTGACCACCCGGGCTTCCGTGAGCCCCGCTTGCCGCTTGGCCGTCTCGATCGCTTCGTCCAGGTAGCCGACGCTGTCCACCAATCCGAGGGCTTTCGCTTGCTCGCCCGAGTAGATCCGGCCGTCCGCCAGTCTCCGGACCTCGTCCGCAGTCAGGTTGCGGCGCCCCTCCCGGACCACCGTCAGGAAACGCTGGTAGAAGTGGTCGATCACGCTTTGGAAGATCTGCCGCTCCTCCTCCGTCATCGGCCGGAACGGCGAACCCATGTCTTTCTTGGGACCGGACGTCACGGCCGTGGCTTCCATGCCGATCTTCTCCAGGAGCCCGCGCGCGTTGATCGTCAGCATGATCACCCCGATGCTCCCCGTGACGGAGGAGGGATGCGCCACGATCTTGTCTGCGGCGACCGCAACGTAGTAGCCGCCCGAAGCGCCCACGTCCATGATCGAGGCGATGACCGGAATCTTCCGTTTCTCTTTGAACTGCTTGACCTCATGGTGCAGGACGTCGGATGCGGTGACGGTGCCGCCGGGGCTGTTGATTCGCAGCACGAGTGCCTTGACGTGCTGGTCCTCGGCCGCGCGCGACAGTGCCTCCTTGACCTGGGCCACCAGGTTCGGGCGATTGAACAGCCCATCCCCGTCCTGCGCGCTGATCAACCCGTCCACATCGAGCAGCAGGACCTTGGCGGACCCGGAGCCGCTGAGGACCTCTTCGCGCAGGGGACCGGGCCCGGGCAGCAGGTTGATCGTGATGCACCCCGCCAGCAGCGGGGTGAGCGCGGCGCCGGCGAGGGCGACGCTTTTTCGGCACGCGGCGTTAGACATGGGCTTGCTCCATCATAGCGACGAATTGGCGGAAGAGATAGGCTGAGTCGTGAGGCCCCGGGGCCGCCTCGGGGTGGTACTGGACCGACAGGACCGGCTGATCCAGGCAGACGATCCCTTCGATCGACTCGTCGTTCAGGCTCACGTGGCTGACGGCGACGCGGCCGAACGCGGTGTCCACCGTCGGCAGCCCGTCGCGCGCCGGCAGGAGCGGCACCGGGACGCGGACCGCGAAATTGTGGTTCTGGGACGTGATCGCCACCCGGCGCGTCCGGAGATCCAGCACCGGGTGGTTCGCGGCATGGTGGCCAAACTTCAATTTGTACGTGGGCAGCTCCATGGCCAGGCCGAGGATCTGGTGCCCCAGACAGATGCCGAGGATCGGCCGCCAGCCGATCAACTGCCGGACCGCCTCGATGGCATAGGGCACACCTTCCGGGTCTCCGGGTCCGTTGGAGAGCAGAATACCGTCCGGCGCCATCGCCTTCACCGTCTCCGCCGGCGTGGAGGCCGGGACCACGGTCACGCGGCAGCCGACGTCCACCAGACGGCGCAGGATGTTCTGTTTCACGCCGAAATCGTACGCGACGACCGTGAAGCGGTGGCCGTTCTGCCCGGGGCCCGCCGCCCCGTCGCCGGGCTGGTCGGGCTGCCAGGCTCCTGAGCCCTCGGTCCACTCGTAGGCCCGCGTGCAGGTCACTGCGGCGACCAGGTCCCGGCCGACGATACCGGGCGCGGTCCGCGCCTTCTCGACCGCGCGCGTGGCATCCAGGTCCACGTGCGAGATCACGCCTTGCTGGGAGCCATGGTCCCGCAGGTGCCGGGTCAAGGCTCTCGTGTCAATCCCTTCGATGCCGACGAGCCGCGCCTCGCGCAGGTACTCGTCGAGCGACCGGTCGGCCCGCCAGTTGCTCGGCCGGCGGCTGGCTTCCTTCACAATGAAGCCCTCGGCCCACAGCCGCTGGGACTCCGCGTCTTCCTTCGCGACCCCATAGTTGCCGATATGCGGACACGTCATCGTGACGATCTGCCCCTTGTAGGAGGGATCGGTCAGGATTTCCTGGTACCCGGTCATGGCCGTGTTGAAGACGACCTCCCCGACGGTCTCGCCCTCGAAGCCGAGGGCGAGACCGTCGAAGACCGTGCCATCCGCCAGGGCCAGAATCGCTCGCTTCACGTGTCCCCCTCTCCGCTCAGCGGGGTCGGGCCGGCCACCCCGGCCCGCGCTTTGACGGCCAGCAGCGCCACGCCCAAACCGAGGTTCACCACGTAGAGCGCCCGGACCACGTGGTGGGTCCGGAAGAAGGCGTCGTAGGCGGCCTTCTTGGCCGCCTCTCCCTGGGCGGCAAAGGCCCGCTCCTGCAGGGCGACCGATTCCGGGCCCAGCACGAACGTGATCAGCGCCGCCACCAGCACCATCGCCAGCAACAGTCCGATCTCCGCGCGCGGGACCGCCGGCCGCCCGGTCCCGCCCCAGGCCCGGAGCCGCAGCCGGACCGCCAGGCCCGCCGCCAGCAGGATCGCGGCGACCCCGGCCAGCCGATTATACCCGTCGAAGACGCGGGTCAGGAGCCGGCCGCCGGGCTCCATCCCGAACGAATTGAAGACCGCTGGAATCACCGCGGCGACGATCACGATCAGCCCGCCCGTCCACACCGCCAGGGCCAGCAGCTCCACGGTTTGCACCAGGGCTGCCCAACGCTGCACGGGACGATGTGGTGAGCTGGCGATTTGGCGATCCGGGGACATCCGACTCCTCCCTTGCCCCCCCTCACCGCATCAGACTTCCTCACGCTTCGTACACGACCCGTCCGGCCGTCAGCGTGGTACGCACCCGCCCCTTGACCGTCCAGCCTGCGAAGGGGGTGTTGCGGCTCTTGGACCGGAACCGCTGCGGGTCCACGTCCCAGGTCTCCTGCGGGTCCACGATGACCACGTCGGCGTCCGCGCCGGGGGCGAGGCTGCCCTTGGCGAGCCCGAACACGCGCGCAGGCTCGCGCGTCAGCTTGGCCACCGCCGCCTCGAGCGAGAGGACGCCCTCCTCGACCAGCGCCAGAGTCAACGGCAGTGCGGTCTCGAGACCCACCACGCCGAAGGGCGCCTCGGCGAACTGTTGCTGCTTGTCCTGGGTGGCGTGCGGCGCGTGGTCCGTCGCGATGACGTCAATGGTGCCGTCCCGCAGTCCTTCCTTGATCGCTTGCACGTCGTGCCAGGTTCGCAGCGGCGGGTTCATCTTCGCGTGCGTGTTGAAGCCACGCACCGCCTCTTCCGTGAGCGTGAAGTGGTGGGGACAGGCCTCCGCCGTCACCCGCAGGCCGCGCGCCTTGGCCTCGCGGACGATCCGGACGGACCCGGCCGTGCTGATGTGGGCCAGGTGCAGCCGGGCGCCCGTTAGCTCGGCCAGCGCCAGGTTCCGGGCCACCATCACCTCCTCCGCCGCGGCAGGGATGCCCTGGAGGCCCATCTGCGTCGAGACGAGCCCTTCGTTCATGCAGCCGCCCTCCGAGAGGTACAGGTCCTCGCAGTGGTCCACCACCGGGAGATCGAAGGCGCGGGCGTACTCCATCGCCCGGCGCATCACCAGGCTGTTCATCACCGGTCGGCCGTCGTCGGAGATGGCCACGCAACCGGCCTCGCGCAACTCACCGATCTCGGCCAACTCCTTCCCCTCGGAGCCCTTGGTGATCGCCCCGATCGGGAACACGTGCGCCGACCCCGCCACCGCGGCTCGCTCGAGGATGAACTCGGTGACGGATTGGTTGTCGTTGACCGGGTTGGTGTTCGGCATACAGCAGACGGAGGTGAAGCCGCCCGCGACCGCCGCGGCCGTCCCGGTCTCGATGGTCTCCTTATACTCGAAGCCAGGCTCCCGCAGATGAACGTGCAGGTCCACGAAGCCGGGCAGCACGAGCTTGCCCGCGGCGTCGATGACGGTCAGGGTGTGGTTCTTTCGACCGCCGGCGCCAGCCAGGTTCGGCCCGACCGCCACGATCTTCCCATCCTCGATGAGCACGTCCGCCGGACCGTTGAGCCGTCCGGGGTCAATGACCCGGCCGCCCTTGATGAGAATCGCCATGGTTCCTCTTTGCGCCAGCAGTGAACAGCGAGTAGCTCAGCGCTGTCGGCTACTCGCGGTTCGCTATGAGCCTGCGCCCGCCAGCAGGTACAGCACCGCCATCCGGACCGCGACGCCGTTGGCCACCTGATCGAGGATCACCGAAGCGAAGCTGTCGGCCACTTCGGGCGCGATCTCTACGCCCCGGTTGATCGGGCCTGGATGCATGATCAGGACGCCGGGCGCCGCCAGCTTTACCCGCTCGGGGGTGAGGCCGTAGAGCCGGGAGTATTCCCGGATGCTCGGGAACAGGGCACGGCCCTGTCGCTCGAGCTGGAGACGCAACATCATGATCACATCCACCCCCCGCAGGGCCTCGTCCAGATGGTAGGAGACGCGAACGCCCAGCCGGTCCAGGAAGGTCGGGATCATCGTCGGCGGCCCGACGGCCCGCACCTCCGCCCCCAGCTTGGTCAGCGCGTAGATGTTGGAGCGGGCCACCCGGCTGTGGGCAAGGTCCCCCACGATGGCCACCGTCAGGCCGCGGAAGTCCCGCGTCTTCTCCCGCAGCGTAAAGAGATCCAGCAGCGCCTGCGTGGGGTGCTCGTGCCACCCGTCCCCCGCGTTGATCACGGAGGACTTGACCCCCCGCGCCAGGATCTCTGCTGCTCCCGCGGCCGGATGGCGGAGCACGATCAGGTCCGCCTGCATGGCCTCGATGTTGCGCGCGGTGTCGAGGAGGGTCTCGCCTTTGACGACGCTGCTGGCGGACGGCGAAAAGTTGATCACGTCGGCGCTGAGCCGCTTGGCCGCCAGCTCGAAGGACGTGCGCGTGCGGGTGCTGGGCTCGAAGAAGAGGTTGACGACCGTCTTTCCCCGGAGCGCCGGCACTTTCTTGATCTCGCGCCCGCTCACCTCCTTGAAGGATTCGGCCGTATCCAAAATCTCCATGATCTCGTCCGGGGCCAGCGCCGCGATCCCCACCAGGTCCTTGCGCTTGAGGCTCATGGGGTCCTCCGCATCATCCTTTGACGATGACCACCCGGTCCTCTTCGCCTTCTTCTTCAAGGAACACGTGAACTTGCTCGTCCCGCGCGGTCGGGATGTTCTTGCCGACGTAGTTGGCCTTGATGGGCAACTGCCGGTGCCCGCGGTCCACCAGCACGGCGAGCTGGATCTCGGCCGGCCGGCCGAGATCCATGAGGCCGTCCATCGCTGCCCGGATCGTCCGCCCCGTGAACAGGACATCGTCCACCAGCACGATGTGCAGGTCGGAGATATGAAAGGGGATCGTGGTCTTTCGCAGGACGGGCTGCTCCTTGCGCAGAGCGAGGTCGTCCCGATACAGCGTGATGTCCAGCTCCCCGATCGGCACCTGCGCTTTCTCGATCTCTTGGATCCGGCGCGCGAGCCGGTGCGCGAGGTGCACCCCGCCCGTCCGGATGCCGACCAGCGCGACGCGCTCGATGCCCTTATTCCGCTCGATGATCTCGTGGGCGATCCGCGTCAGGGCGCGCCCCATCTCGCTCGCGTCCATCACCAGCTTTTCGTGCTTCCTGTGGGGTTCTGGTTGCGTCGTCATCGCGCCTCTATACAGAGCAGGGACTCGCCAGGACCGGTCAAGGAGTCGCGGGGCATAAAAAAACCTTCTCCCCCATGGCCTGGGCGAGAAGGTGCAGGATGGTGCTGCGTGTCGGGGACGGCGCCTGACCGGCCGCTCCGCATCGGAACGCTCCTTGCTCACCTCACTGGATGAGCGTTAAAGGTGGGTGTATCTTACGGGAGGGATCGGGCGCTGTCAAGCTGGCAGAGGGCTTGCCCGTCACGCGGGGTTGCGGCTCCGGGCGATCCGGCCGCAGATGGCGCGCCAGACGGGGAGCCGGTCCCGCAGGCCGCAGGCTGTCAGGTAGTCCTCGTCCTCCGCAACGGGCGGCCCGTCCATGACGGCGATCGGGTCTTCCTCTTCGGCCACGTCCGCGACGTGGACCGCTGGCAAGGCACCGAAGGCCCGGTCGGGGCAGCGCGACGGGCCGTGGTGGAAGGCGACGGCTGCGACGACGGCGTCGCTCAGGCCCCAGATCCCCAGGCAATAGCCGCCGACGTCCCCGTGGGTGGCGCCGAAGACCGCGAGCTCGGCCTGCCATTCCGGAATCTGCCGCTCCTGGGCGAGCGCGAGCATCTCACGGTACCGGTCCGGCAGGTTGCTGGACAGGATGAGCGAGCCGACGTCGTGGATCAGGCCGGCCGTGAACGCGTCGTCCGCGACCGAGGGCGGGGCGCCCTCCTCCTGCGCGATCGCGCGGGCGGCCAGTCCGGTGACGAGCCCGTGCCGCCACAACAGGTCCGGGGAGAAGAACGCGTCGGGGCGGCCGCTGAACTGGGAGAAGACCTGGAGCGAGAGGACCAGGGCCTTGACCGTGTCCAAGCCGAGCAAGGCCACGGCCTGGGCCGGACTCGAGACGCGGCAGCGCAGGCCAAAATAGGCGGAGTTGACGACCTGCAGGATCCGGGTCGCCATGCCGATGTCCTGAGCGATGATCCGGCCCGCCCGCTCGACGGACGCCTCCGGGGACTGTAGCTCGTCCATCAGTCGCCGGTAGAGGGACGGCAGGCTGGGCAGCGCGGACATGCCGCTGACCAGGAGCCGGAGCGACTCGCTGGCGAGCAGATCGCCCACCGCACAGGCACGCTCGACCGCGGTCTTGATCGTCGCGGGGTCAGCCGCCTTCGGCAGGGATTGGTGCGCGGCCCCGAGCGACCGGATGACCCACTGCTGGTCCTCTGGGCCGGCCAGCACGAAGCGGACCACGTGGGGGTGTCTCGCCTGGACCGCCTTGAGCAAGGTGGCGCCGTCCATGCCCGGCATCCGCAGGTCGGCCAGGATGACGTGGAACGGCGTCCGGTCGAGACAGGCCAGCGCGTCCTGCCCGCTGGACACGAAGTGCATCTCCCACTCGCTCCGGAGCGGGTCCAGGAGCTGGCGCCATGCGGCCAGCGCCGCGGGCTCGTCGTCCACGAACAGCAGGCGTCGCATACCCTTGGGCGTTCCGTGAGCCTCGGCTCTCGGCGGTCTTGCGGGAAGTTCCAGCAGGTATATCGGAGAATCCAGGCGCCGCCTTGAATCGTCCTCAGCGGGATGTGACCGTGAACAGGGTCAACCCCGGCTTGAGCCGGGCCTGCGGCAGGATGTTCCGATGCATGCGGAAGGTCGGGAGCGCCTCGACCGGGTCGGCGCGCAGCAGCCGGAGGCGCTGCGCCTGGAGCCTCGCGCCGAGAAACTCAGGCCCGACCACGAAGGCCAGCCCGCCCGGCGCGAGGCTCCCCACCATCGAGCGGACGGCCTCGGCGAGGCGAGTCGAGTTCTCGTACTGGTCGAAGGGCAGCCACAGGTAGAGGAGGTCGGGGCGCTCGCCCGAGACCTGCGGCGCGCCGCCGTCGAGCGGCAGGAAGGAAAACCGCGAGGCCCAGTCGAGCCGGTTCGCTTGGGCGAGCCGGTTCCAGAGCGCCTGGGCCTGCTTCTGGGCAAACTCCGGACGTCGGTACAGGATCCGATGCGTCCGGGGGCGATCGAGGTGCAGGCAGGCGGCGAGTGCGGCCTCGAACCGGACGATCACGATGCGGTCGGCCTTGGCGGCCCTGGCCCCCAGCTCGGATGGTTGCTCCAGCGCGTCCTGGAGGAAATCGGCGACGAAGGGCTGGCTGGCGGCTTCCTCGATCTCGCGGTCGTCCTCCGGATACAGGAGCACGGCCCCGTAGGCCTGCTGGGCCGTGACCTGGGGCGGCGATCCGGCAAACAGCCCGCGCCACCCCTCCCCGCCTGCCCCTCTTTCCTCCGGAGTCAAGGGGGGCGGCGTGTCCGCAACCGCCCCCCAGGAGGGCCTGACCGGAATCTCGATCAGATGCGCGCCGTCCCGCAGGACGAGCTGGCCCCGGGCGACGGTTACGCTGCGTGCGCAGGGGGCGACCCCGTTCGGCGCCGGCTTCAAGAACGGCAGCCCGGCTGGATCGTCGGCGAGCGTCACCTTCTGCACGATGGGTCCCTGGATCGTCACGCAAAGGCGGCGCTCCGCGTCGAAATGCCGGCGCGGCGAATCGGCCGCCGGCAGCCAGGTCACTTCGTGCGACCGGGGCGGGTCCATGAAGATCGGAAAGGGGTCGCCGCCCCCCGGCGCGCGCGGGGTGAAAAAGGCGCCGAAGAGCTTGTAGGCCGCCTCGGAGGGATAGGTCGGGATGCCGCGGTAGCGGAGCGGGAGCGGAGCCGCCTCGTTCTGGTCGTCGTAGAGCCCGCGGATTAGTTCGAACGCGGCGGAGCCGGTCCCGGGCAGCAGCGACTGGAACAGCTCGACGACCGGGAGGAAGTCGATCCGTTCCCAATGCATCGCGCCCATGCAAGCCATGAACCGCGCACGCTCGAACGTGCCGTCGTCCAGGACGTAGAAGACGTCCTTGCGGTGGCGGATCGTGGCCTGCCCGCGCCCGTCCAGGACCAGGTCGTCGTCCCCGTAGAAGAAGCGGATCTCCTCGAGCGGCACCCGCAGGGCCTGGGCAGCCAGGCGGCGGAGGTCGTCGGCGGTCAGCCGCTGCCAGCCCGGCTTCCTGGACAGGTCGAGCGTGGTCGCGTTCACCAAGCCAGCCGGCTTCAGCCCCACCCACTGGCCCCAGTCCAGACGGATCCGCGCGCGGACCAACCGGACGCGTCCCGGCTCGGTCTCCGCCCATTCGCATTCGTGCAGGGGATTCCCGTCGGGATCGGTCGCCAGGACGCGCCGACCGTGGGGGCCGTAGAAGACGAGATGTCCGGTCGCAAGCCGCCGCACGCGGCCGCCGCGTGCCGCAAAGTCAGTCGCATCGGCGAGATTGGACGGACAGGCGAGGGAGCCGGGGCGGGAGAGAATCTCGTGGAAGGTCCTTTCCACGGGGCGCGCTATTCGCGGAGCTGGCCGGACCCTAGCACGATCCACTTGAAGCAGGTCAGCTCCTCCAGGCCCATGGGGCCGCGGGCGTGGATGCGCGTCGTGCTGATGCCGATCTCGGCACCCAACCCGAACTGGTAGCCGTCGTTCAGCCGGGTCGAGGCGTTGACGAGCACTGCGCTCGCGTCCACCTCGCGCAGGAAGCGCATCGCCCGCCAGTAGTCGTTCGTCACGATCGCCTCCGTGTGCCGCGAGCCGTACCGGGCGATGTGCTCCAGCGCCTCGTCCATGCTCTTGACGACTTTCACGGCGAGGATCAGGTCGAGGAACTCCTTGCCGTAGTCTTCGTCAGAGGCCGGCGTCGCCTCCGGGCTGAGCTGGCAGGTCTTGGGGCAGCCGCGCACCTCCACCGTTGCCTCCCGGAGCTTCGCGATGAGGTCCGGCAGCAAGGCTCGCGCGATCGTCTGGTGGACGAGCAGCGTCTCCATCGCGTTGCAGGTGGAGGGGCGCTGGACCTTCGCGTTCAGGCAGATCTTCTGGGCCATCGCGAGGTCGGCGTCGGCGTCCACATAGATGTGGCAGACGCCCGCGTCGTGCTTGATCACGGGAATGCGCGACTCCTCGGTCACTGTCTTCATGAGCGAGGGGCCGCCCCGCGGAATGATCAGGTCCACGTACTGGTCCTGCTTGAGCAGCTCGCGGACGACCTCGCGCTCGGTCCGCTCGACGAACGTGATTGCACCGGCCGGCAGGCCGGCCTTCTCAGCGGCCTCGGCCAGGATGGACGCGATGAGGGTGTTGGACCGGATCGCCTCGGAGCCGCCGCGGAGCACGCAGGCGTTCCCGGACTTGAGGCAGAGGGCAGCCGAGTCGGCGGTCACGTTGGGGCGGGACTCGTAGATGATCCCGATGACCCCGATCGGGACGCGCATGCGCCCGACCTGCATCCCGTTGGGCCTCCGCCAGAGGCGCGGCGCCTCCCCCAACGGGTCAGGCAGCTTAGCGACCTCGCGCAGCCCTCGGGCCATCTCTTTGATCCGCTCGGGCGTCAGCTTCAACCGGTCGGCGAAGGCTGTCCGCTCCGGCGCCTCCTCCAGCGCCTCGAGGTCCGTCTCGTTCGCAGCCAGGATATCCTCGGTCCGCTCGACGAGCCGATCTGCCATGGCGACGAGCGCCTGATCCTTGACGGCGGTCGAGACCGCGGCCAGCCTGGCAGCCGCGGCCTTCGCCTTCTTCACTAGCTCCAGGACGTAGTCGGCGAGCGGGAGGGCCGGCTGTTCGGGCTCGACCTCCGGCTTGCTGTCGGGGACGATTCCGGCGGGCTCATCCATTGGATCTTCGGGCTTCTCCGAACCGAGGCGCCTCACGTCACGGAGTCTGGCGGCAGGATACCCCGCTGCGGAGAAGGGCGTCAAGACCGCCATTCTGGCCGAGGAGGTCCCGCGGGCTGAGGCTCCCCAGACCCGGGAGACCATGGGTGCACCTGAGCCAGGCCAGGCAGCAAAGCAGCAGGCGACGCTGCTCGTTGCAGAGGATGAGGAGGGGAGCGTCGCGTCGGGGATCTCGCCAACCTGCCGCCGGAGCATGACCTTTCGCTCGCCAGCGGTCGGCCTCAGCTTACCGCCTCCGCATCGACCAGCCCATGTTCAGCCGTTCCTCGCCAGATTGCTCCAGCCTCATGCTCCGAAAGAGTCGCTCGATCTCCGGGGCGTATCTCTCATTCGCTTACCCCAGGGTAGAGCTCCGCCTCGCTGAGTCGCTCCGCCCAATAGGTGAGATACTCTCGGTCCAGGCCGTGCTGGGAGCTGAGCGCATTTCTGGCCTCCCTCAGACGAACGTCGTTCTGCCGACCTTGACACTCTTGGAACCGCCTTGTTAAGGTGACGCCCGTGCCGAGGTAGCTCAGTTGGCAGAGCACAGCCCTGAAAAGGCTGGTGTCGACAGTTCGATTCTGTCCCTCGGCACCATTTTTCGAAGACTTACGCGGTTCGTGGATTGTTCTAGGTAGGAAGGTGGCACCCCAAGTGTCGCCTGAGCACCTGGTTCCCACCCGAAGTTGGGCTTCTACGAAAGCCTCCAAGGGCGTCACTGCATCGCGCAGAGTCCGTCCCAATCGTGGAGATGGAATTCCCCAGTCCCGGGTAGCCGGTGCTGCAACCCGTGATGAATCAAGCACGTCAGCCGCTGTGGCAGAGGCGTGCCGCCACGGCAGGCGCTCAAGAGATCGTTCTGCGCACAGCACCTGGTCTCAAGGCACTGATGTCGCCTGCTGCCACAGTCCTTGTTGAGGAGGATGCTTGTGGACACGGATCCGACCTTCAGCCTCCGGGAGCTCATTGATGCCAGCCCCGCGATCATGTTGGTGATAGACACTGGCCGCTGGCAAGTGTGCTATCAGAATCGGAGCGGCCTGACGCAGCTGGGCCCGTTGGCGGCAAGACGTGCTTCGAACACATTGCCAACCAGCTCGCCGTCTGCGGGTTCTGCAAGGCCAACGAGGCGTTGCAGACGGGGACTGTGACGGCCGCTGAAGTGCCCCTGCCAAACAGCCGCTGGCTCCTGGTGCAGTGGGCGCCCGTCCGGTCAACGGACAACCAGGTCTTTGCCCCGGAAACCATCACCGAGATCACGGAGACGAAGCGACGGGAGCAGGAGTACCTGGTCCTCAAAAATTGATTCGAGCAGCTGGCGGCGCAGGATCTGCTCACCGGGCTGCTCAATCGGCGAGGGTGGCTGGCTCAGGCTCAGCGGATCGCTCACCGGGCGGCCCACGACGCGGAGGCGGTCGGGATCCTCAGCGCAATCCGCGACATTACGGAGCGAACGCGAGTTAAAGCCCATTTGCGGGAGACTCAGAAGCTGGAGGCGATCGGGCGGCTCCTCGGCGGCAGCGCGCATGAGTTCGACAATCTCTTGCAGGTCCTCAACGGCTATTGCCAACTCCTCATCGAGCGACTGCCTCCCAACGGTCCCTCGCGCCGCAAGGCCGAGGCGATCAAGGAGGGCGGGATCCGCGCGGCCGCCCCACAAGCCAGCTCTTGGTCTTCAGCCGTCGGCCGTGGACGATCTGCTCGGAAAGATTCAGATGCGGCTGGGAGCCAGCACTGACGCCCACCTGAGAGCCGGGACTGGCAGGGGCCTCGGAGGAAAGACCCCTGCCCTTCGGGCTGCGGCACAGGCCCGCCCGGGCCGGACCTTGAAGCTGCTTCGCACGACGCTACGCGCGTCCACGGCGCGCTGCCTTGACAAGCGTCAACTTGCTGTTTGATGTCCGTCAAGCGGACGCCCGCCGGCCACCGCCCGACAAGCAGTCATGGCCGCGCCCGTGCGGCTTGCGCTAGGCGCCCTTTTGGATCTGCTCGCTCAGGTAGTTGTCGAGGCCCACTTGCGCGATCGTCCTGAGCTGCGTCTCGAACCAATCGAGGTGCGTCTCCGTGTCCACCACCATGTCCTCCAACTTGTGCCGCGTCGTGTAATCGCCGACCTCCGCCGCGTGCGCGATGGCGTCCCGCAGGAGCGTCAGATCCTCCTGCTCCAGCTTGAGACCGGCGGTCAGCAGGTCGGGCACCGTCGCCCCGGCAACGATCGGGTTGAGTGTCTGCACATCCGGGGCGCCTTCGAGGTAGAGAAGATGATCGATCACCCCAGACACATGTCCCATCTCCTCGCGGCACAGCTCATGGAGTTCATGGCGCAACCGCTCGTAGCCCCAATGGCCACACAAGGAGGCATGCAGCAGGTAGTGGTGGAGCGCCGTCAATTCCAACGTGACGACCTTGTTGAGGAAGTCAATGATCCCCGTCTTCGCCTTCATGGAGTCTCCCTTCTCTGTTTGGTTAGTCCGTCTCGTCTCCGTGCAGCTCCCCGTCGCCCTTCGTGGAGGACCTCACGCCGGCACCGGACGCGGAGGCAGGCCGTGATCCGCAGCATAGAGCCGGTCAGGGGCTGGTCCGGCCCCCGACAGCACCACGGGGGCTCCGTCCCGGCCATCCCGGACGAGATCGCGTGCCCGGCTGTGGTGGCAGCGGCACCCCACGGACGCCAGGTGTTCCGCCAGCCGCTCCAGCGGCCACCAGTGGGCGGTCACCATCTCACGCAAGGCCCGGTTCCGATTGTTGAACACGAACACCGGATGGTCTGGCAACCAGTCCGCGCCGCCATTCGCGTACGCGACCAGCAGTTGCGCACGGGCCCTCGCCGCCAGCTCGGCAAGATACTCCGGGGTGACACAACAATTCTCCCCGACCTCGAGCCAGCGTCCCGGAGGGGAGAGACAGGCATAGGCGGCGAACGTCCGCAGTTCTAGTAGTTGCCCGGGTTGCGCACAGACCACCTGAATCGGGCCGAACCGGCGGACCAGGTCGTCGATCACCCCATCCTTCACCAGGCTCACGCCGCTGTTGGTGGGCCCGCTGTCCACATGGACCAGGACGTTGCGGCCGCGGTCCACGATGAGGTAGCAGTTCCGCGGCAGGCCGAGCTCGCAGGCACATTCTCCGTAGAACGGAACGGACACCACCGCCCCCCCGTCAAACCTCCACGACTCACCATGTGCCAGCTCGATGATGCGTGTGAACCCCAACCCCCCCAGCAGCGCCTGGTAGTCGTAGTACAGTCCACGCCGGTTCGTCCGGCTCGGCACGATCACCGGCGTCTCCTTGGGCAACGCGAGGAGCGTCCGCGGATCCACATGGTCGTCGTGCTCGTGGGTCAGAAAGATCGCAGCGGGCTTCGGGAGCAAGGAGGTCCAGAGGGACGGGACCGGTGCCTCCGCGAACCAGGGCACCAGCCAGGGATCGAAGAACAGAAACTGGTCGCCCTGGCGATACATCAGCGCCGCATGGCCCAGGTGGACCAGATCGCGATCCTGGGTGGCGCGCAGCCACTGCGCACGGACTGAGGCTTGTGCGGTCAGGTTCACGCAGTCGTGCGCCAGCAGGAGCTCCAGCAGCCGCAGGCAATACGTGCGGAGCGGCGCGCCCCAGGCAGTGCCCCAGCGATCCAGCTCCCGGCGCAGCGCCCCGGCGGTCCATGTCCCGTCAAGGCAGCCGATGAGACGCCCGACCTCTGCCGCGGGATGCCCTTCCAGATCCACGGGAAGTGTCTGGCGGGTCATCGCGTTAAAGATGCGCAGGGCGGAGTACGGCAGAGGCGCGGCCCGTCGGCTCGCATCCAGCGGATAGTCCCAGGTAAAGGTTCCGTCCGCGTTCCGCCCGCAGCGGATATGGGCGCGCAGGTGCGGGCGCGACTGCACCACCTCGGCATAGGCGTTCTCCAGGCGAACCCGGTGCGCCGGGTCCCCAACGGCCGCGCGACCGGCAAAGACGTCGCTGATCGCCACGTCAATGGCGCCGGATAACCGCTGATGGGCTTCCTGCAGGCACGCGACGACTTCCGGGGCCACCCCGGCCAGGAACGGAAAGGGCCCGGGCGCGGGATCACTCTCGAACTGCGTCCAGACCCACGGACGCAGCCCGACGTAGACTTGGCTCGGGACCTGCTCCCATCGTCGCCACATGCTGCGGCCTACTCTACCTAACCCGCCGTTCCAGAAAGCTGGCATTGGTCAATGCGGGTGTTGACGTTTGTCAATCCGTCCGGACTCGGCTCGCGGTAGCCTTGGGTGAGTCGCCCGATGTGCCGCTCGCCCGTGCCGAGACCTGTGGACCGACCGATCTTCCCGGCCACCGAGCAGGCCCTGGCCGAGTTGCAGCGACAGGCTAGCGGGCCGGTCGCCGTGCCTAGCTCGGGCCCCGGCTCCGAGCTGGTTCTCGGCCGGCCCCCTATTGGAGGGCCCTCCGTGGTCCGCGGGCCAACAGGCCATCAGGTCATCTACGGGGACCATGGGCGCCGGGTCCTCTGTCTGGACCCCGGCGGGACCATCTTGCATGAATGCGAGTGGGTGGCAGTCGCCCCCGGTCGAGCCAGGCTGGTCCGTGCCCGGGTGCGGCTCGATTCGCTGCTCTGGATCGGCGTGATCCCCGAGGCGACGATCCGGACGGCCGCGATGGGGCGGCCCTGCCGCAGCCGCCGCCCCCCGGTCTGGGACGAGCTGCGGCGGACCGCCGCCGTTGCGTGGGGAGTGTCGCTGGAGGATGTCCGATACTTCTACCCCGACAGCAGCTTCGCCCTGGCCGAGGACGGGACCGTCACGATTTCGCTGAAAAAGGATGGGCTCTTCTGGCTCGAAGACGGCACCTTCGCCCGCCCGACCTTTGTCAGCTTTATGGGCGCAGTTCCCTGGGACCGAATCGACCTGCTCAACGTCGTCGAGTTGTTCCAGTCCACGTTCCCCGGTACCGGCAGCGCGGTGCTCGAGCTGTTCTGGGGGCTCTGCGACGACCAGCAGCAGAGCGGCGCCCTGCGCCCCCTGCGCTACCGTGGCCTGCCCACCTATCCCTCCGAGGCCGCGTACGGACTGTTTTCAGCCTTTTTCCAGCCCGTGGCCCCCTCCGGAACCGATCCCCGCGCCCTGTTTATGAAAGGCCGAGAGGCGAATCGGATCGCGTGGTGGCTCCGACCGGATCCGCCGTGGCGCTACTTCGACCGCAACCGGCGTCTGACCGTGACGGTCCAGAACGGGATGATTCAGAAGGTGACTGTGACCGACGATCCGGCAGGCCTTCCCTACGTGGCTCCCGGTTCGCGGGGTGGATGGGCTCCCTGCGGGCGAACCGTGGTGGCGACCGGAGGCCAGGCGCTCCTGAGAGACGGGGCCGCTGTCCGTCGCCTCGACCTCGATCCCGCATGGGGAGTCACGCACGAGTCCCTCGATCCCGGCCCACCGGCGTTCCCGTACGACTGGCGTGCCTTCTTCGACGGGCAGCCGCCCATGCTCGACCCGGCCCTGGTCCAGGCTCTCGCCCTGCGCTACCCCGATGATGAGACCGAGACGCCGGAGCTGTCCACCCAGCCGTTTGTCCTCGAGCAATGCGTGATCAGCCTGAACCAGCGCCGGGGCACCCCAGCCGGCGGCACCAGGGCACCCGCCGTGCTGATTGACGGGTTCGATGCCGTCGCGGCCGACTGCATCAGGGAAGACACCGCCGGCCTCTACAGAGTGCTGTATCGGCATCCAGAATGGGCCCAGCGGCAAGCCCAGGTGCTCTGGGACCGGGCCGCCCGGGTCAACCGACTCGAGACGATCAGGGCCACCCGGTTTGTGCCGCGCGCGCAGTGGAGGGGCATCTACAACGGGCGCTACGACCTGATCTATTGCTGGATCCCGTTTGCGCTCTATCGGGACACGGCCGCCTGCCTCGCGATGCTGACCGCTGTCAGTGCCGCGCTCGCCCGGGGTGGATTAGCCCTTGTGGCCGGGCCGTCCACGCTCCGCTCCCGGTTAGCCGTCCCTGCCCTGCGTGTGCTCGAGGCTTTTCTCGTCGAGGACCTCGGTCGCTTACCGCTCCTGACCGAGCACCGTCGCCTCCATCCCCGGACTCGGCTAAGAGCCGACCTCGCCCTCTTCCTGGCGGAGCAGGTGCCGACGACCTGCCTCACCGCTCCCGGCTGATCGTCGGCTCGAAGAGGACCTGCACTGTGTTCCCGTCGGGATCGGCCAGGTAGCAGGAATAGCTCCCATCCCGATGGCGCCGGGGAGCCTGGACGATCGCGATCCCCTGCCGCGTCGCCTGCTCGTACAGCCGGTCCACGACCGCCTCGCTCTCGACCACGAAGCCCAGATGATCCAGAAACTGCCCGTGCTGGCCGGGATAGTCCGTCAGCGCCTCGGCTGGGATCTGGTGGAGCGCGAGGTTGTCGCTGCCCGAGCCGAGATACAGATGCTCCGGATCCGGTTGCCACACCACCTGCAGGCCGAACAAGCCTTCGTAGAACTGCCGTGATTTCGTCAGATCGGTGACCCGCAAAGCCACGTGTCGCAGACCTCTCATTCCCGGGACGGCCATGTCATCTCCCTTATCGCTCGCCGATCAGCCCCGAGCCACCGCGGCGGAGACCTGCCGCGGCGTCACGTGTTCCGGACCGGCGGTAACCCGATAGGCCTCATGGCCTAGTCTCCCCGTTGACCTCCCTCATGGCGCTCGGCCTGGGATTCCCGTAGAGACGCCGCGACGCCCTCGGGCGCTCCCCGTGTGAGGGTATCCGATGGCCGACCAGAACCAGGATCGCGGAATGTCCACGCTGGCCCGGACCCAGCCCTTCGACAGGCACGCGATCGCGCTCTTCGTCTTCCTGAGCGGCAGCGCACTGATCGGCGTGCCCCTGTTTGGCCAACTCTACGGGTATACGTGGCTGGACTGGACGCTGTGCGGCGTGCTCTACGTGGCCAGCGGCCTGGGGATCACCGTCGGCTACCATCGGTTGATCGCTCACGGGAGCTTCCGCTGTCCTCGCTGGGTCAAGGCGACGCTCCTCGTCGCCGGCGGGTGGGCACTCGAGAACTCCGCCCTGAAGTGGGCGGCCGACCACGCCCGGCACCACGCACGCGTGGACCAAGCGGAAGATCCCTACAACGCCCGGAGGGGATTCTGGTACAGCCACTGTGGATGGCTCTTCTTCAAGGATCCGAACTATACCGAGATCCACGCCCCATGGCTGCGCCGAGATCCGCTCGTCCTCTGGCAGCACCGCTGGTACGTTCCCATCGTCCTGTCCGGGTTGGCTCTTCCTTTCGGGATCGGCTGGCTCTACGGAGGCGAGCTGCGGGGCGTCGGCTGTCTTCTCCTGGCCGGGATCGGGCGCACGTTTCTCGTCCTCAATTCCACGTTCTGCATCAATTCCTTCTGCCACCTAATCGGGCGACAGCCGTACAGTGTCAGCAACTCCAGCCGGGACAGTTGGTGGATCTCGCTGATCACCTTCGGGGAGGGCTATCACAACTATCACCACGCCTTCCCGCGGGACTATCGCAACGGACCCCTCTGGTACAACTTCGATCCGTCGAAATGGGTCATCTACGGGATGTCGAAGCTCGGCCTGGCCTGGGACTTGATCCGTCAAGGGCCGAGCCCAGCGCGGTGCCTGACCCAGCCTCATGCGCCGCGCTCAGCGCGCTCATGAGGGCGCCAGCCCACACCTCGGGGTCACGGGCGAGGCCGGGTGTCACTCCTCGTAGAAGGTCAGTTGCAGGCCCAGAACGGCCAGCATCAGGGTCCAGAGCCCTGCGCCGTGGTTCCAGCGGAGAAATCCGATCTCTTCGAGCAGCCGAATGGTTGCTAGCAAGAGACTCTGGAGTCCCCAGGAGAGATGCTGCAGGTTGGCCAGATCCATTGTTGGGTGATCCAGGTGACGATGGGCCAGAAGCAGCACCGCGGAGACCATCCAGAGCCCTGGCATAACCAGCCTCCACTGCTCCCCGCCCAAACGGCCGTTGACGCGGAGCAGCTCAAAGATCCCAATCAAGACAACACCGGCCGCGAGGACTTTGTGCTGCAGGATCTCCCCGGCGGTCGGCAGCGAGAAACTCTCCCAAAGTCCGACGGGTCCGATCGGCCAGGCCTCGGGATCGCTGCGCACGAGCAAAAAGAAGCCTAGTCCGATCCAGAGCAACGGCCACACGGTGCGCAAGCCCCGAAGCCACCGCCAGCGGAAACCACTCAAGAACCCGAGGGTGCCGATGCCGACCAGGAAGCCGCCCGATGCGCGGTGCATGAAGATTGAATACTGCCGTGCCACCAGGTCGGATTCCGCTGCCACTGCCCCTGCCGAAGGGTGGGCATGTTGGGCCAGGGCCGGCCACACCCACCAGGCCAGCGCACTGACCGCGACGATCGCGATCCACAAGCGCCCCTTCATCCGCTCCGCGGCCCTCCCATGCCGCGCGCTCCACGCGCATCCGCGCCGCTGTGGCCTGTTGCGCTAGGGCAGTTTGCAGAGGGACAACCCTGCGCCGTAGAGGATCCCCAATGCCACCAGCCCCGCCCACACCTGCCACATCCCGCCACCTGCGGCTCGGGCAGCCCGGCGGCGCCCGTGAGCCGGGTCCCTGGCCGTATAGCCTGGCATCCCGGTCAGCAGAGGCAATGGGCTCTCATCGTCGAACATCGCCCCGCCCCTGACCTGATGCGCCATGCCCGACGGCCGCCCGGTGGCCGGATCGTTCCCGCGCCCCCACCGGGCTCAGACTTGGAGCATCCGCTGCCCAACGGCGAGTTTCTCTCTGAGACTCAGTCGCCTGACGGCCAATGGAAAAAGCACGCATTCTTGCCATCGAATATGGTCACGGTACTGGCGGATGAGGGCGGCCACGGCTTGCACATCGCTCCCCAGTTCCTCTGGCATCCGGCGCAGGTGCTTCAGGAGCTGCCGCATCACCTGAGCCCCCTGGGCTCGCAGCGCGCGGTACTCGTCCAACAAGGCGTCAAAGCGCTGCGGGTCGCCGTGCGTCCGCTTGCACGACCGCGCGAGAGCACCGATCAGGACCGATTCCCTCAGAAAATGGACTCGCACCTTGTCCGTGAAAAACTCCAAGAGGTCTCGCAAGACCTCATGATCGGGGAGCGAGGGAGGCGCCGCCCCCTTACTGGATGACCCGATAGCCCGTTCCATGAGCCGGAGCCGATCGTCAATTACCGCATGCTCTCGGGCGAGCAACGCGATTGGATCGATCATCATTCGTTCCTCTTCCCACTCACGGGTGTGGCAGGAAGGGGGATCGGCGGCAGAACGCATCGCGATCCTCAAGGGACACCCCTCAGCAGCGCGCGACCCGGCCCAAGCGCTCCGCGTCGTTAATCGTAATCTGCCGTCCCTGCACAGTGATGAGGCCTTCCTCCCGGAACGCGTTCAGCAGACGGATGGCCGTTTCGATGGTCACCCCCGCCAACTCGGCCAACTCCTCCCGTTTCAGCGTGATCTCGATGCGGACCTGATCGCTCACGCGGCGGCCAAACCGCTCGGCGAGGTCGAGCAACAGGCTGGCGAGCCGCTGCCGGGCGGTCTTAAACGTGAACTGATCGAGTTGGTCAAGGTCCGCATCCAACTCGCCGGCCAAGAGCTGGATCAGCTTCACCGCCAGCTCGCTGTTCCGCCGGACCAGGGTCCAATAGGCGGTCTTGTCAATGATGCACACCTGGGAGCGCTCGATGGTCTCACAGGTCACTTCGTGGATCGCCCCGTTCTTATTACCGGGAGCGCAAAATACTTGACGCCTTTCACTCAGCCGCATAGCGGACCGCAGGGTGATGGAAGAAGGATTGCACCACGGCCGGCATGCGCTGGGTGCTGCGAAGATAGCGACGGACGTTGACCGCCAGCTCATCTGCGTCCTGGGGCGGCCGACGGCCCAGCGCGTTGGTCTTGACGTCTTGGTTCAGATATTCGTCGGGATTCAGTTCCGGGCTGTAGGGTGGCAGGAAGAACAGACGCAGCCGATCGCGGTGACGGTGGAGCCACCGCTGGGTGACAGCCGCGGTATGCACGGGATGCCCATCCACAATCAGAAAGACCGGATGCCTCACGTGCCGGAGCAAGCGGTGGCAGAATCGGAGGAAGACTCGTGCGGTGAAGCGATGCCGGAACACCATAAAGTACAACCGGCCGCGATTGGTGATGGCCGAGATCATGTTGCAGCGAAAGCGCCGACCGGGGCCACGGATCACCGGGGTCTGGCCGCGCTTGCCCCAACTGGTCCCCGCCTGATGATCCGAGCGCAGCCCCATCTCATCACCCCAGTAGATCTGGGCCCCCGCGCGCTTGGCCGCTGCCCGAATTCGGGGGTACTCGACCTCCAGCCAGCGTCGCACCGCCTTCGGGTCCCGCTCGTAGGCCCGTCGCAGCGGCTTCTGCGGGGTGAAGCCCCAGGCCCGCAGGTAGCGACCGACGGTCCAGACCGACAGCCGAAGCCCGTACCGGCGCGCGATCAGCTCGCCGACCGCTTCGCGGGTCCACAAGTAGAACGGCAAGTGCATCTGCTCCGGACAGCAGTGGGTCAAGGTGCGGACGACCTGGGCCGCTTGCCAGCCCTTGAGCTGGCCGCCGCGCGGTCGGCCCCGGGGTCGCGCTTTCAGCGGGTGCCGGCCCCCCCGCGCATGGCGCTTCAACCAGGTGTACAGGGCTTGCCGACTGATGCCCAAGAGCCGACAGACTTCGGCCTTGGAGCGCCCCTGCTGCTTGACAGCGGCCACGGCCTTCTCGCGCAAGACTTCTTGAGCTTCGGGCGACAGGTGCCGCGCATCCCGGGTTCGAGCACGCATGGCCACGTGATAACCATCGCCCGTCAAATGTCAAGTATTTCATGCTCCGATTAATAAAAGCGTGCTTCTCGATCAGCGCACTGCCATCGAGGATGCGGACAATCTGGCGCTGCCCCCGCGGCGACGACCGAGTCAGCTTGACCTTGCCCTGACAGAGCAGGTACAGGCCGAGGCACGGATGCCCCTCGAAGAACACGGTTTGGCGCGGCTCATACCATTGCGTGCGTTTCATCTGCTGAAACGCCGCCAGATCCTCGCCGGTGACGTCGCACAACACGGACAGGCCTCGATGCGGACACCGTTCACAATCGCTCATCCCGGCCTGCTTGGGTTTCATGGCGCGTCCGCCTCCATACCTCCCGGTCATCCGCGCCGAGAGAGCCGTCCGGTGGACCTCCCCGGAGAGACTCCGCGTCGGGCACGTAGCCGCAGAAGGGCTCTTCCTGCAAATAGTCACCGGTCTGCCCGAAGGCGCGTGCGCGGCATCCGCCGCAGGCCACGCGGTAGACGCAGCGCCCGCATTTCCCCGTCAGCGCGTTGGGATCGCGCAACCTCCGCAACACCGGGCTGTCCTGCCAGATTCGGGCAAAGGATTTGCGACGCACGTTTGCGGCCGGCACCGGCAGGTAGCCGCAGGGGAAGACCTCGCCGGTGCAGGCCACGAAGCAGATCCCGGTTCCGGCGAGGCAGCCACTCCGCGTCGCGAGCGGGCCCGCGCCGATGCCCGGCCCCGCCGCCATCCGCTGGAGGCGGATTCGCTGGATATGGGGCGCGCAGGTGGCATGGATCTGCAGGGTCTCCTGCGCGGCAACTTCGTCAATCCACAACAGGACGTCTTCGTATTCCTGAGGCGTCAACTGACACTCCTGCGCCACCGTGAGGCCACACCCTACCGGCACGAGAAGGAAGAGATGCCAGGCGTCGGCGCCAAGTTGCTTGACCAGCCCGTAGATCTCTTCCAGCCGGTTCCGGTTTAGCGTGGTGACCGTCGTATTGACCTGCATGGATATCCCGCGCGCCTTCAAGGCCCGAAGGCCTGCCACGGCTCGCTCGAAGGCTCCGTCCACCCGACGAAAACGATCGTGTGTCGGCGCGTCGGGTCCGTCCAGGCTAATGGAGACGCGCCGGAACCCCGTTCTCGCCACCCGCTCCGCCAGGGTGGGCGTCAGGATCGTGCCATTCGTCGCCAGGGCAATCCGCAGGCCGCACCACCGGGCGAAGGCCGCCAGGTCGAAGAGGTCCGGTCGCAGGAGCGGCTCCCCTCCGGTGAAGAC
Organism: Nitrospira sp. Kam-Ns4a; assembly: GCF_965152595.1. Taxonomy (NCBI): domain Bacteria; kingdom Pseudomonadati; phylum Nitrospirota; class Nitrospiria; order Nitrospirales; family Nitrospiraceae; genus Nitrospira; species Nitrospira sp. Kam-Ns4a. The sequence goes on along the minus strand of NZ_OZ224218.1, from coordinate 2,409,484 downwards.
CAGCACCGGCCTCCCCACCTCGCGGATGCTCTCGATGAGGCGGAACCCTTCGCCGAGCGCCAGCTCATCCGGCGCCGCATGCGTGACAGGGACCGCCCGGCAGTGCATGCACTGCAGATTGCACCGCTTGGTCACTTCCCAGTACACAAGCCTCGGCGCCGCAACCATCAGCCGACTCCGCCTTCTTTACAAGCGCCCCGGCGCTCCCCGTGGCGCCCTGCGCGCGACCGGTGCGTCAGTACAGGATCCCGAGGTATCCGCCGGCCGTGTAAAAGTTGTTCGTCGTTTGGGTCATCCCGAACGCATAGTGGTAGCGCGCATCCACCCCGAGGTTGAAGGGGCCCCAGATGTTGTATTCCACGCCGGCCCCCCACTGCACCCCGAGATCCAGGTAGGTGCTCGCATTGGAGGGTGGGCTAATCACGTGGAAGTCCAACCCGACAGGGATGATCCAAGGACGGAGCTTCTCTCCCTCGCGGAATTTGAGCTTCGGCGCCACGTCCACGGTCAGCATCGTGAGCGGGACCTTGTCGTTCCGGACGGAGCACGTCCCAATCGTGGCGGCCGCGCACGTGGACGGCACCGCCTGGGTCACGACCTGTGAGTTGAATCGCTTGAACTCGAGCCCGACCTCCCCCACCAGGCTCATTCCCTTCACGCCCAGGAAATCCTTATGCATCGCCTGATCGAGGCCCGCGCCGAAGTACCAGCCAAGGCTCGAATCGTTGCGCCGATTGTTCAGCCCGAAGACATCGGTGAAGACCTCGTTGGCGCGATTGCTCGTCAGCCCGGCGAAGCCCCCGCGAAAGAAGACCTGATCCCCGTCGGCCCAGACGCCGGACGGAACGCCGACAACCAGCCCCGCGGCCAGCAGCCACCCTTGCAGACCCGTACGCCACCCGTGACGACCGTCTCTCGTGAACATAGGCGCCCTCCTGGCTTGTGTGAACCCTGGGGGGCACCTTAGTGGGAGCTGCCGCGGTCCGCATTGACCATCTTCAGTTACGATGCTGATACATTTCGCATCAGTTCCTAGGTCATGTGGCCTATTGTCGTCTCCCGCCGTCGCTCAGCGCTCCGTCGCCGTGCCAAGCCGGGACCCCGGCTCGGGCGAAGGTAACCGACCAGCCCGCGCGCAACGGAAGCCGAGCCAGTTCATCTTCGTATTCGGCTCGGCCCCGTTGCGCTGGGCGGCGCGGACGCTGGGCGTGCTGTCCAGCCAGCCGCCTCCACGGAAGGCCTTCTGCGTCCCCCGCGCCGGTCCCCGGGGATTGCGGGCTGGCGCCACGGCGTAATAGTCCTTGTCATACCAGTCTGCCACCCACTCGGCGACGTTCCCCGCCAGCTGATAGACCCCGTAGGGACTGACCGCATTCTCGTACTTGTCCACCGCGATGATCGGCGGGTAGAGCATGAGCCGCTCCGGCCGGTCCCGCACCGGCCCGGAGAGCCCCGTCCGCCCGTAGTTGGCGCGCGAGAGGCCGGCCATCTGGTTGCCCCAGGGATAGAGCCGGCCATCCTCGCCGCGGGCCGCTTTTTCCCATTCAGCCTCGGTCGGGAGGCGCTTCCCCGCCCACCGGCAGTACGCGTCGGCCTCGTACCAGGTCACGTGCATCACGGGATGGTGGGCCATGGCCTCCTGGAAGTTGCCCCCGTCGTAACGCCAGTCCACGAGCGGCGGCCGGTCGGTCGCGAGCACGAAGCGCAGGTACTGGATTGCGCTCACTTCGTATTTGTCAATCTCGAACTCGTCCAGGTAGACGCGGCGCTGCGGGAACTCCGCCGGGTAGGCGTTCCGATCTACTTTGCGGTCGCTGCCCATCAGAAACCAGCCGGCGGGCACTCGCACCATCTCGTCCTTCACCGGCTGCTTCGCTCGCTCCCGGGCCAGGGCCTTGCCCTCCGGCGTCCACTCGGCCGTGATGACGTCGGCCACGTCAAGCCCCCAGACAAGACTGGCCAAGGCAAACCCGGCCGCGATCAGGAGAAGGAGGTTGACGACCCGGTTGAGCGTCTCGAACCCCGTTCCCGACATGCCGGACCTCCTCGTCAGTCAGGCGTGAGGCCCCAGCCGGCCACCGCCTGCCAATGCCATGTCCCGCGCCCTGCCGCCACTGGCGCATTCAGCCCGCCGACCCCGGCGGCGGCGCCGGCAGGTCGAGATTCGGACACCAATCCACCTCCGCGTGACGAGCGATGGCCTGCCACTGGTCGGACGCCGGCCTGGCGCCCTGCTCCCGGACCACCTGCAGGCACCGCACGCACATGAACGGGCATCGGACCTCGCAGGTCCCACGGACGCAGCCGGCCTCCCCACCGATCCTGCTAGCCTGTCGGCTGCAATAGGCGCGCGCGTCCGGTTCCCCCAAGCTGGTGCGATAGCAGAGCATGGTGCTCCAGAACTTCGTCAGGCTGCGCACCGGCTGGTCCCCAATCCAGACACGAACCTCGCGAAGCTGGACCAGCTCCGCGAGCAGTTGGACCGCCGCCGCCACGTGCCCCGGCAGGTCCGGAAAGGCGCAGGCGCACCACACGGTCTCGCCCTCGCGCTCCGTCCAAAACCGTGGCGCCTGTCGCAGCATCGCGTACGCGACCGGGCTCTCGCGAATCAGTGGCTCCGGCACCACGACAGTCAGTTGCATGAGTGCCCCGGCGGCGGCCCCTCCCTGTGGGGTCTGGCATGACCGATCCGCGCGGGCGTCATCGGGCGCACCGGAACCCGATGAGATACGACCGGTGCTCGGGCGCGACCGCGCCGCGCCCCGCGGAGCGCGCCACCTCGGGATCCTCGTGCCAGGAGCCCCCGCGAACGACCCGGTCCGTGCCCTGGGCCGGCCCCCTTGGGTTGGAGATGGGGCTATGGCGGTAGTACGCTGGATCGAACCAGTCCGCCACCCATTCGGCGACATTGCCCGCCATTTGATACACCCCATAGGGACTCACTCCGCGTTCGTAGCGATTGACGTTGGCGAGCGGCGGATAGCGCAGGCCGCGCTTGGTGCCCGCATGGGCAATGTTGCTCCGGCCCCACCCGGCCGGCTGGTTGCCCCAGGGAAAGCGGCGGCCGTCGACGCCGCGGGCCGCCTTCTCCCATTCGGCCTCGGTCGGCAGACGCTTGCCCACCCACCGGCAGTAGGCGTCGGCCTCGTACCAGCTCACACCGATCACGGGATGCCACGCCCGTACCTCTGGAAAGCCCTCCCCCGTCCAATAGGGAAGCCAAGCCGCGCCAGTGGCCAGGACGAACCGCAGGTAATGGACATTCGTCACCTCAAAGCGGTCGATCTCGAACGCGTCCAGGTACACCCAGTGTTGCGGCTGCTCCTGCGGGCCGGCGTCCGGGTCCTGCCGCGGATCGCTGCCCATGAGGAACCAGCCGGCCGGCACCGGGACCATGCCTTCTGGGGCCTCCATGGCCGCCAGCCGCTCCACTTCCACGAGCGGGGTCCAGAGCGGCGGCCACGTCGGCCGGTCGTGGCTCGCGAGGCCCGATCCACTCGGCAGGATCGCGAGCAGGCATGCGGCGACGCCGCTCCAGCCGGCTGTTCCGCGCCTCATGGTCTTGACCATCCGCAATCAGCCGGCCGCGTCCGGCGAAGTCGTGACCACCCGGCGAGCGAGGCCCACGGCTGCCCATCGCATGCCGATCCCTGTCCGGGCCGCTCGCTCGGGGAGGTCCGGGTAGGCCTCCGCCGCCACAGGGCCGCCGGCCCGAAGTAGGCGAAACAATCCTTGAGGTTCGAAAGGAGCCGCTTGTACGGGCGCATCCTCGGGTTGACGACGTACTGGAGGGTGAGGACGATCCGCTCCTCGCCGGGCGCGAGCGGCGTCACCGCGTGCCACAGCTTGTCGCCGTTGAAAATCACCATCGAGCCGGGATCCATCGCAATCCGGACGAGCCCTTGCGGACGATCCGGACTCCCGCGGGCCAGCTCGGCGATCAGGCGGCAGGCCTGCGATCGCTCGACCAGTCCGACGAGCACCGTATACCGCGCTCCCTCGTAATAGGAGGTGTCATAGTGCCAGCCGATGTGGTCGCCCGGCTCCGTATAAAAGTAGAGGGCGCAGGCATGGGGATCGTCTTCCGGGCAGAGGTGGAGGTCGGCCTCCACAAGCCGGCTGAGAAACCGCCGGAGCGCCGGCGCGCGATACAGCGCCAGAATGGCGGGGGCGTCTGCGCTCAGATCGTAGAAGCTGACGCTCCCGCCCTGCTTGTGCCCGGGAATGTAATTGCGGTGCACGCGCGGCCGCATCCGCTCGGCGTCCGCGAGGCAGGAGTCGACGAGCGCTCGCGGTAGCACCCGCTCGAGGAACAGGAACTCCTGCTGCTCCCAATAGGCACGGTGGGCCTGCTCAAACGCGACCTGAGCCAGCGCCTCGTCCAGCCTCATCTCATCGCCGATCAGCCGGTCGTCCATCCAGTCCTCGGTCCCCCCGTAAGCCCCTCATCGGGCAGCCGCCCCGTCCGGCTCACATCGGCCGGGCGTCATATACAGCAGGTAATTGCCCATCCCATGGTGATGATGAGAATCGTGCAGCGGCCGATGATGCACCATGACCATTTCGTAGTCGTCGGTGGTATTGACTTCGAACCCCTGCCCGCTCTGATAGACCTGATGGGGATGAAACGAACGGAACGAACCGTCCGGGGCGACGTCCGGCACGGTTCTCAGGAGCGTCCGTTTGGCCGTCTTGTTTTCCAGCGCGATCAGCAGCACCTGATCGTGCCCGTGGGGATAGGCAAACTTCACGCAGCCGTCCACCCTGAATCGTAGCGGGGCCCGGTCCACCTGCACGCCCGGGTGGATAGCAATGCCCTCATCGGTCTCGTCGGCGCGCCGCTTGGAGAACTGGCTATAGCAGACGACGTTGACCCCGACCTGGTAGACCTCCAACGGTCGAACTCGCGCCCCCTTGGGCGCCAAGTCCATGGTGAAGCGGGCCATGACGTCCTTCGTGGGCGGAACCCCATGGTAGAACGCCACGATCGCCATAATCCGGTGTCCTTTGCCCAAGGGCACGCCGTAGCCAGCCGGGAGCCGTGCCTCGACCATCTCAAGGCCCGCGCCGGCAAAAAACAGCGGTTCGCCCGGGCAGGACACGCTTTCTCGGTCGAGATTCATCAGCAGCAGGTGGTGCAGATACTGACGAGGAAGCGGGACGCCGTCCTTTGTGAAGATCTCGGATCGGAACCCCACCAGCCAGGACTCTTCCGGCAGCGTGAAGACATGCTTGGGCAGGCTCGCAGCCAGGTCACCCTCGTGGGCCGAAGGCAGGTCTACCGGGCCAAACGTCACGGTGACCCGGTTCCCTTCGTACGTCACCGTCGTCGCTGGCGCACCGTCGGGCTGCCTCGATGCCGGCCCGCTGGGCCCGCCGCTCGCGTCGGCGGGCCCAGCCAGGAGCAGAACGAGCAGCCCTCCGACGGCCACAGAGACCACGGACCCGTGTTCGGCGCGATACCGCCGCATGGAACCTCACCCCTCCGGGCACAGAATCGCTCGCCCCGAGCTTGTCGAAGAGCGATGGGCGGCTTGGGGCAACCGCCCCTCAATAAGTCTGCTTTTCAAGCGTCGGCACGATCTGTTGATCCTCCGTCAGCCCGTAGCGCACGTAGGGGTGGTCCACCATCTCGTTGGCGTACAAGCGCCCGCTCGGCGCCGGGATCGCGACATCGAGCGTGGCATGGCCTTTGGGTTCGATCGTCACGGTCTCCTCCAGTGCAGTGCCGCTGGCCGCGTACGGATGCCAGATCTTGACCCGGTACGTGCCGGGCGGAATGTCGGTGAGTTCGAATCGTCCGTCCTGATCCGTCACGGCGTAATAGGGGTTGTCCACGGCCAGCCCCCAGCTTTCCATGTACACGTGGAATCCGCACTGCATCAAAAAGACCCGCCGGCCCTTGCTCATCGTCACCATCTGGGTCACCGGCTGCCCTTCGTAGTGCTTGTGGAAGTGCGCGCTGAGCCCCGCCTGCGCCGGGTACTTGGGGCTGATCGGCAACGGCACGTTAAACAGCACGCGGGGCCCGAGGTGCGAGGTCTCATAGGCCTGAATGTCGTGCATGGCCGGATCCATGTTCACGACCGTGACCGGCTGATGGTCCCGGACGACGGTGACAAAGGGGAGAAAGCGGCAGTCCCGCGCCTCGATCCGTGGCGGCTTGAAGTCCGTAAAAGCCTTCCCCTTCTGAATGTCTTCGATAAAGACGACCACGCCACGGAACTCCCCATGGGGCCCCACATCAAACGGCTGGAGCAGCCGCCACCCGCGCCCGTCGGAGATGCGCCCACAATAGACGGGATCGGGGAGTGTCGTCAGGTTATACCCCTTCGGCCGGGGCACCTTCCCGGCCAAGCTCACGGTTCCGGTTAGGCGCCCGCCGTCCGTCACCGGCCCTTCTTCATACGCCAGCGCCCCGCCGACGCTCAGCGCGAACGCCGCCGCGAGACTGCCCACCCACTGCCCGACCATCTTCGCTCTTTGGTTCATGCTGGCCTCCCTCACAATGAGCGAACCGCTTGCAGTGAGGAGCGACGAGCCCCGCGCGCTGACGGTCTTCCGTTGGCTGCTAGCTGCTCGCTCTGGGCTGTTGGCTGACAACTCACACGACACGGGGGAGCCCACCTGTGTCGTGCGGCTCCCCCGTCCCGTTCGGCCTAGTTTCGTCGTCGCCTACTTCAGCGAGGTCGGAACGGCCTGAGCCGGGTGGCCTGGCGTCTCCGCTCGCTTGGCACCCACCGGGCTGCCGTCCAGCGGGAGAATCCGCTGGTCGCTGGCCGGCAGCACCCGCAAGTACCCCCACTGCCCGGACTGGGTATAGGGCAGCCGCTGGTTGGACCAGACGTAGTCACCTGCCAGGCGATACGGCCCGCCGGCCCCGCCGCGCAGGAAGACATCCAGGGTCTCGGACCCGGAGTACTCCACCACGCTGATCATGTCAGCGCCCGGCATGTAGGGCTCGATCGGCCACTCATGCCCCTCGACCGAGAACATGCCGTTCTGCTCGTTGTTCGCGCCGATCACGTGGATCCGGACCGGATCGCCCGCGTGCGCCATGATCACCGGCGTCACCGGGTCCTCCGGCGCGTCCGCCTTGCACGGCTGGAAGACCTTCCCCAGCGAGCAACCCTGCTCTTCCCGGAACTTGTAGGGCTCCGACCGGTAGTTCACCGCCGTCAGCCCCGCCACGTTCTGCACGTAGGGCATGAACGCGGTGCCGATGATGTTGTCCTCGTCCTGGAAGAAGAGGGCCACATCCCGGTAGTTGGTCTTGCCCGCGTTCTCCGGCAGGCTGCGGTCCACAATTACGTCGGCGCGCCACGCGTTCTTCAGCGAGAGGTCCTCGCCGGTCAGCGGGTCCCGATACTGCGAGCCCCGCGGCCCGACGATGATCGCCCCGAACAGCCCGTTGCGCGGGTTGGTGATGATGTTGCCGCCGTCCCACACCAGCGAGGTCGTCTCCTTGTTCGCCGGATGCGCGTAGTAGGTGTAGGTCCGGCTCCCGCCGGGCGGCACCGTCTGATCGCCGGGGTTGTTGCCGACGTTCAGCCCCAGCGAGTCCCTCGGATCGAAAGCCAGGCCCGGCGCGAAGAACGACGCCCGGCTCTTCGCCATCTTGTTCTTCAGGTTGACCTTGATGCAGTCCCCGACGTTCACGCGCAGCGTCAGCGGGTGCGGCATCACGTCGCCCGCCACTTTCTGCACGTCCTCCTCCAGGGCGAAGATCTTGCCCTCCGGGACCGTCATCTCGATCTTGCGCTCGAAGTCCACTTCGATCGAGTCCGGAGCCTTGGGGTTCAGCTTCAGCGGCCGGTCCAGCGCCACCACGTTGAACGTCTTCACTGGCGCATCGGCCGGACAGACCGACGACGGCACCGGCGGGATCTCAGCCGGCTTCGTCCCGGTCGGCAACGGCTGCAGGTCCGGGACACGCTTGTCGAGGACCCGCAGGATCCCCCAGCCGCCTTCGGCAAAGTGCGAGGACCGGCCGTTAAAGTGGATGTAGTCACCCGGCATGCCCTGGAAGCCGCCCGCCTTGGTCACCAGGTCATACCGTTCGGCGATCCCGACGTGGATCGAGTACTTCCGGTTCGCATCCCCCGCGAACCGCTCCGTCAGGAAGGTATGGCCCGAGAGGGTCCAGACGTGCGACTCGTTCATGAGCTGATGCAGCAGCCGGAACACCACCGTGTCCCCCACGTAGGCCCGCAGCAGCGGGGTGTCGGGATCCCCGTGGATCGCGCTGTTGAAGAGTTGCGAGGGATCCGGGTTGTTGGCCAACCGCTGCGCGAACGGCTCGGCGCGGAAGTTCAACCCGCTTCCCGTCGTGTGTGTCCCCCCGTTGATGTAGGGGTTTGGCGCATTCAGGATCTTCTCCGGCATCTGGAAGGACACGGTCTTTCCGGCCTCTAGGGCCACCTCGACCGGCTGGCCCGGCGGATTGCCCGCCTGGATCAGGTTCACCGTGTGCGGCACCGTGTCGTGAATCGAGACCATCAGCTCGCGGAAGCTGCCGTTGACGCCGTAGCCGATCGGCTCGGTGCTGTGAATATCCGCGATCGGGCCGCTCCAGACCAGCTTGCCGTTCTTGGGATCGTGGTAGGTGGACCCGTAGGGCTCGACGATCGTCACGCCGAACCCGCCGTGCGGCCAGGTCGTCGCCCCGAAGGCATGGTCGTGCCAGAACACCGTGCCGTAGTCCGCATCCACCCACCAGCGGTACCGCACGAACTCGGGCGTGACGATGTCGCCCTTGGGGTGATCGTGCCGCAGCGGCTTGACGAACGTGATCGTGTCGCCCTTGATCTCCTTGATGCGCGCCACCTCCGAGCAGCTCACGTCCCGCTGCAGCGAGGTGGAGGTGTCTTTGCTCGGCCGCAAGCAATCCGCCCCGACCAGCAGCTCGGTGTTCTCATGGTACCGCGTCGCGCCGTCGGCCATCTTGATCTTGATGGACCGGGCACCCGCCTTCACCGCCTCGGTCAGCTTGGCGTTCATCGGCACCGGCAGCCCATGCTTGTGCTTCTTCTCCATCATGGTGAAGGGCCGCGTGGACATCTCCCATTCGAACGCCGAGATGACGCCGTCGGAGTTGCTCGTGTCGAACTGGAAGAAGTGGGGATGGATGTTGATCTTCGACGCCTGGAAGTTCGTGAAGTCGTCGTCATCCCACTCGCTGGTCAGGATCACATCCACGCAGTCGTAGACGTTGGCCCGGAGCACCAGCGGGTACTTGAGGTCCTCATTGGTCCGGACCTGTCGCTCCTCCTCGTGCAGGACGTAGATCAAGCCGTCCTTGTCCACGATGGCCGGCTCTTTGCCCTGCTGCTTGGCGAGGGTGATCGGCAGCCGGATGAAATGGATGTTATAGAACTTCGTGTTGGCGTTGTCCGGACAGAGGCTCCAGCGGCCGTTCTCGCCGGGCTTGGCCGGCTCGCTCGTCCGCTCGCCGTTCTCGTCCTGATGGATCGGCTCCAGCCACGGCGCGCCGCTATGATTGGCCGAGAAGGGCACGCGTTTCCCGAAGTGGGGCTTCAGCACCGGCCAGGCCACCTTCCCCGTGATCGGATCGAACAGGATCGGCGGTCGGGTGCTGTCGTTCCACTTGTCGGCGGCGGGGTACTTGGGATACTTGGCCGTGCTCTCCCGCTCGCCCTTGGCAACGTTGCCGTCCCACTTCCAGTCCCACACGGTCGCGTCGTAGGCCATGATCTGGCCCTTCTCGTCGTCCGTATGGCCCGGCTTGCCCTGCGCCGGCAGGAACATCTCGACCCAGTCCTTGATGTTCACGATCGCGGGATCGGCCTTCCAGTTGGTTTTCTGGCTCTTGTCCACGATCTTGAACCGCTTGCCGAACCAGTCCACCGTCGTCCCGATCAGCTTGTCCGAGGTCACGCCGGGCTTGATGCGGCCGACCCGATCCGGCAGCTCCCGCAGGTCCGGCATGGTGTCTGTGTGGTACGGGCCGACCTGCAGGGTGTTGTACACCCGGCCATAGCCCCACATGCCCGCGACATAGTGGTGCGCCACGTGGCAGTGGAACAGGAAGTCGCCGGCCAGGTGCTGCGACTGGCCCGCGCCGCCTTCCGCCTCGAGATCCAAGGCCTCCGACGGCCCGATCACTTCCACGTCCACGCGATCGGACTTGGTCCGGACGACCGGGTACTTGACTGGCCCGTCCTGGGCGGCAAACCAGAAGTCCTGCGGCTCCGCCCGCGGGCTTCGGATCCAGCGAATCGAGCCGCTGTGGGGATGGTGGGAGTGGAAGACCTCCGAGCCGCCATGGACGATCCGCCACTTGGTTGGGTCGCCCAGATAGGCCCGCGGAATCGTCGTCGGCGGCTCGCCGAACGTGTAGGCGCTGTACGCCAGCGACTCGTCCTCGAAGCCGAAGTACTCGTGCTGGAGATGCATCTCGTCAATGCCGAAGGGCTCGCTGCGGTAGTTGAGCGCGCGGCCGCCCGGCCGGTAGGCGTCGGTCAAGGGGTCGCGCTGCGGGAGGAAGTCTCCCTTCTTGTTCAGGGGCCGGAAGGCCTCGTCCCCAATCTCGTGATAGAAGATCACGTGCTCGCGGAAGTCGGGGCCCGAGCCGTTCTCAATCATCACCTGCCAGCCGCTCTTCACCTCGGGAGCCGGCCCGGTACCCAGCGGATCCAAATACCGGGACCCCTTGGGCTCCACGACAAAGGCGCCGAACAGGCCCATCACGGTCAGCTCGCGATCGTTGCTGTAGGAGTGGAACTGCCGGACGCCCTCCTGGACCCCAGGATGGATGTACCACTCCAGGTCCACCGACTTCCCCGGCTCCACCACCGAGTCGGGGTTCGTGGTCGTCGCCGCCTTGCCCGTGGCGCTGACCACCATGCTGGCGCCGTGGATGTGGAGGCTCCCCGACTCGCTCTCCATCTGGTTCCGCAAAGTGATCTTGACGCAGTCGCCCTGGTTGGCCCGGATCACGAGCGGCTGAATCCAGTCCCCCTGGAGGCCCGTGCTGACGGCCCCCGGATCGAAGCCCTCCTTCTCCCGTGCCGCCTTGTTTCGGGCTTCCTCTGCCCGGACCCTGTCAATGTTCTCGGTCAGGACGTACATGTAGCCGGGATAGTAGTCAAGCCACCGGTTCAGCGTGATCTCGACGGGGATCATCGAGATGTCGTAGTGCTTCGTCGGCACGCCGGCCGGACAGCGGCCGCCCTGGTTCGAGACCGGCTCCACCTTGCTGTCGGACATCAGGAGGAAGCTGGAGCCGTCCTGCCCCATGTACTGGTGCAGCATGGACATGCCGTTGAAGGCGCCGGACGTCATCTGGGCCTGGGCATCCCGCGCCCGCTGCGCGTCCAGCCGACGCATCAGCCGGTGGTGCTGCAGCTCGACGACCTCGGCGCGAGAGGCGCGCCCCTCCATCGCGTCCTCGACCCGAGTCTGCGCTTTCAGGGCCTCAGCCCAGGTCGGACCGGACACGGCCGCCACGTGCGGGTGAGGCAGGGCCTCGCCCGCCGTCACGCTCACCGGTGAAGCGATGAGCGTCCCGCTTACCATGACTGCGTACAGACCCCACACCAAACGTTGGGCGTGTCGTCTGCGCCACTGCTCAAGCCAACTCATGATAAGGCCTCCTTTCATTCATCGGAACAGCCAACAGCCGACCATCATAATCGCGAGCAGCTCGCCGCCTGCCTTTTCTCGCTATGAGCTAGTTGCTGCTCGCTCGTTGCTCCATGACGAAATAAAGGGCTGGTGGAAGGCTCCCCCCTTGCGGAGGGTGCGGGTCGTCGGAGGCCGGTCCTAACTTCCCAGCCTTCCACCAGCGGTTCCCGAGATTCACGACTCGCCACCACAGACCATTTGGGATATGGGCGGCAGCCTACGCAAAGCCCAGCCAGCTGTCCTTGACGGAGGCCAATTGTCCATTTGATTAATGTCAACACAGAACCGGCGCGGGCACTCCTTCGCCCACGAGCGGAACTCGTTCGAACTCCAGGGAATTTAGGTGTGGGAATGCCAGGGAGGGCCGCCGAGGATCGCGCGGCCACCGTGGAGCACGCAGACCGCCTCATTGGCCCGGTGCCGCGCCCCCACCCTCGACGGCGCGACCAAGCGCCTCCTGGATGGCTCGGGCCAGCTCATCCTTCGTGAAGGGCTTCGTCAAAAAGGCGACCTGGGATTCCATGAACCCGTTCCGGGCGAGCTCCTCGCCGGGGTAGCCTGACAGGAAGAGCACCGGGAGCCCCGGGTTGCGCGCCTGCAACTGCCGCGCCAGCTCCGGCCCGCTCATGCCCGGCATGATCACGTCGGTTATCAGGAGATCGATCCGCTCCGGGTACTCGGCAGCCAGCACCGCCGGTCCCGAGGCCGCCGTCAGCACGCGGTAGCCAAGCTGGGTGAGCATCCCGGCGATCAGCTCTCGCACGCTCTCCTCGTCCTCGACCACGAGGATCGTGGTGCGGATGGGGACGCGTGCCGGACGGGGCGGGCTTGGGGCCGCCTCAGTTGATCCCTGTGATCCCTGTCGGACGTCGGCGAGGGGGAGCGCGAGGGAAAACCGGCTGCCTAGCCCAGGCTCGCTCTCGACCGTGATGACGCCGCCGTGCTGCTTGACGATCCCGTACACCGTCGCCAGGCCGAGCCCGGTTCCCTTGCCTGGCGCCTTGGTCGTGAAAAACGGCTCGAAGAGATGCTCCCGTGTCCGAGCATCCATCCCGCACCCTGTATCGGTCACCACCAACTGGACATACCGACCGCCCGGCGGTGCCGCCAGCCCGATCGGCCAGTCCCGGAGTCGTTCGATGACGCCGGTCTGGAACGTCAGCGTGCCGCCTTGCGGCATCGCATCCCGCACGTTGACGGCCAGGTTCAGGATGACCTGGTCGAGCTGGCCCGGATCAATCAACGTCCACGCCTCATCCGGCCCTAGATCCAGCCGCACCTGGATGTGTTCGCCCAGGAGGCGTTCGAGCATCCTGTGCATGGCCCGGACAGCGGCGTTGAGATTGACCACCCTGGGCTGGGCTGGGTACTGCCGGCTGAACGTGAGGAGCTGCCGGGTCAGGGCCGCCGCTCGCTCGCCGGCCTGCCGGATCTGCGCCAGATTCTGGCGCGCCGCGCTGGGTGGTGTCCCCCTTTCCGTGGAAATTTAAAAGGCGTATCCTCCCGGCACTACCACAACCGGCCCTGGGGAGGGCCGAAACCACAGGAGGAATACGCCTCTGAGCACGCAGGCTCCTCCAGTTCGGAGCACAGGGGAAGCCCGTTTTGGACCGGACCGGTTGACGGAGGCGTTGCGAGCACGGATCCGGGAGGTGATCGTCACGCTGGTGGAGGGCGAGCTGACAGAGACCCTGGCGGCCCTGCCGTCTCCACGCACGGAGGGGCGGCGCGGGGATCGGCACGGGAGCGAGCCGCGGACCATCACGACGGGGTTGGGGGCGGCCACGGTCGAGCTGCCGCGGGGGCGTCTGCGGCAAGACGGCCGGTGGGGCGAAGGGCAGCGTCCCCGGCTGCCGCGGGATGAGCGCCGGGCGCGGGCCGTGGACGAGGCGGGGCTGGGGGCCTCTCGGACGGGCGCGACCCAGCGACGGATCACAGGCGCGCTGGCCCCGTTGCTGCGCGGGGCACCGCTGTCGAAGCGCGCCCTCTCCCGGCTGGTGGGTCGGATGAAGAGCCTGGTTGAGCCATGGCGCCAGCGACCGCTGACGGCAGCGCGGTGCGTCGCTCTGGATCTGGACGCCGTGGCGCGGCGCGTGCGCCTGGCTCAGCAGGGCGTGACCGCGTCGGTGTGGGTCGCGCTGGGCGTCCGGGCCGATGGGCAGCAGGGGGGCCTTGACCTGGAGCGGCTCACGAGCGAAGCGACCCCCGCCTGGCAAGGCCTCCTGGAAGGGCTCGCTGCCCGGGGGCTGCGCCAGCCGCGGCTGTGTGTGATCGACGGGCACCCCGGCTTGCGCGCGGCGGTGGAGGCGACCTGGCCTGGCGTGGCCGGGCCGCGCAGTCCGGTCCACACGCTGCCGGGGACCCGCCTGGCGGGTGTGGAACGGCATGCCCCGACGCAGGCCGTCGAGGAGATCCGCACGGACTCTCACGCGATCGTCTCCGCCGAGACCCTCCACGCCGCCCGGCACGCGTCCCGGGCGTTGCTCAGCCAATGGCGCGCGCGAGCGCCCAAGGTGGCCGCAAGCCTCGAGGAAGCCGGCGAGGACCTGCTGACCTGTTCCCGCTTCCCGAGGAGTCAGGGGAAGTCGCGGCGGACCACCCACGCCATGGAGCGGTTCCATGGGGAGTTCCGCCGGCGGGTGAAGACGCAAGGGGCGTGGCCCACCGCGCAGGCGGCGGCGCGGCGGCTGTTTGGGTTGATCCTGAGCGGGCAGATCCGGAGGCGCCGGATCGATGGCTGGCGCGACCTGGCAGCGGTGGAGGAGGCCCCGCAGGCCGCCTGAGCGCCGAGGCCAGGGTATGGACCGAGAGGAGATCGTGGATCCTCGGGCAAATGCGTGAGCCATTGTTCAAGCCAGATGCCGGGAGAAGCCAATTTCTACGGAAATCGGGACACGACCTCCAATCACGGCTCACGCATCTGTCAGCCAGTCCACGCCGCGCACTCCCACGTCAGGCCGGCGATTCGGGTGCATGCCGGCCTCCCTTCAGACTCGGAATCATTGACCACGTAGCTTCAACCTTGACCGCCACTGACTGAGGAGTCAACCTGAATCCGGCGCCAGGTAATGACAAGATCCTCTGCTGACGCGCATTCTCGGGCCGCTGGCGCCCCTTCGGGGGAGTTGAGCGAAAGCTATCATTGTGTTAGCTTTGGCTCAAATGCCGCGGGGGCCCCGGAAGCTCACGATCAGGTTCGGTGCCGCGTCGCTGACGCATTACGGCGGCGTCTACCTGCTGCATCGCTTCTTGTCCCGGATTGGCTTCAAGGACGCGATCGCCCGACATGTCCGAGTGGTCCAGCGGAACAACCGGTACAGCATGGGCGAGATGCTGCTCGCCCTGCTGTACCCCATGATCCTCGGGCTCGAACGGATCGAAACCACGCAGTTGCTGCGGCAGAATGGCGTATTCCAGTCTCTCACCGGCCTGCCGAGCTATCCAGAGGCGACCACGCTCCGCCGCTTCCTGCTGCGGGTGGCCCCGACGGCGCTCCCGAAGGTGCGCGCCCTGCACGACAGCTTTCTGCGCCGGATGACCGTTCGGCCGCGGCCCCCGACCCGGCTGATCTTGGACGTGGACTCCACCGTGCTGGTGGTCTATGGCCGTCAGGAGCAAGCTCGGATCGGCTACAACCCGGTCAAGCGGGGCCGGCCGTCGTATCACCCCTTGCTCTGCTTCGAGGGACAGACCAAAGATTTCTGGCACGGCGAGTTGCGGCCAGGGGATGCGCATACCGCCAGCGGGACGCTCGACCTCCTCGCGGCGTGCTTCGCGAAGATCCCGGCCGGGGTCCGGTTGACGATTGTCCGCGCGGACAAAGGGTTTTACGACCACAAGCTGATCGAGTGGCTGGAAGAACACAGGGCCCGATTTGTGATCGTGGCTCGCCTGACCGCCCCGATCAAGCGCAAACTGTCGGGTCTGCGGTACGTCAGTCCCAGTCGAGGCATCGAGGTGGCCGAGTTCCGCTACCAGCCTACCCGCTGGCCCCATCCCTGTCGGTTCGTCGTGATCCGTCGCCCGCAGGCCGAAGAGCCCACCGCCCAGCTGACACTCTTCAAGCTCGGCAAGTACCACTACCAGGTCCTCGTCACGAATCTCCCGTTGCGACCCCTCAACCTCTGGCGGTTCTACAACGATCGCGCCGGAGTCGAGTTGCTCATCAAACGAGCTCAAGGGAGATTACGCGTTGGGCAGCATTCCCACCCGTCACTTCTTTGCCAACGAGACCTACTTCCATCTTCTTCTGCTAGCCTACAACCTCGTCAACTGGTTCAAGCGACTCTGCTTGCCTCTGGAATTCCAGAACGCCACCCTTCAGACCTTGCGTCAGCGGATCCTCTCCATGCCCGCCCAGTTGCGGCGCGCTCGCAATCGTCCCACCCTGACCTTACCGGCCAGCGGCTATCGAGAGGCCGCGTGGAAGTACGCCCTGCATCAGATCCAGCGACTTAGGCTGTGACGCCCGCGCTTTTCACGCCGGATTCAGGGTCAAATACTAGCTTGCTCATATCAGCAGACCTTCATCGATCCCGACAGCAAGGTCAGCTTCGCCAAGCTCTCTGACCGCAAGACACCGATCACGGCGGCGGATCTCCTCAACGATCGGGTGCGGCCGTTCGTTGAGGAGCAGGGCATCCCGCTGAGCCGGATCCTCACCGATCGGGGGACCGAGTGCTGTGGGGCCCCGGACCGGCACGAGGACGAACTCTATTGGGCGGGGGAGCACCTCGACCACACCCGGACCAAGACCCAGAGCCCGCAGCCCAAGGGGATCTGCGAGCGCGTCCACAAGACCCTGCTCAACGAGTTCGACCGGGTGGCCTTCCGCAAGAAGATCTATCGCAGCCTGGAGGAACTGCAAGCCGACCTGGATGCCTGGGTTCAGGAGGACCACGAACGGCGGCCCCACCAAGGGCGCTGGTGCTCTGGCAAGACCCCGATGCAGACGTTTCTCGACAGTGTGCCCTTGGCGAAGGAGAAGATGATCGCGGCAGAACCGATGAGGGCGAGGACTCCGTGACCGTCAGATGAAGTCTTGACATTTACAACTGATGCTAGCTCATCCTCTCTGAGCCCTGTGAGAAGAGCGTCAACCGTCTCAATTCCCCTCTCCCGGAGAGCCTCAGCCAATCCTTTATCTACCCCCGCCACCAAGGCCACGTCACGTTTTTCCTCTACCCTCCGCCAGCACCTTGCATAGAAACCGCAGCCGCGGCACTTTGTCCATCCAACAGGGCTGTATGGTTCGGTAACGGATTGCTTTAGCTGAAGAATCTCCTGTAGCACCTCCAACGCCGCGCGCCCACCGTCATAAACAAGCTGCTCGATGGAGCCGCTACCACTATGAACCTGCAGCGCACTGGCTGGGTGCCCAAAGATCTGCTCGTCCAGCCAGCCGTAGAGCCCTAGTTGGAGGATGATCTCTCTGGGTGGTCCTTTTCTGTAATGCGTCGGGAAATCTTCGAGTCGCGAATCACGTAGTGACCCTTCTTGGCGTCAAGGATCAGAAAGTCTGGCTCGCCGATGATTTCACAGTCAACACCGCCGATCTGCTTCTCCACCCTGAAGAGCGGTTGATAGATCACCGGTGTTGCGTTTCGAACTTCCTCTCCCGTCCGCCGTTCGCGCTCTTCTGGCGTCCCCGAACTGAGGTCCACATAGGAAGGGAACGTACCAAGGTGGGTTCGCTCATGCTGCTCCCCCAAGAGTCGAATCACCTGTTCATAGGGTCCTGGATCAGATTCTTCTTCACCTCGGTTCCGTAGATAAACACGCAAGGTGCACTCGGAGGAGCGATGGTACGTATAGAAGTCGGATGCGGTGAGGCGCACGGATCGTACTTCTGATTCTTCTGTCCTTACACCGTAGGCACTTCTCACTCCGCGAGCGCCTTGAATGCCGCCTGGGAGGGCTCGCTGTAGAACTCGATTCGCAACTTGTCGAGCACCTCGCCCGGCAGGGTGGCGAAGTCTCTGCTGTTTTCAGTGGGGATGAGCACCCGTCGTGCGCCGGCATCCATGGCTACGCGAAGCTTGTCGCCGAGCCCGTCAACGCGGGCCAGCACACCGTGGAGCGACATCTGGCCCATGACCACAAGCTGGGCCCCTATCGGTCGACCCAGCACGGCGGACAGAACGGCGATGTAGAACGCCATCCCCAGGTCCTTGGCATCCTTGCCTGGGCTCAGGCTCATGACCTGGACGTTGACGTCGTACTCGCCGAGGTCCCGATCAATCCCGATCTTTTTCCCACTCGCGCGGAGGTAGTCGTAGGCCATACGGGCCGTGTCTCGGATGTTCTTCGATGTCACCCCGACGACCGAGAACCGTCCTGAGCCAGGGGCGACGGTGCACTGGATGCGGAAGAGGATGTAGCGCCCATCCGCGGAATCATAACCCACGGTGAAGACGTCCCCAGGCGGCAGCGGGCTATCCGGGATGAGTTGCGCCGAGCCGAGCTCCTTGCAGCTCACGAAGGTCTCCTGCCGGCTCTCCTTGTCAATGTAGGAAAGGTTGACGCGAGCGTACTCGACGCCACCCATCCGGCGGAGTTGTTCCTTCACGCGCCGCCGGAGTTCTATCGCAAACCGCAGGTACTCTTCGACCTCGGCCTTCGCAACCTCCCCGTCCGGGTGGAGGAGCTTGATCAAGCCGGAGGTCGTCTTGGCGATGGCCTTTCGATCTCGCTCCTCCACATGGCTTCCCAGGTGGAAGTAACGGTCGTAAAGGTCAGCGTAGGTTCTCGGGCGCAGCTCGTTGTGGAAAATCTCGGCGATGTAGTCCGCAATGAAGCCGAGGTGCGAGGTGAAATACGCAGGCTGCATCTTCGGCAGTTCCCAGCCAGGAAGATAGGCATGCCACCGGTCATGGAAGGCCATGTCGTTGCGGACGGTGTCGGGGAACGGCAAGAACAAGTGCGAGGTCCGCGCAATCGTCTCGACGTCGCCATCCAGGTTCCCGTTGAAAACGAACCCCGCGTCGCCCTGGATCGTCCCCTTCGCGCTGCCGCGAGAGAAAGAGCCGAGCTCCATGTAGTCCTTGTAGAGCTGCTTGTCTTCGGGCTTCTTGAAGTGTGATCCAGCAACCTCGTCGAACGCCACCACGTCCCATCGGGTCACGAGGCCCGGCTCATAAGGCGGTGCGTTGGACGCGAACAGCTTCGGGATCGTCACCTGCCCGCCGGACAGCAAAATCGCGTAGGGCGAGAGCTCGCGGTAGACGTAGGACTTCCCGGTGCCGCGAGGTCCGAGCTCGACCAGGTTGTAGTTCTTCTCCACCAGCGGGATCATCCGAAGGAGAAAGAGCCACTTTCGGCGTGGCGTGAAGTCCGGATTCGTGGGCTCATACCCCATCGTCCTCAAGAGCACATCGACCCACTCGTCCCTAGTAAACCGGCGCCGCCCTTCCACGAATTCGTCGAACCGAGCGCTGGCGATCTGAATCGGAGAGAGTCGATGGAGGACGAAGGGGCGCGTGACGCCCCGATGGAGGATGGTCTCGTCGTAGGAAAGCTCGATGTTGGCCCAGATGCCCCCGGTAAAAAGCCGTTCGTGACGGTGCACGAGTTCCGGCTCGATGTGCACGAAGTCCAGCCCGCTGGTGGCCAACCGTGCCCAATACTTCCCCCCCTGGTCCTTCTCGTCGAACATGACGGTGCACAGGTCGATGATTTTCATCGAGCCCTGATTCTGGAGGCGCGCCTTGATAAGTTCGCCCTGGTCTGCGCGGACAATGCGCTCGGTAATCGTGTCCTTCACCTGCTGCAGGCCGGCCAGGATCTCGTCTCGGTTGGCAGTGGAGCAGAACTTCCCCAGCAAGTACTCGAGGACATAGACCGGGACGTTGAATCCGACCTTCAACTTCTTGACAAGGTCCTTCCTCACCACGCGGCCGGAGAACGTCTCCAAGAGTTTGCGGTCGAGTTCGTCGATGGCGACTTCATCAACCGTCGGAACGGATTCGCGTGTTTCGATCGGATCAGACATACTCAATCCCACTCTTCTAGATCGATCTTGAGTTCCACTTCGCAGCGGTCGAGGATTTCATCGTTGTCTGCATCCCGCACCTCGACCTGCAGGCGCGTGCCTCGAGCGCATGCCTCAGCTTGCTCACGAACAAGGGTGACCGTCACGGGCGCACCGTCAGGCTCGATCTTGACCGTTTCCGGAGAACGGAAAAGCCTGCGGCCAGTGGTCGGGTGCACCACCTTGACGGTCACATGCCGCCCGAGCGTTCGTTCATCGGCATCAAGGCCAGGAAGCCGGTCTCCGGCTCCTGGCTTCAACTCCAGACGCGGCCGCAGCGACACGATCTCGGCGAGGGGCGTCAGAACCACCGCCACCTTCTCCGCTTTCTTCGGCCAGCGGACGACGACCACGGGGATCACCAGCTCTTGGAGCGTGGCACCGCCGTGGAAAAACCCGACGCCTCCATACGTGCGAAAGGCATTGACGCTTCGAGGCACGCAGCATTCCAGGTCGCTTTGCGGCACACTGGTGCAGAGGGCCGTCGGATGCTTCAGGCCGCGACCGACGATGGCCCGACGCGACCGCCAGAGGATTTCTCCGGCCGGCGGGTCCACCACCTCGTCCCTTTCCGGTTCCCAATGAATGAATCCGTGGTCGGTCACCACAAGAATCGTCGTGAAGCCAGCCTCTCGAAGCCTGCCGATGGCGCGCGTGTACCGCTCGATCTGGCCTTCGGCGCCGGAGAAGCGCAGCTCTCCTTCATGGCCCTGGGTGTCGAACTCGTCCCCGAAGACGAACAGGAGCCTGCCCGCATCCTTGGGCGATGGCACCGGAGCGTCCAGGATCGACTTGACGTCCGTGAGCGCGTCGCTTTTCAGCTTGAACCTTCGCTGGAGCCACTCGCGCCTGGCTCCAGCCGCCGTCAAGTCTCCTCCGGTGCCAGGCGCTGTCACTCGCCAGCGAGGCAGTGCTTCGTTGGTCAGCTCCACGCGCAACGCGTTCGGGTCCTCCGCGAGCGCGAACGGCATCCCGAGGGCCGTGATCGAGGGGATCGGCGCGCGAGCGGCCCTCACCTCCGCTCGGCGGACGGGTTCGCCCTGGTTCAGGCGCTCCGCCAGACGGGCTCCGAGATCATACCGGCACGCGTCGAGCACGAGAACGGCCGCTGGCTCCTTGGGCGGCCGGCACGTTGGAATCAGCTCACCGGCGAAGGGCAGTTCGAGGGACTCGAAGCCGTGGTGATGAATCAGCTCGGAGAACGCTCCGTTCGTCCGATCCACGTGACGCAGGTAGGCTCGCCGAAGTCTGGCGCGCACGGCGTGGAGGGCCCCAGGCAGATTCGGATCGTCCTTGAAGAGCAGTTCCCCTTGGCGGTCGATCTCCCATCCAGCCCTCGTGAACCACTCGACGGCATCCGAGGGCGTCTTCCATGAGTTCTCAGCCGAGCTTTCCCGCTCGAGCAGAACCGCCGCACGGGCCAGGGTTACGAGACTTTGCCAAGGAACTCGACGCTCGGCGCGGGCGCCCCAGAACCCCGCGGCATGGGCGCTGTAAAACGCCTCCCGTTCTTCCAGCCGCCTGGCGAGAGGCTCGAATTCGTCGAGGCAAGCCAGGGCCTCCACCTCGCGCTGGAAGAGGGTGTCTTCCGCCACCGGCGAGGCAAGAGCCGGAATGGTCCCAGTGAGGTTTCTGGCCCAATAGACCAGGCCGGTCGTGCCGTCCGCCTGCCGGGCCAGAGTCTCAAACGACGGCATGAATTCGATGTGCTTCTGCCACCGATCCAGTAGCTTCAGGGCCCGCTCTCGCGCCGGACCGGGCGGAATGGTCTGATCCGTTGCCGACGGCGGACTGGCCGGGACTCGGATAGCCGCTTCCGTTACGAGGAGGCTCGCCGTCGCCGCAATGCGCCACTCGTCGCCTGCCTGCACCGCAGCCGCGGCAGGCAGGTCTTTGCCCTCCGTGAATGCCGGCAAGCCAAAGTCCTCCGTCACTCGACGGCGGAACACCCCCAAGCGCTCTCGGCCGACCCAATCCGCGATGGCCGTGCCCGGATGGGCCAAGGCTTCCAGGATGCGGTCGTCGTCCACGAGGGTGGACTTGGCGGTACCCACCGTCAGCTCACGCCACGCCTCGCGGGGTCTGTCGATCCACTCCTTCGCGTGTGCGGGCAGCAGTTCCCGCAGCTCCCCCACGCGGTCCGGTGGGATTTCGACACCATAACGGACCAGCGCCTCCACCAGAGATTCCGTCCAGACGAACTCCGCCTGGAGTTCAAAGACCTTCAAGTACGTAATCTCCTCGGGCGCCCTCGGCAGCCAGACCACACGAGGCTTGGCCTCCGCGCTGAGAAGTCGCTCGCGGATGATCAGCTCGTGCTGTTCCTCGCACCACAGCTCGAACTGGTCTCCCGCGCTCGCCGCCAAGAGAAGGTCCCGCCAGGCCCGCTCTGGGTCGCACCATAGGATCAACGGCGGAGGCGCCACCTTTCGGTTCAATACCGAGGCGATTTCGTTACGGAGCCAGGTACGCAGCGTTTCTGCCATGCCCGGAGCGATTGCTTACGGTGCCGTCTGGATCACGGTTTCGACCGCGAGCCCCTGCTCGGCCCCTTCTGGATGGTAGTGCAGCAGCTCGAAACCAATGACCCGTCCGGCCGCGTCCTTGATGAGCACGACCTCGTCGGCGGTTTCCTCGCAGACCGATTCGCCGGAGGGGTCCGCCAGCCAGACGGTGAGGGTATGCCCCCTCGTGTCGTGGACTACTTTGATTTTTTCCATACCGGCTCTCCTATTTTAATCGCATCGGTCGGGTATGCGGTGACGAGAAATCCCGTGCCGTCCTCCCGCTTCGCCACCGCGCACAACCATCGAGGCGTCGCACCACGATAAAACAGCAGGACGTTCGCGTCCTTGCGGCTGCGCCGTGCTTCCTCCGGATCCGCCAGCGCCTGACGAACCTCGTCCTCTCGCCCGTGGAGGACCGGGTGCTTGTGGGTCACGAGGAATTCCCAGTAGGCGCGCGTGCAGCGAACGACGAAGCCCAGAGGAGTCTCGACCTCGAACAGGATCGCTTCGGTCACTTTCGCGCTTCCTCCCACCAGCCCGGTTGGGGCAGTTTGCCCTCCCGGCACCAGCGGCGCTCGTCGGCGCGCCACTCTGCGCGGTCCCCGATGGCCTTCTCGAGATCCTTGACCGCGAGCACATCGGCCGCGAGCAGTCCGGCCTTCTACAAGGGGGCGAGGTTCACCCGCACGCCGTCGTTGAGATCGGGATCGTATTTGCGCTCCTGGGCCAGGAAGGCCTCGCGAGTGGTCGGAGGAGGGGCCGTTCCATCCCGGGAGGTCCATCGGTCGAGCGGCTCTTTGGCAGCAATGGTATCCAGGGCCGCAGATGCGAAGCCCGCCACGCTGACCTGCTCCAGCCGGGCGTCGAAGTCTTTGAGTTCCTCCAGCAGCCTCTCGAGCTGCACCCGGCGCTCGTCCTGGTCCGCCGTTCTCGCCTCGAGCCGTTCCAAACCCGCCAACTCGGTCTGGATCCGGGTGCGAAGGGGCCCCACGTACTGGCTGCGCAGTTTCGGCAAGAGATCCGCGTCCAGCCGGTGGTAGTACACCAGGCACGAGAAGGCGGGCGGAGCGTTGGCCTTTCCCCGCCGCCCGCGTTTCCCGTCCTTTCGGGAACTCTCGATCTGCCACGCGATCGGCCGCTTCTTGAACCGGGAGACGTGCCGCGGGAAGAACTCCGTCGAGAGCCACGACCCCAGCGGCTTGCCCATGATCTCGTCGAATTCTTGCTCGATGGCATGGACGCGGGCCGCGCCGAAATCTTCTGCGATCCGCTCGCGCACCCGCTCGTGCAGCGTCGGCTCGCCCGCCCCTTCGGTGAGCGGGATGATGCCGTCCGGGTCGGCCCACGACGGAAGCGGTTCGCCGGCCTCGATTTCCTTAGGCCAGCGGTGGCCCAGGAGGCGCAGCACCGTGACGCTCACATATTCGGCGATGAAACGCTGAAGTTCTGGCTGGCAGGTCACTCCGTCTTTCTCGCGCATCTCGCGGAGGAGCCAGTAGACGGAGATCGGGTGAACCTCGAGTTTCTGGGAGAGTTCCTCGAGGAAGGTCTCGGCCGGGATGGGGATGCGTGCGCCGAGAGCGGCGTCGTTCTCCTCGTCCTCGTCGTCTTCGCCGTCAGAGGGGATCGCATCCTCCTCTTCCTCCACCCTGCCGCCCGGACCGGCCTCGTAGAGGGCGCGCAGGCGGCGCTTCAAGTCGGAAAGCTCGCCGGCCGAAAGCGTCCGCCGCGGCTCGTGCCCGATCGGGGCGAACAGGTCTTCCGGCAGGTCGATACCCTTCGGCAGGTCCGGCAGCGCGTCGTACCCGGCGATCAAGGGGAACCAGCCGGCGGGCGTCCCGGTCTCGTCGAGCACGGCCTGGAGGTCCTCGCCCGCGATGCCGTAGGCCTCGAAGACCTCGCGCTCGGAGAGGCCCTCGAGCGTGTGGAGGACGGCGGCCACGGCCTCTGCGTCGTTTGCCAGGTTGTGCCAGGCGTCGGTCAGTGATTCTCCCCGCACGGGGATCCCCCCGAAAGAACGCTCGGTCGGGTCGAGGGCGACGAGGCGGCGCTTGAGCTCGATGCAGGCGGATTCGATGGCGGCGAGCGAGTCGGGGATGCGCTCGGGGAGCGGGACGCGGGAGACGTAATCCCCAGTCAGAACAATCTGCGCGCGCAATGACCTTGCGGCCGCACTCGTCGCGCGACAATTAAGGACGCCCAGACCGCCCGAGAGCGGTTGGCGAGGGTTTACTACGTCGGACCTCACATGAGCAGGTATGCTTCCCTGCGTGGCGCGGAAACCAAGAGACCCCCTAGCCAACGCGCTATACGTCCACCCCTCCTTGAAGTAGTGCTGCTCGTTCTGAACGCGTGGCCCGGGCGTCGCCTTGATCCGCGCCCCCTCGTGCTCCCAGTCCACCGCCCAAAAGTGGTGGCCGAACCACTTGCCGTAGCCGCCGCCCTTCTCGAAGGGCACCCACCGCCGCGCGCGGACCGCCTCCGCCCACTCCGCGGGCGGCACCTCCCAGACGAACCGCACGAAGCGCCCGTCGTCGGCCGTCGCGAGGCCCTGGCACACGTCGGCGACATCCCCCAGCGTGCGCCCCGCCAAGAGCTCGAAGAACCGCTCCCTGAGCCAGTAGCAGAGCGGCGCCTGGGGGATGGCCAGAAAGCGCGCCTGGAGCGGGCGCGAGACGACGGGATGAGTCACGGCCGCACCTCCCCGGGCAGTCGCGCGAGGACCGCCTCGTACACCTCGCGGGCCAGCGCGAGCGCCCTCTCGGCCTCCTCGCGCGACGGTTCCTCGGATTCGCCGGGATACCGGAACCGCCAGGCGTAGGGAGTCAGGTCGATCGCCGCGGTTACCACCTCCGTCAGCGTCGAATCGAGCGCCACGGCGGCCTGGCCCAGTTCATCGAGATCGTGCGTCTTGCGAAACGGTCTCTCGCGGGCAACGAGGAAAGCTTTGAGGGCTTTCTCCGCCGCCTGCTGGCAGTGGAATACGGCCCCTCGCAAGAGGGGCGGCTGCGCTCGAAGGTCATGATCGGCTTCGCGGATGTCATCCGCGGCCCGCGCGAGCCATTCCCCCACCTCGCGGCAGATGTCAGGCCGCATAGACGAGCCTCCCTTCGCGCAGTACGGTCGCCGGAAGCGAGCAGACGACCCCGGTGCGCGAGTCGAATTCCTCGCGGGTCAACACCATGACGTCCTTGGCCGCGCCCACGCCAGCCAGCGCGCGGTAGGCCGCCTGATCCCGCCGATGGCCGGGCTGATCCGACGCCGACACAACGACCAGAATGTCGTAGTCGCTGTCCGGCCCCGCCTCCCCGCGCGCGCGCGAGCCGAAGAGGTAGATCCGTTCGGGCCGACATGCCTCGACCAGCCGCCGCACGATCTCGGCGAGAATCGGGTCGTCGTGCGAAGTCTCCGAGACGGGCCGATTCCGGTGCACTTCGCTCATGATTCGCCTCTACAAGAGGAGCCGGTATCCCCAGGGGTCCTGTCGGCGAGCAGCTCGAAGAACCGCTCGCGCAGCCAGTCGCCGAGCGGCGCCTGGGGGATCGTGAGAAACCGCGCCTGGAGCGGGTGGAAGACGGCCGGGTGCGTCATGGTCGCACCTCCCCGGGCAGTCGGGCGAGGACCGCCTCGTAGACCTCGCGGGCCAGCGCGAGCGCGGCCTCGGCTTCCTCGCGCGACGGTTGCTCGGGCTCGCCCGGATAGCGAAAGACCCATGCGAACTGCGTCAGGTCCTCGGCCCGCTGTGCCAGGGTCGCAAGCGACGCATCGATCCCTGCGCCGGCCTCGCCGAGTTCCCGCAGGTTGTGTGTCTTGCGAAACGGCACGTCGTGCCAGAACAAGAACGCCTTCCACGTTTTCTCGACGGCCTGTTGACAGTGAAACAGCGCGGTATCCGGGCGTGGACGGGGAGCCGCGAGCAGAATGGCCGCCGAGTCGAGATCGGCCAAGGCGCGCTCCAACCACGCCCGGCACTCGGCGACCTTCTGGGGGTCATGCCACATAGAGCAACCTCCCCTCGCGCACGACCGTCGCCGGGAACGAGGCCTTGAGGTGCAGGCGCGCATCGAATGTCTCGCGGTCCCAGACGACCACGTCCACTGCAGCGGGAACGCCACGCAGAGCCCGGAAGCCCTTCTGGGAGAGACGGTATCTGGGCTCGGTCGGGTGTTCGACGAGAACGAGCACGTCGTAGTCGCTGTCCGGCCCCGCCTCCCCGCGCGCCTTCGAGCCGAAGAGGTAGATCCGTTCGGGCCGACATGCCTCGACCAGCCGCCGCACGATCTCGGCGAGAATCGGGTCGTCGTGCGAAGTCTTGGGGACGGGCCGATTCCGGTGCACTTCGCTCATGATTCGCCTCTACAAGAGGAGCCGGTATCCCCAGGGGTCCTGTCGGCGAGCAGATCGAAGAACCGCTCGCTGAGCCAGTCGCCGAGCGGCGCCTGGGGGATCGTGAGAAACCGCGCCTGCAGCGGGCGGAAGACGGCCGGGTGCGTCATGGCCGCACCTCCCCTGCCTGCGCCGCGCCCGGCGCGGCAGGCAGGTCGGGCAGTCGGGCGAGAATGGCCTCGTAGACCTCGCGCGCGAGGGCCAGCGCCTCGCGCGCCTCCTCCACCGTGGGCTCGCCCATATCCGTCGGGTAACGAAACACCCCCGCGAACGGCGTCAGTCGCGCAGCGCGCTTCAGAAGAGGAGCGAGGCATCGATGGCAAGCGCAGACCCTCCCACCTCCCGCAGATCGTGCGTCTTGCGAAAGGCAACCCCATGCCACACGAGGAACCCTTTTACCGCCTTCTCCGTAGCCTGTTGGGCGTGGAACAGCGCGTCTTCCACAAGGGGCGGATCGATGTTCAGGACTGCGTCACCCGCGCGCAGGTCGTCCCGAGCCTTGAGGAACCAGCGTCTCGCGTCGGCGGCCTTCTCAGGCGGCATGGAGCACCCTCCCTTCCCGCAGGACGCTGGCAGCCAGCGACGAAGGCACAGCGCGACGAGCATCGAATTCGTCGCGCGTCAGCACCAATACATCCGCCGCCGTCCAGATTCCCCACAGGATTTCCTGCGCCTCCTGAGCCCGGCGATACGGCGGGGCGTCGGAAGCGGATACGACGACCAGCAGGTCGTAGTCGCTGTCCGGCCCCGCCTCCCCGCGCGCCTTCGAGCCGAAGAGGTAGATGCGCTCCGGCTCGTAGGCCGCGACCAGTCGACGGACGATCTCCTGCAACACCGGGTCTCTCTCGAGAATCGGATCCGTCACCTGACTGCCTCCGTTGGTTCCGACCGTAGTGCGAGCGAGGCGATCGCCTCCCGCAGCAGCCGGTCCTTTTCCTCCGGGCTCTTCGGGCCCACGAGCCGAAAGGCGGTGAGGCGATGCTCGGGCGGCGGCTCGGCCTTGGCGAGCACGAAGAGGGCGGTATTGACGACCTCGCCACCGATTTCGGCAAAGGCGCGTGGCCCCAAATGCGCCAGCGTCTCGATGGTCGTCTCCCGCAGAACCCCCCGGAACGCCCGCGGCGCCTTGCGCATCTTTTTCTCCTCGAGCGCCCGGAGGTCCGCGAACGACCGCAGGAACATCCAGGACTGTTGTGTGACCATCGCCACGCGGCCGCCGTCGGCGGCGAGTTCCAGGCACCGGAGGATGAACGCCGCGTAGAGGTCGCGCTTGCCCGCCGGGAAGTGGCGCTCGACGTATCCCTTGACCACAGCCCCCATGTTCTTCGATCCCATGTAGGGGGGATTGGCGGCGACCACGTCGTAGCGCCGGGCGAGGACTTCGACCAGCGAGAGCCCCTTCGCCCCCGCCTCGCCAAAGAAGGCCGCGAGCAAATCCGGCCCCTGCGCCTCGGCCTCGAAGTGGTCGCGCAGGCGCCCGATCACCCCCGTTTTCCAGGCTTGCCAATCTTGGCCCTGATGCAGGAGCGGATAACGGTCGGCGATCAGGCGAAGTTCTTCCTCGACCGGCTCCTCGACCTGCAGGAGCGAACCCAGTTCATCCGCGTGCGCCAGCCCCTCGAAGATCGTCAGCAGGGCGGGCTTGAGCGCGGCATCCTCAGGATGTTTCCGGAGGAACGCTTCCAGATGGTCCTTGTCGGCCGGCAGCCGGATGTTCGTGGCGACCAGGTTGACTCGGCGGGGCACAAAGTCCGGCGCCCTCTCCTTGGCCTTCATGAGGAGCGCGAGCGCCGAGATTTGAACCGCCCGCTCGTCGATGTCGATCCCATAGAGGTTGTGCTCGAGGAGGGCGGCGCAGATCTCCGCCGGATCGGTGATCTGGCCCTCCTCCACGTACATGTCGTAGAAGAGATCGAACGCCTCCAGGAGGAAGTGCCCGCTCCCGCAGGCGGGATCGAGGAAGGTGATCTCCCGGACGGGCTTCTTCGGAATGGGCGCGCGCGCAGCGTCCCGCACGAAGTATTCCCACTTCTCCGGCAGCCGCGATTCCGGATGCATCCCCGCCCAAAGAGCGCCCAGGGAATTCTGAACGAGAAATCGGACGATGTAGGGTTCCGTGTAAATGCACGTCGCCGGAATGATCTCGGCGCCTTCGATCTTCGCGCCCTTCTTCGTGCGAACCTTCTCGAAGACTCGATCCTTCTCGTCCGTGTTCCAGTACTGGTAGGCCCACCCGAGGGTGTCGGGAGCGGTGAACACCTCGTCGGTGGCGGGCTCCTGTCCCTTGGCGACTTCGGTTCCGGACAGCAGGCCGATGCACCGCTTGAGCGCAGCGACCGACGGTCGCAACGCCACTTCCGGCGCCCTCGGGCTGAAGACCAGGGGCAGTTCTTTGGCTTGCCGCTCGAATTCGTCGAAGAGCACAGCGAACAACCCCTCGTCCTCCCCGGCGCAGCGGCCGGGCTCCTTCTTCGCCAGGCGGTTGTGCTGGAGGGAGCGGCCGCCGTACGCTTCCTTCTGAAGGATCACTTCGTCGATCAACCCCCTGGCCTCCATGCATCGGAGCGCCAGCAGACGATTGGCCCAGGTGTAGGCTGACTTGGTCACAAACTCGGCAATCGCCGCGCCTCGATCGACACCTGCCTCGAGACGAGACTTGAGGAACGCGTCCACAACCCGCCGAGCCTCGCGGTCCTCCTGCGGGAGGTGAGGCAGCTCGTCTGCCGGAACGGGGGGGCGGTCCCGTCTCACGCCGATGGCGGCGAGGCGACGGTCGAGATCACCGGGCTGCCAGTTGCCCTGGGCGTCGGAGAACCCCTCGAGCAGGCGGCGCAATTCCAGCACCAGTGCCTTGAGACAGCCTTTGACGTTTGCCGCCATCACTCGATCTCCACGTCGTGGTCGCGGAGGAGCTCCCGGACGCGCGCATCAAGCTTCTTGAGAATCTCCTCCCACTCCGCCTCGGTTCGAACCAGCCGCAGTGTGGCCACATCCGAGAGCCGGATGGTACGCACAGCCCGGCGAGGCTTCGGTTTCTCGTCCACCGGAGGGGGCGTGCGCTTCTCGATCTCATTGAGAATGGCCTCGCCCAGCATGCCCACGAGCTTCCGCGCGCGTTGGGGAAGCGCCGCGACCCGCGCGGGCTCGGTCTCCTCATCGAGTCGGGCCACGAACTCGTCGAGCGAACGGACGTGAGTTCCGGCGAGTCCCGTCTTTAAGCCCTTTGCCTCGAGGTCCTGCGGGAGCCGAGCCTTGGCTTGGGCGACGATCCCGCGCGCTTCCTCGCGCCAGGTGGAGAGGTGAGAGTTGAGGTCGAGGGCCGCAGTGACCTTCGAGGACAGGACCTTCTTCCAGACATCCTGTTCGAGGAGCCGTGCGTCCTTGCGGGCGGCCTCATACCCGTCCAAGAATTCGCGGATCGCGCCTTCGGAAGGAAGCAGATGCTCGACCGCGCGGAGCTGCTCCGCCAGAGCCTTGACCTCCATGTACGCCGCGCCCCACTTCTCACGGAATGCCACCAGTTGGTCGATGACCTCCACGCCGCGCCTGAGCTCTTCGGCCCTCGTCTGGATCTCCTGCACGCGATGGACCGGATTCGTCAGGGCCAGGATGTTCTCCAAGGCCTCTTGTCCCTGCGCGAACGTGGAGGGCCGGGGCAGTCCCACGGCATCGGCCCAGTCGCGGACCTTCTCGGCCTTCCCCAGCTTCTCCCGACCAAAGATCTCCATCGCCTCATGGAGCGCGGCCGGCGTCTCGTCGATCTTGCGCCTGCCCGTGAGCTTCATCAGGAGCGTGCGGACTTCCTCGAGGGCTTCCGCCTCGACCTCGGAGTCTTCGAGCACGAGCTCGACCTTTTCGAACTCGCGACTGTCCCGCAGCGCCTTTTGCAACACGGGATCGGCAGGGTTGGTGTGGGGCCTCTTCCCGATGAGCACCTTCACCGTCCCGGCCCGGACGCACGCGGCGATGCCCACTCGAACGGCGTTTCGGTCCCATCCATAGGGGGGACTGCTGAATTCCTCCAGGATGTCCTTGCCCAGCGTCCGTTCCTTCCTGCTCTGCCGGCTCGACAGGAAGATCCGAATGGCATCGATGAGCGGGGAACGCGGATCGAGGGCGCCTCCTTTATCGAACAGACACAGAGCTTTGACGTCGCCGGCTAGGTTCTTCTCGCCGGATAGAACCTCCAGGATTGCCCGTTGCTCCTGAGCGATCCGTACCGGCACCTTCTCGAACTTCGGGTACAGGGAGGGGAAGTATGCCGCCAGTTCGGCGCGAAGCGTCTCCCCCGGGGTCTGACCGGCCCGAGGCGTAAGCGCACGGCTCGCGCCCCGGAAGATGACGTGCGACTGCTTGAGGCTGGCCTTGAGGCCGTCTCGGACTTTCCGCTCGAGCTTGTCCAGATCGTTGGCTTCCCGTTCGACCGCGAGCTTGCGGGCCTCCTCCGACTTGTGGGGATCGCTCTTCCAGGCGTTCACCACTTCCCGCATGGCCAGGAAACGCCGCAGGTCCTGGTCGAATCCCGGAACCCGATCGCACAGCACGAAGATCGTGTTCTGCTCCTCGGCTCTCAGGCTTTGATCCTCGAGGTCGGTCACCTTGCTCCCTGCCAGAGCAGCCAGCGGGGAGGAAATCCGAACCTCGATGTGCCCTGTCTTCATCGCCAGCGTGCCGTCCATGCTGATCCGCACATCGAACTCCGCCCCCTTGAAGGGCACCGTCTCGAACCCCAGGACGGATCGCAGGTGGTTTTGCTTCTTGTCTGCATCCAGGATGAAGTGCTTTGCGAAGCCGGCGTCGAGGTCCTGCTGACGGATTTGGGCCGCGACGGTGGCGACTTCGTCCTCAAAGGAACGCCGCTCGCCGGTCAGGAACTCATATTCGTCGCCGATCCTCGCGACCATTTTCGCCGTCATGAGACGGTCGAGCTCCGGCTTGATGCGCGTCATGATCGCGGCAAGGTCTTCACCGGCAGTCTCAGCGAGTAGCCGCGCGATGTTGTCGACGGTCCTCGGCACGTACTTGATCTCGTGAATGAGGAACAGGACCTCCGCCACACGCCGGGTCAGGGCGGACGCGCCGGGCACCACCTCTTCGATCCGGGAGAGCTCCCGGCGGATGTCCGGGCTGACCTCGCCTTCACCGGAGAGATTCGCATATACCTCATCGAACGAGACCATCTCACCGACTCCCCGTTGGAGGTAGTTGCGCCGGCCGGAGCGAAGCACGTCCTGGGCTATGGCGAGCAGCGTTCGCGTCGAGCCGGAGAGCTGCTCCCCTCGTCCTCCCTTGGAGCGCAGGCTCTTGACGATGTCGGGGATCAGGTGAACCTGGTAGGGAAAGAACGGATAAAACGTGACAAAGCGGTCGCGCTCGCAGCCCGGCAGCCGCCGACCCTCGACGTTCGCCAGTTCACCCACGCCGCGTAGAACACCAGGGGCCGCATCGTAGACCCTGCCGACCTCGTCCGCCCCCGCGATCTTCTTCCTAAAGATGCGATCTTCAAGGACCAGCTCGATGTTCTCGGTGGTCAGCGACCAGCGGAAACGGAAACGTTCTTTGATCTTGTTGAAATCGGCGTCGGCACCCGCCTGGAGGCCCCGGGCGTTCTGATAGATCGCCCCCATGTCCTCGTGGGTGGTCACGAAGATCCAGATCTTGCCGCGGCCCTTGATCGCGGCTTCCTCCACCAGGGCCTGGAGCTGTGCCAGCCTCCCCGCGTCGTCCTCGATCCACTGCCCCGATTCGTCCAGCACGAGCAGGACGCGGCACGGTTTCTTGGTCTCCTTCTCCCGCGCGACCAGGTCCTCGATGATGGTCTGGACCAGGAACTGGGTGTTGTAGAGATCGCCACGCTCCGCGTTCTTGAGCGCGCCGGCCACCTCATCCGCAGTGGCGAAAACGTCAGGGGCAACCGAGCACGCCGCTTGGTAGAGGTGCTTTGCATAGAAGGTCGGGTTTTTCTGAATGTCGTTCCAAGGACGGTTCGCGAGTTCGGCGGCCTTCTCATGGAGGGTGTGCAGCTTGCCGCGTCGATCCAGCTCGCACTCGATCACCCGCGCATAGAGCAGGTTGGCGCAATACCCGCGGGACTGGTAGTACTGGCTCAGGAGAAGGCGGGGCAGCGGTGCGGTCTTGCTATCGACTAGCGTGTTCAGGTTGAAGGCCAAAACCGTGGTGGAGCACTGGCCTACCTGGGCGAGGTTGCGGAGAATCGAGTTGCGCCGAGGTGCCGCAGGCGGAATACGAGCTTCGAAACGCTTCGCCGCGGGCTGCCCGAGAAGGGTACGATTCTCGACCAGAAGGGCGAGGATCTTGGCCAGATGGGATTTCCCCGAGCCGAAGTATCCCGAGATCCAGGCGCCGATTTCCGTCGTATCGAGCCGGGCGGAATCGACGAAGTGCTCGATGAACTCGTCTACGTACTGCTCGATGGTCGGCGTCACAACGTAGGACCCGATCTCCGAGACCAGCTTGGCCTCGTCCTGGACTTCGCCGACCTTGATGACAGGTTCGATCTTCTCCTCGACCCTGGTCTCGAAGATGTCCGCGATCTTCATCGTTCCTCTCCTCGCTCCGTGGCCCTATAGGATATCCCCGCGGTACATGAATTCCTCCACTTGCCCAAGAAAGGAGTAGACTCGTGCCTCGATGTTCACGCCGGGCACGAGGAGCACGACCGGGCCCTCGAGGGCTGCGTGGTTGCTGTCCCACAGTGCCTGCATGACAGTACGGGGACCTGATGCTGGGTAGAGCGCTGCCAGGCGCTCGATGGACACGACGGGACGCCCTGCACCGGACTCCTTAGAGGCCTCGCGCACGCTGTCGACGAGCGCGTTGGTCCACATCGAACCCAGTTCGATGGTCGGGTCTGAACCCGGCATTGGGTTCTGTAGGGCGCTGACCAGCGTTTCGGCTCCGAACTGTCTGACCACGCGAGCGGTGACGTCGAGCGCATCCACGGTGCGAACGTCAAACTCGGGCTGCAGGGTTGTAGCGAGCGTGCGCCACTCTTTGAGCACGGTCCGCTCGGCTTCCGGCGCATAGACGATGGTGAGGAATGGCGCTCCCGTCTTCCGGCCGATGTGATCGTATCGAGTGCGGATGCGCTCCGCCGCTTCATGCAGCTTCCACGACCAATCGCTCGGCCCGCTCATCGCTCACCCCCATCCCCGGGCTCCGGGACCTCCAGGATAACCGTCCTGCCCGAGCGCTCGAACCGGAGCTTGCCCTGCTGCGCCAGCTGCGACAGAGCTCCGGCAGCCTGGTGCGATTCCCAGAGGAACAGACGCCAGTCCCGCGCCTCGAGGAGGCTTCGTCCCCGCAGCCCCTCGCCGTAGAGGAGACGGCAGAGGTGCAGCGCGACCTCTAGCGGGACAATCGGCTGTTCGATGACCTTGCGCTGTACTCCCTTCAAGATCCCGAAGTCCCGTAACGCCGACAGCACATTTCCGGCCAGCTTCTTTCGCGTGCTCTCGCGCCAAGTCCTCACTTGCGGGTGTTGGTCCTGGTAAGCGGCGAGAAAGTCCAAGACGTCATTACGTCGGACTTCCATCGTCTTGTTGTGCCACATCTCCCACAGCTTTCCGGTCACGAACTCGAAGGTGAGCCGGTCGCGGCGGGCATAGTGGACGTACACGAGACCCACGAATCTGGACGTCGAATCCTCGGCAGCCGCTTCTGCAAGTTCCTCGAGCACCCAGCGGGGAGGGTTCCATGCGAAGAAGCGCCAATGCAGTGCCTCCCAGATGCGATGCCGTGTTTCGCGAGCACGCTGCCGTAGGATCGCTCCACGCAAACATTGTTCCCGGAACTTCTCCAGAGGCGTGTCTCCGTTGAATGCACGGAATACGCTCCGGGCCTCGGCAACGAGGGCTCCCTTGGACGAGTTGCGCGTGCTAACTGTCCCGAGGTCACGCCCCCACCGGAGAGCGGCCATGCCCGCTGCCGGCACGCCGCCTGCGGCGGGCAGTCTCAGCGTCTCGCCCGCGGTGATTTGCTTTCTCTGTTCTCGAACCATCACGTCTTCCACGGTCGATGTCTCACCGTGCATGCTTCTAGGCCCGCCTTGATCGAGTCGGCTTCTTTCCGCCATGAGGCTCCTGCCCATGACTGTCCAGTTCCTCCTTCAACTCCAGAAGGCGCCGCACCAGGAAAGGCTTTGGGGCGCGCTTGCCGTTCGTCCAGTGGTTCACGGTGCTGACGGCGCGCTCCCTCTCGCCCGCCCATCTAGCTTCGAGATCCGCGTTGCCCCCCGATCGCCGGCTTCGCGCTGCTTCCGTTCAGGCGAATGCGACACGCGCGAGTCCGTCCTGGTCGTGAGGGCTGAGACGCTGACGGGCCATCAGCATGACGGATGGCGATGGTGCCGCTTCCCCGCCCCTTCACTTCGCCTGGCTCTGCCCAGACGATGACGCCGACATCCAGACACATGGGCTTCGATTAAGAAAATCGTCCTTCCCCAGCACGCGTCGCCCCACGTCCCGCATCAGGCTGTGCAGGTTGTCTATCGGACAGTGAGGAGGAACCTCTTGTCGGGGTCCTCGTCGACCAGCCGCGTCCTGCTCTGTCTGAGAACCTCGTCAAGGTCGGCCGCGACCACGTGGCGCGGCCGTTCACCGGACCACCGGTCTTCCCGCAGCTTCACGACTTCGCGCCACGCTTTCTCGGGTCGCTTCGCCAGGTCAGTCTTCTTCTCGATCCGGTTGATATTCGCGAATGCGGTCGGCCTGGACCACCCAGAGCTTGCCGGTGATCTCGTGCTTTGTCAGCCCTTCGGCGAGTGTGCGGCAGCAGGCCCAGAGGTCTTCATCCGTCGGCTTGCGTGGCAACCGCAGGACGGCGATGCCGCTGTACTCCCACGGTGGAAACACGAGCGGATTGCTGAAGTCCAGATCGAGCGTGACGAGGCATCGGTGCTCGGCCTGACATGCCGCGATGAGGTCGCGATCCGTCGCTCCTGACATGCCCTGTCCGGGGATCGTCGCCACGTCATGCCCCGCCGCTCGGAACAGGCTCGCTCCGCGCTCGCCCAGATTTTCGTCCAGTTTGAGCTTCACGTCCGGTTTGCCGCAGGCAGTTCGACATACCGCTCGCGGGACATCTCGGCTCCGTATGCGAGACACGCCAGGATGTCCGCGTCCTCGATCCCCGGGTAGTTCTCCCGGATCTGCTCGAACGTCCAGCCGCTTGCCAGCAGATCCAGAATCAGCGAGACCCAGATCCGATGTCCCCGGATGCACGGCTTGCCGAAACAGATGTTCGGATCGATCGAAATCCGCTGCAACAACTCATCTCGGGTCATGACCCAGTCCTCCTCGATTGCCGTCTCCGTGCCCCGCCTTGGTCATCACCTGTGTCACGGGGCGCAGCGTGTTTTCGTCGGCACGCCCCCTCCGCGATCGGTGTATACCAGAACGCTGCGGACGTGTCGAGAAATCAGCCCAGTTCCTGCCGCAGAACGGCCCGGCCCGTCCTTCAATCTGGTTTGGAGAGGGAGGCGGGTTCGGTGGGGAGGACGGCGTGGAGGCGGTTCGAGCAGGCCCCGCCCTGGTTGCTGAATCTGTAAATGTCAAGACTTCATCTGACGGTCACGGAGTCCTCGCCCTCATCGGTTATGCCGCGATCATCTTCTCCTTCGCCAAGGGCACACTGTCGAGAAACGTCTGCATCGGGGTCTTGCCAGAGCACCAGCGCCCTTGGTGGGGCCGCCGTTCGTGGTCCTCCTGAACCCAGGCATCCAGGTCGGCTGGCCGTTCCTCCAGGCTGCGATAGATCTTCTTGCGGAAGGCCACCCGGTAGAACTCGTTGAGCAGGGTTTTGGGGACGCGCTCGCAGATCCCCTTGGGCTGCGGGCTCTGGGTCTTGGTCCGGGTGTGGTCGAGGTGCTCCACCGCCAACGAGCGTTCGTCCTCGTGCCGGTCCGGGGCCCCACAGCACTCGGTCCCCCGATCGGTGAGGATCCGGCTCAGCGGGATGCCATGCGCCTCAACGAACGGCAGCCCCCGATCGTTGAGGAGATCCGCCGCCGTGATCGGCGTCTTGCGGTCAGAGAGCTTGGCGAAGCTGACCTTGCTGTCGGGATCGATGAAGGTCTGCTGATATGAGCAAGCTAGTATTTGACTCCTCAGTCAGTGGCGGTCAAGGTTGAAGCTACGTGGTCAATGATTCCGAGTCTGAAGGGAGGCCGGCATGCACCCGAATCGCCGGCCTGACGTGGGAGTGCGCGGCGTGGACTGGCTGACAGATGCGTGAGCCGTGATTTGTATGTGCTAGAATTTAATCTGACAGTCAGGTAGAATCCTCGCTGTTCCCCCTGGGGGAGAAAGGAGCGAGGACGATGACGACGGAGCAGAAGATTCTGAAGACCAAGCTGGGGTTGTTGGAGCTGGCGAAGCAACTGGGCAACGTGTCAAAGGCCTGCCGGATCATGGGCTACAGCCGGGATAGCTTCTACCGGTTCAAGGAGCTCTACGAGACCGGGGGCGAGGCGGCCCTGGCGGAGATCTCCCGGCGCAAGCCGATTCTGAAGAACCGCGTGCCGGCCGAGGTCGAGGAGGCGGTCGTGCACCTGGCGATCGAGCAGCCGGCCTGGGGCCAAGTCCGGGTGGCCAATGAGCTGCGCCGCCAGGGGCTGACGGTCTCCCCGGCCGGCGTCCGGGGCCTCTGGCTCCGGCACGACCTGGAGACCATGCGCAAGCGGCTCAAGGCGCTGGAGGCGAAGGTGGCGCAAGAGGGGCTCGTGCTGACCGAGGCCCAGGTGGTGGCCCTGGAGAAGGCGAAGGTGGACCAAGAAGCCCATGGGGAGTTCGAGAGCGAGTGCCCCGGATACTGTGGGGCGCAGGATCCCTGCTCCGTCGGGACGCGCACGGGGGTGGGCCGCAGCTCTCAGCAGACCTTCATCGATCCCGACAGCACGGTCAGCGTCGCCAAGCTCTCTGACCGCAAGACGCCGATCACGGCGGCGGATCTCCTCAACGATCGGGTGCTGCCGTTCGTTGAGGAGCAGGGCATCCCGCTGAGCCGGATCCTCACCGATCGGGGGACCGAGTGCTGTGGGGCCCCGGACCGGCACGAGGACGAACGCTCGTTGGCGGGGG
The DNA here is from genome assembly GCF_965152595.1 of Nitrospira sp. Kam-Ns4a. Taxonomy (NCBI): domain Bacteria; kingdom Pseudomonadati; phylum Nitrospirota; class Nitrospiria; order Nitrospirales; family Nitrospiraceae; genus Nitrospira; species Nitrospira sp. Kam-Ns4a. The sequence continues at coordinate 2,371,817 of NZ_OZ224218.1, read as the reverse complement.
AGCACCTCGACCACACCCGGACCAAGACCCAGAGCCCGCAGACCAATGGGATCGGCGAGCGCGTCCCCAAGACCCTGCTCAACGAGTTCGACCGGGTGGCCTTCCGCAAGAAGATCTATCGCAGCCTGGAGGAACGGCCAGCCGACCTGGATGCCTGGGTTCAGGAGGACCACGAACGGCGGCCCCACCAAGGGCGCTGGTGCTATGGCAAGACCCCGATGCAGACGTTTCTCGACAGTGTGCCCTTGGCGAAGGCGAAGAGGATCGCGGCAGAACCGATGAGGGCGAGGACTCCGTGACCGTCAGATGAAGTCTTGACATTTACACCTAAGGCGTTAAGGTCCCTGCCACTCGTTCACGAGTCCAACATGGCCCTTACGCTTGGCTCGTTTCACGTAGGCCGTGTCCGCAGTCACATACAGCCCCTTCATCCGCAAGGCAAGCACATGGTACGCCGAGTCGTAGAACGTCACACCCGCCACGTCACGCATATGCTCCAAGACCTCGAGGGCATAGTCGGTTGTCAGGGGGACCTCTTCGAATTCATGGGCGAGCAATGCCTCCATCATCTCCGCAGCCAACCGTGGTTGCTTGAGTCCAAGGACATTTCCAATCTCGTACCGCCAGAGCGTTGGGACGCGGATCTCGATCGCTCCGGCGAGCAGGGCATCCCGGAGGCTCATGGCGTGATGATGGTCTGCCTCATGCTCCGTCCCCATAACCCATTTCAGCAGGACGGAAGCGTCCGGCACGATGATCATTTCGGGAGCCGACCTCGATCCCGGTGCAACGCCTCGACAATCTCGGTATTGGTCACCCGCGTACTCTGTTTCCGCAGGCGCTCGATGGCTTCTGCAGCCTGCGCGCGCTTACGCCGCAGCAATTCATGACGGAGCGCTTCGTTCACCACCTGGCTTCGTCGGCGTGGGGGCACCAGCTTGAACAGTTCTTCCCGGAGCCGATCGTCAATGGAGACGTTCAATTTCGCCATAGTTTCACCGATTCTTTCGTCTTCTCACTATTAGGCGCCTGCAATATACTGTAATATAAGGCGTCTGGTCAAGGCGCACTGACCGTATCCTTGTCTGGGTCTCGACAGATCGGCAAAACGAACCGGATACGCTCTTCCTGTTCCAACGCGGCCGTCCGGATCACCTTTCCTCGCCTGATCCCGCAAGGGGCGAGGGACAATGAAGGCTAGAACCTATCTCAAAACTGCTTAAGGTATGATCTGTAAAACTCAGGACTTGACCTTTCGAACAGTGGCCGACGTGGTCCAATCACGGCTCACGCACCTGTCAGCCAGTCCACGCCGCGCACTCCCACGTCAGGCCGGCGATTCGGGTGCATGCCGGCCTCCCTTCAGACTCGGAATCATTGACCACGTAGCTTCAACCTTGACCGCCACTGACTGAGGAGTCAAATACTAGCTTGCCACAGTTATACCGCACTCCTGTGTTGACCCACCACGACGCCGGTGCTACCATGCGCGGCATGCACACAAGACGGATAGCCGGCATCGTCTTGCTCATGAGCGCGCTCCTGGGACCGTCCCCTGCCCCTTCGCCGAACTCAGGACAGGCCTTTGCCCTCGAGACCGCTCCCCGCATCTCGGACCGAGCGATTGTCGAGCGCCTGACCAGACTGGAAGAGGGACAGAAACAGCTTGCCCAGCGCATGGACCAGCTTGATACGAGCCTCAACCGGCGCATTGATGATCTCCGGGCCGATATGAACCGCCGGTTCGATGACATGAACCGCCGGTTCGATAGTCTCCAATGGCTCTTCGGAATCTTCATCACCGCCTCGTTGGCGATCTTCGCCGCCATCGCCCGCATGCTGTGGGTGCAAAACCGGACGCTCGCTACCCACGAACAGATCAACAAGAGCCTCACAACCGAGATCGTCTCGCTCAAGGAAACCGACCTGCGGCTCATGGACCAGATCAAGGCCCTCATCGAACATCTCAAGCCGCCCTCGCACCTGTAATCCCCTCTCCCTCGCTCACACACGCTGCCTTGTGCCCCTGTGTCCGGCCCCCTTCCCTCTCGGATGTCACATCACACCATTGACCCGCCGAGATGACGGTGCTACGATGCGCCCCATGAATGCCGCATGGACAGGCCTCTGGATCAGCGGGCTCGTCTGGCTTGCCCTGACCGCTCCTGCCTTCGCCATTGAGACCGCCCCTCGCATCTCGGATCGGGAGATCATCGAGCGACTCACCAAATTGGAAGAAGGCCAAGCCCACCTACGCATCGAGATGAACCAACGATTCGACGCGGTCAACCAGCGGTTTGAGGATATGAACCGCCGGTTCGACACCCTCCAGTGGATGCTGGGGTTGTTCATCACCATCGCGGTGGCGATCTTTGCAGCCATCGCCCGGATGCTGTGGCTTTTGAGTCGGGCCCAGGCCGCGCAGGAGTCGGTCACCGCCAGCCTCAAGACCGAAATCACCTCGCTCAAGGAAACCGACCTGCGGCTTATGGACCAGATCAAGGCCCTCATCGAACATCTCAAGCCGCCCTCGCACCTGTAATCCTCTCTCCCCCGCTCACACACGCAGCCTTGTGCCCCTGTGTCCGGCCCCGCCCGAAAAGACTCCCGGCACCGTTTCTGGTCTTCCGTCTTCACTATTGAGTCGCCTTGACCGGCTTCCCCACGCACCCTTTCATCTGGTTCGCAAGATTGGTGGCCAGTTTCTGGCCAAGCGCAAAGACGTTCTCCTTGGGTCCTGTGTAATGGCCCCCGTTTGTCAAGACACTGTTTATGGTGCTGAGAGTGAGTCATCCTATGCAGCCGCTGGTGCGCGTCCTATTGCCTGAGCGCGACTTCGAACTGCAGCGGGCTCTTGTACCCGAGGCTCGAGTGGACGTAGCGCTGGTGGTCCTCCACCGTGATCCAGTGGCCGATCGCCGCTCGCGCCTCTTCCAGATTCGTGAACTCCCGCAGCCAGAGCAGCTCCTCCTTGATCGTGCGCATCAGGCGCTCGGTCTCGGCATTCCCCTTGGGGGTTGTCAGAGCTGGTGAAGACCTGCTCGATCCCCAACAGGCTCATGGCCGCCAGGAAGCCGGTCGCCGTCGGGTGGCTCCCGGTGTCGGAGACCAGCTTCAAGCCGGCCCCCCGGACCCCATTCGGGAATTCGGCCTGGACCGCCCGGGCCAGGGCTGCCTCCCACTCCTGTCGGCGACGGCGCAGGGCCAGGTTCCAGCCCACGATCTTCTTCGTGTACCAGTCCAGGACCACAACCAGATAGGCCCAGCCCAGGGCGGGGATCAGAAACTTCGTCATGTCGATCCCCCAGGACTGCCGCGGCTGGGTCGCCTGTGGGTTTGCCTTCGGCGTTCGGGGCGCCACATGGAGCCCCGCTTGACCGTCAAGCCAGCTTCCCGCATCAGCCGAGTCCACCCGCTTCTTATTGACCTGGAGGCTTTCCCGATCCCGCCGCCAGGCCCACACCCGCCGGGACGCCCCAGAAGGGATGAGCCTCGGCAACCGCACGGATGCGTCCCAGCAGCGCCTGGTCCGAGGGATCCAGAGCCGGCCCCGAATCGGGGCGCGCTTGCCGCGCGACGTAGTACCCACTCCGACTGAACCCCACCAGCCGGCAGGCCGCCGCCACCGTCCAGCCCGCGTGGGGCCAGGCCTCCACCAGCCTCACCGCCTCCCGACCGGCTCGTCGGTTGTTTTACCAGCTCGATGACGACGGCCTGCTGGCCGATGAGCCGCTGGCGCTGCTCGCTCTCTCGCGTCCGCGTCTCCTCACTGGCGGGGAGCCCGTTGGTCAAGGCCCGCTTCCCGCCTTCCAGGAACCGATCCCGCCACTGGTCGGACGGGGTCTGAGCGATCTGATGCTCCCGGCACAGCTCGGCCACCGGCTTGGTCCCTTTGATCCCTTCCAAGACACTGGCCAGTGTTTCCTCTGCCGTCCAGGTGCGCCCCTTCATCTGGACCCCTCCTTCGTTGAGTGTGGTGACTCCTTCCCACTCACTCTCGCACGGGTCCACTCGCTCAGTGGAGCAGTATACCTACGTACAGTTGGTTCTATCTAGAACAATGATATCTCAGGTGGCACCTCGTGCTGTAATTCATTGATTCTTCTTGCGACGAGATGTCACGTTTTGCACTGGGGAGTGCGGCTTAACCTCTTGGTCTTGTTGATGGTCCTGCGGTCATGAAAAGGCTGGTGTCGACAGTTCGATTCTGTCCCTCGGCACCATCCTCGCCTTGAGCTTCCAAGAGTCCGCCCTCCACTCAAATCCTGTCGCCATCCGTCTCTCGCGGGGCCCGCGATCGGGCCGCGGATTTCGCCCGCCCACCGGGTGTGGCTCACTCCAGCGGGATTTTTCCGGAGCAGCGTAGGCTCGTGAGGTGCGCATGCGGAGCAACTCATGGGGATGACGGACCTGCGGGTGGCCGCGTCGTCTCTGGCGCCGACCGGCCCGCGAACCGCCGCCGGAGGGTCTCGACGACGGCGGCACCCGCGGCCTCCGGTAAGAAGGCTTCGCCGAACGACCGCCCGGACAGGATCGCCACCCGCCCGCTGATCGCAAGGGCGGCGACCGTGACGACCCAGTCAGATCCGGCGCGACGCCCGCCCAGGTCACCAGCCGCCGGTCGCGACGCTCCGGCAGGCGATGGGCGATCAACCACGAGACGATCAGATGGATCGGCGGATGCATCGAGCCCAGGGTTACCGGCCTTCGCGTTACCCTTTGTCAATCCTGTACAGCAACGCCAAGCACTGCCGACAGGTCACTTTGGCGCTGTTGTCCGTAGCAATCCCTTCCGTTTCCGCCCGATGCGCCGCCTCCTTGTCGCGAGGGTTGCAGAGCACCATGCCGTCACCGTCGAGCGCGTTCAGGTCCTGGTTTGGTTTCTTACTCATTTGCCCGGTCCCGGCGGAATCATCTTCCCGTCTCCAACCTGCTGAGGCTGGTGCAGGGGATTCCCGTCGTGCCAGGATCCGTTCAGGAGAATACTGACTGCGGCGTTGGACTCGATCGGCATGGGGACCTTGGCTGTGGTCGTGAGGATCTTTTCGCCGACCGCGGCACCGAGGCCCTTCGCGTAGTCCTCTGGGTTGTCCTTCCCGGCGACGATAGGGGGCAACTGGAACCAGGGCGCGGCGATGGGCTCCCCGAACAGCGGCAGCAGATCATCGCCCGTGGCCTTGGCCTCCACCACCCCCTTGACGACGGTGGTGGCTGCACCGGCCTTTCCCACCGCCAGGACGTTCTTGACCCCGATCCCGTTCTTCCAGACTGTCTGGCCGGTCTTGCAGTTCACCAGCTTGGCCCGGACGCGGACGCGCTTCTCGTTGTACACCCCGGTCATCAGGTGGTTGAACTCGTCCAGCGATCCATAGAGCACCCCGTCCACGCCTAGCGTTTCCCCGAGCTTCTGCGCTGTCGCCATATCGAGCTGCTTGCCCAAGGTCACCCCCATCTCGTCCTTGAGGATCCGGTCCACCTCCGCAATCGGCTTGACGGCATACTGATGCCGGTCCAGCTCGGCCGCGATCAGCTCGCGTACGTACACGGGGCCGTCCAGGTTTTCGGAGTGATTGACCAGCGGCAGCACCGCGACGGTCTTGATGGGATTGGACGGGTCGGCTCTGATGGCCTGCGTGCAGGCGGAGACGGCCAAGCTGACGAGCAGGATGAGCAGTGAGATGGTGTTGGCTCCTCTCCTCATGGAGCACCTCCTCGCGCGAATCGCCCTGTAAGGGGCAGAGCAAAGAACAGGGTTCCACCTTGGCGTTGGCGGTCGAGCCGGGTTACCGGACCGGCGGACCAGCCGGCGAGTATAGGGGGCAGCGGGGTGCTTTGAAATACGCCGAACAGCGTACAAACTCTCACCTACGTCATGCCCTGGTGGTCGGCTAGCCGGCTGGTGGGGGGTCGGCCGGGATAGAGGTGGCTTTGACCTGGTCTCCCCGGGAAGCTGGGAGCGGGGTCACCGCAGCCCGCTGAAATGGAACAGGGCGATCGCGGCGGCGGCGGCGACGTTCAGCGAGTCCACCTGACTGCTGACTGGGATCGTGAATCGGACCGCAGCGGCCTCGAGCGCGGCGGGAGACAGGCCGCGGCTCTCGTTGCCGAGCGCGAGGACCGTTCGGGCCGGCAGGTCGGTGAGGTCACGGAGGCTCCGGTCACCCTTTCCCGCCGGTACGCTGGCGAGGAGCGTGCAGGCCTGGGTTGTGAACAGAGACGGACCGGCGGCCTCGAAGATCGGCAGCCTGAGCACGGCCCCTGCGGTGGCCCGAACGACCTTGGGGCCGAAGGGATCGGCGGAGTCGGGCGAGAGCCAGAGCGCGTCCAGCTCGAAGGCCAGGGCCGTGCGGATGATCGCGCCCACGTTCGCCGGATCCTGCAGGGATTCTCCATACAGCCCGAGCAGCCGGCTGCGGGCAAAGATGCGGGCGTCCTCCCAATGTGGCTTTCGGACAACGGCCAGCAGACCTGGTCCGGCCGCGAGATCGGAAAGCTTCCGATAGACATGGCTCCGGCACAGGAAAACCTGCGGCGCGGCCTGTTCGAGTCGTGCGCGGACGCCCGGCTCGCTCCGGTCCAGAAACTCCGGCGTGACCACGATCGAGAGCAGCGAGTGGGCCCGCTCGTCAAGCAGCTCCAGGATGGGCTTGGGGCTTTCGAGGACGAAGGCATCCTCGGCCTCGCGGGCGGTCCGGTCCCGCAGAAGGTCCCGGATCGCCGCAGCGCGGCCAGCAGGCAGGGAGGCAAACGTCGGCATCGCGCTCACCAGTACCGGGCCGGCAGCTACACTGTCAAGGCGGCGCGTAGGCACCAACCACCCGTTGCGGCCGGAACGGAGGATTCAGTATCATCCCGCCATGTCCATCGGGGACCACATCCGAGCTTGGCGGCTGTCGCGGAACCAGACGGTCGCCGCGCTCGCCGAACAGGCCGGCCTTCCGCCGGACTCGCTCGAGGCGATCGAAGCCGGCGACACTGACTTGCCCGTCTCGATGCTCGAGGCGCTGGCGGCGGCGCTGGGCGTGCCGGCTGCCTGGCTGTTCGGCGATCCGCAGCAGCTCGACCTGCTCCTCGCCGAACCCGACGGCTCACTGGGCGAGCCGCCCCCGGCGGACTTCGTGGACCCGGTGGCCGAGCGCGTGCTGCGCGCGAGCCGGCAGCACCGTGGGCTCTATGTCCTGCTGACCGCCCTGCTTCAGTCCGAGAACGAGACGCTGATCCGCGCAGCCGAGGTAAGCCTGCGCAGCCTGCTCAAGCAGGCGCGCACGGCGCCCCTGCCCTGGCAGAATCGGCGTCCCGGGAACTTCGATCCTCCGGCCGATTAGCGACCGCCGTGCATCGTTCGGCGTTCCCCGTTCGTCGCCCCCACGCCGCCGCGTCGAGCCGTTCGATATAACAGCCCGGCGGCGGCGGCGAGCGCCCCGACCCCGGGCCACGCCCCGAGCGGTGGCTCTTCGAAGAGCGCGAAAGGGTCGACGCCGAGCGCCGGCCAGATTCCTGCCAGCGCCAGGGGAACGGCAAGCAGAATCCCCATCAAGGCTTCACCGGTCACCAATCCGGCGGCAACGAGCAGGCCGCCATTGGCCTCCCCGCCGCCGGCTGAAGCCCTCCGTCGGGCCGCCGCCGCGATGCACCCGCCGAGCAAAATCGCCGCCGACAATTTCAATGGGAGATAGATGCCGAGCGCGACCCCAAGGACCGGTAGGCGAAAGGCGGCACCGGCTGTCTTCAGCCGCCGGTCCGCCACAATCACCGCGGTCCCGATGAGCGCGCCGAGTCCCACGAGGTTCCAGGGGACGCTCCGGCCGAACACCCCCTTGGCCAGGCTGGCCATGAGCGTCGCCTGCGGCGCGCTCAAGGGGTGGGGATGGGCGGGAGTGACCTCGCCGATGCCGTACTTGGCCTGTAACAGCGCCAGGACCGGCGCGAGCACGAGGGCACCTGCGACCACCCCGACGACCTGCATAATCTGCTGCTTCCACGGGGTGGCCCCGACTAGGTGGCCGGTCTTGAGGTCCTGGAGGTTGTCGCCCCCCATCGCGGCGGCGCAGCAGACAACCGCGCCGATCAGGAGCGCCGCGGCCGGGCCGCCCGGATAGCCACGCCCCATGACCAGGACGAGCAGCAGGGAGGCGAGCATGAGGGTCGCGATCGTGACGCCCGATACGGGATTGCTGGAGCTGCCCACGAGCCCCGCCATGTAGGCGGCGACGGAGGAGAAGAGAAAGGCGGCGACCGCCATGACCAGCGTCATGCCCACCGCGACGGCGAGCTCACCCACCGCGTCATAATAGATGAGCCCCATGGGGAGGAGCGAGAGCAGGAACGGCCCGACGATCCACGGGAGCGGCGCGTCCCGCTCGGTGCGCGGCAGCGCACCAGAGCCAGGCCCGCGCGCGTCCGCCCGCGCGGCTCCCAGCAGGCTCTGTACGCTTCCCCGAATCGGCCTGCGAAGTTGCAGCAGCGTCCAGATCCCGCCGACCAGCATGGCGCCGATGCCGACGAACCGGATCTGGCTGCTCCAGAGGGCCCGCGCCACGTCGAGCCCTGTCGCCCCCGGCGGGCGTTCGGTCAGCACCGCGGCGGCCGGCAGCAGCACTCCCCAGCCAATCATGCCGCCGAGAAAGACCACGAGCGCTGTATTGAGCCCGATGATGAACCCGACCGCCAGCAGCGCCGGCGAAAGATTGACGCCCGCATAGAAGATCGCGCTCCTCCACGAGGCCGTCCCTTCCCAGGCGTCCGTCCACAGCCGCAGGCCAGTTTCGCCGAACTTGATCGCGCCGCCGGCCAACGCCCCGCCGAGCAGGGTGCGCAGGCCCGCCCGCTCGGCGCCGGCCTGGCCTGGAGCGGCCGGTCGGCTCCAGCCGGCCTTGAGCACCTCCGCCGTCGCCACCCCTTCGGGAAACTGCAGGCGGGCCCCGAGGATCAGCGCGCGCCGGAGCGGGATCGTGAACAGGACGCCCAGCAATCCGCCGACGACGGCGATGGCGGTCGTCCGCCAGTAGTCGAAGGCGGGCCAGTAGCCGATGAGCATGAGCGCTGGAATCGTGAAGATCACGCCGGCCGCCAGGGCCTCGCCCGAGGAGGCCGCCGTCTGGACGATGTTGTTCTCCAGGATGTTCGCGCGACGGAACAGGCGTAGGATCGCGAGAGCGGCGACGGCCGCCGGGATCGAGGCCGACACGGTCATGCCGGCGAAGAGCCCCAGGTAGGCGTTCGCGGCGGCGAGCACCGCGGCGAGAATGACGGAGAGCAGGATCGCCTTGCCGGTGATCTCGGGTGGCGACGCAGCGGCCGAGACAATGGGGGCCTCGCCAGCTTGGGGAGTAGCGCCGGCCTGGCCATCGGGACGGTCCATCGCGCCGCCGTTCTTAGCACGATCACCGGGTCGCGTCAAAGCGCCGGGGCGCCCGACCAACTGGACATGCAGGCCGGTGTGGGGATAAAAAGAGGCGACTCGTTCCCACGGAGGCGCCATGACGACCCAGACCACGATCGGCTCCCTGGTGCTCGACCGGCTCTACGAGATCGGCCTGCGCCACATCTTCGGCATTCCAGGGGACTACGTGCTCAGCCTGTTCAAACTGATCGAACAGTCCCCAATCAAGCATATCGGGACGACCCGAGAGGATGCGGCGGGCTTCGCGGCCGACGCCTACGCACGGATCCACGGGGTGGGCGCCGCCTGCGTGACCTATTGCGTCGGCGGCCTGAACATCGTGAACGCCGTCGCCTGCGCTTACGCCGAGCGCTCGCCCGTCATCCTGCTCTCGGGCTCCCCGGGCCTGGCCGAACGGGTGCGCAATCCTTTCCTCCATCATATGGTCCGCGATTTTTCGACCCAGCGCGCCGTGTTCGAGCACGTCACGGTCGAGGCGGTCGTGCTGGACGACCCCCTGACCGCCCAGCGGGAGGTCGAGCGGGCGCTGGCCGCCCTCCGGCGCTACAAGCGTCCTGTCTACATCGAGATCCCGCGCGACCTCGTGCACGCCCCCGTCCGGCTCGCGACGTTCCCGCCCCCGCCGGAGAGCGAGCGCAGCGACGAGGCGGCGCTCAACGAAGCGATCACAGAGGTGCGGGAGATGCTCGCGATGTCGGACCGGCCGGTGGTGCTGGCCGGCGCAGAGGTGCACCGGTTCGGGCTCCAGGGCGACCTCGCGCGGCTGGTCGAACGGATGCAGGTCCCCGTCGCGACCACGCTGCTCGGGAAGTCCGTGATCCGGGAAGACCACCCACTCTACATCGGGGTCTACGGCGGGTTGATCGGGCGCGAGGAGGTGCAGGAGTTCGTGGATCAGGCGGACTGCCTGCTCATGCTGGGCTCGATCCTCACGGACATTGACGACGTCGGCGTCCACTCGACGCTGCTTGCGCAGGGCCGCACCATCCACGCCACCGCCGACGCCATCGTGATCAAGCACCATCGCTATGATCAGGTCCGGTTCGAGGACTTCGTCCGGGCGCTCGCCGCCGCGCCGATGCCATCCTTCCCGCCCCGCCCGCTGCCGGCGCCAGAGCCGCTCGCCCAGTCCGCGCCGGCGGCCGCCGACCCCGTGACCCTGGCTGGCCTCTTCGCTGCCCTCGACGACGCCCTGAACGAGAAGACCGTCGTCATCGCCGATGTGGGCGAGGCCCTGTTCGCGGGGGTGGACCTCCGGGTGCACAAGAGCGCGGAGTTCCTCTCGCCCGCCTACTACGCCTCGATGGGGTTCGCGGTCCCGGGCGCGCTCGGGGCGGCGCTGGCGGACCCCTCGCTCCGGCCAATCGCGCTGGTCGGCGACGGGGCCTTCCAGATGACCGGCACGGAGCTGTCCACCTGCCTGCGCTACGGTGTGGCCCCCGTCGTGATCGTCCTGAACAACCACGGGTACTCGACCGAACGGGAGATGCTCGACGGCCCATTCAACGACGTGCACGAGTGGCGGTACGAGAAGGTCTGCGAGCTGATCGGCGGCGGGATCGGTCACCGCGTGGAGACCCACGGGGAGTTCGTGCGGGCCCTGGCGGCCGCGATGGCCGACGCGCAGCACCTGCATGTGCTGCACGTGCTCCTGAGTCCGGGCGACCGCTCCCGCGCCATGGTCCGGCTGGCCCGGCGGCTGGCCAAGCGCGCCGCGATCGAGAAGGAGTAGCCCGTCCCGGGAAGTCATGGCGTCTCCTTTGACGTTCCTACTCGCCTTTCAACCTGGCCCCGGACATTGGGCCGATTGAACCCGATCGCGCGGGAGCTCCGGCGCCGGGGCCATCGGGTGCTCGTGGCGACCGCCCCGTCCTTCAAGGATCGGCTGCCGGAGGAGGCGCGCGCGGCCTTTGTCCCGATCGGTCCAGGCTGGGCGGAGGATGACGAGGACTTGGACGCGGAGGCCGGAGGACCTTCTGCGCCGGAGGCGCTCCGGGGCCGGTCCGGCGCGATCGCCACCCGCTTCTTCGGGGAGGCCGAGCGGGTCGCCGCGGACCTGCACGCCGCCTGGGCGGCGCAGGGCCCGCCCGACCTGGCCGTGTTCGACTACACCTTGCTGGGCGGCCCGCCAGCAGCGGAGGCGGCGGGGGTGCCCTGGGCGACGCTGTTCGGGCTCACGGTGCCCTTCGCGCCGACCGGCTGGCCGCCCTTCGGGAGCCACTGGCCCTACACCGCCTCGTGGGCGGCTCGTGCCCGGTACTGCTGGCTCAAGCACGCCCTGTGCCGCGAGAATCGCGCGCTGTACCGGCCCGTACGCCGGCTCTGGCGCAGGGCCGGCCGGCTCGTCCGGGACCCTTGGGAGGCCTATCGGCGCTTCAGCCGACTAGGGATCGTCGGGTCCCTTCCGGAATGCGACTTCCCCTTGCCCGCCAGCCTCGCCGAGCGAATCCACTATGTCGGCCCGCTCGTCGGCGAGGGCGAGGTGGCCGCCCCGCTCGACGAGGAGGCGACCCGCTTCATCGAGGAGCGGGCCCTGGGGCCCCTCGTCCATGTGACGCTCGGGCTGACCTTCAGCCGGGCCGGGTCCTTGCTCCGCCAGCTCGTAGAGGCCCTGGGAGAGGAGACGGGGGATGAGCCGATCCGTCTGCTCGTCGCGACGGGCCACCTGGAGCCCGCCACCTTCCGGACCGAGTCGGTCTGCGCCCGAACGGACCGGGTTCTGGTCCGACGACTCGTGCCCCACCTCGCCCTCTTCCCAAAGCTCGATGCGCTCGTCTGCCACGGTGGTGCGAACACCTTAATGAAGGCGCTCCAGTTCGGCGTGCCCAGCCTGATCGTGCCGCTCGACGCGGAGCAACGGAGCAACGCAGCCCGGTTCGTCCATGCGGGTGTGGCCCGGATGCTCTTGCCGCAGGAGTTGCGCCCTGACACAATACGGGCCGCTGTGCAGGCCCTGTGCCGGCCAGACGGGACGGAGCGGAGCCGGGCGCGGGCGCTCGCCCGGCTGGCAGGGGGCATGGACCGGGAGCGCCTCGCGGCCGCGCTCCTCGAGCGGGCCTGCGAATCGGGAGCCAGGTGAGGGTCATGACGGCGACCACGAGGCGGGCCGGGGGAGGGAACGACGCCCTGCGGGACAGGGTCGCGGTGGTCACGGGCTCCTCGCGGGGGATCGGCCGAGCGGTCGCCGACGCCTTTGTTCGGTCCGGCGCCGCGGTCGTGGTGAACGGGCGGACGCGGGTGGCGGTCGCGCGCGCCGTCCGCGCGATCCGGGCCGGCGGCGGGCGCGCCATCGGGGTGGCCGCCGACGTATCCACCCCGCAGGGCGCGGCACGCCTCCTGGCGCGGGCCCTCGCCGCCTATGGGCGGGTGGATGTGCTGATCAACAACGCGGGGGTCGGCGGGCCGCCGGCCCAACCCGCCTGGCGGATCCCGGTTGGCGCCTGGCGCCGGGTGCTGGAGGTCAACCTAACCGGCCCGTTTCTCTGCGCCTCGGTCTTCATCCGACATCTCCGCCAGACGGGCCGGGCGGGCCGGATCATCAACGTCGGCTCCACGGCCGGCGAGCGCGGCTTCGAAGGGCTGGCACCCTACTGTGCCTCCAAGTACGGCTTACGGGCCCTGACCGAGGTGCTGGCTCTCGACCTGCACCGGACGCCGATCGTCGTGACCGGCGTGGAGCTGCATGCCCACCGAACCGGCATGACCCGCGCGCGGCTCCCGCCCTCCCTCTATGAAAGCCTGGCGGCACCCGAGGCGGCGCGCCCGTTGTTCCTCTTCGCCGCGACGGCGCCCGGCCCGCTTCTCCACGGCCGGACGCTCTCGGAGGCGCGGTTCCGGGCCGATCCCGAGGCCGAGGCGACCCTCAACGGGCCGCTCGCGTTGGTCCCGGCGAGCCTCCCTTACATGCCGCGATACCGATCCACGCGGGCCAAGGATGCCGTACACCTGGATTTCCTGGAGAACCTGCAGGGCCCCTCCCCTGCAGCGGCGAAGCGCCTTCGGGCCATCGAGGGCCCGACGCTCGCCCGGTATCCGGATCCGCAGTCGGCCCGATTGCGAAGGGCGCTGTCGGCCGCCCTGGCACTGCCGGAAGACTCCTTCACCTTCGGGAACGGCTCCTCCGAACTCGTCGAGCGGGTGCTGCATGTCTTCGCGCGGCGCGGGGATTCCGTCGTCACGACCGATCCGACGTGGTCGGTGTTCGAGCGCTTCTGCCGGCGGGCCGGCGTGGAGGCGCGGCTCGCGCCCTACCGGCTGCACCGGCGCGCGGGCCGCGCCGTCCCGGACTACGCCGCGCTCCTGGAGGCTATCGGGCCCCGGACGCGTCTCGTCTATCTGGTGAGCCCCAGCAATCCGCTCGGCGGTGCGCTGGATCGTGAAGCCTTCCTTGGCTTCCTCGCCCGCCTGCCTGCGCATCTTCCGGTGGTCGTGGACGAGGCCTATATCGAATACACCGAACGGCCCGGGGCCCTCCGGACCCACGAGCTGGTGCTCGAGCAGGACCGGCCCCTGATCGGCATCCGGACCTTCTCCAAGTTCCACGCACTGGCCGGGCTGCGGGTGGGGTACGCCTTCGGCGCCCCGTCGGTCGTCCGCCTCCTGGCTCGCGGGGAGATGGCCTTTTCGATCTCCGCGCTGGCGGAGTGCGCGGCGACGGCCGCGCTCGCGGACCGGGTCCACCAACAACGGATTCGCGCCGCCAACCGGCGGGGGCTGGTGCAGGTGACTCGGGCGCTGGCCGGGCTCGGCTTGCGTGCGCTCCGGAGCGATGCCTCCTTTCTCATGGGCGAGAGCCCGGCGGCGCCGGAGGTGACGTTCGAGGCGCTGGCCCGCGAGCACGTGCACCTGCCGCAGGTCGTGTGGCGGGGCTACATCCAGCTCCCAATCGGGCGGCCCGAGGATAACCGGCGCTACCTCCGGATCCTGGGCCGGTTGCGGAGGGCGGCGTGTTGACGTCCCCGCCTGCGGACTCGAGCCGTCCCAGGTCGGTCACCGCCATCCTGCTCTCGTGGCAGCGCGTGCGGAACCTCCCGCTGATCGTGGAGGAGTTGTGGCGCTGGCCCCGGCTCGGGGAGGTGCTCGTGTGGAACAACAATCCGGAGATCCGGCTCGATCTGCAGCGGGCTACCGTGATCAACGCCCCGGTGAACTACTATTGCCTGCCGCGGTACTGCCTGGTGCTACTGGCCCGGCACGACACCATCTGGTTCCAGGACGACGACCTCCTGGTCACCGCGGCGCAGCTCGAGCAGGTCCATGCCGCCTACGCGCGCGATCCCTCGCGGATCTACGGCTGTCGCGGGCGCAACCTCGTGGACGGACGCTACACCGTGGAGACGGTCTTCGGGGACTGCGATATCATCCTCGGCCAGACGATGCTGTTCCACCGCCGGCTGGTCCGCCGGTTCTTCGCGCAGCTTCCGGCGCTCCCGCCGGTGACGGTGGAGGACGACATCGTCTTCAGCCTCGCCTGCGGCTGCCGGCACGTCGCGTTGAACGTCGGCCCGATCACCGACCTCGGGTACGACGACGAGGCCGCTCTTTGGCGGCGGCCGGACCACTTCACGAAGCGCCAGCGGGCGGTGGAGCTGATGCGGGCCCTGGCGGCGGGAGGTCGGGCGACGCCGGAATCGGATGAGTGGGTGTCCAGGGAGCCACCTCCTCGATGATGCGGGCGAGCACGCCGTGCTCGCCCCGCGGGTCCAGCCAGCCCCACTCCCCGTTCGGGTTCACCTCGAGGAAGACGTAGTCGCCGCCGCGGCGGCGCAGGAAGTCCAGCCGCCCGTACGCGAGGGCCAGCCGGTCCATGTACCGGCGGATGGCTGCGGCGAGTGCGGGGGGCAGCGCGTGCGGCGTCCAGCGCAGGGCCGACGGATCGCGCTCGCGCCAGTCCACGGTCCCGGCCGGCAGGCCCGCCCGGGCGGACTCGAACGCAAAGATCGCCCCGCGCACGTACACGACGGTCACGTCCTGCTCGGCCTCGACGTGCGCCTGCAGGAGCCACGGCACCGACGGGTCCAGGTCCTGCTCCCGGACGCGGCTGGTGTAGATGACCGCGCCCGCCCGCACGCGGCCCAGGGTCAGGCTCTTGGCTACCGTCTCGCCGGAGGGGAGCGCGGGGCCGGCGGTCCCTAGGACGAACTTCCAGGGCGGCACCGCGAAGTAGTCGGCCGCCACCTGCATCTGGACGAGCTTGCCCACACGCTCCTCGGCGAAGGGCTCGACGAGGACGAGCTTGCCCTGGGCCCGGAGCAGCGTGACGAGGTCCCGCATCACGTACCACAGCTCCCCCTCGACGTAGCGCGCCTCCCGGTCGTGCTCGCGGTCCGGGAACAGCTCGGCCGTCAGGCAGAGCTTCCGCCAGTACACCTTGGCCACGTTCCCGGCGTGGAGGCAGCGCCCCGAGGGGCTCTCCAGGCGGAAGTCCGCCGGCCCGATCGTGATCCGGTAGTCGCGCTAGAGGTCGAAGTTGAAGCGGAAGACCGCCTCCGGCCCGAGCCGAGAGATCAGGAGATCGCTCGTGCCGTCGTAGGTGTTCGTGGGGATGAACGTGAGGCCGGCGTGCGACGGAGTCGGTGGCACGGGCGGTACGCGGAGGCCGCGGCCGGGCCGCCCGCACCGGGGCGGCCCGGCCGCACCAGCAGAACGCGTCTCAGGTCCGGTCGCCGTCGAAGGGGGTGGAGGTGGGGTAAATCTTCTGCCCCTCGCCTCGCATCTGGGTCGCATGCTCGTACGGCGTCGCGAGGAACGTGCGCAGCTCCTCGCTGCCTTCGCGCAGGAGCGGAATGGGTCGGGCTAGGTCGCTGGGCCTGATCATCGGGGTGCCCTCCTCTGTGAGTGATGGTGAAGACCGGCCTCGGCGAGATCTCGGGCAGCCTCCTTATAGCGCGGCTTCCCTGTCGAATCAACCTAAATAATGCTCCGGCGGCCGGGATCTTGGGAACAAGCGAAGAAGCTGTCAAACCGGGCGGGGTGCTGGATGGGCTGCCGTCAGCGGGTTCTTGCTACGTTTTCTTCTTGCTGGCAAAAATGGTCGCGTCGCAGACGAAGTACTTGATCTGCTTGAGGGGGATGATGAAGACCTCTTTTTCCGAGTCCACCTCCAGCACTTCCATGTCGTCGCTGATGGTGTGGCGAATGGCGTCCTTGACCAGCAGCTCCTGGTTGTCCGTAAACACCACCTTGACCCAATAGATCACAAGCGACTCCTGGTGAGTATGACGTCATCCACGACCTGCAGGCCCCCTCACGAAAGCCGAGCCAGTTTACGGTATCGCCGGCACGGCGGCAAGCCGTTTTCCGGGGTCCCCGGACCGGCGGCTCACTCACGTCCCAGTTCGGCGGACCGGGCGGTGGCGGCCTCGACGGCGGCGATGAGCGCAGCCCGCACCCGCCCTTGTTCCAGCGCATGGAGCCCGGCGATCGTCGTACCGCCGGGCGAGGCGACCCGATCCTTGAGCTGGGCGGGGTGCTCCCCGCTCTCGAGCAACATGCGGGCCGCGCCCAGCACGGTCTGGGTGGCTAATAATTGGGCGATGGGGCGCGGGAGGCCCACCTTGACGCCGCCATCCGCGAGCGCCTCCACTATAAGATAGATGTACGCGGGCCCGCTGCCACTCAGCCCCGTGACCGCGTCCATCAAGCGCTCTTCGACGATGACCACCTTCCCGACCGACGCGAAGATAGCCTCGGCGCCTTGGCGTTCCTCGTCCGAGACCCCGGCACCGATGGCCAACGCGGTCACCCCCTCGAGCACCGAGGAGGGCGTATTGGGCATGGCCCGGACGACCTTCCGGACCTGTGGGAGGTGCGCGAGGACGCGGCTGATCGGATACCCGGCGGCGACCGAGATCACCAGGGTGTCCGGCGTGACGGCCTGCGCGATACGGTCGAGAGCCTCATCCAACACTTGAGGTTCGACGCAGAGGACCAGGACTTCGGCCTGGCGGGCGGCCGACAGATTGTCGTCGCCGACCCGGATGCCATAGCGTTGGGCGAGGTACGCGCGGCGGTCTGGGAGGATGTCCGTCGCGCACATTCGCTCGGGCAGGAGGAGACCGGCCTTCAGGATTCCGGCGACGAGGGCCTCGGTCATGTTCCCGCCGCCAAGAAAGGCTACCGGTCTATCGAGCGTCATGCGGCGATTATACTGAGGGGCCCCCACCCCTTCAACTCAGCCCGCTCGCAAGGGACACTCGCTGGCCCTTCTCTTGCACGGCTCCCGACGATTTGAGTAGAGTGGGGGCGTGTATCATCCTGCCCGTCCGGGGAACCGGACACAGCCCAGGAGGGGTCATCATGAGGGTCCCCTGGTTCGTTCTTCTCTTCTTCTTTTTCGTTGGCCAGTTCGTGACCGAGAGTGCCGCACGGATGGAAGTCCTGACCGCCCAGCAGAAGGCGGCCTTGTTGAAGGCCCAGCGCGTCCTGGTCGAGGTGATCGCCATCACCGATAGGGGCGCGATTGATCCGGGGCCGCTCCAAGAGGTCGTGGTGCGCCGACTGGGCGAGGTGGGGTATACGCCGGTCACCGACGCGACCCAGCCCCACGACGTCGTCTTGAAGGTCAAGTGCGAGCAACGCAAGGTGTGGGAAGGGACGCTCCGGTCCGGCGGCGACGCCGACCTGCCGGATTCCCCGTCGCGGGTCTGGAAAGGGCCGGCCTGCCAGCTCACCTACTTGCTCGAAGGGCAGAAGCGGGGTTGGCACAAGGAGGTCCGGACGGACTTTCAGGACGCGGCGAAGGCTGCCCAGGAGGCTCAGGTGGAGGACCCGGGTGCCTACGCCATGGCCAAGTTGAAGGAGCGGCTGGAGGCCTACGACTTCCCGGTCCTGCTGACCGCGGAGTGGGGGCAGGAGGACCGGCTGCTCAAGCTGCTGGAGGATCCGGCGACGCCGCCGACCCGGCGAATTCTGATCGTCTCGCAGCTTGGCTACATCTTTTCCGAGAAGGCCGTGCCGCGCCTCCTGAAGTTATTGCAGGAGCCCGACCTCGCCGTCGCGAAAGCGGCGGCGGTCTCGCTGGGGAACATCGGCAAGAAGGAGAGCATCCCCGTCATGATTCAGGTCATGCAGTCGGGCCCCCCTCAGTTGCGCCCAGAGGTGGCCAAGGGACTCGGGCTCGTCGGGGCTCTCCATGGGGACCCCGCCATTATCCCGCCGCTCCTCGAAGCGCTCAAGTCCGACGACGTGCTGCTGAAGACTGAGGCCGCCTGGGCGCTCGGGAAGCTGCCGGATCGGCGGGCCTACGATCCGCTGTACCAGCTTTACAAGTCTCTGCAGAACGTCCGCGGTCCTGACGCCGACGCCCAGATCAAGAAGCTGAAGGAGGCTGTCGCCTGGAGTCTGAAGCAGATCGACACCTACGACCAGCTCAACTAGGAGCCTGTCCGACAGGACCCCTTCTCCTGCGGCGAACGATGCATAGGCCGTTGCATTGGTCTCGTCCCCGAACACTGTTCACCGGGTGCCAGCGAATACGCCGCGGGTTTCTCAGGGCCTGCGGCCGCGCATCTGCCCGCGCCTCCTTTACCTCGTTACAAAGGGTGCTGCCAGACAGGCTCCTGGTGCGGGCCGCCGTGGTCGAACCCGCTCGGCCGGGCCGGGCGTCGTCCGGGGGCAGTCGTGCGGGGCTGCTGGTGGCGACAAGCCTGGTGGTGTGGGGTTGGGCTCTGCCGAGTGTGGCGCAAGTCCTCGGCGAACAGGCCGAGATGGAGCGGTTGCAAGCCAAGGCTGAGGAGGCCATCGCCAACGAGGACGCCGAGGGCGCCGCGATGAACATGGGGAAGGCAGCTTTGATGGCCGCCCGGCTCGCCAAACAGGCCGGGCCGCCGGCGCTCCAGCGCGGGTATCAGGCGGCCGAGGCCCTGTTCCGGGCCGAGGAGCACGCCTATCGCGCGATGGCGCTCTTCCAACGCGCCGGCGGCCAGCCCCCCGCCTCTTCCGGAGTTTGCGGAAGCCTGCACCTCGCCCAGCAAAGCCTGCGTCGCGCGCTCGAGCTGTTGGAAGGACCACCGGGCTCGTCGTCCGACTCCGCGCCCGCGTCGTTTCTTCCGCGGCTCCGCGCGTCTGCCAGGGAGTGGGTCAAGACGTTGGAGGGACTCGGCCAGGACTTTCAGTGCGGGTGAGCGAGGAACCGGGCTGGCGCGGACGCGGGTCAGCCTTCTTCCTCCGGGTTGATTGTGGGAAGCCCGAGCGGCCGGCAAGCTTCGAGCAGCCGCTGGTCCGAGCTGACGACGGACAGGCGCAGCGGCCGCAACTCCAAGGCCAGCGCTGCGTGGAGCGCTTGGACGGCGCGCAGGTAGGGGTACTCGAGGATCAACTCCTTGGTCGAGGCGTAGGTCTGCGGCTGCGGGGCGACGTACTGGAACAGACCCCGCCCGCATTCGGACTCGAACTTGAACACGACGGAATACCAGTCGTCGCGAGTCAGCTCGCCCTGGTGAGCTTTGGCCGCCAAGAGCGCGTAGAACTCGGGGATCACCGGAGTGCCGAGAATCGCGACCCGCCCCCGCTTGGTCAGCAACCGGTTGACCACGTTGGTGCCCCGCTCGGGACTATACCGCTTGACCAGCGCCGTGGTGTCGAAATAGTAGATCGGCATCTGTGCCTATTGCCTTCTCCCGAGCAGGCTTTCGCCGAGGCTGGTCCGCAGCTTGGACAGCCGGTCCTGGATTTCGTCGAGCGGCAGCTCTTCGTAGCCCTGCCTCTTGAGCAGCGAGAGCAGCTTTGCGCCATTGAGCTGCTCGCTGTCCCGGCGGAGGCGGGCGAGGACCGCCTCCTTGGCCGCCCGCCGCGGCGTGAGCTTTCCCGCGCCCGCCGGTTTCCTCTTGGTCCCCTGTTCCCCGGTTCCCTTCATGCGTCGCCCGTCTCTCGCGCTTACAGGGCTTGTCTGGGGGGCCCTGCCTGCCCCGGCTGGGCTTGTCCGTCCGGGCACGCGCTCGGCGGCACGGCCCCGGCCGGCTCCGCCTCCCCGTATACATAACCGGCGAGCGTTTTGGCAAGATCGGACGTGAGCTCCTTTTGCATGATCCGAACCGCCTTCGCCAGCGCCTCCCGCTCGGTCAGGTGTCCCTCCCGGCCGCCCCGCGCGATCGCGGCCACCACGCGGCGGGTCGAGACTTCCTCGATCACGAGATCGCTGCACCACCGGACGTACTTGAATTGCGGATCCGGCACGTTGGCGGGCCAGACCCGGACGGAGCCCCGCACCATCAGCTCGGGGGCACGCCCCTCCGGGCTTTCCGCCGGTCCGTTGCCCGGTCCGGGGCGCCGTGCCGTGACGGGCAGGCCCTCCCGGAGCAACCCTTCCATCAGCGCGTTCTGCACGACCTCCGCCTGGTCCCCGGTGATCTCCACGCCGATCGCGAGGTTGGCGGCGAGGAACTGCTCCAGTTCCGCGGTCAGCTCGCCCACGCGGTAGCGCGGCTCCTCGCCGCGCCCGCTCGGTCGGATGATGCGAAGGTCGGTGTTCAGCGCCTCCCGCAGCACGAGGTGGCCGATCGCCCGCTTGAGGCTCCGGAGCTTGATGAGCTTATCGGTCGCCTGGCGGGATTCCCGCAGCTCATCCTCGATCCGCTGGTCCATCTCCGCCAGGCGTTCCAGCAGCGCGGTGGCCGCCTGTGGGCGGTTCATCCCGGCCAGCGCGTAATGTTGGGACGAGGCCTTGTCGTACCAGCGGTCCAGAATCCTGACGTTCTCGAGAACCTTCTCCGTGGAGACGTGGGTGACCTTGTCCAAGGTGATCCGCCGCTCGATGTTGGCCGTGCCCCGGGTTTCGAGCTGGAAATAGGATTCCCAGTCGCGCGCCTGGGCGGTCACCTCGGCCTTGAAAATCCGGGAGACCGCCGCATAAGCCTCCTGCTCCGCCGCCGGGCGCGAGTCGGCCTGCCCGACTCCGAGCAGGTAATCCGCCGCTGGATAATCGGGGCTCTTCCCCGTCACCCAAGCAGGGGTGCGGCTGGTGCAGGCCGCGAGCAGCAGGAGCGCGCCGAGCAACACGTGACCAGGCTTCATCGGGAGTCCCTCATGACACGTACCGTGCGACCACGAAGGCGGTCCGGCCTGGCTCAAGCGTCAGCTCCTCGACGAGGTCCGGCTCGCCGACCCCGCTCCGGCGGCCGACTGGATGCACGCGCACCTGGTAGACGCCGGGCGGCACCCAGACCCGCGCAATCTGGATCTGATCGGGCAGGGTGCGCCAGCTCCGCTTGTCCGCCTCCTCCGAGGCGACGGCCAAGGTCTTCGCGACCATGTTCACGACGAGCCCGACCAGGGGCCCCGCGTCGCGGCCAGCCGCCGCCTGGGCCCCGTAGCTCACCCCTTCTGCCAGCGTAAATTTGACCGCGGCCCGCGCGACGGCCTTCAGGGTGATTTGCGCATACTGGTCGGAGAGGGTTTTCTCCGCTGCCGCGCCAAGGTCGTGGACCAGGTCCGTCTTCGCCGTATAGGTCCCCCGGGACCCGGCGAGGCTGATCTCGTCGTAGGCCACGTCGGTGGGCTGCCGCACGAGCCGGGGCAGCGCCACGCGGACCACCCGGCCGTTCAACCCGTACAAAACGCTCTCCATCGCGCGCCGGTCTTGGCTGCTCTGGTTGCTGGCCCCTAGGATCCCCTTCGTCAACAGCACCAGTTTCAGCGCCTCGAAGCTGATCGGTAGGTCAATGAACTGGTCCTGCTTGTACGGAGCCCGCCCATTATAGCTGATCACCACGAGCTGGGCGAGCCGCTCGGTCTCAGCGTAGGGCTGCCAGGACGCCGTGGGGAACTGGGTTCGGTACCCGGCGTGCTCCTCCTGAAGGTGTAGTGCGTCCGTGATGCGCAGGAGATCCGCTTCCAGGCCGGGCGGCACCGGAACCCTCAGCCACGAACGGGCGGCTTGGTAGGCATCGTAGGCCTTCCGGTAGGCGATGAAGGCGTTGTTGAGGTCTCGCGCTGCCTCATAGAGGAGACCAGTGAGGTAGCGGGCGAACGGGTCCTCGCGGTAGGCACCGCGGTCCGTCGTCCGATCGGCCAGTCGGTTCAGGCGCTGGTCAATCAGCCGCGCCTCAACGAGCGCGTCCGTCAGGTTCCCCAGGAGCGCATAGTTCAGCGCCTTGACCACGTTGATCAGCACCTGCTCGTGGGAGGCCCCTTCGAAGGGCAGCTCGGTGTCGTTGACCAGGAAAGCCTTGGTCTCGGTCCGGAGCCGGCGGGTGTACAGGGCCTCGATGGCCTCGTCCGCTTCCTGAAGAAACTGGTTGCTCTGCGCGTAGCGGCCTGCGAGGTGGAGCGTCATCCCCCGATCCAGTAGGTAGAGAACGCGGTCCTGAGCCCGGTATTCGTCCTTGGCCTGCTCGATGACCAGGTCCGCCTGTGCGGGATTCCTGGCGCGCAGGCTGGCTTCGACCAACGTGTACCGGCTCGTGGCGGGCGTGCAGGCGGCCAGCGCCGCCGCCACGGCGAGGCCCCAAGCCCAGGCGGGCAGGCGCGTGGGTGTCGCTGGCAGAAGGTCCGGAGCGTTCGAGCGACGGGGCGACCGTGCGTCGGGGAGGTTCAACGGAGTGGCAGCCGTCAAAAGAGCATCTTTCTTCGCTCGATCACCTTCTTGATCTTCTTCTGCCCGTACCAGGACTTGACGTTGCTCTCCAGGTCTATCAGCTCGAGGTCCACCTGGTAGAAGATGGCTTTGACGCCGTCCGACTCGTCGAGGATCGTCGAGATCGTGCCCTTGAGCATGTAGTCCGCCCCGAGTTCCTTGCCGGGGGCCTTCTGCGTGTCTTCACGGGCGTGGGCCGCCTGTTCACGGCGTTCCTCCCGGATCTCCTCCCGCTCACCCCTGCCGGCGACGAAGGTGACCTTCTGGGAGTTGGTCAGCTCGCGTTCCAGGTCGGTGACGAAGGTTTGGACGTTGATATGCTCGTGGCTCTTGTTGAGGACGGTGCCGACGATGACGACCGGTTGGCGGTGCTTAGCTCGCGTGAAATTCTGTATCCAGGGACTGTCCACCGCCTCCTGGACCATGGCCTGCGCGACGAGGCGGGAATCCGTGTCGTTCCAGCGCCCGCTGAGGTCGGTCACGACGGTTGGGTCGGTCCGGGTGACCTTGGTCTCCGCCCCGCACGCACCGAGCGTCCCCCAGAGGGCCGCCAGCAGCACGACCAGTGTGGCCCGCCGGGCGGCGGTCTCCCCCGCCGGCCTCCGTCCCTGCATCACGCCCGCCTCCCCGATTGCCCGCTCGCGCCGCGCCGCAGGCGGTCAGTTGCCCGCCCGCTTCTCCTCTTCCTTTTCGAGCCGCTCAAACGCCTTCTCGGCGTTCTTGCGGACGAAGTCCCGCATCTGGCTGTTCAGCTCCTTGGCCTGCATCAACGCGTCTTTCATCTCCTGGAGGGACATCTTGGCGAGTACGTAATAGGTTCCGGTCTTCTCGTCCTTCCAGCGCTCGACTGGCCGCACCCCCGAGAGGGTCCCGGCGGTGAAGGTCTTGATGGCGCGCTCGATGTTCTGCTCCTCGGCGGATTTGGTGAAGTCGCCGGCCGTCGTCGAGGCCGCATAGTCCCGCATCAGGTAGGCGGTGTAGGTCTCGAAGTTCTTCTGGATCTCGGCACGGGCTCGGTTCTCCGCGGCCTCCCAGGCCAGCGGTTCATCCTTGACGCCCACCACCGAGCCGACTCCGTAGAAGGCCTTGGTGTCCTTGTCGTTGTAGATGCCAGACCCCTTCTTCACCCAGGCCGGCGGCCCGCCGCATCCCGGCAAGCCGGCCAGCGCGGCCATAAGCCCGGCCACGACCAGTATGCCGCGCGTCAGGCGGCTCCAATGCGATGTGTGCCCGCTCATAGGCTCCTCCTTTAGGCCTCCGTACGGAAGGTGCGTTCATGCTAACATGCACCCCCAATGGTGTCAACGAGTCCAACGCCTCGTTGGGGAGGGCCTACGTAGCAGGAGGAGAAGCATGGCGGAGGTGAAAATCCAGGACGGCGTCATCAAGGTCGTCGAGCTCGACGTGCAGGACCCCAGGGCTGCAGCCGTCCTCGCGGAGTACCCGGAAGCCCAATGGCCGGAGATGATGCGGCGCGCGATCAAGATCGGCCTGGGCTATCTGAAAGGGGGAGCGAAGGAAGAGTAGGAACTGTCAGGAGTCACCGGCCAGGAGAACCCTGGCGATTCTGTGGCCGTTGACCGATAGCTCGCTTGCTACGGCGTCCCGCCGGGCAGGGCCCCACCGGCGCGATCCACGTAGGCCTTCGCACGACTGTCCGTGCCTCCGGTCTCCAGGTACTTGCGGTACGCCTCGACCGCCTTCGGCTGGTCCTTGAGCCCCTCCGCGTACAGCTCACCCAGCGAGAAATAGACCTCCGAGTAGGTCGGGTTGAGGGCCAGGGCCTTCCGGAAGGCCTGCTCCGCCTCTTGATACTGGCCGCGCCGCTGGAAGACGAGGCCCAGCGTGTAGTGGGAGTCTGGGTTGTCCGCACCATGCTGCACGGCCAGTTTCGCCGCGGCGAGCGCCTCGTCCAAGTTAGGCAACATCTCGAGGCGGATGTAGCTCTTGAGCACGTAGGCGTCCGCATAGGCGGGGTTGTACTGGGTCGCCCGGTCTAGCCGCTCCAGAGCCTCCTCGATGGACCGTTGCTCCTTGAGCAGGGAGAAGGCCAGTTCGTACTGCTCCTTGGCGGCCGCCATCCGTTCGGCCTCGGTCTTGGGCTCCGGCCCCATTCGGAAGGCCGCCTTCTTGCCCTCGATGATGATGATGTCCCCGTCGCCGTCCAGGCGCGCGAACTGGGGATGCTGGGCGCCGCCGCTGAGCTGCTCCACCTGCTGCTTCACGTACAGGCCCAACTCGCTCGCCATGAGCCACCCATTCTTGTCAGCGTCCGCTGCGCCCTTCAGGCCCGCGACCAGCGCCTGGATGAAGACGCCGCGCCCGTCCTGGCGGGCCGGGATCTCCCCCTTGTTCGCGGCGGTCAGGACCTGGACCGCGCGCTTGTCAGTGTCTTCCTCGGGCGAGAGCCGTCCCTCGAGGGACAGCTGCTGCGGGGGCGTCACGTCCCAGCCGGCTAGCCCGCCGTCAATGAGGAAAAAGACGTGCTTGGACATCACCCGGCGGGAAAAGTCCTTGAGATGGTCCATGGTTACGGCCTTGGAGGCCGCGTTGGGTTGCGCGTCCCAGGGTACGAGGTACCCCAGGTCCCTGGAGTTCATGTCGAGCGTGGAGCCGGTGTGCCCGGCGAAGAAAATGACGACCCGGTCCTGGCGGCCGACCTTGCGGGGCAGGACCTCGTTCAGGATGTGGTGCAGGCGGCGGTAGCTCGCGTCTTTGTCGTAGACCTCGATGATCTCGTCAAACCGCAAGTCCTTCAGCGCTTGCGCGACCGCTTTGGCGTCGGCGACCGCCCAATTCAGCTTGGGCGCGACCAGGTAATCGTCAATGCCGATGACGACGCCCCAGGATTTGTAGTAGAGCCCCTCTGGCTTGCCGGCTTGCCCGTACGCACAGGGAGCCGTAACGAGCCACGCTGCCGCTAGCAACGCGAGGACCCAACCTGCTGTGGCGCGCATGGGGGCTTTCCCCTTCTTCCGATGCGGTGCGCTAGGGGTGCCGCTACGTGGATGGCCGATGCTACTCTCGCACCGTCCGGACTGTCAAGCCGACCGCGGCGGGCCCTTCGGCGCACACTTGCGGACGGCTGGCCGCTTGCTCATAATGAGGGCCGCGACGGCGGCGCGCGCCACCGCCCGACGGACCGGAACCAAGGAGCGCAAGTATGGGCACCCTCGAGGAACGGGTTGACAGTCTGCTGCGCGTCGGCCGGGTGATCGAGCCGACCCCGGAGACCACGGCGCGCACCTACATCAGGGATTACGAGACCGAGTATCGCCGCTCCCTCGCCGACCCCGAAGCCTTCTGGGACGGGGTGGCGCGGGAGCTGGACTGGTTCACGCCCTGGCAGCGCGTGCTGGACTGGCAGTACCCCTGGGCCAAATGGTTCGTGGGCGCAACCTGCAACATCTCGTACAATTGCCTGGACCGCCACGTGAACACTTGGCGCAAGAACAAGGTCGCCGTGATCTGGGTCGGCGAACAGGGCCAGGAACGGATCTTCACCTACGGCGAACTCCTCCGGCAGGTGAACCGCTGCGCGAATGCGTTGAAGGCGCTCGGGCTGCGCAAGGGCGACCGGGTGACGATCTATCTGCCGAAGATCCCCGAGCAGATCGTCGCGATGCTCGCCTGCGCCCGGATCGGCGTCATCCACAGCGTCGTGTACTCGGGGTTCAGCGCGCCGGCGCTCCAGAGCCGGATCACGGACGCGGAATCGCGGGTCGTCATCACCGCCGACGTAGGCTACGACCGAGGCACGAGCATCCCCCTCAAGAGCGTCGTGGACCAGGCGGTCGCCAACTGCACGTCCGTGGAAACCGTCGTCGTGGTCCGTCGGGAGAAACCCGGCCTCCCCCTGGTTCCGCCCCGGGAGATCGACTGGAACGACTGGCTGGCTGGCGAGAGGCCGGTCTGCGACGCGGAGCCGCTGGACGCGGATGCCCCGCTTTACATCCTCTACACCTCCGGCACGACGGGGAAGCCGAAAGGAGTCGTCCACATCCACGGCGGCTACATGGTCGGGACCTATATCACGACGAAGTACGTCTTCGACCTACACGACGACGACGTCTATTTCTGCGTGGCCGATCCCGGGTGGGTGACCGGTCACAGTTACATCGTCTATGGGCCGCTGCTGAACGGAGCCACGATCCTCACCGCGGAGGGCAAGCCCGACTACCCCGATCCGGGGCGTTGGTGGAACCTGATCGAGCGCTACGGCGTCACGATCTTCTACACCACGCCAACGGCGATCCGGCTCCTGATGAAGTACGGCGAGGAGTGGCCGAAGAAGTCCGATCTCTCGTCCCTGCGTGTGCTGGGGAGTGTAGGCGAACCGATCAACCCCGAAGCCTGGGAATGGTTCCACCGGGTGACCGGCGGCACGCGGCCGATCATGGACACCTGGTGGCAGACCGAGACGGGTATGATCCTCGTCACGCCGCTCCCCTCCGTGCCGCTCAAGCCGGGCTCCGCCGCCCGGCCCTTTCTGGGGATCGAGGCGGATGTCGTGGATCGGGAGGGAAAGAGCCTCCCGCCCAACGCGGGCGGTTTCGCGGTGATCAGGAAGCCATGGCCGGCGATGATGCGGACGATCTACAAGGATCCGGATCGGTATCAGGTCTATTGGAACACGATCCCCAATTGTTACACGGCCGGCGATGTCTGCCGGAAGGACGAGGACGGCTACTTCTGGTTCATGGGCCGCGCCGACGACGTGATCAAGGTGGCGGGCAACCGGATTGGCACCGCCGAGGTCGAGAGCGCGCTCGTGAGCCACCCCGCTGTTGCCGAGGCGGCGGTGATCGGGAAGCCGCACAAGACCGCGGGCGAAGCGATCAAGGCTTTCGTGATCCTCAAGCAGGGCCATCGGGAGAGCCCGGAGCTGATCCAATCGCTCAAGGATCAGGTGCTCAAGGAGCTGGGCAAGATCGCGGTACCGCAGGATGTCGAGGTCGTGTCGTCCCTGCCCAAGACGCGGTCGGGCAAGATCATGCGGCGCGTGCTCAAGGCCAAGGAACTGGGGCAGGACCCCGGCGACATCTCGACGCTCGAAGAGTGAATCGAAGGAGGACGTGAGGCGCATGCTGATGCCGTTACAGGCAAAGATCCTTGCCACCCTCGGAGTGGTCGCCCTGCTTGCGCTGACGAACCCCGCGATCTGCGTGTGGTCGGCCGAGGAGGGGAAGAAGTCGGCGCCGAAGGAGAAGGCGGCTAAGACCGCGAAAAGCCGCAAGCCGGCCGCCGGCGGGGACCTCGCCGCGAGGGGCACTGTTTGCTTCGGGGACACGCCTCGGATGGAGCGGGTCACGCCGGACGTGGTCAAACCCGGCGGCAAGGTCACGATCACCGGCGCGAACTTCGGGGCGCAGGGCTGTCTGCGCTCCGTCTCTTTCGGCCCAGGCAATGTCGCCACGTTCACCCACACGAGCGAGACCAGCCTGGTCGCGGTCGTCCCGCCGGTCAAGAAAAAGGGCATGGTCCTCGTCTCCGTGACCACCGCTTCGGGGGAAGCCTCCAAGCCGGTGCTGGTGAAGTAGCTTCCCCTACTCCTCCCACGCTCCGGTGTCATGCTCACCTGCTCGGCCTGACAGAGGGCGCGCGGAGCCCAGATCCGATCCCTTGAGAAGGCCTCCCTCCGCTCACGAATCGACTCCCTGAGTGCGGACGAGCTGATCGCAATCGAGGATGCGGTTGGCAGCACGCTCGACCTGCCCGGATAATCCGACGGGATGCCGCCGCAGTTAGTGGCGAACAGCTAGTGAGGGGATGGCACGGGAGGGGGGCTGACGGCTGCCGCTGAAGGTTGACTGCTGACGGCGTCTTCAGAGCAGGCCGCGTTTCTGCAGGTAGTCCCGGTCAATGACCGGGGCGGGCTTGGGGGGCTGGAGGCCGCGCTCCTGGAGCAGGCGCTCGATGTATTTGCCAATGAGATCGCACTCGAGGTTGACGCGGTCGCCGACGTTCTTGTGGCCCAATGTCGTGACCTTGGCCGTGTGCGGGATCACCGCGATACCGACCGTCCGGTCTGTAACCTCGTTGATCGTCAGACTGATCCCGTCCACGGTGATCGAGCCCTTGTGGACGCAGTAGCGCAGGACTTCCGGGGGCACCTCGATCGTGAGGAAGATGGTATTGCCATCCTGCCTGCGGCTCCGGACCGCGCCGACGCCATCCACGTGTCCGGCGACGAGATGCCCGCCGATCCGCTGGCTCAGCTTCATGGCCCGTTCCAAGTTGACCGGAGCTCCCGTCGCCAGCTCGCCGAGCGTGGTGACGGCGAGGGTCTCCGCGGACACGTCCACGGTGAAGCTGGGCGGACCGATCGCGACCACGGTTAGGCAGACCCCGTTCACGCTGACGCTCTCGCCGACCTTCAGGTCCTCGAGGACCGTAGAGGCCAGGATGCTCATCCGGACCCCGGCCCGGCTCTTCTCGATGGCCGTGACGGCGCCGACCTCTTCGACGATCCCGGTAAACATTTAACCACGCATGACTTTCCGGAACACGACGATGAAGATCACGATCAGCACGACCACGCCGATCGTGGCCAGGATGCCGACGACGACGTCGGCGGTTTGGATCTGAGGATTCACGCCCCGCTCCTCGGGCGGCATTATAGCAGAGCGCCCAGGGCCGCATCACCACCGGACGGCCGCCTCATCGCCTGCTTCGCAAGAGAGGTTCTCGCCCATGAGCAGAGGGGCCCCGCCGAGCAAGGCAGGAGGATACAGGGCAGGACGGTCACGGCGTCACGGCCGAGGACGGGATGTGGGCGGCCCGCCGCGGGAGCTTGCGGAGCAAGCTCTTGAGGGACTCGCCCTCGCCGGGATCAGCGAAGGTGGTCCGATCCGCCTGGGTGAGGATGCGGTCCGGGTCCTGGGCCATCCGAGCGCAGACCTCGTTCAGCACCTCGAACGCCTGGGTGAGCTTCCGCGTCACCGCCCCCGCAACCAGGGGCCTCAGAACCCGGACCAGCCCGTCGAGCAGGGGATCATCCAGCCGCGTGAAGGCCTGCAGGGTGGTCTCCACCGTGACCGGTGCGGGCCCTCGCCTGGCCTGTCCCAGCTTCATGACAACCACGGCTTTCGCCCGGACCAGCGGAAAGATGTGCCCATGGTGTGAACCATCTATGTAGTACAGGCGGACCGCCTGATCCTGATAGAGCAGCCGGATCAGCCCTTCCGTGCCATCGTCGTCCTCGGCCCAAAACTGGCCGGAACCCTTGGCCACTGCCTGGTAGGCCCCCAGGTCGAGCTGCCGGGCCAGTGAGGCGATGATCCAG
Organism: Nitrospira sp. Kam-Ns4a; assembly: GCF_965152595.1. NCBI lineage: Bacteria > Pseudomonadati > Nitrospirota > Nitrospiria > Nitrospirales > Nitrospiraceae > Nitrospira > Nitrospira sp. Kam-Ns4a. The sequence goes on along the minus strand of NZ_OZ224218.1, from coordinate 2,341,556 downwards.
GGATGGTCCAGGAGAAACTCATACAGCTCGCGGGAGACCGGCGCTTGGACCGGCCCTACGGTCCCGGACGTGGTGAACCCGGCGACAATGGCGGTCACCCGGCAACGAAGCTCGTCTTCAATCCGGTTGAGCGACACCGCCGGAACGCCCGGCAGCTCAGCGGGCAGACAGGGCTCCCTGGCCAGCACGGGGGCCGCCGCGCAGAGCAAGATCGTCGTCGCCACCAGGGCGATCCCGCCGCCTACCCCGGCCTCCCCCCGCCCCGGGCTCACGGCTCGCCCTCCACGACGATGGTGAGGACCGCGGGGAACAGCCGGCTGCGCTCCCGTTGCACCCGCGCCTGCTGGAGCATCGTGGCGACGCTGGGCGCGACCATGCCCTGGTAGCTCATGCGGCCGTTGGTCAGGACCGTGAGCGGCTTCGACCAGTCCACCAGCGCCTGGTTCAACAGCAGGGTATAGCGGCGGACCCGCTGCGTGCGCACCTCGATCCGGTTCGGCGCGACGACTTCCGCTTCCAGCCTCGCGTATAGCCGTTTGACGACCGTCTCGTCCTTCGTATCGGTCAAGAGGTCCGTGAACGCGGCGATTCGATCCGTCGCATCAATGCGGACCCACCCGAATGGCGTCAGGTGCGTCGCGTCTCGCACGACGGTGAGCCGGTTGGGGAACGGCGTGCGCTTCCGCGCGCCGAACCAGGCGACGAGCTCGGGCAACTCCTCGCGCGGGAAGAAGTGGCCGCCGGCCATCGGGTGCACGCGCTCGTGCTCGCGGTAGACGAACGGATAGCCCAGCCGGGTGAGTTCCTTCACGAGCGCCCGGCTCAGCTCGACCGGCATGACCTGATCCTTCGCCCCGTGAATGATGTAGGCTGGCGTCGCCCGCAGGTTCTCCAGGAAGGGATAGAGGACCTCGTCCAGCCCGCTCGCCATGGGTGCGATGCCCGCGAACAGGGCGGCATGGTGGACGCCGATCAACCAGGTGCCGATGCCCCCGTTCGACATCCCAGTCAGGAGGATGCGATCCGGATCAATGTGGTACCGGGCCTCGACCGTCCGGATGGTCGCGAGCACCAGCTCTTCCGCCGCCCTGGTCCACCAGGTCCCTTGGATGAAGGTCGGGCAAGCCAGAATGTACTGGTCACCCAGCCGGGCTTTCCAGCGCTCGAGGTACGCATCTCCTGTGAAGCCGGCGCCGTGCAGGCAGACCACGAGACCGTAAGCCTGCGCGGGTCGGTAGCTCGGCGGGACATAGAGGCCGAACGTGAACGTACGGGATCCGACGCGAACCGGGACGCTGGGCTGGAGCCCGACCGGCTCCTCGCGGTAGAGGCGGCTGGTCTTGATCAGGGTCTCCACGCGGGAGAGATCAGCCCCCGGGTCTTCCACGATGCGTGCGAGCGTCTGATCCGCCCGGTCTCCGTCCTCCGTCTCCAGGTAGTCCCGGATCAACTGGGCCAAGGCGGCCGGCTCGCCAACGGGGGCAGGAGCGGGTCCCGCGTCAGCAACCAGCCCGAGCACGAGGGTGAAGGCCGCCGCGAGCGCAAGGAAGAAGCCGGATCGCCGGTCGCTTGGGAAGGAGCTGCGGTGTGGCAAGGACGGCATCAAGAATCGACGCGCAGGCCCGGCCGTGCAGGAGCCGCTCGACCACGCCGGGTTGACGGTAGCACCTTTCCAGCGGGATGTCAAAGCCGTGGCGCGGCGCGACCGAGCCACTCCCACTCGTCCGGCGGCACCGCCGCGAACGCCTCCACCACCTCGGGATCAAAGTGGCTGCCGCGCTCGGAGCAAATCTGCGCCTGCGCCGCCTCGACGCTCACCGGCCGCCGGTAGGGCCGGAGGCTCGTCAGGGCGTCGAGCATGTCGGCGACCGCGCACACCCGCGCGCCGAGCGGGATCGCCCGCCCCTTCAGCCCAAGGGGATACCCGGTCCCATCGTACCGCTCGTGGTGGGTCAGCACGATCCGGGCGGGACCCTGCGCCGTCGGGAGATGGCGCAGCAGTGCGTAGCCGGTCACGGGATGCCGGCGCATGATGCGCCATTCGGCCAACGACAAGGGGCCGGGCTTAAACAGGATCCGATCCGGCACCCGCAGCTTGCCCAGGTCGTGGAGCAGGATCCCGCGTTCCAGGACAGCCACTTCGGTGGGGGAAAGCGCGAGCGCCTCTCCCAGCCGGCGGGCATAGGCGAGCATCCGTCGTGCGTGCGCGTGCGTGCTGGGGTCCCGTGCGCGCAACGCGGCGGCGAGCGCATCGAGCGCCGCGTCCGCTGGGGAGCGAACGGTGACCTGGTGGCTGCGGGTCAGGGGGCTCATGGTGTCGCCCCAGGGCGAAGCAAGAGCGGTGCCGGCTCGGGCTGACGTGAGCGCCTTGATTTGGCGAGGGGGAACGCGCGTGGACGCTCGCGCAGGCAAGACAAGGTTACACGGGTGTATCCGAGCGGGACAGGCGGTTGCCCGTTGTCTTGGGGACGACCGGGGTCCCTTCAAACAGGTAGTCCTCCCCCACCCGTCGGACCCGGAGGTCGGCGAGGGCAATCGCCTCGGCTAGCCTGGACGGCGCCTTCCCACCGATGGCACCCTTCGCGTCCTGTCCGCCGAGGAGGCGCGGGGCGACGTACAGCAGGACGCGGTTCACCAATCCGGCGCGCAGGACCGCGGCATTCAGCTCGCTGCCGCCTTCGACCAGGAGGCTGGTGACGCCCATGCGGCCAAGCCGCGCGAGACAGGCGGGCAAGGCCACCCTTCCGGCCTTGGCCGGAAGGACGAGCACGGTGACGTTCCGTCGGCGGAGCGCCGCGATCCGCCGCGGAGCGGCTCGCCTCGTCGTCGCCACCACTGTGCCGCCTGCGGTGGCGCCCCCCGACAACACGCGGGCGGTCAGCGGGATCCGAAGCCGGCTGTCCAGGACGACCCGGAGCGGCTGGCGCGGTCCGGCCCTGGCCGCCCGACGTCCCGGAGGCCTGGCCGTAAGCCGCGGGTCGTCCCGGAGGACCGTCCCGATGCCGACCATCACCGCGTCCACTTGGCTCCGAAGGTGGTGGACGTCGCGCCGGGCCGCCTCGCCGGTGATCCACTGCGATTCGCCACGGGCCGTGGCGATCTTCCCGTCCAGCGTCATGGCCGCCTTCAGGAGAACGAACGGCCGGCCCGTGCGCATCCAGTGCCCGTAGCGTTCGTTCAACCGCTCCGCCTCCTCGCGGAGGCAGCCGACGGTGACCGCGAGGCCGGCGCGGGCCAACGCCCGGATGCCGCGGCCGTTCACGAGGGGATTCGGATCCCGCATGGCGATCACGACGCGGCGGAGGCCCGAGGTGATGAGGAGCGGCGTGCAGGGAGGGGTGCGTTTCTCGGTGTGGCAGCAGGGCTCGAGCGTGACGTAGAGGGTGGCGCCCCGCGCGCGGGGCCCGGCTTGGCGGAGGGCCAGGACTTCGGCGTGAGGCTCGCCGGGCCGGCGGTGGAACGCACGTCCCACGATCCGCCCGCCGGAGACGACGACCGCCCCGACCATCGGGTTGGGGCTGACCGTCGCCCGCCCCCTGGCCGCGAGCCGGAGCGCCAGCGCCATGTAGGCAGCGTCACGGTCGGCCGGCTTCACCGCGTGGAACGGCTTCGGGTGGCTCGGGCCCGCCCGTGCCCATGAGCCGGGTTTGCGCGTCCGTGCCGGCGGCGGGGGCCGGGGCCTGTCCCGGCGGACTCGGTGAGCGCCGCCTGCGCGGCGGCTAGCCTGGCGATCGGGACGCGGTAGGGCGAACAACTTACATAGTCGAGGCCGAGCTGCTGGCAAAACTCGATCGAGCTGGGATCGCCGCCGTGCTCGCCGCAGATCCCGAGCTTGAGATCGGGGCGGGTCGCCCGCCCTTCCGTGATAGCGATCCGCATCATGGCGCCCACCCCTTCCCGGTCGAGGACCGCGAAGGGATCGGCCTCCAGAATGTTCGCGGGCTTCTCCGTCAGCGTCGCGCCGCAGGCCTGGCAGGTCATCATCTTCCAGTCTATCGTCGCGCTCAGGCACTTGGGACAGGTGTCCTGGCGAGTCATGTAGAAGGCGACGAACTTGGCCGCGTCGTCGCGGGAAAACCCGAACGTGGTCTGGGTAAGGTCGTTGGTGCCGAAGGAGAAGAACTCGGCTTCCTCGGCGATGCGGCGGGCAGTCACTGCGGCGCGGGGTAGCTCGATCATCGTCCCGACCAGGTAGGAGAGCCGAACCCCATACCGCGTCATCGTCTCCTCGGCGACCTCCCGGACGAGATCCTTCTGGGCCTTCATTTCGGTGACCATGCCGACCAGCGGGACCATGATTTCCGGGACGATTTTTTTCCCTTCCTTCGCCAGCTCGCAGGCCGCCTCGATGATTGCGGTGGCCTGCATCCGGGTTATCTCCGGCATCGTGATCCCGAGCCGGCAACCGCGTAGCCCAAGCATGGGGTTGAACTCGTGCAGCTCCTCGACCCGTTCGAGCAGCCGGCGCTTCTCCTCGATCAGCTCCGGCGCGCCGCCGGTCAGCTCGAGCCGCGCGATCTCGACCATCAGCTCCTCGCGCTTGGGCAGAAACTCGTGGAGCGGCGGGTCGAGCAGCCGGATCGTCACCGGATAGCCCTTCATCTCCCGGTACAGGCCCAGGAAGTCCTGCTTCTGGAGCGGCAGGAGCTGCGCCAAGTAGCGCTCGCGGTCCTCGCGTGTCCGGGCGAGGATCATCTTCTGCATGATCGGGATGCGGTCCTCCGCGAAGAACATGTGCTCGGTCCGGCAGAGCCCGATCCCCTCGGCCCCGAAGCCCCGCGCGACCCGCGCTTGTTCCGGGATGTCCGCGTTCGCCCGGACCTTCAGCGTGCGGAATTGGTCCGCCCAGGCCAGCAGCTTGGAGAAGTACCGGTACTTCTCCGACCGCTCCGCCTCAAGCTTGCCCTGGATGACCTGGATGACCTCGGACTCGACCACAGGAATGTCCCCCGCGTACACGGCGCCGGTGAACCCGTTGATCGAGATGAAGTCGCCCTCCTTGAAGGTGCGCCTGCCGATCTTCACCGTCGTGCCCGAGGCGACCTCCACCGCCTCGCAGCCCGCCACGCAGACCTTGCCCATTTGCCGGGCCACGACGGCCGCGTGGGAGGTCATGCCGCCCTTGGCGGTCAGGAAGCCCGAAGCCGCATGCATGCCGTGGATGTCGTCGGGGCTGGTCTCCTGGCGGACGAGGATCACTCGCTCCCCGCGCTCCTTCATCTGCACCGCCCGATCCGGGGTGAGCGCGATCTTGCCGGCCGCCGCCCCGGGGCCCGCGGGCAACCCCTTGCCGATCGCCTGCTGCTCGCCCTCCGCTGCGGCGTCGAAGATCGGATACAGGTACTGGGCGAGCTGCTCGGGCCCGACGCGGAGGAGTGCCTCCTGCTTGGTGATCAGGCCCTCCTGTACCATGTCCACCGCGATCTTGACCGCCGCGATCCCGGTGCGCTTTCCGACCCGCGTCTGAAGCATGTAGAGCTTGCCTTCCTGGATCGTGAACTCTAGGTCCAGCATGTCGCGGTAGTGCCGCTCCAGTTTCCGATAGGTCGCCACCAGCTCCTTGTAGGCGCGCGGCATCGTCCGGGCGAGCGCCTTGACCGGAAGCGGCGTCCGGATGCCGGCCACGACGTCCTCGCCCTGTGCGTTCAACAGACATTCGCCGAAGAGGGCCCGCTCGCCCGTGGCGGGGTTGCGGGTGAACGCGACCCCGGTTCCGCTCGTGTCGCCCATGTTGCCGAACACCATCGCGACGACGTTGACGGCGGTGCCCCAACTGTCAGGGATGTTGTAGAGGCGACGATAGGTCACCGCCCGGGGTCCGTACCAGGAGGAGAAGACCGCGTTGATGCCCATCCGGAGCTGCTCGATGGGGTCTTCGGGAAACTCTCGCCCGGTCTCCTCGCGCACGGCCTCCTTGAACCGGTGGACGAGCCCCTTGAGCGCCTTCGCGTCCAGGTCGGTGTCCGACGCCGCCCCGTGCTCGCTCTTGACCCGCGCGAGGAGGTCGTCGAAGCGTTCGCGGGGCACCCCCATGACCACGTGGCCGAACATGGCGATGAAGCGCCGGTAGGCGTCCAGCGCGAACCGCTCGTTGCGCGTCCTGGCCGCCAGCCCCTCGACGGTCCGGTCGTTGAGCCCGACGTTGAGCACGGTGTCCATCATGCCGGGCATCGAGGCCCGGGCCCCTGATCGGACCGAGACGAGCAGCGGGTTCTCGGGGTCGCCAAACCGGGCCTTCATGGAGCGCTCGACCTTTCGCAGGCAGGCGAGCGCCTGCGCCCACATCCCGGGTGGATAGGTCTTCCCGCGCCGGTAGTACTCGACGCAGGCCTCGGTCGAGATCGTGAACCCCGGCGGCACGGAGATCTTGAGGTTGGTCATCTCCGCCAGGCCGGCCCCCTTGCCTCCAAGCAGCTCCTTCATGTCGCCGGTGCCCTCGGCCTTTCCGTCGCCGAAGTAGTAGACGTATTTCTTCGTGGCCACGCTCGCCCTCACTCTGCAGGAATCAGTTGGATGACTGTGACCGGTGCGGTTCCAGGCCCAATCGGAGCCGGTACCGAGCGATCAGGTATCGCTCCAGCGCGATCCCGGCCGCCACCACCAGCACCAGGCAGGCCGCCAGCAGGAACAGGCGGTCGTCCACCAAGGCTCCGTGGTCGAAGTACAGCCGCCCGTCTGCCCCCTGCACCACCTTCGTCTCCCGTTGGAACTTGTGCGTCTCTCCCGAGGGATCCGACAGGTTGATCCATTCGGAACAAAGTTGAATGGGATCGTCCAGCCCCGCGACCTTGTGCCAGCTCGATCGGAGACACACGTCCTTGGTGGGATCGAATTCGTCCGGCGTCCGGATGAGCCGGTCCAGGTTGACGCCGCTCGCCCAGACGACCAGCAGCAGGACCCCATTGCAGAGCAGGATCAGCCCGACGGTCACGACGTACGTGTACCGCCGGAGCTGCCTGGTCCGCTGGTCCTCGCCGGCCGATCCCGCCGGGGCCAGCCGGTCTCCGCTGGTCCCCTCCACAATCTCCCCGCCTCCAGCCCTAGCCTGCAATCTGGGAAAAATCCGCGAACGAGAGAAACAGTCGGTCAATCGCGCACAAGAGCGAGAGGCGATTCGCCCGCACTTCCGGCTCGTCCGTGTTGACGAGCACGCCCTCGAAGAACCCGTCAATCGCTGGCTTCAGGCGGACCAGGTGCTCCAGAACGTCGGTGTACCGACACGCCCGCAGCATGGCCGATACGGATTCTTGGGCCTGCACGAGCATCCTGTGCAATTCCCCTTCCGTGGCATGCTGAAAGAGAGAGGGATTGATGTCTTCCCTGGTCCAGTTCTCCTTTTGCACCAGCCGGTGAGCCCGAGTGAAGCCGACCATCAAGGGACCAAATTCGGACCGGGCGGTGATGGCCTGCAGGGCTTTCATGCGGGCGAGGAGGTCGGCGAGGTCGGTCTCGCCGCGCAAGTGCGGGGTCCTGATCGCCGCCTCCATGACGTCGTCGCGCAGCCCGTGGACGGTGCGCCCATAGTAGCGCAGCCGTTCCAGGATAAAGGAGAGGGGCTCGCTGGCCTCGCCCGGCTTTGCAACGGGCCGGACGCCCTGGCCGGCGAGCAACTCGGCGATCCGCGCGGCCGGCTCCGCCAGGTTGAGCCGGTAGCCCCCCTCGACGAGGATCCGAACGACTGCGGTGGCGTGTCGCCTCAAGGCGAAGGGGTCTTCCGAGCCGGTCGGGCTGAGCCCGACGGCGAAGAACGCCACAATCGTGTCCAGCCGGTCGGCCAGGGACAGCACCCGGCCCGGAACCGTCGCCGGCAGTTCCCCTTCCATCGCACGGGGGAGGTACTGCTCCCCAATCGCGCGGCAGACAGCCTCCGGCTCGCCGTCGTGACGGGCGTACTCCCGGCCTATGATTCCCTGAAGCGTCGGGAACTCACCAACGACGCCGGTGGTGAGGTCCGTCTTACACAGACGGGCGGCGCGGATGCAGGCGTCGCGCTCCTCGGCGCTCAGCCTCAACTGATTGGCGAGCAAGCCGGCCACCGCGACCAGCCGCTCGGTCTTCTGGTACAGCGTCCCCAGCTTCTGGTGGAAGATGATCTGCTTCAGCCGCTCGACCCGATCCTCCAGCCTGACCTTGCGGTCCTCGTCGAAATAGAACTTCGCGTCAGCGAGCCGGGCCGCCAGCACGCGCTCGTTGCCCTTGCGGATGAGGGCCATGTCGGGGAGCTTGATGTTCGTGACCGCAAGGAACCGGGGGAGGAGCCGCCCGTCGCGGCCGGTGAGCGAAAAGTACCCCTGATGCTCCTTCATCGCGGTCATCAGAATGTCCTTCGGCAGGGACAGGTAAGCGGGGTCGAAGGCGCCAACGATCGCGTGCGGATATTCGACGGTGTAGACCGCCTGTTCGAGCAGCTCCTCGTCCTGGTGGAGCTGCCCGCCGGCGGACGTCGCCAGGCGATCGAGCTGGGCGACGATCATCGCGCGGCGGCGGTCCTGGTCCGGCAGGACGCCGTGCGCCTCGAGCCTCTTCAGGTAGTCCTTGAGATTTCGGACGACGAGGCCCCGTCCCCCGCCCCGCGCGCCCGCGCCCCAGAATCGGTGTCCCCAGGTGCGGTTGCCCGACTCGACGCCGCCGACCTGGAAGCGGACAACGCGGCCACCGTAGAGGGCGAGCAGCCAGCGGATCGGCCGCGCGAACCGGAAGCCGGTCGCGTTCCACCGCATGGCTTTGGGAAACGAGAGGCTCTGGATCAAGCCCGGAAGCGTGTCGGCGAGCACGGAGACGGTCGGCCGCCCGAGGTCCCGCTTCACCGCAAAGAGGTAGTCGCCTTTGGGCGTCTGGCGGACTTCAAGCTGGGCGACGGACAAACCTTGAGAGCCGGCGAAGCCGAGCGCGGCCTTGGTGGGCTGCCCCGCCGCATCGAAGGCCACCGCCTTGGAGGGCCCCATCACCTCCTTGACCGTCGGCTCCTGCCGGGTCGCCAGGCCCTCGACCGCGAGCACGAGCCGGCGTGGCGTGCCGAACGTGCGCACGGCGCCGCAGGCCAGGCGCTGCTCCTTGAACAACCGCTCCGCCGCCTCGCCCAACGCCTGGAGCCCCGGGGCAATGAACTGGAACGGCAGCTCTTCGGTTCCGATCTCCAGAAGCAGATTGGCCATCGAGGCATGGGATTTGGCGGGTCCAGCCGGCTTCTTACGTGGCGTCCTAGCCATGACCGACGAGCCTATCGGGCTGCGACCGTTCCGCGCCCGGGCTTGAGAAGCCGTGCCGGGGTCATGAGGGGATACTGCAGGGCCTCGCGCTCCTTCAGATAGCTCTCCGCGCACCGGCGGGCCAGGCCGCGGACCCGGGCGATGTACTCGGTGCGCTCGGCCACGCTGATCGCGCCGCGGGCGTCCAGGAGATTGAACAGGTGCGAGGTCTTGATGCAGCAGTCGTACGCCGGCAGCGTCAGGCCCTTCTCGAGCAGGCGGGTCGCCTCCGCTTCATAGGCCTGGAAGCCGGCCATGAGCGTGGACACGTCGGCGGCCTCGAAATTGTAGGTCGAGAACTGGACCTCTCCCTGGTGGTGGATCTGCCCGTAGGTGACACCGTCGGTCCAGGTCAGGTCGTAGACGTTGTCCACCTCCTGAAGGTACATCGCGATCCGCTCGGTCCCGTAGGTGAGCTCGACCGTCACCGGGTTCAGCTCGATGCCCCCGACCTCCTGGAAGTACGTAAACTGGGTGATCTCCATCCCGTCGAGCCTCACCTCCCACCCGAGGCCCCAGGCACCCAACGTGGGCGACTCCCAGTCGTCCTGGATGAACCGGATGTCGTGTCGGCGCGGGTTGATGCCGAGGTGGGTCAAGCTGTCCAGATAGAGCGCCTGGATGTCGTCCGGCGAAGGCTTCAGGACGACCTGATACTGGTAGTAGTGCTGGAGCCGGTTCGGGTTTTCCCCGTATCGCCCGTCCGTTGGCCGGCGGCAGGGCTGGGCGTAGGCGGCCCGCCAGGGTTCGGGGCCCAGGGCGCGCAGAAAGGTGGCCGGGTGGAAGGTCCCCGCCCCCATTTCCAGGTCATAGGGTTGGTGGATGACGCATCCCCGATCGGCCCAATACCGGTGGAGAGACAGGATGAGCTCCTGGAGGGTCACGAGTCTTCCTTACCGTGCGGCTCGTCGTCGGGGTCAGGTCGCGACGGCTTCAGGAGGTCGCTCCTGAAGGTGAGCATCAGCGTGCGAAGTGTAGCCACCGTAGCAAGAAATCCGTTGTGCTGTCAAGACGTTCTCGCCCGTGGCTCCGGGGGCAACACCGACAGGGATCTGGTCGCGGTCGTGTCGCCAAACACGACTGGAGCTTGACGAGCGAGGCGCGTTCGGCATAATGTCATTAAAATTACCAAAGACAGTTAACATTATAACCCTCGGCATGAAATTCTCCAAGAAAAGCGAGTATGCCCTCCGCGCCCTCCTCGAGCTCACGGCCCAGTACGGCCGCAAGCTGCTCCAACGCCAGCAGATCGCCGAGCGACAGAAGATCCCCGTCGAATTTCTCGAGCAGATTCTCCTCACCCTCAAGAATGCGGGGCTGCTCGCCAGCCGGCGCGGCGTCAGCGGCGGCTATACCCTCATTAAACCGCCCGACGCCATCACCCTCGGGCAGGTCATCCGCATTCTGGACGGGCCCCTCGCTCCGATCGGCTGTGTCAGCCAGACCGCCTACCAGAAGTGCAGCGACTGTCCCTACGCGGACAAGCAACAGTGCCCGATCCAGGGCGTCATGCTCGATGTCCGGAACGCGATCGCCGACATCCTCGATAACTACACCCTGCGTGACTTCGCCAGACAGATCGGCAGCGACGGTCGCCGCCCAGAAAGCCGCGATGTGCCCACCCGCTAACCGGCCGCAACCCCGCACGGCCTGGCTCAGCCATGTCCACCCGATCCTCAGACGGGTCCTGAGCGGCTTCCTCGCCGCCGCGATCGCCGGGCTCCCCGCGGTCTCGACGGCGGGCGATCCGCCTGAGCTGGTCCTGGCGATCTACAGCGTCCCCAAGGAAGCCTACGAAAAGCGCCTCATCCCGGCCTTCCGGCGCTTGTGGAAGCAGCGGACCGGCCAGGACGTCCGGATTCGCAGCTCGTACGGGGCCTCCGGCGCGCAGGCGCGCGCCATTCTCGGCGGCTTCGAAGCCGATATCGCCGTCCTGTCGGTGGAGAGCGATCTCGATCAGCTGGCGAAGGCCGGCCTCATCACCCACGACTGGCGCAAGCAGCCCCATCGCGGCATGGTGACCGCCTCGGTGGTCGCCCTCGGGGTCCGCAAGGGCAACCCCAAGGGGATCAGGACTTGGGAGGATCTCGCCAAGCCCGGCGTCGCGGTGCTCTATCCCAACCCCAAGACCTCCGGTGGCGCCATGTGGGACGTCGTCGCCATCTACGGCGCTGGCCTCCGGCTGGCACCGGACAAGGGCAGTGCGGAGGCGTTTGCAGCCTCGCTGCTCACGCGCATTCAGAAAAACGTCAAGGTCATGGACAAGAGCGGGCGCGAGTCGGTCACGACCTTCGAGCGGGGTGTCGGCGACGTCGTCGTCACCTATGAGAACGAGCTGCTGCCGCGGATCCGGAGCGGGCGGCCCTACGAGCTGATCGTGCCTGCCGAAACGGTCCTGATCGAAAACCCGGCCGCGCTCGTGGACCGCAACGTGGACCGACACGGGGTGCGCCCGGTGGCTGAGGCTTTCCTCGCCTTCCTGCACAGTCCCGAGGCGCAACGCGCCTTCCTCGAGCTGGGGTTCCGGCCCGTGGATCCGTCGGTCGCTGGCCCGGAGGCTGCCGCCTTTCCCCGCCCCGCGCGGCTGTTTACGGTCGCCGACCTGGGAGGCTGGGAGAAGGTGGCGACGCGGCTCTTCGGGCCGCAGGGAATCTGGACGAGGACGGTCGAGGAGTTGGCCCAAGGGAACTAGACCGCGTGCGTGCCATGGACCCGCGCAGAGGCTGATGCAGCACCACCACCTCATCGCCGTGGCGCTGCGGCTGACCGCCATCGGCTACGTCGCCGCCCTCATCCTGCTGCCCCTGCTCGTCATTGGCGAGCAGGCGCTGGCGGGGGGACCGGCTCAATTCTGGGAGGACATCCGCCACGCGCAAGCCTGGCATGCCCTGGTGCTGACCCTCCAGGCGGCCGTGGTGACGACTGGGATCAACGCCATTTGCGGGACGCTCGCGGCAGTCGCGCTCGTCCGCTACGAGTTTCCGGGCCGGTGGTTCCTGAACGCGGTGGTGGATCTCCCCTTCGCGATCCCCACGCTCGTGGCGGGATTGATGATCGCTGCCTTGTACGGGCCGACGAGCCCGCTCGGCGCCTGGCTCCAGGGGAACGGGATCGAGGTCATCTACAACAGGCCCGGGATCGTGCTGGCGATGCTCTTCGTGACCATGCCCTTCACCATCCGTGCCCTCCAGCCGGTGCTCATGGAGCTCGAGCGGGAACAGGAGGAAGCCGCCTATACGCTCGGGGCCGGCCCCTGGGCGACGTTCTGGCAGGTCACCCTCCCCGCCATCCTCCCGGGCTTGCTGACCGGGGTCTTCCTCACCTTCGTCCGCGCGCTGGGTGAGTTCGGCGCGGTGGTCATCGTGGCGGGCAACATTCCCATGAAGACCCAGGTCGCGGCCGTCTACGTCTACGGGGAGATCGAGAGCTACAACCCGCGCGGCGCCACCTCGGTGTCCGTCGCGGTCCTGGTGTTGTCCTTCTTCGCGCTGCTCCTCCTAGAGCGGCTCTCCCGGCCGCCGGGCGAGCGGCTGCCGGCCTGGAAGCCCAGGCTGAACGCGGAACGATGAGCGAGATGCGCGCCACGCGTCACCCGTCACAAGCCTGCCCCGGCAGGTCCCTGGCCGGGGCCACCCGTCACGTCCTGATCGGGATCGTCTGGCTGTACTTCGGAATCCTGTTGATCGGTCCCCTCACCTACCTGGTCCGCGAAGCGCTAGGGGCGGGAGCGGCGGCGTTCTGGGCGGAGATCACCCGCCCTGAGGCCCTGCACGGGTTCTGGCTGACCGCCGTGATCACGGGCATCGTGCTGGCCGTGAACCTGGTGTTCGGGACCGTCACCGCGTTAGTCCTGGCCCGCCAGCAGTTCCGCGGCCGGACCCTCCTGAGCGGCCTCATTGACCTGCCCTTCGCGGTCTCCCCGGTCATCGCAGGGTTCATGCTGATCCTGCTCTTCGGCCCAGACACCCTCCTCGGCGCCTTCTTCGGCCGGCTCGGGGTCAAGATCCTCTTCGCCTTCCCGGCCATGGTCTTGGCCACCCTGTTCGTGACCTTCCCCTTCATCGTCCGCGAACTGGTCCCGGTGCTGCAGGCCGTCGGCACGGACGGCGAGGAGGCGGCCCGGACCCTGGGCGCGAGCGAGTGGCAAGTGTTCTTCAAAGTCACACTGCCGGCGGTCCGCTGGGGGCTGATCTACGGCGCGACGCTGACGGTGGCGCGCGCGATCGGCGAGTTCGGTGCCGTGCTGGTCGTCTCGGGGAACATTCTCCTGCTGACCCAGACGGCGACGCTCCACATCTATCAGAGCTACGTGGACTTCAACTACGCAGGCGCCTACGCGGTGGCGGTCACGTTGCTCGCTGTGTCGTTCCTGATCTTGACCGTCCTGGAAGCGGCCAGGGCGCGGGCCGCGCGGCTCGCGGACCGGCCGCAGGCGGGGCCCGCGTGAAGATCGAGGTCCGACATCTCTCCAAGCGTTTCGGCGCGGTCGAGGCGGTGGCCGACGTCTCCTTTGCCGTGAAGGAAGGCGAGCTGGTGGGACTGCTCGGCCCGAGCGGGAGCGGCAAGACCACCGTGCTGCGGCTGATCGCCGGGCTGGAGACACCGACTGCGGGCGAGATCCTGATTGACGGGCAGCGGGTGAATGACCTGCCCGTCCAGCAGCGCAACATCGGGTTCGTCTTCCAGCACTACGCGCTCTTCAAGCACCTGACGGTCTTCCACAACATCGCCTTCGGCTTGCGGATCAAGAACTGGCCGCGGGCGGAGGTCGCCGCGCGCGTCGGCGAGCTGATCCGGCTGATGGGCCTCGAGGGCCTGGGCGACCGATACCCGCACCAACTCTCCGGCGGGCAGCGGCAGCGGGTCGCGATCGCCCGGGCGCTCGCCCCGCGCCCGAGCGTGCTTCTCCTGGACGAGCCCTTCGGCGCGGTGGACGCCAAGGTCCGCCAGGAGTTGCGCGAATGGCTGATCCGCCTGCACCGGGACTTGAACGTGACGAGCCTCTTCGTCACGCACGACCAGGAGGAGGCGATGGAGGTCTCCGACCGGATCATCGTCTTTGCCAAGGGGCGTCTGGAGCAGGTCGGGCCGCCGGCTGAGGTGTACGAGGAGCCCGCGACTGAGTTCGTCGCCCGCTTCATCGGCGCAATGAACATCGTCGAGGCCGAGGTCAAGCAGGGCATGGTCCAGGTGGGCGCGCTCGGATTTCCCGCGCCACAGTACCCAGACGGCCAGGCGGTCCGCATCGGGTTCCGTCCCTACTATGTGAAGGTCTCGGAGGACCCCCATCGGTTCCGGCTGCGGGCGCGACTCCGGCACGTGTACTTCCTCGGCGTGGCGTACCGGCTGGAGATCGAGACCGACGACGGCTTGATCCTCCGCTCCCGCATGAACAAGGAAGAGTTCCGGCAGTGTAAGTTCGAGGTCGGCCGGCCCGTCTCCTTCGCCGTCACCCACTTTCGGATCCTGCCACCGGAGGGCGGGCCAGCCGGGGCGCCGCTCCCGCCGCCCGCGGGGCCGCTGCCGCCGTGAGCGGCGACGCGCCGTCCGCCGGAGGCGCGGGATCCCGGCTCTCGCACTCCTCCTGGAACCAGGGATAGAGCGTCGGCAGCACGATCAGCGTCAGCAGCGTCGAGCTGACCAGCCCGCCGATCACGACGACCGCGAGCGGCCGCTGGACTTCGGAGCCGATGCCCTGCGAGAGGGCCAGGGGGATGAGCCCGAACAGGGCGACGAGCGCGGTCATGAGGACGGGGCGCAGCCGCAGCAGACACCCGGTCGTGACAGCCTCCACGGTCGGCAGCCCTTCCGCCCGGAGCTTGTTGATAGAGGCGACGAGCACGATCCCGTTCAGCACCGCGACCCCGAACAGGTTGATGAAGCCCACCGATGCGGGGACGCTCAGGTATTCCCCTGTCACCCAGAGGGCCACGACCCCGCCGATCAGGGCGAAGGGCAGGTTCAGGATGATGAGCGCCGCGTACCGGACGGAGTTGAACGAGGAGAACAAGAGCAGGAAGATCAAGCTGATCGTGAGCGGGACGATGATCCGCAGCCGGGCCATGGCCCGCTCCATATTTTCAAACGAGCCGCCCCACTTGAGAGCATACCCCTGGGGAATCTGGACCTGGACAGCGAGCTTCTTCTGCGCCTCCGCCACAATGCTCTCGATGTCCCGCCCCATCGTGTTGAAGCCGACGTAGATCCGCCGGGACAACCCCTCACGGCTGATGAGCGCGGGGCCTTCGCGCAGCTCCACGGTGGCGAGATCGCTGAGCGGGATCAGCGCGCCGGCGGGGTCCGTGAGCAGGAGGTTCCGGATCGTCTCAACGCTGTTGCGGTACCGCTCGGGGAACCGGAGGATGAGGTCGAAGCGCCGCTGGCCCTCATAGACCTGGGTGGCCGGCTCCCCGCCGATAGCCGTGGCGATGATCTCCCGGATGTCCGCCACGTTGATCCCGTGCCGGGCGATCTTGGCCCGGTCAATATCCACGACCAGGTACTGCTGGCCGAAGAGCTGCTCCACCCGAACGTCCTTCACACCCCGCACGCTGCCGAGGATGCCGGCGATTTCCTCGGCAAGCCGGCGCAAGATCTCCAGATCCTCCCCGAAGATCTTGACCGTGGCCTCCGTGCGGACGCCGGAGATCAGCTCGTCCATGCGCTGCTGGATGGGCTGGCTGAGCAGGAACACCGCGCCGGGGACCTGCTCAAGCCTCCGGCGAATGGCGTCGTCGAGCTCAGGCTTGGTCTTGGCCGTCGTCCACTCGTCCATCGGGCGCAGCGCGACGACCGGGTCGCTCGCGTTGGGCTCCTGGGGGTCGTTGCCGAGTTCCGTGCGACCGATCTTGGAGACCACCATGCGGACTTCGGGGAACTCCAAGACCGCCCGCTGCATCTGCTTTTCGATCTCGATGGATGCGGGCAGCGAGATGCTGGGCAGCCGGATCGTCTGGGGAGCGATCGCCCCCTCGTTCAGGATGGGAATGAACTCGCCGCCAAGAGAAGGAAACAGGAGCAGGCTGAGGGCGAGCAGCCCGATGGCGCCGCCGAGCACGTGGCGCCGATGGCCGAGTGCCCACGCCAGCGCCGGCCGGTACACCCGCTTCGCCCAGCGGAGCAGGCAGGGGTCGTCGCCCTGCCCGCCCGCGAGCCCCCAGGTGCACAGGACCGGCGAGAGCGTGAGCGACAGCACGAGTGAGACGAGCAGCGCAATGGCGATCGTGTAGGCTAACGGCTTGAACATCTTCCCTTCCATCCCCTGCAGCGCCAGGATCGGCAGGAACACGAGGATGATGATCAGGATCCCGAACATGACCGGCTGGCCGACCTCCTCGACTGCCCGGAGCACCAGCGCCATCCGGCTCGTCTGGGCCGCGCCCGGCGCCGACAGGTGGCGATAGACGTTCTCCACGACAACGACGGAGCCGTCCACCATCATGCCGATCGCGATCACGAGCCCCCCGAGCGACATCAGGTTCACCGTGAGCCCCTGCTGCCGCATGACGATGAACGTGACGAGCGGGGTGACGACCAGGGTGGCGGTGACGATCAAGGCGTTCCGCACCTCGCCGAGGAAGAGGAACAACACCAAGACGACGAGGACGATGCCCTCGAGCAAGGCCTTGTACACCGTCCCGAGCGCTGCCGTGATCAGCTCGATCCGGTCGTAGAACGGGACGATCCGAAGCCCGCCGGGGAGCAACCCCTTCCGGCTAATCGCTTCGACCTTGCGCCTGACGCCTTCGACCACGTCCCGCGCGTTGGCACCCCGGAGCATGAGGACGATGCCGGCCACGACCTCCCGCTCGCCGTTCAGCACGACGGCCCCATGTCGGACCGCGTGGCCCACACGAACTTCCGCGACGTCGCGGACGAACACCGGCGTGCCGCCGGCCTCCTTGACGACGATGCTCTCGATGTCGGCCAGTGTCTTGATCATCCCCACGCCCCGCACGATGTACTTCTCGGCGTGCTTCTCGAGGATGTTGCCGCCGGCGTTCGCGTTGTTTTTGGCGACGGCCTGGAAGACCTCGTGGAGCGTCAGGTTGTATTTGCGCAGCAGGCCCGGCTCGACGATCACCTGGTACTGCTTGACGAACCCGCCCATCGAGTTCACGTCAATGACACCTGGGACGCTCTTAAGGAGCGGGCGGACCACCCAGTCCTGGATGGTCCGTTGCTCCGTCAGTTCCCGCTCCTGGACCTCCGGCGTGTCGGGCGCGCGCATGACACCCTCGGGCCAGTCCAGGAAGTACTGGTACACCTCCCCCAACCCGGTCGAGTTGGGCACGAGGCTGATCTGTGCCCCGGCCGGCAGCGAGTCCTGGACTTCGATGATCCGCTCGAGCACCAGTTGCCGGGCCAGGTACATGTCGATGTGGTCCTCGAAGACGACCGTGATCATCGAGAGGCCGACCTTGGAGAGGGAACGGAGGTCGGTGAGGCCCGGGAGGCCGGTCATCTGCAGCTCGATCGGATAGGTCACAAACTGCTCGATCTCGGTCGGCGACAGCCCGGGCACCTTGATGACGACCTGGACTAGCACGTTCGTGACGTCCGGGAAGGCGTCAATGGGAATGGTCCGGAACGCGTAGACCCCAGCGCAGGAAGCTGCGAGGGCCACCGTGACGACTAGGACGCGCTGGCGGAGGGCAAACGCGACGAGGGCGGCGATCATGCGGCCTACATCTCACCCCTGAGCATGTGGGACTTCAGGAGGAAGGCCCCCTTGGTGACCACGGGCTCCCCTTCCTGCAATCCCTCGATCACCTTGACCACCTGACCGTTGGACTCGCCGAGCCGCACGTCGCGGGCTTCGAACGACTCCGGGTCCCGCTGCACGAACACGAAGAGCCGGTCCCGGTCCCGCTGGACGGCGCTCTCGGGGATCATGAGGGTGCCCGGCTCCGGCGCGGAATAGATCCGGATCGTGGCGAACATCTCCGGCTTGAGCCGCCGCTCGGCATTGGGCACCTCGAGCCGGATCTGCATCGTGCGCGTCTCGGGGTTGAGGACATCGCCGACGTAGGTCACCCGGCCGTGGAAGGCCTCGTTGGGAAAGGCCGAAAGGAATACCTCGACGGGCCGATCCGGCGTCGCCTGGGCCAATACGTAGGGAATGTCCTTTTCAGGAATGTCGGCGAGGACCCAGACTTTCGTCAGGTTCGCTACCGCAAACAGCTTGTCGTTCGGGCCCACGACCTCGCCGCGGGTCACGTCGCGGGCGATGATCCGGCCGGCGAAAGGCGCGTGGAGGGGCACGTAGGACCGGATTTTCTGGTCGCGCTCGAGCTTGCGGATCTCGTCCTCGGTCATGCCCAGCAGCAACAGCCGGTCGGCGCTCTCCCGCACCTCCGCCCGTGCGCTGATCAGCTCCCCTTCCCGCCGCTGGAATTCGCTCTGCCCGATGACCTTCTCGTCAAGCAGCGTGCGGGCGCGCTTGAACGCCTGCTCCGCCACGTACAGCGTGGCCTTCGCCTTCAGGTAGGTGGACTGGGCGAGGCCCAGCTCGCTGCTGTACAGGATCGCCAGGAGCGCCCCTGCCTCGACCTCCTGGCCCAGATCCACGTACACGTCCACGACCCGGCCGCGGACGAGCGCGGTGATCTCGGCCATTTCGTTCTCGTTCGGCTTCACGGTCGCGGGAAAATCACGGAAAAGCCGGAACTCGCCCCGCAAGACCGGCCGGATCTCCAGCCCGGACGCCGCGAGCGTCTCGGGCTTGAGCGTCACCAGATCGGCCGCCGGCCAGCCTGGGGCCGGCTTCGCACCCGTCGCCTCTTTGGGCGCCGAGTCGCAGCCCGCGAGCCAGCCAAGCACGACAAGGCCGAGCCCCCCGAGCCAGACGCCTCCCCTCCGGCGTGCCGAGGGGACCTCGCGCCGGAGGCCTGCGTAGGTCACAGTCGTCCTCCGACCGAGCGCTCCAGCCGCGTCAGCGCGACGGAAAACTCGTACCGCGCCTGCGCATGCTCAAGCTGCGTCTGCCGGAACACGCGCTGGGCGTCGAGCACCTCGAGCAGGCTCGAGACCCCCTGCTGGAAGCTGAACTGCGCGATCCGCAGGGCCTCCTGCGCCTGCTTGAGCAAGCCCTTCTCAAACACCTCGAGCTGCTCCGCGGCGGTCTTGGCATCCTGAAAGTGCTGGTTCACCTGGCGCACCAACTCGTTCTGCGCGCGAAGCAGCTCCGCCTCTTCACGGCGCTTGGCGCCCAGCGCGCTTGCAATCTCCCCTTGCCGACGGTACCACAGGGGCGTCGGCACGGTGAGGGCGCCGCCAAAGGCTTCCCGGCCCGCCTCCCGGAAGTACATGCCGCTCACGGTCACGGTGGGTACGCGCGCCTGCCGTTGCAGCTCCACGTTCTGCCCGGAGGCCTCCACCAGCTTCGCCAGGCGCCTGATGGTCGGATGCTGCTCCAGGGCCGTGGTCACCAAGGTGTCCAGACTCAGGTCCCGCTGGAACGGCTGGAAGTCGCCCCGGATCATGTACACCGTGCCGAGCGCCCCGGCCGTCAACGTGTCGAGCGCCACCCGCGCCACCCGGACGGCGTTCTGGGCGCGGGTCACGACCTGGTTGGCCTTCAGCACCTCAACGTCGGCCTTGATCACCTCGAACTGCGCTCCCTCGCCGGACCGCACCCGCGCGGTCACGATCCGCGCCACGTGTTCGACGGTCGCGAGGTTCTGCCGGGCCAGCTCTTCCCCTCGTTGGGCGAGCAGCAGCTCGTAGAAGGCGAGCTTCACGTCCGCGATCAGATCGAGGCGCGCCTCCTCGAGGCCCGCGCTGGCGCCGGCCAGGGCCGCGTCCGCGACCCGCTTCCGCGCCGCGCGCATGCCCGGCCACTCCACCGGCTGGTTGAGCACGAAGGCGTTCTCCGCGATGGGTCCGCCGGTCGGCGGATCTTGAATGGTGCCCCGGCCGGTCTGCCCATAGAGGGACGGGTTGGGATAGGCCCCGGCCGCAATCTTCTCGCCGCGGCGCTGCTCCATCACGCCCTCCGCCCCGAGCACGCGCGGGTTGCGCTCCAGGGCGAGCGCGATGATGTCCCTCAAGTCGTAGGAAGGCGGAGACGGCTCCACCGCCTCGGCGGCGGCCCCGAACAGGCTGACAACCATGGCGATGGCGCCCACAAATCGTCCGATGGGTCTGCTCCTTGTCACCATACCCCCTCCTGATTGCCTCTGCAGCAAGAAACCGAGCCCCGGGAGCGAGGCGGCGGCGCTTAACTTCTCGAGGTATTCGACCGAAGTTACGAAAGGGTTGGTGGGCGGAAGCGCGCGCGGGCCAGCACCGGCAGATGCAGCCCCGAGGTCCTGATCGCGAGGAAGGACCAGGACGGGCGCTCCGGACGCGTCGTGATCGGGACGGAACAGTCGTCCGGCGCCGAGGAATCTTCCCCGCCGCCTTCCTGGGCCTCGCCGACAATCGGCTCGTAGCCATGGGCTTCGAGCGAAGCCGCGTCGCAGGCCCGCTCGCCTGGGTTCAGGGCGCTCACGATGGACAGCAGGCCGCTCACGGTCAGGACGGCGAGCAGGATCAGCAACCGGCTGATCGGACGGATCCACATACGCTCGGACTCCACCGGGACGACCCGACTCTAGCACGAGGGTCCGTGTAGCCGCAATGTGCCGCCTGCGCCGCCGCGTCAATCGGTCGAATTGACTGACCCGATGGCGGTTTGTTAGGCTGGCTCGGCATGCCGTTTCGACGGGCGACGCATCCCTGAAAGGAGACACTATGGCTTCCGCAACCACCGCGACCCCGGCCCTGCTCACCATGCTGCGCAACCGGGCCACGCATCTGAGGATCGAGAGCATCCGCGCCACGACGGAGGCGGGCAGCGGCCATCCGACGAGCTGCTGCTCGGCCGCCGACGTCGTCGCCGTGCTGTTCTTTTCGGTCATGCGTTACGATCCGAAGAACCCCAAGGATCCCCGGAGCGACCGGTTCATCCTGTCGAAGGGCCACGCGGCGCCTCTGCTGTACGCGGCCTGGGCAGAGGCCGGGCTCTTCGACCGGCGCGAACTGCTTAAGCTGCGCAGGCTCGACTCGGACCTCGAGGGGCATCCGACGCCGCGCCTGCCATTCGTGGACGTCGCGACCGGGTCGCTCGGCCAGGGCCTGGCGGCGGGCGTCGGAATGGCGCTGAACGCCAAATGGCTCGATCGATCGGGCGCCCGAATCTACGTGCTGATGGGGGACGGCGAATCGGTCGAGGGCTCGGTCTGGGAGGCCGTCGAGTTGGCCCGGCACTACGCGCTCGACAACCTCTGCGCGATCGTGGACATCAACCGGCTCGGGCAGAGCAACCCGACTATGCTCCAGCACGACCTGGAGGCCTACCGCACGCGCTGGACAGCCTTCGGCTGGCACGCGCTGACCGTAGACGGACACGACCTCGCTGCGCTGCTCGCGGCCTTCGATGAGGCGGCCCGGACCCAAGGACGGCCGACGGTCCTGCTGGCGCGCACCGTCAAGGGCAAGGGCATCCCATTTGCGGAGGATCGGCCGGACTGGCACGGGAAGGCGCTCAAGAAGGACGAAGCGCAGCAGGTGATCGAAGCGTTACGCCGGCACCTGACCGACGACGGGACTCCAGTCCAGATCCGCCAGCCCGAGGCCGGCCCACCGGCTGCCCCGGCGGTCACGCCTGTCGCCCCTCCCGCCTACAAGCCCACGGACTCGGTCGCGACCCGGGAGGCCTTTGGTGCCGCGCTGGCCGCGCTGGGCGAGGCGAATCCGTTGATCGTCGCACTGGACGCCGACGTCAAAAACTCGACCTACACGGACAAGTTCGGGAAGCGCTTTCCTGACCGGTTCTTCGAAAACTTCATCGCCGAGCAGAACATGCTGGGCGCCGCGGTCGGGCTGGCGGCCTGCGGCAAAATCCCCTTCGCCTCGACCTTTGCCTGCTTCTTCACACGCGCCTACGACTTCATCCGCATGGCGGCCATCAGCCGCTCGAACATCAAGCTCGTCGGCACGCACGCGGGAGTGAGCATCGGCGAGGACGGGCCGTCCCAGATGGGACTGGAGGACCTCGCGATGATGGCGGCGCAGCCGGACGTGGTGGTCCTCTACCCCGCCGATGCGGTCTGCACCCATCGCCTCGTCGAGGCCGCCGCGGCGCACCGAGGGCTCGTCTACATCCGGACCGGTCGGCCCAAGACGCCGATCCTGTACGGGAACGACGAGCGCTTCCCGATCGGCGGCTCCAAGGTGCATCGGCAGAGCCCCGCGGACAGGCTGACGATCGTCGCGGCCGGCGTGACCGTCTTCGAAGCCCTCAAGGCGCAGGAGCAGCTCCAGGCGATGGGCATCCCGACCCGGGTCGTGGATCTGTACAGCATCGTCCCGATTGACCGGGCCACGTTGCTGGACTGCGCCCGGGCGACCGGGGGGCGGTTCCTGACCGTCGAAGACCATTACGCGCACGGGGGGCTGGGCGACGCGGTGCTTGCGGCGGTCGGCAGTGAAGGGGTCCGTGTCCACAAGCTCGCGGTCCGGGAGATTCCCCACAGCGGTAAGCCGGACGAGCTGCTCGACCGGTACGGCATCAGCGCCCGCGCGATCGTCGAGACGGCCAAGCGCATCCTGTGACGGGCGCGCCGGCATGAAGAAGGCCGATCCGCTGAGTCAGATCCCCCTGTTTCAGGCGCTCTCTGCGCAGGACCGGCGCCGCATCGCCGGCGAGCTCATCGAGACCTGCTACAGGCGTGATCAGTTCATCTTCCGCGAGGGCGATCCTGCCGACTACTTCCACATCGTCAAGGACGGTGCCGTCAAGTGCGTCAAGACCTCGCCGGAGGGCAAGGAGGTCACGCTCAAGGTCCTGCTGCCGGGCGACCTCTTCTGCTGCGAGGCGGCGGTCTTCGATGGCGCATCCCACCCCGGCTGCGCCCAGCCGATGGGCGACGTGACGATTCTCCGCTTGAGCAAAAAAACTTATTTTGACGTGATCCGGCGGAATCCCGACGCGGCCTTGGAGGTCATTAAGTATCTCGGAAGCCGGCTGAACGAGGCGCAGGAACAGGCCAAGGTGCTGGCCATGGATCGGGCCGAGCAGCGGCTCGCCTCCCTGCTCGTGAGCCTCGCGGGCAGGGCCGTGGCGCCGGACCCCGACGGGCTGCGCCTGACCGTCCGGCTGACGCGGAAGGACCTTGCGGATATGGCCGGCATCACCGTGGAGACCGCCATCCGCATCATGAGTCGGTTTCGGCGCGCGGGGCTGGTCTCCGGGACCGCCAAGCGCCTGGTCATCACGGACCTGGCTGGCATCAAACGATTGACCTCCGACGCCGCCGCGGCTAGCTCCTCCCCGACCGCGCGACCGCAGCGTTGCAAAACATGATCTTCGTCATATTCTTCCCGCTCTGCTTTCCCCTAGTATGTTCTTGACAGGCCCGATTCCGTTTCCTGACAGGGACCGATCCTCATCCTTTTGGAGGTGAACTATGCTGCGGGTATCGCTGAGCGCCGCAACCCGGCGCCCCCTCGTCTGGGGGCTGACTCTCGCCCTCTCGATCAGTCCATTCCTCATCGCCGTCCCTGCGGGCTCGGCGAAGTCCCACGAAGTCCAGATGACCGCGGTCGAGACCGAGCTGGTCGTGAGCGGCGACGGGACCCGGTACAAGGCCTGGACCTTCAACGGTCAGATGCCTGGCCCGGTCATCCGGGTCACCGAAGGCGACACGGTCCAGTTTACCCTCCACAACCCGAAGAGCAACGTCTACCCCCACTCGATGGACTTCCACGCGGCCGAGATTGATTTTCTCAAGAACTACCGGGCAATCAACGTCGGCGAGTCTATCAGCTACACGTTCGTCGCCAAGAAGCCAGGCGTCTTCTTCTACCATTGCGGGGCGCCGCCGATGATCCAGCACGTGGCCCGGGGCATGTTCGGCGCGATCATCGTGGATCCGAAGGACGCAGGCGCCTGGCCGAAGGCGGACCGCGAGTACGTGCTGATCCAGTCGGAGCTTTATCTGAAGAACCCCGACGATGTCTCCGCCATGTTCGAACGCAAGGCCGACCACGTCATCTTCAACGGCGGGATCTTCAAGTACCATCCCTTCGTGACGGGCGGAAAGCCCCTAGAGGCGAAGCCGGGCGAGCGGGTCCGGATCTACTTCGTGAACGCCGGGCCCAACGAGTTCTCGGCGTTCCACCCGATCGGAGAAATCTGGGATACGGTCTACGAGAGCGGGAATCCCGCCAACCGGCAGATCGGCGTCCAGACCGCCGTCGTCGCGCCAGGCAGCGCCGCGACCTTTGACCTCGTGGTGGAGTCGCCGGGCGCCTACCCGCTGGTGACGCATTCGCTGACGGGCGCGCTGCGCGGCGCGATCGCGGTCCTGGTCGTCTCGCCGGACGCCAAGCCTGCACCGCTGATGCCCGCTACGCCCTGGCAGCCGGAGCTTCCGGCGGGCGAGATCACGCCGCCGAATCCGTGACAGAGGCTGAAGGCGCCGCTCAGGAGGGGTTGGGGGCGACGAAGACCAGGACCCGGAGGCGCCCCGTCGTGTGATTGCGGACCCCGTGCTCTTCCCCCGCAGCCGCCAGGGTTCCCTGCCCGGGCCCCAGCACGCGCTCTTCGGTCCCAACCCGAAAAGTGCCCTGGCCTTCCAAGACGAGGTAGACCTTGTCTTGATCGCCGTGCACGTGTCCGTGCTGCTCCTGACCTGGCTCAAAGCAGTACACGTCGCAGAAGAACCGCGGGGTTTGAAAGATGTTGTTCTTCTTCATCTTGTCAGCGTTAAACTGCTGATAATCGGAGAGACTAATGACTTTCATCTCATGGGCTCCGTAAGTCCGGCCGTGCCGCGGCCCTCCGGTGCTCAATCGTCCGGATGAGGCTATCCACGGGCACCAGGTGACGCGCCAGGCCGAGTTCCTTGGTCGGCACCCCCATCGCCAACCCTAAGAGCTGGGGCAGGTGGAGGATCGGCAGGTTGAGGGCTGTGTTGACCGCTCGGCCGGCCCGCTCCTGGTAGATGTCCAAGCTCATGTGGCAGAGCGGGCACGGGGTGACCATGCAATCCGCCCGCGCTTCCTTTGCCTCCTTCATGTTCTGGCCGGCCATCGCCACCGCGATCGCCTCCTTTTCCAGGATCACTGGGAAGCCGCAGCACTTCGTCCGGCCGGGATAGGCCACGGCTTCGCCGCCCACCGCCCGGATGACCCGTTCCAGCGAGGTGGGCTGCTCAGGATCGTCAAAGCCGAGATCCCAGGACGGCCGCAGGATGTAGCAGCCGTAGAAGGGGGCGATGCGCAACTCGCTCAGCGGGACCCGGACCTGCTCCGCCAGCCAGCGGAGCCCCACTTCCCGGACGACGATCCACAAGAGGTGCTTGACCTGCACCTTGCCCTGGTAGGCCAAGCCATCCTGCCCCAGCAACCGGTTGATCCGCTCCAGCAATCCCGGCTCCGTCTTGAGGCGCCGGTTCGCGGCGCCCATGACGCCCTGGCAGGTGCCGCAGATCGTCATCACGTCGAGACCGAGCTGTTCGGCCTGCGCGAAGGTCCTGGCACTCAGCGCCAGCGCGACGTCCGGATCCGCCTCCCCGACCACGCCCGCGCCGCAGCAGGAGGCTGCGGCCAGCTCGACCACCTCGATGCCCAGCCGGCCAATGACGGCCATGGTGGACTCGTACAGCTCGGGCGTCGCGCCCTTGGCAGCGCAACCGGTGAACAGCGCGTACTTCAACGGCATGGAAGCCTCCCCCTTGCGGCCGTGCCCGGGACGGGTCGCGGTCGTATCACGGGCAGTATAGCGGGACGGTCGCCGGAAGTCACCGTCCGGGAGGGCCGCAGCGACGGCCGCGGGCTGGGAACCAGACAGGTCTGAGAGCGTTACAGGCGGATCAGGGTGGATCCGAGGTGCTTCGGGGACAAAAGGAGGGTGGTCAGGACCTCGGCGGGCACCGGGCCGCTGAAATAATAGCCCTGCAGCTCATGACAACGTTGAGCGCTGAGGAAGCCGGCTTGCGCCTCGGCCTCCACGCCTTCGGCGACGACCGTGAGGTTCCGGCACCGGCCCAGCGTGATGACCACCTGAGCGATGGCGGTGTCGGCTTCGCTGCCGATGATGTCGCGGACAAAGGACTGGTCAATCTTGAGCGTCGTGATCGGGATCTGCTTGAGGTAGCCCAGCGAGGAGTACTCGATCCCGAAGTCGTCAATCGAGATCCGTACGCCCAGCGCGTGTAGCGCCTGGAGCATCGCCACGGTCCGCTCGCGATCCTTGATCAGGAGACTCTCCGTCAGCTCCAGCTCCAGCGAGGAGGGGCTTAGGCTAGTCTCGTCGAGGATTCGGCGGACCAGATCCACCAGGCTCGTATCCCGGAACAGCCGCCGGGAGAGATTCACGGCCACCCGGAGCCCGGCATGGCCGCCGGCTTGCCAGGACCGGGTCTGGGCACAGGCCGTGCGAAGCACCCACTCGGTGATCGGGACGATGACGTCCGTCTCTTCCGCGAGCGGGATGAACGTCGCCGGCGGGATGAGCCCGCGCTCGGGATGCTGCCACCGGATCAAGGCCTCCACGCCGCTGATGCCGCGGGTGTGCGCGTCCACGATCGGCTGGTAATGGAGCACGAACTCCTGCCGATGCAGGGCTCGGCGCAGCTCGGTCCCCAGCCGCAGGCGCTCCAAAGCCCGCTCGTGCATGTCGGCCGAGTAAAACTGGAAGGTGTTCCCTGTCGCCTTGGCCGCGTACATCGCGGTGTCGGCATGCTGGATCAGCGCGTCGGCGTTGGTCGCGTCGGTGGGATAGAACGCGATCCCGATGCTGCCGGTCAGTGCGATCTCGTGCCCCTCGACGGTGCAGGGCTGCGCGGTGACGTCGAGAATCTTCTGCGCCACCCGCGAGGCGTCGTCGGGCGTCCCGACGTGCTCCAACACGAACGTGAACTCGTCCCCGCCCTGCCGCGAGAGTACGTCACTCGCCCGGACACAGGTCGCCAGCCGCTCGGCGATAATCTTGAGCACGACATCGCCCTGCTGATGTCCCAGGGTGTCGTTGACGAGCTTGAACCCGTCCAGGTCGAGGAAGAAGACGGCCACGTGGGTCTTTGTTCGGCTGGCGCGGCTCAAGCTCTGTTTGAGGAGCTCCATGAACAGGCGCCGGTTGGGCAGCCCGGTCAGACAATCGTAATAGGCCAGCTCCCGCAGCCGGGCCTCGGTCTGCCTCCGCTCGGTAAGGTCTTTCATGATCTCGGCCAACCCGACCGGCGCTCCGGCGGCGTCCTTCACGACAATCGCGGTCGCGGCGACAGGAACCAGGGTTCCATCGCGGCGCAGGATGTCCTTTTCGAACTCCACCGCCTCGCCGGTCCGGAGAACGCGCTCGAGCATCTGCGCCTCCCGTTCGCGATGGTCCGCCGTGGTCAGGTCCCGGCAGGTCATCGAGCGCAGCTCCTCGCGGCTGTAGCCGGTCAAGATCTGAAACGCGCCGTTGACATCGAGGAGCCGCCCGTCGAGCGCCACGTAGCCGATCGCGTCCTTCGAGCCCTCGTAGATGCCGCGGTAGCGCGCCTCCGCGTCGTGCAGCGAGGCCTCCATAGCCCGTCGCCGCCAGCCGAGGACCACGATGATCCAGAGCACGCCGAGCGACAGCCCGCGATCGCCGAGCGCGACCCAGGAGAAGGGCTCCGAGGGTGTGGGCGCCTGGAAGAGCGAGGGGGAGACCTGGACCAGCGGCACGCCTAGGCCCAGCAGGGTGCAGGCGCCCGCCGTGACGAGCGCCTCTCGTTTCGGATGGCGCGACAGCGCCAGCAGGACTGGCGCCAGGTACAAGAGCCCGCCCGAGGTCCAGGACGGGAAGGCTAGGTCGAGCGCGACCGCCGCCCCAGTCACGGCCAGGAGAACCAGGACACGGAGCTGTCGGCCGCTCCGCTCAGCCGGTCCCGGCTCTCGACCTGTCATGGAAGCGGCCCGCCAGGCGCCGAGCCAGGCGGAGGGACAGGTGAGCGGCGGTCCTTCGGTGGCGCTGGGCATCACCCATCCTCCAGGGGGCTCAGCGGAACAAGCGGACGCGGGCGAAGGCGATCTTTCGCGCCGGGCCGTCCCCTTGCCCGCGGTAGCCGGGTTCCGGCAGCCATGGAGCACCGGGGTCCTGTCCGTTGTAATAGGCGCGCGCCGACTCGACGAACCGAAGCATGACTTCCGCTTCCTGTTGCTCAGACAGCGCGAGGCAGCGCGCGTAGGCCTTGACGTAGGCCTTCGCGAACAGGAGCGCGGGCGGGAGCTTGGTGAAGTCGTTCTCCTCCAGCGCCCGGAGGTAGGCCTGGTGAATGCGAGTCCGCTGCGCGATCCCCTCCAACGACAGTCCCCGTTCCTCCCGCAGCCGCTTGAGCCACTCTCCCAGTGAGGCGCTCATGGCTCATCCCTCCTGCACCGAGGCGTTGCAGGGAACATGCCTCGTTGTGGGGGATCGGCGAGCGTGGAAATTCATCAGAGAATCAAGCGGTTCTTGCCGGCAGCCGCCAAAGGCCTAGGGGAAAGCGCCAAACCTGAACATCGGAGGGACGTAAATTGTTCGGCGGGCTTGTAAAACCAAGGACGATCTCTACCCCTTGATGTTGCCGATGGGTCGCAACTCGGCCACCTTCTTTGTGATCCCGGCTCGGTCCACCGTCTCGACCACGTCGCAGATGCTCTTGTACGCGAAGCCGGCCTCCTCAGCCAGGCCGGACATCGAGACGGCCTTGACGACGATACCCCGCTGCTCCATCTGCCGCCTGAGCTGTTCGCCCCTGATCGTCTTCTTGGCTTGGGCGCGCGACATCGTCCGGCCGGAGCCGTGCATCGTGGACCCAAAGGTCTCCTCCATGGCCCGGTCGGTTCCGACCAGCAGGTAGGAGCCGGTCTCCATGGAGCCGCCGCAGATGACCGGCTGGCCGATCCCGCGAAACCGCTCGGGCAGCTCCGGGCGGCCCGGCCCGAAGGCTCGGGTGGAGCCCTTGCGGTGGACCACCAGCTCTCCCTCCGGGTACCGCTCGACCTTGGCGATGTTGTGCGCCACGTCGTAGACGAGCTCCATCCCCAGCTCCTCGGCCGACCGGCCGAAGACGGCCGTGAAGGCCTCCCGAATCCGGTGGGTGATCACCTGCCGGTTGGCGAACGCGCTGTTCGCGGCGCAGTTCATCGCCGCGAAGTAGTCCTGGCCCTCCGGAGAGCGGAACGGCGCACAGGCGAGCTGCTGGTCCTTCACGGTGATCCCGTACCGGCGCATGGCCTTCTCGAACACCTTCAAGTAGTCGCTCGCGACCTGGTGCCCGAACCCGCGGGAGCCGCAGTGCACCATCACGACGACCTGGTCGGCTCCGGTGATGCCGAGCGCCGCCGCCGTCTCCCGATCAAAGATGCGCTCGTCGGAGACCACCTGGACCTCGAGGTAATGATTACCCGACCCGAGCGTGCCGAGCTGATGAATGCCGCGCTCCACGGCATGGTCGCTAACCCGCGCGGGATCGGCGCCAGGGATGCAGCCCCGCTCCTCGATGCGCTCCAGATCCTCCGGCCAGCCGTAGCCGTGGGCGACGCACCACTGCGCGCCCTGTTTCATGACCTCCGCGAAGTCCGCCCGGCTCAGGTGCACGAACCCCTTGGAGCCGACCCCGGCCGGTACCCGGCGGAACAGTTCGGTCATGAGCTCGTCCAGCCGCGGGCGAACTTCCGCCAACGTCAGGTTGGTCCGAATGAGCCGCATCCCGCAGTTCACGTCGTAACCGACCCCGCCGGGCGAGATCACCCCCTCGCGCACGTCGAACGCGGCGACGCCGCCGATCGGAAACCCGTAGCCCCAATGGCCGTCCGGCATGCACAGGGCGTAGCGCTGGATCCCCGGCAGGCAGGCGACGTTCGTCACCTGCTCGAAGACGCCACCGTCCATGCTGGCGAGGATGGACTCCGTCGCGTAGATCCGGGCGGGGACCAGCATGCCAGGCTTCTCGGAGACCGGGATCTCCCAGACCTCGTCGGCGACCCGGTTGACTGTCATCGTCGTGTTGAGCTTCATCCTCGTCACCCCTCACCCCTTCACTCGTCGGGGCTAAATATCGAGCACGACCCGGGCGTACCATCGGGCCCCGTCATGGCGGACCTCATAGAGGTGCTTGGTGACCGCCTTGACGTCGGCCCGCAACTCCTGCCGCGCCGGCATGATCGGCTCGCCGGTCAGCACGGCCCGGAGCCGCCAGGTGCGCGCCCCCTCCGTTTGCTCGACCGTGGCGTCGGCCTCCCGGAACAACAGGCCTTCAGCGTCTTTGAAGTACACGATGTCCGAGAGCCAGTCAAACAGCAGGTCCCCCAGGGAGTCGGCCTCCCGCTCGACCGTCCGCCGCTGAACGGGCGCGATCGTGGCAGGATCCGCCATGGTCTCGAACAAGGCCCGGGCCGCCGCTTGCACCAGCTCCGACGGGGTGTCGCCGACGGCTTCAAAGGCAGCGTCGGCCAGCGCCACATCGTCCAGGAATCGGAACTCGCCGGCCACGTCAGGAACTGGCCACCCGTCGGCGTGCGGCCGCGAAGATCGCGCGGACCTGGGCGATGCCGGGAATTGGATGGCCGAGGGGGTTCGGCATCTTCCCTCGAAAAAGCATCTTCACGGCCAGGGGTAGAACCTGCAGCAGCCGCCGGACGTTGAACCGCAGGATCTTCAGCGGCATCATCGTTTCATTGAGCCGCCCTTCCCGCTGGACGATCTCGCAGAACCCGGTGATGTGCCGGGCCCCTCCGGTGTGCAGGAGCCCAGCGTCGAGGGCCGCTCGCCGCAGGCGGATGATAGCGTCCATCGGGCGCACATCCTTCGGGCAAACCTGGACGCAATAGTTGCACCGGACACAGTCCCAAATACCGTCGTCCTGCGCGAGCGCCGCGAGCCGCGCCCGCTTGGCCTCCTGTGACTCGCGCGGGTCGGCGATGAACCGGTCGGCCTTCGCCAGGGCCGCCGGCCCCAGAAAGGTCGGGGAGACCTCGTGCGACGTGCAGGCCGCCACGCAGGCTCCGCACATGATGCAGCCGTCCACGTTGTGGAAGTCGTAGGCGCCCGGCCGCAGCGCGAGCGGCCGCCCCGGCTCTCCCGCGAACAGGTCCCGGCCCGGGAGGAGCCAGGGCGTCACCCCGCGGATCTTCCCCCAGAACGGGGACATGTCCACGACCAGGTCCTTGATGACCGGCAGGTTGCGCAGGGGCGCGACCGTGATCCGGCCGTACCGTTCCAGCTCTTTGCGGACGGAGGTGCGGCAGGCGAGCTTCTCTGTCCCGTTGATCTCCATCGCGCAGGAGCCGCAGATCGCCGAGCGGCACGAATAGCGGAAGGCCAGCGTCCCGTCCTCCTGGTGCTTGATCCGGATCAGCGCGTCGAGCACGGTCGTGCCTCGCCCTACCTCAGTGCGGAGGTCCTCGAGGTGCGGACGCACGTCCGTTTCCGGGTTGAACCGCAGGATGGTGAAGGTCAGGCGCATGGGTGCGAGCAAACCGCAGGGAGCGGCCAGCGAACGGCTATGTGCGATGCGCCGCTGGCTGTCAGCTACTCGTCGAGTTCAAACGTCTTCGGATAGTCTGTTAGGTTCCGGCAACCGTCACGGGTGACGAGCACCATGTCTTCGATGCGGACGGCGCCGAGGCCCGGATAGTACAGCCCCGGCTCGACTGTCACCACCTGTCCCTCCTGGAGGATGGTCCCGGTCCGGCTGATCCGGGGAACCTCGTGGATGTCGAGGCCGACGCCGTGGCCGGTCCCATGGAAGTAGCCCTGCATCCGCCCGTTCACCAGGCCGGTGCGGTAGCCCGCCGCCTCAAAGCGCTCGCAGATCTCCCGGTGGATCTTCGCACCGTCGGCGCCGTCGCGAATCTTGGCGATGGCCTCCTCCTGGGCGTCCTTGACCGTCTGGTAGAGCCGCTTCAGCTCGGGCGACGGGCGTCCCCGCACGACGGTCCGGGACAGGTCGGCGAAATAGCGGGTCCGGCTGGAGCGGGGAAAGACATCGAAGATGATGCTCCGGTCGGCCGGCAGCGGCCCGCTGCCTTCGTTATGGGGATCGCAGGCCTGGTCACCACCGGCCACGATCGTGTGCTGCGCGACGCAATCGCGCTCCATCAGGGCGACGTTGATCACCTTCTTGAGCCGCTCCGACGTCAGCGGCGTGTCGTCCAGCCAAAGGAGCCCGTCGCGCGGGCGAGCCGCCCGCAACACCTGGTGGGCGGCACGGACAGCCTCCTCCGTCGCGCGCTGGGTCGCCTCGATGAACCGGACTTCCTCGTCGGTCTTGATGGCCCGGCGCTCGAAAAAGGGCTCCCGCTTGACCTCTAGCTCATAGCCGAGGGCCAGCAGCTTGGAGGCGTGGCCATAGGGGAAGGTGGCGGGAACCAGGAGCCGCTGGATCCCGTGACGCCGGAGGACCTCATGGACCACGTCCACCGTCCCTGGTTCCGCCGCGCCTCGAGCCTTGAGATCGCGTTCGATCTCGGAATAGGACAGCACCCGGTCCACCGCGGCCTGGCTGCGCGCGCGGTCCAGCTCGAGGTCGCTCATCACCAGCAGCCGCTCGCCCTTGATCTCCAGATAGATGAACGGGTCCGGCGCAATGAACCGTGTCGCGTAATAGAGGTTGGCGTCCGTCTCGCTGGCCGCGATGAGCAGAATCGCGCGGTCGGCACTCATGGGCTTAGCTCCACTCAGGAATTCTTCGTGTGCGGCGTCGTCGCGATGCTATCATGCGAGTGACGGGCGGTCAAGGCGAGCCGGCCGCGGGCCGTTCGGGGGCGTGGTCTTCCTGGGGCGCCGCCGGGCTCTCCGCCTCACCGGAGAGCAGATCTTTCGGCAGCAGGATGGTGTTCTTCAGCACGTCGAAGGCCAGCTCTGCTAGACCCTTCACGCCTGTTGTCAGGGACTCGATGGGCTTGTAGTTCACGTCGGGGTCCTGGAGCGGGCCCGTCACCTCGAAGGTCGCGGTCACTACGCCCTTGCGGTCTCCCTTGAGCAACCGCCCGAACAACGGAATGCTCTTGAGGAACTTCGCGTAGGAGCCCAACGGGCTCACCACGACGACGACGTCCAGGCGATCGGCCGGCAGGTCGTAGTTCCCCGCAGCGCTCATCTTCATGATCGGGCTGTCTATCACGAGATTTTCGGAGTGGATCTGCCCGCCCGCGATGGTCAGGGCGCCGCTGACCCGGTCGAAGGGGAAGCCCTCTTTGGCCAGATCCACTTTCCCCTGGAGCAGGGCCGGCAGGTTCAGGATGCCGATGATCTTAGGGATGACCGTCCCCCTGTAGATATGGCCGTTCTTCACGTCGAAGTGGACCTCACCCTCGAGCGTATGGAGCACGCCCCGCGGATGGCGTCCGTGCATTCGAAGCGTGCCGCTCGTCCACAGGGTGCCTTCCACCCTCCGCTTCTCATCGCCGAGCATCTGCAGGATCCGCTTGAAAGGGACCTGACTCACGCGGAAAACGACCTCGCCTTCAGCCGGCTTGCGTCTGGGCAGCGTCACGACGAGCCGCCCGGCGATCCGGCCGCCCTCCGACGCCGCCGTAATCCGGTCCACGTCGAGGACCCCGTTGGCGACGTTGATGCGGCAGGACACCTCATGAAAGGGCATCTGCTTGTACACGCCTTCGGCGATCGTGAGGGTGCCCACCAGGCGCCCCGTCGCTGCCAGCTCCTCCACGGCGTCCCGGATGGGAGACCGCTCGCCCTTCGGGATCAACAACTCAATGTCCAGCTTGGCGGAGTCGGCTTTGAGATCAATGACGGGCTTTCCGGTCCAGTCCTGAACGACGCCCGTCGCCCGCACGTCGCTCTCGCCAATCCGGAAGGAGAGCTGTTTGATCTCGGCCCTGTTCCGGACGAGCTTCACCCGGACGAAGAGGTTCCGGATTGGAGCGTCCAGCTCCTTGACCGTGATTTGGCCATCCGTCAAGGCAATCCAGCCGCCGAGCAGCCAGCGGCGCCAGTCCCGGCCCCACCCCTTGACGTCCAGGGACACTTCCAGGGTACCAGCGTCCAGGCTGGCGACCCGCATTCCCGCCGGCAGTTGGGCCAGCACGATCGGGGTGGTGACGAAGGAGGCGTCCACCGCGGGTTTCGCGCCGAGTGTGAGCCGTCCGCTACCCGCCACCCGGAACGGCGGCACGGACAGCTCCAGCCGCTTCGCCGTGACGACCTGCGTCGGCGACAGGCTTCCCTCGAACTCCAGGGTAGCCGGCGTGCCGGCCGGCTTCCGCATGACGGGAGCGGTCAACGCAGCCTCCTTGAGGTCGAGCACCGCTTGCATCTGGGGGGCCGCCGGGTCACCGGTCAGCGCCAGCCTCGCCCCGATGACGCCCTCCAGTCCCAGGGAGGAGGCGGTCTCCTTGGGCAGCAGGCCGACAAGGTCGCGGGCATCCACCGTCGCAAGGGCAAGGAAGTTTCTGAGCGTCGGCCTTCCGGCCGTCTCGATCGCGCCCTCCACCTGCACTCGGCTCCGACCGATGAACGCGAACAACCGGTCGAGTTCGATGCGCTCCTGGGCGACGCGCACGCGCCCGTTCAGGCCCTCCAGGCGCTCGGGCAGTGCAGGCGCCCGGAAGCCCACGTCCCGCACGACGAAGTCACCTCCAAGGAACTTTAAGCCGGCAGGGTCAGTGAGATGCCCGGCCAGGCGGAAGGTCAGCACCGTGGTGCCGGCGATGTCGCGAAGTTCAGCCAAGGCTCTGGTGAACAGACTCGGGTCCAGCGTACGGCGCAGCACCGCGACCAGTTCCGGTGCCCCCATGTCGCCGGTGATGTCCATCTCGATCCACGGCCCGCTTTCCTGCAAGAAGATGATCGCGCTCCCTCCTCGGACGTGCAGGGCGCTGTAGGCTCCGGTCAGGTCCACGACCCTGATCCGGTCCGGCTCGACGAAGACCGTCGCCTCGAGGTCGTGCGCCAGGACCCCTTCCGTGCCCAGAAGGGCCCGGCCTTGGCGGATTCGGAATTGGCCGGTCAAGGAGATCCGCGGCTCCGGTCCGGTGGTTCCGGATAGGGTCGCGGTCACCACCTCGACCAGTCCCTGGACCTGCCGCTCGACGACGATGTCCTGGATCCGTGGGTTGAGCCACTGCAGCGGAAAGCGAGCCAGCAGATCCGCGAGGTTGACGGGGGAAGAGGCGAAGGTCAGGGAAAACGTTGGCTGGGGCGTCAGCAGCCCAGACAGGCTGGCCTGACCGGCCAGCGCCAGGTGGTCCACCTCGCCCCGCATGTCCGAGAGGACCAGGTCGTAGCCGGCCACTCCCGGCGCCAGGCGGATGCGACCGCGGACGCTCGCTGCTCCCGCAATGCGGTCCGGCACAGGCCGCGGCCCGAAGAAATCGGCGAGCTGGCGCAGATCCACCTCGGCTGCTTCGGCGGAGCCTTCGAACGTCAAGCCGGCCGCAAGCGGGGTCCCCCCTAGAGCTGCCTGCATCCCCGCCGACGGGCCCGGTCGGCTCAGCCGGCCGGTCAGTAGAAGGATCGTTCCTCCGCGGGGCGACGGCACCGTGGCCGACAAGTCGAGGTCCACGCTCTGTTCCTGCGGCCTCGCGGCAAGGGTCAGATCCAGGGCGGTCAGCTTGGCGCGTCGACTCCCATCCGGTCGGAACTCGTCCACGATGAGGATTTCCCCGCCCTTGACGCGGGTTTCTCTGATGGCCAGCAGCACCGCCATCGCCTGCCCGAGGTCAGCCTCCGCCGCGCCCCCCTGGGGAGCCGCCGACAGGTTCCAGCGCCCGCTCAGGTCCCGCCGCACCTCGATGCGGGGTTGCTCGATCAAGAGGCGTTTGCCGACCACCTGCAGGCGCAGCAACGGCCAGGCACGAAGGACGACGTCAATGTGCTTGGCTCGGAAGGGACTTTGGGAGGGATCCACGTCGCGAATTGCGACGTCGTCGAGGGAGAGCTTGATGCTGGGCAGCAGCGCGAAGCGCACCTCGCCCACCTCAATGGTCCGGCCGATCTGCCCTTCGAGCTGGTGCAGGAAGAACGCCTTGACCGCCTCGGGGCTGAGTAGCAACGGAACGGCAAGGAACGTGGCGACCAGGATCAGACTGACGGCGAGGCCCAGAGCGAGGGATCTGCGACGGGCGGTCACTCCTCCTCCCGACGATGGCATGTCTACACTTAAGGAAGAATCTTACCGGATCGCCTATTGGAAATCCAGGAACGCGGACCCCGGACCGCCCGCGCCAGCGAATTTCGCTTGCGGCCGACGGATCGCCTGCGCATAATCGGCACGCTGGATGAAGGGAGTGCAAGAGCGTGCCGTATGCGCCAGGCCCCGACCCGTGTCCGC
The DNA here is from genome assembly GCF_965152595.1 of Nitrospira sp. Kam-Ns4a. Lineage (NCBI taxonomy): Bacteria > Pseudomonadati > Nitrospirota > Nitrospiria > Nitrospirales > Nitrospiraceae > Nitrospira > Nitrospira sp. Kam-Ns4a. The sequence continues at coordinate 2,305,012 of NZ_OZ224218.1, read as the reverse complement.
TGGGCGATGCTGTCCCTGTTGTTCGCGATCAGCGTCGTGACCTATGTGGACCGCGTCAACATCTCCGTGACGGCCCGGCAGATGATGCCGGCCCTGGGCCTCACCGAGGTCGAGATGGGTCAGGTCTTCTCCGCCTTCGTCCTCGGGTATGCGCTCTTTCAGGTGCCGGGCGGCTGGCTGGGAGACCACTGGGGCGCGCGGCGGGTCCTAGCCCTCGCGGTTATCTGGTGGTCCCTCTTCACCGCCCTGACTGCGGTCGCGGCGACGCTCCCGCTCGCCGCCCTGCTCGGAATCAGCGGCTCGCTGGCGGTCGTCCGGTTCCTGATCGGCGTGGGCGAGGCCGCAGCCCTGCCGAACTTCAACCGGACTGTTGCCAACTGGCTCCCGGCCCAGGAGCGCGGGTTGGGCATGGGCATCGCGATCGGCGGACTCGGCATCGGCTCCGCGCTGACGCCGCCGGTCACTGCCTGGATCATGGTGACCTTTGGATGGCAAGCTGCGTTCTATGCCGGCGCTACCCTGGGCCTCGTCGTCGCTGCCCTGTGGTTCTGGTTTGCCACAGACCAGCCTGAAGACCATCCCTGGGTCAACGAGGCGGAAGCCGCCCTGATCCGGGACGCCGGACCGGAGGGCGTCCCCGGGGCGATCCCCTGGAGACGGCTGGTCGGCACGCCGACCGTCTGGTGGCTGGTGCTCAGCTACTCCTGTCTCGGCTACGTCGCCTACGTCTACCTGTCCTGGTTCTACCTCTACCTGGTCAACGTCCGCGGCTTTGATGTGCTGCGCGGCGCCCTGCTCGCCTCGACGCCCTTTCTCGCGATCTCCGTCTTCTCGCCCCTGGGCGGCTGGGCCACGGACCGGCTCGCAGCCTGCCTCGGGGCGAACCGCGGACGAGCGGGGGTCGGCGCAGCCGGGATGGCGCTGTCCGCCCTGTGCATTCTCTTGGGTGCCGGACTCGACGCCCCCTATCTGGCGATCGCCTGGCTGGCGCTGGGCGCCGGCTGGCTCTATTTCACCGTGGGCGCCTACTGGAGCGCGACCGTGGACCTTTCGAAGCGCTACGCCGGTACCCTCTCCGGACTCATGAATACCGGCGCCAATTTGGGCGGGACGCTTTCCCCGACGCTCACCCCTTGGCTGGCGGATCGGTTCGGCTGGACGGCCGCGCTGGGGGCAGCCGCAGGGATCGCGCTGCTCGGCGGGCTGTTCTGGCGCTTCATCCGGCCCGGGGACGGGCTCGTCGGAGCCGCAAGACCCGGCGCCGGGCCCGGGCCGCCGGCCTTTCCCCCTACCGAGCCGAGAGACCCTGCTTGCACCGAAGGGGCCGGATTGGTACAGTGACCTGGCTATGGTCATGAAATTCCAGAAGAAGGATCCCCGCGCGATCATCGCGACGAAGTTCGGCGAGATGGTCATCCGGTTCTACCCGGACGAGGCGCCGCGGCACGTGGAAAACTTCCTGAACCTGGCCAAGATGGGGTTTTACAACGGGACGACGTTCCACCGCGTGGTGCCGGGCTTCATGATCCAGGGGGGCGATCCGCTCAGCCGGAATCCAGACCGGAGCCTGCATGGGACCGGCGGGCCTGGCTACTGGCTCAACCCCGAGCCGAACGACCGGCCGCACAAGCGGGGCGCCGTCTCGACCGCCAAAATGCCACGGGAAAGCAACAGCACCCGCGACTTCAACGACAATGGCTCCCAGTTTTTCATCTGCATCGCGGATTCCAGCGGGCTCGACCGGCGCTACACGGTCTTCGGGGAAGTGATCCGCGGCCTGGAAGTCGCCGACAAGATCGCCGCCGTGCCGCGTGACGAAGCCGACAACCCGCTCGAGCCGATCGTGATGACGGTGACCGTGAAGGAGTAGCGCTGGCAGCAAGCCGCTTGCTGCGACTAGCAGGAACCGCCAGCCGAGGCATCTGGCCGCGCGCTCGCAGCGACTTGCGGCGTGCTAATAAAAAACCATGCTGGCGTAGGTGACCGTCGAGTTGAACTGGTCGGTGATCCCCCGGTCGTAGCGCAGCACCTCCCCCTTTTCCGCCGAGATCAGCTTCAGCATTGAGTAGATCGGCGCGAACCCGCAGATCCGCCGGCGGTCCTGCTCCTCGTGGATGAACCGGGCGAAGGCCTCGGCGTCGAGCTGTTCCACGTGCTTGAGCATCTGGAGGTCCGTCTGCAGGCAGCGGTGGAAAGAGAAATCCGTGGGCGGCTGCGGATCACCGTACCGCAGGCCGATGTGGGCCAGGTCCGCGCTGGCGATGACGCAAGCCTGGCGGCCGGACTCGGCCAGGATCTTCTTCAGGGCATCGAGAAAGACCGAGACCGTGTCGCCCAGCGGCCGCAGCGCGGGGTCGAAGAGGCAGCTCGGCGGGAACGCGCACAGGACCGGCACGATCACGACTGGCCGCGCGCGCCCCGCCACGTACTGCAGGAACGGGAGCTGGAACTCGATCGTATGCTCGTGCCGGTGGCGGACGTCCTCCGCGAAGTACCGCTCGCCAGCTTCCCGCCGGAGGGCCTCCACCACGTCGCGGTCCACAGGAACCAACCCCAGCGGCGTCTCGAAGGCCTTGTCCGTCACGGCGAACCCCTGCTCGAGCCCGCTGTGGCAGGTGCCCAGGATCACGAAGAGATCGGGGGGCTGCGCGTCGGCCACCTCCTTGTACGCCCAGGCATAGACCGGCCCGCCGAGCCGCAGCTCGTAGTGCGGCGCCACGATCGCCTTGATCGGCTTGCCCTTGTTGGCTGAGGCCGTGACCGGGGGGCCTTCCTTCGAGGAGAAGAAGGACTCAATCTGCAGCCGCAGCTTCTCCGGGTCTGCCTCGTAGCTCTTCCCGGCATAGGCGGCGGCCCGTACCGGCGCGGCCCGGTAGGCCTCGAGCGCCGCCCGCTGGGCCGCTTCCACCCGTTCCCCTTCGAGGAACAGCTTCTCGTCCAGGTCCGCCACCAACCGCTCGAGCCGGTCGGGCATCAGGAACTCGCCGAAGCGCTTGAGGTAGTGGATGCCGATCTCTTCGAGGGAGTGGTCGCCATCGAAGAACTGGAGCAGATAGAAATAGTTCAAGGGGACGATGAGTTTCTCCGCGCTGAGCCCGGTGGGGTCCCAGAGGACGACGTACTTCTCGTCCTTCTCCCGCAGCGGGGAGAACTGGAGGTTGCGGAGGACCGGGTACTGCTTCGGGTCTTTGGCCGGCTCGGTCATGCCCAGGCCTCGACATCGAGCGAAAGGCGCGTGATTGTACCGGAAGAGCCGCTGCGGCGGCAAGCGCCGGCTCGCTACTCGCGGGCGGGGCCGGATTTGCGCGTCACCGTCCAAATCACAAGTGACGCGACGGTGAGCCCCAGCAGCCAGAGCGAGGCGTACCCGTACCGCGGCTCGGCAAACTCGATCAGGTCCGTCAGCCGGCCGATCAGGAGTGACATGCGAGCCATGACCGTGTAGCCGAAGGCGGCGCCGAACGCGATCATCAAGAACAGGATGCCGGTGCGCGCCGCGACGCGGACCGGGCCGCGGTGCTCGATCGAGAAGAAGAAATAGAAGAGCACCGAGACGACGCCCAGGAGCAGGACGATCGTGTTGAGGTTGCTCGCCGGGTTCAGGAGGTCAAAGGTGAAGGTCACCCCGCCCCCCTCCGTCAGGGCGGCCAGCGGCCGGACCGTGTCCTCCACCTGCTTGAGGATGTAGGAGGAGATGATTCTCGGGATGGCCAATCCCGAGCCGACCCCGACCACGAAGGCGAAGGCGATCCGGGACAGCCAGGCGGCCTGCGGAAGGTACCGGGCCAGCATCAGCAGTCCGATCCCGAGCGGGATCAGGAGCGACCACTGCCCCTGATGGACCATCGGCTCGTAGACGAGCCGGATCATCAGGTCGTAGGACTTGACGATGGTGTAGCCGACCGAGACCCCGACGTAGAGATGCTCAGCGAGCTTGAAGAGCGGGTTGTCCTCATACAGGAACGTGAAGATGCAGAGGGTCAGCCCCGTCGCCACCCACGCGCCCAGCAGGCTCTCGAACGGCATCGTCGTCCCCCTCTTCTGGGCTCGGCCCGTCAGCGGCCCTCGCGCCGGCCCCCGGCCCGGCGCCACGTCAGGTACAGCGCGTTGCAGAGGGCGACCAGCGCGATGATCGCGAAGTGGGTGGCGGACTGGGCGTCCATGCCGGCCACCGCGCGCCCCTTCTGCCCGATCAGGACCTCGTACTCGGCGGCGCCGCGCAGCCCGCCGATGAGCCCGTTGATCTGCCCGCTGCGCAGAAGCGGGTACAGGCCCGGCGCAATGACGCCGGTACAGCCACCCCCTAGCTCAAACTTGTACTTGTCCTTCCCGAACACGTACCAGGTCTCGATCCCCGCCGTCCCCGCGGCCAGGCTCACCACGTAGCTCACGTCGCGGAGCGTCCGCACATCCTTCAGGACCGGCAGGTCCCTAGTCGGCCGATTGTAGTAGTCGTTCGGGAAGGCCTTGTAGAGGTCCTGCCCCATCGTGATGATCAGGGAGCCCACCCCGGGACTCCACCCGAGAAAGACATAGTCCTTCCCGTTCTCCTTCCCCATCTCGGCCGCCACTTTGGAGATCACCTCCTCCGCCATGCCCGTGCCGGTGACCCAGAGGGTCATGCCGATGACCCGCAGGTTCTTCTTAAAGGCGTGCCGCAGCAGGGCGACGGCCTGGGGGTACAGCTCCGGCTTGGACGCCGGGTCGAAATCCATGCTGAGGAGAAACACCGAGCCCGTGGGCAGCCGGTCGAGATGGTCGTAGACGCCGTGGACCTCCGGCGACACCTTGATCGCCAACCCCACGGGATAGAGGAGCGGGATCAGGGTACAAAGCCCGATCACTAGGAAGATGAGCCGCCGGTCAATCCGCAACAGTTTCTCGGCGAACGTCACGGTCATCCCTCCGGGACGCGGGACACGGGACGAGGTGGGCTGTCCGGCCTCTCGTGTGCGTCTTTCTCTTGTGCGTCACGCGTCCCGCGTCCCCTGTCACTCTTTTCCGCCTCCGAGATAGGCCCGCTCGATCCCGAAGATGATCTTCAGGGACAGCGCGACGGCGCCCAGGCTGATGCCGATCAGAATCGCCCGCCGCACGGACGCGTTCAGCACGTTCAGGATCCACTGCGTGATGTCGCCGCTGACCGGCACCAGGTGCTCCCCGAGCGGCACGCGGCCCATCATGACAATGACCGCAGCGAGGAGCAGCACGGCGGCCTCCCGACTCCTCGCCCGGAAAGACCGGTAGGCGGCGGAAGCGATGAAGAACGCCAGGATGGCGAACATGGTGCCCTGGAGCGGCACCATCGTGTAGGTGTAGATCCAACCGAAGGCGGTCAGCGCGCCGTCCGTCGACTCCTTGCCGTTCGACCAGAGGCCGATTGCGATCGTGCCCAGCATCCCCGCGTAGAGGACGAAGCTGTACCCCCACCCCGGCTCCTTCCGGCGGATCTTCACCGCATGGATATGGAAGAGGCTGGTGACGCCCAAGACCAGCGCGAACAGCCCGATGATCTGCAGCCACTTGTTGACCTCCGTCAGCATGGCTTCCGAGGCCGGATGGGGGACGTAGTACTGCCCGGCGAACAGGAGACCCGCGACCAGCGTGATCAGCAGCGGGAGCTGGCGTCGCAAGAAGATCATTTGAGATCCTTGAACAAATCCAGGAGCAGCATGGGCGCGTCGGTGCCCAGCAGGACACCAGCCGTGGCCAGCAGGGTCCCGATCGCGAGCACGCCGAGGACCAGAGCCTTGCCCAGATCCTGGCCGCGGAGGGTTCCCATCTGAACCGGCTCGCGCGAGAGGTAGGCGCTGGCCGCGTACAGCTCCTCGCCGATCAGGGTGTAGTCGCAGGTCGTGACGAAGAACGGAAGCTGGTGGTCCGAATCGGTTCCTGCGATCTGGATCGCTCCGGTGCTGGCGCCGGTCTCGGTGAGCAGCAGCGACTCCGCGAAGTAGGAGCCCATGAAGAAGTTGGCAGCGGGTTTCCGCCGCAACATGATCCCGTCCACCGCCGCCGTGTAGCTGAATTGGTCGCTGGTAATGAAGAAATTCGAGTCCTCCTTGAAGGCGTCCGGCTTGCCGGCCTCCAGATAGGACTGCTTGGTGATCTCCTGGCAGACGGCCATCACGATGGGATCCCGGTGCGGAACCAGCAGGTCGGTCTCATAGGCGGCCACCCGCTTCGCCACCCGCCCCAAAATGACGGCGGCCGCGATCGTCGCGGGCTCGCTCATGTCGCCTGCGCCGGTCAGATACAGAATGGGTTTCCCCAACTCGGTCGCGCGCCCGATCGCCTCATCCACCGCGTCGAGCCCGGGAATCCGGCGCAGGAAGATCTCGCGCCGCTTCGCCTGCCGGATCGCGACGAAGACCGCGCCGCCGAAGAGCAGGACGAACGCCAGGTTGTTCACCTGATTCCAATTGACCCAGTTGGGCTCGGGCACCGCCTGGCCTGCTTGTACGTCCACCCGCTCCTCGCCTCGGACAGCCCGGAGGATGACGGTGTAGGCAGTCCCGTCCTTGATCTCGAGGTTCTTTCCGGACTTGATCGTGAACTGGTGAAACTCGGGACGAGCCGGACGCGTCCACCACGCCCATTTGGCCTCCCGGACGTAATGGGAGTTCGCCGCGATCTCGCCGACCAGGACCGGATCGGCAGCGTTCGCCGCCCCGCCGGCGATGAGGATCTGGTACCGGGCATCGGGGCCATCGAATTCAGAGGGAGCCCAGACGAGGGTGAGCGCGGCGCCGGCGTCGTTCGGCTGGTCGAAGACCCGCACCTCGCGAGGCGGCGAGAGGGCCGCGGCCTGCGCGCCCATGGCCCACGCCCAGACGAGCAGGACGACGAGCCCGGGAGTCGTGAAGGGCCGGCCGCGGTGTCTGTCGCAGGGGCGCCGCGGGCCGTGGGCGGCGGGGCTGGCGGGATTGGGCTCGGGTGTGCTCACTAGGGGTCAGCCTTCGATGATCTCGACGTTGGCCCGTGGAATGACCGCGACGGCCCCGTCGGGGAACCGCACCTCCAGGACACGCACGCGGCTCTCGGTCTCGATCTGTCGCAACTCCGGTGGGAGTCCGATCACCTGGCCGATCCGCCCGAACCATGGATCCCGGATCACGCGCACCTGGTCGCCCAGCTTGAGGCCGGCGCGATCCGGCTCGGCCGGTTTGGACCGAGCGCCGTCGCCCGCCTCCGGGGCGCGCGGGATGATGACCTCCGGCCTGATGACGCCGGCCCGGATCTGGGTGGCCCCCGAGACCGAGGCGACCTGCCCTGCGTGCCTGGACAGCAGGGCAAAGGTCTTCGCCGCCATCGGGATCGTGCCGAACCCCTCGGTGATGATCAGGGTGAACCCTACCCGCTCGGTCCCAGTGATCGCCACGCCCAGGTCATAGCCGAGAAGATCGCGGAGATCCTTGTCATGGATGCCGCCGACCACGAGGGCCCCGATGCCCAGCTCGCGGGCCCGGGCCATGCCCGCCCGGCCGAGGAACGACCCGCCCACGACAACGCCCCCCTTCATCTCCGGCCGCAGGTGCTCCGGCGTCAGAGGCTCCTCCGGCGACTTGACCGCGAGGTGCAGCGGGCCCCACGTCTCGCCACCGATGCCGAAGATGCCCTGGACCAGCGTGCACTCGGTTTCCACCGTCACCCCGTGGGGTGGATGAGCCTCGATCACGACGCCCGTGATATAGGCGAGCAGGTCGAGGATGCGGGGGGGCTCCCGCAACAGGACCTGGCCCGTGACGGTCGAGATGGATTCCACGTTCCCATCGATGGGTGAGCGGACCTCCGTTCGGAACCATTTGAGAAAGGGTTTGGTCTCGGCGAAGACCTCGTCCCGCTTGACCAGTTCCCCTGCCTTCTTGAGCAGGTACTCGGGGATCTCGTCCGGCGCCACCCCAAGCAGGTTGGCGACGTTCACCGCATGGACCTTTCCAGGCAACTCGGCCCGGGCGACGACGCTGTCTGCTCGGACCCGGTCGCCCGCCTTCGCCAGAACCGACCCGGGAATCGGCAGCAGGCGCCGCTTGCGGATCACGATCCGGTCGGTGACGGTCAGGCCTGGCGTGTAGGAGTGCGCCATCGTAAAACCCGCGACACGTGATGGGAGACGCACGACCAACGGCAGCAGGGACCATGGTCAGTGGTCGGTGAAGACACCGGATGGTTTTTCCCCACTGCCCACTGCCCCCTGCCCACGATTGTATCCGCTCACCGTGGATAGAGATTCACCGCCCGGTGCCAGCGAGTGAGCGCCTCTAGCCTGGCCTGGCGGTCCGCCGGCAACTGGAGCGGTCGTCCGCGGCCGTCCAGGAGCAGCCCGGCCACGCCGCCGCGGACCTCGCGCATAAGCGCCTCCCCCCGCCCGGCCCCGACATCCACCTGACGCGCAGGCCGGACCTCGATCCGGGCCCGCTCGTCGAGCCCGAGGGGCAGGAGGCGCAGCTCGCCGAACCGCAACGTCCCCCGCTCGCTGGGACGCCCGTTCTGGAACGTGACGACGTACTCGGCGCAGGGCTCCCCGTCCTTGCCCTGCCCGATCGGCGCCACGCAGGTCCCGAGGTAGATCAGACAGTCCTGGACGAACACGTCGGTCGCCGCCTGCTCGCTCACCGTGGACAGGACACCTAGGTGCGGCATCATGAAGATGCTGTCCACGGACAGGACGGTCACGCCCAGCGGCTGGTAGGCGTCCACCATCATCAGCATGGACTGGATCCGCCGCGGGGCATGGGACAGGATGCCGCCGCTCCCGACGATGAGGTCGAGCTTCAGCAAGTCCACGAGCGTCTCGCCCGAGGCGCGTTGCTCGAAGATGTCGGAGATCGTCCGCTCCTGCTGGACTCCCTTCAGCCCCGTGGCTAGCGACTTGTGATGATCGAGTGCCAACCGGAGCGCCTCACGGGCGATTGCCTGCTCGATCTGCAGCTCGTCCAAGGTCTGGGGGATGGTCGTCGGCCGGATCATCTTGTTCTTGATCCGATTGCGGAGGGTCTGCTCGTCAATCGTGAAGGGCACCCAGCGCATGATGTTCTCGAGGCCGGCCTCCGCGACGACGTTCGAGATGCTGTAGGACATGCCGAGGTTCGCGCTGACGGTGCGGTTGAACACCCCGCCGAAGACCGAGAAGACATCCGTGGTGGCGCCCCCGATGTCCACGCCGATCAGGTTGAGCTTGTCCCGCTTGGCGATGGCCTGCATGATCAGCCCCACCGCGGCCGGCGTCGGCATGATCGGCGCCCCGGTCCAGTCCATGAGCTTCCGGTAGCCGGGCGCCTGCGCCATGACGTGCTCGAGGAACAGCTCATGGATCTTGCTGCGCGCCGGGCCCAGGTTCTCCCGCTCGAGGACGGGGCGGATGTTGTCGGTGACCACAAGCTCGGTCTTCTCGCCGAGGATCTCCCGGACGCGCTCCCGCGCGTCCTTGTTGCCGGCGTAGATCAGGGGGAGCTTGTAGCTCAAGCCCAATCGCGGCCGCGGCTCGGCCGCCGCGATGTACTCCGCCAGCTCGACCACGTGGGTGACCGTCCCGCCGTCCGTACCGCCGGAGAGCAGGATCATGTCGGGCCGCAGCGAGCGGATGCGCTCGATCTTCTCGTGCGGCAGACGCCCGTCGTTCGAGGCCAGGACATCCATCACGATCGCCCCGGCGCCGAGCGCGGCCCGTTGAGCGCTCTCTCCCGTCATGCTCTGGACCGCGCCCGCCACCATCATCTGGAGCCCGCCGCCGGCGCTGCTGGTCGAGATGTAGAGGTCCACGCCGACGGGCGGCCCGCCGTCGCCGCCCCGGCTGGGAGTGAGGATGCGCTCGCCGTCCAGGATCTTTCGCCCGGACAATTCTTCGATCTCCGCGATCGCATTCAGCACGCCGCGGGTGACGTCCTCGAACGGCGCCTCCACCGTCGTCGGGGCTTCGCCCCGGTAGGTCTGGCGGTACCCCGTCCCGACCTTCTCGATCAGGATGGCCTTCGTCGTCGTGCTGCCGCAGTCGGTGGCGACGATCACGGCGAGCGACTGGTCCGGGGAAGGCTGGACAGGAGGGGTGGGAGCGGTCATCGAGCGGGAGCCTTCGCAGGATCAGACGCGGCGGCGGCCGCCTGAGCCTCGATGAGCACGATGAGCCGAGCCACCGCGGCGCGGCGCTCGAGGAGGCGGGCCGCCAGCTCCACCTCGCGTGTCTCGCAGACGCAGCTCAGGATCGGGGAAAGGAAGTGGAGCGCCTGACTGCCCAGGAAGTTCATGGGTTCCGCGGATTCCAGGAACAGGATGGCAGGGCTCGCCAGTCCCCGGGCCACGACCGCCGCCGCCACCTTCTCGAGCAGGGCGTCCTCCGCGGCGGAGAAGGGTTCGCTCGCCGGCCGGACCGCGAACGCAACCTTGAATGCTTCCTTCACCTTCTGAACGTGTGTGGAAATCGGCATGGCCCCGCGCCCGCTCGGTGCGAACCCTGGCCCGGGCTATACTAGCCAAGCTGCTGCAGCCCGTCAACCGGACCGTTCGACGCCACGCTCTGCTGCTCGGCGCGGTAAGAGCTGCGCACCAGGGGCCCGGATTCGACATGGGTGAAGCCCAGGGCAAGCCCTTCCGCCTTGAGCGCGGCGAACTCCTCCGGATAGTAGAACCGGACCACCGGGAGGTGCTGTTTCGTCGGCTGGAGGTATTGGCCGACCGTCAGGATCTCGCAACCGGCCGCGCGCAGGTCCCGCATGACCTCCCGGACCTCGTCCAAGGTCTCGCCCATCCCGACGATGAGCCCGGACTTGGTCCGGGCCCCCATTCGGCGGGCCCGCTCCAGGAGGTCGAGCGAGCGCTGGTATTTCCCTTGGGGCCGAATGGAAGGGAACAGGCGGCGCACCGTCTCGATGTTGTGGCTGAGGATGTCCGGCTGTGCCGCCACGACCGTCGCGAGGGCCGCCTCGTCGCCCTCGAAGTCCGGGATGAGGACCTCCACCGCGCAAGTCGGGATCATGCGCCGGATCTGCCGGATCGTCTCGGCAAAGACGGCGGCGCCCCCGTCCTCCAACTCGTCCCGGTTCACTGAAGTGATGACGGCGTGCCGGAGCCCTAGAGCCTGGACCGCGCGGGCCACGCGCATCGGCTCATCTGGGTCCACCGGCTCGGGCCGTCCCGTCCGCACCGCACAGTAGTGGCAGCGCCGCGTGCAGGTGTCCCCCAGGATCAAGAACGTCGCGGTCCGGTTGTTCCAACATTCCCAGACGTTCGGGCAGCGCGCCTCCTCGCAGATCGTGTGCAGGCCCAGGCTGTCCACCAACCGACGAATGTCCCGGTAATCGGGGCCCTGGTTGATCCGGACCTTGAACCAGGGCGGGAGCCGGCCCGCACGGGCCGGCTCCCCAGCGCTAGCCGGAGCCCGCGCGGACCAGACGTTATGGAGCGGGACAAAGCTCATTGCATGCTCTCGGGCAGGACCAGTTCCAGCGGATGTTCGAGGACGCGTTTGAACTCGCGCAGGAAGCGGGCCGCTTGGGCCCCGTCCAACGCCCGGTGGTCGCAGGAAAGGGTGACCTTCATCCGGCGGCCGACCGTCACGCGGCCGTCCTCGACGACCGGCACGTCCCGGACCGACCCGATGGCGAGCGCCGCGGCCTCCGGCGGCATCAGGACGGCGATGAAGTTCTCCACGTCGAACATGCCCAGGTTCGAAACCGAGAAGGTCGCGCCGGTGTACTCCTCCGGCTTGAGCCGGCGCGTCCGGGCCCGCTCGATGAGGTCGCGGGCCTCCGCGGAGATGCGCGCCAGTGACTTCGCTCCACAGTCGCGCACGACCGGCAAGAGCAGCCCGTCGTCGAGGGCGACCGCGATGCCGATATCAATGGTCGGATGGAGCCGCAGCGCGTCGCCGGCGTAGGACACGTTGATCTCCGGGTACCGGCCGATCGCCAGGGCGGCGGCCTTGACGATGAGATCGGTGATGCTCGGCGTGAACTGCCGCGCCTGCTTGAGCTGATGGCGCAAGCGCTCCGCCGCCTCCATCGCGATCTCAGTGGTGACGTAGAAATGCGGCACCGGCGCCTTGCTCTGGGTCGTGATGCGGGCGATTGCCTTCCGCATCTGGCCGAGCGGCCGGTCTTGCCCAACGGGCGCCCGGGCCTTGGCCACCGCCAGCACATCCTGCTCGATGATCCGCCCGTCCGGCCCAGTGCCTCGGACCGTTGCGAGGTCAATGCCGTGCTCGGCGGCGAGACTCCGGGCACGAGGCGACGCCTTGATCGCCGAACCGGCGGTCGGCATTGGACCAGCGGTTGGCGCCTCCCTTGCCGTAGGCGCAGGCGGCCGGGCTGGAGCTGACGGGGGGGCAGCGGCGGAGACGGCGGGCGCCTCCCCGCGCGGGGTCGAGGCGGGGCTTCCCGCTTCCGCCAGCAGCGGCGCGATGTCCTCGTCCGGCTCGCCGATGACGGCGATCAAGGCGCCGGCCTTCACCGTCTCCCCTTCCCTCACCAGGATCCGTCGCAGCGTGCCGGAGGCGAAGGCCTCGAGGTCCATGACCGCCTTGTCGGTCTCGATTTCGGCGAGCACGTCACCGGCACCAACGGCGTCCCCTTCCCGCTTCTTCCAGGCGAGGACGACCCCCTCTTCCATCGTATCGGTTAACTTGGGCATGACCACACGGCTGGCCATCGGGCTTCCCTGTCGCGGCCTCGGTGCCTCTTACGCATTCACTCTAGCGGACCATCCGGCCGAGCGCAAGCAGGCCCCACCGATCCTCCAGGCGCTTAGCGGCAGGCGCTCACCGGCGCAACCAGGCGGTCAGCCACCGCCAGAGCCCTCCACGGTCGGGGTCCGGATACTCCACCCAGGGTTCCTGGGTTCCCAGGTAGGTTTTGTGCCGGAAGCTCAGGCGGCTCCGGAGCTGGCTGTACCCCCGGCCGTGCAGGAAGCGGACCACCTCCGCCAGCGCCCCTCGCGCCGTCTCGGCGTCGCCGGTCGTCACACGCAGGGCCTCGTACCGGAAGGTTGCCCGGAACGCAGCCGTCTCCCGGTGCAGGATCTCGACGAGCCGGGTAAAGCCGCGCGCCCGATCGTCCACCCCGGCCAGCTCGTATTTCTCGACGATCCGCTCCCCCCTCATCGCTCCGACGGGCCCCTCGGTCATAGGCCCTGCGCCCGGAACACGGCGAGCAGGTCGCTCAAGGCGATCGTCTTGCTCCGGAGCGTGCTTCGCTCCCGAGTCACCTCCTCGAGCGCCGCGGCGCGCTGAGCGTCTCCCTGCAGGCAGGTGGCCCCGAGCGCGACGATCCGCTCGCATTCCCGCTCGACCTTTTCCATGACGACCCGATTCACCGCCAGGATCTCCATCAGCTTCGCGCGTGTGTTCATCAGGTGCCGGTGCAGCTCCGGCTCGGGAAAGGACTGCCGTGCAGCGTCGTTCAGGCACCGGTCCAGGTATTGGGTGAGGAACACGTACAGCCGGACGAGCGTCTCGGTGGTTTCGATGGGCGTGGGGGCGGCCTCGACCATGGGGACTCTCCTTCCGTTATCGCCGGTACAGCACCCGCCGGACGGCAGCGAGGACCCGCGCCCGGTCCGGGATGGCCGCATCCTCGAGCGGCCGCGTGTAGGGCATCGGTACGTCCTCGCCGGTGACGCGCACGATGGGGGCGTCCAGGAACTCCAGGGCGTGCGCATAGACGCTTTCCGCGATCTGAGCGCCGAGGCCCGCGAAGCGCCACCCCTCCTCGACAATCACGAGCCGACCCGTCTTCTTCACCGAAGCGACGATCGGGTCCAGGTCCAGCGGTTTGAGGGTCCGGGGATCAATGACCTCCGCTTCGATCCCCTCGCGGGCCAGGGCCTCAGCAGCCTCGAGCGCCAGCCACAGCATCTTGGAATAGGCGACGAGGGTCACGTGGGCGCCGACCCGCTTGACATCCGTGCGCCCGATCGGGATCGTGTACTCGCCGTCCGGCACCTCGCCCTTGGTCCCGTACAGGAGCTGGGCCTCGATGAAGATGACGGGGTTGGGGTCGCGAATGGCGCTCTTGAGCAGGCCTTTGGCGTCGGCAGGTGTCGCCGGTGCGATGACCTTGAGCCCCGGCACGTGGCAGAACCAGGTCTCCAGGCTCTGCGAGTGCTGGGCAGCGAGCTGGTGCGCGGCGCTCCCCGGGCCGCGGATGACGATCGGCACCGTGAGCTGGCCCCCAGACATGTAGCGGATCTTCGCCGCATTGTTGACGATCTGGTCCATGGCGAGGAGGCTGAAATTGAACGTCATCAACTCGACGATCGGGTACAGGCCAGCCATGGCGGCCCCGATGGCGAGCCCCGTAAACCCCGCCTCGGTGATCGGGGTGTCGAGCACCCGGCGCGGCCCGAACTCCTCGATGAACCCCTTGCTGACCTTGAACGCCCCCTGGTAGTAGCCGACCTCCTCGCCGATGAGGAAGACCCGCTCGTCGCGGCGCATCTCCTCCCGCATCGCCTGGTTCAACGCCTCTCGATAGGAGAGTAGCATAGGGCGCGGCCTCGGCTCCTTACTCCACCAACACATCCCGATGGAGCTCCTCGGGTCCTGGAAAGGGGCTCTCGTCAGCGAACCGGACGGCCGCGGCAACCGTCGCACCGACTTCCTGCTCCAGGGCCTTGAAGTCGCCCTCGGTGGCGAGGCTCGCCTTGACCAGCTTCTCGCGGAGCAGCCGGAGCGGATCGCGCTGGCGCTCCTGCTCGACCTCCTCCCTGGTGCGATAGTGCCCGTGGGCCGGATCGGCCATCGAGTGCCCCAGGAACCGATACGTCAGCGCCTCGACGAAAGAAGGGCCGCGCCCGCTCCGCACCTTCTCCACGATGGTGCACATGAGCGAGCGGACGGCGAGGACGTCCATACCGTCCACCTGCTCGGCCGTGATGCCGTAGGCGCGCGCGGTCTCCGCCAATTGGGTATACAAGGCGATGCCTCGCCGGATCGGCGTGCCCATCGCGTAGCGGTTGTTCTCGCACACGAAGATGACCGGCAGCGTCCACAGCGCAGCCAGGTTGAACGCCTCGTGCGCCTGCCCGCTGGGCACCGCACCCTCCCCGAAAAAACAGAGCACGACTTGGTCCCCGCCCTGGTACTGGATCGCGAAGGCCAACCCCGTCGCCAGCGGCAGATGGCCGCCCACGATCGCGTAGCCGCCCATAAACCGCCGCTCCGCGTCCACCAGATGCATGGAGCCGCCCTTCCCTTTGCAGAGGCCGGTGACCTTGCCGAACAGCTCGGCCATGACCCGTTTGGGATCCGAGCCGCGGGCCAGACAGTGGCCGTGCTCGCGGTACGCGCTGATGACGTAGTCGTCCGGGCGGAGCGCCGCGCAAGCTCCGACGGCCACGGCCTCCTGCCCGATATAGAGGTGGAGGAACCCGGCGATCTTCGCCAGCGCATACATCTCTGCCGCTTTCTCCTCGAACCGGCGGATGAGGAGCATCTGGCGGTAGAGGGCGAGCAGGTCGTCGCGGTCCATCTGAGCCGCTTCGCTGGGTGCGGGGGAGACGGTCGGCATGGTCGGTGCGGCCGGGCTGACGGAGGGAAGCCCCCGGGCTAGACCTGGACCTTGATGTCTGTCCCCTCGACCTTGACGGGGTAGGCTTTGACGCAGGCGGATGGGTTGGTGACGCAGGCACCGGTCTTCACATTGTACCGCCAGCCGTGCCAGGGACAGGTCACCTCCTCGCCCTCCAGGTCTCCCTCGCCCAGGGGCCCCCCGCGATGTACGCAGGTGTTGTCAATCGCGTAGTAGGTCCCGTCCACGTTAAAGAGGGCGATAGCGTGCCCGTTTACCTCGGCCACACACCCGGTGCCCGGCGCCACGTCCGCCGTACCGGCTATCCTGACGAAGTCTGCCATAGCTGCTCCTGCGCTCGAAGTGGCGGAGGTGGTCGGGCCCCTTCACGAGGGCCGCTTGATCTTTTGGAGCAAGCCCTCGAGTGGGTGGCGACCGCCGTCACCGCCTCCGGCGGCGACCTCCCGGATCAGCGCAGC
This sequence comes from Nitrospira sp. Kam-Ns4a, assembly GCF_965152595.1. Taxonomy (NCBI): domain Bacteria; kingdom Pseudomonadati; phylum Nitrospirota; class Nitrospiria; order Nitrospirales; family Nitrospiraceae; genus Nitrospira; species Nitrospira sp. Kam-Ns4a. The sequence goes on along the minus strand of NZ_OZ224218.1, from coordinate 2,289,033 downwards.
CGCGATCGCCTTGAACGCGGCCGTCTGAGGCGAGTCAGGATCGGCCACGACGATCGGCACGCCCTGGTCGCCCCCCGCCCGAATCGCCGGATCAATCGGAATCCGGCCGAGGAACGGGATGCCCAGCTTCTGCGCGGCCCGCTCGCCCCCGCCGTAGGAGAAGATCTCGGTCCGCCCACCGCAATGGCTGCAGACGAAATAGCTCATGTTCTCGATGAGCCCGAGCAGGGGCACATTGACCTTTTGGAACATCATGACGCCCTTCCGCACGTCATGGAGCGAGACCTCCTGCGGCGTGGTGACGGTCACCGCGCCCGTCATCGGGACGATCTGGGACAGCGTCAACTGCGCGTCCCCCGTTCCCGGCGGAAGGTCCACGAGCAGGTAGTCCAGCTCGCCCCATAGGACGTCCCGGAAGAACTGCTGGATCGCCGTGTGGACCATGGGGCCGCGCCAGACGACGGCGGTCTCCTCAGGAACGAAGAACCCCATGGAGATGAGCTTGACCCCGTGGCTCTCGGCCGGCGCGATCTTTCCGTCCTTTTGCTGCGGGGGCCGGGAGGCCCCCATCATCATGGGAATGTTCGGCCCGTAGATGTCGGCGTCCATGAGCCCGACGCGCGCGCCCGTAAGCCCGAGCGCGACGGCCAGGTTCGCGGCTACCGTGGACTTCCCGACCCCGCCCTTGCCGCTGCTGATCGCGATGACATGTTTGACGTCCGGGATCAGGCCGTCTTTGCCCTGTCCGTGGCCGCCTAGGCCACCGCTGGCTTCTGCCATGCCGTTGATCCTCTTCGTCTCCTCCGGGCTGTGTGGTTCAACCGGTTCCGGGAGCGCGGCTCTCGCCACCGGCGCTGCAGCGCACAGCCCCCCTTGGATCCTCCCGGCGAGCGTGCCCGCCGCCTAGAAGCCGGGAAGAGCCCCTCTGCGGCGACATCCCCACTGTTACCTGAGCGAGGACGCGAACTTCTTGCGGGCCCGGCCCACCATCGGAGCGCGACGCGATCCGCGGTTCGTTTCGATGACGGGATCCAGGATTTCTCCGCACAGGATACAGCGCCACCCCGTGAAGTACAAGGAGCCCGTATCGTCCTCCAGGTCCTCGAAGACGTCCTTCACCATGCGTCCCTGACAGCGAGGACAATCCATAACGCCCTCCTCCGGCATCCCTGCCGCACCGGAGGCGATCTGGTCTGACCGGCTCACCGCCGGCAAGCGTGCCTGGATCTCCGCCAAGACTATCACAGGGTGGCGAACGGAAACAAATCTCCGCCCAGCCCGCCCGAAAAGCTGGCGCCATGGGGCTTCCACCGGCGCTGTTCTTTAACCGTCCGCGGCGGGCCAGGCAGCGGGAGGAGGCGGGCGCGGGTCAGGGCGCCTAAGACTGAACCCGCTGGAGGTTAGAGGCGAGCCCGACTTTGGACATGGCGAAGATCAGCCACTTCGACGGGTCGAAGTTGTACCACTTCGGCCCGTTCCGGTAATCCCGCAGGTGCGTGTGGTGGTAATTGTGATAGCCCTCGCCGAAGGTGATCAGCGAGACCCACCAGCTGTCGCGGCTGCTGTCCTCCTGGCCGTGCGGTTGGGCGCCCCACAGATGACAGATCGAATTGATGCAAAAGGTCGAGTTCAGCACCAAAAATACCCGGCAGACCCCGGCGAGCAGGAAACACCCCAGCCCCCCCGTCAGGCCGTTGTAGAACGCTCCCACGACGAAGGGCAGGGCTAGCCCGGACAGGACGATCGGTACGTAATACCGATGCTGCCACATGATGACCGGGTCCTTGCGGAGCCTCGACTCGTACTTCTCCTCGCGGTACGGAGACTTGAAGAAGATCCAGCCGCAATGGCTGTACCAGAAGCCTTTGGTCGCGTTGTAGGGATCCTCTTCCTGGTCGCAACGCGCATGGTGGCGGATGTGGTCGGCACACCACCGTAGTGCCGAGTTCTCGAGCGCCCAGCCCCCCGCCACCAGGAGGCAGGCCTTGACCCATTCCGGGCATTCAAAGCTGCGGTGCGAGATCAGGCGGTGATACCCAACCGTGATGCCCAGCCCGCTGACCATGTACAGGACCGCGAACATGGTCCAGTCCAGCCAGGTGAACCCGTAGTGATACGCGAACAGGGGCACGCCGACCACGGTGGCCAGGATGACGACGGCGAACAACACGATGACCGGGTAATCCAGTTCACGTTGCTTGGACTCCACTCTCCTCCTCCTTACTTACCGTGATGTACCTAGGGTTGTTCCATCCAGGGAAGGCATGACGCAAAGCGGCTGCATCATACAAGGTTTGCCCCGACATTTCAAGAGATATTTTCTCGGTGTATACTTACACAACGAGGCTGCGACCGTCACGTCCGTCGGGAGACCCATGGCTGATCCCGATCTTGAGCTGGCCGTTCAGCGAATCGGGCGGGAGCTTGCGGACCTTTCCGCCGGCCTCACGCCGACGGTGTTTACTCCGGATTGGTGGACCGGCGCGCTGCTGGAGTGGTGCCTGAAGGATGAGCCGTTCAAGGTCCAGCTTTTCCGCTTCATTGACGTCCTGCCCGCGCTGCGGCGCGACGAGCAGGCGGCCCGCCTGTTCGAGGAATATTTCCGCGGGACCGACTTGGGCGCCGGGGTCCTGGGCTGGGGGATGCGCGCCGCGGCGGCGACCGGTCTGGGGGCCCGGCTGAGCGGCAAGGCCCTCCGGGCTCAGGTGGACCGCATGGCCCGGACGTTCATCGCCGGGCCGTCCGCGGCGGAGGCGCTCCCCCGGCTCCTAGACCTGTGGCGGTCGGGGCGCGGCTGCTCGGTGGACCTGCTCGGCGAGACCACCGTGAGCGAGCGAGAGGCCGACCAGTACCGTGACCGGTGCCTCGATGCGCTCCGCCTCCTCGGCCAGGCTACGCCGGCCTGGCCCGCGACGCCGCTCTTGGAGCGCGACCAATTCGGCCCGGTTCCGCGCGCCCAACTGTCGGTCAAGCTCTCCGCCCTCTATTCCCAACTCGACCCGATTGATCCCGAGGGCAGCTTCGCGGCTGTCGCCGGCCGGCTCCGGCCGATTTTGGACCTCGCCGTGGCCCTTCCTGCTGCCGTCACCTTCGATATGGAGCACGCGGAGCTCAAAGATTTGACGCTGGACATCTTCACCCGGCTGCTGTCCGAGGACGCCTACCGCGCCTACCCTCACGGCGGGATCGCCCTGCAGGCCTACCACAAGGACAGCGCGGCGGACCTCGACCGGCTGCTCCGATGGGTCCGGCAGCGCGGGGCGCCGATCACCGTTCGGCTCGTCAAGGGGGCCTACTGGGATTCCGACACGATCATGCACCGGCAGCGGGGCTGGTCCGTTCCGGTTTTCGCGCACAAGTGGGAGACCGACGCGAGCTACGAGGCGCTCACCCGGACGCTCATCGCGCACGCCGACCGCGTGAGGCCGGCGTTCGGCACCCACAACCTCCGCAGCCTGGCCCAGGCCGAGGCGGCGGCCCAGGCGTCCGGGCTCGCGCCCGAGGCCTACGAGTATCAGATGATCTACGGGATGGCCGAGCCGCTCCAGGCGGCGGTCGTCAAGTACGGGCGGCGGCTGCGGATCTACGTACCGTTGGGCGAGATCCTTCCGGGCATGGCCTATCTCGTGCGCCGGCTGCTGGAGAATACCTCCAACGAGTCGTTTCTGCGCCGCCGGTACGTGGAGTCCGTTCCGCTGGAGGAGCTGCTCGCCCCACCCCGCTCCCCGGCTGCGACCATCCAGGAGGGCCCTGCGGAGGAGTCTCACCACGCGCAGGCCGATCGGTTCGTCAACGAGCCGCACGCGGATTTCTCCCAGGCGGCCGTCCGGGAGCGCATGGCCCGAGCCGTGGCGGACGTCAGGAAGCACCTGGGGCGGACCTATACCTACTGGACGGCTCCCGGCTTGCGGCCCACGGGGCCTGAGTTGGTCTCGGAGAACCCGAGCGCGCCAGCGGAACCGGTCGGGCGCCTCCAGGGGCTGGCGCCGGCCGACGTGGGCCAGGCGGTCGAGGTCGCACGGGCCCACGCGGCCGCCTGGCGGAGCCGCCCGGCCGAGGAACGGGCCCGTTTCCTGGTCGAGGCGGCGGCGCTCATGCGCCAACGCCGGTTCGAGCTGGCGGCCTGGGAGGTCTTCGAGGTCGGCAAGCCCTGGCGCGAAGCCGATGCGGACGTCACAGAGGCGATCGATTTCCTGGAGTTCTACGCCCGGCAGATGCGCCGGCTGGCGGAGCCCCGGCGGCTGGGAACCGAGCCGGGGGAGCTCAACCACCTCCACTACGCGCCGCGTGGGGTGGCCGCAGTCATCGCCCCTTGGAACTTCCCGCTTGCGATCCCGACCGGCATGGTCTCCGCAGCATTGGTGACCGGCAACCCGGTCTTGTTCAAGCCGTCGGAACGTGCCCCGGTCCTGGGCCACTGGCTCGTCGAACTGCTCATCGAGGCCGGCATTCCCAGGGGCGTGCTCCAGTTCCTGCCCGGCGGGCCTGAGGTCGGGCGGGCGCTCGTCAGCGCCGGGGTGGACCTGATCGCGTTCACGGGCTCGCAGGCCGTGGGGCTCGACATCGTGGCACAGGCCGCCCGGCCCCGGCCGGGCCAACGGTCTGTCACGCGCGTCATCGCGGAGATGGGGGGCAAGAACGCGATCATCGTAGACGAGTCAGCGGACCTCGACGAGGCGGTGGCCGGCGTCGTCGCGTCTTTCACCGGCTACCAAGGGCAGAAATGCTCGGCCTGTGCCCGAGCCATCGTCCACGAGGAGGTGCACGACCTGTTCCTCCGACGGCTCACCGACGCGGTGATGAGCCTCCGCATCGGTCCGCCGGAGGATCCCGGCAACCGTGTAGGGCCGATGATTGACGGCCGCGCGCTGGCCAAGGTGCGCGACTACATCGAGATCGGCAAGCGTGAAGGCCGGCTGGTGGTGGAGCGGAAGGTTGAGGCGCAGGAGGGCTACTTTCTCGGCCCGGCGGTCTTCGCGGAGATCCGGCCGGAGCACCGCCTGGCTCAGGAGGAGATCTTCGGACCCGTCCTGGCCGTGCTGCGCGCGCGGGACTTCGCGGAGGCGCTCCGGTTCGCCAACAGCACCGCTTACGCGCTGACCGGCGGCCTCTACTCTCGGAGTCCCGAGCACATCGCCCGCGCGCGGGAACAGTTCGACGTCGGCAACCTGTACATCAACCGCCCGATCACGGGCGCGCTGGTCGGTCGCCAGCCCTTCGGCGGGCACCGGCTATCGGGTGTGGGAACGAAGGCTGGCGGCGAGGACTATCTCCGCGAGTTTCTGGTCGCGCGGGTCGTGACGGAAAACACCATCCGGCGGGGCTTCGCTCCGGCCGAGTGACGCGGCCGGCTCGAGCTGGATCGTCGCCTCCTCCAGCTCCTCGGTGATCTCGGACACAAAGCCGCGGTCGGTGCGGAACGGCGGCAGTTCCTGCCGCTCGACGTACTTGACGAGCCCGACGCCCTTCGCGAACCAGGCCACCATCGTGTCGGTCCCAACCGCGCTCCGCTTCGTTTCCGAGGAGAGGTGGATGCGCAGGGTCATGCGCGCCTCGATCCGGACAGCGTCCGGGTAGGCGCCGGCTGGCACCGTGACGGGTTCCCGCCCGACGACGCTCACCGTCGCCTCCACGTCCACCTTCTCGTTCGTGCCATCCCCGTCCAGGTCGTTGCCGAAATCGAGCCCCTTCCGGTCGAACTGCTGGAAGGAGGATGGGACCATCAGCGGAAACCGGACGATCTGGTAGGGCACGAGCTGCTTCTCGAGCGGCGTCCCCGGATCCGAGCCGTAGTACACGATGCCAGCGGCATCCCGGCGATAGTAGCTGTTCTGCGGGCCGTGGTTGCCGGGGTTCGTGTCGTGGAAGACCTTGACCGAGACGCCCCGCACGATCTCGGTGCCCTTGACCGTGGAGACGTTGACGAAGCCCTTGGTCGCGATGGTCTGCATCGGCCCCTCAACCACCTGCCCTCGATACTGCCACCGGCTGCCGGTTCCGTCGGGAAAGTACTGCTCCGCATTGGCGACGACCTGCGCCACCGGAGGGGCGGCCGCGGCCCCTGTCGCCCCGGCTACCCACCAGCCCGTCGCCACCGCCACGACCATCAGCAGGAGATGAGGAGTCCTCATGCGTATCCTTCAGGCCCGCCCGTTGCCGGAGTCGTATGTATCACAAGTGCCGGGAAGGCGGCAAGGTCCTGGCTGTGCGCGCCGCGCTTGCCTTTCCGCCGGCCGAGTGGGAATAATAGCCCGCTCTTTCACCAGACCAGAACCGCAAGCGTGAACGGCTCCCCCGCGCAGCAGAGCGAGGCCTTGGGGACGGTGCTCGTGACGGGCGGGTCGCGCGGCATCGGTCGAGCGGTCTGTCTGGAGTTCGGCCGCGCCGGCTGGCGCGTCGGGGTCCACTATCGGGAGCGGCAGGCCGAGGCCGAGGAGACCGCGGCCCTCGTGCGGCGCGCCGGCGGGGACGCGCTTCCCTGCCGCGCGGACGTGCGCGAGTTCGCCCAGGTCGAGGCGATGGTCCAGGGGCTCCTCGCGCGCTGGGGCGTGCTGGATGTCCTGGTCTGTGGGGCCGGGCAGGCCGCAAGCCGTCTGGCTCTGAAGACCAGCCCGGATGAATGGCAGGCCATCATCCACACCAACCTGACCGGGACCTTTCATTGTCTCAAGGCGGTCGGCCCTGGGATGATCGAGCGCCGGAGCGGCGCCGTGGTCGTCATCGGCTCGTTCGCCGCGCTCCAGGGCAGACCCGGCCAGGCGGCCTACGCCACGTCCAAGGCCGGGCTCCTCGGACTGGTCAAGACGACCGCCAAGGAATGGGGGCGCCACAACGTGCGGGTGAATCTCCTGTTGCCCGGCTGGCAACGGACCGAGTTGGCGGGCCGCGCTTTGCCCGAAGACCAGGACCTCGGGGATCACAGTCTCGGCTGCACGGTCCCGCTGGAGGACGTGGCGCGGACCGTGTTTCACCTCGCAGCGATGCGGGGAACCTCCGGCCAGGTCTGGAACCTGGACAGCCGCATTGTCTAGCGAAGAGAACCTAGCGAGCGGCAACCAGCTAGGAGGGATCTGCCACCTCTTTGGCTCGCTTGCGGTGCGATTCGCGACCGGCTATGGGCTACTTGCAGATGAGGTACGGGTGCTTCATCACCGGCACTGACACCGGCGTCGGCAAGACGGCCGTGACTGCGGCGCTGGCCGTCTGCCTCGCTCGCCGGGGCCTGGCCGTGGGCGTCATGAAGCCGATTGAGACCGGCATCGCCGATCGTCCGACCTGGGACTCTGACGCGGACCGGCTCCGGGCCGCCGCGGCGGTCGCCGACCCGCTGGACCTGATCAGCCCCTATCGGCTGCCCGAGCCGCTCGCGCCGCTCGCAGCGGCGCGGAAGGCTGGGCTCGCCCTTGACTTGGCCCGGCTGGCCGCGACGTTCCAGACGTTAGCGACCCGCCACAGCTGGATGCTGGTCGAGGGAGTCGGGGGGCCGCTCGTCCCGCTAACGCCCGAGGCCGACGTCCGAGACCTGATCCAGCAGCTGCGGCTCCCGGCCGTGGTCGTGGGCCGGGTGGCCCTTGGCGGCGTCAGCCAGGCTCTCCTGGCCCTGGAGGCGTTACGGGCGCACCGGATCGAGATCCTCGCGCTGATCCTCAACCGGCCAAAGCCTTCCCCCGGATCCCCCTGGACTCAGGAGCAGGAAGCCTCGACCACCGATCTCTTGATCGAGCGGAGCGGCACGCGGGTCCTCGGCCCGTTGCCCCATGTTCCCTCCCTTCGCACCTCCTGGGAGCACGGCGTCGCGAGCCTGGCGGCGAACCCCGCCGTGGCCGAGCTGGCCGATCTCATCGGCGCAGCCGCGCCAGAAAGGCCGTGACCGCCGCCCCGATGTCGGGCGCCGAGAGGACGGCCGAGATCACCGCCACCCCGTCTGCGCCCGCCGCCATGACCGCGTCCACGTTCTCCAGGCTGATGCCTCCGATCGCAAAGAGCGGGCGCGTCGTCATGGCTCTGATCTGGGCGAGCCCCGCCACGCCGACGAGCGGGTCGCGGTCCGGCTTGGTGACGGTCTCAAACACCGGCCCAAACGCGACGTAGTCAGCCCCCTCCCGCACCGCCTCCTGGACCTGCGCGACGGAGTGCGTGGACAGGCCGATGAGCTTCTCCGACCCGAGCACCGCGCGCGCCCGCTGGAGCGGCAGGTCGGCCTGCCCCAGGTGGACGCCGTCGGCATCTACCGCGATGGCCAAGTCGCACCGGTCGTTGACCAGGAACAGCGCGCCGGCGTCGGCCGCCCGCCGGCGGAGCCGGGCCGCTTCGCGGTAGGCCTCCACCATGGGCGCCTCCTTGTTTCGGTACTGAAACAGCCGCGCGCCGGCGGCACAGGCGACGGCCAGCACGTCGTCGAGGTCCCGTCCGCGGGCCGCCCGCTGGTCCAGAATCACGTAGAGCCCCGAGAGCCTGCTCGGGTCATGACGGGGCTGGGCGGTCATGCGGAAGCCAGGCCGGCGACGGCAGGGGAGCGTGGTGCCGGAGCGAGAACCTTCATCAGGAGGGGGTGGTGGTCAGAAGCCGATCGAGGAAGCTGGTGGACACCCGACCCTTCTGGAACTCGGCGTCGGCAAAGATGCGGCGATGCAGTGGGATCGTCGTCTTGATCCCTTCGATGGCGAACTCGTCCAGGGCCCGCCGCATCCGGGCCATTGCCTCTTCGCGGTCCCGACCGTGCGTGATCAGCTTGGCGATTAACGAGTCGTAATAGGGGACCACGGTCGCGTTCACCTCGAGCGCCGAGTCCACCCGGACGCCGAACCCGCCCGGCGGATGGTAGCGGGTCACGAGCCCGGGGCTCGGCGTGAATTTCTCAGGGCATTCGGCGTTGATCCGACACTCGAAGCTGTGCCCGGTCAGTCGGATGTCCTGTTGCCGGACCGCGAGCGGCAGTCCCGCCGCCACGCGGATCTGCTCCTTGATCAGATCAAGGCCAGTCACCATCTCCGTGATCGGGTGCTCCACCTGGATCCGCGCGTTGACCTCCATGAAGTAGAACTTCTGGTCCTTGTCCAGCAGGAACTCGACGGTGCCCGCGTTCCGGTAGTGCACAGCCCGGACGGCCTCCGTAGCCGCCCGCCCCAGCTCGCGCCTGAGCCGCTCGTCCACGGCCGGCGACGGCGTCTCCTCGACCAACTTCTGGTACCGCCGCTGGATCGAGCAATCGCGCTCGCCCAGAAACACGACCCGGCCCCGCTCGTCGGCGAGGATTTGGACCTCGATGTGGCGGGGCTCGAGGAAGTACCGCTCCAGGTAGACGCCCTCGTGCCCGAAGGTGGACTTGGCCTCGCTCTGGGCTGCCTGGAACGCACGGACCAGGTCCTCCTCCTTGTTGACCACCCGCATGCCGCGGCCGCCGCCGCCGGCCGAGGCCTTGATGATCACTGGGAACCCGACCTTGCGTGCGGCCTCTAGCGCGTCCTGCTCGCTGCGCAGCTCGCCCGGGCTGCCCGGAAGCACCGGCAGGCCGTGGCGGGCCATGATCTCGCGCGCCTTTGCCTTGTCCCCCATCAGCGCGATGTTCTCGGAGGTCGGCCCGATGAACTTGATCCCGATGGACTCGCAGACTTCCGCGAAGTGCGCGTTCTCCGAGAGGAACCCGTAGCCAGGATGGATGGCCTCGGCACCGGTGATCTCAGCGGCGCTGAGGACGTTGGGAATGTTCCGGTAGCTCAACGCATCCTCGGCCGGGCCAACGCAGACGCGCTCGTCGGCGGCGCGGACATGCAGGGCGTTCGCGTCCACGTCCGAGTGAATCGCCACGGTCCGGATGCCCAGCTCCTTGCAGGCCCGGATGACCCGCAGCGCGATCTCCCCGCGATTGGCAACGAGAATCTTTTTGAACACGGCGGCCCCCCGATCGTGGACGGCCGTCAGGACGCAGGCAACGGCTCGATCAGGAACAATGGCTGCCCGTATTCCACGGGCTTGGTGCTCTCGGCCAGGATCTTCACGATCCGGCCGTCCACCTCGGCCTCGATCTCGTTCATGAGCTTCATCGCCTCCACGATGCAGAGCACCTGGCCCTTCTTGACGAAGTCCCCCTCCTCCACATAGGGATCAGCGTCCGGCGAGGGCGAACGGTAGAAGGTGCCGACGATCGGGGAGGTGACGGTGACCAGGCCAGTCGCCTCCTTGACCGGCAGGGGGATCTGGCTGGCGGCGGGGAGCTCCGCCCCGCCGGGTGGCCTTTCCCTGGTGGCCGTCTGGGGTACGGTCGCGGTCGCCTCGCGGACGAGGCGCACACGGAACCCCCCGTGCTCCACCTCCAGCTCCGCCAGGTTATGCTGCTTGAGGAGCTCGATCAGGTCGTGGATCTCCCGGCGCCGGTCGGAGGCCGCTCCGGGCGCGGTGGTGCGCCCCGGCTCGGGTGGTGCAGCCTCGGGGAGCGCGGGAGGGCGCGGCCTCCTACGCTTGGGCAGAGCGCGGTCGCGGCGTCCGCTCACCGCACACGCTCCACGTATTCGCGGGTTCGGGTGTCGATCTTGATGACCTCTCCCACCTCTAGGTAGAGCGGCACCTTGATGACGGCACCGGTCTCCACCACGGCGGGCTTGGTGCCCCCGGAGGCAGTATCGCCGCGGACCCCGGGCTCCGCATCCACGACTTTGAGCTCGATGAAAATGGGCAGCTCGACCGCGATCGGCTGATGCTCATAAATGAGGATTTTCGCCACCGTGTTTTCCTTGAGCAGGTCGGCGTTCTCCCCGAGCTGCTTCTTGTCGTAGGTGAACTGCTCGAAGGTCTCGGTGTCCATGAACGTGTAGGCATCCCCGGTGGCGTAGAGGAACTGCATCTCGCGTTCCTCCAACTCGGGCTCTTCGAACTTTTCACCGGAGCGGAAGGTCTTATCAATCACGTTGCCCGTTTTGTAGCTCTTGAGTTTGGTGCGGACGAACGCGCCGCCCTTGCCCGGTTTCACGTGCTGGAACTCTACGATGTAATAGGGCTCCCCGTCCAGCTTGAGCCGCGCCCCGTTGCGGAAATCAGCCGTCGAAATCACGAACCGTTGCCTCCCTTGATTGCCCGTGAGGGACGATCAGGCCGAGCCGGATCGCCCGGCGGCCTTCAGGTGCTCGATCGCGGCCCGCAGCCCCAGCAGGTAGCTGGATGGGCCGAACCCCGCGATCTGGCCCAGCGCCACGCCCGCGATATAGGAGCGATGCCGGAACCGCTCGCGCCGATAGAGGTTGCTCAGATGCACCTCCACGGTGGGAACGCCGACGGCCGCGATGGCGTCGCGAATCGCGACGCTCGTGTGCGTGAACGCCGCCGGGTTGATCACGATGGCGTCGAACCGGTTCCTGGCGTCCTGGATCCAGCTCACCAGCTCCGCCTCGTTGTTCGATTGTCGGATGTCCACCTCGACGCCCTCCTGTTTGGCCAGCTCCAGAATCGCCGTGTTGATCTCGGCGAGCGTCGTCGGGCCGTAGACGGACTGCTCACGCTGCCCCAACAGATTCAGGTTCGGGCCGTGCAGGACGAGCACATGGAATGGCTGGGTCGTCATCCTCAAGGTCGGATGTAAGTCGGTTATTGTAACAAGCCCCTCCGCCCTGGTCAAACCGTCAGAGAGCGGAGGCTCCATCGACCTCGCTGCGGGACCTCTCTGACTCGCGCCGCCGCTGCACGGTAGCGAGCCAGGCTTTGAGCCGAGCCACCTTCCTGGCCCTCGCATCGTCGTTTGCCGCCGCGCCCGACGAGGCTTGCGCGGCATCCTGCCGCGCCGGAACCACCGCCCGTTCGATGGGGGTCAGCGCAGGGACGGCGACAACGCCCGCACGTCCGCCAGCGCCTTGTTGCCGCTGCTCGATGGCGGCCTTCAGCCCGAGCGCGTCCGGATCCTTGGGATTGGCGGCTAACAGCACCGCACAGGACCGCGAGGCGTCGTCCAGGGCGTTCTCGTCCAGGTAGATCCGGGCCAGCGTCCGGTGGGCCAGGAGGTTTTCCGGGCTGTCCTTGATCGCCTCCTGCAGGGTGGCTTTGGCTTCAGCGCGCTGGCCCGCCTGGTAGTACACGCGGCCGAGCGCCGTGCGGGCGAGAATGAAAGTCGGGTAGGCCTTCAGACCCTCTTTGAGCACCGCCACCGCTTCTCGGAATCGGCCAATCTTGGCATATTCCTCGGCAAGCGGCAGGAACGCTTTGGAGGCCGGGTCCTTGGCGAGCCGCTTCGTGAACGCCGCGATACGGAGGGAGGGGTCCTCGTGCTGCGGATCGGCGGGAGCCATTGGCCGTCGAGCCCTGGTCAGATTCCGCCTCGACCGCGCTGGTCGGCCGCCAGCCGCAGGCTCAGGGCGGCGTCGAGGATCCGGTCCGCCAGCTCCCGCTTCGACATGAGCGACAGCACCGTTTCGTGGCCGTCGCGATCGATCAGGAGCGCCGCATTTGTGTCTGAGCCAAACCCGCAGCCCTCCGCGGTCACGTCGTTGGCCACGATCAGATCGAGCCCCTTACAGGCCAGCTTGTCGCGCGCGCGGGCCGCCAGGGCCTCGGTCTCAGCGGCGAAGCCGACGAGGAGTTGGGCCGTCTTGCGCCGCGACAGGGTTTCGAGAATATCCTCGGTCGGCTCCAAGTCCAGATGCCGCCAGGCCTGATCGGTCTTCATGAGCTTGCGGGAGGCGGGACGCGCAGGACGGAAATCCGCGACGGCCGCGGCCATGATTACCACCGACGCCCAGCCGAAGCGCGTGGTCAGGGCCTTGGCCATCTCCTCCGCGGTCACGACCGGCACGACTTCCACGCCGGGGGGCGGGGGCAGCGCAGTCGGGCCGCTGACGAGAACCACCTCGGCCCCGCGCTCCCGCGCGGCCTGGGCAATCGCATAGCCCATCTTGCCCGAGGACCGGTTGGAGATGAACCGAACCGGATCCAGCGCTTCCTGCGTCGGCCCAGCCGAGACCAGGACCCGTTGGCCCGCCCAGTCGAGACGCGGCGCTAGCTTGGCCGCGATCGCGTCGAGGATCGTGGCGTCGTCGGTGAGGCGCCCGCGCCCAAGCTTTCCCGAGGCGAGTGGCCCTTCGTCCGGCTCCAGCACCGTCGCCCCCCGACTGCGAAGGACCGCCACGTGGGCCTGGACCGCCGGATGGCTCCACATGTCCCCGTCCATGGCTGGCGCCAGCACGAGCGGGCGGTCGGCCGCGAGAAGCAGCGTGCTCAGCAGATCGTCCGCCAATCCGAGCGCCGCCTTGGCCAGCAGGTTGGCGGTCGCCGGCGCGACCACGACGAGGTCGGCGGCCTCTGCCAGGGTCAGGTGGGGCAGGGGATCGCGGGCGGCGAAGAGGTCCATCGCCACCGGGTGGCGCGACAGCACCTCGAAGGTCAGCGGCGTGACGAACCGGGTGGCGGCCGCGGTCATCGCCACGGTCACGTCCGCTCCCTCCCGGATCAGCGTGCGCAGCAACCCGACCGCTTTATAGGCAGCGATGCTTCCGCACACGCCCAGGACCACTCGCTTGCCGAGAAACTTTGGCCCTGCGGCCATCGCGCCCTCCGCCGGCTATTCCTCGCCTTCCGGCTCCGCCGCCTGGACCGAGTCGTCCACATAGACGCTGAGATCCTTCCGGATCTCCCGGCCGTCCTCCTCGGCCGGCGCCAGCCCCATCCGTTCCATCTCATGTTCCACGCCCCGCTTGGCCTCCTTCATGGCCTGGCGTGCTTCCTTGCCGACGAGGAACGGCACGTGACCCCGCAGAACCTCGTCCAAGGCGATTGTGGTCTCCTTCGTGAACTTCGAATGCCCCGTCGGTCGCGCCCCCTGCATCAGGTGCTTCGCACGCTGCGAGGCGGCGATCACCAGCCGGTGGCGCGAATCGAACCGTTCCGGGTCAAACTCGGGTAGCAGTGCCAATGCGTCCATCATAGCGTGGGTCTCTCCTTAGGTTGTCGCGGGATTCGGGCGGGCGCCCGCCCTGTCGTCCTTTCCCTTGATGAAGTTCTCCTCCAGCCAGGCGATGTCGAGCCGCTTGGTCCGGATCCGCTCGGCCAGGACGATGGCCTCGAGCTCCTTCAACGCCTGCTTCACGTCGTCGTTCCGCACGATGTACGAGTACTCCCGGTAGCTCCACACCTCTTCACGGGCCTTCTGAAGACGCCGCGCGATCTCATCGGGGGAGTCCGAACCGCGCTGGAGCAGCCTGGTGCGGAGGGCCTCGATCGAGGGCGGCAGGATGTAGATATACACCCCGTCCTCGAACTTCTTCTTGATCTGCATGGCCCCCTGTGCATCAATCTCGAGCAACACGTCGTATCCCTGGTCCATCAACGCGGTGAGCGTGTGGCGCGGCGTGCCGTAGAGATGCCCGTAGACCGGCGCCCATTCGGCGAACTCGTTGCGGGCCACCATCTCTTGGAACACCTGCTCGTCCACGAAATAGTAGTCCCGGCCGTGGACTTCCCCGGGCCTGGGCTTCCGGGTCGTGTAGGACACCGAGTGACGGAGGCCGGGCACGAGATTGACGACCTCTTTGCACAACGTCGTCTTGCCCGCACCCGAGGGAGCCGACACGACGAACAGCAACCCTTTTCGCTCCATACGCTCCTTTGGGGAAAGCCATAGGCTACCGGCTCTCAGCCTGCATCTCCGGAGAATCACGAAGCCGATGACCGACGGTTTCCCGGATCATTCGATGTTCTGCACCTGTTCGCGGATCTTCTCGAGCTCGCCCTTGACGCGCACGACCCGGCCGGCGATCTCGGCGTCGTTGGCCTTGGCACCGACGGTGTTGATCTCGCGGCCCATCTCCTGGAGCAGGAAATCCAACGTACGGCCGACGGCCTCCCGGCTCCCGAGGGCCCCGTCAAACTGCGCGAGGTGGGACTCCAGCCGCGTCAGCTCCTCGCTCACGTCGCATCGGTCGGCGAAGACCGCCAGCTCTTGATGCAGCCGCCCCTCGTCCACGGCGCGGGGCGCGAGCAGCTTCTCGACTCTCGCCTTCATCCGCTCGAATGCCTCCCGCACCACCTGGGGCGATCGCGCACTGATGAGGCGGACCTCCGCGCGCACCGTCTGCAGGCGACGCCGAAGATCGCGCGCCAGAGCGGTCCCTTCGCGCCGCCGCATGGCGTCCAGGTCCGCGAGCGCCCCTTTGGCGAGCCGGCCGACCAGGCGCGCCAAAGGCCGGGAATCGGCCGGCTGGTCCACGACCGAGACGAGCTCCCGGAGCCCGGCCACCAGCGCCAGGTCCACGGAACCGGCCAGGCGCAGCTCGCGCTGAAGCTCGCAGAGAAGACGATAGTACTGCCTGGCCAGGGACCGGTCAAGACTGAGGCTCCGCCGCCCCTCCACCTCGCCCGTCAGCGAGACCGTGACTTCGACGCGGCCGCGCGCGCACCGGCGCTGGACCTCCCGTTTCAGCTCCTCCTCCAGCGACCCGAGGAACCGGGGGACGCGCACGATTACCTCGCAGAAGCGGTGGTTCACCGCCCGCACCTCGACGGCGACCGTGCCCTGCCCCACCGGAGCCTCCCGCCGCCCGTAGCCGGTCATGCTCCGAATCATCGTGGTCGCTTCCCGGGCCAGGCGCACTCCTGGTAGATCGCGCACTGACCGCACTTCGGAGCCCGCGCCAGGCACACGTACCGGCCGTGCAGCAGGAGCCGCTGCGAGCCGGACGTCCACCGGTCCTGCGGGATCAGGCGCTGGAGCTCTGCCTCGATCCAATCGGGATCGCCGCTCCGCGCCAGGCCGAGGCGCTGGGCAACCCGCTTCACGTGCGTGTCCACGACGACCGCGGGCTTCCCAAAGCAGGCCCCGAGCACGACGTTGGCGGTCTTCCGGCCGACACCGGGCAAGGTCACGAGCGCCTCCATGGTGTCGGGGACTTGGCCGCCAAACCGCTCGCGCAACGCGCGGGCGCACCCGATGAGGCTGCGCGCCTTGCTGCGGAAGAACCCGGTCGGCCGAATCAGGGCTTCCAGCTCGGTCGGATCGGCGGCGGCCAGCGCGGACACGCTGGGATACCGGGCGAACAACGTGGGGGTGACCTGGTTGACGCGCTGATCCGTGCACTGGGCGGACAGGATGGTGGCCACCAAGAGCTCGATCGGGCTCTTATAGGCGAGCTCGACACGCGCGTCGGGGATCGCCTGTTCGAGCTTGTCCAAAATCCGCGCCACACGCGCGCGGCCGCCCGCCGGGCTCGGCTGCGCTGGCCCCGGCCGTCGGGACCGGCCCTGCAGGGGAGCGCGCTTCACCGGACCCTCATCCCACCGCGCGTGGGATCAGCGCCAGTGGACCGGCCGGCACCCCGCCGGATTGGATCTCGCCCCGATCCTGCTGGCAGACCTCCGAGAGTACCTGCTCCAACGCCCTGAGCATCGGGATGAGCGTGTCGTTCCGCACGGCGGAGATTCCGATTGCGCCAAACCGCCGACAGAGCGCCTCGGCCTCTTCGGCGTCCAGCCGGTCGCACTTGTTGAACACCAGCAGCCTCGGGGTTTTCGCCAAGTCTAGCTCCTCGAGGATCTTCTCGACCGCGTGGATCTGGCTCTCGAGGTTCCTCGAGCTGGCGTCCACCAGATGGAGCAGCACGTCCGCGTCCCGCAGCTCCTCGAGCGTGGTCCGGAACGCCCCCATGAGATCCTTCGGGAGGTCCCGGAGGAAACCCACCGTGTCCGTGATGATGACCTCGCGGTCCTGCGGAAACCGGAGCCGGCGGCTGGTTGTATCGAGCGTGTCGAACGGGCGGTTCTCGGCCGAGACGTGGCTCCTGGTCAGCGCGTTGAGCAGGGTAGACTTGCCGGCGTTCGTGTAGCCGACGATCGAGACGATCGGCAAGCGGTTCCTGAGACGGCGTGCCCGCCGCCGGTCGCGGTGCCGGGCTACGGCGTCCAGCTCGCGCTCCAGGTGCGCCAGCCGGTCGCGCACCCGGCGCCGGTCGGTCTCCAGCTTGCTCTCGCCGGGCCCCCGACCGCCGATGCCGCCGCCCAGGCGCGAGAGGGCCGAGTGGTTCCCCGAGAGCCGCGGCAGGAGGTAGCGGAGCTGCGCCAGCTCCACCTGGATCTTACCTTCCCGGCTGTGCGCCCGGCGGGCGAAGATGTCCAGGATGACCTGGGTGCGGTCCACGACCTTCATGTCGGTCATCTCGGCGATCGCGCGCACCTGCGCCGGCGTCAGATCCTGGTCGAAGATGAGCAGATCCGCGCCGGACTGCAGCGCCCTGATCACCACCTCTTTCAACTTCCCGCGGCCGAGCAGGTACTTGGGATGCACCTCCTGTGTCCGCTGGCACACGGAGCCAAGCACGGCGATGCCGGCCGATCGCGCCAGCTCGGCCAGCTCCGCCAGCCGTTCCTCCTGCTCCCAGCGGCTTCGTGTCGAGGCGCTGACCAGGATCGCGGACTCCTCCCCGGCGCGCACGAGATGGGTCGCGGCCGCGCGGGTCAGCTCGGCCTCCAGCGCGCCCACAAACTTGTCGCACTCGAGCTGAAACGAGTGGAAGGACCGGGGCGGCCACACCTCGTACGCCGATCCGCGCGCGTTGGGCGGCAGGATGTGTGCCAGGTGGAGATCCGCCGGGAGGCCGTCGGGCCCGACGCCGAGGGCGGCGATGAGATCGAGCCGCAACAAACCGAGATCGGTGAGGTCATCCTGGGTGAGCGGCTCGTTGTCGAGGTGCGTGTGCACCAGCCGGACTCCGCGCAGCGACCGCTGGCCCACCCGGAACCCAGAGAGCCGGCTGAGGTCCAGCTCCCGGCCGGTCCCGACGATGACCTGCTCGACGATCCCGCGCCGCGTGATGACGAGGCCGATCTGGCAGCGAATCTCGTGGGAGAGTTCCGTGCAGGCGCGGGCCAGCTCCGGCGTGATCAGCTTGTCCACCGGGACGCGCCGCCGGTACAGGTGCTCCAGCCGGAGGAGCTGGCTCGCTTTCAGCCCGTTGGTATTGCCGTAAACGGTTGGAATAGCCCCTCCCCTCTCAGCGACGCGCCCCTGCGGCCAGCCGTGGGCGCCGCCGCTCCTGAGCCCCGCCGATCGGCGTGGCCAGCGACCAGGCAGGATCCGCCTCCATCGTCCAGGGCTCGAACCGCCCCTGCGCGTACGCCCGTAGGCCCGCGAACGCGATCATAGCCGCGTTGTCGGTGCAATAGGCAGGACGCGGGATGGCCAGGCGGATGCCGGCCTCCGCCGCCCGGGCGGCCAGCCGCTCGCGCAAGCGGCTGTTCGCCGACACGCCGCCGACGACGGCCAGAGCGCCGACCCGCTCGCGCGCGACCGCCCGAAAGGCCTTCTCCACCAGGACATCCACGATCGCCTCCTGGAAGCCTGCGGCCACGTCCTCCACCGGGACTGGGCTCCCGCGCCGCTCAAGACCTCGGAGGTAGTACAGTAGCGCGGTCTTCAGTCCGCTGAAGCTGCAGTCGAGGCTCGCCCGCCTGGCGTAGGGTCGCGGAAACCGCACGGCCTCCGGATTACCCCGGCGGGCCGTCCGGTCCATCGCGGGGCCGCCCGGGAAGCCAAGCCCCAACATCTTCGCCGCCTTGTCAAAGGCCTCCCCGGCCGCATCGTCCAGGGTCCGGCCCAGACAGGTGCAGTCGCCCGTCGGCTCTACCCGGTAAAGGTGCGTATGACCGCCCGACACCACCAGCACCACGCAGGGCGTCGGGAAGTCCGGATGCTCGACCCAGGCCGAGGCCAGATGGCCTTCGAGGTGATTGACCCCGATGAGTGGGATGCGCAGCGCGTAGGCCAGTGCCTTTGCGTAGCTTACTCCCACGAGCAGAGCGCCCGCGAGCCCGGGGCCGCGGGTGACCGCCACCGCGGTCAGCTCGCTCCAGCCCACGCCGGCGGTCTGCAGGGCCGAGGCCGTGACCGCCTCGATCGTCTCGAGGTGCCGTCGGGCCGCCAGCTCCGGCACCACGCCGCCGTAGCGCCCATGCACGTCGTGCTGCGAGGCCAGCACCGAAGAGGCCACCACGCCACCGCGCACGACGGCTGCCGCAGTTTCGTCGCAGGAAGTCTCGATCCCGAGGATCGTCGGGGATGCCATGACTGTCTCCTCACGGGCTCACAGCCCACCCCGGGCCGGCGGACCGGCTTTGCACGGGAGCGGGCCCTTGGGGGCAGGAATCGGAAGACGGGGCCAAATGCGCGGCGACCCTCGCGCAGGTCGCTGCGCGAGGGTCGCCATCGTTCCGGACCGGAATCTGTGTCGAGGTCACAGGCCAAGCCGCGCGTCACACTCCCGCCATGGCTTCTTCTTCGACGAACGCCGGCGCCTCGTCTTTTAAGACCACCCTGATCTTGCGGGCGTCCTTGAAGCGGCCGCGGATCAGCTCCTCGGAGAGCGGGTCGCCAATCGCCTTCTGGATGGTGCGCCGCATCGGGCGGGCGCCGTAGAGCGGCTCGTAGCCTTCCTTCAGCAGCCACTCCTTGACGTCGTCGCTGACCTCGAGCTGCACGCCCTTCTCTAGCAGCCGTGCGTTGAGTTCCCTGAGCAGGATGTCGAGGATGCCGAGCAGGTGCTCCTTCTCCAGCGGATGGAAGACGACGACCTCGTCAATCCGGTTGAGGAACTCCGGGCTGAACGAGCGCCGCAGCTCCGCCAGCACCTCGTCCTTCATCCGCCGGTCACGGTCGCTCGGGTCCGAGCGGTGGAAGCCCAGCGAGACGCCCTTCTGGATCAGCTTGGTGCCGAGGTTCGAGGTCATGATCACGACGGTGTTCTTGAAGTCCACCTTGCGGCCCAGACTGTCGGTCAGGACGCCGTCGTCCAGGACCTGCAGCAGCACGTTGAAGATGTCCGGGTGCGCCTTCTCGATCTCGTCGAAGAGCACGACCGAGTACGGCCGGCGCCGGACCTTCTCGGTGAGCTGCCCGCCTTCCTCGTACCCGACGTAGCCGGGCGGGGCGCCGAACAGGCGGGAGCTCGTGAACTTCTCCTGGTACTCGGACATATCGATCCGGATCAGGGCATCCTCGGTGTTGAAGAGGAACTCCGCCAGCGCCCGAGCCAGTTCGGTTTTGCCCACGCCGGTGGGGCCGAGGAAGATGAAGGAACCGATCGGTTTCTTGGCCTCCTTCAAGCCGGCGCGCGAGCGCCGGATGGCGCGGCAGACAGCCGAGATCGCCTCCTGCTGCCCAACGATCCGGCGATGGAGGAACTCCTCCATCTTCAGCAGCTTGTTGGACTCCTCCTCCTCGAGCTTGAAGAGCGGGATGCCGGTCATCTTGGAGACCACGTAGGCGACGTCCTCCTTTGTGATCACCGGCTTCTGCTTCTCCTGATTCTTCTTCCACTCGCGCTTGGACTCCTCCAGCAGCTTGCGCAGCCGTTCCTCCTCCTCGCGGAACCTGACAGCCTCCTCGAAGTTCTGGAGCGAGATCGCCAGCTCCTTCTCGCGCGCGACCTTCTTCAGTTCCTGCTCCAGCGCCTTCAGTTCACCGGGCAGCGCGTAGGTCTGCAACTTCGCGCGCGAGCCGGTCTCGTCAATCAGGTCAATCGCCTTGTCCGGGAGGAAGCGGTCGGTGATGTAGCGGTCTGAGAGCTTGACAGCCTCGATGATCGCCTCTTCCGTGATCTCGACCCCGTGGTGCTCCTCGTAGCGGTCCCGGAGCCCTTGGATGATCCGGATCGTCTCCTCGATGCTCGGCGGCTGCACGTAGATGGGCTGGAACCGCCGCTTCAGCGCCCCGTCCTTCTCGATGTGCTTGCGGTACTCGTCCAGCGTGGTCGCGCCGATGCACTGAATCTCCCCGCGGGAGAGCGCGGGCTTCAACATGTTCGAGGCGTCAATGGACCCTTCGGCGGCGCCGGCCCCGACGAGCGTGTGCAGCTCGTCAATGAAGATGATGATGTTGCCAGCCTGGACGATTTCCTTCATCACGACCTTGAGACGCTCCTCGAACTGGCCGCGGTACTTCGTGCCGGCCACAAGGGAGCCGAGGTCCAGCGCGATCACTCGGCGCGAGAGCAGGTTGTCGGGCACCTCCGACATGACGATGCGCTGCGCCAAGCCCTCGACGATCGCCGTCTTGCCTACCCCGGACTCCCCGATCAGCACGGGGTTGTTCTTGGTGCGTCGGCTGAGGATCTGGAGCACGCGCTCGATCTCGTCGGCGCGGCCGATCACCGGGTCGAGCTGCCCCTCCTGCGCAAGCTGGGTCAGATCGCGGCCGAACTCGTCCAGAGCGGGCGTGTTGCTCTTCCGGTCGCGTTCGCGCGGCGCGGACTTGCGGAGGAACGTCACGGTGAGCTGCCGGGCGGTCAGGAGGTTCGCGCCGAGGCTCCGCAGGATCTTCCCCCCGATGCCCTCCTCCTCGCGCAGCAGCCCCAGCAGGAGATGCTCGCTCCCGATGTGGTTGTGCCCCAGGAGCCGGGCCTCTTCGACCCCGTACTCGATGACCTTCTTGACGCGCGGGCTGAAGGGAATCTCCCCGAAGGTCATCGTGGTGCCGCCGCTCGGCAGATTCCGCTCGATCTCTAGGCGGATCTGCTCGGTGGAGAGCCCCATCTTCTTAAGGATCATGAGGGCGATGCCGTCCGATTCGCGAAGAATGGCCAGGACCAGGTGCTCCGTCCCCAGATAGTCGTTCTGGTGACGCTCGGCCTCTTCTCTCGCCAGGATGATGATCTTCCGACCCTTATCCGTGAATCGTTCGAACATCCTGCCTCCTTCGGGTGGGGGTACCGATACGGCCTCGACAAGCGGCAACTCGTCAAAAAACTTGCCCCAATTCTATCGGCGTCCTCTCACACTGTCAAGTGCGGCAGCGGCGCGTCACCCCGTCGCGGACAGACTGCACACGCGAGTGGGCGAGTCCGCCGACGCGCCGCGTGCGTTCGTTGACAAGCCGCTCGCGCTCTCGTTACAATCACTCCCCGCTTCCCCTGTCCTGCTCGCACCTTGGTTCCGCCCGACCACCCCGCGAGAGGCCGCGAGACTCCATGAAAGCCGTCGGGATCCTGACCAAGCCCAAGTTCCCCGATATCAAACCTATCCTGGCCGACCTCGTCACCTGGCTGCGCGAGCAGGGCAAGGACGTGATCTTGGACGGCAAGACCGCCGGGCTGATCGGCGAGCCGCCCCTGTACCAGAAATCCCATCTCGCGACGCGCTGCGACGTGGTGCTCGTGCTGGGCGGCGACGGCACGATGTTGAACGCGGCGCGGCTGGTGGAGGAGCGCGGCGTCCCGATCCTCGGCATCAACATGGGCGGCCTCGGTTTCTTGACCGAGGTGAGCCTGGACCAGATGTACCCGGCTCTCCGGCGCGTCTTCAATCAGGAATTCTATCTGGAGGAGCGCCTGATGCTGCGGGCCCGCATTGACCGTCACGGCGACCACGTGGCCCAGGCCACGGTGCTGAACGATGTGGTGCTGAGCAAGGGGACGCTCGCACGCATGATCACGCTCCAGATCTCGATTGACGGCCAGTTCGTCACGACCCTGCGCGGGGACGGGTTGATCGTCTCCACTCCGACCGGCTCGACCGCCTACTCGCTGTCAGCCGGCGGCCCCATTATGAACCCTTCGGTCCAGGCCCTGATCCTAACCCCTATCTGCCCGCACACCCTGACGCACCGTCCGCTGCTGATCCCGAGCACGGTGGCGCTGGACGTGACCCTCACCAGCCCGGACGAGGGCGCCATGACCACCTTTGACGGGCAGGTCGGGGTCGCGATGACGCAAGGTGACACCGTCGCGATCAGGGCGTCGGAGCACTGCACGAAGCTCATCCGGTTTCCCGAGCGGACGTACTACGACGTGCTGCGGCGGAAGCTGAAGTGGGGAGATAGTTAGCGCGCGGCGATGGTCCCGGCGGCGTCCTTCTTGCGCTGGATCTGGGCCAGCATCTCGTGGTTGGTCAGGTATTTGAATTCCCCGATGCAATCGGGTGACGCCCCGTGCTCCTTCTCCGCTTCTTCGAGGAAGCGGAGGTCCTTCGCATCCACCGCCTGGACGCGCCGGTCTTTGAAGGTGCCCTGCAGCCGGGCCAGGATCCCGTGGACCGCGGCGGGCCCGGCCGGCGCCCGCGTCGCGAGATACCGCAAGACCACCTCGGCGCACCACTCCCCGTCCCGCTTGGCGATGCCGACGAGGCCCTCGCTGGCCTTGCGGGCCCACCCGACCAGAAACACGCCCTCCATGATCTGTCCGGACGCCTCGTCGTAGGCCTGAAACAGGGAGTCGTCGGGATCATTCCCGGTCTTCACCGGATTGGTCACGAACACGCCGTCTTTATACGGAAGGCCGACCGTCTCGTCCACCTTGTCGCCGACGGCGAAGACCACGCTGTCGCAAGGGAATTCGTAGTACTGCTTGAGCCCCACCGCGGAGAAGTCCTCACCCTTGGGCTCGAGCCGGGTCTCCTCGATCTCCAGGGCCCGGACCCGGTTGTGCTCGTCGGTCAGCACGCGCCGGGGCGAGGCCAGGAACCGGAAGCCCATCCGCGTCGGGCTGACCTTCGGCTCGCATTTGGTGAACTCCTCGAGCATCGCTTTGAGGAGCTCATCCGGCTTCTGCCCCACCGCTTCGAGGCGGCTTCGGATCCGGGCGAACTCGCCGGCGAGCGCGGCCTGGTCAATGTTGGCGCAGATAGCGCGGATCTCCTTGGGGTTGTACTTACGCTCGGCTGGCCCCCGCCGGGCGATCGCCGTGACCTCGTCCACCTGCTTGTACCGCACGAGCCAATGGGCGATGTCCACCATCACGTCGCCCACTCCGATGATCGCGACCCTCCGCCCCATCTCGAAGGGACGGTCGCCGTAGCCCGGCAGGCGGTTGAAGTGATAGACGACGTCCTTCGCGTGGAAGACGCCCGCCGCCGAGTCGCCCTCGACGCCGATCCGTTTGGTGCCCTGCGCGCCCGTGGCGAAGACCACCGCGCTGGCACCCAGCCCGAGCAGGTCTTCCACGGTCAGATCCTTTCCCCGGCCGATGGAAACGTTGCCGTAATAGTGCACGTTCGGCCGCTCGACGATCTCCCAATAGGACTTCTTGAGGCCTCCCCGCAGCTTGAGCTTGCTCGGGAAAATTCCGTATTCGGCGAGCCCGCCGAACTTGATGTCCCGATTGAGGATGACCACTTCATGGCCGGCCTTCGAGAGCAGATTGGCGACCGACATGCCGGCGGGGCCGGCCCCGATGACGATGATCAGATGCCTAGCAGCCGTGCTTGTGGACTCTCTCATGATGCCTTATCCCTGGTGGGTCCCGGTCGAAAGATGGCGAATTTCGGGCGACGTTAGCACAGCCAGTTTCGCCTTGTCAAAAGCGCAGACGCGTCGGAACGGATGTCACCGGCGGCGGCCCAGGTCGGGGCCGGTCATCCGCCAGGGGTCCAGCAAGGTCTCCAACTTCTTCGCCGGGAGGACCCGTTCCGCCAGGGCGACCGCCCGAACAGTCTTCCCCGTCCGATAGGCCTCCTTAGCGATCCTCGCCGCTGCCTCGTAGCCGATCTCCGGCGCCAGCGCGGTGCACATGGCGAGGCTACCTTCGATCGAGTCCCGGCAGCGCGGTTCGTTGGCGGCAATGCCCTCGACGCAACGGACCGCGAAATTCTCCGCGGCCCGGGCAAGCAACTCGACGGACTGCAAGAGGTTGTAGGCCATGACCGGCAGCATGACCAGCAGCTCGAAATTTCCCGACTGCCCGGCGACCGTGATCGTGACGTCGTTCCCGATCACCTGGGCCGCAACCATCGTGACGGATTCCGCGATCACCGGGTTCACCTTGCCCGGCATGATGGAGGACCCGGGCTGCGTCTCGGGGAGGATGATCTCGCCCAGCCCGCAGCGCGGACCGGAGCCGAGCCAGCGGATGTCGTTGGCGATCTTCATGAGGCTTACCGCGATCGTGCGCAACTCCCCGCTGGCCTCCACAACGGAGTCCTGGGCCGATTGCGCCTCGAAATGGTCCGCGGCCTCCCGCAAGCGGTACCCGATCTCCTGGCT
This sequence comes from Nitrospira sp. Kam-Ns4a, assembly GCF_965152595.1. Classification (NCBI taxonomy): domain Bacteria; kingdom Pseudomonadati; phylum Nitrospirota; class Nitrospiria; order Nitrospirales; family Nitrospiraceae; genus Nitrospira; species Nitrospira sp. Kam-Ns4a. Next base: position 2,264,096 of record NZ_OZ224218.1, on the reverse strand, counting down.
CACCAGCGCTATGACCCGGTCGGCAAACTTGGGGTGGGTGTTCAGCCCGGTCCCGACCGCCGTCCCGCCCAGGGCCACCTCGGCGAGGGCCGCCTGCGCGCGCCGCACCCGCTCGAGCCCTAGCTCGATCTGGCGGGCGTAGCCACCGAACTCTTGCCCGAGCCGGATGGGCGTCGCGTCCTGCAAATGCGTGCGCCCGATCTTGACGATCCGATCGAAGGCGCGAGCTTTGCCCGCCAGGGCCTTCTGCAGCCGCGCCAGCGCCGGGATCAACTCGCGCGCCATCATCTCAATCGCGGCCACGTGGATGGCCGTGGGAATCACGTCGTTGCTCGACTGGCCAAGGTTGACGTGATCGTTCGGGTGCACGAGCTTGCTGCCGCGCGCGCCGCCCAACAGCTCCGAGGCTCGGTTCGCGATCACCTCGTTCGCGTTCATGTTCGTCGAGGTGCCGGACCCGGTCTGGAAGATGTCGAGCGGGAACTCCCCGTCCAGGCGTCCGTCCACGACCTCGCGACTGGCGGCTTGGATCGCCTTCGCCAGCTTGTGGTCGAGCAGGCCGAGCGATTCGTTGACCGCGGCGGCCGCCCACTTGATCAGCCCCAGCGCCCGGATGAAGGAGCGAGGGAACCGGAGCCCGCTGATCGGGAAGTTCGCAATGGCCCGTGCCGTCTGGACCCCATAATAGGCGGAGGCAGGCACCGCCAGCTCCCCCATCGTGTCCCGCTCGATCCGCAGAGCCGGCCGATCGCCCGGGGCTGTGCCGCTCCCCATAGCGCGGTTCCCCTTTGCTCGCCTCTTCGTCGTGATCGTCTTGTGCCGCGCCGTCTGCTTCACCGCCCGTCTCCCCATACCCCGATCTCCGGTCAGCCCCCCGCCGCAGGTGCTGTCGGTCGCCTGCCCGTGCCCCGGCCCCTTGACTGGGCCCACACCGTGGGGGCAGGCCGTCGGTCACCCTTTCGTTCGTTTGGCTCCCTTCTTGCCCCACACCTCCTGGAGCAACGACCGCCACTCCGCCCGCGGGATCGCCGGCATGGTCGTCACCCGGATGTGCCCGAGCGAAGAGTTCAGGACCGCCGCCTGCATGGCCGCCCGGTTGTTCGGAAACTCCAGGATCGCCACGACGTCGTATTCCCCCAGGCAATACCAGGCGTCTAGCAGCCGGCCCCCCAGCGACTCGATGTTCCGCTGGACCGTCTCCGAGCGGGCGATACCTCGCTCCTTCATCGTCATGATCCCGTGCGCCGTGAACTTCACCAGGCTAACGTACACAGGCATAGGGGGCCCCCTTTCGGTTGAAGCGAGTCGGTTAGGGACGGCGCCCTGCGCGCCGGGGGGGCCATCTTAATCCATCGGGGATGCCGGCTCAAGATTTTTCTGACGCCGGAGGAAGGTCGTGACCAGACGAGAACAGAACAACGATCGCAGCGAGACAGCGACTGCGGGGAACACGCGGGACGTTCGTGAGAAAGAGCGGGAGGTGTGGGTGGAGGAGGAGAGCGGAACAACGGAGCGGCCGGGGATTGCCCCCGGCCGCTCCGCGCGCCCTCAGTACATGTCCTCTTCCGGCATGGGCGCGCCGGCAGGTTTCTTATTCTCGGGAAGCTCGGTGACCAGCACCTCGGTCGTGAGCATCAGTCCCGCTACGCTCGCCGCGTTCTGTAGCGCAGTGCGGGTGACCTTCGTCGGGTCAATGATCCCGGCCTGGAGCAGGTCCGTGTACTGCTCGGTGGCCGCGTCGAACCCGTAGGCGCCGGACTCCCGTTTGACCTTCTCCACGACGACCGAGCCGTCGTGCCCGGCGTTCCAGGCGATCTGGCGAATGGGCTCCTCCAGTGCGCGCCGGACGATGTTGGCGCCCACCTGCTGGTCGCCCTCCAGCTTGAGTCGGTCCAGCGCGGGGATGCACCGGAGCAGGGCGACCCCGCCGCCGGGGACGATCCCCTCCTCGACCGCGGCCTTGGTCGCGTGCAGGGCGTCCTCGACGCGGGCCTTCTTTTCCTTCATCTCGGTCTCGGTCGCCGCCCCGACATGAATCACGGCTACCCCGCCGACCAGTTTGGCCAGGCGCTCCTGCAGCTTCTCGCGGTCGTAGTCGGAGGTCGTCTCCTCGATCTGGGCCTTGATCTGCTTGACCCGGCCCTCGATCTTCTTCGGATCGCCGTAGCCCTCCACGATCGTCGTGTTGTCCTTGTCCACCGTGACGCGCTTGGCGCGGCCGAGGTCCGCCAGCTTCACGTTCTCCAGCTTGATCCCCAAATCCTCGGAAATGGCCTGCCCGCCGGTGAGGATCGCGATATCCTCCAGCATCGCCTTGCGCCGGTCGCCGAAGCCGGGCGCCTTGACGGCTACGACGCTTAGCGTGCCGCGGAGCTTGTTGACCACGAGCGTAGCGAGTGCCTCCCCCTCCACATCCTCCGCGATGATGAGCAAGGGCTTGCCCATCTTGGCGATCTGCTCCAGGAGCGGCAGCAGATCCTTCATCGCGCTGATCTTCTTCTCGTGGATCAGGATGAAGGGATCCTCCAGCACCGCCTCCATCCGCTCCGCGTTGGTCACGAAGTAGGGGGAGATGTACCCGCGGTCGAACTGCATCCCCTCGACGACGTCGAGCGACGTGGTCATGCCCTTCCCTTCCTCAACGGTGATGACCCCGTCCTTGCCGACCTTCTCCATCGCCTCGGCGATGAGCTCCCCGATGGTCGGATCGTTGTTCGCCGAGATCGTCCCGATCTGGGCGATCTCCTTCTTCCCCTGGCAGGGCTTGCTGATCTTCTTCAGCTCCTCGACGACAACCTCCACCGCCTTGTCAATGCCCCGCTTCAGCTCCATGGCGGAGGCGCCCGCCGTCAAGTTCTTCACCCCTTCGCGGAAAATGGCCTCGGCCAGCACGGTGGCCGTCGTGGTGCCGTCCCCGGCCGCGTCGCTGGTCTTGCTGGCCACCTCGCGCACGAGCTGCGCGCCCATGTTCTCGAAATGCTCGGGCAGCTCGATCTCCTTGGCGACCGTGACGCCGTCCTTGGTGATCGTCGGTGAGCCCCATTTCTTGTCCAAGATCGCGTTGCGTCCTTTCGGTCCCAGGGTGGCCTTGACCGCGGTCGCAAGCTGAGAGACGCCGCGCAGGATCGCGGACCGCGCGGCATCGCCGTAGATGAGTCGCTTTGCTGGCATGTCCTCCCTCCTCCTCTTGTTCTTCGAGACTCAAGGCTCGCGTACGCGGCGCGGCTGACCTGGCTCCGCCCTCGGTCCGCTCAGGTCGTCTTCTGCCGACTGTCCTTCAGCACATGGAACGACCAGCCGTGCTCCTTGAGCTCGCGCAATCCCCAGAACGTGGTTGCGATCAAGATCGCCACGCCCACCGCCACGTCGTTGCGAACCGCGGTGTCGTTGTCCGCGTAGCCGAGGAGGAAGGGCGCGGCCACGAGCCAGACGGCGATCAGCGCGAAGAGTGACGGCATGTACCGTATGTTCATGGACCTCACCTCCCTGCAAGTCAGATTCGGATCTGCCGGTGAACGCCGATCAGGCCTGAGGGTCGGGCGGAGCGGCCAGCGCGCGCACGCCGGCCGTCGAAAACACTGCATGCATAATCATGCCCGTCGCGACCGTCAAGAGCGCCGGAAACCGGCCGGGACGCCCCTCCCCTGCCCTTGACTGACCGCCCGGACACCTTACCTACATGTCCATATGTCTCCATGCCCGAAGCCGTTCCGGCCGGCCGGGCCCCTTTCGGGCGCGCGGCGCCCCCTTCGATTGGGAGGAAGCGAGTATGTCTTTGTCCAGAGGCCTGAACGGCTTGTATCCAGGGGGGCGGTCTCCGTGGCCGGCTCTCCTTGCGTTTCTGCTGACTTGGTCCGGGCTGGTCCACTGTGCCCGGGACGAGAGCCCGGCCAGCCAACCCGTCGTCGCGGCGCCTGTCCCTGTCTCGGCCGGCCCGGCTTCCACCCCGGTCCCGTCCAACGAGACCTTTATCGCTGTCGCCAAGGTGGCCCGGGAGTCGGTCGTCAACATCGCCTCCGTCCGCAAGGTAAGCCAGCGGGAGTCGCCGTTTCCCAGCCCCTTCTTCGAGGATCCCTTCTTCCGGCGATTCTTCGGGGAGGAATTTGAGCGCCGTTTTCAGATCCCGCGGGAGCGCCGGGAGCACGGGCTGGGTTCAGGCGTGATCGTCAGCACGGACGGCTACATCCTGACCAACAACCACGTCATCGAGCACGCGGACGAGCTGGAAGTGTTGCTGGGAGACAAGCGGAAGTTCAAGGCCAAGGTCGTCGGCACCGACCCCAAAACCGATGTGGCGGTGATCAAGATCGATGCGACGGGACTCCCCACCCTGCCTTGGGGCGATTCCAGCAAGCTGCAGGTGGGCGAGCTGGTGCTGGCGGTCGGGAACCCCTTCGGGCTGAACCAGACGGTCACCATGGGGATCATCAGCGCAGTCGGCCGCGCCAATATGGGGATCGTGGACTACGAAGACTTCATCCAGACAGACGCGGCGATCAACCCGGGCAATTCGGGCGGGGCCCTGGTCAATCTCAGGGGCGAGCTGGTCGGCATCAACACGGCCATCTTCACCCGCAACGGCGGGTTCATGGGGATCGGGTTTGCCATCCCCAGCAACATGGCCCGCAGCGTGATGGAGAGCCTGATCAAGCACGGGAAAGTCGTCCGGGGTTGGCTCGGGGTGTCCATCCAGGAGGTCAGCCAGGACCTCGCCCAACAGTTCGGCGCGCCGGGCACGAACGGCGCGCTGGTGGCCGACGTGATGGAGGACAGCCCGGCCGCCAAGGCGGGCCTTGAGCGCGGCGACATCATCACCCGCTTCAACGGGACAGCCGTCAAGGATCCCGCGCATTTGCGGGCACTCGTCGCGGAGACCGCCCCTGGCACCGCTGTCACGCTGACCGTCCTGCGCGACAAGAAGAGCCGCGAGATCACGGTCACGATCGCCGAGCTGCCCAAGGAACTGGCGTCCGCCTCCCGCGGCGGGAAGGAAGGCCGCGGCGAACATGCCCTAGCCGGTGTCACGGTGGAGAACTACACACCTGACCGCCGCGAGCGGGGGCGCGCGCGCGACATCGCGGGCGTGGTGGTCACCGAGGTCCAGCCCGACAGCCCCGCCGAGCGGGCGGGGCTCCGGCCGGGCGACGTGATCCGCGAGATCAACCGCAAGCCGGTGCGGAACGTGCAGGATTTCGAGCGGCTGACCGCTCAGCTCACCGCGGACAAGCCAGTGTTGCTGCTCCTCAGCCGCGGGAACGCGACGATCTTCCTGTCGATCAACCCGCAGTGAGCCTGCCCAGCGAATCCTGGTGCCGTGTCGGCCCGGCTCGGCCCCGGCGGATCTGGGCCTGCGGATCGAGCGCTTCTCCGATCGTCGGGATGGAGAGGGTGCCAGCGACCGTCCCGGCCTGACAACGGCCAGCGGGCGCTCGCAGCACCACGGCGCAGATTACCCTTCCGCGACCGGACGCGGGCTCCGCCGGGCAGGATCGGCGGTTCGCTCGGGAACGGGAGGCTGGTCAGGCAGGGGGACGGGGACCCGCAGCTCTTCTTGGCGCCGACGTTCGCGCTGCTGCTGCTCGTGCAGCCGCTCCACGCTCAGGTCGGTCATGGTGAGGAACAGTTCCGTTTCCTCACGGGCTTCGCGGAGTCGCTGACGTTCCGTCACGGTGATGCGAGTCACCCCATCGTTCCACTCCATCCGTCGTGAGGACAGGATGCCGGAATAGAGGTCGAAGTCATCCAAGCCCTCGTGCGCCGGCGGCCCATAGAGCTCCGTCAAGCGGGTGCGCAAACCGGCATATCCCCGGGGAACGCGGTCGGCCCGATAGTGCACCACGATCTCGTAGAGCGTCCCCTGGTGCAACCGGTACTCGATCTGTCGGACATGGGGGTCGCCGGAAGGAACCGTAACGGACTGCTGCGGTTTCGGGCGGGGCGCTCCCTTGACAGTCTCGGGTACCAGGCGGAGCAGCTCACCGGCGGCCATCCCGAGTCGCGCCTGCTGAAAGCTGCGTGGGAGCTTGCTGGTCGTGGGGGAAGCCGAGGAGGATGGATCCTGGGCGGCGGCCAGCGTGGCCCCGGACAGCAGCACCGTCAGGGCGATAAACGCAAGCCATGCAAATTCCCTCTTGCCCATGACCTCTCTCCATATTTTCTGAACAGCCGACTGCTTGGCACAGTGATAACACTGGATCCTGCCGCGTCAACACGGTGGCCCCAGGCTCTCTGCCCGGCGGCAGCCTTGACAGCTTGATTGTCGGGATTATTTGCCGTGGAGGGCGGCGGCCAAACCCTCCCCCTCTCTGCCGAGCCCACAGGAGGCGCGACGCCCGATGAGCCGACCGACCGTGCTGGCCGTAGTGATGCCCTTGGCGACCGCGCTGATGGCCGTTCCCGATCCCCAGGCGGTACCGAGCCTGGCAAGCGGCGAAGCGTTTTCCCTGTTGGTGGCGGGCTTGGTCTTCCTCGCCTGGGCGCTTGGAGCCTGGCTCTCGCTGCGTGAAGAAGATGCCACGTCCCTCACAGTCTCCCCGCCACAGGACCGACAGATCGCCTAGAGGAGGCTGCATTCGACCACGGAGAGCCGCCTTCTCGAGGCAGCAAGGCGGCGGGGTCAGCCAACTTTGACCTCGATCGCCTTGGGCTTGGCCTTCTCCGACTTCGGCAGATGCAGCGTCAGCACGCCGTCCTTGAACTCGGCCGACACGTGCGCCTCATCTGCATGGTCGGGGACGAGGAAGCTGCGGATAAAGCTGCCGTAGGCGCGCTCGATCCGGTGGAACTTCTTGCCCTTCTCGTCCTTTTCCTGCTTCCGCTCCCCCTGGATCGTCAGTACCCCGTCCTGCACGGTGACCTTGACGTCTTCCTTCTTGACCTCCGGCAACTCGGCCTTGATCAGGAACTCTTTTTCGGTCTCAATGATGTCCACGCGCGGGGTCCAATCCGCGACGGTCAGGGCCTCCCTTCTTTCGGGACGCCGACCGGACGGACGGCTGACCATCCGGCTGAGCCGCTCGGAAATGTCTTCCAACTCGCGAAACGGATCCCACAATTCCAGATTCATAGCGACACCTCCCTGTTGCGTGGAATGACGATGTTGCAGTAATGACTAACGCATATCCGCCCCCTGTCAAGAGCGGTGCCGGGGCTAGGGCCGACACCGATCGTACGGTGGAAGGCTTGACCTCCGACGGCTTGCGGTTACCTCGCAGACGTGTGGCAACACCACGTGCTGGAGTCCTGGACGCGGCTAGGACAGCGTGGCATAGGCCGACACTCCAAGCGGGCATGCAGGACAAAGCCGAGGCGCCTCGTTTCAGCGAGCATGAGGATTTACTCTACCGGGCGCAGTACCAGGATTTCCTGGCGCGGCACCGGCAGGCATCCGGCTACGACTTCGGCCAGGCACCGGTTGGACCCGTGCCGCCCCCGACCGCGACCTTTCCGAAGCCCCTGCGGTGGTGGTCCCTAGATCGTCCCAAGCGACGGGCAGCGATCCTTCGGCTGCGGGACCGGCTGGTGGAGGAAATTCTGTCGTTAGGGGCGCAGCACCCGGAAGGAGCGGCGGCGTGCAGCAGGACCTTGCCCCCGCCCCGGGCCGAAGCGGTGCTCAGTCCGGTTGCGAAGATGCTAACGCGGGGTGCGCTGCCGCGACGCGTGGCCACAGCCGCGGCCTCGGCTGTTCAGCGCAGCTCGATCGGGACGTAGGGCCGGTTGTGCTCGCCCTCGTAGATCTGATCCGGCCGGTAGAGCTTATTCTCCCGCAGTTGCTCGAACCAATGCGCCAGCCAGCCGGCCACGCGCGCCATGGCGAAGATTGGCGTGAAGAAGTCTACCTCGATGCCCATCTTGTCGTAGACGATCCCGGAGTAGAAGTCCACGTTCGGGTAGACGCGCTTGGCGCTCAACAGTTCGTCGGCCACCCGCTCCACCTCCAGCGCCACCTCGTAGAGCGGCGAAGAGCCGCACTCCTTGAACAGCCGCTCGCAGAGGCCCTGCAGGATCGTGGCCCGTGGATCCTTGACCTTGTATACCCGGTGGCCCAGCCCCATGATTTTCTGCTTCTGCCGGAGCTTTCCCTCCAAGTAGGGCCGCACCCGCGCGGGCGAGCCGATCTCCCGGAGCATCTGGACGACCTCCTCGTTCGCGCCGCCGTGCAGCGGTCCTTTCAAGGCGCCGATGGATGACGCGACGACCGTGTACGGATCGGCCAGCGTCGAGGCCGTCACCAATCCCGTGAACGTGGAGGCGTTCATCGTGTGCTCGGCGTGCAGGATCAGGCAGACGTCGAGCGTCCGGCTCAGGATTGGGGCTGGCACCTTCTCCGTCAGCATGTAGAGAAAATTCTCGGCGAACCCCAGCTCGTCCCGCGGCGGGATGTGGTCGTCCCCGCGGCGGATCCGTGCATAGGCGGCCACGATCGTGGGCAGTTTGGCGAGCAGCCGCACCGCGGACCAATAGTTGTTCTCCGTATCCCTGACGTTCCGTCCCGGATAGAACATGCCGAGCGCGGCGACAGCGGCCTGCAGCGCGTCCATCGGATGCCCGTGCTCGGGAAGACACTTGAGGAGATCCACGATGCGGAACTTGATCCGCCGGTGGTGGGTCACATCCTGTTCGAAGCGTTCCAGCTCCGTCTTCGAAGGAAGGCGGGAGAACAGCAGGAGGTAGGCCGTCTCCAGGAACGAGGAGTGCTCGCAGAGGTCTTCGATTCGGATGCCGCGGTATTCCAGGATCCCCCGCTCCCCGTCCACGTCGCTCACGGCGGACTTGGCCGCGGGCACCCCTGCCAGCCCAGGCATGAAATCGTGCGGCATCGTCTCACCTCAGAGCAACAGGTACGCGAGGTCTGTGATCGGGGACAGGCATGCCGAAGCGATTCTAGGTGCCCCCCGGTCGGCAGTCAAGCCGGGCGAAGGGCGGCTTGATAATGGAGGACGCCTCCGGCATACTACGTTGAGACGCGCAATGCGATCGCGATTCGTCATCCTCATGCTCGCTCTCGGGACCCTCGCGCTCCTGGCAGGCCTTGCGATGCTCTGGCGCGGCCTTCCGGACGCGCCGTCGCGCGCCCCCGTCGGGCCGGAGGCCGACGCGCCTTCCCGCAAAATGATCGGGACCAGCGCGTTAAGCCACGGTGGCCCGGCTCCGGCGACCACCTCTGCGGACGCGGCACCGCGGCCCGCCCCCTTGAAACCAGGGCCTGTGATCGAGCCGGCACCAGGTCCTCCTAAGACGGCAGGACCGAGTGGGAACCTCTCGGCGCCGACGGACGGCCGGCGACTGGAGAGCAAGGAGGAGGGCTCAGGACGGTGATGCACACAGGAACACGACTGATGGGAGCGACGCTCGCTCTTCTGCTGAGCGTGAGCGCGGCTCGAGCGCAGGAGGACCCCCTGGTCCTGTTTGCGGTCATCACCAAGGTCCCCAAGGATCGCAAGCAGGTGACGGCCCAGGTGGCGGCGACCACCGGGCCCGTGACGGAGGCGACCCTCATCGCGAGCGATTCCATCCTGGACAATCTGATCTGGAAGAAGCTGGAGGTCTGTCACGCACTCCGGGTGGAGGCGTGGAAGAATCCTGAAGGCTATCGCGTGGTAGGCGTCAAGGTGCTGGACGCGGGCATGCTGCCGATGACCCTCCAGGGCCTCGCTGGCGATTGTCTCTTGAAGAAGGCGCTCGAGTTCGCGCCGATGGTGGACTAGACTCTACCCTCGGCACTCCGGACAGGCCGTCGGCTCCTGCTCGGCGTGCGCTTCCTCCGCCGTCAGGGGAAAGAGCTGGTCGCACTTCGCGCAGGTGCGAATCTCGAAATAGGCCACGCCTTTCTCGTCTATCTCGGTGGGCAGGAGCAGCTCGGAGGGGTCGTAGCCGACGACGGCGCCGTCCGGGAACTTTACGAGAGCCAACCGCACGTTGAACAGCTCGAAGACGCCTTCCTGCCCCTTCCGCTCGGGAATATGACCGAGCACGAACACCGGCTGGCCCTTGCGTTTCGTCCGAAGGTCCTTGAGGGTCCGCTGTTGGGCTGTGGCGCAGGCAAAGGTCCCGCTTGAACTGGTTCCCGCTGTCGGCATGATGCGGATCTGGCTAGCGGCTAGAGGCTATCGGCCAGGGGCAAGGGGATCGGAGGCTCGAGCAGGGCGTTGTCGCCCCTTGCCGCGCGCCTCTCGCCTGAGATAGGGTGCTTGTACCATGCGCCTGAAAGCCCCGTCAAGGCGAGCCGGGGCGGGCCGGACAGTCCCCCCACAGTGATGGAGATGGGTTATGGCGAAGATCACGATCTATCAGAAGCCGACCTGCAGCACGTGTCGCCAGGTGGTCAAGCTGGTGGAGGCCAGCGGCCAGCCCTACACCACGGTCAATTATTACAAGCAGCCCTTTACCAAGGCCCAGCTCACGGACCTCCTCAAGAGAGCCGGCCTGCGCGCTGTGGATGTCCTACGCACGAAGGAGGACGTGTACAAGAGGCATGTCGCGGGCAAGCAACTCAGCGAGGACGCGCTCTTCGACCTCATGCTGAAGCATCCCGACCTGATTCAGCGTCCGCTCGTCGAGAAGGGCAATCGGGTGATCCTGGCGCGGCCGGCGGAGACGGTCAAGACGCTGCTTTAGCCGCGCGACGGCGTTTCCCCGAGTCGGGTTACGGCGCGGGCGACAGCTTCAACGCGCCCGTTTTCGGATCCACGCAGACCGAGGCCTGCCCGGCGAGGACCTTCAGGAGCGTCTCCCCCGCCAGTTGGCGCCGCCAGCCCTGGAGAATCGGCAGGTCCGGCTGCACGCGGCTCTGCTGCGCCTCCACCAATGCATGCAGGTCGCTCGAGGTGGCCAGGAGGCTCGGCGCGATGTGCGCCTCCTTCGCCCGGGTCTTGAGCACGGCCTGCAGGAGATCCACGAGCCCGGTGGCCTCCGATGGCAGCTTCGGGGGCGGCGGCTGGGGCCAGTCGGCCTTCGGCAGCGACAGCGCGGCCTGGATCAGCTTCACCAGAGTCTCCCCGTTCCGCTCGATCTCGGAGGCGTGGAGGCCGCGCTGGTGCCGCAAGGCCTCCGGCGACGTCGGGGCATGCCGAGCCAGTTCCAGCAGCACCTCGTCGCGGATGACCCGTCCCCGGGGCACGTTCCGCTGCCTCGCCTGCTCATCGCGCCACAAGGCCAGCTCCCGCAGGACGACCAGCGCGGCGGGCCGGAGGCTTTCCCAGCCCCTGATCCGTTGGTACCCAAGCCGCGGATCCCGGGCGCCCTCGCCGAGCTTGGCCTCGAGCCGGGCGAACTCCTCCCGAATCCACCCAATCCGGCCGAGGGCGCGGAGGCGCATGACCAGGTGGTCGTGCATCGGGAGCAGATACTGCACGTCCTCCGCCGCGTAGGCGAGTTGCTCCCGAGTGAGCGGACGCCGGTTCCAGTTGGTCAGGGTGTGCCCCTTGGCCAGCTTCGTGCCGAGGATCCGATGAACGAGGGGAGCGTATCCGATCTGGGTCCCGTATCCGACCATGGCGGCGGCGAGCTGCGTGTCGAAGATCGAGACCGGGGCGCGGCCAGTGTGGAGCGCGAGCAACTCGAGATCCTGCCGGCCGGCATGGACGACCTTCTCGATCCGGGGGTCGGCGAGGGCTTCGCCGAGGGGCTCGAGCGAGCCGACCGCCGGCACGTCCACGATGACGCAGGTCCCGTTGCACGCGATCTGGACGAGCTCCAGCTTGGGGACGAACGTGTCCTCGCCGACGAACTCGGTGTCGAGCGCGAATCGTGCGCAACCGCGCAGGCGCTCGCACAGCGCGTGGAAGGCACTGGCGTCGGTGAGGTACTGGGGGACCGGCGGGCTCATGGGGCGATGCTCAGGCTTTGGGGGAGGGCCACGTCAGGGGTTCCTCGGCGGCTCGGTCTGGGATAGGTTCAGGTAGGCCTTGAGGTACTGGTAGGCCTCGATGATCCGCCGCAGCTCGGGCTCCGAGCTGCGGTCGCCTCTGCGGGCGTCGGGATGGAGCTTCTTCGCCCGCTGCCGGAACGCGGCTGTAATCTGGGTCATGGAGCTGCCGAACTCCACGCCGAGCGCCCGGAAGGCCTCGGCCGCGCTGCTGATCTCCCCGCGGGCGCCGGTCGCCCCCCCGTCGCCGGCGGCGGTCCTGAAGAAGTCCGCGAAGTTGATCCGTCGGCGGCGCCGCCGCGGGCGCTGCCGCACCTCGCTGTCCAGCTCTTCGAACCGATCCTCCGTGAATTCCAGGCGCGCTTCGAGGCGATTTGCGCCAGCCATGTCGCAGATCGTCGCCAGCTCCTCCTCGATCAAGGTCAAGGTCCGGTCTATCTCCGCAAGCCCCTCCTCGACCTTGAAGTACGTATCCACCCGGTCCTGCATCATCGTGTCCATGGCGAAGTCCAGGCTGTCCTCCGTTTTGCACCTCAGCTCCTCGATCCGGCGGCGCATGCCCGCCTGGTACTTCGCCAGCCTCACCGGGTCGAACGGCATGGTCTCCCTCGACGGACAGGACCGCGGCCGCAGCCGCGACCCGGGCGGTATTCTAGCACAACGCATCCGGGCCCTCAGCAAGAAAGGCGCTGAGCCCGGCGACCGCCACGTTGCCGCCACCGGACCGCCTGTGCTAGACTCCGCGCCGTTTTGCGTGCAGACAGGGATGGCTGGAGGTACGGCCCCGCTCGCCACCATCGAGAGGCAAGCAGTCCAGGCCAGCAAGGAATGGAGGTGTCATGCGGTTGATTGTTTTGATAGCGTTGACGGCGATAGCTCTGCTGGTGGGTGTGGGTCCGATCCAGGCTGAAAATCCCTCGGGCTACGGCCAGCCCGGCGGCGAGTTTGACATCACCGTTCCGCGCGTCCCCGCGCCGGAGTTGGCGGCGGCGAAGGCGCTCAAGCCGCCCTTCCCGCCGACGCCGGAGATCCTGGCCGAGGGGAAGGCGATCTTCCTCGGGCGGGGCACCTGCTTCCAGTGTCACGGACCGGAGGGCAAGGGGGACGGGGGCGCCGCCAAGGTCCTGCCCATCCAGCCGCGCAACTTCACCAACCCGAAGTTCAAGAAGCTGCGGACCCCCGGCGAGCTGATGTGGGTTTTGAAGAACGGCAGCCTCGGGCAGTCCGGCAAGGTCCCCGGCACCGGCATGCTGCCCATCGTGGGCCAGTTCCTGAGCGAGGAGGATGGCTGGAAGGTGCTCCTCTATGAGATGAGCCTGGGCGGCGGGCAGTAAAACGGTGACGGGTGACGCGGGGCACCCGTTGCAGTCCCAGAGTGACCGGGTCCCAGCGACGGACCTGCAATGAAGGCCGAACAGTCATCCCCACCAGTCACCTATCACTCGTGACCAGTCCCGGCTTTCGGGCAACGCCGCTCTCGCAGGCGGCCCGGGCCACGGCCTGGGCAACCTGCGAGACCACTTGGCGGTCGAAGACGCTCGGAACGACGTAATCCTCGCTCAACGTGCTTTCGGGGATGATTTCCGCGATCGCCCGGGCCGCGGCCAGCTTCATGGCGTCAGTGATGTCGCGGGCCTGGACGTCCAGGGCCCCGCGGAAAATGCCGGGGAAAGCCAGCGCGTTGTTGATCTGGTTCGGGTAATCCGAGCGCCCGGTCGCAAAGACCCGGCAGCGCGGGGCCCCCAGCGCCGGCGCGATCTCGGGGTCGGGGTTCGCCATCGCAAAGACGATGCGATCCGGATGCATCAGGTCGAGGTCTTCCGGCTGCAGCACGTTCCCGACCGACAGCCCGATGAAGACGTCCGCGCCGCGCAGCGCGTCCCGGAGAGTGCCCGCCGGGTGTTCCTCCCGGATGCAGGCCGCCAGGTTTCCGCGGCAGGCCTGGGCTCGGTCCGGCTCGACCGATAGCACGATCCCCCTGCGACTGCAGCCGACCAGGTGGGACACGCCGGCCGCCAGCAGGATCTCGCAGCAGGTGCGGCCGGCGGCGCCCAGCCCGTTCACGACGACCCGGATATCCTCGAAGCGCTTGCGGACCAGCTTGAGCGCGTTGGTCAGCGCTGCGAGGATCACGACGGCCGTGCCGTGCTGGTCATCATGCATGACCGGGATGTCCAATTCCTCCCGGAGCCGGCGCTCGATCTCGAAGCAGCGCGGCGCGCTGATGTCCTCCAGGTTGATCCCGCCGAAGCCGGGCGCGATCGCCCGCACCGTGTGCACGATCTCGTCCGGCTCCTGGGTCGCCAGGCAGAGCGGCCAGGCGTCAATCCCGGCGAACTCCTTAAACAGCATCGCCTTGCCTTCCATCACCGGAAGCGCGGCCTCCGGACCCAGGTTCCCCAAGCCTAGCACCGCCGACCCGTCTGTCACCACCGCGACGCTGTTGCTCTTGGTCGTAAACGCGTACACCTTCGCCCGGTCCTGCGCGATGGCCTGAGCCACGCGGCCCACACCGGGTGTGTACACCATCGAGAGCGTGTTCCGGGTCGAAATTGGGAATTTGCCCTCGACCCGGATCTTGCCGCCCAGGTGCAGGAGGAAGATCCGGTCGGAGGCCGCGATCACGCGGACATCCGGCACCTCGCCCAGGCGCTTGAGCACGCGCTCGCCGTGGGCCTCGTTCAAGACGTCGAACGTGACGTCCCGCACGATCGCGGTCGGCGTGGCCGAGACGATGTCTACGGCCCCCAGGTTCGCCCCCTCCTCGGCCAGGGCGGTCGCGACCCGCGCGAACATGCCCGGCCGGTTGGCCAGCTCCAGCCGCACCGTCATCCGATAGTTGGAATAGGGCCCCTCGTCTGGCAACATCACACCCTCATTGCCATCCCATCACCACAGATTACCATAGATCCTATCCGCCGGCCTGCCCGGCGAGCCGACTCCGCAGCGTGCCGGACCGGTCTCTCCGCTGCCCCAAAATGAAGGTGATTGACAAGGAGAAAGCCTTAGCGGTAGGGTTTAGCGCTGTAGCAACTGCCCACTAGTAACTGCAAAGGAGGTGAGACATGATGAAGCGGATCCTGGTGGCGCTCGTCGCGGCGCTGTTCCTCATTGGCTTCAGCGCTCCAACCGTAACCTTCGCTGAAGAGAAAGCCGGCGAAAAGGCCGAGATGAAGGGCGACGCGAAGGCAGGCGAGGCAAAGGGTGAGGCCAAGGGCGGCGAAAAGAAGGAGGAGAAGAAGGGAAAGAAGAAGGGCAAGAAGGAGGACAAGAAGTAAGCCTGCTGTCCCCCGCGCCGTCGTCTCCCCTGTTCGAGTGTGCACGGGCCCGCGGATCGGCGTGAGCCGGCCGCGGGCCCGTCCCTGTATGGCCCGATTGCAGAATCCCCGATCCGCACGGTATGCTAGGGTTTCTCGCGCCCGGCGCGCAGCCGTCCCAGACCCGAAGCACGCATGAGCGAAACCAGCGAGAAGTCAAGAAGGCCCAACCGCCTGATCCACGAGACCAGCCCCTACCTGCTCCAGCACGCATACAACCCCGTGGACTGGTATCCCTGGGGCGAGGAGGCGCTCCGGCGCGCCCGGGAGGAGAACAAGCCCATCCTGCTTTCCATTGGCTACTCCGCCTGCCACTGGTGCCACGTGATGGAGCGCGAGTCGTTCGAGGACGAGCGCATCGCCGCCCTCATGAACGAGCACTTCGTCTGCATCAAGGTAGACCGCGAGGAACGGCCCGATCTCGACGAGATTTACATGCAAGCGACCCTGGCGCTGAACCAAGGACAGGGCGGCTGGCCGATGACCGTCTTTCTTACGCCGGACCAGCAGCCCATCTACGCCGGCACCTACTTCCCACCCACGGACCGCTGGGGCCGGCCGGGATTCGCGACCCTGCTGCAGAAGGTCGCCGAGTTCTGGCGCAAGGATCCTGCAGCCCTGCGGGAGCAGGCAACACATCTCACCGAAGTTTTGAAGAAAGAAGCACAAGCCATTGATTCTACGGCAGTTGGTGAAGCTGAGATCGAGGCCGCTGTGGCCCAGTTGGCCGCCGACTTCGATCCCCGGTACGGGGGCTTCGGCGGCGCCCCCAAGTTTCCGCCCGCGACAGCTCTCACTCTCTTGCTCCGGTGGCACCGCCGGACCGGAGACGCCCGGGCCCTCCAGATGGTTCGGAAGACGCTCGACGCGATGGCCGCCGGCGGGATCTATGACCAGATCGGCGGCGGCTTCGCGCGTTATGCCACCGACGAACGGTGGCTTGTCCCCCACTTCGAGAAGATGCTCTACGACAATGCGCTCCTTGCGCGTGTCTATCTGGAAGCCTACCAGGCGACGGGGGCGGTCGAGTACCGGCGGATCGCGACCGAGACGCTCGACTACGTGCTCCTCGAGATGACGGCGCCCGAGGGTGGCTTTTACTCAGCGACCGACGCCGACTCCGAAGGCGAGGAGGGCAAGTTCTTCGTCTGGACGCCGGAGGAGATCCGCCTGATCGTCCAGACCGAGGAGGACGCACGCTGCTTCTGCGTCTATTACGACATCACGGCCGCCGGCAACTGGGAAGGGAAGAATATTCCAAATCGCCTCCGCCCGGCCGACGAGGTCGCCCGCGAGCTGGGCCTCTCGATGGAAGACCTGCAGGCCACGATTGCACGCCTGCGTCCGCTCGTCTACGAGGCCCGACGCACACGCGTGCCGCCCGGGCTCGACGACAAGATCCTCACCGCCTGGAACGGGATGATGCTCGGCACGATGGCCGAGGGCGCGCGGGTCCTCGACGAGGCGCGCTACCTCACCGCCGCGACCCGGGCGGCCGACTTCCTGCTACGCACGCTCTCCCGTCCGGACGGCGGCCTCTACCGGACCTACCGCCAGGGGAAGGCGCACCTCAAGGCCTACCTGGAAGACTATGCCTCCCTCGCCGAAGGCTTGATTGACCTCTATGAAGCCGGTGCGGACGAGCGGTTCCTGCACGAAGCGGTGCGGCTCGCCGAGCGGATCCTTGCGGACTTCTCCGACGAGGAGCACGGCGGATTCTACACGACCGCCGCAGACCATGAAGCGCTGATCGTCCGGCGCCGGGAGGGTTCCGACGGCGCGACGCCGAGCGCGAACGCCGTCGCCGCTTCCGTCCTCGCCCGTCTGGCCTTCCATTTCGGACGGGAGGATTTCCGAGAAGCGGCGGCGCGAGCGATCCGCGCCCACGGACGGACGATTGCTTGCCATCCGCGCGCCTTCGCCAAAAGCCTGCTCGTCGTGGACATGCTCCTCCACGGCCCTGTCGAGCTCGCGCTCGTGGGAACGCCCGGCGAAGCGGGCTACGAGGCGCTCCGGGCAGAGCTCCGCCGGCACTACCTCCCCGATCGGATCCTTGCCCACGCCGATCCGTCCCAGAATAAGCCTTCGCGCCATCCCCTGCTGGCGGGCAAGGGGCTCGTCGAGGGCCAGGCTGCCCTCTACGTCTGCCGGCACTTCGCCTGCCAGGCGCCGGTCACCGAGCCGGGCCAGGTCGCGGCCGCCCTGGCCGCCGCGGCCGGTCCCGCCCCGGAGACCGCACGCGCGAAGGTCCTCTCCGGCTCCCGCCTCCCCGGATCCGCCACGCCAGGCGGGACCGGCGCCTACGCGGCGCGGATGGTGAATTGGCTCGCCACCACAGGGCAATCTGAACAGGCTGAACACGGCTACACTGCGCTCGGCTCGACCGGGCTCACGACGAGCCGGTTGGGCTTCGGCGGCTACCGGATCGCCGTGGACGACCCGGAGCATCGCGAGGCGCTTCGGAAGGCTCTGCGCGAAGGCTGCAACCTCATTGATACCTCGACCAATTACGGGGATGGCGAGAGCGAGCGGCTGGTCGGGAGCGTCCTGGCCGAGCTGATCAAGAAGGGCGAGCTCCGGCGCGAGGAGGTCATCGTGGTCTCCAAGATCGGCTACGTCCAGGGGCAGAACCTTGCCAGGGCCGCGGCGCGCGAGCAAGCCGGAAAGCCCTACCCCGACATGGTCAAATACGGCGAGGGGATCTGGCACTGCATCCATCCCGAGTTTCTCGCCGACCAGTTCGAGGCTTCGCTCGACCGGCTGGGGCTGGAGACGTTGGACGTCTGCCTGCTGCATAACCCGGAATATTTTCTCTCGGAGGCCGCGCACCGCGGACGCCGCGACCTCGACCAGCTCCGCGACGAGTTTTACGGGCGGCTGCGCGCCGCCTTCGCCTACTTCGAGACGCAGGTCGCGGCCGGCCGGCTCCGCTGGTACGGGGTTTCCTCCAACACTTGCACGGCTGAGCCGGACGACCCGGAGGCCACGTCGCTCTCACGGATGCTCGCGGCGGCGCGCGACG
This sequence comes from Nitrospira sp. Kam-Ns4a, assembly GCF_965152595.1. Lineage (NCBI taxonomy): Bacteria > Pseudomonadati > Nitrospirota > Nitrospiria > Nitrospirales > Nitrospiraceae > Nitrospira > Nitrospira sp. Kam-Ns4a. The sequence goes on along the minus strand of NZ_OZ224218.1, from coordinate 2,245,891 downwards.
CCGCGGCCGGCGCGAGCCAAGCCGCCTGCCATTTCGGCGTGCTGCAATGTCCCATGAATCTCTTCGAGGCCGGGGCGCTGCTGACGCCCAATACCGGGCAGGACAACAGGCAGACCGTCCTGGACTTGGCTACGAGGGAGCGGCTCGCCGTGCTCGTCAACCGCCCGCTCAACGCGATGCCGACCACAGGGCGCAGCGGCCTGATCCGGCTGGCCGACCGGCCACTCGCGGAGCGTCCCGACACCACGGAGCCGCAGGCCGCCTCGTTCGAGCACCTCCGGGATCGGGTGGCCAAGCTGGAGGAGGAGTTCCGCCGGGACATCGCGCCGCACATCCGGGCTGGCGGCCAAGGCGTGGCGCCCGCCGACTACTTCCGCTGGGCGGAGGAATTGGCGCGAGTCCAGCCCCAGGTGCAGAACCTGGAGCATTGGGAGCAGATCGAGGCCCAGATGGTCGCGCCCCACCTCAACCAGGTACTCCGGGCCCTGACCCACTATCTGAGCGGCGACCTCGGGGATCGCTGGCAGGGTTGGCGGGATCGGTATATTCCCGAGCTACTCGCGCTGCTCCGGGCGATGCGCCGGGACGCGGCGGGCAAGAGCCGGGAGGCGGCGGCCGCCCTCGCTGCGACGCTCGATCCATTCCTGCCGGCGGACAAGCGCAAGGAGTCGCTGTCGCGCAAGGCACTCTGGGTGCTCGCCAGCACCCCAGGGGTCACCTGCGTCCTCATCGGCATGCGGAAACCAGCCTACGTGGAGGACGCGCTCGCCATCCTGCGCTGGCCGCCCTTCCCGAACCCGGCGGCGGTCTATGAAGCCGCCGCCCGGTCCCGTTAGGCCGGCATCCGAAAGCAGGCGGCAGCCAACCGCGTCTTTTCTTCGAGGCTGACAAGCGGCGCGCTCACCGTGGACCAGGGCAACCCAGTGCGGCACTTGCGGGCCCGATCTTATCGGGCGAGCACACGCCCGCTGCGGCTCCAATAGAAATAGACGGAGAAGTTCGGGTAGATCGCCGCGATGTCGTTCTGCCCGGCGAGCGTGAAGAGCACGCCGGCCGCCCCAACGATCTGGTCCGTGAACTTGTATTCAATCGTCGGCTGGATCCCGACCAACCCAAAGGTCCCCGGCTTGGTGTTCACCTGGTGCCCGTCGAGCCGAAAGGGCAACCCGTTCAGCCGAGCACCTCGATCGCATAGGCGAATCCCTTCGCATCGTCTAGGAAATATTCGAAGGCCAGCCGGTACTGGAAGATGTCGCCAAAGTACTGGGTGACGCCTTGATTCGAGCTGGACGGGCCGTAGGAGTAGAAGAGTCCGCCGGAGATCCGAAACGGACGGAGATTCTTTCGGAACAGTAGGGACTCGGTGAAGACCGGCGCGCCGAAGTGTGTCGCGGGCAGGCGGCCCAGCGGCGCGAAGCCGCCTGGCACGGAGGGGGTGCCGGCCCAATCGCTCGTCGGGATGCTCACGTAGAAGGCGTTCGTCAGCGTCGGCCACCAGCTCTCATCCTGCTGCACGTTGAACCGGTACTTCAGAAACGCGGTCGTGTCTCCCAACCCGTGGCCGCTCTGGGCCGCCGAGCCGGACCCGGAGGATTGCCACCATGAGACTTCCGAGATGTACATCTCGAATTCGACCGAGTTCGTGATGCCATAGGAGAACTCAATCTGGGGATTGACGGCCGAGATCTGCTGCGGGAGCGACCGCGACGCACTGGACCAGGCGTTCCCGAACTGCCCGTATCCGATTTCGCTGTAGACATAGGGGCGAAAAAAATACTGCCCCTTCGGCTGGAGATCCGCCGAGCTGACCAGTTGGGGGCCGGCCGAAAACGGGTTCCAGATCTTGCGGTACCGCACGATCTCCTCTTCAGTCGCCGCACAGGCCGCAGGCGAGCCCAGCTCGAGGGCAAAGCCCAAGAACACGATCAGCGAAATGGCAAAGGTCGGGAAATAAGACGGAGACATAAGACACGTCCTTTCATATGACACATGAGACAGAGAAAGCCCGCTCGCCATATCCTGGGGAATTGAGGAGAAAGTCACCCCGAGGATTCACGGAACGGTGCGCTGAAGGAGCGAGCCTGCCTGTGAGAAGAGACAGCCGGACGGGCAGGGAATCAAACGAGGTAGACCGAGAGGATCTGGTGAAGGCGGAGAGACGGGACAGTCTGTATCCTCTGACGATTCTCCCTGGCGACTGTGCTGACAGAAATGAGCGATGCGGATGCGACAACGTCCGCCGTTCTAGAAAGAATGGGCCGGTCTTCAAGGGGCGATGCGTCGGACCTGAGCCCGGAGGCAAGCTGCAACAACGCCTCCATGTCAAGGTCTTGGGCACAGGGCTGACTCTTCACGAGGAGCTGCAGCTCCTCGGCCAATTCGAGGCCGCCATAGAGCAGCCAGGCCGCCAGCAGACCCCAGGCAATCAAGAAGAAGACAGGGAGGCGACGATTCAGAGCGGATATCAGAAGGGCTCCGGTGATCTTCTCATGTTGCCTTTCTCGCGCCGAGCTTGTTAGGGCCAGTGGTACAAGCATGTTCTGTGCCTTTTATACTATGGGCAACATGAAGAAAAACACGGTGTTGGGCTGACTGGACATGGGCAGAACGATCGCTTTCGCACAGGGGCCCGTGCGGCTCACATCGGCCACTCGCGAGTGTCCTGGGGTTCGCCTCGAACAGTCCGCGTGGGTAGCTCCGGCCCCCGGCGAGTTTCTCAATTCCCGCAATGGCGACTTCTCCTCGTCCGAGGTTCGCCGGGAGCAGAGCGCAGGGGCCCGCCTGGCCAAGTCAATCGCCGCCCGGAGCGCCTTGCGGGCTCCCTGTGCCCCATCGTTCGCGACCAGAATTCGCCGGAACATGGTCAGCCTCACCACTGCACACCAAAGAAGCCAAACCCGAACAACAACAGGCACACCACCAGCACAAAGCCGAGAATGAGCGTGGGCAATTCTGCTCGCATAAGATCCCTCCTGCGGGCGGCACTCGAGTGGGCGCCACGCTAGCCCGCCAGCTCAACCCCCTTATCGTACTGTTGCTTGAGCAGCCTGAGCATGGCGTCCACGCTGTCCCGCATTTCTTGGTCAAACCACTTGGAGCCCTCCGGCTTGTTCTCGACCTTGAAGATCTCGCGCAGAATGTTGTCTCGGGTCTGGATGAGGTCCAACACAATGGGCGGTGGGTTCGGCTTCTCTTTGAGCTTCTCGATGAGGGCGTCGGCTTTCTTCAGGATCTGATCCACCTGCGCCCGGTAGGCCTTGGGGTCTTTGGGAAGGCCTTCGATCGTCAAGGTGTCGGCGGCCAGCGCGACGCCGAGGCTGCCGACGAACAGCCCCGCCCCGAACACCGCGCTGCAGAGACGTTTCCTTCTCATAGAAATCCCTCCTCGTTGAGGATCCGCGGGTACTGTGGTTTGTCATTCCCGCCCCCCATTGTGCCATTCTCGCTCTCTATTCTGTCATGCTCACGGATTATCGGTCAGCGGACGATTGCGCCGTGTCTCTAGCCAGCACTTCGCCGATCAATAGATCGAGATCCTGGCTCATCAGGTTGACATCCGCCTCCAACAGGTCGAGCATCGCGGCGCGCACCCGCAGCAGCCGCACCATGGCCCACTCCACGCCGCGCGCGGCCGCCGCCTCAAGGATCGGCAGGCTCGCCGGTAGCTCGCGCGCACCGATCGTGTCTGCGATCGCTCGCACGAGCCAGCGCAAACTCAATACACTTGATTGTGCGGAACCTGTTCGCGGTATTCGCGTGCGCGGATTTCCGCCTCTGCTGCCCGGGCTCGCAGTTCCCGCGCCAAGTCTCGCTTGTGCCGGACTTCTTCGGCATACCGATCGCCCCGTTGCGCGTACCACTCGGCCTCACGCTTGAAACGCCCGGCCATGTCGCTTAGCTCAGCGGCCTGCCGGCGGTACTGGAACGCCTTCTCGCTCGGGCTCTGTGAGCGGACCGAATCCGGCGCGGCCGCGCGGGGCTCAACCCCGGCGGCGCAACCCATCACCATCACGGGGAGCAGGGCCAATCCGATCAAGGCGCGGACAGGATCCCGTGTCATGGCTGAGACCTCCTCTGTTCGCGAGCCAGAACGCTTTCCTTCGACGGGAAGCGCGCTCTGCCTCGCCAGACACAGTTCTGGCAAACAGGCAACCGTCATACCACCGCATCGTGGTTGCACGAGCAGTCGTTTGGCCCAAACCGGCCCACTTCCGCCCAGCCATGATGCTTCCGCACAACCAGAACAGCGCGAAAAACTGCGCCGCACGGCGGGGCGGCCTCGCTTGGGCAGCGGCGAGCCCGCCTCTATCGGGTCACAGCATCCAGCCCACGAGCCAGGCCAGAAACGACAGCACGATCCCGGCCACGGCGGTAAACACCGGCGCCAGAACCATGGCGATGTCCGAAGCCTGTCCGCTTCTCATGGGAAGCCTCCTTTCCCAGCAGGGTTATTTGACGACCAGTACGGAACAGGGAGCCAATCTGGTCAGGTTCTGTGACGTGCCGCCCCAGATCCGCTCGAAGATGCGGGAATGGCCCATGAACCCGATCACTAGCAGGTCCATGTGATGGGTCTTCGCAAACTCCACGATCGTGGCCACCTCATGGCCGGGCAACACATGGGCCGTCAGCCGCACGTCCGCCGCGGCCGCAGCCGCCTCGGCCTCGGCGACGACCTTTCGGAAAAAGTTGGCCGCTTCCTGCTTCGCCTCCACCACCTCGCCGACGGTCGCGGCGTAGTGGGGAAGGTGCTCTTCGATCGAGATGGAATGCAAGTCGGCCTCATAGCGCCTGGCCAACTCAATCGCCGCCTGGAGGGCTTTCCTGGATCCCTCCGACCCGTCAATGGCAACCAGAATCCGACGAAACATGGGGGGAGACTCCTTGATGGGGGCGGACCGGCGGCTGGCCATCCCCTCCGGCAGCCTGGCGATGGTCCGTCGCCCGGCAGGCCAGCGTTTCCTCCTGCGGGATCCCGCCCGGGTCGAACCACCGCTCGGCGATGACGGTCGGCACGATCGCGCTTAGGATCACCACGGTCACCAGCACGGCATACTGCTCCTGCGTAATGAGCGCGTGACTGAGCCCGTACAACGCCGAGATCGTGCCGAAGGTCAAGCCGGTGGACATAAGCAGCGTTGTGTACATCGCCTCCCGGCGGCCGAACCGGAACCCCTGCGCGAGCGGCCAGACTCCGAGAAACTTCGTCCCCATCTTGACCGCCAGCAGGCCGCCGATCACGACCGCGCTCGCGAGCACCGCTCGCAGGCTTACGAGCACCCCGGCTTTCAGAAAGTAAAAGGGCGTCAGCACGGAGAAGGCGATCACGCGCATCCGTTGCGCCAACGTCCGATTGGCTAGAAACAGCGGCGCCAGGGCCATGCCGACCAGATAGGCAGGAAGCACCGCCTCGCTCCTCGCCGCCGTCGCGAGCGCCCCGAGCGCAAACAGGACCACGAGGATGAACTTAGTCTCCGGCTCGCTGATCCGGGGGCCTACCGCCTCGAAGAGCCAGGCGGTCACAGCCGGGAGCTTCCAGATGACGAGTGCCGTGACGCCCGCAAACGCCAGTAACCACCGGTCGTACTGCGCGAAGAGCAGGCCGAGCGCCAGCACCGTGCCAAAGTCGGTGATGAAACAAGCCGCCAGGATGATCTTCCCGAGTTCGGTCGCGTTGTAGCCTCGCTCGACCATGACGGCGTAAACGACTGCCACAGACGTGGTGGAGAGGGCGATCCCGGCAATTTCCGCGGCGGCGAGCGACCAGCCAGCGACCCAGTAGGCGTAAGCCATCGCGCCCAGGAAGGGCGCGAGGAAGGACGCGAGTCCGATGCTCACCGTCTCCTTCCACTTGCCCTGCAGCACCTCGAGATCTATCTCAGCGCCGGCCAGAAAGGTCAGGAGCACGCTCCCGACTCCGGCCAGGAAGTCAATCCAGGCCGTGGGGTGGAGGCTGAGGAGGTTGCCCCCTGCGATCCCCACGCAAATTTCCACCAGCGCCACCGACAGCCCGACGCGAACCGACACCAACGCGGCGACCAGGGCCATCCCGACCCAGATCGCCGCGACTTGCCATGTGAGTTCCACCCGTGCCCCCTCCTGTTGGCCGCGCCGGTTAGTCGCGTTTGATCTTGATCATCTTGCCGGTCTTGGCGTCCACGTGAAGTTCCCGCTCGTGCCCGTCCGCGGTGATCAGCTCAACCTCGTAGACGAGTCGGCCATCCTCCGTCTCCAGCTCAATTTCGTCGATCGTCGCCCGAGGAAACTCGGCCAGCACGATCCGGGTCACCTCCTGCGCATCCAGCAGTGGGGCGCTCTGCTCGTCGGCGAGCGCCCCGCCGGCCAGCCTCAGACTCAAGAATAGCGCGCCGATCACAGTCACGCGCGTTCTCATTGTGGCACCCTCCGTGGCCAGTGCCCGTTCGCGCTCCGCGCGCGGGCTGCTCCTCCGGATCGCAGCAACCCGCACTCGCGATCCGGATGCGGGCAAGAATCTGTTCCGTCTGTTAGAGGAGGTGGCTGGTGAGCGAACTTCTCACGGCATAAAAAAACTCCTACCAGACACCCTCTGGTAGGAGTCATCAGCCCCGCGCGAAGCAAGCGTCGGCAGGACGGTTGCGGTGGACTCCATCACCGGTAGCGAATATATTCAGTCTACCGCCGGGTGGTCTGGCTGTCAAGACCCACTCCTGCGGTGTCTTCGTAGGGCCCATCTGGGGCTGTGTAATGCTCCCCGTTTGTCAAGACACTTTTTATGGTGCTGAGAGTGAGTCATCTTACGCAGCGCTTGTGCCGCTCCCTGCTCACTGAGCGCCGCTTCGAACTCGAGCGGGCTCTTGTCCCCCAGGCTCGAGTGGACGTCGCGCTCGTTGTACTCCACCGTGATCCAGTGGCGGATCGCCTCGCGCGCCTGCTCCAGGCTCGTGCACGCCCGCAGCCAGGGCAGCTCCTCCTTGATCGTGCGTATCAGGCGCTCCGTCTCGGCATTCCCCTTGGGATTGTCATAGCTGGTGACGACCGGCTCGATTCCCAACACGCTCATGGCGGCCATGAAGCCGGTCGCCGTCGGTTGGCTCCGGTTGTCGGAGACCCGCGTCAAGCTGGCCCCCCGCATCAGCCGAGCCCACCCGCTTCGTCTTGACCGGGAGGCTCTCCTGATCCCGCAGCCAGGCCCAGACCCGACCACTCACTCTCGAACGTGTCCACTCGCTCAGTGGAGCATCTCTGAAAGCGCCGTGTCAAGCAGAGCGGACAAAGGAGGGCTGCCTCATCTCCGGGTTCGTCCGAGTCATCTCTTCGCTGTCAGGACAGCATGAGGTTGTTCCAGAAGCGTGTCGCAATCAGTCTAGCGAGCGTCGATGCGCTCAGCTCCCACTCTCGCGCTTACGCCCCCGTTGACGAAACCACGGACGTGGCACCCAGCCCCACCGGGTCCCGGTAGGGCGTCCGCTTGGTCAGGACCCAATAGGTCGCTTCGGCAAGATGCCGAGCGACGGCTCCGATGGCTTTAGCATGTCCTTTGTGACGAACCAGCCGCTCGTAGAGCCGACTGACATGCCGGTGCGCGTGCGCCTTCCGCACCCGACAGGTGGCATTCGCCGCTTCTACGAAGGCCCAGCGCAGGTAGCGATTCACATCCGGCCGCAGTGGCCCATAGCGCATTTTCCCTCCACTGGCGTAGACCCGAGGGGTCGTGCCGGCATAGGCCGCCAGGTGCTGAGGGCCAGGACAGCGGTGGCTGGCCCCGACCTCCGACGCGATCACCACGGCCAGGAGAAAGCCGACGCCAGGCATGGGTTGGAGCCAGGGGATCGAGGGCTCTGGGGTGAAGCCCTCGCGGAGCCGCTGCTCAAGCCGCTGAATCTGGTCCTCGAGCGCATCGAGCGCGCCCAGCAGCCGTTCGGTCGTGTAGGCCGTCTGGGGCGGCAACGCCGCGAGGCGGGTGGCCAGCCCGGCCCGCCCTTGCCGACCAAAGAGATCACTCACCGACGAAATCGTCAGGGCCTACGTGGCCACCGTCGCATGGATCCGGTTCTTCAACCGACTGCGCTGTTGCACGAGCACCATCCGTGTGCGGGCGAGGTCCCGTTGGTCCCGCAGCATCCCCCCAGGAATCCAGACCACGGGCAAGGTGCCACTCCGTTGGAGCCAATTGAGTCCCCGCACGTCCAGTCGGTCTGTTTTATTGATGGAGCCCATCATGACCTTGGCCTTCCTGGCGTGCACCAGCCGTGGCACCATCCCTGCCGCCTCGATCTCATCGACGAGCCAGTACCAGTTGCCCACTGTCTCCACGGCCATCGGAGAGCCAGGGGCACACGAGGTCAAGAACTGGTGAATCGCACCGCGTTCATGAGCGATGCGCGTTTCCCGCTGGCAGCGCCCCTCGCGATCCTCCACCAAGGCCTGCGTGTCATGTTTGTGTGAGTCAAACGCAATGTATTCCATGACGCCGCGCCTCCTCTCTCCAAGAGCGGATCTCCGCCGTTGGTCTCAGCCGAATGTCTTAGCACATTCCGACGCGGCGCTTTCATAATATCAGTATAGGTGGCTGCCGCAGGAATTGCGCTTGGCCGGGATCACCACGGTGGAGGCGGCCAATCGGTTTCTGCACGAAACCTGGCTGCCGTTCCACAACCGGGCCTGGACTGTTCCCGCAGCCGGCGCCAGCATGGCCTTTGTGCCGTATACGGGCGGACCGCTCGATCGCATCTGTGCGCTCCAGTATGAGCGTGTCGTCGGCCATGACAACTGCGTGGAATTCGAGAAGCGGCGGTTGCAGATCCCGAAGGCGGCCTGGCGCGATAGCTTCGCCAGGTGTCGCGTCATGGTCTATGAACATTTGGATGGAACCTTCAGCGTGGGGTATGGCCCCCACACGCTCGGATGCTACGAGGCCAGCGGGCGTCCGCTGGAGCAGCCGCCTCGCCGCGAGAGGGGCAGGCTGCGTGACACCAGCCCCGGCACCGGACCGATCCCGGGAATGCTCGGCGAGAAGTCCGTCGAGCCATGAAACAAAACCGGACATCTTGACAAGCTACAGACAGAGTAATGGCTGGTCTGTCCTCGTTCGTTAGTCGTTGTATTGCGGAATCGGCACGCGCTTGAGCGGCGACGGGGGCGGGGACGGCTGACGGGCGAACTCCGGCGAGAACGGATTCAGGACGGGCTCATGGGTCGCCCGCTGCCGCGCCCGCACGAACTCCAGGCTCTGGACGCTGATTTCCAACCGGTCGATCGGCTGGCGCGTCGTGAACCGCTCGGGGATGCCGTCCAGCGAAAACAATTGGAAGGCCAGGGTCCAGTCGTTCCGCCGATCTTTCTCAGGGCTACGCACGAGAAACCGCGCGAGCGGGTTCGGCGGACCCTTGAAGAGCAGCACCATGAGGTTCGAGCGAAACGCGGGCGCCGCGGCATCGCGCGGCGGCTGAAATTCCGGCACTAGGGCAGGGACTTCTTCCAGCGGGACCGGTTCGGCAAACTCGATGTCCACCAGGCGGACGTAGAGGGTCGGCTGGTCCAACTGCTCGGCCGGATCCCGAACGTAGCCGAACGAATAGCGCACGGTCTGCCCGCCACGCTCGTAGCGGTAGACATCCTCGCCGCTCTCCGGCCGCGAGAGCAGCTTAAAGTACCGTTCCCAATCGTCCAGGGGATAGTAACGGAACATGCGCAAGGCAGACTTAGCCTCCCGGACCGCATAGGGCGGACCCAGCTTCGCGTGCAGCTCCTGCCTGGTGAGACCCAGGTAGCCGTCTTCGAAGTACGCCCCTGCAAGCACCGGCGCGGGGATCAAGAGGAACTGGAAGAGGACGGTTGTAAGCGTCCCGGCGAATGTCCCGGCGACCGTTCTATTGAACGGGGCGCAATGCTTGGCTGGGGCGATCATAGGGGTCCTCCGCCGGGCTCCGGCTGCTCCGTCGGCGACAGCTCGGCCGCCAGCGCCACGAGGCGCTGGCGGGCCTCTTCTAGCCGGTGTTCCTCCGTCGCCCAAGCGGCTTCGCGGCGCGCCTGTCGGTCCAGCGCGCTCCGGATGGAGCTCCGGACGAGGCCGATCACGGCTTCGATCTGCGCGTCCAGCCTGGTCTGAACCGTCCGGACCGTCTGATCCAGGCTCTGCTGGATGGCCCAGCGCAGCTCTCCGATGTTCCGCTTGACGAGATACTCGATCTCTCGCCGCAACCGCCGCTCGAACCGGCTCGCGCGCAGCGGGCGCGGCAGGAGCCGGCTCAGCCAGGACAGGGCCTCCTCCGTGAAAGACGTCACCCACCGGTGACGGATCACGCGCGGCTCGCTGACCTGCTCCAGCCGGTCGAGCGCGATCGGGTCGAGGCCCGGCACCTCAAAAAGGTCGGCCGCGGTCTGTCTGATGCGGCCAATCAACGCCTCCACCGCTCCGCATTGCCTGTCCCGAATGGAACGAAACGTCGCCGAGACCTCGGCGAGCCAGTCACGGGCGGCGCGCTCGAAGACAGCGTCCACCTCCTCCGCGAGCGCCGCGCGCACGGCTCGTTCCTCCCCGACCGACCCTCCCGTCCCAACAGCGGCCTCGCGAGCCTTCCGGGCACGCGCGTTCAGCGTTTCGGTTGCCTCAGCGAAAAGGGCGGCCGCCCGCCGTTCCAGCTCATCGAGCAACCGCCGCCGATCACCCTCCAGGCGATCCCGGACGTACAGACGCTCCTCCTCGATCATCTTCAGGTGGGCCTCGAAGCGCTCCGCGCGTCGCGCCAGTTCCTGCGCAGGAATTTCCACTGCCCTCCGCCGGAGATCGAGCGCGAAGAGCGCCTCGCGGACCAGCCTGGCGCCTTTCCGCCGGATGGCCTCCTGGAGCGCCGCCCGCTTGTCCGTCGAGGCGAACCCGGTGAGATGGTCCTCCAGCGCCGCCAGTCCGCTCTTGGCCCAGAAGGCCGCGTCCCCCGTCGTCTTCGCCTCAAGCGCCTGGCGGGCCGAGACAAGGAAGACTCGCTCGTCTGGTGCGCACCCGACCTCCCGGTGGAGGACCTGCCGCAGAAACGCGAGGCTTTCGTCGCGCTCGGCCGGCGTCAGCAGGTCCGCCTTGGTCAAGACGAAGCGCAGCCGCGCCGCATGGTCCCGGACCGCCCGGAGGAACTGGACCTCCACCTCGGTGATCGGCGGGTCCGGCGACAGGACGACGAGCGCCCCGTCGCAGGAGGGGAGCACTGCCCGAGTTGTCCTGGTGTTGTGGAGCGCGGTAGAGCCGATGCCGGGCGTATCCAGGATCTCGAGGCCTCTGGCCAGGATCGCCGCCGGATGCTCGACCGCGACCTCGCGGATCCCCAGCCGGTTGCCCGGGTTCTCCTGCTCCGTGACGTACCGCCTGAGCACCTTGGCGAGCGTCTCGGTAGGGCCGGTCTGGCGCTCGGTCCGCCCGTCGAGCCAGACTACCTGGACCCGCCGCTCCGTCCCGTAACGCAGCACGGTCGGAACACCCGTCACCGGGAGCAGTCCCGCGGGCAGCAACGCTTCGCCCAGCAGGGCATTGAGTAGGCTGCTCTTGCCGCGTTTGAACTGGCCCAGGACTGCCAGCCGGAACCGGCCCTCGTCGAGCCGGCACTCCAGTTCGTCGAGGGAAGACACGAACCCGGCAAAGTCCGAGCCCAACGCGTCGAGCGCCCGACGCACTTCACTCAGGCGAGCGACGAGCCATCCCTGCGGTGGGGTGGGATCCCGCTGCAACTGCTGCATAAAAAAAACTCCTACCGCTGGTCGGCCGGTAGGAGTTATCAGTCGGACGCGCCTTGCCCGTCCGGCGGTTCAGGTGAACCCCATCACCTTGCCACTTTCGTCCAAGACATACACTCGGTCGGCTGGCGCTGTCAACGTGCGCCGGACCGACTTCTCGGGAGGGCCCGGAAGCAGCCTGGGCCGGCTCCCCGCCCGCCGTTATCTTCTCAGTCCGGTGGCGTCCTCTGCTCCTGCTGCCTGGCACGCAAATAGGCCTCGGCCTTTTGCCAGCGGCGTTGGAGTTTCTGTGCAAGGCCTGTAGCTTTTCCTGCTGCCCGGACGTCAGGACATCCGCCATCGCTGCCCGGCTCGCTACTAGGATCGCCTCGACTTGAGGCCGTTGCTGGGCCCGGAGGGTGAGCAGCTCGACCTGAGGTGCGCGTCACGATCGGCTCGATGGCCGCCTGCTGCTCGCTCGTCAACCCAAGCTCCCGCGTCAGCCGTTTCATAATCCACTGCTGCTTGGCTTGCGGTCCCCCTTCCCACCGTTGTTCCATCTGGAGGTCGGCATAGAGCCACGTGCCGACCACGCCGACGCCCACCCCTGACAGAAAGAGGGCCACCAGGCTGCCCCAGAGCTTCCAGCCATTCATCTGCCTCACCCCTTCGTCTATGGACCGGCCAGGAACGCCGTCAGGTCCTCCCCAGAATCCTCGACGATGAGCGCCGGCCAGCCGGGGTCGGCTGGGCCCGGCGACAGGAGCGCGTAGGCCCCCACCAGCAGCGCGGCGACAACCATCGCGGCCGCGACAGGCCACACCTGCCGCACCAGAGTCGGAGTCCTCGGGCGACACGGAGCCTCCGGCGAGCCGAGGCGGCGGATCGCGCGACTCACGACGGTGAACCACTCCGGGCCGGGCACCGGATCCGGTTTCGCCCGGTGTGCAGCCGCCGGCGCGCGAAAGAGCTTGTCGGCGCCGGTCTTCCGCACCCAACTCATCGCCGCCCTCGCCCGTCGGCCAACGGAGCCAAGATCCGGCGGAGGGACGCCCGGGCGCGGTGAGCCCGCACCTTGACGTTCACGACGCTCCACCCCAACAGGTCGGCCACTTCGCGGACCGACAAGTTCTCCCAGTACACCAACGTAAGCACCAAGCAGTTGGCCGGCGACAGGTGCACCAGGGCCCACTCGACGACCTCGCGGGCCTCCTGGCGCTCCGCGGCCTGTCGAAACGACTCGTCGGCTTCGGCGCCCACCACCCGGTCCACCCACCTCTGGTGCTCCTCCTTCAACGCGCTCATGGGCACCTCCCGCGCCGCAGAGGCCTCCCGCCAGAAGGCATAACAGCGCCGCACAGCGACTTTCGCCAGCCAGTGGGCGAACGGGGCGCGGCCCGAGAACGTCGCCAACGACGTAAACGCTTGCACGAACACCTCGTGGGCCACCTCTTCGATCCGGCTTTCCGGCACGTGCCGGCCGACGATCCTGAACACCGGGCCGTGATGCCGTTCGACCAACGCGTCGAACGCATCCGCCTCCCCCGCCAGCACCAGCCGCACCAACTCCTCGTCGCTCCGCTCCTGGTCCTGAGACGCCATGCCCCGAGGCCTTCGGAGGCTACCTATGGAGATCAATCCACCCCGGGTGGGCCGGTCCGTCCGCAGAGGCGGCTCTGGAGAACCCGATCAGCAGCAACGCGACAGCGAGGGAGGGACATCGTCTCATTGTGGAGCCCCTTCGTCAGTAGGTGAACGCCCGCTTGTCTCTCCGTCTTGGAGGCTGGCCTACCTCCTAGCCGGATAGTGCCATCCCCCAGCTCGAAGGTTACACCCTCGGACCGCAATCGTCTGGCACCTCTGCACACCAGCTCCTGCGCTTTGGCCGAGTCAGGCTTGAGACAAGGTGGGAGGACAGAAAGAGACTCAGAATCCGCCGGGGTGGGGCAGTATCGGCGCCAGCGGCGCCATTGGCACAATCGGGGTGACGGCCTGCGCCGGATTCTGGCGATTCAGGATCTCGCGGGCGCCCCTCGTGGGCGGGAGGCTAGGTTGAATCACGGGTTCCCTGGGCGGCTGGTACAGGCCGGAGCCGGGCTCGAAGCGCAAGCCGGGCATGCCTTCCGGTCTGGGCTGGACGCCCAGCCCCGGCAGGCCAGACGGACCGCCCGGCTCCCCGCCGAGGCTCCAGCTCGGCCGCTCGCACCCCGTGTATGTCTGCTGGATCGCCGTGCAGCCGCCGACCTGTCCCTGCGACGCGGAGGCTCCCAGCAGCATGACCCCCCCGGCGATGGCCAGCACCGATGCCTTGATTCCTCTCATGGTCCCTCCACGCCTGTCCAAGTATGGGCCACCCGACGGGCGCGCGCAAGGAGAACGACTCGCCCGCTTCATGACCGTTTCAGTCTGACCACCACCGCGCCCATCAGGTCTCCCTTCTTAAAGTCCCGCCTGGTCGCGTTGGGGTGATGATTGTGGCAGTCGGCGCAGGCCTGCGTGACCGCAAAATCCGCGATGAGCCCCTTGACCTGCGGACCATCCACAAACGTGATCATTTCATGCCGGGGGTCGGCCTGGAGGCGTTTCAACGCGTCCACCTCCGCTTGTGTCTTGGGAAAGTTCGACGTGTAGAGCGGCGTAAGCGAGATGATACCGACCTCCACGTCCTTCATGCCGATCCGCTCGCCCGCCAGCTTGACGAACTGGAACGGGAGCATCACCGCACGGTCATCCTTGTCCCACTCCTCTTTCGGATGGACGCCGGCCCGTTGGACCTGCTCGACGACGCCCTCCATGTAGAGGGTGCGAAAGGCCTCGACCGTCGCCAGCAGGTAGCGCACGACCTGCTCCGGCGGCACGTCCGCCGCCTGCGGGGTGAGCGGCAGCGCCAGGCTCAGCCACAGGATTCCCGCGATGATACCCCTTGCGCCCCTCCCGTTCTTCCCGCCTCTTCCGATCAGTCTGCGCATGGAGCCTCCCTTCGGTCATGAGGGTGCGCTCTCGCCTCCCCTGAGGCTTGGTCCCGCCGAGCGCGGGCTCGGCATTCCTCCAGCACGTCCGCAGGAATCCAGCGGGACGCCAGCAGGACCAAGCTGCCCACGATGACGGCGTCGTCCAGGTGCCCCAGCACGGGGATGAAATCCGGAATCACGTCAACGGGCGAGAGCGCATAGGCGACTGCCAGCCCCAGCAGCCACCGAGCCCCCCGCGGGACGCGTTCGTCCTGCAGCACCAGTCGCGCGACCAGCAGTTCCGCTCGGACCCGCTCGCCGATCTCTCTGAGGCGCGCCAGCATCGTCCCCTGGTGCATTATATCACCCATCCGCGCCCGATCGCGGCGATTACGCCCGCCCTGCTCAATAGATCAACGTAAACCGGTACGCCAGCAGGTCCGTCGTCGGGGCGGTGGCGAAGGCCGGCGTGGCGCCGAACAGGTCGGTGTGCTCGTAGACCACCTGATGCCGGATCTCCCGGCTCATGTACCAGTTGAGCGCGAGGCTCACGCCGCGCGCCGTCCGCGCGTACAGGACGGCGCTGGCGAAGTTCAGGCCGAACGCGTCGGGGTCCACCTGCTGCTCCGAGTAGCGCGCGGCG
Source organism: Nitrospira sp. Kam-Ns4a (assembly GCF_965152595.1). NCBI lineage: Bacteria > Pseudomonadati > Nitrospirota > Nitrospiria > Nitrospirales > Nitrospiraceae > Nitrospira > Nitrospira sp. Kam-Ns4a. The sequence continues at coordinate 2,230,615 of NZ_OZ224218.1, read as the reverse complement.
AAGGTCAAGGCGCCCCAATGGCCTGGCTTGGTTAGGTCGAAGGAGGTCTTGGGGGTGATCCGGTTGAACGCCGGTTCGTCGTCCGTGAGCGCGACTTCCCCTTGGACCATCCAGGCTTGGTTCTGCAACGCGGCGGTCCGACCCGTCGTCTGGTTGAGGTTCGGCTCCCAGGTATGGACGAACGTCGCCATCATGCCGAGCCGCCCCCAGAACCATTGCGCCTCGGGCAGCACCCAGACGTGCATCCCGTTCCCGGTCACACCGCCGTTGTACTGGAAGATGATGCGATCCTGTCCCATCGTCAACATGGGCTGTTGGCAGACCGAGTTGAGGCACTCGCCGAACAGGACCCCGGTGCCCATCTCCAGCTTCCGGAGAGCCGGCGGGCCCTTCAGCAGAAAGGGCGTCGCCATGAGCCGGACCATGCCGAGCTTTCCATTGTCCGCCGACAGTTCCGGGACGCTGGCGCTGCCGACAGCGCCGTTGTTGCTGTTGAAGACCCCGAGGTCGTACCGGAGACGGCGCTGCAAGGTATAGCCGGTGAGCTGGACGCCGAAGGCGCGGCGCAAGGCGAAGTTCTGGACCAGCGAGCGCTCCAGGAACACGAGGTCGAATTCACCCTGCTGGTTCTCGATGCTCATGACCGGCTTGAACTGGCCCACGCGGACGCGAGCGTACTCGGACAGCTCGAAATCCAGAAAGACGTTGAACAGCTCGCTGCGCCGGCGCGGCGCCAGGTCCGGCATGATCTGCCCGCGGACGAAGCGGCCGATGCGGAAATCCAGGATGGGGCGCAGCCGGCGCAGCACGAAGCCGTCCGGCTCGGTGCCCGGATCGGTCCCCCGCTGCCCGAACGGAAACGCATGGTAGTCGGCCTGGATGCCGCCGTTGAGGTGGAGCCGGAAGTACCCGTCGGTCGAGTAGAGGAAAAAGCCGCGCTCCTTCAGCTCGGGCGACCAGCCGAGCCCCCGCTCCAACACCCCGCGCCCATGCCCACGCCCGACCATCGTGGATTCCAGTACGCTCAGCCGGCGGTCCAAGTCGCGCAGCCGCTGCCGGGCGGAGGGCGGAGGAGCCGGCGGACCGGTACGGCCTTCCGGGGCAGCCGGCGTCTGCAGCGCCGGCGGCATGCCGCTCTCGGGGGGCGTGCTGGGCTCCTCCGCCGCCCAGGCGGCGCTCCCCAGAACGAGGCTCAGGGCAAGCACCCGCAGGATCGTCACAGCTTGACTCAGAATCAGAAGGTGAGCTGGGTGCGGAACATCAGGCCGTCCTCGTGGCTCGCCGCGTGGTACGCCGGGGTGGCCCCCGTGAAGTCTGTATGAACGAAATTGGCTTCCAGCCGAAGGTTCTCGTTGAGGTACCAGTTCAGGGCGAGCGTGGAGCTTTTGGCGCGGAGCACGCTGACGCCGGGATCGGCAAGGTTGTAGGCGTAGGTGGCGGGATCAATGTTGAGCTGCGCGTACCGGACCGCGATCTCCCAGGCGCCCCACTGCCCGTTCGAGGGATTCAAGGGCTCGCGCGGCTGGACACGGCCGAACGTCGCGGTGTCGTCCGTGAGGAACATCGAAACCTGGCCGGACCAGGCGTCGTGGGTCGTCTGGACTGACGGGCCGCCAGAGGTGACCGTCAGACGCTGGGTACTCTGGACGTATTGGGCCATGACGCCGAACCGCGACCAGTACCAGGCGAGTTGCGGCGCGATCCGGGTCCGGTCGCCGGCGCCGGTCACCGTGGACCTGTACTGAAAGAACGTGTAGCTAAACGTTTCGGTCTGCATGGGGTCCTGCCCGCTGGTCTGCCGAACCGACCCGTGACTCATCCCTACTCCCAGGCCGAGGCCGCGCAGCCAGCGGGTCTGGCTATGAAGGAAGGGCCGGGAGAAGACCCGCGCCTCCAGCGTCTTGCCCGAGCTGAAGGCCGCGCTCTCCTGATAGAAGTTCGCATTCGGCGCGCCGTTGAAGACGCCGAGCTGGTACTCGACCAGCCCATGGTCCCAATAGCCCCACACCATGGCGCCCAGGTCGCGATTGGGGAGCAGGTTGCGGGTGAGGGAGCGTTCCATGAAGCTCAGGTTCTGGGTGGCCTGGAGCATTTCGAGTCCGATCGGGCTTTTGAACTTGCCCATCCGGACCCGGAACGCGGAAAAGTAGTCCCACTCGCCGAAGGCGTCGGGGGTCTGCACGCGGCCCTGGACCAGCGGGCTGTTGGTGAAGCCGTTCCCGAGATCGGGCGTCATGAAGCCGCGGAAGTATCGCCAGAGGCGGAAGTGGACCATGGGGCGGACGCGCTGGAGCACGAATGTGCTCGGTTGCACGCCGGGGTTCGTCCCGTTCTGGCCATCCGGGAAGCTCCGGTAGTCGGCCTGGAGGAGCACAGGCAGCCGCAGAAAGAAGTCGCCGCCGGACGACATCAGGAAGAACCCGTTGTGCCGGGTGTAGCCGCCGATCAGGCCGGCCAGGCCCGGCCGCTCCTCGGTGCCCACGAGCGCCCGCTCGAGAGCGCTCACGCGCTCCGTGAGCCGCTTCAGTTCTCCCTCGAGCTCAGCCTCCGAACGCTCCGGAGGGGCCGGCTTGGGGCTCGGCGCAGGAGGGGCCGGTGCCCCAGGAGCGGCGGGGGCCCGACCCGCAGGGACCTGCGACTGCAACTCCTCGTAGGCCTTGCGCAGCTCGTCCACCTCCTGGAAATCAATCGCCGGCGTGCCGTCGCGTTCGTCCGTCACGGGCGGCGGCAGCGGCACCGGCGGCGCCGGCGGGCCCTTCGGTTGATCCGTGAGCTTCAATCGCTTGTGGGCTTCCTGCACCCGCTCCCCGATGGCGTCGAGCTCGACCTGGTCAATCGGCGGAGTCTCGTCGTAATAGCCGAAGTACGGCTCCACCGCCCAGGCGGACGACAGCCAGGTCGTGGAGACAATTCCGAGCAGCAGGAGGCTTCCGGTCAGCTTGTGGAGCGCCGATCCGTCACCAGCGCGCCTTTGTGGTACAATCCGTTTCATCCCTTCATCTCTCCACGAGGAGGACACGATGGCGAGCAGGGCCGAGCGTGTGTGGATAGGCCTCACCCTGACCGCAGCCCTGTCGGGGGCAATGGCCTGCACGGGCGCGTCATCCGGAGGGCCCTCGGCTGACTTGGTTCGCATGCCCGATCGCGTCGCCCAGTGGCAAGCCGGCGACGCGGTCTTGAAAGACGGGCTGCGGACGGCCCATGATCGGTACCGCCGGGACGCCTCGATCGAGGCGCTGCAGGGGTACGAGACGGCGGTCCGGCAGTACCTGGATCATGGATTTACCCTCTACCGATCCTACAAGGCGGCCAAGCTCGATCCGCCGGACGATCTCCTGCCTTCACTGGAACAGCGCACGGCGTTGCTCATGGACGTGGCGGACGAGTACATCAAGCACGGCAGTCTGGCGGTAGGAGAGGGAATTGCCGAGGAGCTTGTGCACAACTACTCGGATCTCCCGGTCATGACGCCTGCGCAGCGCCGGGCCGAGGCTGTGCTGCTTCGCTACCGGTATAGGCAGGACTACTAGCGGGCCACGCGTCACCCGCTATTCCGTCGTCACAGCAGACCATTCCACTAGCCGACCGTTCCGGAACACCAGATCCCATTCGTAGGGACGATCCAGCATCGCCTGGTACCGGAACCGGACCAACGCCCCGACCGCGAAGGTCTCCTGCGGCTTGCCGTAGATCCGCAGGACCTCGTCGGTCGTCATGCCGAGTTGCAACCCCTTCTTGGTGCGGATCGGCACATTCCTTCGCACCGGCCCGTAGCAGACCCCCGTGAGCGGCGGATCGGTCGAGAGCGTGATGGCATCCACGAGGCTGTTCACTTCCAGCCGCAAGTAGGATCGCCCCTCCGAGCTTTGAACGTTATACAGGTAGGACACCGTCTCGCCCGACGCGGAGGGAATGAGGCAAGGAGAGCGCCCCAGCTTGCGTTCCACCTCCGCGGGCCCGTCCTGCCCCAGCACGATGGAGGCCAGCTCAATGTCGCCGACCCGATCCTGCTCTGGGGTATCGTCCGCGCGACCGATCATCGGCAGTGCGAAGGTCGCTGCCAGGATCAGTGCCAGCGCAGCCCCGCTTCTGCACCAGTGAGCCGGCCCGGTGAGCCGCTGGCAGCGGTCAGACCGAGACGCGGAACTGGGCTCGAGCATCCACGCACGCATCGGGGCGACCCCTTTCTCAGACAAGGAGGTTGGTTTCTGCCCGGCAGATAAGCAAGCCTGATGCCAGGCGACGGCGATGCGGCAGTGCCACAAACGCGGGCCTTTGCACGCCTGCGCATCCTCGTGAGGGGCAAAAATGAGCGGATTCGCGCAAGCCGCACTGCGCGGAGGAGGGAGATGGTGCGGCCGGTTAAGAGACCTTCGCTGCCGACGGAATCTTCAAACCCGGGACCGACCGGTGGATCGCGGACACGACGATCGCTAGGATGTTCGCCACGTCATAAGGCTTGCGAAGGTACGCATAGGCGCCGAGCCGGCATGCAGCGGCCGCTTCGTCGGAGCCGGACAGCAACACCACCGGCGTCTCGGGCCAGACCGCCTGGCAGAGGGCAAGGAGCTTCAATCCGTTGAGGCGCGGCATCTGGTAGTCGGTGATGACCAACGCGTAGGATTCCAGATTCAGCCTGCCGGCAGCCTCGATCCCGTCGCGCGCCCCCTCGACTTGATAGCCGGCCCCCTCCAGAGCCCAGATCAGCACCTGGCGTGCATCGTCGTCATCTTCTACCACCAGAATTTTCTGCCGGGATGGCTCCATGGCGATTCCTCCGTGCTCCATCGTGTCCGTGCCACGCGCGGAGCGCCTTCCCCGTTTGTGCGGGTGAGGGCCTCTGCGTCGACGCCCCCACCCGCATGCGACCATGGCTACGGGCTGGCTCACACGCAGCCATGGTCACAACCTGTCAGGCCTCTTGCGGCACAGGCCCCGCGCGTAGGCACAGCGGCCCTTTCGACATGCGGCCTCGTCCTCCGGTGTGGCCAGCCACGAGTGCGCGGCAGGTGTCTGCCGCATCACGGTGGCCGGCGATGACGGGATCCTCGATGTGCCCGCAGTTCACACACCGTCCCCCTACAAATGAGCCCTGCGCGATCCCCTCGCGCATGTCGGTGAAGTCTTCGAGCACCATGAACCCGCCGCAGCGCGCGCAGCCCATCGCCCCCTCCTTCGTTGACAACCGGTTACCGCGTTCCCGGCTCGTCGGCCGCCGGCGGGTGCGCCGGAGCCCCGCCGGGGTTGATGATCACCGGCACGTTGCTGCCGTCCGGCACCAACACGAATTTGGCCGCGGGGCTGTCATAGAGCTTGAACCGGAGGTAGGTCGGCGTGAGCGTCTGCGCGATGATCTCCTGGGCCTTGGCCTGCCCCGCCGCCCGAATTCGCAGCCCCTCAGCCTCTCCTTCCGACCGGATCCGGATCGAATCGCCCTCGCCCTTGGCCCGGATGCGGGCGATCTCCGCGTCCTTGCTCGCGATCACCAGCTCGAATTCCTTCTGCTCCTTTTCCTGCTCCTTGGCCTGCTTGCGCTCGACCGCGTCGAGCACCATCTTGGCCAGCTCGATGTCTGCCAGCGCGACGCTGGCGATCTCGAGATGCCGCCCCTTGAGCTTCTCGACCACGACCGCCTGTACTTTGCTCGCGATCTCCGCACTCTTCTCCGGCACGTGGACCATGGCATAGCCTGAAACGACGCTCCGGACCGCCGCCAACAGTTCGGGCTTGACGATGCGCGTGTAGAAGTCCGCGCCGACTTCCTGAGCCAAGAAGTACACCTCGTCGGGCATCGGGCGCAGGATGATCGCGGCCTTGAGCTCAACCAGCAGGTCATCGGAGCTCAAGGCCTCGACTTTTTCCGTGAAGCTCTGCCAGCGCACGTCATAGACATACACATCGTTCCACGGCGCCCGCCAATAGAAGCCGTCCTTCAGCGGCTGCGTGGAAAGGCCTTCGGTGAACGGATGCCAGCGGAGCCCCCGGTAGCCCGGCTGGACCGTCGTCCCGCATGCCGCGCTCATGATCGCCACGAGGAGGAGGGTCGCGACCGCTCGGCTCACTGGCATCGGCTGCCCCTATCGCGGCGCTGTTGACGGAGGGAACAGGACGTGGCCCCCGGCCAGGCCCGCATGCGTCCCCGCCAATCGCTCCTGCTCTTGCGCCGCGTGCTCATAGAAGTCCGCCAGCGTTCTTGCGCCGGAGACCCATTCGGAGTCGGATCCGAACAGCCGCTCGTAGACGGCCACCCGGGCTCGCATCTCGTCCGCTCTCCGCCGCAAGGCCGCCGCCTCCCGGCTGTGGTACAAGGCGATTCGCCATTGGTCCTGAGCGGGATCCATCGAAGAGAGGTCCAAGGGGGCCGTGGGTCCGCTACAACCCACCTGGATCGCCAGGCCGAGGCCAAGCAACCACCCCGCCGGCCAACTCCGGATTCGCGCAGGCTCATCTCTCACCCAATCCTCTGTGACTTGAGTCATCCGCTCCAAGGGCGTTGGCCTCAACCAATCGGATCTCGTAATCCCCGGCCAGAGGCCGCAAATCAACCTGCTGTCTCTGTTGCAGGCGGAACAGGGCCTCGAAGAGTCGTCGCCACTGGTAGCCGGCCATTGCATCAGCGAGTTCGAGGAAGCTCAGCCGCCGACGCGAGTAGAGGAGGCCCAGGATCAAATCCTCGACGTCGCTGTCAGAAAGGCCATGCGCCTTGTGGTCCATCGGGGACGCCTCCGCCCTGATCGCACGCGCGCGGGGTGCGATACCGATGCGTAGACACACAGCAGGACTCGGCAAGCATCGTGCCTGGCCTTGGAAGGCGTCCATTCCCGCAACGACTCGGGGGGAGATCGTGCGATGGCGCAGAGTTAGGGGCTCCGACCAGCAGCGCGCCAGATCCAGCGGCTCCCCTTCCCGAGATCGTCTCCCACTCCGCACGGTGCGTGGGGTGCGGAAATGCACACCGCGAGGGGAACCCCGGACCTCCCGCGGTACCCAATGCCCGCATGAGCAGCGTCGAGCCGTCGCGGCAGCTCCGGACGATGTACCCGTCGCTGGGCGCCATCCTGCTCACGGCCAGCCAGGACGAACCCCTCCTCAAGACGGCGCTGGATCGGAGCGCCTTCGACAGCCGCGGCCCGCCGCCAACGCTAGCCGCGCCCACCCGCTCGCCTCGGTCGGGTTCCCATCACGGCGTGGCGTACGGTCTGGATGAACTCCCGCACGGGATGGGGCTTGGGGATCCACGCATAGGCTCCGTTGCGGAGGGCCATCTCGCCGATCGCCTCGGCTGAGAGCACAATGACCGGGAGGGTCGGCCAGTGACGGCGAATGTACTGCAAGAGCTGCAGGCCATCCATGCGTGGCATGTGGTAATCAGTCACCACAGCATGATAGGTTTCGGCCACCAGCTTCTGGATCGCGTCAAGCCCGTCGGCGGCTTCTTCGATCGCATACCCCTCGAACTCGAGCATCGCCTTGGTCAACTCCCGCGTCTCCAGGACGTCATCAACAACAAGAATTCGCGGAGACCTGTTCGGCATGGCATCCCCTGCTTGTGACTCACCCATTACTGACCCAGCTCCGAAGCCTGCTGCGCTCACGTGTGCGCGGACCTGTGTTGCCCTTCCCGACGACCTGCATGGGTCGAATCTGCCGCCACCCCGGCGCAGATGGATGACCCCCTCCTGATCACCCTCCTTGAAAATGAGCGTGGTCATCAGGCCGCTCGCTCCACGCCTAGAGCAACCATAGTGCCATGCAGGAGGCTGCCGTTCGGCTGCCGAACCGCGCGGGAATCTATGGGTGCTTGCCTGGTGGGGGGCGAGGTGCGGTGTCCGGATAGGCGGACTGTGGTGACGGTTGTAGCAGAGTCGCACAGGTCGCAGAGTCGAGGACAAGCGGCTGGTCGGCTAAACGGCTGGTGGAATCGGGCCTGCCTCGGGGAGGGCTAGTCCGAGTCTCTGAAGAGATAGCGGTCCAGCAACCGGTACAGGGCCCAGCGGCTGATGCCAAGTCGCTGGGCGGCTAGGGTCTTATTTCCCTTGCTGGCTTTGAGCACCGCGAGTACGTGGGCTCGTTCCCGCTCGTCGAGGGATTCCGGGGGCGACATGGCCGCCGAAGTTTCTCCGCTTCTGGGCGGTGTTTCACGGACCTCGGTGGGTAGATCGTCCAACGTCAGGACCCTGTGGGTGGCCAGGGTCACCGCCCGTTCGATCACGTGTTCTAGCTCGCGCACGTTGCCGGGCCAGGCATAGCGCTGCAGGGCCTTCAGGGCCGTCGCGGCGATGCCGTTCACCGGGGGCTCGCGCCGGGCTCCGTACCGGGCCAAAAAATACTCGGCCAGCATCGGGATGTCGTCGGTGCGCTCCCGCAGCGGCGGGAGGACCAGCGTGATGGTGTTCAGCCGGTAGAGCAAATCTTCGCGGAATTTGCCTTCCTTTACGAGGTGGAGGAGATCCCGGCGAGACGCGGCGATCACGCGGAGGTCCACGGGAATCCCGTCGTTGCTTCCGACTCGTCGGATTTCTCGCTCTTGCAGTGCCCGGAGCAGCTTGGCCTGCGCCGCCTGCGAGAGGTCTCCGACTTCGTCGAAGAAACAAGTCCCGCCGCTGGCTTCTTCCAGCAGCCCGCGACGAAAGAAGTCAGCTCCGGAAAAGGCTCCCTTGACGTGGCCGAACAGCTCGCTTTCGAGGAGGGTGTCGGGAATGGCGCTGCAGTTGATGGCGACGAAGCGTTTGGATACCCGGGGGCTGTGGTCATGAATGGCGCGGGCGACGAGTTCCTTGCCGGTCCCGGTCTCCCCGTGAATCAGGACGCTGGCCTGGCTGGGCGCCACCTTCCCGATGAGCTTGAATACCTCCAACATCTTCCGGCTCTGGCCGACCAGGGTGGGCATCCGGACATGGTCGTCGAGGCTCTGGCGGAGCTGCCGGTTTTCAGACACGAGGCGTTTGTGCTCCACCGCCCGCGTCGCGATCAACACCAGCTCATCCAGATTCACCGGCTTGCTGATGTAATCGAATGCGCCGCGCTTCATCGCCTGGATGGCGGTGTCCACCGAGCCGAACGCGGTCAACAAGACCACTGGCGTATCGGGGGCGTCCGTTCGGAAGGATTCCAACACGTCCAGCCCCGAGAGCGTGCCCATACGGATATCGCTCAACACGACGTCATATTCCCGCCTGCCACCCTTGACCAACGCCTCTTCGCCGCTGCTCGCCAGCTCGACCTGGAACCCGGCTCGGGTGAGCGCTTCTCCCATCAGGTCGCAGTGAGTTCGATCGTCGTCGACGACGAGCACCCAAGGCCTAGCCGTCATCGGCCGCCTCTCCCATCCACACTGGAAGATCCACGGTAAAGACCGTGCCCCGGCCGACCTCGCTCCGGACCGCCAGGCGTCCGCCACACGAGGCCACGACGCGATGGCAGACGGCCAGCCCGAGCCCGCTCCCCCCGCCGCTCGCTCGGGTCGTAAAAAACGGCTCGAAGATTCGTGCGAGATGCTCGGGGGGAATGCCCTGTCCCGTATCCCCGACGAGCAACCGGATCGCGCTCTGGGCCAACGCAGAGCTTCCGGACAGCATCACCACACCGTCCGGGGGACTGTCGTGGGCCAGCACGGTGGTGACCGACAACGTCCCGCCGTTGGACATGGCCTGGATGGCGTTAGTCAGGAGGTTAAACAGCACCCCCTTGAGCGCCGTGCTATCCCCAGCCGCAGCCGGCAAGGCGGGCGCCAAGTTCGTTTGCAGCGTGATATTCCTAGTGGACACCACCGGCACAATCAAGGCCAAGCTCTGTTGCACGACTTCGTTCAGATCCACAGAAGCGATCTGGATCCGGACTTGGGTGGAGTCGAGGATGTGCCGAATGATCTCGGTCATCCTGGCTAGCTCGGAGCGGATGATGGCCACCCGCCGATACCGGTCCTGTTGATCCGTGTCGTTCGCCAGCATCTGGAGGTGGCCCGAAATCGCGCTGAGCGGGGTACCCAGTTCATGGGCGACCACTGCGGAGAATTCCCCGAGCGCTGCGAGCTTCTGCGCCCGTTCCGCCTGGGTTCTGGCCTCCACCAGCAACAGGGTGGTCTGGCGCAGCTCCTCCGTGGCCTCCGCCACCCGGGTGATGAGCGTCTGGTTGAGCCCCCGAATCTCTCCGAGGAGACGTTCCCTTTCGGCAATCGCTTCCCGAACCCGACCGAGCATCCGGTTATACTGACGCGACACTTCCTGGAGGTCCGAAGGGCCCATGAGCGGGGCCCGGCTCGTGAGGTCTCCCGCTTCCGCTTGCCGCATCGCGCACAAGAGCCGGCTGATCGGCTGATGAACTGTGACGCGGATCAAGACAAGAAAGATCAGGCAGGTGATGGCGACGGCCCCTACCCCAACCTCCTTCGCCAGGATCGCCTCCGCTCTGATCAGGCGATCGTACTTCCACAGGGAGAAACGCCCACGAAGCGCGCCCTCCACGTGCCCCTCCACCTGAATGGGGGCGGTGATGATCCAGGCCCGGTCCATCACTGAGTCGTCAAAGACCGCATACGTGCGACCGGCCTCCACCGCCGCCCGCTCCTCCGCACTGAGTGTCTGCAGGGTACGTTGCGGATCACTGCTCAGCACCAGCTCGCTGATACCGGGCCAAAACGCGAAGACCTCCAACCAGCGGATCCCCGGCCGCAACTCGAAGATGTCCTGAAAGGCTTCGCGGAGCGCACGCGTGTCGTGGATGTGGTCGCCGGCATTTCGCACCAGCCGGCTCACCGAGCCGGCTGCCCGACGAAATTCGGCCTGGAGGTTTCGCTCCGCCGCCTGCTCAATGACACGCCGGTCCAGCAGGTTGACGAGCACAATGGTCACCCCGACCAGACAGACGCCGGTGCCGATTACCCAGGCAAGGATACCGGTCAGCAGTGGGAACTTCATGATCGCACCGCGCAAAGCTGATACGTGACAGTGCAATCTCCATGCCGCCACTCGCTGTCAGTGAGTCCGTTAGCCCGACGCGAACGCTTTCCAGCAGGCCTTATGGGTTACCCGGCACAGCCAACCCGTCCTGATCGCGTTACCGCATCAACACCGGCCGTCCTTTGCTGCCCCAGTAATAGTACAGCGTAAAATTCGGATAGACAGCATTCAGATTATTCTGCCCGAAGGGGGTGAAGAGTACGCCGCCGGCGATCACGATGTTGTTGGAGAACTTGTATTCGATGGTCGGCTGGGCCCCCAGGATATTGAAGACCGGTGTGTTATGCGGGTGGGTCGTCACGGCCGGCGCGGCAATATTCACCCCGTGCCCGTCGAGCCGCCAAGCCAGCCCGTGGAGGCCCATGAATTCGATCACATAGCCAAACCCCCGAGCATCGTCCAGAACATGTTCGACCATCACCCGCCAATTGATGAGGTCGCCCCCATACTTGTGCACCCCTCCGGCGTTCCCCGGCGTTCCGTACGAATAGTACCCGGCGGCCATGAGGCGGAACGGCTGCAGGTTCTTGCGCAACATGATTCCCTCGGTGAACGTCTGGTCCCCGAAGCGCGTCGAAGGGAGTCGCCCAATGGGGGCAAAGCCCCCGGGAATCGGCGTCGTCTCCGCCCACTTGCTACTCGGCAGGACCCATCCGTGAAACCAAGTCACGGTGGGGCGCCATGAATCCGGATCCTGCACGACGAGCCGGTGCTTCAGAAACAACGAGGTATCCCCCAGCCCGTGCGCATTTCGACTGTCACTCGGGCTGCCATGTTGTTGGGTGGCGAACCAGTCCACCCAGCTCAACGCGATCACGCCCTCGAGGGAATCGGTGATCCCGTACTCGTACGGGAGCAGAAACAGGGAGGCGCTTAAATGGGTCGGATTGTTCGTCGTGTCGGTCCCGAATTGATTCCCGAAGAGGGCATGGCCCGTTTGCCCGAAGACGTAGGGGTGCACGACGGTCTGCCCTTTGGGCTGAATGTCGATCGCCGGATTGAGCATGGGCCCCGCAGCGAAGGGATTCCAGCTTTTCCGGTACCTCTCGATGTCCTCCGCCGGGGCTGGTCGAAAGATGGCGTTGATGAAGTTGTAGCAGCGCAGGCAGACATCATCCAGATCCGCGCGCACCGGAGCGGGAGACAACCACACCGCCAGACTTAGCCCAAATGCAACCCAGACACCAGCAGGCATTCGCTGAGCCATGACTCCTCCTTGACCGATGAACGATACGAGGCGGGAACCTTCAATGGAAAGCCATGCGTGTTGGCCTCCCATGGTCCGAACGTCAAGAGAATATCATAATACATTACATAATGTCAAGTATTCTGTCATCCCGGACATGGTGCAGACTACGAAGCCCCCGAGACTGCTCCTCTCCTGACGCGTCAGCTTCCTGCTCAGCCGGTTCGCCTGGCGGTTGAGAAAAAGGAGGACACCCTCTATACTGCTCCCCTGAAGGAGTGGACACTTTGGAGAGTGAGTGGTAAGGGATTGGATCACTCAACGAGGAGGTGTCCAACATGAAGGGGCGTCACTGGACTGCGGAAGAGCAACGGGCCATTGTCCTGGAAGGAATCAAAGGGGCCAAGCCGGTCGCGGAGATCTGTCGGGAGCACCAGATGGCCCAGACCCAATCCGACCAGTGGCGGGATCGCTTCCTGGAAGGGGGCCAGCGGGCCTTGACCAACGGACTCCCTGCGAGTGAGGAGGCGCTCAAGCGGGAGATCGAGCAGCGCCAGCGGCTCATCGGCAAGCAAGCCGTGGCCATTGAGCTGGTAAAACAAACGGACGAGTTGGTCGGGAGGCGGTGATCCTGGTGGACGCGTGGCGCGAGGCCGGGTGGTCGGCGGCGGCGGCCTGTCGGCTGATCGGGCTCAGCCGCAGCGGCTCCTAGGCCGCCCGGCACGAGCGGCCGGTGCCGACGGCGGGGCCGAATCCCGCCGATGAGGCGCTCCTGGCGCGGATCCGCCCGATCACGGAAGCTCATCCCTTCTGGGGCTACCGGCGCGTGTGGGCCTGGCTGCGGGATCGGGAGGGCCTCCCGGTCAACAAGAAGCGGGTGGACTCGGCTGATGCGGGAAGCGGGCTTGACCGTGAAACGGACGCGCCAGGCGGCGACCCGGACGCCGAGGGCGAAGCCGACGGCCACGCGTCCCCGGCAGTTCTGGGGGATCGACATGACGACGTGCCTGATCCCGGCGCTGGGTTGGGCGTACCTGGTCGTGGTCCTGGACTGGTACACGAAGAAGATCGTCGGCTGGGACCTGGCTCTCCGCAGCCGCCGGCAGGAGTGGGAGGCCGCGCTGGCCCAGGCGGTCCAAGCCGCATGCCCGAACGGGGTCCGGGGAGCCGGCTTGAAGCTGGTCTCCGACAACGGGAGCCAGCCCACCGCGACTGGCTTCATGGCCGCCATGAGCGTCTTGGGGATCGAGCAGGTCTTCACCAGCTACGACAATCCCAAGGGCAATGCCGAGACAGAACGCCTGATGCGGACGATCAAAGAAGAGCTGCTCTGGCTGCGGGCGTGCACGAGCCTGGAGGACGCGCGGGCGGCGATCCGCCACTGGATCACGGTGGAGGACCACGAGCGCGACGTGCATTCGGCTCTGGGCTATCGGAGCCCGCGGGAGTTCGAGGCGATGCTCGGCGAGCAGGAGACGGCACAAGCGGCTGCGTAGGATGACTCACTCTCAGCACCAGAAAAAGTGTCTTGACAAACGGGGAGCATTACACCTCCGAGATCGCACTCGGGCTCGCGTCTGAAGGTCGAAGCCCAGTTGATCAAGGGGCTCTGCGAGGCGAGTCAGCACCTCCCACTCCGCACTGTGCGTTATGTGCGGAACCGCTCACTGCCACCGGAGTCTCGGCTAGCCTCGGCGCAAAATGCCCGATTGCCTGCAAGCTGGGCAATGGCACCGGAATTGCTGCTTCTTGAGGTGCCCAAGACCGTAGAGAGAGCCGTGGAGAGACTTCCTGATGGTCCGCGCCTCGCTGAAGAACCCTTACGCCGTCGTCGCGATCAGCCTGATTGTCATCCTCCTCGGGGCGGTCTCCTACCAGAAGATGGTGGTGGATATCTTTCCCGAGATTAACCTGCCTGTCGTCGCCGTCGCGACCTTCTACAAAGGCATGGGGCCCTCGGAGGTGGAGGGGGCCATCACGCTCCGGCTTGAGCAGGCCTTCCTGCAGGCCTCGTACGTCGAGCACATTGAGTCCCGCTCGCTGCCGGGGGTCAGCCTGATCAAGGTCTATTTCCACCCCTCCTATGACGTGAACGCGGGGCTCGCCGAGGTGACCAGCCTCACCTACGCGAACCTGCGCTACCTCCCACAGGGGATCTTTCCGCCGATCATCATCAAGTTCGGCGCCGCCAGCCTCCCGATCGCGATCCAGACGACCAGCAGCGACAGCTTGAGCGAGAAGGAGGTGCGAGACTTGGCCTACTTCACCGTGCGGCCGCAGCTCGGCACGGTCCCGGGGATCATGTACCCGACCACCTTCGGCGGCACCGTGCGGCAGATCACGGTCTTCATGGACCGCGAGCGGATGCTCGCCCGGAGCGTCTCCACCGAGGAAATCGTAGACGCAGTCAACCGGCAGAGCGCACTGCTCCCGGCCGGAAACGTCAAGATCGGAGATTTCGATTACAACGTCTATACGAACAGCATGATCCGGCTCGTGGACCAGATGAACGAGATCCCGATCAAGACCGTCAACGGCGTCCCGGTGTTCCTCAAGGATGTCGGGCGCGCCGTGGACTCGACCATGATCCAGACGAACGTGGTGCGGATCAACGGGCACCGAGCGGTCTATCTCCCGATCATGAAGCAGGCCGGTGCGAATACGCTGCAGGTGATCGACGGGATCAAGGAGGTGCTCCCGAAGCTGATCGGTATCCCCAAGGAGCTGACGGTCAAGCTGCTCTTCGACCAATCGATCTATATCCGGCAGGCCATCCGGACGCTGGAGCACGAAGGGCTCCTGGGCGGCGGGCTCGCCTGCCTGATGGTGCTCCTGTTCTTGGGCAGCCTGCGCTCCACGCTCATCGTCGCGCTCGCGATCCCGCTGTCCGTGACCGCCGCCTTCATCGGACTCTACTTCACCGGCCACACGATCAATATCATGACGCTCGGCGGATTGGCGCTGGCGGTCGGGCGGCTGGTGGACGATGCGATCGTGGTCGTCGAGAACTTCCACCGGCATCTGGCGATGGGCAAGTCCTCGATGGAGGCCGCCGCGGACGCCGTGAGCGAGGTCGCGTTGCCGATGCTCGTGATCACGATCACGGTCTTCCTCGTCTTCCTGCCCATCGCCTTCTTCACCGGGGTGATCAAGTTCCTGTTCGTGCCGCTGTCACTGGCCGTCGCCTACGCCATGATCGCCTCCTACGTCGTCGCGCTCACCGTCGCCCCCGTGACGATGGAGCGACTCCTGCGGCACGAGCATGAGGCGCACCAGTCCCGTGCGCCTCTGGCCGGCCGGCTGGTCGAGGCCTGGCACCGGCTGGACCTGTGGAATCCCTTCGTCGCGCGGTACGTTCAGGCACTCCGCTGGTGCTTGGCCCACAAGGGCCTCGTCGTGACGACGGTGACCGGCGTCTTCATCGGCTCGCTCCTCGTGGCGCCCCGGCTGGCCACGGAGTTCTTTCCCAAGGTGGACGCCGGCCAGTTCATCCTGAACCTCGCTGCGCCGGACGGGACCCGGATCGAGAAGACCGAGGCGATCACCGCACAGATCGAGGCGATCGTGCGCGAGGAAATCCCCGAATCCGAGATCGAGCAGATCGTCTCCAACATCGGGCTCCCCCAAGGCTGGATGGTGCTCTACACACCGGTCAACGGTCCCCACCAGGCCTTCATCCTGGTTGCCCTCAAGAAGGACCATCGCATCCGGACAGATGAGATCGTCGCCAGGCTGCGCGCGCGGCTGAACAAGGAGATACCCGGCCTGAAATACTCCTTCCAGACCGGCGGCATCGTGAGCGACGTGATCAACTTCGGGCTGCCCGCGCCTATTGACATCAAGGTGAGCGGGCCCAACCTCGCCGACCTCGCCGCGGTCGCGGGGCGGATCCGGGACCTCGCCGCCCGCGTCCCGGGCACGGCGGACGTCCAGGTCCGCCAAGGCATGGACTATCCGGAGATCCACCTCGACGTGAACCGCGCGAAGGCCGTCTACGTGGGCCTGGACGAGACGCGGATCATAAAGGACCTCATCACCGGGCTCAGCTCGAACGTGACGCTGAATCCTGGCTATTGGATCGATCCGAGGTCCAACAACGCCTATTTCGTCGTGACCCAGTACGCCGAGCAGGTCCTCGTCAAGTTCGAGGACTTCCT
The DNA here is from genome assembly GCF_965152595.1 of Nitrospira sp. Kam-Ns4a. NCBI lineage: Bacteria > Pseudomonadati > Nitrospirota > Nitrospiria > Nitrospirales > Nitrospiraceae > Nitrospira > Nitrospira sp. Kam-Ns4a. The sequence goes on along the minus strand of NZ_OZ224218.1, from coordinate 2,214,314 downwards.
GAACATGCCGCTGGTCGCCCGGGTGGACCATCTCGGTCTCCACACGGTGGGTGCCACACGCCTGCGGGGCAGTGCCCTGGCGATGGCGCAGACCCCCTTCAACGCGATGGCCGAGTTGCCCGGGGTCAACCCCAACACCACCGCGCCAGTCCTGCTCCGCGAGTTCGCCGACGTGACCCGGACCACCGGCCCGGAGACCGTGGACCACTACAACCTGCAACGGACGATTGATGTGCTGGTCAGCGTCCCGGGGAACGATCTGGGACGGGTGGCCGGTGAGGTGGAGCGAGCGGTCGCCGGGATCGAGCTGCCCAAGGACGTGCTCGTGACCTTCAAGGGCGAGGTGGACGCGATGCGGGCGGCGCTCGCCGGCTTCGCGGGCACGTTGCCGCTGGCGATGCTGCTGATCTACCTGGTCATGGTCGGTCTGTTCCGGTCCTATCTCGACCCGTTCGTGATCATGTTCGCAGTCCCGCTGGGTTTCATCGGCGTCATCTGGATGCTGCTGCTGACCGACACCTCGGTCAACGTCGAATCGCTCATCGGAACCCTCATGATGATCGGCATCGTGGTCTCGAACAGCGTGCTGCTCGTAGACTTCGCCAACAACCGGCTGCGCGAGGGCCTGCCGCTGGAGGAGGCGGTCGTCGAGGCTGGCCGGCTCCGCATCCGCCCGATCCTCATGACCTCGCTGGCGACGATCATGGGCCTCGCGCCGATGGCGCTGGGGATCGGCGAGGGCAGCGAAGCGAACATGCCGCTGGCCCGCGCGGTGATCGGCGGGCTCACGGTCTCGACCTTCATGACCCTGTTCTTCATCCCGGTCCTACACGCGATCGTGCGGCGCCGCTCGGCCACCCGCCCGCACGCGTCGGAGGGAACAGCGTGATGAGCGGGCCGGGGCAGGAGAGGCTCGCGACGCGCTCGGACCGCCCGGTCGGGCCGGGCTCAGACGACGCGACGGACTCGGGAGTCCCGGCGCGGCGGAGGTCCGCCCTCCAGGGCCGGCGGCTGCTCGGAATCGGATTGGGCGCGGGCGCCCTATTCCTTCTGATCCTCGTCATCGTGATCGCCGGCGGCCAATACCGGACGGATTCTTCCTCCCTCGCTCCGGGCGGGTCCGCTGCGGGGACCCAGGGCCCGGCCGTCGGCGAGGCCCGACCGGTCCAGGTTCTGAAGCCGCAACGGCGCGACCTCGTGCGGTCGCTCAGCCTGCCAGCCAACATCTCTCCCTTTTACCAGGCCACCCTGTACGCCAAGGTGCCCGGCTACTTGAAATGGATCGGGGTGGACAAAGGCGACCGGGTCCAAAAAGGGCAGCTCCTTGCGGTCATTGACGCGCCGGAGATCGAGGACCAATACAAGCAAGCCGAAGCCGATTACGCCATCAAGAAGATTACCCACGAGCGGTACCTGAGCGTGTGGAAGGACAACCCGGACATGATCGCCAAGCAGGACGTGGACATGGCCGCGGCTGCCGCCGAGGCCGCCAAGCATGTCCGCGACAGCCGGCGCACCCTGTTCTCCTATACCAAGGTGTACGCTCCCTTCTCGGGAGTCATCACCGCCCGCTTCGCCGACCCCGGGGCCCTGATCCAGGCCGCGGTCGGTTCAGCCACCCAGGCAGCGCCGCTGCTCACGATCATGGACACCACGACGGTCCGCGTCTACGCCAGCGTCCCCCAGGAAGCCGCGTTGCTCGCCAAGCCAGGGGTGCCGGCCTCGCTCACGCTGGACGAGCTGCCGGACCGCACATTCACCGGGGCGATCACCAGGACGACGGAGGCACTCGATTCGGCCACGCGGACCCTGCTGGTGGAAATTGATCTGCCGAACGAGGCACACCTGCTACGCCCGGGCATGTTCGGGACAGCGACGCTCGACCTGGAACGGCACGCACACGCCCTGGCGCTCCCGCCGGCGGCGATCGTGACGAGCAACGACGCCGGCGGCGCCGCGGTGTTTGTGGTCGAGCGGGGCAAGACCCGCAAGGTCCCGGTCAAGACCGGCATCGATGACGGCGTCTGGATCGAGATCACGGAGGGCCTCACGGGGGACGAGGATGTGGTGGTTGTCGGAAAGGCCGCCCTGGCCGACGGGCAGGCCGTCGAGGCGGTGCCCTACAATCTGCCGAGCGGCAAGCCGGCTCGGCAAAAGCTGTGACGGTGGCGGCCCGCGCATGTCGACACCGGTGATCGGAGTCCTGCTGGGTCTGCTGCTTGCGCTCCCGCTGGCCCGCGCGGGCGGCGCGGAGTCGCCCTCCGCGCCGCCGCCTGGGGCGACGCTGAGCCTAGAGCAGGCGGTCCGCATCGGCTTGGCCACCCACCCCCTGCTCGACCGGGCCCGGTACGCGGCGCTCGCCGCCAAGGCAATCGTCAAGCAAACCGAAGGCCAGCTCTATCCCTGGCTTGAAGCCTCGGCGGCCGGCAGTGCCGGCGCCATGCGCATCGTCAGCGCCGACGGCAAGGTCATCCACGACCGCGGCGGGCACGGCTTCGATCCGGGCGGCGCCCTGCCCCATCACAACCAGAACATGGTGACCGGCGGCCTGATCCTCAACCAACTCCTCACCGACTTCGGCACCACCGGCCACCGGATCCTGGCGAGCCAGGCCGACCAGGCCGCGAGCGAGAAAGAGATCCTGACCCACAGGGCGCTCGTCGTCCTGAACGTCCAGCAAGCCTACTTCCACTGCCTGATGCAGGAGCGCCTCGTGGAGGTCGCCGAGGCCGCCCTCGCGCAGCGTCGGACCCTCGCCGAGCAGGTCCAGACCCTTTACCGGCGCGAGCTCAAGTCCAAGCTCGACCTCGATCTCCTGCTCGTCGAGGTGGCCAACGCCGAGCTGGCCCTGATTCAAGCCAAGAACGAGCTGGCGCGGCGCTTCGCCGTGTTGAACCATGCCATGGGGTTGCAGGGCGCCGATCGGTACGTGCTGGAACGGCTGCTCGTGGAGCCCAAGCCGCCGCCAGCGGTCGAGTCCCTTCTGGCCGAGGCCCTCCGGCACCGGCCGGAGCTGCTCGGCGCGCAGGACCGGATGCAGGCCAAGGACGCCGCGATCCAGGCGGCGCAGGCGCTCCACTTCGGCTCCATCACCGCCGTCGGCACGATCGGGATCACGCAATACGGCGACGTGCACGACAGCGGGATCCCGAAGGACGGACTGGCGCCCTTCTGGGGCGCCGGCGCCACGGCCAAGCTGCCGATCTTCACCGGGTTCCGGATCACCAACCAGATCAAGGAAGCCCGGCACCGCCGAGGGGAGGCGGAGCAGGAGCTTCAGCAACTGGCCAACGAGGTCGTGCTCCAGGTCGTCCGCGCCCACCTCGCCCAGGCGACCAACGCGGAGCAGATTCCCCTGGAGCGTGAGCGTGTCGCTTACGCCAAGGAGGCGCTCCAGCTTGCCCGGGAGCGTTACCGGCTCGGCCTGAGCCCGATCGTCGAGGTGATCCGCGCGACGACGGCGCTCTTCGACGCGGAGGCCCGGCTCGTCGAGGCTCAGTACATTTACAAGACCAGCGAAGCGGCGGTAAGCTTCGCCGCCGGCCGGACAGCCCGGCAGTACGACGACAGGAGCGTCATCCGATGAGACCCCGAGGGATCATGACCGCCGCGCTGTGGCTGCTCTCGGCCTCCCTGGCCGTGGCCGGACCCGCGTCCCCGCCGCCGCCCGCGGGCCAGGCCGTGGGCGGCGAGTCTGCTTCGGGCACCGGGAAACACTTGACCTGGGAGGAGGCGATCGCGGCAGCCCTCGCCCGGCACCCGGCGATCAAGGCGGCCGAGCAGGAGGCCCTGGCGCGGCAGGCCATCACCAAGCAGGCGGAGTCGGCGAACTACCCGCAGGTCACGGGCATCTACGCCAACAGTGGCGGCAACACGCGGGTCCTGGCCAACCTCAACATCTCCGGCTCGCTCCCGAAACCGACCAACTACCTGACGACGCCCGGCCTCCGCGCGGATTATCTCGTCACAGACTTCGGCCATACCGCTCACAAGATCTTGGCGAACAAGTCCCTCGCAGCGGCGGCTGAGCAGGCAGTCCGGACCGAGCGCGCCCTCGCCATCCTCGACGTCCAGCAGGCCTACCTGAACTGTCTCAAGCAGCAACGGCGTGTCGCGATCGCGCGCGAGACGCTCGCCACCCGGGAGGCGATCCGCGCCCAGGCCGAGCTTCTCTACCGCAACCAGCTCCGCTCCAAGCTCGATCTCGACTTTGCGACGGTCGAAGTGAAGCGCGCGGAGCTGAGCGTGATCACGGCGGAGAACAATCTCGCGGTGGCGTTCGCGGCGCTCAACAACGCGATGGGGCTCCAGAGCCGGGAGCCCTATGTCCTCGACGACCCGCCGATCACGCCCGCGGCCGACGAGCCGCTCGAGCCGCTGCTTGAGCAGGCCTTGGCCCGGCGACCCGAGTTGCTCGGGAGCCACGACCGGGTCCAGGCGGCTGAAGAGACGCTGAAGGCGGCGAAGGCGCTGCACTACGGCGCGATCACGGCCATCGGCACGCTGGCCTACACCTGGTGGAGCCGACAGGACTTTTCGCCCGCGGGCAATCCGACCAATCCGGGCGCCCAACTCGGCTGGTACGGAGCCGGCGCCACAAGCTCGGTGCCGCTCTCGACCGGCGGGCGGATCAGCGGCCAGGTCGAGGAGGCCGAGGCCCGGACCGGGGAGGTCCGGGCCGACGCGCGCGCGATCGCGAACGACATCGCGCTCCAGGTCGTCAAGGCCTACCTGGGCCGCCTGACGGCCGCGCGCCAGATCACCGTCGCGGCGCAACGGGCGGCGACCGCGCGCGAAGCCCTCGCGCTCGCCCGGGACCGCTACAAGATTGGGCTCGGCTCCATTCTCGACGTCATGACGGCCACCACGGACCTGTTGGCGGCCGAAGAAGGCCTGGCCGACGCGCGCTACGAGTACCGGACGAGTGAGGCCGCGTTGGCCTATGCGACCGGCGCGGAGATCGCCCGTTATTGATGATCATGGGGCTCATCCGGACCTTGTGTGGGGCAGGACCCGCCGTCGGGTCCATCGGGGTGGCGCGGACGCTCGCCGTGAGCGGGCTCCTCTGGTCGCTCACCGTGGCCATCGCACCTGCGGCGCCTGCTGCCGAGGTTCCGACCGCCCGGGGAGCGTTCCTCGGGTACAAGACCGCGATCCAGATCGCCCTGGAGCGCCACCCGTTGCTCAAGCGGGCGCAGGAGTCCGCCCAGGCCGCCGAAGCCATAACCGGGCAGGCGCAGGCCGCCTATTACCCGCAGGTGGACGCCTACGTGCTCCAGACCGGCGGCACGATCCGTCCGTTGAGCGCCTTCAACATCGCCGGTGCGCAGAACAAGCCGACCTCCTACGTCGAGAACGCCGGCTTCCGCGCCGACCAGCTCCTTTATGACTTCGGCCAGACCGCGCACAAGGTTCTGGCCGAGCAGGCAACGCAGGCGGCGGCCGAGAAGGAGATCCTGACCCACAAGGCCCTCGTGATCCTTCAGGTCCAACAGGCCTACGTCAATGGCCTGAGGCAGCGTCGGCTCGTGGCCATCGCCGAGGAGACCGTCCGCGAGCGCGGCGTGATCCGCGATCAGGTCGAGAGCCTGTACAAGCGCCAACTGAAATCCAAGCTCGATCTGGACCTGATCGCCGTCGAGCTGCGCAACGCCGAGGTCCAGCTCCTCCAGGCCAAGAATGAGCTGCGCGCGGCCTTCGCCGCCTTGAACCACGCCATGGGCGTGCAGGGCCCCGACGAGTACACGCTTGAGGAGGTGCCCCTGGAGCGCCCCACCGGGACCTTGGAGGCCCTGATCCAGGACGCGTTGGCGGACCGGCCGGAGCTGCTGAGCACCAACGACCGGCTCCGGGCGGCGGAGGAGCGGCTCAGGGCGGCCAAAGCGCTGGCCCTGCCGACGATCACCGCGATGGGGCTGACCGGCGTCACGCACTTCAGCGACGCCCCCCTCAACCAGTACGCCGGGTCGCATGCGGGCCAGACCAATCTCTGGTGGGGCGCCGCGGCGACCCTCAACGTGCCGCTGTTCACGGGCTTTCTCATCGAGAACCGGGTCGCGGAGGCCCGCGCGCAGCAGCGCCAGACCGAGCAGCACCGCATCGAGCTGGCAAACCGGATCGCGCTGGAGGTCACGGACGCCTACGCGACGCTCCAGGCGGCTACCCAGCAGGTCACGGTCGAGACGCTCGAGGTCGCAGCCGCGCGGAGTGCGTTGACCCTGGCCAAGGATCGCTACCGCCTCGGCCTGGCATCCATCGTGGACGTTACCGCCGCGACCACGAGCCTCATGGCGGCGGAGGTCCGCCTCTCCGAGGCCCGCTACGCCGAGCACCTCGGCGCCGCCGCGGTGGCCTATGCCGCGGGCAAGGCCTATCGGAGCTTCTGAGGGAACGGGCGATGGCCTGGCTAAGCCTGCCGCCATGGAGTAAGATCGGTCCCGGCCCCACTCGACGCCGGGAGAACGGCATGCGCCCCCTGCTGCGGCTGCTCAGCGACCTGCCGATCCAGCGCAAACTCCTGCTGACCGCGGTCATCCCGATCCTCGCGATCGGGCTCATGAGCGGCCTCACGTACCGGAGCGTCCAGACCTTTTCCGATGACGAAGAGCAGCTCAACAACATCTACCTGGTGCAGCGACGCGCGGCGGAATACATGAGTCTGGTCATGGACCTCCAATCCGCATTCCGCGGATTCGTGCTGACCGGGCAGCAGTCGTTTCTCACTCCCTACCAAACTGCGGAAGACCGCCTCCTGACGCTCGGCGACACCATCGACATGATGGTGCACGACCGGGCCGCGCAACGCGAGACCTTTCAGCAGATCCAGACGCTCGTGACTCGTATGATCCGCGAAAAGGACGACCTCATCAAGGCGATCGAGGCCGGCCGCCACGTGGACGCCTTGGCCTACGTCGAACAGGGCCGCGGCCGCGCGATCATGACGCTCGTCCGCGAGCGGATGGCCACGTTCAACCGCCTCGAGCAGGATCTGCTGAACGACGCGCTGGCGCGCATCGCGCGGGACCGTTCCTCCATGATGACGGCGATCCTTGTGGACGGGGTCGCATCCGTCGCCCTCCTGCTGCTCGTGCTGCAGTTTATCGCCCGGTCCATCACAGGCCCGCTCACCGGCCTCGCGAAAGCGGTCGGGTCGGCCACGGGCGGCGCCGTCCCCCAAGTGCCGGTGCTGACCCGGCAGGATGAGATCGGCCACCTGACCCGGGTTATGGCAGCCATGAGCGCGCAGATCCGGGACCACATCCTGCAGATCGAAAAGTCCGAGGCCGAGCTCCGCTTGGCGAACGAATTCCTGTCCGCGTCCGAATCGAAGTATCGCAGCATCGTGGACCACGCCCCGTTCGGCATCTTCACGACCCGCGGCACGGCCATGGTCTTCAGCAACCGGTACAACTGGATCCTGGCCGGGTTGGATCCGGATCGGGAGAACGATCCCGAGCTGATCCGACAGGCGATCCATCCCGAGGACCGCGGGCGCGTGCTCAAGGAGTACGCCGAAGCGGTGAGCCAAGACCGTCCCTACGAAACCGTCTTCCGGTTTCTCCACAAGGACGGGACGGTACGGAAGGTGCTGAGCCGGCGCATCCCGATCAAGGACGCCGAAGGGCGCACCACGATGTATCAGGGCTTCAACATTGACATCACGGCGCTGGACGACATGCAGACCCGGCTCAGCCGGGCCGAGCGCCTGGCCACGCTGGGGCAGGTGGCCGCCGGCATCGCCCACGAGATCCGCAACCCGCTGGTCGGCATCGGCTCGACCGTCGCGCTCCTGCTCGACGACGTGCCCACGGGCGACCCGCGGCGCGGGGATCTGGAGATCGTCCTGAACGAGACGCGGCGACTCGACCGGATCGTGAACCAGATCATTGACTACGTCCGGCCCCGCGAGCTCGCCCCGGTGCTGTTCAATATGGAGGACCTGGTCCGCGAGGCCCTCTCCCTGCTGAGCGGGGCGATCGCAGGCAAGCAACTGCGGACGGACTGCCTGATCCATCCCGGCCTTTCCCAAATCCAGGCGGACCGGGACCAGCTCAAGCAAGTGCTCATCAACGTGCTGCAGAACGCGATCGAGGCGTCACGCGACGGAGGCCGTCTCGAAGTGGCGGCCTTTAACGCGGCTCGCAATCAGGAGCCGGGACTGCTCATCCGAGTGGCCGACGAGGGCGCGGGCATCCCCCCAGAGGCCCTCGGCCGCATCTTCGAGCCCTTTTTCACGACAGGCAAGCCACAAGGAACCGGCCTGGGGCTGGCGATCTGCCGAAACATCGTCGAGGCGCACCGGGGCCGGATCCAGGTGGAGAGCGAAGTCGGCGCGGGCACGACGGTCAAGCTCTGGCTGCCGCTGCAACAACCCGTGTCGCTGCTCACGGTGTAATCCATGCGCGTGACCATCTTCGTCACCGACGACGAGCCCGCCATCCGCTCGGCGCTCCTGAAGCGGCTCGCCCGCCAACACCACCGGGTCGCCGGCTTCGACTCGGGCGAGGCGTTGCTGGCCGCCCTGGACCAGGAGCTGCCCGACCTGATCCTGCTCGACCTCAAGATGCCGGGCATGAGCGGCCTCCAGGCACTCAAGACCGCCAAGCAGAAGGCGCCGGCGGCACTCATCATCATGCTCACCGCTTACGGCACCGTCCAAGACGCCGTGGAGGCCATGAAGCTCGGCGCCTACGACTTCGTCATCAAGTCCGTGGATCTCGACGGGTTGGACCCGGTGCTCGCCCGGGCCCTGGAGTTCCTCACGCTGCGCCGCCGCGTCGACTACGAGCGCGAGCACGAGGGCGAGCCCTATCGCCTGGCCAACCTGGTGGCCGAGAGCGCCGCGATGCAACACCTTCTCGCCCAGATCCGCGACGTGGCCGAGAACCCGAAGGCCACGGTCCTGCTTCAGGGCGAGACCGGGACCGGCAAGGAGTTCATCGCCCGCGTCCTCCACCACAACGGCGCCCGGGCCTCCGGCCCCTTCGTGGACGTGAACTGCACCGCGATCCCCCGGGAGCTGTTCGAGAGCGAGCTGTTCGGCTACGAGCGCGGCGCCTTCACCGGTGCCAACCAGCGCAAGCTCGGGCTGCTGGAAAAGGCCGAGGGCGGGACGTTGTTCCTGGACGAGATCGGGGACCTCGATCTCGCCATGCAGGCCAAGCTCCTCCGGGTGCTCCAGGAGCGGGCGTTCCGGCGTCTGGGCGGAATGGACGACATCTCCGTAGACTTCCGCCTCATCGCCGCGACCAACCGCGACCTCAAGAAGGAAGTGGCCAAGGGGGCCTTCCGCGAGGATCTCTACTTCCGCCTGAACGTGGTCACCTTCGAGCTGCCGCCGCTCCGGCAACGCGTCGAGGACATCTTCCCCCTGTGCATGAAGGCGCTCGTGCGCTTCGGCCAGGAGGTCGGCAAGGATGTCCAGGAGATCGACCCCGACGCCCGGGCGATCCTGGAGCGGTATTCCTATCCCGGCAACGTGCGCGAGCTGCAAAACATCATCGAGCGTGCCCTGATCTTCTGCCATGGACGGACGCTCACGGCCGACTGCCTCCCCCGGGAGCTGCGGGAAGCGACCAAGCCGATCGCGGTCGCGGTCACCCCGGGCGAGGAGGCGCGCATCCGGCTGGACCTCAAGCTCGGCGAGCATACGCTCGCGGACGCGGAGCAGGCGATCATCGAGGAGGTGTTGCGGCTCTCCGGCCGCAACAAGAGCCTCGCCGCTAAGTACCTCGGCCTCACCCGGTTCGCCCTCGACCGCCGGCTCAAGAAGCTCGCGGACGACGAGCCCTGATCCCGCCGGCCAGCTTCACTGACGCGCGCAGCCCTGTCCTGCTCGGTTTGACCCGCTACTCCCTGGTTGCCAGGCTGTCCGCCATGGACTCATCCGGCGATCTGCAAAACATAAAGGAAGCCCTCGCGCCGGTCTGTTCGCGGCCCAATATCCGACTCGTGATCCTGTTCGGCTCGGCGGCGAAAGGAACTCGACACAGAGAGAGCGATCTCGACTTGGCCATCCTTGCCGAGGAGCCCTTGAACCTCGTGGATATCACAAACCAGGTGATCGTGCTCTTACGGACGAGTCAGGTGGACGTGGTAGACGCTCCGCAGAGCGTCCCCGCTCCTGGCGATGGAAATCGTGGGAGGTGGACGACTCCTGTACGAGCGGCAGCCGGCGAGTACGTAAGTTCTGTTCGCTCACCCATCGGCGGTATGTGGACACGGCGAAGTTGCGCGCCACACAGAAAGACGCCATCGCCCAGTGCCTGGAAGCCAGGGGCCTGGCATGACACGGGCCGATCCGGCGGTTCTCCGGCGAAAGCTGACCATGATTGTCGAGAACCTCCAAGCCTTGGAACCCATCACTGGGCTGTCAGTGGAGCGCTACCGAGCAGACTTGTTCAGGCGGAAAGGCACCGAGCGTCTCCTGCAGGAACTCATTGAGGCCGCCATTGACCTCAACACCCATGTGATCGTCCAGGAAGGGCATTCGCCTCTCGACGATTACGATCAGGGCTTCATCAGACTTGCCGAGATGAATATCCTCCCCCATAACCTCGCCACCGCGCTCGCCCCGTCAGCCGGTCTCCGAAACCGGTTAGTGCACGAGTACGACGCGATTGTAGATGCATTGGTGTTGGACGCCGTGCGCAAAGCGGAGGACCTGTTCCCCCGCTACGTGGCCGCTATCGAGGCCTACCTGCACGGCAAGACTCTCTAGCCGATCCCCCCACCCACCCCAGTCCTCGACCGCGCCCAGGAGGACCACGGACGACGAGGGCCAAGCCTCCGGACTCCCCCGATTCATCTTGCAGCCGCCGCATCGCCCTGCTCTCCGCGCATTCCTGTGGACGCAGGGGATCAAGCTGGTGCTCAGCCTGTTGATCCTGGCGATCCGGGAAAAATTTACAGCCTCGCAACAGAGCGCTAACGCCTGTGACATCCGGTCGCGCTACCTTACACCCGAAAGGAGGTGATCACCATGTCCTTGCCAAATGTGGCCGCTGCGCCCGGCGCCGTCCCGCCGGGGCCCCCGGCTCGCTCCATGGAAGTGCCGGGAGAACGGGGCCGGTCGCCGTTTCGGCGGCAGGACCGCTCTGCCAACGACGACCTGGTACAGGCCATCCACCGGGAGGTCGCCCGAGCCATCGGGTGATCCTCCCGCATCCGGCCGAGGCCGGCCCGGTCCGCCGCTTCCGCCTGACTAGCGGCTGTACCGAGGAACCTTGCACGGAGGTGTGGAATGACGCGCGAGGCAATCGTGACGGGCGTGATCGGCCTCATGCTGGGCGTTGCCGCCTGGGGTGGGACTCCGCTCTCGGTCCACTCGCCGCCGGACGCCCTCATTCGAATTGATGGCTCCAGCACGGTGTACCCCCTGACGGAAGCGGTCGCCGAGGAATTTCAGAACGCGACGCGCGGGCGCGCCAGAGTCACGGTCGGCATTTCCGGCACCGGCGGGGGCTTCAAGAAGTTCTGTCGCGGTGAAACGGATATCTCCAACGCGTCGCGCCCGATCCTCAAAGAGGAAATGGAGCGGTGCCGGCAAAACGGGATCACCTACTACGAGCTGCCCATCGCCTTCGACGCGCTGACCGTGGTCGTCAATCCGAGCAATACGTGGGTCTCCGCCATGACCGTCGCGGAACTGAAAACCCTGTGGGAGCCGGCCGCCCAAGGCCGGATCACCAGATGGAACCAGGTGCGCCCGAACTGGCCGGATGCGCCCCTCGTCCTGTTCGGTGCCGGACCGGACTCCGGCACCTTCGACTACTTCACCGAAGCCATCGTCGGCAAGGCGAAGGCCAGCCGGGGCGATTACACCGCCAGCGAGGACGACAACGTGCTGGTCCAAGGCATCGAACGCAACCGGAATGCGCTCGGGTACATTCCCTACGCCTATTACTCCTCCCATGCCAGTCGGTTGAAAGCCGTGGCAATTGACGCAGGGCATGGTCCGGTGTTGCCTAGTCTCGAGAACGTGACGAAGGGGCGCTACCACCCCCTCTCCCGGCCGCTCTTTCTCTACGTCAAGGGGGAAGCCGCCAAGCGGCCGGAGGTCAAGGAATTCATCGAGTACTATCTCACGGAAGGCCCCAAGCTCATCGCGGAAGTCGGGTATCTGCCGTTGTCCGACAAGGCCTATGCCATGGGGCGGGAGCGCTTCAGGAACGGCCGGGTCGGAACCGGCTTCGGTGGGGTTCCGGAAGTCGGTCTGGCAGTGGAGGACCTCCTGAACCGCCTGCCCAGGCTTTAGCGTGCTCGCTGTGCAAGAGACAAGAGGGATGAAGGCGCTGCACACCGAGAGGCGGGCGCGCGCCCGCCCGCGCCCGCGATGGCTCCGCGAGCGATTGATCGAAGGGACGCTCTTCCTGACCGCGCTCGTCTCCGTCGTCACGACCGCGGCGATCGTCGTCATTCTGCTCTACGAGTCGGCCGGCTTTTTCCGGACGGTCCCGCTCGGAGCATTCCTGACCGACCGGTTGTGGACGCCGCTCTTCGCCGACCCCCATTACGGCATCCTGCCGTTGTTGGCGGGCACCCTGGTCACCAGCGGCGTGGGACTGCTGGTGGCGGTCCCCTTGGGGACGGTCGCAGCGATGTATCTCTCGGAATTCGCCCCGGCCCGTTTGCGGGAACTGGTGAAACCGCTCCTGGAGCTGCTGGGCGCCGTTCCGACCGTCGTGTATGGGTACTTCGCCCTGCTGGTCGTCACCCCCTCCTTGCAGGTCGTCTGGCCGGACCTGCCGGGGTTCAACATGCTCGGTCCCGGAATCGTCATCGGGATCATGATCCTGCCCTTCGTGATTTCCTTGAGCGAGGACGCGATGCGCGCGGTGCCCATGACCTTGCGGGAAAGCTCCTATGCCCTGGGGGCCAGTCGCCTCCAGACCGCCCTACAGGTCGTGGTGCCGGCCGCCATGTCCGGCGTGGTGGCAGCCTACGTCCTGGGCATCTCGCGCGCGGTCGGCGAGACGATGGTGGTGGCGATTGCGGCGGGACAGAACCCGAGCCTCACCTGGAACCCCCTGGAGCCGGCGGCGACGATCACGGCCTATATCGTCCAGGTCGCGCTCGGCGATTTGCCGCACGGCACCCTCGGCTACCAGAGTATTTTCGCGGCGGGGCTCGTCCTCACGCTCCTGACCCTGTTCTTCAATATCCTGGGCCATTTCCTGCGCAGGCGATTCCGCGAGGCCTACTGATGCCGGCTCCTCCACTGCGGCCGCGACCGCCCCTGCTCGGGCGCAAGATCGCCGAACGGCTTTTTGTGGCCCTGGGATTCGTGTCCCTGGCGGTGGGCCTCCTCACGCTCGTGCTCGTGATCGGCCGGCTCGTGGTGGAGGGGGCGCCCCGACTCGATTGGCACTTCCTCACCTCCTTCCCCTCCCGCCACGCCCAGCAGGCGGGTATTTTACCGGCCTGGGTGGGATCCAGCCTGGTCATGCTGCTCACGGCGCTCGTCGGGGTCCCGCTCGGCGTCGCGGCAGGGCTGTACCTGGAGGAATACGCCCGGAAGAACTGGCTGACGCACGTGATCGAGGTGACGGTGACGAACCTGGCGGGAGTGCCCTCCATCATATACGGGCTGCTAGCGCTCGGCCTCTTCGTGTACCGCCTCGGCCTGGGCGAGAGCGTGCTCGCCGCCGGCCTCACGCTCGCGTTGCTGATTCTGCCGATCGTCATTGTGGCGACGCGCGAAGCGATCCGCAGCATTCCCGTGGAGATTCGTGAGGCGGCCTATGCGTTGGGCGCGACCAAATGGCAGACCGTGTCGCACCATATCCTTCCCTATGCCACCGCCGGCATCCTGACCGGCGTAATTCTCGCCTTGAGCCGCGCGATCGGCGAGACCGCCCCGGTCGTGACGATCGGGGCCCTGACCTTCATCGCCTTCCTGCCGCCGGCTCCGTTCACCGCGGCCCCGCCGTTTGTTTCCTTCGACTGGCTCTTCTCGCCATTTACCGTGATGCCGATTCAGATGTTCACCTGGGTGTCGCGGCCCGGCGAAGCCTTTCTGGCCAACGCGGCGGCGGCTGGGGTTGTCCTGCTCGTCATGACCCTGACCATGAACGGGCTGGCGATCCTGTTACGTTCCCGCATGCGCAAGCGGACGAGGTGGTAAGGAGACCGATCATGCACAGGGACCTGCCTGACGACCAGCCCAAGAGGCTCAAGGCAGAGACCCGGACGCTGAGCTTCGCCTACGATGGCCGGCCGGCACTCAAGGCCATCACGATGCCGGTGGCCGAGTCCCAGATTACGGCGCTGATTGGCCCCTCCGGCTGCGGCAAGTCCACCTTCCTGCGCTGCTTTAACCGCATGCACGACCTCTACGCCGGAAACGGCTACGGGGGAGCAATCATCCTCTATCCCGACCAATGCAATATCCTGTCGCACGAGGTGGATCCGATCGAGGTCCGCATGCGGATCGCGATGGTGTTTCAGAAACCGAACCCGTTTCCCAAGACGATCTACGAGAACGTCGCCTACGGCCTGCGGGTGCGGGGCCTGCGCGCGCGAAGCCGGCTGGACGACAAGATCGAGGCGGCGCTGCGGAGCGCGGCGCTGTGGGACGAAGTCAAGGACCGGCTGCAGGCGCCCGCCTTGTCCCTCTCCGGCGGTCAGCAGCAACGGCTGTGCATCGCGCGGGCGTTGGCAACGGACCCGGAACTGCTCCTCTTGGACGAGCCCACCTCCGCGCTCGACCCGATCGCGACGGCCAGCATCGAAGAGCTGCTGCTGACGCTGAAGCAGACCGTGACGATCCTGCTCGTCACCCACAACATGCAGCAGGCGGCACGGGTCTCCGATTGGACGGCCTTTCTGTATCTCGGCGAGCTGGTGGAGTTCGGGCCGACCCGGCGCCTCTTCACGAATCCGGCGAAACAGCAGACCGAGGACTACATCACCGGCAGATTCGGTTGACTACGGTGATGAGTGTGGGGCACGAGTGATCCGCGTCACTCATCACCGATCACCCAGACGAGGCATCTATGCAACGCCATTTCGACGACGACCTAGCCCAGCTCAAGGACCAGCTCCTCCGGATGGGCGGGCTCGTGGAGCGGCAGATCCACGAGGCGGTCCGCTCGCTGATCGAACGCGATTCGGACGCCGCGCGGCGCATCATCGAG
Source organism: Nitrospira sp. Kam-Ns4a (assembly GCF_965152595.1). Lineage (NCBI taxonomy): Bacteria > Pseudomonadati > Nitrospirota > Nitrospiria > Nitrospirales > Nitrospiraceae > Nitrospira > Nitrospira sp. Kam-Ns4a. Next base: position 2,199,177 of record NZ_OZ224218.1, on the reverse strand, counting down.
AAGGACCGGGTAGTGAACCGAATGGACGTCGACATTGACGAGACCTGCGTCCGCCTGCTCGCGCTCCAGCAGCCGGCCGCGCGGGACCTGCGCTTCGTCACGACCGCGATGAAGATTTCCACGGAGCTGGAGCGGATGAGCGATCTGGCCGAGAACATCGCCGAGCGCACGATCGAGCTCAACGAGGAGCCGCAGCTCAAACCTTACATTGACATCCCGCGCATGGCCGAGTGGACGATGCGGATGGTGAAGGACTGTCTGGATGCCTTCGTCAACCGCGACGCCGGGCTCGCCCGCAAGGTCTGCGCGGACGACGATGTCGTGGATCGCCTGACGGAACAGTTGTTCCGCGAGCTGCTCTCGTTTATGATCGAGAACCCGCAGACGATCTCGCGGGCCATCCGCCTCACGTTCATCGGGAAGTACATCGAGCGGATCGCGGATCACGCCACCAACATCGCCGAGCTGGTGGTCTACATGGTCGAGGGGAAGATCATCCGCCACACGGCTTGAGAGGACAGCCACTGGCGAGCAGCGCATAGCGAACTGCTCAGACTCTTTGGGAGTTTCGGGCTTCCGGCTACCCGCTGTTTGCTGTTCGCTGTTTGCTGCTCTTCTATGACCAAGCTCGCCGTCCTCGACATCGGCACCAACTCGATCCACCTCGTCCTGGCCGAGGTCGCGCCAGATTTCTCCTACAAGATCCTCGACCGCTTCAAAGACATGACCCGGCTGGGCGACGGCGCCTTCCGCGCGCACCGTCTCTCGGAGGCCGCGATGGCCCGCGCGATCGAGGTCATCCGCACGCTCGCGCGGCTAGCCCACAACAAAGGCTACGAGCGGATCGAGGCCGTCGCCACCAGCGCAGTCCGCGAGGCGGAGAACGGTGGAGAGTTCATCGAGGCGGTCACACACCAGACCGGGCTGGCCGTCCGCGTCGTGACCGGCGAGGAGGAAGCGCGCCTGATCTACCTGGGCGTCCGCCGCAGCATGGACCTGACCCGACGGCCCACGCTGGTCGTGGATGTGGGCGGGGGCTCCGTGGAGTTGATCCTGGGGAACCGGAATGCCATGATACGGGGCAGAGCCTCAAGCTAGGAGCCATCCGGCTGAAGGACATCTACCTCGTCAAGGACCCGCCGACCAAGGCCATGTACCGGGCGATGCAGGGGGCGATTGACGCCCAGCTCGATGCGGCCTTCCGGCGGATCCGGACGAGAACCTTCGACCGGCTGGTCGGGACGTCCGGCCTGATCGGCAACCTGACCGAGATCATCGCCCTGCGACGCACGGGCCGGCCCTTGCCCCAGCTCAACCTGGCTACGGTGTCGCTCAGGGAGGTCCAGACCGTGGAGCGCCTGCTCAGAGAGGCCCCGCTCAAGGCCCGGTTGGCTATTCCGGGGCTGGACCCCAAGCGGGCGGACACGCTGCTCCCGGCGACTGCCGTCGTGCGGACGCTCATGGAGCGGACGGGGCAGGAGCGGATGACGATCAGCGACAAGGCCATCCGCGAGGGCCTGCTCTACGACTTCATCGAACGGAACCGCGAGGGGATCACGGCGGAGCAGGAGATCCTCAACGTCCGCCGCCGCGCTGTGCTCCGCCTCGCGGAGGCCTGCCGGTACCCCAAAACCCACTCCCACCACGTCGCCCGGCTGGCCCTCCAGTTGTTCGATCAGACGCGACCTGTGCACGGGCAGGGCGAGTGCGAGCGCGAGTGGCTGGAGTACGCGGCTCTCCTGCACGACGTGGGCTACCTGATCAATGCCCGGCAGCACCACAAGCATGCCTACTACCTGATCAAGCACAGCGATCTGGACGGGCTGGCCGCGGAAGAGATCGAGATGATCGCCAGCATCGCCCGCTACCACCGGCGGGCGCTGCCCCGGGACGCGCACGAGCAGACGCAACGCCTCTCGCCCCGCCGGCGGAGAGTCTTGGAGGTGTTGAGCGCCCTGCTCCGGATCGCGGACGGGCTGGACCGCAGCCACTTCTCCGTCATCCAGGGGCTCCGGGTGAGCCTGGGGAATCCGGTCACGATCGTCTTGCAGACGGCCGGCGACCCGGAGCTGGAGATCTGGGCTGCCCGGATCCGGGCCGACCTCTTCGAGCAGGTCTTCAAGCGGCCGATCCAGTTTGCCGCCCGTCGCACGTACGGAGAGCCCGCATGACCCCCGCCCGGCTGACCTTCGAGCAGCCCCATCCCTACCCTGGCAAGCTCATCATCGTCGAGGGGATAGACGGATCCGGCAAGAGTACGCAGTTGCTACTGCTCCAGAAGTGGCTCACCGCCAAGGGCTTGAGCATCTTCTTCACCGAATGGAACTCCTCGGAGCTCGTCCGCGAGACAACCCGGCGGGGCAAGAAGAGCAAGGCCCTGACCCCGACCACGTTCAGCCTCCTGCACGCGACCGACTTCGCCAGCCGGCTCTACCACGATATCCTGCCGCCGCTCAAGGCGGGCATGCTGGTCCTGGCGGATCGCTACGTCTACACCGCGTTTGCCCGCGACGCGGTCCGGGGCGTCTCCCGGGACTGGGTGCGCAAGCTGTACAACTTTGCGGTGCGGCCAGACCTGGCCTTCTACTTCCGGGTCCCGATCGAGGTAGCCATCGAGCGGCTGCTGGGGGGCACCCGCGCGCGGCTGAAGTACTACGAGGCCGGGATGGACCTGGGGATCAGCCAGGACGTGACGGAGAGCTTCCGGATCTTCCAAGGCCGCATCCTGGCTGAGTACGACAAGATGGTGGACGAGTACGGGCTCATCCCGATGGACGCGACCCGGACGATCGAGGAGCAGCAGGAGCAGATGCGCCAGATCGTGGCTCAGGCGCTCGAACACTACCGGCCCAAACGGGGGGTCCATGGAAAGCGCGCGGCGGTATTTTGGCGACGGTTTGCCGTACCTAAACCTGAGTGACCTCAAGGGCAGGCTGATCGCGATCGAGGGCACGGACGGGGTCGGCCGCTCGACCCACATCGAGCTGCTCCAGGAATGGCTGGAGGTGCAGGGCTACGGCGTGGTGACGACCGGCTGGACGCGCTCGAACCTCATGTCGAAGACGATCGAGATGGCCAAGCAAGGGAACATCCTCGACCGCTGGTCCTTCAGCCTGCTCTACGCGACCGATTTCGCCGACCGGCTCGAGCACCAGATCATCCCCGCCCTGCGCTCGGGCTTCATCGTGTTGGCCGACCGGTACATCTACACCGCCTTCGCGCGGGACACGGTCCGGAGCGGAGACCGCCAGTGGATCCGGGACGTGTTCGGCTTCGCGGTCGTCCCCGACCTCGTCTGCTACCTGCGGATTGACGTGGACACGCTGGTCCTGCGGGTGATCGAGAGCAAGGGGATGAACTTCTGGGAGTCGGGCATGGACATGCGGCTCGGCTCGGACCTCTACGACAGCTTCAAGAAATACCAGAGCCTGCTGATCGAGGAATTCGACAAGATGGCCGAGGAGTTCGGCTTCGAGGTCGTGGATGCGCGCAAGCCGCCGGAGGAGATTCAGGGCGCGCTGCGCGCGAAGATCGCGCCGTTGCTGGCGAACGACAAGCCAGCCGAGCGGCTCGCGCCGGAGTCGGCGGAGGGAGATCGCGCGGAGGCTCCAGGCTAGTGGCGACCGAGCTTGCGGAGCGGCCCCGGCCCCATCCACCAGGCCAGCGTCCCCTTGCCGGCCTTGGGACTCCCCTCGAACCGGATACAGCAGGCGCCGGCCTTCTTCAAGGACAGCGCGGGGGCCGCCTGGCTGAACAGCATGAAGCCGGCCACCTCGCCGAGATGCGGCTCGTGCCCGACGCAGAGGACGCAGGCCGTCTCCGGGAACGAGGCGAGCAAACCCAGCAGCTTGTCCGGCGGCGCTTCGGGGCGGAGCTCGTCGCAGACCTTGACCTCCGGCTTCAGCCGCAGCACCTCGCGGATGAGCCTGGCCGTCTCAACGGCACGGATCAGGGGGCTGACCAGCAGCACAGAGGGGACGGCGTCCAGCGCCCTGAGGCCGGCGGCCGCCTCGCGTACCTTCCCCACACCCTTCGATGTGAGGGGACGCGTGGCGTCCTCGCCGTCCCATTCGTCCCGCTCGACCGCGATGCCGTGCCGGAATAAGAGGCAATCCACAACCCCTCCAGCGGCCCCGATCCTAACATGGCCGGGGGATGCATCGGAAGATGACGCCGGAGTTTCATCAGATGAGGGCGTCTCGCGCAGCGGGGCATGACCGGGCAGCCGCGTACCGGACGGTGGCCTTGCAGGCCCTGGCCCAGCTCGCCGGCGGAGACCGGCGCGCCAAGACCCTGCATCGGCTCCGCGTCCACCTGCGGCGGCTCCAGGCCTACCTCGAGCTGGTCGGCGAGGAGGCCAATGCCCGGACGCTCGCCCGCTGTGTCTCCCGGCTGAGCCGCCTGCGGACGCTCCAGGTGTTTCAGGCCTACCTCAAGCAGAGCAAGGCGCCGAAAGCCGACCGCGACGCGATCAGGGCGAAGACGAAGGCCCTTTGGAAAAAGCTGGACCGACAGAGGGTCTGGAAGAAGCTCACCCGGTGCGTCGAGCGCCGCGCGCTGCCGCCGATGCCTGGCGCCCCAGACTGGATGGCCGCGCGCTTGCCCGCCCTCCGGCAGGCGCAGGCGGAGGCGCTCCGGGAGCTGATTGAAGCGGCCCGGGCTGACCCGCGGCGCAAGACGTTCCACGCCATCCGGCTCAAGGTCAAGACCGTCCGGTACCAGGAGGAATGGGCCGCAACTCAGTCCGTCGGTCGGACGGACCTTATCCCCCACCTCAAGCGGATCCAAACGGTGTTGGGCGAGTACGAGGAGCGGGTCCAGTTCCGAAAGCTGGCCCGCCGGCTGGGCCTTCGATCACGGAAGCGGCTTGAGAAGGAGTGGCGCCGTGCGCACCGGCGAGCCCGCGCCGTCCCGGCGCGCCTCGACGCCATCCTCGCCTCGCTGGCCCAGGACACCATCCTCCCTTTCCCCGCTGGAACCCGGCGACGGGACAAGCGGACCGCCACGGTCGCGGGCTAGCACCTCTGTGCTCGTCGCAGGCCAGTTGACATATCAACATTACTTGATATAGATTGCTTTCATGACGACTGCCAAGCTCAAGGACCTGAGCCGCGCAGCGCGTCTGTTCCACGCGCTGTCCGACGAGACCCGCCTGCGCATTCTCCTGGAACTGGGCGAAGGGGAGCAGTGCGTCTGCGACCTGATGGACCGGCTTCGCCTTGGGCAATCCCGCCTCTCCTTCCATTTGAAGACCCTCAAGGAGGCAGGCTTGGTGCGGGACCGGCCGGAAGGCCGCTGGGTCTATTACGCCCTTGACGACTCGGCCTTCGCCGACTTGGACGAGCTCGTGCGCACACTGAAGGAGCGCGAGTGGCCCCGCAGCCGTTCGGCCAAGTGTTGCGAGTGAGTTTTTTTGCCCATATTCATCAACAAACATTGATCAATTGAGGGGAGGCCATGAGCCCTCGCGATTTGAAGCAGCTCATCCGGCAGGAGTACCGGCAGGCCGCGCTCCAGGCCAAGCGGGGCGGCAGCACCTGCTGCGGCCCCCAGCCCGCAGAGGCCAGCGGGATCGGAGAGAGCAATGTCAGCCCCATCACCGGGGACCTCTATGCAGCCCACGAGGTGAGCGGGCTTCCGGCCGAGGCGCTGGCCGCCTTGCTCGGCTGCGGCAATCCCACGGCGCTGGCCCGGCTGAATCCTGGCGAGGTCGTGCTGGACCTGGGTTCCGGCGGCGGGATTGACGTGCTGCTCTCGGCGCAACGCGTCGGGCCTTCCGGCAAGGCCTACGGGCTCGACATGACCGATGAGATGCTCGCGCTCGCCCGGAAGAACCAGGAGAAGGCGGGGATCACGAATGCGGCGTTTCTCAAGGGCGACATCGAGGCCATCCCCCTGTCCGACTCCTCGGTGGATGTCGTCATCTCGAACTGCGTGATCAACCTGGCGGCAGACAAGGACCGGGTGTTCGCCGAAATCTTCCGCGTCCTCCGGCCAGGCGGCCGGTTGGCCCTGTCGGACGTGGTGGTGCGCGAGGAGGTCCCCCGGGAGCTCCGGCTGAGCGTGGAGCTCTGGATCGGCTGCGTGGCCGGCGCGCTCCTTGAGCGGGAGTACCGGGACAAGCTGGCCGCCGCCGGGCTCACCGACATCGCGCTGGAGCCGACCCGGATCTACACGGCCCAAGACGCCAGGGAGTTTCTGGCTGGCGCCGGCTTGGATCTGGAGACCGTGACTCCCCTCGTGGACGGCAAGTTTATGAGCGCCTTCATCGGCGCCAGAAAGCCGTTGGACAGGATGTGAGGGGAGGACCCGGGGCCGTAAGAGTCGTCGGGAGGAAGAAATGGCGGTTGCGGGCGCTTTGGCGAAACGGTTGAACCTCTTCGAGCGCTACCTGACCCTGTGGGTTGGCCTGTGCATGCTGGCCGGGGTCCTCTGGGGCACGTGGATGCCCGACACGGTCCGGACGCTTCGCAGCCTGGAGCTGGGCTCGGGCAGCCAGATCAACCTGCTGATCGCCATCCTCATCTGGCTGATGATCATCCCGATGATGATGAAGGTGGACTTTGCGTCCCTCAGGCAGGTGGGCGCCCGGCCCCGCGGGCTCCTGATCACGCTCCTGGTCAACTGGCTGGTCAAGCCTTTTACGATGGCGCTGCTCGCCTGGCTATTCTTCCGCCATCTCTTCGCCCCCTGGCTCAGCCCAGCCGACGCCGACCAATACGTTGCCGGGGCTATTATCCTTGCGGCCGCCCCCTGCACGGCGATGGTGTTCGTCTGGAGCTACCTCACGGACGGCGACGCGGCCTACACCCTGGTCCAGGTCTCCGTGAACGATCTCATCATGCTGGTCCTCTTCGCCCCGATCGTCGGATTCCTGGTCAGTGGGACCTCCGCGCTGGCCGTCCCGTTCCAGGTCCTGTTGGATTCAGTCGTAGCCTTCATCGCAATCCCGCTAGCGGCCGGAGCTGGCCTCAGGGCCTGGCTCATCCGGCGGCACGGCCCCGCCTGGTTTGAGCAGAAGCTGCTCCCGCGGTTCGCTCCGGTCACCGTCATCGCGCTCCTCGCGACGCTGGTCTTGATCTTCGCCTTCCAGGCTAACAACATCACGGGGAAGTTCACACACGTGCTGCTGATCGCCGTGCCGATTCTCGTCCAGGTCTATTTCACGTCGTCGCTGGCCTACGGGCTCATGAAAGCCTTCAGCGTCCCCTATGCCGTCGCGGCGCCTGGAGCCCTGATCGGCGCGAGCAATTTTTTCGAGCTGGCGGTCGCCACGGCGATCACGCTCTTCGGCCCGGAGTCCGGCGCGGCGCTGGCCACGGTCGTGGGCGTGCTGGTCGAGGTCCCGGTGATGCTCTCGGTCTGCGCGCTGTGTACCCGAACCCGGCACTGGTTCCCTCGGGGATCGTGACGGGCGCGCGCGAGAGGTAAAGCGAAAGATGCAAGAAGGGAGCGGGCTGATCGCTGAGGGCTCGGAACCGCCATGAAAAAACGGGTCCTGTTTCTGTGCACAGGGAATTCCTGCCGCAGCCAGATGGCGGAGGGCTGGTTGCGTCACTTGGCGGGCGACCGGTTCGACGCGGCGAGCGCGGGCACGCACCCGGTCGGGCTCAATCTCGAGGCGGTCGCTGTCATGCAGGAGCGCGGGGTGGACATCTCCCGGCACCGGTCCAAGTCCGTCGAGGAGTTCACAGGACAGCGCTTCGACTACGTGATCACAGTCTGCGACCGGGCCAGGGAGTCCTGCCCGCTCTTCCCCGGCGCCGCCCGCTCGTTGCACTGGAGCTTCGACGACCCTGCTGCCACTCAGGGCCCGCTCGAGGAGCGGCTGGCGGTGTTCCGGCGGGTGCGGGACGAAATCGCCGCCCGCATCGGTGAGTTCATCCGGGAGTCGAGCTGAGTCACCAGCTCCGGCCCGGCACGAGTCTCGAGCCCGCGCGTCGTCCGTCGTCGCTCGGCTCCGCCCGCTCCAGTCATCCCGTTACCAGGATTCCACCGAACCCAATCTTTTACGTCTGCGTAACCGGCCAGTCATTCCACGGTTACAGTCATCCCCTCATAGTGTCGCCGCGACTGCCCGACGGCCGTGCCCGTCAAAGCCAGGGCGGACAGGACGAAGGAGGCATCCAAGATGGAAGGCTCGTGGAAAAGGGGAGGCGTTTTCTTGGCGGTTCTGCTCCTGGCAGGCGGCCCAACGGCGACCATGGCTGACGCCGCCGGGCCGACCCAGGGTGAACAGCCTGACACCCGCGGCGGTCGCGCCGCCCAGACCGAGGAGGCTCCCGCCGCCCCTCCGAGTTCAGGGACCCAAGCCCCGCCCGACGTCGGCAAGCGGCTGGATGCGCTCGAAGAGCAGATCCGACAACTCAAGGCAGCCACGCCACCTGCCCCCCCGCCTCCCCCGATTACCCAGGTCCCGCCTGAAGTTGACAAGCGATTGGACCTGCTTGAGGAATGGAAGGCGAAGGTGGAGCGGCTACCGAGCCTCTCCAACAAGGTGAACTTCGGCCTCAACGCGCTCCAATGGCAGTACGAGCACCTCAACGCCCACGTCCCAGAGGGAAAGAGCCAGGACAATTTCTTCATCCGACGCTCCGAGGTCCTGGCCTACGGCACGATCAACGAGTACGTTCCGAAGTGGCACATTCTCGTCGAGTTCCAGAGCACCGGGCTCAGCAACACGACACCCAACGTTCCAGGCCAGACCGGAACCCCCACGTCGGATACGTTCTTCCGCGAATCCTATATTGACGTCCGACCTTCGGTGAACTTGGCGCCGTCACTCAATTTTGTCCGAGTCGGCATCTTCCGGATGCCATTCGGCATCTTTACGGAAACGTCGGGCGGGCTCCGGGACATTGTGAGCTCACCCTACCTGACCTCGGTCGGAACCGGCAACGGGAACGCGACCGGGGCCGCCGGCAAGATCGACTTCCTCCAGGAGCGCGATTACTTCGTCGATGTGCGAGGGACGCTGGCCAACCGGCTGGAATACGTCGCAGGCCTGATGAACAACAACAACTTCACCGGCTCGCTGCAGGCCGGCGGCATCGGCGCCAACCAGTCCAAGGCCTTCTACTCCCGGATCAGGCTGCTCGCGACCGACGTGTCTTTCCTGAGCTTCACCACGATCCAGGGGGCGAGCAACAACGCCGGCACCCAGATCAACGGGCGGGGCAAAGGGTACATGTCCCGATACGGGGTGGATTTCCGCTACGTCTCCAAGGCGATCCCGGGCCTCTACATCCAAGGTGAATGGTGGACCGGCCAGGACGCGCCGAACGCGACGACTGTCGGGGTGGGCGCGAATGGCGCGTGCCAGAACACCACGGTGTGCGGCGGATCGGGGGCACCGGGCGTCGAGCGCCGAACCTGGTATGTCTACGCCAAGTACTATATCGCCGACGGCCTCTTTAAGAACTTCGAGCCGATCGTCTGGTACGAGCAGTTCGATCCCAATACCAACGTGAGCGGCGACCTGTACACCCGGACCATCGTCGGCTTCAACTATTACATTCAGAACCTGCCCCCAAAGATCCAGACCAAGCTCCAGGTGAACTACGAATTCCGGCATCACAGTTTGAGCGGATGCACGACCTCGGGCAGTACGTGTGGGCTATCAACCTTCGGCGGACAAGGCGGCTCCATCAACGACCCCTTCGCGCAGAACGCCTTCTACGTGCAGTTGCAGGTCCGGTATCAGTAGCGGGGCCGGAAGCCTTCACCGAGGCTGGCAATGTGCCGGCCGATCCCTGTATGCTGGTCTGTGCTCCTTGGCAGAAGCCAGCCACCAGTCGAGCCGATGGGTCGCGTCACTGGCCGTAGCCTTGCTGCCTCCCTCGTCGCCTCGCTCGCGATCGCCGGCTGCGCGAGCGAGGCGACCTGGGTTCAGGAGATGCCCAAGGGTGGGACCATCGCCTACGTGATTCGGGATGAGGGGGATATCCTGGTCTCCCCTGGCCGCGCGAGCGCGATCAAGTTGATGGAAGGGAAATGCCCCCAGGGCTTTCGGATCGTCCATGAGGGGCGGGTTCCCAGAGTCTCACTGGCGGTTGATCTCGCCTGGAAGGGTCAGCTCAAAGCCGGTCGCACCGACAGTGACCGGGTCGAGGAGACCCTCTGGGCCGTCCAGTTTGCCTGCAACTGAGCGCCAATCATGTCCGCATCGAACGTCACGGGAGGTCCCCAACGGATCACCACTCCAGTAGGAGGGGCGGCGTTCGCCCGCGCCGGCTCGATGCTCGTCCTCAGGCTGGCGGCAGGCATGTTGCTCGCTGCCTGTGCGGCCCTGTTCCACCACGAGCAGGTGACCTACGAGCAAGGAGGCATCCGCATCGGAATCGAGAGCGATCTGTCCACGCGACGTGCGACGCCCCATGCCCCGAACGCGCACCCCGCTCGCTTGACCGCCGTCCAGGTGCGTCACCTGCTCGGTCTGCTCGAGGTATCCGGTTATAGCGGGACCCTCATGGGCCTCTTCGTCGCTCCTCCGAAGCGGCCGGTGTTCACCGAGGAGGAGTTAGGCGCGATGGCGGAGCCGATTGCGGCCGCGCTCCGCACTGCGGGGCCCGAGGAACGCGTCTTCTTCTCCGTCGCCAATCCCACCGCACGGTATGAACGTGACCGCATCCAAGGCGCCCTGTTCCTGCGAGGCCCCTACCTCCACTTCATCCTGACCGACCACTACGCCTTTCTCCGTGCGGATACGGCGGGCGGGGACGATTACAAAGACCCCATGGACATGAAGGGTATGAAACTCTGGATTATGCCCCCGGGGCAGGCTGCAACCGTCCCGCCCGACCAAACACCGGTCTGGAACCCTTTCGAGACGGTCCACGTCTCGGTCAACGTGTCCGAGGCCCTTGCAGCCCGGCCCAGCCCTCCAACCGCCCCGGCGGACCAACCCGCTCCCCCCACAGTCAAGTCAGCTCAGGAGCAGGATCTTCGCCAGCAGCTCCGCGAACTGACAAATTTGAATCGTGAGCTGCAGGAGCGCCTCAAGGAGCAGGGCCGGGCGGTGGAGGCTCTGCAACAGGAAATCAACCGGCTGCGCAAAGAGCTTGCCGACCGCTAATTTTACCTGCCCGTAACATTTCGGTCCCCACCAGGTAACAATCCGGCGCTATCTTTTTTCGCAGCACAACTGGAACCGTCTTGATCTCACCGGAGGGGGAGAGATTGATGGCCTGGATCGAGGCTCGCTTCCGGCAATTCCTGCTTCTGGCAACTTCGGTCCTGCTGCCGATCGGTTGCGCCGCGCTGCCCGCGGCACAACCTGATCAAGACCCTCCGGCGTTGTGGCTCGCCCAGGCACAGAAGGAGTTCAGCGGTGGCGCCGTGCACCAATCGCTTGCAACCCTCTCGCGGGCGATTCAGATGGCGCCGGACCGCGCCGAGCTGTGGAACGCCCGCGGGTTTGTCAAGGCACGGCTGGGCCAATCCGCCGAGGCCATCCAAGACTTCGCCGAAGCCGTCCGCCTGGCCCCGTCTAACGCCACCTATCACGGCAACCTGGGGGTGGCCTATCTCAACGCCGGCCGCCATACTGATGCCCTGAGCACCCTGACCGAAGCCGTGCACCTCGATCCCCGGTCTGCGCTCGCGCTCACTCACCGCGGTCTCGCCTACCGGCGCATGGGAGACCATAACCGCGCGCTCGCGGACTACACCGCAGCCCTTGCCTTGGACAGCGAGAACGCCATACTCTATGCCAACCGGGCCGTCGTCTTCGCCAGCACCGGCCACTTGTCCGCCGCGCTGCAGGACCTGGACCGAGCCCTCATACTGGATCGGTCCCTTCGCCAGGCCTACGCGAGCCGTGGCCTGGTGCGTCTGCAGATGTTGCGGTTCGAGGAGGCGGTCGAGGACTTTTCTAGGGCCATCCAGCTTGGCAGTGTGGACCTTGAACTCTACTACAACCGGGCCGTGGCCTCCTCCATGATCGGGGAGCACGCCACGGCTCGAGGAGACTTTGCGACCGCCTGCCGCGGCGGCTATGCCCCCGCCTGCAGCAAGAACCGCGCGGCCCAAGCGATCGCGCAAACCACGCTTGCCCGGTAACCAGACTTCCCCCTCACGAAACAGCGCTTGTCTCTTCGTTAACTCTATGTTACAAGTGTGCATAGTCATCGGCCGTTCCATCACATGGGAGGTGTCCTATGAACAGGATGCTGACCCTGCTGGCTGTGCTCCTGGCTGTCCCCCCCGCCGCCTCCGCCACGCCCACACTCTTTCCTCCAAGCGTGACCGGCGACACCCTCCGTGACATGCCGTTCGGCGTTCTCCAGGCGGACGCCGATACGTACATGGGGCGGGCCCTCATGCTGGGCGGGAAAATCGTAGGCACAGAGCTAACCGACGAGGGAATCCTGATTCTCGTCAAGAATCTTCCGGTCGCCGAGCACCCGGTCTACGGCCCGGTCGAGACGGCTGAAGTCACCGGGGAGCGGTTCGCCATTCTCTATCCTGGGAGGATAGACGAGGAGGGGCTCTGGTTCGGGAATAAGGTCTTAGTGGTGGCCGTGGTGCAGGGTAGCAAGGCGATGACGATCCCGGACGGGATCTCCCGGACACAGCCCTACCTGGTGGCCCGCTGCCTGCACATCTGGAAGACCGGCGAGTACGGCTCCTACCAGATCTCCGACTTTCCCCATACCACCGACGGCTACTACGCTCTTCCCCAAGAAACCTATTGTGCCAAGCGATAGGGCGCTTGCACGGCAGCACCGCTGCGGGGGCGTTCAGGTTGAACGCCTCCGCGCGGCGCCTCCGTCACGAATCCGGTCGGTGGCCGACCGCACGCGATTTCCTGATAGACCGTTAGTGGTTCTTAGGCGCGCAGTAGGTTTCGTGCGGAAGCGAGGCGTAGCCGGCTCCTGGGTCTTCCTGGAATCCGGCGATCGAGCCGAGCCCCGTCTGCCAAATATGGATGCACTCCGCAACCAGAAACGGTTCCGTCTTCGGCGCCCCCTGCACCATCACGTGGATTCGTTCCGCCGTTTTCCCCACCACGACGAATTTGTTCCCGCGCTGCAACGCCTCATTCTTCAACGAACCCGGATAGAGAATGGCAAACTCGAACTGGCCAGCTCGCAGACTCCCCTTATCGTCAACCGGGCCGTACACCGGATGCTGTTGGATCGGGAGCTGCTCCGCCACGATCAGAATACCCTTCCCGTTGTCATCCGGCCCGGCCTGTACGATCCGGCCGCCGAACATCACGGTGTGTCCCGACCCCGACTGCCCGCTGGCGTTGCTCGGGGACGCATCCCGCCAGGCCTCGAAGCTGAACGTACGGTCCACCCGTTCTGTGACGTCTGGAGGAAAGGGCGCTGGCGCTGCACAGGCGCTCAGGGTGAGCGCGATCAATAGGCCGAACGGAGCGACCAGGGTCCTGCCCATTGCAACCTCCCCTTGGGTTCGCTAACTTGAACCCTGTGGTGGTTGTAACAGCGCGGCGTTACTTCTCGATAATGGAGCGGTTAATTGTCGGTTAATGGGCAGGCATCAGTAGCCGGTGGCTCATCCGGTGGCTGGATCACCGTCCGGGGCGGAGAGAGCCCGACCCTTCACCACCTCTAGGCAGGTCAGCTCGTCCGCCGCTACTCCGGCTGCCGGAACACCCAGCCTTCCTTCTTGATGCAACGCTCGATCGCTTCGACGTAGAGGTACTTGCTGCCCTGCTGCAACTTGGGGTCGCTGTAGACCCGCTGCTCGCATATCCGGTAATCCTGCGCGAACTCGTCCTTGGGTTTTTCCGGATGGACCCACTCTCCCGTGGCGCACCCACCGATCAGGATCACGACCGCGACTCCCGCAAGTACGACAAGCTGGCGCATGAGACCTCCATACCTGGTGTGGATAACAGCAACCCGGGCGAGCATAGCGGCGGGACGGGATCGCGTCAAGTGTCGCGCGGCGAGCCGTCCGCGCCGCCCGCGCGCCAGGCCTTGGCCAGACAGGCCCGCACTTCCTCGTCCTCGATCTGCCGGAAGTCGAGGTAATGCTGCCCGACGGCATAGAAGGCCGCCGGGCAGGCCACCACGACGCAGTCGTCCACCATACCCGCGATGACCCTGACAGTGTCGGCCGGGGCCACCGGGAGCGCCGCCACCAGACGGGCCACGCCTCCCGCCTTGAGCGCATGAACCGACGCCAGGTAGGTCGCCCCGGTGGCGACCCCGTCGTCCACCAGGAGCACGGTGCGGCCCTGCAGATCCGGGAGACCCCGGCCGCCGCGGTACAGCGCGCGGCGGCGCGCGATCTCCAGCTCCTGCGCGCGGCGCTCGGGCTCCACGTAGCGGCGTAGTGGAGGATAGGCGTCGAGGAGCTCCTGGTTCAGGTGGAGGTAGCCGGTCTCGCTCAGCGCGCCGATCGCCAGCTCCGGATTGTCTGGGGCGCCCAGCTTCCGGGTGATGAACACGTCCAGCGGCAGCCGGAGCTGCAGACTCAATTCGAGGCCGACGAGGACGCCGCCGCGCGGAATCCCCAAAATCAGCCCTCCGGGACAATCCTGGTAGCGGGCCAGCAGGCCTGCCAGGCGGCGGCCTGCGTCGGGACGGTCGCGAAACATGTTAACCCGGGACTCCCGACAACTGGTGGAAGCCCTACCCGTTAGGCCACCGAAGATCGCTTGCCCTCATGGGAGGTCAACACATCGCGGCAACGGTACTCATTTGCCTTGGTGGAGTCAATGCAAAATTTGCCTCGAGCGGGTGCTGAAGGGCAGCGGGGCCGACCCGCAAGCAGGCCAGCCGTCCCCTGGGCGTCATTCCAACAGAGGGCGGAATCCAGGGCTCGCCACTCGGCCCCGCGTGCTTGCAAGAACACCGTGTCCGGGTGTAGGCTCCCTGCCGAAGCTGGCGTAGCTCAATCGGCAGAGCAGCGGTTTTGTAAACCGTTCAAACCATTTTTCGTTCTATCTCGTAATTTCGCTTCACTCCTGCTTTTCTCTCGGTTTTTCGCGTGCTTCGCTCGTCTTCCTCGTCTTGAGGAATCCCACTGCTTCCGCTCTAATCCGGCCCGTTCAGACCGCACGGTGAACATTTGGTGAACACTCTCGCCGACGCCGCACCCGTGTTGGTCGCGCTCCCCGCCGACGCCGGAGACCCGACTGGGGGGCCAGCACCCCGTTCTCCCTCCCCTCTCCTCCCAGTCCGGTCACTTCCGGCTGTTGGCTGGCCCGATCCCCTCGCCACCGGCCGGGTCGGCCCCCCCGTGACCGGCCGGACTGGCCTCATTTCTGCTTGTTCTCCTCCCCTCGCCCTAGAACCCTCGATCGCTCCCGTCCCCTTCCCGATTTCCCCGCCAGAATATACTGAGTAGCATCAGTTCGTCTGGTAGGGGGGCTTCGCCCCACTGAACGTCTGGCCCGTTTCGTTCGGCTGAGGCCCACGAGGCGGGCGTCATCGAGGCGCGCGGCCCAGCTGGCTTGCTGACGGCTCCGGCGCGCGGGGTCCCTTCAGGCCGTCGTTCGGCCTTCCTCTCTTCCCTACCCCAGTTTGGGGTGGGCTTTTTCCGTCTCTCGTTGTCCTGATGGTCCTGACACTCCTGCGCTGCGCCTGCAGGAGCAGTCCAGGGTATTCGCTCATCGGCCGTCTCCGGGCGCAGCGGGGATGGCGTCATCAAGGAGGATGTCCATGACGATTGTCGTGACGCTTGGGACCCTTCGGGTACCCATTCGCACACGGACGCGTTTTGCCATGGGTTTTAGCCAGGCCGCCATGCGGTATGGCTGGATCCAGGGCCAGCATCGTCCCCGTTCTCGGGGTGCGTTGGACCGGGCCGCGTGGGCCTTCGCGCGGCAGCAGGGGTAAGCCGTGTATCGGCTTCACATTGCTCATCCAGAGCAGGGTTGGTTCGCCGTGACGGTGCCGACGCTCACCGTTCCTAAAACCATGGAAAACCATTCCACAGCACGTCACCCGAACGGCGCTGATGACGATTCGCGTGCAGGAATTCCACCTGCACTCGCCGGTAGGATCGCTGCCGGCGCCTTGCCGGACCGTCCGGCAGGTGACCGACAGGATCGAGCCATGCCCGACCAGCGAGGCGCTGCCAGCGCCGCTTCCTTCCTGGCGACCTGCCGCCAGAACGACCAGACGTGCTTGTCCCGATTCCTCACGGGTAGGGAGAAGGCGACCTGGTCGCTCATGCGGCGGTTTGGCCGCTCGGAATAATTCAGAGCCCGCCGCGCGAGGCACAACGCTGCGGCCTGGTGAGTCGAAAGCCCATAACGGCGGGCGAATTTGTGCCGACCGATGACCGAGGTGTAGGCGGGATTGACCTCCAGCACCTCCAGACCCGCATCATGAGCACGGGCCTTGAGGATGGCGAGGATGCGGGCGTAGGACAGCGCCGAGAGCATCCGGCGATAGCGGACACCGTTGCCCTCGAGCTGCGCCTTCTTCCGGGCGAACGCCAGCCGCTCGAAGGCCAGGGGCTTGTGTGTTCCCCGGGCGAATGCCATCACCTGCTTGACGGCTTCGCCGATGCGCGCTTGGGCCTGTTCTCGGCTGCACCCGTACGTGACCAGCGGGATCTTCGCCGTGGCGCACGGATTCCCATGCCGGTCGGTTTCGGTTACAGCCAGATGGTCGTTGTTGAGGTCAAGCCCGATCACACCGAGCCGCCGATCGCTTTGGAGCCTGACGGGCAGGACTCCGGTGGAGATGAATACACGCCAGCCTTTGGCATCACGAACAAAGCGGTAGCTGATCGCCTGTTGCCGGGCGAGCGCCGCCACCACATGCTCAGTCCCATACGGCAGCGTCGCCTCAACGCGCAGGAATTTCTCTCCCCCGTTGGCCGCGATGACAGCGTCCGGCAGACGCAGCCGGAAGGCAAAACGGCCATGGCCCAGGTATTCCGCCACACACCCCTGGCACCCGGCGGTCTCGTCCTTCGATCCCAGGACGAAGAACTGGCTCGCACGGGCACGTCGCCACGCGGTGCGCCATTCATCCAGAGACGCGTAGCCATGCTCCTTCAGATGGAACTGGGCCCGGAACAGCGGCCGGCTGCCAAAACAGATCCGGACCCGGTCATGGGCGTGATCGTCCTCCAGGCGAGCCAAGCGGTGCCGGAGGATGGCCAGGCGGCGCTTCTTCTGATGGATCCGTTTGGCCAGGCACGCGCGCTGCGTAGCATCGGTCTCTTCGCGGTGGCGTCTGTCCAGCGCAGCCAGCCGCTTTTCGGCCGTGTTGATGCGTGTCCGGGCTTCCTGGATCAGTCCCTTGCGGCGTTCCTTGATCGAGGACACCATGCCCTTCAGCGTATGGCAGATCGCATTGAACTGCCGGGCGGTCAGGCCAAAACGCTGGAGATAGGCGGGCTTCAAGGACTCCGGGCTCTCGCCCCGTGCCATAGCGGCAAACAGCGTGCGCTGCACGTGGCCATACAGTTCGGCATAGGCCCCGAGCAGGCTGTCCGCCTTCGGCGGGATGACCAGGCGGGTTTGATACGTGCGTTGAGCTGCCACCTATCCGCCCTCCCTGCAGGCCGCGATCAGGTTCTTGGCCCGATTCTTGGCCGAGCGGCGTCCATACAGACGGGCGCAGAACGAAGTCAGCACCGCGATCATGTCCTGCACCAGGTCGTCCTGAAGCTCAGACTCGTCTACCACCAACACGCGTGCCCCGCGGGCAGTCAGGGCCGCTTCCACGTACTCCGCTCCAAAGCGCATCAACCGGTCCCGGTGTTCCACAATGATGGTTTTGACCCTGGGATCGGCCAGAAGGTGCATCAGCTTCTTTCGATGGCCGTTCAGACCGGAGCCGATTTCAGTGACCGTCCGGCTTACCGACAGCCCTCGGGCATTCGCGTATTCCAGGCAACGGGCCACTTGTCCATCCAGATGGGGGCGCTGATCACTGCTGGAAACACGGGCATCGATCACGGCGATGCCGTTATCTTCTGATGCCTCCTGAACGATGATCGTCCCACTCGGCAACTGTCTGGCGGGGATAGGCAGCTTGCCGAGCCGAAACCAGTTCCAGACCGTGCGGTAGCTGACGCCTTGTTTCTTCGCCCAATCGCTTAATTTCATGCTTCATAGAGCAGCATGTATTTCTATAGTATTCTAGACAACACGAGAACTGTTGCAACCCCTCTGCTCGAGGCGGTGCGGCGAGGCCGTGACGGCTGGGTGCAACTCCCGGATCGGCAGCGGATTCGGCCCAGTTGGGTCGTCTCTGTGGCCAGCCTCGGGGCAGATGGACGCCTGGTGGCCGCTTGGGTCGTTCGCGCCCATGGGCTGGACGGCACCCATGAGTGGGACACGGCGTGGCAGACGGCTTGGCAGAAAGTGGCAGCACTGACGGATCCTGCCGATCCCCGGGTGGCGGCTGTACAGACCGCCCTCGATCAGTGCGAAGAGGCCTGGCGGGTCCGACATGCGCTCCGGTGGGTTCTCGCGGACGCCGCGCTCGATCAGGCGTTGCGCTCTTACCTGTCAGCGCGAGGCTTTGGCGTGGCGGGCGCTGCGCGTCGCGGATCGTAGTCTCTTTCTCGGGTATACGGGACCGCTTCCGATACCTGAGGAGGAGGGGGTGGCGCTGATGCAGACCGTGCATCAGCAGTTTTTCGCCCACCGGTGCGGGGATCCGGTACCGGTTGGGCTGAATTAGCTTACCTGTTCGCTTGCCTCACAACTGGGGCGTGCGGCGGGGCGCCTGACGGCGCTGCGCAGCTGACGCAGACCCTCACTCGCTTTCATCATCCGCACAGACCCGCAGAGTTCCTGTCGCCGCCGGCCCGGCGCGCAGTGCGGGGTTGTGTGTGTCTTCGCCGGATAGGCCGGGATCCGAGAAAGGATTGCGTCATGAAAGTTCGCACGGCATTGTCCGATATCTCATGGATCAAGAAGTGCCGCAAGAAGATTTACGACGAGATCGAGGATCGCGCCTTTGCCCAGCGTTTGATCGAAGTGCTGGATGCCGATCCAGAACTCCGTCGTGATTTGGTGGGATTTTATTTGCTGGCCAAGGAGCGGTTGACCCGCCCTGACTGACATGGACGGAAGCTCTCCAGGATACGCCGCAACAGTAATTCTTCCGGGAACCGTCCGGGATACAGACCGAGATGGAGATCGATCCATCCGTTCAAGGCCTGGACGGACATCCAGCGATCTGGCGGTGCTTCGCCGGTCAAGGATATCAGGGTGTGTCGTTCCTTGGCCGTCAAGCGCACTCGCTTGCCACATTCCAACATCGGTCCCCTCCTCGTTGAGTAGCTAGTCTACCACAGGCGGGGCGTTCACCCAAGGGAGAGCTCTCATCCGAGAGGGGGCTCCCAGGAGATGTTCCATGACATGGTTTGTCGCGATTCGCTGGCTCCTGGCCCTGTGGCTGGTGGGCCTCGCCGCCTTGTGCTCCACCCATCCCCTGCACGCGGCGGCCGGGGTGGGCTCGTGAACAGAATATTTCCTACAAAGGGCCGGGACCGCCGGGGTCGCTCAGCCACTGGCGGATCCCGGACCCCGTCCATTCACCATGTTCGAGGAGGCGTTCCATGCGTTCATCTCTTCCTATTCCGAGCGCCCGGTTGAGCGACCAGGCGCTCACCGTGCTCCGGGAGCGCTATCTGGCGAAAGACCCGGAGACGGGACAACTTGTTGAAACGCCGGATGACCTGATCCAGCGGGTGGCCCGGTGTCTCGCCGAGAGCGAACGACTCTACGGCGGGACCGACGCGACTGTGGACAACATTGCCACGCAATTCGCGCGGCTCATGGCCGAGAATCGCTTCTGGCCGAACACGCCGACGCTGGCAAACGCAGGAAAACCTGAAGCACATCGGCAATTTAGTGCCTGTTTTGTGATCCCCGTTTTGGACGACCTGCGTAGCATCGCCGATGCCATCAAAGCGGCGATGCTGGTCCATCAAACCGGTGGGGGCACAGGTTTCTCCTTCAGTCGCTTGCGGCCCAAAGGCGATCGGGTGCGTTCTTCCGGTGGGGTCGCCAGCGGGCCGGTGTCGTTTATGAAAATCATCGACGCCGCCACGGAGCAGATCAAGCAGGGATCCCACCGTCGGGGCGCGAACATGGGGATTCTTTCCTGTGATCACCCCGACGTATGCGACTTCATCCGCTGCAAGGCGGAGGACGGCCAGATCCGGAATTTCAACATTTCGGTGGCCGTCACCGACGCCTTTATGCACGCGGTGGAGCGGGACACTGAGTGGCCGCTGAAAAATCCCCGCACGGGCCAAGCGGTCAAGACCGTGCGCGCGCGGCAGCTCTGGGATGAGCTGGTCCAGCATGCGTGGCGCAACGGCGAGCCCGGGCTGTTCTTCATCGACCGGGCGAACGCCGACCATCCGATCCCGCATCTCGGGCGGATTGAGGCCACCAATCCTTGCTTCCCTGGTACAGAACGACTCCTGACCGTGGACGGCTGGCGGACGTTTCAGGAATTGGCTCTTCAGGAAATCGTGTGGGTAACTGACTCGGCTTGCGCTATGCTCGGGCCCTCAAAAGGAGGACCCGAGCGATGCGTGACTTCGAATGCTCTCAAGCCGTGCTGGGGCTGCAGGCCCCGTGGACCGTGGCCAACGTGGAACTGGATGTGAAGGGGCAGCAGGTGACGGTGACCGTCGAGGCCGGACCGGAGCCGTATCCCGGCCCCGAGTGTCGGGAGCCCGTCCCGGGCTCTGATCGCAAGCGCCGCCGGTGGCGGCATCTGGAGTCCCTGCCAGTTCACGACGTGGATCCAGGCGGACCTCCCCCGCGTGAGCGGTCCGACCCATGGAGTCAGGCAGATCGCGGTGCCCTGGGCAGAGCCCGGCAGTCAGTTCACCGCCTGGTTCGAGCGCCTGGCCATTGAGCTGCTCCAGGAGTGTTCGGTGAAAGGGGCGGCCGGGCTGCTGCGGATCACCTGGGATGAGGCCTGGGGCATCAAGGAACGAGCCGTCGCGCGGGGGCTCCGCCGTCGCACCCGGGACGTCGTCGCGCACCTGGGCGTCGACGAGAAGGCCATTGCCAAGGGGCATCGGTCCCTCACGGTGGTGGCGGATCTGGAACGCAGCCGCGTCCGCTACCTGGCTGAGGACCGCAAGCAGGAGAGCTTGGATGGGTTCTGGGGCACGCTGACCCCGGAGCAACGGGAAGGGATTGCGGCCATCGCGATGGATATGTGGGAGCCCTCCATCCAGTCGACCCGGGCTCACCTGGATGGGGCCGAGGCCACACTCGTCTTCGACAAGTTCCATGTGGCCAAACATCTCCACGAGGCTGTGGACCGGGTCCGCCGCACAGAGCATCGGGCCCTGAAGCTAAGGGGCGATGACCGACTGACAGGGACCACGGACCTCTGGCTCATGCGTCCCAAGGACATGACGGCCGAGCAGCGGGCCACGTTCCGCCTCTTGCAGCGCAGCGACCTCACGGGGGCACGGGCCTGGACCCTCAAGGAGCGCTTCCGGCAGTTCTGGGACTATACCTACTGTGGTGCCGCCCAGAAGTTCTTTGCGCGCTGGTTCTGGCGCGCCACTCACAGCCGGCTCCGGCCGATCGCGGCGGTGGCCCACCTGATCCGGCACCACCTCCCCAACGTGCTCACCTATCTGCAGCATGGCATCACCAACGCGGGGTTGGAAGCCGTTAACGCGACGATCCAATGGGTCAAGAAAACCGCTCGCGGCTTCCGCAACGTCGAGCACTTCAAGACCGCGATCTCCTTCCATTGTGGAGGATTGGATCTCTATCCAACCCACACAAAAGCCTGAAGAGCCGTTTTTTTTAACAGCTCAATGGCCACGGCTTGCTTGCCGATGAGCCGCTGGAGCTTCTCGATCTCCCGCTTGAGAGCCTCCTCACTCGCAGGGAGTCCGTTGGTCAAGGCCCGCTTGCCCCCTTCCAGGAAGCGATCCCGCCACTGGTAGTATTGGGTCTGGGCAATCTGGTGCTCCCGACAGATCTCCGCGACCGGCTTGGCCCCTTTGATTCCTTCCAGGACAATGGCCAGTTTCTCTTCCGCAGTCCAGTGACGCCCCTTCATGTTGGACACATCCTTCTCTTGAGTGTTGATCATCCTACCCACTCACTCTCAAAAGTGTCCACTCTCTCAGGGGAGCATCTCTGACCAAACAGATCGCTCACCGACGACACGGTCAGGGCATACTTGGCCAACGTCGCGTGGATGCGGGTCTTCAACCGGCTGCGCTGCTGCACCAGCACCATCCGCGTGCGGGCGAGATCGCGCTGGTCCCGGAGCGTGGCTCCCGGAATCCACACCACCGGCAAGGTACCCGTGCGTTGGAGGCGATTGAGCCCACGGGCATCCAGCTTGTCCGTCTTGTTGAGGCTCCCCATCATGACCTTGGCTTTCCGCGCATGCACGAGCCGAGGCACCAGCCCCGCCGCCTCGATCTCGTCGACGATCCAGTACCAGTTCCCGACCGTCTCCACGGCGATGGGAGAACCGGGAGTCCATGAGGCTAAGAACTGCTGAATCGCCACGCGTTCATGAGCCAGGCGCACCTCGCGCTGCCATCGCCCCTCGCCATCTTCGACCAAGACCTGGGTGTCATGCTTATGGGAGTCAAACGCAATGTACTCCATAACGCCGCGTCTCCTTTCTCCAACGGAATCGCGATCCATTGGTGTCATCGGAATGTCTTACCACATTCGGACGCGGCGCTTTCATAATATCAGTATACAGTCCTCCACAATGGAAAACGATCGCGGTCGTGAGATGTTCGACGGTGCGGAAGCCACGAGCAGTTTTCTTGACCCATTGGATCGTCGCGAGGAGGGCACGGGGTGAGGGTCAGCGGCGCGGTCGGCCGCCTGGCCGCCGACCTGATCCTGGCGGGCCCAGGCGGGAGGACGGGCCGGTCGATCCCCGGCGGATGAACCCCGGGCCCGCAGGTGAACCTGCCCGCAGGCGATCCCGCAGTCGGCTCAGGGAGAGGGACGCATCCCCCGGGGGCAGAACCACCTCGATCAAGGTGACGTCTTTCCGGTCGCACGCCCTCTCCAGGGCCAACCGGAACGCCGCCAGCGAGCCCGCTCGGACCCCTGTCGCCCCGAGGGCGCGCGCGACCGCGACGTAATCCCAGGGGTGGAGGCGGCAGACCTTGGGATCGGCGCCCAACGCTTCCAGGCTTCGATAGCCCCCGTTGTTGAGCACGATGACGATCGCCTCGAGCTCGTAGCGGACCAGGGTGGCGAGCTCCATGCCGGTCATCTGGAACCCTCCGTCCCCGACCACCGCGATCGGGCGGCGGGACGGGACCGCCAAGGCCGCCCCCAGCGCGGCCGGGACCCCGAAGCCCATGCTGGCGTAATAGCCGGGGTTGAGGATGACCTCCGCGTTGAGTTCCACCGATCCGAACAGGCAATCCCCGCAATCGGTGATGAACGTATAGTGGCGGTCGTCCAGGGCGCTGAGGGCGGCCATCACCCCCCGGAGGAGAAACGCTCCTTCCTTCGGGATGTCCTCGCGTACGAATTCGTTCGTAAACTCCCGGGGCGGGCCGCCCGGCTCCTTCAGGAGGGCGGGCAGCACGGCCTCCAACCCCACCCCGTCGTAGCGGTGCTGGCTGACGAGGACGTGGTGGGCCAGGACCTGGATGACGGCCTGCCGGGGAATGGCGCTGGTAAACAAGCCGGTTTCCGTGTCGGTGAGCCAGGCGCCCAGCATCAGGAGGCAGTCGGACTCTTCCACGAGACGGCGCGCGTAGGGATGCCCGGCGGCGCCCATATAGGTGCCAATGAAGTTCGGATGGTGTTCGGGAAACACCGCTTTGCCCATGAACGAGGTGGCCACGGGCAGGTTGTATCGTTCGGCTAGGCGGAGCAACGATTGCCGGAGCCCCAGGCGCATGATTTCCACACCGGCCAGGATCACCGGACGTCGGCTCCGGGCGAACCGATCGGCGATCTCCTGAAGGGCCTCGGCGACGGTCAGCGGGTCCGCGCAAGGGGCCGGGGACGTTGGGGCGGAAGCCGGGGCGATCTCCATCCAGGCCCGATCGCGCGGCACCTCGACATAGCCCGGCCGCTTTTCGTGGAGGACGGCCCCCAGAACCCGTTCGATCTCCCGCGACGCGGTGAGGGGATCGTCCAGGACTGTGCTGGCCACCGTCACCTCCTCGAAGATGCGCCGCTGGGTGTCGAACGTCTTGACCTTGTGGTGGATGAGCTGGTCGGGCGAACGGGCGGCGAGATCCGGGGCCCCGCTGACCACCAGGACCGGGGATTTTTCGGCGTAGGCCTGCCCGATCGGATTGACTAGATTCAGGCCACCCGCGCCGTAGGTGACGACTGCCAGGCCGAGCCCCCTCAAACGGGCGTAGGCGTCCGCCGCGAACCCGGCGGCGGGTTCGTGGGTGGTCAGCACGAGCCGCAGGGGGCTCGCATCCAACGCTTCGAAAAGCGGCAGGGCTAAGTCGCCGGGAAGGCCGAAGGCGTGCGCGACGCCGGCCTCCGCCACCCGTTGAAAAAGATACGGTGCTAAGCGCATGGCTCAGCGTAGTTTGACGTACTCCCCACGCCTCAAGGCGGGGGATTCTTCTCGGTGACACTCCCATATCCCCTAAAGGGGATGGGCTTCTAACCGCATCTCACAAGCCGTGGGCCGTTCCCGAAGGGAACCCGCACCGTTTCCGGTGTGGTGCTTGACGCTTGCGATTCGGCTAGACAACGTTGGCCCGTGTCCAGGCTACTACTACGCCGGAGATTCCCCGGGCGTAGATACGTGATGCGTTTGGGAAACGGCACCACTTGTCCGAAGGCGATAGGGTGCATGTTCACCCCGCCAACGACATCCCGATGGCCTTGAAAGCCACATGCCGGGCACCGCCAGTTCCGCCCATTGGGCTTGTGGCGATGGCCACATACGGGACACCGGCTGGACGTACCTCTTTCGTCCCCGGTGAAGCACACGATGTGGTCTTGTTCCAACTTTTGTTCCAGATACTGAATGTCCTTGCCGTACTCCCATTGGCTCATACGCTGATTGTGGAGGCGTCCAGCGTGCTTCCGGCGAACGCCGTCCGGGTTTCCGACAAAAATGGCTTCAATGCCACGGTCCTTGCAGAAGTCCACTACCGCCCGGATACCCTTGTGGCGCAGGTCGCGGACGCGGCGTTCGTAGCGCAGGGTGAGCTTCGCCCGTGTCCGCCAGAGCTTGCGCCAGCGCCGCGAGCCATTTTGGCAGCGGGCGCGCTTTTTCTGGATTTCGCCCAGTTGTTTGCTGTGCAACCGCTTGAGGGAACGGATGCCTCTGCCGGATACCACCAGCGCGTCGCCGGTATTCGTGACGACCGCGGCTTGGTGGATTTGCCCAAGGTCTACCGTGGCGTGTCTTTCGGTGGACGCTGTGACATCCAGCGGTTCCCCAGTCTCCGGTATGCTGACATGCAGTTCGTTGTGAACACCATTCCAGACAATTGTGCAGGCGCGAGGACTTTCCAGCCATTCCGGGCGAGGGAGCACCAAAGAGGGACGCCCGCGCCCCATCGGGAGCACGATGCGCTTTTCTTCCAGACGCATGGCCTGGGCCGGCCACATCAGCGGGTAAAATCGTTTGTCCTTGTAGGGATAGCGGATTTCCCGGCGTCCAGCCTTGCGGTTCTCGCGGGTTGACTGTACCGCCGCGTCAAATGCCCGGAACACCTGCTGAACACTTTGGGAGTGCAGGGCGAATTTGCCGCCCCTGGTGGCTTCATGAAACTCGTTTTTGCCAGGCCAAGGTTGGTTTTCCCGCCTGGCCGCAAGGTGCAGGTCCCGGCACAAGGTCCAGACGCGAGCAGACTCCGCCTGCCCATCACGGATGAGGGCTTGCAAACGTCTGGAAATCCCCTTGAGAGACATGATGCGTACGCGTTCCATGTCTGTGATCCTAGTTCAATGAGCGATACCTTGCAAGCCGGAAAAACCAGATGGACGCACTATCAAATTGCGTACCACTTCATATGGATTCCGAAGTATCGCCGGAAAGTGCTCACCGACGTGGTGGAGAGCACCTGCAAGCGGCTCATCGCTGAATGTTGCGTCCAACACGGATTTACACTTCTGGCCATGGAAATGGACATCGACCATGTGCATTGCTTCGTATCCGCGCCACCTCGATGGGCGCCGGCCACCATCGTGGGCCTGCTGAAAGGATATACGTCGAGGAAGTTGCGTGAGCGGTTCCCCTGGCTCAAAAAGGTATGCGAACGAGAGCAGCTTTGGACACAGGCGTACTATGTGGGTACGGCGGGAAGCGTGTCAGCAGAGGTTATTCGACGATACATACATGAGTGCCAAGGCAAATAGGCGCTTTCATCCCACCCCCTGAAGGGGATGGGTATTCCCGCGCCGCGCTATAACGGCCGAAGTCCTTGACATCGCCGGTAAGCAGATGGGTTGCGCGAGCACCGATGGCGGCCAGGAGGATTGGGCGGTCGCTCTCCGGCAGTTTGAATTCAGGCAAGTGACGCGATTCGGATGGAGCGGCAGGGACGATTTCCATCGATGCACAGAGCTGCTCCAAGTCTTTGCGCTGCTGGACAGTGGAGAGGTTGCGACGGGCTTCTTCCACCGCGTAGGCCGAGGAAATGAAGCTCACGCTACGCAACTTGAAGAGTTGCCGGAGCCGGGAGTCGTGCCGGTAGGCGGCGGAGAACAGGACATTGGCATCCAGGAAGACCCGATCCACGCCCTAGGCCTTGGTCGGGTTGAAGTGGGAAATGGCGTCCGGGTCGAGGCCCAGCTTTCGGACTGCTTTTCGCGCATGCTCGTAGTCTTCCGCATCCACGGCGTTGGACAGCAGGAACTCCGCGCGGCGTTCCGGGCTGTAGATTTCCACCGGGAGGGCTGTAGCCGGTCGGATCAGCACACCCTCAGCTCGTTCTTCAGCAATCACAAGGGAGCCTTCTTTGATGCCATACCGGCGGCGGAGTGAGGCAGGGATCACAACGGTTCCCCGTTTGCCGACCTTGCTGGTTTCCGTAGCCATATTACTTCCTCTTTGAGAAAAGCGCCTGAATATCTGACTATCTGATTATCAGACATATTATGCCGTTTTCCAGGCCGAATAGCAAGAGGGCGCCAACTCCCGTTCGTGCAAGCCGTTCCCTGAGTGTCTTGTCTAACCCAGAAAGCGGCTCCTGTACCTGTCCTGCG
Source organism: Nitrospira sp. Kam-Ns4a (assembly GCF_965152595.1). NCBI lineage: Bacteria > Pseudomonadati > Nitrospirota > Nitrospiria > Nitrospirales > Nitrospiraceae > Nitrospira > Nitrospira sp. Kam-Ns4a. Next base: position 2,172,062 of record NZ_OZ224218.1, on the reverse strand, counting down.
ACATGAGTTCTTCGGCACCCCCAGGCTCTCGAACCGGGAAGTAATTCTCAGTTGAGGCCCCGCGCGTTCGAAGGTGCGACCACACCCGATCTTGAAGGTTAACTGGTAAACAACGCGCGACTGCAGTCGCGGGTTGCCTTGCGGAGGGTCTATGAAGCGGTATGAGATTCTGGCACGGTTTCCTGAGGCGCTGGCGAAGCACGCGATCCAGCAGGTGTCGATCGAGGCCGGGTCGTTTCCGGCGGCCATCCGTCAAGGCGTCGAGATCCTGTTGCGTCAGGACGGGATTGCCCGGAAGCGGCTTCGGGTGATCGAGCTCCGCGTCGTGCGAGTGGCCGGAACGCAGGAGGCTTCGGCGACTAACGACGCCGGCTGAGCGACCGGCCCACCGACGTCGGTTACCCGCCGGTCTGTGGGTAAACTGGACTCAATGGGCTGAACAAGAACACTCTAGGTCACATCCGCTTGTGCTCGCTGTTCCGGCCTTGACATGAGTATATAACAGTTATATACAGTCTGCATGCGCCGGTTTCCGGAGGTACTGGATCACTGCACCGGTTTCGACTGGGATGCTGGAAACCTCGACAAGAATTGGGAGCGCCACGGAGTCACGCAGGGGGAATCCGAGGAGGTCTTCTTCAACCGGCCGGTGCTCGTAGCGCCGGATCCGGCACATTCGCAGACGGAGCCCCGGTATGCGGCCCTTGGCCAAACCAGCGGGGGTCGTCTGCTCGCCGTTGTCTTCACGATCCGCGGGACGCTGATCCGGGTGATTTCAGCCCGCGATATGAGTCGCCGCGAGCGGAGGCGATATGAGCAAGAGGAACAGCGCGAAGAAACCGATCCCACGCTTTGAGAGCGAGGACCAAGAGCGAGACTTCTGGGCGAAGCACGACGTCGTCGATTACTTCGACTGGGACAAGGCGGTCAAGGGGTCGTTCCCCGCGCTCAAACCGAGCACCACGGCAATCTCGGTGCGTCTACCGGTGTCTCTGCTGGACGAGCTGAAGGCCTTGGCCAATGAGAAGGATGTCCCATACCAGTCCCTGCTCAAGATGTTCCTTGCGGAGCGGATTGCTCGAGAGCGTCGGGCCCGCCGCGAGGCACGGGTTTGATGGTGAGAGCCGAACAGACATCCGTCACCGGCCCCAGACCCCCTCGGCTTTAGCCGTGGGGAAGTTGAGGAGGCCACGCTGACGTGGGTTCGTGTCGATGGGCGGCTTTCCCTGGAGGTGGGTGGCCGCCGCTCCGCTCATGCAGGCGCTGACGAGCCGGCGTGGGGATCGGCTCGGCCGGTGGCACAGGGCGCCGCGCCGCCTCGCGCGGCACGGGACGGATGGGGGCGACCACCGCTTGATTCCGCCCCTGAGCCTTGGCGGCCAACAGCTGCCGGTCCGCCTCGTCCACGAGGCGTTCAAGAGCTTGCGGCTCCCCGGCGGGGAGGACCGCGGCGGTCGCGCCGACACTGATCGTGACCGGGAGCCTTGTCGCCGCTCCCGGCACTGCAATGGGCTGGCGCCGGACGGCCCGCACCACCCGCTCGGCAATCTTCCTGAGATCCCCGACCGGCGGGTGGAGGAGCACGACGAACTCTTCCCCGCCCCACCGTCCCACCAGATCGTCCGGACGGCACTGCCTGACCAGGCGCCGACCCACCTCGACAATCACGTCGTCGCCGGCCAAATGCCCCCACGTATCGTTGATGTGTTTGAACCGATCGATATCCACCATGAGGATCCCGACTGCCGCCGCGTCATGGGCTGCCCGGTCCACCCTCCGCTGGGCCTGCGCCAGCCACCCGCGCCGATTGAGCAGCCCGGTGAGCGCATCCCGCGAGGCCAGCTGTTCGAAGTGTTGCTTGAGCGCCAGGTACTCCTGCTCCCGTCGCTTCGTCTCCGTGATCTCGGTGATGGTTTCCAGGGCAAAGACCCGGTTGTCCGTCGACCGGATCGGCGCCCATTGCACCAGGAACCACCGGCCGTCCGGCCGGGGCACTTCCGAGGCCGTTACCGTCCCGGTCTGGACCGCCTCGGTGGCTTTGCAGAACCCGCAGACGGCGGGCTGGTGGGCAATGTGGTCGAAGCACGTGTGGCCGACCAGCGGGCCCAACTGCGTCTGGCCGGTTCGATTCTGATAGCACACCTGCCAGCAGCCGGGGTCGATCACCGAGATGATCGCGGGGCTGGCATCGATCAGCTCCTGGAGGCGAAACGTCCGGGAGGGGTCCGTCCGATCTTTCTGCAGATCTTCCTGGGCGCCGTTCGTGCCGTGTCCTTCCTGCATGTCGTTCATTGTCTCATCCCCCTGTTCTGCCGGCCGGACTCCGTTGTGAGGTCGCGGCCGGCCGCCTGCTTCACAACGCGGTGGCCTGGATCGGACCCGGCACAAGCCGAGCGGCCACCGCCTCGGCGGGTTCCGGCCGGGCGAAGTAGTACCCCTGCATCACGAAGCACTGGGCTGCGCGCAGCACATCCCGCTGCTGTTCTGTCTCGACCCCTTCCGCGACGACATCGAGATTCAGCGTCTGGGCCAGGGTCATGATCGTCTTGACGATCGAGGCCTCCTTGGCGCTCGTCGTCACGGGTTTCACAAAGGACTGATCGATCTTCAGCCCCTGGATCGGGAGATCTTTCAGGTAGTTGAACGAGGCATACCCGGTGCCGAAATCGTCCACCACACACCGCACGCCAAGAGCCCGTAAGGCGTGCAGGGTCTCCACGGCCACTGTGCCGGGCTGAATCAACAGGCTTTCGGTCACCTCCAGCTCCAGGCACCGGGGATCCAGGTCGGTGTCCGTGAGGATCTGGCGGATGGTCTTGACGATCTGGGGCTGTTGGAGCTGGACCCGGGAGAGATTCACCCCGACGCGCACCGGCGGTGCCCCGTGGGCCTGCCACGCTTTGAGCTGCTGACACGCCGTCCGCACGACCCACTCGCCGATCGACACCATGAGCCCGGTGTCTTCGGCCAGCCCGATAAAGACGTGCGGGGACAGCACGCCATGCTCCGGATGGGTCCAGCGGAGCAGCGCCTCGACGCCGACGATCCGGTTGTCGCGCACATCGACCTGCGGCTGATAGACCAGCCCCAGCTCCTGGCGGTCCAGCGCGTGGCGCAGGTGTGATTCCAGCGCGAGGCGCTCCGCCGTCACGGTCTTCATCCCCGGCGCAAAGACGCGGTAGGTATTCCGATGCGCCTTGGCTGCATGCAGGGCGGTGGTGGCATGGGCGAACAGGGTATCGTGATCCGGGCGCCCTGACGAAAAGAGGGCGATGCCGATGCTGCCGGTGACGACACACTCGTGCGCGTGGATGAGGAAGGGCTGGGCCAGGGCGTGCAGGAGGCGCTGCGCAATCACCGCGGCCTCCTCCGGGAGGAGCAGGTCCTCGAGCAGGATGGCGAACTCATTGTCACCCAGACGAGCCACGGTATCGGTGGCTCGTAGACACCCGATCAGCCGCGTCGCCCAGGCCTGCAACAGCCGATCGCCGCCCGCCTGGCCCAGCATGTCATTGATGCGCGCGAAGCGATCCAGATCGATCACCAGGAGGGCTCCCACGCGATCCGTCCGTGTGGTGCGCGCGATCGCGCGCGGCAGCCACTCCAGAAACACTCGGCGGTTGGGCAACCCGGTCAGCGCATCCGCGCGGGCCAGCTCCCGCAGCTGGGCCTCCAGCTGCTTGCGTGGCGTGAGGTCTGTGCAGGCGAGGACGACCCCTGTGACGTCGTCGCCCTGCCGCAGGGGCACGACGGTGCAGGCGACCGGCAGGGCGGTGCCGTCTCGCCGCCAGAAGATCTGTTCGTCCACCCGCACGGGCCGTCCGGTCGTGAGGGCCTGGCGGATCGGACAGCCCTCCTCTGCACAGTGGAACTGAGTGGGCGGCCGGTGATGGAGGAGCGCGTGCAGGTTCTGGTCCCGCAGCGCGGCGGGGGTGTCCCCCATCATCGCCGCGCCGGCCTCGTTGAGAAACGTGCAGCGGCCGCCGCGGTCGAGGCCGTACAGGCCCTCGCTCACGGCCTCCAGGATCGCGCGCCACCGGCCGTCGGGGAGGGGCCGGGTGGACGTTGGATGGCGTGTGGGGGGGTGATCTGATCGCATCGCGACCCTGTTCTCCCTGCTGGGGCTGCGCTGGGGTGGGGCCCTCACTTAGCCCAGTCCCATCACGGTGATGCAGATCGCGGCGGCGTCCAGGCCGTTCTGCAGGGCGGTCCGGATGGTCGCGGCGGACACCGGCCCCGGCCACCCTTCGTCCGTGAGGGTCTGCTGGATGGCGTCCTCGCTCGGCAGCTCGCCGTGGGTCTGTTCCAGGTGCGTCGCGAATCGCGTCGCCAGCCGGATGAGCCTCCCCTGGTCCCCGTCGGATTGCCAGGCCCGCTGCACCGCCTCGGGCAGCTCGCAGACCGCGCCGACGGCACAGGAGACCTGGTCGAGGGGCACGCCGAGCACCGCCTGGTACGCCGTGCGCCGGTCCTCCCCCTCGAGCCGGATCCGGGTCTCGACGCGCGCGTACTGCTCGGGCAGATACCACGCAATCGCCAATTCGCCGAAATTGGCGAGGAGTGCGCCCACCACGACCCCCTCGCAGTCTCCGATCCCCACCGCTCCGCACAGGGCCTCCGCCTGTGAGGCCGCCAGGAGCGCGCGTCTGGCCACCTGCCGCACAGCCGGCGACAGCGTGGCCAGCTCCGCACAGGCGGCCTTCACCGCCAACCGGCGCACCTGCTCCTCTCCCAGCATCAGAATGGCCCGGGTGACCGTCGTAATCGGTTCGTGGGTGCGCCGGTAGAAGACTGAGTTGACCACACGGAGAAGGAGCGCCGTCAACACCGGGTCTTGCATCACCGCGCGACTGAGATCCTGCACGTTATAGTCTTCGCCGGTCGGGAGGGTCCTCAATCGGGCTGCGGTCCGTTGCAGCGCCGGGAGGGGCTGGCGCCGCATCCGCTCGATGAGGAGATCCAGGAATCCGGCTCGGCGGCCGGGCTCCTCGGCATGCAGGGGGCCGAGGGCCGCTGCGCCGCCCCGCGCGCCGGCGGCTGTGCCGCCTTCCCCCACGGCTGGTGGCGGAGGCCCTGCTGCGCCCGGTTCGCCCATCAGCGCGGATTCGTCTGTCGTCCCCACCGCCTCGGCGTCTTGGGCGGCCCCCCCCGCCCCTCGCGCTGGCCCGCGCCCACGCTGCGCTCTCCTTATCGGCTTCATCACAGGCATTCTGAAGACCGACGGGGTCGGCTGACGACGACCCGAGGCCGGCTGGGCGAGATCGCTGCTGGGGGCACCGCCCCACAGGGGTGGGGGCCCGCTGACTGGTTAGTCCATCAGCACGGCGATCTCAACTCGGCGATTCGCGGCCCGCCCTTCGGGGGTCCTATTATCCGCCACCGGTCGGAACTCGGCGTAGCCGGTGGCCGACACCTGCTGCGGGCGCAGGTTGAACCGCTCGGTCAGCAGCCGGACGACCGCCACGGCGCGGCCCGCGGACAGCTCCCAGTTGGACGGAAACTGGGCGGTGCGGATCGGCACGTTGTCCGTGTGGCCCTCGACCCGGATCTCCCGGACCGGTTGGGTCGTCGTCCCGAGCGCGTCGGCCAGCGCGGCGAGCAGGGGAAGCGCCTCGGGCTTGACCGCGGCCTGTCCGCTCTCGAACAGGAGGCTGTCCGCGATCGCGATCATGATGCCGTCCTCCACCTCGTTGACCGAGATGCGGCCCTTGAACTCGCTCTCCCCGATGGTCTTGGCCAGGATGGCCTTGACCTGCCGCATGAACTGCATCCGAGGGCTGATCGCCGGAATGAGGGCCGACTCTGAGGTGCCGATCTCGTAGCGCCGGTTCGAGAGCGGCGCGTCCGAGATCGGCACCAGCGCCTCCTTCATGGACTGGCTGAAGATCCGGAACTTGCCTTCGTTGATCATCGAAATCGAGTACATCACGACGAAGAAGGCGAAGAGGAGCGTGATGAAGTCCGCGTAGGAGACGAGCCAGCGCTCGTGGTTCTCGTGCTCCTCGTGATGGGGTTTCCTAGCCATGGCGGCGACTCACAGGCGCAGTTCTCAGTCCTCAGCCCATCCCCCGTCACCCATCACCGGTCCCCCTGTTCACTGGGCCGCTGGCTCTCGGGGAGGTAGCCTTGCAGCTTCTCCTGGAGCAACCGCGGGTTCTCGCCCTGCGCGACCCCGATCAGGCCCTCGATGACAAGCGTACGGGCCAGCACCTCCTGTTTGAGCTTCAGTTTCAGCTTGTTCCCCAGCGGCAGGAACAGGAGGTTGGCCGAGCCCACGCCGTACACGGTGGCCACGAAGGCCACCGCGATGCCGGCGCCCAGCTTCGACGGATCCGAGAGGTTCTCCATGACGTGGATCAGCCCCAGCACGGCGCCGATGATGCCGATGGTCGGCGCGTAGCCGCCCGCCGACTCCCAGAGCTTCGCGGCGGTCAGCGCCGCCTCCTCGTGCTGCGCCACCTCGGTTTCGAGAATCTCCCGGATGACGTTGGGGTCCGTGCCGTCCACGATCAACTGGACGCCCCGGCTGAAGAAGGGGTCGTGCAGCTCTTTGAGCTTCCCCTCGAGCGCGAGCAGCCCCTGCTTGCGCGCAAATGTCCCGAGCTCCGTGATGCGGACAATCTGGTCGTTGAGCGTGTTGGGCTGCACCTGAAACGCCAAGGTGAGCAGGCGCAGGCTGTGTCGCACGACCGACCATGGATATTGAATACAGACGGCCCCCAGCGTCCCGCCGATCACGATGACGAATGCCGTCAGTTGAAGGATTGACCCGACGTGGCCGCCTTCCAGAATCGTGCCACCGACAATCGCGCCCACTGCGATCGCGAGCCCGAGCGGCGTGAGGAAGTCCATGCCTGTCTCTTGTGCGGATACCCATCCGACCGCATGGCGGTGCGGTCATCACCAGCTACCAGGTGCGCTGTCCCTCAGCGGGGACGACTGGCGCTCACTGTGTATGCTCCGGCGTCCAGCGACGGAAGGCGAGCGGAGGGGTCGGCCCGGCCGCCGACGGGGAAGTCGGCCCGGCCGCCAGCAGGGGAGTCGGCCAATGTCGTCGAGTTGGCCGATTCCAGCACGCGATCGAGATCGAGCACGGTCAGCAACCGGCCGTTGATCTGACCGACGCCCTGGATGAACTCGGCCCCGATCGCTCCTCCCAACGAGGGCGGGGGCTCGATCGCGTGCCGCGGAATCCGCAGCACCTCCGTGACGGCATCCACAATCAGTCCCATCATGCGACTGTGCGCGTGGACCACGATGATGCGTGATCGCGCGGTGCGTGGGGCGTCCGGGAGACCGAACCGCCGGCGGAGATCCAGCGCCGGAATGATCCGGCCTCGCAAGTTCATGACCCCTTCAAGAAATGGGGGGGATTTGGGCACCCGTGTGATGTCCGCCATTCGGTTAATTTCCTGCACACGCCGAATATCGACCGCGAACTCTTCGTGCTCCAGCTGACACGTGACCAGCTGGAACGTGTCGGCGTCACTGTTCTGGACAAGACTGGCTGAGCCGGTGATCCCGGATCTAGACCAAGCCGATTCAGCCCCAGGGGTCATCAGGCCATGTTCCGTGTCGACCATTGAGCGCCTCCGACTCGTTCCCTCGACCAGGTCGCGTCAGCGGCATCAGCCGTTCGGGGTCTCAGGGCGGCGTGGTGGGTGTCGGCGTCGTGATTCAGCGTGAATTGGTCGATCAACATCCGCAATTCGGTGGCGAGCTGGCTCAAGTCGTGGCTGGCCTTCGCCGACTCCGTCGCCCCACTCGCCGTCTCCCGCGTCACCGTCGCCACCGTCTCCATATCCTTCGCAATCTGCTGCGTCGCCGCCGACTGCTCCTCCGCCGCCACCGCAATCTGCCGAATCATGTCCGCCGTCCCCGTCACCATCTCCGCGATCCGCGCCAACGCCTCCCCCGTCCGGTTCACCAGCGCCACCCCGCTCGTCACCTTCTGCGTGCCCTCCTCCATCGAGGCCACCGCCCCCTTCGTGTCCTGCTGGATGTGCCGGATCATGTCCCCGATCTCCTTCGTCGCCTTCGTCGTCCGCTCCGCCAGCTTCCGCACCTCGTCGGCCACCACCGCAAAGCCCCGCCCCTGCTCCCCCGCCCGCGCCGCCTCGATCGCCGCGTTCAGCGCCAGCAGGTTCGTCTGGTCCGCAATGTCCTCGATCACCCGCACAATCTCCCCGATCTGATCCGAGGACTTGCCCAGCGCCGCAATGATCGCCGCCGACTGCGTCACCGCGTCGGCGATCTGCTGCATCCCCGCCACCGTGTTGGTGACCACCTCGCGCCCGCTCTTGGCCGTCTGCACGGTCTCCTGGGCCATGGCGGCGGCCTTGCCGCTGTGCTGCGCCACCTCGCCCACCGTCGCGGTCATCTCCTCGACCGCCGTGGCCGTCTGCGTCGTGCGCGCCGTCAGGCTCTCCGCCCCCTTCGACATCTGCTCGGCCGTCGCCGAGAGCTGCACCGCCGCCGACGCCACCTTGTCCGTCACCTGCGCCACCTTCCCGATCATCCCCTGGAGCTTCTCGATGAAGACGTTGAACCAGCTGCCCAGCTCAGCGATCTCGTCGCGGCCGCTCACCGGCACCCGCTTGGTCAGATCCCCCTCGCCCTCCGCGATGTCCCGCGAGATGGCGGTCATGGACGCGAGCGGCTTGAGCACGATCAGGCGCAGCATGACGTAGGTCGTGAGGAGGACGCCGGAGACCACGGCGACGATGGTGAGCCCGGTCCCCTGGATGGACCGCGTCGAGGCCGCCTGGACGTCGGCCATCGGCAGCGAGACCGAGAGCACGCCGAGGACGTCGCCCACCTGCTTGCCTTGGTGGCAGCCGACGCAGGCGGCGGCCGTCGCCTTGTCCGGCGTCGCCCGCCGGAAGGTCAGGGTCCCGTTGGCCTCCTCGATCCGGGCGAAGGAGTCGGCGCCGGCCATGATCGCCTTCAGCGCCTCCGCCTCGAAGGGCTCCTTCGGCGAGTTGCCCGGGTTCAGCGGCGTCGCGCTGATCAGGCGCGCGTTAAAGATCCCCTTCTGGCTCAGCTCCTCGGCGATTTCCCGCGTCGCCGTGGCCGGCAGCGGGATCGCGTCCGGATTCCCCGCATGCTCCTTCGTCACCTGGATCTCCGGGCCGACTTTGGAGCCCTTGATCTTGGCCACGTAGTGCTTGGTGATGTAGGCGCGAGTGGCCTCTATCTGAGCCTGGATCACCTTCGCCCGCGTTTCCAACATCATGTGGATCTTGCTCTGCTCCTGCCGGTACACGAAGCACAGGCCCCCCGCGGTCACCACCGTCGCGATGGCCACCGCGAACAGCAGGAACTTCGGTCCGATCTTCATCCCGCTCAACCAGTTCGCCATGATTGCCCCCTCAGCATTGCGGATTGCCGCACACAGCGAATCGCTCGTCGCTCAGCGCGACGGGGTGTTTGCGGCTCGCTGTCGACGGTTCGCTCACACCATGTTCATGATCTCGCCGGCGATCAGCGGCAGCGGCACGACCTTGTCCGCATACCCGGCCTCCACCACGGCCTTGGGCATCCCGTACACCACGCAGCTCGCCTCGTCCTGGGCAATGATGCGGCCCTTGGCGCCCCGGAGCGCGCGGGCGCCCTCCAGGCCGTCCTGCCCCATCCCCGTCAGGATGACGCCGACGCCCCGTTCGCCGTAGACCTCGGCGACCGACTGCAGCATCACGTCCACGGACGGCGCGTGCAGCCGGCCGTCCGCGTTCGGGCTGAGGGCGATCTCCACGGTGGTCGCCCGCCGCCGGACGAGCCGGCATTGCAGCCCCCCTGGGGCGACCAACGCCACGCCGGGCACGACCACGTCCCCGTCCGCCGCCTCGCGGACCTCGATCCGGCAGACCTGGTTCGTCCGGTCGGCGAACGGCTTGGTGAAGAACTTCGGCATGTGCTGGACGATCACGATGCCGGCCGGGAAGTCGGCGGGCAGCAGCGGGAGCAGCTCCAGGAGCGCCTGCGGGCCGCCGGTCGAGCACCCGATCGCGACGATCTTGCTCCCCCGGGTCGCCACGACGGTGCTCGAAGACAGGGACGGCGCGGCGACAGGGGGACGCGGCGACGCGGCGACGCCCCGGTCGCCCCTCGCCCCGGCGCCGCCTCTCCCGGTCCGGCGCCCCGCCGGGGCGGCCGGGCGCGCAGCTTGCCGGCGGCGCCCGCCGCCGCGATCACCTTGGCGAGCAGCTCCTGCCGGATGGCCGTAATGTTGGTGGCGAGCCCGTCGAGCTGCTTCGGGATGTAGTCCACCGCCCCCAGTTCCAGCGCGTGCAGCGTCTCGCTCGCCCCCTCCACGGTCAGCGAGCTGACCATGAGGACGGGCAGGGGGCGCACCGCCATGATCCGGCGCAGCGCCTCCAGGCCGTTCATGCCGGGCATCTCGACGTCGAGGGTCACCACGTCGGGGCGCAGCTCGGCGACCTTCTGGACCGCCTCTTCGCCGTTCCGGGCGACGCCGGCGACGGCCACCCGCGGATCGCCCTCGAGCATGGCGCAGAGGGCCTTCCGCATGAAGGCCGAGTCGTCCACGACCAGCACCTGGATCGGCGCGCCCATCTCCGTCCCCCCCGCGTGCGGCCTTACGGGCCCTCGCGACAGTACTTGACAATGACCTCGCCCAACGTCTTCGGCTCGAACTTCGTGACGTAGTCCGTGGCCCCGACCGCCTTGCCCTTGGCGGCGTTGCACGTCCCGGTCAGCGACGAGTGGAGGACGACCGGCAGCCAGGCGAACCGGGGGTCGTTGCGGATCTGCTTGGTCAGCGTGAAGCCGTCCATATCCGGCATCTCGATGTCGCTCAGCACGAGCTGGATCTCGTCCTTGAGCGGCTTGCCGGCCCGCTCGGCGTTCGCCGCGAGCATCTGGAGCTGGTTCCAGGCCTCCAGCCCCGTGACCGTCTGGATGTAGGCGATCCCCAGCCGCTCCAGGGTCTTGCGGATCTGAGTGCGGGCCACGCTGGAGTCGTCGGCGAACAGGACGCGCTTGGACTTCACCGCCGGCGCCGTCTCCACCCCCGCGTAGACCTCCTCGTCGGGCCGCGGGCAGAGATCCGAGAGAATCTTCTCCACGTCGAGGATCAGCACCATCTGGCCGTCGTCCAGCATCGCCACCGACGTCACGGCCCCCTTCGCGGTCTCGCGGACGAGCGGCGGCGGCGGCTTGATCTGCGTCCAGGACAGCCGGAGGATCCGGTCCACGCCGGCGACGTGGAAGGCCTGGAGGCTCATGTTGTACTCGGTGACGATCAGGTTGCCCGTGCCGTCCTCGCCCGGTCGCGCCGGAGCCCCCTCCCCCTCGAGGCCGAGGGTCCGCTGGAGCCCGATGACGGGCACCGTCGTCCCCCGGATGTTCGCCACGCCTTCGAGGCGCGGGTCCGCCTCTGGCATCCGGGTGAGCGCCGGGACCTTCATGACCTCGCGGACCTTGAAGACGTTGATGCCGAAGATCTCCCGGGTCCCGACGTGGAAGAGGAGCAGCTCCATCTGGTTCGCGCCGGCGAGCCGCGTCCGCCCGTCCACTTCCTTGATGAACGTGGCCATGGGTCCCTCGTTAGGCCGCCGCCCCCGCCGGGCGGCTCAGCCGGACGTTCTGCACCAACTCCGCGATGTCGAGGATCAGCACGACCTTGCCTTCCCCGGTGATCGTCGCGCCGGCGATCCCCTTGATGTTCGTCAGGTAGTCCCAGAGGGACTTGATGACGACCTCTTCCTGGGAGCGCAGCCGGTCCACGACGACGCCGACTTGCTTGTCGCCCAGGCCGGCCACGACGACGTAGAAGCGGTCGCGCGTCGGATCCACGGGGATCTCGAACTCCTCGGCGAGGCGCAGCAGCGGCAGCACCCGCTCCCGCAGGTGCAGCACCTCCCGGCCGTTGACGGTCTTGATGTCGGCCCGCGTGATCTTCACCGCCTCGATGACGGAGCCCAGCGGGATCGCGAAGGTGGCGCGCCCGACCTCCACCAGGAGGGCCTGGATGATCGCGATCGTGAGCGGGAGCTTGATCGTCACGACGCTGCCCTGGCCGGGTTGGGACTCGACCTCCACCGAGCCGTTGATCCGCCGGATGTTGGTCCGCACGACATCCATGCCCACGCCCCGGCCGGAGACGTCCGTGACCTGCTCGGCGGTGCTGAACCCTGGCAGGAAGATCAGGTTCATGATGTCGCGCGGGTCCATCGTCGCGAGCTCGGCCTCGGTGACGAGGCCGCGGGCCGTCGCCTGGGCCTTGATCTTCTCGAGCTGGAGGCCCCGCCCGTCGTCCGCGATCCGGATGACGATGCTGTTGCCCTCTTGGGCGGCCGAGATGCGGACGACGCCCTCGGGGGGCTTGCCGGCCGCCTGCCGCTCGGCGACGGGCTCGATCCCGTGGTCCACGGCGTTCCGCACCAGGTGCACGAGCGGGTCGCCGATCTCGTCCGCGACGGACTTGTCCAGCTCGGTCTCCTCGCCGTGCAGCTCCAGCCGCACCTGCTTGTGCAGCTTCTGCGACAGGTCCCGGACCATCCGGGGAAACTTCGCGAGCACCTTCCGGATCGGCAGCATCCGGGTCTTCATGACCGCGAGCTGGAGATCGGTCGTCACCAGGTTGAGCTGCGCCAGCGTCTCGCCCAGCTCGCGGACCAGCGGGTCGTTCTCGTGCGCCTGCTCCAGGCCGCCGCCGATCTTCATGATCCGGTTGCGGCCGAGCACCAGCTCGCCGACCAGGTTCATCACCGTGTCCAGGCGGCGCGTCTCCACGCGGATCGTCTGGTCCTCGTCTCCGCCGTGGGCCGCTTTGGGCTGCTTCTGCAACGCGGCGTCGAGCGCCTGCTGCGTGATGGCCCCCGAGTGGAGCAGGACTTCGCCCAGCCGCGGCTGCTGGTCCTGGCGCTCCAACGCCTCGAGGACCTGCTCCTTGGTCGCCGCGCCGTCCTGCACCAGGATCTCGCCCAGCTTCGCCGCCACCTGCGTCAAGGCCCCGGCCACCGTCTCGCCCGGCGGGCCCGCCGTCCCGCTGCCGGCCGGGCCGGCCCCACGGGCTCCGGGCAGGGGCCGGCGGCCGGCGCCTCCTCCCGGGCCGGCGCTCCTGGAGCGGGCGCGCCCAGCGGCGCGTCGGCCGCGTGGGGCCTGCCGGCCAGCACCGCGTCGAGCTTGTGCGTCACGCCCTCGGTCGGCACGTGTTGGTCCGTGCCCGACTCCCGGATGTCCGCCATGATGAGCTTGATCGCGTCCACGGCCTCGAGGATCACGGTGATCACGTGCTGGGTGACCGTCATGTCCCCTTGCCGCAGCTGGTTGAGGATGCTCTCGGCGCGATGCGTCACGTCCACCAGCCGGGTGAAGCCGAGGAAGCCAGCGGATCCCTTCATGCTGTGCATCGCCCGGAAGATTTCGTTGAGGAGCTCGGTGTTCCCGGGTTCGGACTCGAGCGTGACGAACCGCTGATCCAGCAACTCGAGCATCTCCTGGGCCTCGACGAGGAATTCGTTCTGGATTTCCGCCAGTTCGTCGCTCATTGCTCCTCCACGGCAAACAGCCAGCAGCCAAGAGCCAGCCGCCAAGACCCGTGCTGAGCCCCGCTCGTCTCCTCGCTGATCGCCACGAGCGGGGTGCTGCGAGCTCGTCGCTGCCCGCTGTCAGGCGAACCCGAATTGCTCCAGGATGTTGTCCACGAGGTCCTGCTTCAACGCGCTGGCTCGGGAGGCCTCGAGCTGCCGGAGCAGCTCGCCCGCCTGCCCGTTAACAGCCCCCTGCGTCCCGCGCTGCGCGAGCCCGAACACCACGATCATCTCGAGCAGCCGGTGCTGGATGTCGTCGAGGATCCCCACGATCTTCGCGACGCGCTGGCCGACCAGGTCCTGGAAGGACAGGGCGGTCATGATGTCCAGCAGGCGCTGGTCGTCCTCCTCGAGGAGCCGCTTGAGCTGGGCGACCCGCTCCCGATCCGCCGCCGTCAAGCGGGCGCCGGTCCAGCCGCTGGCCAGCGCCTCCAGCTCTTGCGTGAGGCGCGCCCGGTTCTCCTGGATCGCCTCGGTCAGCCCCATGACCCGGTGCGTGCCCTCCTCGGTCAGGCGGGCCAACCCCGACAGATGCGCACTCGCTTGAGGAAGCTGCGCCGTGGTGGCCGCCATCGGCGCCTCCACCTCCTGGAGCCTCCGGACGGTCCGCTCCACGTAGCGGGCCAGCTCGCCCAGCTCCTCGTACAGCTTCCGGTTGGTGTCCTCCACGATCCCCTCTCCGGTTGAGCCATCAGCCAGGAGCCCGCGGCGACCGGCTCCGCGACGGGCTCTTCGCGACGCGCCTCTCGCTGCTCGCTTGTTGCTACTTGAAGATCTTGTTCATCTTCTCCTGCAGGGTCTCGGCGGTGAACGGCTTGACGATGTAGTTGCTGACACCCGCCTGTACGGCCTCGATGATGTTCTCCTTTTGCGCCTCGGCGGTGACCATCAGGACAGGGATGTCCTTCAGCTCGCCGTCCGCCCGGATCGCCCGCAGCAGCTCGATCCCGCTCATGACCGGCATGTTCCAGTCCGAGACGACGAAGTTGAACCGGTCCGCGCGCATCTTCGCGAGGGCTTCCTGGCCGTTCTCGGCCTCCTCGACGTTCGCGAATCCGAGTTGTTTCAGGATGTTCTTGACGATCCGCCGCATGGTGGACATGTCGTCCACCACCATGATCTTCATGTTGCGATCTGCGGGCATCGCGCTCGCCTCCTTGTCCCGTTCACGCGGGCCTGTCCGGGAGCAGCCGCCGGACCTCGCCGACGAGCCGCTCCTGAGAGACCGGCTTGGTCAGATAGGCGGCGGCGCCGGCCGCCAACCCGGTCTCGCGCTCCTTATCGGCATCCTCGGTCGTTAACATGAGGACGGGAATGGCCTCCAACGCCCGGTCCTGCTTGAGGGACCGCGTGAGGGCGATCCCGTCCATGCGCGGCATGTTCATGTCCGTGATGATCAGATCCACCGGGCCTTGCGCGAGCTTCTCCAGGGCCTCCAGGCCGTTTTCCGCCTGCAGGAGGGTGCAGCCCGTCGGTTTCAGGTAGAGCCCCACCAGGCGCCGCGTGGTCGCGCAGTCATCCACGATGAGTATGGTTCGCGGCATCGGCGTCACCTCACTTCTCGCGAACAGCCAGCAGCAGCGAGCAGCGCAGAGCCAGAAGCCGACAATGCGTCCGTTCCGCTGTTCACCCTTCGCGGCTCGCTGTTCGCGCCTCGCTGCTCTCAGATCTTTTGGTACACCACGGCCCGATTGGCGTGTAGGGGACGAAAGGCCCGCGACAGGGTATGCAGGGACTCGGAGAACCCGATGACCAGGTACCCGTCGGGGCGCAGGCAGTCGTACAGGCCGTTGACGATCTTCTGCTTCGCGGCCTCGTCACAATAGATCAGGCAGTTCCGGCAGAAGATCACGTCCATCCCCCGGATCATTTTCAAGCGTGGCGCGTCGTAGAGGTTCACGTGGGCGAATTTCACGAGCCGCTTCACCTTCGCCGAGAGCACGTACTGACCGTCCTCCACGGTGAAGTACTTCTCGAGCAGGGCGGGCGGGACGTTGCGCACGGCGTACGCCCCGTAGATGCCTTTGCGCGCGGTGGTCAGTGCCGCCTCGCTGATGTCGCTCGCTAGCACCTCGATGGACCAGCCCACGAACGCGGGCTGCTCCAGCAGCTGCATCGCCAGCGTGTAGGGCTCGTCGCCCGTCGAGCAGGCCGCGCTCCAGAGGCGGAGCTGCCTGGTGTCCTGGTTCCCCTGGAGCAGGGCGGGCAAGACCAGGTCCGTGAACGCCTGGAGCTGCGGCAGGTCCCGGTAGAAGTACGTCTCGTTGGTCGTGACCAGGTTGAACAGCGCGTGCAGCTCCCGGTCCCGCCACGCGTCGTCTTTGAGCAGGTGGCAGTATTCCTCGAAGGAGGCGCAGTTCCGCTCCTTGAGGCGGGCCTGGAGCCGGCTCTCCAGGACGTATTTCTTGTTGTCCTGGAAGTAGATCCCGCTCTGCTCGTAGATGAAGTTGCGGAGGGCGGCGAACGTGGCCGCGCTCAGCTCCATGGGGTGCGTCCCTCACTCCCCCAGGCCCGCCGCCCACCCATCCCGCGCCAAGACCGCTGCGGCGGCCTCGCGGACGTCAGGCCGCTCGTGCTGACACTGGCTCGGCCAGCCGCGCGCGGGCTTGCTCGCCGCCGATCGCGCCCAAGGCCGCGACGGCTCCCCGGCGCAGCCAGGCCGGCTCCCGCGCGCTCGCGGCGATCCGCGCGAGGAGCGGCGCCGCTTCGGTCGCTCCGAGCGCGCCCAGCCGCTCGATCGCCCGGAAGCGCACCCAGGCGTCCGTGTCGCTCAGGCTCTGGGTCATCAGGGCCTGGCGCGTCTCCGCGCAGTCCCAGCGGGCGAGGCCCGCCACGGCCGCCAGGCGCACCTGCTCGTGGTCGTCGGCCAGGGCGAGAAACAGGGGGCGGAACGCCCGCGCATCGTCGAAGCGCCCCAGCGCCGCCGCCGCCGCCTGCCGCACCGTCCACTCCGGGTCGTTCATCGCGTCCCGGAGGGGCTCCAGCCCCTCCGGGAGCCGGGCCAGCCCGATGGCGCGCGCCGCGGCTTCGCGGACCGCGGGCGCCGGATGCGCCAGCAACGGCACGAAGTCCGCCAGGCGGTCGGGGCCCGCGACCCGGACCAGCGTCTCGACGATCGCCTCGCGGACCTCCTGGTAGCGTTCGGTGGTCAGCTTCGCGAACAGCGCCCGCACATCCGCGTCGCGGCCCGCGCGCCCGAGCCGCCGGACCGCCTCGCAGCGGACGTGCCCCGTCGGGTCCTCCACGGCCTCCGCGACCCGATCGAGCGCCTCGGCGGTGCCGATCTCGGCCAGCGCCGCCACGGCGAGCCGGCGCAGCTCCCAGTTCTGGCTCGTCTCGCGCACCGCCGCGAGCGCGGGGACGGCCTGGGAGCCCGCAGCTCGCCCAGGGCCCGGACCGCCAGGGCGCAGACCGGCTCCTCTTCCGGACGCACCGCCTCGAGCAGGGTCGCGACATCGCCCGTCCCGACCAGCGCCCGCACCGCACAGGCCTCCACCTCTTCCGACGGGCGCGCCCAGCGACGATAGGCGGCCAGGACGGCGCGCGTGCCGCGCGGATCGCCCAGCCGGCCGAGGCCCGTCATCGCGGCCAGCCGCAACTCCTCGTCCGACGGATCCCGGCTCGCTTCCGTCAGGATCGCAAACCAGACAGAGCGGTCCAGCGCGGCCCAGAGATCCGCGCCCGCGCCCTCCGTGATCGTGACCAGGGCCTTGATCAGAGCCGGGCGGATGTCCGGCTCCGCCGCCGCCGCCAGATCGAGCAGCGCCGGCACCGCCGCGCCGGTTCGGTCCAGCCCCGCGACGGCCTCGATGGCGGCACAGCGCACGGCGCCGCGGCCATCCCGCACGAGGGTCAGCAGCGGGGGCAGCGCGGCCGCGTCACCGATCTCAGCCAGCGCGGCGAGCGCGGAGAAGACGACCCATTCCTCGTCCTGGAGCAGCGCCGTGAGCGCCGGCACCGCTTCGACGGCCCGGAGGCGTCCCAGCGCCTCTGCCGCCGAGGCGCGGACGTTTGGGTTCGGATCGCCGAGCAGCGCGACCAGCGGGCCGACCACCCGCGGATCGGGCTGACGCCCGACCGCGTCCACCACCAGCTTGCGGACGTTCGGATCAGGCGCCTTGAACAGGGGCAGCGCCGCGTCGAGCACCGCGGGCAGGAGCTGCTGGAGTACCTCAACGGCCATGTTGCGGATCGCGGGCGGCTCGCGAAGCAGGCCGACGAGCCGGACGACCACCGCGGGCCCGCCGACCTGGATCAAGCCGTCGACCGCCGCCTGCTGGACGCCGGGATGCTCGTCCTGCAGCGCCGACACGAGCAGCTCGATATCCCGATCCTGCCCGCGCCCGGCCGCCTCCTCCAGCGCCTCGCGCCGTTGCGCGGGGTCCTGGCGCCGGAACCAGGCGAGCGAGCGCCCTTCCTGCGCCTCCGTCGTTCTGACCAAGGTCATCCGTGGCGCCCCACAGGCGGAGCTATCGCGAAGGGATCAGGCGTTGTCAGGGCTGCGTGCGCTGCGCACGCAGCCAGTTCCGGACGTCCCGGCGCAGAAAGCGCCAGTGCTTGCCGATGCGGGAAGCGGGAAGCTGGCCCAGCCGCGCCAGCTTATAGACCGTGGACTTCGGCACGCGCAGAAATCGGGCCACCTCCAGCACGGTCAGGACCTCGTCGCCCTCCTCGGCGGCGTCCAGGGTCAGGCCGGTTGCTGTCGAACCCATCTCGTTCATGTCGGGACAGGTATCGGCGCGCGAAGGGCCGGACTTGAGCAGCGGAAGGGCACAGGGAGGGGACACGGTCATTGGTCATTGGAACAGCATGGAGACTGGCATGGCGCATGCACCGTCCACCTGTGATCAATGACCACGGACCATTGCGCTGTCCGTTTGGTGGGCTGATGGCCACGGTCGTCTCGGTGGGCTCCGGCAAAGGCGGGGTCGGCAAAAGCGTCCTCGTCGGCAATCTCGGCCTGCTGCTCGCACGCCGCGGCCTCACTGTCGTCCTGGCGGACCTCGACGTCGGGGGAGCCGATCTCCACATCCTGTTCGGCCTCTTCGACCTGCCGGCGACCTTGACCGATTTCCTGCAGCGCCGCGTGGAGACCCTCGAGGCCGTGGCGTTCCCGGTACCGGGCCAGCCGCGCCTGCGCCTGATTCCCGGCACCGGCGAGACGCTCGCCACGGCGAACCTGCCCTACGCCCGGAAACGGCGGCTGATCCGGCGGCTCATGGAGCTCGACGCGGACGTCATCCTCGTGGACGTGGGGGCCGGTACCAGCTTCCACACGCTGGACTTCTTCCTCACAGCCGACATCCATCTGGCCGTCGCGACCCCCGAGCCGACCTCCGTACTGGACCTGTACCGGTTCGTCAAGCTGGCGACGATCCGGCGGGTGCTCTCGGGATTCCTCGCGCACGATCCGACGGCCGAGGCGCTCGCCGACCGGGACTTCGGCAGCGTCCGGGAGGTGCTGGAAGCCGCCGGCCGGGCCGACGAGGGCGGGCGGGCGGCGGCCGAGCGGATGCTGGCCGGCTTCCGGCCCGCCCTGGTCCTGAATCAGATGAACGGACGGGCCCGCGTGAACACGCTTCAGCTCCAGCGGCTGCTGCAGGACTACGTGGGCGGCACCCTCACCCTGTTGGGCGAGATCCCCAAAGATGAGGCCGTGCAGCGGGCGGTCCGGAGCTTCCTGCCCCTGGTGGAGACGGCTCCGTCCTCACCCGCCGCGCAGGCGCTGGAGCGGATCGCCGAGGCGCTCCTCCGAGACATCGTCGCAGCACGCGGAATGGCGAACGCGGAACACTGAACTGAAGAAGGAGCCGCCAAACGTATCCGGCTCTCCCATTCCGCACTCCGCACTCCACACTCAGCCCTGCTCGCCTCTCCGCGCCCGGAGTCGCTCCGCCTGCCGCTGCACGATGTGCTTGATCACGCGCTCCCGGTCGGCCTCGGCAATCTCGGCGAACCGCACGGCGGTCTCGTAGTACTCCCGCCTGCCGCGGGCGGGGACCACCCGGACGACCTCGCCCTTGGCGTGGATCGGGACGAACGGTGGCAGGACGAACCGGAGCGCCAAGCGGTCGCCCGGGCGGAACGGCCGCGGCGCCAGGAACCGCAGCCCGCCGCCGCTCACGTTCACCTCGCACAGGCCCGGCAGGCGCACGGCGTCGGGGTTGATCCGGGCCAGGGCCCGAATGACGACCTCGATCGCCCAGTCCAGCTTCATCAACCAGGGAACCAGCGGGGCTGCGGTGGGGTCGCCTTGCGCACGTGCGAGCAGCTCCGCAGTGGGGCGACCGATGAAGGCCGCGACGGCCTCCTCGGCGGTCCCCTCCACGGGCGCCGCCGTGTCCCCCTCCAGCCGATACTCCAGCAGGAGCCGGTCGTCGAGCCGCAGCAGCTCGCGCCGCTCGTCCCCGAGGTCGCGCCACCCCGGCTGCGCCGCGTCGCTCAAAGTCCGTCCCGTCACCATCGTCGTCCTCACAGACCGGCCGCCACCAGCGCCTCCGGAACCGCCTCGCCCGCGGCCCCAGCCACCTCGACCCGGTTGCGGCCGCACGTTTTGGCCCGGTAGAGCGCCGCATCCGCCGCCGCAATCAGCGCCTCCATGGTGGGAACGGCCGGATCGGGGACCCCGGCCAGGCCCAGGCTCGCCGTGAGCCGCACGCACGAGCCGTCGAGCGGGAAGGTGTGGCGCGCGATCCTGTCCCGGATGCGGTGCGCCAGGGAGACCGCACGCGCCAGATCGGTGCGGGGCAGGATGACGGCGAATTCCTCGCCGCCGTACCGCGCGACCACGTCCGCGCCGCGGACCGCCTGCTGGATCATCGCCGCGACCCCGCGGAGCAACTGGTCGCCGAACACGTGGCCGAACCGGTCGTTCAGGCTCTTGAAATGATCGAGATCCACCATGATCAGGCAGAGCGGCGTGCCGTACCGCTGGGCCTCCTGGAATTCCCGGGCAAGGCACTGCGAGAAGGCCCGGCGGTTCGGGACGTTCGTCAGACTGTCGGTGAGGGCGAGGCTCCGGACCTGGCTGTGGGCCTCCGCGTTGCGCAGGGCCAGCGCGAGCGACGTCGCGACGGCCCGGACGAGCTCGGTCTCATGCCGATCGTAGACTGGCCCCGTCAGGCGCGCCAGACGGATCAGGCCAGCCGGCTGGCTCCCGACGAGCAGCGGCACCTCGATGGAGACCGTCGCCCGCCCTCCGTCGCGGACCTCCCGGGGCGAGCCCCCCGCGCCCGCGAGCCCGGCGGGCCCGCGCGCCAGGAGCGCGTCGCGCGTCTCCGCCACGACGCGCTGGTCCAGCGGCACGCGCGCGTGCACCCAGGTCCGGGTCGGCTCCCACCAGAGGACGCCGACCACATCGTAGTCCAGCAACTCCGGGAGGCGCTCCCCAACCTCGCGCACGATGGCGTCCGGATCCAGCGTCCCCGCCATCGCCTGCCCCAGCCGCGTCAGCGATTCCAGGTTGCGATTCCAGCGCCGGAGGCTGTCCCGATCGCGCGACAGGTCCTCGTTCGCCGCCTTGAGCCGGGCCGCTAGCTCCCGGACCTGCAGGAAGGCTCGCCGGATCTCCAGGCCCTGCCGGAGGGACTCCTCGAGGCGGCCGGCACGGATCGGGCTCGTGAGATAGTCGTAGGCGCCCGCCCGGAGCAGCGCCGCCACGCGCTCCGCTCCGTGGTCGCGGCCGACCACGAGCACGCACGCGTCGCACTCCCGGTCCCGCAGGCGGTCGAGCAGGTCCAGGGCCTGTCGCCCGGTGCCCCGGAGATGGTACACCACCGCCTCCACCGGGCCGCGCGCCACGCGCTCCAGGACCTCGTCCTCCATGCGCAGCACGGCCACCTGGTAGCGGTCCGGCGGCACCAACCGGGCGAGCGTCGTTCCGGTGCGCCCGCCGCCACTCACCACAAGGACCCGCGGCCTCTGTTCGGCCTGCTCGCTCATCGCTGGCTCCCGGGCGAGGGCGCGCCGGGCGTATTGGGGGCCTGGTGCAGCTCGCGCGCCTCCCGCGAGATCGAGATTCGGTCCGCGTCCCGCTCACCCGGCTTCGCGGGGCGGCGCACCGCGTCCAAGGGCTCCTGGAGAAGCCGCCGGTAGGTGCGGATCACGTTGTGAATCTCGCCGAACTGGATGCTCATGGTTCTCGCAGCAAGTAGCTAATAGCCGGCAGCTCGTCGCTCAGAACTGTTCGCTGCTCGCTCCTTGCCTTCACGCAATCGCGCGCAAGCGCGACGGGGAAGCCTGCGCCCGGCCCGCGTAGCCGGCCAGCGCGGCACCGCCCTCCCGCGTTCGGCGGAGCGCGCCTCGCGTCTCGTCGACCCAGGCCTCCACCCCCGCCACGTTCTGCCGCCAGCCCGCCAGGAGCTCGTCGAGCCGCCGCGCGAACCGCTCGCACACGCCCGCGTCGCCCGAGTGGAGCGCCTCGGCGGCGAGGTCGGCTCGCACGCGGTCCAGCTCCACCGTCACGGCTTCGCCCTCGCCCGCGATCGCCTCGAGCGCCTCGAGGTCTCGATCGCGCAGGGCCGCCGCCGCCCGGGCCGTCAGCGCCTCGAAGCTCCCGGTCACCGCATGGAGCCGATCACGCATCATTGCAGACCTCCTCCTCCGTTCAGCGCTCCGCCCCGACGGCTGGGGATCGGCCCGCGCCGGGCCGGGCCCCACCCTGGGGGACGACGGGGCCCGCGAGCCCCTTCCACCCCGCCCGCAGCTCTTCGAGCAGCCGCGCGATCTCCTCCAGGATCGCCGGGTCGTTTCGGCTGTTGGCGACCGTCAGCCGCTCGATCATGTAGGCGTACAGCGCGTCGAGCCGGATCGCGATTTCGCCGCCCCGGTCCTTGTCCAGCACCGCCTGCAGCTCGGCCACGATGTCCACCGCCCAGCAGACCGCCCCGCACTTGGCCTTGATGTCGCCCGCGCGCAGCCGCGCGACGGCGCTCCGGAGCAGCAGGATCGCCTTGTCGTAGAGCAGGACGATCAACTCCACCGGCGAGGCGTGCTGGACCTGGTTCCGGCGGTAGGCGCCGATGGCGTGCGTGGCCGACATACCGTGTTCCTCCTCGATGCGCCCGCGGGGCCGGCTAGCGCCGGGCGAGCTGCTGGGCCAGGTTCGCGAGCGAGGCCAGCGAATTGGTGACCGCCTGGCTCTGCGCCTGGAAGCGGCCGAGCACCGATTCCAGGCGCTGGAACTCGCCCCGGAAACGCTGCTCCAAGCTGGCCACCTGCTTTTGCTTGGTCGCGATCTGTCGGGTAGCAGGGAGGCGTTGCCGCACTCCCCGCCCCCTAAGAACCGGACATGCGAGTTTCCCCGCATCCGGCTCAAGCCGTTTGGCGTAACGTCACCCTGTTCTTCGTGGTCATGTTTTGATGGCAAGCCGCATGGAGCCACACCAGGTTGCCCACTTCATCGGTCCCGTTTTGAGAGACCGGTTTCCGATGATGTAGTTCCAGTGGCTCTCCGTTACCCAACCAGTCACCACAGACCTCACACCGCCAGTTTTGCGCTTGGGCAATGAGTCGTTCGCGTTGGCGCCTGAGTAACCGTATTGACGCCAGGCGTTCGGCTCTTGCTTGCCAGTATTGACGGAGTGTCGGGTCAAAGGGAGAGTTGGTCCCTTTGACTTTGATGTGTCGCACGATGGGCGTGTCGGCGACGTTCACCAGCGTGATTCTGCGTGTCCGCCCCCTCCGGGTTTGGACATTCGCAAAGAACACGTGGTGTCTGTCACCCTGGGTGGTCAGATATTTCCTTCTGATCCAACTCCAGGATTTATTAGGATGTCGTCGGCGCATCCACCGCACCAAGATAGACCACACTCGATTCGTGATTTCCGAGTAGGTCCTTTTTGCAACACAGGTGCTGTAGTAATTGGCCCAGCCCTGAAGGATAGGGTTCAAGGTCCGGATCACCGTTTCTGGGGAGGCGTGAAGCAATTGCTTCAGCGTCTCTTTCACTTTCCGATGAAGGGCCTTGATCTTTTCCTTTGGTGGGGTGATCAGAAGCTTTCCGTTCCGATCTTGGATGTGGAAGCCAAGGAATTCGAACCCGTCCGTCTTGTGGACGATCCGGGTCTTTTCCTCATTTAGCTCCAGTCCACGTTCGGCGAGGAATGCTGTGATCTTGGGCCGCGCCTGTTCTAGCGCTTCCCGAGTCTTGGTCATCACCACAAAGTCATCGGCGTATCGCACGTACCGATAGCCTTTGCCCAGGTGGGCTTGAAGCCCATCGAGGGCAATATTGGCTAGCAGCGGTGAGATCACCCCGCCCTGCGGTGTGCCTTCCTCGGTTTGATGCAGCTTGCCAACTTCCATATATCCTGCTTTCAACCACTGTTTCACCCAGTGTCGTCCGGGCAACTGCCCGATCCGAGTCAAGATGAAATCATGGCTAATGTGGTCAAAGGCGCCCTTGATATCTGCGTCGAGAATGTACTGGTTTTGCCCCGCTGCACTTGCATTTAGTGCCGCATGGACTTCCTCCTGTGCATCCCAGGCGCTTCGTCCCGGACGAAATCCGAAGCTATTCGCCTCGAATTCCGTCTCGAAGATGGGCTCGTAGGCGTTCTTGACCACGTTTTGCAGGATGCGATCCCGGATCGTGGGGATGCCGAGGGGGCGTTTCCCTCCCTTGGCTTTTGGAATGTAGACCCTTCGGACTGGCTTGGCTTTCCAGTACTGTGTCTGGCTTAGCTCGTTGACCAGTCGTTCCCGTGTTTGGGAGTCGAGGGCTACTTCTCCGTCCACGCCCGGGGTGGCCTTTCCGGCGTTCACTTGCGTGATCTGCCGGACGCTGACCACCAGATTGGAGTGACTTTTCAGCAGGAGGCGGCACAGGTGTTTGACCTTTTGCCAATCCTTCTGCTGCGCCGCTCGGAAGATTCTCTGCTGAAGGTGCTGAACGTTCCGCCGCGCATTCCGCCAATCAATTTGTGTCCAGGTGATCCTGGTGGCGGTAGGGCGGTTCGCTTGACCTTCATGTCCGCTTGCGCGGTCTACACTCTCAGTCATTGTACAGCCCTCCACAGTGTTTCTTCCTACACGACCAGCCCGAAGTCTGCCGGCTTTCACCGTGGGATGATGTCGGGAGTATTCCCTCAATCCCTATCCGATCTGTTACCGATCGGCATTCGCTTTTTCGGGCTTCCTCTGCCCGCTGCACTTGCGGTAGACCCTTGCGGGCTACCTGGCCGATTGCTCGGCTGTGTATCGGGTTTACCGTGTCCCAAGTAAGTGACTATAGAAGGGGTCGGTGGTGACTATCGCCCGGTGGAGTTTATGGCCTCGTTTGGCGAATCAGCAGCGCCAAATCCTTCCACGTACCATTTTGGTTGAAGCCTCTCAGCACGTTTGGCTTCTTGACCTTGACGAGCGTTAACGTTGTCACTTCACATTCGTTCACCGTTCCCTTCCATGCCTAGCCTTCAAGCCGCGTTCGTGCTCGCAGCGTTGCATTCTCCTCACGGAGTCTGCTTCTTCTCAGTAGAGAATGAGGTACTTTGTCAGATGGGCTTCAGACCGGGTCGTTACCAATCCGGCCTGCCATCCTAGGCAACCACCAGAGGCATGGTGGGTTCCATCCTACATTTCTGAAGGTGGAACAATCACTTACGTGATTTCACGTCGCACGCTGATCAAGGTCCTCGATGGACTTGCTGAGCCCGTCGAGCCGCGTCTGGATGGCTCCCTTGTCTTTCGTGGCCGCTTCCAGCAGGCTCGCCATTCGGTCGGCCACGCCGGCGGACACCGTCACGGTCCCGTACGTCCCGGCCGAGGACACGGGCGCCTTGACGGAGAGCCCGCTCTCCCCGAAGCCGGACGAGCTGGTCAGGACTTCGCCCTTGCCCTCGGCTTTGTGGCTGCCGAGCCGCCCCGCGACGTCCACCCCGGTCCCGCTCAACGCGGTCGTGCCGATCCCGGACTGGTTCCCGTCGTCGGCCCGGTTGGAGAACGCGACGATCTTGTAGTCGTCGCCGTAGTTGGTCGCGGTGAGCTTGATCTTCCCGCCGCTGCTCGACGCGCTCAGCGCCATCCCCTTGGTGGCGAAGGCGCTGTTCAGCGCGTTCACAATATCGCTGATTGTGCTCCCGGCCGACAGGGACACGCTCGTGGAGACGGGGCTGTCGGTCGCAACGGTGGCGTTCGAGTAGAGACTGACCGTGAGGGTCTCGGCCTGGGTGATGCCGCCGCTCGGGACCGCCGTGTTCGCGACCACGGTCGCTTTCGTCGGCGCCGTCGTCACCTCGACCGCGTAGACGCCCGGCTTCGTGTCCGCCGTCTTGCCGACGTATTCGATCGCCGAGTGGCTGGGGACGCCGAGCCCGACGAAGAGCCGGGTCACGTCGGTGACGCTCTTCGCGAGCGCGGCCTCTAGCTTCGATTCGTTGAGCGTGAGCTGCCCCGTGGTCTTGCTGGAGGTGATCCCGATTGTACTGAGGCTGTTGAGGCCCGCGCTCGCGCCGGGGACCACGGACGTGATCAGGCCCTGGAGCTGGCGCTTGAGGCTCGTGGCCGTGAGATCCCCGAGCAGCGGCTTGGCCTGGCCGTTCTTCGGATCGAAGGAGAGCTGGTCGTTCAGGTACTGGATCGCCTTGTTGTAGGCGTTGACAAAGTCCTTGACCCGACCCTTGATATCCGTGCTGTCGGTCGAGACGGTGAGGTCCACCGTCTCGGTGCTGTCGGCCTTCAGCAGCTTCAACGTCACCCCTTGGATCGCGTTGGTGACCGTGTTGCTGGCGCTGGAGAGGGTCAGGTTGCCGACGGTCAGCACCGCGTCCTGGGCGGACTGGAGTGTCGGGTTGAACACGTCCACGGTGAAGGTATCGCCCGACGCCAGCGTCCCGGCGCCGAAGGCGATCTGGACTCCTTCGTTGGTCGAGTTGGAGGCCGCAGCCCCGTCAATGTAGTTGGTCAGGGCCCCCTGGGTCGTGATCGCGTTGCTCCCGTTGTAGGCCGCGCCGTTCGACCCCAGCCAGGTGACGCCGCCGTCGGTCGAGTACTTGTAGGTCGCCGCCCCCGCCGCGCCCGCGGTCACGATCTTGACGAGGAAGGTCTTGTTCGTCGTGCCCGTGTAGGTGTTGCCTGCGTTGGAGGAGACCGTCCCCGTGAAGCTGTTGGTCGTCGCCGCGTAGGCCGCCTCGACCTTCTTGTTCGTGAAGTCGAGGTCGGTCGGGTTGCTGGTGATCGAAATGGTATTGGCCGCGCCGGCGTTCTTGGCCGTGAGCACCAGCCGGTAGGGGTTCGACCCGCTCCCATCGTTCACGATCGCGGCGGTCGCGTCCCCGCCCGCCGCATTGATCGCGTCCCGAAGCTGGACCAGCGTCATCCTCGTGGAGACTGCGACGCTGGTCTCTTTCCCGGCGGGCCCCACCCTGAACTTGAAGGTCCCGCTGCTCCCCGCGACCGCGGTCGTGTTCTGATCCACGAACCCCTGGGCGGCGATCGAGTGGGCCTGCGCGAGCTGGCTCACCATCACCTGATACTGGCCGACCGCGGCGTCACTGGTGGCGCTGGCGGAGACGAGATCCACCCCCTGGGTGCTCTTGGTGACGGTGACGGTCTTGTTATTGAAATTGGCCAGGTTGGCGAGCGCGCTCGCCTTGGCCTTGAGGTCGGAGACCTGGACGCTGAGGTTGCTGAGCTCGGTGCTCTTGCCGACCAGATCGCCTTTCCGCTGCTGCAGCAGGGCGATCGGGCGCTGCTCGATCGCGAGCAGCTTTCCGAGGATCTCATCGTAATTGATGCCGGAGGAGACGCCTGTGGACAGTGTGATGGCCATCTCGGGTCCTGGGTGACCAGCACCCGGGCTGACGTACCGGGTCTATGGCCTTATCGGCAATCAGACCGTCCGGCTAAAGAGGACCCCCATCATCCGTTGCAGGTGCGCCTCGATGGCCAGTTGCTCTTCGGCCGGAATCTGCCGCACCACCTCGCCAGTGGCCTCGTTGACCACGGACACGACGATCTGGTCAGTCTCCTGGTCCACCCGGAACCGGACGGAGACCCGGCCGGCCTCCAGCGCCTGGTTCGCGCGCGCGGCCGCCTCCCGGACCGCCTCGGGTGTCGGGCGAGGGGTAGGCCCCTCCGCCACCGGTTCGGCACCCGCCGATCCGGCCGTCCGCAAGGCGGTCCCCGCCCCACCGATCGGGCCTATGGACTCTGGACGGAATTCGACGATCATCGCCACCCCCCCCTTGCTGTTCCTCGCCCGTCGCCCGTCTTGGCGGGCCGGGCCAGGGGGAACTGCCAAACCGCGGGGTCCCAAATCCGAGGATAAGGAGGGAGCCCGTGGCGGGCCCCCTCCCCCTGCGGACCCTCCAGTTTACCGCAGCAGTTGCAACGCCACCTGCGGCGTAGCGTTGGCCTGGGCCAGGATGGCCGTGCCGGCCTGCACCAGGATCTGGGCTCGCGTGAACTTCGCCGTCTCGAGCGCGAAGTCCGCGTCCCGAATCCGGGATTCGGACGCCGACAGGTTCTCCGCGGCCACGTTCAGGCTCTCGACCGTCAACTGGATCCGGTTCTGCACCGCGCCGATCTTGGCGCGCGTGCTGTCCACCTGCGCGAGCGCCGAGTCCAGCGACAGGATCGCGTTCTCTGCACCGCTCTGGGTGGAGATATCCAGCGAGCTCAGGCGGTTCGCCGCGCTCGTGGACACCGTCTGGGACGTGAGCCCGGTCCCGCCGGAATCGGTGCCCAACCGGCTCGGGGCGGTCCCGCCCAGCGTGAACGAGTTCTTCGAGTTCAGGGTCACGGTGCCGCGCGTGATGTTGTTCGTGTTCGACACCGTGATGCCCAGCGCCGCCGTCATGGCCGCCGCTGTCCCGTCCACCGTGATGTTCCGGCCATCCTTGGCGCTCAGCACCAGCCGGCTGGATCCATCCAGGGAGGCCGTCACTCCGGTTTCCGACGACTTCGCGTTGATGGCCGACACCAGCGCGCCGTTGCCGTCGTTCGCCTGGACCGTCACCGCGCCGATGTCCACGCCATTGATGTAGAAGTCGCCGGCCACCAGCGTCGCCGCCGTGATCGCCGAGCTGCCGGTCAAGGTCGTCGTGTCCACCTTAGCCGTCACGTCGGTCGTGTTCTTCACCGCGTTGATCGCAGCCGCCTTGGCGATGGCCGAGCTCTGGCCGTTGTAGGTCGTCACCGACGCCGCTGCAGAGGTGCCCATGAACCCGCTGGCGGACGTGGCGATCTCGGTCCCGAACATCAGCCCGAGGTTGTTCGCCGTCGTCCCGCTGGTGCCGAAGAGCGTCACGTCGCGTCCGCCGGTGGCCGTGAAGACCACGTAGGCCGACGCCGCACTGCCGGCACCGCGGAGCTTGATGCCCACCACGCTGGCCGCAGTCAGGTTCGTGTTGATCGTGTTGATGATGCCCGTGACCATGCTCCCGCTGGAGGCCGCGGTGCTCGAGTTGTAGTTCCCGATGAGAATGGTCGCCGTCGTGGCGCCGTTGCCGACGACGATGAAGGCGCTCGCCGTCGTCTCCATGCTGGCCGCCGCGCTCGCGATGTTCCCGCGGAACTCCAGCACCGACACCGTGTCGTCGTTGCTATCGGTCACGATGTTCGTGCTGTTGATCCTCACCTGCCCGGCCGCGATGTTCGCGCTCTGGCCATTGAACGCCCCATCCTGCAGATAGGACGTCAGCGTAGCCCGCGTGCCGAGCGCCTTCGCCCGCGTGTCGCCGATGTCGAAGGTGATGTTCTGCCCGCTGTTGGAGCCGATCTGGAAGAACTTTCCGGTAAAGGAGCCGTCCAGCAGGCTCACCCCGTTGAACTCCGACGTGTTCGCTGCCCGCGTCAGCTCGGCGATGAGCTGCTGCGCCTCGGCGTTCAGCGTCGCCCGGTCCGCGGCCGCGTTGTCGTCCGAGGCGGCCTGGACGGCCAGCTCCCGGAGCCGCTGCAGGATGTTGGTGGTCGTGTTCAGCGCACCCTCCGCCGTCTGCACGAGGGAGATCGCGTTGTTCACGTTCCGCGCGGCCTGTTGCAGCCCGCGGACCTGGGCTTGCAGCTTGTTCGCGATCGAGAGGCCGGCCGCATCATCGCCGGCCCGGTTGATCCGGAGGCCCGACGACAGCCGCTCCAGCGACTTGCTCAATTGATCGTTCGAAATCCCGACGTTTCGCTGAGCGTTGACGCTCGCGAGATTGGTATTGACCGTGAGAGCCATGACTGCTCCTCCTTGAAGGGTAACCGGTGGCGTCCTTGCATGGGGTCCGTGCTGTCTCCCACGGCGGCGCGCGCCTGGTCCTCACCTCCCTTCCGGGAGACCAGCGGACAGGCCCGTTATCGGAACGCCGCACAAGGTCTTGAGTCGGGATGCGCGGGCCCGCGCGATCGGCGAGGAGCCGTCACGAACGGACCACAATGGAACATCGGCAGAGGGGAGCCACAAGCGACACTGGTGGCTCGCCGGCGATGTCGTATGCCAGCGTCGGATGGCAGGCGAATCCCTCAGAGAACGGCGAAGCGACAGGCATGTCCGACACTCGAACGCAGGGCAAACGGAGATTGCAATGAACCGCAACATATTGCGTTTCCGAATTGACATCCTACAGTATCCTGGGTTATATGAGAGCCGTTTGAGACAGAGGCGAACCATGAACGTCGCAACCTCACTCAATTCTTTTCCTGACTGCGAAACCCCGTACACCTTGCACCGGGCGGATTGCTTAGAATGGATGGCGCAGGCCGCGGAATGTTCGGTGCACGCGATCGTGACCGATCCGCCCTACGGGCTCAAGGAATACACGTCGCCTGAAAAGGAAAAGCTGCGCAGCGGACGCGGCGGGGTGTGGCGTATCCCTCCGTCGTTTGACGGCTGCGAGCGAAGCCCGCTCCCTCGGTTCACGGTGCTGACCGAGACAGATCGTGCGGCGCTCCGGAGCTTTTTCTCAGAATTCGCCAAGCGGGCAATCCGGATTCTTGTGCCTGGCGGACACGTGTTCATCGCGAGCAATCCCTTGCTGTCGCACCTGGTCTACCTACCCTTGCTGGAAGCCGGATTCGAAAAGCGAGGGGAGATCATCCGCCTGGTTCAAACCCTCCGCGGCGGAGACCGTCCCAAGAACGCGCACCGCGAGTTCGCCGACGTCACCGTGATGCCGCGGTCCTGCTGGGAGCCCTGGGGCCTGTTCCGCAAGCCCTGTGAAGGCCGCGTCCAGGACAATCTTCGGAAATGGAAAACCGGTGGGCTGCGACGCCTTTCTTCAGACCTACCCTTCTGTGACGTGATCGCGTCTGCGCCCACACGACCCGAAGAACGAGCCATCGCGCCGCACCCTTCGCTCAAACCGCAGGCGTTGATGCGGCAGATTGTCAAGGCCTCGCTCCCTCTTGGAACTGGTATCGTCTTGGATCCCTTCATGGGAGGCGGCTCGACGATCGCGGCTGCAGTGGCAGTCGGGTATGAAAGCATCGGGATCGAACTGGACCCCCTGTTCTTCAGCCTGGCGAAGCGGGCGATCCCCCTCCTGGCCAGTTTGCCGACAGCCAATGACA
This sequence comes from Nitrospira sp. Kam-Ns4a, assembly GCF_965152595.1. Classification (NCBI taxonomy): domain Bacteria; kingdom Pseudomonadati; phylum Nitrospirota; class Nitrospiria; order Nitrospirales; family Nitrospiraceae; genus Nitrospira; species Nitrospira sp. Kam-Ns4a. The sequence continues at coordinate 2,141,013 of NZ_OZ224218.1, read as the reverse complement.
TTCCTTCTCGTCTCTTCAAGTGACCGCGCCAGAGTCCGACTATCGCCGGACCGCCGTAGCGGGGACGTATGGCGCTAGACCGCGACGGATTTGACCGTGCCGTTCCGTTGCCGCCCCAACTCCAAATCTCCCATATCCGTCATTCCATTGACTACATTGAGGAGCAGACCTCTGCGTTCGTTGATGTCTATTTCGAGCAGGCTAACGTCTTCAGTGCGCTGGTCGGCATCTTCGGCGTCCGCGCATTACATTCTTTAAGTCCGTACAAGAAGCACAAGCATCCGGATGTTGCTCAGCAGCGTTTTCCGGATCTGTCCCTCGGAGGCAAGTTGAACCCACCGCCGCAACAAGCGCTCGAGTCGAAAGGGACGACGAGGCCCTGGGCTCTCCAGTCCCATTACAACCATGCCGGCTGGTACATTGTCTGGCGATACACGATAGATGCCACGAGACGCATCAAGGGCCGCGAGCTCGTCATCTGGCGGGTTGATGTGTGCTTCTTGCGCGAAACAGATTGGAAATACGAAACGAGCAAAGCCACCGAGGGAAAGGGAGGAAGAACCCACACGTTCGGGGTGAGGGAACCGTCGCGCACATTCGCGGGCGCTATCGTGTACCGTCACCCCAAGATCGCTCTGGAAGGCGGCCGACCCGTGCTGGCCAACGGAGACCGCTAGCAGCTTTTCCGATCTTTGCCGGCCGGACGGCGCTCCGTCGCCAGGCCCCCAAGGAACCAGGCCAGGTCGGCCTTGCAGCTCGTGCAGTAGCGCCCCGGATGCCGGTCGCTGTCCCGGTCGAAGTAGCCGCGCGCCCAGAGCCGGCGCACGTCCTCGTAGGTCAGGTTCAGGCAGTAACAGAGCATCTCCCGCGGCATCGCTACCTCTTCGTCGCGAAGTCCGGGACCGGCACGCTGCCGACGCCGTCCGGGTCTTCGCCGGGCTTGTAGGTCTGCATGAGATGCTCCAGGAACGTGAGCGCCCCGGTGCGGCGGTCCACGCCGGCCACGTAGCAGACGGGCTTCGCGTCTCCCCGGACCACGAGGTACTCAATCGCGGCGCCCGGGTCCGGTTGCGGCAGGTCCACGACCCGGTGCGCGAGCGGCGGCAAGGGCACGGAGAAGCGGCGGCGGCCCCCCGTTGTCACCAGCAGGACCTCAGGCTCGATGGCCGCGTGCTCCCCGACGTTGCCCAGGTACAGCCGGAGCCCCAGCCAGGACGGAACAGGGCCGACGGGGAAATAGCCGTGGTTCGGCCAGTACGTGACGGCGTTGGTCAGCCCCAGGGCAATGTCCAGCGGATAGTGGATCGGCGTGGCCTCCGGGAGGTCCTGGTACAGGAAGCCGTACTGGTAGGGGTGGCGTTTCCCCTGGAGGTCGTAGGTCACGTCGGTGAGGACCAGGCCGCCGGCTTTCCAATCGGGAAAGACCTGCTGCAGGTCTATGACCGTGTCCGTCAGCGGCACGCGCGTCGCTGCCAGCTCGCGCCCGCCCGGGTCGTAGAGGGCGGCGGTAATCACCGATACCCGACACATCTCGAAGCTGCGGTACGGATGGGCCAGCTCGATGGCGTGACGAGCCCCGGGCCACAGAAACGTCGCGAACACCATCCGCCGCATCGTCACCTCACGAGCGAACAACGAGCAGCCCGTCGCGAGCAGCTTTTCTTTTGAGCTTCCTCCTTCTTTTCTTCGCTGCTGGCTGTTCGCTATCTGCGAATAGCTACTTGACGTGTTGAATCGACAACGTCTCGGCCGACGCCCCGCCGTTCTCCATGATCGTGTAGTAATCGTAGGGCGACGTGGACTCGATCAGGAACCGGTCGCACCAATCCCCCTCACCGTCCCCCGACAGCGCCTCGTTCAGACAGACGAGCCGGCAGCCCAACCGGGGCAGCGTCACCGTCACCGAGTGCGCCTTCCGCCCGCTTGCCAGCCGCGAGAGCGTGATGCGGTTCGCGTCCGCCCCGCAGTTCATGAGGAGGAGCGAGAGGAGGACACCGGGGTTCGCCGGGCGCGGCACCCAACGCACGCGCGGGCGCGGCGGCTCCTCGAGCCGATTGCGGCGCGAATGGCAGGTGGCGAAGGTGCGCGGCCCGACGATCTGGAAATGGCAGAGCGCGTAGGGCCCGCGGAACACCAGCATCCCATACTCCAGGGAGGGGGCCTCGGCCCTGCCCAGGGAGAGGCGCCAGACCTCGTCCGGGGCCACCTGGCGGGCATAGGTGGCGAGCAGTGTCCCGTCCGCCGCGTACTGGTCCGCGACCCGCTCGATCTGCGCCCAGTCGCGGAGCCGCTGCTTCCAAGCCGGGGCGGCCTGCCCGAACTCGCCGCCCAGGTGATGCACCAGATCGCTGATCAAGATGTGCGTCTCCAGGCTCTCCGTCCGGATCCAGGGGCAGAACTCCACCGCCCGCCCCCGCGGGTAGATGACGCGCCGGGGCGCCGCGGCCAGCGCGGCAGGCGACCGTCGGGCGGCCTCACGCACGGCGGGGCGCCTCCCACAGGTAGGCCTCCTCAGGCACGAAGTCCCGCGCGGCCTGGTCGGGCCGGAGCGCGTTCTTGAAGCCCCCGTGGCCGTCGAGGAACGTGCCGCCCGGGAAGCAGCGCAGGGCGGCCGCCCGGTACGGCCGCGCGTCGTGGAGGAAGAGGAGCCCGCCCGGCGCGATGAGCCGTTCCCGGGCCAGCCGCTCGAGCACCGCCACGCGGGCGCGCCCGTCCACGATCGCGACGTCCGCCGGCTCCGCGAGCGCCTGCAGGTACTCGTAGAACTCCTCCACCGTCCCGTCGCCCGTCTGACCCGTGCACTGCCGGAGCAGGAGCCGGACCGTGAGCGCGCCCGCCCGGAAGGTCGTCTCGATCGCGAGCAGCGCCTGCTCGCCGTACATCGGCTTGAGCCCGCCGACGGTCCGCCGCTCCTCGAGCAGCTCCTCTTTGGCGTGCCGGCTCAGCAGGCGGCGGACCCACTGCTCGACGATTTCGAACCAGTGCCGGTTGTGCTCCACGCCCACGTACAGCCCGCCGGTCTCGCGCATCTGGGCGACCAGATGGTAGGTGGAGATGCCGATCCCGGCCTCCAGGACCGTGGGCCGGGTCCGGGCCGCGATCGCGTCCCGGAGCGCCGCAAAGACGCTCGGGCTCATGTTCGGGTGAAGCCGCTCCACGGGTGCGTAGGCAAGCCCGGGATTGGGGCGGAGCTTGAGTTCGCGCGGATCCACAACGGCGTTCATCGTCCACCTCGCTCCTCAGGCAAGCAGCCACCAGCTAATAGCTCGCCGCTCTGAGCGGAAAGCTCTTCGCTAGCTGCTCGCTGTTTCCCGCCCGTTGATAGGCCGCGGCGGCCTTGAGCGCGAGGGCCGTGCGGGCCGGCTCTCGGCGCAGCGCTTCCTCGTAACACTCGCCGGCGGCGAGGTACCGTTCGGCCAGAAACAGCCCGTCCCCTGCGGCCTCCCACTGGGACGGGTCCCGCGCTGCGGCCGCGCGGAGGAACTGCTCGGCCTGCTCACCGTGCCGGAGGCGTGCGGAGAACAGCCCGACCGCTTTGAGCAGCAGCGGGTGCTCGGGCAAGGCCGCCAGGGCCTCTTCCAGCACGCCGAGCGCCCCGAGCGGGTCGCCCCGCTCCTCGAGGAGCCGCGCGAGGTCCAGGTACGGCTCCGGGCGAACGGGCGCGAGCCGGATCGCCTCCCGGAGCTTCCGCTCGGCGCGGGCCAGGTCGCCGACCTTCCAGTAGAACTCGCCCTCATAGAGCGGGACCTCGTCGCCCAGCGCCGGGCCGTGCACCTGCCGGGCCTCGGTCACCTTGGCGGCCCAGGCTTCGGCCTTCTCCCGGCAACGACGGATCACCTCGTCCACGTTCCGGTAGCGGGGCGCGCGGGCCATGACGCGCCGGAGGAAGCTCAGGGCCTCGTGCGGCCGGTGGCAGCGATACAGAATGTCGCCCAGGTGAAAGAGCGCCTCTAGGTTGCCCGGATCCTCCTCGAGCACCTGCTCGCAGTATGCCTTTGCGCGGGGATAGTCCAGCAGCTCCAGGCACAGCCGCGCCGCCTCGAGCCGCTGCTCGGCGGTGTCAGTCCGCATCCCCTGCAGCCGCTCCAGGAGACTCAGCCGGTACTGCAGCAACTCCAATCCCTCAATGAACGGCTCGAGCACCGCCTTGAGCTCCCGGTAATACCTCTGGGCCCGCTGGATCTGTCGGCGGAACCGCTCCTTCGGGTCCGTCAGCTCGTCAATGGCCCGGTTCTCCTCCCGGGACATGAACAGCTCGAGCAGGAACGCGCCCTCGACCAGGAGATCCATCAGCTCCTTGCGCCCCTCCATCATCCGGCTCTGCCGCTCGGCGAGCTGGGAGAGCGTCACCGCGCGCGGGCTGTCCTCGCGGTGACGCCGGATGAGGCGCGCGGCCTTCGCCACGTAGGCGATCATTTTTCGGCAGATCGTGAGCGTCTCCTTCGCCAGTGCGAGCATGCGCCGCGTCTCCGCGGCCAGGCCGGGCAGGTCCACCTCGCCGGGCTCCTCCGTGAAGACCGCGGCGCAGCGCGCCGCGATGCGGATCGGCTCCGCCGGGCAACACTCGGCGATCGCGTCCCGCAGGGTCAGGACTTCGGTTCCGGCGAGCCCCAAGCCCCCCTCGGTCGCGTTGATGACGCGGGCCGGACAGTCGCGGATCAGGTCCTCGAGCACGATCTTGAAGCTCAGGAACAGCGTCGTGGTCTCGACCGGGCGGCCCAGGATGTCCGTCGCCTTCCGGCGGTCCTTCGGATCCTGGCCGGCCTCGATGGGGTTCCCCTTCGTCAGGTTACCCGCGTGCTTCTTGTTGTCGTAGTAGCAGAGGTCCTGGCCGATGAAGATGATCGGGTCGGCCCCGATCAGGGTCGCGAAATTGAAGGCCTGGTGCGCGCTGGATTGCGACCGGTGGTCCACGCGCCCCTTCGGCGCCCAGAAGCGGCTCAGGAACCGGTACATCTGGCTGCCCGTCTCGGTCGTGACCCGCCGGCCCGCGAACGTCCGGAAGATGTCCGGATAGTTCGCCGGATGGCAGACGAGGATGGCGTCCGGGTCCATCGGCAGGTCGCGGAACTTCCGGTAGGTCGCCTCGTGCGGGTCGGCCGTGATCGTGACGTCGGGCATCACGCCGTGCGGGACCAGCATCCGCAGCACCGTGTCGCAGGCGATGATGACCGCCCGGCCCTTGACCTCCCGGAGCAGCTCGAAGTTCTTCTCCAGCGACGGGCCGGCCGAGACGATGATCGCCGGACAGCCCTTGAACAGGCCCGCGAACCGCGCCACGCCCGGCATCCGGGCGGTGAGGTGGGCGTTCTCGATCGTATTCGCGAGCATCCGTCGCCCCAGGTGCCCGATCGTGTTCCGGTTGATCTCCAGCACGGTCAGCCGCTCGCGGACGCGCTCGGCGATCCGGCGGTAATAGGCGCCGTCCCACTTGGCGCTCGCGCGGCACCGGACCGTGTGCATCCGGTCGGCGGTGAACATGACCTTGGCGACCCGGAACAGCACGAAGTCCAGCCGCGGGATGTCCTCGCCGACCACGAGGTGGACACGCGGGTCGTTGAGCAGGGTCGTGAGATCCTGGTGAAACAGGGCCGCGCGGAAGATCCGCGGGTCCGCTTCGCAGATCACGAGCACGTGCCCTCGCTGGAGCTTCGCGAGCACGGCCAGCGCGAGGTAGCCCAGGCCAAGGCCGAGCAGGACGACCACCCCCTCGACTCCGAAGTCGAAACGCTCGACCCAGCGCCGCGCGCTCTCGCGCGGGTCCTCGTCGTAGAGCCGCCGCGCGCCGCCCTCCGTGCGCTCGTGGAGGTTGAGCCAGCCGCCGGGCTCGGGCTCCACGGTGATCGCCGAGAGATCCGCGTCGAGATCGGGCGGGCGGGCCAGATCCTTGGGCGCCGAAGCCAATGCCGCCAGGTTCCGCGCGTAGAGACTGTCCGGGGCGGTGAACTCGGTGAAGTACCGGCGCACGCGGGCCGCGTCGTCCCCCGCACCCGCCCGCCAGCCCCGGCGCGGCGCGGCCTTCTTGGCGAGCACGAGGAGCCCCTTCGCGTCGTAGCTGTGCGCCACGGGCGCCAGCCCGTTGCGCTCGAGCAAGAGCCGCAGGGTCGGCAGCGAGAAGATCCAGAGATGGATCGCCTGGAGCGTCAGCGGATGGACCGGCCGCATCGGGCGCATCAGGGTCGGCACGCCGATGAACACGTGCCCGTCGTCCTTCAGGTTGACGCGAGCCTGGGCGAGCAGCGCGTCCGGGTCTGGCACGTGCTCCAGCACCTGCGAGCACAGAATGAGATCGAACGTGCGCCCCGCGAAGGCCCCGGGCCCGTAGAAGCCCAGTTGGACGTCGAGGCCGAAGCGCTCGCGGGCGTAGGCGGCGAAGGTCACGGCGGGCTCGATGCCACAGGTCTCCCACCCGTACTCGCGGAAGACCGTGAGCGCGACGCCGGCGGCGCAGCCCACCTCCAGCACCGAGGGATGCGGCCGGGCGTCGCCGGGCAGGCCGAGCTCGCGCGCGATCCACTGGTAGCGGCGCAGGGACATGGCGCGGTTGGCCTTGAGGTACTCAGGCCCGGGCGCCTCCGGCCGCAGCTTCTCCCCGTAGAGGGTCTCCAGCTCGGCCGGCTCCAGTTGCGGGTTCGTGTACACGAAGCCGCAGTGCGGGCAGATCACGTAGGTGACCGGGACGTCGCGCAGGTGGTCCAGGTGCCGGTGGTAGGGGTCGCCGTGGTACTGGGCGAGCGGCTCCGCCGCGTCGTGACCGCAGATCAAACAGGCAACGGCTTTCATCGGATGCTCCTTGGCTGGCGCCGACCGCTCAGCCCGCCGCGACCGCTGCGGGCTCTTGGCTCACCGCGGTTGCGGGGGCGCCGATCGTCTCCTGGATCCGGCGATAGACGGGAACGTCCCAACGCCGGGCGGCCTCGCTGAGATAGAGCACGGACGGACGCATCACGCGCCGGGCGATGCCGGGCGGCACCACCGGGTGCCGCCCGACCAGCAGGGTGACGCGCCCCGACTCCCAGAGCGCTGTCAGGTCGGCGGCCTTCAGGACGAGCTTGGCCAGGACCGGATCGGCCTCCCAAAGGTACAGGTGCTGCGAGGCGCACAGGCGCCGCGCGATCGCCAAGGCCTCCGCGCCGGTGCCCAGCCCGAGCTGGAGGATGCTCCCGTCCTCAGGCAAGCGTGCCCAGGGCAGGGGCGGATCCGCGGCGGATGCGCGGCCGTCCTCCCACCGGGCGATCGGAATCTCGGCGCCGGTCGGCGTGACGCCGACCAAGGTCCGCCGGAGCCCGTCGTGCGTCCCAAGGCGATAGCGCCGGGCGTCCTGCCGTTGGCAGAGCACCGGCAGGATCCAGCGCTGGGTCTTCCGGAGTGCCACCAGGTTGCGCCCCAACGCGCCCACGTCCTCCAGATGCTGGAGCCCCACGTACAGTTGCTGCAGGGCCAGGGGATCGTCGTAGGGGCCCTCCCGCGGCCCCTCCGCTGGCCCCCCGGCCGGCCGGGCGAGCAGCCCCATGCCAAACCGGCCGGGGAAATCCGCGCCGCCCACGACGCGGAACCCGCTTCGCGCCAGCACGGTCGTGAGCGCGGCCGGGCTGTAGAGCCGGACGTGCGCCCCGCCGAAGAACCCCGTGAAGAGCCGGGGTCCGTCGGGCGGGTTCAGCAGGTTCGGGGTGGCGACGAACAGGACGCCGTCCTCCTCCAGATGTCCCCGCATCACCCGGAGCATAGGGATCGGATCGGGAACGTGCTCGACCGTGTGCGAAAAGAGGACGAGCGAGAAGCGCCGGCCCGGAAACGCGCCGGGCCCGTACCGGCCGGTCACGATGGACTCCGGCGTCCCGCCGAGCTGCCGCCGGGCGAACTCGGTCCACTGGGGCACCGGATCAATCCCGAAGACCTCCCAGCCGCGCTCCTTGAAGGGCAGGAGATAGGTCCCGGACCCGCAGCCGATGTCGAGCACCGTCTTGCTCCGGACGCCCGGCTCGATCCAGTCCGCGAGCTGCGCACTCACCGGCCGGCCGCGCTGCATCTCCCGGGCGATGTCTTCCGCCCGCACCAGCAGCGGCCGGTACTCGTCCGTGTAGACGCGCGCGAGGTCGGCCTCGTCCAGCATGGGGTCCTGATACACATGGCCGCAGCGGTCGCAGAGGACGAACCGGACTTGCCCACCATCCGTCCCGTTCACCCCGGCCACGCGGCGGGCGACGCGATCCGCGGGCTTGGTCACAAACTCATGCTTGTCCGTCCCCCCGCAGATCAGGCACCACCCAGGCTGCATCGTCACCTCACCACTAGGCTCAGCGCCAGATGTCGCGCGAGCAGCAATCCGACCTCGTCCCGGGTATCCACCCGCGCGGAGAGCGACCGCAGCGGGATCAGACCCACCCGCTTCCCCAGGCGCCGGCCCTCGCGAATGACGGCGGCGCGCGAGGCCGTGACGATCCCGCCCATCTCCCGGTAGAGCGGCGCCTTGGTCTTGCGGGGCTGGTCCTCCGCCTCGCCGATCCGTACGAGCGCCTCGTGCCGGTCCAACCGCCAGAAGTCGTCCCGCTCCTCGACCGCCGCGAACACCGAATCCAGGTGCTGGTCCAGCAGCACCTGCAGGACCTGGTCAATCAGCCCCTCTTCCCGGATCGGATGCGTGATCTCGAGCAGCACCACGACGCCGGGACAGTACCCCTCCTCCCGCTCCAGCCAGTCGAGCGCGTGTTGCAGGGCCCGGCCGAGCGGGACCTCCGGCCGGCTCAGCTCAGCCGGCCGGACGAAGGGCGCCTCCGCCCCGCAGTCGCGGGCGAGCTGCGCGATCACAGGCGAATCGGTCGTCACGAGGACCCGCTCGATCAGCCGGGAGGCGCGCGCCGCCTCGACCGTATAGGCGAGGAGCGGGCGCCCGGCCAGGCGGAAATCCGGCTGGCCTTGCAGGTCGTCCCCCCGGACGGGGATCAACGCGATGATCGGGCCCTCAGTCATTGACGGTGCGCTTTCCCTCTGCGAGGAGTCGTTCCGCCAACCAGAAGTCCAGCTCGTCGTGGATATCCACGCCGCTGCAGACGTCCTCGACCGGCACCAGATCCACCCGATCGCCCAGCCGTCGGCCCTCGCGGATGAACCGCGCGCGCGTCGCGCAGGCGAGGCCGGTGTCCTCGCGGTAGAGGGGCTCCCGCGTCTGCCGCGGGCCGTAGGCGATATCCGGGGCCAGCCGCGTCCAGGCTCCGTCCCGCTTGCGCCAGAAATTCTTGTGCGTCTTGTAGGCGACGAACGCGGAGTCCAGGCTCTCGTCCTCGAGCAGCCGGCGGACGACCGCCTCCACCATCCAGCGCTTGCGGAAGATGTCGGTTGGCTGGAGGAACACCACGATGTCGGCGCGGTAGCCCTCTTCCCGCTCCAACCACGCGAGCGCGTGCACGAGCACCGGCTCGGTCGGGGTGCGGTCCTCGGCCAGCTCCGGCGGCCGCAGGAACGGCACCTCGGCCCCCCAGTCCCGCGCGACCGCGGCGATGGCCGGGTCATCCGTGCTGACGAGCACGCGGTCAATGAGCGGGCAGGCCTTCGCCGCCTCGATGCTGTACGCGATCAGCGGCTTCCCGGCGAGCAGGCGCAGGTTCTTGCCCGGCAACCCCTTCGAGCCGCCGCGAGCGGGAATGATGGCCACCACATTCTGGGTGACGGGTGACGGGTGACGGGTGACGGGTGACGGAATCTGCTCACTGGTGGTTGCGCTCATGCCCGATTCTCCTTTGCCCCTCCTGCACCGGTCACCTATCACGCGTCACGTGTCCCGCGTCACGGCTTCGGCCAGCCGGCCGTTGTGAATCAGCTCGATGACCCGGGCCACGCGGTCCGCGCGGGCCCGGTCTCCCCCGTGGTTGATGCCGTGGTGATGGTAGACCGCGGCGTAGGGCTCGTAGACGATCTTGTGGCCTTCGTCCAGGACCCGGCGGGCCCAGTCGCGGTCCTCGACGCCGGCGATCTCTTCGTCGAAGGGAATCTGCTCCCAGACCGATCGCCGGATCATCGAGTTCGCGTTGTGGAAAAAGTAGTCCTTCTCTTGCACGCGCCGTTCCAGCCCGAACACCGTCAGCAGGTCGCGCTTGTCCAGGCTGTTCGTGTCCGGCAACGGGTCCTGCTTGCCGTAGGCGCCGGCGACCGCGGGGTCGAGCTGGAAGTTCCGCCAGAGCCGGTAGAGCCACTGGTCGGTCGCCGGGATGCAGTGGCCGGAGATTATCGCGACGAACTCGCCGCGCGCCGCCTCGATCCCGAGGTTCAGCGAGCGCCCGAAGGTGAACGCCTCGTCGGAGATCGTGACGAGCTTCGCGTCGAACCGCTTGACGATCTCCAGCGTCCCGTCGGTCGAGGCGTTGTCCACCACAATCACCTCGAAGTCGGGGAAGGCCTGGCCGGCGATCGCGCTCAGGCACCGGCCGATCCACCGCTCCTCGTTCTTCGTGCGCACGACGATGGAGATCATGCTGCGTCGCTCGTGCTGCGTCGCTCGTCTGCGCGATTCGAGCGACGAGCGACGCTTAACGTCCCTCAGGGTTCGATGACGCCGAACGTGATGAAGTCGTCCGGTTCCAGGTCGTACAGGGTGCGCTTGCCGACGATGGCCGCCACGAGCCGCGGGCTCAAGCCGCGGTAGGGCGCCTTCAAGGCCACCAGGTCCTCGGTGAGCACCGTCCCCGCCGGGATCGCTCGGGCCGCGACCAGCGAGACCTGCTCGTCGTCGAACAGGTCGCTCTGGGCCGCGAGCAGCTTCTTCCGGACGAGCGCGAGCGGCTCCTTGTCGGTCTCGCGGATCGTCCGGACAAGCCGTCCCATCTCAGCGGGGCTCAGTCCGCCGCCGTGGGGCAGCTCCAGGTCTTTGTCGAGCGTGAGCGCCTTCTCGATGACCGTGGCGCCCAGGCCGAGCGCCCCCATGACCATCGTGACGCCCGGCTCGTTGTCCGTGTAGCCGACGCGCCGGCCGAACCGCTCCAGCCACGTCAGCACGGTGAGATAGGCCAGGTTCACCTCGAAGGGCTCCAGGAAGATGCTGTGCAGGAGCGTCAGGTTGTGCCCGCGGAACTGCTCGACGGCCTCCTCGATCTCCTCCTCGCTCAACAGCCCGGTGGCGAGGAAGACGCGCTTCTGCCGGGCCGCCAGCTCGCGCACCAGCGGGCGGTTGTTCGCCGCCGCCGCGTCCACCATGAGGCCGTCGGCGTCCGCCTCGTCCACGACGCGCAGCGACGGCAGATCGAAGGGCGCCGCGACGAACTCGATCCGGCCGCGGCAGTGCTCGCGGACGGCGCGGAACGCCTCGGCCGGCAGGTCGAGCCGACAGACGACCTCGCGCACGGTACGCCCCAGGCGCGGGTACTTCGAGAGCGGCCGGTTCAGCACCGACTGGACGACGCTGTCTGCGGCCGAGCGCTTGTCGAACCGGATGCCGTCACAGCCGCAGGCCACCGCCGCGTCCACCAGCCGCCGGGCCTGATCGAGGTCGCCCAGGTGGCTTCCGGTGACCCGCGCCAGCACGTAGGAGCGCCGGCTCGTGCCGGTCCCGCCGCTGCCGGCCGGGCCGGTCCCGCCCGCTGCCCGTCTCGCCCGGAGCGCCATCGCCATCACCAGACCCGATACATCAGCTCCAGAATCTTCCGGTACGTGGCCGGCTCGTAGTGGCCGGTCCGCTCGAACTGCGCGCGGAAGACCCGGTGAAAGAGCGCATCGGCCGCCTGGCAGATGTTCATCCCCTTGCCGTTCAGCGTCCGGTGCCCCGAGCAACGAGCCTGCCGGAGCAGCGCCGTCTCGACCGGCGCGTAGATGATGTCCACGATCCGGACCGACGTCGGAATCGAGACCAGCAGGCGGGCCGAGCGCGCCTGGTTCACCATGACGTCCGGCAGCGAGAGGCGGAACCAGTCCCGATAGAAGCGCTCGGGGTCGGCCGCCGCGGCGGCGGGCAGCGCGGCGGGCTTCGCCGGCGCCAGGGCCGAGTAGGGCTCCAGGCAGGTCACCGTGCCGTCTGGAAGTGTCCGGATGCCCGCCTGGCCCTTCGTCGTGGCATTGATGATCAGGTGCACCGCGGGCGCGACCCGCTCGATCTCGGCTTCGGGAACCCACATGACCCGAGGATTCACCGCCTTGAGTGCTGCGCAGAGCCGGACGCCCGCGTCCTGACCGCGCGTGGCGATCGCCAGCCGGCCCTTCCCGATCGCCTCGGCGAGGGACCAGGCGAGTGCCTTCCCCGCGCCGCCCGCGCCGAGCAGGAGCAGGTCTGTGCCCGCAAGATCGGCGAGGAACGGCTCGGGCTCCCCGGGCGCCGGCGTGGTCAGGCTCGCGAGCCCGCCCGACCCGTCCGTGTTGGAGCCGACCAGGCGGCCGTCCTCGGTCCGCACCACCGTGTTGACCGCCCCGATCGCCTGCGCCGTGGGATCCACCGCGTCCAGGAAGGGCATGACGGCGGTCTTGTAGGGCATCGTGACGCTAAAGCCGCGCAGGCGCTCCTCGCGCCGGGCGGCCTCGACGAAGTCCCCGAGGCGCCCCGCCTCCACGTCGAAGGGCAGGTACAGCGCGTCCAGCCGCAGGCTCTTGAGGACCGGGTTCCAAATGCTTGGGCTCTTCGCGTATCGGGAAGGGCTTTCCCCGAGGATGCCGGCCAGGTGCCGGACGCGCCGTGCCCGCGGGTCCAGCTCGTTCGTCAGGCAGTCCTGAATGGCCGTGTCTTTCTCCAGCGTCACCATGGCATGCCCCCTTGCTTCACCGCCCCCTGACCACGCTTCGGCCCACCGACGACTTCACAACACGGTCCGTCCCAGCACCGCCGCGATCCCGCGCAGTTCAGCCATCAGCGCCTCGAAGGCCGGATAGCTCAGCGCTTGGAGCGGATCCACCGCCGCCCGCTCCGGGACCGGGTGCACGTCGAGGAGCAGCCCGTCCGCCCCGACCGCCACCGCGGCGCGCGCGACCGGCGCCACGTACTCGCGCCGGAACGTCGCATGGCTCGGGTCCACGATGACCGGCAGGTGCGAGTACTCCCGGACCGCCGGCACGACCTGAAGGTCCACGATGAAGCGAGAGGTCGGCTGATGCGTGTGCGGCGCTGTGACGCCGCGCTCGCAGAGGACGACCTGCGGGTTGCCGTGATACAGCAGATATTCGGCCGCTCCGAGCCAGTCCCGCAGGCTGGCGCCGTAGTGGCGCTTGAGCAGGACCGGCTTGCCGGTCTTGGCGACCTCCTCCAGCAGCGGGAAGTTCTGCATGTTCCGCGAGCCCACCTGGAGCATGTCCACGTGGTCCGCCACCAGGCCCACCAACCGCACGTCCACCACCTCGGAGACCACCGGGAGGCCCGCTCGCGCGCCCGCCTCCTTGAGATAGGCGAGCCCGCGCTCGCGCAGCTCGAACGTACGCTCGTTGCGGTAGGGGAAGGTCAGCGGCTTGAACGCGCCACCCCGCAGCAGGCTCGCCCCGGCCGCCTTGACTGCGAGCGCGATGTCGAGGACCTGCTCGCGGCTCTCCACCACACAGGGCCCAGCCATGACCACGAGGCGGTCCCCGCCGATCTCGACCGATCCCACCCGGACACGGGTGCGGTGACCAGGATCGTGCCGCGCCGTGAGCCGCAAGTTGGTCACCAGGTCCTGCGCGGTGATGTCCTTCATAGAACGGCTCCCAGCGAGCAGCGCATAGCCAGCAGCCAAAGCAAGGAGCTGGCAGCGAGGAGCTGAGGGGTGCGGAGCAGCGTTTTGCCTCTTCGCTGGTCGCTATTGGCCCTTCGCGACCAACTCGCCGGCCGGCTCCACGGCGACCGCCTCGCCGGAGGCGGCGGACCGGTAGATCGCCTCCATCACGCGGGCCAGCAGGGTCCCGCTGGTGACGACATCGGCCTCGGGGCGGCGCCCTGTCGCAGCCGCGTCGAGGAACGCCCCCAGCTCCAGCGCGACCAGCTCCACCGGGGTCACCGAGCGCAGGCGCGGGACCAGGCAGGGCCCATGCACCGGCGTCCAGACGCCGTTCTGCAGCTCGTGCCGCACCTCGAACAGCTCGACCTTGTCGATCTCGAAGTCCGCGCGGATCGTCCGGCGGTCACCCACGACCGTGATCACCTTTGTCGTCATCGCGTTCGGGACCACGCGATCCACCCAGTCGCCCGGCTGGATGTAGCCGGACTCTACCTTGGCGACCGCGCCGGAGGGATACTGGAGGAGCACGATCGAGAAATCCTCCAGGCCGCGCCCGAAATGGTCGCGGGCCACAGCGTAGACCTCACGCGGAGCCTCGCCGAGCAGCGCGCTGAAGAGGTCAATGAAATGGATGCCGTCCGTCTGCGTCACCCCGGAATCGGTGCGGGCCCGCTTGAAGCCCATAAACTGGCCGGAGAGATAGCGGATCCCCCCGAGCCGGCCCGCGGTGATGTGCTCCCGGACAAACCGCGCGATCGGGTGAAACCGGTAGTAGTACCCGACCTGGAGCACGCGGCCGCTCCGCTCGACCTCCTCGGCCAGCCGGTCAGCCTCCGCGGCGGTCATCGTCATCGGCTTCTCGACGAAGACGTGCTTGCCGGCCCGGAGGGCCTCGGCGCAGATGGCGGCGTGGCCGATGGAGGGGGTCACCACGTCCACCGCATCCACCGCGCCCAGAAACCGCCGGTAATCCGTTCCCAGCCGTTCCGGAGGCAGGCCGATCAGCTCGGCGGTTTCTTGCAGCCGAGCCGGATTGAGGTCCACGGCCCAGAGATCGCGCGCGCGGCCGAGCTGCGCCCAGGCGCGCAAATGGTTCTTCCCGAATCCGCCCAAGCCGATCTGCAAAATCTTCATGGAGTCCCCCTCAGGAGCGACGAGTGATGGGGGTTACGCAGCCCGGCGTTCTGGCCGATCCCGCTTCACCCATCACGGTATTCAGAGGCGCGCCACCGCGATGCCCCGGGTTTCGAGATGCCGGATCTGCCGTTCGATCTCCTCGGCGCAGCGGCTCGCGGTGATCACGACGCCGTCGGGACGCCAGGCCTCGATCGCCTCCGGCGCCTCGACCGGCAGGCCGCCGAGCCCGCGCCGCCGCCTGTCCCGGTCATTGTCCACGATACCGACGACCTCGATCGGCGTCTCCCGAGCAGCCCAGCAGACCAGCTCGCCCGTCTCCGCCGCGCCGAAGAGCACGACGCGTCGCAGGCCCCGCTCGTACAGGCGGAGGAGCCGCCGCCGGCATTCCTGCTTGGCGATGCGATAGAGTCGCGCCATCTCCCGTGCGTAGTGCCGCCCCAGCGTCTCCAGGTACGCGCGCCCCGCGGCCGTCACTGCGTAGCGCATCGTCCGGTTCGTCTTTCCCGTCATGGCCACCAGACCCTGGGCGATCAGACGCCGGATGTAGTGATGGGCCATGGTGCTCCCGACCCCGCTCCGTCGTGCGACCTCATGCTGGCTGATCGGGCGGCCCTCATCGAGCACCGCCAGGATCCGCAGTTCGCGCAGCGCCACTGTCGGCTTGAAAAACCGGTACGGCACATCCATCGTCCGGGTCCACCGTTCGTTCGCTGACTGATCGCTGTATCGTCAGCCGGGGCTCCGGACTTGAGCCTCTCGCGCATGCACGGCCGCACTCCGATTGGCCGCCCATAGCCCGCCAGGGCTCTACAAGGGTCATGCCAACCGGGTGCCCCGGAATACCTTGATTTGGCGATGAAGTTCCGCATGAGGCCATGGCGATGGGGCTGGCTAGGCAAAGCCTGCCGGGTGGACCGGCAGGGAGGTGCCGTGGGGCGGCAGAGGGAGCCTGGCCCGTTGTACGGACGCGGCCGGCGGATTACAATTCGGTCATGCCGAGGGGGCCCTCCAGCCGACCGCGGCGCTCATCACGGGGAAGCGTTCCGATGTGGACGCTGTTCGTGGCGCTCCTGCTCGTGCTCTCAGCCGCCCCCCTCCGGGCAGACACGGAGAACCGCCCCTTCTGGACCGAGCAGGCGATGTTCCGGTTCGGGGAAGACCTCTTCTTCGTCGGCCGGGCCTCCTGCGCCAAGACGGTCGAGGACGGACGCGAGCAAGCCTTCCAGCGGGGCATCAGAGAAATCCTCAATTACGCGCAAGCGGCCAGCACCGCCGGCCTGCCCGTGGAGACCCAGATGGTCTTCCACGAGCGCGACAGTGAAGGATGCCCTCAGGGAACCGTCACGGTCTGGCGCCTGCTCCGGGTGAATGCGCAGCAGGTGGCGGCCCTGCCCAAGGGCAGCCCGCCCGCGATCGCCGCGCAGGAGCCCGCCACGGCCCGCCCCGCGCCGAACGACCTCACCCCGCGCGTGGGCATGACCTACGACGAGATCTGGCGGCGATTCGGGCAACCGCGCTCCATCACGCTCAAGGGCAAGGAGACCCACTGGGAGTACCCCCAGTTCGGGCTCACGCTGGTCCTCGATCGGGAGAGCGGGTTGACGGGATGGAAGCTGGCGGGCCCGCAGCCGCGGGAGGTCAGCCTGAAGCCTCGCCCGCCCGCTCCGCCGGTGGTGAACCAGGAGCCTCCGATCGACCTCACCGACCGGCTCCAGGCCATGGAGGAAGAGGCGCAGCGGGCCCGGGAGCAGGAGCTGCTTGAGCGCCTTCCGCCGCAACCCGACCGCAAGCTAGGCCGCGACCTGTTCAATGGGAAGGGGGCCTGCGCCCGGTGCCACGGCGTCAACGCCGACCCGGCGCGCATGGACCCGATGCTGCGGAGCCAGTTCGGCTCGACGCTGCCGGACCTGCGCCGCGCCCCGGGGCTCAGGGGCCGGACGCTCGACGACTGGATCCGGATCATCAGGCACGGGATTCCCGGGACCGGCATGCGGCCCGCGACCCATCTCGAGGAGCAGGAGATCGTCGCGCTGGCCCTCTATCTGCGACACCTCCAAGGCCAGGACCGTCGCCCCGCCGAAGCCGCCCGCTCGCCGCAGTGAGGAGCCGGAGGCGGTCCGCGGCGGCCGCGGGCTCTTCACGGAGCCGGAGGCGGCCCGGCGCCGGGATCGCTGCCGGCGTCAGCGTGCCGAGCACCGTCCGGTAAATCCACGTATTCCACATCCGTGCCGAGGCCGTCGGATACACGAGCGCCGGATCGAGTAGCCGTCGGGCCCGCTCAGCCGGCAGGTCGGGAAACTCCCCCAGCAGCAAGCTGACCTGCGCCGAAAGCCAGAGATGGCTGAGGTCGGTGGCCTCCAGCACGGCCCGCGCCAGGGACGGATCGGCTTCCCACACAAAGAGGTGTTGCGCCGGATGCAGCCGCTCCGCGAGTGCGGCCGCCTGCTCCCCGCTGCCGAGGCCGAGCTGGACGAGCGTGCGCGGCGCCCGGGAGGAGAACGCCGGCGGAGGAGTCCCCAGTCCGTCCAGCTCGCCCCAGCGAACGATCGCGACGTCGGCCCCGTCGTCCCGGGGCGCGACGACCGCCACGGGCCCGACGGCGCCCTGCAACACCGCGTACCGGCCCGGCTCCGGCCGCCGGCAGAGGAGCGGCAACGTCCAGGGCTGGCTCTCCGCCAGCGCGGCGAGGTTCCAGCCCAGCGGCCCCAGCGTCGCCAGCGCGCCCTGCGCGCCGTAGAGCTGCCGGATCGCGGCCGGATCGTCCCAGGGCGGCTCCGGCACGCGCTCTTCCGCCCGCGCGAGGAGACCCAGGCTCCCCCCCTCATAGTAAGCCTCTGGCTCGGCCCGGAACCCCGCCCGCGCCAGCACGACTTCCAAGGCCCCTCGGCTGTACAGCCGCAGGCAAGCCGGTGGCGGCTCCGCCGGCACGCCGCACGGACCGGGTGCGAGGAGGTTCCGCGTCCCGATGCACAAGGCGCCGTCGGCCTGCAGGTGCAGGTGCAGCCGGCGGAGCCACGGCACAGGATCAGGCAGCGCCTCGATCGCGTCCGACAGGAGAATCAGCGAGAAGGTGCGTCCGTGGAAGGCCCGCGGCCCGAGGCGCTCGATCCGGCGGAGCGGCGCGAGGTCGGCGCTGACGACCTCCCAGCCCCGCTCAAGCAGCGGCAGACGCCAGGCGCCGGCCTCCGGCCCGATGTGCAGCGCCGTGAGCCGCCGCACGGTCGCTTCCGTCCGGGCGGCGGCCCATTCACTGAGCCGGCACCCTCGCAGAAGATCGGCCTCGGGTGGCGAGGATTCCTGCGAGGCCGGGTGCCCGTCGCGGTAGACATGCCCGCAGTGCACGCAGAGGACGAAGCCGGCCGCGCCGACCGCCGGGAACGGGTCCGCCGCGGCGGAGCCGCAGACGACGCACCAGCCCGCCTGCATGCACGCCTCCCGCTATCCGGTGAGCGGCGCAGGCGAAGAGAGCGCGCCCTGCCGCTGCGCCACGAACTGCGCGATGGCCTGCTTGGCGGTCGTCCCCCAGGCCCGCACTTCCAGATACTCGGTCTGGTCGAATTGGAACTCGACGCCACAGACCAGCTTCCCGGGGTAATCCACCGCGTTGCGGACGAGCCCGCTGAGATTCATGACGCAGCCCACCCCCGGCAGCTCGAAGTCCAACCGGAGCTGGGAGCCGGGCGGCACCTCGCGCCAGGCATCGTGGAGCAGCACGCGGCAACCGGCGATGCTGAGGTCCTTTATGGTCCCGACCAGCGGCGCGGGCCAGGCGGGGTTGCGGCTCTCGTCCACCCGGATGAGCGACACCGGCTGATCCAGGCGCACCCGGGGGTGCCGGCGGAGCACAACCTGCTCGATCTTCCGGGGGAACGACAGGAACAGGAGCGGCTCGGGCGAGAACTGGCCCTTGCGGATCTCGCTCCGGTAGCCCACGACCGTTCCGGAGAGGAAGTAGCGGACGATGCAGGGGGCGCCCGCACGGAACTCGACGGCCCGGCCGTCTTGAAACGGCAGCTCGCTGATCAGGAACGCGCCCTCCTTCCAGCCCAGCAACTCGGACGTACACGTGGTCTGGCCCTGCTCGCGCGGCAGCGTGAGCTGCAGGGACAGGCCGACCGACAGCCACTGTGCGGGCGATCCGTCCGTCATCATCAGAACTCCGGCTGGCTGAGGAACAGGGCCGGATCAATTCCCACCTCGACGGGATCGAGCACGGCCGCGATGGTCCGAGTGGATTCCGCGGCATGCGCTAGGTCGAGGGCCCGCCCGCGCCGGAGGGGCCGGCCGGTCGCGTCACGGACGAGGATGAGCCGGGGCCGCAAGGGCTGGTCCTGGCGGATCTGCTCGACGAGGGCCGTCTCGCCCGTGCTGAGCAGGACGCAGGAGCCGACGGGGTAGATCCCCAGGCACTTGATGAACCGCTCGACAAGAGGCGGGTCGAGATGGCCCTTCTGCCCGAGGTTGAACAGAAACTTGAGTGCGTGGTGGGGCGGCATCGCCTTGTGATAGACACGGTCGCTGGTCATCGCGTCGTACACGTCCACGACGCTGCTGATCAGCCCAAACTGGGTGAGCTGCTCTTTGGTTTTGCCGAAAGGATACCCGCTGCCGTTCACCCGCTCGTGGTGCTCGAGGGCGGGCCGGATGGCCTCTTCCTCAAGCCCGGTCGTCCGGGCCAGGATCTCCGCGCCGCGGAGCGCGTGCTGCTTGATGATCGCGAACTCGAAGTCCTTCAGCTTCCCCGGCTTGTTCAGGATCCCGATCGGGATCTTCATCTTCCCGACGTCGTGGAGCAGGGCGCCGGTCCCCAGGCTCCGGAGAGCCGCACGGTCCAGCTCGAGGCTCCGGCCGAGGGCCAGGGCCAGCACCGCCGTGTTCACCGAATGGAAGAACGTGTACTCGTCGTAGCTCTTGAGCCGGGAGAGGCTGGTGAGCGCGTCCTCGTTCCGCAGCACGCTGTCCACGAGGCCGTCCACGGCCTTCTGGACCGCCTCAGTGTTGATCGCCTGCCCCATCCGGACCTCGTGCATGGCCCGCTGGACGACGTGCTTGGCCTCCTGGTACGCCTTCGTCGCGAGCGGCAGCTCCTCCGTGAAGGCGTCCACCGGGGGGGCAGAACGCGGTGCCGAGGGCTCGGCTTCCGGCGGCGCGGCGAGGGCCGGCGCGGCGCCGCCGACGGCCGGTGCCGGCCCCTTGCCCGGGTCAATCTCGACGAACCGCACCCCCGAGTCCCGGAGCGCGCGGATCTGACTGGCCCCGGTGATCCGCATCTTGTGGCGCAGGAACGGGGTCTCGAGCCAGGACTTGTCCAGACCGACGATGTACATGCCGACGGCGAGCTGCTCGAGGGGAATCCGGGCCACGGCGGTGTTGCTCCTTTCGCAGGCGGACGGAGGTCGTCACTGGTTGTATCGGCTGTTTGGAGGAAACCTGAAGGGAGCGCGGGCGAGCCCGCGCCCAGCGAGGCAGTCAGGCGCGGTCGGCGGCGAGCGGGGTCGGTGGTGCGGCGGACGCGCAGGGGGAGCCTGATGCGGCGCCCTGAGGGAAGACTGGGTGGCGCGTCGGCACGTCCTCCGGGAGCACGAGCTGTTTGGCCAGTCGCGTCCGCGGGTTCACCACCACGGGACCGCGCAGGTTGGCGGTCACCCGGCCGGGATCGGCCGAGGGAATGGTGAGGATGACGAGGAGAATCAAGTCGTCTCCTTCGTCGGGATGCAGCTCCGCGAGCGCCTCGAGCGGGACCTCGACGCGGTAATCCGGCTTGAACCGGGCCGGATCCATGACGACGAACGCCAGCTCCGGCTCGTCCAGGGATTGGAGCCACTTGAACGGAGCCTCCCGGTCATGGTCCAGCATGACGTAGCGCACGGAGCGCGGGAACCCGATGATCCCGGACGGAAACCGGATGATCGCCTCGTCCGTGACCTCGATCTCGCCGAACCGGCCGGTCGTGACCTTCATGATCGTCCTTCAACCTCCTGTCCTGCCGAGCCGCGTGAGGACCTCGGCCGGGATCCGTTGCGTCGCCGCCGCCTGCCGGTTCTCGTCCAGGATCCGGGCATAGACCTCGTCCCGGTGGACTTGCACCTGGGGCGGCGCCTCGATCCCGAGCCGCACCTGGAGCCCCTTCACCTCCAAGACCACCACGTGGATGTCCGTGCCGATCGCGATTCCTTCGCCAGCCCTGCGCGTGAGGACGAGCATGGTCGCCTTCCCTGGCTCCCTCTCAAGCTTGTGATGGGTGATGGGTTATGGGTGGTACGCTAGGAGTCTTCCCTTTCTCATCCCTTGCATCACGCATCACGCCCTACCGCAGGAACCGCAGCAGCGAGCTGTCCAGGATCCGGGCCATCGCCTGGGCCGCGGCCTCCATCGCGAACTGCTGCAGGCTGAGGTCCGAGACCGCCTTCACCAGGTCCGCATCGCCGTCTTCCGCCACGGCCTGCGTGACTCCCGCTTTGGCCTCCTCCAGGCTCGCCCGCGTCTGGTCGAACCGGTTGGCCAAGGCGCCGATCTCTGCCTGCGCCTCCGCGACTTGGTCCAGGGCCCTGTCCGTGTCGGCGATGCCCTGGTCAATTCCATCGCCGTGACTGCCCTTGAGGGCCGAGATCAGGCTCTTGAGCGAGGCGAAGAGATCCAGGGTCGGCCCGGAGAAGACCTGATTGCCCGGCAGGTTGGTCTTCACGGTCTGGCTGTCGCCGATTTCGATCCGCCGCAGCCCGTCGTCCCCCTGGTACTGGATGCCCGTGGTCACCGCGAACCGGTCGCCGGCCGCCGGCGCGGCGGAGCCCGTCGTGATCGCCACGGAGAGGCCGTCGAAGCTGATGGCCGAGCCCGACGCATAGGTCTGATCGGACAGCACGGTCGTCGGATTGAGCGCAACGGTAAACTTGTCTCCGCTCTTGGGGCCGCCCGCGGCGCCGTCCTGGAGGACCACGCGGAGGCCGTCGAAGGTGATGGCGGCGCCGGAGGTATAGGTGTTGCCGGCCGACACCACCGTGCCCGTCGTCGTGTCGGTGATTGTGTATTGCGTGTCTGAAGTGAACTCGATCTCGTAGTCGTCGAGCGTGAGGGCGGTCGCGTCGCTGACCCCGGCGTCCGCCTTCGCCGCCGCGCCGGTGTTGGCGCCGGCGGCCGTGACCGCGACCGGAGCCGAGACGTTGTACACGTTAAAAGTCGTCGCCGAGCTGAACTTGATGACATAGTCGTTGAGCGTGACCTTGGTGGCATCCTGGACGCTCCCCTGGGAAATCGTCGCGCCGCCCGTGTTCCCGGACGCCGCAGCGGCCGACGCCTGCAGCGCATAGGGGGCGGCACCGGTGGTCGTGCTGCCCCCGTTGAAGCCCAGGGTCGTCCGCGCGGTCCCGCCGGTGACGGTCACGGTCGAGCTCGATCCCGCGCCCGTGGAGGCGATGACGAGCCGGCCGCCCTCGTACGAGACGGTCACGCGCTTGCCCGCCGCGGCCAGCGTCGCGTCGGTGTTGATCTTGGTCTCCAAGAGCGCGGCCGCCTGCGCCCCGGTGTACGACCCGGCCGTCAGCGTGATGGGGCCTGAGGCGGTCCCGTCCACGGAGACCTGGAGCGTGTCCGTGCTGCCGCCGGTGATGGTCACCGGCGTCGTGAGCGTGGTCCCCGTTGCGCGGCCGTGGGTGCTGGTGCCCGTGAAGAGCGCCTGTCCGTTGGAGGTGGTGTTGGCCAGGCGTTGCAGCTCGAGCGCGAGCTGCCGGGCTTCCACGGCGCCTGCCGCCCGCTCCGTCGGCCCGTTTGTGTCGTTCCGGAGTCCGACGGCCAGCTCCTTGACCCGGGTCAGGACATTCGTGACCGAGGTGAGCGTGCCGTCGGCCGTCTGCAGGCGGGCGGTTCCGGTCTGGATGTTGCGCAGGCGCTGGTCCAGCCGCGCGAGCGACGCCTGGCCGCTGACGATCCGGCCGAACGCCGAGGGATCGTCCGACGGCCGGATCACCCGCTTGCCCGAGGCAATCTGCTCCTGGGCGGCCAGGGTCTTCGCCCGCGCCTCCTGCAGGCGGTTCAGCAGGGCCCCGAAAATCTGTTGATCGCTGACGCGCATCAGGATCCCCACCGGCCGGTGGGTGGGGGTCGGTGAAGGAGAGGTGTCTCAGCCCTGACCACGGCCCCCTGACCACCCACTTGCGGCCCCATCACCGCTTGAGGGAGAGGATCGTCTGCAACAGCTCGTCCGTCATCACCACGACCCGGGAGGCGGCCTCGAAGGCCCGTTGCTGGGCCAGGAGGTTGACCAGCTCCTCGTCCAGCGACACGCCGGACACCTCGGCCCGGGCGGCTTGCAGTTGGTCCTGGATCACCTGCTGGGCCTTCAGGTCGCCATCCGCCTGGTTGGCGGTCGCGCCCAGGTTCGCCGCCGTCCGGGCGTCATACTGACTCATCGTCAGGTCGTCGAGCGCCGATAGGGCCGTGCTCTGCAGGGCGACGATGGCCAGGGCGTTGGCGCCGTCGCCAGGCACGCCCGCGGCGCTGTCCGAGGCCGCGACCTCGTTCGGGTCCGTCAGCGCGACGCGCATCGTCGCGGCCGTGGTCCCGGTGGCGTCGAAGAACTCCTTGCCGGTCGAGCCGTCCAGGCCGTAGCCCGCCGCGTGCCGGTCGTTGACCTCCGAGACCAGCGCGGCGGCCAGGCTGTTCAGCGAGTCGAGGAGCCCGGCGAGCGTCGCGTCCCGCGTGGTCAGCAGTCCCTTCAGACGCCCGCCCCCGATCTCCGAAGAGATCACCACAGGGCTTTGGTCCTCGTCGGCTTCCGCCTCGGCCGGCGAGGTGGGGTCATAGGCGACGTCGAGCAGCCCGTCGTTGTCCGCATTGGCCTGGCCGACGAGGCGGTACGCTTCGTCGCCCGCCACCAGGGCGCGCCCCCGGCCGGCGAAGACCGTGAGCCGGCCCTGGTCGTCCTCGACGGTGGAGACCGCGATCCGATCGGCCAGCTCGCCGACCAGGTGCCCGCGCTGGTCCAGGAGGTCGTTCGGGTTCTGGCCTCCCGCCTTCGCCTGCACGATTCGCCCGTTCAGCGCCGCGATCTGCTTGGCCAGGGCGTTGATCTCCGTGAGCGTGTCGCGCACCTCGCGGTCCAGCGCCGTCCGTGTGTCCGCCAGGTCGGCCGCGGTCCGGTTGACCCGATCGGCCAGCGCCGCGGCCTTGGACAGGAGCACGGACCGCGCGACCCGATCGGCCGGGTCCGTGGCCACATCCTGCCAGGCCGCGAAGAAGTCGTTGAGGGCCGCGCCGATCCTCTGCTCGCTGGTGTCGCCGAACAGCCCTTCGATCCGGAGCAGCGTCCGCTTCGTGACCTCCAGGTTCCCGAGCTGTGCCCGCGAGCCGAGGAGTTGGCGCTCGACGACGGCGTCCACCGACCGGCGGATCTGGGTCACCTCGACACCGGTCCCGAGCTGGCCAGGTCGGCTGTCCAACGGGCGCGCCGCAGCCAGGACCGCTTCCTGGCGTGCATAGCCTGGCGTATTCACGTTGGCGATGTTCTGGCCCGTCACGGAGAGCGCACGCTGGGCGGTCCGCAGGGCGGATTTCCCAATGCCGAGGAGGTTGAGGAGGTCGGACATGACCTATCCCCTCCGCTCCACGAGCTGGCCGCCGAGCTCCGTCCGACGCGCAGCCCCGGCGTCGGAATAGAGCCCCCCGGGCTCTGCGGGGAGCCGCCAGCACGAGAGGCTTTCCTCCAGGAAGCGGCAGACCCGTGCGATCACCGAGCCGTTGAACCGGTTGGCGTCGAGCGTCGCGAGCAGGGAGGCCTGCAGCCGGTCGCGGCGCCGGAGCAGCCGGCCCGCTTCTTCGGCGGGGACGCGGGCGGCGATCTCCGTCAGCGTGAGCCGTTCGGGGTCTGTCCCCCACTCGGCCGCCAGCGCTGCCACCAGCGTGGTGCGCCGGCGCTCAAGCTGGTGAAGGTCGTCCAGGAGCCGGGTCTTGGCGGTCGCGCCACCGGTCAGCCGGTCGAGCGACAGGGTGCGCACGGCCCGCCGCTCCTCGGCGAGGAGGTGCAACAAGGCCTCGAGGGAGGATTGTTCCTGGTCGAGCAGGGTGACGAGATCGGTCACGAGCGCGGTGGTCAGGTCCATGGAGCCTAGAGAACGGCCTCAGTCAACACGTGCCGGATCATCGCATCCGCCACGGACCGGCCGCTCACCTGATAGGTGCCGGCCTCAATGGCCTGCCGGATCTGCTCGACCCGTGCGGCACGGGGTTCATCCGGCGCCTCAGCCAGCGCCTTGAGCCGCTGAATGTCCCTCGCATGTTGGGAGATGGCGACCTGATCCTCGGACGCCCCCGGGTGCGACGGCCGGCTGTTGGCGGCCCGGCCCGGCTCCTGCGTCCCCAGGAGCAGTCGGCTCAGCTCTCCTGCGCTCCCATATCCAGCAATTTCCATGGCTTACCTCGCTCCGCCGGTCGGGCGCCCCCGGGTTGGTCGAGACCACCGCAGTCCCGGCCCCTCGTGCGCCAGTTCTCTTATCGGCAGATCGGTGCACGGACTGAAGCCTGGCCCGGCTCGTTTCAATCCGGGGCCTGCCCGCCCGTCACCCCGGCGGACGCCAGGGTCCAGAATTGTCCTGGATGCTGGCGTTCGCTGGCATGACGGAGTCGGAGGCCAGGTTCTCTTCCAAGAACTTCGCGAGCCCGAGCCCCCCCTCCCGGGCGGCGAGCCGTCCGATCTCCTGGTCATAAAAATAGGAGTAGTGATCGGCCGCCCGGCTCGGCAGGATCCCCTTCGGCACGGTTTCCCGCATGACCTTCATGAGGTACGCGACGAAATAGGCCTCGAATTCTTGCGCGGCCTTCCGGATCTCCTCGCGGCTCCCGCCGCCCGAGGCCCGGAGCGACCGCTCGGCGGCGAGCCCGGTGGCGAGCTCCGTCATCGCCAGCCCGCCGGAGCGCGGCATCCAGGGTTCCATGGTGCACCCGTTAGATAATTTCCAGATTGGCCTGCAGCGCCCCGGCCGACTTCATCGCCGCGAGGATCGCGACCAGGTCCCGCGGCGTGACGCCGACCGCGTTGAGTGCCCGGACCACCTCGCCGAGCGTCACGGTCTCATCCACCTGCAGCAAGCGGGAGGGCTCTTCCTGCACGTCGGTCTTCACGTCCTGGGTCACCACCGTCTCCCCGTTGGACGAGCCGATGAACGGAGCGTTGGGCTGGGAGACGTTGAGCGTGTTCTTGACGGTGATCGTCAGGTTCCCGTGCGCGATGGCGCAGGTCGAGAGCCGGACGTGCTCGCCGAGCACCACGGTCCCGGTCCGCTCGTTGACGACGACCTTCGCCGGCACGTCCACCTGCACGTCCAGCGCCTCAATCGTCGCGATGTACTGGACCACCCGGCCCTGGAAGTCGGCCGGGATCGTCGCCCGGACCAGCCCCGCGTTCACCGGGACGGCGCTGCCCTTCCCGAAGACCGCCTCGATCGCGTCGGCGATCCGGATGGCGGTCGTGAAATCCGCCTGCCGGAGGACGATGGAGACCGTGTCCCAGGCGTCAAGATTCACCGTGACTTCCTTCTCGACGATGGCCCCGCCGGGGACCGTCCCGGCCGCCTGGTGGTTCTTCGTGACCGTGTTCCCCCCCCCGCCGCCGGTGCCGCCGAGGAACCCGCCGATGGAGATCGGCCCCTGCGCGACGGCATAGACCTGCTGGTTCGGCGCCTTGAGCGGGGTCAGCAGCAGCGTGCCCCCCTGCAGGCTCCGGGCGTTGGCCATCGAGGACACGACGGCATCCACGGTCATCCCCGGCTTCGCGAAGGGGGGCAGCTTGGCCGTCACCATGACGGAGGCGATGTTGCGGGTCAGCAACATGATCGGGTCAATCACCAGATTGATGCCCATCTTGTTGAGCATGGACATCATGGCCTGCACGGTGAACTGGCCGCCGATCACCATGTCGCCCGTCCGGTCCAGCCCGACGACGAGCCCGTAGCCGTAGAGCTGGTTCTCGCGCACCCCCTCGATCGTCGCGATGTCCTTGACCCGCGCCGCCCGCGCCGGCCCCGCGGCGAGCGCACAGCCGACAGCGAGCAGCACACCGCAAGCAATCAGGGTCCTGGACTGCCGCATGCCCCTCTTTTCGCCCGTCACGGCCGGCGCGCCGCGGCTCTCGGTTCGCTTCCCCTCAGAACGGATAGATCCAATCCAGGATCCGCACCAGCCAGCCGGGCCGTTGGACGTCGTCCACGACGCCGAGGCCGGTGTACTCGATCCGCGCGTCCGCGATGGCGGTCGAGAGCACGGTGTTCTTCGTGTCCACGTCCACGCGCCGCACCAGTCCGCTCAGGATCATCGTCTGCTTCTCGCTGTTGACCGTGACCTCGCGGCGCCCTTCGATCCGGAGATCGCCGTTCGGCATGACCTCGGTGACGATCGCCGACATCGTCCCGGTCAGCGTGTCCTCCCGGTTCGTTGCCCCCTTCCCGCCGAATTTGTTCTTGGCGTTCGCGCTCACCGCGAGGTCCTGGGCGACCACCTTCTTCAGCGACAGCCCCGGAATGCCGAAGGTGAGGCCGTCGAGCGCGTTATCAATCGTGGACTCGCGCTCGGCCTTGGTGTCCGCGGTCTTGGACCCCTTGTGCTTCTCCATGATCTTGATCGTGATGATATCGCCCACCCGCATCGCCCGGAGGTCTTCGTAGAGATAGGCGCGCCCGTTTTCCTCCACCCACAGGGAGCCCATCGTCTTGGGCGGCGGCAGCGGCGGGATCTGGATCGCGCGCGTCGACGCTGTCGGCTTGCTACAGGCCACGAGCAGTAGGACGAGCAGCATGAGGTCCCAGGCGAGAGGGCCGCACGCCCGCCCGGCAACTGTTCTGCCCTCCTGCCCCTTGCCCCTCGCCTTTCGCCCGCCCATCAGAATTCCACCTGGACGACCCCCGGCGCGATCACCGTCGCCTGGAGCTGCTTGCCCGAATCCACGTTCGTCACGACAATGGACTGCCCGACCACGCCCCCCGCCTTGGTCACGCCGGCCGTCCGGACCGTCAGGCCCCCGCGCTTCGCCTCGATGACGACCCGCTCGCCCTTGCGGACGGCGTAGGGCGCGCCCAGGGACGACGGGCGGAGCGGCTGGTGAGGCGGCAGCGCCCGGACCGCGCGCTTGCCGACCGCGTCCTCGAGGCGCCACACGAACTCCGGGTGCTCCTCCGTCAGCGGCACCCGCATGACTGCGAGGTCAGCCTCCTCGAGGAGGTCGTCCTTCCGGATCAGACGGACCGGCGCGACGGCCTCGGCCTGCGCTTCCACCGCCGCGGTGACCGTGACCGTCCGCACCGGCTTCCCGTCCACCGCGAGCGTGAGGGTGAACGAACGAGGGCCGGCATGGGTCTCCGGCCCCTGCTCCGTCACTCGAGCCGTCACCGCGCCAGGCGGGAGCAGGATCGGCTGCCGGGGCCCCAGGATGTGCACCTCCACCTCGCTCGCCTTGCCCGCATACTGTCGCTCCAGGTGCCGGAGCAGCGCCTGTCTGATGTCCTCGACCGGGAACGGTCGGTCCGGTGCCGGCTCAGCCGCGGCCGGCCGCGCCGGCGCGCGCCGCCCGGGTCCGCCCGCCTCCGCCGGTCCCGCGCCAGTCCCGCTGCCGGCCGCGCCGGCCCCCGCTGCCGGCCACGCCGGCCACGACCAGCAGGATCACTGCGACGAGCACCCCTCTCCTGGTCACGCCCCACCTCCCCGCCCTACCACAACCACGGACCACCCCTTCGCCCCCCGACCATTCGGCTTCCCTCGCGCCCGCGCTATCTCCTCAGGTTGTTCGCCATCGCCATCATCTCGTCGGAGGCCTGGATCGCCTTGGCGTTGATCTCATAGCTCCGCTGGGCGATGATCATGTTGACCATCTCCTCGGCCAAGTTGACGTTCGAGCTTTCCAGCATGCCCTGCTGGATGAGGCCGAAGCCCGTCGAGAAGCCCGGGACCCCCTGCAGCGGTGGGCCCGAGGCGAAGCTGTCCAGGAAGAGGTTGTTCCCCATCGCCACCAATCCGGCGGGATTGTCGAACCGGACGAGCTGGATCTGGCCCACCTGCGACGCCTGGGTCACGCCCGGCAGCAGGACTGAGACCGTGCCGTCCTGGCCGATGTCCACCTTCAGGGCCCCGGACGGGATCGTGATCGTCGGCGTCAGCAAATCGCCGTCGCCCGTCACGACGTTGCCGACGTTGTCGCGTTTGAAGGAGCCGTTCCGCGTGTACATGATCGTGCCGTCGGGGCGGCTGACCTGGAAGAAGCCCGGCCCATCGATCGCGAGATCGAGCTCGTTGCCGGTCTGGCGGAGGTTTCCCTGAGCCCATTCTTTCGCGACAGTCGTCGGCCGCACCCCGCCGCCCACCTGCATGCCCACCGGGAAGACCCCCACGTTCGAGGAGTTCGTGCCCGGCAACCGCTGGATCTGGTACAGCAGGTCGGCGAACTCCGCCCGGCTGCGCTTGAACCCGTTGGTGTTCACGTTGGCCAGGTTGTGTGCGATCGTGTCAATGTTGAGCTGCTGCGCGGTCATCCCCGTCGCCGACGTCCACATCGCCCGGATCATACCTTCCTCCTCGCTAGCCGCGAGCCGCCACCCGCTCAACGCGGTCTGCTATGGGCTCTTCGTGGCTCGCGGTGTCACGCCACTCTGCCGATTTCCTGAATCGCCATCTCGGCCAGCCGGTCGTAGGTCTGCATCACTTTCTGGGCAAACTCGTACGAGCGCATGACCTCGATTAGCTTCGCCATTTCCACGAACGGATTCACGTTGGAGTCTTCGAGTTGCCCGGACACCACTGCCGGCTCCGCGACGGGCTTGGGATTCATGCCGGCGAAGAGGCCGCCGCCGAGCTTGACCAGGCTCCGGGGATCCGGAAACTCCACGACCTTGATCCGCGCAGCCTCCGCGTCGTTGACCAGGATGCGCCCGCCGGCCAGCACCTTGACCTCGCCGGCCTTGAGCTGGATCTCGCCTTTCACCCCCATCACCGGATCGCCGGCCTCCGTCACCAGCCGCCGCTTGGGATCCAGGTGAAACATCCCGTTGCGCGTATAGCGGAGGCCCTCCGGCGTCTTGACTTCGAAGAACCCCGGTCCCTCGATGGCCAGATCAAAGGGATTCTTGGTCTCGCGGCGAGCCCCTTCCCCGTGATCGGTCCGCAGGTCGTGCGGCGCGACGAACACCCGTTCGCCCTGGCCCGCCGGCGTGCTGGGGAAGGACGGCGCCCCTCCCGTCAAAGACAGCGGGGCGGCGGCGCCGACGGGCACGAGCGACTGGAACGTCGGCTCCATGCGCTTGAATCCGGTGGTCTTGAGATTCGCGACGTTGTTGGTCAGGACCTGGATGCGATGTTCCTGCGCCAACGCGCCGGACAGAATGGTGTAGATCCCTCGGTCCATGGGAGCACGGCCCCGCTCGGCACTGGAATCAGCGCCGCCAGGGTAGGAGAGCAACGCGCATGCCACAGGATCGAACGCGAGGCCCGAGGCGCGCGGCAAGGGGCCGGAACCCTCGAACCCTCCTTCACCACTCGCCACGAGCCCCTCGCCTCCCGCCCGGCGCTGACGGCTGAAGGCTCTGGCGTGGCGCCTGACGGAGGGGGATGACGAGGGTGAGATTGGGCAGGTTTGGTGCCGGCGGCGGGAACATTTTGCCGGGTGGCGGGGGATCCTGGCGGTCCGGCTTCAGGAGGCCCCGGGCTGCGTCAGGGCGTCGCGGACCTTGCTCCTGAGCGTCTCCATCGAAAACGGCTTGTGGATGAAGGGCACCGTCCGCAGGAAGGGATCCGCGTGCAGTCTGGCGCTCGACACGAACCCGGACATGAGAAGCAGACGGAGCTCCGGCCGCAGGGCGCGGGCCCGCACCGCCAGCTCGTCCCCGGTCATCCCCGGCATGGCCATGTCGCTCAGGAGCAGGTGGATCGGGCCCGGATGACTCCGGCAGAGTTCCAGCGCGGCCTTGCCGTCGCTCGCGCAGAGCACGACGTAGCCCGCCGCGCGCAGGACCTGGGCGATCAGCTCCCGCACAGGCCGCTCGTCCTCGGCCAGGAGAATCGTCTCGCGGGCGGGCTCGCCGATCCGCGACGTCCGTTCCTGCTCGCCGGGATTCGTGTGCATCGGACGGCTCCGATCAGGGCCGCTCCGCTCCGTTTCCATCCGAGGCAATGGGTCCCCCGCCCTCCGGGTGATCCACGCGCAGGAGGGCGTGCTCCCAAGCCGGCGCGGCGGCCCGCTCGCGCAGGAGCGCCCGGAACGTCTCGCCGTCCACGGGCCGGCTGAAGTAGTACCCCTGCATCTCGTTGCAGTGCTGGGAGCGGAGCAGCGCCGCCTGCCCCTCCGTCTCGACCCCTTCGGCGATCACGTTCAGGTTGAGGCAATGGGCCAGCGTGATGATCGCCCGGGCGATGGAGGCGTCACTGCCGTTGGTGACGATGTCGCGGACGAAGGACTCGTCAATCTTGAGCGTCGTGATCGGAAGCCGCTTGAGATAGCCGAGCGATGAGTATTCCGACCCGAAATCGTCAATCGAGATCCGGATACCCATCCGATGCAGGGCCTTGAGCATGGGGATGGCCCGGTCCGCGTCCTGGATCAACTGGCTTTCGGTCAGCTCCAGCTCGAGGGCCCGGGGGTCCAGCTCCGTGTCCTTGAGGATACGGGCCACGGTCTCCACCAGGTTCTTCTGCTGGAGCTGCCGCCGCGACAGGTTGACCGCCATCCGCAGGGTGAAGCCTTCCTGCTGCCAGATCCGGGCCTGCCGGCAGGCCGTGCGCAGCACCCACTCGCCGATCGGGATGATCAGCCCGGTCTCCTCCGCGAGCGCGATGAAGGTGTCTGGGCTGAGCAGGCCCCGCTCGGGATGGCGCCATCGGAGCAGCGCCTCCACGCCCACGATCGCGCCGCTCCGGAAGTCCACCAGGGGCTGGTAGAAGAGCTGGAACTCGCCCCGCGCGAGCGCGTAGCGCAGGCCGGTCTCGAGCGTGAGCCGCTCGAAGGCTCGGACATTCATGTCCGCGGAATAGAACTGGAACGCACCGCCGTGCTCCTTGGCCGCGTACATGGCGATATCGGCGCTGTTGATGAGCCCGTCCCGGTCGGCGCTGTCCGCGGGGAACATGGCGATCCCGATGCTGCCCCCGGTGAAGACCTCGTGGCCGCTGAGCGGGTAGGGGAGGGCCAGGGCGTCGAGGAGCTTCTGGGCAATGCGCGCCACATCCTCCGACGTGCCGACGTCCTCCAGGATGATCGTGAACTCGTCGCCGCCCAGCCGGGAGACGATGTCGCTGGCCCGGAGCGCCGCCGTGAGCCGGCCGGCGACGGCCTTGAGGAGCTGGTCCCCGACCGTGTGGCCGAGCGTGTCGTTGATAAGCTTGAACCGGTCCAGGTCCAGGAACAGGAGGGCCAGGTTGTGTCCGGCCCGGCGCGCGCGGGCCAGCGACTGGGAGAGCAGCTCCGCGAACAGCCGCCGGTTCGGGAGCCCCGTGAGCGGATCGTAGTGGGCGAGGCTGTTCAGGCACTCCTCCGCCCGCTTGCGCTCAGCGATCTCGAGCTGCAGGGCCTCGTTGATCCGGGCCAGCTCCGCGGTCCGTTCCTGGATGCGGCGGTCCAGCTCCTGGTTGGCGCAGCGGAGGGCTTCCGTGACCCGTTTGTACGCGCTCAGGTCGCGCAGCACCCCGGTGCAGTACCGCCGCCCGCCTGCTTCGAACCAGGAGAACGACACCTCCAACGGGAACTCGCGGCCGTCTCTGGTCAGCCCGGACAGCTCCATGCACTGCCAGGCTGCCGGCTCGGAACGGCCGGCCTCCAGGAGCCGGGCCACGCCCCCCTGGCGGTCGTCCCGCAGATGCGCGGGCACCAAGAGATTCAGGGAACGGCCTACGATCTCAGTCCGCGCGTAGCCGAACAGCCGCTCCGCCGCCCGGTTCACCTCGACGATGGTCCCCCGCTCATCGGCGCAGAGGACGCCCTCTGTCATGGTCTCGATCAGGAACCGGTGCCGATCCCGGCACCGCCGGAGCCCCTCGGTGGCGCCGCAAGGGGCGCGATCCGTTCCCCTCAGCACGCCGCCGGCGGCCAGTCTGGCCCCGTTGTTCCCGCTCCGCCCCCGCTTTGCCGGCATGCGCCGTCTGCCCTCCAGCCCTCGATGCCCGCGCACCGCCGACTCGCCGCGCGCCGGCGAACGGACCGGGAGCATCCCGCCGGCCCAAGTCCGTCATAGAGCGCCACCCCTCTTGTCGGAGGACGCACGACAACTCTTAAGGCGTGCCGGAAAAGAATCGGGGCCGGCTCCGAACGGAGCCGAACGGGCTGGAACCGAAACCGGACCTTGGGTCTGTGGGGCTACTTACTCTGGCTTCAGATCGGCCACCAGCGCCTTCAGCTTCAGGATCGCTTTGGCATGGATCTGGCACACGCGCGATTCGGTGACCTTGAGGACCCGGCCGATCTCCTTCATGGTCAGCTCTTCGTAGTAGTAGAGGGTCAGGACGAGGCGCTCCTTCTCGGGCAGCGATTCGATTGCCCTGGCGAGTCCCTGGCGGATGTCCTCGGAGACGACGAGCGACAGCGGGTCGGGATGCTGCGTGTCCACGAGCGACCGGAGCATCGCGTGGCCCTCGGCCTCCTGGACACCCAAGTCCTCGACGCTCAGCAGCACCACGCCCTGAGCGCGCGACAGGAAGCTGTCCAGCTCTTCCATGGACAGGTTCAGCTCCTGCGCCAGCTCCTCGTCGGTTGGCGGCCGGCCGAGCCGTTTCAACAGCTCGTGCTGGCACTTCTGCAGCGTCGCGATCCGCTCGTGCACGGACCGGGGGACCCAGTCCATCGCCCGGATCTCGTCGAGCATCGCGCCGCGGATCCGGAACTCCGCATAGGTCTTGAACTTGGCCTCCCGCGTCGGATCGTATTTCGTCATCGCATCCATTAGACCGATGATCCCCGCCGAGACGAGGTCCTGCGCATCCAGGTGCGCGGGCAGCCGGAAGGCCAGCCGGTGCGCCATCGCCTTGATGACTGGCGTGAACTCCCGGATGATCCGCTCCCGGTCGGCCTCCGCCGCCTTCGCGCTCTGCTCGCCCACCAGCTCTCGCATCGGGTGCTCCCTCCCAGGACCGACGCGGCGGCGCCCGCGCCGGCCCGCCTGCTCTCCGGTCACCAGCGGCCGACGTGGCCTGCCCCGCCCAACGTCCTCGGCCCAGGGGCTCCTGGCGGCGAGGCGTCCGGCGCGCGCCAGCGGGCGATGACCTCGGCGAGCCGGCCGAAGGCCCGGCTGGCTGGCGCCTGCGGAAACAGCTCGACGACCGCCCGTTGCCGAGCGACCGCCATCCGGACGTAGTCGTCCACGGGGATCGCCCCGAGGTAGTCAATGCAGACATCCAGGAACCGGTCGGCGACCAAGCCGATCCGGCGCGCGACGTCGTCGCCTTCCCGGCGGCTGCTGGCCATGTTGACGAGCAGGCGGAAGCGTCGCGCGAGGAGCCGCCCGGAGACCACCTTCATGAGGGCGTAGGCGTCCGCCATCGCCGTCGGTTCGGGCGAGGCCATGACAACCAGCTCCTGGGCGGTGCCCGCGAAGAACAGCACGTTGGCGGAGATCCCAGCGCCAGCGTCAATCAGCAGCACGTCGGTCTCGCCTGCGGCGCGGTCCAGCTCGTCGAGCAGCGCGCGCTGCTGGGGCTCCGTGAGCGCGGTCAGTTCCGGGATGCCCGAGCCGGCCGGCAGGATCCGGATGCCGCCGGGGCCGGGGATCATGACCTCGGCGAGCCGTCGATCCCCGCGCAGCACGTGCGCCAGCGTGTACCGGGGGATCAAGCCCAGCAGGACATCGAGGTTGCCCAGGCCCAGATCCGCGTCCAACACCAGCACGCGCCGGCCCGTCCGCGCCAGCGCGAGCGCCAGGTTCGCGACGACGTTGGTCTTGCCGACCCCACCCTTGCCGCTCGCGACCGCGATCACCTGCGGCGGCACCGGCGCGGCGCCGGCGCCGCCCCTTCGCCCGCCTCACCACCGCGTCCACCACGCCCCTCCCTTCTTCGCGACACGAGCCCCCGCGGCCCGCGCCTCGGGCTTCGCCGGCTGCGGCGGCGCCGCCGGGGCCGCCCGCTCGTGGGCGCCCGGCCTCGCTCGCAGCGCCCCGCCCAGCACCAGCTCCGCCATCCGCTCGGGCCGCACCAGCTCCAGATCCTCGGGCACGTGCTGGCCCGTGCTGAAATAGGACAGCGCCCAGCCCGTCCGGCGCATCAGCTCGAAGGGGGCCCCGTACCGCGTCGTCTCATCGAGCTTCGTGAACAGCAGCCGGTTGATCGGGAGCGCCGCGTACCGGTCCACGGCGTCGAGCAGATCCTCGTCGCGCGTCGTGGCGGAGAGCACCAGGTGGATCTCCAGCGGGTGGTCGGTCGTCACGGTCCGCCGCAGCTCCTCCATACTGTCCGGATCCAGCGGGTTCCGGCCCGGCGTATCAATCAGGATGAGTTCGGCCTTGGCCCGGCGGCGCACGAACTCGACCATCTCCTCCTTCGTCAGCGCAACGTCCAGGGGCACGCCGATCGTCTGCGCGAACAGCCGGAGCTGCTCGACCGCCGCCACGCGATAGGTGTCCATCGTGACGAGCGCCACCGCGCGCCGCTCCTTCACATGGTAGTGGGCGGCGAGCTTGGCGATCGTGGTCGTCTTCCCTACCCCCGTGGGCCCGACCAGCATGACCGTTTTCTTCCACTCGCCCAGGGCGAGCAGCGGACCGCCGGTCTTCGTCTCCCGCACGAGCAGCCGCTCCAGCGCGGCACGGATCTTGGCCTCGGAATCCAGCTCGCACAACCGGCCGCGCTCGGCCATGCCGGCCGCGAGCTGGAGCGCCGTGCTGGCGGACAGCCCGGCCCGGACCAGCCGATCTCGCGCGGCCTGCAGCGGCGGTGACAACCCCGCGGCACCCTGGGCATCCCGCGGCATCGGAGGCACCCGTCCCCCGCCGGTCGTCACTGCCTCGAGCAACGTGCGGATCTGGGCCAGCTCCGCCCGGATGTCCGTCCAGGAAGCGTCGGGGCCGCGCCCCGGCGGGGGCGCCGCGCCCGGGCACTCCTCCGGGGTCGGCTTCCGCGCGACCGAGCGGCGCAGCTCTCGCTCGAACCGGGGCGCCGCCCCTTCCTGGGACGCGGGTTCGAAATCCACGGCGGCGGCCACCTCGATCAAGGGACGGCCGAACAGCCCGAACAGCGCGCCGCCCCGCCGGACCTGCTTCGTCGAGAGGATGACCGCGTCCGGACCCAGCTCCGCCTTGATCGTCCGGAGCGCATCCTGCATCGTCAGGGCCTGGAACGTCTTGATCTTCATCGCGGCTCACCCTTCTCCTCGGCCACCCGGACCGTCTCCAGCGCCTTGATCTTGGCTACCGCGTCCACCTCGCTCGTCGCCAGCACCGGCATCGCCGGCAGGAACCGCTCCGTCAGCCGGCGGAGGGGGCGGCGGAGCGGCGCCGAGCAGAGCAGGATCGGCTGCTGGCCCTGCGCGGCCACGCGCTCCACCGCCTGTTTGAGCGACAGCAGCAGCTTCTGCGCGATCACCGGATCCGGCATCCAGGCGCCGCCGGGGCCGCTGGCGGCGGCCTGCTCCGCGAGCTTCCGATCCAAGCGCGGATCCACCGTGATGACTGGCAGCGTCCCGTCCGGGGCGAGGTACTGCCGGGTGATGGTGCGGGCGAGCGCCTGGCGGGCGGCCTCGATGAGCGCCTCCGGGTCCTTCGTCGCCGCCGCCTGGTCGGCGACCGCCTCCAGGATGGTCCGCAGGTCCCGGATCGGGACCCGCTCCCGCAGCAGGCCCGCCAGCACGCGTACCACGCCCCCGAGCGGCAGGAGCGCCGGCACCAGCTCCTCGACCAGCTTCGGATGCGTCTTCGCCAGCTCGTCGAGGAGCGCCTGCACCTCCTGCCGGCCGATCAGCTCGTGGGCGTGGCGCTTGATGAGCTCGGCCAGGTGGGTGGTGATGACCGAGCTGACGTCCACCACGGTGTAGCCCGCCAGCTGGGCCTGCTCCCGCCCGGCGTCCGGCACCCAGAGCGCGGGGAGGCCGAACGCCGGCTCCTTGGTCGGGAGGCCCTGGACCGCCTGGCTGTCGGCGGTCCCCGGGTTGATCGCCAGCACGTGCCCCGGCAGCACCTCGCCCCGCACCAGCTCGACTCCCTTCAGCAGGATCGCGTACTCGTTCGGCCGGAGCTGCAGGTTGTCCCGGATGTGGACGGGCGGGACCAGAAAGCCCAGGTCCGCGGCGGTCTGCCGGCGGAGCCCCTTGATCCGCTCGAGCAACACCCCGCCCTGCTCCCCGTCCACCAAGCCGATCAGCCCGTACCCGACCTGGATCTCCAGGAGGTCCAGCGGCGCCGGCGTCGCGACCAGCTCGGGCCCCCGCCCGACAGGCTCCGCCCGCGCCGCCGCGGCCCGCGCGCGCTCCCGTCGGGCCAGCTCGTAGGCCGGCCAGGCGACGAGGCCGCCGAGCGCGAGGAACGCCGCGTGCGGCAGACCGGGGATGAGGCCCAGGCCGAGGAGCACCCCCGCCGCCGTCCAGAGGGCCTTCGGCGACACCAGCACCTGCCGCGCGATGTCCTCGCCGAGGCTTGACTCCGAGGCCGCCCGGGTCACGATCATGCCGGCGGCGGCCGAGACGATCAGCGCGGGGACTTGCGCCGCCAGCCCCTCGCCCACGGTGAGCAGCGTGTAGTTCTGGGCCGCGGCCGCCACGCCCATCCCCTGCTGCAGCACGCCGATCGCGAGGCCGCCGACGATGTTCACCAGGATGATGACCACGGCCGCGATCGCGTCCCCGCGGACGAACTTGCTCGCGCCGTCCATGGCCCCGTAGAAGTCGGCCTCTTGCGCAATCTCGCGGCGGCGGCGGCGCGCCTCCGCCTCGTTGATCAGCCCCGCGTTCAGGTCGGCGTCAATGCTCATCTGCTTGCCCGGCATCGCGTCCAGCGTGAAGCGCGCCGCCACCTCCGAGATCCGGCCGGCGCCCTTCGTCACGACGACGAAGTTGATGACCACGAGGATCACGAACACAACGAGCCCCACGGTGAAGTTCCCGCCGACGACGAAACTGCCGAACGCGCGGATCACCTCGCCCG
The DNA here is from genome assembly GCF_965152595.1 of Nitrospira sp. Kam-Ns4a. Classification (NCBI taxonomy): domain Bacteria; kingdom Pseudomonadati; phylum Nitrospirota; class Nitrospiria; order Nitrospirales; family Nitrospiraceae; genus Nitrospira; species Nitrospira sp. Kam-Ns4a. Next base: position 2,103,131 of record NZ_OZ224218.1, on the reverse strand, counting down.
CCGCGGCCGGCCCTTCGTTCCCGTGCAGCAGGATCAGGCGGGTCGAGGCGATGTTCAGCGACAGCCGCAGCAGCGTCAGCATGAGCAAGACGGAGGGGAAGACCGAGAACTCCAGCGGCTTCCGCACCTGCATGCTGACCAGGAGGACGAGGAGCGCCAGCGTGATGTCGAAGGCCAGCAGCAGGTCCAGCAGCAGCCGCGGCAGGGGGAGCAGCATGATCATCAGCGTGCCCACGACCCCGACGGACATGACGAGGTCAGGCTGCCGCAGCCAGGAGGCGACCGGCCAGGTCTGCTCGTCAGCGCGCATTCGGCACCTGCGGCCCCTGCCCGCGCGCCCGATAGACCAGCGCGAGGATCTCCGCCACCGCCCGGTAGAGGTCGGCCGGCACCTCGCGCCCGAGGTCCACGAGCCGGTAGAGGGTCTGGGCGACGAACCGGTTTTCCACCACCATCACCCCGTGCCGGCGCGCCACCGCCTTGATCCGCTCGGCGAGCTCGCCGGCGCCCTTGGCCACGACCATCGGCGCCGCCATCGTCGCCGCGTCGTACCGGAGCGCCACGGCCAGGTGCGTCGGGTTCGTGATCACGACGTCGGCCTTCGGCACCGCCGCCATCATGCGCTTCCGGGCCATCTCGCGCTGCACGCGACGGACGCGCGCGCGCACGAGCGGGTCGCCCTCCGTCTCCCGCTGCTCCTGCTTGACCTCTTCCTTGGTCATCCGGAGCCCGCGCTCCCACTCGAACCGCTGGTAGGCGTAGTCCGCGGCCGCGATCGCGGCGAGGGCGAGCCCGATCCAGAGGGCCGCCTTCGCGAGCAGCGCCGCCGTCAGGTGCAGGACGTCGGCGAGGTCGTAGGTCCCCAGCGCCGCCAGGTGCGGGAGGTCGTCCCGCACGGCCGCGGAGACGACGCCCACGATCACCACGACCTTGAGGACGGCCTTGGCCAGCTCGACGGCGGCCCGCCAGGAGGCGAGCCGCGCGAAGCCGGCCGCGGGGTTGAGCCGGGAGAAATCCGGCGCGAGGCCCTTGGTCGGCCAGAGGAAGCCGGTCTGCACGAGGAAGGCCCCTACCCCGACCGCCGTGAGCCCGAGCAGCAGCGGCAGGGCCAGCGCCAGCCCGTCCAACCCGGCGCGGGTCAGCAGGGCGCGGACCGTGTCTGGACTGACCTCGAGCCCGGCGCCCGCGCCGGCCGCCTGCCCGAGCCATCGCCGCATGACCTCGACGAGCTGCGCCGCGCTGTGCTCGCCGGCGAGGCCGAGCAGCGCCAGGCCGGCGAGCAGCACGGCCGCGGTCGGCACCTCGCGGCTGATCGGGACCTGCCCGCGCTCCCGGGCCTCCTTCCTCCGGCGCGCCGTCGCCCGCTCGGTGCGCTGACCCGCCGGCTCAGCCATCCCCCAGCCCCCGTATCAAGCCGTGGACCGTGTCGGCGAGGCGGACCAGCTCGGCTTCGATGAGCCCAGCGGCGAAGGGCAAGGCCGCGCCCGCCACCAGGAGCCCGCCCGCGATCGTGATCGGAAAGCTCAGCAGGAACACGTTGATCTGGGCGACCGCCCGGCCCAGCGCGGCCAGCACCAGGTTGACCACGAGCAGCGTGGCCATGACGGGCGCGGCCAGCTTGAGCGCGACCAGGAACAGCCCCTGCGTGACCCGGAGCACGTCCTCCACGAGGGCGGCCGGGAGCCGCGCCCCGAAGGGCGGGATCACCGTCAAGCTCGTGGCGATGGCGTCCACGACGAGCAGGTGTCCATCCAGCGAAAGGAACAGGAGCGACGCCAGGAGCAGGACAAGCTGGCCGATCACCCCGAGCTGCTGGGCGGAGGCGGGATCGACGAGCTGGACCACCCCCAGCCCCATCTGGGTGCCGATGAGCTCGCCCGCCATCTCGATCCCCGCGAACAGGGCGCGTGTCGCCAGGCCGATGGTCAGTCCCACCAGGAACTCCGCCGTCAGGCCCGCGCCGAGCAGCAGCGCGTCGTCGGGTGGGGCCGCCGCCCGCGCGAACGGGAGCAGGACGAGCGCGAGCATCAGAGCCACGCCGGCCTTGACCGGCACGGGGATCGCGCGGCTGCCCAGCAGCGGCCAGGCCGCCAGGATCCCGGCGACCCGCGTCAGGACCACGAGCAGCGCCTGGACCTGCGGGAGCGCGACATGGAGGAGGTCGTTCACAACTGACTCCGCCGGGTCACTGCTCCATCCCCTGCCCCCTGCCCACCGCTTCTCCTCACCGGACCATCTCCGGAATGCCGCCGAGCGTCGCGGTCGTGAAGCTGATCAGCAGCCCCAGCATCCAGGGCAGGAACAAGAACGCCGTGGCCACGACGGCCAGGACCTTCGGGACAAAGGTGAGGGTTGCCTCATTGATCTGGGTCACCGCCTGCACGAGCCCGACGAGCAGGCCGACGAGCAGGCTCAGCCCCAACATCGGCGCCGACACCAGCAGCATCGTCTCGATCGCCCGCCGTCCGATCTCGATGACGAGCTCAGGGGTCATCTGCTCCTCCAGCGCGCCGCGCGCCACCAGCCGCTTCCACCCCCCGTTCCCCGTTTCTCATCGTCGCTCTGGGCTGCTGGCTCCTGGCTAATGAAAACTCCTCAGCATCGAGCCCACCACCAGATACCAGCCGTCCGCGAGCACGAACAGGATCAGCTTGAACGGCAGCGAGATCACGACCGGCGGGAGCAGCATCATCCCCATGGACATCAGGACGCTCGCGACGACCATGTCCACGATCAGGAAGGGAATGTAGAGCAAGAACCCGATCTGGAACGCGATCCGCAATTCGCTCAGGATGAACGCCGGAATGATCACATGCGTCGGCAGCTCGTCGGCCTGGGCCGGCTTCGGCCGCCTGGCCAGCTCGACGAACAGCTCGAGGTCCTTCTCCCGCACCTGCCGGAGCATGAACTCCCGGATCGGCACAAGGCCGCGGGCGAGCGCCTCCTCGTGGGTGATCTGCTCGGCCAGGAACGGCTGCAGCGCGGTCTCGGAGACCCGGTCCCAGACCGGCGCCATGACGAAGAACGTCAGGAACAAGGCCAGGCTGATCAGCACCTGGTTGGGCGGCACCTGCGGCGCGCCGATGGCCTGCCGCAAGAAGGCCAGCACGATGACGATGCGCGTGAAGGCCGTGACCATGATGAAGAAGGCCGGCGCCAGGGAGAGGACGGTCAGCAGGGCCAGGAGTTGAATGACGGTGGCGGTCGCGCCGGGCCCGCCGCCCAGATCCAGCGTGAGCGAGGGGCCGCCAGCCCAGGCCGACCCCGCCCCCACGCCCGTGACGACCGCGACCGCCGCGACGGCCAGCCGGGCGCCTCGGGTGCACTGCCGCACCAGCTTCGAGGTCCCCGCCGCATCCTGGCTCACCGACGTCCCGCGGCGCCGCCGCGGGCGCCTCCCGGCGCCGGCCCCGCTCCAGGCCGCCACGGCGGCGAGTCCGGCGCCGCTTCCGGCGGCGGGCCGGGGACGGGCCCGCTGCGCGAGCAGGCGCGCCACCCGTTCGGGATCACGGATCCGCCCGAGGGGCACGAGGCTCGTGGCGGTGGCCCCTAGCACGAGCACCTCGCCGGCCACTGCGACAACGAACACCTCCCGGCGCGGCCCGAGGGAGCCGGTGCCGAGCACCTGCACGAGAGGGCCCTCGGGGTCGGCGGCTCCGATCCGCCCGAGGACGCGCCGCGCCACGCCCCAGCCGAGCAGCAGCACGCCCAGCACGACGGCGAGCGCGGCGACCATCCGGATGAGGCTGTCCCAGAGATCCATGATCCCCTCACCGGTCAACGCGACGGGGACGAACCGACGCGGCGTGCGGGCACCGCGGCCGTCGCGGTGTCTTTCCGTCCCCGCGTCTCCTCATTTCAACTGTTGCACCCGCTCGACGGCGCTCACCACATCGGTGAGGCGCACCCCAAACTTCTCGTTCACGACGACGACTTCCCCGCGCGCCACCAGACGGTTGTTGACCAGCACGTCCATGGGCTCGCCAGCCTGCTTCTCCAGCTCAATGACCGAGCCCTGCCCAAGCTGCAAGAGATCGCGAATCAGCATGCGCGTCGAGCCGAGCTGCACGGACACCTGCATCGGAATGTCCAGGAGCAGATCCAGGTTCCGGGGCAGGGCCTCCGCGCCAGGTGGCTCGGGGGCCGCAGCCGCTCGGAGCTCGGAGGCCGCCTCGGCTTCGGTCAGGTCGCCCTTCTGCTGCACGATGTCGAGATTCGACATGCCCACTCCCCTCCCCGTTCCTCGCGTCACTTCAACGCCCGGCTGACCCGAAACACCTGACTGCCCCGCATGACGCCGGCGCTCCCCAGGAATTTCGGGTGCCCCTCCACGAAGCAGGTGAGGGGATCGCCGGGGCTCTGGTCCAGCACGATCACGTCGCCCGGCGCGAACTGCAGCACGTCCCGGACGCGCACCGTCGCCGTGCCGAACCGCACCGTGGCCTCCACCGCACAGTCCTGCAATTCCTCCTTGAATCGTGCGGTCCAGCCGAGGTTCTGCTCCATGCGGTCGGAGAAGAAGCCGGAGTACAGCTTTTCCTTAATCGGTTCGAGCATGGAGTAGGGGTAGGCCAGGAAGAGGTCTCGGCCCGTCTCGCCGAGGTGCACGCGCAGGGTGATCGCCACCACGATCTCCGAGAGCGACACGATCATGGCGAACTGCGGGTTGCTTTCCGATCGCGAGAGCGTGACCTGAACGGGCACCACCGGCTGCCAGGCCTTCTCCAGGTCCCGGAGGGCCTGGGTGGCGACGGTCCGGATGATCCGTTGCTGGACGGGGGTGAAGTCCCGCCCCTCAGGCTTGACGTGCGAGACCCCGCTGCCACCAAAGAAGTAGTCCACCACGAGGTACACGACCATGGCGTCCATCACGAACAAGCCGTAGCCCCGGAGCGGGTCCATCTGAAACACGGTCAACGAGGAGGGCACCGGAATCTTCTTCAAGAACTCGCTGAACTTGATCACCTGCGTGCCGATGATACTGAAGTCAATCATCTTGCGGAGCGTCGTGCCCCAAGAGACAGCCTGCAGGCGGGCGAAGCGGTCGCTGATCATCTCGAGGGTCGGCATCCGCCCGCGGAAGATCCGTTCTTGGTTGATGAGGTCGTAGGACCGGATGCCGGCCGGCTTCTCTTCCTTGGGCTCCGTGTCCACCTCGCCGGAGACGACGCCTTTCAGGAGCGCGTCCACCTCGTCCTGCGACAGGATTTTCTCCATGTTACCCTCACCGGTCGCGAGTCGTGCGCAGCCGGCCGCAAGCCGCTCCTTGTTGTTCGCGGTTTGCGCCTGACTGTTTGCTCACTGGATGACAAACTCCGTGAAATAGACGGTCTTGACGCCGCCCTTGGGGATCGCGGCGTTGATCCGCTGCGTAATCTCGTCGCGGAGCTGGAACTTCCCCTGCGTGCTCCGGAGGCTGGTGGAGTCCTTGCTGGACAGCAGGATCAGGACCGCATCCCGGATCTGCGGCACCCGCGCCGCGACCTCGGCCGAGGCCTCCGGCCGCTCCAACTCCAGCTTGACCGTGAGCTTGAGGTACCGGACCTCCGGCGCATCGGCGAGATTCACGATGAACGAGTCGAGGTCGTAGAGCGTGCCCGCCTCGCCCTTCGCGCCAGCCGCCGCGCCGGCCTGGCCCGACGCCGGTGCGGCGGCGCGCTCGTGTCGGCCTGGTCCGCCGGCGGCGCAGCGCCGCCCCCACGCCGGCGGCCGGGCCGCCCCCACGGAGCAGGAAGAAGGCGACCGCGCCGCCGACCGCCAGGATGGCGAGGGCCGCTCCGATCAGCAGAACCGTTTTCTTGGACATGCCCGAGGGCGCCGCGGCGGCGACGGGGGCCGGGGCTTCAGCGACGTTGGCCATGGTGCCTCTCCCTTCTTCATCGGCAGTGGGTCTCCCGCGGACTCTGCAACGGATATGCCGTGCAGGCTGCGATAGAGACGCCTGTGCAACCGACCGTCGTGGTAAGCGATTCCATCCTGCTCAGGAGGCGGGCGCCGGTCGGCCCGTCATTCGCCAGACGGTTCCAGGGCACGGCCCATTGACACCGTCAGATTCGTGACGCCCGGAGGAAAGGGAGCGGATGGCGAGCCGCGCCTCGCCGACAGCCGGAGGGAGACGGAGCGAAGAGAAGAACCGGGATCGAGCCGCGACCGTGGACGCGCACCGCGACCGGATCCCGCCTTGCATAAGCTACTTGCTCTGAGCCATTCGCGGTCACCGCTTGAGGCTCATCACCTCGACGAGCAGCTCATCGGTGGTCGTGATCACACGCGAGTTGGCCTGGTATTCTCGTTGGGCCGCGATCATGTCCACGAACTGGTCGCTCAGGTCCACGTTGGACTGCTCCAACGAGGCCAAGACGATGGTGCCCAGCCCGCCCGCGGCCGGCTTCCCGACGGTCGCCTCGCCGGAGGCCGTCGTCGCCTCGAACAGGTTGTCGCGCGTCCGTGCGAGCCCCTGCGGGTTGATGAACCCGGCGAGCGCCACCTGGCCCAGCGCGCGGGTCCGGCCGTTCGAGAACCGAGCGATCACCTGCCCGGCCCCATCCACCGTGACGCCTTCAAGCGACCAGGCCGCATAGCCGTCCTGCGTCAGCTCGGTCACCTCGGACGCCCGGCTGTACTGCGTCATGCCGCTGAAATCGAAGGCGACGGGCACCGAGCCCGAGCCGAACGTGAGCGATGCCGAGGCCGAGGCGGATCCGGACTGCGTGCCGTCGTCTTGGAACGCGAGCGTGCCGGTCCCGGCGACGGCGCCATTGGCCACGACGTTGTACGCCCAGGCGTTCGCGCCGGTCTTCGTGAAGTACACCGTCACCAGGTGCCCGGCACCCTGCGCGTCGTACACCGTCAGCGAGGTCGCGAAGGTGGAGGTGCCCGATGGATCCGCGCTGTCGAACCCGCCGGTGATGGCGGCGGCGGAGGCGTCCAGGTTCCCGGCAATCGTCGCGGCCGTGGTCGCGTGGGGCGGCGAGGAGACTTGGGTGATCGCGCCGGTTCCGGACGACCCCGCCCCGGACGAGTCCCCCGTGGTCTTCGCGGTCGTGAGCGTGCCGAGCGTCGTGGTGATCGTCCCGGTCTCGTCCGCCAGGTACCCCTGCAGGAGCTGGCCGCCCGGGGCGACCACCCGCCCCTTCGCGTCCAGCCCGAACTGGCCGGCCCGCGTATAGAAGGTGTTCCCTGTGCTGTCCTTGACCACGAAGAACCCGTTTCCCTGGATAGCCAGATCCAAGTCATGGCCGGTCGGGCTGATCAGCCCTTGCGTGAACTCGCCCGTGACCAGGGGCACGTTGGTGCCCAGCCCCACGTGGCCGCGCGCGCCCCCGCGCAGGTAGCTGGATCCGACCATCTCGGCGAACAGGGCCCGGCTCGCCTTGAATCCGACCGTTGCGGAATTGGCGATGTTGTTGCTGATCACCTGCAGCCATCGGCCCGTGGCGTCCAGCCCGCTGAGGCCCGCGTACAGCGCCGTCAACATCGTGCGTCCCTCCCGGCTTGGCAGCTAGAAAATCTGCTGCACCTCCCCTGGATCCACTGTCCGGTCCCCGGCGAGCAGCTTGGGCTGCCCGGCCACGACGGTGACGCCGGTCACCGTGGCGAGGATGGACGGCGTGACCGCGACGGCCTGCCCGCCGGCCCCCTTCGCACTCACGGCGATCGCGTAGGTGCCGGCCGGAGCCCGGCTGCCGGCTTGGTCCAGCCCGTCCCAGACGAGCTGGTGTGCCCCGGACGCTTGCGCGCCCGCTTGGATCGCGCGCACCGGACGGCCCGCGCTGTCCACGATCGCCACCTGCACGGCGGTCGCGTCGCCCGCCAGCGTATAGGAGATCGTCGCCGGACCCGTGCCCACCTGGATCGCGCTCCCGCCGATCCGGACCTGCCGCCCGATCAGCGAGACCAGCCCGAACGGCAGCGCCGCGTGCTGCCCGACCACGCTCTGCTCCATCAGCGTGACGAGCTTGTTCGTCTGCTCGAGCTGGCTGAACTGCGCGAGCTGCCCGATGAACGATTCGTTGTCCACGGGCTGGAGCGGATTCTGGTACTGCAACTGCGTCACCAGGAGCTTGAGGAACACATCCTGGCCCAGCGACGGCGACCCACCAGAGGCCGGCGCGGGCGGCGCCGCCACCGTTTGACGGGAAAGCCCGGTGATGCTGTCCATCTCGTCCTCCTCCGCGCGAGGGACCCCTCCGACGGGACGCTCCGGCCGCAAGAGCCATGCCACCGGCCGCACCGGTCCGCGGCCCGTGCCGGTTCCCCCGTGCCGCCAGAGAGTTCGACGCCGTTTCAGGGAGGACAGGTGGGGCGAACGGCCGGGGCGGCGCGGCGGCCCGGGGACGTTTCTGCAGTGAGCTAGGCAAAAAGATTCAGCGCGCTGCGGCAGCCGCTCTCCCCGTCGGGACCCGCTGTCGGCTCGACCCCGGGTGTCTCGACCGGCCCGGTCGCTTCGGAGGGCTCAGGGGCGGTTCCCGGGAACGGGGCACCGGTCTCGGACTGGTTCCGCTCTCGCCCGGTCGTGGAGACGAAGAAGCTCCCGACCGCGAGCCCCTGGGCGCCGAGCTCCGCTTCCAGCCAATCCCGGTTCTCGATCAGGTACTCGCGCAGCCCCGCCTGTTCGGTGACGAGCGAGGCGTAGACGGTACGGTCAGCGAGCGCGACGTGGAGTCGGATCCGCCCGAGGTCCTCCGGTTCGAGCTCGAGCCGGATGGACGGGATGCCCTGGTAGCCCGTCGGCTCCGGAAGGGGCTCCGCCAGCAGGGGGCTCGCGATCACGCCCGCTGGCGCCTTGGCCGCCGCCCCGGCTGTCCGGCCGGTCGCGCCACTGGCCGGCGGCCCCGGCACGATCCCGTTGTCAGCGGGCCTGGAGGGCCCGCCCGGGGTCGCCTGCGGCTCGCCCTCCGCCGCGGCCGTGCCACCCCACCCGCCGGCGGCCGGGCCGCCCTGGCCCCTGGCGCGGCGAGTGCCCGCCCGTCCATCCCCGGCTCGCGCCGGGCGGCCACGTTCAGCACCTCCACTTGGCTCCACGCGGGGTCTTCCGGTTGGTCGGCCGACGGCGCCGATTCCACGTGACGGCCAGACTCATCCTCGGGACGGAGTGCGGCGGCTGGCGGACGGTCGGCCCGGGCCGGCTCCTCGCGCGAGTCGCTCGGCCGAGCGGCGTGGTCGCTGTCGCCGACCGCCGAGACGGCCCTTGCCTGTCGCCAGGCGGCCGGCTGCGCCGCCGCTCGGCCGTCCGCGAGAGGCTCGCGGGCTCGGGCCAGCGCCAGGCTGGCCGGCCGCGGCGCGCGACCCGCCCGAGCGGCCCCCGATTCCGGCCGCGGGTCTGGCCCACCGGACAGGCGTCCGCCCAGGCGCGCCGCCGACGCGAGACCCGGCACCGGCGCCAGCCATCCTCCGTCGAGCGTCCTCAGCTCTGCGTCGGGGTCAGACCCGCTGCGCTCGGTCTCCCCCGCCAGCTCGACGAGCTCCCGCTGGAATGTCGACCGGCGCCCGGGCCCGCGCGGCCCCAAGGCCGACCCGCGTGGGACCTCCGTCGCGCTCGCCTCGCGCGGCGGGGCCAGAGGGTCCTGGACCGTCGTCAGCATCGGTCGCTCCTCACTCGGAGACCAGTTGCGCCGTGAGCTGCGCGGCCCGCTCCGGCCGCACCTGAGCCAGGATCGCGCCGGCGGTCTTGCCCTTGAGCGCACGCAAGAGCCGGAGCGCCTTCTCGCGCGGCATCTTCTCGATCCGCGCGGCGGCCTCCTCGGGCGGCATCGTCTCGTAGATCTTCGCGAGATGGGTGAACGCCGCCTGGCGCGCCTCGGCGGCGGTGGCCGCCTGCTTCGCTTCGAAGGCCCGGCGGCGCGCCTCCTCCGCCTGCACCCGCTCTTCGTATCGCGCGAGGACCTCTTCGATTTCCCGCTTCAGCACGGTGAGCCGGGTCTCCGCCTCGCGCAGCCCCGCCTCCCGCCGATCGAGCACCTGCTTGCGCTGATCGAGGAGCGCCAGGATCTCGGCCGGCGTCGCCAGCGCCGGCCCATGGAGCGGCTGCGGCGGGCGCAGCGCGGCCGGCACCGTGTCCGGCGGCGCCGGGCCCGCCGCGGGCGGCCGATCCCCTGGCGGCACCGCGCCCGCCCCCAGGCCGGCCACGACGACCAGCGGGACGAGCAGGGAGAGCCCGCGGCGCCACGCGGCCCGGCTCCCGCCCCCGCCAGCCGGCGCTCGCGCGTCGGCGTGCCGCACCGGTCTCCTCTCATGGGACGCCCTCGCGCGATCCGCGGGGCCGGGCGGCCGTCCGCCCGTCCCGGGCCGAGACGAACTGCCGGCCGGCGGCCTCATCCAGGTGGCGCTGCGCCGCCGCGGCCGCCCGCCGCCGCTCGCCGGCCGCCCGGCGCCGTTCCAGGGCCTCAAGCTTCTTGCGCTCCCGAGCCGCCTCGAGCACCTCCGCCATCTTCTCCGTCCAGTGGCGATGGGCCTCGGCCACGGCGGCTCGCGCTTTCGCGATCGCCTCCGTCATCCCCTCCATCAGCACGTACCGGCCCGCGACCTCGTCGGCCGGCAGACCCGCCCGCGCCGCCGCCAGGTAGCGCTGCGCGTCCTGCTCGGCCGCCGCCTCCAGCCGGGCCCGCTCCGCCAGCGCCTGCTTCAGCGCCTGCTCCAACGCGACCAGCTCCGCGCGCAGCGTCTGCTCGAGCTGCGCCCGATAGGTCCGCAAGACGGCGAGGTTCATCGGAGTCCCTCCGCCAGCTTGAGCAAGGCGGTCCGGGAGTCCGCCCAGCTCACCCGCTGGTCCATCTCTTGCCGCAGGTATCGTGTGATGGGCTCCACCATCGCGACCGCCCGATCGAGTCGCGGGTTCCCACCCGCCTTGTACGCGCCGATCGTGATCAGCTCCTCGGAGCGCCGGTACAGGGCCAGGGTCTCGAGCAGCGCCCGCGCGGCCGCGTCGTGCTCCCGCGTCACGATCTCCCGCATCACGCGACTCGTGCTCTGCAGCACGTCAATCGCCGGAAAGTGGTTCTGCGCGGCCAGCTCCCGCGCGAGCACGATATGCCCGTCCAGCACCGACCGCGCCGCATCGGCGATCGGATCGGCCAGGTCGTCGCCCTCGACGAGCACCGTGTACAGCCCGGTGATCGTGCCGGGCCCGTCCCCCGTGCCGGCCCGCTCGAGCAGTTTGGGCAGGAGCGCGAACACCGAGGGGGGGTAGCCCTTCGTGGTCGGCGGCTCGCCGATCGCCAGCCCGACCTCGCGCTGGCCCTGGGCGAAGCGGGTCAGCGAGTCCATCAGCAGCAGCACCTGCTGGCCCCGGTCCCGGAAATACTCCGCGACCGCGGTCGCGAGGAACGCCCCGCGCACCCGTACCAGCGGCGGCTGATCCGAGGTGGCCACGATCACGACCGACCGGGCCAGCCCCTCGGACCGGAGGTCGCGCTCGAGAAACTCCTTGACCTCGCGCCCGCGCTCGCCGATCAGGGCGACCACGTTCACGTCGGCGACGGTGTGGCGCGCCATCATGCCGAGCAGCACGCTCTTGCCCACGCCGGACCCGGCGAGGATCCCCACCTTCTGGCCACGCCCGCAGGCGAGCAGGCCGTTGATCGCGCGGATGCCGAGGTCCAACGGGTCCGTGATGCGCCGCCGCCTCATCGGGTTGAGCGGCGCGCCGTAGAGGGGGACCTCGGCCTCGGCCGGGATCGGCCCTCGGCCGTCCAGCGGCTCGCCCAACCCGTTCAGGACGCGCCCGAGCAGCCCCGGGCCGACCCGGGCGGCGGCGGGGCGCCCGCGCATGATGAGGCGGCTGGCGGGGCCGATCCCGCGCAGCTCGCCGAGCGGCATCAGCAGCACCTGCTCGTCGCGGAATCCGACGGTCTCCGCCGCGACACGGTCCTCGCCATCGTCCGGCACGATCTCGCACTGCTCGCCGACCGCGCGCATCGGCCCTCGCCCCTCGATCACGAGCCCAACGGCTCGGCTGATCCGGCCGTGCACCGCGACCGGATCCGCCGCGGCGACGCGGGCGAGCAGGCGCTCAACCATCGGGTCCCTCCCGGCCTTCCCGGCGGCGCAGCGCTTCCCCGAGGCGGGCGAGCTGGACCTCCAGCCGCGCGTCCGCGAGCCGGCTCGGCGTCTCCACCAGGCACCCGCCCCGCGAGACGCGAGGGTCGCTTTGGATCTCCACGGCGGCTCCCTCGCCCGCCGCGGCGAGCGCGGCGCGGAAGCCCTCGAGCACGGGCACGTCCTGGGGATGGACCCGGATCGTGAACGGCCCCCCGTCCCGGATCCGCGCGACGAGCTCCCGCGCCTGCGCCGCCACCGCCGCCCCCAGTGCCTCGCTCCGCTCGCGGAGCACCTTGGCGGCGATCTCCAGCGCGAGCCCAGCCACCAGGTCTTCCGCGTCGCGCAACCACGCTTCCCGGTGGGCCCGGATTTCCCGAACGAGCGCGGTGAGCAGCGCGTTCTGCCGCTCGAGCGGCGCGAGCATCTGCTCCTGCACCCGGCGCTCCCCGTCCGCCACGCCCCGCTCGTAGGCCCGCTGCTCGCGCGCCGGCTCCTCCGCCGCCCGGGCGCCCGGGGAGGTGACCGCCTGCAGCTCGTAGGGCTGGAGCGCCGCCGCGCCCTCCGGCTTGAGCACCCGGGCGAACTCCTTCGCGATCATACGAACTCCTCCCCGGCCCCGCCGACCACCAGGCGGCCTTCCTCCTCCAGCTTGCGGCAGAGCTTGAGGATGTTCTGCTGCGCCTTTTCCACCTCGCTGACCCGGACCGGCCCGCGGGCCTCCATGTCCTCCTTGAGCATCTCGGCGGCGCGGCTGGACATGTTGCGAAACACCTTGTCGCGCACCTCTGGGCTGGCCGCCCGCAACGCCAGGGCGAGATCGTCCTTGCTGACCTCCTTGAGCAGCTCCTGCATGCCGCGGTCGTCCACCTGCACGAGGTCCTCGAAGACGAACATCAGGGAGCGGATGGTCTCCGCCAGCTCGGCGTTGCGCTCCGTCAGCCGGGCCATGATGCCGTTCTCCACGCTCTTGTCCAGGCGCGTCAGCAGCTCGGCCGCCACCTCGGCGCCGCCCAGGCGCTCGCCACGCGAGGGGCCGTTGACCTTCAGCGCCTCTTGCAGCACGTCGCTGAGCTGCTTGAGCACCTCGGGTTGCACGTCCTCAATCAGGGCGACCCGCATGGTCACGTCCGCCCGCAGCGCCTCCGGCAGGGCCGCTAGGACCTGGCTGCCCTGCTCCGGGTCCATCTGGGAGAGGACCACCGCGATCGTCTGCGGATGCTCCACCTTGATGAGCTGCGCGACGGCGCGGGGATCCAGCCACTTGAGGGACTCCAACCCCGGGTAGGAGGTCGTGGTCAGCGTCTCCAGGATGCGCGAGGCCTTCTCGGGCCCCAGCGCCTTGGTCAGGATGGCGCGAATGTACTCCTTGCCCTCGAAGCCCACGGCGCCCATCGCGTTCGCCTCTTTGAACTCCCGAATCACCGCCTCCTCTTCCTCGCGCGAGATGTTCGAGAGCTCGGCCATGTAGGCGCCGATCTTGCGGATGTCCTTCGGCTCGAGGTGGCGCATGACCGCCGCGGCGGCGTCCTCTCCGATGGCCCGAAGGAGGATCGCCGCCTTCTCCTCGCCGCTGAGCTTCCGGGACGACGACGCCGCCATCTAGGCGCCTCCTTTGAGCCACTGCTTGACCACCAGGGCCGTGGTCTCCGGGTTGTTCTTCGCCTGGTCCACGAGCTGCGCCCGCGGCGCGGCGGACAGCGACGCCTCCACCTCGCTCACCGTCATCGGAAGCCCCTGGGGCAGCGCGAGGCTGCCCGCCGTTGGCGCGGCCGGGGCCGCCGTGAGCGTCGCGACCAGCGGCCGCACGACGACGAGCAGGACCAGCGCGAACAGCAGCACGGCGACGCCGTACCGCACGTAGGGCGCGGCGGCCGTCAGCGCGGAGACGCCCGCCTCGGCGGTCGCGCCGGGCCCCTCCTCGGCCTCCACGTCGAAGGGGACGTTGACGACCTCCACCTGATCGCGGCGTTCGGCCGAGAAGCCCATCGCCGTCTTGACGATCTCTTCGATCCGCCTCATGTCGGCCTCGGACCGCGGGACATAGGTCCGCTTGCCGCCGGCCTGGTCGCCCTCCTTGGGCGTCTCGTAGGTCCCGTCCACGAGCACGGCCACGGAGAGCTGCTTGATGGTCCCGACCGGCTCGACGATGCGCGAGACCGTCCGGCTGATCTCGTAGTTCACCGTCTCGTGCTTGGTCTGGCTGCTCTGGCTGCTGGCCTGGACCGGCCCCCGGCCCCCGCGGGCGCGCCCGCCCCGGCACATTCGACGCGACGCCGGGCGGGCCGCCCGCCGCCAGCGCGGGCGCTGGGCCCGAGTTGTTGGCGCTCCCGCTGGTCTTCTCCGATTGGCGCTGCTCGCTCCGGACGACCTGGCCGTTGGGATCGAAGCGCTCCTCGGTGAGTTCGACCTGCCGGAAGTCCAGCACGCTGGAGACGCGCACGACGGCCTTGCCCGCGCCGACGATCCGCTCGAGCATCGTCTGGATGCGCTGCTCGATGTCCTTCTCCAGCGACCGCTGGTACTCGAGCTGGGAGCCGGAGAGCCGCGTCGGCCCGTCGTCGGCCGCCTCGGAGAGCAACCGGCCGTGGCCGTCCACGACCGTCACCGCCCCGGGCTGGAGCCCCTCGACGCTGCTCGCGACCAGGTGGACGATCCCCTGCGTCTGCGCCTTGCTCAGCGACGCCCCCCGGCGGAGCGAGAGCACGACCGAGGCCCGCGGTCGCTCCTGCTCCGGGCTGAACAGTCGCCGCTCCGGCACGGCCAGGTGCACCCGCGCCCGCTCGACCTCGGGCAGCTGCGCGATCGTCCGGGCCAGCTCGCCCTGGAGCGCCCGCCGGTAGTTCAGTTTCTGGACGAACTCGGACATCCCGATCGTGTTGCGGTCGAAGATCTCGAAGCCGACCCCGCCCCCGTGCGGCAACCCCTGGCCCGCGAGCTGGAGCCGCAGCTCGTGGACGCGCGCGGCCTCCACGAGGATCGACCCGCCACCCGCGCCGACCTCGTAGGGGACCTTCGCCTCCTTGAGCTTCTCGACGATGGCGCCCGCATCGTCCGGGGAGAGGCCGGAAAAGAGCACCTGCAGCTCCGGCTGCTGGCTCCAGAGCGCCACCGCGACCAGCGCGGCGACCGCGGCGGCCAGCCCGATCACGATCGTGAGCCGACGTGCCATCGGCAGTGCTGCGAATTTGGCGAGCATGCCCCGGTCCCTCTCCCCCCGGACGGTCTAAATCTGCATCCGCTGGATCTCTTCGTAGGCGCTCACGATCTTGTTCCGGATCTGCATCATGAGCTGGAAGCTGATGTCGGCCTTCTGGAGCGCAATCATCGTCTGGTGGAGATTCTGGCTGTCGCCGCTCACCAGCGCGTCCACGGCGTGCATCGCGTCGAGCTGGACCGCATTGGCCTGCGCGATCGCGTCCTTGAGCAGCTCCCGGAAGCCGCCGGGTGGCGCGCCGCGCGACGGCCCGTCGGCGAGCGCCGGCCCGATCGGGACGGGCGCCGGCGCGATGATGCGGATGTCGTCCATGGCCATCTCCACTGGAGCGAACCGCGAGCCGCGCATCGCCCCGAGCCATGCGCTCTCGCTCTTCGCCACTCGCGAGTCGCTCCTCGCTTATCTGCCGATCTCCAGGGCGCGGTTCCACATGGCGCGCACGGCGTTGATGGCCTGGATGTTCGCCTCGTACGCCCGGTGCGCGGCCATCAGGTCCACCATCTCTTCGAGCACGTTGACGTTGGGCATTTGGACATACCCGCTCTTGTCGGCATCCGGATGCGTCGGGTCATACACAGCCTTGCCAGGACGCGGGTCCTCCGTCACCCGTGAGACTGTGACGCCGACCAGACCGTCGCGGGCTCCACCGGACTCCGAGACCGCCAGCACCCGCCGGAACAGCGGCCCGAGCGGGACGGGGCGGAAGAGCACCGCCCGGCGCCGGTAGGGTCCGCCCTCCGCGGTCCGGGTGGACTGGGCGTTGGCGAGGTTGCTCGCGATGACGTTCAGCCGGTGACGCTGGGCATCCAGCGCCGACACCGAGATGGCCAAGCTGTCGTTGATGTCCATGGATGTCCGTGCCTCCCTAGGCCAGGCGCTCCTCGAGCTGGCGCCCCTTCCACGGACGGCCTGGCTGGGCCTCCGGCGGCCGCCGCCCGTGCGGCGCCGGGGCGTCCGCTCCGCCGGCCGCCGTGGGCGTCTCTCCCCGGAGCCCGCCAGGCTCGGCGGCCCCCTCCCTGTCCGTCGGCGCCGCCAGCTTGCGGCTGTACTTCTGGCTCATGACCGCACCTCCGTTCCCCGCTCTCTCCCCGACCTCGCCTACCGCGCCTCCCGGATCGCGGTCAGCAGTTGCTGGAGCCGCATCGCGACGACCGCGGCGGCCGCGTTGTACTGCATCACGTTGTCGGTCAGCTTCGCCATCTCCACTTCGAGGTTCACGGTGTTCGCGTCGAGCCCCGACGCGCCCGCCGACGCGTCGGTGAGGCGCGCGCCCACGGAGCCAGACCCGCCGCGCCCCAGGAGAAAATGCCGGGGGTGGGTCGCCAGGAGCCGGCCCGCCGGCTCCCCGCGCACCGCCGCGGCCAGCGCCTCCCGGAAGGGCAGCTCCTTCGCGCGATAGCCCGGCGTCTCCTCGTTCGCAATGTTGGAGGCGATCACCTGGTGGCGGGCCGCGCGCAGGTCGAGCGCCCGCTCCAGCAACAGGATGGTCCGATCGAACAGCTTCACCGCGCCGACCTCCCGCGCTCGCAGGTGATGCAATCACAAGACCAACCGGGGCGGGGCCGGAAACGTCGCTGCCGTCCCCGGTCCCCGGCCGAGTTTGCCCACCTGTCCGGTCAATTCTGCCGGGTGCCCGATTCCGCCTCCCTCGGTGCCACGGCCGCCGCGCCGGCCGCGAGCTGCCGGTACTCGCGCAGCTTGTTGCGGAGCGTGCGGACGCTGATCCCGAGCCGCTTCGCCGCGTGCGTCCGGTTCCCCTTGAGCTGCGCCAGGGTGCTGAAGATCAGCTCCCGCTCCATTTCCCACAGGGAGCGCCCAGCCGATTCGTCCGGACGTGACGGCGCGGCGACCGCCGGCAGGGCGGCCGCCGCCTCGTCGGCAGACACGTGCTCCGGCCCGATCACGCCGCCGGCCGCGAGGAGGACCGCCCGCTCCATGACGTTCTCCAGCTCGCGGACATTCCCGCGCCAGGGCCGCACGGCCAGCGCGGCGAGCGCAGCCTCGGAGAGGGCGGGCGCGGCCAGCCCGTTCCGCGCGGCGCAGGCGGCCACAAAATGTCGGGCCAGCAGCGGGATGTCCTCCGGCCGCTCGCGCAGCGGCGGCAAGGCGATCGGAAAGACGTTCAACCGGTAGAAGAGGTCCTCGCGGAACCGGCCCAGTTCCACCTCGCGCCACAGGTCCCGGTTCGTCGTCGCAATGACCCGGATGTCCACGTCCACCGGCTCCCGCCCGCCGACCCGGTCCACCACCCGCTCCTGGAGCACCCGCAACAGCTTGGCTTGGAGCGCCACGTTCATCTCGGTGATTTCATCGAGCAGCAGGGTGCCGCCGTGGGCTAACTCGAACTTGCCCAGCTTGCGGACCACGGCGCCGGTGAACGCACCCCGCTCATGGCCGAACAGCTCGCTCTCCAACAGACCGTCCGGCAGCGTCGCGCAGTTCACCGCGATGAACGGGCGATGCGCCCGGGGGCTCCGGCTGTGGAGATAGCGCGCGAGCAGCTCCTTGCCGGTCCCGCTCTCGCCGGTGATCAGGACGGTGGCCTGCGTGGGCGCGACGGTCTCGGCCGCGGCGAACACCCGGGCCATCGCCGGAGCCCGGCCCAGGAAAGGGCGCGTCCCGCCGCGCCTGACTCCCACCCCTTCGCTCGGACTCAGGGCCGGCTGCCGTTCCTCCCCGAGGGGAGGGCCCGGCAGGGGGCGAGCCTCTGCTGCCTCCAGCCGAGCCAGGACTTGCTCCAAGGCTTCGGTGGCAAAGGGCTTCAGCAGGAAATCGCTCGCGCCGTGCTTCATGGCCTCGACGGCGGTCTCAACCGTCCCATAGGCGGTCATGACGACCACACTGGTGGAGGGAGACCGGCGCTTGATCTCGCGGAGCACCTCCAGCCCGCTCAGGCGGGACATGCGGAGGTCCGTCAGCACGAGCCAGGGCCGGTCCTCGCTGAGCCGCGCCAGGGCCTCGTGCCCGTCAGCGACGGGCGTGGCCCCGTACCCGCTCCGCCGCAGCGACTCCGTCAGGGCCAGCCGCATGCTCGGTTCGTCGTCCACCACGAGCACAGATCGTCCTTCGCGCCCAGCTCCCACAGGCGCATGGCTCAGGGCTTGAGCTTCCATCCGTTGTCGTTCCTCCGTTGCGTCGGTCATGCGGCCTCACCCCGCGGCGGTCCCGACCGCGGCGGCGCCGGCCGGCTCGGCTGGCCCCGGCAGCAGCAGGACGACCGTGGTCCCGCGGCCGACCGTGCTCTCCACCTCGACCCGTCCACCGTGCCCCTCGGCGACGGCATGGACGATGGCGAGCCCCAGCCCGGTGCCGCGCTCGCGCGTGGTGAAGAAGGGATCGAAGATGCGCGGGAGCGCGTCCGGCGGAATGCCGACGCCGGTGTCCGACAGCGCCACCCGGGTCCACCGGACCAGGCGCACCGGGGCGCCTGCGCCGGCGCCGCCGACGCGTTCCTGAAACGCCGACGCCGCGATCGTGAGGGTCCCGCCGCCCGGCATCGCCTGCACCGCGTTGAGGATCACGTTCAGCAAGGCCTGGGTGACCTGGGCCGCGTCGCACCAGATCCGCGTCGCCGCGGGATCCACCGCGAGCACGACCTCGATGGGCGTCCGCGCGAGCCCGTGCGTCGCCAGCGCCAGCGCGTCGCGCACCAGGGCCTCGGTCCCATGCCACCGCGCGCGCGGGCGGCTCGGCTGCGTGTACCCCAGGAGGTTCGCCAGCAACCCGTCCATCGCCTTGACCGCCAGGCCGATGTGGTCCGCATACCGCTGCCGGTCGGGGTCCCGCGCCAGATCCCGTCGCAGGAGCGACGCAAACAGCTCGATGCTCCCTAACGGGTTCCGGATCTCGTGCGCGATCCGGCTCACCATCTCGCCCATCGCGGCCAGGCGGCTCCGCCGCTGCAGGCGTTCTTCGAGCTGCCGCACCGTCGAGATGTCGTGCAGGAGCACGAGGCTGCCGGCGACCCCGCCGCCGGCTCCCCGGAGCGTCGTCCGGGAGAGGGACAGGGCGGCGCCGGTCGGCGCGGCGAGCGGATAGCTCCCGCCGGCCAAGCCGGCCTCGGCCAGCACCGTCGCGAGGGGGCGCCCGAGCAGCCGCTCCCGGGGAACCCCAAGCAGGGCCTCGGCGGCGCCGTTACAACGGACGACGACTTCCCGCTCGTCCGCCACGAGCACCCCCGTGGGCAGCGACTCGAGGATCGCCTCGAGATGGGCCTTGATCTCCTCCTTCTCCCGGAGGTGCGCCCGCAAGGCGTCGTTCGCGGCGGCCAGCTCCAGGTCGGTCTGTTCCAGACGGGCTCGAAGCGCCCGGTAGGCCTCCTCGAGCGTCGCCGCGGCTCGATCGAAGCTGCGGAAGGCATGCCGCAGCAGACGCACGTCCTGGACCTTAGCGACGTCCTGCGTCATGTCGGTCTCCGTCTGTCCCTGCCTCCTGTCTCCGGGGGGCGAGATCCGCCGCCAGCGCCACGGCCAGCCGCGCCATCACGGGATCCGCCGCCTCGGCCAGGAGCGCCTCCAGCGCCACCTCGACTGTCGCCGGATCGTCCTGGGCGCGGCGGAGCCGGACGATCTGGAATCGCGCCCAGTCCGCGGCTCCACCCGTGGGCACCTCCTGCAGGACCCGGCCGTACCGAACGAGCGCGGCCTCCCCGCGCCCCGCCTCCGCCAGCAGGTCCGCGTAGCGCAGGACCATGCGGGGATCGGTCAGCCCGCCCGCGCGCTCCGCCTCCGCGTACCACCGGAGCGCCTCCGCCCGATTCCCCTGCGCGACGAGCGCGGCGGCGAGCGTCAGCAGCACGGCAGGCCGGGCCGGCTGGGTGGGATATCGGGCGAGCCACTGACGGCTCACCCGGACGGCGCTGGCCGGGTCTCCCGCCTCGAGCGAGGCCTCGGCGAGTCCCCGCAGCGCCTCCCGCCCCCACCGGCCGAGCGGATATTGGAGGCGGTAGCGGTCGAAGACCTGCCGGGCCGCGGCGAAGTCGCGCTGGGCCAGATAGGTTTGCCCCAACCCGATCAGCGCCGCTTCCCGCCAGGCCTGGGCGCCGCGGCTTCGCAGCACGACCTGGTAGAGCCGGACGGCTTCGGGCAGGAACCCCAGCCGCTGGTCCGCCCCGGCGATCCGGAGGAGCAGGTCGCTGTCGGCGAAGACGCGCTCGGCAAACACCCCGAGCCGGTAATAGAGCGTCACCGCCGCGAGGTCGTCGCCGCGGTCGAGCGCCAACAGGATGTCCGGCGCGAGCAGCCCGGCGAGCCGCCCGCTCGCTCGCTCCGGCCAGGGGTCGTCGGGCAGGCGTCCGGCCCGGGCGACCACCGCCTCGTAGGCCCGGATCGCCTCCGTCCGTTCCCCGTCCGCTTCGAGCATCTCAGCCAGGTGATAGCCTGCTTCGCTCCCGAGGACGAGGCGCTCGTAGGTCGCCGCCAGCTCGTGCAGGACGCGCCGCTGCCCGGCCGGGTCCAGCCAGGGGACCGGCCCGGCGCGCAGCAGGGTGCGGACCGTTTCGTGCAGCGCGCGCGTGGGCCGGGCGGCCAGCCGCTCGTGGCCCAGTTCCGCGAGCCGCAGGCGCGCGAGGGCCGCCCCCAGCGTGCCAGGATGGCGCGCCACCGCCAGCTCGTAGAACAGCCCAGCCCGCTCGAGGGCACCGTGGCGGCGGAAGCTGTCCCCGATCTGGACCAGCGCCTCGGGCGCCTCGTCGCTCCAGGGACGCAGGTTGTAGGCGATGCCGTAGAGGCGGCGGGCGTCCGCCTCGCGGCCCAGCTCCCTCGTCAGCGCGGCGTACCGGAGCAGCGACGCCGGCCGGCGCTTGAGGAACTCCGGCCATTGCTCCATGGCCGTCCGATAGAGGGCCTCCGCCTCTTCCGGCCGCCGGGCCGCGACCAGCACGTCCGCGAGCCCGACCGTCGCATACTGCCGCAGCCGCTCGTCGCGCGTGTGCTGGCGGAGCGTCCGGAACGCCTGCTCGGCCTCGCCCCACCGGGCCCACCCGACATCGTTCAGGGCGAGCCCGAGCCACGCCCGGTCCGCATCGGGCCCATCGGGCAGGTCGGTGAGCGCCCGCTCGTACGAGCCCTGGGCTTCGATCCGCAGCCCCATCGCCGCGTAGAGGTCGCCGATGCGCCAGCGGGCCCGGCGCGCGTTCGGCGAGCCGGGACGTTCCAACAGGAGGGCCCGGTACGCCTCAATCGCTTCCATCATTCCCCGGGGACCCGGCTTCTCGCGGACGAGCAGCTCCGCGAGGAAGGCCCGCGCGGGCTCGACGAGCGGGCTGCTCGGATGTTGCTCGACGACCTGCTGGAAGGCCAGCCGCGCCTCCGGCAGGTGGCCCTGCCGGTAGGACGTCGTGCCGCGCTCGAAGACGGCCGCCGCCGGCCCCTCCCCGGGGCCAGCGACGCGCGGCCCGTCGTCGGGCCAATCGGGCAAGGTAAAGGAATCCGGTGGCACGGGAGCGCCGGGGCGCGAGGCCGCCGCCGGCGACCGCCCCTGGGAGAATGAGGGCCCGGCGGCCTCCAGCATCCCGACGAGCAACGCCATCAGGAGCGATGAGAGGGGAACCGTGTGCACGGCTCCGGGAGGCAGCAACTTCCATGCCCCCGGTCCCCACGGACGTCTGGCGGAAGAGGCGTCAGGATTTCTTCCGGTTGCACGCGGTCGCGCGTGGCGGGCAGGACGAGCGGCCAATCCGGTGTTGGGCAGCTTGACGCGTCTGGTCAAGCGGTTGACGGTCGGAGCCAGGCAGACGGGACTCCGGTGCCTGCCTCAGGTTCCGCGTTCCAGCGTCGGATCGCCGGCGAGCCGCTCCGCCTGTCCCCTGGGATCCAAGCCCTTGCGCTTCAGCTTCTCGACGAGCGTCGTCCGATTCAGGTGGAGGAGCTGCGCGGCCCGGCTCACCACCCCGTTGGCCTGCCGCAGGGCCTCGCGGATGAGCCGGTTTTCGAATTCCTCCAGCTCCTTGACGAGGTTGATGCCCTGACCGGTGAAGGCCACGGGCTCGGCGGCGGCCCGCGGCGCGGCCGGGCCGGTGAGGAACTGCTCCGGGAGGTCCGTGACGGCGATGCGCCCGGACTGCTTTAGGATGACGAGGCGCTCCACCAGGTGTTCCAGCTCGCGGATATTGCCCGGCCACGGGTACCGGGACAGGGCGTCCAGGGCGTCGGGCTCGACGCCCCGGATCGCCGCCCCCTTGGTCTCGTTGAAGTGCCGAATGAAGTGCTCGACCAGCAGCGGCACGTCGCTCAGCCTCGCCCGGAGCGGCGGGAGCGTGATCGGGATGACGTTCAGCCGATAGAAGAGATCCTTCCGGAACCGGCGCGCCGCCACGGCCTGTTCCAGGTCCTGGTTGGTCGCGGCGATGATGCGGACATCTACGCGGATGGTCCGGCTGCCGCCGACGCGCTCGAACGCCCGTTCCTGGAGGACGCGCAGGAGCTTGACCTGGAGCGGGAGGCTCATCTCGCCCACCTCGTCCAGGAACAGCGTGCCGCCGTGGGCCATCTCGAAGCGCCCGAGGCGCATCGTCTGGGCCCCGGTGAAGGCCCCCTTTTCGTGGCCGAACAGCTCGGACTCCAGGAGCGCCTCGGGAATGGCGCCGCAGTTGACCGACACGAGCGGGCGGTCGCGCCGCAGGCTGTTGAAGTGGAGCATGCGCGCCACCAGCTCCTTGCCGGTCCCGCTCTCGCCCTGGATCAGCACCGTGCTGTCGCTGTCGGCGACCCGCTCGACGAACTCCACCACCCGGCGCATCGCCTCGCTGGTGCCGACGAGGTGGCCGTAGCCGTACCGCTCCTGCACCGTCTGCTTCAGCAGCAGGTTCTCCCGCTTCAGCTCCTGGAATTCCAGCGCCTTCCTGAGGACCAGTCCCACGGCCTCCATCTGGAGCGGTTTGGTGATGAACTCGAAGGCCCCGGCCTTCATCGCGCGCACGGCGCGCTCGATCGTGCCATAGCCGGTCATCACGATGCAGGCGATCTGCGCGTTCACCTGAAGGACGCGCTCCAGGACCTCCATCCCGTCCATGCCCGGAAGCACGAGGTCGGTCACCACGGCCTGCACGGGCTCGCTCTTGACCGTCTGGAGCGCCTCCGGGCCGTCCGCGACGGCCGTGACCTGGTAGCCCTCGTCCTCACAGAACTCGCAGAGCGTCTCCCGGATCGCCTCCTCATCATCCACGACGACGATGTGCGGCCGGCTCATGATGTCCCTCGGCACGGTGGTATGACAGTCCGAGTTATGGGAACGGAAGGAGTGAGGCAGCACGTTATACGATTAGGGGAGTCCCTGACAAGCAGGAAGTTCTACGCAGTCGGGAACTCCCCGACGACGAATCCTCTGCAATCCAACCGTACGACGAGGAACTGCTCGGACATTCCACTATAAGATCGGGCAAGAGGGCCATGCGCCCCTAGCGGTGGAGTTGGCCAGCCGCGAGCAGGTTCCGTAAAACTGTTCCCCAATCTTGATCCCCACTTTTTTAGGGGTGTTCTGATCAGGGACCTGGCCCCGTCCGCGCAGCGGGCTGCTCGAGCGGCCCGATCAGATTGAGCCCCGGCACATCCTTGAGCAAGCGCACCTGCGCACGCACCCGGATCGTTCGGGGCTCCGCGTCCGGCTCCGCGCATGTGGTGGACGCGGCGCGCCAGCGCTCCAGCGCGGCGCCGACCGCGGCCAGCGCCGCCACATCGAACTCGGGATCGCCGGAGGTCCCGACTGGACGCGGCGCCTCCGCCACGGAGCGACAGGCGAGGTCGAGCAGCATCGTGATCACGACCACGCGCTCGTTGCCCGGCAGATACCCGCGCCCCCAGGGTCGCTCGGTGATGGGCGGGTCCCAAGCCTGCTCGAGGAGACTGCGAAGCGCCTCGATCTCCCGTGCCTCTGCCTCCTCCATCCCGACGTCTCTGCGCCCGCTGGTTCGAGCCTGGCCCGCCGCCAGCGCCCCATGAGGCGTCACCGCCCCGCCGTCCGCCGTGTCGAGGTGGACCGTCGCCCGCTCGCGCGGCACCGGGACGACCGTCACGCTGGCGCGCGCCAGGCCGACCACCTGCTCGGAAGTTAGGCCGGAGATGGCGGCTTCGGTGTCAACCAGCCGCTCCGGCTCGATCCGAACGCGCCGGTCGTCGAGCGGCGCGACCCAACCGGACACCAGCCAGCCCCGCAGCCGCGAGTACACCGCGAGCGTCCGGCCGGCCGCGCCCTGCAGCCGGAGGTAGATCCGGCGGGGCGTCGCGAGCGCGCGGGTAAAGGCTCGGTTCTTCTCGGAGTCCGCGGAGAGGACGAACTCCAGCGCGCCGGGCACTCCCGGCGCCGGGCCCACGGACCCGCCCATCGCGCGGGCGGCGGCCGTCACCGCCTCCACGGCCGAGCGAGCGAGCTTCAGCCGCACGGGGATCCTGACCATCATCGTGCCGTCGGGCGCGCGCGCGGAGCGGGCGGGACCTAGCTCCGCGTCCAGGCCGGAGCCGGTCAGCCGCTCGATGAGCCGCTCGACCACGCGGACGTCTGCCGCCTCGCCGGCGCGGACCAAATCCGTGCCGGGCAACTCCCGGACGACCCTGGCATAGTTGCTGCGGGCGGGCTGATAGCCCGGGTGGGCAGCGAGCGCCCGCTCGTAGGCCTCCAAGGCCTCGAACAACTTCCCTTCCCGCGTGAGCGCCTCCCCCGCTTCATTGGCCTGGGCGGCAGGCACGAGCCCCGAATGACGCTCGACCACGGTGACCATCCGACGGTCGCCGGCACCGGGCAACAGCCCTGCGACGCGCTCCACGAATTCTCGCGCGGTCTCCGCAACCTCCGCCTCGGGCCCTTCGGCGACAGCGGTGCCCAACACAGCCCCGTTCTCGACGCCGAGGAGCTGCGCATCGAGCCGCACCCCTCCACCTGCGGCGCTCACGCTACCCGTGATCAGCACGGTCGCCCCTGCCAGCCGCCCGATGCGAACCATAGACTCGTCGGCCACACGGCCCGAGAGCTGAAGGGCCTGCTCGCGGATGACCTCCTCCAGACGGTCGCGCTGCACCACGAGCAGCGAGGGATTGTGCGCTAACTCCGCCACCAACATGTCGGCGAGCCCCTTGCGGAGCCAGGCCAGCGCCGGCGTGCGGGTACGGTCCTCGAACGGCAGCACCGAGACGACGAGCGTCGCCGGCAGCGCCACCGCCCCCGACAGGCTCGCGGAGGCCCGGGGCGCCGCAGGCCCGGACACGGCCGGCGGCGCCCCGGGCCGCTGGGGCGCGGCGGCACACGACTGGCCGAATGCGGCCAGGACCAGCACCAGGAGAAGCGATGCCGACATCATGGTTCCCTACGGTGGCGGCCCGTGCGGGCGGAGGCCGTGTGCCACCTTCCATTGCTCGTTGCACCGATACAGGAAAAACAGGATCTCGGCGACGGCCCGGTACAGCTCAGGAGGGATGCAGGCGTCCAGGTCAAGCCGCAGGAGCAGCTCCACCAAGGCGGGATCTTCCCGGATCGGCACCCCGGCCCGCCGGGCCTCGCGGATGATGCGTTCCGCCAGGTCGCCGCGGCCGCGGGCCGTGACGCGCGGCGCCGGATCCGCCTCAGGGGAATATTTCAGCGCGACGGCGGATGGGGGCTTGTCGGCCATCGAACTCTCCTGGGTCATGGGCCCCGTCGCTTACGCACGCACGGTCACGAGGCCCAGCTCCGGGATGAGTTTCGCCCGCAGGTCTTCGCCCCGGAGGGTCTCCCGGTCGGCGGTCCCGGCGGTCAGAGCCTCGACGTCGAAGCCCTGCGCCGCCAGCCCTTTGCCGAGCACCGGCAGGAGGGCGATCACGGCGCGCTCCACCTCCGCCCCTTCGACCAGCACCCGCACGCCGATGCGCCAGCCCGTAAGCGTCGCGTGGATCCGCACCGCCCCGAGGCCGTCCAGCTCGAGCGCCATCATGACGCTCAGCCGGCGAGCCTGGTCGCCCCCCGCGCCTCCTTCCGATTCCCGCCGTTCGACGGCCAGCCACACGGGCGAGGCCCCGCCCCAGCTCAGCGGCAGCTCGATGACCAGCGGCAGCCCGGTCTGGGCGTTGAGCGCATTGAGCGCCTGCAGACGATCGAGGGCCTGGGCGAGCCGCGCGAGGGCCAGGCCCCAACTCGATGGCTCGGCTGGCTCCCTCCCGGCGAATCGGGCGAGGACGGCGAGGACCCAAGCCTTGAGCGTCGGCTCGCCGGGATCCTGCACGAGGCGTCCGGTGTGGAGCACCTGCCTCGCCAGCCCATGCTCGTACTGCAACCCGAGCGCCAGCAGGGCATCGCGGACCCGTTCGGCGGAGAGGGGGCCCGGTGGGAGCGCGAGCTGCGAGACGAGGGCCGTGAGCTCTGCGGCCAGGTGCGAGGCCCGCGCGGCGCCAGGTGCCTCCGCTGGCGTCGCGGCCGCGCTGCGAAGCCCGGCGAGGAGACGCCCCAGACTGTCCACGACGGATTGATCGGCAGGGAGCAGGAGCTTGAGGAGCGCGGCAAGGCGGTCGGTGGACAGGGCCGCCCCTGCAGGCGAGCCAGCAAGCGGGGGCTCCAGCCGGAGCCGCAGCCGGTCACCGAGGGATTCCACCCTGGCCTGGAGCACCTGCCCGACCGGCAGGGGGCCAACCTCCGACACTGCGGTCAGCGGGGTCCCTTTGACGAGGACGACCAGGCGACCGTCCTCTCTGGTCGCGAGCACGGTCGCCTGGACCGATTCGCCCTCGGCCAGCAGGGGTCCTTCCTGTAGCCGGCTCACCTCGAGGACTGCGGGCAAGGCTGGCAGCATGCTCCGTCTCTCCGGCGCAGGAAGGGCTTCCTCCCCTATCGGCGACTTCGAGCGAAGACTTAAGTAGCCTCTGCGGAGCGCAAGCAGACGGTGACAGGTTCAAGACACCTGCGCGTCAACCGCTTGACGCAGCCTCTGTCGCGAGCGACGGACCGGACAGCGCGGCGGGTAACAAGTCAACAATTCCAACCTGTTGCGCCATCACAGCAAGCCGCCCCGATGCACTCCTGATGGGCACGGTTTGTGCTTACGCACTCGGAACTAGCGTGCACGGCGAACTCTAGGGAGGCTCCCATGCGAAACGGCAACGGACAGCAAGCCAGTGCGGTCGGGGACACCAGGACGGCGGAGCGGCGAGCGTTCGAGGCCTCCGGCTTATCGCCCGACCGCGCCATCGGCGACCAGGTGATCGCCTTCGTCGGGAAGGGGGTCGCGTTCAAGGGCGCCATCCGGTACGAGGGGGCGGTCCGGATTGACGGGCAGGTCGAAGGGGAAATTCAAACGAGCGGCGCGCTCATCGTCGGAGAGGACGCGGTGATCACGGCCCAGATCACCGCCGGCACGGTCATCAGCCGCGGCAAGATCAGCGGGGACGTCACGGCGAGCGAGAAGGTCGTCCTCCAAGCGCCGGCCTGTCTGGTCGGATCGGTCACCGCGCCACTGCTCTCAATGCAGGAGGGAGTGCTCTTCAGCGGCCGCTTGACCATGCCCCAGCTCGAGGAACTGGACCGAGCCGACCGTCAGGGTATGGAGCGGGCGACGCCGGTCTGCGTCGGGAACGGCGCGAGGCCTATGGCCGGCTAACAACAAGCACCTGGGGAACCCGGCACGGCGCGCCCCGCGGAGGGCACGCCCGCAAGGAGAACACGATGGACGAGGCGGTCGTGATTGCGTCGGAGGTTCTACGGGAGATTGAGCGCCAGGCGCCCTGCACCCTGGACGAGCTGATCCGGGCCCTGCCGGCCTATTCGTGGAATCAGGTCTTCTTGGCCGTGGACGACTTGAACCGGCGGAACGTCCTGACGATCCACCGGGGCGCCCGGTCCGACTATCTGATTACGCTGGCCAGGCAATCCCTGCTTCGCTACGGCGGTCCCGGCTAGCGCGCAGACCGGGCCCGTCCCCCGGAACCAGATTTCGGGCTGACCGGCGCCCGCGTCGCCGACGCCGCAGGCGCGAGGGTGCGCGCCCGCGTTCCCTCCCCGATCCCTTGCCAGGCGAGCATAAGCCCTTGCCTGCGGATCTCCTCGATCGGAACCACCGGCTTTTCTTTCGATGGCGCTGTCAGCGGAATCGCGAGGCCCCGCGCCTTGAGCTTCGACTTTTGGTTCTTCTTAAGGGACTGCTTCCCTGCATGTCCAGCCATGCGCGCCTCCTTCAGGACATTCCAACGACCAGCGTCGGGAAGCCGCCGGCCCTTACGGCTCTCACTCCGGCGCCACAACCCACCCGCAGTCCTGCCTATGCCCTTGTCGTCAAGCCGTCCCCGCAGGACTCTGTCCCAGCAGCAGCCGTTCCACGAACCTGCACCTGCCTGAACGAAGACCGCGCAACCGCAGGAAAGCCGGCTCCGGGTGGATGCACCCAGTGTCGAGAGCCCCGGCAGACCGCAAAGTGGCGACATTTTACGCTTTTATGAGGGCCGCGGTCAAACCCGCTGTGGTTCCCATGGACAGGCGCCGTCAAGCCCAACTCCGAGGATCCACGAGAACCGGCTGAAATGACGAGAGAAACCCGCAGACTGTTACCCCGCTGATCGGGCAAAAGGTTCCGCGCACGGCCTAAACGTCAGGCGGGTGTGGGTGACAGCGGACGATCCGCCGGCGCAGCACGAGGCCCGGTTCCGCCTGCAGTGCAGCAGATCGCCAAGGCGCAGCCCGCGCTGATC
The DNA here is from genome assembly GCF_965152595.1 of Nitrospira sp. Kam-Ns4a. NCBI lineage: Bacteria > Pseudomonadati > Nitrospirota > Nitrospiria > Nitrospirales > Nitrospiraceae > Nitrospira > Nitrospira sp. Kam-Ns4a. Next base: position 2,074,241 of record NZ_OZ224218.1, on the reverse strand, counting down.
CTCCTGCAGGAGGTCAATCCCCTGCCAGACCGGGCCGAGGACTACGTGAAGGCTCTGGCCGCGGCGGGCCTCTCCTACACGCAGGTGCATCAGGTGGACGCCTGCGGGATCCGTCTGGGGAAGCCCCTGGCCATCATCCCGCCGCTCAACAACGGGCTGGCGATTCTCGCCCGGACCGAGCTGCGCCTGCAGAAGGTCGAGGGCCTGAAGCTGAGCGGCGTCGGCGCCTGCCGGGACCGGGCTGGCTTCCAGCTCACAGAGCTGCGCTACGCGCTCATCGCCTCCGTCACGAGCCCGCGGAGCGGGAAGCGATACGTCGTGGCGGATGTGCACCTGCACTCCGGCATCGAAGGGGACGGGTATCTCCTCAGACGGCTCAACGAGGCCCAGGCCGAGGGCCGACTGCAGCACGTGGAGCACCTCAAGGCCGCGCTCGTCCAGGACGAGGCGGTGTGGATCAGGGTGAGATCGCTTCCTACGATCCAAGAGACGACGTGCTGACCAAGAACGACGTCAACGCGGTGCCCGATGAGGTGAAGCGGACGATCGCGAACCTACCGGCCGACGAGCAGGCGGCGATCGAGGCCGCCTACCTCGCGGACGTGCGTCGGCCGCGGCAGATTGATTTCCTGTTCAGCCTGTCCCTCACGCCAACCCGATGTCTGACGCAGGAGCGGTTCGGCGTCGAGACCGCGCCGGGCGGCCTGCCTGGCTCCGACCATTACGGGGTGCTGAATACCTATACGTACCGCCATGAGCCCTGTCCCAGGGCAGACCAGCCCGCCGCGCCGTGAGACGGGTGGGGGCATGAGCGTGCTCGCCGCCCTCGCGGTCTGGGTGCTGGGTCTGGCAGCGGCCTCCCCGGCCGCCCCGCTTGCCGCCGAGCGGCAGCCTGCCGCGGAACGGGTCCTGGATCTCCGGGCCGGGCGGTCGTATCCAGCCGGTGTCCGCCTCCGTTCCCCGTTCCTCGGCATCTCGTTCGTCGTGCCGGACAGATGGCGAGCCCGGCTGCAGGCCGGCACGCTGGTGGTGCATCTGGAATCCGGAAGCCGGCCGGGCGTTGGGGTCGTCCTACTGCTCCAAGACGTCGGGCCCGAGGAGGTCGAGGCTCGGCTGCGCGAGCCCCAAGCCTTCGAGGAGGCCTTCGTGCTGCATCCCGTCGGCGGCATCCTGAGCGATGGCAAGACCTGGCTGGCCACCTATGCAGGCGGCGAGACCTTCGGCACCGCGGCGGCCCTCCTAGGTCCGGGCCGCCAGGCAGTCATCTATCTGTTCGCCAGCCCCGGGGAGGAAGCGGCCACGTATGGCGAGGTGCTCGCGCGGCTTACCGCATCCACGCGCTTCGAGGATCCGAGAGCCGCCAAGACCCTCAGGGATTGGTATCAGCGCCTCTCGGGGATGCAGTTCGTCCGTCCTTCGACAGGCTCAGGACAGGTTCCTTCGACGGGGTCGGAACCAAGCCATGCCGAGGGCCCGGCCGGGAGTTCCGGCGCGACGTTCTGGCACCTCTGCCACGACGGAACGTTCTCGATCGTGCGGCGCAGCGGACAGCCAGCCGGTGAGACCGTCGAAGAAGGCAGCGGCGACTGGCGAATCGAGGCATCCGCAGGCCAGGTCCGGCTCGTCCTGTCGTTCAGCACGGGAGCGACCAGGACACTCTCCCTCCGATTCGAGGGGTCGGCCGCTGAAGTGGTCTTGGACGGGGCGCCGGTCTCGCACGCGGTCAGCGACCTCTGTCCATAGGCGACCCTAGCCAACCCTCTCGGTGAGCCGGGCAGCACCGCGGCCCTGGGTCACGGGTTAAGCCGCTTGAAGGCTGGAAACGTCAAGACGTTCCGGGCGTGTTGCCTAGTCCGGCCGTCCGGGGTCTGCACGTTCCAGATGATCCCGAGCGCAATCCCTTCGCCGAACTCCGCGCTGTGGAGGTCGCAGATGAGGAACGATCGCCCGTCCTAATCCGGGATCATCGGCTCCCGCGACTGGTAGTGGATGAGGATCGGCGGAGCGTCGGGCGACCGGGCCTCGCCCCGGCCGTCGAGGTCCGACGGAGTCAGCCGCCGGACATTGTAGTCGCCAAACAGGATCAACGTGCCCTCCGGTACCGTCTTGCCCGCCGCCCCGCCCCAGACACCGTGAAACGTGGTCCCACCGGGCCCGACGATGCCGATCCAGCCGCCATCCCGAATCTCCCACCCCTGTGCCGGCACACTCTCGCCGGACGCCGTGTAGGCGCGGTAGTCGAGGTCCGGCGTCAGCGTGAACAGTTTCAGGGCCACGTTGCTCGCCTCGTCGGACGCCGAGAAGTCCACGCCGAAGCGCTCCTTGAAGAAGGCGATCGCCATGGCTTTCTGCTCGGCGATCTGCTCCGTCGTGCGCCCCATGATCTGCCGGTGGAAGAACGCTGCATCGCCGAACAGGTTGTCGAAGACGCCTTCCGCCATGAAGACCAGGTACCGATCGAAGCCCGCCGGTGTCGGCGCCCGGTGCCCCTGGGCCGTGCCGGCCTGGGCTGCCTGTGTAAACCAGACCGACAGGGTGAGGACCCAGGCCGCTGCGAGCGACACGATCGCCGAGGTCCCGCGTAGAGTCCTCCTGCTCATGGTCCCTCCTCCCGCTTGAAGGTGAAGAGCGGCCGAGGCTGACCGGGGAAATCCTGACGCCGTTCTGCCGGCCCTGGACAAATAGGCTTCTACATGCTTCGCCTGAGGGCAGGGGGACAAGTCCCTACTTTAGGTTGGGAGAGAGCGGGGAGTCCGGCCGGTCCAGCGGGGGGCGTGAGCAGGGGGAAGCTTGGGACTCTCCAAGAAACCGGCTTCGATCAGGGCTGGCGACAAACGCCCCGCCGCGGGCCCCCCTGAGCGCCGAGAGGGTGGCACGCGCTTCGGGAATGAGATCCTCGCGGCGCTCGGCCTCGGCGATCCGGACGGCTTCGGTCGCCAACGCGAGCGCTCCCTCATGATCCCCGCGGTCCGCGTGGAGCTTGGCTAGAGCGAGCCACGCGTTAACCGCCTTCGCATCTCGCTCGAGAACGGTCCGCAACATCTGCTCGCCCTTCACCCGATCCCCGCCGAGGACGGCCGGCAGCCGGATCAGGAAGGTCCCTTTGGAGGACATTGCCTCCAGGTGCTCCGGGTTCAGCTCCAACGTGCGGTCTAGCTCACCGAGGACGTGCCACAGGCTGAGCAGCGCGGTGAGTCGCTCGCCGTCAATCCGCAATTGCTCGCCGAGGCTGCAGAAAAGCGCGAAGTGCGCATCCGCGTATTGGTCGTCCAGGGCGAGGGCCCGCTCAGCGAGCGCCTGTCCCCGCGCGAAATGCGCCAGCCGCACGTCGCGGGACGTGGCCTGCCGCCCGAGGCGGCACTCCGTGAGCGCCTTGGTGCTCAACTCGGCGACAGAGTCAGCCGTCCGAGCCAGTCCGGGGGACAGGCACACAAGGGTTCCCAGGAGGAACAGCATCCGGTGGAGTGGCATGGGTGCAGGGTCTCGGCAGGGTGCGGTGCAGCCGGGCGGTGGTGCCCTCTGTGAGTGCAGGCAAGCCTACTACAAATCGGCGGGAGGACGCAAGCGTGGTGCTCGACGGGGCAGCCCGCCTGAGGCCCGCGCGCTCGTGATTGCTCCGCGCCGGTCGGCTGTGGTAGGAGGACGGAGCACGGAGGGCATGGAATGATGCGGAGGGATGCGATCCTGGCCGGCCTGCTGGTCCTGGGCGGCGGTCTGACGGCGCTCGGCGGGTGCGAGTGGGCGGATCAGTACTCGCAGCGCTACGAGACCACGCGGGTGGATGAGGCCATCGCCAAGTACCGGGAGGCGGCCGCCAAGATCCAGGTGGGCGACTCGCGGGATCAGGTGCTAGCCCTGCTGGAGCCGACGCAGTTCAATCTCCTGAGCAACGAGACCAAGCCGCCGGTCTCGTTTCCCATCCGGACCGCGACGGGCGAAGAGCGCTACGTGGACGTCTTTTTCTTCCGTTCGGCCCGACGGGCGGACGAACAGGTGGACAGCGCCGCCCCGCCGCCGGATGACGACTTCACGCCCTATGTCTTCGAGCGCGACGTGCTCACGGCCGTCGGTTGGAGCGCCTTCCTCATGCTCCAGGCCCAGCAGGCACCCAACCCCACGTTCAAGCCGGACCAGGCGCCGTGTCCATCCGTGGCCGGGCCGCTCTCGGGCTGCTTCTAGCCAGCCGTCACGCGGCCCGGCGGACATGCCATGATCCAGTTCGCGGACAGCCTGCCGATTGACGCACTCCTCCCGCGATTGCACCAGGCGCTCGCGACCGGCCGGAGCGCGGTGGTGACGGCGCCGCCGGGCGCGGGGAAGACCACGCGCCTCCCGCTCGCTCTGCTGGAGGAGCCGTGGCTCCAGGGCCGGCGAATCGTGCTGCTCGAGCCGCGGCGGCTCGCGGCGCGCGCCGCCGCCCGCCACATGGCTAGGCTCCTTGGCGAAGAGATCGGCCAGACGGTCGGCTACCGGACGCGGCTGGACACCCGGGTCGGGCCGACCACGCGGATCGAGGTCGTCACGGAAGGCGTGCTTACCCGCCTGCTGCAGGTAGATCCGTCCCTCGCCGGCTACGGCGCGGTGCTCTTCGACGAGTTTCACGAGCGCAGCCTTCAGGCCGATCTCGGCCTGGCTCTCTGCCTGGAGGCCCGGACGCTGTTCCGCGAGGACCTTCGCCTACTCGTCATGTCCGCCACGCTCGACTGCGCCGCGGTGGCCGATCTGTTGGATGGAGCACCGGTGCTGGCGAGTGCGGGCACGACCTTCCCCGTGGAGACCCGCTACCTCGACCGGTCCCGATCGTCCCCCATCGAGCCGCTCGTCGCGCAGACGGTCCGCCGGGTCCTGGCCGAGGAGCGGGGGAGCCTCCTCGTATTCCTCCCCGGGGTGCCGGAGATCCGGCGGGTGGAGCGCCTGCTGCGCGATCCGGCGCTGCCAGACGACGTGCTCTTGATGCCTCTCTACGGGGACCTGCCGCAGGAAGCGCAGGACCAGGCGATCAAGCCGGCCCCCGCGGGCCACCGGAAAGTCGTGCTCGCCACCAGCCTCGCCGAGACGAGCCTGACGATCGAAGGGGTCCGCCTCGTCATTGATTCTGGATTGATGCGGGTGCCCCGGTTCGATCCCCGGAGCGGATTGACGAAGTTGGCCACGCTCAGGGTCTCGCGGGACGCCGCCGAGCAGCGACGTGGCCGCGCCGGCCGGCGCGGCCCCGGCCTCTGCTACCGGCTCTGGACGGAGGTGGAGCAACGGTTGCTGGCTGAGCGCCGGCCTCCGGAGATCCTGGACTCGGACCTCGCCTCGCTGGCACTGGAGCTGGCCCTGTGGGGGACGGACGGGCCGCATCGCCTGCGCTGGCTCGATCCGCCACCGGCCGGCGCCTTCGCCCAGGCCAGGGCCTTGCTCCGGCAGCTCGGCGCGCTCGACGAGGCAGGACGGATCACGGCGCACGGCCGGCGAATGGCGGACCTGGCGATGCATCCCCGCCTCGCCCACATGGTCCTCAAGGCGGTCCCGCTCGGAGCGGGCGGGCTCGCCTGCGCGCTCGCCGCGCTGCTCGGTGAGCGCGACATCCTGAAGGCGTCGCCGCGCCGGCCGGGGGCCGATGTGCGGCTCCGGCTCGAAATCCTGCGGAGCGCGCACCGGCCGGAGCCGGGGTTAGCGGTGGATCATGCGGCTGTCCACCGGCTCAGGCGGACCGCGGAGCAGTGGCGCCGGCGCCTCGATCTGCCGCCATCCCCGGAGACCGTGGAGGCAGCAGGCCGTCTGCTCGCTTTCGCCTATCCCGACCGGATCGCGCAGCGGCAGCCCGGACCGGAAGCTCGGTTCCGCCTCGCCAACGGGCGCAGCGCCTGGTTTCCGGAGCCCGAGCCGCTCGCGGCCGAAGAGTTCCTCGTCATCGCCGACCTCGACGGCGCCCCCGACCGGGCCAGGATCTTCCTGGCTGCGCCCCTCCGCCGCGAGGAGCTGGCGGAGACGTGCGGCGACATGATCCACACCGTGGACTTCGTTGCTTGGGATGAGCGGGCGGAACGGGTTCTGGCGAGGCGGCAGCGGCGGCTCGGCGAGCTGGTCCTCGACGACGCAGTGCTCCCCAACCCCGATCCCCAGGCGGTGACCGCCTCGCTCCTCCAGGGCATCCGGCGGCGGGGCCTCGCCTGCCTCGGTTGGACACCCGCGCTCCGGACCTGGCAGGCGCGTGTGCAGTTCCTCCGGCGAGTGGAGGGTCCCGATGCCGGATGGCCCGATGTCTCCGACGCCGCCTTGCTCGCCACGCTCGAGCGCTGGCTCGCCCCGTTCGTCGCCGGGATGACCAGCTTGGGGCAGGTGCGACGGCTCGACCTGACGGGGCCGCTGCAGACCCTGCTGACCCGGGAGCAGCAACAGGCCTTGGACCGGAAGGCGCCAACGCACCTCACGGTGCCGAGCGGCTCCCGCCTGCCGCTGGACTACGAGTCCCATGACCGGCCGGTGCTCGCGGTGCGGGTGCAGGAGCTGTTCGGAGCCCGCGAGACGCCCCGCATTGCGGAGGGGCGCATGCCGGTGCTGATCCAGCTCCTCTCGCCCGCCCGGCGCCCAGTCCAGGTCACCGATGACCTCGCGGGCTTCTGGGTGAAGAGCTACCAGGAGGTCCGCAAGGCGCTGCGCGGGCGCTATCCCAAGCATGCGTGGCCTGAAGACCCCCTACAGGCTGTGCCCGCCCGGGGCGGCACCCGCGCGCGGAGTCGGGTGTAAGATGGGATCGGCTTGCCCGACTGTCTGGAATGGAGACTCCGCGGACACGGGCGGACGCTGGAGGACCAGGCTATGAAGACCAGGCTGCTCTCAGGATCGCGTGCGCTCAGCGTATGGCTGCTGATTTCAACCGGTGTCGTCGCCGGCGCCGACAGCGTGCCCGGGCGCGGGCTCGCAAAGGCCCTCTTCGCCGGCGGCTGCTTCTGGTGCATGGAGGAGGCCTTCGAGCAGGTCGAGGGGGTCGTCTCGGTCACCTCGGGCTATACGGGCGGCCAGACGGTGCGGCCGACCTACGAGGAAGTCTCGGCGGGAAGCACCGGCCACGCCGAAACGGTCGAGGTGCTCTACGATCCGGCCAAAGTGCCCTACCCCAAACTCCTGGAGGTTTTCTGGCACAACATTGACCCAACGACGCCGGACCGGCAGTTCTGCGACCGGGGCAGCCAGTACCGCTCCGCGATCTTCTATCTGGACGAGACGCAGCGGCGGCTGGCCGAGGAGTCGAAACGCACGCTGGAGCGGGACAAGCCGTTCCGCGGCCCGATCGTGACCCAGATCGTCGCGGCGACGCCCTTCTACCCGGCCGAGGAGTACCACCAGGACTTCTACAAGAAGAACCCGGTCCGCTACAAGCTCTACAAGTTCCACTGCGGCCGCGCCCAGCGGCTCGCGGAGCTGTGGGGGAACCAGCGATAAATGAGGAAGACGGTCGGTCAATTCCGCCGGGCGCGCTCCTGGATGGTTTGGATGAACTCCTCGTACTGGCGCAGCGCCTCGGCCCCGTGGGCGCGGACGTGCCGGTCGCGGGCGTGGTACCGGGTCGGCGTGATCTTGTAGCACAGGTCCCATAAGGCGTCGGCCGCCCGGGCATCCACGCCGCCCACGCGGGCCTCCAGCATGACCATGTACTCATTGATGTGCTGGTAGGTGCGCCCATGGTCGCCGACCCGGTAGCTCTCGCGGGCTTCGACCAGCTTATTCAGATACGGTTGGAAGTCGCCCGTCAGAGCCCCCTTCTCCGACAACGCTTGATAGGTGACGACCTCCGCCATGAGCCGCTCAAGCCAGTTGTCGGGTTTGCTCGTTTCCGGTCCGTACATCACTCCCGGCGTCCCGAGGTCTTCGGCTGCCCCATCACCGATGGCGACGAGTCCTGCCAACACAAGGCTCATACTCACCAACGCCGATAGGCTTGTTCGCACCTGCTGCACAGCTACCTCCTTTCCGTCGCGTCCGCTCCTTCCACAGCGCCGAGCGAGCCCGTCCGTCCGTTGAACGATGTCGCCAGCTCGATCAGCTCAGCCCGCGTCCTGCGCTCCCGCTCGGGCTCCACCCTGGCGTCGAATCCCAAGCTTGCGAAGCCGGCTCCGCAGGGTCTCGGGATTCATGCCGAGCAGGCGGGCCGCCCCGCGCGGCCCGTAGATGCGCCAGCCTGCCTGCTCCAGGACCCGCACGATGTGCGTCCGCTCGACCTCCACAAGGTTGGCCGGAGCCTCTGCCTCAGGCGGAGCGCCAACCACCGGCAAGAACCGCTCGTCAATCTCGACCGTGGAGGAGCGGGCCAGGATGACCGCGCGCTCGATGACGTTCTGAAGCTCCCGGACGTTGCCCGGCCAGTGGTAGCGGGTGAGCCGGTCCATAGAGGCGGGATCCAGCCGGAGGCCGGGTCGCTTGAACCGCGCCGCGCAAAGAGAGAGGAAATGCTCCGCCAGCAGCCGGATATCCTCGGGCCGACTCCGCAGCGGCGGCACCACGACCGGGAACACCTGCAGGCGGTAATAGAGGTCCGGACGGAACGCGCCCTTGGCCATCGCGGCCCCGAGATCCGAGTTGGTGGCCGCGATGATGCGGACGTCCACCGCAATGGGCTTGGTCGCACCGACCCGATCCACGATTCCGTCCTGCAGGACGCGCAGGAGCTTGGCCTGCGCCTCCAGCGGCATCTCGCCGATCTCGTCCAGAAAGAGCGTCCCCCCGTCCGCCAGCTCGAACCGGCCGGGACGCCGCTGGTCCGCACCGGTGAAGGCGCCCTTCTCATGCCCGAACAGCTCGCTCTCCACCAATCCCGGCGGCAGCGCCGCACAGTTGACGCGCACAAACGGTTTCGCCCGTCGCAGGCTGAGGTCGTGGATCGCGTGCGCGAGCAATTCCTTGCCGGTGCCGGTCTCTCCGAGCAAGAACACACTTGTGTTGGTGGGGGCGACCGCACGGACCTGGGTCAGGACATCCTGGAACGCGGGTGACGCTCCCACCATCGCTCCGAGGTTGCGGCTTTGCTTGACCTCCTGGGCGAGGTATTCGTTCTCCCGGCTGAGCTGCTCGCTCAAGCGCTGGATTCGCTCATAAGCCCGCACATGGTCAATGGCGAAGGCGATCTGCATCGCGACCTGCTGCAGAAACTTGAGGTCTTCGGGGTCCGGCGGACCGGTCTCGACGCTGCCGATGTTCAGAGTACCGAGGCACTCGCCGCGCACGAGCAACGGCAGGTTGATCATCCGCCCCAACCCCTCGAGGACATAGGACTCGTCTTCGAGAAAGAGCCGCTCCTGCCTCAGGTTCGGTCGCACGTGGATCTGCCGCTGCTCGAATACCCAGCCCACCGCGCTTCCCTTCCGGGGGATGACCGTGTTGGCCTTCAGCACCGGGGTCGCCATGTTCGTCACCACGGCGCAGAAACGGAAGCCGTCCACATGCTCATCATAGAGCGTGATCCCGGCACGGTCCCAGGAGATCACCTTGCGGATCTCCTCTGCGATCACACGCCAGAGACTTTCCATGTCCCGCTGGGAGTTGAGTATATTGGTGACTTCTAGCAGGATCTCGTAACTCAGCTCCGCCCGACTCACGCGCTGCTCCCCTCGCTGGGACCGTCGCCCCCTTGAATGCCGTCAAGCTCCGGCTCCAGAGCCTCCGCGCCCAAACACACGGACGGAAGGCCGCTCCCTCGGTCAACCGAGGACGGCCAGCCGCGGTGGTGAAGGCGGGAGGCGCCGCGACGGTCCGTTCGTCGCCTCCCGCGCCCACGGCCTGATGCGCCCCGCGACAAAGTCAGAACGACATCGAGGCCCGTTCCTGCATCTCGCGAAGAAACTCCTCGTACTGGCGCAGCGCCTCGGCCCCGTGGGCGCGGACGTGCCGGTCGCGGGCGTGGTACCGGTCCGGAGTCACCTGGTAGCACAGGTCCCATAAGGCGTCGGCCGCCCGGGCATCCACGCCGCCCACGCGGGCCTCCAGCATGACCATGTACTCATTGATGTGCTGGTAGGTGCGCCCATGGTCGCCGACCCGGTAGCTCTCGCGGGCTTCGACCAGCTTATTCAGATACGGCTGGAAGTCGCCCGTCAGAGCCCCCTTCTCCGACAACGCTTGATAGGTGACGACCTCCGCCATGAGCCGCTCAAGCCAGGTCGCAGGCTTCGTGGTTTCCGGCCCGTAGACCTCCGCCGGTGACTTCGCGCCACCCGCCAACGCCTGACCGCCGACGATCACGCCGGCCGACACCATTGCCAACAGCACCAAGCTCGTTGTACCTGCCCTTAGGTCTCGCATGCGCCAACCTCCTTCTTCCGGATCCTGCCTTGGATCGCCCGCACCGACTCGACCGCGAACCTGGCCAATGCAGGCTTGCTCGTTTGCTGACCAAGCGACGCTGGCACCTTCTAGCAACGCCTATGCCGCGTGGGCCTCAAGGCAGGAACGGCGTAAGTAGGCGTGAAATCAGGACTGTGATCCGAGAGTCGCTGGCAACCAGTCGTGGAGCCCCGCGGATCGTGAAATGGCACGGTGCGACCGTGCTGGGAAACGGGCGAGGAAGCCTTGCGGTCCCTGCCTCGGCGGGATCGGTCAGATGGATTGATCGGAATATAGAGGAAGTTTAATTCCTGTTACCGGTCTGGCGCCTGCCATGTCTTCAGCCGCGCCTGGTTGGCTTCGACGTCCACACCGGCCTCGACGAGCGCCTTCAGCACGGCGATCAATTCACCCGTGACACGGTCGCGGACGGCGGGCTGGCCGACCTCGCCGAAGATCCGGACCGCCTCTTCGTAGGCCGCCCGGGCCGCCTCCAGGTGCCTCGGCTTCTCGATACCTAGGTTGGCGAACAGCCGGTGGGTTGCGCCGAGGTTGGTTTGGGCCCGCGCGTACCCGACCCAGGCCCGCTGCTGGCGGCGCAGACGGACCGCCTCCTGCAGGTACAGCTCCGAGCGCCTGAGATTCCGTTCGGGCTCAATCCCGCGCTGGGCCATGACCTGATAGGTCAGCCCGAGGTTGTTGAGGGTCCCGGCGACGTTCTCCTGGTGGAGCAGCTTGCGCCAGAAGCGCAGGGCCCGCTGCAGGGCCTCTTCGGACTGGGCGAGGCGTTGCACGGGGAAGGGCCCCGTCTCCCCGATAAGCCGGTAGGTGAGCCCTAGGCTGTTCAGCACCGTCGCGAAGGCCGCCTCATTCCCGAAGTTCTCGAGCACCACGGCGGCCTCCTGCAGCACGTTGGCGGAATAGGCCAGGTTGATCTCCGGCTCCACGCCCGCTTCCGCCAACTGGCGCCGGGCGACGCCCAAGCTGCTGAGGATTTCTCCGTACAGAAGAGTGTGCGTGTCGCCTTCCAGGAGCGACTGGGCCTCGTCGTAGGCCGCGATCGCCTGCTGGAGGTTCTTCACCGGCTCGACGCCCTGTTCGGCCTGGCGCAGGAAGGCCAGCCCCTGACCGAGCTTCTCCTCCGCCGCCCGCCGCCGGGCGGCCTGCTCCTCGTCCAGCACCCCCGATCCGGCCGCCTCCTGCCCGACGAGGGAATGTCGCGGGCTGCTGGATCCAGCCGGTGCCATGGAGGCCATGGCGACGAGGCAGCACACCGAGACCGCCGCTGCCCACCGACGGGTCGTCATGCCTGTGTCCCACCCACCCGAGAGATGGCCCATGCTAAGCCGCGGGCGCCGACGCCGCCATCCCCCACTTCGACGGGATCGCCATTCGCCGGGCTAGCTCACGGGCCGGGCTCGACCGACTCGATCCGCAGCCGCACCTTGCCCACCACGTCCACGAGCGGCAGGAGATCGGCCGGGCGCTCGCCGTCAAGCAATTTAATGTGGGTTGCGTCCACGCCGACCTGCCCGAAGGTCGGGTCCACCGGCAGCCAGTCGGCGCCGACTCGGCTCTCGGCCCAGGTGTGGTAGAAGAAGCCTTCCAGCTCGGGCGAGTACACCAATCCGTTGGTGACGCGGGTCGGAATGCCGAGGCTGCGCGCAAACGCCGCGTAGAGGAGCGTCACGCCCTGGCATTCCGCCTTCCGCTGGTTGAGCACGTCCACCGAGGAGAAGACATCCACTGGCTCTTGCTCGATGTGCGTCCGGATCCAGTCCACCAGCCGGCCGATGCGCGGGACGGGCTCCGTCTGGTCGCCGACGATCTCCCACGCGAGCGCGCGGGTCCGCGGCTCGTCGCTCTGGATGGCAAGGGTCGCGGCGAGCGCGCGTGAGTCGTCCGCCTCTGACGCAGGGCCGGCCTGCCTCGCGGCCGCGGCGACGGCGGCTGGGTCGGCCCTGTGGAGCGCGCACGCGACCCGCTCCCCCCGCCGCTCGCAGCGCTGCCACTCGTCGGACGGCACGCGGAAGGACGGCGGGAGGCCCTCCAACACGACCCGCATCGCCCGCACCGTCCGGGGCGCGGGCAGGGCCACATTCGCGCGGACGCGGCTGTACTCGACCAGCGCGTCGCGCTTGTTCACGCTGGCGAGCGCCAGGTAGGCCTTGGCCCGCTGCTCGCTCTCCAGGGTGGAGAACAGGAGCCCGTGCCAGGCCCGCTCGAGCACCGGCTCGCCCCGCGCGTTGAGCCAGAGCTCCGTGGCCTGGCCGTCCATCGCGGTCTCGATCCGGTAGGCGCGGCCGTCGTAGAGATCGCTCTCCTGGTAGGCCGTGATCCGCTGCGTCACCCGGGCGACCTGGTGCTGCTGGCCATCGTAGACGAGGTAGGTGTAGGCGGCTCCGACCGCGAGCCCTCGCAGGGCGGGGTAGAGCGCGATGGCACTGGTCGGGTAGAGCGGCTCCGCCAGATCGAAGGCGTCCCGGCTCACCTTCCCGCCGGTCTCCCGCTCGACCTCTAGTCGGCCAGGCTCGACCCGGCCCGCGATCCGCATGGTCTGCCCGTCGAGGTTGTAGTCGTAGGCAAAGCGGAGCAGCCGGAGGTCCTCGGCGACCCAGTCCTGGGCCTTGAGCGTGACGTGCTTGGTGAGCCCGAGGAAGCGGAAGGCCAGCAGCGCCTCGGAGCGCAGCTCGTATCCGCCCGTGCCGCCCTCTGGGGGCCGCAGCGCGAGGTGGCTGAGGCCGATCTTCTCGCCGTTGAAGACGATCCCGGTCCAGTACTCGCGGTAGGGCCAGGCCTGGAGCGTATAGCGCGGCGCCTCCGGGGGTGCCGCGACTTCGCGGAAGTAGAGCCCCGCACAGCCGCCCAGCAAGGGCAGCAGCAGTGGCAGCAGGATCAGCCGACGCAGCGGATGGTGGGCGTCGCGCGCCCGGTGCCTCTCCATGTCGCACCTGCCCGGCACGAAGCCGACTCGCCGGTACCGAGAGTATACGTCATTTCCACGCAGAGCTGCGCCCCCGGTCACGGGCATTTCTCCGGGCGCCCGGACTGTGATACATATGGAGACCTGTCGGCCATGCAGCAAGCCGCGATGAGGGAGTCGGCGTCATGACGGCGGCCGGGGGCTCCGGTCAATCCGACAGCATCCGCACCAGCAGCATCCGCGCCGATCGCGCTCGGGCGGAACCCTGGCGCACGGATTTCATCCGCGCCATTGTCGCGCAGGACCGCCAGGCGGGCAAGCACGGCGGGCGCGTCGTGACCCGGTTTCCGCCGGAGCCGAACGGCTATCTCCACATTGGACACGCGAAGTCCATCTGCCTCAACTTCGGGATCGCGCACGAGTTCGGCGGGGTGTGCCACCTGCGGTTCGACGACACCAACCCGACGACGGAGGACCCGGAGTATGTCGAGGCGATCCAGGAGGACGTTCGCTGGCTGGGCTTCGACTGGGGCGACAAGCGGTTCTTCGCCTCGGACTACTTCGAGCGGCTGTACGAGTTCGCGGTCGAGCTGATCAAAAAGGGCAAGGCCTACGTGGACAGCCTGAGCGCCGACGAGATCCGTGCCTACCGCGGTACGTTGACCGAGCCGGGGAAAGACAGCCCCTATCGGACCCGCTCGGTCGCGGAGAACCTGGACCTGTTCGCCCGCATGCGCGCGGGCGAGTTCGCGGACGGGACCCACGTGCTGCGCGCCAAGATTGACATGGCCTCGCCGAACCTGAACCTGCGCGATCCGGTCCTCTACCGCATCCGGCACGTCGCCCACTACCGAACCGGGACGCAGTGGTGCCTCTACCCGACCTACGACTACGCCCATCCGCTGTCGGACGCGATCGAAGGGATCACCCACTCTATCTGCACGCTGGAGTTCGAGGACCACCGGCCCCTCTATGACTGGGTGCTCGACAACGTGGACGTGCCCTGCCATCCTCAACAAATCGAGTTCGCCCGGTTGAACCTCACCCACACGGTGATGAGCAAGCGCAAGCTGCTGGACCTCGTCCAGCGGGGCCACGTGACTGGCTGGGACGACCCCCGGCTGCCGACGCTCAAGGGTCTGCGCCGCCGGGGCTACACGCCGGAGGCGATCCGGGCCTTCTGCGAGCACATCGGGGTGGCCAAGCGCGACGCCGTCGTCGAGATGGCGCTGCTGGAGCATTTCGTCCGCGAGGACCTGAACCGCCGGGCCCCGCGGGTCATGGCAGTGCTCCGGCCGCTCCGGGTCGTGATCGAGAATTACCCCGCGGGCAAGACGGAGCAGCTCGAGGCGGTCAACAACCCCGAAGACCCGGCCATGGGGACACGAACGGTGCCCTTCTCCCGCGTGGTGTACATCGAACGGGACGACTTCCGGGAGGTGCCGCCGAAGAAGTTCTTCCGCCTGTCGCCCGGGCAGGAGGTGCGGCTCCGGTACGCCTACATCATCAAGTGCGTCGGGGTGGTCAAGGACGAGCGGTCGGGCGAGGTGGTCGAGCTGCGCTGCACCTACGATCCGGAGACGCGCAGCGGCGCCGCCGGGGAGGGCCGCAAGGTGAAGGGGACGCTCCACTGGGTGTCCGCCGCGCACGCGGTGTCGGCCGAGGTGCGGCTCTACGAGTCGCTCTTCCTCACGGCGAACCCCGGCGATGTGGCGGAAGGGGAGGACTATACGGCGGCGCTCAATCCGCGCTCGCTGGAGCGCCTGACCGGCTGCCTGGTCGAGCCGAGCTTGGCCGGGGCAGCGTCCGGAAGCCGCTACCAGTTCGAGCGACAGGGCTACTTCTGCGTGGACCCGGATTCGGCGGGCGGGACGCTCGTCTTCAACCGGACCGTGCCGCTGCGGGACTCCTGGGCCAAAATCGAGAAGGCCCAGCAGGCGGGCTAGCCTCCTCACACCTCCAGCATCCGGCGGCCAATCCGGTCTTGCTGCTCCGCGGTCAACCGCGCCGCCGCGAGCGTGAAGAGGATCCGCTCCTCCCAGGCGATATGCACGCGATAGCGACGCACGAAGCGCGCGACCCTCAGCGGGTCCATTCCCGTAGGCCCGTTCCGATGCCTCCCCTCGGCCTCGACGCGGCGCGCGATGCGCGCCGCGTCGGCCTTGAGCGCGCGGTGCTCCTCCGGCAGACTCTCGAATCCCTTGCCTCTGCGCCGGTCGCCATTCAGGGCGCGGCCCAAGGCCCGAATCAGTACCTCCTCGCGCCGAAAGTGCACGCGCACGCGGTCCGTGAAGAAGCGGAGCAGCTCGCGGAGCGTCTTGCGGTCCTGCCCGGCCAACTTGCGGCCGCCGGCGGCCAATGGCGCGGCGGCCACTTCGATCAGCCGAAGGCGCTCGAGGATGACCCCATGCTCGCGCGTCAGCAGGGCAACAGGATCAACCCCCTGGCCGCCGCGGCGGGGGCGCACAAGGGGCTGGCCGGCCACGCCCGGTTTCGCTAGGGAGCTCGTCAGCATCCGTGCATCCGTGTCCAGGCTGGACTGTACCGCTTGGCAGAGCCTGCGGCGCTGTCATGCGCCACCCCTGTCGCTGATTGATGTCAACGGGGAGGATGGGGCTTTCGGCCTACTCCGCGATGCGGAGCCGACCCGCTAAAGGAGGTCTGCACACAGGATCGAAGGGGAGCCTCGCTCAGAGCCGGGCGATGCGCACCAACCGGTCCCGGTTCAACAGGGTGATGGCGCGCCCGTCCACGGTGACGAGGCCCTCGGCGCGAAACGCGCCGAGCAGCCGGATCGCCGTCTCGACGGTCACGCCGGCCAGCTCCGCCAGCTCTTCACGCTTCAAGGCGATCGTCAGGGCGATCGAGTCGCCAGCCGGCTTTCCGAACCGCTCGGCCAGGTCGAGGAGCAGGGCGGCCAGGCGTTCCCGGGCAGTCTTGAACGTGAACCGATCGAGCTGGTCCATGTTGGCGCCCAACTCGTTCGAGAGAAGCTGGATCAGCTTGAGCGCCAGGTCGCCATTCCGCCGGACCAACGCCAGGTACGGTTCCTTTTCGATGAGGCAGATCTGGGACTGCTCCAGCGTCTCGCAAGTCACTTCATGCACAGCCCGCTCGCGAAAGGCGTGCTTCTCGATCAAGACACTGCCGTCCAGGATGCCGACGATCTGTCGCTGGCCCCGGGAGGACGAACGGGTGAGCTTGACCTTCCCTCGGCAGAGGAGATAGAACCCGAGGCAGGCGTGACCTTCGTAAAAGACCGTCTGGTGGGGCTCGTAGCTGAGTGTGCGCTTGCTCTTCTGGAACTCGGCCAACTCGCTTCCGGTTACGTCGCAGAGAACCGACACCCCGTGATGCGGGCACCTCTGACAATCCTCGATCAGGTCGGCTCGGCGTTTCATGGAGACCTGTGTTGAGGAATACGATCCCTGGTATGCAAACCAGGAACCAGCCCGCCGTGGTGCGATCGCAGCCCCATGCGTCTCGGCCAACCGATTGATTTTCCAACGCGAGAGGTCTGCCGCGGCCATCCGGCTGCACAGGCTGATCGGCGCATTCTGCCACGGGCCGGCTGGCGGACTGTGGCGAAACGCCCCGAGCGGGCGCGCCGGGCTCCCGAGGGCGTGAAGCGATCCCGCATCGCCTGTGTTGAAGGGGCATGCGAGCTTGTATTGCGTGCCGCCCGTTCAGGGTTCTGCCCCCACCACAAGCTGCGAGGTCCGATCGGGCGAGGCTCGCTCGCCGTCGCGCGCGCAGCGAAACCCAATGAGGGACGACCGGTGGGCCGGCGCGGCCGCGCCTCGTCCCGCAGACCGCGCCACCTCGGGGTCTTCGTTCCACGATCCCCCGCGAAACACGCGATCCGTTCCCTGGACCGGGCCCCTCGGGTTGGAGGTGGGCCCATGCCGGTAGTACTCCGGGTCGAACCAGTCTGCGACCCACTCCGCAACGTTCCCGGCCATCTGGTAGACGCCATAGGGGCTCACGCCCCGGTCATAGCGGTTCACGTCCGCGAGCGGCGGATACCGTATCCCTCGTTTTGAGCCAGGATGCGCGATATTGCTTCGGCTCCAGCCCGCCGGCTGGTTGCCCCAGGGATAGATCCGGCCGTCTGCCCCCGCGCCGCCTTCTCCCATTCGGCCTCGGTCGCAAGGCGCTTGCCGACCCATCGGCAGTAGGCGTCCGCCTCGTACCAGGTCACGCCGATCACTGGGTGCCAGGCCATCCGCTCCGGAAAGGGATCTCCCTTCCAGTAAGGCGGCCAGGAAGCGCCACCGGCCGGACGGACCGCAGGTAATGGACGTTGCTCACCTCGTACCGGTCAATATCGAAGCGCTCCAGATACACCTGGCGCTGCGGCTGCTCCTGTGGGCCGGCGTCCGGATCCTGACGGGGATCGCTGCCCATCAGAAACCAGCCCGCCGGAATCGCCACCATCCCTTCCGGCGCCTCCATGGCTGCGAGGCGCTCGACATCGATCGGTGGGGCCCAGGGATCCCGTGCTGGCACGTCGTGGTCGGCAGAAGCCGTCGCCGCCACCACCCAAAGCGCCACGGCTCCGATGATCACTTGCTGGCCTTGAGATCTGGTCCCCCACATGACAGGAGCCCGTCATTCATTCGGGGAGTCCGCTCCGTGGACGAAACACGGGTGACGGACGACGCCTTCAGTAGCTCTGCCGCTCCAGCGTCGGGACGATCTGGGACTGAGTGACCTCGGTGACGTTGTAGCGGACGTACGGGTTGTCGACCATCTGGTTCGCGTAGAGCCGTCCGGTCGGAGCCGGCACCGCGATCTCGAGCGTCGTCCGCCCCCTCGCTTCAATGGTGACGGTCTGCTCCACCATTCCGCCGATGTACGGATGCCAGACGACCACCTTGTATGTGCCAGGGGGAATGTCGCCGATGGTGAAGCGCCCTTCCCTGTCGCTGATCGCATAGTAAGGATTGTCCACGAGCAGCCCCCAGCTTTCCATGTAGGCGTGAAAGCCGCACTGCATGACGAAGACCCGCCGGCCCTTGGTCATGTTGACCGTCTGCGTCATGGGCTGCCCGGGCAGGTGCCGGTGATATTGCGCGTTGATGCCCTCCCGCGGATGGTGGGGATTCATCGGCAGGGGCACGTTGAACAGGACCCTCGGTCCGAGATGGGAGGTTTCGTAGGCTTGGATGTCGTGCATGGTCGGGTCCATGTTCACGACGGTGACCTCCTGCTTGTCGCGCACGAGCACGATGAAGGGCTTGAACGTGCAGTCAATCGCCTCAATTCGTGGCGTCTGAAACGCGAACGGCTTGCCCCGGTCAATGCCTTCGATAAAGACGACGACGTCGCGGAAGGCACCGCCGTCCCCCACGTTGAAGGGTTGCAGCAGGCGCCACCCCCGGCCGTCGGAGATCCGCCCGCAGTACACCGGATCGGGCAGCGTGGTGAGGTTGTATCCCTTGGGCTTGGGGACCTGCCCGACCAGGGTTACTGTGCCGGTGAGCGTGCCGCCGTCGCTCACGGTCACCTCTTCATATGCCAGCGCTGTCCCGGCGCCGAACGCGAACGCCGCCGCGGCGCCCGCGAGTATGCCGATGATGGTCGTCATCGTTGCTTTCATGCCGGCCTCCCTCGCAGTGAGCGAACAGCGTAGCGAATAGCTACGAGCACCACGCTCTGACGGCCTTCCGTTGGCTGTTAGCTGACAACTCAAACGACAGGGGGGAGCCCACCTGCTTCGGGTGGCTCCCCCGTCCTGCTGTCACGATCCGATCGACTTTACTTCATTGCAGTCGGGACAGCCTGGCCGCCCGCAGGCTGCCTCGGCTCCGTCCCCGCCCGCTTGGCGCCCGCCGGACCGCCGTTCAGCGGCAGGATCCGCTGATCGCCGACGGGCAGCACCCGGAAATAGCCCCACTGCCCGGACTGGGTATAGGGCAGCCGCTGGTTGGACCAGAGGTAGTCCCCGACCAATCGGAACGGCCCACCCGCGCCCTGGCGCAGGAACACGTCCAAGGTCTCCGAGCCGGAGAACTCGACGACGCTGATCATGTCGGCGCCCGGCATGTAGGGCTCGATCGGCCACTCGTGGCCTTCGACCGAGAACATGCCATTCTGCTCATTGTTCGCGCCGATCACGTGGATCCGGACCTGGTCACCCGCGTGCGCCTCGATCAACGGCGTCACGGGGTCCTCCGGCGCGTCCACCTGGCACGGGTGGAAGATCCGCCCGAGGCTGCAGCCCTGTTCCTCCCGGAACTTGTAGGGCTCCGCCCGGTAGTTCACCGCCGTCAGCCCCGCCACGTTCTGGACATAGGGCATGAAGCTGGTCCCGATGATGTTGTCCTCGTCCTGGAAGAAGAGGGCCACATCCCGGTAGTTCACCTTCCCTGCGTTCTCCGGCAAGCTCGTGTCCACGATCACGTCCGCGCGCCAGGCATTCTTCAACGAAAGATCCTCGCCGGTCACCGGATCGCGGTACTGCGAGCCCCGCGGCCCGACGATGATCGCCCCGAACAGCCCGTTGCGCGGGTTCACGATCACGTTCCCGCCGTCCCACACCAGGGATGTCGTCTCCTTATTGTCCGGATGCGCGTAGTAGGTGTACGTCCGGCTCTCGCCCGGGCCGATCGTCTGGTCGCCGGGATTGTTCCCGACGTTGAGGCCCTGGGAGTCTTTCGGATCGAAGGCCAGCCCCGGCGCGAAGAAGGACGCGCGGCTCGCTTTCATCCGGTTCTTCAGGTTGATCTTGATGCAATCCCCGAGGTTCACGCGGAGCGTGAGCGGGTTGGGCATGAGACCGCCCGCCACCTTCTGCGCTTCCTCCTCGAGGGCGAAGATCTTGCCCTCCGGGACCGTCATCTCGATCTTCCGCTCGAAGTCCACCTCGATCGCGTCCGGCGCCTTCGGGTTCAGCTTCAACGGGCGGTCCAGCGCCACCACGTTGAAGGTCTTCACCGGCGCGTCGGCCGGACAGACCGAGGAGGGCACCGGCGGGATCTCGCCCGTGCCCGTGCCGGCCGGGAGGCGCTTGAGGTCCGGCACCTCCTTGTCCAGCACGCGGACAATCCCCCAGCCTCCCTCGGCGAAGTGCGAGCTGCGGCCGTTGAAGTGGATGTAGTCGCCCGGCATCCCCTGGAACCCGCCCGCCTTGGTCACCAGATCGTACCGCTCGGCGATCCCGACATGGATCGAGTACTTCCGATTGGCGTCCCCGGCGTACCGTTCGGTCAGGAAGGTGTGTCCGGCGAGCGTCCAGACGTGCGACTCGTTCATGAGCTGGTGCAGTAGCCGGAACACCACCGTGTCCCCGACATACGCGCGCAGCATCGGCGTATCCGGGTCGCCGTGGACGGCGCTGCTGAACACCTTCGAGGCGTCCGGATTGTTGGCCAGCCGCTGCGCGAGGGGCTCGGCGCGGAAGTTGAAGCCGCTCCCCGTCGTGTGCGTCCCGCCGTTGAGGTAGGGGTTGGGCGACTTGAGGATCTTTTCCGGCATCGCGAACGACACCGTCTTGCCTGCCTCCAGGGCCACCTCGACCGGCTGGCCCGGGGGATTCCCCGCCTCCACGATGTTCACGGTGTGCGGCACCGTGTCGTGAATCGAGACCATCAGCTCCCGGAAGCTGCCGTTCACGCCATAGCCGATCGGTTCGGTCGTGTGGATGTCGGCGACCGGGCCGCTATAGAGGAGCTTGCCCGTCTTGGGGTCATGGTAGGTCGAGCCGTAGGGCTCGATGATCACGACGCCGAACCCGCCGTGCGGCCAGGTCGTGGCACCGAAGGCGTGGTCGTGCCAGAACACCGTTCCGAGGTCGGAGTCCACCCACCAGCGGTATCGGACGAACTCCACCGTGGCGATGTCGTGCTTCGGATGATCGTATTTCAAGGGCTGGTAGAACGTGATCGTGTTGCCCTTGATCTCTTTGATCCGCGCGACCTCCGAGCAGCTCACGTCCCGCGGGATCGCCGAGGACGTATCCTTGCTCGGCTGCAGGCAGTCCGCGCCCACCAGCAGCTCGGTGTTCACGTGGTACTGCGCCGCGTTCTTGACGGTGATGGCCTTGGCGCCCTTCTTCGCCGCCTCGGTCAGCACGGTGTTCATCGGCGCCGGCAGCCCGTGCTTGCCCTTCTTCTCGAGCATCGTAAAGGGCCGCATGGACTGCTCGTAGGACAGGCCGCTGATCACGCCGTCCGACGCTTGGTTGTCGAACTGCATGAAATGCGGATGGATGTTGATCTTCGACGACTGGAAGTTCGTGTAGTCGTCGTCGTCCCACTCGCTTGTCAGCAGCACGTCCACACAGTCGTACACGTTGGCGCGGATGACGGCCGGGTACTTCAGCTCATCGTTGGCCCGGATCGCCCGCTCCTCTTCGTGGATGACGTAGATCAGCCCATCCTTATCCGTGATGGCCGGCTCGTTCCCCTGCTTCTTCGCCAGCGTGATCGGCAGGCGGATGAAGTGCAGGTTGTAGAACTTCCGGTTCGCGTTGTCCGGGCAGAGGCTCCAACGGCCCTGCTCGCCGGGCGCGGCCGGTTCCGCCGTCCGCTCCCCTCCGCGCTCGTAATCCTGGTGGATCTGCTCGAGCCACGGCGCGCCGTTATGGTTCGGCGGGAACATCACCCGCTTGCCGAAATGGGGCTTGAGCAGCGGGAAGGCCACCTTGCCGGTCTTGGGGTCGAAAAGGATGGCCGGCCGGGTCCGGTCGTCCCACTTGGCGGCGGCGGGATACTTCGGGTTCGGCGTCGTGCTCTCGCGCTCGCCGAGGGCCCGGTTGCCGTCCCATTTCCAGTCCCACACGGTCGCGTCGTAGGCCAGGATCTGGCCCCGCTCGTCGTCCTTGTGGCCGGGCTTGCCCATGGTCGGCACCTGCATCTCGACCCAGTCCTTGATGTTGACGACGTTGGCCTTCCAGTCGGTCTTCTGGGTCCGGTCCACGATCTTGAAGGTTCGCCCGAACCAGTCCACCGTCTTGCCGACGAGCTGGTCGGAGGGCACGCCGGGCTTCATGCGGCCCGCCCGATCCGGCAGCTCGCGGAGGTCCGGCATGGTGTCCGTGTGGTACGCGCCGACCTGCAGCGTGTTGTAGGTCCTGGCGTAGCCCCACATGCCCGCCACGTAGTGGTGCGCCACGTGGCAGTGGAACAGGAAGTCGCCGGCGAGCTGCTGGCAGAGCCCGGACCCGCACTCGTTCTCCAGGTCGAGCGCCTCGGAGGGCCCGATCACTTCCACGTCCACGCGGTCCGTCTTGGTCCGGACCACCGGGTACTTCACCGGCGCGTCCTTGGCCGTCGCCCAGAGCTCCTGATCCACGGCCCGCGGGCTGCGCGGCCAGCGGATCGAGCCGCCGTGCGGATGGTGGGAGTGGAAGACCTCCGAGCCGCCGTGCACGATCCGCCACTTGACCGGATCGCCCAGGTAGGCCCGCGGAATCGTCGTCGGCGGGTCGCCGAACGTGTAGGCGCTGTACGCCAGCGACTCGTCCTCGAAGCCGAAGTACTCGTGCTGGAGATGCATCTCGTCAATGCCGAAGGGCTCGCTGCGGTAGTTGAGCGCGCGGCCGCCCGGCCGGTAGGCGTCGGTCAAGGGGTCGCGCTGCGGGAGGAAGTCTCCCTTCTTGTTCAGGGGCCGGAAGGCCTCGTCCCCAATCTCGTGATAGAAGATCACGTGCTCGCGGAAGTCGGGGCCCGAGCCGTTGTCAATCATCACCTGCCAGCCGCTCTTCACCTCGGGAGCCGGCCCGGTGCCCAGCGGATCCAAATACCGGGACCCCTTGGGCTCCACGACAAAGGCCCCGAACAGGCCCATCACGGTCAGCTCGCGATCGTTGCTGTAGGAGTGGAACTGCCGGACGCCCTCCTGGATGCCAGGATACAGGTACCATTCCAGCTCCACCGTCTTGCCCGGGTCGAGGACCGAGTCCGGGTTGGTCGTCGTCGCCGCCTTGCCCGTGGCGCTGACCACCATGCTGGCGCCGTGGATGTGGAGGCTCCCCGACTCGCTCTCCATCTGGTTCCGCAAAGTGATCTTGACGCAGTCGCCCTGGTTGGCCCGGATCACGAGCGGCTGAATCCAGTCCCCCTGGAGGCCCGTGCTGACGGCCCCCGGATCGAAGCCCTCCTTCTCCCGTGCCGCCTTGTTTCGGGCTTCCTCTGCCCGGACCCTGTCAATGTCCTCGGTCAGGACGTACATGTAGCCGGGATAGTAGTCGAGCCACCGGTTCAGGGTGATCTCCACGTTGATCATCGAGATGTCGTAGCGCTTCACCGGCGCGCTCGCCGGGCACTTGCCGCCGCCCACGGCCGTCGAGACCGGCTCCGCCTTGTTGTCCGATGCGAGCAGGAAGCTCGAGCCGTCCTGCCCCATGTACTGGTGCAGCATGGACGTGCTGTTAAAGCCGCCGGAGGTCCAGGTCGCCTGCGCCTGGTCCGCCATTTGCTGCTCCATCCGGCGCATCAGCCGGTGGTGCTGCAGCTCGACCTTTTCCGAACGGCCCGCTCGCCCCTCGATCGCCTCCTCGACCCTCGTCTGCCCCTTGAGGGCTTCCGCCCAGGTCGGCCCCGAGACCGGCGACGCGTGGTGTTCGTGGCCGCTTCCCCCGGGCCCGGCGGCAAAGGCCGTCGGCGACACCGCGAGGCTGCCGGCCAACACCGCCGCGTGCAGACCACTCGCCAGTCGCCCGGCGCGCCGGCTGCGGCGCTCATCCACCCATCTCATGGTAAGGCCTCCTTTCATCCCAACAGCAAACAGCCGGTAGCTACGAGCGCGTGCAGCGCACCCGCCGGCCTCTCTTGGCTATGAGCTATTCGCTGCTCGCTCTTCGCTCTGTGAGAACAAGGGCTGGTGGAAGGCCCCCCTCGCGGAGGGTGCGGGGTCGTCGGAGGCCGGTCCTAACTTCCCTTCCCTCCACCAGCGTCTTTGCCGTCAGCGTCTCCGGACTACCGCTCGTACGTCGAGACGGAAACCAAGACGTATGCGCTGAGGCTAGCGCACGGCCCGACGGAGCTGCCTTGACGAGCGCTTGATCGGAATATGATGGATGTCAGGATGGGAGATAGGGCTTTCGGCCCAGAGGCAAGGGAAAGGGCTACTCGTTGCAGGGCGGGCCGTAGGCAGCGATCAGGTCGGCGACGATCGCTTGGCGGGCCGTTGCGGACTCTTCAGGATGGATGCTGATGCAGTTGGCGCCCCGCATCTCGAAACAATTCGCCTTCCGGTGGGTCTCCAAGCTCTGCGAAAGATCGGCAGCCTCGCCGACGTAAATGTCCGCGTGCCAGCCGCCGCCCGGCTTGCCGGTCCGCTTGGTGAGGAAGTAGACGCCACCGATCGGCTGGAAGGTCGTCCCCAGCGGATAGGTCTCGAACCGGTACTGCTTGCCGGATCGGCCAGTGAAGGTCACTTCGCCAAACGTCTCCATCGCGCTCGCTCCGGGTTTGCCAAGCAAGACCCGGCCCGGGTTCTCCAGGTCTCCCTCACGGCTCGTCCTCTCGGATCGTCCCCCGTTCGGCCAGCCGCATGAAGCAGGCAGGGCAGAGATGGTGACCCGCTTCCCGCGAGGAATAGAACACCACGAGCGGTCTGGTCCCGCAGGCTGCACAGGCGACGCGCGGCGGCCAGTTTCCCTCTCGATCGCACAGGACGCGGCAGGTCACGAGGCTCCTTTGGCCACAGTCAACCGCGGCAGGATAGCCCAATCGGGTGATCTTGTCATCTGGGGAACGGGGAGCTGGCGCCGGCGAAGGCCGCGGGGCACGGCCGGAGAAATCTCACGCCCCGGCGAGCCGCTCCAGGTCGGCGACGGCGCGCTCGAGTTCCTCGATAAGCTGCTCCAGGCGCTTCACCGCCTCCCGGTCCTGCTCGGCAAGCCCGTGACGCAGCGCCTGGATCAGGCCGCGGAAGTACCACAGTTGGTCGGAAGGTCCCGCTCTGAAGCGGCTCCAGACGCCCCGGCCGTCGCGCCGCAGATCCGTCACGATCGCTCGCGCGTTGTGCAGCTTGTCAGCGGCCGACACGAGCTTGACGTGCGGCGGGGCGTCCCGGAGGTGGGCTAGGTACCGCTGTTTGCGCTCCTTCCATGGCGGCTTCGGAACCGTGTCCGCGTCCGTGCAGCCCGCCACGATCTCGGCAACCCGCTCCCCGAACTGCTCCCGGATCTGCTCCACCGTGATCTTGTCGCCCTGATCTTCGATGGCATCATGGAGCAGGGCCGCGATGATCTGGTCTTCGGTGCCCCCATGCTCACCCACGATCGCCGCCACCGCCCATAAATGGGTCACATAGGGGATGTCGGTCCCCTTCCGCCGCTGCCCGTGGTGTAGGTCCATCGCGAGCTTCAGCGCGTCCAGCGTCCGACTTGAATAGCCCATGGCTCCCCCCGCCCCGCGCGTGGACACCAACCTTATTGCACACACTTCCCAAGCACTGTCACCCCTCGGGCCTGCGCCAGCGTGCAGGTCAACTCGTTGGCCGCTCGGCTGGCCGTGGTCAGGCCAACCGAGGCTTCGGCCCACTGGGGAGTGCGTCCGGTGACCTTGAGGTCTCGGGTGGTCGACGCCAGCCCGTCCAGGTAGCGGCGGCCGTCATCCACGTTCCGCGAGGCGGTCAGGGCTGCATCGAAGGGCTGCGTGCTCACGATCACCTTGATCGCCTCCGCGCCGAAGGGCTTCTGGATGATAAAGGTCTCCCGATCCCCGCCGCCGAACGTATAGACCTGCCCGGCGCGAATGAAGGCGTCCCCCCGATGAATGTTCGGCACGAGATGCACCACGTTGCCGTCCGCGACATAGTAGTCCAGCTTCAGGTAGCCGTCCCGCTCCGACTGCACCGACACGATCAAGCGTTCTCCTTCCAAGAACCGCCCATCCGGCTTGTTGGTCCACACCCGCACGGCGAAGGAGGGGCGCCCCGGCAGGAGCGGCGCCTGGGCGGCCTCGGCCATTTCCTTGGCCTTGACCTTCTGCCGGAGCAGCTCCTCCACCTCGGCCGGGCTGACCTTGGCCGTGATCGTGAGGCAGATCCTCCGGCCCTGCTCTTCCTCCTTCTCGATCTGCACGTCCCGCAGGACCGCGGCGCTGGCGGAGTGAACGAGATCCTCCTGGGTCACATGGTTCTTCACGGTCGTCGCCGCCTGGACGAAGACCCGATAGCTCTCCACCGCCTCCCGCCGGGCCAAGGCTTGAGCGGTGCGTCTCGCCTTGTCGGGCGTCTCCTCATCTCCATAGGTGTAGCACCCGGTTCCGCGCACCGTCTCCAGCGGCTCTCCTTGCACCGCGGGCGCTAGAAGTGCCGACACGACGACCAGCAGCGCGACGAGCGCCAGCCAGCTCTCACGGGATCTCCGCATAGCAGCCTCTCTTCGATTGTGCAACGCCGATGGCGCGACCCTGCCACCGGCTCTTGCCACGGTGGACATATCGCCTGCTCGCCCCAGGGTGGGCGCCAGTTAGCGGACAGGCCCGGGGGAGTCCTTCGCCAGCCGCACAGGCTGGTCCACGAGGAAGACGAACTCGCCCGCGTCCGCCCCAAGCCGCCACAAGGCCGGCCGTTGCTCACGCCTGTGGACCTGCGCCGCGTCGAACACGCGCCGGTCGAGGAACGCGTACAACTCGGACACCGGAATGACGCCGTCACCGTTGAGATCGGCCGCGCCGACCTCCAGCGCGTCCTGCTCGGCGAATCGTTGGGCCGGCACGCCAGGCGCCTTGGCATACCGGTTGATCCCGATGACGACAGCCCAGGAGCGTCCGGGACAGGGCACCCCCACCACTACCGGCGGCGCCTGGACCGCCCGTTGCTTGCGCGCCCCCTCTGCCGCTCGCTGCCTTTGCTCCTCCTCGCGCGATGTGTCCGGATTAATCGTCAGTCCCCCGGATACGGAGCCCGCGAGCGCCCAGAGGCCACAAAGGGCGAGGAGCCAGGCCGTGACCCAACGGAAGCTCATCCCACGCATCGCGGCTCCCGGGACAGAAGGGGCCACCGTCATTGCCCCCGCGCGACGCTGCGGAGCGTCACGCGCTGGATGGACCAGGCCGACGGCGCCGCCAGGGGCTTCCCTCCCCGCGTGGTCGTCCCGATGCTCTCGATCAGCCGGCCCAGCTCATTGTCCGGGCCCCTGGCACCGCCCCTGGTCCGGACGCCCTCGGCGTCGAGGACATCCGGGTCCGGGAGCGCCTCCTTCGTCGCCAGCAGGATGTAGGTGTCGGTGCCGAAGGGCTCGGTGATTTGGAGCAGCTCGCCGGGCCCGAGCGGAATCTCCTCGCCCGGCACCTTCACGTCAAAGGGAACGCGGTTGCCGACGTTGCCCGCCCCCTTTTCCGGGAAGAGCAGCGTGCTCTGGCCATGCGTATCAATGACGAACACGTACACGTACCGGCGCTCGACGCCCCGCCCGCGCAGCGCCTCCCGGAGCCGATCCGGCTCAGCCTGGAGCACCAGCCCGTATACCTCCTCCCCCTGGAGGTCCTCCTGGCCGACGATCCGGCCGGTGCGGGCGTGCCGGAGGGCGAGGTGATAGGGAAAGCGCTCGTCCTCGGCGCTCCCCTTGAGGGTCAGCCAGCCTTGCAGGCGGCTCAACCGCGCGGTCTGGCGTTTCAGCTCCGCCGCGAGTTGCGCGGCCGGCTCGCCCGCCGCCCCCTGGTCCGGCGCCACCCAGTCCGTCCGGATGGGCATCGGGAACTGCCGCGGCACGTCGGTCTCCGTGACGTTCTTCAGGCTCCAGGCATATTCCACCCTGCCGTCGCGGCTGTGTCCGACCAGGAGATAGTCCGCCTCCTCCGGAGCGGCGGCCATCTGCACGGCCCCGGCGGCGGGATCGCCGCTTGGGTCGAGGGCCGCGGCCAGGGCCAGCCAGGGCGGCAGGTTGAGAAACAGCTCCGCTTTCTTGCCATCCCCCGGCCTCAGCCTCTCGAGCACCAGGGCCGCGGTCGGCGATTTGCCCAGCCCCTTACGCTCGCCGCCGGAAGACGACAGCATCCATTCCGTGCCGCTCCAGAACAGGACATGCGTCGGCGACTGCTTCCAAGGGTCTTCGACCCACGTCACCCGGGGCGAACCCCGGAGCCCGCTCAGCTCCCTGGCCACCCGGGTCAGGCCGGCGAGGTCGTCGAGGGCCGGGGCCAGCCAGAGCCGGAGTAGCCCGGGCGACTCCACGCCCCATTTCTCCAGCTCGAAGCTATCGCCAGGCCGGATCTCGCCCCCAGCACCGCCTACCAGCTCGGCCTCGCTCCGCCCGACGTCGGTGACCCGGGTGACGCGGACCCGGACCGGCTTGGCCGGCGGGGCGCCGAGCTTCCGCAGCTCGCTGCCGGCCGTCAGCCCGACGGCCCAGCCGGCCTGCAGCTCGACCTTCTGCTCGTCCAGCTTCTTGATGACGCTCACGACGAGCCTGCCCCCGCCCGCCTCGGCGTCGCCGCCGAAGAGCGCCTGCGCCCGCCGCGCCTCCGTGCCCTCCAGCACCGGCTGCTGGAGCTTGTGGTCCGCCTTCAGCAGCGCGCTGACGCGGGAGAAGATCTGCTTGGCGGGCGCGTGCGGCGAGACCGTGGCGAGGGTCCGCAGCAGCGCGAGCGTGAAGGCGCCATGGCGGATCTTGTGCTCATCCATTGCCTCGAGCGCGGACTCGTCTTCCTGGGCGGCGGAGACAAACAGGGCCCCTGGCCGCTTCTCCGGGGGGCCCTCCGCCTCGGTGAAGGGCGGCGGCTCGGGCCCGATCAGCTCGGCCACGTCCCGCTCGTCCTCGGGCCCCACCCGGGACTTCTCCAGAACCGGCGTCGGTCCTCTCGACAGGGACCCGCTGTGGCAACTGTCGAAGATCGCCGTGAGCACCACTCCCTTGTTCAGCGCCTGCGTGTAGAGGCGGGCCAGCTCCTTGTCTCGGATATCCATCACGCCGGTCTTGAAGTCGGCCGGGACGATGGTCTCGTCCCTCCCGTCCGCTTCCCCCGAACGCGAGTTCCTGATCCGGGATCCGTGGCCCGCGTAGAAGAAGACCAGCCGATCGCCGGGCTTGGCCGGCTCGATGAGGTGCGACTGGAAGGCGCCGAGGATCCGCTCGCGCGTCGCCGCCTCGTTCTCGAGCAGCAGGATGTTCTCGGGAGGGAACCCGTTCCGCTGGATGAGGATCTCGCGCATAGCGCGGGCGTCGTTCACGGCGCCGTCCAGATCGGTCCAGCTCCCCCGCGAGATGCGCGTCGCCTTGGAGAAGCCGCTCTCCTTGGCTCCCGCTCCGCCGAACGTCCCGAATTGCAGTTGCGGCGTTCCCGACGACCCGTACTTGTTGATGCCGACGAGCAACGCCCGCCGGGATTCCGCCCGGCCCTCCGCCCAGAACGCCATGATGAGCCCGAGCACGGTCAGACAGGTTGCCAAGGCCTTCTTGATCAGCATGGGACTCGCTCCTTGCGGCCGAAGCGTCCTCCCCTTTGATGTGCCGCTTCTGCCGAACGTGTTACGGTTTGGCGTCTGGCCGCTCCGGAGCAGCCCCAACCGTCCCAGTCGTGGCCCTCGGCTTCACAGGATCGGGGGGAACCGGCCCCGAAAGCTTTCGAGCGGATCGAGCGCGGCGACTTTATCCATCCATGCGCGGACCGCCGCGTCGAGCGGCCCCGACTCGGTCGTCGTCTCCCGGCTCTTGGCCGCTTCGAGCAGCCGGGTCTCGAGTCCCTGAGCCTCGTCGTGCAGCTCGGTGATATCGCGGACGCGCTCGTCGAAGTCGGCCTCGGCCATGGCACCGACGGCGTCGCGCCGGCAGACCTCCACGTACCGAGCGACCAGCACTTCGACAGCCTGATCCCAGGCATGGCCGGGCTGCTGAGCTCGAGTCACGACCGGCCCCGTGGCAAAGGGTGGCAAAGGAGAATCGCCCGACCATCACTCGCACCACAGTCCAAGCCTCGTCGCGGGATTCAGAGAGCTGACAGTCGGGCGTCTCTTGGGAAAGCTCGCCGGCGACCGCATGCGGCGGAACGAGGGCATGGCCGACCCCGCAGAGCCACAAGCAGATCAGGAGGCCCCAGGTCCGGCCACGAGGTTTCCCTCGGGCTGTACGACCACCGCTCAGACAGCTTCGCTCCACGAAGGCTTTCCTGCCGGCTGCAGGCCGCGACCGCGAGGCGCGGCTCATCGAGTCTGGAAACCGTCCAGCCGGCGCTAATAGAACAGGGTGTGCCCCAGAGTTCCCTCGTTGTCGGAGAACGTCTGGGAGATCGGCGCGAGCACCCGTCGAACTCGCCGACCAAGGCAAGGACCCCGTTCACGCTTTGCAGCCGGATGGCCGTCCCCAGGTCCTCCAGATTGTCTACGCGCCACACGCGGTCCTCGCTGTTGTTCGAGAGAGGTCCGACCGCGATGATCCTCAGCCGGCTGATCGCCTTCTTGTCCGCCTTGGCACGCTTCCCTTCTGCCGGACAGACGTGCTGTTCAATCTCCCAGAGTTGGGGAAACTCGACGACTACGCCGTCCGTTTCGCCGACGTTCCCGGTGACGCGCACCCGGCCTACGGATTCCAGCAGCCCCGCCCCGATCCTCGCCTGGGCCTCCGGGCTCAGCTCGCCCGACGGGGACTGTCACCTCCTGTGCGGCGTCTCCCTTGGCCAGTTCCAGCGTGTCACTGGCTGGCCGGTCCGGACTTCCGCCAGGGCGCCCCACGCGTCGTCAATCGTCCGGACCGGCACGCCCCGCACTTTGCGGATCACGGCCCCCGCCGCACCGGCGGGTGCCTCGCCAGCCGGGGTGCCGGAAAGGACCGCCGCCAGCATCGGCGCCCCCACGGGCCGGCGCGGGCCGCATTGACCACCGGTCTTCTCGTCGCAGGCCTTCTCGTATTCCTGGACGATCTGGACCCACCAGTAGGCCCGTTTCACGCGCCCGTCGTTCGCCAGCAGATCGTCCACCACCTTGAGGACGCGCGGCGCCTTGATCGCGAACGACAGGCGCATCTGGATCGAGCCGCGCGTGTTGACCCCGACCACCTTGCCCTTCTGATCCACTAGGGGGCCTCCGCTGTTGCCCGGCAGGATCGCCGCCGTGGTTTGGAGGTAGCCGAAGTTCTGGTTGGTTCCCTCGAGCATCCGGTTCTTCCCGCTCACGATCCCCTGGGTGACGGTATAGGGAAACGCGCCCAGCGGATTGCCGATGGCGTACACCGATTCCCCCAGCCGGACGGGACGCATCCGGAATTTCATGACCCGGAGCTCGGCTCCGGGCCTGTCGAGGAACTCCAGGACCGCCAGGTCGTAATAGACGTCGCCGCCGATGACTCTCACCCGATAGGCCGACCGATTAACGCTGTAAGCGATGAGCGGCTCTCCATCCGGCGGCGCCTGGTCTACGACGTGGTAGTTAGTAACCCACGTACTTTTTGCCGTTCCGCTCGATGACGAAGCCGGAACCGACGCTTTCGGCGCCGCTCAGGTCCAGCGCCTGTTGGTACGCCAGTTCGGCCGAGGGCTCGGCCTCGCCCCTGGGCTTGGCGAGTGGCAACGCCTCTTTCACCGCCACCGTGACGATGCCCGGCAACGCCTTTTCCAACATATCGGGAGCCGATTGGGAAACCGCCGCCGGCCCCAGCAGCAGCGCGGCGGCGAGCGTCGCGATGGTTCTCATGATTGGCCCTCCGTGGTGTGGGGATCGCCTCTGCCAGCGAGGGCATGGAGCCCCCAGCGCGGCTGACTCTAGCGCCTCTTGGCCGCCCTGTCTATACGCCATCCGGCGTACGTACCTACTCTAGGCTGAACGTCCACCACCGGAACGGCCCGAGGGAAGAGAACCGTGGCTTGCGGCACCGGCACGAGGCTCACCGCACCGACGACGACGCTCCGAGCCAATCGCCAGACAGCGGAGCCGCGCCTATGATAGGCCAGTTGGGCAATCGAGGCACGCGGCACGCCGATTAATGTAGCCAGCTCCTAGGAGCAGTTGCGGCTGGCTTGGCGCCGATGCAGGCGGGCATACGACACGGGCTAGCGCCTAGCGGCGAAGCGCCCAGACACAACGGCGCGGGCTCCCGGCGGGAGCCCGCGCCTGTACCGAGGACCTAATGAGGCTGGTTGCGGGGGGAGGATTTGAACCTCCGACCTTTGGGTTATGAGCCCAACGAGCTACCGGACTGCTCCACCCCGCAGGCAGATGGTAGCAGAGGCCGGCGCGGCGCGTCAAGGCCGCCGGGACCCTGCTCCTGCCCGATGAGCACCTAAGTATGTCCTCCTATCATGGTAGGAGACCATCTTGGGAGGAAAGCGGGGCTGGCGTGACCGAAGCCTGGTCGAGTCCAATCGGGCCCGGTCAGGTGTCCCGGTGGGACAAGTGCACGCTCCTAACCGGAGCGCTCTTGATCTTGCCCCCGGATTCCGGTACCCTGGACGTTGGTCCCGCACCCCCGGTAGGGTACAACTCACCGACGCTTCCGAGAGGAGTTCCAGGCGATGGTCAACGTGGACAAGGAGCTGCTGGCGATCCTGTGCTGCCCCGACACGAAGCAGGACGTCTCCCTGGCCGATGAGTCCCTCATCGCTAAGCTGAACGAACGCATCGCTCGGGGAGACCTGAAGAACAAGGCTGGACAGCCGGTCACCGAGAAGCTCGACGGCGGCCTGATCCGGGCCGACCGGAAGATCCTTTACCCGATCCGGGAAGACATCCCGGTCATGCTCATCGAGGAGGGCATCCCGCTCGAAGGGCTGGCCTAGCAAGCTCGCTGCGAGCAGCCTTCAGTCATAAGCTACCCGCTACTGGCTATCAGCTTCCAGCTAGGGAAGGTACAGGCGTACGTCGGACCGATAGGTGTCGGTCTTGGAGCCCGTCGAGGTCCCGCACTGGATGCAGAGATATTCGTAGAGATTGCCGGTAGGGAGGACCAGCAGGAGCCGCTCGCGCGTCGGCGTCGCCTGTCGGCATTTCGGGCAATAGAGCAGCGAGGCGTGGAAGGACCCGAACTGGTCTTCCGCCTGCTCCTGCTCCCGGGTGAACGCCTCGGACGGACGCGCGGGACGCTGTCCGCGGCGAAACCCGCCCTGGGCCGGCTGTCTGGCCAATTCTCGCTCCCTCGGATGAAACGCAGACATAATGCCCTTGCCCACTTACCAGCCGGGGTCTTCTTGCTCCCGCTTCCCTCTTCCCCGCAACACCCACATGAGGGATCGGAGCCCCTGCACCGCCACATAGAGGGAGAGCCCTACCAGAAGCCCGTATCCGCCTGCATCACTCCAAGGCCAACGCTCCGGCGTGTGCAGGATCAGCCCGAGGACGACATGCCCGCCTAATCCCACACAAAGGGCGAAGATGATCCATTCACGGATGACCGTCGTCCTCCGGGATTGCTCCATCACTCCTGCCTAGGTCCGTGCGACCGGCTGCCAGCGCGACCGTCGCCGTAAACCAACCGTCAGAGCACGCCTCCCCGACCACCGGAACGCTACGGAGCCAACCGCGGTCGGGCACAAGCCCGACCGCGCGATGTCGGCCCCTGCACGCCCAACCGGTCCTCCCTCGTCTGGGGGTTCAGGTCAGACCGAGCTCTTCGAGGACTCGATCTCCGTCGCGGTGATCAGGCTGGTAAGGTATTGAGACACAAAGGTGAGCGCCTCTTCCCTGCCATCCGCCCGCCGGCCCTTCTCCCGCCGCTGCACGGACAGCTCATGCTCGAGGTCAGACTTCACTTCGCTGAGGACCCGCTGAAGCGACGAAGGGGTGAGGTTCGCGTCCATGTCTTCCAGCTCTTGGCACCGATCCAGCACCCAGTTGAGTCCTTCGATCCTTCCCGCGTAGTTCTCCTGGTCGGCTGTGTCCAGGCGCGCCATAGTGGTTGCAAAGGTCTGAGCCTCATAGATGAGGTTGTAGAAGCTTGTCACTGCCCGTTGCAAGGTCGGATTCATACCGTTCCTCTCACTTGGTAACAATTGACCTCATTGTATACTCGAAACGGGCCGAGAACAAGCGGTTTTTTGGCGAGTTAGGTAAAGAGGAGGGCGTGGAATTCGGCCATGAAGCCGTAGTAGAGAGGAGCGAAGTCCTTGAGACTCTCTGGGCTCGTTTCCTTTAGTCGCTTGAAAAAGAACACCTGATGCCGGGGGTCGAGCTGCTGGAGCAATTCTCCGAGTTTGCCCATGGTATAGCTGCCGGCCGGCACACTCAACACATAGTGGACGAGTCGCTCGACGAACTGCTCGGCAACATAGTCGCTCGTAATATACCCCTCAGGCAATTTACCGCTTTGGAGGAACTCGTGGAAGGGAATTGCCTGGGCAGCGAAGGGGACGGCAGTGGGCGGTGGCGTCGTCATCCTCTTCTCCGGACCGGCAGCCCGACGGCCTGCAATTCGGACACTCTACCGAAGGCTCAACCGGCCCGTCAAGCTCTCGTTCCCGCCAGCTGCCACAGTTGCACGACGCTTGCGTCCCGGGTCACACTACCGATCCGGAGTCGGTCGCCGCTCCGGAGAGCTCCTCGGAACCGCGGGGTGCGTCTCCTCCCCGGTACGCCGACGGCCCACGGGTGTCCCCCAGAGATTCAAGAGGGCCAAGACGAGGCTCCCGACGATCAACCCCGCGCTGGTCTCCCTGATCGTGACGATCCCGTCATCCTGCATCTCCTTTCCCACCTCCGCGACGGTTTCCAGGAGCCGGTCTAAGGCCAAGCTGACCGCGACCAATCTGGCTCCCGCCGTATCCCGGATGTGGATCTCTGCCTGTTGTCGCAGCGCGGCGGCCTCAGCAGCGGTCCCGGCCGACCGCATGGCCTGCAACAGCATCACGGTCCGTTCCCCAGCCGCAAAATAGGCGTCCAGGCTCTCCCGCAACGCCTGCTGCTCACTTCGGCCCCGATGTCCCAGCAAGGCGGCAGCGGCCGAATAGCGATCCATTGCCATCTTGATCCGGGCACGCTGGGTCGGGAGCGAGCCGAGCGCCCGGTCGTATTCATCCTTCGTGGAGGCTTCCAGCGCCTGGATGACGGTGGCCCGATAGCGGATCACGTCAGCCATGATGTGGGTAAGGTCCGTCGCCGCCAGCGTGTGCTCGGTATACATCTTCCGGAGGTCTTGATCCACCCGATCCAGCGCCCGCGCGCTTACGAGGCCCAGCAACACCACGAGCAGGCTGACCAGCACCTGGTTCCAGGACGGCCACCGGTTTCTCTTGTGATCTGGCATGGGTCCTCGTAAAGGAAGGGGGCAGGGGCGCTCCCATGCGCCTCCTGCCCCCTCGCCGAGCCCTCAGCGCTCAGCTTGCAGCCTCCCCATGGTTGCTGACGGCTGAGCACGGATGGCGGGGTGTGGCCTCAGCCTCAGAGCCAGTTCACCCGCTCCGCGGGCCGAATGTAGATCGGCTCCTCGATCTGCTGCCGCACCACCTCCTTGCCCGACTTGTTGAACCCCAGCACGGTGTCGTTGTACATCTCGAACCGCCGCCCGTGAATCTGGGTCTCAAACACCTTCGGGCCCGGAATCACGTCGTACCGGAACACAATCTGCTGGCTCGCCCGCCACAACTGCAGCACCGCCAGCAACTCCCGGCTCGGCACCAGGTACTTCTCAATGGCGTTGTCCACCCCCGGCCCGAACATCTGCCGGATGTACCCCCGCGGCGCCCACCGCGGCGGAATGTAGTACCCGTTCGGCTCCGTCCCCCACTGCGGGTACAACGGCAACGCCACCTGCTCCACCCGAATCGCAAAGTACAACGGGTGCCACCGGTCCTCCGCCCACAACCCGTCCTCGCCGATCCGCACCAGGCTCTGCATCCGAATCTTCCCCACGCAGGCCGCCATGCACCGCGTCTCCATCGGCTCCCCGCCCGTCAAGGGGTCCTTCCCCTCAATCCGCGGATAGCACGCAATGCACTTCTCGCTCACCCGCGTCGTCCCCCGGTACATCGGCTTCTTGTACGGACACTGCTCCACGCACTTCTTGTACCCCCGGCACCGGTTCTGGTCAATCAACACAATCCCGTCCTCCGGCCGCTTGTAGATCGCCTTGCGCGGACAGGCCGCCAGACACCCCGGGTACGTGCAGTGGTTGCAGATCCGCTGCAGGTAGAAGAAGAACGTCTCATGCTCCGGCAACGAACTGCCCGTCATCCGCCACGGCTCGTCCCGCGTGAACCCGGTCTTGTCAATCCCCTCCACCACTGCCCGCATGGAGGTCGCCGTGTCCTCGTAGATGTTGACGAACCGCCACTCCTGGTCCGTCGGGATGTAGCCAATCGCCGCCTGGCCCACCTTGGCCCCCGCGTCGAAAATGGTCATCCCTTCAAACACCCCGTAGGGCGCATGGTGCTTGCGGCCCACCCGCACGTTCCACACCTGCCCCCCCGGGTTCACCTGCTCGATCAGTTGCGTGATCTTCACGTCGTAGAACTGGGGATACCCGCCGTAGGGCTTGGTCTCCACGTTGTTCCACCACATGTACTCCTGCCCCTTCGAGAACAGCCACGTGGACTTGTCCGCCATCGAGCAGGTCTGGCACGCCAGACACCGGTTGATGTTGAACACGAAGGCGAACTGCCACTTGGGGTGCCGCTCCTCGTAGGGGTAGAGCATCTTCCGCCCCAACTGCCAGTTATAGAC
The DNA here is from genome assembly GCF_965152595.1 of Nitrospira sp. Kam-Ns4a. Taxonomy (NCBI): domain Bacteria; kingdom Pseudomonadati; phylum Nitrospirota; class Nitrospiria; order Nitrospirales; family Nitrospiraceae; genus Nitrospira; species Nitrospira sp. Kam-Ns4a. The sequence goes on along the minus strand of NZ_OZ224218.1, from coordinate 2,037,475 downwards.
TTCCGGCATGGTTCCTCCTCCTTCTTCTCATAATCAAGTGGTGACTGGTACGCGCATCCGGTGGCGATCGGTTACACCTTGATCTTGATGTGCTCGCCCTTGAGCCACTTGATCATGAACTCGTTCTCCTGCGCCGGCGTGAAGCCCGTCCGCACCGGCTCCCACGGCCCGCGCGCCCCGATGCCCCCATCCTCCGCCTTCGTGATGCGGATCAGGCACTCCTTCGGCACCGTGTTGACCGCGTGGTGGTCAATGCCGTAGCCGAACTTGAACTTCCACGCAATCGCATGCTTGCTCGGCAGCGAGTCCGTCTGGTGCATCGGCATCAGCCAGGAGCGCGTGAACGACTGCTGCGCCCCGTACCGGAAGTTGCTCTGATAGCCGGTGTCCACCGCAATCGCCCGCCCGTCCGGCCGCGTCTCGTGCCCCTTCACCGACTTCGCCGTCGCCACGTAGGGGGCGTGCTTCGCCATCGTCACGTGGTACGGATACGCCGGGTTGTACTTCGCCCGGATCATCAACCGCGCCACCTTGTAGAACGGATCGCTCGGCCGCCAGCCCCGGTACGGCCGGTCCACCGGGTTCCCGTCCACGTACACGTAGTCGCCGTCGTTGATGCCCCGGTCCTTCGCCGCCTGCGGGTTGATGTGCAACTGGTGCTCGCCCACCCCCGGCGTCCGCTTGTCCATCCGGTACGGATCGCCGAAGTTGGACTCGTACATCTGCACCCAGTCGTTCACCGACCACTGGCTGTGCACGCGGTGCCGGGTCTTCGGGGTCACGCAGTAGAACTGGTACCCCTTCTCCCACAGCGGGTTCGCGTGCCGCTTGATCTCCTGCCACGGCAGCTTCAGGTTGCGCACGTGCTTGTCGTCGTGGTGCTGGGCTGTGATGGGAATCCCATAGTCGTCCGGCCGGATGTACGGGTTCGTGGACATGATCGCGTTGGGCAGGTACGGCGTCGCCTCGGTGCCCTCCCGGTGCGCCACGAAGTTCTCGCCGTACTCGATCGCCTCCGGCTCGATCCGGTAGTTCTCGTACCGGCCGGTCCGGGTCCACATCGGCTTCGACTCGTTGGTCTCCTCCCAGAACGGCTGCCGCGGATACGTCCGCGTCATCACCATCCAGCCCTTCTCCGACTTCAGGCATGTATCGGCCTGATAGCCGTAGAAGGTGCTCGAGGCATCCAGGAGCCGTTGCACGTACACGTCCACCCGGTTGAGGTACACGAAGTGGAAGACATCCTTGATCCGCTTGTCGCCGGTCATGTCGGCCAGCTTCGCCGCCACGCCCGCAAAGGTGTCCGCGTCGTTGCGAGTGTCGTACAGCGGCCGGATGCCGCCCTTCCAGATCTGCAGCCACGGGTTGCTCACCGTGATCGTCATCTCCGGATAGGTGAACTCCATCCAGGAGTTGCAGGCCAACGCCACGTCCGCATGGTTCACGTCCGAGGTCATCTCAATATCCTGCGTGACGATGCACTCGATATTGGGATCGACGTTCTTGACCATGTCGTAGTGGTGCTTGGCGTTGTTGAGCACGTTCACGTTGGTCACCCAGCGGAACTTGCTCGGGCTCGGCATGTGGGTCTTGCCCGTGAACACCTTGCGGCCGTACTTCGGCGTGTTGACGATCAAGGCCGTGTCCCCGTGGTTCCAGTACCCGACCTCTTCGCCGTAGTAGTAGGACTTGACCTTGATCTCCTTGCCGTGGGCCTCCGGATCCAGCGTGAGGTTGAATGGATCCTCGCCCGTGTGCACGCCCAGCCCGCCGCCCGACCAGGGGGTCGCCGTCCAGGCGCCGGCCTTGTAGTTGCCGGCCCAGGTGTGCTGGCCCGTGCCGAACTTGCCGACGTTCCCCGTGATGATCAGAACCATGGCCGCCGCCCGGCCGTAGATCGTCTCGTGGAAGTAGTGGTTCACCCCCTCGCCGTTGTGGATCGCCGCCGGCTTGATCGTGCCGCTGTCCCGGGCCCAGCGGACGATCAGGTCCTTGGGCGCCCGGTTGATCTGATGCACCGTGTCCAGGTCGTAGTCCTGGAAGTGCACCAGATAGAGCTGCCAGACCGGCATCACGTCCACCTCGCGGCCGTTGAGCAGCTTGACCCGGTAGGTCCCAGTCAACGCCGCGTCAATGCCGCTGTTGCGGAAATGCCAGCCCACCAGCTCGCGATCCAGGAACACCGGCTGCTGCTTGTTCAGGTCCCAGACCATGCAGCCCCCCAGCCGCTCGATCGTCTCCGGGTTGAGCGTCTGCACCTTGCCGGAGTACCGGTTCGAGTAATCTGGGAACTTGAAGTCCGGGATCACATCCCGCGGGTCCAGATATTGGAGCGTGTCCGTGCGGACGAGGATCGGCGCGTCCGTGAACTCCTTGAGGAAGTCCACGTCGTGCATGTTCTCGTCAATGATGATCTTCATCGCGCCACAGAACAGCGCCCCGTCGGACTGCGGCCGCACCGGAATCCAGTAGTCGGCCCGCGTCGCCGTCGGGTTGTACTCCGGCGTGATCACCACGATCCGGGCACCCCGCTCGATGGATTCCAGCTTCCAGTGGGCCTCCGGCATCTTGTTCTCGACGAAGTTCTTCCCCCAGCTCGTGTTCAGCTTGGAGAAGCGCATGTCGCAGAGGTCAATGTCGGAGGTTTGCGCGCCGCACCAGAAGGGATGCGACGGGTTCTGGTCGCCGTGCCAGGTGTAGTTCGACCAGTAGCGGCCGCCCTGCGCCTGGTTGGGCCCCACCTTGCGGATGTAGGTGTCCACCAGCGGGAGCACCCCGCCGTTGAACCGGGTGTTCATCATCTTGCCGACGATGCCCAACACGGGCATGCCGGCCCGATGCTTGAAGGTGCGCGTACCGGCGCCCTTCATCATCTCGATCATCTCCGGCGGATAGCCCTGCTCGCGCAGCCGCCGCGCCCCCGCCTCGCCGCTGTAGCGCGTAGCGATGATCAGCACCGCCTTGGCCAGATAGGTGAACGCGGTGTCCCAGGACACCCGGACCATGTCGTCCAGGTAGCGGGCGTCGAATTTATACTTGCGCTTGACCTCAGGCGTGAGTTCCGGGGCGCCGGCGTCCATCCACTCCTTCCAGCCCTTGCGCATCAACGGCCCCTTCAGCCGATAGGGCCCGTACACCCGGCGGTGGAAGGTGTAGCCCTTCAGGCACATGCGCGGGTTGTGGGCGAAGGTCCCGCGGTTGCCGTAGAGGTCCTCGTAGGTCTGGTGGTCGTAGTTCTGCTCGACTCGCATCACGACGCCGTTGCGCACGAAGGCACGCACCCGGCAGGCGTGGGTGTCGTTCGGAGAGCACACGAACGTGAAGGAGGAATCGTACCGGTACTGGTCATGATAGACCCGCTCCCAGGACCGGTCGGGATACTCACCGAGGGGGTTGCCCACCTCGACGACCGGCTGCAGCGCGGTCAAGGCGAGAGCGCGGTCCGCGATCGCGGCCGCCACGATCGTCCCGGCTGAAGCTTTCAAGAATTGCCGACGTGAAAGGAACATTGTGACAACCTCCTGAACTGGTTAACGGCTGGCAACGCCAGCCACCTCACCGCTCGTGGACTGACTCAGGGATAACCCCGCCTCACCTCCTTTCCCTCCTTAGCTTGCCGCCATCCCGCCCTCCAGGCTGACGGAACTTTGGCACAGGACAACACGTTGGGAGGAAAGCAAGATCAACTCCAGACGGACGGTCCTTAGGCGCAGCGGTGAAGACGTTGAAATCGCGATGAAGTTGGCCGTGAAACCCGCGACGCTCTCAGCCTGAGAAAGCAGAACGTGAAGTGAAGGTGTCGGCGGAGCGAGCGTGAGAGAGGCGTTAACCAGATTTGTTCAACCTAATCAGCCTCTTGGAAGAGCTCAACCATGTTACCAGGGGGTAACGCTAGGCCCCTCATTTGTTACTGGCGGGAAGCTGATCCAAAGAGCAGACGACCGGATCACGACGGACACGGGTCGCTTCAACCCATCTGCCCGCATGGCCCGATCGCCGGACAGGGTATCACGGCATTCTCCAGCCACTACAAGCGTGCGGAGCGATCTCTGGTCACAGCTCGCCCCGGCGCTTGGCTTGACACACTGGGGCACCACCAGTAGAATCGGCTTCCTTTCGCTTATTGGATTGGCGAGCGGGAATAGCTCAGTGGTAGAGCATCGCCTTGCCAAGGCGAGGGTCGCGGGTTCAAATCCCGTTTCCCGCTCCATCCTCACCCCTTCTTCTTCAATGACTTACGCACTTGAACCCTGACGCAACTCGCGATCGGGGATTGCAAAGAGGGCCTGCCCGGCGCAGAAGGTGGGGGGACGGTCAAGCGCTTCTATGGGGCGTGCCAGCGCCAGATGGTCCGCCGTTCGGCCCACTCTCGTCAAGCAGCCTGACGGCGGCGAACCGGCCGCGAATGGACTCGAGGATGACGCGGCGCAAGCGTTCGCGATAAGGGGTCAGGCTCTCGTCGCGGAGATAGCGGTCCACGGTCCTCGGCAGCCTCCGCCACCAGGCCCGGGCGAACGTGCGGGCGCCACGGGCTGTGCCGCCTCCGTCCTGGAGCATCCGCCGCACCTCCCGCTCAAAGAAGCCGACGTGGAGTTCTTCGTCCTCCAGGATCGCGGCTAGGTCCGGGCGCGTGGCGGTGAGGAGCCTCGCAAATTCCAGCCCCAGGGCTTCATACCCATACAGATGGACGGCCAGCGCCCACCATTGCACAGGGACCCGGGGCAGGATCGGCTCGTGCCGGGAGCGCGCACCGAGCAACGTCTCGAACCGGCGCAGGTGGTCCTGTTCGTCCTCCTCGTGACGTTTGAGAAACTCCCGCACGCGCGGCGGGACCGGCCGCGTCTGCGCGGACCGGACCGCCCGAAGCGCCATCGCCTCGGCCCGGAGGAAGCGATCGAGCAAGGCGCGCTCGCAGTTCCCGGGGAGAACATGCACGAACGGAGTGGGCGTCACCGAGGCGGCTCCAGCGGGCCGGCCCACTGCCCTTTGATCCGGACGACGTCCACCAGGTTGTTGGGTGGCCCCAGGTCGGCCATGAGCTTGCTGTCAATCCGGCCGTTGTCCACGTGGACCAGTCTCGGCTCGCCGATCCCCGGCGGCTTGTACCAATACCAGCCGGGGCAGATCGGCTGCTCGTCGGTCCAGACGAGAACCATCTGGGCCAACTCCCGCTCTAGCGCCTGCTGCACCGCATCGGAGGATCCGGCCACCCAGGGCTTGATCGCTTCATACAAGGCGAGGACTTTGCTCCGCAGCGTCATGGCACGCCCTGCTTCTTCCCTAGCGGGGTTTCGCTGATCAGCCGGTTTCCCAGGTAGAGCGCCTGCTTCACTGCGCGGCCGGACTCGTCGTAGGACAGAATCGTGAGAGTGTCTTCGGAGGGAAAGTACTCACGCCAGAGGCCGTGCACTCGGCCACCACGGCATTCGACCTCTTTCCAGATCCGCGCCTGGCGGCGGTCGCCGTCGTTCCGATACGCTTGGAACAGTCCGTCCCGGCCGATGGCCTTGCAGACTTCAGCCATGGATCGGCTCACGACGTCGCGATCCACGGCGACGGGGGTCCCTTGGGCGTCGAAGAAGGTCACCGTCAGTGGGACACTCTCCGGCCGCTTGCCTTTCAGGCACCGCTCATAGGCCTCCCCTTGCAAGCCGCGGCACCCCGCCTCGACCGGCCCAGCGCCGGGAAACAGCCAGAACGGCCCGAGCACAACCAGCCCGATGATGAAGAGTCGGACAGTCACGGTGAAGGTTTCTTTACCCAAGACCGATACGCCAAGTCTTCCAGGAAATCAAGCGGCCAGCGAGGCAGGCGGGAGTGGTCTCTCAAGCGGCGTGGTGATGGTCCTGCCGGGGCGATTGGGCACCCCCGGCGCGCGAGGTCCGCCGCTTTTCGCTCGTGCTTTCGGTCGCCGTACGGAACGCCAGGCCCCGGACCAGAATCGTGACGCGCGCGATGCCGATCATCAGAATGCCCATGGGTCAGCTCCTTCCTGCCGTCGGCCCCGGGCTCGACGGTGACGCCCGGAACCGATTTCTCCGTGAATGCACTAGGCCGCTTTCGCCTGTCCAACCGGCCGCGCCAGGGCTTCGGCTGGATCGATCACAGGTGGACTCGCTCCCGCCGCGCCCACATCCCTGGTGATATCGAAGATGACCAACCCTAGCATCGCCGCCAGCATCAGCCCTGTCATGATAATTCCCCACGCCATGGTCCGTTCCTCCTGTGTTGTTCTACCTTTCTCCTGTTGCGACTCACCGCCATCGAAGGCACTCGATCCCGACCCGCCTTGGTCCGAACCGTCCACGCCCCTCGCCCGGCGGTTCGCCGCAGGCAACGTGCGCAGGCGACAGCCTGGCCCCGCGGGCGCACGGCACCCGAACCCAGAGACCGCTCAAACCGCATTGGACTGCGAAGGGGAAAAGACCAGCAATCAACCGCGCGGGGAGAAAGCGGGAGGCGCGAGAGACAGACGGTCTACGTGAATCGCAGCAACGATATTAACCCTACAGGAAAATCGGTGTCATGTCAAGGACGGTTCCTCTGAGCTCCACAGCCCTCAGGTGGCTAGAACCCATCCTGGGCGTACCGGATGCCGACAAACGGGCCCGTGCCCTCGGGAAAATAACTCTTGCGCACGTAGCTTTCAACAAGCTCGCCAGGTCGCCAACGAACCGCCACGGAACACCTTCTGGTGACCGCCAGCAAGACCCTGTGGATTGCTTGCCTCGCCGGTCGCGCACGACTTCCCGCCGTACCAGTCCGCCACCCATTCGGCGGCGTTCCCCCCGTGCCGTATACTCCGCAAGGGCTCTTCCTCGCCTCGTCGCTATTCACCGGCCGAGGCTCTCCCCGTAGCTGTTGTTGCCGGGCAGTAAAAATCTGCTGCAGCCAGGTGCCCCCGACGACCGGCCGCTCGCCGGCCGTGGCCAAATTGACCGGGTCCCACAACATCGGGCGCAGCTCGCAAAGGCGCTGCCCGCAATCCAGACCATCGGTGCCACGCTTGCGCGCGCCTCCGCCTCGAACGCGCGGCGCGTCTGGGCAAACGGGGGAGCGCCCGCGCTCAGGTAGCCGACCCCATCGGCAGCATTATGGTCACGGTATGGAACCGCGACAATCTTGAGCTCGGCAGCGGGGACGGTCGCCTCGGCTCGCAGCGTTTCCACGATCCGGACGAGCTTCAGGTCGTCCCGTGGGATGCGCAGGCCGAACCGATTCAAGCTAGGATCCTCGGGTCTCGCCCCACTGACTCAGCACTGCGCGACGTCCGGCTCCTGGAGCGCATCGGGCTGACCCAGCTCTCGCAATAACGCAAACGTCTCGGGGCTGAGGCAGAATTCGCCGTAGCTTTTCTTAATGGCGATCTTGCTGGATGCCATCCCCGTCTACCCTCCCCGGTGATTACGCCTACCTGCCGCAACGACTCGACCGTAGGCCCTCGACCCGTGTCGCGAGGACCGGTGCGGCCACATCCACATAGGCCAGGACAGGGTTCGCCCCAACCAGCGGAGCGGAGTCGCCATCCAGCACGTCCAGTGCTCTGCGAGCGCTGCGCGCGTGGGTCCACGGGGATGACGTTGATCCGCCTGCGCCCCGCCGGATCGAGGAGAGGGAGCCGGCCCGTGGGCCTGCCTCTCATGCGCCTGCGGATGGAATACAGCGCCGGGGGTGGAGGGGTGGCCACAGCACAGACAGTACCAGCCGTGAACGGAGTCCCGGCCGGTCGCGCTGCCGGCATCCGCAAGCCGGCAGGCGACCATGCGGGCCTCGCAACGCGGGCAGATCATCCGGGTGCCCCTCTCCAGTGTCACTCCATCCTGACCCGCATGGAAGGAATCAGCCGAGCGCTCCACCGTCCGTTCCCGGACGAGCTGCGATCCATCGCTCATCGGCCGAGCACAAGGGCCCAGAGCGCGGTGCCCACTACGCCGAGGGCAAAGAGGCCCACGGCGAACGCGACGACTCTGTCACGCCACACATGCATCGAGACTCTCCCGCGTTCGCACTCTCGCGAGGCCTATGACCACCGTGGCCTTCCCCCCGTTGCTCCCCCGTCGGCTTAGCGACCGGGCACGGCTTGGATCGCTTGCCGATCCTCCTCGTCCCGCCCGCAGCTCTGCTCCGCGATCATGCGCTGCCCGGCACTGGCATCCTTGGGAATTCTGGCCAAACAGGCCTTCAGCGTGTCCTCGACGGCGCCCGACGCCACGAGGCCAAGTCCTTCCACGGCAGCGGACGGCGCGGCTCCTGCCGGCGGTTGCTCGGCGGCCCGGGATGATTCTCCAGGGAGCCACAGGATCAGCCCCGCTGCCAGCGCCAGTGACGGAACGAGGAGCGTGCGCCTTAGGAACAAAGAGACTCTCATGGTGCTGTCCTCCCTTGTTTTGATCGTCCTCCGACGCGATCCACTGATGAGTCACGGGATGATCCTCAGCGTCGATCTCCCAACACCTCCCCGCGGTGGAGAAGGGGGGAAAGGACGCGGACTCGGTCCTGCGGTGCAATAGCTACGAGCCTGTCCGACACTGCCGTGAGGATTTTTCGGGGCCAAGAGCAAAGCAGATGCCGGCACCTCGTTCGTCGCAGTAGAAGGGATCAATGTCGGACAGGCTCCTAGGCAGACGGTGCCGCCGAGTGATGCTGGCGTACAAGCGGCGGAGACTGAGGAATCAGACGCGCAGGGATACTCGGGATGCGCGAGCGATCGGACAGTCAGCGTAGCTTAACACGTCATACGCTCACCCTACGCGACAATAGGCGCCCGGTCAAGCGGGATCTGTGCAGCCCGGGAGAGTCTTGTCATTCCGCCAGGTTGCCAATCGCGCGGCCCCCCAGTGCGTGCTCGCCAGGCGGTTGCGGCTCCTCGGCGGCACGGTAAGCCGTAAACAGCTCGCCGACAATCTCCTGGCCTTGAGGCGACAGGGCGAAGCTGGTAAAGGCGTCCGCAACAGGGTTCGGCTCCTTCTTTGAGAGCAGCAGCACTGGACGGCGAAGCTTATAGCGTCCGTCCTTGACCGTCTCTTCAGCGGCTTCCACCCGATCAATCACAAGCAGACTGACATCTACCCCATACTTCACCGCTTCAAGCGCCGGCTTGAGCGAGGCATAGGCCACCGCAGAAACGCTGCCGGCCACCGTACTCATTGCGGCCTGGTCCGATCGAATCACCCGGGCCGAGGGAGGAATCTGCCCCGGAATGTCGAGCGCTTCTTCAAAGCCCTGACGGATATTCTGGTTCGGCGGACGATTGATCAGTTGGATGGCGGCGCTCTGTCCGCCAAGTTCTTCCCACCGTTTCACCTTGCCCGAGAAGATCGCGGCCACCTGCTGTCGAGTAACCTCCTTCGTCGGGTTGGCGATGTAGACGACCACGGCGATCCCGTCCCAAGCGATGGGGGTCGCAGCCAGGCTCGGATCCGCTCGTCCGGTCACGGCCACATGGGCAACACCGGATTTGACCATGGCAATCGGATCTGAAGACTGGTCCCATCGGATCTCCACAACACTCCCGAGGTGGCCCTTCTCGAACGCCCGCGCCAACCGCTCGATGGTCGGCAGCTCGGGTCCATTCCCCGCGATGATGATGGAGCCGGCTCCGGCCGCGGACGACAGCCCCAGGATCGTGGCGAAGACCAGACTTTGCATCCTGATCGTCGGGGGAGACATCGGAACAGTTCCCTTTTTAGCGGTGCGCTTCAGGGTCCGCGCCGGATGACGGGATCCCTCGGGAGAAAGGCCCGCCGGTTTGCCCATGGCCCCTTCCCACCCACAACGGAGGCGATCCTTCAGTCTATCGTGTCCCGACCCGTAAGCGGCTCGCTCGCCTCCTGGCGCCTGGAACCACCAGACACGACCGGCACGGTACCGGGAGGACGAGCCAGGCTTCGCCTCGGGGCCTGGTGCCCCTTCCGATTCGCTTCGATTCCGGGATCCACGGTCTCACCACACAGGAGACATCGCCACCCGGCAGCGGAGTCGCCGCTCGCGGCTTCCCGCATCTTGATCGCGATCATCAGCCCCTGACACCGAAGACAGTGCATGGATTGCTCCCTTCCGGGCATCTGTCCCGATTCCTGCCCTGGGCTCGGGTCGCCAACGGACTCTGTCTAGTAGTGCCAACTCGCTCGAATGATGGCGCGCTGCAGAAAGGCTCTGGCGGCGAAGCGGCGGAGACTGAGGAATCAGACGCGCAGGAATGATCGAGAGGCGCGAGAGATCGGACAGTCTGCGTGGCTTGCCTATCACCCTACGCTAGAAAGGTCGCCTGGTCAAGCGGCATGTGGGCGGTCTCGGAATGCCTCATGATTCCGGCCGGTTGTCCCGACGGGGATATTCTGAAGCCTATCGGCGACCGGAACCCGGGGGACAGGAGGACCGCCCAACAGACGGTGCAGCTTGGGTGCGGAGCGGTCAGCCGGTGAAGGGGTCAACGGGCAGTTTCGGTGCGAGGTTCTTTTTCCTGATGAGCCGGGACAGGTACGTCGGTTGCAGCCCCAAGGCTTGCGCGGCCTTCAGTCGACTGCCGCCGGCACGCTCCAGGGCCTTGAGAATAATCGTGCGGCTATACTGCTCCATGGCTTCGTGATACGGCAGGTCCCGGTCGGCGGCGGGCTGACCAGCGTCCCTGCGGGCCAGCGCCTGCGCGGTGGCGAGCCCGAGGTGCTCAGGCCCGATGGTCTGCTCTGGACACAGGACGACCGCGCGGGCGATCGCGTTCTCCAGCTCCCGGATATTCCCGGGCCAGGGATGCCGGACCAAGGCGTCGAGCGCCGACTTTGTGAGGCGCAGCTCGAGCCGCTTGGCCTCGCGCGCAGAGCGCTTCAGGAAGAACTCGGCCAGGTGCGGGATGTCTTCCTGGCGCTCCCGGAGCGGCGGCAGGGTCAGCGTGACCACGTTCAGGCGGAAGAAGAGGTCCTCGCGAAACTGCCTGGCCTTGACCGCCTCGGGGAGATTCCGATTAGTGGCGGCGATGACCCGCAGATTCACGCGCACGGGGCGTGTGCCGCCGACTCTGGTGAACGTTTGGTCCTGCAGGACCCGCAGCAGCTTGGTCTGAAGCGCCTGCGGCATGTCCCCGATCTCGTCCAAGAAGACCGTGCCGCCGTGGGCGACCTCCAGCTTGCCCTTCTGCAGACGGTCCGCGCCGGTGAAGGCGCCCTTTTCATGGCCGAAGAGCTCGTTTTCGAGCAACGTCTCGGTGAGCGCGACGCAGTTGATGACCACGAACGGCTGGGCCCGGCGCGGGCTCCACTGATGGATCATGCGGGCGAAGAGCTCCTTGCCCGTCCCGCTCTCGCCGAGCAGCAGCACGCCGGCACAGGACTGTGCAGCCCGCTGGGCCAGCTCGACCACCGAGCGAAGCGCCGGGCTCGTGCCCACGATCTGCTGGTACCGCGCCGCCGATTCCCCGCGCAGGTAGTCCACCTGGCGCCGCAGCGACTCCTGCTCCTGGGCCCGGCGGATGGCCAGCTCCAGATGGTCGCCCTCGAGCGGCTTCGTGATGAAGTCCACGGCCCCCGCCTTCATCGCCTCCACCGCCCGGGTGATGGTGCCGTGTGCCGTCATGACGATCACCGGTAGCTCGGGTCGCCCGCCGCCGGCCTGGCTCAGCCGCCTCAGGACGTCCAAACCGGAGCATCCCGGCATCTCGATGTCCAACAGCATGAGGCTGGGCGCCTCTCGGTCGAGAAGTTCCAGCGCGCGGGGGCCATCCTCGGCGATGATCGTGTCGAAGCCCAACGCGCCCAGCCGGTCCTGGAGGACGGTGAGGATGTCGGGGGCGTCGTCCACGATCAGGATCAGGCCGTTCCTCGCCCGCGCGTCGTTCATGCGTCCGCTCCCGAGCCCCGCAAGCACCGCCGCCTCCCGAGCTGGTCGGGCCCACGGACAACGAGCCCATGGAGGCATCGGGCCCCCATGAGGCACTCCGCTGCGGCGCCGGCCTCAGTGTGTATCCGCGAAAGTTCGCCGTCATTCTGCTGGCAGGAGGACGAACAATGTCAAGCGGATTTTCCCCAGGGATCGGGAAGCTCCAGCACCGCCACCCGCATCGGAGTCGGCCCCATCCGCGCCGGCCGAACAGGATCCAAAGCGGCGGCGTCAGCGCCGCGCCAGCACGTTCAGCCAGCGCCCCTTACGCTCCCGGTTCGCGACGATCTGCAGGCTGAGGACGGTCCAGCCGGCCTGCTCGATGGCGCGCGTGAGCGGCACCTTCTGCCAGCGGGAAAAGTACCGGCCTGGGATCCAGCCGTCCAGCCGCACGCCGTCCGCGCAGCCGTGGGCGAAGGTGGCCGCCAGCAACCCGCCGAGCGGCACGAGCGCGAGGAGCGCCCGCAGGACGCGCCGGGCTGCTGGCTTCGGGAGATGGATGAGCGAAGCCGCCGCCCAGACCGCGGCAAAGGTCTCTCTACGGAACGGGAGGGCGCGCAAGTCCGCTTGCACGAGCGCGGCGCGGGGGCTGCATCCCCGGGCGAAGCGCAGGAACGGCCGGCAACCATCCATGCCGACCACCCGATAGCCCGTCCGCCGGAGGAAGCGTAGATCCTGCCCCGGCCCGCAGCCGAGATCCAGGATGCGGGCGCAGGGAGACAGATGCGAGAGGCAGGCTCGGAGGAGCCTGGGCGCACGATAGTGGCGCCGGCCCCACTGGCGCAGGTACGTGTCGGCCTGCGCTTCATAGATCCGCAGGGTCTGCACGACGACGTCAGGCTGGGAGATACCGCGCATGGGGCGGGTCGCCTAATAGGCGGGCGGCTTTGACAGCGGCACGTTCGAGAAGAGCTGCATGGCCCGCAGGGTGTCGAAGGCCGCGACGGCATCCCCGCGGGTCAGCAATCCAATCTTGCCGGGGACCAGCGCCTCGTCCGTCACGGAAAGCACCAGGGTGCCGTCGAAGCCGATCTCCAGGTAGGGCTTGTTCAGCTTGGCGGTGTTGATCTTCTCCACGCGGAGGCCGTGCCACAAGTTCTTGCTCTTCTTCAGCGTCTGACGGCCAAGGATCGTCTTCTGGCCACCTCGCACCCGGAGCACCTCCAGCGTCTCCATCGCCGCGTCCACCACGATCGCATGGAAGTTCTCCGCGTCCTTGGCGGCAAGCACCAATCCCGCCCCGCTTTGCGGTCCGCCGGAGAGCACGCGGAGGACCACGGCGAGGTCCACATAATCGAAGTCGCGCTCGTTCAGCAGGAGCAACCGCCAGCAGTCGGGCGCCGCACAGGCGTCAGCCTGGAGCAGGACGTTTGGCGGACCTGGCGCGTGCGGATCGGCCTCGATCGTCCAGGCCGCAGCAGACCCGCCGCCGAGTACGGCGGCAGTGAAGCCAGCCGGGGGTCCACCGGGCTGCTCCCGGTCGAAATTCCAGGCCCCGGTCCAGAAGGGATCGGCGCCGCCCGTCTCCGCTGCGGCCGACAGGCCACCCGGACAACTCAGCGTCAGGACGAAGGCGACAGCCGCGATCGCCCACGCCTCCCTGCTCCAATCCCACGCCATGCGACGCTCCCTCGCAACCGACTCCGGACCCCATGCTGGCCTGCGCCGGCGGGCCCCTTAGCCTCGTGCCGCCCCCGCAGCCTTTACAACGGTCCGGGGCGCACCCGCCTCTTGCGGCCGGCACGCGCTACAGTAGCTCTATGGATCGCCGGCGGTCAATGGGTCTTCCGGGTCTTCCGGGTCTTCCGGGTCTTCCGGGTCTTCCGGGTCTTCCGGGTCTTCCGGGTCTTCCGGGTCTTCCGGGTCTTCCGGGTCTTCCGGGTCTTCCGGGTCTTCCGGGTCTTCCGGGCCCGGGTCCCTGGGCCTGCTCGGCTGGCCCACCCTGCCCAGGACACCCAGGAGAATTGGTAGAATAAGGACGTTCCGGTGAGGACGTTGACATGGCCAACAAGGAGCATGTTGACCGGATCAAGCAGGGCGTCGAAGCGTGGAACCAGTGGCGGAAGGCCAACCCGACCGTGCACGCCGATCTCGCCTCGGCCAGCCTGGCAGGTCTCGCGCTGCCGGGCGTAAACCTGAGCGGGGCCAACCTGCTGGACGTGAACTTTCGCGGCGCCAATCTGGCCGGAGCGGATCTCATGGGCGCGAACCTGACCGAAGCCAATCTCATCGAGGCGAACCTGGCCGGCGCCACGCTCTCACAGGCCAACCTCACCGAAGCGGACTGCACCCGGGCGAACCTGGCGGAGGCCAACCTGGTTAAGGCCAACCTCTTCAAGGCCGACCTGACTGGCGCGACGCTCTCCCGGGCCGACCTGAGCGGGGCGAACCTGTCCAAGGCCGTGCTGACGAAGGCGGCCCTGGACGGGGCAGACTTGCGGGGTACGCTCAACGTGACGGTCACCCAGCTTGGCGGCGCGGCGACGCTCGCGCAGGCCCGGCTGGACCCAGGCGTGCACGCCCGCGTCGAGAAAGAGCATCCCGAGCGGCTCGCGCCGAGCAGCTAGGGCCCAGCGGTGCCCGAACGGATTGGCTGGACACACCGGCCTCGCGCGGGCCCGTTCCCGATCGGTTCCAGGACCGGACCGACCGGTTGCACACGCTCCCGACCCCTTCAGGACATCAGCCGCCGGCAGTCTCGAGGTAAGCACCGATGCCGTATCGCTCGAACAGGGCGGTCATGGAGGATAGCCGGTCCAGGACCATGACGCCGACGAGAATCGGGAAGGCCCCTGTCACGGACGAGACGAGCCCGCGGTAAGTCCTGCCCCGCTTGCAGCCGGCCAGGAAGCGGTCCACGCCGAGCGCGACCGTCAGAAACGGCGTGCCCAACCCAGGGCGTAGAAGCTCAGGAGCGTGACGTCGTCCAGCACAGTCTCGGCCGTGCCGGCAAAGAGCAAGACGGTGCCGCGCACCGGCCCGGTGACGGTGGGATTGAGGATGGACCGGCCCGCCGCGACAGCCCGCGCCGCCCTGACCAACGCCTCGCCGCTGACCTCTTTCTTGAGGAGGGCGCCGCCGGCACCGGCGAGGCCCGTTGCCAGGACCGCCTCGTCGGCAGCGGAGCAGAATGAGTCCATTGCCCGGAGGAGCCACGGCGTGGAACTCCTCCAGCAGCCCCTTGCCCAAAAACCCGGAGGCGAGCGCGCGCTACTTCCAGCCGTCGGATTCGGCGGGCCGCTGCCTTGCACCCTGGCCAGGGCGAGGCCGATCCCCAGCACCGCGACCGCGCTGCCGGTTCATCAGTTGAGCTTGGGTCCGATGGTGGTGGAGAGTTCGGAGGGGAGCGCCAGGATCAGCGCCGGCCGATTCGCCTCGTCCGCGTGCACGACGGCCGAGATAAGGCAGATCTGCGGGATCGGCTCGGGCGGAAAGGTGAGTAACGCCGGGAACTGGCTGACGACGGGCAGCCCGGGCAGCCGGATCAGGTGGAGTCGTAAGGCCATCAGAACATCCCGGACACGCAGCGAGTGCTCATCGTCTGGGAGGGATTGGGAGGCGGTGATGCCGGCTTCCCAGAGCGGCCGGCTGATGCCGACCGGGAGCCTCAGTCCCATCGCGGCAGCCTGCTCGCTCACGTCTATCAGAAAGCCGGCCGCGATCGCGTCCGCGCGCGAGGCGAGCTGGGGCGTGGCCATCGCGTCCGCAGGCCCGCCGGTGGCGACGACGTCCGCGTGTCGTTCTCCGAACGGGGCGGCAGACCCGGTCGCCCCGCTGACGGTCGCCGCCTGAGAGCCAAGCGCCTCGGAGAGTCCGTCAGCCGGCACCGGAGCCTGAGCGCCCATGGCCTTGAGGAGCCCTTCGTAGACCGCCTTCGCCCTCCCTGTCCAGGAGGGGTCCAGCGGAAGCCCGCGGAAGGCCGCCTCGGCGGCCTTCCGTTCGTCATGAGTCAACTCGCGCGGATGCATGTCGCATAGATAGGCTCGAATGGGCGGATGTCAACTGGGCCGGACAGGCGCCTCATTTCGTGGGTCCTCGACCGGCCGGCCGTTGAGCGGCACCAGGGGACGCGAGTAGGATAACCGGCGACGACGAACGGAGAGCAACGATGGGCCCCCTGCGCCGATACCACGCCGCGACCCTGCCGGCCCTGGCGATCCTGTGGACGCTTGGAGTCCCGCCCGCGCTGGCCGGCCCCGAGCCGCCGGGGCTCGGCGCGATTGACTTCCCCACCTCTGGCTCGCCCGAGGCACAGCGCCACTTTCTCCGCGGGGTGGGCGCGCTCCATTCCTTCTGGTACGAGGAGGCGCTAAAGGCTTTCCGGGAGGCCACGCGGGCCGACCCGGGGTTTGCCATGGGCTACTGGGGCGAGGCGATGGCGCACAACCATCCGGTGTGGCGCGAGCAGGACACCGAGGCCGGGCGGGCAGCGCTGGCCCGCATCCCGAGCACGGACGGGCTTCCCGAGCGGGAGCGCGCCTACGTGGAGGCGGTGCGGGTCCTGTACGGCGAAGGCCCGCCGGAGGCGCGGGACAAGGCCTACGCAGAAGCCATGGAGCGCCTCGCGGCGCGGTATCCCGACGACCTCGAGGCCGCCTGCTTCTACGCGCTCGCCCTGCTCGGCATCGCCAAGCAACCGGACGAGGGGCTGCGGACGCGGATCAAGGCCGGCGCGGTCGCGCTCGAGGTCTTCCGCCGGAACCCTCGGCATCCCTGCGGCGCCCATTACGCCATCCACGCCTTCGACGACCCCGACCACGCGATCCTGGCCCTCCCGGCCGCAAAGCGGTACGCCGCGATCGCCCCCGCGGCGCACCACGCGCAGCACATGCCCGCCCACATCTTCGTCCAGCTTGGCCTGTGGCCGGAGGCCGCAGCCTCGAACAAGGCCGGCTGGGAGGCGTCGAAGGACTGGGTGGCGCGCGAGGGGCTGACCGTGAACCTCCGCGACTACCACAGCCTCCACTGGCTGACCTACGTGTATCTCCAGCAGGGCCGCTACCGGGAGGCCGAGGCGCTGCTCGCCGAGAAGCGGCGGGACATGGCCGCGTTTCCCGATCCGTCGAAGGCGATGGGGTTCGGGTTCCAACGGGACGTGACCCGTAACTACGACGAGATGGCCGCGGCCTTCGTGGTGGAAACCGAGCGGTGGGAACTGGCCCCGGCCCTGTGGGACGAGGTGGCACAGCAGGCGGACGTTGCCGGCGCGCTGCCCGTCTTCACACTCGGCCTCGCCGCGGCGATGCGCGGCCAGGCCGACGCCGAGCGCGCGGTAGCGCGGCTCCACGCGCTGCGGACGCAGCAGCCCGCGAAGGAGTCCTCCCGGCGGGGCGACAAGGCTAAGATGCTGGAGATCCGCGAGCTGGAGGTGCAGGCGGTCGCGCTGGCCTCGCAGGGCCGGAACGACGAGGCCCTGGCCCTCATGCAGCAGGCGGTCGGGATCGAGGAGTCGCTCCCCCCGCCGGCCGGCCCCCCCGACACGATCAAGCCGCCGCACGAGCTGCTCGGCGAGCTGCTGCTTCGCGCCGGGCGGCCGCAGGAGGCGGCTCGGCAATTCGCCGTGTCGCTGAAGCGGCACCCCAACCGCGCGCGCTCGCTCCTCGGCGCTGCGCGGGCCGCCGCGAAGAGCGGGGACCGTGCCGGGGCAGCCGCCGCCTACGCGAAGTTCCTGGACATCTGGGCCGGGGCGGATCCGGACCGGCCGGAGCTCCCGGAAGCGCGCGCTGTCGCGACCGGGCCCTGAGCGGTTACGGCTCTCCTTTCCCCGCGAGCACCGCGTGCACCTTGCTCGCCAGGTCCTGCGGAGCGAAGGGCTTGGCCAGGAACGGCGCGCCAGGCTCATCGAGGAAGAACGTGCCGTCGGTGTAGCCGGAGATGTAGAGGATCCGCAAGCCGGGCCGCGCTTCCGCTGCCCGCGCCGCCACCTCGCGCCCGTCCATTCCCGGCATCACGATGTCGGTCAGCAGGAGATGGATGGGGCCCGGATGCTCCCGGCAGATCCGCAGCGCCTCCTCCCCGTTGGGCGCCGGGAGCACTTGGTAGCCATAGGCTTCCAGAATCTCCTGGGCGATGGTCCGGACGGGGTCCTCATCCTCCACGAGCAACACAGTGCCGGCGCCGTGGAAGTCCCCCTCGGCGGGCAGTGGCGGCCGCACCGCCTCCGCGGGGCCTTCCGCGCGAGGCAGGTAGATCTCGAACGTCGTGCCCTGGCCGACCGTGCTGGACACCCGGATCGCCCCGCGGCTCTGCTCGACGATCCCATAGACGGTGGCAAGCCCCAGGCCTGTGCCCTTGCCCCGCTCCTTTGTCGTAAAGAACGGATCGAAGATGCGGGCCAGCGTGTGGGAGTCCATCCCATGGCCGGTGTCGCTCACGGTCAGCAGGACATAGGGGCCGGGGGGCACGGGCCCGCTCGCGTCGAGCACCGGCTCGGCCAGCGCGACGTTCCGCGTCACGATGTTGAGCCGGCCGCCCTGGGGCATCGCGTCTCGCGCGTTGATCGTGAGGTTCATGATCACCTGCTCGATCTGGCCCGGATCGGCCTTCACCGGCCAGAGGCCGGGTCCGAGCGATGTGCCCAGGGTGATGTGCTCGCCGATCAGCCGCTGGAGCATCTCCCCCAGGTTGGCGATCACGGCGTTCACGTCCAGGATGGTCGGCGCCAGCACTTGCTGCCGGCTGAAGGCCAGAAGCTGCTGGGTGAGCGAAGACGCGCGCTCGCCGGCCTGACGGATGCGCGCCAGCCTCGCCGCCAGCGGATCGTCCGGCGACAAGCGGCGCAGCATCAGCTCGGTCACCCCGAGGATGACGGACAGGAGGTTGTTGAAGTCGTGCGCGACGCCCCCGGCCAGCCGCCCCAACGCCTCCATTTTCTGGGATTGACGGAGCTGCTCCTCCAACCGCCGCCGCTCAGTGACGTCGTTGCCGAACCCGATGATCTCGACGAGCCGGCCGGCCTCGTCGGACCGGCTGATCGTGGTCCAGAGGATCGTCCGGCGCTCACCTGACTTCGCCCGCAGGACCATCTCGTAGTCCCGAACGTCCCCCTGCGCCAGCGCCTCGAACAGCGCCTCCACCTGTCGATAGGCCTCGCCCGGGTAGAACGTCCGCCACCAACTGCGGCCGACCAGCTCTTCGGCAGGGTAGCCGCCCACCCGTTCGCCCGCCGGGTTAACGAAGGTCGTCGTCCCGTCCGGGGCGATGCCGCAGATGATGGCGGGCGAGTGCGCGACGATGCGGATGACCTCGTCCAGCTCGGCGCGCAGCCGTGCCTCCGCGGTACGCCGTTCCGCCACCTCGGCGCGCAGCCCGTCGAGGGTCGCCGATAGCGCCTGCGCGCGGCCTTCCGCCTCCTTCCGCATCCGGCGTTGCTGCACGAACGCGAGCAGCGCCGCGGTGCCCAGGAGGACTGCGAGCGCCGCGGCGAGCGCACTGGGGAGAGCCCCGCTCGTCATCAGCCAGCCATACACGGACGCACGCGATGGGAGGAGTCGTGTCCTGGGACGGCGTTCTACGTCCGTCCGGCGCCTAGCCTACTGAGGCCGCCGGGCCCGGTCAAGCCTCCCTGACCCGGTGGCAATTGTCGCCGCAATCCTCTACACTCTGTCGCCGTCGGCCCTCCCGATGCGAAACCGCAGGGCCGCCCTCGCGAGCCGATGCGACCTGAGGCGATAGCATCCGAGCAGCACCTCCTGGACCGACTCCAGCGGGCCGACTCCTGGATTCGCGTCGCCTCCGGTCTGCGGCCGGACCAGAAGCACGAGGCCTTCATCTTCCTCTCCATCGCGTTGAACTGCCTCTACGGCCGGCGCCAGTACGAAAGGGACGAGACGCGGATCGGGGAAGACCTGGAGGTATTCCTCACGAAAATCCAGGCCTTACATGAGCAGGATCGGGAGCAGGGCGGCTCGCTGCTGACGGCAGCCACCGCGGCCTGCCGAAAGGAGGGCGCCGCGCTGATCCGAGACAAGTTCCTGGTGAACCGGTACTGGCGCGGCGAGCAGCCGCCCGCCGAGCTCCAGGATCGGCTGAACCGCGACGCCGCCCAGGCGCTGACCCGGCTCGCCGAGGGGTCCTGTCGCGAATTCCTGGCACTGGCATTCCGCCGGATCGCCGTCCTGCAGAACCAGATCATGCACGGGTGCGCCACGTACGGCCCGCGGTCCTTCGGCCGGGCCTCGCTCGACAAGGGGTTGCGGGTCCTGCGCGTGATGGTCCCGGCCTTCTACCAGCTCATCTCGCGGCACGGCCAGGCGGTCAAGTGGGAGCCCGTACCCTATCCGCGCTGGGGCTCGCCCCACCACCCCCACCGGTGAGCCGCAGGAGGCCGGGGCAGCCCGAGCACGAGCCGCACGACGCTATGGCAAAGGTCCGTTCCGTCCTGCTCGTCGCCGTCCAGTTCGGGAGCCTCGCCCTACTCCTGCTGTCGGGCCCGCTCCTTCCGGCGGGCGCGGCGCTCCGCGCGCTGCTCCTCGCCGGTGTGCTCCTCGGGCTCTGGGCGGTCGCGACGATGGACCGGCGCTCGTTCACGGTATTGCCGGACGTCCGGCCGGGCGGCTCGCTCGCGACCAGCGGGCCGTACCGCTACATCCGGCATCCCATGTACGCCGCGGTGCTCCTGGCGGCGCTGGCGCTCGTGCTAGACCACCCGTCGGTCGCGCGCCTCCTCGCCTGGGCCGTCCTGCTCGCCGACCTACTCGTCAAACTCCACTACGAGGAGCGGCTACTGGCCGAGCGCTTCCCGGAGTACCGCGACTACTGCGCCCGGACGGCGCGGCTGATCCCGTTCCTGTTCTAGCCCAGGCTAGGACTTCCCCTTGCCGGGAGTCTCGCACTCCTCGCGCCTCCAGTCCTTCAAGACCTTGTCCGGCGAGAAGGTCAGGATATAGCGCATGCAATGCAGCTTCTGCCCCTTGGTGTCTCCACCTTTGCCGATCAAGGCGGCCGCCTGGTTGCCCAGCTCCGCCGCCGGGCGGACGAGGCTGTCCATGCTGTAGGGGTTCTTTTCGCTGTCCGTGAGCACGAACCGATAGGTCCAGACCGACTCCCCGCCCAGCAGGGATTCCTTAGCGCTGTGGGGCGGGCCGAACTTTTCCTTCACCTGGTCCTTGGTGACCTTGTTCAGGCCGTCGTCGAGAAATTCGTCGCGCCAGTGCGCGCAGGCCGCCAGCACCAGGCAGGCGGCCAACAGCCCCAACCACCCGATCGTCTTGCTCGCCCGCATTTCCGGCCTCCCCTTGCTTGGCTCCGCTCGCGATTCCGTTGCCCACAGTACCGTGAACCGTCCCGGCTGTCCACTTCCGCCGGCCCCGTCAGGAGCCGAGTCCGTCGCCGCCCGGCGCCGCGGCCCTCTCGAAATAGTTCTTGATCGCGAGCATCGCGCGGCAGTCATCCTCGTTGTAGCGCAGGATGCGCATCAGCGCCGCCTCGTTGGACGGGTCGGCCAGGTACTCGTTGTACCAGGCGATCGAGTTGGCGCCGGAGGGGTCGGGATCCCGCCACGAGAAGCCGATCAGCTTGGCGATCTGCTTGATCCCGTAGGAATAGGCGGGCCAGTCGGAATGCTCCACGATCAGCTTCTGGTAGAGATCGTACTCGCGCGCACGGTAGCGGTCGAAGACGGCCGGGTCGAGCGCATACCGCTCCATGAGCTGCCGGAGCGTCGTCCGCTCCTTGTGCGAGTACACGTAGTACACGTCGTCCTCGGCGGTGGCGAGGAAGGCCCAGAAGGCGCGCGCGGCGATCTCCTCCTCGTCGGGCCGGCGGGCCAGGACATAGTCGAAGCGCGGCTCCCCGTCGCGGTCCTTGATCAGCAGGCCGAACAGGTAGGTGACTCCGCGCGTCGGATCGTCCTCGATGTCGAAGTACACCTCGCGCGCCTCCCTGGGAAAGCGGTAGCCGGGCCGGATCTCGGGCCGGCCGGCTAGGCGCACCTGCGCCCGGGTCTTCATCCGCCGGAGAGATTTCTCCC
Source organism: Nitrospira sp. Kam-Ns4a (assembly GCF_965152595.1). Taxonomy (NCBI): domain Bacteria; kingdom Pseudomonadati; phylum Nitrospirota; class Nitrospiria; order Nitrospirales; family Nitrospiraceae; genus Nitrospira; species Nitrospira sp. Kam-Ns4a. The sequence continues at coordinate 2,015,634 of NZ_OZ224218.1, read as the reverse complement.
CCAGCCCGGCGATCCGCTTCCCCGGGGCGAGATACGCGGCCACGTCCATCCTCGCAATGTCCTCGATGGTGCGCAACCCCGCCGCCTTGAGCTGAAACTTCTGCCGGCCGACGAAGAAGAGGCCGGTGGGATCGGACTGTTCGGTCACCCAGCGCTCGCACTTCCGGAGCCAGGGGCAAAGCTGACAATGACTCCCGAGGACGGGCTCGGAGGTCTCCGTCCCCGCCGTGAGCCGGCGCGCCGCAGCGAGCGCCTGCTCGAAGTCCGCCTGGAAGGCCGCGGGGTCGAACGCTTCGACCTGCTTGTCCACGTTGATGATCCGCGCGAGGGGTGGCAGCGCGCCCTGGATCCGCTCGAGCAGCATACGGTAGAACAGCACCTGGAACGCGTAGTGCTCCTTGAACTTGGTCCGCTTCCCGTCCCGCTCCTCCCATCCCTTGCCTGCCTTGATGTCAATCGGCTCGTAGAGGTAGGGCCCGAGCTTCGAGGGCATACCCTCGTGCTTGAGCAGGAGGTCCGGCCGGCCCAGGTCGACGCCGTCTCGCAGACAGCCCTGGTAGATCAACGGGGCGCCCTCGCCCATCAGCCGACGCGTCTCCCGCCACGCCTCGTCAACGGGAAGCGCCTGGAGGTCCGCCACCGGGAGGTCGCCGAGCAGGGCGAGGTACTCGCGCTCGGTCTGGAGCCCGAGCTCCCAGAGCAGCTTGACGAAAGAGCTGACCTCGCTCTTCTCGGCCGGGTCGCCGTTGGCGTCGAGGTAGACGCGATGCGCGCATTTCGTGAGGTTGTACAGGGCCTGGGCGGTCAGTGTCATGGTGCCGCGCCTTGGCGCCCTCCCGGCTCGCCTACTCCCGGCAGCCGCCCGTCCAGCCGTTTGCGGCCGACGCCTCGTCCCACCGCTCCGGCGGGCAGAAGGCGCGAGAGACCGCGTGCGAGGTGAGGATGTCGAGCCCGTAGGTCGGGGTCGGGGCCGGCCGCGACCAGCGGGCCATGCCCAGGAAATAAACTTCGCCGGTCTCCACGCCGACCACGCGAATCAGCACGCGGATGTCGTAGCCGTCCGTGAAGCCGGAGACCGGCTGGCTCTCCGTCTGGAGAAAGGCGACGAGCTGGGCCCCCACGAGCTTCCCGACGCCGATCGCGTCGGCCAGGCGCTCATCCCCGTACCGCAACAGGGTCTTCTGCTCGTCGAGCAGGGCCTGCAGATGCTCCCGTTCGACCACCGGGTAGCCCAGCTTGAGCAGCACACCCTTAGCGATGATGAGCGCCTCGTCCGAGCCGGGCCCCTGCACGTCCTTGACCCAAATCCCACCGGTGAGCGGCTTCTCGAACTTCCGATAGGTGCCGGTCGTCTCCGCGTACATGATGTGCATGTCCGGATGCTCCCGGATCGGCGTTCGCGGCGGCGCGTCCGCGCAGCCTGCCACGAACACCCCCAGCAGGACCGGTCCCCACCAGCGCAGCCGCGGCAGCGGCATGATCATGCAGTTCCCCCCTGACGCCCCTGCGGGCCACCCCCGGTCCGGCTTGCTTATACCACAGTTCGCCTGGGGGTGGATTCGCGCGGGCCGCTGGGCTACACTGGGCCTCCTGGTTATCCATTATCCAGAGAGGTCTCCCATGGTCACCGGCGTCGTCGCAGGGTTGGTGTTCCTCGGACTCTTTCCGGTCAGCGCCGCAGCCCTCATGCAGACCCGCGAGCTGACCGAGGCAGATCTTGAGCGCCTCGGCCAGGCTCGAGCGATTCGGGTGGAAGGGGATTCCTCGACGTGGCGCTCGCGCGGGCGGGTCTCCTTTGCGGTCATGCCTTCAGTACGGGCCAAGCTGCGCGCCGCCGGCTTCACCGTCGTCCAGAGCGAGGGCGAGCCGCACGACCTGACCCTGAAGGTCGCCTACCGCGAGGAGCGCGGCCGGCAGTTCCGAGCCGATCTCTACGAGACCGACATCCGCTGTGCGATCAGCCTGACGCACCCGACGCTCGGCGTCCTGCTCTTGGTACGGATCGAGGAATCCTCGAACGACGAGGGCCTTACCAACGCCCCCTATGTGGATGTGCTCCACAAGGTCGAGAGCAACCCGTACTTCTATTTTCTGGGCGATCTCATCAAAGGATTTCTCGCGACCCGGCGGGACGCCGGAGCCACGTTGATCGCCGGGGCCGAGCGCTTGGGCGACGACGAGGACCTGCGGCAGTATCCCCATGTGGACACCGCAGCGGAGACGGGCGACATGCTGTCCGGGCCGGAGCTGCTCTATGGCGCACAGGCGCTGGCGCGCACGGCCCGCGAGCTGGGCGTGCTCCGGGAGGCGCGGGCGGTGCCGGTGCTGGCGAAGCTGCTGGAGCATCCTGATTACCGGGTCCGGCTGAGCGCGGCCACGGCGCTCGGGCAGCTTCAGAGCCCGGCGGCGCGGACGTCGCTCGAGCGGGCCGCCGCGCATGACAGGGACCGCACCGTCCGCGCCGCGGCGGCCGAGGCGCTCTCCCGGCTCCCGGCCCACACGCTGGCGCCGTGAGGCCGCGTCAACCCGGCGGGCGGGGCGGGTGGACTCCCCGCCGTGGTTCCGCTAGAATCCGCCGCCATGCCCGACGCGCCCGGCCCGCCTGACTCCACCGCTTCGAGCCCGGACACCACGCACTCGGTCGCCACCGCGGCCGGTCTCATCGGGGTGGCGACGTTGTCCAGCCGCGTGCTCGGCTTCGCCCGGGACATGGTCCTCGCCCGTCTCTTTGGAGCCACTCCAGCCGCCGACGCGTTCTTCGTCGCCTACCGCATCCCCAACCTGCTCCGCGAGCTGTTCGCCGAAGGCTCGATGTCCTCCGCGTTCATTCCCGTCTTCACCGAATATCACACGCTCCGGACGAAGCGGGACGCCTGGGAGCTCGCGAGCGCCATGTTCACGACCCTACTCACACTCCTGACCCTCGTCACGCTGCTGGGCATCGCGGCCGCCCCGGCCATCGTCTGGATGCTAGCCCCCGGCTTTCACGAGGACCCCGCCAAGCTAGGGCTGACGACGCTCCTGACCCAGCTCATGTTCCCCTACCTCCTCTGCATCAGCCTGGCGGCGCTGGCCATGGGCATCCTGAACTCGGTGCGGGCCTTCGCGGCCCCCGCCTTCTCGCCCGTGCTGTTCAACGTCTGCATCATCGGGTTCGCGCTCTTCCTGTCGCCGCGGCTCCCGGAGCCCATCTTCGGGGTCGCCGCCGGCGTGGTGATCGGCGGGCTGGGCCAGTTCCTCATCCAGCTCCCCGGCTTGCGCCGGCGCGGATTGCTGTTCGGCTGGCGGTTCGAGCCCGGCCATCCCGGCGTGCGGCGGATCGGGACCCTGCTGGTGCCGTCGCTTCTGGGGATGTCGGTCACCCAGGTCAATATCACGGTGAGCACCATCCTTGCCTCCTTTTTCGCGGGCGGCCCGACCTATCTGTTCTACGGGATGCGGCTCATCCAGTTCCCCCTCGGCATCTTCGGCGTGGCGCTCGCGACGGCCATCCTGCCGACGCTTTCGGCCCAGGCTGCGAAGGGGTCGCTGGAGGAGCTGCGGGGGACGCTGGCGTTCGGGCTCCGCATGATCCTCTTCATCATCCTGCCCTCCATGCTCGGACTGATCCTGCTGCGGCACCCGATCGTCCACCTGTTCTTCGAGCACGGGACCTTCACGGCCGCCGACACAGCCGCGACCGCGACCGCGCTCCTCTGTTACGCCGTGGGGCTTTGGGCGTTCGCCGGCGTGCGGATCATCGTCGCGGCCTTCTACTCGATGCAGGACACGCGGACGCCCGCGATCGCGGCCGCGATCGCAGTCGCCGGCAACCTCCTACTGTCGCTGCTCCTCATGGGGCCGCTCCAGTACGCCGGGTTGGCGCTGGCCACGGCGCTCGCCGCGATGCTCAACGGCGGCATCCTGGTCGCGGTGCTCAACCGGCGGCTGGGCGGCGTGGACTGGCGGGCGATCGGCCGGTCGGCGGCGCGCAGTCTGGCGGCCGCAGCGCCGATCGTGGTCGCGGCTGGCTGGGTGGCGGGCGCGCCGGTGTGGACGCACGAAGGCGACTGGCTCGCCAAAACCGTGATGCTCTTCGTCGGCGTCGGCTTGAGCATGACTGGCTATTTCGGGGTGCACGCGCTCCTGCGCTCCGAGGAACTGGACATGCTCTGGAACTTGGTGAAGGGAAAGCTGGGGCGCGCGGCGTCAAGACCGTGATGCATGACCGGTAACGAGTGATGAGCAAGAAGCGGAGCCAAGCGAGCATGTCCCGCAGAGAACCGTTAGCGCCCCCTTGCTCCGACCCGTCCCCCGTCACCCGCCATCCGTCACGGGTGTTTCAGACCACCTGGGGCTGGATGGGACTGGCTGCCTCCGCGCGCGGAATCTGCGCCGTCGTCTTGCCCAAGGCTTCGCGGCGGGCGGCGGAGCGGGCGCTGCGTGCGTCGTCCGCCGTTCGTCACGCAGCACTCGCAGGAGCCAAGCCGGACGGGCGGTCGGTCTTGCTGGACCGCGCGTGCGCGCAGATCATCGAGTTTCTCGATGGGCGGCGCCGCACCCTCGAGTTGCCCGTTGACCTGTCCGGCGGCACGCCGTTCCAGCGGCGGGTCTGGCGGGCGATCCAGGCGATTCCGTACGGCCGCGTCCGCTCGTACGGCTGGGTGGCGGCCCGGGTCGGCGGCGCACGCTACGCGCGGGCGGTGGGGCTGGCCCTCGGTGCCAACCCTGTCCCGTTGATCGCTCCCTGCCATCGGGTGATCGCGGCCGACGGCTCGCTCGGCGGCTTCTCCGGCGGGCTGGGGACTAAGCGCCGGCTGCTCGCGCTGGAAGGCACGCTGGCCTTGCTGCAGAGCGGCAGACAGCGCTCCTGAAGTGTCGCTCGTTGTGCGCTTGCGAGCGACGAGAGGCGGGAACTATCCGGGTAAATGGAGCGGTCGGGGGTCGGCGACCGGCCATAGCCCACTGACCATGGACCTTCACGAATCATGAGAGCAGTGATCCAGCGCGTCACGGAGGCTGCGGTCGAGGTAGACGGGGAAGTCGTCGGCCGGATCGGCGCCGGCCTCCTCGTCCTGCTCGGTGTGGCCAGGGGCGATGCGGACGCCGACGTCGCCTGGATGGTCGAGAAGCTGGCGACGCTCCGCATCTTCAGTGACGCCCAGGGAAAGATGAACCGCTCGATCGCCGAAGCCGGCGGCGCCCTGCTGATCGTCTCGCAGTTCATGCTCCTCGGCGACACGAGCAAGGGGCGCCGGCCCGGCTTCGACCACGCGGCGCCGTCGGACCAAGCCCGGGCGCTCTACGAGCGGGTCGCTGCCGGGCTCAAGGCCCGGGGCCTGCCGGTCGAGACCGGCCAGTTCGGCGCGGTCATGCGGGTCTCGCTCGTCAACGACGGCCCCGTCACGTTGATCCTGGACAGCCGCGGGGGGCTGGATGAAGGGCCCGGTTAAGCTCGGTTGCGGCTCGGCCGATACAGGATATGATCGGTGGAGGCCGGGCGGGCGCCCGGCGGACGTCGCGAGTCGCTCAGCGCGGACCCCAAGGCCGGCTTGCCTTCGCCAGCCTGCGCTGGCATACTGAGTTTACGATCTGCGGCAAGAGGTGGACATGGACGTCGAGATCCCCGAGCATCACCCGTTGCGCCGCCTGTTCGGCACCCTGACCGAGCGGAGCTTCGCCGAGAAGCTCGGCTGGCCCGACCTCAAGGTCACCGAATACGTCTCCGACCTCCTGGTGCGGTTCACGCACGTGGACGAGCTGTACCGCATCCGGAACGCCCGAGGAAAACCGGTGGACACCGTGGCGGGACTCCTGTACGAGTCCGAGGTGCTCCTCGACGCCCACACCTTCGAGCGCGAGCGCGACGTCCATCGCCATATCGGCGACTTCACGCTCTTCATGGCCGGCCTCTTTCCCGAGTATCTGCGGCGGCTCAAGGCCTCCGGCCTGATCTACCACCAGGACTTCCTGGTGGATTACGTGAAGACCGGCAAGCGCTCCTACGGGATCGTGGCGCGCTTCGAGGCCGCGGGAGCCAGCGACGACACGCCGCTCTTCCGGAAGCTGTCCGACAACTTCGAGCTTTGCGTGACCGGGCTCGGCTTCGTCCGCTCCGACCTGGACCGCCTGCAGGATCCGACCTACCGGAAGGCAAAGGACCTGCTGCTCAATTAATTCTCCTTGAGACAGGGCCCTCCGATCATCCTAGTCCACGGCGGCGCAGGGGCGCGGCCGATGACGGCCCCACAGGCCGCCTGTCTCGCCGAGGCGCTCGCCGCCGGGCACGCCCGGCTGCATCGCGGCGCCGCGGCGCTGGAGGCCGTCGAGGCCGCAATTCGCCTCCTCGAAGGCTCCGGCCTCTTCAACGCCGGCACGGGGTCCCGCCTGCAGCTCGACGGCGCGCGTCGCATGGATGCCGCCCTCATGGAGGGCCGCAGGCTCCGGGCTGGGGCGGTGGCGGGGATCGAGCGCGTGCGCCATCCGATCGCCGCCGCGCGCTTGGTGCTGGAGCGGACCGACCACGTCCTGCTGGCCGGGGAGCCCGCCACCCGCTTCGCCCTGCGGATGGAGCCGAGCAACAACCCCCGCCGACGCCGGCTCAGCGCCGCGCCGCGCGCGCTGAGGCCCGCGCGCGGGGGCGGGTCGCCAACGCTGCGCCTGTTCGAGGCGCTCCGGGCGCCCCGGCGGATCGGCTCGCGCGGGACGGGTACGGTCGGCGCGGTAGCGGTGGACCGGCGCGGGAGCGTCGCGGCAGGCGCCTCCACCGGCGGGGTCGCGCTCATGCTGCCGGGGCGTGTCGGCGACACGCCGCTCATCGGTTGCGGCGTCTACGCGGACGATCTCGCGGGCGCCGTCTCCATGACCGGCGTGGGCGAAGGGATCATCCGACTCGCCGTAGCCAAGGCGATCGCCGACCGCCTAGCGGGCGGCGCGACACCGGAGGCCGCGGCGCGGCTCGTCCTCGCCAGCCTGGTGCGCCGCCTGCGCGGCGCCGCCGGCGCGCTCGTGCTGGCCCCGGACGGCCGCTTCGCGATCCGGCACACGACCCCCTATATGTGCGCGGGCTACTGGGACGGCCGCCGGGCCCCCGTCGTCACGGACCGCTTTCGCTGAGACATGCGAGGGCGCGCTCCGGTGGCGTGAGGCCACGGCGAAGGCAGGAGGAGTTGAACGACCCGCCGGGCTGCGCTATGGTAGGTCCACGGTTGGGTGACGGTATGAGCAAGGTCCTGTTCCATCTGGCGTTCCCGGTCCACGACCTGGCGGCTGCCAAGCGGTTCTACGTGGACGGGTTGGGCTGCACGCTGGGACGGGAGTCCGACGCCGCAGTGACCCTGGGCTTGGCCGGCCACCAGCTCGTCGCCCACCTTGCGAAGGAGGCGCTGGCGCCGCAGCAAGGCATCTATCCACGCCACTTCGGGCTCGTCTTCGCGAGCGAACAGGACTGGCAGGCGCTCGCGGACCGCGCCAAGGCCAAGGGCCTCCCGTTTTTCCAGCACCCGCGGGTCCGGTTCCCGGGCACCCGGATCGAGCACCGGACGTTCTTCCTCGAAGACCCCTCGGGCAACCTCCTCGAGTTCAAGCACTACACGCACGAGTCCGCCATCTTCGGTGAGCGGGACTACCGGGAGATCGGCGACGCCGACTAGCACGACGTCCTGGTGGAATCGACCGCCGGGGAAAGCAGGAAGTCGAAGTCGGCTTTCGTGAGGGCCGCGCGGCCGGCGCCCCGGACCGCCGCACCGACGACCGTCTGGTAGAGGTCGAGCTTCCGCTGTTTCAACTCCATCATCTTCTCTTCAATCGTATGGCGCATGAGGATCCGCGTGATGGTCACCACGCGCTTCTGGCCAATGCGGTGCGCGCGGTCCGAGGCCTGTTGCTCCACAGCCGGGTTCCACCAGGGGTCCAGGTGAAAGACATAGGTCGCCCTGGTCAGGTTCAGCCCCTGTCCGCCCGCCTTCAGGCTCAGCAGGAAGACCCCCGGCGCCTTGCGGGCCTGAAAGGCCGTCACGAGCGCCTTTCGTTTGCCGGCCGCCGTGGACCCGTCCAGGCGGCTGTACGGGATCCCGCGGCCGTCGCAGGCCTCCTGGACGAGATCCAGGAAGCTGGTGAACTGCGAGAACACCAGGGCGCTGTGTTCTTCCTCCAGCAGGACTTGCAGCCGTTCCATCAGGAATTCGAGCTTGGGGGCGGACTCTTCCCGCCGGCCGGTGAGCAAGCGAGGCGACAGGCAGAGCTGGCGGAGCTTCAGGATCGCCGTCAGCGCGATCAGTTGGGCCTGGGCCTGCGGTTTGCTCCGGTAGGCCTCGTCGATCGTCGTGCGGACCTGCTCCACGGTCTGCTGATAGAGCACTTTCTGGCGGTCGGTCAGATCCAGATAGATGTTACGCTCAATCTTGGCGGGCAGGTCACGGAGGGTCTGCTCCTTGGTGCGCCGGAGCACGAAGGGACGGGTCCGCCGGAGGAGCCGGTCCAGCGCGCCAGACTCCGCGTCCCGAAGCTCGGCCCGGAACCGGTCGTAATCCCCAAGCAGACCGGGCAGACAGAGATCAATGATCGAGAAATATTCGCCGAGGTGGTTCTCCAGCGGCGTGCCGGTGACGGCGAGCTTGAAGCAGCCCGTGAGCCGCCGAGCGGCCCCCGTGGTCGCCGCATGGAGGTTCTTCACCGCCTGGGCCTCGTCGAACACGATTACGTGGAACCGCGTCCGCGCCAGCGCCTCGGCGTCCCGCCGCAGGAGCCCGTAGGTCGTCAGGACGATCTCGCCGTCCCCGGCGGCGAGTGCCCGCTCCTTGCCGGTGTAGGGCCGGACCGTCAGGGCCGGGCAGAAGCGCGCCAGCTCCTGTTCCCAGTTGAACAGCAGGCTGGTCGGCACGACGACCAGGTGCGGGCCGCGGGCACCGTCCTGCCAGGGGACGATTCCTTCGTTGACGGCGGCCAGCAGACAGATCGCCTGGAGCGTTTTCCCCAGGCCCATGTCGTCCGCCAGACAGGCGCCGAACCGGTGCCGGTAGAGGAAGGCCAGCCAGGCGTAGCCGGTCTTCTGGTAGGGCCGCAGCGCGGACCGTACGCCCCTGGGCAGGGGCGGCGTCTCGATCCGTTCGAAGCCCAGCAGGCGGGCGAGCACAGCCTCCTCCGCTGGGGGCAGCGAGACCCGCAGGCCTTGCTCGCGGAGGGCGAGCCAGTCGAAGAGCCCCAGGCGCGGCACCGCGACGAGACGGGAGGCGGTGCGGGCTGCCTCGGCCTGGTCGGTCAGCGACAGGAGCGCGCGGAGGCGCTCGAGGGTGGCGGCATCGAGCACCTGCAGGACGCCGCCGGTCGCGACCAGGCCACCGCGGCGCACCGCCTCCCGCCAGGTCTCCTCCTCCAGCACCGCCCCGTCGCAACGGATCTCCGGGCGGATCTCGAACCAATCGATCCCGGTCCCCTCCCGCGCGCCACGCCCCACGTGGACGGCGCAGTCCCACCGGGCGGCGTGGACCGGCTTCTCCTCGTAGAGAAGCGGGATGCCGGCCTCGGCCAGTTTCACCGCAAGCTCCGGTAACCGCTCGAACAGAAGCGGGGACGGGACCCTCATCTCGTCGCAGCGGTCCATGCCGCGGAAGATCTCCGGGCCGAAGACGTCGAACGGAATCCGGTACAAGTCGGCCTCGCGGGCCTTGTCCACCGGCCGCACCGTCCAGCGACCGGCATGGAGACACAGCCGCAGATCCTCGCGCGCAGCGGCGGCCAGGGCCTGTCTCAGCAGTCGCTGGCCTTCGTTCCTGACTCGGCTCGAACGGAACTCGACGCCGCTCACCTCGTTCCTGATGCGCTGGTCCCGCTCCACAGGGTCCGTCACGGACAGGAGCGCGAAGAAGGCCTTGTAGAGGAGGCGCTTGCGTTTCCAGGCCCGCAACGGACCGGAGAGCGTCGGCGACTGTTCCAGCCAGGGGAAGAAACCGAAGACCGACACGCTGGGCGTCGCGGCGAGCGCGCCCCACCGGCATTCAACCCGCAGCCTGTAGCACGCGGTCCGCGGATCGTCGGAGGCCGCCGGCGGAACCAGGACGAGCTGCCACAGGGGGCGTTCCGCCTCCAACTGTGGCTCGGCCGGAGGAAGCGCCTGGACCCGGCCGTCCACCGCCAGGATCAGGTCACGCAGCACGCGGTCGGCATGCTGCCGGATCACATCAATCTGACAAGCCTGGAACTCCTGCAGCGGCAGGGTGGCCGCCAGCTCCTCACTGCGACTGTGTCGTGGCCACGCCCCGGACTGGTCCGGCAGCAGCACCAGGCGCCTATCCTCACCCGGTGAGGCGCGGGGGCTGAGGAAGGGGGCGTGATGGAGCACGCCACGTTGAAACGCAAGCCAAGCGTTCCAGCCCCGTTCGTCCCTGAGACGCACAAGCCGACCCGTGTCCGGATCGGCGACGAACGACCGGAAGCGCACGAACCGTTCCAGCTCGACCCCGTCCACCAGGCAGGCCGCCCGGACCGTGACCCGGTCTCCGACCAGCTCGAACTGGGTCTTGGCGAACACCTTCACCGCAGGATCCCACTTGAGCGGGACTGTCTTCTCAGGCGTTTCGAGGATGATCGGATGCGGGCCGCCGCTCAGCCGGAGATACTGGAGCAGCGCATCCTCGCCATAGGCGAAAACCAACGGGGATGAGTGGAGTAGGGGGATCAGCTCAAGAGGAATCTGCCCCGAGGGCGCCCAGCCCCTGGTCCCCTCCAGCTTCATCCCGTCCAGACGGAGGAAGAGCGAGGGAGGATGGCGCGTCGCATCCATGACGATCTCGATGTCGGCCTTCAGGCCGGCCCTGCGGCCGGCCGGCGCGCTGCGCCGCACCTCGCTCGGAACCCTGGCGAGCAGCTCAGCCCTGAGCGAAGCAAGCCGGGCCTCGTTCGCACCAGGCAGCCGGAAGTTTTCAGGGGAGAGCAGGTTGATCGTCGTGAAACAGGCGCAGAGCACATGTTTGCAGGACCAATCGGGCTCCCAGGCCGGGCAGTTGCAATCGGCAAAGAGGGCGTCATCCTCGACGAAAAACGTGACCGTGTACCGCCTCGTGCCCTCCACCTCGGCCGTCAGCTTCGAGCCATCCGGAGTCCAGGCGTAGCCCAGGAGCCGTTCCCGCCGGTAGTAGTCAAACCCGCGGGTCACGATCTCCTTTGATGCGAGCTGGTAGAGATCGCTCGGGGCAAGCGCCTGAAACGCGCGCAGCACGGCCGGCGGCGCCTGGAAGACGGGGGTCGCCAGGCTGGCGGAGGGTTTGGATCGGGTTACGGTCTTGCGGCGCACGGGATTCGACACGGAAGTCGCTCAGAGAGTGGTTGTCAGCAGGACCTCTTCCCCGAGCATGTGCGTGATTTTGACCGCGATAGTGGTTTGACCGCTAGGTGCCGGCAGCTCGTAGCGGCCGGTCACGAGATCGGTCTTTTTCTCCGGAATATCGGAGAGGGCCACGTTTTGCGATGGCGGTTTCGGTCTTCGATCCAGGCCTTGGCCGAGAACTCCATCCCGAGACAGACCGCGTGATCGGGCGGTCTTCATCGGATCGTGCAGTAAGCTCTCCGCCCAGCTCTGCGAGGTCGAGCGGCGTCACGACCAGAGGCGGCGGGTTGAGCTTGCACAACACGAGTCGGGCACACCGGGGGTCCTGGCCGGTTCGATTCAACTCGGCAATCGTCTCACCGTAAGTCTCCTGCAACTGGCGCTCCAGGACCGTGAAGTTATCTGACGACAGATACACGCGAGCTTTGATCCTAACGAAGAGCCGCGGATCACCGGCGCATCTTTCTCCCCGTCGCGTGTAAACGTTAGTTTGACCGAGGCGGAAAACGGCTTGTACAGGCGCGGAGGCGGGACCTTGTCATAAGGGACCTCGACCAACTCGCGCAGCGATTCCAGGATCGTCTTCCCCGGTGCAAAGACGAGCGCGTTCTGCACGAACGGGCCGCCCGGGTAGTCGATCGCCAGAGCAAACTCCGTGGCCATGATCGCGCCGATGCGGATGGTCTTTCCGGCACCCATCGCCAGGGCGAGGATGTGGCTTGGGTGGTCCAGGGGCAGCGTTTCTCGGAGGGGCTCGAGCTTGAAGTCACGGACGAAGTCGTCGTCAGACTTGATCCGTTCTATCAATGCTTCGAAGCCTTCATCGAGGACATATTCCTTGACGTCGCTGTGATCTAAGCCGAGAGCTTGGAGGAGTTCGGATTGCTTCGGATAAAGCCTCCGGTAGAGGTCGAAGACATGCGGCGTCTTCTCGACGAGCCGCAAATACCAATAGGTCTCCAGCGCGCGAAACTGCGGGCGCCGCAGGTAACGGAGATTCCCGGTGTGATAGTCGTACGACCACTCCAGGACCTCGCCGATCGCAGGATATTCCTCACAAGGATAGTTCTGCTCACGCCACTTCGTCACGCGCGCGGCGAGCACCCGGTGGAGGTAACTCATGTGCCGCCATCCTAGCCGAGCCGGGCAGCGGGTTCAACCGTAAGCGGTAGAGGGCCTCACTCCGGCGCGGTGAGCACGATTCACGTCTCGCTTTTTACCGTTCAGTTCCGGCCCATTCGTTCCAGGATCTGCTGCTGCCGCCGGGCTAGGTAGGCTGTGACGATCAGGGGATCGTACCGGCGGGGCGAGGGCAGGATGGCGGCCAGCAGCGCGGCCTCCTCCGGCGTGAGATCCCGGGCCGGCTTGCCGAAGTGATGCCGCGCGGCCGCTTCCGCGCCGTACACCTGGTCTCCCCACTCCACGACGTTGAGATAGAGCTCCAGGATGCGCGGCTTGCTCAGGCGGTGCTCCAGCGCCCAGACGATCAGCGCCTCGTGCAGCTTCCGCCACCACGTCCGCTCGGGCGAGAGGTACAGGTTTTTGGCAAGCTGCTGCGTGATCGTACTACCCCCCGCCGCGATCTCGCCCGCCTCCAGGTTCCGCACCGCCGCGTCCCGGATGCCCTTCCAGTCGAAGCCGTGGTGCGTGTAGAACGCCGCATCCTCCGAGACGATCACGGCCCGCTGCAGGTGCGGCGAAATACGCGAGCGTGGCACCCAGATCCAGGCGGGCCGGGCGCGCCGGCCCGCGGCGCGCGCCGCTTCCGCTCGCGCCTGCATCACCGCGGTGGTGGAGGGATTCCGCGTCACGAGCGCACTGATGTCGGGAAACGTGACGAGCCAGACGACAACGATCCCGGCGAGCCACAGCCCAGTCAGCAACGCCGCGAGGACGATCAGCCGCCCGAGCAAGATGCGGCGAGTTGACTTGCCCATCACACGATGTTAAAGCAGCCCATAACTCTTGGCCGTCGGCATTCAGCTTCCGAGGAAGACCAATCCGGTCTTGCCTTCTGCAAGCTGATCGCTGAACGTTGATTGCTGACAGCGTTCTTCCATTTCCCATGCATATTCTCGCCGCCGAGTTTATCAAAAGCTGTCGCGGACCGGGGGAGTTTCCTGCGGAGCGGCTTCCCGAGGTGGCGTGCGTGGGCCGATCCAATGTCGGGAAGTCCTCGCTGCTGAACTCGCTCCTGCGCCGGCAGGGCCTGGCGCAGGTCAGCGGCACGCCGGGCAAGACCCGCCTCCTCAACCTCTACCGGGTCACGACCGGCGATCCGCGCTTCCGCCGGCTGTACCTGGTGGACTTGCCCGGGTACGGCTACGCGAAGGTGGGCAAGGCCGAGCGGGCGCGCTGGGCGCCGATGATCGAGGCCTATCTCACCGGCCGGCCCGAGCTGCGCGGGGTCCTCCTGCTCGTGGACGCGCGCGGGCCCCAGCCGCAGGACCAGACCGCGCTCGGATGGCTGCAAGGGGCAGGCCTGGCGACGGTGCTGGTGGCGACGAAGATCGACAAGCTCTCGCGAGGTGAGCGGGCTGCGCAGCTCGCGGCGATCCGGAGATTCCTGGCCCTGCCGCCCGAGACGCCCCTGATCCCCTATTCGGCGGTCACGCACGAGGGGCGGGACGAGCTATGGGCGGCATTGCGCGCGCTGCTCGCAGCGTCTGGCCCGAGGCCCGAAGGTTGTAGCTAGGGGGCCGAGACCGTTCTCGCCTTCCACGTGCCTGGCGCCCTTCTTCAAAACTTGATCTCGATGTAGGCCTTGTTCTTGAGGTCCCGCATCCAGCGCTCGTACATATCCTCGGTCTTCTGCTGAAAGACGAGGCCCTTGATCTCGTTCTTGACCTCGGCGAAGGGGCGGAACTGTGGGGGCTTCTTCTCTTCCAAGCGGATGATGTGCAGCCCTTCGGGCGTCTCGACGGGCTCGCTCACCTGATTGGGCTGCAGCTTGGCGATGGCCCGCTCGATGGCCGGCTGCAGCTCGCCTTGGCGCACGAAGCCCAGGCTGCCGCCCTGCCGCGCCTGCGGGCCGTCCGAATAGCGGAGGGCCAGATCGGCGAAGTCCGCGCCCTGCCGCAGCGCGGCCAGGATGTCCCTGGCTCGGCTCTGGAGATCGGCCTGGTCCTGCCCGCGCCGACGGCGGAGCAAGATCTGGCTGATCCGATACTCGTCCGGGAGCATGAATCGGCTCAGGTGCTCCTCGTAGTAGCGCTTCATCTCCGGCTCCGAGACCATGACCCCGCTCCGGACCTCGCGGTCCACCAGCCGCATCAGCACCAACTGCTCCTTGATGAGCTTCCTGTCCTGGGGGTTGGCGTAATCGAATTTCTCCCCTTGTCGCTGCAGCTCCTTCAGGGTGCTGCGGACCTCGTCGTCGGAGACGTCCACGCCCTTGTTCGCCGCATACTGGATCTGGAGCTTGCGCTCGATCATCCGGGTGAGGAGCGTGTATTCGAGCTGCTGGAGCCGGCGCGCCAGCTCCGCCCCCCGGTACTGTTCCCGCAGCCGCTGCTCCTCGGGAGCCGCCTCGTTCTTCAGCTCCGAGAGCGTGATCACTTCGTTGTTGACCACGGCGACGATGCGGTCCGTCAGGAGCGCAGCCTCTCCGACCGCGGGCGGCAACAGCAGGAGCCAGAGCGCCAGCGCGAGGGAGACGACGAGCCGGCGGCAAGCAAGACCGGCCGAGGGGGTCGTTGTCGGGGTCACAGCGGTGCCTATAGGTGCCCCTCCCGGGCTGGCGGGCGGATGACCAGTCGAGCCCGGACCGGAGCGGAGGTCGGTGATGGCCTCTTAGGGCGTGGGGCCCGGCTGCGGGCCGGCGTCCCGGGGCAACGATCGGGACGCCTCCGCCATCCGGATGGTGGCCGCCGCTCTGAGTGCGGCCAGGTATTCCTCGAACCGCTGGCGCCGCTTCTCTGCGTACAGTTCCTTCCGCAGCCGCTCGCGCAGGGCCGTGACGCGGGTCGCATGGTCCTCTTCGCGCGCCGTCACCTTGACGAGGTGGAAGCCGGCCAGGCTCTGCACCGGCTCGCTCACCGCTCCCGGCTTCAGCTTCAGGATGGCGGCCTCGACTTCCGGCAAGACGGCCCCCTTACGATAGGGGCCCAGATCGCCACCCTGCTCCCGCGTCGCGGCGTCCACCGAGTAGCGCTTCGCGAGCTTCGCGAAGTCCGCTCCCTCGTCCAGTTGCCGCTTGAGGTCCCAGGCCTGCTTGGCCGTGGGCACCAGGATGTGCGAAGCCCGGATCTGCTCGGCCGCCGCAAGCTCGTCCGCATGGGAGGCGTAATAGGCCTCCATCTCCTCCTTCGACACGTCCACCTGGGGCGTGACGACCACCTTCATGAGCTGGTCGAGCACCAGTTGTTCCTTGATCCGCTCCAGCCGCTCGCGCAACTGCAGCCCTTGGTCCAGTCCCATCTTCCGGGCCTCCTGCAGGAGGAGCTCCCGCGTGATGAGATCATCCAGGAACTTCCGCTTGCCTCCCTCATTCCGGTAGTAGGCCTGCATGGGCTCGGGCAGCTCCGCCCAACGTTGTTCCAGCTCGCTCTGCGTGATCGCCTTCCCGTTGACGAACGCCACCACCGGCGGCTCCTCCGCGGCCGGCGTGCAAGCGGCGAGCCCGAGGGCCAAGCTGCAGGCTACCGCCAGCCGGACGCCCGCGGACGGCCGATCGTCGAGTCTCAACCAGGGGACAGGGAAGCGGACTGCCACGCGGGTGCGCTCCGGAACGGGTCGCCGATCGGGTGCCTAGGTATCACAGAATGCCAGTGTTTGCAAGGTCGTATTGAGCTCCGGATAGACCGCGGACCAGCCGCCTTCCGGCACCTGGATTTCGAAGGACAGGGGGGAGAGCAGCCGCAGCCGCCGCTGGTAGCGGTCCATGAGCCGCCGCATGCCGGCTTCGGGCACCCGGGCTTTGGGATCGAACACGAGGGCCACGGCCTGCGGTTTGGCCTCGACGGTCGCCAGCCGCAACGACTTGGCCAGGCAGCGGATCTGCATCACCTCGAACAGCCGCTCCACCGGCTCCGGGAGCGGGCCATACCGGTCCTCCATCTCGCCGTGCAGCAGGGCCAGTTCTCCGACCTGCTGGCAGGAGGCCAGGCGCTTGTACAGGGACAGCCGCTGGTGCACGTCCTCGACGTAGTCCTCCGGGATGAACGCCGAGACGTTGACATGGAGCGTCGGGTCTGGCTCCTCCTCGACGATCGTCCCCTTGAGCTGCTGGACCGCCTGCTCGACCATCTGCAGGTAGAGGTCGAGCCCGACCGCCGCGATGTGCCCGGACTGTTGCTTGCCGAGTAGGTTGCCCGCGCCGCGGATCTCGAGGTCCGCGATCGCGATGCGGAAGCCGGCGCCCAGCTCCGTGAATTCCTGGATGGCCATCAGCCGCTTCTGGGCCTCCGTGGACAGCGTCCCCTCGTCGGGGATGAAGAAGTAGGCGTAGGCCTGGTGCCCCGCCCGGCCTACGCGGCCCCGGAGCTGATAGAGCTGCGCGAGCCCGAAGGTGTCCGCCCGGTTGATGAGGATCGTGTTCGCGTTCGGCACGTCCAGGCCGGACTGGATGATCGCGGTCGCCACCAGCACGTCGGCCTCCCGGCGAAGGAACTTGAGCATGACCTCCTCCAGCAGGCGCTCGTCCATCTGCCCGTGCGCCATGACGACCCGGGCCTCCGGGACCAGCTCCTGGAGCCGGCTCGCCATCCGCTCCATGGTCTGGACGCGGTTGTGGACGAAGAAGACCTGGCCGCCGCGGCCCAGCTCCCGCACGATGGCCTCGCGGACGACCGCCTCGTCGTAGCGGAGCACCTGGCTGCGGATGGCGAGTCGGCCCGGCGGCGGCGTCTCGATCACCGAGAGGTCCCGGACGCCCGACATGGCCATCTGGAGCGTGCGCGGGATCGGCGTCGCCGTGAGCGTCAGTACGTCCACCTGCGTCCGGAGCTGCTTGAGCCGCTCCTTGTGCCGGACGCCGAACCACTGTTCCTCGTCAATGATGACGAGTCCGAGGTTCCGGAACTGCACGTCCTTCTGGAGCAGCCGGTGCGTCCCGATCACCACGTCCACCGCGCCCGCCGCCAGGTCTTTGAGCACGGCCTTGATCTGCTTCGGGCTCTGGAAGCGCGAGAGCATGGCCACGCACACCGGGAACGGCGCAAAGCGCTGCGCGAAGTTCTCGTAATGCTGTTGGGCGAGCAGCGTGGTCGGCACCAGGACCGCCACCTGGCGGTTGTCCTCGACCGCCTTGAAGGCGGCCCGCATGGCGACCTCCGTCTTGCCGTAGCCCACGTCGCCGCAGACCAGCCGGTCCATGGGCTTGGGCGCCTCCAGGTCACGCTTGATCTCCTCGATCGCCCGCAACTGGTCGGGTGTCTCCTCGTACTCGAAGGCCGCCTCGAACTCGCGGGTAAGCGTGCTGTCCTCGCCGTACTCGCGCCGGTGGACGATCTCGCGGCTGGCGTACAGTTCCACCAGCTCGTGGGCCATCTCCTCGATGTCCTTCTTGACCTTGGCCGTCGTCCGGGCCCAGCCCGTCCCGCCCAGCCGGTCCAGCCGGGGCACGTGGCCCTCGGCGCCGCGGTAGCGCTGGACCTGGTTCAGCCGGTCCAGCGGCACGTACAGCCTGTCCCCGCCGGCGAACTCCAGGACGAGGTAGTCGCTCTCGAAGCCCTGCACCGAGAGCCGCTTGAGCCCCTGATACCGCGCGATCCCGTGCTGCACGTGGACGACGTAGTCGCCGACCTCCAGCTCATCCAGCGAGGAGAGGAACGTCGCGGCCTTGCTCTTGGGCGCCGGCCGGTGACGGAGCCCCTTGGCGAACAGCTCTTCCTCGGTGATGACGGCGAGCCGCCCCTCGGCGGAGACGAAGCCGGCGGAGAGATCCCCCTGGAGGAGCGCGAAGGGTGGCCTCTGCGTCGGCGAGACCCGCCAGTCCTGGGGCTTCCAGACGGCGGCGGGCAGGTCATGCTCGGCGAACAGCGCCAGCAGCCGGTCCACCTGGCCGCGGCTCCGCGCGACGATCAGCACCGGTCCCGCGGCGCGCAGCCGATCCAGGAGGGCGAGCGTCTCGGTGAAGGGAGTGCCGCGCTGCGCGAGCCCCACGCTCGCCGGGGACTGGACGGGGAAGGAGACCACCGGCGCCCAGGACGCGTCCAGCGTCGCCAGCGGGTCCGTCGCCAGCCGGGGCCAGTCGCGCGTCCGATCGAGGATCGTCTCCCAGGGGAGGTAGAGCCGGTCGGGCTCGGGCAGTGGCGCGCCCGCCGACCCGATCCCATGCCGGCCGTAAGCCTCGGCGACCTCCTCCCGGAAATCCTGGGCCTTCTTCGCGAGCCCCTGGGGCTGGTCCAGCACGAGGGCCGGCGGCTCCATGAAGTAATCGAGCAGCGTGTCCATGGCCGGGTAGCGGTCTGGGCCGTACCACTCCGCGTCGGGCGGCAGCGGCTCCAGCCCATCGCGCGCGCCCTCGGGCGCGATCAGCTCGCGCGCCGGCAGGAGCCAGGCCTGCTGCAGCTTCCCGGTGGACTTCTGGGTCGCCGTGTCGAAGAGCCGAACCGACTCCACGCTGTCGCCGAGGAACTCGATCCGCAGCGGATCGTCATAGCCCGTCGAGTAGAGGTCCACGATCCCGCCTCGGATGCTGAACTCGCCCGGGACCTCCACGACCGACGTGCGACGGTAGCCGAGCCGGAGCAGGCGCGCCACCAGGGCCTCGCGCTCGATGGTCTCGCCCGGCCGGAGACCGAAGCAGGCCTCGACGAACACCGACGCGGGCAGCAGGCGTTGGACGAGCGCGGGGACGGAGGTGACGAGCACGGTGCGCGCCCCGTCGGTCAAGCGCCGCAGCGTCCGCATGCGCCGGGCAATCAAGTCCACGTGGGGCGGGGTCGGCTCATAGGGCAGGGTCTCCCACTCGGGGAAGAGCGCCAGCGCCTCCCCCGGCAGGCCGAGCATGGCGTAGAAGAACCGGAGATCGTCGTAGAGGCGCTCCGCGCTCTCGTCCGAGGCCGTGACGATGAGCCAGGACCGTGGGCTGGCCTCGGCCGACCCGCTCAGCAAGGTCAGCGCGAAGGCCGCCGTGGCCCCCTGCAGGCCGGTCAGCCCGGCCCGGGACGGACAATCGCGGAGCGCCTCGCGCACGGGGCGCAGGACCTGGTCCCAGAATTCCGGTTGCCGACGCGGTGGCACGGTAGGCTCAGGGGTGTTCGCGCGCGGGCGGGACGGGCTCGGGGCCGGAGCGGGGGCGAGCCGGCGCCTTGGCCCCGGATCTTCTGGACGAGCGCGGTGGTGGACACGCCCGGGACGAGCGGAATGGTCGAGACCACCCCGCCTCGCCCCTCGACGATCTCGCGGCCGACGATCTGTTCGGGCGCCCAATCCCCGCCCTTCACCAGAACGTCAGGCTGCAGCTCGGCAATCAGCGCGGCCGGATCGGGCTCGTCGAAGACCACGACGTAATCCACGCATCCCAGCGCCGCGACGACCTCTGCGCGCTGGGCTTCCGGGACGATGGGACGATCCGCCCCCTTGTCCAGCGCCCGGACCGACGCGTCGCTGTTGACACCGACGACGAGCAGGTCCCCGAGCGCCCGCGCCGCCGCCAGGTACCGGGTGTGGCCGACGTGCATGAGATCGAAGCAGCCGTTCGTGAACACGATCCGCTCGCGCCGCGCCCGGCGCTCGGCCAGCTCCCGTGCCAGCTCCGCGCGAGGCTTGATCTTGGTTCGCATGGGCCTCATCATACCCGGGTTGCGGCCGGGGAATAAAGGGGAAGCGGCCGGCCGCCCCGCGGCTTGTCCAGTGCGCCAGGAATTGACTACACTGGGTTCCATGGGTGAGGACGGCTGGATGGCGGTCGTGCTCGTGGGCGTCGCGGTGCTGTACCTCCTGGGATACCGCTGGCTTCGGCGGCGTCGCGTGGCCAGACAGGCGGACAAGCTCCTGGAGGAAGTGCTCAAGGAAAAGGACGGCTTCCGCCGATGACGGCCGAGCCCAAGGAGACCAACCGGCAGCGTATCATGCGGCTCATCGCGCAGACGCGCTGCTCCTCGCGCGACCTCGCGGAGCGCCTGGGGCTCCCGGAGCGGCGCGTCGAGGACGACCTGGCGCACGTCGCCCGCACGGTCGCCGGAGATCGGGACCGCCAGTTCGTGGTCGAGCCGGCCGAATGCCTCGCTTGCGGCTTCGTGTTCCGCACACGGACCCGATTGACGCGGCCTGGGCACTGTCCCCACTGCCGCAGCGAGCACATTTCCCGGCCCCGGTTCGGGATCGAGCCGCGCGTGGCCCGGCAACGGACGCGCTCCCGGCCATGACGGAGTCCTCGCCCGTCACCCAACGCATCGAGCTGGCGGTGAGCGACCGCTACGCGCAAGCGCATACCTGGGTGCTCACGGCCATCACCGGGTTCCTGTCCGCCTACTACATGGAAGACGCCCGGTTTCGCTTCCGGCAACGGTATCGCGACCAGGACGGGGGCCTGTACGTCTGGCTCTGCGAGATCGAGGCGGGGATGTCGTTCCCGCGGCTGATCCGCCGGCTGCAGGCCGATCTCCCGCCCGGCCGGGTGCTCGATCGGGCGTCTGGCTCCACCTCGTCAGCACAGTGCCCCCGCTACGTGATTGACCTCCCTGAGCCCCCACCGGGGGCCTGAGAGGGACGGTCACGCCCCGCCGAGGCGGATGACCTGAGGGCCGTGCTTCTCGATCAGCCCATCGAGCGCGGCGAGGGCCCGCTCGGTCCGCCGGTCGAACAGCCCCAGCGGGGCCGGTACCAGATCGGTCAGCGCCAGCCCCACCAGCCGGTAGCGGGTGCCGGGGCTCGCCAGGCTGTGCAAGGCCGCGCGGATGGGCGGCCACATCGCCGGGTCGTAGTTCCGCGGACTGGGAAAGTGGCGCTGCCGCGTGGTGACGCGGAACCGCGCGTCCTTCAGCTTCACCGTAAAGGCGCAGGCGGCCAGCCCGCGCCGCCGCAGCTCGTGGGCCAGCTCGCCGAGAAATCCGCGCACCGTCCTCTCCAACGTCGTGAGATCGCCCGTGTCCCGATCGAACGTGGTCTCGTGCCCCAGGCTCTTGGGCTCCCGGTCCGGGACGACAGGCTCGAGATCCACCCCGCGGGCGAGCGCCTGCACGGCCGCGAGCCGCGCGCCCCAGAGGCGGCGGAGCGCCGGCTCGACGCGCGGGGCCAACAGGTCGCCGACCAGCCGCACACCCAGCCGCTCCAGCACGGCGACCGTCTTCGGCCCGACGCCGGGCAGGCAGCGGACCGGCTGCGGGCCGAGGAATTCGGCCTCCGTCCCCGGCGCGACCACGATCAGCCCGTCTGGCTTCACCGCATCCGCCGCCACCTTCGCCACAGTCTTCCCGGTCGCCACGGCCACGGTGCAGCGCAGCCCGGTCTCCCCGAGGATCGCCTCCTTGAGGGCTCGCGCCAGCGCGGCCGGCTCGGGGTGTCGCGCCTGCAGGTCGGTCGTGTCCGCGTAGAACTCGTCAATGCTCGTCCAGGCGCTGACCGGGCAGAACCGGTCCACGACCTCGCGCATCCGTTCGTGCAGGCGCTCGTAGAGCGGGCGGTCCATAGGAACCAGGACGAGATCCGGGCAGAGCCGGAACGCCTCCGCCGTCGGCATCGCCGCCCGCACGCCGAACCGGCGCGCTGCGTACGAGGCCGAGGTGATGATGCCGCGCGGCGGGGGCCCGCCGACCGCGACCAGCTTGCCGGCCAGCCCGGGGTTGGCGACCACGGCCGCGGAGGCGTACATCGCGTCCACGTCGCCGAAGAGGATTTGGCGCGGCCACCGGGACATCGAACACGCTCACGAGCGTATGGCTATGGCACCACCTCGTTGAGCGCACCCCGGCAGCGCCCGCAGCGGTGGCGGATCGGGGAGATCGAGCGCCGCTGCCGCTCGTACAGACAGCCGCAGCGCTCGCATCGCCAGACGTGCCGGATGAAGGCCCGGACGGCCCGCTCCAGCTCGTGGCGGACCGTGACGGCGAGGCCGTCGCGGTTCATCACCGCCATCTTGCGCTGAAACGCCGCGCCGTGGTCGGGGCGCCGTTTCAGCACGTCGAACTGCCACTGGTGGATCATCTCGTGCGCGAGCGTGGCCACCAGCTCGCGCTCCGCGTCCGCCGGGGCGAGCGCGGGCGCGTGCAGCAGGGGGACCGACAGCCGAATCAGCCGGCGCCGGGCGCCCTGTTCGCGGGCCCGCGGACCCGTCCGGCTCACGAACATCCCGGCAGAGGCTGTCAGGCGCCGGCTCCACTGGATCTCGATCGGCGGCAGCGCGCCGTGGAAATAGCGGGCGTTGAGGTCCGCCCAGATGTCCTGCAGCCGCCAGGCGACGCTGTGCAGGCCGGCACGGCGGGCCTCATGCCTTGACGCGGCCGGCTGGGTGGGTGGCCAGGACCGTTCCATGGCTCCTATGAGAGCAGATTTCCCACGAGGGTGCAACGCGGCCGGCTGGTCAGCGCCCCAGCGCCTCGATGACGGCGGCGGCGAGCAGGGGCACCATCAGCTCGTGGTGGCCGGTGAGGGCATAGCCGCGGCCCCCTTTCTGCGTGGGACGACGGACGACATTCGTCAAGGGACGGTAGTGGTTGAGGAAGTCCATGTTCACGGTGGTGATGTCGCTCAACGCATGGCCGAGGTTGCGGCCCAGCGAGACGGTCTTGAGAAAGACCTCCGGGAGGATGACCGCGGAGCCGAGGTTGAGGTAGACGCCGCTCTCCAGGCCAGCCACCACCGCCGCTAGCCGGCGGAAGTCGGTCAGCGACCCCGCGCCGATGGCCGCCCCGTCGGCCGTGGGATGCATGTGAATGATGTCGGTGCCGAGCGCCACATGGACCGTGACCGGGAGGCCCAGCCGCGCGCCCGTTGCCAGCAGGCTCGTGCGCCGGTACGGAAAGCGACGGCCGTGCAGATTGATGTAAGTGCCTACGGCCTCCCCGAGCCCCATCCCGGCCTTGACGCCCTGGACGATCGCCTCGTTGAGCATCCGGCCGGTCTCCTCGGCCATCCCGAAGCGCCCGGCGTCAATCTCGGCTTCCACCTCTTCCGAGGTATGGCCCATCAGAGCCAGCTCGAAGTCGTGGATGATCACGGCCCCGTTCATCGCCACGGCGGTCACGATGCCGCGTTCCATCAGGTCTACGAGCACGGGGTTGAGCCCGACCTTGGTCACGTGTGCGCCCAGCCCGACGATGACCGGCCGCCCGCGGCGGCGCGCGCGGACGATCGCCTGGACGACCGCGCGGAACGTGCGGACGGCCAGGATGTCGGGGAGCGTGCCGAGGAAGCGGGCGAGCGTCCCGCCGCGGCGCCAGGGCCTGGCGAAGTCGGAGACCCGCACCTTGCTGTGCCGGCGGCTCAGCGGGTAGGTCTTGAGCCTCGAGAGGTCCAGAACCGGGTACTTGGACGGGCCCGGAGCAGGGGCCGGGGCACGCGGCGCGGCGCGGGCAGTGTGGGAGCGTGTGCGCGGGCTAGCCAAGCAGGTCGTCCTCGATCAGCTCGCAGAGCACGTGGCCCAACGTGATGTGACACTCCTGGATGCGGGCGGTCACCGTCGAGGGCACGCGGAAGCAGTGCTCGACCAGCGCGGCGAGCTTGCCGCCCGAGGCGCCGGTCCAGCCGATCGTCACCAATCCCCCGGCGCGGGCAGCCTCCGCGCCCTTGAGCACGTTCACGGAGTTCCCGCTCGTGCTGATCGCGATGGCGATGTCGCCCTTTTGGCCGTGGGCGCGCACCTGGCGGGCGAAGATCTCCGTGTAGTCGTAATCGTTAGCGATGCAGGTGAGCGTCGCGATGTCGGTGCCCAGTGCGATCGCCGGGAGCGGCGCCCGGTCCCGGTGATAGCGCCCGACGAACTCGGCCGCGATGTGGGAGGCATCGGTCGCGCTCCCGCCGTTCCCGAACAGGAGGAGCTTGCGGCCCTCCCGCAGGGCGCACGCGACGAGGCCCGCGACCAGCACGATCCGATCGGCCTGCTCGCGGACGAACCGCCGCTTGACCTCGGCGCTCTCCTCGAACGCCACCACCGCGCGCTCCTTCATAGCAGCGGCATTCTAGGAGCAAGCCGCGCGCGCTGTCAAACCGGGTCAGCCGCGGGAGCAAGCGCAGGCGGCGCGGCGGCGACCGGATCCCGCTGGGCGGCCTGCCGGCTCCGGAGCGCGGCGACCATCCGCGCTAGTAGGGGCTCGAAGGCTGGCTCCTGATTCGGCCGGACCCGATCCGCCACCATTGTGAGCGCCAGGGCCAGCTCCTCGGGATGTTCCGCCTGCCATTCCGCCAGCCGATCCTCAAGCCGGAAGCGCAGCGCATCGGCGGCCAGTGGATGGGTGTCGAGTAGGAGGACGGCAAACAGGTCCGGCGCGACGCGCGCCACAACGTCCGAGGTCCGAAACGTCCGCCGCAGCAGCCGGGCGGCCTCGCGGAGCCGGGCCTCGTGGCTCGGCCCGTGCGGCCCCTCCGCCGGGACCCCGTTGACCCCGACGACGAACAGGATCGCCTCCCGGTCCATGCGCCGCATGAGCTTGAGGTACTGCTCGGCAAAGCACAGTAGGCCGAACCGGCTCCAGGCACCGGTGCTCGAGTCCTGGACGTCTTCCCCCATCGGCTCCCTCCTCGCCTGTCTCTTCCTCTCGGGTTTCCCTTCGGCCGGTTCGCGGCCGGGCTTGAGCCTGCTCGGCGGCGGCGCGGTTGATCGAGGCGGACCCGGATGCTATAGTCCGCGCCCATGAGCGCGGACAGTCCCGTCAAGGCCTTGCTGATCGCGGTGGCGGACGATGCGCCGGCCGCTGTGTACGCCATCAACCGGCTCGAGCCGGAGTTGCTGTGCTTCTTCGTGCCGGAAGGTGCAAAGGCCCTCATCGAGTCCACCATCCAGCCGCAGCTCGCCCGGATGCCCCGGCGCTGGGACTGGGTCGTGACGCCGGACGCGCAGCGGTTCATGGCTTGCTACCAGGCCCTGGCCCGGGCGCTGCCCGACCTGCTGCACACCTGGGAGGTTGGCGCGGGCGACCTCGTCCTCGATCTGACCGGGGCGACGCCCCCCATGGCGGCCGCGATGGCCCTGGCCAGCCTGCCGACCACGTCCCGCGTGGTCATGTTGGCCCCGGCGGGCGAGGGAACGCCCGAAGGCGCCGAGCTGGTCTCTGTGGGCGGCCGCCAACGGCTCTGGACTCAGGGCAACCCCTGGGATGAAGCCGCCGCGCAGGCGCGGCGGGACGCCGGCAACCTGTTCAACCACGGGGCCTTCGGCGCGGCGGCCGCGCTCTTCCGCCAGCTCGAGGCGCGGGTCAGCGGCGGCCAGAAGCCGCTCTACCGAGCCTTCGCGGATCTCGCGGAGGGCTACCAAAGCTGGGACCGCTTCCAGTACCGCCAGGCCTGGGACAAGCTCAAGACCGCGGTCAAAGCGCTGGAGATGGCGTCGGTCTGGGGCGGCCCGCCCGGGCTGAAGGCGCTGCTCCCGACGGTCAAGCAGAACACCGGATTCCTGGAGAAGCTGGTCCTGGACCCGCAGGAGGTCAAGGAGGCCCTGGCCTACGACCTCCTTGCCCACGCGCGCCGGCGGGCCGAGACGGACCACCACGTCGAGGCGGCGATCGCGACTCTCCTGCGCGCGCTGGAGGCCTTCGCTCAGCACCGGCTCTTCAAGCACTACCGGATCAAGTCCTGGGACGTCCAGCCAGAGCAGCTTCCGGAGGCCCTGCGGGAGTCCTGCCGGACCTGCTTCCTCGACGATGTGGACGGCAAGTACAAGCTGTCGCTGCAGGCGCAGTTTCGCGCGCTGGCCGGCCTGGGCGACCAGATGGGACAAGCCTATTTGGCCCAATGGCCGAAGATGAAGCCGCTGCTCGACGCGGCGGGGCACGGGGTCCTGGGACACGGCTTCGAACCGGTCAAGGCCGAGCGGTTCCACCAGCTCTACGAGATCGTCCTGAAGCTGACCGGCGCGAGCGAGCTTTCTCTGCCGCGGTTCCCGACGCTGAACTTGTAATGGACGTCCGCATCTACTACGAAGACACCGACTGCGGCGGGGTGGTGTATTACGCCAACTACCTCAAGTACTTCGAGCGCGCCCGCACCGAGTACCTCGAGCAGCGCGGGCTCTCCGTGGCGGGGCTGCTCCAGGAAGGCACCCAGTTCATGGTCGTCCATGCCGAGCTGGACTACCGTTTCCCGGCCCGCTACGGCGAGACCCTGAGCATCGAAACGAAGCTCGCGGGCCGCGGCAAGGCGACCGTGACCTTCGCGCACGTCGTGCGGGAGAAGACCAGCGGCCGGGTCGTCGTGGAGGGGGCGGCCACGCTCTGCGCGGTGGACCTGCAGGGGAAGGTGAAGCGGCTGGCGCCCGCGTTCGTGGCGGCGATCGAGGGGCCGCAGCCCCAGGAGCGCGCCCGGCTGGCCAAGCGATAAAGGAGAAGCCCGATGCCGGAGAAGTTTGGAACCTGGCTCGCGATCGCGGCGGTGGCGGTCGGCTTCGTGATCCTCGCCTGGCTGCTATTCGCGGAATCCCCGCCGCAGAAGAAGCCGCCCGACAAGAAGAAGTAACGTCGGGCCCGCCTGCCCATCCCGCCGCACACCATGGGAGGTCCTGTCCGAAGCGCGACCTGATCGCCAGCGTCCGCACTCCAACCGGGCGAGCTTCTTTGCATCGGCACGCTTCAGTTTGTTCTGCGCCGCAGCCGGGGAGGTCCGGTACCGATGCCCCCCAATCGCTGCCTGGATCCTTGTTGATTCGACGGACGCTAGCGTCCCCTTGGGCATGTCATCCCCGGGGTGACCGCTCACGGTCACGTGCCCCGGCTTTGTTGGGTGCTTGAACTGGCGGTGACTTCTTCCGTGACGACGAGCCGCCAACCATCTGCCTCGAGGAGGCGAATGACATCGCGTACCTTCACGAAATCAGCATGTCACGCGTGTTCACGTGGGCAGGCTCCCACTTCGGCCCATCGCTCAGCATCAGCGGCGGCACGCAGCGCCGACCGCTGCAGGCTGTTGTTGGGCGGCAACGAATACTTGGTGCCGATTCGCTCACGCGAACGGCAAAAGGCAAGGGCATCAATGAGGAGACGCAGGTCAGCCAGCAGGAGCCGTGGCCCATTGCAATGGTAGAGCCGCTTGGATGGAGCGCAATGGTAATTGCAGTTGAGACTTACTAACGACATCCTCCGGCAAGGGAAGGCGCTCAAGTGCTCGGGGTTCCACCTTAATACAGCCGGAGCCATAGGACTTGCCAACGAGCGACAGGTTCTTCAGCGTCGCGGGGTCATTGAGTACGGACCATAGCCTCTCTAGAAAGGCCGGGTCGTCTGACCGGGGGTAGACACACAGGAACCCGGTGAGTGGTACCACGTTTGCCAGGTTCCTCACGAACCGAGCATTCCGGCGACCGAGGTAGGCAAACAGGATAGGCGGAGCCTTTCTCACCTCCATCTTGTACCAGGGCCGCCGGGACGCAATGAGTGGCCGCTCAGCAAGCCCCTTCCGCTCGCCCACCTCCAGATACCGCCGCACGGTCGCTGGGAAACGATCGAGTGGGCGACCGTCCGGGCAGAACAGCAGTGTTGGCCGGTCCGAACTATCGAGCGCCGCCAAGAGCTGCTCGTCAATCACATCGCCCGGCACGTCCCGCGTGCGGCCGATCGCCCGCACCAGGAAGGTTCGCGGAATCGCCAGGGCTTGGACCTGCTTTTGCGTCAGGAAGAAGAAGTCATTCGCCCCAGTGGCGATGCCCCGCAGGACTGTCGCGAAATCCACAAGCGAGGGGCCTGCCGGTGTAACCTCGCGTGGAGGCCGCGACAGGCCAGTGGTCAACCCTTCAGCCAATTTGCGCCGGTGGACGACGAGGCCGCGTGTGGGGCGATACCGAAACTGGGAGAGCGTCCAACGCTTCAGCGCATCGGTACCCGCCTCGGTGCAGCGAGCCCACAGGAACTCCGGCGCCGGTGCCGTCCGACGAATCATGAAGATCAGCGCGTTCGTGTCTACCCTCGGGAACGGCGAGGCTTCGGCGTCGAAGGTCACCACGGCGTCAATCCGGTAGTGCCGGCTCACCCATTCCCAGAGGATA
Source organism: Nitrospira sp. Kam-Ns4a (assembly GCF_965152595.1). Taxonomy (NCBI): domain Bacteria; kingdom Pseudomonadati; phylum Nitrospirota; class Nitrospiria; order Nitrospirales; family Nitrospiraceae; genus Nitrospira; species Nitrospira sp. Kam-Ns4a. The sequence goes on along the minus strand of NZ_OZ224218.1, from coordinate 1,987,258 downwards.
GGAGCAAACACGCCTTCGCAGGTGTCAGCCGGCATGATGAAAGCGAGCCGCCCCCGCTCGGGGTCGAGGAGTTGCAATGCACGGAGTAGGAAGTAGACGTGGATGCCGGCTCGCCCATCGAGGGGGCGACCGACCGTAAGCATCCCAAAGCTCCGCAGCTTGGCCTTCAGTGGCGGCGGGAGCCGGTGATGGCGAATGTAGGGCGGATTGGCGACGATTGCCTCGAAGCGACCCGGCGGAGGATCCACGACGAAGTCTCTTAGCTCCACCAGCCCGAGGTCGGTCTCCGAAAGACCGCGCGCCCGTGCCTCGTTCAATGTTCTGGGGTCCACCTCGGTACCCAGGAGCCGACACTTGCGACCGAGGTCTTGGCCTACAATCTTGGCGGCTCGGAAGAAGGCGCCGCCCCCGACCGCGGGGTCAAAGATGGTCTCGGCGCCACCTGCAAGTACATAGCCCACCATTGCCTCCGCGACCCAGTCCGGGGTCCAAAACTGCCCCTTCTCTCGCAGGGCTTCGCGCTCAGGGCCACTTGGAGGGAGCTTCTGGGGCTGTCTCATCATCGCGGCTTTCCCGGATTCCGGCGTGCGAGGGTGTCGAGCATACCCAGAGCCTCACGGGACAACGCCAGCTTCCCGCCTTGGAACCTGACGTAGGGCAGGATGTGACCGTTCTTGTCAGTGATGCGCGCAGCGACGAGCGCTGGCTCCTCGACGCCTTCGCCCAAGGGGTAGGCGTGATGGAAATCCCAAACGCTATGTCGTAGAAGACGTGCCAGATATGGACGGGAACGCCGTGGGTGCGTTGCCACTCGCTGAGCGGCCTGCGGTCCTCCTCCTTCAGAATGACCGTAGGAACCACAGCGGTTTTTTTGAGGCCAGGTTTCCCGCGAAGCCTCCGCTGCGGTGTGAGTTGGGCCCCATAGTTGGGCATCTGCTTCGCCCGCCATAGGCTGTTCTCGCATTCTGTCGCTACGACTGCCCGAGCGATGAGCTCCGCCATTCGTGGATCGCTTTCGCGCGTGAATGGCAGCTCCTTCAGACCTCCTAGATCCTTGACGAGCCTCTCGACTTTGGTCCTGTCGGCTGCCCGCACTATCAGCAAGTCCGGCCGCTTCATCTTCCCGAGGCCCGCCTTCTCCAGGCGCTCAAAGTAAAGCTCGAACTCTCTGACATCGCCTTCCGGAGCCGTGCCGCTCGGGCCATAGGGCAACGCAAAGTACCGGCCGGTATCGTTCACAGCCTGAACGATACGCTCCTCACTCCATTGGCCTTGCGACCAGCGCATCAGGAAGTCGCTACCGCGCAGCCGGCGGGGGTTTAGGACGTATTCTGCCCATGGAACAAGGCTCGTTCCTGAGAAGAGGAACTCGATCTCCTCCGTCGGGACGCTCAGCGCAGATTCGAACAGAGATGAACCGCTCCAGTCCCCTGCACGGAGACGCGCCCTTGCACAGTTCCTCATGCTAACTCCCCAGCTGATCCTGTGGCCGCCCAACGCCTAGCATCAGCGGCGGCGCGGAGCGCCGTCCGCTGCATGCCGATGTTAGACGCCTGTGCCATCATAGAGCCTTGTTCATGTCGACGGGGAGGCCCGCTGCTTTCAGCTCCTTGGCGAGATTGATCCTCCATCCACCGCCACAGTCCAGTTTCACATACAGAACGCCGGAGTAGTCGGATGGGATCTCGACTCCTTCCACGTACAAGGCACATACACGTGAACGACCAAGGCGACCCAGGAAGTACCCCAACTCGAGGATTACGTTCTGGCGCGCACGCGGACGCTGCGAGTCACCAGGCGCATCGACGAAGCCACCCTTGTCATCGGGCGTCAGAAGAACGATGGCAAAGCCAACATTCGTGTAGTCCTCGAACTTCTCGATGATCGTGCGGCCCTTGTTCGGTTGCTCCCGGAGGATGATCACGTCCTGGTCCAGCTGCTCAAGGAACCGTGCAACCTCGTGCGACGCCGCCTCGTCATGACCGTGCACCAAGAAGACGCGATGACCAGCTGGCTGCGCTGCCTCAGTCCTGGCTATCGCACCGCTGCCGCGGAGCTGCAACTCCGTGCCGAGTAACTCAACCAAGCCTTCAAGGCGCGTGAGCTGCGTCACGAGACTCTTGGCCCGGTGGTTTTCCCAGAAACCCTCCCCGGCGTTCGTCGAGGGAAAAGCTCCGTACTTCCCGACGTCCATGACACTGCTCACATTCGGGGAGTTCCTTCCGAATGCCTTCTCAAGGTAGTTCCGAGTGAGCAACTCCCATTGGTCGTATGCGTCGCGGGCCAGCGGCCGACTCTGGAGCAACACCCGTCCCTTCTCAATCTGAGACTCCAGCAGCCGCTTCCCGGTAGCGGGATCCACCTCGGGCTCGCCCGGCGGCTCAGGACCTCGGCGTTTCCGTTCCATTTGATTGGTGCTGCTCCTTGTGCGTCTAACTATGGATTATCTGGTTCTGTAAAAGACCCCGGATGGGTCCGATGGCAGTATAAGCTCCCGTCGGGTTCCCCGCAATAGAGCTGCGCAAAACTAGCCTATGAGATATGGCTTTTCCTCGACGGAGCCTTGTCCGTGGGGATCTGATCTGGTTCCGCATAAGCCCCCCTGGTCAGTCCTGGCTTAGCGCGAGTCTACCGGACTTCGCACACCTTTGCCGCCCCGATTCAACACGTGGGCATAACTCATCACCTCCACCGGCTCCCCGGCAAAGAGGGCCAGCAGGGCCGCGATCGCACCATCGGTGTGGGGAACCGTCCAATACTTCTCCCCCTGATGCCAACGGCGACCGACGACCCGGAAGACACAGGCTTGCGAGCGACGAGGGACGAGCAACGAGAGGCGCGGCGTCGGGCCGTCACCGCCTCCCTGGCTTCTCGTGGCCTTCGAGTTTCATGGTCTCGGCGACGCTGTTCTGATCCACGTATACGTAGGCGACGAGCCGGCCATAGGCGTCCACCGCGTCCGGCACCATCATGACCTGCCCCTCGTGCAGGAGCTCGTCGAGCCGCTTCATCGCCTCGAAGCCGCCGGGCTCCAGCAGCTCGGGCGCGTCGAAACCCTTGATGCGGATCTTCTGGCTTCCGTAGACGAAAGTATCGCCGTCCAGCACGCGGATGCGCGCCCGATCGAGCACCTGGGCCCGCTCGTCGTCGAGCAGGGCAAAGAAGCCTGCCCAGGGACCCGCTTCGAGGCTGCCGGACCTCCGCCGCAAGAGCGTCCACGGCGAACGATGCACGCCGGATCGCAGGCTGGAACATGGTTGGCGGATCGCGGGGCCTGGCAGCTCTTTGACCGAGAGCCTCGCGCAGGGTCTGAGCGCTCTCCGGGGCACGACGGCCCGGCCACGTGCGATCGTGCGTGCTCCGGCCGGCGGGGACGCCGGCTTCACGCTGGGCGCCGGCTGGGCAGATTTGCCGCCGGCTGGCCGCGATGCGCCTGCGCCCGCATGTCCCGGAGCCGGTGTTCCGAGGATGATGGCCAAGGCGACGGCAAGCGCGATGAGAAGGCGACGGTTGGTTTCCATGGGGGGCTCCTTTGCGGCTGTCCACGGGCTCCACCTGTTGGAGCCACATCAACGGCAACGAAGCTGTGCAAGAGCCGTGCGCGCGCAGCAGGTCCGTGAGGGGCTTCGATCAGGTGGGGGAATGAGGGCGGTTGGGTGGAGAACACAAAAAAAGGCCCGCTCCTGTGTCGAGGACGGGCCGGTCAAGCTCGTGGGGAGAGGCAACCGGACATCGCCTTGTCCGATGTCCCGCATCTGCTGTAAGCCTGCGGCCTTCGTCGGTCGTGCCTATCGACACCTGGCGGCAGATGCGCACCTTCGGTTCTCTCCGGAGTCGCCCAGCGTCACTCCTCGGTTGGTTTCACAGGAGCGGGCCACCCTTGTCCGGTGGCGTCATGGCTGGCGTCATCACCTCCCTTCGCAACGTGTGCACGAAACAGCTTTACCATGCGCCCTCTCGCCTGATTAGTCAAGGGGGAGAAAGCAGCCTTCTCTCGGCCCCACCTCGCATGATCCGTGCCACGCCGCCGGTCGCTGGAGCTCCCCGCCGGGCAGCCGGCGGAGTTGGTTGACAAAGGAAAAAGTCGCGTGCTGAAATGGTCGCCTAGCGCGCGAAATTCCTGCGGAAGTCGTCACAGGGGGACGCCATGGACATGTTCGGCAAGGTGGGACTGGTCGAGATTCCGGTGCTGATCTCGCCGGATCAGAAAGAATGGCTCGACCGGATGATTAAGGAAGGCAAGATCGCGATTCCGCCCGGCGGCACGTTGGAGAAGGGATCGCTCTACTCGATGTTTATCCGGATGCTGCTTCACAATGCGATGGAGGAGCAGCGGCGGCAGGAAGCCCTCGAGGCCAACGAGGACGACGACGAGTAAGGGGCCGGCACTTCTTTCTCCGCACTTCCCTCCGTATCCTGCCCGGTACGTCTGTATTCCCGCAGATACGGGTGCCCGCGTTGGGGGCGAGTTGGCGGTCGGGGTTGACGCGCTGCTGAGACGGGCCGGGGAGGCAGCCGGCGCGCGCGGCGTGACGCGCGACTGCAGAACTGCTCCATGACCCCCCTTACGCTGGTCGTCTGGGCATGGGGCGGCTGCGCCCTGTTGCTGGCGGCCCTGTGGCTGGTCCAGTACAGGCAGGCGAACGCCGGCTGGGTGGACATTGGCTGGTGCGTCGGGCTGATCGGCGTCCTCCTGCTCTACGCGCTGGGGACCTACGGGGAGCCAGCGCGCCGCCTCCTGCTCGCGGCGCTGATCGCCGGCTATGCCCTCCCCCTGGGCCTCTACCTCTATCAGGAGCGGGTGCATCGCCGCTCGGAAGACCACCGCTACCAGTCGCTCCGGATCGCCTGGGGCACGCGCGCCCCGCTCTACTTCTTCCTCTTGTTTCAAGCCCAGGCCGCCGGCATCATCCTGTTCTCGCTCCCCTTGCTGCGCCTCATGCAGAACCCCCGGCCAACCTTCAGCCTGTGGGAGCTGGCGGGCCTGCCGATCTGGCTAGCGGCGGTGTGGGGCGAGACCTCGGCCAATCGGCAGCTCGCGCGGTTTCGCGCCGACCCGGCCAACCGGGGCCGGACCTGCCGGGAGGGGCTCTGGCGGTACTCCCGCCACCCGAACTACTTCTTCGAGTGGCTCCATTGGTGCGCCTACGTCGTCATGGGCATTGGGGTCCCCGGCGGCCTGCTGACGCTCATCAATCCGGTCATCATGCTGGTCTTCCTCTTGAAGATCTCCGGCATCCCGCTCGCCGAGGCGCAGGCGCTCGCCACCCGCGGCGAGGACTATCGCCGCTACCAGCGGGCCACCAGCGCGTTCGTGCCCTGGTTCCCGAACAGGGAGAGCCGGTAGCCTGCTCCCGCCCTGTCTACGGATCGCCGCTACGGATCGGCGTGGATCTCCTCTGCTATACGCCCAAGGAGTACGAGCACAAGCGCCGGGCACTAGGCCTCGTCCGCACCGCGAGCATCCGACGCCCCGGCACGCGCAGGGCTAGCACCTGGGCCCGCTAGCATTCGTGTAGCGGATCGCGAGCCCCTTGAGCGAGCGCACGGCCTGGTCGTAGGGCACCGCCATGCTTCCATAGCCCATGCCGAACCCGTAGGGGTCGTACATCCAGCCGCCGTACCCCCACCCCATCGGATAGGCCCACGGCCCGACCATCGGGGAGGAGTAGGCCACCTGATGCCGGATCTCCTTCTCCGGCTTGGCGAACAGCACGGCGTCCGCGCCGAGCTGGGCTGCCTTCTTGAGGATTTTCGCCTGCATGGCGTCGTAGCTGTCCGTGCTCTCCTCGATGATCAGCTCCGCGAGTTGGATGTGCGGGCATGTGGGGACACGATCGAGCACCTCGACTTCGTCGGTGGAGGCCTTGGGGGGAAAGGTCTCGTTCGTCATCCGGATCATGTCCACGCTCGTGCAGGCGGTCAGCGCCGCGCAGAGCAGCGCCTCCGCCGCGAGCTGCCCCGGCCGGTCCTGCCGCCGTCTCATGGACGCCCCGCCGGTCACCGGAAATGCCGTTCGATCAGCCGGGCCTCGGCCTGGAGCCGCTTGCGCTCCAGCTCGTGCCGCTGCGCCCGGAAGTCCTCCAGGGCGCTCTCGAACTCGCGCTCGTGCTTTGTCCATTCGTCGAGGATCTGCGCCTTCTGCTCGGGCTGCTCCTTGACGCGCTGGAGCTGGCGCTCCGCGTAGCGCAGGTGGTCCCGCTGGAGGAGCCACTGCTGCTGGTGCATCTCCCACCCGGTGATGTCCAGGGCCCGGATCTCGCGGATGATTGGATCCTCATGGTCCGCCATCTCCTTGAGCGTCGCGATCCGCTTGGACAGCCCCGCGAGGTTGGATTCCAACTGGCTTAGGTGCGCGTGCAGCATCCCTAGCATGGGGTCGGCCGGATGGGCCGGATGGGCCGGCTGCGCCGAGCCGGCGCCGGGCGCGCTCGCGCAGCCCTGGACGGCCAGGACAATTACCGCACCGACAACGGCCAGCCATCGTTCACGCATAACGACTCCTTTTCTATTGCCTTCTGGCGCGGCGCGGGGCGACCTCAGGGCCATCCCATGGCCGCGCCCGGCAGATACCGGATCGCCAGCCCGGATTTGTAATTCAGATAGTCCACGCGGTCTGCCCCCTGCACATACGTCCAAGGATCGAAGAAGAAGGGCACGCCGCTCCCCAGCCCGCCGAAGAGCGAGCTTTGCACGTCGGGCGCGTTGGTGGACATGTATCCCTGACTCGTGTTCGGACCCTCGAGCACGTCCATCTTGCCCATGATGACGGCATCCGCACCCAGCCGGCGGGCGGACTCGAGGATCTTCGCGTCCAGGTCGTCCTCGTCGCCGTACTCGCTCGTCGCGATAAGCCGGGCCAGCTTCACGTGCGGCCGCGCCGGCTCGGCGTCCAGCGCCTCCACCACGAAGCCCTTGGGTCGCTCGGGATAACGGTGGCCCGAGAGCGGCTCGACGCGCACGGAGGCGCCGCAGCCGACCAGCAAGCCGGCTGCGATCAGGACCGTCCACCATCGCGCATACCGAGAGGGCTGTGGCGCGCCGCCGTCACGCCGAGGGTGGATCATTGCGCTCCTGAAGAATCGCTGGTGAACCGGGGACGCGGCGGGGACCTCGTAGGATCGCGGTGGCCTGGCTCACGCGCGCCGTTATAGTATGGCCGTCCCGCCGGGTCAAGCGCAAAATCGCCGGGCCGACGGGCGCGGGCCCCTGGGATCCATTGCCCCGTGGCTGGACTTCCCGGAAGCCGCTCCGGTACGATCCCTGCGCGATGGCGCAGACGATCCACCACCTCGGCGGCTTGCGGGCCAGGCTCACCGGCGGGACGGACGGCCAGGGAGGCGGCGATGGGCCCCTGGTCGTGCTCCTGCACGGGTTCGGTGCGCCCGGCGACGATCTCGTCCCGCTCGCGCCGTTGCTGGAGGCGCCGGCCGGCACCCGGTTTCTGTTCCCCGAAGGACCGCTCGCACTCGCCACGGGGCTCGCCGAAGCACGTGCCTGGTGGCTGCTCGACCTCGAGCGGCTGAACCGCGACGTCGCGGCCGGGCGGGCGCGCGACTATACCCGCGCCGTGCCCGCGGGCCTCGCCCCGGCCCGCGAGCGCCTGCTTGCATTGCTGCAGGAGGCGGAGCGCCGCCTCGCCGCGCCCCCGGAGCGGACGGTGCTCGGCGGGTTCTCCCAGGGCGCCATGCTCGCCTGCGACGCCGCGCTGCGCAGCGACCGCAAGCTGGCCGGCCTCGCGCTCCTGTCCGGCACGCTCATTGCCGACGAAGAGTGGCGCCCGCTCATGCCCCGGCGGCGCGGGCTCCGCGTCTTTCAGAGCCACGGCCGGAGCGACCCGATCCTGCCGTTCTTCCTGGCCGAGCAGCTCCGCGACCGGCTCGCGCAGGCCGGCCTCGTCGTGGACTGGGTCAGCTTCCAGGGGGCGCATGAGATTCCGCCGGTGGTCCTCGCCCGGCTCGGCGCCTTCCTGCGCGTGGCGCTCGGCCCGCAGCGGGGGTGACCGCCGATGGCACGACGCCCGATCGTGATCGTCCTGAGCCTGGCGCTCGCGGCCTGCGCCGCCCCGCCCCTGCCGGCGCCCCCAGCCCCGCTCACTCCACCGGGCACCTTCTCCGGCAGGGTAGTCGCAGTGACGGACGGCGACCACCTGACCGTGCTCCGCAACGGCGTCGAGCAGCCGGTCCGCTTGAGCGGGGTGGACTGCCCCGAGATCGGGCAGGCGTTTGGGAAGCGGGCGCGGCAAGGGGTCTTTAGCCTGGCGGCCGGCCAGGAGGTCGGCGTCAAGGACGAGGGGCGCGATCAGGCCGGAGCGATCCACGGCATCGTGACGCTCCCCGACGGACGCAACCTCAACCGGGAGCTGGTCCGCGCCGGCCTCTGCTGGTGGGAGCGCACCTACGCGGGCGACGGCAGCCTGCCGATCCTCGAAGCGGAGGCCCACGCGGCCCGGCGCGGGCTCTGGGCCGATCGCGAGCCGATCCCGCCCTGGAAGTGGCGGGCGCTGAAAGTCAAGCCTAAGGTGCGCACGAAGGACGAATGACGACCGAGCCCGGCGCCGCGGTGGACGGCGCCGCGCCGCCGGGGTATCCTGCTGCCCGGCGCCACCGGTAAGGACCGCGCCAGGTATCTGCCTGGAGCAGACCGGGGTGCCGGCGTGCCGGGCGAGGCTTTCTTTCAAGGAGCCGAGGGGGCACGCTTCATCCGGTTCTGCTTCGCCAAGACGGACGCGGACTCGAGGAAGCCGTCCGCCGGATCGAGCGGCTGGGGTGAGCTCGGGATCGCCGGTGCGACCCGGCCGCCCCGCTCGGCGTGCATTCGGAGCCGATGAGGCGCGAGGCCAGCGAGACGACCAGCGGCGCGGCCCCCCGGGTGGGCTGGTTCACCGCCGCCTGCGTCCTGGTCAGCAACGTCATCGGTAGCGGCATCTTCAGCACCACCGGCTTCCTCGCGCGCGATCTCGGCGACCCGGTGCTCGTCCTCTCTCTCTGGCTCCTCGGCGGCCTGCTCGCCTTGGCCGGCGCGATGGCCTATGGGGAGCTCGGAGCCGCCATGCCGCAGGCCGGCGGCGATTACATCTATCTGCGCGAGGCCTACGGGCCGCTGGCCGCGTTCCTCAGCGGGTGGGCGTCGTTCACCGTCGGATTCGGCGCGGCCATGGCGGCCGCCGCCATGAGCTTCGCCTCGTATTTCCTGCGGATCGTCCCCGTGGCTGAGGACGGCGGCTTGGCCGCCAAGGGCCTGGCGGTCGCCCTGGTCTGGATCCTCGCGGCGGTCCACGTCGCCGGGGTCGGCCCCGGCGGGCTCGTCCAGCGGGTGCTCACCTCGGCGAAGGTGACGGCAATCCTTCTGCTGGTCATCGGCGGCCTGGCCTTCGGCCAGGGGAGCTGGAGCCATCTCGCGGCCGACGACGCGGCGCCCGCGCCGGGCGTCGGGGCGGTCGTCGTCTCGCTGATCTTCATCCTCTACGCCTACACCGGGTGGAATGTCGCCGGCTACATCGCCGGGGAGATCGCCGAGCCGCGCCGCGCGCTCCCGCGGATCATGATCGGCGGGACGCTCTTCGTTACCGGGATTTACCTCGTGCTGAACCTCCTCTATTTTTACGCCCTCCCCGTCGCCGAGCTCACGGCGCCGCCCGTGCTCCCCGTGGCGGAGAAGGCGGCGGCCGCCCTGCTGGGCCGGACAGGCGCGCTCCTGATCGCCGGGATGCTCTGCATCTCGATCGCCGGGGCGGTCAGCGCGATGGCCTGGGCCGGGCCCCGCGTGTACCTGGCCATGGCCCAGGACGGGCTGCTCCCCCAGGTCTTCTCCGAGACGGGACGCACGACCGGCGTGCCCGGCAACGCGATCCTGCTCCAGGCGGCCTGGACGACGGTGCTGATCCTGTCGGGGACCTTCGAGCAGCTCGTGATCTACAGCGGAGTGATCCTGGCGAGCTTTAGCGCGCTGGCGGTCGGGGCGGTGTTCGTGCTCCGGCGGCACCGGCCCCACCTGCCTCGGCCCTACCGGGTGCCCGGTTACCCGGTCACGCCCGCGCTGTTCGTCGCCGCCTGCGCCGTGATCGTCGGCGACGGCCTCGTCGAGCGCCCCAGTGAGGCAGCGCTGGCCGCGGCGACGATCCTGGCGGGGGTGCCGCTCTACCTACTCTGGGGCCGGAGGGCGCAAGCCGGCTCATCCGCCAGCCAGACGCCCTCTTGAGCGACCGGCCGTCAGGTACGCGGTCGGCGCGGGCTGGCGCCCGCTGAGAGGAGCTCCCGATTCCGGCGGATGAGGTCGTCCATGATCCAGCCGCAGTTGATGCAGCGCCAGAGGCAGGCGTCGTCCAGCGAGTCGAAGAACCATTCCGAGACCATCAATCCGTGACACCTGGGACATGGCATGGCGGTTCGCCTCCTTGCTCGGCGGGAACTGCGCGGGCCGGGAGCCATCGGCTCTGCCCCGATCGAGTGCCCGGCCTCGTTGGCGACGTACCGTAGCAGCGCAGGATGAACGGCGGGTTAACGGGAGATTAAAAGTTTCTTATCGGAGCGGGGCAAGAGCCCCTGCCGGCGAGGGACCTGCAAGGCCGCGTCGAATCACGTGGATCGGCGCCCGACGCCGAGCAGGCTCAGGTTGAGGGGCGGACGCGCCGATACATCCGGGGAATGGACTGCATGCAAGGCGCTGTCATCCCGTGGAGATGCAATTTCTGAATCGGCCGGCCCTGGACGCCTTCCTGGAGTGGCGGAGCGGGATTCTCGTCACCCCGACGAGGACCGTTCGGCTGACGGTGGAGCACAAGCAGGAGGCCGCCTGGTTCTTCGCCGCCCCGGTGCTGTTCCTGGAATTTCGGCTCGGCGACGGACCGCCGAGCCTGTAGCGGGCGCTCCCATGCCTCCAGGCACCCTGCCCCCGCCGCTCCGGTTTTTCCCAAGGGCGCCTCCCAACTTCGCATTTGCTTTCCGCTCTGGGTTTTCCTACCATAGGGGCCGGCTCGGGGACCGGCATGTCGGCCATCACTGAAGACGAAGTCCGTCAGCTCATTCACCAATGGGGACGCCTTCACGACGAGCACGCCCCGCTGTCGGCCTTCATCCCCATCATCGCCGAGGAAGGATTCGAGATCAGGTTCGGCGAGGACGTCTGGCAGGGCTACGCCGGGCTCGAGGCCCACCAGGAGCTGAAGCGGCAGTTCTTCGACGAGGCGCACATCTACCAGTGGATTGACGTCAAGACCGCAGGCGATCAGGCGGAAGCCAAGTCCGTCATGCAATGGGAGGCGAGCATCCGGGAGCCCCCCGCCCCGCGGAGCACGCGCATCAAGGCCGTGCTCCATCACTCCTGGCTCATCAAGCGGTCACCGCGAACCGGGAAGCCCGTGATCGCGCGCACCGTCGTGGACTCGTTCAAGTACGTGCCAGGCTTCGAGCCGGCTCCGCCGAAGAAGCCGACGCCCCACCTCGCTCCACCGAAGTGACGCGGCTCCATCTCCTCCGCGCCACCCTCGTCCGGACCGGTTAATACCCGCACCCAGACGAGACCTCAGGGGCACCCGGCGCGACCGGGGTGAGGTGAATCAGCGCCTGTTCCGCCGCCGTCGTGGCCTGTTCCGTGCGCCCCTGCTTCGCGTGGGTGATGGCGTCCTTCAGCAGGCGGACGACCTCGTCGAGGTGCAGATTCGCCGCGTTCCCCCTAGCCAGCTCGACATGCTTAAGCGCCTCCTTCGCCTGGGTGGCCAGCGCGTCGGGGTAGCCCTGCTTCCCCTGCGCCACCGCCGCCTGCACATGGGTGATCGCCTCGGTGAGATGTTGGCTCTGCGCCACCGCCGCCGAGCCGGTGACGGCCAGGATCCCCACCGTGAGTCCGAATAGGCTCATCAACCTTGCTTTGCGGTCCATGCGCGCGTTCCTCCCACAGTCCCTCAGACGCCTTCAAGCTCCACCACGCGGCGCTTCCCGTCCGGCCCGATCTGGACGGTCATGCGCAGCATGGCTCCGGGCTTGAGCCGGCGGAAGAACCCCATCATCGTCGCGTCCCGCGGGTACACGAGGAACTGCATCTCCGTCGGCACGGGCAGCCAGCGCCGGCCGGTGAAGAAGTGGGTCCACTCGAACCAAATCGCTTCATCGTAGGGGTCGAAGCTCAACAGGCGCCCCGCGACGCGCGTCGGCTGGTCAAAGGTCATTTGCCCGGCCAGCGTGTCCAGCTCGTCGGGGATCTCGATCGGCGGGGCCTCCTGCGCGGCCGCCGGCGCACCGTTCGGCGGAAGCAGCAGCGAGACAAGGAGGATGAGCGCGGGCGGGACCATGGCCCATTATACCCCCGCGCGCGACAGCGCCGCGAGGAAGGCCCGGATGCGCGCCGCATTCGCGCCAACGTCGCTGCACCCGACGCGGGACACCGACCGCACGTCCACCCGGCTGCCCCCCTCGGCGGGCCGGATGCGGACGACCACGTCGTCCGTGAAGCCGAACCAGAACGTCGTGTCCGTCGCCTCCAGCCGTCCCTCGGCGGCGTTGGCGTCCACGAGCACCCAGCCGAGCACGCGGGCCGCGGCCCGCGCCCGCTCGAAGGCCTGATCCGGCGGCACCGGGAGCATGAGCGGCTTGACGTCGGGGTAGGCGCCGCGCTGCTGAGCGGCGACTTCGGGACCGCCGTACTCGGCGGAGTTCGGCCCCTCCTTCCGGAGCGGCAAGATCGCGACAAACCGCGGCGGATCCTCAAGGTCCGTGCTGATGTCGTGGATCGGCGGCACGCTGCGGGCCCGCAGCAGCCAGGTCAGCGGCACGCCCGCGACGACCAGGGCGAGCAGGAGCGCCGCCAGCGCCAGCCCCAGCCCGCAGCGGCGGCCGCCGGGGCGGCTGACCAGCGCGCCGGCCAGGGCCAGGACACAGGCGGCGCCGATCAGCAGGGAGAACTCTGTGCGGAACGTCCACCAACTCAAGCGCGTGCCGAACCCGGCCGCGACCGCGGCGAGTGCCGCCAGAACCGCCGCCCCCAGGCTCGCCAGCGCCAGGCGCGAGACGGGACGCTCGGCGGACAGGGCAGCCCCTGAGGTAGACTCTTGATCAGCGCCGTCGGCCATGGCAGGCTCAGGGCTCCGGTTCAGGGTCATGCAGAGCGGGCTCCGGCATTCTGGGCGCCAAGCCGGGACCGGGTCAAGCCCGGCGATTGCTCAATGTGAGGAAGCTGACGATGAGCGACATGGCAACCTGCTGGCCGGCCTTCGCCGCCGGCCTCCTGGTCGGGTTCGCCGCCGCCGTGCTGCTGAAAGCGCTGCTGGGCTGACGCCATGCGCTTTCTCGCCGACGTCATGCTGGGCAAGCTGGCGCGCTGGTTGCGGGTCCTCGGGCACGACACCGCCTACGACCGGAATGCAACGGACCAGGAGCTGATCCGCCGGGCGCTCGCGGAGGACCGTTGGCTGCTGACCCGGGACGGCTACCTGGCGCAGCGGAAGGTCCTCAGGGGCCGGCGCAGCCTCCTCACGAGCGACGGGCTGGATGACCAGCTCCGGCAGCTCGGGCAGGAACTGGCAATCCCGCTTTGGGTCGGCGCCGAAACTTTCTCCCGCTGCCCCGATTGCAACCGGGTCCTCAAAGCGATCTCCGCCTCGCAGGCGGCTCCGCACGTGCCGCCCTTCGTCGCCGCCCGGCACCACCTGTTCGTCCAGTGCCCCGGCTGCGGCCGCGTGTACTGGCCGGGCCCCCACTGGACCGCGCTGCTGGCCAAGCTGGCGCGGCTGCGGACGCCCTGCCATGTGAATAATGCGGGCTGGCACCATCTCCTGCTCACGGGCCGGCCGGGCGTCGGCAAGACCACGCTCGTGCGGGCGCTCGTGTCGCGGCTCATGGCCTTCCGGCCGGCCGGCTTCTACACCGAGGAGATCCGCGAGCAGGGGACCCGGCGGGGGTTTCGGCTGGTGACGCTCGACGGCCGCACGCTGGTCCTCGCCCACACGTCGCATAGGGGCCCGCGCGTCGGCCGGTACGGCGTGGACATCCCGGGGTTCGAGCGCCTGCTAGCGGCGCTCGATCTCCGGCACGCGGCAGCGCGGCTCGTGGTCGTGGACGAGATCGGCAAGATGGAATGTCTCTCGCGCCGCTTCGTCGAGGAGATCGAGGCGGTGCTCGACGGCCCGGCCCCCTTGCTGGCGACCGTGGCGCAGAAGGGGGAAGGATTCATCAGCAGCGTGAAGCGGCGTCCCGACTGCCGCCTCGTCACGGTCACGATCGAGAACCGCGACCGCCTGACCGAAGGGCTTGGCACCGACCTGGAAAAAGTACTCCGCGGCTGAGTGGGCTGCCCGCAAGGAGTAAGGCCTCAAAGGTTACGACTTCCTTTTTTTGAATGGCCGTGGCACAGTAGCGCCCATGCGAACCCTTGAACGGCTCACGGTCAAGAACTTCAAATCCATTCGTGATCAGACTCTTCGGCTGGGCCGTTTGAATGTTTTCATCGGTGGAAACGGTTCCGGCAAGTCCAACCTCATTGGCGTGTTCCATTTCCTCAATCGTGTGGTCGCCGGTGATCTTCAAAACTACACTGGCGAGGCGGGCGGGGCCGACAGCGTTCTGTACTTTGGACGAAAGCAGTCACCTTCTCTCACTGTCGAGTTGGAATTCGGAGAGGGAAGCTATGCAAACGGTTACGCTTTTACATTAAAGCCAACAGCGAAAGATCAGTTCATCTTCTCCAGTGAAACGATCTGGTTTCATGACCGAACCCATTTCTCAAGTCCATATTCTATTGACCTCGGCTCCGGCCATGCAGAAGCTCGCGTGAAGGACTCGCCTAAGCAAATCGCCCGTTACGTGCGTGATGACCTCGGCAGCTATCGCATCTACCACTTCCACGACACAAGCGGCTCAGCTCGAGTCAAGCAAACGGGAGACGTGGACGACAATTACCGGCTGCATCCCGATGCCGGAAACCTGGCGGCGTTTCTCTATCGTTTGCAACAGAAGCATCCAGGCCATTTTAAGAACATTGAAGATACGGTCAGACAGATTGCTCCCTTCTTCGAAAGCTTCCGGCTCGAACCGTCACGCTTGAACCAGGACAAGATCCGATTGGAGTGGAAGGAGAAGGGCAGCGATGCATATTTCAGTGCGTCAGCACTATCCGACGGAACGTTGAGATTTATCTGCTTGGCCACACTGCTCTTGCAACCAATCTTGCCGGCAGTCGTTCTGCTCGATGAACCGGAACTCGGTTTGCATCCGGCAGCGATCAGTCTGTTGGCAGCGCTGCTGGAGTCAGCTTCTCAACAAACCCAGATACTGGTAGCGACACAGTCTGTTACATTGGTTAATCAATTTACCCCGGAATTTGTTTGGGTCGTGGAACGAGTGGAGCACCAGAGTGTTTTCCGTCATCTTGAAGCTGCCGACATGTCAGCATGGTTGGAGAATTACTCCCTGGGTGAGCTGTGGGAGAAGAACATCCTCGGTGGCAGACCCTGACCCATGCAAGTGCGAAAGGTGCTGATCCTGGTCGAGGGCCCAACCGAGGAACGTTTTGTAAAGGATGTCCTACAGACGTATTTGTGGGGCGTTGGCGTCCATGCGGAACCGAAGATCGCCACGACCAAACGTGTCAAGTGTGGTTCTCATTTTAAAGGAGGGATCACAGACTTCAAGAAGGTCGAGGATGATCTCCGACGATTGCTTGGAGATACTGACGCTACTTTGATCACGACTATGATCGACTATTATGGGTTACCCAACAACTTCCCAGGGAAACAGAACCTCCAAGGAACCAATTCGCTTGAACGGGCGAGAGAGCTGGAAGCGGCTTTAGAGAAACATCTCAACGCTGGCAACAGATTTGCGGCTTATTTCATGATCCACGAATTCGAGGCTCTCCTGTTCTCCAACCCTGGGGTGGTGGCCGACGTCATGAATGCCCCGGAAACTCGAACATGCCTCGAGGAGATCCGAAACGGATTCCCCACACCAGAAGACATTGATGACGACCCCCAAACCACCCCATCAGCCCGTCTACTGGCCATGTTTCCTCGCTATCGAAAACGCCTGCACGGTCCTTTAGCCACAGGTCGCATTGGCTTGGCAACCATGCGCCGAGCGTGCAGACATTTTGATGAATGGGTTGGAAAGCTTGAGCGGCTTGGCTCTGGATAGCGCCGCTCACCAAGTCGCCTCAGTCGCAGGCCTGTTTGCGCCAGTCGGAGAGGACGTTCCGCTCGTCGAAGGTGAGCAGGTACTCGGTGCAGTCGGGCTGCCGCCCGCCCACGTGGCCCTCGACGAGCTCGCTGTAGAGCTTGCCGGCGAAGTAGTGGTACAGCCATTCGGAGCCCCCGCCTTCCAGACTCCTGGTCAGCGACGGCTCGCCGAGGTGCTGCCGCACGTCCGCCTGCGTCGCCTTGCCCACATTCGCGCGCAGGTACTCCCCCTGCCAGGTCGAGCAGGCGACGGCGCCGGCGGCCAGAATCGCTGCGAGCCCCCTGACGATCGTCTGTCCGTTCATGCCCCGCCTCCTTCGCGCCGCACGCGGTCCAGCACCTGCTCCAGCCTCCGCCATCGGCCGGGGCCGGCGGCGAGGATTCCATGCAGCGACGGGTCCGGCTGGTTGAACCGGAGCGGTTCGCCCCGGCAGCCGGCCACGGTGCCGCCCGCCTCCTCGACGAGCAGCACGCCGGCGGCCACGTCCCACTCGTTGAGCCGCTCAACGTTCACCGTCGCGTCCGCCCGGCCGGCGGCGACCAGCGCGAGCGTGTAGGCGATCGAGCCCATCGGCCGGCAGTCGGCGTACGGCTCGTAGGCGCGGAAGTCCCCCCGCGCCAGCGCCGGGGGATTCACGAGCACCGTGAGCCGGTCGCCCGGCGGCGAGCTCCGCACCGGCACGCCGTTCAGCGTCGTGCCCCGCCCCCGCACCGCGCAGAACAGCTCCTCGGTCGCCGGGTTGAACAGGGCCGCGGCGGCGACCGTCCCGCCCTCGGCCAGCGCCGCCGAGACGGCGAACTGTGGCAGGCCGCGCAGGAAGTACTTGGTGCCGTCAAGAGGATCCACGATCCACACCCGCTTCCGATCGAGCCGGATCGGGTCGTCCGCCGCTTCCTCCGAGAGCCAGCCGTCGCCGGGAAAGGCGCCGAGGAGCGCTTCGCGAAGGATCCGGTCCGCCTCCAGGTCGGCGGTGGTCACGGGAGACCGGTCGGCCTTGAGCTGCGTGTCGAAGCCCGTGCGGCGCAGGTCCAGCACGCGTCGGCCCGCCGCGAGGACCGCGTCGCGCAGGATGGTCAGCTCGCGGTCCATCGGTTCCGGCACGAACGGGGGATAAGAATCGTCCGCCGCGCGGATCGGCGCGGCGCGCCAGAGGCCGGCAGGCGGCTCACAGATCGGCGAAGAGCCACGGGGCCTCGGCTTTGCGCCGCGCCTCGTAGGCGGCGATGGCGGGCTCGTGCTGGAGGCTCAGGCCGACGGCGTCGAGCCCTTTGAGGAGGCAGTCCTTCCGGAAGGGATCCACCTCGAAGCGATAGACGGCGCCCTCCGGCGTGGTGACGGTCTGCGCGGCCAGGTCCACGGTCACGGAGTAGCCTTCCGTCGCGGCCACGGCCTGGAACAGCGCCTGGACCTCGTCGGCCGCAAGCACGACCGGCAGGATGCCGTTCTGAAAGCAGTTGTTGTAGAAGATGTCCGCGAAGCTCGGCGCGATCAGACAGCGGAACCCCTGATCCAGCAGGGCCCAAGGCGCGTGCTCCCGCGAGGAGCCGCAGCCGAAGTTGTCGCGCGCAAGCAGGATCGTCGCCCCTTGGTAGCGCGCCTGGTTCAGGAAGAAGTCCGGATCCGGCGTCCCGTCCTTCCGGTGCCGCCAGTCGAAGAACAGCCCCTCCTTGAGCCCAGTCCGCGTGAGGGTCTTGAGGAACTGCTTGGGAATGATCTGGTCGGTGTCCACGTTGAGCCGGTCGAGCGGGGCCACCAACCCGGTCAAAGTCGTAAAGGGCTGCATGGGTTACGACCACGTCCGGATGTCCACGAAATGGCCTTCCACGGCGGCGGCGACGGCCATGGCGGGCGAGACCAGGTGGGTCCGGCCGCCTTTCCCCTGCCGCCCTTCGAAGTTCCGATTGCTCGTGGAGGCGCAGCGCTCGCCGGGCTGAAGCACGTCGGCGTTCATCGCGAGACACATGCTGCAGCCGGCCTCGCGCCACTCGAACCCGGCCTCCTTGAAGATCCGGTCCAGCCCCTCCTCCTCCGCTTGCTTCTTCACCAAGCCGGACCCCGGGACGACCATCGCGTGCACGCCGGGCGCCACCTTCCTGCCCTTAAGATACCGAGCGGCGAGGCGCAGGTCCTCGATGCGGGAGTTCGTGCAGGAGCCGATGAAGACCTTATCAATCCGGATCTCGGTGATCGGGGTGTTCGGCGTCAGCCCCATGTACTCGAGCGCGCGCTCCGCCGTGCGACGCGATCTCTCGTCCGGTATCGCCCGCGGGTCCGGGACCCGGCCGGTCACGCCCGTGACCATGCCGGGGCTCGTCCCCCAGGTCACCTGTGGCTCGAGCTCGGCCGCGTCGAGGACCACAACCGCGTCGTAGCTCGCCCCGGGATCGGTCCGCAGCGCCGTCCAGGCCTCGACGGCGCGGGCGAACAGGTCGCCCCGGGGAGCCAGGGGCCGCCCTTCCAGGTACGCGAAGGTTTTCGCGTCGGGCGCCACGAGCCCGGCACGCGCGCCGCCCTCGATGGACATGTTGCAGAGCGTCATCCGCCCTTCCATGCTGAGCGCCCGAATGGCCGACCCGGTGTACTCAACGACATGGCCGGTCCCGCCCGCGGTGCCGATCTTCCCGATGATCGCGAGGATGACATCCTTCGCCGTGCAGTGCGGCGGCAGCGCCCCCTCGACCCGGATCTCCATCGTCTTGGGTCGCGTCTGGAGCAGGCACTGCGTCGCCAGCACGTGCTCGACCTCGCTCGTGCCGATCCCGAAGGCCAGCGCGCCGAAGGCCCCGTGCGTGGAGGTGTGCGAGTCGCCGCAGACGATCGTCATGCCCGGCAGCGTGAACCCCTGCTCCGGCCCGATCACGTGGACGATGCCCTGCCGGACGTCGTTCATCCCGAAGAAGGGAATGCCGAACTCCTGGCAGTTGTCCTCCAGCGCCTTGACCTGCTTCGCGCTGACCGGGTCCGCGATGCCGAACCGCCGGTCCGTGGTCGGGACGTTGTGGTCGGGCACGGCGAGCGTCGCCCGGGGGCGCCGGACGCGCCGGCCGGCGAGCCGCAATCCCTCGAACGCCTGGGGGGAGGTCACCTCGTGGACGAGGTGCCGGTCAATATAGAGGAGCACGGTGCCGTCCGGTTCTTCGCGGACGACATGCGCCTCCCAGATCTTGTCGAACAGCGTCTTCGCGGCCATACCCGTGACTTTCCCTGATGGCGGAAGGTGTCTGCCGATCGGTGCGAAGCGGCATTATACCAGTGTGGCGCGCCAACCTGCACCTCCCAGCGGGAGCAAATGGGGAAAGTCGTGTATGATACCCGCGACGCGGGAGAGGCGGCCATGCAGGAGCGCAGGTTCAGGCTGATTCAGGCCGAATTGGCGACCCTGGCCGTCCGGTGGCGGGCGGCGACGCCGCTCACCCGTCGGCAGCTCCTCGCCGCATTCCTGGGCTCAGCCAGCACGCTCGTCGCCGCGACGACGCTCGGCCGGACGGTCCAGGACGCCTGTCTGCTCACCCCGCCGCAGACGGAAGGCCCCTACTACCCCGTCCGCGACCAGACGGAGAAGGACAACGACTTGACCCGGCTCCAGGGCGCATCAGGGCGCGCGGCGGGACCAATCATCTCCATCGTTGGGCAGGTGCGGGACCTTGCCTGCCGCCCGGTCGCGGGCGCGCTGGTCGAGATCTGGCAGGCCAACGCCCACGGCCGCTACAACCATCCCGATGATGACAATACCCGGGCGCCCCTCGACCCAAACTTCCAGTACTGGGGATTCGACACGACCGATCGGGAGGGGCGCTACCGGTTCAAAACCGTGTACCCCGCGCCCTATCCCGCCGGCTTCTTCTGGACCCGCCCCTCCCACGTGCACTTCAAGGTGCACCGGCGCGGGTTCCCCGACCTGACGACGCAGATGTACTTCGCCGGCGATCCCTACCTCGCGAAGGACCGCATCTTCCAAGCCATCCCGCCCGTGCAGCGGCCGCGAGTCGTCGTCACGCTGGAGCCGCCCGGCCCCGGCGACGAGCCGGAGGCGCGCCGCTGCCGGTTCGACCTTACGGTCCCATGAATCGAGGTCAGCGGCTTGTCCTCGTCATTCACAATTCACAGGCCCGGAGCAGCACGTCGTAGGCTGCAATCGCTGGCGCGGACGTCGCGCTGTTCCCCTACGGCGGACGCCCGGCCCGCACAAGTGCGACATTGCGGGTGTTTCCAATGGGCTGACGGAAGATGTCGGCTCCGACCGCTGCGGTTGAACGTGCCGGGCCGCCCGTGCTAAGGATGGAAGCCATGCCCCTGGTGCGGACGCTCGAACCCCTCGCCTTCCACAACACGGACGCCCGTCTGCCCGCCCCGTTCTTCCCGCACGAGCGGCCGACGCCCCTGTCGAATCCCCATCGGGCCAGCTTCAACCCGGCCGCGGCGGCGGGGTGCGCCCTCTTTGCGAACCGAGGCCCTCGACGACCGGGCCGCCCGCTACCGGCTCGGCTGTGGGCGGGAGACGGCATGGATGCGGAGCGCGCGGCCGATGCCCGCGCGGGGGGAGAGGGTTGAGGGAGGGGGCGGCCCCCTGAGGTGACACGATGCGACGAATCCGAACGCTGTGGCTAAGCCTGACGCTCCTCCTGACGGCGCCACTGACCGGCTGCGCCCTGCTGCTCGTCGGCGCGGCCGGAGGCACGGCGGGCGTCGTGTACGTGAACGGCCAGTTGAAGGAGGAGCTGGACGTCCCAGTCCCGACACCGCACCAGGCGGCCGTCGCTGGGCTCAAGGATCTGAACCTGCCCGTGCTCGAAGACAAGGGCGACAAGCTGACAGCGAGCGTGAAATCCGATCTCGCGAGCGACACCCAGGTCTGGATTTCCATCGAGTCCCTGACCGACTCCCGCTCGAAGATCACCATCCGGGTGGGGGTCATGGGGGACGAGGCCAAGTCGCGGCAGATCCTCGAGGCGACGAAGCGGCACCTTTAGTCGAAGAACCCGTGCGCACGTCCTCGCGCCCATACTTGAGGCGGTACAGCCGGGTCGGCGGCCGCGGCGGCCTCGTTGTGCTCGCCCTCCTGGTCGGGCTCCTCCCGGGCGTCAGCCAGCCCGGCGGCCCGCCGGCCATCACGGCGGCGGAGTCCGCCGGCCCGCGGACGTTGATCCGGCACGCCGCGCTCGTCGTCACGATGGATCCCAAGCTCGGCAAGGGGCCGTTGGGGACCGTGGCGGATGCCGATGTCCTGATCGCCGGGGATACAATCGCTGCCGTGGGTCCCGGCCTCTCCGCCGCCGACGCCACGGTCATCGAGGCGACCGGCAAGATCGTGCTCCCCGGCTTCGTGGACCTCCACAACCACCTCGTCCAATCCGTCATGCGGGGCGGGTGCCCGGACCAGGACCTGCAGGCCTGGCTGCACGAATGTACCTGGCCCGTCTATCAGGCGCTCACGCCGGAGGACGTGTACGCGGCGGTCCGGCTCAGCACGCTCGATCTCATCGGGACCGGCGTCACCACGGTCGTGGACTGGGCCGGCGGGATCAAGTTCGAGGCCGCGCGCGAGAACCTCCGCGCGCTCACCGAGTCGGGGCTCCGCTTCGTCTACGTCCCCACGCCCCGCGCGGCGGAGCTGGACGCCCTCAAGCGGCTCTATGACGAGCTGATCACGCCCAACCCGCTCGCGACGCTCCAGCTCGCCGGCGCGACCGGCATGGAGCACCTGGCGCCCCTCAAGGAGGCGGCCCGGCTCGCCCGCGACTGGGGCGTCAAGCTGAACGTGCACCTCCTGGAGACCGTCGCGCAACGGGAGCGCCAGCCGGTGCGGTCGCTGGAGGAATCGGGCGCCCTGGCCCTCCGCGGGAACCTGCTCGCCAACCATGCGATCCATCTGACCGACGAGGAGATCGCGCTGCTGGCCAAGCACGACGTGCGGATCGCCCATAACCCGCTCAGCAACCTGCGGCTGGGCTCGGGGATCATCCGCCTACCCGAACTGCATGCGGCCGGGCTCAAGATCGGGCTGGGCCTGGACGGCGCGACCAACGACACGAGCGACATGTTCAACACCATGCGCGCCGCGGCGGGGCTGCAGCGCGCCAGGGCCTTGCGCCCGGGGATCTATCCGGGGGTGGCGGAGGTGCTCCGCATGGCGACGCTCGGGGGGGCCGAGGCGCTCGACCTCGCGGACCGGATCGGCTCGCTCACGCCCGGCAAGCAGGCCGATCTCATCATCCTGGACCCCAGCGGGGTGAACTTCGCGCCGCGGTTCGATTGGATCGGCCAGCTCGTGTTCAACACCCAGCCGGCGAACGTGGAGTCCGTCTTCGTCAACGGCCGGGCCCTCAAGGCCAAGGGGCAGTTCGTCGGGGTCTCGGCGGCAGCGGTCGTCACAGCGGCGGAACGGGCGGCGGCGCGCTTGCGCGAGGCCGTCCGGCGGAGCCGCCAGCCCCCGACCCCGTGATCCGCCGGCCGCGCCGGGCGGGCGCGACGGATCGGCTGGCCACCGATCCGGTATAATGGCTGCTGGTGGCGCCCCATGGTCACGAAGGAGATCCCGACGACCACGATCCTCAATCCCACGGGCGGGTTCCTGGGCGAGGGCTTCACCCATACGATCAACCTCTACCGGGGTTGCCCGCTCGGAAACTCCCTCTGCGGCCTCTACTGCTACGCCCAGTGGAATCCCTACCATACCCTGGGCCGGGCCTGGGGCAGCTTCCTCGACATCAAGGAGGGCTACCTGGAGGCGTACCGGGCGCAGTACGAGCGCCTGAAGCGGCCCGCGCAGGGCGAGCCGAAGCCGCTCCGGATCTTTCTCTCCAGCGTGACCGAGCCCTACCCGCCCCAGGAACGCCGCGCGCGGCGCATGCGGCGGCTGATCGAGGAGATGCTGGTCCGGCCGCCGGACGCGCTGGTGATCCAGTCGCACACCCCGCTGGCCGTGGAGGATATCCCGCTGCTCCGGGAGCTGCACGGGCGCTGCGCGCTGCAGCTCAACATCACCGTGGAGACCGACAAGCCGGTCCTCCCGCCGGGCTTCCCGCCGCACGCCTATGCGCCGGCCGCGCGAATCGCGGCGCTGCGCGCCCTGCGGGCGGCCGGGCTCACCACCGTCGCGACCGTGAGCCCCTTGCTCCCGCTCGACGACCCGCGCCGGTTCGCGGAGGCCCTGGAGGCCGCCTGCGATCGCGTCGTGCTGGACCACTACCTGCTGGGAGACGGCAGCCCCGACGGCCTGCGCACCAGGCAGACGCCGCTCCCGCGATTGCTGGAGGAGAGCGGCTGCGGCCGCTGGGCGACCCTCGAGACGTTCCACGAGGTCGTCGCGGTGTTCCGCGAGGTCTTCCGCGAGCCCGGGCGGGTCGGGGTGAGCAAGGCGGGCTTCAACGAGCTGCCCTGGGGTGACGGGCGTGCCCCATGAGCGACCGGCCGGGCTGGCGCGTGGAGCTACTCGACTGGGTCGCAGCCGAGCCGTTCGTCCGCCCCATCCGGGAGGCGGTCTTCATCCAGGAGCAAGGCGTGCCGGTCGAGCTGGAGTGGGACGGACTCGATCCCTCCTGTGTGCACGCGCTGGTCCGGTCTCCCGAAGGCACCCCGATCGGCACCGCCCGGATGCGGCCGGACGGCAAGATCGGCCGCATGGCCGTGCGCCCGGCCTGGCGGCGGCGCGGCGTGGGCACCGCGCTCCTGGACGCGCTGCTTCGTGAGGCGGGCCGGCGCGGGCTGGTCGAGGTGACGCTGGACGCGCAGACCCGCGCGATCGGCTTCTACCGGAAGCGCGGCTTCGCGGCGACGGGCGCCGTCTTCTTGGATGCCGGCATCCCGCATCGCACGATGCACCGGACCCTTGAGCCCGAGCGGACCGGCGGGTGGCGCTCGGCTCCACATCCCGGTGGGACGTCATGATCCCAGACTGGCTGGACTTCTCCGAGCGCACGCTGATTGTGGACGGCCTCAACTCCGCCCTGCTGCTCGCGGTGATCCTGGCCGTCCGGGCCCTCATCCTCCGCGCGGTCCACGCGAGTCCCGGCCTGACCGTCGAGGCCAGGCGGCGCTGGGTCGTGACGATCCGGAACATCACCGCGCTCGTCTTCGTCCTCGGGCTGATCTTCATCTGGGGGCACGAGCTGAGCGCGCTCGCCGTCTCGCTGGTCGCGATCGCCGTGGCGCTCGTGCTGGCGACCAAGGAGCTGCTGCTCTGCCTGAGCGGCACCGTGTTGCGGCTGGGCGCCAACGCCTACGAGATCGGCGACCGGATCGAGATCGGCGGGATCCGCGGGAATGTGATTGACCAGACCGCGCTCGCGACGACGGTCATGGAGATCGGGCCGGGCCACCAGTCCCAGCAGTACACCGGCCGCGCCGTCATCTTTCCGAACAGCCTCCTGCTCAGCCAGGCGGTGATCAACGAGACCTTCACCAAGCCCTACGTGGTCCAGATCCTCACGGTCCCGCTCACGACCCGGGACGATTGGCAGGCAGCCGAGAAAGCCCTGCTGGAGGCCGCACGGGCCGAATGCACGCCCTTCATGGAGGAGGCGCGGCTCCACATGAAGCGGCTGGAGGGACGGAACTGGCTGGACACGCCTTCGGTGGACCCGCGCGTCCAGCTCCACCTCCCGGAGCCGGGGCGGATCAACCTGCTGCTGCGGTTTCCCTCCCCGACCCAGGGCACCTCGCGCCTGGAGCAGGCCATCCTGCGTCGGTTCCTGACCGCGTACCAACCGGCCGCGACCCGCTCTTCAGAGCCTCCCGGAGGCGCGGACGCGCCTCAGTCCGGATCCGCGCCCGCGACCGCGCGGTAGAACCGGCGGCAGTTCGCGATCAGGTCCGGCCCAGCGAGGCGGAGCCAGCTCCCGATCAGCAGCACGACGTCCCGCCCGTAGAACTCGCGCAACTCGCCGACGCGCTCCAGGCGGATGCCCCCGCCGGCGACCGGGAAGATGGGCCGGCAGGGCCCGAGCGGCTCGCTGGTCCCCGCGACGATCGCGCGGCAGTCTTCGGCGCTGAAGGCGAAGCGCCCGCCGTGGGTGGGAAAGATCGTCGCGTCGGCGCCGGCCAGGCGCGGGAGCTGGCCGAAGAGGACCGCGTGGCCGATCCCCTGCCGCGGGTCGGCGACGAAGGTGCCCAACAAGGCCGGGTGACAGAGGACCGGGAGTGCTGGGCCGGCCTCGCTCGCCAGCTCGCGCACCGCGTCCCAGCCGGCCAATCCGGGGCTGAGCACGACCGCGCCGGCCCCCGCCGCCTGGGCGAGGCGGGCGCGCTGCAAGGTCAGTCCCGAGGGCGCGGTCACGTTGGCCGCGTAAAGGCTCCGGCGGCCGGTCTCGCGGTTCGCCTTGGCCACCGCCTCCGCGCACCGCCCGACTCGCTCTTCGAACGGCGAGAACCGCTGGTCGGCCAGCCCGTGATCGTCCTTGATGAGGTCGATCCCGCCCACGGTGAGCTGGTAGGCCATGGTTGCTAGGTCCTTGGCGGAAAGCCCCATCGGCTTGAGTGCGGAGCAGAGCAGCGGCCGGTCGGGGGCGCCGACGAGCGCGCGGAGGCCGGCCCGGCCGAACCGCGGCCCGGGCAGCCATTCGAACCCCTCCGGCGGCGGCTCGATCCGCACCAGGCGGACGCCCGGCTGGAGGCTCGCGTTCCCGAACAGGACGTTCAGGAGCTGCGGGAGCTCGCACCCGACCGTCTCGATCGCGAAGCTGAGCGCAACTTCGAAGGCGCCGGAGGGAAGCCGCCGGAAGCCCTCGACGCGGCCGACGAGCTGCTCGCGGATCGGCCCCGGCGGCACCACCTCCCGGTGCACCTCGACGGTCTGCTCGTAGCACAGCTCGTCGGCGAGCGCCCGGGCGTCGGCCTCCGAGCCGGTCAGCTCGTACCGGATGAGGAAGCGCCGGCCGGACAGATCGAGCGAGGCGGCGCCGGCCATCTACAGGGCCTCCGCTTGGGCTCCGCCGTGGACCGCATCCAGCCGCACGGCCGCCAGCTCGGCCTCGCTGAGCTGGAACGAGGCGCCGAGCAGGCCCTCTACCGCTGTCACGAGGGCGCGCGCATCGAGCCCGTACTCGCGCATCAGGTAGGCGCGGCTCGCGCCATGCGCGAAGGTGTCCTGCAAGCCGAGCCGCACGAGCTTGCGGCCGAGCCCGGCCCCCGCCAGGACTTCGGCGACGGCCGTCCCCAATCCGCCGAGCACGCTGTGGTTCTCGATCGTGACCACACCCGCGCGGGCCTCGGCCGCGGCGTCGAGCACGACCGGGTCGCTGAAGGGCTTGAGCGTCGAGACGTGCAGGTGGGTGAGCGAGACCCCGCGGGTGCGGAGCGCGGCCACCGCCCGCAGCGCTTCTTCGGTACAGATCCCGCTGGAGAGGATCGTGACATCGGTGC
The DNA here is from genome assembly GCF_965152595.1 of Nitrospira sp. Kam-Ns4a. Taxonomy (NCBI): domain Bacteria; kingdom Pseudomonadati; phylum Nitrospirota; class Nitrospiria; order Nitrospirales; family Nitrospiraceae; genus Nitrospira; species Nitrospira sp. Kam-Ns4a. The sequence goes on along the minus strand of NZ_OZ224218.1, from coordinate 1,960,733 downwards.
CCCGACTGAGCACCCGAGCCCGGCCCAGCCGCATCGGCTCCGCAGGGTCGAAGAGGCGGGGCACCTCACCCCGGAGCATGCGGACGTAGACGGGCCCTCGGACCGCCTGGGCGACATCGAGCACGGATTCCACCTCCGTCGCGTCGCCGCACTCCAGGATCGTGAGGTTCGGGAGCGCCCGGAGCACCGCCAGGTCCTCGATCGCCTGATGGGTCACGCCGCCAGGTGAGACGATCCCGGGGAGAAATCCCAGGAGCCGCACCGGCAGGTTCGGATAGGCAATGGCCATGGCGAGCTGATCGTAGGGCCGGCGGTAGAGGAAGACGGCGAATGTGTGAACGAACGGCGTGAATCCCTCGCGGGCGAGGCCAGCGGCGAACCCCATCATGTTCTGTTCCGCCATCCCCATGGAAAAGAACCGATCGGGGTAGGCCTGCCGGAAGTCGTCAATCTCGCAGGAGCTCGTGAGGTCGCCCGAGAGCACGACGACCTCGGGCCGATCCTGGGCCCAGCGGACGAAATTCCGGGCATGTGGTCGGGAGACCATCTCGATCACGCGAGGCCCACCTCCCGGGCCAGCTTCGCGTAGGCCTCCTCGAAGAGCCGGCGCTCCTCCTCGTTCCGGAAGCGCACATAGTGCAGCTTCGGCGCGCGCGCCCGCAGCACGTCAAGCCCCCGACAGGGATCGGTCCGCGCGAGCACGAACAGCGGCCGGCCCGAGCCCGTCGCTGGCGCCGGGGCGGCCAGCGCCTCGGGGTCGTGCCCGTCCACCTCGACGACGCGCGCGCCGAAGGCTTCCAGCCTCGCCCGGACCGGCTCGACAGCCATGACCGTCTCCATCCGCCCGTCGCACTGTTGTCCGTTGATGTCCACGTACACGGCGAGGTTGTCGAGCCGATGGAAGGCCAGCGCGGCGACAGCCTCCCAGGTCTGGCCCTCCTGGAGCTCCCCGTCCGACATGAAGACCCAGCACCGGCCGGGCTCGCCGCGGAGCCGGCGCGCGAGCGCGACGCCGCCCGCCTGGCTCAGCGCCTGGGAGAGCGAGCCTGTGGTCAGCTCCATCCCCGGCGAGTGCTCCGCCCCGATCATCTCGAGCGTGCTCCCGTCCCGGTTGAACTGCTCGAGCGCCTCCGGCGCCAGCCGGCCGACCTCGATGAGCGTGGCGTAGAGCACCAGGGCGTAGTGCGCCGGGGAAAAGAAGAAGCGGTCGAGGTCGGGAGCCCTGGGGCCGTTGTACAGGGCGCCGCTCACGTCCTGCCGGTTAGCCTGTCCCGGCACGCCAACGAAGGGGCGTGGGACCGGCTGGCCCAGGCTGGGGCCCAGCTTCATCACATGGGTGTACAGGGTGGCGAGGATTTCGGCCGCCGAGCAGGCCTGGCTGAGGTAGCCGCCGTTGTGCTTGATCGTGTGGGCCAGCACGCGCAGGCGGACGCGGCGGGCGATTCGCTTGACCTCCTCAAGCCACCGCCCGGTCCCGCGCGCCTCCTCGCCGATATCGGTGGGCATGAATGCCGCGCCTGGGAGTTTCTTGTGAGGCTACCACCGGCGGAAAAGCGGCGTCAACGGGCCCTTGTCGCGCGTTTATGGTTGCCGGACCGGGCCCCCACCGGCTGCCCTCGTCGCCCGCACCTGGACAGTCTGGCACCGAGGCGGCTAGGAGGAGGCCCGTCTCCCTCGACACGCCGCGGACGGGGGTCAGGCTGCAGTGTCGTCCTCGTCTGTCGCGACACGCGGGGGCTCAGCCTGCTCCCGGTCCTGGCTGGGCTTGTCCTGCGACACCGTGTTCGCATAGGCCAGCGCTTGCCGCGTGATAGCGAGCCCGCAGAGGTCGCAAATGGAGAACGCGCCCGTCGGGTGCAGGACGCCGCGATCACAGCAGGGACACCGGGGCCGGTGCTTCTTCCGCTCCTGCTCAATCTTCATGTCTTCGGACCCTCGATTGCCGGGAGGGACGGGCAGGGGCCTAGGAGGAAGAGCCCCCGCCCTTCGGACGGGTGGCACAGGCCCGTCCGTCCCGGCTACGCCGCTTTCTTGACCGCGCGCTCCTCCGTCCGCGCTTCAGGGACCTCGGTCGTCTCGCGCTCCATCCGGGCTGACGCGACGGCCAGCCCCAGCATGCCGAACAGCGCCACCGCCGCCATCAAGATTCCCCACGCCATGGCCCTCTCCTCCTGTTATTGGTGGTGGTTCTCCCCCCGACATCCAGACTCCCGCTGCTTGCTCCTCACTCACCGCCCGCCAGAGAGAAGCAAGGGCGATACCAGACGGCGGACCAGACCGCGCCGACGAAGCCCGAGACGCATAAGCACTCGATTTCCTGGAAGCTCGCGGAGATCAACCGAAGCGGGCGCCAGCGACGGAGGCGGGCAGGGGCTCGGCCGGGACTGTCAGAAAAGGATAGCCGCCTTATCCTGAAGGGCTAACTCGCAGGCTTGACAGGCTTTCGGGCATTGTTCTATGCCTCAAGCCTGATCGCGGAGGTGCGCCTATGATCTGCGAGCGCTGCGGCGAGATCGGTGAGACCTTCATGACGGAGCAGCACGGCGAGCTGTGCGAGGCCTGCCAGCGGGCAGTCGAGGCGGAGCGGCCACGGGGCCCACGCAGGCCGCGGGCGGAAGAGCAGAGTTGACGGTTGAGGAGCCCTGACTGGAACGAGCTGGCCGAGCTGGCGCTGGCGCGCCTCCGCGCGGCCGGCGTCGAATACGGCGACATTCGGTTTGTCGCCAGCATCACGCAGACGATCCGGGGTGAGGACCGGCGGATCGCCGCCACCCGCGACAGCCGCGACAGCGGCTTCGGCGTGCGCGTGCTCTCTCAGGGTGCCTGGGGCTTTGCGGCCAGCGCGATCCTCTCACCTGAGGAGGTCCCGCGCGTTGCGGACCTCGCCGTCGAGATCGCGAAGGGCTCGGCGACCCTCGCACGCCAGCCGGTCCGGCTCGCCCCCGAGCCGGTCCACCAGGCGACCGTGGTGACGCCGCGGCGGATTGACCCGTTCACGGTCCCACTGGAGGACAAGGCGCAGCTCCTGCTCGACCTGATGGAATATGTCCACCGGCAACCGGGGATCGCGCGCAGCCGCGCGACCCTGTGGGCCCGCCGCGACCTCAAGCTCTTCGCCTCCACCGAGGGCTCGTGGATTGACTTCGACCTCCTGGCGGTCCACGGGGAATTCGAGGCGACCGCGGTGCACAACGGCCGGTTCGCCTCCCGCAGCTTCGCCGTACCCCCGTTGCGCCAGGGGTACGAGTTGATCGCCGACGCGAACTTTCTGGCGGAGGCGCCGCGCGTCGCCGCGCAGGCGGTCGAGAAGGTCACGGCGCCGCCGGTGGCGCCGGGCCGCTACGACCTCGTGCTCGACCCGGAGCACCTCTGCCTGACAATCCACGAGACCTGCGGCCACGCGAGCGAGCTGGACCGCGCGCTGGGCTACGAGGCCAACTACGCCGGGACCAGCTTCCTGACGCCCGAGAAGCTGGGGCGTTTCCGCTATGGCTCGCCGCACGTGACCTTGGTCGCCGACAACACCGAGCCAGAGACGCTGGCCGCCACGGGCTACGACGACGACGGCGTCGCCTGCCAGCGCTGGGACATCGTCCGCGAGGGCCTCTTCGTCGGTTACTGCACGAACCGCGAGGTCGCGCCGCAGATCGGCGAGCCGCGCTCCCGCGGCTGCTGCCGGGCCGACGGGTGGGCGAGCGTCCCGATCGTCCGCATCGCCAACATTGGCCTCGAGCCTGGCCGGGGCTCGCTGGAGGATCTCTTCGCCGACGTCAAGCGCGGCATCTACATCGAGGGCCAGGGCTCCTTCAGCATTGACCAGCGGCGGGAAAACTTCCAGTTCGGCGGGGACGCCTGCTGGCTGATCGAGCACGGCAAGCGCACCCACATGATCCGCGACGTGATCTACCACGGAATCACGCCGGAGTTCTGGGCGAGCTGCGACGGGGTGGCCGGACCGGAGTGGCGGCGGCGCTACGGGCTGTTGACCTGCGGCAAGGGCCAACCGGGGCAGTCCGGCTGGATGACCCACGCCGCTGCGCCGGCGCGGTTCCGGAACGTAGCGGTGATCCGGGGAGAGGCCGGATGAACGTCGAGCGCCCGGATCCCGCCGTCAAGCTGACGAGCCGCGAGGAGTTCCGCTTCCTCGCCGACCTGATCCTGAAACACTCGTCCGGGGACCACACGCTCGTCGCGCTCCACGACCAGCACGGGGGCGCGACCCGGTTCGCCAACAACCAGGTCGTGCAGAACGTGAACCAGCGCCGCGTCACGCTCGCCGTCACAGTCGCCTTCGGGCAGCGGCACGGGACCGCGAGCACGAGCGACCTCACGGTGGGCGGCGTGCAGGACGCGCTCAAGCGCGCCGAGGCCGTCGCGCGGGTCTCCCCGCCGGACCCCGAGTACCTCCCGCCGGTCGAGCCGCAGACGTACCCCTCCCCCCCGACCTGGCGTCCGGAGACGGCGGCGGGCGGGCCGGCCCGCCGCCTCGCAGACGCAAGGACGGCGATCGAACTGTGCCAGGAGCGCGCCCTCGCGGCGGCCGGCCTCGTCGCCTCCTCGGTCTCCGTCGTCGCCCTGGCGGCCAACACGGGCCTCTTCGCCTACGAGCCGCGGACCGAGGCGCGCTTCAGCGTGACCGCGGCCCGAAACGGCGCGACCGGCTGGGCCGCGACGGCGCACCGGTCCTTCGATCGGCTGGACGTGGCAGGCCGGACGCGGACGGCGATCGAGAAAGCGATCCGCTCCGAGGCACCGAAGGATCTGCCGGCCGGCCGTTACACGGTCATTCTGGAGCCGGCCGCCGTCGTCGGCCTGTGGAGCTGGCTCCTCTGGCAGCTCGACGCCAAGGCCTACGACCGGCGGACGAGCCCCTTCGCTGACAGGCTCGGCCAGCCGGTCGTGGACCGCCGGCTCACGCTCCGCAACGAGCCGGAGCATCCGGACCTGCTCGGGGCTGGCTTCACGGGCGACGGCCTCCCCAGTCTGCCCTCGACCTGGATCGAGTCGGGCGTGCTGAAGCAGCTCCTCTACGATCGCTTCACCGCGCGCCAGCACGGCGTCGCCCCGATTCCGACGCTGGACGCGCCGGTCCTGTCCGGCGACGCCGCCGCGGCCGGTGTCGAGGACCTGATCGGGACGACCGAGCGCGGCATCCTCGTCACGAACTTCTGGTACATCCGGATGGTCAATCCGACGGACCTCACCCTGACCGGGATGACGCGGGACGGAACCTTCTTGATCGAGGATGGCCGCCTGGCCGCGCCGGTCCGCAACTTCCGCTTCCACGAGAGCCCCCTTCGGGCGTTCGCGCAGGTCGAGGCCTGCACGGGTCCCATCGAGGCCCAGACGGTCGAGAGCGTGAAAATGCTCGTGCCGGCCGTGAAGGTGCGGGAGTTCTATTTCTCCAGCGTGACGCGGTTCTGAGCGGCGGGCCAGCCGGAACGCTCGAACCGGGCGACCTGTTGCGCCAGCAGGCGCGCGACGTCGGCGAGATCGAAGGGCCAGGCGTAGCGGATCACCACGCCCGGATACCTGGCTTGGAGCTGCGCCAGCATGGCGGGGATCTCTTCCTGTGCGTGGCTGCCGCCGGGGGTCAACATTGAGGGCACGACCGTGATCTCGGTCGCGCCGGCCGCGATCAGGCCCTCGACGGCCTCCTCCACGCAGGGCGCGCAGAACTCGTTGTAGGCCAGCGCGAAGCGCGCGCCGTCGAGGAGCGGCGCGAGCGCGGCGGCCAGCGCTTCCAGGCCCGCCTGATAGGGATCGGTCTCCGGCGTCCGCGGCCAGGTCCGGATCGCCCGCTCCAGCTCGACCTCCTCGGGTGAGGGCCCGCGCCCCGAACCGCGCCGCTGCGCCTCCAGCGCCTTGAGCCGGGTCAGCCGCTCCCGCGGAAAGTCCTTGGGCACGCCCCCGTGCCCGACGAGCACGACGCCACGGCGTCTGGAAGATGCGTGATTCGTCATGCGTGACTCACGAGCAAAGAGGTGGCTGGGCCGAGTATAGCAAACGGAGCCCGCCCTGCAAGCCGCAGAATCAACCCGCCAGTCCGTCAACAAACCGAAACCCCGTTGATTTCTTTTGCAAATCGGCGTAGGAGTCTCAGGACCTCCATTGGAGGGCTTGTCGCTTCATGGCCGGGAAAGGAACGCATCGCAGGGGAGCGCGGATGCCGAACCGGAAGGGAACAACCCAGCCAAACCAGACGGCGACGTATCGGCATCCTAAGGCGCAAAGCCTCATGCGGCCGGAGGTGGGCACGCAGGCGCAGTTCAAAAAGAAGAAGCCGCCCCAGACCTACCGCTATGACTCTTCCCTCTCGCCTGCCCTGGAGTGGGACGGGCAAAACCCGGCGCGGGAGCAGGGCGAGGCGCTGATCCAGCAGATGCTCGACGCCAAGACGCTGGAAGAAGCCAAGGCGGCCGCGGCGAAGTTGAAGGCGCTGTCGAAACCGTTCCTCAACTGGGCGGGGAAGGCCGAGCGGCTGTCGTTCGAGGTCCCCACTTTGCCGCTCTTCATTCACGAGCGGCTCTCCACCAAGGCCATCGTCGAGACGCTGGCCGGACACAAGCGCGACCAGCAGCAGACGATGTTCGACCTGTTCGGCGACCCGCAGCACTCGATCACCGACCAGGTGTTGAACGCCTACGAATATCAGGACAACTGGACCAACCGGCTGATCCTGGGCGATTCGCTGGTCGTGATGAACTCCTTGCTGCACTACGAAGGGCTCGGCGGGCAGGTGCAGATGATCTACATGGACCCGCCCTACGGGGTGAAGTTCGGCAGCAACTTCCAGCCCTTCGTCCGCAAGCGCGACGTGACGCACAACGACGACGAGGACATGACCCGCGAGCCGGAGATGGTCCAGGCCTACCGGGACACGTGGGAACTCGGCCTGCACTCGTACCTGACGTATCTCCGGGACCGGCTGCTGCTCTGTCGCGAACTGCTGGCCCCCAGCGGCAGCATCTTCGTCCAGATCAGCGACGAGAACCTGCACCACGTGCGCGAGGTGATGGATGAGGTGTTCGGGGCAGAGTGTTTCATCATAACGGTCGCGGTAAAGAAGAAGGGTAGTCAAAAAAGCTCCCTCATGGACCCGGTTAACGACTATTTGCTCTGGTACGGAAAGAGTCCGAGAGTAGAAGGTCGGACAAAATTCCGACCGTACTTTGTGAAGCGCGAACTGGACGCTGAAACAATCTCCGAATTCAAAATGGTCGAATTGCCGGACGGCCGTGAGTTCCCGATTGCGGAGATGCCAGACCCACAAGGTGAATTTCGCGACTATCGCCTGTTCCCAAAGCAAATATTCTCCAATTACCCTGGCGCACGTCTCTTCGCCTCCAACCCGCTCACGAGCGGAGGCGAACGAAAGAACCAGAGTCTTCCGTTTAAGTTCAAGGGAAAGGAATACTCGCCACCAAAGGGGAGCTGTTTTAAGACGACGGTTCGCACGGATGACGGTTCAGTTCCTGGTATGACACGACTCGCTGAGTCGAATCGGCTTTTGGCTGGCGAAGGTCAGCTTCGCTTCAAGCGTTACCTCGACGACTTTGGTTATGTTCCCTTGTCGAATTGGTGGGACAGTTTGGGTGGAGCTTCCGACCCTATTTACGTAGTCCAGACAAACCCCCAAATTGTCCAGCGCTGCCTTCTCATGACCACCGACCCCGGCGATCTGGTGCTCGATCCGACCTGCGGCAGCGGGACGACCGCCTATGTCGCCGAGCAGTGGGGCCGGCGCTGGATCACAATCGACACGAGCCGGGTCCCGCTCGCCCTCGCGCGTCAGCGCCTCCTCACCGCCACCTTCCCCTGGTACGAGCTGAAGGACGACTCCCGCGGGCCGGCCGGTGGATTCGTCTATAAGCGCAAGCAGAACAAGAAGGGCGAAGAGGTCGGCGGGATCGTCCCGCACATTACGCTCAAGTCCATCGCCAACAACGAGCCGCCGCAGGAAGAGGTGCTCGTGGATCGGCCGGAAGTCGTGAACGGCATCACCCGCGTGAGCGGGCCCTTCTGCGTCGAGGCGACGATCCCGACGCCGGTGGATTGGGAAGGCAACGGCGTCGAGGACTCCGGCGCCAGTGTCGTGGCTGAATCCTACGGCTCCTTCGTGGACCGCATGCTGGAGGTCCTCCGCAAGAGCCCGGTGCTGCGACTGGAAGGCAACAAGACCGTCACGCTGAAAAACATCCGGCCTCCGGCGAAGACCTTGTCTTTGTCGGCGGAAGCCCTGGTGACGAACGGCGGCGACAAACCGGTCGCCTTTGTCTTTGGTCCCGAGAACGGCGCCGTGAGCACCAAGCTCGTGGAAAGCGCGGCCCGCGAAGCCTACGGCAAGAGCTACACGCATCTCTATGTGATCGGGTTTGCGATCGAGGCCAAGGCGCGGGAGACATCGCGCATTGTGAGAAGGTCTTCGGCGTGCCCGCGACCTATGTCCAGGCCACGCCGGACTTGATGATGGGCGACCTGCTCAAGAACCTACGGTCGAGCCAGATTTTCAGCGTGTGCGGGCTGCCGGAAGTCGAGGTGAAACGGCTCAAGGAGAAAGGCAAGAGCGGCGCACCGCTCTATCAGGTGCAGTTGCTGGGACTGGATGTGTTCGATCCGGTGACGATGGAGGTCGCCCATCGCCGGGGGGACGACGTGCCGGCCTGGTTTCTGGACACCGACTACAACGACCTGTGCTTCCACGTGTGCCAGGCCTTCTTCCCCCGCACCAGCGCCTGGGAGAATCTCAAGAAGGCGCTGAAGGCGGAGTACGAGGAGAGCGTGTGGGACCATCTCCCCGGCACCGTGAGCGCACCGTTCGCCCCCGGTGAGCACAGGCAGATTGCCGTCAAAGTGATTGACGACCGGGGGAACGAATTGCTGGTGGTAAAAAACCTCTCCGAGGCCGGACGATGATCGAGCGAGTGACCATCCGGCGGTTCAAGCGATTTAGGGACGTCACGTTCCATCTCCCCGGCCATGTCGTGCTCGCTGGTCCTAATAACTGCGGAAAGACCACTGTGCTCCAAGCCATCGCCGCCTGGAACTTGGCGATCAACCGCTGGAAGCAACTCAACGACTACCAGCGTCACAGAGGCGCTTATGCCAAGGCACCTATTGCTCGCCAGGCGTTCTCTGCCGTTCCACTGCGAGCCTTCGACCTGCTGTGGAACAACAGGTCGTATTCGGGCTCGATCGAAATTGAAATCCGACACGCAAAGGGTTGGACGGTCACGATGGAGCTGATCGCGGACAGCACCGAGCAGATGTATGTGCGCCCGAAGCCGGATGCCGATCCCGCCACTGTCCGTCGAGCTGAGCTTCGAACCGTGTTCGTTCCGCCAATGACCGGACTGAGCACGGCTGAACCAGTCTATCAACGCCCGAAAGTCGACCAATTGCTCGGACTGGGAAAACCTGGTGACGTGATCCGGAATCTGTTGGTCGAGGCCCATCAGTCCTCTGCTTGGACCGCGTTGTCGGATTCCATCAAGCGGCTGTTTGATTACGACATTCTTCCCCCCGAAGCCACAGGTCCTGACATCATTGCCGAATATAGGTCCCGTCCTTCTGGACCTCGCCTCGATATCGCCAGTGCCGGCAGCGGCTTTCAGCAGGTCCTCATGCTCCTGACATTCCTCCATGCGCGGCCAGGCTCGACCTTGCTGCTGGATGAACCCGACGCACATCTTCATGTCATCTTGCAGGATGCGATCTATGGGGAACTGCGGTCGGTTGCCGCCAAGACCGGCTCACAATTGATCATCTCGACCCATTCCGAGGTCATCATCAACTCCGTGGAGCCTCGGGAACTCTGCATGCTGCTTGACAGTCCCAAGCTGTTGGAATCCGTGGTTGACCGCGACCGGCTCGCCAATTCTCTCGGGATCCTCAGCCATACCGATATTATGTTGGCCAAGGAAGCACCTGGAATTCTCTATGTCGAAGGTTATACGGACATCAATCTACTCATCGAATGGGCAAAGCTCCTAAGGCATCCGGCTTATCAAACTCTGACCACGCGACTGTTCTGGAGACCATGTGTCTGGGAGCCCAGGCCGGGTGCCGCCGGTATCAAGGCTCAACATCATTACGAAGCCCTCCGTTTGGTGCGCGATGATTTGCCGGGCCTCATTCTCTTAGACGGCGATGATGACCCGAGGGTACCTGAGACTCCGATCACCGGAACCGGTCTGCAGCGGGTTCGCTGGAAGCGGTATGAAATTGAAAGCTACTTAATCCATCCAAAGACCCTAGAACGCTTTATTGAGCGACAGGTAGGACCTGGAGCCATGTCCGAACAGGCGCGCAGGGATATGCTGGCCTATATAGAACCTGAATCCGGCGTGAAAAGCGCGGGCGTCACAGCCTAAGTCGCTGGATCTGATGCAGGGCGTACTTCCACGCGGCCTCTCGATAGCCGCTGGCCGGTAAGGTCAGGGTGGGACGATTGCGAGCGCGCCGCAACTGGGCGGGCATGGAGAGGATCCGCTGACGCAAGGTCTGAAGGGTGGCGTTCTGGAATTCCAGAGGCAAGCAGAGTCGCTTGAACCAGTTGACGAGGTTGTAGGCTAGCAGAAGAAGATGGAAGTAGGTCTCGTTGGCAAAGAAGTGACGGGTGGGAATGCTGCCCAACGCGTAATCTCCCTTGAGCTGTTTGATGAGCAACTCGACTCCGGCGCGATCGTTGTAGAACCGCCAGAGGTTGAGGGGTCGCAACGGGAGATTCGTGACGAGGACCTGGTAGTGGTACTTGCCGAGCTTGAAGAGTGTCAGCTGGGCGGTGGGCTCTTCGGCCTGCGGGCGACGGATCACGACGAACCGACAGGGATGGGGCCAGCGGGTAGGCTGGTAGCGGAACTCGGCCACCTCGATGCCTCGACTGGGACTGACGTACCGCAGACCCGACAGTTTGCGCTTGATCGGGGCGGTCAGGCGAGCCACGATCACAAATCGGGCCCTGTGTTCTTCCAGCCACTCGATCAGCTTGTGGTCGTAAAACCCTTTGTCCGCGCGGACAATCGTCAACCGGACCCCGGCCGGGATCTTCGCGAAGCACGCCGCGAGGAGGTCGAGCGTCCCGCTGGCGGTATGCGCATCCCCTGGCCGCAACTCGCCGTGCCAGAAATCTTTGGTCTGTCCCTCGAAGCAGAGCAAGGGGTGATACGACGGCCGGCCCCGCTTGACCGGGTTGTAGCCGATCCGAGCTTGCTCCTGACGGCCATAGACCACCAGCACGGTGGAGTCCACGTCCAAGATCAGCCGGGTCGGGGGCCGCGGCCGAACGGTCATCCGGCGCAGAAAGCTGTCGTGCAGGGCGCGCACCTTCGGGAGCGCCGTCGGGGCCACCCGCAGCAGGAAGCGGCGGAGCGTGGTCGCCTCTGGATAGCTCGGCAGGCCGGTGAGAGACTGGAATACGCCATTCTGCCGCAGCAACTGCGTGGTTTCGATCCGTTCGAGCCCGAGGATCATGGGGTACAGCAGGGCGAGCAGCATCTCGCCCATGCTGTACCGGTTGTTCCGCTGGACCACTCGGACATGTCGGGCGATCGCGTCCTTGAAGCCAATCCGGGACAAGAAGCGATGCAGCAGGTAGACGCCGCCGTAATGCGTCAGCGACGCGGCACCGAACCTGATCGTGAGCTTCCGGGGCCCCCGCGGCATTTGAGCCAAAGCTAACACAATGATAGCTTTCGCTCAACTCCCCCGAAGGGGCGCCAGCGGCCCGAGAATGCGCGTCAGCAGAGGATCTTGTCATTACCTGGCGCCGGATTCAGGTAGAAAAAACCTTTACACGGGATTTTCTTGAAAACCCGCTCGCCACACACCCCCTTGTGGACGCGTATTTGCAGCAGAGAAAAGCCCGCACCGATGTGATTCCCCCCATCTTAGACGCGGCCGGCTTGCACGGCTTCCCGTACACGCGCTTCAATGAAATTGCCGCCGCCATGCAGCCGGATGAAGTCCATCCCGAGGTCATTGAAAAACTCGACGCGATTCAACGGGCGTTTGGGCTATGAGCGCCTTCGAAGTTGCTGAGCCGATCCTCAATTCGCCCTACGACGAACCCCAAGAACATTGGCACATCGTGGAAGGGGAACCCCCGGAGCGTCGTCCGGGACGACGCCCCGCGATGTATTTCTATCGCGATCCGAAAGCCAAGCCGGAGACCGAGGCCGGGCGCGGGGTGGGCACCGCGGTCGAGCTGAAGCTCGTCAATCTCATCCGGAGCCGCCTGAAAGAATGGCTGCCGCTGGCGTTGCGCGGGGAAGGCGGCGTGACCAGGACCACGCACGAGCTGTTGACCTATTGGCGACGCGAAGGGCGCAAGGTTCCCCTGTTCTTCGCCCAGCTCGAAGCGGCGGAAACGATTATCTTCCTCACCGAGGCGCGGGCCGATTTCCGGCAAGGCCTCGCGGTGCCGCAGGAGGACGCGAGCGAGGATAAGCGAGCGCAGGGGTTCGCGGGATTCCCACGATACGCCTGCAAGATGGCGACCGGCACCGGGAAGACGACCGTCATGGGCATGCTGGCTGCTTGGAGCATCCTCAACAAAGTCAGTGACCGACGCGATGCGCGGTTTTCCGACGTGGTGCTGATCGTCTGCCCGAACGTCACGATTCGGAACCGCCTCCGGGAATTGGACCCCGAAGAAGGCGAGGCGAGCCTGTACCGGACTCGCGACCTGGTGCCTCCTCACTTCATGCCTCTGCTGTGTCAAGGACGGGTCCTGGTGACGAACTGGCATGTCTTCGAGCCCCAAACGGTTCAGGTCGGCGGCGTCGGTGCCAAGGTCACCAAGGCCGGAGTTCCGGTGCGAACGAGGGAGACCATTACGATCGGCCCGAAGACGACGACCGCGCGGGGAAGCCGGTATGTCACCCTCGAAGACTTGGAGAACCAGGTGAAAGCCGGCTTGCTGACGGTGCTCGATGCGCAGCGGGATAAGGACGGAAACCTGCAGAAGGTGTTCGTGGAATCCTTCCGCTATGTCGAGAGCGACACGTCCGTCGTGAACCGGATTCTGGGCCGGGAGGTCGGCGGGAAACAGAACATTCTGGTCATGAACGATGAGGCCCATCACGCCTACCGAATCAGGCGAGAAGAGCCCGAGGGAGACGAGGAAGACCTCTTCGGCGAAGAGGAAGAAGCCGAGGAGTTCTTCAAAGAGGCCACGGTCTGGATCGACGGCCTGGATCGTATCCAGAAACTTCGCGGTATCAACTTCTGCATCGATTTGTCCGCGACGCCGTATTTTCTTGGACGCGTCGGCCAGGCCACGAACCGGCCGTTCCCGTGGGTCGTGAGCGATTTCGGGTTGATTGACGCGGTCGAGTCGGGCCTCGTCAAAATTCCCCAGCTTGCGGTACGCGACACTACGGGAAAAGAGATCCCCGGATACTTCAACATCTGGCACTGGATTCTTCCGCAACTGACTCCGGCTGAACGCGGGGGCAAACGGGCGAACCCCAAGCCCGAGGCGATTCTGAAGTATGCGCACCATCCCATCGCTATGCTGGGCGCCCTGTGGGAAAAAGAATGTGAAGAGTGGGCCAAACATCGTGAGCACTCACGGTCCCCGGTCTTTATCCTGGTGTGTAAGAACACACAGATCGCCAAAGTGATGTATGAATGGCTGGCCGAGGATCGACCGCCGATGGGCATCCCTCCCGTGAAGATCGAAGGCTTCAAGAACCGCAACGGCACCCTGAACACGATCCGCGTGGATTCCAGGGTTGTGCATGAAACGGATACTGGCGAAGCCAAGAGCGACGAAACACGCTGGATGCGGTTCACGCTGGATACAGTTGGCAAAACCGCGTGGCCTACCGATCGCTTAGGAAAGCCGATGTATCCGGAAGGCTTTGAGGAACTGGCCAAGAAGCTCAATCGCCCCCTTCACCCGCCGGGGCGCGATGTGCGGTGCATCGTGAGCGTCGGCATGCTGACGGAAGGGTGGGATTGCAATACGGTGACGCACATCATCGGCTTACGGCCGTTCATGTCCCAGTTGCTCTGCGAGCAGGTGGTGGGGCGGGCCCTCCGGCGAAGCAGCTATGCGCTCGGGGAGAATGGGAAATTCTCCGAGGAGGTGGCCAAAGTGTTCGGGGTGCCGTTCGAGGTGATTCCCTTCAAGGCCTCGCCTCAGGGGCACTCGCAACCTCGGGTTCGTCGCTATCACGTACATGCGCTACCGAGCAAGGCCCAATATGAAATCAAATTCCCTCGCGTGGAAGGGTACACGCAGGCGATTCGCAATCGCGTGACCGTGGATTGGTCGCAAGTCCCGTCGATGGTGCTGGAGCCCGGGCGGATTCCACCCGAAGTGGACATGAAGGGGCTGCATATCAACAACCAAGGGCGACTCTCGTTGAGTGGGCCGGGACGCCTCGATGAAGTGAAGTTAACCGAATTCCGGGCCAAGCATCGCGTCCAAGAGCTCATCTTCGATCTGGCTCGAACGCTCACGAAGGACTACATTGCTCAGCAGCACTGCAATGTGGCGGCTCATACTCTCTTTCCGCAGGTCGCGAAGATCGTTCAACAATACCTTGAAAAGAAAGTGGAAGCACAGCCGCCGGCGGACCTGAAAGATCTATTTCTCGCCCCTTACTACGGCTGGCTCACCGAGCGTCTGCTGGATGCGATCCGCCCCGACACCTCCCACGGTGAAGCCCCCGAAGTGCCTCGCTATGAATCCACCCGCGGACCCGGTTCGACCGCGGATGTCGACTTCTGGACAAGCCGCGAGGTGCGGGAAGTGGTCAAAAGTCACGTGAATTACGTTGTCGCCGATACGAAGCAATGGGAGCAGTCGGCAGCCTACTATCTGGATCGACACAAGGCGGTCCAGGCCTTTGTGAAGAACACCGGCTTGGGGTTCGCGATCCCCTATCTGCACAACGGGCAAATGCACGAGTACGTGCCCGACTTTCTGATTCGGCTCGAGTCCCCTCCTGCGAGATACGTGATCCTGGAAACCAAGGGGTTTGATCCGTTGGAGGATATCAAGCGGGCGGCGGCTGAACGGTGGGTGGCTGCCGTCAATGCCGACGGAGCCTACGGATGCTGGCACTATGTCGTTGCGAAGAAAATCTCGGATCTCCCTCAGTTGATTGAGACGGCGGCCGGGGCTCCTTAGCGGCTTCAACCTCGGCCGCGTGCTGACCGTTCGCGTCTCACATTCTTCAGCCGGAACTCCGCCCAGAGGAACGTGTGGTCCGAGGGGTTCGGCCCGCGGCGCGGCGCCACGTCCACGTCCGCCGCGACGCAGCGCGCGGCCAGCGGCGGCGTGGCCAGGATGTGATCGATCCGCCAGCCCTTGTTGGCCTCCAGCAAGCTGGGCTGCCGGTAGTCCCAGAAGGTGTACTGGAGCCGGTCGGGGTGGAGCTTGCGAAAGACGTCCACGAACCCCCAGGCGACCGTCTCCTTGTAGGCCTTGCGCACAGCCTCGTGGTAGCAGACGTGGGTCAGGTGCTTCTCCGGGCTATGCACGTCGATCGGCTCCGGCGCCACGTTGACGTCGCCGCACCAGATGGCCGGCTGGTCGGGCGAGAGGTGCTTGGCAAAATACCGGCGCAGGCGCTTGAACCAGTCGAGCTTGTAGGCGTACTTCGGCGAGTCAATCTGGTAGCCCTGCGGCACGTAGGTGTTGACGATCGGAATCCCGTCAATGACGACCCGGATCAGCCGCGCCTCGTCCGGCTCACCCCCGTCGTCGAAGCCGTAGAAGACCGCCTCCGGCGCCTTCCGGCTCAGCACCGCAACCCCGTTGTAGGCTTTCATGCCGCGGAAGGCCACGTGGTAGCCGGCGGCCTGAAAGTCCAGCAGGGGAAAGTCTTCGTCCTGAATCTTGGTCTCCTGGAGGCAGAGCACATCCGGCTGATGGCGCGCCAGCCAGTCCAGCACGACGGGAAGCCGGCGGCGGATGGAATTCACGTTGAACGTGGCGAGCTTCATGACCAGTCGGCCCCCAGCCGGTCGAGGACGACTCGCAGGACGATCGCGTTCGGCCCCAGACACGCGAGATAGACCGCCGTCTCGGCGACATCGTCGGGGCTGATCTTCCCGCTCCGCGCGATCTCCGCCGGCGACGCGTCCACCAGCTCGTCCGCCACCCCGCCCGGGCAGATCGCGCAGACCTTGATCCCGCAGTTCCGCCCCTCGTCGGCCAGGGCCTTGCTCAAGGCCAGGATGCCGTGCTTGGAGGCACTGTACACGCCGGTTCCCGCCCAGGCATCGATGCCCGCGACGCTGGACATGTTGAGGATCGTCCCGCCCCCCTGCGCGGCCATCTGGCGGAACCCGGCCCGGCAGCAGAAGAACGTGCCGCGGAGGTTCGTGGCCATTACCCGATCGAACTCCTCGGTGCTCGTGTCGGCGAGGCGGCCCCCGCCGCCGATCCCGGCGTTGTTGACCAGGATGTCCAGCCGGCCGAACCGGCGGACCGTCTCCGCGATCAGCCGCTCGACCTGCGCCTCGTCGCTCACGTCGGTCGGGAGGGCGACCGCCTCCCCACCCCGGGCCCGGATTTCGGCCGCGACCTGCTCGCAGAGCGCGGCCCGGCGCGCCGCGATCACGACCCGCGCCCCTTCCTCGGCGAAGCGCCGCGCGATCGCCTTGCCGATCCCGCTGCTACTCCCCGTCACGATCGCGATCTTGTTCGCCAGCCGCGGCATATTCCAGGCGAGTATAGCAGATCATCGAGCGGAAGACCCCCCCAACCCTGCACTCCGTCTAGCCTCCCGCACCTTGGCATGGTTGATTTCTTCCTCGATTTTTGTGAGCATTCCCCCGCTGGTCGCGTATGGACCGGAGGCCAGCCATGCCATCAGGGCGGGACGACTCCAGGCTGCCCATCGGCCAGATCGTGGCGATCGTGATCGCCAGCGTCGCGGGCGGCTTGTGGATCTACTGGGAGCCGTTGCAGACCTCGCGCCCCGCCGACAGCGGAACCGAGAGCCGGCGATCCCCCGTTCCGGAGCAGGTTCCGGCCCGCCTGTGGCAGGACCCCCTGGCCGCGGCCGAAGAGCACGAACGGGAGGACACGTCCCGCACCACATCACAGACCATTATCCTGGATAGCAAAGCGCGCTTGAGGCCACCGTCTCTCGAAGTAGGGCCAAAGGCATCCCACGCGGATCGTCACAGCCTGAAGACTCTGGCCAACCAAGTGTGGATGCAACGCCCCGCCGACTCGACCCTCGCCTTACTTGTCATGACAAACGGCAGCCTCACCCCCGACGCAGCAGAGACGCGACGACGGGACCGCTATGCGGTCATCGCGGCGCTGGGCACAAGCTGCTTTGTTCCCGCCGACAGAGAATTTATCCGCTATGTCAAGTGGAAAAGAGGGGCAGAGGAGCCGGAAACGCTGGTGCCGTTTGAGTGGTTCGATCTCAGAAAACTCCGTAGCTGTGTGAACGACGATAACCCGCCCTATTCCCGCGTGTTGGTGCTCTGGATTAACGAGAATCGCGTTGAGAAGGAGCCGATCCGTGCCCTCCGTAACCTCATCGCCCAATTAACGACGACCACCCCCGAGCCGACAGGAGGCCGCACGGATGAGCCATCCCTTCGCGACTCCCTGCCGCAACAATCAGTCGAGCCTCATAGACTCCTGCCGGTTGTCTTCAAGATCATCGGGCCGCGGAGTTCCGCCGTCCTGAGAGAGATGCTCCGCGAGGCGTGGCGGATGCCCGCCCCGTCTGAGCCGGACCGCCAGGGCGATCTTCCGTTGTTTTCCCCCTGGGCCACGGCCTCTCAGGAGATCTTCATGGTCTTCTTTGGCACTACAGACAGCCAAGCCCCCCGCTGGCTGCAACAGCAGCTTCGCCGTGCGGGAATCGAGCTGGAGCACCATGTCCTGTCGGACCTCGACCTATCCCGCTCGCTCGTGCGGGAGCTTGGGCGACGGGGTATAGATTGGAGCACGGTTGTGGACAACAATGCGGCAGGAGATTCCATCGCCCTGATCTCCGAGTGGGATACCTTCTACGCCAGAACGCTGTCCCTGGAGTTCACTGCAGCCGTCTGTGAGGTCCAGCGCAAGTGCCTGCGTAACGGCGAAGACGAGAAAGTCTACCTGACGGAACTCCTCAAGCGGTTCAAGTCTGAAACGAACCTCGACGACCTCAAGATCAAGCGCTACTACTATTTCGGCGGGCTGGACGGGTATCAGCCGGGCAAGGGACGGTCAAAGTCGGAGGCGAAAAAGCCGGAAGACCTGGCCAAGCTCCTGGACGGCGGCTCGGATCGTAAGGAGACTCTGGAGAGCCTGGAACGGCCGGAGGGAGACCCGCAACTCGACTATGTGAGCCGGTTGGCGGACAAGATCGCTCGCGACGACCGCGAGCGACGCCGGGCCTGTTGGTTCTGGGAGCGGTGGCCGCAAGGATGCGGGCTCAAGGCGGTCGGGATCTTCGGATCAGAAACCTACGACAAGCTCCTCCTTCTCCAGGCGCTGCGGAAGCGCCTGCCCGACACCATCTTCTTCACCACCGACCTGGACGCACGCCTGACCCATCCGCATGAATACCCATGGGCGCGCAACCTGATCATCGCCTCTCCCTACGGACTCTCGCTCGACGAAAAACTCCAGCGCGGGGCGCCGCCCTTCCGGGACACCTACCAGGCTTCCACCTACTTTGCTGTCCTGCGGGCAATCGAGCGTCTCGAACCGGCGCCCCACCCATGCCGGACCGGGGAATCCGCGCAAGGATCAGCCGGCTGCCTATACTCTTTGAAGGGGCTTCCTCCGACAATACGCTTTCTCGACCCGCAGACGCCTCGGATCTATGAAGTGGGCCGTAACGGCGCGGTCGATTTGACTGTTGACGCATCTGAGGGCCTGCCTGCCTATCGTGTCTTGGGGCTAATTCCTGTTGAGTGCGGGAGTCCGTGGTTCTACCTTCGCCCCGATCGCTGTCAGGCCCCCTCAGTTCGTGACATCCATCCACGGCGGGATGCCCCGCCCGATCTCTTGGACGCCGCTGAAGGCATCTTCAAGGTAGGACTCCTCGTCATCACCGCCATTGCATCGGCTTGGGCGCTGAGGCCGCAGGCCCAGGATGACCTACGTCGGATGAAGGGCCTGGTGAAAGTGGCGGCCGGGTCCGCTGTTGCGGCGATACTGATCGTTCCCCTGTTACTGGCCGATGGCCAAGGCGGAGAGCCCTTCACGCTGTCCGACGGGGTCAGCATCTGGCCGACCGAGGCGACCCGGGTTTTAACCGCCTTGCTCTGTGTGGTCCTTCTCTGCGGGGGACGCCGGTGGCTCCGGACCAATGCCGAGACGCTGTCCTGGCGGTTCGCTCTGAACAATCCGCAGCCCGCGGGCGGAGGCAGTTGGAGCAACGTCTGCGCTCGGTGGACAGAGTACAAGACTCACACCGGCTCCCTCGAATCGCATCGGCCCAGCGTTCCCGTCGTGGTCGCCGCCCTCTACGCTCTGGGCTTGAGCGTCGGGTGGATCTGGGGGTTTCCATTCGTGCCCTCCCGCGGCCAGATCAGCTTCTGGGTTGATAGGGTCCTCTATTTCTTCGTCGTGGTGCCGCTCTTCCTCGGGCTGACCGTCTTTGTCTTCGCCGTCAGCCGTCACTGCGTCGGGTTCATTCAAGCGGTGACGCTGGCTCCCCAGAACTGGTCAGCGCCTCTTTTGCCGGATGACCTGACCTCCTACCTGACCATCAAGTTGATTGCGGAACGAACCAGGGTCATCAAGTGGATCATGTATTTCCCACTCGTTGCGCTGGTCTGCTTCACCCTGGCCCGGAGCGCGTTCTTCGATAACTGGGGGCACCCGGCCCCCTTGATCGTCATGTGGCTCTTGCTCGTTTCGCTGGTCATCACGAGCGCGTACCGGCTCCGCCGTGCGGCGGAAGCGGCCCGCCGGATGTCCCTGGAGCAGTTGCGCCGCCTGCAGTTGCAGGAGGGGGGCCGCAATGAGCCGCGGGACAACACGATCCAGCGCGTGCTCGATGAGATCCAAGCGATGCGGGATGGCGCCTTCGGCTCCTTCACGGAGGGACCGGTCATCGGGACCGCGCTGCTGGCCCTGCTTGGCCTGTTGCAGGAGATCCTCATCAGGTAGGAACCCGCCCGCCGCCGCGGGAACTTACGTGGATCGGCGGCGGCACCAACTCCGAAGGGCGAAGCCCGCAGTTCCCACCATGACGAGCCCGGCCAGGACCAGCAAGCCTCGGTGCAAGGTCTGCGACATCCGCGCCCATTCCTCGCCGAAGCCGTATCCCAGGACAATGAAGGTGGTGGCCCAGACGAGCCCACCGGCATAGGCGAACAGCGCGAAGAGGGGCCAGGGCAGCCGCGCCGAGCCCGCGACGAACGCGACGAGGTGGCGGACGCCCGGCACGAAGTAGCCGAAGACGAGCGCGTACTTCCCGTGCCGCCGGTACCAGGTCTGGACCCGATCGAGGTGCGCCGGGGTGATGCGGAAGAAAGAGCCGAACTTCCGCACGGCGGCGGGGCTCACACCCCACCCGATCCCGTAGCTCAGCGTGATCCCGCAGGTCGTCCCGAGAAACGCGGCGGCAAGCGTGGCGGGGAACGTCAGGGTCTGCTTGAACACAAGGTAGCCGGCGAAGGTGAGCAGGGTTTCGTCGGGCACGGGCAGCCCGACGATGCCGAGCACGAGCAGGGCAAAGAGGCCCGCATAGCCGTACTCCGTGAGCCAGCCTTGGAACAAGTCCGTCATTGGCGGTGATCCCTGAATCGAAGTGCGGCATTATAGCACCGGGGCTAGGCTCCAAAGCGAGGAGCGGTGGGATGACCTGGGTGGCGGGCGTGGACGGCTGCCGGGGCGGCTGGATCGCGGTGCTCGTTGCCGCGGGCGCCCGTGCGCGCCCGCCAGAGGCCCGGCTCTGCCAGAGCTTCGCGGAGGTGCTGGCGCTCACACCCGCGCCGGCGGTCATCGCGGTGGATATCCCGATCGGGCTGCTGGACTCGGGCCGGCCCGGCGGGCGGCCCTGCGACCGGGCCGCCCGCCGCCTGCTGGGCCGCCGGGCGAGCAGCGTGTTCAGCCCCCCGCCGCGGCCAGTCCTTGCGGCCCGGCGCTACGACGAGGTGCGGCGGCTCGGGGTGTCCATGCAGGCCTTCGGCCTGCTGCCCAAGATCCGCGAGGTGGACCGGCTCATGACGCCGGCCCTGCAGGCCCGGATCTTCGAGGCGCATCCCGAGCTGGCCTTCCACATCCTCCTAAATGGGCCCGCACGCCACGGGAAGAAGACGCGGACTGGCCGGCTCGAGCGGCTGCGCGCGCTGGCGCGGAGCCAACGTCCCGCCTTCTTACGGATCGGCCGGTTGCTCGACGGCTGGCTCCGCCGTTTCACCCGCACGGACGTCGCTCCCGACGACTTCCTGGACGCCTGCGCCCTGGCCGTCACGGCGCTGCGCATCCTGGAGCGGACGGCCGCCCCGGTCGGCAACACGGTGACCCGAGACGCGCGTGGCCTGCGCATGGACATCTGGGCGTGACCGCGCCCCCCTTTTTTGAGGGGGGCCCCTTGGTGCCGGAAAGTCAGGCTCTAGTTTGCTCGCCACGAAATTGAGGCTATGATGGGGGACCGGAGCGGGGTGGCGCATGTTCGACCTCAGGACTTTCACGCTGATCGAGATGACGAAGTGTGGGGCGGCGCTCCGGAAGCTGGGCGCGGACGCCGAGAACCTGGATGAGGTCGCTGGGCAGATCACGCACTATCTCTACTCACACCTCGTGGACGGCCAGACCGGCCAGCCGGCATGCGCGCTGATCCGTCTCTTCAAGACACATCCCTTCGAGCGGCTGAATGCGCAGGACCGGAAGCTCGCCCGCGCCGTGCTCGGGTCCGACCCGCCCTCGCCTGCGATGAAGGTCTTCACCCTCCTCGCCTCTGCGGGCGAGCGGCCCGAATGGAACGACCCGGTCAACTCCCGGCACTACCGAGCCATCCCCCTGGCGAGCAAGCAATTCATTGACCACTTCCCGATGTTCTCGCAACTCTTCGCGCAGTTCGGGGTGGAGCTGAACACGGTGCTGCAGCCAACCCCCGACCTGCTCATGGACGTCCCACAACACACCTACAACGTCTTTTATGTCCCCCAGGCGGTCGGGAGCCCCTACGTGCCGGTCCAGCGCGAGTTCGTCGTGCCATTCGGCGTGCAGTCGGTCCTGGGCTTCGGTGGCCTGCTGCCGGGGCACCACATGTTCGCGGTGATCCTCTTCTCGAAGGTGCCCCTGTCGGAGGAGACCGCGAACCTGTTCAAGACGCTCGCCCTCTGCACAAAGATCGCCCTGCTGCCCTTCGCGGACGGCGAGATCCGCCGCCAGCGCCGGGCCAACGTGGTCGTCGAGCGGCCCCGGTCCCGGCTCGCGGCCATGGAGCAGCTCCTGGCGGCGCATGAGGAGACGGTCATCGCCCAGGCGGGCCGGGTCGAGGCGGCGATGCAGCAGCTCAGCGAGCAGTCGAAGGCGCCGCGCTCGGTCGTCGCGGGCACCGCCGCGACGATCGGGGACGACTTTTTCCGCTCGCTGGTGACGCATCTCGCCTCCGCCCTCAAGGTCCGGTACGCACTCGCCGCCGCGGTCAAGGAGAAGGAACCCGACCGGGTGGCCACGCTCGCCGTCTGGGCGGGGGACGGGATTTTCCCGAACTTCGAGTACGACCTCCAGGACTCCCCCTGCAGCACGGTCACGAACGGGACGTGCTGCTACTATGAGCGGAATCTCCAGGAGCTGTTCCCCTACCACCCGATCGTCAAGCAACTGGCCGTCGAGAGCTATTGCGGGACGCCGTTGGTGGATCGGGCAGGAAAGGTCATCGGGCTGCTCGCGGTCATGCACGACCGGCCGATGCGGGCGGCGCTGGAGGTCAAGGACGTCCTCTCGATCTTTGCGGCGCGGGCGGCGGCGGAGCTCGAGCGCAAGCGCGCGGAGACCGACCTGGCGCAGTCGCTCTCCCTGCTCCGCGCCACGCTGGAGTCCACCGCCGACGGCATCCTGGTCGTGGATCTCGAGGGACGGATCGCCAGCTTCAATCGGCGGTTCGCCACGATGTGGCGCCTGCCGGAGTCGGTCCTCGCCGCCCGGGACGACCAGCGTGCGTTGGCCTGTGTGCTGGACCAGCTCAGGGACCCTGACGGCTTCCTCGCCAAGGTCCGCTCCCTCTACGGCCAGCCGGAGGCGGAGAGCTACGACCTCGTCGAGTTCAAGGACGGCCGCCTGTTTGAGCGCTACTCGCTGCCGCAGCGGATCGGCAACCAGTGCGTCGGGCGCGTCTGGAGCTTCCGGGACATCACCGCCCGCAAGCAAATGGAAGAGCGCTTGCGCCAGGCCCAGAAGATGGAAGCCATCGGCCGGCTGGCCGGGGGCATCGCCCACGACTTCAACAACCTGCTGACGGTCATCAAGGGCTACAGCCAGCTCGCCCTCGGCAGCCTCGGCCCGGAGCACCCCCTCTACCGGGACGTGCAGGAGATCTACAAGGCCGGCGAACGGGCGGCCGCCCTGACCCAGCAATTGCTGGCCTTCAGCCGCAAGCAGGTGCTCGAGCCGAAGGTCCTCGACCTCAACGTGGTGGTCGCGAACCTCGAGACGCTGCTCCGGCGCCTGCTGGGCGCGCAGATCACCCTGATCACCTCGCTCGACCCGAAGCTGGGGCGCGTCAGGGGCGATCCCAGCCAGATTGATCAGGTCATCGTGAACCTCATCGTCAACGCCCGGGACGCCATGCCGCAAGGCGGGACCATCACGATCCGGACGGCCAACGCCGTCACGCCCGCGGGCGCGTCCGTCATGCTGTCGGTGACGGACACGGGGTGCGGCATGGACCCGCAAACCCAGTCGCACCTGTTCGAGCCCTTTTTCACCACCAAGGACGTCGGCAAGGGCACGGGCCTGGGCCTGGCCACGGTGTACGGGATCATCGAGCAAAGCGGCGGCCACATCGAGGTGACCAGCCATGTGGGCCAGGGCACCACGTTCGCCGTCTTCCTGCCGCGGATTGACGAGGAGGCGCTCGATGCCAGCCCGCCTGCGCCGGTGGAGGGGCTCGGGAGCGGGTCCGGGACGATCCTCCTGGTCGAGGACGACCCCACCGTGCTCAAGTTCGTCCGCAACATCCTCTCGATGAGCGGCTATCGGGTGCTGGAAGCGACCACACCGGACGAGGCGCGACGTCGCGCGGCGGAACACGGCGGCCCCATTGACCTGCTCGTGGTGGACGTGCTCCTGCCCGGCATGGGCGGGCACCAGCTCGCGCAGCAGCTCACCGCCGCCCGGCCGGCGACGAAGGTGCTCTTCATGTCGGGGTACCCGGACGACGGGCCGATCCAAGCCGGCGCGCTTGATGCGGAGCTCGCGTTGCTGCCCAAGCCCTTCTCGCCCGACACGCTGCGCCGGAAGGTGCGGGAGCTCTTGGGCCCGTCACATTAGCCCAGCCACAACTTCACCGCGAACGCCACCACCGTCGCAGTCACCACGCCCTTCACCCAGGCGTGGCCCTTGAGCACCGTGAGCCGCACGCCGACGAGCCCCCCGGCGACCATCCCCGCGGCGAGGGCGAGCCCCATGCCCCAGTGGATCTTGCCCGCCGAGACGAAGATGGCGAGCGAGACCGCTGTCGAGGCGAGCACGGTCAGCACCTTCACGGCGTTGCCCCGGATGAGGTCGAGCCCCGCCCAGGTCGTCCCGGCCAGCACGAGAAAGCCGACCCCGGCCTGCACGAAGCCGCCGTAGACCCCGACGAGGAAAAACCCGAGGCCCAGTGCGAGCCCCGGCGAGCCCACTTCGCCGGAGCGCACGCCTTCAGCCAGTTGCCGCTCCGCGAACGGATCCCACAGCGTCCACAGCGTGACGGCGACCATGAGGATCGCAAGGATCTTCTTGAACACCTCGTCGCCCACGGCGAGGGCCGCCCAGGCCCCGAAGACGCTGCCGATCGTCGCGGGCACGGCTGCCCAGGCCAGCGCGCGCCAGTCCAGCACGCCGTGCCGGTGGAAGCCCCAGACGGCTGCGACGTTCTGCAGGAGGATCGCCACGCGGTTCGTCCCGTTGGCCACCGTCGCGGGCAGCCCCAGAAAGATGAGCAGTGGGAGCGTGAGGAACGACCCGCCGCCGGCAATCACGTTGACCGCGCCGGCCATGCAGCCCGCCGCCGCGAGCAGGGCGTACCCGATCCATCCATCCATCAGTAGGCCTCCAAGGCCCCTCCAGGGCACCACCCGCCGCGCCATCGGGCGAGCCCCGCGCCCCACCATATGCAATAGCGGGTGGTTTGTACAGCCGTTGCATTCCCCGGCCGACTCTGCGAGGATCGCAGCCAGCAACGACACGTCGGCTTGTGGGAGGGAACCGGATGGCCGACCGGCAAGGGCGAAACGGCAGCGACTCGCGGCGCCGGATGCAGCCCGATGTCGTCGTGGCGCGCGTCGTCGGCATCCTCTGCATCGCGTCGGGCTTTGTTGCAGGCATCCAGGGGCTGGAGCAGCGGGACTCGTTCTGGCTGCCGACGGCGCTCGGGCTGATCGTCACCGGGCTGCTCGCGCAGGCCTACGCGTTCTATAGCCTCCTGCGACGGCGGCTCGGTAAGAGCAAGTGAGCAGGGCCGCGCCCACTTTCCCTTTCACTTGACCGTAACGGTCGCGGTGGCCGAGAGCGGACCGTCGGCGCACACGATGTCGCCGCGCACCCGGTAGGTCCCTGGCAGGAGCGCCCCCCTGAAAACCGCTGTGTAGGAGAGCGACTCGCCCGGCCCCAGCGTCTCCTGGCCCAGCGCCTGTGTGAACATCTTGCCCTCCGCCCAGCGCCAGACCACGGCCCCGTTCTGATCCTCCACCGTCACGTCGAACCGCTGGCCGGTGTTGAACCGGAGGGTCACGCGTTCAGTCGTCGGGTTCACCAGCAGGAGCCGGAATTGGAGCGCTTGGCCGGGCCGGTACTCGGGCCGGTCGGGCGCCAGCGACACTCGGAGGTCCTTTAACCCCGACAGCGTGGGGGCTGGCGGCAGGGGGCCGCCGCTGGTAGCCACCGCCAGGCAGCAAGTTAACAAACACGCAACAGGGCCCACCAGGCGCATCGAGCGGTCTCTTCGTCCGAGTCGGTGTGCCGGCCCGATCGAACCCATGATACTCGAACGCCGGCAGGTTTGCTAATACTTGGCGACGTTGACCAGGCGGATCGCCCGGCCGTCCTTGCTGACCGTCGCCGTCGCGACCGAGTCGAACTTGAGGAAGCCTTCCACGAGCGGCGCGGTGAGCGTCGGATCCAGGTTCAGCAGCAAGGCTGCGGCGCCCGCCACGTGCGGGGCGGCCATCGAGGTCCCGGACATGGTCGTGGTGCCTCCCCCGAGCCGGGTGGAGGGGATTTGCACCCCGGGCGCCCAGAGATCCACGCACCCGCCGAAATTGCTGAAGGACGCCTCGTTGTCGGTCTGATCGGTGGCTGCGGTCGTGATGATCCCGTTGTTGTACCCCCCTCCAGCCCGTGCCGGCGACTCGTTGCAGGCGTTGGCGCCGCTGTTTCCCGCCGCGATCGTATAGACGATCCCGCGCTGCGCCGACCGCCGGACGGCGTCGTCGAGCGCGGTGCTCGGTGAGCCGCCGAGGCTCATGTTCGCGGCAGCCGGCTTGATGGCGTTCGCTGTGACCCAGTCCACACCCTGGATCACGGTGGACGTGGCGCCGACGCCCAGGCAGTCGAGAACCTTCACGCTGGTCAGGTTCACGCCAGGCGCCACCCCGACCACATCCATGCTGTTGTCTCGCGCGCCCGCTGTGCCCGCCACATGCGTCCCGTGCCCATGACAGTCCTGGTTGCCGCCGCCGAGCAATCCCGTGAAGTTCACATGGTTGACCACAGTCAGGTCGGCGTGGGTCCGGTCAATCCCGGTGTCAACGATATAGACGTTGACCGTCGTCACCGCCCCCATGCCATCCCCGGCCCGGGTCGAGCTGAGGTCTGCGTCCACGCGGTCCACGCCCCAGGGCAGGATCTGGCCCGTGGCCCGCATCATCCCGTCGGGCTCGACGTAGGCGACGAGCGGCTCGCTCTCGACCGCCTGGATCTGCTCCGCGGTCAGCTTGGCCGAGAAGCCCTCGATCGCCGCGCTGTAGACATGCTCGGCACGGAAGCCATGCACGGCTTCGAGGGCCTGCACCGCCCCCGCGACACCCGGGGTCTGGTATCCCCAGACTTCCGGATGCGCCTGGGCGCGCTCATCCGGTCGGTACAGATCCTGATACCGATGGAACGGCGCGTCCTCCTCGAAGACGACGATCACCGGAAACCGCGCAGGCCCCTGTTTCGCAGACAGAGCGATCTCTGGACCTGCCCCGACCGCCCCTGCAATCACGAGCGAGGCGGCGAGCACCGCCCCCATTCGCAGGCTGACCCGTTCCATGGCCTTGCCCTCCATTCCGCGCTTACCTGGACCGGCGCGCTGATAATTGCGCGCGCCGGATAAGTACTCCAGCTAACCTGGGCTGCCGCACCTCGCGAGCCGGCTGGCCGCCCCGGACACCGTCCATCCCGGCCTTCTTGCAACAGAACACTCTCACGGCGGAAGAGGACGCCGCTCAATCCCCAGTTTGGGCTGGGCGATTAGGCTGGAGGCGAGACCGGGCAGATCCTGTGGGTTGAACCGCAGCGGGAAGGCCGCTCGACGTTACGCGTGCGGCGCGGCGAGATGGCTGCGAACCTCGTCAACGTAGGTCTGGAAGGGATTGGGCATGGCAAACGGCTGGCGACCGCGGAGTTGGAAGACCGACCAGTTGATGACGTAGGGCGGGAAGAACCGCTCCTCCGGGCCCGAGGCGATCGGCTCGGGCGAGCCGCAGGTCAGCAGATGCCGAATGAGCTCCCCGCGCCCGAATGCGCGGGTATTGCGCGGGGGATGCGCCTGGGCGAGGGACACCGCCACATCCGTCGTCACGCGTGGCGCCCGGCCCTCCTGCTCGAGCCCGTAGTAGAGCCCCTTGCCAGGGGCGAGGTTGTGATACTCCAGGTCGAGGCTCTTGAGCCAGGGATCGTGCCAGTCGAGCTGCTCGGCTTCGCGGAAGGTCTCCAGGAGCCAGAGCTTCGACGCCCAGTCCACCCGCCCGACGAGCCGCTGGTAATCCCCGCGCAGGTCGGCAAGGACGCCTTCCCACTGTTCGAGGACCCAGTCCGTCTCCTCGTCCTGACCGCGGCAGTGACGCTGTGCAGCCTCGAGATACCGCTCCTGCACGTCAATGGCGGACAGCGTCTTACCCGACGCGAGCGTGAGCAGCCATTGTCGCTCTTGATCGCGGGAGATCTCCTGCAGATCCTCGACCGGTTCCCGAAGTTCGAGCCCTGTCGGCGCGTGCCCCTCCTCGATGAGCTGCAGCACCAGGCCCGTGGTCCCGAGCTTCAAGGCCGTGGCGACCTCCGACATGTTGGAGTCGCCGAGCAGCAGGTGGATCCGACGGAACCGGGTGGGATCGGCGAGGGGCTCGTCCCGGGTGTTGACGATGGCGCGGTTCTGTTGCACCCACTCGAAGAAGTCGTTGACGATGTAGTCGGCCCGCTGGGAGATCTGGAACCGGATGGCCGGCTCGCCCCTGGCGCTGCGCCGCTCGGCACGCGGCACGATGAGCCGGTCCATCTGCACCCACCGGTCGGACGCGTCGCAGGCACCCACCCGCCCGGCTCCCGTGAAGATCTGGCGCGTGACCAGAAACGGCACGAGCAGGCCAAGGCCCCGCCGCGTAAAGGGGAACCGACGCGAGACCAGGTAGTTCTCGTGCGAGCCGAAGGTGGCGTCCGTCTCGTGATCCACGTTGTTTTTGATCAGGGACACTCGG
The DNA here is from genome assembly GCF_965152595.1 of Nitrospira sp. Kam-Ns4a. NCBI lineage: Bacteria > Pseudomonadati > Nitrospirota > Nitrospiria > Nitrospirales > Nitrospiraceae > Nitrospira > Nitrospira sp. Kam-Ns4a. The sequence goes on along the minus strand of NZ_OZ224218.1, from coordinate 1,931,918 downwards.
TCGGCCAGGCCCATGGCCTCGACAGCCTCCTGGAGCAGCCGGTCCCCTGCCCGGTCGGCGGCAACCAGGTCAAAGAGCGACTGGCACTCGGGCGACGCATACTCGAGGTGCCCCATATCGAGGTACACCCGGCCCGCGTTCATGAGGAAGCCGCCGTTGCCCGGCGGCTCGTCGTGGCCCCGGTGGTGCAGGTCCAGCACCCCCCGTCGCTGGACGTGGAACAGGTGGTCGCGCACGCGATGCGCCATCCAGGACGGCGAGTGCTCGGGCCGCTCCTCGTTGATCAGGAGCCCGTATTCCGTCTCGAGTCCGAAAATCCGGTTCAGCATGGGGTGGCGGCCGGACCGACGGAGTCTGAGGTTACGCCTTGGCGGGAAGCGCCTCCGGCAGGAGGCGAGCCAGTTCCTCCGCCGGCACCGCCCGGTACTTGGAGGAGCCCGCCAGCCGGCGCTCCAGCACGGCGCATTCCAGGGACTTCTCGGCGAGCGACGCGCGTAGGAGGGTGAGAAGCGCGGCCTCTTCTGGCAGCTCGGGCGTGCGGGCGATGTCTCGGACACCCCGATCGTCCTTGTCCCCGACCGGCTCCAGCTCGGCGGCCTGCCTCAGCGAGCCCAGGGCCCAGGCGCGGCTCGCCGCCTGCACCGCCTGCTCAAGCGAGGCCTGTCCCGGCGTGAGCCGCTGCCTGAGAAACGCCAGCATGTCCGCCTGGATCGCCGGCGTTGCGGCGAGCGTCGCCATGTCCGTCGTCTCCTCGAAGCCGCCGTCGTAGTTGACGGTCAGGAACGAATCCCGGCCGGGCTTGAGGCCCAGCTCGGCCAGGAGGACCTTGACGATGTAGGGCGCCTTGAAGATCTCCTCGAAGGCCTGCTTGAGGATGGGCGCCAGGCCGTACTTCATCAGCCGCGCAGCCGTGACATCGGACGGCGACCGGCTGAAGCCCTCGATGTGCGCCATCTCCAGTAGGCTGAAGCGCAACTTCTCGAGGTCGGCCGGGTGCCCCATGCCGCCCAGCCCGATCCGGTCGTAGATCTCGTAGAGCTTCGGTGTCCCGCGGCTGACCGTTAGCAGCAGCACCCCCTCCGCGTAGGAGATCGCGACGACCGGGCTGCCTTGCTTGAACTGCTCGTCGAGGTATTGCCGCCGGTTGCCGACGGCCTCCACCCAGCGGTAGGGCTCTTCATACATGGCGCGCCACCTTCGTTTCGAACAGCCCCTTGAGCTGCTCGGCGGGCACAGTCGCGAGGCCGGCGGCCGTGATCAGCTTGACGACCGGGTAGAGGTTTGCGTCCCGGTTGACGCCGCCGGTCGCGCTGTCGAATTCTGCCGCGCAGGTCAACAGACGCAGCGCCTGCGTGACCGCCTCCTCGTCCGAGCAGGCGGACAGAGGCCGCTCACCCCAGACGTTCAGGTAATGGAGGATGCCGCGGATCACCGGTGCGCCGGAGCCCGACACGGCGTACTCGACGCCCTCGAACTCCGCGCCGAGGATGTCGTAGAAGAAGATCTTGGCCGCACCCTGGTCCAAGTCATAGCCAGCGAAGATCGGGGCGACGGCGCCGGTCCCGGCCAACGCAGCAGGAACGTTCTCCTGGAGCAGCTTCGACACCGCGCGCAGCTTGCCCTCGAAGCTCAGCTCCTGGAGCTGGCTGCGCCGATAATACTTGAACGAGTGCTCGAGCACACGGGCCATCTCGTAGGCGGTCGCCGGCACGCCAGCGATGGCCATGACGCTGTAGCGGTCCAGCTCCAGCACCTTGTCGGTGCGATCGTACATCACCATGGTGCCCGCCGTCGCCCGCCGGTCGCCCGCCACAAGCACGCCATCCCGGTACTTCATCGCCAAGATCGTCGTGCTGCGCGCGATCTCCGACGCCGCGCTGGGTGAGCCGCCGCTTTCCACAGCCGGGAACCGGTATCCGTGCTCCTTCAGCACCTGGAGAAAATCGCCTTGCATACCCATCTCGGCCCCCGTGACACGCGATGTGTGACGAGTGATGGGTAGGAACAGTGAAGGTCCGATCGAGAGTCTGTTCTCAACCCTTCACCGATCACCCATCACTCATCACGGCTATTCGCCGGTTCGTTGCCGGTAGCGCTCCGCCTGCTTGGGATCCACGCGGCGCATGCGCTTCAGCAGGTTGTCCCGCTCGGGCGATCCGGAGTCGGGACGTCGCGGGCCGCCCTCCTCTTCGGACGGGCGCGTCGGCCGCGGCATCGGCTCGAACGGCCGCTCTCGGCGATCCAGCGTCATCGGTCCGTTCATCGGCTGCGCTCCTTTCCTTGGTACCAACGGGCGAGGGCCTCCTCCGCCGAGGCGCTCGCTTCGAGGAGGCGATCGAGGGCCGCGATCTCGGCCGGCTCGAACAGCCGGTCCATCTCGAGCACGGCAGCCCCGCGCCCTCCCTTGAAGCGGATCTGCGCCCACTGTACCGACTCGATCTGGTCGGCGAACCGCCGGACACAGAGCCCACGGATACCGCCTCGCGTGTCCCGCGGCCCCGCCGCCACGGCAGCCTCCACGTCGGCCTGCGTCGTAAGCCGCAGGGCCCTGCCCTCCGCCTCCAGGCCAAGGAACAGGCCCCGCTCGGGATTGATATTGTGATACTCCAGGTCCAGGCTGGCCAGCCAGGGATCGTCCCAGCCGACCCGCTCCTCCTGCACGAAGGTTTCCAGCAACCAGAGCTTCGTGACCCAATCGAGGCGGCCGATGAGCGCAGCTCGATCGCACTCCAACCGCTCAAGCGTGTCGCCCCACTCGCGGAGGATCCACCCGGTCTCCTCATCCCGCCCCGCGAGCCGCTGCCGGGCCGCCTCGTAGTAGACGCGCTGGATCTCGAGCCCCGAGATGGTGCGCCCGCCCGCGCGGCGGACGACCGCCTTCAGGTCCGGATCCCGAGAGAGCTGCTTGATCGCCGCGACCGGGTCCTCCAACGAGAGGGCCGGGGCCGCACCGCTGGCGATCAGGTCGAGGACCAGGCAGGTCGTCCCGACCTTCAGGGCGGTGGCGTATTCGCACATGTTCGCGTCCCCCACGATCAGGTGGAGACGGCGATACCGCGCCCGGTCGGCGTGCGGCTCGTCCCGCGTGTTGAGGATCGGCCGGTTGCGCATGGTGTCCACGCTGAGATCGGTCTCTATGAAGTCCGCACGCTGGGAAAGCTGAAAGCAGCCGGGACGAAAGCCACCGTCCTGGGTCTCGATCCCGGCCTTGCCGGCCCCCGCGACGAGCTGGCGGCTGACGAGGAACGGGACGAGCCCGTCCACGAGAGCCGCGAAGGGAATCGCGCGCGGGACGAGGTAATTGTCGTGACACCCGTAGCTGTGGCCGTGAAAGTCCGTGTTGTTCTTGTAGAGCTGCACGTAGGGGCCGCCGAGCGCGCGGTTGCGCCGGTCGGCCGCCTGCTGCACGATCCGCTCCCCGGCCCGGTCCTGGGCGAGGAGATCGCGCAGCGTGCGGCATTCCGCCGTGGAATATTCCGGATGGGTATGGTCGTTGTAGAACCGCGCCCCGTTCGGCAGCACGAGATCACTCTTCATCTCGTGGAACGAGTAGGGCCGCTGCACGTCCCGCCGGACCAGCTCCTGCTCCTCCTCGTCCTGCTGGAGCTGGGAGACCCGAAAGCCGCGCGCGTCCTGGTGCGGGTCCTCGCCCCGGTAGTCCCAGCGGCGCTCGAATGGACTCGACAGGGAGGCGCGGACGAGCTCCATAGACTCGACGACCGGATCCACGACGTCCTGGTCCTCGCGGGTGATGCCGTACTCGGTCTCGATGCCGAATAAACGCATACGTCTTCGGCGCGAGGCACGGGGCCAGCGGCTAAGGGTCCGGCCCGTTGCCTCTCGCCCCTTGCCTCATGCCTCTCGCCAGTTTCAGATGATCTGCCCGACCAGCCGTTCCTCGGCGGCCTGGCCCTTCCGGTACGAGGAGATCCCGATGACCTGGTCCGGGTGGTGGTCCAGGAGCTTGAGCCATTCCTCCGCCGCATCATCCGGTGGGAGCACCTCGCCTTCCCGATATTCGGCGTCCACCGAGACCAGGAGGTCCTCCAGCGTGAGCCCGCCATCGCCCGCGGCGCCGGCAGCGGCCGCCGCCGAGTCCTGGCCGTGCGGCGGGCGCAGCGCCCGCTCGATGGCTCGCTCCTTGGCGCGCTGGACGATCGAGGCCAGGATAGCGCCGCTGACCAGGTCGCCCCGATGCAGCACCCTGTGCTGGCCGTTTCGCAACCGGATGGCCAGGAGCCGGCTGGCATCCGACCGCCCGAAGATTCGCTCGACCACCGCGGCGATCAGGGCCTCGCAGGCCGCGGCGCGATCGCCCCCGTGGCGATCCAGGAGAGCCGGCTCCAGGGGAAGATCCGGCTTCAGATAGATGCGCAGGATCTCGGCGGCCTCCGCCCGGCCCGGGCGCGTCACCTTGATCTTCCGGTCAATCCGGCCGGGACGGAGCACGGCGGGATCAATCAGGTCGGGACGGTTGGAGGCCAGGATGATCACGACGTCGCGCAGAGATTCGATCCCGTCCATTTCCGCGCAGAACATCGGGACCAGCGTGTTCGTGATGTTGAACGAGCGCATCGCGCGCCGCGTGCCCAGAATGGACTCCGCCTCGTCAATGAAGATGAACGGCAGTATGCCGGCCTTCCGCCGCTCCCGGGCCTGCGCGAACAGCTCGCGCACCATCCGCTCGGATTCGCCCAGCCACATGTTCAGGATCTCGGGCCCCTTCACGTGGAGAAAGACCCCGCTCGTCACCGGCGGCCGCTCCGCGGAGGCCGCTCCCTGCTCGGCGTCCGCCTCCCGGACCAGCTTGGCGAGGCTGGCGGCCGCCGCCTGCCCGATCAGCGTCTTGCCGCAGCCGGGCGGGCCGTAGAGGAGGAAGCCCTTGGGCTGCGTGAAGCGGTACCGCTCGAAGGTCCGGGCGTGGAGCAGGGGGTATTCGATCGCGCGCCGGATCGCCGCGATCGCCTTCTCCTGTCCGCCGATCTGCTCCCAGGAGACGGTCGGCACCTCATCGAGGAGATGGGTCTTGGCCTTGCGGTCCGCCAGGCGCTCGAGCGCGATCCGATGACCGGGGTCAATCCGGACTTCGTCGCCCGGCTTGAGCTCGACGCCGGCGAGATCGCTTGAGCGGTCGAGGATCAGGGCTTGACGGCCGGGCTCCTGCTCGAAGCGGATCCGGCCGTCCGGGAGGGATTCCGCCACCTTCAACACAGGTCCGTTCCGATCGTACCCGAGGACCTTGATCACCGCATAGGCTTCGTTGACCAGGACCTGAGCGCCGATTTTGAGTTCAGCCGGGGGCACCCGAGGATCCACGTTCGCGTAATACTCGCCTCCGCCGACGAGAATGCGGGCCAGCCCCTCCGCCGACACGTCCAGCAGCAGGCCGACCCGGTTGGCTGGCGCCGTGAGCTTCTCGACGACCGTCTGAAGCTTTTTAAATTCCACCTCCCGCTGCTGGCGAGCCACGGCGTCCTGGGTCAGGAGATGGCGGAGCTTGTAGAGGATACGTTGGCGGGGATCCCCGTCAGGCAGGGAGGCCAGACACTCGTCCAGCACGACCAGCGGATCCGGCTGGTTTGCCGCGCGGGGCCCCGGCCCCGAAGACTGACCGTTGTCCTGTTGCTCAGCTTGCCGATGGTCGCCCATGTCGCCTCCCTCGGAGCCCAGCCAGACGCCGTCACATCACAGAGTCCCCGTATGCTACCACACTTTCCGCGGCCAGGTCCCCCGCGGCCATGGAGCCTCGCCTCCGAAGCCCAAGCCGCCGGGCGACTGCGGTGGAGTCGTCGGGAGAGGGAGCCACTCCCCGCGCCGTTGCACCGGAAGGCGTGCGACGTCAGCGGGGCGCGCCTTGTGACGTTCTAGCTTCGGGGCGAGCTGGTCCGAGGCCGCGGTGACGGCTGCATCTTTCGGCGGAGCTCGGTATGATAGCTCCATGTTCGGCGGTCTCTGGTCAGTTCGCGTGTCCCCTCGCCTGAGCCTCCGCGACTGGTCCCGGACCTGGATGCAGGCTGCCGGGCTTGCCGGCTCGATCCTGGCTGCTCTCTGCCTGTCCGGCTGCGATCGGGCCCCCCAGGAAGACCCGGCGACCTCCCCCGCGACGGTCCCCGGCCCGCCGCGAGCTTCGACGATTGAATCGGAGGCTGCCGCTCAGCCTCAGGGGGACCGGCCCAGGATCGTGGCCTTCGGCAACAGCCTCACGGCTGGACTGGGCGTCGCCCCGGAGGAGGCCTATCCGGCCGTGCTGCAGCGCCGGCTGAAGGAGTCCGGCTACCGGTACCGCGTCATCAACGCGGGCGTGAGCGGCGAGACCACCGCCGGCGGACGTCGCCGCGTGGATTGGGTGCTCAAGAGTCGGCCCGCCATCGTCATCCTCGAATTGGGGGCGAACGACGGCCTGCGGGGGCTCGATCCCCGGGAGACGCGGGCGAACCTGGAGGCGATCGTCACCCGCCTTCAATCGGCCGGCGTGACGGTGCTCCTTGCGGGCATGAAACTGCCGTCCAACTACGGCGCCGACTATCGCAGGGAGTTCGAAGCGATCTATCCGGACCTGGCTCGACGCTACCACCTGCCCTTCATGCCCTTCTTTCTCGAGGGGGTCGCGGCTCAACGAGCGCTCAACCAGCCGGACGGGATCCACCCGACCGCGCAGGGTTATCGCATCATCGTGGACAAGCTCTGGCCAGTGCTGGAGCCCCTGCTCAAGAAGGGGGCCTCAGGGAAGGCTTCGCCTCAGCCTCTGGGAAGGGATAAAGAAAGGGCCGCGCGCGACCTTGCCGAAGTAAGCCCCGCGCGCGGCCCTCGCCGCACCGGATCTTCCATGAAGCCCGTCAGGACTTCTTGAAGAACGTGTCGTACACGCCGTAGCCCAAGATCCCAGCGATCAGGACGTAATACATGTACGTGATGCCGGAATAGTCCGGGGGGCCGCCTTTGGGTTCATTGGCCAGCGCCACCACCGCCGTGGACAGGATCGGAAGCATCGCCGTGAACAGACTCAAGACTCTTCTCATGGGGGGCCTCCTTCGTAACGCCCGGCGTAAACCGGGGCCGGGCAAACGGAGCGGATTGTACTCAAAGCCAACGGCGCGGCGCAACCAAAAAATCCCAGCCCGTTGGGCCCTGCACCGAGAGGCAGGACGCGGGGCGGTTTTGCAGGCCACCCGACTAGACTGCCACAGGGTGTCGAGCCTCTCCAGCTTGAACCCGCTGAATTCCCAGCGGTTCATCATATCGCCGTCCCGACTCCAGATGGCACAGGGCTTGCTCACTCTTGCCCCAGCCGCTTGCTGGCGGTAAGTCAGGGTTGAAAGGAGGTGACGCGACATGACCAAGAGTATGCTTTCCGTGATGGCGTTGGCTGTCGGCCTGAGCTTCGCGACGGCGACCGTCGTGCTGGCCGGCGAGAAGGCCGCGGCCCCGGCGGCGCCGCCTGCGGCGCCCGCGGCGCAGACTGAGGCGAAGGACGCGAAGAAGGACGCGCCTAAGGCCGAAAAGAAGGACAAGAAGAAAGCCGAGAAGAAGTAATACGGCGTCGCCTGAAGAACCCCGGCTCCCTTCGGGCGAGCGCGCGCTGGCCCGAAGGGGCCGCCGGTTCGTTGGCCGTTTGACACGCCCGGACGCCCGTCCGCAAATTCCAGACTGAACCCTAACGACAATCAGCGTGAGGAGGAGACCTGTAATGAAACGACTGGTATTGATCGCGTTGGCGCCCCTGCTGCTCGTCCTGGGCGCATGCGCCAAAGCTCCCACGGAGAAGGTGACCGCCGCCGAGAAGGCCGTCGAGGAGGCCCGCTCGGCCGGCGCGCAGACCTACATGGCGGAGGACTTCGCCAAGCTCGAAGGTATGTTGGCCAACGCCAAGAAGGAGATCGCGGACCAGGACGCCAAGTTCGCCCTGTTCCGCGACTACGGCAAGGCGGAGCAGATGCTCGCGTCGGTCCAGACCGATGCGGCGCGGGTGACCACCGAAACGGGGAAAAAGAAGGAAGAGGCGAAGCAGGCCGCCCTCCAGGCCCAGCAGGCGGCGAAGGACTCGGTCGCGAAGACCCAGGACCTCGTCGCGAAGGCCCCGGTCGGCAAGGACCGCGCCGCGCTGGAGGCGATCAAGGCGGACGCCGAGGGATTGACGGCGTCGCTCGCCGAAGTGCAAACTGCCATTGACAAAGGCGATTATCCGGCGGCGCAGGCCAAGGCGAAGGCTATCCAGGAGAAGAGCCAGGCAGTGGCCACCGAAATCGAGAACGCGCTCGCTAAGGTCAAGGCCGCCAAGGGCAAAAAGAAGTAACGGGCCCATGACCGCGTCTCTGCGAACCCGGCTGCGCGCGGGCCTAGCGGCTCTCCTGCTGGGCGGGAGCCTCACCGCCTGCGTCCAGCAGCCTCCCCCGGAACTCCTGCAAGCCGTCGAGGCCCTGGACCGCCAGCTCGTGGCGGTCCAGGGCGCGGAGTTCGCACCGGAAGAGTACGCCCGGTTCGTCGAGCAATGGGTGGCGGTCAAGGGGCGGCTCCAGGCCGAGGAAGACGTCATCCGGTGGCCGTGGGAGCCCAACCCCCTGGTCGCCGAGCTGCACCGGGTTCACGAGCAAGGCGTCCGGGCCGCGTCGGTGGCAGCCCAACGCAAGGAAGCCGAGCGCGCCGCGGCGGCCCAGGCGCTCGCCACCCTGGAGCGCCGGCTCGCGGTGTTCCACGAAAGCATCGCCGTCATGGGGAGCCGGCTCGTGCTTGGCCAGCGCCCCGTCGAGACCGACCTGCTCGCGAAACAGGCACGCACATACCTGGAACAGGAGCAGTTCTCGCGATCGCTGCAGGCCAGCCAGAAAGCCGCCGGCCTGCTGGACGCACAGACCGAGCTGCTGGCCGACAAGCTCGGTCACTACGCCGACGAGCGGCACATCGCTGCCTGGCGGCGGATGATCCGCAAGACCGTCGAATGGTCGCGCGCGCACCGCGCGCCTGCCATCGTGGTCAGCAAAGCCGACCGGCGGCTGACGCTCTACCGGAACGGACGCGCCGTCGCCTCCTATCCGGTCCAGCTCGGCTACAACGGCGTCCTGGAGAAGCGGTACCAGGGTGACGGGGCGACGCCCGAGGGCTTCTACCGAGTCGTCCGCAAGCGCGACCGCGGCGAGACCCTGTTCTACCGGGCGTTGCTCCTGGATTATCCCAACGCCGACGATCTCCGCCGCTTCCGGGTCGCGCGTACCGCCGGCCGCATTCCGCGGCATGCCTCCATCGGTGGCGAGATCGAGATCCACGGCACCGGCGATCTGCTGATGAGTCAGACGATCGGTTGCGTCATGCTGGAGGACCAGCACATGGACGCGGTCTTCGCGGCGGTCGCGACCGGCACGCCGGTCACCATTGTCGGAGCCATGGACCGCAGCAACGCCGTGGCGCTCGCGCTCGCGGACCTGGAGCGGGGCCGGACCCAGCCGAGCCGCGCGCAACCGGCGGCGTCTCGAAGGGTGTGAGCGTGACCGGAGAACCCCCCATGGCGACTCTGCCAGCGCATCGCGTCCTGAAGCTCGTCAGTCTGTGGGCTCTCCTGGCCCTGAGCGGGCTCCTTGCGGCGCCCGCCTCGCAAAGCGGCGCCCCGCGCGCACCCGCGCCGGTGCCGCCGCAAGCCGACCGTCAGTCCGATCCGTCCGCGCTGCGCGCCCGCCAGGCGACGCTCCAGCGGCAGCTTGCGCAGCAGGCGCCGAGCGGCATTTACATCGTGGTGGACACCGCTCGCAACCGGCTGTACGTCAGGCGCGGCGAGGAGACCCTGTTGACCGCCGTCGCCTCGACCGGCAGCGGTACCATCCTCGAAAACCCGGAGCGGCCGGGCGCGAAGTGGGTGTTCGACACGCCGCGCGGCGTGTTCGTCATCCAGTCCAAGCTGACCAATCCGGTCTGGGTCAAGCCCGACTGGGCCTTTCTCGAGGAAGGCTTGTCGGTGCCCAAGAGCCAGGACGAGCGGCTGGAGGCCGGGATTCTCGGGGACTACGCGCTCGGCTTCGGCAAGGGGTACTTCATCCACGGCACCCTCTATCCCCGACTGCTCGGCAAGAACGTGACCCACGGCTGCATTCGCCTGAACGACGAGGACCTTCGCGCGGTGTACCGGCTCGCCAAAGTCGGAACCCCCGTGCTGATCTTCTAGGCTCCCTCGCCCGAGCCCGCGTCCGCGGCCCGATTATGCTAGTCGCCGATGCCTCGCAGGTCCCCTGGCCGTTGCCTCCGCGCCTTGTCCGTCTCTGCCGGATCGGCCTGCTTGCCTGCGCGCTCGCGCCCCTGGCGGCGGACGCCGCAGCCGCCGTCCCTGCACCCGAGCGCTCCGACGACCGGATGCTGCAGGAGGACACCCGGCTCCTGGAGCAGGAACTCCAGCTCGCCGCCCGCCCGCAGATTTACCTGATCGTGGATCTGGCCGAACGCGCCATTCTGATCAAGGGGCGCGGGCTGGAGCTGTACCGGCTGCCGATCCAATCCTGGTCCGGAACCGGCACCGACGCGCTCACGGGGACGTTTCGCCTGCGTGCCCGTCCCCCAGTGGTCCGGCCCCGGGCAGCAGGGAGCCCCGACGCCGAACTGGATCCCATCGAGCTGGCCGACATGCCGGCCGCCTACGAGCTGGTGTTTGAGCCCGCGCTGACGCTGACGATCAGCCCGCCACCGCAGGAAGGACTGTGGTTGTGGGCCCGGGGCTTCCTCGCCCACTGGTGGGGTCGCCTCTCCTCCAGCAACCCGCACCTCCATCTCATCCTCCCGCAGGAGGTCGGGCAGTCGCTCGCCTGGACTGTCACCGACGGCATGGCCGCCCTGGTACGCCGTCCGAGCCCGCGGTGACCGGCCATCCGGCCTCCCCAGTCAGAGCCGTGCCACGCGTCGGCTGGTGCGTCCCCGCTGGAGTGACGGCGCCAATCCGAAGCCGCTTCCACAGCCCTCTTAGGTTTGCTTGCCCGCCGACCGATAGAGCCTCTGGCGGCGAGGAGGATGGCCGGAACACGTCATGCAGGATGGGCACTCAGAGGGACCGGTACCTGATAGGTCAGTCGTTCCACTCGGCAAGTGGGGTCGGATTCTGATTGCCGACGACAACGAACCCGTCCGGGAGTTGCTCTCCGAATGTCTCAGGCGGGAAGGCTACCTGTGCGACGGCGTCGGCACCGCCGCCGAGGCGGCCAGGGCCCTGACTGCCCATGCCTACGACCTCCTCATCACCGACATCAACATGCCGGACAGCACCACGCTGGCTTATCTTCAGGATTGCCAGAGAGGTGCGGTGCGGGTGCCCGTCATCGTGATCACCGGCTATCCGTCTGTCATGACCGCCATCGAGGCGGTGCGCCTGTCGGTGGTGGACTATCTGGTCAAGCCGGTGGACCCGGAGCTGCTGGTCGCCAGCGTGAACCGAGCGATCGGGAAGGGGAGTCTCCTGCGGGCCCTCCGCAAGGTCCGTGAAGAGATCCATACGTGGGGGGCGGCGATGGACCGCCTAGAAGCCTCCTTGCTCGACGACGGCGGCCTCTGGACAGGGGCAGCATCCGCGTCGCGGATCGACCACCTGCGGACGCAGACGATGTACCTCTTGGGTCAGATTACGGAGAGCCTCAGAGCCGCCTTAGAAACCACCAGAAAAGAGGGACTCGGACACCCATCGGTGGACCTCTGTCAGGCCGTCGGCTGCCTGAAAGGAACCCGCTATGAAGGAGCCTTGCGCCGGACAGTGGCGGTGCTCGCCAGGACGACGAGTGCCCTGCCATCGCAAGAGCTGGTCGAGCTACAGCAGGCCCTGGACACGATCCTGCAGCGAGAGGCCGGTGCCTGAATTCAGCGGGCCGGTGGCCAGCCGCCGGAACGGCTGCCATGGCGCCGCTCACCCCACCTCGAAGACCCGCTGAATCTGCGGCACTCCGTATTCGGCCTCGCCGGTCAGCACGAGCAGATTGGGGAGCATCTGGACGGCGCCGGCGCCGTGGGCATGGCCGCACAGCACGGTCACGTGGCGATCAGGATGGGTCCGTAGAAGATCCAGCAACAGATCCCCCACCGCTTTGCAGGAGAAGAACGGCGTCCAATCCGCATCGCCGGCCTGTCCCTGGTACCAGCAGGCCTCCGGAAACGGCGGGACATGGGTCAACACGAACAGGCGCGGATAGCGCCGCAAGGCGTCCGCCAGGACCGGCCGCAAGCAGGCGGCGGCTTCGTCCCCTAAGCGGCGCAGGCGCTCCAGGAGGACAGGTCTGCTCACCGCCGTGAGCTCCGCGATGAGCCGGTGGTCGTTCAGCGCCACCGGGGTGGTTGCGTAGTTGCCGTTCCGGCCGTCGCCCCAGCCGTCGTGCCCGACGAGGCCCGTGGTCGGCGTCAACTCCACGACGCCGGACTCGGGGAGATACTGCAGCCACGGCTCACGTCGGCACAGCTCCGTCATCGCCCGGCGTACGGCGGCGATCGAACCGCCATAGAAATCGTGATTGCCCAGGACGAAGTAGACGGGGCGCTGGAAGACGACGGCCATCTCCGCGAGATACGTCCCGACCGAATCGGCCTCTCCGATGTCGCCCCCCACCAGGAGGGCGGCGGCGTCCGTCGCGGCCAGAGCATCGAGAAACCGCCGGTGCTCGTGCGGCTTCAAGAAATTCAGGTGGATGTCGGTGACCCACGCGAGTCGCATCAACGTGTTCCCCCAGCCGGAGTGCAGCGGCGTCTCCTCGAGCAGGCCTGACAGGTCGGTTCCGGCCAGGCATAGAGGAGCTGTTTTCGACAGCGGTTGCACCTCCAGCGCTTCCAGTGCCAAAACCCGGTCTCGGCAAAGAGGCTAGCCGACGCCAGCCACCGTTGATGCCTCGGGTCGTCAAAGGGCAGCCAATCCCCGTCCTTCCCCCTCGGGGGCTCCGGCTCATTGCCGCACAGGAATCCCTGGATCCAGTACCTGGCTTGCGGCGAGACCCGCTCCATCGCCCCCTTCGACACGTAGAATTTCACGCCTTGGGCCAGGCACCAGGCGCGCATCCGCCCTGCGGAGCTGTGGGGGTTCTCATTCAGCAGAAAGTGCTTCCGGCGGCAATCCACACCTATCGTGAACCAAAGCCTCCTGTCAAACGCAGGCGGCTTGATCTTGGTTCGTCGCTTCCGTTCGGCCGCCTCGTGGCGTGCCATCCCCCGAGCCAGCGCTTTGGCCAACTCGGCCAATTCGGCTGCACCGGTGCCCGCCGTGCCGGACGGTCGCCCCTTGCTCATTGCCGCCTCTCAGCCTTCAATTCACGTCGCCCCGCGCCCCGCAAACGGTTGACACGGCCATCGGACGGTCACACAGAGTCGCCAGCACGGTAAGACGCCCCCTTGGCCCCGCTCCGGGCAGAGCGCCTTCTGCGCCATCCCGTAAACGGGGTGTCCGGCTTTCTCCTCGGCGGGGCGCCGGGCTACCCCGAGCGACAAGACCCGCCGGGGCACCTGGCCGTCCCAAACCTGCTCCTCCAGCGCGGGACAGACCCGAGGCGACGCTGGGGAGGGGGACAGCAAGGCATCGAAGTAGGCCGCGCGCTCGTTCGCGAACGACCCGTGCATGCGGCCCACGCGCCGACCAGCCGGTCTGTTTCCATCCGGCTCCCCTTGTTCACCCGAGCATGATCAGGGCATCATCGCTGGACGGGTCGCAGAAGCGGTCTCAGTACGCGACGAAGACAGACCACGGTACGGACAGCCCCGTCGTGTCGTCCCAGAGCACGACGACCCGCTCCTCATCGAAGACCGGCAACCGCCGGAGCCAAGCCCGAACCTCGTCGGCCCTCGCGGACGCGCAAGGAGAGGCCTCGGGAATTCGTGAGAGCATGCGGGAAGCCGATCTGAAGAGGGCGCGGGCGCTGTCAGGTGAAAGGGGCGACAGGGTCTGGAGGACCTCCGGCGGGGAGCTCGGCGTGCCCGGGCTGGGTCCATCGCCACGCCAACCTGAAGTCCTCAATCCCCATACCGTCCGACGCCCCCCGACTCTCCCTGCTGTTTCACGACGCGCGGCCTTCCCCACCGGCCTGGGCGGCTTCAAGGGGAACTGGCAATTGGCTCGCGGGCAGGCGGGCCTGCCGCCCTCGTCGTCGTCTCGTAGCGTCCTCCGGCTGAGGGCGATGAACCGGTCGAGCAGTCCCGCTCCGTAGGTCGTGATGAACACGGCCCCAAGCAGCAGGAGCAGGACGACCGCGACCCTCAAAGCGAGCAGCCGGATGGCGCGGACCAGGCGCCCGGACACCGGGTGACCCGGGTTGCTAGGACGACAGCCTACCCGGACGCAACCTTCTCGAAAATACGCCGATTGGCGTACGCAATACCCCCCTCGATGGACGCCCGCGAGGCGGCCCGGGGCCTGCCTTGAGCCCCCGCTCCCCTGCGACTGGCTCGGAACGGAACGGCGGAGAAAGCCGTTTGCGTTTTCAGCCCCGGCGGCCTAAGATACGGGCCTCGTTTGACCGTCCGGACCGGAGGCCACTATGTCGGCAAGGCTGTTGGAGGCGAGCGTCGGGGCGTTCGAGGGGCGCCTCAGTGCAGCGATGGGCGAGATGGCCCGGACCCGCCTGGTCGCGCGCCTGTGGGCCAAGGACCATACACTCTGGAGGCCCGACCCGACCGAGATCGCGAACCGGCTTGGCTGGCTCACGGTCCCCGAGCAGATGCAGGCGCGCGTCGGCCCCCTCCGGGCCTTCGCCAAGGGCATCCGCGAGGCGGGCTTCCGCGACGTGGTCCTGCTCGGCATGGGCGGGAGCAGCCTCGGCCCCGAGGTCCTGCGCCGGACGTTCGGCTCGGCCCGCGGGTGTCCTCGGCTGACCGTGCTGGACTCGACGGTTCCCGGTGCGGTCCGCCAGGTCACCAAAGCCATCCGGCCGGCCAAGACCCTGTTCATCCTGGCCAGCAAGTCCGGCGGGACGATCGAGGTCAACGCCCTCTTCGCCCATTTCTGGCAGCTCGTCCACCGCGCCCGCGGGAACACAGGCGGCGCCCAGTTCATCGCCATTACCGATCCCGGCACGAGCCTCACGGCGCTGGCGCAAGAGCGGGGCTTCCGCACGACCTTTACCAACCCCCCCGATATCGGCGGCCGCTACTCCGTGCTGTCCTATTTCGGGCTGGTCCCGGCCGTGCTGCTGGGCCTTGACTTGGACCAGATGCTCGCGCGGGCCCTGGAGATGGCGCGGGCCTGCGGGCCCTCGGTCCCCCCGTCCGAGAATCCCGGCGCCCGGCTCGGCGCGATCCTCGGGCTCCTGGGCGCCGGAGGCCGCGACAAGGTCACGCTCGTCGCGTCCCCGAAGGTCAAGGCCTTCGGGCTATGGGCGGAGCAGTTGCTCGCCGAGAGCACGGGCAAGGACGGGACCGGACTGGTCCCGGTCGCCGACGAGCCGCTCGTCAGCCCGCACCTCTACGGGGACGACCGCCTCTTCGTCTACCTCCGGGTGGCCGGCGACGCGAATGCTGTGCTGGACCGGCAGGTGAAGGCGATCGCCAAGGCGGGGCATCCGGTCGTCCAGCTCGGGCTGCGGGACCGGTACGATCTGGCGGCCCAGTTCTTCCTGTGGGAATTCGCCACCGCCGTGGCGGGCCATTTCCTCGGCATCCATCCCTTCGATCAGCCGAACGTCCAGGAGAGCAAGGAGAACACGAGCCGGATCCTGTCCGCGTCGCCGGAGCGCGGGCGGCCACTCTCCCCCCAACCGACCGGGCCAACCTGCAGCGTCCGGGACCTGCTGGCTCAGGCGGCCCCGGGCCGCTATCTGGCCGTGCTGGCCTACCTGCCTCCGTCGGACAAGACCGATGCGGCGATCAAGCGGCTCCGCAAGGCCGTGCTCTCGGTGTACCGCATTACCACGACGGCCGGGTACGGCCCGCGGTATCTGCATTCGACCGGGCAGTTGCACAAGGGCGGGCCCGCGACGGGGCTGTTCCTTCAGTTCACCGACCAGTCCGGTACCGATGTCCCGATCCCCGGCGCTTCTTATACGTTCCGGATGCTGGCTGGCGCGCAGGCCGACGGCGATCTCCAGTCGCTCCAGCGACGCGGCCGGCCGGTGGCGCGGATCGCCCTCGGCCGCCAGGTCGCCGAGCGGATCCGCGCGCTCGCCCAGGAGATCCGGCGCCCGCCGGCCCGGAGACGGGGGATCACCCCGCGGTGACCGCGGCCCGGCGCCGGCGGACTCGGCGACGTGCGATACCATGGGTGCGGCACCGGAAATCCGGGTCCTTGACGACAGCGCCGAGCTGGCGCGCGAGGCCGCCGACCTGGTCGTCTGGGTCGGTGAGCAGGCGCTGGCGGCCGACGGCCGCTTCCGGGTCGCGCTTTCCGGCGGGCGCACGCCCCGAGACCTGTATGTGACCTTGACGAGCCCGGCCTTCGCCCGGCGGCTCGACTGGTCGCGAGTCGAGTTCTATTTCGGGGACGAGCGCTGCGTCCCGCCGGACCATCCGGACAGCAACTTCGGGCTCGCCGAGACGGCCCTCCTCCGCCCGCTGGGCATCGCGCCGAGCCAGGTCTTCCGGATGCGCGGCGAAGCGGAGCCGCCGGAGGCGGGGGCCGCGGAATACGAAGCGCTGCTCCGCCAGCGATTCGGCGAGGCCAGCGCTTGGCCGCGCTTCGACCTCGTGCTGCTGGGGCTCGGCGAGGACGGCCACACCGCCTCGCTCTTTCCTGGCACCGGGGCCCTCGAAGACCGCGCGCGGTGGGTCACGGTCGGGAACGCTCCGTCGGGCGTGCCCAACCGGCTGACGCTCACGCTCCCGGTTCTGAACCAGGCGCGGACTGTGCTATTTTTGGTGAGCGGGGCGGCCAAGGCGCCGGTCGTGCGCGCGGTCCTGGAAGGTCCAGAGCGGGAAGCTGGCCGGTATCCAGCCGGGCTGGTGCGGCCAGAGCAGGGCCGCCTGATCTGGCTGCTGGATCGGCCCGCCGCCGCCGCGCTGGCCGTCATCCGACAGCATCTGGACTCTCGTGAGGAATAGATGATCCTCGCAGGCGATATCGGCGGGACCAAGACCGTCCTCGCGCTCTTCGACTGGAAGGACCAGCGGGTCGAGCCGGTCCGGGAGCGGACCTTCTACAGCGCCGACTTCGGCTCGCTGGAAGAGATCGTAGCGGAGTTCCTGAAGCCACCAGCTCGGGAGGAACCAGACGAACTGGGCGAGCCGGGAGAGGCCGACGAGACCTCGGCGGCGGCCGAGCCTCCGGAGACCGAAAAGGAAGAGGCGCAGGAGGCGGAGCCAGCGGTCGAAGTGCTTGACGCGGCCTGCTTCGGCGTCGCGGGGCCGGTTATCGAGAACCGATGCCGGACCACGAACTTGCCCTGGGTCGTGGACGGAGCGGAGCTGGCCAAGCGGTTCACGATCCCGCGGGTGCGGCTGCTCAACGATCTGGAGGCCACGGCGCATGGCTTGCTCGAACTGCGCCCCGAGGAGACCCTCGTGCTCAACGCGGGCTCGCCGCCCGCCTCCAAGAGCGCGATGGCCCTGATCGCCGCGGGCACGGGGCTGGGCGAAGCCATCCTTTTCTGGGACGGCGCCCGTTACCGCCCGATGCCCTCGGAGGGCGGGCACACGGATTTCGCGCCGACCAGCGACATCGAGATCGAGCTGCTTCGCTACCTCCGGACGAGCTACTTGCACGTCAGCTACGAGCGGGTGCTCTCCGGCGCCGGGCAGCACGCGATCTACGAGTTTCTCCGGGACACGAAGAAGAACGAGCCGACCTGGGTAGCCGAGCGGCTGAAGGTCGGCGATCCGGCGGCGGTCATCACCGAGATCGGACTGAAGAAACAGGCCGAGATCTGCGTCCAGGCGTTGGATCTCTTCGTCTCGATCTACGGCGCCGAGGCCGGGAACCTCGCGCTGAAGGCGCTCGCGCTCGACGGCGTCTACCTCGGTGGCGGGATCGCCCCGAAGCTGCTGCCCAAGCTCAAGGAGGGCGGCTTCATGCGGGCCTTTACCGCCAAGGGCCGCTACAAGCGGCTCCTGAGCGCAATCCCGGTTCGCGTGATTCTCAACGAGAAGACCGCCCTCCTCGGCGCCGCCGCGGTCGCCGCGCGCGTGGCGCGCGGCGAGCCAGGCTAGGAAAGGAGCGAACCGTGACCGGCACGGCCGACGACCTCGACCAGCTCAAGCGCCGCGCGGCGGAGGCGGCGGTCGCCCGCGTCCGGGACGGCCAGCTCGTAGGCCTGGGCACCGGCTCGACCGCTCGGCACGTCGTCCTCCTGCTCGGCGAGCGGGTCCGGGCCGGGCTGAAAATTCGGGGCGTGGCCACCTCGCGGGCCACGGCGGAGCTGGCCCGCGAAGTCGGCATCCCGTTGGTCGAGACCGAGAACACCTGGGCGATCGACGTCGCCATTGACGGCGCGGACCAGGTGGACCCGCAGCTCAACCTCATTAAGGGCGGCGGTGGGGCCCTGCTCAAGGAGAAAATCGTCGCCGCGGCGGCGGCCAAGCTGATCATCGTCGTGGACCACACGAAACGCGTTCCCGTGCTCGGCCGGCCCATGCCGCTGCCCATCGAAGTCGTGCCCTTCGGCTGGGGCAGCACCGCGCGGCAGATCGAGCGGATCGGCGGCAAGGCGGTCCTGCGCGAGCAGGGCGGCCGCATCTTTACGACCGAGAGCGGGCACTATATCCTGGATCTCCACCTCGACCGGATCGAGGACCCGCCCGGGCTCGAAGTCCGCCTTAATCGGATTCCCGGCGTCGTCGAGACCGGGCTGTTCGTGGGCTACACCGACACCCTGATCGTCGGCACGCCCCACGGCGTAGAGGTGCAGCGGCGCGCGGACGCAATCGGCGCGGCGGCTCGGAGATGAGCGACCCGCCGACCGGCTCTCCCGTGACCAGGCGCGGGCTCCTTGCGCGGGCCGCGGCCGGCCTGGTCGCCTCGCTCCGGCTCGGCGCCGTCGGGCTGGCGGGCGGCTTGGTTTGGTCCGGCAACCGGCGCGCCCAGGCCGGCCGCCCGCTCGCCGACGAGCCGGAGCGCCCGGATCAGCGGAGGCACAGCGTGGACCCGTATCGGCTTCCCCAGCACATCGTTCCGACCCGCTACGACATTCGGCTGGAGCCCGACCTGGCCGCTGCGACGTTCGCCGGCCAGGAGACGATTGCGATCACCGTGCGCCAGCCGACGACCGAGATCCTGCTCAACGCGGCTGAGCTGGACGTGACCGAGGCCCTCGTCGAGGGCGACGCCGGCTCGCACCGTGCCCGCGTGGAGCTGGACGAGGCGACGGAGCGCTGCTGTCTGCGGCTGCCCGTGCCCCTGCAGCCGGGCGCCTGGCGGCTCCGCCTGTCCTTCACGGGCAAGCTGAACGACAAGCTGCGCGGATTCTACCGGAGCACGTACAAGGACGAGGCGGGCCGGACCCAGGTGCTGGCCGCCACCCAGTTCGAGGCCACCGACGCCCGGCGCGCCTTCCCCTGCTGGGACGAGCCCGCCTTCAAGGCGATCTTCGCCACGACTCTCGTGATTGACCCCGAGCTGACAGCGGTCTCGAACACGCCGATCGCCAGCGAGACGCTGGAAAGGGGGAAGCGCGCCGTCCGCTTCGCCGACACGATCCCGATGTCCACATACCTGGTCGCCTTCGTCGTCGGGAAGCTGGAAGCGACCGAGCCGGTGTGGGTCGGCCAGACGCCGGTCCGGATCTGGTGCGTCCCGGGCAAGCGGCGGCTGGCCGCGTTTGGCCAGCGGATCGCCGCGTTCTCGCTCCAGTTCTTCGAGGAATACTACGGCCTTCCCTACCCGGCCGAGAAGCTCGACCTCCTGGCGATCCCCGACTTTGCCTCGGGCGCGATGGAGAACCTGGGTGCGATCACTTTCCGCGAGACCGCCCTGCTCGTGGATGAGCGGACGGCCACCCACGCGGAGTTGGAGCGCGTCGCGGACGTCGTCGCCCACGAGAACGCGCACATGTGGTTCGGCGACCTCGTGACCATGGCCTGGTGGAACGGGCTCTGGCTCAACGAGGCCTTCGCGACCTTCATGGAGATGCTCGCGGTGGACGCGTGGAAGCCCGAATGGCGGCGCTGGACCGCCTTTGGGATGGCGCGGGCGGCGGCATTCGGCGTGGACGGCCTGCACAGCACCCGGCCGATCGAATATCCCGTCCGCGCGCCGAAGGACGCGGACGCCATGTTCGACGTGCTCACCTACGAGAAGGGCGCCTCGGTCCTGCGCATGCTCGAGCAGTACCTCGGTCCCGAACGCTTCCGCGCCGGCATCCGCGACTACCTGCGCACGCACGCCTACGGCAACGCCGACACCGGCGACCTCTGGACCGCGCTCGCGCGCGCGACCGGCGAGCCGATCCCCGCCATGATGGACGGCTGGATCTTCAAGCCCGGCTACCCGCTGGTCAGTGCGTCTCTCGAACAGGCGGGTGGCGATGCCCGATGGACGCTCCGGCTGGCGCAGCAGCGCTTCACCTATCTGCCAGCGTCCGCCGCGCCGCCGGACCCGGGCGGCGCCGGGCCAGCATCCGCGGACAGCCAGCGCTGGCACATCCCGATCCAGCTCCGTATCATGACGAAGGGGCAGGCAGAGACCCGGCGGCTCCTCTTGACTGAGTGGGAGGTGCGTCTGCCCCTGCCGGCGGGCTTCGAGTCGGTGCTCGTCAACGAGGGCGGGCATGGGTTCTATCGCGTCCGGTATGGCCCGGAGCTGTGGGAGCGGCTGCTGCCGCTCGTACCCGAGCGGCTCGACGCGATTGATCGCTTCAACCTCGTCAACGACGCCTGGGCGGCGGCCGTGGCCGGACTCCTGCCGGTCCCGGACTATCTGGACATCACCGCGCGGTTCCGCGGCGAGCGGGATAAGAACGTCTGGGCGCTCTTGATCGAGTCGTTCGCCGCGCTGAACCGCATCATTGACGAGCGCGACCGCCCGAGGCTCGAAGCGCTCGTACGCGACCGGCTCGGGCCCGCGGTCGCCGAACTGGGCTGGGCGCCCCGAGCCGGCGAGGACGAGCTGACGCGCCAGCTCCGCGGCGATCTCTTGCGGGCGATCGGGACCCTGGGCAACGACGCGGCCGTGCAGGCGCGCGCCGCCGAGCTGTACGCCGAGCACCACAGGGCCGGCGCCGGCGGCCCGAGCCCCGTGGACCCGAACGTGCTCCCAGCGCTCGTCGCCATCCTCGCCCACACCGGCGACGCCGCCCGCTACGAGGAGTTCCGCGAGCGGTTCCACACCGCCGCCACGCCCCAGGAGGAGCGCCGCTACCTCTTCG
Organism: Nitrospira sp. Kam-Ns4a; assembly: GCF_965152595.1. NCBI lineage: Bacteria > Pseudomonadati > Nitrospirota > Nitrospiria > Nitrospirales > Nitrospiraceae > Nitrospira > Nitrospira sp. Kam-Ns4a. The sequence continues at coordinate 1,910,697 of NZ_OZ224218.1, read as the reverse complement.
CCCTGGCCGCCTTCCGCTCACCCGCCCTCATCGAGCAGACCCTCGCCCGCACGCTCACCGACGAGATCCGGACGCAGGACGCCCCCTTCCTCATTCACGCGCTGCTCCTGAGCGTCTCTGGCCGCAGCCTCGCCTGGGAGTTCGTCAAGGCGAACTGGGAGCGGCTGGACGCCCGCTTTCCGAAGAACGGGCTCCGCCGGATGTGCCACGGGGTGGTGGGCCTCGCGACGCCGGACTGGGAGCGGGATATCCAGCAGTTCTTCGCCGAGCGCAAGATTGATCTCGGTGGCAAGACGCTCGCGCAGTACCTGGAGCAGCTTCGGATCGCCGTCGCCCTGCGCGAGCGAGAACGCTCCCGCCTCGCCAACTTCCTGTCGCGCTAGACGCCGCGCGACGGCCCGCACCGCACCGACTCACGGGAGACACGATGCCCATGGAGAGCAGGCCCGGTTCCGCCGAAGTCCAGCCCCGCCGCGCCGACCAGCCGGAGGTCGCGCAACTCGCCGCCGAGCTCGAACGGTTGCCCGAAGATGACGCCCTCGATCGGCTCCGAGCGCAATCGGATGCGCGCGCCGCGGCCGTCCTCGGGTCGCTGCCTCACGCCCGGGCGATCAAGCTCCTGCCGCGGTTGGAGAAGGCCCGCCGCGCGGCCGTCCTGGCCGCCGCCCCGGCGGACCAGCGCGAGCACTGGACCCGGGCCCTCGCCTATCCGGAGGGGAGCGTCGGGCGGCTGATGGATCCGCCCGTCGCCGTGTTCGCCCCCCAGCTCACCGCGCAGGAGGCGGTGGAGCGATTGCGCGAGCAGGTCAAGCAGGCCTTCATCACGTACGGCTACGTGACCGAGACGGACGGCCGGCTGGTCGGTGTGCTCGTCATGCGGGACCTGCTGCTGGCCGAGCGCCACCAGCGACTCGCCGAGATCATGCTCCGCGACCCCTTCTGGCTCGCCCCCGAGACGGCGGTCGCGGACGCGATGCGCCAGGTGTTGCACCGGCACTACCCCGTCTACCCGGTCTGCGACGGACGGGGCCGGCTGGTTGGCCTCGTCCGCGGGTCCGTCCTGTTCCAGGAGCAAGCCATCGAGATCAGCGCCCAGCCCGGCCGCATGGTCGGCGTCGAGGAGGAGGAGCGCGTCGCGACGCCGTGGTGGCGCAGTCTCAAGTTCCGCCATCCCTGGCTCCAGCTCAACCTGCTCACCGCCTTCGTGGCCGCGGCGGTCGTCGGCGCCTTCGAGGAGACGATCAACCAGGTGGTGGCGCTGGCGGTCTTCCTGCCGGTCCTGGCCGGCCAGTCCGGGAATACCGGCTGCTAGGCACTCGCCGTGACCCTGCGCGGGCTCACCCTGGGCGAGCTGCAGGCCGGCCGGGAGAAGCGGCTCGTCTCCAAGGAGGCGCTCCTCGGGCTGCTGAACGGCCTGTTGGTAGGGCTGACCGCCGGCTTGGGCATGTACCTCTACGCCTCGTTCCAGCACCATGAGGCCGCTGTCCTGCTGGCCGCTGTCGTCTTCCTGGCGATGGTCGGGAGCTGCGTGGTCAGTGGGGTCTCCGGCGCGCTGGTCCCGCTGATCCTCAAAAGAGCCGGCGCCGATCCGGCCACTGCCTCCAGCATCTTCCTCACGACCGCGACCGACGTGGCGAGCATGGGGCTGTTCCTGGCGCTGGCGACCTGGCTGGTCCTGTGACGGTGCGGACACACGGCTGGGCACCGAGATCGATCCGCAAGCCTTGACCGAGGCGCGGGCGGCGGGACTTTCGGTTGCGACCTCCGACAGGTCGAACTCCGGGATTTCCTTCTCGACCCTCCCCGCGGCCCTTTCAAGGCCATCGTCGCTAATCCACCCTATATTCGGCACCATCGGCTTCCGGCGACGCTCAAGGCGAGGCTGCGAGCCTTTTGTGTGCGTCTGCTCGGCCAACCACTCGATGGCCGAGCCGGCCTTCACATCTACTTCCTGCTCCAGGCCTTGCAACTCCTCGACCCTCGGGAGGGACGGCTCGCTTTCATCATGCCCGCCGACACCTTGGAGGGCGTGTTCGCCCCGCTCCTCTGGGGCTGGATCTCACAACACTACCGCCTCGATGACGTAGTCTCCTTCGATGCCGAAGCCTCGCCATTCCCTGGTGTAGACACCAATGCTCTCGTCTTGTTGATTTGCCGGGCCGCGCCGGTGGAAAAATTCTTTTGGGCCCGGTGTACGGGAAGCCGGCACAGCGGAATTGAAGCGATGGACGCTTTCTGCCTTCCGACATCGGCCTAAGCAGGGGCTTGTGGTGTACCAGCGTGAGCTGGCCGAAGGGCTCGGCACAGGTCTCTCCAGGCCTCCAATCGAGGGCCGCGTCGCCGGGCCGTCTCTTCGGGACTTGGCCACAGTGCGTCGAGGGGTAGCCACTGGCGCAAACGAGTTCTTCTTTCTGACCCGAGCACAGGCCGAGACGCTGGGGATCCCGGACAGCTTCCTCACGCGCGCGATCGGCCGGACCCGGAATGCGCCCGGAGATGCGATCGACGAAGACCTGCTGGCGCGCCTGGAGGCGTCGGGCCGGCCGACGCTCCTCTTTTGTCCGGATGGGCGCCCCCTGGAGTGCTTTCCGGCGGCCGTACGACGCTATCTCAAAGAAGGAAAGCGCCAGGGCTTGCAGAGCCGCCCCCTCATTGCCTCCCGGCATCCCTGGTACAAGATGGAGTTCCGCAAGGCTCCGCCGATTCTGTTCGCTTACCTCGGGCGCCGACATGCTCGGTTCGTGCGCAATCGCGCGGGGTGGTGCCGCTCACAGGATTCTTGTGCGTCTATCCGCGGTCAGACGATGGCCTTTTCCTCGATGGGCTCTGGCAGTTGCTGAACCACCCTGCGACGCTTGCCAACCTGCCGCTCGTCGGAAAGTCATACGGCTCGGGCTGTATCAAGGGTGACCCCAACGGGGGATCGTGCAGCCACCTCGTGACGACGCATTTTTCGGGCCACCTGCCGCCCCCGCCTAACTCGTTGTCCCTGCCGCTCAGCCCCTCTTGTCCCGAGGACGGTTGCCCTTCGCGAGCGCCTTCGCGCTCGGGTCTTTACCGGAACCCGATCAGGCATCTTCCCGATTGCCTCCCCATCGGCCTCCGCGTAGCCTCCACCTGATGCCTCTCTTCGGTGTGTCACCCCGCCATTGATGGTAAAGGAGGCGCCCCATGGCCAGCAGACCGGAAATCGAGTTGGCCGTCTTGCACAGACTCCATGGACGAGGCTGTGCCACGCTGGACGTGCTCGTCCAGGCGCGGCCTCGTTTTACGGGGAACGAGGTCTTCCTCGCCGTGGACCGGCTCAGCCGGGAAGGCAAGGTGATCCTCCGCCACCCGACCCAGTTCGAGTATGTGGTATCGGCACCGTCGGCAGGCGACAGGGCTAGCGTCCCCGTGACCGGGAAAGGGGGCACCGCCGCGTAACCGCACGAGCTCGAACCTCCACAATAAAAGGGGGACCGGCCAGAGCGCGGCAACCCAGTTGCTGAGCGGGACGACGCCGCTGCTCATGAAAGACGTCCTCCGGGGGGATCGGCACGAAGTCGGCCGGAAGGCGTCGCGCCATTCGGCTCCCGGCGGAGCTTCCAACCGAGCTGAGAGAGCACCAGATCGGGCGGAGACCTGCGGGCACTGGACAGGAGGGAGCGGCCGCGTGCGTCGAGCCCGGGCGGCCCCCGTTTTCCACCGCCCCACCCCGCCGACGCCGGGGGACGACTTCCCGAATCTTGTTTACCACTGCCACGCGCGCTCTTGTTACTCCTGCCGCAGGACCGCCAGCGGGCGTTCGCCCAGCAGGCGGAAGGTGGCGAGGAAGCCAACCGCGAGGGTGAGAAGGACCGTGAGCAGGAGGCCGGCGGCGAGCACGTCTGGCTGGAGCGTCCAGGCCAGATCGAAGATCCATTCGAGGATGCCCCAGGAGAGCAGGCTCGCGAGCAGCACTCCGATCAGCCCGCCCACGAGCCCCAACAGGGCGTATTCGATGGCATAGGTGCAGGCGAGCAGCCCGCGCGTCGCGCCGAGGGCCTTGAAGATCACCGACTCGTAGAGCCGCCGGTAGCGCGTCGTGGAGAGTGCCGCGGCCAGCACGAGCCCGCCGGTCGCGATGCAGAACAGCGCGATCGCGCGGACCGCGAGCGAGAGCCGCTCGACGATCCGCATGAAGCTCTCGAGCACGTCCCGGATATTGATGGCCGTCACGTTCGGGAAGGCTGCCACCACGGCCTGCTGGACCGGCACCTCCTGCTCAGGCGGAACGCGCACGGTCGCCACGTAGGTGACGGGGGCGCCCTCGAGCGACCCCGGCGAGAGGATCATGAAGAAGTTCGTCGAGAGGGTCTCCCACTGAACGGACCGGATGCTCCGCACCTCGCCCGAGACCGTCGTTCCTTGGATGTCGAACGCGAGCGTCGAGCCGAGGTCCACGCCTAGGTTCCGCGCCGCGTCCTCCTCCACCGACACCCAGTTCCGGCCGGCCGGCTCCCCCCGCCGCCACCAGGTCCCCCGGATGATCCGGTTGTCCCTCGGCAGCTCTTCCCGGAACGTCAGGACATACTCCCGGCTGCGGTACCAGGTCGCCCGGCTCTCGCGCTCGCGGCCCGGCCCCGGCTTCCGCTCCTCCTCCGCCGAGACCGGCCGGCCGTTGATTGCAGCGAGCCGCGAGCGGACCAGCGGCGTCGCCTCCGGACTCGCGTCGCCGGTCTGCGCGCGGAGCAGCTCGAGGACGCGATCCTTCTGATCGGGCTGAATGTCAATGAAGAAGAAGCTCGGGGCGTCGGCGGGGCGGTGCTCCCCGAGCTGGCGCACCAACGCTCGCTGCAGCAGCGACACCGTCACGACGACCATGACGCCGAGTCCCACCGCGACGACCACCCCGGCGGCTTGGCTGCCGGGGCGCGCGACGTTGCCCAGGGCGTAACGGACCGCCAGCGACCGCGCGCCGGTTGCCGTGCGCGTGAGCCCGTGCACAAGCAGGCCTGTCGCGAGCCGGAGCGCGGCGACCGCCGCAAAAAGTCCGCTAAGGAACAGGAGCCCGACCCGCCAGTTCCCGGCCTGCCAGATCGCGAGCCCGGCCAGCCCGGCGACGATGCCGCCGGCCGCGAGCAGCCGCGACGGATCCACAAGCCCGCTCGCTTGCAGCCGGCCGCGCCAGCCGGGTGCGGCCGGGTCCTCCGTCGGCGCGACCTCGCGGCGCAGGACGGCAGACGGCCGGACGGTGCGGATGCCAAGCAGCGGCCAGAGGGTGAAGAGCAGCGTCGTGAGGAGCCCCATCGCGATCCCCTTGACCAACGGCGCGAGGGATGGGAGGGCCGGCCCGCTGGCCAGCTCGATCGCGCCGGGCGGCAGGAGATCCGCCATCAACAGGGGCAACAGGCGTTGGAGCACCACGCCCAGCGCGGCGCCGGCCAGGCTCCCCACGAGCCCGAGGAGGAGCGTTTGCAGAAGATAGACGCGGGTGATCGCGCCCGAGTCGGCGCCCAGCGTCTTGAGGATCGCGATCGTCTGGAGCTTTTCCCGGAGGAACGCGTGGACCGTGCTCGCGACCCCGATCCCGCCCACGAAGAGCGCGGTCAGGCCGATCAGGCCCAGATACCGCGTGAGCTGGTCGAGGAACCGCCGAAGCTGCGGCTGCGCGTCCTGGTAGGGCAGCACCCGGGCCGATTCCCCGGCCAGCCGGCCACGCAGCTCGTAGAGGAGCGGGTCGAGCGGGAGGCCGGCAGGGACCCGCACCAGGTACCGCTCCCGCACGCGGCTGCCGGGCTTGACGAGCTGCGCCGCCTCTAGCCCGGCACGGGACGCGATCACCCGCGGCCCCAGACTGAACAGGCTCACCGCTCGATCGGGTTCCTTTCGGAGGATTCCGGTGATGGTGAAAACCGCCTCGCCGATCTTAAGCGGATCGCCTACCGCGAGCCCCAGCCGGATCAGGAGGGATTCCTGGACGACGACCCCATAGCAGGGCGCGGGACGCGGGGCGCGGGACACGGCGCAGGCCGGCTCCGGCGCCAACAACTCAGCGAGCGGCCGCGGCGGCTCGACCGTGAGCGTCCCGTAGAACGGATAGCCGTCTCCGACGGCCTTCAGCTCGACGAGCTGGCTGAGCCGTCCACCCAGGCCGTTCCCCCGGTTCACCACCGCCGCCATCGCAGCCAGCTCGCTCACACGGGTCACGGCGATGCCCCGGTCCGCAAGCCCTGTCAGCACGGCTTCGCCGCTCGGGCTCAAGGCATGGGCGAGCCGGACCTCCAGGTCCCCGCCCAGAAGGGCGCGCGCTTCTCGCGTCACGGCCTGCTGCATGGCGCTCCCGAACAGGCCGACGCCGACCACCGCGCCGACTCCCAGCGCGATGCAGACGAAGAAGTAGAGGAAGTGGCGCCAGGCCGCCCGCGTCTCGCGCCAGGCCATGCGAAGGGGCAACAGCATCACGGAGCGAATCTGGCTCCTCTCTATGAAACGTCGTCCCCCTCGATCCGGCCGTCGCGGAGCGAGACGATCCGCTCGGCGTGGGCGGCGAGGTCAGGATCGTGGGTCACGAGGACGAGGGTGCTCCCGTGATCGCGGTTGAGCCCGAGCAGGAGGTCGATCACCTGGCGGCCATTGGCCGAATCCAGGTTGCCGGTGGGCTCATCCGCGAGCAGGATCGGCGGCCGACAGGCGAAGGCACGCGCGACGGCCACGCGTTGCTGCTCGCCGCCGGAGAGCTGGACCGGATAGTGGTCGAGCCGGTCCCGCAGCCCCACCGCCCCGAGCAGGTCGGCGGCGCGCCGGCGTGCGTCGGGGTCGTCGCTCAGCTCGAGCGGCACCGCGACGTTCTCCAGCGCCGTGAGCGTGGGGATCAGGTGGAAGGCCTGGAAGATATAGCCGATCTTCTGGCGCCGGAAGCGGGCCAGCCGGCTTTCGGGCATGCTCGTGATCTCCACGCCGTCAAGCCGGATGGATCCGGCGGTCGGTTTGTCCAGCCCGGCGATCAGCCCCAGGAGCGTAGACTTCCCGCTGCCGGAGGGGCCGACGATCGCGACCACCTGCTTATGCGGGATCTCCAGGTTGATGTCGTCCAGGACCGTGACGACGTGGCTGCCCGCAGCCAGGCGCATGGTGAGATGGGAAACGGCGATCATCCGGCGGGTCCTGCGTGAAGACAAAAAGTCGAGCCATTATACCCCAACCCGCCGGCCCGGCTGAAACTTTCGGCCCTTCGTTCCAGGCGGCGACGGCCGCGCGCTGGGCTTACTTGACCCTGGTCAACCGCGATCGGTTCCCTTGGTAGGTCCAGACGATGAGGTCTTCGCCAGCGGTGAGGATGTCATAGGCGGCGGTCCGGACCGTGAGGATCCCGCCCACGACCCTGCCCTCGACCGCAGTCCCGTCCACGGTCAAGACCTGGACGATCCGCTGGTCATCGCCCTGGAGCCAGTCTTGGGCTCCGGCCGGGAGCGTCAAGCCGAGCAGGAGCGCGACACCGGCGGCCAGCGCGCGCGGGACGGGCAGGATGGCGTCATGCGAGGACATCAATCCGGTGTGCCGGCTCGCCCGCGGAGTCGGCGGCCAGCCTCTCGGCGGCTGGCGGCGCGGGCTCGGCCGCCGCTGACCGGGACCGGGTCCGGCCCGGCTTCGGCTCCCGGCCGCTGCCCCGGTGAGTCGCGGACCCGGCCGCGCCCACGGCGATCGGATCGGCCACGGGAAGCTGGACGATTTCACCTGTAGCCATAGCTAGGCCCCCGCAGTGGTCCTATCCGATAAGATCGGTCGGAGCGGGAAGAACCTTAAGGGTCAGGCCCCCGGGGAACGACCGGGCGGCCCTCAGGGCCAGAACTTGATGCCCTGCGCCAGCGGCAGCTCGGTGCCCCAGTTGATCGTGACGGTCTGGCGGCGCATGTAGGCCTTCCAGGCGTCGGAGCCGGACTCGCGGCCACCCCCGGTCTCCTTCTCGCCGCCGAAGGCACCGCCGATCTCGGCGCCGGAGGTGCCGATATTGATGTTCGCGATGCCGCAGTCGCTTCCTCTGGCCGAGAGGAACTCCTCAGCATGCCGGAGGTCCAGGGTGAACATCGCCGACGAGAGCCCCTGCGGCACCCCGTTCTGCAGCGCAACGGCCTCCTCCAGGCTCCGGTAGGGCATAACGTAGAGGATCGGCGCGAAGGTCTCGCGCTGGACGATGTCCCAGTGGTTCTGCGCCCGTACGATCGTCGGCTCGACGAAGTACCCTGGGCCCTTCAAGACACGCCCGCCGCAGAGCACCTCCCCGCCCTGCCGCCGCGCCTCCGCGATCGCCGCCTCGTAGGCCCGGACGGCCTCCCGGCTCGCGAGCGGCCCCATCAACACGCCCGGCTCCAGGGGATTCCCGATCTTGACCTGCTGGTAGGCAGCGCCCAGGCGGGCGACGACCTCGCCGAAGCGGCTCTCGTGAACGATGAGCCGCCGCGTCGTGGTACAGCGCTGCCCGCTCGTCCCCACCGCGCTGAACAAGATCGCGGGGATCGCGAGCGCGAGGTCAGCCGTCTCGTCCACGATGATCGCGTTGTTCCCGCTCAGCTCGAGCAGGCTCCGCCCCAGCCGTGCAGCGACGAGCTGGGCGACGCGTCGGCCCACCGGCACGGAGCCCGTAAACGAGATCAGCGGGAGCCGCCGGTCCTGGACCATCGTCTCCGCCAGATCCACGCGGTCCGTGACGACCAGCGAGAAGACGCCCGGAGAGCCCAGCTCGGCCATGGCCCGGTTGCAGAGGTGCTGGACGGCGATCGCGCAGAGCGGCGTCCGCGGCGAGGGCTTCCAGACGACCGTGTCGCCACAGACGGCCGCGAGGAAGGCGTTCCAGGCCCAGACCGCCACGGGGAAGTTGAACGCGGTAATGACCCCGATCGGGCCGAGCGGGTGCCACTGCTCGTACATGCGGTGCCGCGGCCGCTCGGAGTGCAGGGCCAGGCCATACAGCATGCGTGACTGGCCGACGGCGAAGTCGGCCATGTCGATCATCTCCTGGACTTCGCCGTCGCCCTCGGCCTTGAGCTTCCCCATCTCCATCGCGACCAGGCTGCCGAGCGCGTCCTTCTTCTCGCGCAGCGCCTGCCCGATGAGCCGGACCAACTCGCCCCGCTTGGGGGCCGGGACCATCCGCCACGTCCGGAAGGCGGCGACCGCCTCCTGGACAATCGTCTCGTAGTCCTCCGCTGAGCAGGCCTGCACCCGGGCGAGGACTTCCTCGGTCGCCGGGTTGACGGACTCGATCACGCCGCCCTCGCCCGCGAGCCAGCGGCCCGGTCCCGAGCAGCCGCCGGGATTGATCGCCTGAAGGCCCAGCTCCTTCAACACGTCCATGGCTTCCCCCGTCAGCCGTCCCTCAGTTGTAATACCTGCCGAACCGGTTCGCGAGCACGTCAGCCAGCGCGAAGGTCTCCTGGGTAACGAAGCCGCGGTAGGCCGCGGGCCGCTGCAGCACCAGGTCCACGACGCTGCAGAGCCCCGCCGCCGTGGTGACCTGGATCGCGGACCAGCGCTTCCCGGCGATCGTCTGCGGGTACACCTTCTTGACGTAGTTTTCCTCGAACAGCTCCCCCCGGCGCCAGCCGGTGACGGCCACGTAGAGCAGGACGACGTCCTGGAGCGTCTGCGGCACCGCGCGCTCTAGGATGCGCTTCAGCGTCTCCCGGTCCTCGTTCAGCTTGAGGTCCTTCATCAGGAGCTGGATCATCTCACAGTGGCCCGGATACCGGAGCGTCTTGTAGTTCATGGTCTTGATCCGGCCCGCGTAGGTGTCGGCCAGGGTGCCCAACCCGCCGGACGTGTTGAACGCCTCGTAGAGCAGCCCGTCCACCGTGATCGTCTCGTAGCCTTCCAGGGGGAGCAAGACCGTCTTCTCGCCGTTCTCGATGCCGTAGCAGCGGTTGCCGTACTCGTTGATCAGGCCGTCGGTGGACCAGGTCAGCGAGTACTTGAGCACGTTGTTCGGATTCGTTGGGAGCGCGCCCACGCGCATCTTCACCGTCTCCACCGACTCGAAGTGGCCGATCAGCTCGTTGGCGACGATACTGATGAAGCCCGGCGCTAGCCCGCATTGAGGGACGAAGGCCCGCTCCGCGCCCGCGCTGATGCGCTTGACCTGCTCGGTGACCGTGATGTCTTCCGTGAGGTCGAAGTAGTGGAGGGCGTGCGCGCGGGCGGCCTCGGCCACGGCCAGGTTGCAGTAGTAGGGCAGGCTGGAGATCACCGCGTCGAACGGGGTCTCGGCCAGGCAGGCTTCCAGCGCCGCCTTGTCCCGGACGTCCAGAACGTGCATGTGCAGGCGGCGAGCAATCGCGGGGGTGGCCTCGTCGGCCAGCCGCTCCAGCGCGGCCGGGCTCACATCGCCCAGGTGGATGAGGTAGTCGCCGCTTTCTGCCAGCAGACAGGCGATCAGCGAGCCCACCTTGCCAGCGCCTAGGACCAGGACCTGCCGCATCTGCGCGCCCCTCGCCCGCGTCGCCTGTGATCCTACCGCCGGACGGGCGGCCGATCAAGAAGAGACCGGCGGGGGGTAGGACATCACGCGCCCGGCGGCGCGAACCGGACGTCCGGGCACAGCGCGTCCAGCGGATCGCCTGGCCGGTAGGCGAACCGGACGCCGACTCGGTCGCCTGGCTGCACAGCAAGGGGCTCGGGTAGGGGCACGATCAGGTACTGATTGAACCAGTCAACGGTGCGCCCCTCGTTGACCAGAATCGCCAGAAGGTTCTTGGTGGCGAACCGGAGAGCGTTCAACGTCCCCGCGACCCGGACGGTCAGCAGCCCGTCCCAGGCACACCGGTCCGGCAGCGGCTCCTCGTAGATGATTCGCTGGAAGAGCGCCGGCTCGCCGAGCTCCCTGGTGGCGGGCTGGGTCACGGTCGGATCCTGGAACAGCACCGTCGGTGCGTAATAGCCGTGGAAGTCGAAGCACTGCTGCACCGGCTGGACGGCCTGCAGGGTTGCCTCCGGGACGAAGGTCGGCAGCGGGCCACCGAACCGCCCCAGGTACCGGGCCTTGAACGAGGCGAGGACAGGAATCTGCTGCTCCCGCAGCAAGCCCACATGCAGCATCTCGCAGATCACGAGATCCACCGGCTCCGGTGGCAGGTACTCGAACGCGTCGGCCTCGACGACCTCGATCATCCCGCCGCCGGCGTTCAGCCCGAGGAGGCGCCGCGCCTCCCGCACAAGTTGGGGGTTGCGCTCGACGCACCAGACCCTGGCGGCGCGCTGAGCCTCAAAGAAGGACAGGACCCCCGTCCCGCCCCCTAGTTCCAGCACGCGGGCGCCGGGCCGCACGAGGCGTGCCAGGGCAGCCTGGAACCCGACCATCCGCGCCCGGTCGTTGAGCATGTTGTAGTGGTAGTGAAGCGGGATAAACTGGCCCAGCTCGCGCTCGTCGCAGGACAGCGGCATCGTAGCTCGGCTCCAGCGAATGGGTGCGTTATAGACACTCTCGGCCGACATGGAGAGAAACTTGAACGAACCGCGCTGACTGGCACGGGCCGTCTCGGCGGGGACTCGGTAGACTCGCCGCGAGCCCGCTCCCTTCCAGCTCACGGCTTCAGGGCAATGGTAAAGTCGGGAACCGTCTTCGGCTTGGCCGTCGTCGGCGTCTGCTTGCCCTTCGTCAATGCCTTCACCCGTTCGGCAATGTAGGCCTCGAGGCTCGTGATCGTGATCGTGCCCCGGCCGAACAGGTCGGCCTGGCCGTTCAGCCCCTCGACCAGCGCCTTCGTGAACGCCCCATTCCCCCAGTCGGGATGCTCCAGCGACGCCTGCCGGCCCGTCGCCGCCGTGAACACCACCGCCCCGCTGTCCGCGTTCGCCAGCTCGTGCACGAGCTGATTGATGTCCGCCCCGCCCCGCCGCTTGCCCAGGACGTTGCCCGCCTTGCACGTGTCCACGAACGCGAACACCTTGCCGGCCAACGCTTCCACCGTCTCCTTCAGGTCCGTGTACGGCACCCCCGTCGCCATCAGCCGCTCCGGATCCACATTGACCGGGAGAAAGTAGTACTTGCCCTTCACGTCGGTGTCCCCGTGCCCCGCCAGAAACACCATCGCCACATCCTTGCCCGTCGTCTGCTTGAGCAACCAGTCCAGATGATCCAAAATGTTCTCCTTCGTGGCCTGCCCGTCGGTCAGCACCTTGGTCTCCACCGCCTCGTACAGCCCGCCCTGCTGCCGCGCCATGGCCCGGGCGAAATCCCGCGCATCCTTCGCAGCGAACCCCAGCCGCAACTCCTCCCGCTGATACGCGCTGATCCCGATCGCAAGTACGTAGAGCTTCGGCTTGATGACAGCCTCGTTCCCGGTGGCCCGCCCGCGCCAGCGCACCCGGACCAGGGCGGGCTCGCTCACCGCGAAGCGGTTCTCGGCCAGAATCGCAATCTCCGCATCCCGCTCCGGGATCGGCACCCGCAGTTCCCGCACCCCCTCCCCTTGCTCGGGACCGGCCGAAGCCGGTCCCGAGCCAGCCTGCCCTGAGCCAGGTCGCTGAGTCGCAGGACCCAGCACCGCCACCCCCCGCTCGACCATCACCGGCCGCCCGTCCACCAGCGCCTTGATCACCGTCACCGGCTCGCCCGAGGGCGAGCGGATCGCGATGCGCACCAGCACCTCCGCCCCGGCCACCGCCGCCCCCGCCGCCGGCGCCAGAATCGTCACCACCGGCGGGAGCTGCTGCGTGAGCGGGACGGCGGCCCCCTTGCGCCCGCTCTCGGCATTGGCTGCCCGGATCGCCCCGCCCTCATCCAGCGTCTCCAGCACCTTGGCGACCACGTCCGGCCGGTAGTAGGTGCTCCGGAACTGTCCCACGGGGAAGAAGTCGCCGGCCTGGTCCTTGCCCCGGTTGAGCCGCCAGCCGATCAGCTCCTCCGCGCCCGGCGCCGCGTCGTAGTAGCCGGAGGGCGTCCACAGCACCCAGCGCTTCCGGTCGTTGTGCGGAAAGAAGGCGAGCAGTTCTTTTCCGTCCCGCAGGCGGTACCAGCGAATCGTCCCGTCGCCGAGGGCGACCACCGCCACCTGGCCGTTGCCCGCGATGTTGACGCTCCAGGCAACCCCGGGGGTCGCCACCTGCCAGAGCTCCCGACCCGTGCGGTCGAAGAGGTGCAGGTACCAGTGCGTGCCTAGGAGAAAGGTCTGTCCGTCCGGCGCCACGGCCAGACTAAACGTCGTCTCATAGGGCTCGAGCGGTAGCGGACTGCCGTTGAGCTTGGGGGCGACGCTGTTCTGCCAATCAGTGACCGCGAGCCCGGGCGCCGACGTGACCGGCGCGGTCAGCGCGGCGCCGCCCGTGCCATCCATGTCCAGCGACCGGGTGGCCAGCGAGAACTGGGCGGGCGAGCGGCCTCCCACGTCGTAGGAGAATTGGACCGCGGTGCCGTCCTGAGCCACGAGAAACCCCGCCTGGTTGCTCCGGTGATCGGCGATCGCCGGCGGCACGACGAGCGTCCGGCGGCCCCGCGCGTCAAAGACCCCGAAGGCTGGATCGGCGGCTCCAAACACCACCCCGCCGTCGTCGAGGGGCTGGAGGTCCATAATGGTATCCTTGGCGGCTAGCAGGTCGGTGGCCCGGCCCCGCCCGCCCTCGGTCCAGACTCGGATCGGGTTCAGGTCGTCCACGTAGTACCGGCCCCCCGCGTAGAGCCGGCGACCGTCAGCGGACCAGACAACCTTGGATAGATCCCCGCTCCTCACGTCACTCGTGTCCGGGGCGTACAACAGGGTCAGGTCGGCAGCGGAAAGGACGTTCACGCTGGGCGAATCGTCGAATCCCACGGCGACCTTCGTCCCGTCCGGGGAGAAGCGGACGCCGAACGGCCGCGTGCCACCGGGCGCCCGCCGCTTGGCGAGCAGCCGGAGCGTCCGGTCGTAGAGCCGGATCCAGCCGTCCCATGAGCTCGTCACCAGCCGGCCGGCCCAGTCCACGTCGGCACCATAGCTGTCGCTGGTGTACTCGCGGTCTTCTCCGACCAGGGTATAGTCCGAGGTCTGATACACGCGGATCCCGCTCCCCTTGATCAGCGCGACGAGGCGCGCGCCATCCGGACTGTAGACCAGGTGATCCACCACGTTGTCGAGGCCCGCCAGGCGCCGGAGCAGCCGCCCCGTCGCGCGGTCGAAGAGGTATACGGAGTGGCTCCCGTCCCAGGCATATCCCGTCCAACCGCCGGCCGCGACCGTCCGGCCGTCCGGGGAGATCGCCACCGCATAGATCTTGCCTTCATTGCCCTCGCCGATCGGCGGCCGGAGGATCTGCAGGAGCCGTCCGGTCGCCAGGTCCCAGACCCGGGCGGTCTTATCGTCCGAGCCGGTCACGAGAACCCGATTCGCGGCGTCCACGCCGATCCGGCCGATCCGGGCCGTGTGGGTCCCGCTCTCGATGCGGAGGATTGGCTCGGTGGGCGGCTCGCCCGCCCTGGCGGGCAGGAGACTGGCCACGGTCAGGCCCCCGGTGAACAGTGCGTCTCGAAGTCGCATCGTCGCCTCTCGAGTAGATGGTCCGCGCGCCCGCCTCACGGCCGCAGCGCGATCGGGAAGTCGGGGACTGTTTTCGGCTTAGACGTGGTCGGGGTCTGGGTACCCTGGGTCAGTTCCTTGACCCGATCGGCGAGCCAGGCATCGAGCATGTTGACGGTGATCTTGCCCTTGCCGAGGAAATCGGCCTTGCCGTCGAGCCCTTCCAGCAGTGCCTTGGTGAACGCGCCGTTCCCCCATTCCGGGCGCTCCTGCGAGTACTGTCGGCCGGTCGAGGAGGCGAAGACCACGGCGCCGCTCTCGGCGCTCGCCAATTCGTTCACGACGCCGGTGATGTCCGCGACGCCCCGGCGCATGCCCATGATGTTCCCGGAATGGCAGGTATCGAGGAAGACGAGCGTCTTGCCCGCCAGCGCGTGGACCGTGGCTAGGATATCCGCAAAGATCACGCCAGTCCGTTTGAGCTTCTCCGTGTCGGCGTTGACCGGTAGGAAGTAGTAGGTGCCGCTCGGGTCGTTCACGCCATGCCCGGCCAGAAAGACCATTGCGACATCCTTGGCGGTGGTCTCCCGCTGGATCCACTCCAACCCGTCCAGAATCCCGTCCTTGGTCGCCTGCGCGTCAGTCAGGACCTTCGCCACGACATCCCTGTAGAGCCCTCCCTTCTGCTTCTGGATGGTGGCGACGAAGTCCTGGGCGTCCTTGGCGGCGAGCCCGAGCGCCCATTCCTTGTTCTCATACTGGCTCACGCCGACAGCGAGCACATAGAGCGTGGGCTTGACGACGAACTCTTCGGGGTTCGGCCCCCGCCACATGACGCGCACGGTCGCAGGCTGGCTCGTGGCGAAGCGGTTCTCGGCGATGATCCCGATCTCCGTGTCCCGCGGCGGGATCGTCACCCGCAGCTCCTTGGCCTCTGGCTCGACCCCCGGCTTGCGCCCCTGCACCTTGATGTCGCGGGTCGTGGCCAGAGGCCGGCCGTCCACCAGCGCCTTGACGGCGGTGACTGGCTCCCCAGAGGGCGACCGGACCGTGAACCGGACGAGGATCTCGGACTGGTTCACCTCGGTCCCGTCCACGGGCGAGTGGATCGTCACCACGGGCGGCAGCCGCTGGCCTAGCGCGACGTCCGGCGGCTGACGCCCGGCCTCCGCGTTGGCGAGCCGGAGCGCCTCGCTCTCGTCCAGGGTGTCGAGCACCCGCGCAACCACATCCGGGCGGTAGAACACGCTCCGGAACTGCCCGACGGGAAAGAAGTCCGCCTCGGCATCCCGGCCGTTGTTCCGGTGCCAGCCGATTAGGTCCTCACCGCCCGGCGAGGTGTCGTAGTAGCCCGTCGGGGTCCACAGGACCCACCGCTTCCGATCCGCGTGAGGGAAGAACGCGAGCAGCTCCTTCCCATCCCGCAGCCGATACCAGCGGAGCGTCCCGTCGGCGAGCGCGGCGACGACCATCCGGCCATTGCCCGTTACGTTCACGCCCCAGGCCGCGCCGGGCAGGGGGACCGCCCACCGCGGCTGGCCGGTCCGGTCGAAGACCCGCAGGTACCACTCGGTTCCCAGGAAGATGAACCCACCGGGGGCCAGCGCCAGGCTGCGGGCCCGCTCCGCCGGCTCCAGTGGGAGCGGCCGCCCGTTGAGCCGCGGCGCCGTCGTATCCTGCCAGCCAGTGACCTCCAGCCCGGGTGCGCCGGTGACCGGCGCAGCCAGCGTCCCGTCTGGTGGGGGATCCGTTTCCAGCACCCGGGTCGCGATCGAGAAGCGGGCAGGCGCCCGGCCCTGGAACTCATAGCCGAACCGCACGGTGCCGCCGTCCGCCGACACCAGGAAGCCGCCCTCAAACACCGCGCGGTAGTCCGCCGTGGACGGCCCGACGAAGAGCGTCCGCTGGCCGGCCGCATCGAGCGCGCCGAAGGCGGGGTCGTAAGTCGCATAGACCACGCCGCCCTCGTTCAGCGGGAGCAGGTGCTGGATCGAGTTCCCCGCAGCCGGGACATCCATCGCAGCCCCCCGGCCCTCCTCGCTCCAGGCGCGGACCACGATTGTGTCGTTGCGCGCGAAGGTGCCGCCCGCATAGAGCGTACGCCCGTCCGCCGACCAGGCCACGCTGCTCAGCCGCTGCTCCGGGCTCACCTCGCGCGTGTCCGGGGCATAGAGCAGGGCTAGGTTGCCCGCTGACAGCACGTTCACCTGCGGCGAGTCCGCAAACCCGACTGCAACCTTGGCGCCGTCCGGCGAGAAGCTCACCTGCAGCGGTTGCACGCCGCCGGGCGCCCGGGCCTTGGCGAGCAACTGGAAGGTCGGCGAATAGAGACGGAGGTAGCCGTCCCAGGACGACGTGACGAGCCGCCCCTGCCGATCGAAGTCCGCCCCATGGCTCGCGGACCCGTACCGCTGGTCCTGCGCCACCTGCGCGTAGTCGCCGGTCCGGTAGACCCGGATCCCGTGCCCGCCGCCCAGGGTCGCCACCAGCCACCGCCCGTCCGCGGAGTAGGCCAGGTGGTTGACCGCCTCGGGCAGGCCGCCGATCCGGCGCACGAGGCGCCCGCTCGGCGCATCGAACAGGTAGATGCTCTTGGGCTCGTCCGCGGCGCCGGTGAAGCCGCCGCAGGCGACCGTCCGGCCGTCCGGCGACAGAGTCACCGCGTAGAGCTTGCCGTCGTTTCCGTCGCCGATTGGCGGCCGCAGGACGCGCAGGAGCCGGCCCTTCGGCAGCTCCCAGAGCCGTACGGTCTTGTCCCGGGAGGCCGTGACCAGCAGCCGGCCGGTTGCGTCCACGCCGATCCGCCGGATGACCTCCGTATGCATGCCAGTCTCCAACCGGAGCTGCGGGGCCGCAGGGAGCTCCGCCGCCACGGCTGGGGCGGTGAGCCAGGCCGCCCCCAGGACGCCCAGCGTGATTCGCCGCAAGCCTTCCCCGATCCGCATCCCGCCCTCCTGTCCTCTCGTCCTCCTCCTCCGCCATCGCCTCCCCAGACCAGCCACCGGCGGGGCGGCATCGCCGCCCCTGCGCCGGGCGGACTCCGGGCGCCACCCAGCAGAGACCATAAAAACCGTTCCGGGGACAATACGCCGAACGGCGTACGTAGAGGTTCCTCAGGGCAAGCCTCAGAGCGAGATGCGCGTGGGCGGGGGCTGCGGCCACCGGGAGCCGCCGTTCCCGGGGGCAATCACCCGTGGCCGCGCGGAGGCTGAAGAGCCCGGCGCCGCAGGCGGCGATGCCGCCATTCCAGCGCCAGCAGACACGCGAAGACCAGAATCGGCCCGAGCAGCGCGATCCCCATCAGCCAGGACATGGCAGACCTCCGTGGTGGACGAGTTCCGAGCCCAAGGTCCCGTCTTCGGCTCCGTGCGCCGGCGGTCGCTCGATGCCAGGCGTCAACCCTATACCCTTTCATAGTGTCAAGCAATCGCGATGCCAGGCGCCGTCTTCCCGATCGGCGTCGGAAGCCGTTGCTTTCACGTTCCTTCCTTGGAGCGCCGGAGGAGAGCGAGCGAGGCGAAGGCGACCTTTCGTACAGGGTCGCTATCAAAATTGGACAGGAACGTTAGAAACGGGTCGCGACGGAGGCCCGCCGCCGCCGCCGTTCCGCAGGGGTACCTGATCCCGCGGCGCTCAGCTCCCCGAGACGGGCGCCTGCGCGGACGGGGCCTCAGGCGTCCCCGCCGGCCTCACGGGCTGGTGCGCGGCTGCCTGGTCAACGATCACAAGCCCACAGATGTCGCAGATCCAGAATGCCCCGAGCGGGAGTAGGGACGCGCGTTGGCATCGCGGACACATGGTGGCCCTCCTCATGCAAACGCGGAGCGATCAACGATGAGCGAGAGACGGCTCGTTAGGTTATCGGCGCGGCGGCGGGGGCCTTGAGCCCTGCGGCGGGACGAACCTCCACGGACATCACCCAACGCGAATCGGGGACACGAGCGGCCGGCCGGCGCGCCGTGAGATCTGTTGCAGGGGTGGCCCTGGCGGTGTATAGTAACTCTACGTTCCCCGACCGAAGGGCGAGACGTATGAATTCGCCAAAGGGAACAGGGTCAAGTCCCTCTTGCCGGGAAAGTCACAGGCCTCCTGCGGCCCGTGTGCTGCTCGGCGCGGTCGTGCTGTCCGCCGCCGCCTTCTGCCCCTATCCGGCTGAAGCCAGCCCTTCGCGAGACGCTCCTTTCACGAAGGTGCAACTGATCCGCGTGCTCGCGACGACGCTCAACCACTCGCGCCACCCGGTTGGCGCAGTCACGGAGCTGGTCGTGGCCCTTGAGCAGCGCTCCGATCAGCGTGGGATACAGGTCACTTTCCACACGCAGCCCGGCCGGTTCTCCATCTCGGCGCAGACCGAGGTCCTGTCGGCAATCGTGCGGACGGCCAAGCTGGCCAACCTGAACCCCGATTCCTGGAGCGTGTCGTTAGCCGCGCTGGCCCCGGGCCGCACCGTGTCGGGAGGGAGCCTGTCCGCCATGGTCGGGCTGACCGTGGCGGCGCTGGCGAAGGGCGACACCATCCCCACCGATCGCGTGATCACCGGAACCATCGCCCCCGACGGCCAGATCGGCCCGGTGGACGGCATCGGCCTGAAGCTCGAGGCGGCCCAGAAGAAGCACCTCCAGCGGGTGCTGGTGCCGGAGGAGTATGCGACCACCGAGGCGGACTGGACCGTGCCCTTC
Source organism: Nitrospira sp. Kam-Ns4a (assembly GCF_965152595.1). Taxonomy (NCBI): domain Bacteria; kingdom Pseudomonadati; phylum Nitrospirota; class Nitrospiria; order Nitrospirales; family Nitrospiraceae; genus Nitrospira; species Nitrospira sp. Kam-Ns4a. The sequence goes on along the minus strand of NZ_OZ224218.1, from coordinate 1,891,574 downwards.
CTCCTCCATGTCTCCCCAGTAGGCACGGTCAGCAAGGCCTATGAGGCCCTGACGGACCACCCGCTGCAGGAAACAATCTATCGCGAGGAAGATTAGCGAGGCGGAACGGCCGAGCGCGCGGGATGCCCAGCGCCTGGCGCCATCCCGTTACCGCACGTGGATCGCCTTCGCCACCAGCCCGTTCGCGTCCCGGACGTAGGTGAGGTCCACCCGCTCGCCCACCTTGATGTCGCCCAGGGCGACCCGTTGCTTCCCGCGGGTGATCACCGCGTCCGGTTGGACGACCACGCCGACGATCAGCTCCTGCTTCTTCGCCGTCTGCGTCTTGGCCACGAGCACCGGCGGAGCGGCCTCGAGGTTGACGGCCACGATTTCACCCTGCACCGTCCGCACGGGAGCCTTCACATCCGTGGCGCCCGCTGGGGCTCCCGCCACGACCAACCCAAGGGCGACGCTCCAGAACAACGCCCGCGCACGTCCGCCCCGACCCCTGCCTACCTGCGCCCGCATAGAGCCACCTCCTTGCTGATCGCCGCTGCCGTCCCGGCTGTCTTCGCCTGAACGATCGGTTCGTCGCTGGCCGGCCAGGTCCGCTTCCAAAGAGAGGGGAGCGGCACCGCAGGCGCACGGCGGCCCGATGCTCAGCGCTTGAAGAGCACCTGCCGATACTGCGTGCCCTTGACTTCGTACTCCACGACCAGCCGCCCGTCGGCCTCGAGCCGCCCCACGCCTGTGCGGGCGGAGAGGTGCAGCCCCCTGTCGCCGATCTCCCAGGTCCCTTGCTCGCTCCCCCAGGTATAGGTCCCGTCGGCGCTCAACGTCAGTTGAGGCCACGTGCGACAGGATCGGCCCGTGAAGGGCCCGCCGTAGACCGACTGGCAGCCCCACGTGCCGACCAAGGCCTCGCGCTGCAGAGCTCGCTCCTCGCCCGCGGAGGCGAACAGCGAACAAACCGCGCCTGCGAGGAGGCCCAGAAGGACGAGACCCGGTCGAAGCATACCGCGCCTGTGTGGGTGGATGGTAAGGTGGCCCCCGGGAAATTGCAAGAGCCCGGGCGACGGCGGGTCGGCCGCACAGCGGGATTCTACGCAGGCGGGTGGGTGACAGGCGGACACCAGTAGCCGGCCAGCTCCAACGTCTGCCGGCTGACGCTGGAGCCAGCCGGATGGCCCTCGATGTCCCGGACGAGTATCCAGACCTCAAACCCCGGAATCAGGGCCGTCCCCTTTTGCCACCCGCAATAGACGGCGGGGGCCTGGGGGCGCGGCGCCCCGCTGCGTGACTGGACCGGGCTCGCGGCGCACGCGGGGATTCTAGGCGATTGTCTGCCGAGACGGCTCATCGCCTGCGTTCTCGGCAGGTATCCAGGGGGACTTGAGCCCATCGGGCGCGGGCTACGAGCCGGGCTTGGCGCAACGGAACCCGATGGTCGGCGCCCGCTGGTCCGGCGGGGCGCCGTTGCGCGTGGCGGCCCGCAACATGGCCGGCTTGCTCTTCCATGAGCCGCCGCGGACGCCCTTGTACCGGCCCGACGTCGGGCCAGGCGGGTCCCGCTCGGGGATCACCGAGTAGTAGTCAAAGCCGAACCAGTCCTGGACCCACTCGGCGACGTTGCCGGCCATGTGACGGACGCCGTAGGGGCTCTGCCCCTCGTCTCCGCTGTTCACCGACGCGACCAGCGGGATCTCATGGACGTGGTACTGGCCGAACACCGCCAGGCCCGGCTGCGGCGGTGCGCTGCCCCAGGGGAACAGGCGGCCGTCAGCGCCGCGGGCCGCTTTCTCCCACTCCGCCTCAGTCGGGAGGCGCTTCCCCTTGGCCCGGCAGAACTCGTCGGCTTCGGCCCAGGTCACGTACAGCGCGGGCCAGCGGGCGAGGACATAGTCCGGCAGGCTGTGCACGGTGATGACGTGCCAGATCAGCCGCTGCAGCTCGTCGGCTGGCGGCCGCCCCCGCTCCTGCAGAAACGCGAGGAACTCCCCGAGACTGACCTCGTCGCGGTCAATCGCAAAAGCGTCGAGCCAGATGCGCCGTTGCGGGAGCTCCGTGTCGTCGAACTGCGTCTCGAGCCCGTAGGGGTCGTCGTCCTTCCGCACGCTCCCCAAGAGGAACCAGCCAGCCGGCACGGAGATCAGTGGCGAGGGTTCGGCTAGGTTCGCGATGGCCGCCAGATGGCGCGCCAGCTCAGCGGCCGGCTCGGTAACGGCGCGGGCGGAGGGAGGCTCGCCGGGGACGAGCAGGCTCAGCGTGGCGACCAGCGAGAGGCCGAGGCGGAGCAGGTCGAGGTTGGGTGGGTTGGCTGTCGGAGGCACGGTGCGCTTCCGTATCAGATATACAGGACCGCGCGGCTGGACACAACGCTCCGGCCACCGGCGGGGCTTCCCGGCGCAGCGACAGGCCGTCCTCCCCCTGCCGGACAGGGGGTTGCGGGACGGAGCGGAACGATTTAGAAATGGACGTAATCGGGGGAGCCGGGCGACTGCCGCCCGGCCGGCCTGGAGCGCAGGGTGCGGATCGAACGCTGGGACCCGACACGGGACGGGCCGCTCTCGGAAGCGGCGCTGCGGCGGAAGCTTGAGGCGCGCGGCTACCGCGTCTCGCGCTATGTGTATCCTCCGGGCACGGTCTTTCCCGACCATACCCACGGGATGGACAAGTTGGACGCGGTACTCTCCGGCCGCTTCCGCATGGTGGTGGAAGGACGGGAGGTGGTCCTGGAAGCCGGCGACGTGCTCGCCGTGCCCCGGGGAACGGTCCATTCCGCCGCGGTCGTCGGCGACGAGCCGGTCGTCAGCCTGGACGCGACAAGGGAGTGATGGAGTCCATGGATCAAGACAAGCGGGAGATCCAAACCGGGGCCGATGCGGTCGGCCGCCGACAACTCCTGAAGAGATTGGGCGCGCTCGGAGCCATGGCGGCGCTGGGCGGACCGCTCGCGGCCGCCCGGGCCTTGGCTCAGGCGGCGGCGCCCGGGCCGGTCCCTGGCCTACAGCCGGCGGCCGGCGAGGTCCCGCGCCGCCCCTTCGGCCGTACCGGGCTCGCGGTCTCGGTGCTCTGCCTCGGCGGCGCCCACCTGGGGCGCGCCGCCAGCGACGCCGAGGCGATCCGGATCGTCCACGAAGCGATTGACGCCGGGATCACCTTCATGGACAACGCCTGGGAGTATCACCAGGGCCGCGCCGAAGAGCTGATGGGCCGAGCGCTGGCGGGCCGGCGCCAGCAGGTGTTCCTGATGACCAAGGTCTGCACGCACGGCCGGGACAAGAAGGTGGCGATGCAGCAACTGGAGGACTCCCTGCGGCGGCTACGGACCGACTACCTCGACCTCTGGCAGATTCACGAGGTGATCTATGAGGACGACCCGGACCGCCACTTCGCGCCCGGTGGCGCGGCGGAGGCGCTCCTAGAGGCCAAGCAGCAGGGCAAGGTCCGGTTCCTCGGGTTCACGGGGCACAAGGACCCGAAGCTCCATCTCCGGATGCTCGCCCACGACTTTCCCTTCGACGCCTGCCAGCTCCCGCTCAACGTCTTCGACGGCACCTTCCGGAGCTTCGAGCGGGAGGTGCTCCCCGAGTTGACCCGCCGCGGGATTGCGCCGCTCGCCATGAAGACGCTGAGCGGGAACGGCGCCCCGATCACGCACCGGGTGCTGACCGCGGAGGAAGCGCTGCGCTACGTGCTGAGTCTGCCCGTCGCCACGATCGTGAGCGGGATCGACTCCCGGGAGGTCCTCCGGCAGAACCTCGGGATCGCCCGCCGGTTCGTGCCGATGACGCCGCAGGAGATGGCCGCGCTGCGGACCCGAGTCGCAGGCTACGCGGCCGACGGCCGCTTCGAGCCCTTCAAGTCGTCGCGCCTCTACGACAGCCGGATCGGCCGCGAGCAGCACGGGCTGTTGTAGTGGCGGCTAGCCCGTTTCTTCCATCCAGAGCGCTTCCAGGCTGGGGATCAGCGCGTGGCGTTCGCGCAGCAGGCCGTCCAGGAGGCGCAGGTCGGGGTCCTCGGTGACGGCGGGATTGATCCGGTGCGCCTCGCCGAACGCCTGCATGAGCACCAGCCGCCGCTCGACCGGCCCCGGCGCACGCTCGACGCCGATCGCGGTCACCACGGCCAGCTCCGCGAGCGCATGCCTGGCGGACTCGTCCATCACCGTCAGCTCGCCTTGCGCCCTTCCGGCGCCCGCTTGCCTTCCTTGCGCATCCGGTCCAGGTACTTGCACGTCTCCACCTCGACCAGGATCCGGTCCCCTGGCTGGATGAACTGGGGAACGAGGATGACCATGCCGTTGTCCAGCGTCGCGTCCTTCATCGTATTCTCGCCCTGACCCCGGATCCCGGTCCCGCAGGAGGCGACGGTCACCTCGACGGCGCGCGGCATGTCCACCGATACCGGCTTGCCCTCGTAGCACTCCACCTGGATGCTATCACCCTCCTTGAGGAAGGGGAGGACCTTCTCCAGGGCCGCGCGCGAGAGGCTCACCTGGTCGAAGGTCTCGGGATGCATGAAGACGACCTCGTCCTGGTCCGAATAGAGGAACTGCATCTTCACGCGCTCCAGTGCCACATCCTCGACCCGATCATCCATGGCCCAGCGCTGCTCCCGTTCCCGTCCCGTCCGGAGGTGGCGGAGCGTGGCCCGCACGGAGCCAGCGAACTGGCCCGTGCCGGAATGGAGCGTCACGGAGAGGACCCTGTACAGCTCGCCGTTGAGGAGAATAGCATGACCTTCCCGGAGATCCTGGGCTGGGCGCATTGGAGAGCCTCCTTTCCTGAAGACTGGCCCTTCCATGGTAGCGGGAGTGCCGGAGGGAAGGTCAAGAGGGGGGGACTGGTCGGCGCCCGACCGCCCATTCCGGAACCTGATCCACGGGCTTCACGCGGTAGGCGTCGAGCCCCCGCCGGATGATCCCGTCGGAGAGAAGGGGAAAGGCGCCCTGCAGGGCTCGGCGGCCGACCGCGGCGGAGGCCGCGTCGTCGTTCCGGATGAGCTCGCGCACGGCGCGGGCGATCCGCACCCGGGCCTCTCTGAAGAATTCGTCCGCGAGCACCCACAGCGAGGCATCCCCGGCCACGCGCTCCTGCGCTTCCGCGCGCAGCGCGGTCGCGGCGATCGTCAGGATATCCTCGCCGACCGCCTCGATCCGATTCTGCCGCCCCTGGTCGTCCCGCAGCGCGGCGCGCCGCCGCACCATCGCCCAGAGGATGGCCCGGGCCAGGCGCCGGCTGGCGCGTTCCGCGTAGCGCAGCTTCTCGCGGACCCGCGGATGCTGGCACGGCGGCGCCGCGGGCAGCGGGGCCCGCCTGAACCGCGCCAGGTACCAGGGCAGGTAGAACCGGATCAATGCCAGCAGCGCCCGGCGCCGCGCGCTGGCTGGCGCCTGCTCATCCAGATACGTGCGGGCCCGGTCCAGGTGCGGGCTCAGCCCCTCCCGGGCCACGAAGGGACGCAGGACGTCGGTCGCGCCCTCGCCGATCCGGTACATCTCGGCGTCCCGGACAAGCTGCTCAATCCCGAAGGCGGGCTCGCCCCGCACCCGCTTGGAGTCGGCGGTCTCGTAGCCCATCCCGCCGAAGAGGATCTGGGCGTCCCGCAGAAACTGGATGGTCCGCTCCGAGCAGAAGATCTTCGCGATCGCTGCCTCGATCCGGATGTCGTACTGCTTCTGGTCAGCCAGGCGCCAGACCAGCGAGGCCAAGGCTTCCATGGCGAAGAGGTCCGTCGCCATCCGGCCGACCCGCATCATCTGGGTCTGCCGCTCCGCGAGCGGTTTGCCGAAGGTCAGCCGGCTGTTGGCCCGGTCGAGGGTCGGCTGCCAGGCCTGTTTCGCCATGCCGAGACAGATCGCCGGAATGCTGACCGCCCGGCCGACGTTCAGAATCGTCAGCGCGTACCGGAGCCCGCGGCCGACCTCGCCGATCACGTTCTCCGCCGGGATCCGCACATCCGTGAACGTCAGGTAGGCGTTCTCGATGCCGCGGCAGCCCTCGAACTGGCAGCGCTCCCGGATGGCCACGCCCGGACTCCGCATGTCCAGGATGAAGGCGGTGTGGACCCGGTCGTCGCAGGGCTCGCCTTCGCGGACCGGCTCCCATGCGGCCTTGTCGCCCCGGAAGACTTGCCGGGCCGGAACCCGCGCGACGAGCGTGATGTACCGGGCGATCGAGCCGTTCGTGCACCAGAGCTTCTCCCCGTTCACGCGGAAGTGGGTCCCCGACCGCTCCAGCACCGCCTCGGTCCGGATGTTCGCCGCGTCAGAGCCGGTGATCGGCTCGGTGAGCGCGAAGGCGGAGAGACAGTCCCGGGCGACCCGCGGGAGGTAGGTCCTCTTCTGGTCCTCGCTCCCGAACAGCAGGATTGGCATGGCGATGCCGATGGATTGAGGCACGGCCACAGTCAGCGAGAGGATGTTGCTCCAGCTTGCGATCAGGGTGAGGACGCGGCCGTAGTTCGTGTAGGAGAAGCCGAGCCCGCCGTACTCCTTGGGAATCTTCATCCCGAACGCGCCGAGCTCCAGCAGGCCCTTGAGCACGGGCTCGGGAATGGTCGCCGTCCGCTCGATCTCGTCCGGATCCACGTGGGTCCGGAGGAACCGCTCGATCTCGCGGCAATAGGCCTCGCCGATCGCGCGCTCCTCGGGCGGCTCCGGCGGAGGGAGCAGGAGGGAGAAGTCCGGCCGGCCGACGAACACCCCGGCCATGAAACTCAGCCCGGTCAGGCGCTCCCGCGCTTCCTCGATCCACTCCAAGCCCTTGAAGAGGCTGGCCATGGCTTCAGCTTAGCACAAACCGGAGGGACCGGAAGAGCCGGTCGCCATTCTCTCGCCCACAGGACCGCGCCGTGCAGCCGTCCCGCGAGCCGGCCAGGCGTAGCCCGAAGACCTCGGACACGGACGAAGGCGCACGGCCCGCATCCGCCAGGTGCGCGCGGCCTCGCCCGTTCTCGGCGAAGGGCACTGCCAGGGCCGAGCGCGCCGCCGCGTGCAGGACCTTCGCACCTCCACGCTCCGGGTGCTCCACCTGATGCGACAGCCTTGGTGAATCCCCTCAGGGGGCAGAAGGAGCGGGAGACTGACCCCATCGTGCAGCTCTTGACGGGAACGGGCTGCTCCAGAGAAGGAACCGGCGATCACCACGCGACGCGGCCCAGAGGTCGCGCTGAATACGGCATTCCAGTGTCCAAGAAATCAGGTACGGTACAAGCCCTTCATCTTCTCCGCAAACAGCTTCCGGGCCTTGGCGACCTTCGGGCCGACCACATAGGTGCAGTAGGGCTGGGAGGGATTGCGGGCGAAGTACTCCTGGTGGTAGGCCTCGGCGACGTAGAAGGGGCCGGCCGGCGCGAGCTCGGTCACGATCGGCCTCTCGAAGACCTGCCGCCTCGTCAGCTCCGCGATCATAGCCTCCGCCGTCGCCCGCTGCTCCGGCGAGTGGTAGAAAATGGCCGAGCGGTACTGGGTACCGACGTCGTTGCCCTGCCGGTTGAGCGTAGTCGGATCGTGGATCGCGAAGAACACCTCCAGGAGCTCCAGATAGGAGACGACCTTCGGATCGAAGGCGATCCGTACCGCCTCGGCGTGGCCCGTGCAGCCCGTGCACACCGCCTCGTAGGACGGATTCGGGATCCGCCCGCCCGTGTAGCCGGACTCGACCGATTCCACCCCCTTCATCTGGTCATAGACCGCCTCCAAGCACCAAAAGCATCCGCCCGCAAGGGTGGCGATCTCCCTCGATTCCGATCCAGCCCCGGGCGTCTCGGTCATTGACTCCTCCCATGAATAGGGCCTCTGTCAACAGTCAACACGAGGCCCTGTTGAAATAGATGGACCGTTAACCTCCCATGCGGGCTCGATCGCCCAACCTTCCGGTGCAAAGACAGCCGCCCAATCTCCAACACGAGGTCGGGTCCTCAAGGGACATGCGGGCTCACTGTCTGTGCCTGTCCATCCGGGTGAGACAACCTGGCCCAACCGTCAGTCGCACGCTACGCGGTGGCTGGCTGGAGCCGGCGCGGGTCATACGGCTGGCCCGACTTCAGCACGCCATAGGCCGTGGTCAGCAGCTTGCGGGCCAGGGCCACCACGGCGATCTTCTTCCCCCGCCGCCGGGCGATCCGGGCGTCGAACGGTTGCAACGGCTTCGCCCCGTGGCTCTGCATGCGCACCACCGTATGGGCACACTGCAGCAGGATGCGGCGGACCTCCAGCCGCCCATCGCGATTGATCCGCCCCAACTGCCGCACCTCCCCGCTCTGATAAATCGTCGGTGCCAAGGCGCCATCGTTCGCCACAGCCTTCTGATCGTCAAACCGGCGGGCCTCATCGAGCGCACTCACCAGGACGCGGGCGGCCAGCGGGCCGATGGCCGGGATGCTCTCCAGCAGCGGACACCGCGGATCCTCGATCGCCCGCAGCCGCGCGGTGAGCTGCCACTCCGCCGCCTCGAGCGCCTCGATGCTGGCCATGAACGTCTCGATGATCAGCGTCAGCGGGGCGCTCACCGGCAGCCGCGCCAACTTGGCCCGCCAGGTGGCGCCGGCAAAGAACTTCTCGGGCAGCCGATGCCCCTCTTGGTACACGTAGCCCCGGATCGTATTGATCAACGCCACCCGCTTGCTCTGCACCTGCTGCCGGGCACTGACCAACTCCCGCAGCTTCCGCACCGGCCCCTCCACCACGTGGACCGCTCGCGGCAGCAGCCCCGCGCGCGCCAACTCCGCCAGTTTCTTCGCATCCACCCGATCCGTCTTCCCGCCACTCTCCGTGATCCACTTCACCTCATTCGGATGCACCCCATGCCCCTGCACCCCGTCGATCTGCTTCAGCGTCTCCGCGATCCATTTCATCTGATTGCCCGCTTCACACACGACCAGCTTGGGGCCAACGCCCACCTGCCGCAGCAGCGCCCGGAGTCCTGCCCGGGTGGCTGGCTGCTCTCCCTCGAACACGCGCTGCTTCCGCTCATTGACCCCATAGGCCACCAGACTCTTGCCACTGACATCCAATCCGATGTACACCATCGTCTGCCCCCTTTCGTTGGTGGTGGTTGCTCACCCCTGACAGTCGGGCCTTCATACCTCGACTGTCGACCAACGTAAAGGGGGCCCTATTCATCCCGGATTCCGCAGTTGGTTCGTCTTGATGTAGAATGCGCGGCCAAATTCTTCTGGCTGGACAGGAGGTTTGGCATGCGCACCCGTCAGCCACCGGCCTCATCGCTCTACCCGAAGATCCGCTTCGCGTTTACGGACCATCCGATCACCGTCGGGGCTGGGGCCATGCTGCTCCGCCTATCCTTCGCACTGATCGGGCTGCGGGCCGCGCTCATCCCGCTGCTGGCGCCCTTCGCGAAGAGCTCGAACAATCAGATCGCGGCGGGGGACGTGCGGCTGGCGTGGTGGTCCAGCCTGGCGTTGGGGATCGAGCGGGTCGAGCCCGTCACGCAGTACCGTCGGGCTCCCTTGTTCCCGCGCCTCCTGGGTCTCGCGCGGTTCCCGGCGCCCGATCCCGTGCGGCGGTTCTGCCACGGCTTGACCGACCGGCGGCTCACCGAGGGGTCCGAAGCGCTGATGCGGCTCTCCCTGAGCGCCATGCGCCCGATCCTGCTCGGCCATCCGTGGGATCTGGATTCGACCGTGTTCTGTCGCTATGGCGAGCAAGAGGGGAGCCTCAAGGGGCACACCCCGCTCAAGCCCGGCCGCCCCTCGCCTCACCCGTTGGTCGCCTGGTTGAGTGAACGGCGGCGGCTCTGGTGGGCCACCGTGCGAGCCGGCCATGCCGGGACCGCCACTGGTGCGCGGGCCTTGCTGGCGCACGCGCTGCCGAGGCTGCCAGCGGGGCACCGGATCGGCTTGGTACGGGCCGCTGCCGGCTTTTTTGTCACGGCCTTCTTGCTGTTCTTGGAAGCCCGGGACTGGCCGTCTCTCATCGTGGCGCGGCTGACGCCGCTGGTGCGCAAGCTGGTCGTGCAGCGGATTCCGGCGGCCGACTGGCGCCCGGTCGCCCGGGGCATCGCGGTGGCCGATGGCATGGCCTCGTGGCCGGCCTGGCGGGGGCAGACGCGCCGGTTTGTGGGCCTGCGCCAAGCCCTGGCGGAGCGGCCTGAGGCGCGCGGGCGGAGGCTGATCGAGTGTCCCGGCGACCCGTATCGGGTCTTCGTCACCTCTGTGCCCTATGCCGCCGACCTGGTGACGTGGATGGACGCGGGCCGGGCGGACAGCGAGAACCGGATCCAAGCACTCACGGAGGCCCTGAGCCTGGACACGTTCTGCCTGCAGTCGTTCGACGCGACCGATGCAGCCTTCCGGACCGGCTGTGTGTTGGACACCTTCCTCAGGGGCTTTCGGGAAACCGTGCTGCCCTCGTGCTGGTTTGAACGACGGCTGCGGGCCGTCCGGGACCTGATCGTTCTGGTCGCGGCGGACCTGATCCCCGAAGCCCGACGGCTCCGCGTCCGATTCGCCGTTCCACCGGAGGAGCGGGCGGAGTTTCTGCAGCGCCTGCGCACCCTCACGGAAGGCCTCCCGATTGCGGCGCAGTTGGACTGGGACCTGGCCGAGGCGAATGCCGCCAGCCAGCCCCCATCCGGGCCGGCCGACCTTCCCGTGCCAGCGATCCGATTCACGCCTCATGCCCATGGCGCCTCCCCATGATCGTCCTTCAACTGCGGAATCCGGGTTCATAGAATCTCCTGTCGTCACCCCAATCAATCGTCGGGGCAAGCGTGTCAGGCTGGACCTCTGCGCGGGCTGCGTGAGGGGGCGCGGGCACGGACAAGGCAGGCGCCAGGCTCGCCGAGGCTCGCCTGGCTCGGATGGACGGCCCGATCAGAGATCAGGGTTACGCCGCCTCGTAGTAATCCTGATCCTCGGCTTCGGTGCCGGGCGACCCGCTCGAGGGCTTGCCCGCCTCGGTATAGGTCGCCACGATCGCCGCCGCCCAGGTCAGGAACATCAAGGAGATGAGCAGAGCCAGCGGAAGCATCGCTCTCCTCCCCGGTTCATGGCTTTCTATTATAGACGGGTTTGCGCCGGCCCGCTATGGCCGCACGGCTCCCCCGGACGTCCCCTTCGCCGGGGAAGCCCAGGCTCCCTACTTCTTGGCCTTCTGGCACAGGCCTTCGCGCTCGTCCCCCGTCCCCACAACGATCTTGGCCGTGAGCTTCTGCAGGCGCGCCATATCTTCGGCCGGGATCGTCGCCTTGAAGATGACCCTCATCGTGTCGCTCCGCGCCGCGACGAACCCGTAGTCCTTGCTGTCGTAGGCGGGGGAGAGGCCGAGCCCCTGAATGCTGGGCCGGCCACCGTACGCAAACAGCGTGGAGACGGTCGTGACGGGCAGCCGCCAAGGGTTGCCGGTGGTGCACTCGTACACCTGGCCGTCGTCCAGCACCAAATCCAATCGCAGCAGGAGAGACCCGATGCGTTTCTGAAAATACTCGATGAGGCCGGGATCGTCGCTGATCCGGGCCGAGCGCGCCTTCACGGAGACGATCCCGTAGTCCAGTTCGAGGACGGCGTCCAGGACCGTGCCGCCCAGCTCTTGGGCCGCGGCCTCCAGGGCCGCGCGGGCTGCCTCCGTCGCCTGGAGCGTGACTGGTACGTTCAGCGAGGCGTTGCCGGCCCCCTCCTGCTCCACGAGGCTTTTGAGCTGGTCCACAGGAGGAATGGAGACGACCATCCCCTCCGCCAGAATCTTGCGGAAGGCTTCATCCGCGACGGCCTTCCCGTCCCGGTTGGCATTGGCGGCGGGCGCTGATCCGGCGGGCGGGCCCGGCTTCCCCGCCTGGTCTGCGGCGAATGCCCTGGGGCGTCCCAGGGACAGCCCCACAAGCAGCGTGAGGACGAGACCGAACGTCGTCAGGCGCGAGGTAGGCCACACAGGTGAGCCTCCGCCGAGATCCGGACCACCCCGCTGCGCTGGTGAGTCCGGCTGACGCCGGCCGAGTCACGCCGACGACCCGCACCGGCCCAAGCGAGAGTGCTGGGGCAACGCTATAGCAGGGCCACCCGTGTTGTCAATCCTTCGGCTGGCCCCCGATTGAAACCGTCGGGGGCAACTCCCTCGGGCGTCCGGCCCGGTCACGCGATCGTCGTTGCGGCGACGCCCTCCACCTCGAGATCGAGGCCCGGCCCCTCCCAGGGCTGCAGGAGGGGCCCAGCGTAGCGATAGCCGCCCTTCACAGGATCGGCCGCCAGCAGGAGCGGCGTGTCCAAGTCGAGGAGGTCGAACTCGCCTACGCCGAGGACCAGGGCGAAGGAGCAGCCCATCGCGACACGTGTTTCGACCATCCCGCCAATCATCAGGCGAAGGCCCGCCGCCCGCGCGAAGGCCGCGATCTCCAGCGCCGCGAGCACCCCGCTCTTCATGATCTTGATATTGAGAAAGTCCACCGCCTGCGCCCGGGCCAGGCGCTTCGCGTCCTCGAGGCTCCGGACGGATTCATCAGCAGCCACAGGGATGCCCGCCTGGTGCCGCAGCGCAGCGAGGCTCTCGAGGTCGTCCTTCGCCACCGGCTGCTCCAACAGGATGAGGTTCCCTCCGAACCGGCGCACGGCCTTTATGAAGGCGTGGCTCTCTGCCCGGGTATAGCCCTGGTTAGCGTCGGCGATGAACGAGACGCCCGGCAGCGCACGGTGGAGCGCCTCCACCCGGCGGACGTCCTCGTCCACATCTGTCCCGATCTTGGCCTTGAAGAGCCGAAAGCCCCGCTGGTACCAGCCGCACGCCAGAGCCACGGTCCGGTCGCGGTCGGCGATCGGAATCGTGATGTCCGTCTCGCGCTCGCGTAGGTCGGCTCCGCCCCAGAATCCCCACAGCGGCAGGCCAGCGGCCCGACAGAGAGCATCCAGCACCGCCGTCTCCAGCCCGCAGCGCGCCGCCGGGAGGGTCGGGGCTACCTCGCGGAACAGAGCGGCGAGCCGCCGGACCCGGAGGACCGACTCTCCGAGGGCTGCCCGGGCAAGCTGCGCCGCGGCCTCCAAGGTAGCCGCGCGATCTTCGCCGCCCACTTCCGGAAAGGGCGCGATCTCGCCGTACCCTCGCGCCCCGCCGGCGAGCGTGACACGGACGATCGCGTTCTGGGCGGTGCGCCGCGCGCCCGTCGCGACGACGAACGGATCGGTGAGAGGCACATCAACTGGCCACAGCTCGACCCGCACGATGCGGTGAGGGTCGCCATTCATCGGTCATCGTCCCGACATCCCACTCTCCTCTGGAGCCGGCCCGCAAACTGGCGTATGATGTCGCCTCGAAGAGGCCGGTTGCGGCTCACCCTAAGGGAGTGACCCATGAGCAAGGAGGAGAGACAATCCGTGTTCGACCGGCATCCCGCGATCCGGACAGCCTTGGTACGAGCGGCGGCCCTGCCCCTCCTCGTCGCATGGTTGGGCGTCATCGCCGCGCCGGCCAGCCGGGCCCAGTCGGCCGGCTCCGGTGAAACGACCGGGTCGGAGCCGCCGTCGGAGTGGGGGATCAACGCCGCCGCCTGGGTGCTCACCGTGCCCTACGGCGCCGCCAAGGTGGCTTACGCCATCGTCGGCGGAACCGTCGGCGTCCTGACGTTCACCTTTTCCGGCGGCAACAAGGACTCCGCGATGGCCGTCTGGACGACCAGCATGGGCGGCGACTACCTCATCACCCCCGACCATCTGCGGGGCCGGGAGCGGCTCCGGTTCCTCGGCGGCCAGACTCACGCACAAGAGGCCGGGGCCCACTCCGCCGCGAAGCGGTAGCGCAGCGGGCGAGCCGCTACGAGCCGCGTGCCTCGAGGAGCACCGCCCGGTCGGCCTCGATGGCCGCGAAGATCTCGTCGAGCGCGAGGCGGACCGCCTCCGTGATCGGCTCCTCGTCGGAGGCGGTGGTCCACCGCGCCCAGGGGCCAACGGCCCGGCCGCGGCCCCGGTAGGACTTGAGCGCCGTGCCGCGCTTGAGCACGGTACCCTCGATCTCGAAGATGAAGACGTACCGGTCCCGGCTCTCCAGGCGCAGGGCGGCTTTGAGCGACAGCGTCAGGTCTCCCGCGGCGCCATCCCGGCCAGCGAACGTGCGCCGCTTCTCGAGATAGCCCTCAACGGCCTCCCTGAGATCCTGCTTGGTCCACTTCAGGTAATAGATGCGCGGGATGCTGCCCGGCCCCTCCTGCGCGAGGCTGGCGACCTCGACGGTCACGGTGGCCGGGATCGGCTCCACCGCAACCCGGTCCGGCTTGGGCCTCACATGGATGACGTGCACACAGCCGCTCGACGAGAAGAGCAGGCCGAGCAGGAGACTCAGCACGGCTCGAGTCAGGGGAGCGCGGCAGGCGGTCAAGCCGTGAACCCTCCGAGCGGCGACGCGCCTACCGCGGCCCGCTGGCCTTGGCCGGTCCGCTCGCCGCGTCCTTCGGAGGGCCGGCCGGCTCAAGCTGCTTGATCCCCTCCTCCAGCGCCTTCAACCGGATGCGGAGCGCCGCCTCCTCCAGCCGGTAGGTGCCCAGGACGGTCTGGTTCAAGGCCTGCATCTGGCCCTGGACAGCAGCGACGGCCGGCGTGAGCTGCTGGAGCCCGGCATTCAGGCTGGCGACCGCCGCCTGCAGGCTCTGCACCTGACTGGCGACCTTGTCCGCCATGCTCTGGAGCTTCAGAAGCTCCTGCGTGTTCGCAGCGGCGTGCTCCGCCAGCACATCCTTGAACGTCGCCTGGTCCGACCGCAACGCCATCAGCAGCTTGTGTTGCATCGCCTGGTTGGCTTCGGCCTGCTGGAGCGCCGCCTTCGTGTCCGTCTTAAGGGTCTCGACGACCTGCCGTAGACCGACCACTTCGGTCTCAAGCGTCGTCCGGACCACGTCCAGCGTCCTGGCCAGCTCGTCCTGGCGCTGCGTCTGCGCGCGGCGGATCGCGGCCACCTCCGCCCGCAGGTCATCGAGCTTGGCTTGCTCGGCCGCGTGCAGCTCCGCCAACTCGGCGCGCACGTCGCCGACTTCCTTGCGGACCGCCCCGGTGACGGTCTCCGCCGTCTGGCTCAGGCCTTGATGCAGCTTCTGGGTGAGTCCCTGGTCGAGCTTCTCCAGATCCGACGTCGTGACACAGCCGGCAGTCCCCAGCAACAACAGACCGACGCTCGCGCACAGCGCGGCGCGTACCTCCTGTCTCATGGTGCCCCCGTATCGGTGAGGTCGCGTGTCAATCCGCGATGAGGTCGCTTGCCGGCCGGTGGATTCGGCTCGCGCCCACCCTCGACAACAGGATACAAGGCCGGAAGCGAGCCCTTACTCTAGACCGGGCGGGACGCCGGTGCAAGTCCGGATGGAGGCGAGTCAGTCGCGACCCGTGAGGTCCTCGCCCACCAATGCCGCCACGATCAGGCTCCACGCCAGCAGGAACAGCACCCTGCCCCCCAGTGCCACCACGAATACCATGTCCCGGCCCTCCCCGATTGCAGCGGATCCCTCAACCACGTCCTTGCCCGGGAAGAGAGCAAGGGCAATACCGCGCGCGGCCCGTTCCGGACCGATCATCGCAAGTGACTGATTCGATGTGATTTCCGAGAAGAGAGCAGCGAGAGGCATTTCCGGCGGCTGGTGCTGAGCTGCTCGGAGGGCTATCCGGAAGGGATAGGGACGCTTATCTACACAGATAGGGGCAGCGGACGCGGGCAGTACTCTTAAGGAGCCGGCGACGGGCTTGGGGAGGTCAATCGGTCCGCAGGCGGTAGCCCACCCCCAATTCCGTGAGCAGATACCGTGGCCGCGCGGGATCGGTCTCCAGCTTGTGGCGGAGCTGGCGCATGTACACGCGCAGGTAGTGCGAGTCCTCTACATGCAAGGGGCCCCAGACCTCTTTGAGCAATTGGCGGTGGGTCAGCACCTTGCCCGCGTGCCGGATCAAGGTGGTGAGCAGCTTATACTCGAGCGGGGAGAGATGGACCTCGTGCTCGGCTGCGAACACCTGTCGCCGTTCCAGGTCCACCTTGAGGTCGCCGAGGACGAACACGGAGTCGGCGGCCTCGGCGGAAACGCGCGCACGGTGCCGGAGGGCCACGCGCATCCGCGCGAGCAGCTCGTTGACCCCAAAGGGCTTGGTGACGTAGTCGTCCGCACCGAGGTCGAGCGCCTGCACCTTGACGGCCTCCTGGTCCCGAGCCGTCAGCACGATGATCGGGACCGCCCCCCACTCCCGCACACGCTTGACGATCTCGAGGCCGTCCAGATCGGGCAGCCCGAGATCCAGCAGAATCAGGTCCGGGTTGCGGGCAGCCGCCTGCGCAAGCCCCTCCTGGCCGGTTAGCGCCTCGACGACCTGGTAGCCCTCCGGCGGCAACGTCGCCCGCAGAAACCGACGGATCTCCGGCTCGTCCTCGATCAACAGCACGGTGGCCTGGTGAGTGGGCATACGGTCCCCCGGGCAGGCGCGCTCAGACGGCCGACTGGGGCTCAGCCTTCTCCGGCTCCAGCCGCGGCTCAGCCCCTTCGAGCGGCAGGGTAAACCGGAACACCGCACCCCCGCCCGGGCGGTTCTCCGCCCAGATGCGGCCGCCGTGCGCCTCGATGATCCCGCGGCAGATGGTGAGGCCTAGCCCCACGCCGCCCTCCCGCTCCGGGTTCGCCCGGTAGAACTTGTCGAAGATGCGCTGCTCGTCACCGGGCTGCAGGCCCGGACCCCGGTCCGCGATCTCGAACAAGACCGCCCCGTCCTGCGGCGCGGCGGCCAGCTCGATCGGGCTGTCGGCCGGCGTGTACTTCAACGCGTTCTCGATCAGGTTGATGACGACCTGCTGAATCAGCACGCCGTCCAGCGGGACGAGCGGCAGGTCCGAGGGAAACTGCGTCGTCACCCGCCGGCCGCGGAGCCGACCTTCCAGCCTGGTCAAGGCCGCACCGACGACCTCGTCCAGCGGATGCCATTCCTTGTGAAGGTGCACGGCTCCGACTTCCAGCCGGGTCATGTCCAGGAGGTTCCTGACGAGTCGGTCCAACCGGTTCGCCTCCTCGTAGATCGCCTGGGCTAGGTCGCGCCGCGAGGCGGGGGGTAAGGTCTCCTGGCCGGCCAGCAGCCCGCTGGCCGCGCCCGTGATCGCCGCCAGCGGCGTGCGGAGGTCGTGCGAGATGGAGCTCAGGATCGCGTTGCGCAGCCGCTCGGTTTCGGCCTGGACCTGCGCGCGCTGCATCTCCTCGGCCAGGCGAGCGCGCTCGACGGCGAGCGCGAGCTGGCTGGCCAGCGCTTCAAGCAGGTGGACCTGCTCCGGATCGAGCAGCCGGCCCGGCTGCTCAGACCGGACCGCCAGCACCCCGACCGGCCCGCGCGTCCCGACCAACGGCAGGTAGAGCGCCCCCGCTCCCGGCAGGGTGTCCGTGCCCTGACCGGCCATCTGGCGGTGCTCGAACACCCACTGGGCCACGCCTTCGTTCCGCTGGTCGAAGGCGAAAGCGACCCCCTCGCCCGGCTGCAGCATCAATCGCCCCGCCGCATCGGGCAGGAACACGGCGACCTGGCTCTCGAACACCTCGCGGATGTGCCGGACCGCCGCCTGCGTGAGGTTGTCCACCAGCCGGTGCGTCGCGAGCTCGCGGCTCAGCGCGTAGAGGACCGCCGTCCGCCGCTCGCGCTGGCGTGCCAGCTCCGCCTGCTGGCGGGTCCGGGCGGTGAGCCCGCTGATCAGGAGCCCGACGACGAGCATGACCCCGAACGTGAGCAGGTATTGCACGTCCGAGACCGCGAAGGTCCAGTACGGCGGCACGAACAAGAAATCAAAGGCCGCCACGCTCAGGATCGAGGCGAGGACCGACGGCCCGCGGCCGTTGCGAGCCGCGACGACGGTCACGCCCAGCAAGTACAACATGATGAGGTTCGCGGTGCCGAACGCGGGAAACAGCAGCCAGGCGACGAGCGAGCAGAGGGCGACCACCAGCGCGCCCTGGCCGTAGGCCCACCAGCGGCTCGTCCGCTGGAATACGCCGGCCATGAGCGGGCGCCCCTCGCCCGCTTCGCCGGTGATGACGTAGATGTCAATGTCTCCGCTGTTCCGGACCAGGTCGGCCACGACCGAACCGAAGAGCCATTCCTTCCACCGGGACCGGACCGGCTTGCCGACGATGATCTTGGTGACGTTGCGGGCGCGCGCGTAGTCGAGCAGCTCCTGGCTCACGCGATCGCCGGTGAGGGTCACTGTCTCGGCGCCGAGCCGCTCCGCGAGCCGCAGGGTCTGGATGACCCGGTCGCGGTCCACCTGCGGCAGCCGCAGATGCCGCGACGTCTGGACGTAGACGCACAGCCACGGGGCGTGCAGGCCCGCCGCCATCCGGCGCGCGGCGCGGACCAGCCGCGCCCCGCGGGGTTTCATGTTCACACAGACCATGAGCCGCTCGCCGGCCGGCCAGGTCCGGGCCACGGCATGGTCGCGCCGGTACACTTCCATCTGCGCGTCCACCCGGTCGGCCGTGCAGCGGAGCGCCAGCTCGCGGAGCGCGATGAGGTTGCCCTTGCGGAAGAAATTCCGCATGGCCTGCTCCGCCTGCTCCGGCACGTAGACCTTGCCGTCCTTGAGGCGCTCCAGCAGGTCGTCCGGAGGAAGGTCTATCAGCTCGACGTCGTCGGCTCGCTCCAGGACCGAGTCGGGCACCGTCTCGTGCATGACCACGCCCGTGATCTGGGCGACGACGTCGTTGAGGCTCTCCAGGTGCTGGACGTTGACGGTGGTGTAGACGTGGATGCCCGCCTCCAGCAGCTCCTGGATGTCCTGCCAGCGCTTGGCGTGGCGCGAGCCGGGGGCGTTCGTGTGGGCCAGCTCGTCCATCAGGATGAGCTGCGGGCGGCGGGCGAGCGCCGCGTCCAGATCGAATTCGCGAAGGGTCGTGCCGCGGTACTCGATCGCCCGCGGCGGCAGGATCTCCAGGCCTGTGAGCAGCGCCTCCGTCTCAGCCCGGCCGTGGGTCTCCACCCACCCGACCACGACATCCACCCCGTCCGCGCGCTGCTCGTGCGCGGCCTCGAGCATGGCGTAGGTCTTCCCCACGCCGGCCGTCGCACCAAAGAAGATCTTGAGCTTCCCGCGGCGTTGCCGGGCCTCTTCTGCCTGCACGCGCTGGAGCAGGGCGTCGGGATCGGGCCGTTGGGTAGTCATAGAGCCCCCGGACCAGCCGGTCGCAGAACAGGCGCACGCACCGTTCTAGTCTAAGCCATCCAGCGCCAAATTCAACTCCAGCACGTGGACCACCGGCTCGCCGAAGAGACCGAGCAGGCGGCCGTGAGTGTGCCGGGCGACGAGCTGCCGGACCGTCGCCTCGTCCAGCCGGCGCGCCGCGGCCACCCGGCGGACTTGATAGTCAGCCGCCGCCGGGCTGATATGGGGATCGAGCCCGCTCGCGGAGGCGGTCACGAGGTCCACGGGGATCACTTTCGGGTTGACCGGGTCGGCCGCCCGGAGCGCGGCAATCCGGGCCGCGACGGCCTGCCGCAGCGCCGCGTTCGTCGGGCCGAGGTTCGAGCCGGCCGAGGCAGCGGCGTTGTACGGAACGGGCGCGGTGGCGGAAGGCCGGCCCCAGAAGTACCGCGGCTCGTCGAAGGGCTGGCCGACCAGCGCGGAGCCGACCGGCTGACCGTCCCGGACGAGGAGGCTGCCGTTGGCCTGCCAAGGGAACAGAGCCTGGGCGAGGCCGGTGATGGCGAGCGGGTAGAGGAGCCCGGTCAGGACTGTGAGGCCGAGCAGGATCGCGATGGCCGGGCGGAGGTGCGCGCGCATCGGGTCCCCCCTCAGCCGAGCCCCAAGATGACGAGGAGCCAGTCAATCAGCTTGATGCCGACGAACGGGACGACGAGCCCGCCGAGCCCATAGATTAGCAGGTGCCGGCGGAGCAGGCGCGCTGCGCCGACCGGCCGGTACCGGACGCCGCGGAGCGCGAGCGGGATGAGCGCGACGATGATCACGGCGTTGAAGATGACGGCCGAGAGGACCGCGCTGGCCGGGGTGGCCAGGCCCATGACATTCAACGATCCCAGCGCCGGGTACGTCCCGACCAAGGCGGCGGGGAGGATGGCGAAATACTTGGCCACGTCGTTGGCCAGGCTGAAGGTGGTCAGCGCGCCCCGCGTCATCAGGAGCTGCTTGCCAATCTCCACGACCTCGATGAGCTTGGTGGGGTTGGAATCCAGGTCCACGAGGTTGCCGGCCTCCTTGGCCGCCTGGGTACCGGTGTTCATCGCCACCGCCACGTCGGCCTGCGCGAGCGCCGGGGCGTCGTTGGTCCCGTCGCCGGCCATCGCGACCAGGCGCCCGCCCGCCTGCAGCTCGCGGATGAGCGTGAGCTTGGCTTCGGGCGTCGCCTGGGCAAGGAAGTCGTCCACGCCGGCTTCCGCCGCGACGGCCGCGGCCGTCTGGGGATTGTCGCCCGTGATCATGATCGTCTTGATCCCCATGCGCCGCAGTTCGGCAAAGCGCTCCCGGATCCCGCCCTTGACGATGTCTTTGAGCTGGATGACCCCGAGCACCCGCGCGCCGTCCGCGACCACCAGCGGGGTCCCGCCCTGCCGCGCGACCGCGTCCACGGTCTGCTGGACCGCCGGCGGCATCTGGCCGCCCCGCTTCACGACAAAGGCCTCGATAGCGTCGGCCGCCCCCTTGCGGATCTGCCGGCCGTTCAGGTCCACGCCGCTCATCCGCGTCTGGGCGGTGAAGGGGATAAACGTCGCCCCCAGCGCCTGGAGGTCGCGGCCGCGCAGGCCGTGCCGCTCCTTGGCCAGCACGACGATGCTGCGCCCCTCGGGCGTCTCGTCCGAGAGGGAGGCAAGCTGGGCAGCGTCGGCCAAGGTCGTCTCGCTGACCCCCTCGGCCGGGAGAAACGCCACCGCCTGGCGGTTGCCGAGCGTGATCGTGCCGGTCTTGTCGAGCAGGAGCACGTCCACGTCGCCGGCCGCCTCGACGGCCTGGCCTGACATCGCGATGACGTTCGCCTGGACCATGCGGTCCATCCCCGCGATCCCGATCGCCGAGAGCAGCCCTCCGATGGTCGTGGGGATCAGGCAGACCAGCAGGGCGACGAGAACCGTGACAGAGACCGGCGTCCCCTGGCCCGCGGCCGAGACGCCGTAGCGCGAGAACGGCAGGAGCGTGACGGTCGCGAGCAGGAAGATGAGGGTCAGGGCGGCCAGCAGGATGGTCAGCGCGATCTCGTTGGGGGTCTTCTGGCGCTTGGCCCCCTCCACTAGCCCGATCATCCGATCGAGGAAGGTCTCGCCCGGGTTGGTCGTGACGCGGACGACCAGCCAGTCGGAGAGCACGCGGGTCCCGCCGGTGACCGCGCTGCGATCGCCGCTCTCCCGGATGACCGGCGCGCTCTCCCCGGTGATCGCGCTCTCGTCCACGGAGGCGATGCCCTCGATGACCTCGCCGTCGCAGGGGATGAAGTCCCCCGCCTCGACGAGGACCACATCGCCCTTCGCGAGCGAGTGGCCCGGCACGAGCGCGTAGGCGGCGCCGAATCGGGGCTCGGCGAGCTTCTTCGCGGCGAGATCGCGGCGCGCCCGGCGCAGGGCGGCGGCCTGGGCCTTCCCGCGCCCCTCCGCCATGGCCTCGGCAAAGTTCGCGAACAGGACGGTGAACCAGAGCCAGAGCGTCACGGCCAGGATGAACCAGCCAGGCTCGTCCCCGCGGCCGACGAGCGCCTGCAGGCCGAGGCCCGTGGTCAGGATCGCGCCGACGAAGACCACGAACATGACCGGGTTGCGGACCTGCTGGCGCGGGTCCAGCTTCCGCAGCGAGTCCGCCAGGGCCAGGCGGAGCAGCGGCCAGTGAAAGAGCGGTCGTGGCGAGGTCTGCGTCGTCATCGGGAGCCTCTCAGCGTGCCCCCGCCATCAGCAGGTGCTCGACAACGGGGCCGAGGGCCAGCGCCGGGGCGAAGGTCAAAGCCCCCACGATCAGCACGAGCCCGACCAACAGCAGGACAAAGAGCGGCGTATGGGTCGGCAGGGTGCCGGGCCCGGCCGGCGTCGGCGTCTTCCGGGCGAACGAGCCGGCCAGGGCCAGCACGGGGATCGCCAGCCAGAAGCGCGCGACCAGCATCGCCAGGCCGCCGGTCAGATTGTAAAACGGCGTGTTCGCATTCAGACCTGCGAAGGCGCTCCCGTTGTTGTTGCCCTGGGAGCTGAAGGCATAGAAGATCTCCGTGAACCCGTGCGGGCCCGGATTCAGGGTCGCGGCGTGGCCAGCCGGGATCGCGACCGCGACTGCTGTGTTGGCGAGAACCACGATCGGCATGAGCAGCACGACCAGCGAGGCCATTTTCATCTCGAAGGGCTCGATCTTCTTGCCGAGGTACTCCGGCGTACGCCCGATCATCAATCCCGCGAGGAAGACCGCGACAATCGCGAAGACCAGCAGGCCGTAGAGGCCGGAGCCGACCCCGCCGAAGACCACTTCGCCGAGCAGGATGAGCAGGAGCGGCACCAATCCTCCGAGCGGGGTGTAGGAGTCGTGCATGGCATTGACCGAGCCGTTCGAAGCGGCGGTGGTGACCGCCGCCCAGAGCACGGAGTTCACAATGCCGAACCGCGCTTCCTTGCCTTCCATGTTCCCGCCCGGCTGCCGATCGCTCGGGACCTGATCGAGCCCCAAGGCGGCGAAGGTCGGCGTCCCGGCCTGTTCGGCCCAAAGCCCCAGCAGGAGCAGCGGGAGCAGGATGACCATCATCACGGCCAGGAGCGCCCACCCTTGGCGGGTATCCCCCACCATGGCGCCGAAGGTGTAGCACTGGGAGGCAGGAATCAACAGGATGGCCAGTAGTTCGAGGAGATTCGAAAGCGGCGTGGGGTTCTCCAACGGATGGGCCGCGTTGGCGTTGAAGAACCCGCCCCCGTTGGTACCGAGTTGCTTAATCGCGACCTGGGAAGCCACAGGCCCCACGGCGATGATCTGCTGCGTCAGCGGTGGGCCGGCGTCGGTGGCGGGGCGCGGCTGGAGCAGCCGCACGGTCCGGGAGGCGTCGAACGTCTGGACGACGCCCTGGGAGACGAGGAGGAGGGCCAGCAGGCAGGAGGCGGGCAACAGGAGATAGAGCGTGCCGCGGGTCAGATCCACCCAGCAGTTGCCGATCGTCTCGGCGCTCCGCCGTGCGAGGCCGCGGATCAGCGCCGCTAGGATCGCCAGCCCCGTCGCGGCCGAGACGAAATTCTGCACCGTCAGACCGAGCATCTGCGTGAGATGGCTCATGGTTGTCTCGCCCGCGTAGGCCTGCCAGTCGGTATTGGAGACGAAGCTGACCGCCGTGTTGAAGGCCAACTCCGGCGGGACCGCGCCGACCCCCTGCGGGTTGAGCGGCAGGGCCCCCTGGAACCGTTGGAGGGCATAGAGGAGGAAGAAGCCGGCCGCGTTGAAGCCCAGCAGGGCGAGGCTATAGGTCTTCCAGTCCATCTCGGCCTCCGGGCGAATCCCGGCTGACCGATAGAGCAGGCGCTCCACCGGCCCTAGGAGCTTCTCCACGCCGAGGGGGCGGCCCTCGTACACCCGCGCCAGATACCAGCCCACCGGCTTCACCGATGCGAGCAGCAGGAGGAAGAAGAGCCCGATCTGCACCAGGCCGTTGGCGGTCATCAGAACCACCTGGCTAAAACCACTCTGGCTTGAGTAAAGCCACCAACAGATAGACGAACAAGCCGAGCGAGAGCATGGCGCAGACGACGTAGAGCAGGTCCACGGTCACCTCAACCTGTCCAGCGCCCCGACGAGCCAGGCCGAGAGCACGAAGAAACCCACCGCTACGCCGAGCACGCCCGCGTCCATGCCTCCGCCTCTCTCGGGATCACTCTACAGAACAGCGCGTCAAAACGGCGTAAAAATGGCGGCCCCGGTCACGGCAAGTCGAGGGTCCAGATCAGCGCAACGATCAACAGGTGCTGCACGGGCGTCAGGCCGACGACGCCGGGAGCGGTCTCGCCGCCCTTGAAGAAGCCGCCGCCCGGACCGGTGGATTCGTCGTAGCGGTACTCGAGCCGCAGCCTCGCGGTGGTCCACCCGGCCGGCAGCTTGTATTCCGTCGTCGCCGTCACGGCCCGGATGAATTGCCGATCGCCGGTGATCAGGCCGTTCCGGTCCCAATAGACCTCCGGCCTCAGCGCGACGCTCCAGGGCCCGCCGAGGTGCCACCGCACCGGGAAGGCGGCCCCCATGTAGAACTGACGCGGATGGCCCGGCACCGCCGCCGCCCGCTGGGTCCCAACCTGATACTCGCCGACCAGAATCAGGTCGTCGGTGACCTTCCATTCCACGATGCTGTCCGAGAACAGCCGCCAGAATGCCAGGGCCGTGGCCGATTGGTCCGGCCCGCAGTACACCGTCTCCTTGAGCACCCATGCTTGGGCAGGCCTGTAGGCCAGTTGCGCGCCGTAGCTCGGGAGACTGTTCGCGTTCTGCAGGTGAAAGTATTCGTTGATGACGAAGACGGCGCCGGTCCACCGGTCGTTGAACGGGTAGAGGGCGTTCACCCCCATCATCAGATAGGGCGAATAGTCCGCGATCCAGGCCCGTGTGTAGTTGAAGTTGTCCTTGGCATAGAGCGACTCGTAGCCGATGAGGCTGGGAAAGATGCCGGCCTGGACAGTCAGGCCGTTGCCGACCGGTGCGAGGTAGGACACATTCGCGCGGCCCAGGTGCCGCAGCCAGGACGAGCCGTCGAGCTTCGGCAGGTTGACGCCGAAGCCAAAGGCCTTGGCATCTTCTCCACCCTGCCCCATCAACTCGAGGCCCCAGCGGGATCGCTCGGTCGCGTCCTTCCTGACATAGACCGCGCCCATATTGAGATCCAGCTCGTTGACCCGCGGTGTGGTGGAGCGGTCTCGGAAGAGATGGTTCCGGGGAAAATTGAAGTCGAGCGAGTAGCCGAGGTCCAGGAACCCGCCGTAGTGCCAGTCAGCCGCCGGAGGAGCCGTCCCCTCAGCCGGCCCCTGGCGCACTGGTGCACCTTCGGCCATAGGAGCCGACGCCTGCGCCTCGGAAGCGCCCAACGCTAAGCAGGCAACGAGAACTCGACCCGGCCAGCCCCGCATGGATGCCATCGCGCTCTTCCCATTCCCTGACCGGTCTCTCGCAAGGCCGCTGTCAGGCTCGGATGACAGCCTAGCGCGCCGCATCTCAAAACAGTGTTAAAGCCGGGCGCCGCCGCGTCAAAACGCTGTAAGGGCGGAGCAGGCGTGCACAGGGGCGGCCAACAATGGTGAGACGCTTCGCAGGAAGCGGTAAGACGGACCAGAAACGGGGAGGGAGACAGCGGAGCGGGGGCTACCGTCTCACCCGCTCATGGCCGCGCTGCAGGCTGGGATCGTGGCTGCCTAGGATGCCGTTGGCCGCGCCGGATTGGACGGAGGGCGGCGTATGAGGATGAGCGGGCACGAGGTTGCCGTGGTGCCGCACCTGGTTGCTCGGGCTCTCCCCGCCCCCTTGGGCTTGCTCCACACCCGCACTCTGGCTGTCGCCCTGGCCTTGGGCCCCGCCCGGGCCGGCCGCACCCGCGCCGCCGAGTCCGAGCGTGAGCGCCCGCGGCGCGCCGATTTCGCGGAGCGCGTCCTTCGGCGCCTCGTGCCGCAGGCTCTCCTTGAGGTGCGTCGCGTCAACGACGGCCCGGACCCCGCGCGCTGCCCCCTCGAGGGAGGCCGGCGGTACGGGCGTCAGGCCCACGGGTGCCACGCTGTACTGGCTGGGATCGAGGTGTACGGTGCGGCCGCCCGACGTAAAGGCGATCTCGCCGGACGCCCCGATGTTTGCCGCGCCGCTCTCCTCCCCCTCTGTCCAGACCACGAACAGCCCGCCACGCGCGACGACGGTCGCCCCAGGCATCAGGACTTCGAACTTCGAGCCCTCGGTCGCGAAGGCGTTCCCGACGACGGCCCGGAGACTGCCCCGGACCAGCCGGACCGTCACGCTCCGCTGATCCTGCGCCGGATCGTGGTCGTGATGCACGATCTCGACCCGGCTGTTCTCGCCAACCGTCAGGAGGCTCCCGTTGTGGAAGAGGGCCTTCGTCCGAGACTGGCCCTGGGTCTCGATCACATCCTGAGCTTGCAGGCTCTCGCTGATCTTGGGCTGGAACGGGCCCTCCGGATCCGGATGGTCCATGCTCACCCGACCCTCGACCGCCGTGATGGCACCGATCCCTTCCGGTGCAGGCTCGGCTCCCCAGGCGACGGTCGTCAACGTCAGGGCCATGAGGCCTGCCGTGGACAGGAATCCGCATCGGTGCCAGCTCCGGTGCATCATCGGCTCACCCTCCATGAATGGCTCGGCGGTTGCGATCAGAACGAGGCGCTCACCATCACGGTCGTGACGCTCCGCGTGTACTGGAACACGTCGAGATTGCTGTCGTCGCGCGTATAGGCGTACTGAATCGTGAAGGTGAAGTACTCGGTCAGGTCCCGGCTCAACGCCGCTGTAGCGGCGTAGATATTATCACGGCGGCGGGTGCGGCCGTCAGCGGAAAAGGAATTGGGGTTCGTGTACTGTTGGTGGATCCAGTCGAAGGCGAGCGACAACCCCCAGTCCCAAACCGGCGGCAACTCCAGCCCCGTCGTGAGGTGGTAGCCGTTGTAGTCCCAGTCGGCGTTGTCCTTCGTGTTGGGTGGGCCCGCGACGGAGGGCGACCCGCCGCCGGTCACGTCCGTGTCGTAGATGAAGCCGACCCACAGCCGCCCCTTGCTCTCCGCGAAGACCAGGTACTGGGTCAGCCCGGCGAGCCAGTTCTTGCCGTTCCGGGCGGAGTTGAGGAGGAACCGGCCGTCCCGGAAGACCTTGTCCATGTAGCGGAACTGGAACTGGCTGTACGTATTCCTATCCTCCGTTAACGTGAGCACCCCGAGCCCCGTGTTGGCGTTCAGATAGGGGGACCGCCCAACCAGCGTGTAGTTGTAGATGTACTGGACGCCGATGGTGAGCAGCCCGGCCTGGTATTGGGCGTAGGCGGTCGGCTGGTGGTCCTCAACATCAAAGCCACTGAGTCGGGAGTGGAAGCTCTGGTAGATGGCGTAGGAGACGCCGCCGACCAGCCGCTCGGTCTGGACGGCCCGCAGATCAAGCGCGCCGGTCAGCACGGTGCGCCAGTCCCACTCTCGGGAGATGCCCGTGGGGCCAGCCGGCGGGGAGGTGCCGCCGGGCAGCAGCACGACGTTCGAGTCGTATTCCATGCCAGCCGAGGCGGTCGCCTTCCACCGGGAGGGCGGCGCCGGCGCCGCTTGCTCGACCTGCGCGAGCAGCTCCCTCGCGGAGCGCCCGTGCTCTGATTCGGGCTCCGCCACGACCACAGCCTGCAGGGCCTCCCGGGCCTCGGCCAGCGCCCCGCGGCGGAGATGCGCCACGCCGGTGTAGTAGTGAGCGGTCGGCGCCAGGTCCGGGCTCAACGTCATGGCTTGCTTGAACCGTGCGGGCGCTTCCGCGTACTCCCCCAACTCGTGGTGGACGAGGCCGAGGTAATAGTGGACCAGCGGGTTGTCCGGAGCGGCCTGCTCGGCGGCCAGCAAGCTGTCTTTGGCCTTCCGATAGTCCTTCCGGTGATACTGGATGATGCCGAGCCCGAGCCAGGCCTGGCCGGAGGACGGGTCCACCTCCAGCATCCGCCTGAACACGACCTCGGCCTCCGCGTCCTTCTTCCGCCGAAGGAGCGTCTGCCCGAGAAAGGCGCTCGCCTCGGGATCATCCGGCTTGGCCTTGAGCGCGGCCCGGAAGAACGTCTCGGCCCTCTCGTACCGCCCACGGCTGAACTCCATCGCCCCTCGCGAGTAATTCAACTCGTAGGCCTCGGGCGACTCCGGCGCCTCCTGCGCCAGCGCCGGCATCCAAGCCAGCCACAGCCCGAACACGACCAGCCAGCCGGCTGGCCGCGCGCCCCGGTTCGCGCCGGCCCTGCAGGGCGCTGTCCCGTGATGTCCCATCCCCAGTGATCATGCCCGGTCCGCTCAACCGCGACTGGTGGCGTCGCTGCCTCTCCAAGCCCATCGCCGAGGAAGCTCGGAAGCCTCCGAACCGGGGCGCATTATGGCAAAATTCGTACGAGAGTTGCGAGTGCCGGTAGGCTGAGGGGACTGGGGCAGCCCGGTCTGGTTTCGTCCCCTCCGCCCTTCCACGGCAGAAATGGCTTGCTTTCCGGGAATCGGTGTGGTAGGGTGTGCTCACTTCATCACTGGGGGCTCGTGATGGAGCGAGAGACAGACGAGCCCTGAACCGATGTTGTTTTGCCCGGGAATCTGATCGGAAGCCAGACCTAAGCCGCCGCGTCATTCGCGTCTTCGGCCCGTTCCTTCCTGTCGTCCCCACGTTCTCGAGTTCAAGACAATATCACTTTCCCCTAAAGGAGGAACCCCATGGGTTCGAAGATCTACGTCGGGGGGTTGCCGTATTCGGCGACCGAGTCGCAGTTGAACGACCTGTTCGCTCCGCACGGCACCGTCGAGTCGGCCAGGGTCATCACGGACAAGTTCACGGGGCAGTCGCGCGGCTTCGGCTTCGTGGAGATGTCCACGGGCGAGGAGGCCCAACAGGCGATCGCCGCGCTGAACGGCACCACGCTGGACGGCCGGACGCTCACGGTTAACGAGGCGAAGCCTCAGGAGCCGCGCTCGGGCGGCGGCCGGGGCGGTCGCGGCAGCCGGTGGTAAGCGTCCGCTGAACCGGCGGGACCCCCGCGTTGCGGGGGTCCCGCCCACGCCTCTCTCTTCTCTCTGATTCGGCGAAAGCCGGGGAGGGTCCCATTTCCAGACCAGGCAAGGCGACCATCGCCAAACGCAACCGCGAGCGCGCCCAGCAGGCCAAGCGGCGGGAAAAAGAAGCCCGCCAGGCCCAGCGCAAGGAGAGCAAGAAAGCTATGTCCCGTCCGGGTGACGGATCCGATCCGGACCTGTACGGGATGGTCCCGGGGCCGCAAGCCCCGCTCTACTGACGCAGTTCAGGGCACGACGCGTCTGGGCCGGACTTCGAGCGAGCCTCCCGCTCCGCTCACCTCCTGACTGACAAATCGGTCGTCCGCGAAGGTCGTCCGGAGCCGCTCCGTGACGTAGCGGCGGTACTCCACGTGCTCCTTGCCCATCAGCACCAGGCCGTCCCGGTCCGACAGGATCAGGAGATCCTCCTCGGCCACTCGTCGCCGCTCGGGCGCGCCTGTGTTCACCCGGTACTGGGTCATCCCGTCCGGATTCAGGCCGTCTCCGGCGACGATCGCCGTCAGGCCCTCGATGATCCCTTCCTGGCCGTCGAGCCGGTGTCTGACCCGCGTACCGTCGGGGATCCGCGCCCAAGGCTTCACCGCCTTGACTGGCTCCGTCGTCCTTCCGGTCTCCGGCGTCCCATGCTTGCGGTTGTCCGCCATCGTCGTTGCTCTCCTTCGTAAAGGCCTTGCAGTGACCGCCCTTGGGCCGGGCGGCGCGGGCTCAGGCGCTTCTGCGCCCACCGAAATCCGAGGCGCGAGCGGCCCGGAGTCGCTGAGCCCTGGTCATGACTCGTCGCAATGCGGAGAGCTGCCGCTGGGCCTGGGCGCACTCCAGATGGAGGTCCTGCAACTGCACGCGCAGGTGCTCGATCTCCTGTTGGTGGAGGGTGGCGCAGTCCGCGCGCGAGAGGCTGGCCCAGACACTTCCCTCCCCGGCTCGCTTGATGCGCTGGTCAAGGGATTCGCGAAGCTGCTTCTTGCGCCTGCTCATGAGCGATTTCAACGCTTGCCGCCGGCGCTCGATCTCTTCAAGCTCAACAGCGCCTTCTCGCTGATCTTTCCTCAACACGGGACGCTCCTTGGTTGAAAGGGGATCAAGACCTGAGCTCCGTCGCGCCGCCCTTCAGGACTCCAGGGGTTCCCGCCCCGCAATCAACTCTGGCGGGTCAGCGGCGGAACAACCCTGGTGTCGGAGCAGCGGAGACTTGGGAATCAGTCGCGCGGAATGCGAGCGGACCGGAGCGCGCGAAGGATGGGAAAGTCAACGGAGCTCAAACGATATCGGCCATTGTACGCGCAAACGGAAGACCTGTCCAACCAGGGTGGCCCGCGCCGGCATTCCGTCAAGATTTTGCGAGGTTCCGCGCGCCCCGCTGGCCTGGCCTGCCGATCGCAGAGTGCCAGCGCCTAAGGTCGCACTCTCGGATCGTGATGTGGGCCCACACCTGCGTGCCCGTCCCGCGCTCTGGCCAAGCCGGGCTGGGAGGGTTGCTAAGCGGCCGCACACCCCGCGGGGTGTAGAGAATGATCGAGCGGCAGCTCTCCATTGGTCGTCACCGGCCCGACTGGCTCGCCGTGGCTCCTTCCACCACTGTTTCACGAGTTGCAATGGAGGCTCGCCGTGGAACCTGCGCGCACACCGCTCATCCCGCAGTCCGCGAGAGACCAGCACACAGAATCAGAGGCCGACAACGCCCCGCGACTGGAATGGGAGACGAAGGCGGGCAAGGCGATTTTCTATCTCACCGTCGCCTGCTCGCTCTGGTTCTTCTGCTGGCTGAACGGCAGTCCAGGGCCCGTGCGAGCAGGTCAGTCGCAACACCTGACGAACCGGCGTGAGGGGGCGAGTGTTGGGGTGAGTGACGGGTTTCGAACCCGCAACCTCCTGGGCCACAGCCAGGCGCTCTAACCGTTGAGCTACACCCACCGCCAGGGACGAGACCGGCAGGAGACGAGAACCTATCTCAAAATTATTGACAACATGATCGCACTTAGGTATAGATACGTCCATGCTGCGCTTGAGCGACGAACAATGGGCGCGGATTCGGGACCATTTTCCCGAGGAACACATCCCCGAGGGGCGGCCGGGCCGCAAACCCATCCCCACGCGTGCGGTCCTGGAAGCAGTCTTGTGGATTCTGAACACTGGGGCCCAGTGGCACATGCTGCCGCAGTGCTCTCCCAACGACAAGACGGTCCATCGCCGCTTTCAGCAATGGTGCGAACGAGAAGTGCTGCGGGAGATTCTCAAGGCCCTCGCCAATACGCGGCGAGACGAAGGAACCGTTGATGAGCGCGAGAGCTTCATCGATGCCACGGTTGCCGCAGCCAAAGGCGGGGGCGATGCCGTGGGCCTCACGAAACGTGGCAAGGGAGTGAAAATCCTGGCCATTGTGGATCGGCATGGGCTCCCGCTCTCGGTCAGTACGCACGCCGCGAATCATCATGAGGTCACGCTGGTGCAACTGAGTTTCGACTGCTCCATGCTGGAGGCCAAGCCCGAACATCTCCTTGGGGATCGGGCCTACGACAGCGACCGGCTCGATGACGAACTCAAGCGGGATGGGGTGAACCTGATTGCGCCACACCGGTCCACCCGCAAGCTCAAGACCAAGATGGCCGCCATCTGCGGCGGTATCAACGTCGCTGGCTCGTCGAACGGTTCTTTGCCTGGCTCCAATGGAAGCGGCGGTTGCTGATTCGCTGGGAATACGACCCCACCAACTTCCTGGGGTTTGTGCAACTCGCTTGCATCACCATGCTCCTCAAGCAATTTTGAGATAGGTTCGAGGTAGCCCGCTATTTTAACACAACGGGACGGGAGGCCTGCAAGGATCGCGCAGCGCCGCTCACCCACCTCGCGCGTCAAAGGCGGCCTGCATCTCGGCGAGGATGGCTTCGGCGGCAGCCCTCGGGTCCGCGGCGTCGCGGATCGGCCGCCCGACGACGAGGTAGTCCGCACCCGCCCGGATGGCCTGGGTCGGAGTCGTCGCACGAGCGTGGTCGTCCGCCCCTTTCCCGGCCGGCCGAATCCCGGGCGTCACGATCAGCAACCGGTCCCCGACCTTCCGGCGGATCGCCGCGGGCTCCTCGCCCGCGGCGACGACGCCGTCGAACCCGACCTCCGCCGCCAGACCCGCCCGCGCCGCGACCAGGTCGGCCACGCTCCACTGGATGCCCATCTCCCGCAGGTCGCCCGCATCGAAGTTCGTGAGCACCGTCACGGCGAGCAGTCGGAGCCCCGAGGGGCCGCTGTCCTTCCGCCCCTCGACCGCCGCGCGGAGCGCCTTCCGGTTGGCGTGCACGGTCAGGAAGTCCACGCCCAACTCGGCCACGCGCGCG
Organism: Nitrospira sp. Kam-Ns4a; assembly: GCF_965152595.1. NCBI lineage: Bacteria > Pseudomonadati > Nitrospirota > Nitrospiria > Nitrospirales > Nitrospiraceae > Nitrospira > Nitrospira sp. Kam-Ns4a. The sequence goes on along the minus strand of NZ_OZ224218.1, from coordinate 1,859,586 downwards.
GTGGCCCGTCGCACGGTCTCCTCGATGTCGAGAAACTTGAGATCGAGGAACACGCGCATCCCCCGCTCGCGCGCACGGCGGACGACCTCGGGCCCCGCCGCCGTATACAGCTCCAGCCCGATCTTGACGAACCCGACCGCGGGCGAAACGCGGCTCATCAAGCGCTCCGCCTCCTCGGCCGCGGGCACGTCCAGCGCCAGGATCAGCCGGTCTTTCGCAGTGACGCTCGCCATCGGAGCCTTCCCGGGACCGCCGGTCAGCACGAGCCCTTCTTGGTCCACTCGCGGAGCACCTTGGTGGCATCGAAAGTCAGGCTGTATTCGTTGCACACTTGAGCGTCCGGGTTGGCATAGGTCAGGTACGTGGCGGTACTCCACTTGATGGCGTAGATCCAGACCGTCCGGCCATCCCCCAGGTCTCTCACATAGTCAGGCGGACCGAGCTCGACGCGGACGCTCTCCTGGGTAGCGCGGCCGGCTTCCCTGTTCAGATAATGATCGGGGATCGGCGCGCAAGCCAGAAGCGCGACCGGCAGCCACACCGCGACGAAGCTATGCCGCTTGTGCATGTCACCTCCCTTGACCGCCCCGCGGGGTCTGTGTTAGAAACTCAGCTCTTCCACAAGGAGCACGCGCGATGCCAGTCGTTCACAAGTCCACGATCAAGCGCGCCCGCCAGGCCGAGCGCCGCCACCAGCGGAACCGGGCTAGGCTGAGCGCCGTCAAGAGCACGGTGAAGAAGGTCCTGACCGCCCTCGAACAGAAGGACCCGCGGGCAGCCCAGGCGTCGCTCCGCGAGGCGACCGCGGCCCTGCACAAAGCAGTGACGAAGGGCGTGTTGAAGCGCAACACGGCCTCCCGCCGCATTTCCCGCCTCGCCGCCAAGGTCAACGCCCTGGCGTCCGCCACGCCCTGACCGGCTTTACGGTGCGAGGCGCGCCGGCACTCGCCGCGGGACCGGGTCGAGTCTCCCGCGTCGGCCTCGTCGCGTCCACCGCCGCGCACAGCGCGAGCACCAGCGACTCCAGCACGATCTCCGGGCGCCCCCCGCTGCCTCCCTTCAACTGCGAGTCGGTCTGCGGGAACAGCGCAAACGCCCGCCGCAGGTGCGCCTCCGACAGCCGCCGCGCCAGGGCGGCGAACCCGGCCAGGCGATAGGGCGACAGGCCGAGCGCCTGGGCGGCCTGTGCCTCCGAACACCCCGACCGCAGCAGGTCCTGCACCTTCCAGATCTGCCGATATTGCCAGACGAGCGACCCAAGGATCCGCACCGGCGCCGCGCCCGCCTCGAAGTTCCTCGCCAGGATGCGGAGCGCCTGGGCCCGGGCCCCGGCGGCGATCGCGCTGCTGAGATCGAAAACCGAGGCGCCGGGCTCCCCGCCGCGCAGGGCCTCGATGTCCGCAGGTCCGGCCAGCCGCCCCGGGGGGACATAGGCGGCCAGCTTCTCCAGCTCCCGCCGCGCGAACGCGAGGGAATCCCCGGCCAACTCCGCGAGCAGGTGGACCGCGTCCTCAGTGAGCTGCACGCCCACCGCCCGCGCTTCCTCCTTGATCCACGCCGGAAGCTGACCGGCGGGCGGCCGGCTGCAGTCCACCGCCACGGCGTGCTTGGCGACGGCCTGCCCGAACTTCGTGCGCCCGTCCAGTTTTCCGGCCACGAGGACCAGGATCGTCGAGGCGCAGGGTGCCTTGAGATAGGGGACGAGGGCCTCGCCCTCCCGCGCCGGAAGCTTGTCCACCGCTTTGATGAGCACGAGCCGGCGCGCGGCGAAGACGGGCGCCTCGGTCGCGCGCGCCAAGATGTCCGCCGCGCCGCACTCATCGCCGTAGAGCAGATCGAGGTTGAAGGCCTCGATCCCACTCTCCCCCCCCACGCCCACAGTGGCTTTGAGCGCGGCGACCGCCCGATCACGCAGGTAGGCCTCCTCGCCGAGCACGGCGTAGACCGGAGCCAGCGCTCCCTTTGCAATCGCGGCGGTGAGTTCCCGGACGGTCACGCGGCCTCCTGCGGCGGCTCCCGGCGCCCGGGCTTCACCGGGACCCGTCGCCTGTCGCGCCGCGCGGCGTCCCCGGCCCCGGCTGGGCCCCGGAGCGAAGGAAGGTCAAAAACCGGGTCGCCAGGTCCTGGGCGATGAATTCCCCAGCCTGCTCCAGCGCGCGGTTCTGGAGCACGCGGTTGAACTGCAGGTCGTTGGTGATGAAGAACTCGGAGGACTGGGTCGAGTGCTGGCTCCAGACGGGCTTGCCCGTGCGCAGATCCTCGACGGTGGCCTTGACGGTCACGGTCACGCGGCTTTCGAACGTGTCGGTCTGGGTGAAGGTGAGCGACGGGATCGTCACGGAGACGATCTGGGCTCGGAGCGCGTAATCCGCCGGCTCACCGTCGGCCACAACTTCGGCCCCACTCGCCGCCGCAAACTCGTACCGGACATAGGTCGTATACTTATACTCGAGGTTGGGCTGGAAGGACTTGTTCTCGAAGGTGCCGATGCGGAGCTTCGGCGCCGGCCCGGGTTTCGCCGCGGCCTCCCCGGCGGGCGCCCCGCCGACGGTCGGGCCGGCGCCGCCGACCCGGAACTGATAGCCGCATGCGGCAGAGAACGACAGCAAACAGCCAATAGCGAATAGCGAGGTGCGCATAGGGGGACAGCGAGCGAACACCTACCCGAGAGTCATCTGCCGCTACTCTCGGTTAGCTGCTCGCTAGTCGCTGAGCCTCACACGACGAAATTGACCAGCTTCTTCTCCACGTAGATGACCTTGCGCGGGGTCTTCCCCTGCAGCCACTCGGCGAGCTTCGCGTCCTGCTGCGCCAGCCCGACGACCTGCTCCTCGGTGGAGTCGGCCGGAACCTCGATCTTGCTGCGCAGCTTGCCGTTCACCTGGATCGGAATCGTCAGCCGCTCGCTCGCGACGAGCGCCGGATCGTACGCCGGCCAAGGCCGGTCTGCGACGCTCGGCGCCTCGCCCAGGCGCTCCCACAGCTCCTCGGCCAGGTGCGGGGCGAAGGGGGCGAGCAGCAGCACCAGCGTCTGCGCGGCCTCGCGCAGCGCCGCGGCCTCGCCCGGCAGCGCCCGCCGGCCGCCCTCGCCGACGAACTTGTACAGCCCGTTGACGAACTCCATGAGCGCGGCGACCGCGGTGTTGAACTGGAACTCCCGCTCGATGTCGTCGGTCACCTTCTTGATCGTCCGATGCGTCAGTCGCCGCAACTCGAGCACGCGAGCCGGCGGCTCCGGCTCGCGTTCGCGCCGCGCGCCCCGCTCGACAGGCAGCGTGTCCGCCAGGTCGGTGAGGAGCCGCCAGACGCGGTTGAGAAAGCGGGAGCAGCCCTCGACCCCGGCATCGCTCCACTCGAGGTCCTTGTCCGGCGGCGCGGCGAAGAGCGAGAAGAGGCGCGCCGTGTCAGCCCCATAGGCAGCGATCAGATGCTCCGGGTCCACGATGTTCTTCTTCGACTTGGACATCTTCTCGACCCGGCCCCGCTCGACGGGCTGCTCGAGGCCCCCGGCCAGGCAGGGGACGCAGCGCCAGCCCTCTTGCCCGGACCCGGTGACCTCGGCCGGCAGAAGCCAGCCGTGAGTCGGACACCGGTAAGTCTCCTTGCAGACCATGCCTTGGGTCAGCAGGCTTAGGAAAGGCTCGTCCACATGCGTGAGCCCCAGGTCCCGGATTACCTTGGTGAAGAACCGCGCGTAGAGCAGATGCAGGACCGCATGCTCGATCCCGCCGATGTACTGGTCCACCGCCATCCAGTACCGGACGGCGGCCGGATCGAGGGGGACCTTCTCGGCGCGGGGCGAGCAGTAGCGGAGAAAATACCAGGAGGAGTCCACGAAGGTGTCCATCGTATCGGTCTCGCGCCGGGCCGGCCGGCCGCAGGCGGGGCAGGGGGTGCGCACGAACCGCTCCGTCTGGGCCAGCGGCGAGGCGCCCTTGCCGGTGAAGGGGACGTCGGCTGGCAGCGTCACAGGCAGGTCCTGCTCCGGGACCGGCACCACGCCGCAGGCGTCGCAATACACGATCGGGATCGGCGTCCCCCAGTAGCGTTGGCGGGAGACACCCCAGTCTCGCAGCCGGTAGTTCACCGCGCGGCGGCCCAGCCCTTGCGCTTCGATGAAGTCCGCGATCCGTTCCTTCGCCTCCGGCACGGACAGGCCATCGAACCGGTCGGAGTTGACTAGCCAGCCGGCGCGTTCCTGCTCTTCGTAGGCCGCCGCCAGGTTCGCCTCGTCCAGGGTCCCGTCCGGATTCTGGATGACCAGGCGGACCGGGAGGCCGTAGGCCCGGGCGAACTCGAAGTCGCGCTGGTCATGCGCCGGCACAGCCATGATGGCGCCGGTGCCGTACTCGTACAGGACGAAGTTGGCCACCCAGATCGGGATGCGCGCCTTCGTGAGAGGGTTGATCGCGTAGGCGCCGGTGAAGACCCCCTCCTTTTCCCGGTCCGCCGCGGTCCGAACAGCCTTGTCCTGCCGGGAGACCCGGGCGACGAACTCGCGCACCGCGGCCGCTTCGGGACGGCCGGCGATCAGCCGCTCGACGAGCGGCGACTCAGGGGCGAGGCTCATGAACGTCGCGCCGAAGATCGTGTCCTGGCGCGTCGTGAAGACCCGGATCGCGGCGAGGCCGGGCAGCGGCTCGGCTAGCGGGAAGTCCACCTCGACCCCGACGCTCTTGCCGATCCAGTGCCGCTGCATGACGAGCACCCGCGCCGGCCAGCCCGCCAGCCGGTCGCACCAGTCGAGCAGCTCCTCGGCATAGGCGGTGATCCGGAAGAACCACTGCTCCAGCTCCTTTTGGATCACCGTTGCGCCGCAGCGCCAGCAGGCTCCTTCCTCCACCTGCTCGTTGGCCAGCACGGTCTCGCAGCTCGGGCACCAGTTCACCGGCGAGCGCTTCCGGTAGGCCAGCCCGCGCTCGTACATCTTGAGGAAGAACCACTGGTTCCAGCGGTAGTAGTCGGGCTGGCAGGTCGCCACCTCCCGATCCCAGTCGTAGGAGAGCCCCAGCCGTCGGAGCTGCGTGCGCATGTAGGTGATGTTGTCCTGGGTCCATTGGTGCGGATGGACGCCCCGCTCGATCGCTGCGTTCTCGGCCGGCAGCCCGAATGCGTCCCAGCCCATCGGGTGCAGGACGTTGAAGCCCCGCATGCGCTTATAGCGCGCGATCACGTCCCCGATCGCGTAGTTGCGCACGTGGCCCATGTGGATCCGACCGGAGGGATAGGGAAACATCTCCAGACAGTAGTACTTCGGCCGGCTTGGGTCTTCCACAACGCGGAACGTGCCCGAGCGCTCCCAGTAGTCCTGCCAGCGGGCCTCGATGTCGCGATGATCGTAGGATCGGCTCATGAATCCTGCTCTCGGTGGTCAACCGGCCGGGCGAAGTCTGCGCCAGCGAAAGCCAAAATCTAGCATAGCCGAGTATGGGCCACAAGGCGGCGGGGGCTTGGGATGCAGTCAGCGTCCCATCAGGACATGAAAGCTCTCGATCGAGGGGTAGCGGGACGAGGGGTGGGGCGGGAGCCGGGAGCTGGACTTCGACCGGTGCACGACGTGGGCGACGCCGAAGGCGCGCGCAGCATCGAGACAGGCCTCGTCATCGTCAATGTAGAGGGCGCGGGAGGGATCGAAGCCGAGCGCCTCCTGGCAGGCTGGCCAGTACTCCGCGCGCATCTTCAGGTATCCCACCTCGAAGGCGTTCAGGATCCGGTCCACGTACCGGTCCACGCCGGTCCGCGCGACCTTGATCGCGATCCCCGCCTCGTGCGCGTTCGTGACCACGTGCACGCGCTTCTTCTGCTCGCGCAGGTGGCGCAGGAAGGCCTCCGCGTCCGGGAGGAACCGGATCAAATGCTGAAACTCCTTGGTGAGCGCGACCACGTCTATGCCGAGCCGGTCCGTCCAGTACCGCAGATCCGTCCAGTGGAGCTCGCCTTCGACCGATCGGTACATGGCGAGTAGCCGATCGCGTGCCTCGTCGAAGGAAAGCCCATGCTTGGCGGCATACCGACGCGGCAGCTCTTGCTCGAAGAAGAAATTGTCGAAGTGCCGGTCGAGCAACGTCCCGTCCATGTCGAGCAGGACATCGTCCACTTGCCCCCAGTCTAGAGCGTGATGGGTGATGGGTGACGGGTGATGGGTCATACCCTACCGGCCGGCGAGAGAACAACCAGCGGAATTGTACTCCTCTTCGATCGGCCTGTCTCCTACTCTCTTCCTGTGTGCGTGGACTCCGGTCTCAAAGGCCGCTTATAGTCACGGGGCAGGCTAGGAGCCTGTCCGACATTGGAATGAAAGAACCATGTTCTTGACGGCGGATTCAGTTCGTGTTCGGCGACGCGGTGATCGGCACGGCGCCCTTCCACTATCGCTGGTCTCTCCGGTTCGCCTTCCGGCCGCCGCTCAGTGCCCGCAGCCCCTCGCCGGGGCGTCGGCGTCGATGTCGCAGGGCGGTCCAGAGCTTGAGCCCATGATGGGTGGTACAGATCAGCGCCCATGCCCCGCGGACCTTCCGCAGGCCGCGCAACAGGAACTGGCGGAACCCACGGCCTTGCTTGATCTGGCCGAACACCGGCTCCACGATCGCCTTGCGCCGCGCGTCGTGGGAACGTCCGCGCTTCGTGCGGAGGGTGCGGCGCATCCGGTCGGCCACCGACAGTCCGACGGGCGGCCGTCCTCGGCGCGGCCGCGCCGGGTCGTGCACCGCGCGGGCGGCTTGCGTCACGGCCGCCTCGGCCGGCGCCTCCTGCTCCAGGACCGCCTTGGCCGCGCGAAGCGTCTGGAGCCTCTGCTCCCGGCGCGCCAGTTCGGCGGGCAGCTCCTCGCCGCGTCGGTCGGGGCCAGAGGTCGCATCATCCCGGGTATCCGCCGCCTCGGCCTGTTGGAGCAGTGCCATGACCTCCGCCTGCAGACGGGCCTCCTCCGTCACCATCCGGCCATCGCGCATCGCCTTGGGCTTCGACGCGGTCGCCTTGACCTGGGTGCCATCCAGGGCGAGAGGCCCAAGCTTCACCAAGCCCGCCCGCTGACAGAGCTTCAGCACCTGCACGAACAGGGCGGCCAGATGCGGCTTGCGGAACTCGCTGAGCGTCCGAAAATCCGGGCGCTGGGTCGCCGCCAGGACGCGACAGGCCACATCTTCTTCCCGTTCCCGGGCCATCTGCCGCGAGGCGGGACTCCCTCCGGCGTAGGCATCCAGCAGCCCCGTCACCAGCATCTGAGGCTGATACGGACCCGGGCCGCGCTTGACCCCGTGAGAGGTCTCCAGGATGGGCTGGAGGTCCAATGCGTCCACCAGATCCGACAGGAAGTAGGCCACGTGGTCCTCCGGCAGCCAGTCTCGCGGCGACGGCGGCAACAGCCACAGCTCATCGGGATCATAGGGGCGAACGGTGCGCATCGTCATCGCAGGGCCTCCTGTCTCGTGGCTAGGTTGATCTGCTTATACATGAGCGGAAGGGTCCTGACAAGAGGTTTCTGGAGCTAATGTCGGACAGGCTCCTAGAGGTGCCACGATGGGTGGTGAGCTGAAGCAGAAGCTGGCCGACTCCGATTACGTCCACATCCCGCCGGATGGGAAGCGCGACGAATTTCTCGACGGGACCGTCCTCACCTTCCTTGTCTTGACCTGGCTCCTGTGATAGGGTCTGTTCGCCACTGGCCACTAACCACCGACCATGCCCCCCCTCATCGCCATCATCGGCCGGCCCAACGTCGGCAAGTCCACGCTGTTCAACCGCATCCTCGGCGCGAAGGTCGCCATCGTGGACGACGTGCCGGGAGTGACGCGCGACCGGAACTACGGGGACGGCACGTTCCGCGGGCGGCCTTTTCGGCTGGTGGACACGGGCGGGCTCGACCCCGCGGCCCGCGAGGGCATGCTCGCGCTCATCCGCCGCCAGTCCGAGATCGCGATCGCCGAGGCTGACCTGCTCATCTGCGTGATGGACGGCCGGGCCGGGTTGACGCCGGCCGACGAGGAGATCGTCGCGCTGCTCCGCCGCGTCCGAAAGCCGGTCTTCTACGCCATCAACAAGCTTGACACACTGCAATCCGACCCGCTGCTCGCCGACTTCTATCGCCTCGGCCAGGAGCGCCTCTACGCTCTCTCCGCCGAGCACGGTATCGGGGTGGACGACCTGCTGGAGGCGATCTATCCCCTGCTCCCTGACACCGAGTCGCCGGAGGGCCCCGCCGAAGTCCCCCGCATCGCCATTGTCGGCCGGCCCAATGTCGGCAAGTCCACCCTGGTCAATGCGCTGATCGGCGGAGAGCGGGTCCTCGTCAGCGAGGTCCCCGGCACGACGCGGGACGCCGTTGACACAAGGATCATCCACAAGGGGAAGCCCTATATCCTCACGGACACCGCGGGTATCCGACGCCGCGGGAAGGTGGACCGGGGCGTCGAGGGGTACAGCGTCGCGCGGGCGCTCCGCGCCATGGGCCGGTCCGACCTCGCCGTGCTCGTGCTCGACGCGGTGGAGGGAATTACGGAGCAGGACACGAAGATCGCGGGCTTGGCGCTCAAGCAGGGTCGCGCCTGCCTCCTCCTCGTCAATAAGTGGGACCTGCGCGAGGGCGAGCCAGAGGCACGGGCGCGATACGAGGCGGACCTGCGGCGCCGGTTCGCGTTCCTCCCCTGGGCCCCAGTCCATTTCGGGTCGGCACTCAAGCCGGAGTCCGTGAGCCGGCTCTTCGCGCTCATTGACCGCGCCATCGGAGCCTTCACCCGACGCGTGCCGACGGGCCAGCTCAACCAGTTCCTGCAGACCATCATCGCCGAGCATCCGATTCCGGTCCGCAAGGGCTCGCCGAGGAAGGCCGTCAAGTCCGTGTTCATGACTCAGGTCGCCACCAAGCCGCCCGCCTTCGCCCTTTTCGTCGGCCGTCCCGAGGACCTCACCAAGCCCTACCTTCGCCATCTGGAGCACCGTCTGCGGGATCAGTATGATTTCCTCGGGTCACCGCTCCGGCTCCTCGTCCGCAAGAAATGACTGAACGGAGCGAGCCCTAAGTTCAACCTTTCAACTGGATCGCTCGCTGAGGAGCGGCAACTCCTCGTATCGGTGATGGACCCGAAGCCCCATCTTTCGAGGTCCCATCGGCCCTCGAACAGGGCGCCGGGACGCGATCCCAGACCGTCAGCGGCCGGCCATCTGGGCGCCTTGACAGTCCCGGATGAGGACCGTAGACTCGCTCAACCCGATGAAGACGCACACACAGGGTCGTGGAGCCGGTCCATTCTCCGCGACCGCCGAAGGGAGCGAAGCGGCCGACTTCGACCGGCTCTACCGCGACCATGTGGATCGGGTCTACCGGTTCGCGCAGCGCGTCTGCGGACAGGCGGAAGACGCGAAGGACCTCGTCCAGGAGACCTTCCTCAATGCCTATCGGGGGCTCAAGCAGTTCCGCGGAGATGCGCAGCTCTCGACCTGGCTATACACGATCGCCACGCGGGCCTGCCTGCGCATGCGGCGCAAGCGCAAGGGCGAGCCGGAGCGCGAGCTGTCGCTGGAGGAGTTCATCCCCACCTCTGAAGGCGAGTTTCGCCTGCAAGTGCCAACGGACGGGCTCAGCCCGGAAGAGGCGCTGGCCAACAAGCAGCTTCGGCGCGCGCTGCACCTGGCCATCCAGAAGCTGCCACCCAAATACCGGCTCGTGCTGATCCTCCGGGACATGGAAGGGCTCTCGGCCAAGGAGGTGGGCTCGATCATGGGGCTGACCGAACGGGCAGTGAAGTCGCGCCTCCACCGGGCCCGACTCTTCGTCCGGCGGGAATTGAGCGCGCGCGGGATCGGCAAGCCCGGCCAGTCCGCCCGAGCCCGGACCGCCACGGGTGCCAGAGAGGCCTGACGCCATATGAGCGGGAAGCGCGGAACAAGTCAGGTGGAGCGCCGCAGGCCCCGCCAGGCGAGACACCCTTCCAAGGCCTTCTGCCTGAGGGTGCTGCGCCAGCTTTCTGCCTATCTCGACGGCGACCTCTCGATGGACGTCTGCGCGGAAATCCGCCGCCACCTTGGCGCCTGCCCCAACTGCGAGCTGTTCGTCGCGTCCTTGCAGCAGACCGTGACCCTGTGCCGGCACGCGACCGTCAAGCCGCTCACCCCCGCCCTGAAGGCGCGGCTTCGCACGCAGATTCTCCGGGCAGCCGGCCGGGTCTGAGCCGCGTCCGCCCGGTGGCTCCCCGCCCGCAGCCGCCCGCGCCGGCTGGCACACCCCAGGACCCCTACGGTAAAATAAAAGCCATGAACCCGCGATCGCCGGTCAACGCGAGGGGATGCCGGTACCGGCTCTGGCTCGGCGCGGCCCTGGTGCTCACGGCCGCCGGGCCGGTGGCTGGGACGCCGACTCTAGCTCCATCCGATTCCGGCATGGAGCGCGAGATCGTCATCAAGATCCACGCCCGGACCTTTGACCCCGCCACGGTCACCCTCCAGGCCGGGCAGAAGACCCGGTTAGTCTTCCAGAACGAGGACGCGGAGCTGCACGCCTTCGTGCCGGTGGAGCTGTTCAAGGGCGTCAACCTGAACATCACAGGGAACGGCGCCCCGCAATTCGATCAGGACGGTTTCAAGCGCGTGATCATTCCCTCCTCTGGCGTCGCGGTGATCCGGTTCGTCCCGGAGCGGCGCGGCGAGTTCCCCTACATTTGCGACATGCCCGGCCACGAGATGAAGGCCACGATCCTCGTGCAATGATGCGCCCGCCGCCCCTGCCGCCGTACGAGCGACTCCTCTGGGAAGGGCACCCTTCCTGGGCGGACCATGCGCTGCTGTTCGCCTTTATGGGCTTCGCGCTCGCCCGGGCCGCGGTGGCCGCCCACTCCGCGGACTGGCTGACGGCGGCTCTATACCTGCTGGCGATCGGCGTGTTCTTCGGGATCGCCGCAGCGTTCCACTACGGCACCTACTATCAGATCAGCTCGCAGCGGATCCGGATCGCCACCGGGCTCCGTAAGCCGACGGTGCGCGACATCCCGATCGAGGCCATCGCCGCCGTCGCGGTCCGCCACGAGCTCCTGAACCCCTGGTTCGGGCTGGGCGCGCTGGCGCTCACCCTGCGCGGCGACGCCTCGGCCGTCCTGCTGAAGGGCATCCCGACCCCGGATCGCCTCAAGCGGCAGATCGAGTTCCTGGCAGGTCTCCGTCCCGCCTACGAGGGCGTGGCCGCAGCCGGGATCCAATGACAGGCAGATGAAGCGTCCCAGTCCGAGACGAGCCATGACGGTGCGCCTGGTCCTGCTGGCGCCCTGCCTGGCCCTGTCGCTTGGCGCCGCGGCCAAGGGCCTCCCGCCGGGCGACCCCCAGCGAGGCAAGCCGATCTTCGAGCAACGGTGCGCGGTCTGCCACGGTCCTCAGGGCCGCGGTGACGGGCCCGAGGCGCCGTTTCTCTCGCCCCGTCCGGCGAGCCTGATCTCCGCGGCCACTTCGGTTAAGTCGGACGCGGAGCTGCTCGCCACGATCGCCAACGGGAAACCCCGAACCGCCATGCCCGCCTGGAAGGACGTGTTGAGCGAGCAGGAGCGCCGCGACGTGCTGGCCTACATCCGGAGCCTGGTCCGGTTCCAGCCGCAGCCGCTCACCCCACCCCCGCCAGAGCCGTAAGCGGTCCGCCGGGGACCGGGCCGCTCTTTCGCCGCCTCCACCCGCCGTGATAGAGTGATCCTTCCTGATCGGGACCGAGCGGGGAGACAGTGAGCCGCAGGACGAACTCATTGACGGGAGGACCTGATTCGATGACCCCGGCATCATGCAAGCACCGCGCACGCCCGGCGCGATCGACAGTCGCTGCGACGCTCGCGCTGGCGGCGATCTCCCTTGTTCCCGGCGGGCGCGACGGCCTCGCGGCCGCCGCCCCGGCGAACGCCAAACCCAAATCCCCGCTCGCCGCGGTGGCGCTGCGCTACGCCGAGGCGGTCGCCAAGGGCGACCGGACGGCGGTCGGCCAGCTCGACTTCGCCTGCCAGTACCGCATGCTCGCGGCCAATCCCAAGGGCCTTAAGAAATTCCCGCCCGAGTCGGACCCGATCTACGCGCAGTGTTGGGCCGCGCTGGCAGAGGCCCACCAATCCGCCGTGGATCGACGCGACCTGGGCATGGACGTCCTGTGGCCCGGGCAGGGAGCCCTCGTGTTCTTCGGGGAAGAACTGACCCAGTATCCCCCGTCCGCCTTCGTGATGGATCGGCTCGGGCAGTCTCCGCCAGGCGGCGGCTTGCGCCTCGCGCCAGTGGACGCGGGGCCGCTACCGGCCGTCTCGTTCCGGCTGCGCGACGAAGACCGGATGACCGCCGTGCCAGCCATGCTGGTCCGGCTCCGGGTCGCGTACAACGATCCGCTGACCTCCCCTGTGACCTACGCCCAGGGCACCTACCGCTGGACCAGCGCAGTGCGTCGGCCGCGGCAGGCCTTGAAGGCTGTGACGGTCGGCTGGGTCGTCCTCTCCAACCTCAAGAAGCTCGGCTTTCCCAGCGACCACGCGGTCTTGAACCTGCCAGTCACGCCGGCCACGGACCAGAGCCCGGCCGTGCCCTTCTCGACCGAGTACGGCGGCTACGTCAGGGACTCGGCAGAGTGGTGGGGCCCGGCGGACAGCCCGGGGCTCCTCATCGCCGCGGTCGGCCGCGCCGCCCAGTTCCCGGAGCTCCGCGAGCGCGTGGCGATGCTCAATCGGGTGCTGATCATTGACCCGGACCAGCACGACGCGCTCACCGCGCTCTCGCGCGACCTGTTCAACGCGCTGCTGGCGGCGGGAGCGCGGGCCCATCAGGTGGCGCTCGGCGATCCGGCGCTCGCGGCGCGCTTCAACGAGCTGTACTGGGACACCTACGCGCACACAACGCGGGTGGACATCTCGCTGGACATGGAAATCGGCGGGTTCGCCAAACCGACACCGGCGGACTACCTGTACCGGATGGTGCCTGCCATGGAACGGCTCGCCAGGATCAACCCCGAGGACCTTGAGAATCGCCTGCGACTCGGCGTGGCCTACCGCTGGCTCAACGATCAACAGAACGCAATTGGCACCCACGAGGCGCTGGTGAAGAGCGTCCCCGCCGAGCGGGCGCCGTTCCGGGCGCGGGCGCTCATCGAGCTGGCCTGGTCAAAGATCGCAAAGGTCGCCTGGAACCGGATCTTCGACGATCCGGCGATCAAAGAGGCCTATCGGGATGCCGAGGAGGCGTTTAAGCTGACCGATCGGCCCCAGGACAAGTTCGCCGCGGCTTACACGATGGCCTACAGCCAGGCGTTCATGCCGGACCGGAACAACCGGCTGATGCTCGAGCACCTCACCGAAGCTCAGAAATGGTACCTGCAGCTCACAGGCGCCTCGCTCGACTCCTGGCGGTTCCTCCTGGCGAACGACACGCTCAAGGGTGTCATCGAGTCGGACCCGGCCTTCAAGCCGCTGCTGGCCGCGTCGTAGCTAACAGCTAACAGCGCGCAGCGAATAGCTTTGAGCTGTAAATGTCAGGACTGTATCTGACAGACTGTGAGTCCTCGCGGTTGCCTGATCACGCCGCCAGCCTCTCTTCCTTCACCAGCGACACGGTATCCACGAACGTCTACATCGGCGTCTTGCCATAGCCCTAGCACCCCTGGTGGAGCCGGCGCTCGTTGTATGCCTAGCGCCAGGCATCCAGGTCCGCTTGTCGCTCCTCCAGGCTCTGGTAGATCTTCTTGCGAACTGCCACTCGATGGAACTCATCGAGCCTCGTCTTGTGGAAGCGTTCGCCGATGCCGTTCGTCTGCGGGCTCTTGGTCTAGGCCCGCGTGTACTCGCTGTCTTCCCCCGCCAGGGACAGCTCGTACTCATGCTGATCCGGCGCCTCGCAGTACTCGGTCCCGCGATCGGTCAGGATGCACTACAGCGGGATGCCCTGAGCCTCAAAAAGGTCGCCCGCGCGCCGCGAGAGCCGGGGCATTCGCTTTCGAACTCGCCGTGCGCCTCCTTGCCGGCCGTCGCCTTTTCCAGCGCCACCACCTGGGCCTCGGTGAGGACGCGGCCGGCCTGCGCAACTTGGCCTCCAGGGCCTTCAGCCGCTTGTGCATCGTCTCCAAGTCATGCCGGAGCCAGATGCACCGCACGCGGCGGACGGCAGATCGAGCAAGCCAGCGCACGTCTAGTAATTGAGGGGAGAGGCGTTGACGGCGGGGCGCTCAGCCACGATCGAGTTCGCGCTTCAAGTCGTCGAAGTCGACGTGGAAGGCCTCCACCTTCCTCCCGGGCCAGGGCAAGTAGAAAGCTTGTTTTGAGGCTGGCTGCGCGAAGCGGGAAACCAGCGAGTTGCGCAGGCGAGTCGGGTACCCGTTGCTTTGCCACTGCAACGGGTGAGGAGGCTTATGGGCGATCACGACCCACTGCATGAGGAATAGCAAGGGTACCCCGAGCGCCCGAGCAGCGCCGGGCGTACGGTAGCCGTGCTCAGCGTCGTAGATAACGAGGAGCGGAACCGGAGACTACAGCACCTTGAATGAGAGTCCTGGGATCTTCCCAAAGTCGCGCCGGTCCAAGGTCAGCACCGTGTCGCCCCTTGAGATGGCAGTCGCGCCGATGATCAGGTCATGGGCGCTGATCTTGGTCCCGGCGCGCTCCAGCGACGCCCAGAGTTCGGCATAGAGGCGGGCGACGGCCAGGTCGAAGCCATACACCGGAAACAAAGTGAGCACGTGCTCTACAAAGGCTGTGCGCTTGAGTCGCCTGGGTGCGGTGCCGGTTCGATGGACGCCGTGAAAGAGTTCCGCGGCGGTGATCACGCTGAGCCCGAGCGGCTCTTCCGAGTGAGCTGCCGCGTAAGCCTCGAGCGACCCGATCTTCCGTTCCACTCAATCAGCACGCTGGTGTCAAGGATTACGCCCACGGCGCTTTCCTGGGAAGACCAGGAGCCTTGCGCTGTGCGCGCGCGACGTCACGGGCGAACGGCTTTGCCTCCGTTCCAAGCGACGGCAATTTCCTCAGGAGGTCGGGGAGCTCGCCCAGAATCCTGTGAACAGGCTCAGTCGCAGGAGTGAGACACGCGATCACCTTTCCGCCCCTCGCAATCGTGAAGCGCTCACCTCGAACGCTGACCTTGTTCAGTAGCTCTGAGAAACTTCGGGCGGCAGTCGTGGCCGAGATCGTTTTATGCGTATGGTAGGCTCTCCTCTGCCGAGGCAGCATATCTGATTTTCAGATTTGACGCAACAGGACAGGTACCCAGCCCGCGGGCCGTTCTTCAGCCGAGACGCCCCATTCTCGCCAGCTCCGCGAAATACGCCGCGAACGCCTTCATCCCGCCCGAGGCCTGGCCCCAGTCGAAGTGCTCGTTGGGCGCATGGTAGCCGTGCTCCGGCAAGCTCAGGCCCAGGAACACGATCGGCACGTGCCAGGCCCGCTCCATCGTCACAACGGCACCGATCGAGCCGCCCTCGCGGACGAAGGCAGGCTCCTTGCCGAACCCGGCCCGCATCGCCCGGCGCCCCGCCTCGGCATAGGGGCCATCAAACTCCCCCAGGAACGGTCGCAGCATGCCCTGGCACTCCACGCGCACGTCCGGGTTGAGCCGGGCGACGTACCGGCGGAGCAGGGCGAGGATCTTCTCCGGCCGCTGGTTCGGCACCAATCGCATGCTCACCTTCAGCTCACCCGCTCCCGGTACGACCGTCTTGACGCCCGGGCCAGTATACCCGCCGGCCAGGCCGTGCACCTCGAAGGTGGGCGAGGCCCAGATCCGCCGCACCACCTCGGCCGGATCGGTGGTTCGCAGGGTCCTGAACCCATAGGCCCGCCGGAAGCGCCGGATGTCGAAGCCCGAGGCGAGGAAGCTCTGAAGCTCGGCCTTCGTGGGCGCCACCACGTCCTCGTAAAAGCCCGGAATCTTCACGCGACCGGTTTTGGCGTCCACGCAGGCGTCCGCGAGCGCGCAGAGCTCCGCTAGCGGGTTCCGGGCGGCGCCCCCCGTGAGTCCAGAGTGCGCGTCGGTCGTCCCCGTGCGGAGCGTGAGCCTGACCGCGAGCAGCCCGCGGAGCCCATAGGCCAGGGCGGGCCGGCCCTTGGAGAGCCAGATCGTGTCGGAGACCACAACGGAGTCCGGCCTGGGGACCATGTCGCGGCGCCGGAGTGCCTCCGCAAAGTTCGGGCTCCCGATCTCCTCCTCCAACTCCCACAAAACCCGGATGTTCAGCGGCAGCCCTTCCTCCACGGCGTAGCGCGCCGCGAGCAGCGCGGTCAGTGCGGGTCCCTTATCGTCGGTTGCCCCCCGCCCGCGGTAGACTCCGCCATCGTTCTGGAACGCAAAGGGGGAGTGGCGCCACTCCGGCTCCTGCGCAGGTTGGACGTCCAGGTGGTTATAGATCGTGACCGTGGGGTGGCCCCGGCCGGTCGTCCAGCCGCCTGAGACCACAGGATAGCCCTTGGTCTCTACAAGCTGCGCATCGGCTCCCAGCGATGTGAGGAACTGGACTGCTACCTCACCCGTCCTCCGGACGTCCCCCGCACGTGCGGGATCCATGCTGACCGAGGGCAGCTCGACCAGCTCCGCCAGCATCCGCTCGAACGTCGGACGCGCCGCTTGAATGTACGAGCCCAGTTTCGACGACTCTACCCGCATACTCGCTCCTCGTGGATGCGCCTTGACCGGATAGTCCCACGTTGCGACGGGCCACCAGCGGCCTGTCGCGGCGGATGTGCCCGAGCCCCGCCCGAAGGGCTCAGGGCCGGGCCGGCCGCCGCTGCCGTTTCCCGCGCCGCGTCCGGCGAAGCTGGAGGGACTCCTCAATCAGCTTCATCTGCCTGATCAGGTGCTCGCGGATCTCTCGATCGCCGGACCGGAGCGCCTCGACGAAGCGCGACACTGCCGTCCGCTCCTGCGCCCCCAACTCGCTCCAGATCTCCAGGAGCCGGCGCACCGGCGCCGGCACACCTTTCTCGGTTCCATACACGGGAAGCCCGCCTTCCGCGGCGACCGGCTCGTGCCAGACCGGCCCCTTGCCTGTCCGCAGCCACTCCACGCTCCGCCCCGTCATGTAGGCGACGCGATAGAGCCACGCCTCGGGAATCTCTCTGCGGTTGATCGCCGACACGATGGACTGCGGCCTGATCTGAAGACTTGCGGCCAACTGGGTCCGCGTCTTCACGTGCAGCGCAGCGAGGAGGCGACCGAGGATTGCGTAGGGTTCCCGAGACACTAAGTATTACCTTATTAGAATGTTGACAGTCAATAAGGTATACCTTAGACTGCCGCAGCGTTGGAACCGATCTGACATGGGGACAGCTTCCCGGGGCCGCCTGAATCCTCCGCTCCACCTATGGGGACGGCCCTTGGGCGAAGACACCACGGGCGTGTGGTCATATCCGCGCGCTCCGTGGGGGGGCGGGGCGTGTCAGTGCCTGCTAAGACGGCACGCTCCGCCTTTTCAAGGCCGGCAGTCTAGCTACATTCACGCAAGGATGCAATCAGGCCGCAAGTCCACAAAGAGGCCGCGCTTGCCCGTCCTCCCTTCTTGGGAGCACTCGGTTGGTCCGTGGCGAGGTCGGCCGAGGGGACGGGGCCTGCCTAGAAGCGACCTAGTGCAATGAGCGCAAGAAGGTATTGGACCTGCGAATCTCAGCGAACTATCGTGCCCGAAGGCGTGTCCGACTCGGAGCACACTGGATGAGCCACGATCCCCTGCTCAGAGGGGGACAATTCCCTGCAATCAACAGGCGTCGTTTGGCGCATGGAAGGAGGAAGACGCCGGAGGTGCCGATGATGTCACCGAGGTGCACGATTCTGCTCGTCGAGGATGAAGCCACGGTGCGCCGGCTCGTGCGCCTCATCCTGGAGCAACAAGGCTATCAGGTCCTCGAGGCCGACCGAGGCGAAGAGGCGCTGCGCCTCTGCCGCAGCTACGAGGGCCCTATCCACCTGCTGCTGACGGACGTCCGCATGCCGGGGATGAACGGGCTGTACCTTGCCCAGCAGGTGGTCCTCTTGAGACCCAGCACCCGGGTGCTCTACATGTCAGCCTACGTGGACAGCGCCCCGCTCACCCACCTCCTGCTGACCTCCCAGGCCACCTTCGTGCAGAAGCCCTTCTCGGCCGATGTACTGGTGGAGAAGGTGCGCGAGGCGCTGGCGGAGCCGACGTGATCAGCCCGGCGCTCCGGCGAGGCCGACCTCCGTCTCAGACCATTCCCTTGACCACGCCCGTCCCGCTATGCTCAGCTTGAGCCAATGGATGCGCCTGAGAGAAGGATCGAAGAGGACGTGCACGGCCGAAAGGCCGATCCAGCCGGCCATCGTCGGCCTGACTGGCGCCTGCCATGGCTGCTCGCCCTTCTCGCCCTCTGGGCGGGTGCATCGGCTCGTGCCGATGAGCCGGTGCCAATGGCCGAGATCCTGGCCGACCCCGACCGCTATCACCTTCACCTCGTCACCCTCCACGGGACCGTGCGGGAGGTCCAGCTCATCGAGCCTTACCAGCTCCCTACGGGCGCCGCCTGCTACGGCGCCTATTCCTTCATCCTGGGCGACCACACCGGCGCAATCGAGGTCACGGTCCTGGGCCTCTGCGGCACCCCAATCCTGAGGCCGCCTGACGTGCTCGTCGGCGACGAGGTGGTGGTCGAAGCCGAGATTCACGCTCCGGGCCACAGGGGGCTGTTCTACGGTTGGGATCTGCGCCCGCTTCCCGGCCAGGACCCCAACACCCTCCAAGCTGTGGCACGCCACATCACGCTAGCCGTGAAGCCCGTGCCGCCGGACCGCTAGGGAATCACAGCGGGCCCCTCCCCAAAACCTGGCGGCCTCCCTCCACTGCCCTCCCAGCCAGGCCCAGGCGGCCAGCATGCCGACCCAGCCGGCCGCGGCGACCGCCCGGGCGATGGCGGCTGCCGTGAACCGGCTCATCACGGTGGACGGCGGGATCGTTGTAGCCGAGGACGAGTCCTCGACGGACGCCCTGCCGCTGCCGCTCGGCGGGCTGATGTGCGACCAGGAGCCGCGAGAAGGAGGTTATACTGAATCTAGTTGAAATTGGTGAGTGGCTTCGTTCAAATCAGGTCGCTTCAACCCGAAGACGATCTGCACACGAAAGGAGTCACCGCGATGAGACCGGACACGAAGCAGAGGAAGAAGGCCATCCAGGCGTTGCAGGAGATCCAGGAGAAGCCGTGGTGGATGGACCGGATGGTGCAGGTGATGCTGGGAGGCAAACAGGCGCTCGATGCCGCGCTGCTGGACATCGGACGCCTGGTGGCGGAGACAATCATGTCCATGGAGCGCGAGCAGCAAGCGGGTCCGGACTACCATCCGACCTCGCGTGAGCTTCGGAAGTGGGCGAGCCAGCCTGGCTCGATCTACGTCGGCGACCAGAAACTGCGCGTGGTGCATCCCCGGTGACGCGGTCCTGACGGCGAGCGCACGTTGCGGAGCTACGAGCAGTTGAAGCAGCGCGGCGGCTTCTCGGAAGAACTTTTGGGAGAGGTGCTGCGGGGGATGTCAGCCCGCAAGTATGAGGAGACCGTGACCGCCGCCGGCCGTGCCTTCGGCGTGTCCGCGAGCGCGGGACTCGCGCCATCTCGTCGAAGCCACGGCGAAGCAGCGGCGCGAGTTCCGGGAACGCCGGCTCGAGGACTTCGAGGTGTTCGCCCTGTTCCTCGACACGATCCACCGCGGGGGCCAGGCCTTCATCGTGGCGCTGGGCATCGACCTGAGCGGGCAGAAGCGCGCCCTGGGGTTCTGGGAAGGCGCAACGGAGAACCACGAGATCTGCGAGGGCCTGCTGGCCGACCTGGAGCGGCGGGGGCTGACGCTGTCCACGCGGGTGCGCTCTATCACCGATGGGGGCAAGGGCATCATCAAGGCGCTGAAGGCGCGCCACGGCAAGAAGCTGGTGCACCAACGGGGCCCCAGCCACAAGGATCGCAACATCCAGAAGCATCTCCCGAAGCGGTACCGGAAGGAGGCGCATCGCCGGTTCCAGATGGCCTTGGAGCAGAACCGCTACGACGACGCGAAGGCGATGTTCGCGGACTTCGAGCAGTGGCTGCGCCGGATCAACGAGTCAGCCGCGGACTCCTTGCTCGAAGCGTTCGAGGAGTTGCTGACGCTGCATCGCCTGCAGGGGCCAGCACTGCTGCGCAAGACCCTGCACTCGACGAACCCGATCGAACGCAAGTTCTCGACGGTGCGGGATTGCGAAGGCAATATCAAGCGCTACCGGAACAGCACGATGCGTCAGCGCTGGTTGGCGACCGTGCTGATGCACTGCGAGCAGGGCTTCAAACGAGTGAAAGGGTTGCGACAGATCGCGGTCGTGGTGAAACACATCGAAGTCGAGCAGGACGCCGGGCAGCAGGAGCAGGCCGCGGCATGACATCATCAACCATGAGCCACGACGTAACTTCAACTAAGAACTTGACAACCTCGCGAGAAGTGGCGGCGATGGTGGACCGGCTCAAGACAAGGGTGTGCGGGATGGGCGGGTGCCTGCAGGAGCCGTTCGTACAACTCTCCTTTCTCACCTTGCCGGTAATCCCATCACTCAAGATCACGGACCGCGGGCTGGTGGACGTGGACGCCTCCCGGCTCGTCTCGCCGATGCTGTGACTGGTCCGAGCCCCCGGTTCCTCCGCTCACTGAGGGAGGCCGCTCCTGGAACGTGGCATGGAATGGGAGGGCCGAGCGCTCGGCCCTCCCCGCTGCCGGCTGGCGAAAGGCTTGGCAAGTCGGTTCGATCGCTCACCAGCGCTGGACCGGGACGTCTCACAGCGGGACGGCGACCACTCCCTCCCACCGCGGACACCCAGCCACCGCCGGTGTGAGAACCAGGGCGCCAACGGCGTCGGTCCTTGCTCCGCCAGCAGATTCCGGTGCGGACGCGGTCCTCTTGCAGACCCGTGGCTCGACGAAAGAGCGATGGAACCCCGGCGCCGGGCGCCTGGAGCTGGATGACACAGGCCTGAGGCCGAGCGTCCGCGCGGTCTGGGTGCGGTCCAACCGCGGGAACAGCCGACGGCACGGGGACGACGCTGTCTCCGCAAGGCCTCGTGTCACCCCGACACCAGATGCGTCACAGCTCCGTGTTCCACCGCAAGTCACCGCGGACAGCATTTCCCTCCAGCCCCCATCCTCCAGGCGGCCGCAGCCGGACCGGGTCGCCGGCCGGCGCGCGAGCGACGGAGTCGTCGGGCTGGCGATCACACGCGGCTGCACGACCTCGATATCCATGGTCGAGACCTGCCCGTCGGTGGGGCGGGCCGTAGACACCGCGGTCACGTCGAGCGGCATGGGCGTAAGGATCACCACAAAACCCCTTGATGAACGCCGGAATGGGGATCGGCGTCTGAGTGGACCTGATGATCTTTCGAATGTCCGGACAATCAATTTCAAAGGCTTGATCCGGCTCCAAAACGGCCTTAAACCAGGAGAAACGGGACCGGGCCGCTGCTTTGAGAAGGCGAAGGCCCCTTTCCTGATGAATGTTGTGTTTTGATACAGAGAGGGATTATGCACGTTAATCGCGCTCGCGTAAGCCCCCCTTCGCCGCCTGCAGGGGATTCTCGCCTGAATGCCGCAAGACGAACTTCACCGCATACTGGTACTTGACATAGGGCTCGGGCAACACGTCCTGCCCCAGGCCGGATGTGAGACCAGCAGGGCCGCTGCAGCGCCGCGCTCGGCATCGCCGAGACACGCATGGCTCATTCCTCCTGACGACGGAAACGTGGGAGAGAATCTCGCGGTTCGACCGCTCGGTCATTTCTGCGCAGTCACAGGATGACCCCGTGCCTACCGCCTTCCCACTGGCCGACCTGCCAGGGCAGTCCCCTCAATGCGCACCCCTGCGATGAAGGAGCCGAAGGTACAGGGAGTAAATACGTCGTCATCGGTCGGTTGCTTGGAACCTGACCGAGGGAACCTTGACAAGACGCGGATCTCGCCAGACAGGAGGTGCGGGCGGTTTGGGTCGGGGGCAGGGTGAGGGATAGAGACGGTTCCTGAAAGGACAGGCATGCATCGACAGAGAGTGCGACGGCGGCTCAGTTGGGGGAGGCGCCAGGCTGGCGGCCCGGAGCCTCATTCGCGGGCTCACTCGACCGGCGCGCGGCGATGGAATTGCCACCAGGGCGGGCCTGGACGGATCTCAGCAGTTCCACCGCGTGGGTTCGCTTGAGTTGCTCCGCGACGGTCAAGGGGCTCGGCAGATACCAGGTTTCGTCCGTGGGGACCGCCCCCCAATCCAGCAGCAACCGAATAATCTCGGGATCACCGGAGTACGCCGCGGCGTGCAAGGGCGTCCACCCTGTCAGATCGGACACGTTGACATCCGCGCCACAGTCCAGCAGAAGACGGACGGTCTCGAGTTGCCCGCGCGCAGCCGCGGCCATGAGCGGCCGCGTGCCGAGGATCGGAAGCTCCGCGTTGACGTCCGCCCCCGCATCCAACTTGGCCCGGACGGCGGCGGTATCCCCATCTTCAACGGCCAGAATGAACCCATAGCCGCACCCGCTCAGGAGCACACAGAGCAATAGCCCGATGGAAAGCTTGCTGAGCGATCTCATGCCCAAGCGTTGCTACGGACAACGTGATGTGACACGAGCGACTAACCTTACACGGTCAGGATTCGCATGTCAACGACGTTTGCGCCCGCTTCCCGCCCCGACCGCTCGCGAGGGTGGTCGCCTACCGCAGCGATCTCGGGCGGGCCAATCGTTCATCGGCTACAGAGCTCCCTTGGGTCCTCACGCCCGCGGGCGGGGCCGTGACGCAGAGCATTCTGTCTCACCGATCGGGACAAGCCTCGCGACGGCCAGAGTGCGACTTTTTGGCCTCGCACCCGCCGCAGGGTGTGTCCAACTTGCACAGCGGCCGGATTCTCGCGGCCCTTCCAGCAGCTATGGAGCCTTGCAATGCGCGAACTTAACATGGTAATTCTAAGTTGTTGTCTCTAGGCATAGTGCTTGCTTCCCAGCCGTGGGTTGAGCCGCAAGCTGGCCCCCTGGAAGCCGGCCCTGTCATTCCGGCAGAGGCCCGCCGGCTTGGCGGTCACTTTACCAGGGAGGAACCACCGACATGGCACTGTCCATCGCGCGACTCAAGTCCGTGCTGTTCGCCAGCAGTCTCCTCATCCTCGCGGCCGGTTGCACCGGTCGCCAACTCACCAGCTCCGCGGAGGACCAGGCTTTTGTCCCCGGGCCTCCGGTCGTTCAGGCCACCCCGCCACCGGCTCCGGCCCCTGTAGTTGAGGCCGAAGCCCCGACGGTTGCGTCCAAGGAAGAGCCACCGGCGCCCATCGAGGCAGCAAGGATTCCAGACGCGGCCCCGCCGGTCGAGGAGCGTGTCCAGCCCGAGCCCATCCCTGAGCCCGCCGCACCGCCAACGCCGGAAGCGGCGGCTCCCCCGCAGGAGGCTAGGGC
Source organism: Nitrospira sp. Kam-Ns4a (assembly GCF_965152595.1). Lineage (NCBI taxonomy): Bacteria > Pseudomonadati > Nitrospirota > Nitrospiria > Nitrospirales > Nitrospiraceae > Nitrospira > Nitrospira sp. Kam-Ns4a. Next base: position 1,836,205 of record NZ_OZ224218.1, on the reverse strand, counting down.
GCCAGAGCCAGAGGCTCCACCCGCTCCGACCCTCCAGCCTCGGACGCTCACCCTGTCCGACGCCTTCTTCGACTTCGATGCGTTCGCCATTCGCGAAGACGCGAAAGCCGCGCTGGAACACGATGCGCAGGCGCTCAGGAGCACGACCAACTGGAAGCTTCTGATCGAGGGCCATTGCGACGAGCGGGGCACCGCGGACTACAACTTGGTCCTCGGGGAGCGACGGGCACAGGCTGTGCAGCGCTATCTGGCCAACCTCGGGCTCGAGGCATCGCGGATCCAGATCACGAGCTACGGCAAGGAGCGGCCCTTCTGCCAGGAGCACAGCACGCTCTGCTGGCAGGAGAACCGCCGGGCCCACTTCGTCGTCAGGCAGTAACGTCCAACCAGACGGACGCGGCGCGCGGCTGAGTAAGCCGCGCGCCGCTCACCGGTCGCGACCCGTTCACGCCGCTTCAGCAAGGACCCGGAAGCGTTTGGTGCGCTAGCCTGCATTATTCATGAACGCTTCTGCTGCAACCGCAGATTCGCGGCTGCGACAAGCCTGCGTGCGAATTTCAAGCACGCAGGCGGGCGGGCTCGCCGCTCAGTCAGTCAACGTGCTGCAGGGAGCACGCCTCCTTCCTTCGCGGCTCCACGCGCCCGTCTCGCCAGGCGACTCCGCGATTTCGCGACGAACCGCCAGTAGAGTCGAACATGGGCGCTGGCCTGGAGCCGCTCTCGATGGTGTCGATGCACGCATCTACCGCCAACCACAGCGGTCAGGAGTTTCCCCCATCCGCTCATCGAACCGGACGTGCGGTTTTCCCGCATCCGGCTCTCGGACGAGCGTCACACCACAGCATGCACAGGCGACCCCAGGTGCACCCGCCGCAGCCGGAGGACGCCCCACTCGCCGAAGATCATATCGGACGAGCAGCGCCGCGTGCCGCGTGTCGGAACCTTGTGTCGTCGCCGCAAGAAGTGCCGCACCCGCGTTGCGCCAGATCGATCCACCGCCCGATACGCCATCAGGCGCGTCCCATAGGAGAAAGAGGCCGCCCAACCCCGCAACACGGTGTTGAGCTGCGTGACCACGTCCTCCCAGGGCGCGTGATTCGCCGGGCAGAGCATCTGTCGGATGCGACCCTTGATCCGCTGCACCGCCCTCTTGGCCGGGGCTGCTCCCAGATACCAGTGGCCGTCTTTGCGATAGGGCTGCGGCCCGAAGGTATAGCCCAGGCACGTGAACGGCTCACGCCGCCCATTGCACAGGCGCGTCTTCTGCTCGTTCAACGTCAACCCCATCGGCTGGAACCACTGCCGGGGCTGCGCCAGGACTTCGGCGGCCCCCTGCCGACACAGCACCACGACGTCGTCGGCAGAGTTGACCAGTCGTGCCCCGTAGCGCCGGTCCAGTCCGGCGTGGCGGAACGCTTGCAGGTAGCGGTTCATGTAGAGGTTCGCGAGCAACGGCGGCACCCGCTTGGCGGGTACCCGCCCGCCTTGCGGGATGCCCCGCGTCGCCCGCTTGCCTCCCGGGTACCGCCATCCGTCGCGCCCCGTCCGCTCGGCCACCGGCGCTTTCAGCCACCGCTTCAGCAGCCGGAGCAGTTTCCGATCGCTGATCCGGCGTGCCAACGCCTGCATCAAGGCCGCGTGCGGGATCGTGTCGAAGTCCTGCGACACATCCGCATCGACCACCTGCGTCTGCCCGGCACACAGCGCCCGGTGGACGGTTGCCACCGCCGCGCGCGCCGTGCGCCCCGGACGATAGCCATAGGCCGTGGGTTCCATGTCCGCCTCAAAGATCGGGGGCAGGATCAGCAGGACGGCCGTCTGCCCCACCCGATCCCGAATCGTCGGAATCCCGAGTGGCCGCTCCCCGCCGGCGGGTTTGGGAATCCGCACCCGTCGCACGGGCTGCGGGCGGTCGGTCTCCGTCCGCAGGGCCTCCTGCACGGCGGCCAGCCATCGCTCCCGTCCCGCTGCCTCAATGGCCTCGAACGTCTCTCCATCCACGCCCGACGCTCCGTCGCGTTGTTTCGCGAGGGCGTAGGCATGGGCCAAGATGTCCGCCCGATAGACCTTGTCGTACAGCAGGGAGAAGCGATAGGTCGGCGCCTGCTTGGCTTTGGTGCCCAGTGCCTCTTGGAGTCGCCGGATCGTACGTGGAGTTGCCAGGCTCACGCCAATCTCCTGATCCTTCTCTCGGTGAGGCACGCCTCGAACCAGGGCTCCTTCCCTCCTCGGCGGTTGTGTTGTCCGCCGAGTGCCATCGGTCCGATGAGCCCCTCCGACTTCCCGCCCGGCTCCACCCTCGTGATGGAGCGAGGCCTGCGCGGCCCCGCCGAGCGGGATCTCCCGTGTTGCCCTGTGTGCTGTGCCGGCGTGCCACGCCCACTACCCCGGCGAGGAAGTCTGGGCTCATCGGTCGGGTGCTCCTCCAGACTCCAGCGGCCTTCCCGGTTATTCAGGCCGGTCGGCCCTCGCGACTGCACGTTCGAGGCCTGCTCAGGCTTCACCCGTGTTGCGGCCCGTCGGCTCGCTGACCCACCCACGGTGGGCCTCTGTCCCGAGGGCTTCAGTCGGTCAGTGACCCTTGCGACTGCCTTGGTAGCTACTGGGGTGTCCCGACAACTCCCCAGACAGGACTTGCACCTGTGAGACACACAGCGCCTTTTCACGGCGCACTGAATAATGCAGGCTAGGGCGGGTCAGCCGTCTGAGGCTGTTGGGGAACGAGCCGACACACGAGCCTCCCGGCGCGGCGTCAAGCCAGCGGGCAGGCCACGCTGGCAAATCCGGCGAGGCGTTGCAACGCGCGGAGCTTGTCGCTTTGGCCCACGCGCGAGTGGTCGAGGGCCTGACGGAGGACTTCGATCGTCTGCTCATAGGTGGCCAGGTCCACAGGGTAAGGGACGCGGTCCTTGCCACCGTGGGCGAAGGCGAAGCGCGCCGGATCGCGCGTGCTGGACGGCGTGCCGTAGATCAGCTCCGCCGCGAGCGCCAGGGCCCTGAGTGTCTTGGGGCCCACGCCGGGGACGCCGAGCAGCGCCTGGAAGTGTGCGGGGGCAGCCTCGTAGGTCGCAAGCAGAACCTTCCGGACGTAGCGCGAATCCAGGTCCTCAGCGGCGATCGTGTGGCGCGACGGCAACGTCAGGGTCGGCAGGCGGTCGAGCACCCGGAGCACCTCCCGGTTCGGGTCCGTCGCTAGCTCGACGATCGCCGCTTGCGCCGGCTGGCTCTCCGCCGCCACGAGGTTGAGCGTCGGCCCGGTCGCGTCGCAACAGACCGCCGCGTGCGGCTCCACCACCGGGCTTTCGATCCGCTCGCCCAGCCAGTGGTACCGCCGCGCCATCCGGGTTGTGTCCGACATGCCCTGTTGGATCACACTCCAGTACCCTGCCGTCGTGAACAGGAAGACGTGGTGATAGAGCTGGTAGCCGTCCTGCACGGCCGCGTTGTCCACCTTGGCGACCAGCCGGCTCATCGCCACGAGCCCTGTTGGGTCCTGCCCCAGCGTCTCGCAAGCTGCAGCGATCTCCTGGGGCGTCTGGCGCGAGGCATTCCCCTTACCGCCAGCGACGATTAGGCCGAAGTTGCGCGCCTCGCCGCGGACCGCCTCCTTGACCGCCCCGCAGACCGTCGTCGTCAGGCCGCTGGAATGCCAGTCGAACCCGAGCAGGCAACCGAAGGCCTGGAACCAGAAGGGATCGGACAACCGCCGCAGGACCACCTCGGGCCCCTCGGCAGCGACGAGGTGCCCAAGCACCTCCCGTGCAAGCCGGACCATCAGGGCAAAGAGCCAGCGCGGCGCCTTGCCGTCATGCAAGGGAAGCTGGGCGACTCCGGTACGCATGGGTGAGCAGGCGGCTGGTGCGCCCGGCCCGACTCGAACGGGCGACCTGCGGGTTCGAAGCCGCTGACGGCGGCTGCGGCGTCCCGAGAAGTCCGCGAAACTCTTGACGAATGGGCTGGCACTTTGCAGCAGGATCCGGCGCAACCGACGCCGAATCTGCAACCTCCCTGCAACCACGACGCCCCCTCGGAGCAGGGACGGGTTAGTCCTCCGCCTTCAACCGTTTCCTGATCCACGAGGGCTTTCTGCGACAGTCCAGCACGGCATGCACGCGAACCAACTCTCCCGACACACTGTAGTAGATGGCAAAGGGAAAGCGCTTGGACAGGCAGCGGTGATACGTGAACGTCAGGGGATGAATCCCTGCGGACACCAGAAGCGAATCAATATCAGAGAACAGGCAGTCTAAGAAGTAGGACCCGAGCCCCGGTTCCAGACTTTCGTAGAAGTGAAAGCCCTGGATTAAGTCCTCCTGGGCGTCATCCAGGATCTCGATTCTCACGAGAGCTTGGTGCGGATGTCGGCTTTGGCCGTCTCCCAATCGCTGAATCGAGCGGTGCCCTCGGCGAGCCGCTGGCGGCGCGCATCGAGGAGGTCCTGGTGCCAGGCAGGGGACTCCATGGCCTCTGGAGTGCGGGCGAGGTCCTCCCACAGCGACTCCATGGCGGCAAGTTTCTCCTGAAGCGTCATGTCGTTGAGAGGGAGGTTGAACGGCATAGCTCGACTCCCAGGGGGCCGTGAGGGCCTGAGGTCCGATGGGGGCGTCCCGCCGCGCATCAGAGACGTGACGCCCATGACGGCATCGTAGTCGAGCCGCGGCCGGCCGTCAAGGGGAGGGGGCGGAGCGGGAGCCCACTGGCCCCGCATGCTGAGCGGCTGGGTGGTGTTGGGGGGGAGCTCCGCGAAAGGCTCGGGTGCGACAGAGGGGGCGACAATACTGTTGGCTGGCTCGGTCAGGAATATAGATGCGGCCACATTGGGCGCAGCGCTGCGGACGCCAGCGTAACGTCCCGGCCCGATCTTGCTGGATGAGGTGGAGGACCTGCCGATAACATTCCTCAAACGGTTGATGCGGGTTCCGTCGCCGTTCGGTGATGAGCCAGGCATCCAGGCTGAACGGAGACGGCTCCAGCAGCAAGCGTCCGAGGGTGCGGAGACGGGACTCCGGCTGGTCCCCTGCCCACCAGAGCGCCCGGGTCAGATCCTCCTCAGCGAGCGTCCCGTCCAGCCATTTTTGCACGAACTCATGGTACTGCGACAGATGGCGCAGCGCGATGGCTCGCCAGCCTGGAATAGCGCCAGACACAAATCGCTCGAGGGCGAGATACACCGGCTTCGCTCGGCCGGCGCGGCGATAGAAGATCTGGATCAGGTCCTCGTAGGTGCGGGCATTGGCGACATCGAGCCAGAGGTCCATGAGGGCAATATAGCGGAGGGGCGCCGCGCGCGCAACCACACCTTGACGGCGACGCACGCTCGTGGTATGTTACGCTGTCACGCGAGCAGCGTATCAGAGTCACCGATGGACTGCAACCACATATTGGCGCAGCTGGAGGGCGTCCGCCCGCGCGGCGCGGGCCGCTGGATGGCGCGTTGCCCAGCCCATGACGATCGGACGCCGTCACTATCGATCGCTCAGGGAGAGCGGGGGGTCCTGATCCACTGCTTCGCGGGGTGTACCCTGGCGGAGATCGCCGCCGCGCTGAAGATCAGCATGCGGGACCTGTTTTACGCCCCGTCGGCAGGGGGGCGCGCGCCACGGCCGGCGCCGCGGTCGCGGCGCTGGGGCTGGCGGGAGGCCGCGGCGGCGCTCGAGGACGGGGCCGCTCGGCTCACTCGACGCGCCGAGCGGATCTTGGCCGCGGCGACGGGGCTCACGAGCGCCTGGACCTGGACAGAGGCCGAGCTGGATGCCGCGCTGGCGGCGGTCGCGCGCGTATGACGATCTTGCGCGCGCGGACCTGCTGGAGGAAGTAGCCTGCCGCGTCCGAGCCCGGGGCCTCGCGGAAGACCAGACGTCGCAGCAGGAGGTGGCCTAGATGCATCCGGACGTAGCGCGCTTGGTGGAGGCGGCGCAGGCGCCGCTGGATGATGGGGAGCAGGCGCAAGGGGATCAGACTTCGGCGGAGCCGCGCCAGCGATGGCCGACCCTCGAGCCGGAAGCTCGGTACGGGCTAACTGGGGATGTGCTGGACGCCATCGAGCCGCATACGGAAGCGGATCCGGCCGCGCTCGCGCTGCAATGGTTGACCTTTTTCGGCGCGGCGGTGGGCCGGCAGCCCCACTGGTGCGTCGAAGCCGACAAGCATTATGGGAACCTGTATGTGCTGCTCGTTGGACCTACCTCACGCGCCCGCAAAGGCACGTCGTTCGGCTGGATTCGGCGGCTCTTTGCCGCCGCCGACCCGGAATTTTGCCGGCACGCGATTGTGGGCGGATTGACCTCTGGCGAGGGACTCGTCGCGCACCTGGCCCGTGCCGGAGAATCAGGCGAGCCCCCGGCCAAGGACTACCGCCTGCTCATTTACGAGCCCGAGTTCGCGCGGGTGCTCGCGACCATTCGGCGTGACGGCAATACCCTCAGTGCGATCCTGCGCGAGGCCTGGGACGTGGGCGAGCTCCAGGTATTAAATAAGAATTCACCGCTGCGCGCCGAGCAGAGTCACGTCTCGCTGGTCGCGCACACGACCCGCGACGAGCTGCTCCGCTTGTTAACGGAGATCGACGCCGCCAATGGATTTGGGAATCGGTTTCTGGTGGCGATGGTGCGGCGGTCAAAATGCCTGCCGGATGGGGGCAGGCTCGAGGAGGCGACACTCGCCCCGCTCGTGGGGCGGCTCCGGACGGTGCTCGAACGGGCCCGGCGCATCGGGCGGCTGGGCCGCACGGAGGCCGCGCGCGAGCTGTGGCACACGGTGTATCCGGTGCTGACCGCAGACCGTCCGGGACTGGCTGGAGCGATGACGGCCCGGGCGGAGGCGCAGGTGACCCGTCTCAGCCTGGTGTACGCCCTCCTCGATGGCGCGGACAGGATCGATGTCCCACATCTCCGGGCCGCGCTAATGGGTTGGGCCTTCTGCGAACAATCAATCGAACTAATTTTTGGCGAGCGGCTGGGGGACCCAACCGCGGATGCGGTGGTGACGCATCTGCAGGCCGCTGGCGGAGCCCTGAGCCGCACAGAACTGTCGGCTGCGCTAGGGCGCAACGTCTCAGCCGCCGAGATCGAGCGCGCGTTGACCGTGCTGCTCGCAGCAAAACAGGTCACCATTCGCCGCGTCGCCCGCGAGCGCGGCCGCCCGAAAGAGGTGGTGTACCTACGAAGATACGAAAAAAACGAAAAAAATAGTTTGGCGTTAAAAATCAAGGAGTTATGCGGACGCACTCAAGGAATTATTTCGTAAGTTGACCTGACGACTCAACAATGGTGTACGAAAAAATGGAATTATTTCGTAACCCAACCTCGCTGAAAAATCCAGAGCTTAGGATTTATTTCGTTTTTTTCGTTTATTCGTAAAAGGGGAGGGGACGTGATGGGCGTGAGGGGAAGGATCGATGACATCAAAGAGATCACCCGTGCCTTCGCGATGCGGGACAAGCTGCAGGCGGCGGGCTATCGGCCGACGCCGGGGCAGATTGAGCCGGGGGACTGGGTGTGGTGGCAGCCCCGGCGGGGCGAGTCGGCCGTGGAACGTCCCCTGTGCCGAGTGGAGCTCCGGGACGGCGACTGGTACATCGTCGCCGATTACGGCCCGCACAGCGAATGGCGCTGGACGTGGGTGCCGTACGCCGCGATCACGAGCCACGTCCCGGCGGCGGCCGTGCGGGCGAGAAAAAAGGGAAGGAGGACGATCGCATGATGAAGCCCAGTGATCTGCAGACGGCGCTGGCTGCGGAGTTGGCGGCGGAGCGCCGGGAGACGACGATCCGGTATTCGGTCACGCTCACGGGCGAGCTGGCTGAGGCGCTGGAGCGCCTGCACCGCGACCTCGGCGGGGACGCGGTGCTCTCGCGCGGCGACCTCACGGCGCGGCTGCTGCGCCGTGTGCTGTTGGGGGCAGAGCACCCGGAGCGCCGGGCGCGGCGGCGGGCGGCGGAGCACCCGGTCGCCGTGGCGGGCGCGGAGGCGCCGTGAGCGGGGGAGCCGGCCGGAGGCGGGGGCGGCCAGCCCCCGACGGGCACTCTCTGTCTGCCCGACCGGGAGGGCGGGCGGACAGAGAGTGCCCGAGGCCCCGCGCCAGGAGCGGGGAACGACGATGAATCGGAGAGAGACGAGCGCGGAGACGGAAATCTCCGCGCGGAGGGGCGAGCGGGCGGCGGGGGGCGAGGGACCCGTCGCCCGCCGCTACGGAGCGCGGACGCGGCCGGGCCACCCTGACGAGCCCACCGGCCGCGGCCGTCGATCAAGAGGCGAAACTCGCGGACGCGAGTCGGTGGCGAGAAACAGGGGAGGGCGCAAGGCGCATGAGGCGCGTGGTGAATGACGGTCGATCCCACGACGCGCCCGACCCCGGCGACTCGGCGAGGGCGTGAGGCCAATGCTGCGAGTAGTCCCACCGCAGAGGGAGCCGAGCCCATCGCGGCGCGCGCGAGCGACCCGCGCGCCGCGAGCGCGAGACAGCAGCGAGCGGTGAGCTGCGGTGTGTGTCGCCCCGCGAGCGCGCGGGCTCGTGATCGAGCCCGGCCTCGCGGCGGCGGAGCCTCTCGATCCGGTGGCGGACGCGGCCATCGGGAGAGAGGAAACAGCGGTGACCAGGACCCTGCGCGAGCAGGGCGCTCACGCACGGGGGAGCCGTCGTGAGCGGGTCGTACCTATTCACGTTCACGTCACACATAAGAGGTGAGGCGATGGGCAACAATTGGAAAGGGGAGCTCGCGGGGCTGCTGCGCGTCCACGGACGCATCTCACACGATCGCGCCCGGGTGCTGAGCACGGCCACCCTGGAGAAGCGGAGCCAGGTGCTCTTCGGGGCGTTCCGGACGCTCCGGGAGCTGGGCTACCAGTTACCGAGTGTGCGCGGCCTCGGCGGCCGGCACGTACGCGCCTTGTGCGAAGCGTGGACCGCCCGCGGGCTCAGCGCGGCCGAGTGGCAAAATCGGCTGAGTGTCCTCCGCGTGTTTGCGGCCTGGATCAACAAGCCCGGTCTTGTGGATCAGGTCGCCCGCAACTACCGAGAGCAGATGCGGCGGACCTACGTGGCGACCAGAGACAAGAGCTGGGCCGCGCAAGGGGTGGAGGCGCGGGCGCGGATCGCAGAGCTGGCGACACGGGAACCACGCATCGCGGCGGCGCTCGCGTTGCAGCGGGAGTTCGGGCTGCGGGTCCGCGAATCGCTGTGCGTGCGTCCCCATCTCGCAGACCAGGGGACGCATCTCGCCGTCAATCGTGGCACGAAGGGGGGCCGTGATCGCACGGTGCCGATCACGACGCCGGAGCAGCGCGCGGCGCTGGAGCGCGCGAAGGCGCTGACGCGCGGGACGCAGACCCTCGGCCAGGGGGAGCGCACCGGGCTCACCTACCACCAGGTCGAGCGGCGGTACTACTACGTAATGGAGCGGGAGGGGCTCACCCGCAAGACGGGGCTCACGAGCCATGGGCTCCGTCACGAGTACGCACAGGAGCGGTACGAGGCGCTGACCGGAGCCCCGAGCCCGGTGCGCGGCGGAGACGTCGAGGCGGGAGATCCGGAGCGGGTCGCGATCGCGCGGATGACGGTCGCGGAGGACCTCGGGCACTCACGCGAGAGCGTGACGCACGCGTATCTCGGGAGCTTCCGATGAGCTGCAGCGAATGCGCCCAGAAAGACCGGACGATTGCGGGCCTGCGCGAGGCCGTCGCCCGGTGGCGGGCGCGGGCGGAGCAGCGCGCGCCGCGGGAGCCGGGACTGGTCCGCGAGTCGCTCGATACCCGGGGCATCCACCGCGTCGTCCGGGAGACGGACTATCCCGCGAGCATGGCCGCGCACGCGGTCTGGGCGGCTGTGGAGCGGGACTACCCGCAGGCCACCGTCGAGCGGATCGAGACCCGCAAGGGGGTGTGGCTGGTGCACCTGGTGGAGTGATGTCGACGCCGGCGTATCTTGATCTGCGGGCCCTGGCCGCCTATGCATCATGCTCGGTGCGGTGGCTGCGGGCCCGACTCGCGGATGCTGCGCATCCGCTGCCACACTATCGCATCGGCAGAAAACTGTTAGTCAAGCGGGAAGAGTTTGATGTGTGGATTGCGCGGTACCGCGTCTGTCGCCGTGGGGAGGACCTGGACCAGCTGGTCGATCAGGTCGTCGCGGCGGTCTGCGCGCGGACCGCCGGGAGGTAACGGCTAGCCATGGGTGTCCGGGTGCGCGAACGGAAAGGGGCGTGGTACATTTTTGTTAACCATCAAGGACAGCGCAAGGCCAAACGCGTGGGCGTCGGGGCGGCGGGCAAGCACGCGGCGCAGCTGGCGGCCCAGCAGATCGCCGCCCGGCTGGCCCTCGGGCAGAGCGCCTTTCCGGCCGAGGGGAGCGACCGGGTGTTGGCCGACTACGCGGCAACCTGGCTGGAGTACATCCGCCAGGTTCGCAAACCGAACACCACCCGCGACTACAGGAAACGCCTGGACCAGTGGATCCTGCCCGCCTTGGGGGCGCTGCCGCTCCGAGCGATCAGCCGCGACAAAATCCGGGCCCTGGTGACGGACCAACTCAACCGGGGGCTCGCGCCGAAGACTGTCATGAACACGGTGCGCGTGCTGAGCAGTCTACTCAGCCAAGCCGTGGAGGACGGGCTGGTGTCCACCAACGTCGCGCTCAAGCCGGGGCGCTTCCTGCCGAGGATTTCCAAGCGGCGCAAGGTGAACCCGCTGACGCGCGAGGAAGTGAGGGTGTTCCTGGAGACCATCCGGCGCCAGGCGCCGCGGTACTATCCGCTCTTTCTCTGTGCGGTCCGGACCGGCTTGCGGCTGGGCGAACTCCTGGCGTTGCAATGGGGAGACCTCGATCTGCGCAGCCGGTACCTGCTCGTGCAGCGCTCCTATAGTCACGGGCACCTGACCACGCCGAAGAATGATGAGGTGCGGCGGGTCGACTGCTCGCGAGAACTGACGCGGACGCTGAAAGACCTCCACACCGAGCGGCAGCTGGAGGCGGCGGCCACCGGGGCGGCGATGTCGCCCTGGGTCTTTTGCAGCGAGACGGGGGGCCTCCTCGATCCCGACAACCTGCGGCATCGGGTCTTCTATCCCGCCCTGCGCGCGGCGGGGTTGCGCAAGATCCGCATTCACGACCTCCGCCATACGTTTGCGAGCCTCCTGCTCCAGCAGGGCGAAAGCCCCGTCTACGTCAAGGAGCAGATGGGGCACTCCTCGATTCAGGTCACCGTGGACCTCTACGGCCACCTGATTCCCGGGGGCAACCGGCAGGCGGTGGACCGGCTGGATGACCCCCCGGCTGAGGGGGAATCTGCGACCCCCCCGCAACCAGCTGTCGCGGCCCGGAGCGGCGAAAACACCGAAGTCCTTGAAAATCTAAGGTGCGCCCGGCCCGACTCGAACGGGCGACCTGCGGGTTCGAAGCCCGACGCTCTATCCAACTGAGCTACGGGCGCACACGACAAGAGGACAGCCGCCGGGCTGGAAGGCTTCTCAAGCCAGACCGCGTCGGCCCGGGAAGGGGGAACCTCTGTCGGCCTTCAAACAAAAGGGGGGGCCGCTGCTCAGCTTCAGCCCCCTCGCACTGCCTACGGAAACGCTGTTCCACGATGGGACTTACCAGCGATCTCTCCCCTCTCCGCCACCTCCGCCACCCCCGCCGTAGGGGCGCTTCTCTTGCGGTCGAGCCTCGTTGACCACCAGCGTGCGGCCGCCCAGCGTGGACCCGTTCAGGGCCGCGATGGCCTTCTGGGCCTCCTCGCCCGTCGCCATCTCGACGAACCCGAACCCACGCGACTGTCCGGTGTACCGGTCAGTGATCACCTTCGCGGACTGGACCGTCCCGTACTGGGAGAACAGCTCGTTGAGCTGCTGCTCAGTGGTGGAATAGGGCAGGCTGCCCACATACAATTTGGTACCCACGGCTAACCTCCTACACGGCTCTTGACATTGTCTTGGAGGAGAGGGATGGGGAAACGGAGGTGGGACGCGAAGGCGCGTCGCGACGCGGCACCATCAGATCACTCACGCTGTCCAGCCAGCTTCCTCTCGCAAGGCAACATCGATCAGGGCCTCTCCGCTCGGCTCTCCATCACTCGGCCCCGTAGCGATGAATTGCGCCCCACAGCATAGCACGGCCCCCCAGGCATTGCAACAGACCGTATTGAGCCATCTAAAATCTTACCCGGTGACACATCGTTGCGTCATTTGTATTTCTTACCCTCCAAGGCTGGGCGGATCCGGCCTCAAGGAGGGGAGCGATGGAGCAGGGACCCATGGCGCGACGATCCACGTACGAGTATCTGCGAGTCATGTGGCAGCGGTACCAGCGGGCGGAGCGGGTCGCACGCTCGGCGCTCTTGGACGAAGTGACGCGGGTGTGTGGCTATCATCGCAAGTACGCCATTGGGCTGTTGCGCCAGGCGACCCCGCCCCGGCCGCCGGTGCGCCGGGTGGCTCGGCGGCGGCCCACCTATTCGGCGGAGGTCATTCGGCTCCTCGCCCAGCTCTGGGAGGCCTCAGGATACCTGTACGGCCAGCGGCTCACGGCCGCCCTCCCGCACTGGCTGCCCTGGCTGCGCCGGCGGGGGCAGCTCAGTCCGACCCTGGAGCAGCAGCTCTTGCGGATCAGTTCCCGGCAGATCGATCGCCGGCGGCGGGAGCGGAAGCACCGGATCAAGCGGCGCCTCTATGGCACCACGCGCCCGGGCTCCTTGCTGAAACACATGATTCCCATCAAGACCGATCACTGGGACGTGAGCAAGCCCGGCTCTCTGGAGATCGATCTGGTCTCGCACTCCGGGGCCTCGGCCGCCGGCGAGTTCCTCCACACGCTGGACTGTGTGGACATCCAGACGACCTGGGTGGAGCGCCAGGCGCTCATGGGCAAGGGCCGCCACGGGGTCGTGCAGGCCATGAGGACCATTGAGCAGCAGTTGCCGTTCCCGCTGCGAGGCCTGGATTCCGACAACGGGAGCGAATTCATCAATGACCATCTCTGGGCCTTCTGCTCGGACCGCCCCGCCGGGCAGGCTATTCAGTGCACGCGCTCGCGGCCGTACAAGAAGGATGACAACGCTCACGTGGAGCAGAAGAACTGGACCCATGTGCGCAAGCTCGTGGGCTGGGAGCGGTACGACACCCCGGAAGCCCTGGCGGCGCTCACCGCGCTGTATGCGGATCTGCGGCTCTTTCAGAATCTCTTTCAGCCCTCCATGAACCTGGTGCGCAAGGTGCGGGTGGGCTCGCGGCAGATCCGCCGCTATGACCGGCCGCAGACCCCCTTTGAACGGGTGCGGGCCTGTCCGGACGCGGATCCGCGGAAGGTGGCCGCCCTTGAGCGGGTGCGGGAGACCACCGACCCGTTCGTGCTCTCGCAGCGGATTGACCGGCCCCTGGAGCGGCTCTGGGCGCTCGCCACGCGGGCGCCGCGCACGCCGCGCGAGACAGCCCCCCGGCCGCCGCAGCCGCGGGCGACCACGCCCTGGCGTGGGTGGACCTTCAGCCCAAGGCTCCAACACCAGAAGCGGGTGAGAGCTGGTTCCCAGCCACCTGAGGGGGAATCCTCCAGGATGGACCGGGCGACGATCGCCGCTCCTCGAGCACCTGGAGAAGCCGTTTTTCCGGCAGGGAGCCCGAAGAGCCTCAAAACCGGGCTGGGAGAACGAGCCGCCCGGTAAGAGTTTCAAATGACGCAACGAAGGGAGCTTGGGTAAGATTTTCAAATGGCTTGACAGGCAGACGGCCAGTTTAGAGCTTGGCGAGGATATCCTCCACAACCGCGGACAGCGGCCGGCCGTCCGTCGGGATGATGTGGTCCGCTGCAGCCTGGTACTTGGGCAGCCGTTCCTGCAGAACGTCTTCGATTTCCTCGACAAAGCTTTTCGTCCCGGTCAGGGACGGTCGCTGAGTGTCTCCCCCTATCCGCTGAGCGATCGTGCCCACCTCGGCTGTCAGCCAGAAGAGTCGCCCGTTTGCCTTGAGCCAGTCCACGTTCTCCTGCCGGAGGATGGCGCCGCCGCCTGTGTCGACGATCAGGCGGTCCTTGGCCGCGAGATCCTGGCAGACCTGCGACTCCAGGTCGCGGAAATGGTCCCAGCCGAACCGGTTGACGATCTCGGGGATCGCGAGGTTAGCGCGCCGGACGATCTCGGCATCGGTGGAAACAAGCTCCCAACCCAGCCGCTCGGCCAGGAGCTTCCCCGCGCTGCTTTTCCCGGTTCCCCGATAGCCGATCAGGACGATGTTCATGCGAACCGAGCTTTGAGGACCGCTCGCATGACGTCCACTGGGGCGGGCCGGCCCGTCCAGAGCTCGAACTGCCCGACGGCCTGGTTCAGGAACATCTCGAGACCGGGCACAGTCTTGCAGCCGGCCGCCCGGGCCTCCCGCAGCAGACGCGTCTCGAGCGGGTTGTACACGATGTCCATGACCGCGAGGTGGGGCTGCAGCAAGGCGGCCGGCACACAGGTGTCCTCCACTTTCGGAGACATCCCGACCGGGGTGCAGTGCAGCAGGACCTGGTGCGCCGCGATGGCCCGGCGCAGGCGGTCGTCGGAGATTGGCCCTTCTTCCACGGGGAGCGATGTGCGCGCGCGGAGGTCAGCGACCAGGCTGCGCCGCTCCCGCTCGTCAATGCCCAGGATCGTGAGGCCCGCGACGCCCCCTTCGAGGGCCAGCGCAAAGGCGATGGCGCGCGCGGCCCCGCCGGACCCCAGCATCAGGACATGCTGCCCCTTGAGCCCTACCCCCGCCTCCCTCAGGGCACGGAGCGCGCCGGACGCGTCGGTGTTGTACCCGATGAGCTTCCCGTCCTCGACGACGATGGTGTTGACCGATCCGATGTGTCTGGCGGTCGGCTCGACCTCGTCAAGATAGGAGAGGACCGCAACCTTGTGCGGGATGGTGACGCTGAAGCCCCGTAGGTTTCCCAGCGCCCGGATGCCGCGGATCGCCCCGGCGAGATCCTCGACCCGGAAGGCAAGATAGACGAAGTTGAGCCCCAGCTTCTGAAAGGCCGCGTTATGGACGGCCGGGGAGAGCGAATGCTCGACCGGGTTGCCGAGCAGGCCGCAGAGCTGGGTGTAGGTATTGATCTCCATAGGGTCCGCGGGCGCCGCACCGGCTGCCCTCCCTTATTTCTCCTTGCCCTTGGCGCTGACCTTCTGCGCCAGGTACTGGCTGCCATTGACCACATAAAGCACGGTCACGGTATCGCCATTCTTGAGGGCCTTGAAGGTCGTTCCCTCGAACTGGGTCTTGTCGTCCACGACAAAGGTGAAGCGCGTGCCGCCACCTTGCTTGACTACGGTCAACTTGTTGTAGGCGGGATCCACCTTAAGGACGCTGCCGGTGAACTCGACAGGGCCGCCGGCCAACGCCGCCTGCAGACCAATGAGGGCCAGCCCCAGACAACACAGGGTCCCAATCAGCAGATCCCAACGTCGTGTCTTCCACTGTTCGGGTGCCATGGCTTGCTCCGCATCTCACATTCTTCATTGCGCGGTCATCCCGCCGTCAATCGGGAACAGGCCGCCGGTGACCCAGGCCGACTCGTCGGACGCCAGATAGAGGATGAGCTGCGCCACCTCCTCTGGTTTGCCTGCGCGCCCCTGCGGATAGACGGCGAGCACCTGGGCAAGCCGCTCCGGATCACTCATGAGGGGGGCGGCCATCGGTGTCTCCACGAGCCCAGGACAGACGGCGTTGCAGCGGATGCCCTGCTTGGCATAGTCCACTGCGATACACCGGGTCAGCGCGTTGAGGGCACCCTTGGTCGCGCTGTACGCGGCGGTCAACGGGATGCCAACGAGGCCGGCAATCGAGGACACGTTGATGATCGAGCCGCCACCCGCGTTGAGCATCGCCGGAATCGCGGCGCGGGTCATGCGAAACACCCCGGTGATGTTCGTCGCGAAGAGCTCGTCCCAGGTCGCGTCAGTGGTGTCGTGGAGGGTCATCCCGAAGGCCCCGATCCCCGCGTTGTTCACCAGGACGTCCAGCTTGCCAAAGACCCGGACCGCCTGCGAGACGGCGGACTGGACATGGGTCTCGTCGGCAACGCTCCCTGCCGCTGCGAGGGCTCGCCCCCCGGTGCGTTGAATGTCTTCGGCGACCCGCTCGAGCATGTCTTTCCGCCGGCCGGTGACGACGACGGCGGCGCCCTCGCGGGCGAACAGCCGCGCGACGGCCGCGCCGATGCCGACGCCTCCGCCCGTGATCAAGGCGACTTTTCCGTCAAGTCGCTTCATGGTCCTGGTCCCCTTCGTCGCTCCCAGCGCCCTCATCATCCCTATCCCAAGCCGACGCGTCCGGAAGCGGCACTGGCTCCGCGCGAACGGCCTCGCCGGCCGCGCTCCGCCGCGACCAGAGCCCCGGCTCCACCTTGCGGGCGACTGTGATGAACCCGGAATGGGCCACCATGCGGTGGTCGGGCCGGACGCTCCGCCCCTGAATGTTCCAGGTCCGGAGCAACGTCTCGAAGGTCTGGATGAGCCCGAAGACCGAGGCCCGCTCGAGTGCCTCGACCGTCTGCATCACCTGCGGGACCGTCGGCACGTAGCTCAGGTAGACCCCCCCGGACCGCAGGGCCACCGCGGCGTGAGGCACCACCCGCCAGGGCTCGGGTAGGTCCAGCACGACCCGGTCGAAAGCCCCGTCTCCCGCCTCAGGCTCGATCCCCTCGGTCGCATCCCGCCGGCGCAGCGTGAGGTTGGGGGTTGGGCCGAGGTACCGTTCGATGTTCTTGAGCGCCACCCGGGCAAAATCCTCACGGGGCTCATAGGTCACGACGGTGCCCCGCTCCCCGACCGCGCGCAGCAAGGCCATCGTCAACGCCCCCGACCCGGTGCCTGCCTCAAAGATCCGGGCGCCCGGGTAGATATCGGCCCACATCGCGATGATCGCGAGGTCCTTGGGATAGATCACCTGGGCGCCTCGCGGCATCTTGAGCACGTAGTCGCCGAGCGTCGGGCGCAGGGCGAGCATGCGCTTTCCGCGTGAGAGCGTGACCAGGGATCCGTCCGGCAGGCCGATCAGGGCGTCGTGCGGGATGGTCTCGCCGCTGTATTGGTACACCTCACCGGCCTTGAGCGTGAGGGCGTAGTGGCGCCCCTTCTTGTCCATGAGATGGATGCTTTCGCCGTCACGAAACCGCGTCATCGCGGGCATTCTAGGAGAACCAGGATGCCATTGCAACCAAGCCACCTGTCCCTTCATTCCTTGACAGGGTGGCACCCTGGCCGTATGATCCAACGTATCTCAAGCAGTTCCACGAAGGATTGCGCGATGACACTGGTGGCGCGCGGCCTCGCCGTCTGCGTCCGGCTTTTCCCCGGACTCCGCTTTGTCATCGCTTCGACCTTCCTGCTCGGCGTCACCGCCCAATCTGCAGCGGCGACTCAAGCGGTGGTGCTCGCCACCTACGAAGGGGTGATCAACCCGGTCACGGCGGAATACTTTCACGACGCCCTGGCCTTCGCCGAAGAGCAGCGCGCCCTGGCGCTGATCCTGCGGTTGGACACACCCGGCGGCCTGGACAGCTCCATGCGGCTGATCATCAAGGACATCACGAACTCCCCCATTCCGGTCGTGGTCTACGTGTCGCCGTCGGGCGGTCGCGCCGCCTCGGCCGGCGTGCTCATCACGTTAGCAGCCCACGTCGCCGCCATGGCGCCCGGCACCAACATCGGCGCCGCCCATCCGGTGGCCATGGGCGGCGGCGAGATGGACAAAACGATGAAGGAGAAGATCGAGAACGACATGGTCGCCTACATCAAGTCTATCGCCGAGCAGCGAAAACGGAACGTCGCCTGGGCCGAGGATGCGGTGCGGAAGAGCGTCTCGGTGACGGAAAAGGAGGCGCTCCAGTTGAAGATCATTGACCTGGTCGCGGACGACCTGCCCCAGTTGCTCGACAAGCTGGAGGGCCGGACCGTCGCGGTGGGGACCGGTACCGTGACGCTGCACCTCAAACGCGCGGAGGTCCGCGAGTTCGCGATGGGCTGGCGGCTGGAGATGCTCAAGGCGCTGAGCGACCCCAACATCGCCTATGTCCTCATGACCATCGGGATGATCGGCTTGCTGGCGGAGCTGTACAACCCCGGCGCGATCCTGCCGGGGATCGTCGGGGCCATCAGCCTGATCCTGGCTTTCTACTCGCTCCAGTCGCTTCCCGTCAACTATGCGGGGGTGCTCCTCATCCTGCTGGGGATTATCCTGTTCATTCTGGAGGTGAGCGTCACGAGCTACGGGCTGCTGGCGATTGGCGGGGTGGTCTCGATGATCCTGGGCTCGCTCATGCTGATCAAAGCCGAGGCGCCGTTCCTCAAGATCTCCTGGTCGGTCATCCTTCCGGTTGTCACGCTCGCCGGCGCCTTCAGCCTCTTCGTCGTCGGCATGGCAGTGCGCGCGATGCGCCGCCGGCCTCGGACTGGGAGCGAAGGCATGGTTGGTCTGGTCGGAGTGGCCAAGACCGCGCTGGCCCCGCAGGGCAAGCTACTGGTACATGGGGAGCTGTGGGACGCGATCAGCGAGCAGCCCCTCCAGGCCGGCGAGTATGCGGAAGTCACACGGATTGACGGCTTGAAGCTCTACGTCAAGCCCCTTCCGAAACAGGGGGACGCCCGATGAGCCTGTTGTTCAGCCCTTTAGTCCTTGTAATCCTCGCTGGCCTGCTAGTCGCGATGGGCTTCCACGTGCTGCGCGAGTACGAGCGCGCGGTCGTGTTTCGATTCGGCCGGCTCGCCAGCGGCATCATCGGCGGCAACGGGCCTGGCGTCGTCGTGATCATCCCGTTCATTGACAAGCTGGTGCGGGTGAGCCTGCGGACCGTGGCGATGGACGTGCCGCCGCAGGACGTCATCACCAAGGACAACGTCTCTGTGAAGGTGAACGCGGTGATCTACTTCCGGGTCGTGGACCAGCAGCGGGCCATCGTGGAGGTTGAAGACTACTTGTACGCGACCTCGATGATGGCCCAGACGACGCTCCGGAGCGTGCTGGGGCAGAGCAACCTCGACGACCTCCTGGCCAAGCGTGACGAGATCAACACGCAGCTGCAGCGGATCATTGACGAGCAGACCGAGCCCTGGGGCGTGAAGGTCTCGGCGGTCGAGGTGAAGAACGTTGACCTGCCCCAGGAGATGCAACGCGCGATCGCGCGGCAGGCGGAAGCGGAGCGGGAGCGGCGCTCGAAGATCATCCACGCGGAAGGGGAATACCAGGCCGCGCAGCGCCTCGCCGAAGCGGCCCAGGTGATGGCCCAGCACCCGATGGCCCTGCAGCTCCGGTATCTGCAGACGCTAGTGGAGATCTCCGCGGAGAAGAACTCGACGACGATCTTCCCGGTTCCCATTGACATCCTCACGCCGCTCATGAAGAGTTTTGCGAACCAGGAGCAGGGCCCCGCTCGCCGCGGGACCGAATGACGCCCTGCTACCATAGCACCCGGGGGGATACGTGGCGACCAAGCGGCAATTTGCGGTGATCGGCCTGGGCCGGTTCGGCTACAGCGTCGCAGAAACGCTCGTCAAGAAAGGATGCGAGGTCCTCGCCATTGATCGCGATGAGACCAAGATCCAGGCCATCAGCGACTTGGTGACGTTTGCCGTGCAGTGCGATGCGACTGATGAACGGGCCCTCAAGGCCGTGAGCACCCAGAACGTGGATGTGGCGGTCGTCAGCATCGGGGAGAACATCGAGGCTAGCATCCTCATCGTCCAGACCCTGAAGGAGATGGGGATTAAGTCCATCATTGCCAAGGCGGTCACCAATACCCACGGCAAGATCCTCACGAACCTCGGTGTCAACGAGGTCATCTACCCCGAGCGGGACGCGGCGATCCGGCTGGCCCACCGGCTGGTATCCCCCAAGGTGCTGGAGTACCTGGAGCTCGCCCCTGGCTACAGCATTGAGGAGATTACGGTTCCGGACAAGCTAGCCGGGCTGCGCCTGCAGGAGGCGCGGATCCGCGAGCAGTACCGGCTGAACGTGATCGGGATCAAAAAGCAGGTCACCCGCATGGTGAAGGGGCGCATGGTCAAGGACGAAGTGTTCAACTTCACCCCCTCTCTGGAAGATACCGTGGAGAAGGGGGATGTCCTCGTGGTTATTGGCAAGGAGGAGGATTTGGATCGGTTCAGCAATTTCGAGTAAAAGTCACGGTGTTTCGCTGAGTTGTGATTATTTGCTCCCTTTGACTATTCCCCCTTGATTTTGCGGCCGCCCGATTTATTCTAACTAGACCCAAACCTTCTCGTCTTCTGGTTCACCCTTCCGTCGGTATGGGCCCCTGACGAGGAGCTTCTTCTGACGGCTCGGCTTGGGGCGAATCCTTTGTCTCCTGCCCGACACTAATGAGGGTGTGGGGCTAAGGTGTCTCATGGAGAGGCCGGGGGAGGAGAGGGTTATAGGCGCCGAACGTAAGAAGGCATGGAGATCATGAAAAAAGACTTGCTATTGGACAGCCACGAACGGGAGCAGGCGGTGGCGCTGGAGCTGGAAGCGGATGACTCCGAGGCCAGCGACATCCTTGAGATTATTGAGCAGGGCCCGGCGACGTCGCCCGCCAACCCCGCCAAGCCACACAGGCCGCAGGGCGAGGAACCGGAGGATACCTCGTTGGCGCTGGAGTCTGTCTACTTCCGGTCCTTCGGGGAGCGACCGCTCCTGACCCGCGAAGAGGAGATCGCTCTGGCGAAGCAGATAGACCGGGGCACTCGGACGATCCGCCGACAGGTCCGCGAAGCGATCCGAATTGGGGCCCAGCTCCGGAAGACTGAGGCGCTCAGCCAGACCATCCTGGGCCTCCGCCAGGCGCTGGGCTTGAGCGGCTTTTCGGCGACGGCCCTGGATCGGATTACCACCGGGCTCGACACGCTGATCGCCGAGGCGAGGGCGGCCGGCAAGGCAGGCACTCTGAAGGCCAAGCGCCTGGCCGCGTGTCGCCGCGAGATCGTCGCGGCCCGGGGCGCCTTCGAACACGCCAAGGATGAGTTGGTGCGCTATAACCTCCGCCTGGTGGTGGACATTGCCAAGCATTACACAGGTCGCGGCCTCTCACTGCTCGACCTGGTGCAGGAAGGCAATATCGGTCTCATGAAAGCCACCGAGCGCTACCAGTACCGGAAGGGGTTCAAGTTCAGCACCTATGCCACGTGGTGGATTCGGCAGGGGATCACTCGTGCCCTGGCGGACCAATCCCGAACGATCCGGATTCCCGTCCACTTGACCGAGGCCTCGAACCGGATCCTCCGAACGTCTCGGCGGCTGGTGCAGCAGCTCGGGCGGGAGCCGCGGCCCGAAGAGTTAAGCAAGGCGCTCAAGCTGCGCCCAGGGAAGATCCAGGAAACGTTGCAGGCGTTCCAGGAGCCGATCTCGCTCGAGAACCCGGTGGGTGACGGGGAGACCCTGTTCGGAGAGTTGCTTGCGGACCGCCAGGCGCTTCCTCCGGACTCGCACGTCCACCGTACGGAGATGTCGCGCGAACTGGACCGCATCCTCAGCACCCTCACCCCACGGGAGCAGACAGTAATTCGGTTGCGGTTTGGAATCGGACAGGACGAGCCCTGGACGTTGGAGCAGGTCGGGCAGAACCTGTGCGTCACTCGCGAGCGAATCCGGCAGATCGAGGCGAAAGCTCTCAAGAAGCTCAAATCCCCCGAGGTCATGCAGATGTTCGCGTCGATCAAATAGGAGGCCAGCGGACATGGCCGACCGAGCGGGCGAGGCCTCAAGGTCTCGCCCGTTTTGTTTTCTGGTCAGAAACCTGGGAGTTTTTGCTAAACTTGGCCGGAACCACACGCGGAGAGCAAGCTGTCACAACGAACTCGTTGAAGACCTGGGAGGGGGCCGCGATGTGCGTGACGAGCCAGACCGGCGTGCAAGCGCGACTGGGCCTGGGCCTACTCTTCGGCCTCGGTCTGATGCTGTCCGTCTTCGGCACCGCCACAGCCGAACCTCCGACCCAGCCGGTCAAGGGCAAGACCATGACTGTGGCGGAGGTGGTCGCGGCGGTGAGACCTTCCGTCGTCACGGTCATGACCCGTGGCGTCCCGCCCAACCCCTTCCAGCATCCGTCGCCGCCCGGGTCGGGGTCGGGGATCATTATTGATGCACAGGGGTTTATCTTGACGAACAATCACCTGGTGGAAGGGATCAAGAGCCTGGTGGTCGGGCTCCCCTCTGGCCGGTTGACCCCCGGCCGCGTGATCGGGCGGGATTTTCTGCTCGACCTGGCCCTGATCAAGATCGAGGCCAAGGATCTCGTGCCGGCACGCCTCGGGCGATCCTCGGAGCTTCAGATCGGCGAAACGGTGGTGGCTATCGGCAACCCCTTCGCCCTTAAGGGGGGGTCCACGGTGACTGTCGGCGTCGTCAGCGCCCTCGACCGCGCCATCCTGGCTCCGAATGGTGAGACGCTCTACGATCTGATCCAGACCGATGCGGCGATCAATCCCGGCAACAGCGGAGGCCCGCTCGTGGACCTCTCAGGGCACGTGGTGGGGATCAACGCGGCCGTTGCGCCTGCCGCCCAGGCGATCAGCTACGCCATCTCGATTGACGCCGCCTATCCGAACATCGCCTCCATGATGGTGCGGGGCACTGTGTTGAGGCCGGACCTCGGGTTCGTACCTCTGACGGTGACGCCCAGCATCGCCGCCAGCTTCGACCTGGATGTGGATCGTGGCGTGCTCGCCGTTCAGGTGGCGTCCGTCAAGCTGGCCGCGCAATCTGGCCTTCAGGACGGTGACGTGATCACCGCCATTGACAATACGCCGATCTACAACCTGGGCGACTTCTGGCATCTGTTTCTCCAGTCGAGCGAGTCTCCCGCCAAGCTGTCGGTCTACCGCAAAACCGGGCAGCTTTCTATCACGCTGCCGAGGGTGCCGGCCCCGCAAGTGTCACGCTAGCCAGCTAGCCCTAATCCGAAAATAAATCAGGCCATCAGGGCCTGGGAAATCTTCGTATACAAGGCTTCGGTTGCGGGGTTCTCCGTGATGCGCAGAACGTTCCGATTGTCACTGCGAGTCAGTCGGCCCGCACGATTGATCAGGCGAAACCGCAGCGTGCGCATGCTCTGCAAGACGTACGCGTAGGTCCGCTTGGCCGACCGCGGCTTGGGCGTCGCGATCGTGTGAAGCTGGAAGCCGCGCAGCAGGTTAGGGCCGAGCACACTGAGCTGTTGCCAGGCGCTGTTGGCGCCATAGTGATGCGTCGGCACGACATCGAACGCGAACTCGCCTTTGAGCTCAGCGAGGGTCTTCTCTTGAGCGCCCCGACCAGCCATGAAGTCCCACAGGGCGGCTGCGCTGAGGGCCTTGTTGGTCGTCACCGCCGAGTACTCGAAATGCCCATCATCTGGCGAGAACAGATCGAGCTGGAAGTTCTTCCGCGTCTGATGGCGGACGTGTTTGCGATAGACGACGACCCGCAGCGTGAGGCCCCAGGGCACCAGCGGCAAGCGAGTCTCAAAACAACTGACCTCGTCGGTGACGCGGTCCCAGCGGGAACGGGCGGCCACCAGCGGCTTGAGCTCCACCCAGTCCCAGAACCCCACTTTGATGGCGTACTCGCAGCCCTCCCGCGCCAGCAGCGTCAGGATGTCACGCTGGAAAAACGCCGCATCCATGCGGAATTCGAGCGGCAGGCCCCGCCCGAAGCGGCCGCGCAGGTCGCGGATCACGTCGCGCAGGAAGCTCACCGCACCCCGGCTGTCATGCCCATTGCCCGGCCGGTTCCGCACGCGCAGGATCTGGCCGGTTTGCGCCACGTGCGCCAGCAACGGGTAGTAGCTGGCATCCTTGCGATGATGCGGATTGAAGCCCCGGAAGGCCCACGCCACCGTGCCGCCGGTCCGCACAACAGTGCCATCGAGATCAAGGGTCAGGCGACTCAGCCCCAGGCGCTCAATCTGCTCGTACAGCAGGGCACTGTTCAGCGCGACCAGAGCTTGAAGCGCCTCGTGGGTGAATGGTTTCAGCCAGTTGACCACGGTGCGATCGGACGGCACGCGGGCCAGGCCACAGAGCCGGCGCAGCAGGGGGTCCTGCTCGACGTACCGCCGATGCCCGAGCCGCCGCGCCCCCACCACGAGCAAGGCGATGACCAACAGGACCAGCCGCCCGCAGCCATAATCTCCGTGGACCCCGTAGGCGCTGAACGCCTGGCGGATCCGACGATGCAGCCCGAGCAGGGCACAATACCGGCGCAGCAGTTCCAGGCCACTGTACGACGTCAACTGCTGGTGGACAAATTCGATCCGGAGATCCCCTTTGACAGTGTGCCGCAAGCTTGCTATTCTCAAGCGCATTCCCAGGCCTCCTGTGTTGAGAGTGTTGCATTGGCGTGCACACTCTCTGTACCACACAGGAGGCCTTTTTTCATCAACAATATACGTAAAATCACCCGAATTTTAATTTCGGATTAAGGCTAGGCGACCGCCACAACCCCGCTCATGGAGCACGGCCGCCGCCGGCCGATTCCTGCGCGCAGCAGACCCTTGCCTCATCTGGCAGCCTGTCCGCCAAGAGCGTGATATCCCGGCCTTGGGTCACCGCGAGGATGCCGAAGTAAATCGCCTGCGCGGACTGTGACCAACCGGGCTCCAGGGGTTCCCCTCTGAACGCGGCCTCGGCGGCAAGCAGCTCGTCAAAGGTCAGTGCCCGCCCGCGAGTGGACATCGTACTTGCTCTATCGGCGATCTGTCTTCGTGGTTGAGCGCCCGGTGAGCGGAACCACCCGAGCCAGTCCCGGCCATTGGGGGGAGAAGCCACGGGGCCCGGCCCGATCAATCTCTACAGTGGTCTAAGGAGGTGAGTTCGTTGCCGGCCTGAGGACCCTGTGATATAGTTTTTGCACACCGGCACCGGATCGCCGCGTTGGCGATGCGGTTGTGAGTCTCATGCTTGGACCCACCACGCGACCTCCGACGGGACCGATTCCGGCGCCCACCGTGCGCGCCCGTCGCCCCGCTGCCTTGATGGAATACAGCCAGATTGAGTATGAGACCGCCAGGGCACTCCAGCGCCGTCTGGTCGAGACCCGAGCGGCGGGTTACTGTCCGGACACGCTGCTCCTACTCGAGCACGACCCGGTTTACACGGTTGGGCGGCGGGGGCAGCCCGCCCACTGGCACGGTGAGGCAGTTCCCTCGCACATCGGTGGCCATCCTGTGGTGTGGGTGGAGCGGGGCGGGTCCATCACCTACCATGGACCCGGTCAACTCGTGGGATACCCGATCCTCCGATTGCAGGACTATTGTCCGGGACCGAAGGCCTATGTCTGGAGGCTTGAAGAGACCGTGATCCGGACACTAGAGGAGTGGGGTATCATCGGTCGTCGCAGGGAGGGCCTGCCAGGGGTCTGGGTCGGAGACTCCCAGCCCGCGAAGATCGCGGCGGTGGGGGTCCGGATCGTCCGCGGGATCACGATGCACGGGTTCGCGCTCAACGTGACCGTGGACCTGGAGCCATTCGGCCACATCGTCCCCTGCGGGATCCCGGGCGTGTCGGTCACCTCCATGGCCGCTCTGCTCGGACATTCCGTGGACATGGCCGCTGTTCGCGCTCGGCTGGCCAGTCGGTTTGCAGAAGTCTTCGGGCTAGCCTGGACCGAAGTCACCTTTCTGGACGCGATGGAGACAGACGCCCAGCCGGTCGCCTAAGCTGCCGAGGAGCATCAGGAAATCGTCCTCTCCCACTGGTATGGAGACCATCGTGACCGAATTGGATACCGACACTTATCGACTGGCGGTCGCACAGTTTGATCAGGCCGCAGAATTGATGGACCTCGACCCCAACCTGCGGGAGCGCCTGAAGCTACCCGAGCGCTCGTTGATCGTCAGCGTGCCGATCAGAATGGATGACGGGAGCGTCAAGGTGTTCACCGGCTACCGCGTGCAGCACGATTCGTCGCGCGGGCCATCGAAGGGAGGAATCCGGTACCATCCCTCCGTGAATCTGGGAGAAGTGGCCGCCCTGGCCATGTGGATGACCTGGAAGTGCGCGGTGGCCGGGCTC
This sequence comes from Nitrospira sp. Kam-Ns4a, assembly GCF_965152595.1. NCBI lineage: Bacteria > Pseudomonadati > Nitrospirota > Nitrospiria > Nitrospirales > Nitrospiraceae > Nitrospira > Nitrospira sp. Kam-Ns4a. The sequence continues at coordinate 1,810,215 of NZ_OZ224218.1, read as the reverse complement.
CCCTACGGGGGCGCGAAGGGTGGGGTGCGTGTCTCGCCCAAAGAGTTGTCGCGTGGCGAGCTGCAACGCCTGACCCGGCGGTACGCGGCCGACATCTTCCCGCTGCTCGGCCCGGACAAGGACGTGCCGGCACCGGATGTCGGGACGAACGCGCAGGTCATGGCCTGGATCATGGACACTTACAGCCAGCAGGTCGGCTACGCGGTGCCCGGCGTCGTGACCGGGAAGCCCCTGTCCATTGGCGGAAGCCTTGGGCGGGAGGATGCCACGGGCCGCGGCGTCGTGTACGTTACCCTGGAGGCGATGCGGCACCTGGGCCTCTCGCTCGACAAAGCGACCGTGGCGGTGCAGGGCTTCGGCAACGTCGGCGCAAACACCGCGCGGATCATGGCCGAGGCGGGTGCCAAGGTGATCGCGGTGAGCGACGTCTCAGGGGGCGTGTACAATGCCAGGGGATTGGACCTGCCCGCGTTGCTGCAGCGCTACCGGGACGAAGGACAGCCGCTCCGCGAGAGCAAAGCGGGAGACTTTATCACGAACGAGGAGCTGTTAGCCCTGGACTGCACCGTGCTGGTGCCAGCGGCGCTTTCCGAGCAGATTACGGCGAAGAATGCGGCTCGCGTCCGCTGCCGCATCCTGGCCGAAGGGGCCAACGGGCCGACGACGCTCGACGCCGATAAGATTCTGGAAGAGAAGGGCGTCTTCATCATCCCCGACATCCTGGCCAACTCCGGCGGCGTGATCGTCTCCTATTTCGAATGGGTGCAGGACGCGCAGCGGTTCTTCTGGAGCGCCAAGGACATTCAGGACCGGCTCTACGAGATTATTACCGCCGCGTTTCAGCGCACCCTGCAATTTTCCCAGACGCATCGAGTCTCCATGCGGATGGCCGCGCTCATGAGCGGCATTGACAAGGTGGCGCAGGCCCATCTGGCTCGCGGCCTGTACCCATAGCCTGAGCGTGGCCTCGGCGACCGCGGCAGGACCGAGACCGCGGCATCGGCCAGCCCGAGGTTCCGGCCATGAAATACGTCCTGGCAGCGATTGCCGGCATTTGGATGGCCGACGGGCTCGCCCTGCTGGTCGCGCCGCGCCACATCGTGACGCGGATGCGGGAAGTCCTCGGCGTCGCCCCCGCCATGCTCCGCTGGGAAGGGGTGGGCGTCCTGCTCGGCCTGCTGCTCCTGATCGGGGCGGAGGGTCTCCAGTACCAGCCGCTCTGGGTGCTGTCTGGCGGGCTCATGGTGGCGAAGGGCCTGCTGTTCACAATCGGGCCGGAGCGGTGGCGCCACGGGATCCTCGAGTGGCTCCTGCATCGGGATGACATCGACTACCGGTTTTTCGGCCTGGCGCTGTGCGCCCTGGCGCTGCTGTTGCTGAACGCACTCGGCTGGCTCGGGACGACGCATTGACCTAGGCCCCGGGCTTACAGGAGGTTGCCACGTGGACTCGATTGCCGCGCTATGGGAGGTCCACCGCAACGCTGGATGGCCCATCTTCACCACGACCAGCGAAGGCGAGTTGATGACCCTCGACACGGTGATCAGCGGCTGCGCGACGTACTTTCTAGACTCGGCCGATGGCCTCGACCGCCAGCGGATAGAGATCCTGGCGGACTGCCTGGCCGACCTGGACACGCTCCTGCCGGATATCCCGGAAGAGGCGGTCGGGTACTTCGAACGACTCCGGACCCTGGCCAGCCTCGTGCTCGACGCTCACCGGCAGCCTTGATCAGCCTCGGGCCAACTTGGTCCCTCACCGCTCGGGAAGCTCCACGATGTCCTTCTGCATGGGGCCTAGCAGGGCCAAGAGTTCCCGCTTTTCCTGCTCCGGGACCTTCAACTTGTCGAGTGCACGGACCAGATCCTCGACCAGGGCATTGAAGTCGCCGGTTGTGATCCTCATACCGGCATGGGCAGCTTTCATATCCCGACCTCGATACCGGCAGGGCCCGCCGGTGGCCTCACAGACTTGGTCCACGAGATGCCCCTTTAACTTCGGGATGTCCACGTTGGCGAAGCGCCCGCTGATGCGCCCGTCCTTCGCGACGTTCGTGACGAATTCGTCCACGACCGCCTGGATCGCCGCCTTGCCCCCGAGCCGGTCATAGAGAGACTGGCTGGTCGCCGGTCCTTCTCCCGCCCGCATCCCTGTACAGCTCAACGTGGCCAGCATCACGGCGGCCGTGATCCAGCCGCTTGCCCTCCTGACTCCTCTGCTGCGCACGGTGCCCTCCCTGTGGTGAGTTCCCCCGCGTCCCACCGCGCCCGTCGCGCGGCGAGTCGCCCTGCGATCGGATCTCCATTGACGAGGGCACTGTACTCGGTTACGATCCATAGGTCCAATACATTGTTTCAATTGATTTAATAAAATTTAGCTATCGCACGGAGGACCCGATGGAGCTCAGGCACCTGCGCTACTTCCTCGCCGTCGCGTCTCACCAGAGTTTTACGCGGGCCGCTGAGGCCTTGCACGTCTCGCAACCTTCTCTGTCCGTCCAGATCGCGGCGCTCGAGGACGAACTCGGCGCCCCACTCTTCGACCGGTTGGGGCGGAAAGTGGCGTTGACCCAGGCCGGCGAGATCCTGCACGCACACGCCGAGCGCCTCTTGCGCGAGGTGGACCATGCCACAGAGGCGATTCACGAGCTGACCAACGGCGCGCGCGGGCGGCTCCAGGTCGGTGCCCTCTCGACCGTCAATTCCTACCTCATCCCGCCGCTGGTCAGCCGGTTCCGGCGGCGGTTCCCGGGGGTGCATCTCCAGATCCACGCGTTGCCGTCCGCGGACATCGTCTCCGCCGTCCTGGCGAGCCGGCTGGACCTGGGCCTCTGCCTGCTCCCGGTCCCGCAGGAGCACGTGGTCGTGTCGCGACTGTTTCAGGAGCGGCTTGTGCTGGTCGCGCCGGCGCAGGTTCGCCTCTTGCGGAACCGGATGCGGATGCGCGAGCTGGCGCAGCTTCCGTTGGTGCTCATGCCGGCGGACTACTGCCTCCGCAAGATGATCGAAGCGGAGTGTGCGGCCGCCGGCGTGCGTCCGCAGGTCTCGGTCGAGATGACGTCCCCGGACGGGATCCTCGAAGCAATCCGTCACGGCGCGGGGTTCACCATTCTTCCGGAGCTCTACGTCCGCCCGCGCCTGCAAGAGGCCGCGCTGCGCGCCATCCCCCTGTATGATCCAGTCCCGCGCCATCCCGTGGGCCTCATCCATCTGGCCGGGCGGCATCTCGGCCTAGCAGCCCGGGAGTTCCTGCGTCTCTGCCGAACCGTTCTCGCCGAGCTGCAGCTCGAACCGGAGGGCTCCGGCGACACCCTTCCCGCGGGGCCGGCCGTGGTGGCTCAGTCTCGGTAGGTGACACCGCCGATTGGACGGACCGGCCGGTCAGGAGGCTCGCGGCCCTGGCACGGCCGGCTCGAGGTACTTGGCGAAGCAGATGAGGTCGAGCTTGTGATAATGTCGGGGAAGGATCGTCTCCGGCTCATAGCCCAGGGACAGGAAGAGGTGGACATTGCGGGCCGTCCGCAGCATCGTGCAGGCGTAGAGCTTGTGTGCGCCGGAAGCCCTCCGTTCGACCTCCTGCAGCAGGGCTTTGCCGATCCCACGACCCTGCCGCACGGGATCCACCGAGAGGAGACGAATGACGCAGACGCCAGCTACGGTCCAGAACCGGACCGAGCCTGCGATCGTGTCGTCCAGGGTCGCCACCAGGATGGCCTTCTCCCGCGCGTCCGCCGCGAGACTTTCCAGCGTCTCCGTGGTCCACGCGCTGACCTCGTAGACGTTGGCGTACTCGGAAAAGGCGTCCCGCTGAATCCTGAGAATGTCAGGGAAATCCCGCTCCGTGGCGGACCTGATCGTCAGCATCACCCTCCGTCTTCATGCGCTTCATACGGCCTTCGCGCTGGCCCGCCGGCGCCCGCTCACGGCAATCCCACAGTCTGCACGGAGCACCCCCCACGCGCACCGCAGGCCGTTGCCTTGCAACTTCACCCAGCCTCGGCTACAATGGCGCCGTTTTTTTACCCGACTTCCTTTGGCCTCGTCCCGGCTCTTGCGCTGGAGGCTCGGCCACCAGCTTAGGGAGGATCCGATGCACGCACGACGGTGGGTGGTCTGGCTGCGATCGTTCGCATCCGCACTGATGCTTTCCGGCTGGTTGGCTGCCGCGGCCGGAGCCGAGCCGTATGAGCTGACGAAGAACGACGTGATGGATCCCAAAGCGATCAAGAGCACCGAGATTTCCCTGTACGGCGTCAAACTGGGGGATCCAGAATCCAAGGCCACCGATGTCCTGGTGAATGAGAAGATCCCCGGAGTTAAGGCGGAGCAGGAAGGGACCTTCATCCTGTTGCTGGACCAGCGGAAGCCCACCGGGCCCATGGCCGGCGTGCGGTTGATGGATGGCAAGGTGGACCTCATCTTCATCAATAATCGCTTTGCCTTTAAGGCGCGCGGGATCTTTCGCAACGTCCTGAACAGCGAGAGTCCCGAGGAGATCCGCAAGCTCTTGGGGAAAGAAGACTTCGGCGACGAAAACGTCATGGGCGCCGCGATGACCTACGAGAAGCAGGGCTTCCTCGTGAACTACCTCGGAAAAGACATCAACGTCGAGTTCACCCTCCCGCACTGACCGCGGGCCCGACGCCCGACCGCAATGAGAAGCCGCCGCTGACACCGCGCAGAAGGGCCGACGGTCTCGTTCCATCCTGGTTGCCACACAGGGTCCGCTCCGTATGAGGGCCCGCTAACTCAACGCCCCGGTCACGGCGCCCGAAGGCGTCCGCCTGGCGCTTACCGCATGACGTTGGCGGTCTGGTCGAGGGTCTGCAAGCCGTAGTTGATGAGGTGCATCGCCGAGTTCCAGCGACGATTGGCGTGAAGAAGCACTAGCAGCAGTTCCTTCCCGTCCTGCGAGACCTTGGCGACAAGGCACCGCCCGGCTTGCGAGGTAAAGCCGGTCTTGACGCCCTCGACGCCGGGCACCGCGCCGAGCAGGCGGTTGGTGTTCCGGAGAAGGTACGACCGGTTGGCGTTGACGGCGCTGATCACCTCGTACTTCTCGCGGACAAAGGCGCGGAAGACGGGGTCCTGCAGGGCTTTCTCGGTGAGCTTGGCCAGGTCGGCCGCGGTTGAATAGTGGGTGGGGGCATCGAATCCGCACGCGTTGCTGAAGTGCGTGTCCTGGAGCCCCATCGCCGCCGCCTTCCGGTTCATCAATGCGACGAAGCCCTCCTCTGAGCCACCGACATGCTCCGCGGCAGCCAGGCAAGCATCGTTCGCGGAGGTGATGAGCATCGCCTTGAGGAGATCCTCCAGGCGGAACACCTGCCCGGCTCGCAGCCGGAGGCGGATCCTGGGCGCGGCCGCCGCCTTCCGGCTCACCGTGACGTAGTCGTGCAAGTGGCCTTCTTCCAGGATGACCAGGGCTGACATGATCTTGGTGAGGCTGGCGGGGGAAAGGCGCCGATCAGACATGAATTCGTAGATCGTCCGGCCGGTCCTGAGATCTTTCAGCAAGATACCGTGGGCCCAAGCCCGAGGACCCAACAGCTTGTGGGCGGGCGGCTTCACGGGGAGCTGCGACTCCGCCTGGGCGAGCGAGGACCAGCCCAGGCCAGCGGCCAGGAGGCAGGCGAGCAGGCCCAATGCGACGGCGCTCCGGCCGTGGCAGCCGGTGAGCCGGCGGAGCCACCCGGGCGGACCGCACGACGAGGAGGCCGCCGGACTGCAGTCAGAGCGTGAGCGTTTCACGGACCTTGGCGCCCCGGACTCCACTATCAATCACCCTGTGAAAGAATCTGAGCAGATCCGCGAGATCCAGCCAAAAGCCGCAGTTGAGGCAACGGGCGTAGAGCCGCCGGTTCACGAGCGTGTAGTGCCGCTCCACCATCATGAAGCCCTTGCATTTCAAACAATGCATGCCCGCCCCAGCTCTGCAGCGATCGATCTTGGTCTTTCCTGCGCGGCCCAGACCAGGGAGGCTTCTACTCCTTCGCTCGCGCCGCTGTCAAGCCATTTGTGCGCCGTCACCTGAGGCGATTCATAATCAGCGCCAGGCACCCGGCGAGCAGCCCTCCGCCCGCGATGGTGATAGTGAAGGTGAGCAGGGCTTGGGTGCTCCCCGCCGGATGACTGGCGTAGACCAGGTCACGGACACCGCCCTGTACCATTAGCACCGAGAGGGTGGTGAGCGACCCGATGCCAAACCACCAGAGGAATGTCCTCACCCTTACTGGTCCTTCGAAGCGGCAGCCATCGTCTGCGGCAGGACTTGATGAAGATATCGGCCACTCTAGCCCAGAGATGAAGGACTGTCAAGAAACAAGCGGCCCGATTACGACGAGGCGGGCGACCCACCCGCTGGCGCTTTGATCCCCCGATGGAGAAAAATCGTGACACTCCCGCTGCCGTTGTCAGCGACCGCCAGGCCCGGCTCGCTCCTGTCATTCGTCCGGAGGTGGAGCGTGGCCATGGCGAAGGGACCGGCCTTGGTCCGGTAGTTGATCGGAGGGTAGCGAAACGTGCCGTCTCCGCGGCCGTACAGGATCGAGAGGTTATTCGACTGGATGTTGGCGATGGCTACGTCGGTCAGATGGTCCCCGTTGAAATCCCGAGCGACACCGAAGACCGGCCCCGCATCGGCGCCAGACTCCTTGCCTTCCTGGAACGTCCCGTCGCCTTTCCCCAGGAACACGGTGAACGTATCCCGCTCCCCGTTGATCACGAGCAAGTCGGTCAGGTGGTCGTTGTTGAAATCAGCGAAAGCCACGTTCAGCGGGCGCTTCCCGGTTCGATAGTCGGTCGGCCCCTGGAACGTCCCGTCACCCCTGCCGAGCCAGATGGACACCGCGCTGCTCATGGGTCCGCCGTTGGTCACGGCGATGTCGAGTTTGCCGTCCCGATTCAGATCGCTGATCGCCAGAGACGTTGGCGTATCGCCGAACTCGTACTGGGGCCCCTCGCGAAAGGTCCCGTCGCCGTTCCCGAGAAGCACGCGTACCTTATCGTTTCGCAACGCGACCACGAGATCCGCTTTCCCGTCCCCGTTGACATCGCCCGCAGCAATCGAGACGGGGGTACGGTGGACGGAGTACCGGTGCCCGACCCGAAACGTGCCTCCCTGGACTCCGAAAAAGACTGCGACCTGGTCACTGCCGGAACACGCCACGGCCGCGTCGGTGAGTCCATCAGCGTTGTAGTCTTCCAAGGCAAGCGCGCGCGGCTCTTTGCCCGCCTCGATGGCAATCTGCTCTCGAAACGTGCCGTCGCCGTTGCCGAAGAGGACCGACAACGTATTGTTGCCGATGTTCGTGGTCACCAGATCGGTGAACTCGTCCCCGTTGAGGTCCGCGGTCGTGACAGAAGTGGGGTTCTTCCCCACAGGGTAGCTGGCGAACAGATAGAGGAGATCGGGCGGCTGGTAGGGGTCTTTTTGCGAGCATCCGCCGAAGGCACAGGCGAGCGCGGCGGCCGCGAGCAGTGCGCCTCCGGCGCCGGCCCGGAGACGCCTCGGACGACCCAGCGCGTTCACCGTCCCTGCCCGGCAGATGTTCGGGATCGCCGTGCATTGCACGGTGCGAGGTCGTGCAGGCATGTCATTCGTCGCATCCCGGCCAAGAACGTAGTATACAGAGGCGCAGCGCACTTTCGCAATCGCCCGGGTCTCAGCGGGGCCGCCCCGGTCTTGCCTCTGGCAGTCCGGCGCAGCGGTACGGTAGAATAGGCGCCCACGCGAAGGAGGGACCAATGGCCGAAAAGGTGAAGATCGAGCTGACTATGTATGGGATCGCGGAGGTCTTGAAATGGTGCCTGGACAAAAACAAGGGGCGGATCCCAGGCACCGACACCGAGGGCTTCAAGACCATGCAGGCGCTGCTCGCCGGAAAGCCGCAGACCGCCGACTATTACGTGCTCGATCAGTTCTGGAAGAAGAAAGTCGTCTTGGAGCTGACGGAAGAAGAGATTCAGACGATTGACCGGTGCCTCTACGACATCCCCAACTTCGAGAACGCCCCACTGCCCCAGATTCGACACAAATTTTGGCCGAAGCAGACCCTCTCGAAGTAAGCCCCGCGGACGCCGTCTCCGGCAGGCAAGAGCCGAGGCGGCGTCTCCTTGGAACACCGCGAAAAGTCAAGCTGACTCACGGCCGCGGCGACGGACCTGCCTGGGCTTGCACCGATGAGGACTCCCATGATTTAGTGAAGCGGTGGAGGTGTTTGCTTTGGTTGTGCCCCAAAGTAACTGACGTCTCCTCATCCTCCTAGGGAGACGTCCCTCCACCACTTTTCTCCTGCCGCGCGGTCGTTCCTGCCCCTGCGTCTGCTTCCCGTTCTTTCGCCAAGGCGCGGTTCGCCGTCCCGGGCAGCTCCCCGCCGCCCAGCTCCGCCGCCAAACGCCCCTGGCAGAACTGCGTAACGCCATCCGATTCCGCATCCGGGTCTTGTCCGTCCCAGAAGACGTGATGGACGTTCCAGTGGATGACGGGGTAGAGCAGAAGCCCTGGGCCCGTGATCAACACAGCGCGAGCCTGCGACAGGATCTCTTCCTCCTCCTGTCTGGTGCGGACCCGGTCGTAGACGCGTTCGTACCACGCCAGCGTCGTCCGGTGCCGGGCTTTCGCCTCGACCAAGCGACGGTAGGCCTCCTGCACGGCCCGGCGGGCCTCCTCGGAGGAAGTCTGGGCATCGGTGAACGAATCGCTCCCGCGGGCAGGCCGGAGCGCGCCGGCTCCAGGACCCGGCTCCTTGGCAGCCTCACTCCGATCGAGGACCCGCTCCGCCGCGCGCCAGGCCGCCTCCAGCTCATCCAGCTCTTGGTGCGCCCCGAGGAACTCTGGGGTCAGGCTGGCCAGGCAACGTCCGTCCCGCTTGAGCCCCGTGGCGCAACCGGCAAGGGAGAGGAGCAGGAGCAATAGGAGGGCAAGCGTCTTCACCGGATGGCCGGGCCCTACAGCGGCCCTTCGCCTCGCAGATACTTCCGGAATCGCTCCATGAGCTCTTCGCCGAGCACGCCCACCTCCGGCTTCTTTTTCATGTATTCGCGGATCTCCGCCAGGCGTTTCTCGGCCTGCTCGTTGCCCTGAAGCCGTTTGACCTTCGCCATGGCGTCTTCGAACGCGTCGAAGGTCAGCTCCCGGTACCCGAAACTCCGGATCCGTTTGACCGCCTTCATCATCGCTTCGTTCCGGAACTGCGTAAGGTGCTCGGAGTCAATCTCCTTGAGCCCCATTTTTCTGGCCCGGCGCTCGGCGGCCTTGCGGATCCCGCTGCGCACGAAATCCGGGGAGGTCTGGAGTCGCTTCCAGGCTTCGTCAGTCCACGTGATCTGCTCTGGGGGGGCCTCCCAGACGGCGAGGAACGCTGCCTTGTCAATGCGGCTGAGCCCCCGCTCCCGCGCCAGATCCTCCGTGTCCCGTTGCAGCATGTCCAGGACGAACTCCATCGCGATCGGTGGAGCTTCCCGCACCTTGTTCTGGAGCAAGGCTCGGGCCTCGTCGGTCCACTCCATCGGCGGGCTGGGGCGCTCCTGGAGATCACCCAGCGCTTCGACCTTTTCGAAGAGATCGACGTTGACTTCCAGATGGCCGTCCTTGAGCGCCAGCTCTTCAGCGATTTGCTTGATCATACCGCGCATGAACTCCGGCACTGTCTCGAGCCGCTCCCGTGCGGCGGCCGTCCAGGGGAGCTGGCCCTTGGCCATCTGGCCCGCCGCGACGGCCAGGCCGGCCTCGCCGCCCATGCGGCCCATCATCTGGCTCTTGAACTGATCGAGGATCTCCTCCGTAATCTCCGCGTACCCCAACTCGCGCGCCTTCTTTTCGGCCAGCCGCTTGACCATGCCGCGCAGGAACGCGGGCGCGCGCTCTATGCGCTTCAGCGCGCCTTCAGTCCAAGTGACGGCGGCAACGGCGGGTTCCTCGTTTCGATCAAACATCTCCATTGGATGGCTCCCCGGCACACGAGCCTATTTGTTGAGCAGCTCCTTCAACTCCTTGCCCGCTTTGAAGAAAGGCACCTTCTTGGCGGGCACGCTCACGGTGGCGCCGGTTTTGGGATTGCGGCCTTCCTTCATGCGGCGGGAGCGCAGCCGGAAGCTGCCGAACCCCCTGATCTCGGTCTTGTCCCCCTTTTGCAGGGAGTTACGGATGGAGTTGAAGATCGTATTGACGACGACCTCTGCCTGCCGCTTCGTGAGCGTCGTGACCTGCTCCGCGACACGTTCGATGATCTGTGCTTTCGTCATCCCTTCTTCCTCCTTGCCCAGCCGCGAGCTGGGGGTGGCGCCGGGTCCTGCTTCGGTGCAGGCTTGACCAGGCCGGCTTCAGAACGCCATGAGGTATTTCAGACTCACACCTGTTTGGAAATTCAGCCGGTGGAGCGGGCCGAAGAGCTTGCTCTCCAAGAGCTCCCGGATCGAGAATCGGCGCCGCGGCTCGACCACCTTGGGCTCCCCTTCGATCCCACCCAGATCCGCCGCCACCCGGATGGCCTCGTCCAGATCACCCAAGTCGTCAACCAGGTTGGCTTCCTTCGCCTGGCGCCCCGTGAAGATGCGCCCGTCAGCCAGGGGGCGCACCTTGGCGATATCGAGCGCCCGCCCCTCCGCGACCGCTTCGATGAACTGCCCGTGGACGTCGTCCAGGACCGACTGCAGGATCTGCCGCTCGTCCTCGCTCATCTTTCGGAAGGGCGACCCGAGGTCCTTGTGCGGCCCGCTCTTGACGACCACGCTCTCCACGCCAATCTTCTGAAGCAGACCTTCCAGGTTGGCCAGCTCCATGATGACCCCGATGCTCCCTGTCAATGTCCCGGGGTTCGCGACGATGTGGTCGGTCGCGACCGCGATGTAGTACCCCCCGGACGCGGCGACGGTGCCCATCGAGGCCACCACGACCTTGTTGTGCTTCGCCCGGACCCGCTTGACTGCGTCGTGGATCTCCTGGGACGGCACGACGCCCCCGCCGGGGCTGTCAATCCGCAGCACGATAGCCTTGACGGAGGGACTGTCCGCGAATCGCTTCAGGTCGCCCACCGTCTGCTCAGCATCCAGGATCACGCCTTCCACCCGGATCAACGCAACGCGATCGCCTGGGATGAGGTCCAGATCGGGAAAGATGGCGCTGACCAGATAGACCAACGCCAACCCGATCACGAGTGTCCACAGAATGAACCGCCACGGCCGTCGCCGCCGTCCCTTCTCCGATGCATCCTCGCTCATGGGCTTCCCATCCCGTCCCGCTCCCCGGTTCTAGGACTCCTCGGACTCCGCGTCGCCGCGCCGCTTGGTCTTCTTCGCCGCCCGGCCCAGGCTCTGATCCAGGGCCCCCTGAGTCGCGTGGAACTCCTCCACCTGCTTGCGCTCGGAGTCCATCTGGTACTCGCGGAGGCTCAGCGCGATCTTGCGCTCCTCGCGGTCCACCTTGATGATCTTGGCATGGACTTCGTCCTGCAGCTTGAACTTCTCTTCCAGACGGGTGTGTGGCTCGAGGCCGGTCTCGCTGATATGAATGAGCCCTTCCACGCCGCCCTCCAGTTCGACGAAGACCCCGAAGTCAGTGATCTTCATGACCTTGCCGACGGTCTCCGCGCCGACGCGGTACCGTAGTGGAATCACGTCCTCCCAGGGGTCCCGCGTGAGCTGCTTGTACCCGAGGGACAGCCGCTCCTTCTCCTTGTCAATGCGGAGGACCACCGCCTCGACCTTCTGTCCCTTCTTGAACAGCTCCGAGGGGTGCTTGATGTGCTTGGTCCAGGACATGTCGGAGATGTGAATGAGTCCGTCAATCCCCTCGTCCAACCCGATGAAGGCGCCGAAGTCGGTCAGGCTCTTCACCTTGCCCTCGATGCGAGTGCCGGGCGGATACTTCGCTTCGACCGTATCCCAGGGGTTCGGCGCCGTCTGCTTCATGCCCAGGGAAATCTTGCGGTTGTTCGGATCCACGTTCAGGACCTGCGCCTCCACCTGGTCCCCCACCGAGACCAGCCGCGACGGATGGCGGACTTCGTGCGTCCAGGACATCTCGGAGACATGCACGAGCCCCTCGACGCCTGGCTCCAGCTCCACGAAGGCCCCGTAGTCGGTGAGACTGACGACGCGGCCGCGGACCCGCGAGCCTACGGGATACTTGCTCGCGACGTTGGTCCAGGGATCCGGGCTCTTCTGCTTGAGGCCCAGGGAGATGCGGCCGGTGTCGCGGTCGTACTTGAGCACCATGACCTCGACCTTGTCGCCGACCACGAACAGCTCGGAGGGATGCCCGACTCGGCCCCAGGACATGTCGGTGATATGCAGCAGGCCGTCAATGCCGCCCAGGTCAATGAAGGCGCCGTACTCGGTGATGTTCTTGACCGAGCCCTGGATCAGTTGGCCTTCCTTCAGGGTTGCCAGCGTGGTCTGCCGCCGCTTGTCGCGCGTCTCTTCGAGCAGCACCCGCCGCGACACCACGACGTTGCCCCGCCGGTGGTTGATCTTGATGATCCGGAGAGGGAACGTCTTCCCGATCAACGCATCGAGATCCCGAACCGGGTGCAGGTCAATCTGCGAACCGGGGAGGAAGGCCTTGACGCCGATGTCCACCATCATCCCGCCCTTGATGCGCGAGAGGATGCGGCCCTCGACGGTCTTCTCCTCCTTGTAGGCCCGCTCCAGCTCCTCCCAGACCTTCATCTTGTCCGCTTTTTCCTTGGACAGGACGAGGTTGCCTTCCGCATCCTCCCGCTCCTCGATGTAGACCATGACGCGGTCATTCACCTTCAGGTGCTGCAGCTCCTCGGCCGAGAACTGCTCCGCGGGAATGACGCCCTCGGACTTGTACCCGATGTCCACGATCACCTTGTCCTTGCCCGCGGCGATGACGCGCCCTTCAATGATCGTGCCCTCCTCGAAGTTCCGGAAGGTCTCATCGTACAGCGCGGCCAGGGCGCCTCGGTCCAGCAACTCGTCTGTCTGCTTCGATCCTATATTCATGCGTGCGATCCTTCTGTCTGGCTCATGTCCGACCCAGGTCGGGTGCTGATGGTTGAACGATCCGAACCTCACTCAGCGTTGTGCGGTTCGGTGGGCGGGCTCGTGCGGCCCCGCCGGGGGCCTTCGCTCGGGTCCGCCGGCGGGGCGACGTGCCCAAGCTCGGCGATCCGCTCCACAACGACCCGACCCACGTGACGATAGAACTCCTTGCCGGTGCCCCGCGCCGCGTCGGCCGTAAAGTCGAGCGGCTTCCCGTAGGTGATCCTGACGGGATGGCATTTGATCCAGCGGGCGCCCACCGGCAAGGCCTCATGGGTGCCCGCGATGTAGGCCGGCACCACCGGGCAACCGGTTTCAGCCACGATGACGCCGATCCCCGGCTTCCCTGGCCTCAGCCGGCCGTCCGGAGAGCGCATCCCCTCCGGGAAAATCACCACCACCTTTCCCGCCTTGATGAGGCGGATCGCCTGGCCGAATCCCTCCCGATCCAGCCGGTCCTGGCGAATGGGAATCCAGCCGAGCCATCGCAGGGTCTCCCGGACGCCCGGGATCGGAAACAGATCCTGGCGACCGAGAAACGCCACCCGCCGCGGGATCCCGCATCCCAGGAGCGGGATGTCTAGATAGCTCGCGTGGTTGGCCGCGATCAGCACTCCCCCGCGTCTCGGGATATGTTCGCGGCCGACGACCCTGTATCGGAAGAACAGACGGCCGAGGACGTTGAACAGCACCCAGAGGAGCCCGTAGAGGACGGCGCTCACAGCTTGGTGGCAATCTCCGCCATCATCCGTTCGATCACGTCGTCCACCTCCAGCATGGACGTGTCAATGACGTGGGCGTCGGGAGCGGGCCTGAGCGGAGCCACCTCCCGGGACCGGTCTCGTGAGTCCCTGGCGTCAAGGTCGGCGCGCGCCTCCTCCAAACCCGAGACATGGCCCGCGCGGACGAGCTCCTGATGGCGCCGCTCCGCGCGCACCTCAAGCCGGGCGTCCAAAAAGAATTTCACGTCCGCCGTCGGAAAAATGCGCGTGCCGAGGTCGCGCCCCTCCGCGACGATCCCCCCGGCGGCGCCAAGCCGGCGCTGCACCGGAATCAGCCACTCCCGAACCGCGGGGATGGCGGCGATCACCGAAGCCGCGCGGCTGACCTCGGGTGTGCGGATCTCCTGGGTGACGTCCCGCCCGTCCATGAGCACCCGCGGGGAGTCCGGAGGACCCTCGATCGTCAGGCTGGTTTCTGAAAGCATTCGCGTCACGGCCTGGGAGTCGGCGGGACTGACGCCCGTCGCCGTCGCTTTCCAGGCGAGGGCTCGGTAGAGCGAGCCCGTGTCCAAATAGAAATAGCCGAGCCGCCGGGCCAACCGCCGGGCCACGGTGCTCTTGCCAGCTCCGGCCGGCCCATCAATCGTGACGAGCAAGCGCCGCGCCGACGCCGGCTCGCGCCGGGGTGGATTCGGGTTGGTGGCTCGCCGGCTGTCCATTATAGTCCCCGTGGAGATTGTGTCAATAATTCCAAGAGCTTGTCAGAAAACCCAGGGAACGACGTGTCAATGCAGTCCGTCTCGCCGATGGTGACGGGGCTCTCGGCCCTGAGCGCCGCGATCGCCAGCGACATCGCCACCCGGTGGTCACCGAAGCTCTGGCAGGCGGCGCCCCGCAAGGGGCGCCCGCCCCCGCCCGTAATGCGGAGCCCGTCAGGATGTTCTTCGACCTGAACCCCCAGCTTGCGCAGCTCCGAGGCCATGCTGGCGATCCGATCGCTTTCCTTGACCCGCAGCTCCGCCGCCCCCGTGACGACGGTGTCACCCGCCGCCAGGGCTGCCGCGACGCACAGGATCGGAACCTCGTCAATCATCTGGAGAATGCGCGCGTCGGCGATCCGGACGCCGCGCAGCGCGGCCGCGCGCACGTGAAGATCGCCGACCGGCTCTCCCGCGTCCTCCCGCCGGTTCAGCACCTGAATGTCGGCGCCCATCTCCACCAGGAGGTCCAGCAGGCCCGTCCGGGTCGGATTGAGCCCCACGTTTCGGATCGTCACGTCCGAGCCGGGCACGATCGTCGCACCGACCACGAAGAACGCGGCCGCCGAGAGATCCCCGGGCACCGTCAGTGCGGAGGCTCCAGGCCAGCCCGTCGCGGGCCGGCCTTGGACCACCAAGGCCTCGCCCTCCTCGACGAGCGGAATGCCGAAGTACCGGAACAGCCGCTCTGTATGGTCGCGCGAGCGTTGGGGCTCCGTCAGCCGCGTCGTCCCCTCGGCGTAGAGAGCAGCCAGAAGCAGGGCCGACTTGACCTGGGCACTCGCCAGCGGCAAGTGATAGGTCATCCCGCGCAACCGGCTGCCGGTAATCGCCAGCGGGGCCAGCTCGCCGCCCTTGCGCCCAGCGATGACCGCCCCCATCGCCCGCAGCGGCTTGACCACCCGGCCCATCGGCCGACGGCGAACGGATTCATCCCCGGTCAGCACGGTGAAGAAATCCTGCCCGGCCAGGAGGCCCGCGAGCAGCCTGATGCCCGTGCCCGAGTTCCCGCAGTCAATCGGCGCGTCGGGCTCGGAGAGCCCCCACAGCCCCTTGCCGAAGATCCGCAGTCGGTCCTCCCGCTCCTCGATCCGGATGCCCATGCGCCGAAACGCCCGGATCGTGTTCAGGCAGTCCTCGCCTCGACTGTAGCCGGCGAGCACGCTCTCGCCTTCCGCCAGGGCGGACAGGATCACCGCGCGGTGGGTGATGGACTTGTCCCCGGGCACGGAGATCGTCCCCTGGAGCGGACCGCCTGGATTCACGGTGAGAGAGGCCATGCGGGATCAGCGCAGCTCCAGCCGTACCTGCCGGGCGCGCTCCAACTCCTTTTCGATGCCAGTTCCATCCCCGTCGCGGATGAGCTGCTTGAGGTGCCGGAGGTGGGATTCATAGATTTCAATCAACTGGACGAGGTTGCCCCGGTTCCACAGACAGATGTCCCGCCACATCTCAGGCGAACTGGCCGCGATCCGGGTGGTGTCGCGGAGCCCGCCGCCGGAGAAGGCCAGCACATCAAGGTCCGGGGCGAGGCTGCGCCGGACCTCATCCAGTGCAGTCATGAGCGAAAAGGCCGCCACGTGTGGCAGGTGGCTGACAGCCCCTAGCACACGGTCGTGCACGAGCGGATCCATGCTGATGACTGTCGCGCCGGCGGCCTCCCATAGCTCCTGGACCAGCCGCAGCGCCTCGGGATCGGTCCGGGGCGTCGGGGTCACGATGCAGCGGGCCCCCCGGAACAGGTCGGGGGACCCAGCGGCGACGCCGGTCTTCTCCTTGCCAGCGATCGGGTGCGCCCCGACGAACCGGACCCAGGTCGGGAGCAGCGCCTCCACTCGCCCCACCAGGGAGCCTTTGACGCTGCCCACATCGGTGACGATCGCGCCCCGTGCCAAGGTCTCGCCCCAGTCGCGGACCTGCCGCTCGTACGTATCCACCGGCGTGGCCAGCACCACCAGGTCGGCTCCCCGCACGCCCTCCCGGGCCTCGGAGACATACCGATCAATGGCACCCAGCTCGACCGCCGCCTTCAGATTCTCGACCCGGCGCCCGACGCCGATGACGGCGTCGGCCAAAGCCTGGCGCCTGAGCACCATGCCCAGGGAGCCGCCGATCAATCCGGTCCCGATGATCGCAACCTGCTTAAAGCGGGGTGGCATGATGACCGTGACGAGTGACGCGGGGCGCCCGTTGCTCCGGCCCATTGCAAGCGCTGAGCACTGGGCGTCCCAACAACGGGTCCCCGGTGACGGGCAAGACTGGTTGACTGCTGGTTGTCTTTCAACGCGTCACGCGTCGTGCGTCACGCGTCCTGCCTCCTAAATCTCCCGTCCGACCGCCTCCGCAATCCTCCTGAGATCCAGCATCAACTCCTTGAACTTCGTCGGCTTGATGGACTCCTCCCCGTCGCACAGCGCCAGCTCGGGGTCGGAGTGCACCTCGATGAGCAGCCCGTCCGCGCCCGCCGCCACTGCCGCCTTGGCCATCGGGGCCACGAGATTCCACTTGCCCGTCGCGTGGCTGGGATCCACGATCACCGGGAGGTGGGACAGCTCCTTGAGCGTCGGGACGGCGGCCAGGTCCAGCGTGTTCCGGTACTGCGTCTCGAAGGTCCGGATCCCCCGCTCGCACAGCATGACGTTGCGGTTCCCACGGGACATAATGTACTCCGCCGACAGCAAGAACTCCTTGATCGTCGCGGACAGCCCACGCTTCAGGAGGACCGGCTTGTCATAGGCCCCGACTTCCTTAAGCAGCTCGAAGTTCTGCATGTTCCGGGCGCCGATCTGGATGATGTCGGCCTTCTCCAAAAAGAGGTCCATGTCGCGCGGGTCTAGGATCTCGCTCACGACTGGGAGCCCCGTTTGCTTCTTGGCCTCCAGCAGGAAGTCCAAGCCCTCGCGCCCCAGCCCCTGGAACGAATAGGGGGAGGTGCGGGGCTTGTACGCGCCGCCCCGGAGGATGCTTCCGCCGGCCGCCTTGACCTCGTGGGCGATACCCACCGTCAGCTCCAGCTTCTCGACTGCACAGGGGCCCGCCATGATCGCGAGCTTCTTGCCGCCGACCTTCACCCCCTGGATGTCGATGACGGTGTTGGCCTTTTGGAACTCCCGGCTCACGAGCTTCCACGGCGCCAGGATCGGCGTCACGCTCTCGACGCCGGGGAAGACGGTCAGGGGTTGATTCTGGAGGATCCGGTCGTCCCCGATCACCCCGATGATCGTCCGCTCTTCGCCCTTCGAAATGTGCGGCTTCAGCCCGAGCTCCCGCAGCCGATCCAGGATGTGCTCGATCTCCCGCTCGGTGGCCTCGGGCTTCAACACGATAATCATGATTCCCTCGCTGACGTTCGCTGGTGGTGCAGGACTCGCTGGAGCGCCTCCAGAAACCGCCGGTTCTCCTCGGGCAGCCCGACGGTGACCCGGAGCATGGGCCCCTCGATGTGGCGCACGATCACGCCTTCGTGCAGCAGGGCCTCGAAGACGGCCCGCCCGTCGCGGCCCACATCAAAATACAGAAAATTCGTCTGGCTCGGGACCGGCGCAAAGCCTAGGGCCCGCAGCCCGGTCTCCAAGACGTCCCTCTCACGCCGGTTCAGGGCCCGGCTGCGGGCGACGTGCTCGTCGTCGTCCAGCGCAGCCAGCGCGGCCCGCTGGGCCAGGCTGTTAGCGTTGAAGGGGGGCCGGACCCGGTTGAGGTACTCGGCGATTTCCGCCGTGGTCAGGCCGTAGCCGATCCGCAGGCCCGCCAACCCGTAGATCTTGGAAAAGGTCCGCAGGACGATCACGGGCCGCCCGCGCTGGACGTAGGCCAGGCTGTCTGGGAAGTCCCGGCTCGTGACATATTCGTAGTAGGCCTCGTCGAAGGCCACGATCACGTGGTCCGGCACATGGGCCATCAAGGCCTCGACTTCCGTCGCGCTGACCATCGTGCCGGTCGGATTGTTGGGGTTGCACACGAACAGCAGCCGCGTTCGCTCGGTGATCGCGTCGGCCATGGCTGGCAAGTCGTGACGGTGGGCCTTGAGCGGCACGACCACCGGCCTCCCGTGCGCGGCGGTGACCTCCATCCGGTAGATCACGAAGGTCTGGTCGGCCATGATCGCCTCGTCGCCCGGCGCGAGGAAGGCGCGGACAAGCAACCCGATGATCTCGTCGGAGCCGTTACCGAGGATCACCTGGTCCGGAGCCACCTTCCACCGTTCGGCCAGGGCACCCCGGAGCCGGTAAGCGCTTCCGTCCGGGTACCGATGGAGCGTCGCCGCAGCGTCCGAGAGCGCCGCCACGGCCTTTGGCGATGGCCCGCAGGGGTTCTCGTTCGAAGCCAGCTTGATAACGGACGTCAGCCCGAGCTCGCGCTGCAGCTCCTCGATTGGCTTGCCCGGGCTATAGGGCGTGAGCGAGGCAATATCCTGGTGGACGCGCAAGGGCATAGGCTTAGCTGTGGGCCGGATAGGACCCGAGAATCTTGAAAAACAGGCACCGACCCTTGACCTCATCGAGGGCCTTCTTCACCCGCTCCTCCTCGGCGTAGCCCTCGAGGTCCACGAAAAAGATGTACTCCCAGGCCTTCCTCCGAGAGGGACGTGACTCGATCTTCGTCAGGTTGATCCCGTGCGAGGCGAAGGGGCGGAGCAGATCGTAGAGTGCGCCGACGCGGTCCTTGACGGACAGCATGACTGAGGTCTTATCCTTGCCGGTCCGCTCGGGTACGCACTTGGACAGGATCAGGAACCGGGTGACGTTGTTGATGTTGTCCTCGATCCGCGCCTTCAAGACTTTCAGCCCGTACAGCTCGGCCGCCAGCTCCGATGCGATCGCGGCGGCCGTCGGCTCGGCCGTGCAGAGCTCCGCCGCGCGGGCGGTGCTTGCCACCTCGGCGAGCGGCACCTGCGGCAGATTGGCCTCCAGCCAATGCCGGCACTGGGCGATGGCGTGGGGATGGGAGTAGATTTTTTGAATCTCCTCCACCCGCTCGGCCCGCGACAACAGGTGGTGCGAGACCTCCTGGAGCACTTCCCCGTAGATCAACAGGTTGGAATCAATGAACATGTCGAGGGTGTGGTTGACCACGCCCTCTGTCGAGTTCTCGATTGGCACCACGCCGAAGTTCGCCCGGCCCCGCTCGACCTCGTCGAAGACATCCTTGATGCCGTTTACCGGGATGTAATGAGCGGACGACCCGAACTTCTGGCTCGCGGCCAGGTGCGTAAAAGTGGCGGGCGGGCCCAGGTAGACCACTTTCTGGGGGCCTTCCAGCGAGAGGGAAGCAGACATGATCTCCCGGTAGACCGGCCGGATCGCCTCGTTCGGGAAGGGACCCGGATTCTGCCGCATGAGCCGTTCGACGATCTCGGCCTCCCGGGCCGGCGTGTGCAGGTTCGCCTCGGCCCCAGCCTGCTTCTTCAGCTTGCCAATCTCAATCACCCGCTTGGACCGCTCGTTCAGCAAGCGCAGGATCTCGTTGTCGAGCCGGTCAATCTCGGCGCGAAACGCCTGGATGTCATTCTGGGTACTCAATGGCCCCCCTCGCCGGCGCGGAACGAAGAGCAAACATCATACTGAACCCATCCAAGGTTTGCAAGGTTTTTCAATGAGATTTACGACTTGCCCGGCTCAGACCGCACCAACCGGCTGGCCGCGCTGCGGGGGGATCGTCACGGAGCGCGAGAGGAAGGCTCGGAGTCCTCAAGTCAACAAATCTCTTGTCTTTCCAAAATGTTCAAAACAGCGCCGGGTGGCCTGGCGACCGCGGGCCGTCCGCTCTAGGTAGCCGGACTGGATCAGGAACGGCTCGTAGACGTCCTCCAGGGTCGTTTTCTCCTCGCTGACCGCCGCGGCGAGCGCTTCGATCCCCACCGGCCCGCCACCGAACCGATCCAGAATGGTCTGGAGGATCTTTCGGTCCATCTCGTCAAAGCCCGCGCTGTCCACACCCAGCCACGCCAGCGCCTCCCGGGCCACCGGCAGGGTGATCCGGCCCTCGGCCTTGATCTCGGCGAAGTCACGGATGCGCTTGACGAGCCGATTCGCGATGCGCGGCGTGCCGCGGGCGCGCCGCGCGATCTCCGCGGCGCCGTCTTCCTCCAAGGAAACCCCAAGCAAGCGCGCCGAGCGTGTCACGATCGCCTGTAGCTCGTCGGGTTGGTAGAAGTCGAGCCGGTGAACCAGCCCGAACCGGTCCCGGAGCGGCGAGGTGAGCGCACCCGCCCGGGTCGTCGCCCCGATGAGGGTGAACCGGGGCAGATCCAGCTTGATTGTGCGGGTGGAGGGGCCCTGCCCGATCACGAGGTCCAGTTGGCCATCCTCCATCGCGGGGTACAGAGCCTCTTCCACCGCCGCGGGCAGCCGATGGATCTCGTCAATGAACAACACGTCGCGGTCCTGGAGGTTCGTCAGGATGGCGGCCAAGTCTCCTGCGTGCGCGAGGACCAGGCCCGAGGTGGAGCGGATGGCTACGCCCATCTCCCGGGCGATGACGTGCGCGATCGTCGTCTTGCCGAGCCCGGGGGGGCCGTAGAAGATCGCATGGTCCAGCGCCTCGCGGCGGCGCCGGGCCGCCTCAATGCAGATCCGGAGCGACTCCTTCATCCGACGCTGGCCGACATATTCGTCCAGCGTCTGCGGCCGCAGCGTCGCTTCAAGACCGCGGTCGGCCTCAGCAGCCTGCCCCGTCACCAGCCGTTCAGCCATCTCCTTCTTCCTGGTCCCGATACGTTCCCGGCTTTGCTCACTTCTCCGACGGCTTCGGCGCCGGCCGGTACTTCTTTGGCGGCTCGAGTGTCCCCTGGCCCGGAGTCGGCAGCTCGCCCGCGCAGGCGGGCGGGCACCGGACCCCGCCCTGGGTCGGGTCGGGCAGAACCCGCTCGAGCTGCTCAAGCTGGCACTGGCTCATGAGCCCGCCATCGGCCCCGCCGCAGCGGGGCGGCACCAGCGAGGAGCCCACCGGGCGATACCCGTCCGGACACGAGCCGCACACGGAGAGCAGGTTCGCGCCCAGCGGGACGCACTGCACCAACCGGTGGTCCTCGTCCGGGCAAAGCTTGGCATCCTCCGTGACCCCGGTCAGCGCATAGCCCGATGGACAGGAGCCGCAGACCATTCTGGGGCTCTTCGGCTCCGCCTCTCCGGCCAAGCCAACCGCAAGGGGGAAGACCGGGAGCCACGTGACCAACAGCGCGACCGCGACAGGCCACTGCGTTCTTCGCATCATCGCCCTCCCCCCTTGGCCAACGCCTTCAGCACATCCCGGATCAATTCCTTGAGCGACAGCGCCGCGCCCGGCACATCGAGCACCCGCTTGATGGCAGCCTTGACCTCGGCGGGCTTGTACCCCAGGTTGACAAGGGCGGACAGGGCGTCCTCCTGCAACCGCCCCGACAGCGCGGGCTGCGGGGCGGCCTGTTTCGCGAGGGCAGGATGGAAGCGCTCGATCTTGTCCTTCAGCTCAAGCGCGATCCGGCCGGCCGACTTCTTGCCGATTCCGGGCACCGTGGCCAGCTTCTCCACGTCTCCCGCCCGCACGGCCGAGATGAGATCGGAGACAGACAGCGCGGACAGCACACTCAACGCGAGCTTGGGCCCGATCCCGGACACCCCGGTCAGGAGCAGGAACGCCCCCTTCTCCTCAAAGCTGGAGAATCCAAAAAGCTGGATCGCGTCGTCGCGCAGATAGGTGTGGATGTGGAGGGACGCCACCTCGTTGGCGTCCGGCAGCGTGTAGTAGGTGCTCAGGGGGATATGGACCTCGTACCCGACGCCCTGCACGTCGAGCGTGATGAGCGACGGAGCCTTCGAGGTCAGCCGGCCAGTGAGCGCGGCGATCATGCGTTCCGCGTGACGCGTAAAGGGTGACACGTGACCGGCGAAGACCGGAGATTTAAGCAGTGCAAGGAACGAATTCCGTACCCGTCACTCGTCACGCATCACCCGTCACTGTTTTATCCCGCTGCGGCGACCTTTTCCATGATCTCGTCCGGAATGTCGAAGTTCGCATGCACCTTCTGCACGTCATCGTGATCGTCGAGAATCTCCATCAGCTTGAGCATTTGCTCGGCGGCCTTCTCCTCGAGCCGGATGGTGTTCTGGGGAACGAAGGTCACCTCGGCCAGCGAGGTCTCGATGCCGGCGTCCGTGAGGGCCTTCTTCACCGCCTCGAAGTCCTGGGGCGCGGTGAGCACCTCGTACGCCTTGTCTCCGACCTTCACGTCCTCGGCCCCCGCATCCAGTGCCAGGCTGAGCAAGCGGTCCTCGTCCACCTTCTCGCGATCCACCACCAGCAGCCCCTTCTTGTGGAACTGCCAGGCGACCGCGCCGGCTTCGGCCATGTTGCCGTTGTTCTTGGTGAGCAGGCTTCGGATCTCCGCCACGGTCCGGTTCCGGTTATCGCTGGTGATCTCCAGCAACAACGCTGTCCCGCCCGGGCCGTAGCCTTCCAAGGTGAATTCTTCGTAGTTCACTCCGGGCAGCTCGCCGGTGCCACGCTGAATCGCCTTCTTCATTGTATCGCCGGGCATGTTGGCGTCCTTCGCTTTGGCGATAGCCAATCGCAGGCGGGGATTATGGTCCGGGTCACCGCCACCCTGGCGGGCGGCGATGGTGAGCTCGCGGATGATGCGGGTGAAAATCTTGCCGCGCTTGGCGTCCTGCGCCGCCTTGTGCCGCTTGGTGGTGGCCCAGTGACTATGGCCGCCCATGACTGCCTCCTCCTGCTCCGGCCGATCTGCGGAGGAAACCCGCGCAAACCGGCAAAATCTCATTCATTTTCAGTTCGATCTGAGGGAGCTTCTAACACAGTCCCCGGAGGGGTGTCAACGCCGCGCGTCACGCGCTCGAGCGGCGGCGGGAGCTAGCTTCACGTTGCCGCCATGCTGGCCTTTGCCGTCCGGACCGCGTCCACGATGCTCCAGATGGCGACTGCAAACAGCGGCAGCGAGCGCAGGACGATCGAGCCGGCCTCCGGAGGCGGCGAACCAGCCAGGAGATGGTGCAGAAGCTGGACGAACCCAGCCGAGGCCCCGAACGCGCCATCGGCCACCAGCGCGCCGATCAGAAATCCCACCCCTTTCTTCCACTGCCGGCAGTAGAACTGGCCCAGGCCCGGCAGCACCCCGGACAGGATGCCCGCCACGGTCGGGCTCTTGGCCGGCTTGCCTTCCATAGCCCTCCAAGGAGGATCACCGATTCCTCTGCGGTGTCGATCAGTGGGCAGCGGGACACTCGGGACCGCCGGTCGCCTGGGCCGGCGACGTGTCGCGCAAGCAATGCGCCCTGGCTCTGCTCAGGGCGGTTTAACCGGCGTTTCAGTCTAGCAGATACCCGGAGAGACCGCTAGCGGTGCAGGGAATGGCCGACCGGGAGCCGCCCCGGCGGGCTACTCCGTATAGACGAGCAACTGGATGCCGATCAGGCAGATCAAGCCCGCCCAGACCAGGTCCCAGCGAGAGCACCTGGTCTTTCTGGGGCCACCACCCAACTCGGTCCTCCTCCCACCGGCCGTCCAGCCGGGCATCAGCTTGCAGGCGCCAGCGGACATCGCCAGGGTCCCCATGATCGCGTGGTGGAGGGCGATCTTGTGGGCGGCCGGATGGGCGCCGTGGCCGTGCAGGAAGAGCAGGAGACCGCCGAGGATCGCGAACACGGGGAGGGGCGCCTGCCAGAGACCGTGCCGAATCCGGCCAAGATGCCGGAGCGCTTCGATCGTGCCAACCGCCAGGAGCAGGACGGCGTAGAGTTTGTGCTGAAGGATCTCCAGGTCGTCGGACCACAGGGTCTCAGTGAGGCTCATCCGCCCGATTGGCCAGGCTTCGTGGTCGCTCCAGATGAGCAGGTAGAGCCCGGCCCCAACCATGGAAGCGGGCAGGAGAAAACGGGTCCAGGCGAACCGGGGCAAGGCCAAGGCGCTTCGGACTTCGCTGAGCCCGATCAGGAGCACGAAGACCCCGGCCAGGTGGTGGTTGAACTCGGAGTAGGCCTTCCCTGCCGGCGATCCCTCCCACGCAGGTGCGCCGGCTGGCGCGTGGTGGACAGGCTCGTGAGCGGGTTCCTGCGACGGAGGACCATCCTGGGCCGGCGCGGGGCCGGGCGCGCCCAGGAACGCAGTGACGACCGTGAAGAGAACAGCGATGAGAAATGAGAGATGCGGGAAAGGGCTCATGGATTGCACGATGGCCGTCCCTCGGCCTGACAAACGAAAGGCCCATCCGGCTGGCCGAATGGGCCTTCCTCCGCTCGCTGCGTCCCGAGCCTCGCGCCGGCCCGGGCCTACAGGAACTTCATGAACTTCTCTTTCGCCTCATCCATCACCTGCGCGGTGACGGTTGCCGCGCCGCGCTCGCGCGCGAGCCGCTCGATCTCCCGGCGCGCCATCGGCCGGATGAAGTCGGGAATGTTCTCCAGCCGCTTCTCGGCCTCCGGCGTCCAGGCGACGCCGGACGATTCGTGCTTGGAATCGTCCATGACCTGCAGCGTGATCGTGCTGTACCCGTGCTTGCGCGCGTAGGCCTCGACGCTGGTCTGGACCATCGGCCGGACGAAGGAGGGAAGCCGCTCCAGCCTCTCCCGGGCATCCGGTGTCCACGTGAACTCCGACGAGAGGGTGCTCGACCCCGCCGCTTGGCTGCCCGAAGAGGTCAGGCCCATCTGGGCGACCATGGCGGAGAAGGGGCACCCGCTGGTTTTGCCCCCTTCCGCCGGTTGAGCCGCCGCGGTCGCGCCCGCCGACTGCCCTGCCTTGATCTTCTCGTTGAGATAGTCCGCCATCTGCCCGGGGCCCGGCTGGGCCTCCCGCTTGAGCGTGCCGCGGGTCATTTCGAAGGGCTCCGGAGCGACGCTGCGCCCGCCGAGCTGGACGCCCAGCGAGCTGACCATCTGGGTCTCGCCCGGGTTGGTCACCATCGAGAACTTGGCGCCGCAGGAGGGACAGCCGAAAAACACGCCCAGCGATCCTTCGGCGACCTTGTCCACCTTCTCGAAGGACATATAGGTTTCGCAGTTAAGGCAGACGAATTTCATCGGAGCACTCCTGGGCGCGGGGTGCGAGGCGAGCAGCGAGAGGGTTGCGGGAACGGGCCTCTGGCCTCTCGCCCGCATTAGAGTTTTTCAGCCAGGACCTTCTTGTAATCGAGAACGGCCCGCAACCGTTCGGCGATCTCCTGGTAGCGTTGAATCGTCGGATAGGTCTCCTCCAGCAGCGGCTGGCCCCGGTCGAAGGTGCGGGCGAGCGTCCGGTCGAAGGGAATCCGGCCCAGGAGCGGGACGTCGAGGACCTCGCACATCGCCTCGGTGTTCCCCTCGAACAGCTCGTGCTCGGCCCCGCAGGACGGGCAGCGATACGCGCTCATGTTCTCGACCATCCCCAGGACCTTGATGCCCATGTCGCGCGCGTAGGTCACCGACTTCTGGACCACCTCGGAGGCGACTTCGGACGGCGTCGTGACGACGATCGCGCCGGCCAAGTCGGGGATGAAGCTCGCCATCACCGGGGGTTTGTCCGCGGCGGCACCGGGCGGCAGGTCCGTCAGCAGGAAATCCAGCTCGCCCCAGACGACATCGGCCAGGAACTCCCGGATGACGTTCATCTCCATCACGCCGAGCCAGACCGGGCTCAGGTCCATCGGCCCCTTCCATCGGACCGGCGAGCCTGCACTGAGGAAGAAGTCCATCGAGGCCACCTTCACGCCCAGGGGTCCGGTCGGCGGGATCGCGCCCTCCGGCGTGATCGTCATCCCCAGCCCGTGCATGCCGAGCATGCGCGGGACGCAGGGGCCATTCAGGTCCACATCCAGCAGGCCGACCCGGTACCCCTGTCGCGCGAGCGCCAGCGCGAGGTTGACCGTGGTCATGCTCTTGCCGACCCCGCCCTTGCCGCTCATGACGACCAGCTTGTGCCGGATGCCGACCATCCGGGCCTGCACCTGCTGCATCTGCTCGGTGATCTGCTGGACCACCTTGGCGTCGTCGGTGTACTGAAGCTTGCCCAGGATGGCTTTGAGATCCTTGTCGGCCATCACGGCCTCCTTCTGCGCCCCAACCGTACCACAGCGGTTTCTGGCACGTCAAACCTGTCGCTTGCAGCGAAGAGCCAGCGGCGAAAAGCTGTCCGGACGGGCCATTCGTTTTAGGCTGCTTGCTGTTCGCATCCTTTCAGATCGAATACTGGAACACCGGCTTGGCGCCGATGGCGTGAGCGAGCACGCCCCGGCGCTTGAGCGCCTCGAGGATCTGCCGGGCGGCCGCGTCGAAGTCCTCGGGCCCGCAGAAGCTGAGGTCGGCCTCCGGCGGCGGCTCGTCCGGCGACTTGCTCATGTAGACCTGGATGACGGGCGCGGGATGGACGAGAGTCCGGATCGCCTGCGCCGCCTGCTGGCTCGCCGCTCCGAAGGGGTTCGTGGTGGACACGACGATGAGGCCGGTGTCGATCAGCAGGCGAGCCACCTCACCATAGCGGCGGATCATCTCCGCGACGCCAGCCGAGTCGGAGGCCGCCAGGTCGGCGTCGAGCCCGCGGCGCAGGTTTTCTCCCTCCAGCAAGTAGGCGTGCCGCCCCTCGGCGACCAGCATGGCCTCCAGCTTCCGGGCCAGGAACGCCTTGCTAGTCTGGGCCGGGCCGGCGAGGAGGACGACGGCCGCGCGGTGCCCGTAATGCTGCGCGCGCTGCTCCAGGCTGACCTCGCCGCGGACCCAGGCGAAGTCGCGCCGGCGCGCCTCGTCGCGCAGGAACTCCTGCTCGTCGTGCACCAGCTCGGTCACGATGCCGCCGCCTGAGATGTCGTACTCGTCCACCACGACGAAGCGGCCGGTCGCTTCGAACGAGGCGTAGGGGTCGAAGGCGATCGGGGAGCGGGTGCGGATCGTCACCTCGGCCACCTCGTTCCGGCCGACGGCGTTCCCGCCTCGGCGCTCGTCGAGCTGGGCGGCGTCCACGATCCGGTGGATCGCCGCGACCTCGCAGTCCACCTCGCGGGTGGCCAGCCGGAGCTCGTATTTGCGGCCCTGCTGCAGCGGCCGCTGTCCGAGCCAGAACACGTTAGCGCGGAACGCGGTCGAGACCAGCGGGAGGGACTCGTGCAGGGAGGCAATCTCGCCCCGCTCGATGAAGATCTGCTCGTCAAGCGTGAGCCCGATGGATTGCCCGGCCTGGGCCTCGGTCGGAGGCGGCTCCACGTTGAAGGCCTCGATGGTCTTGACGACCGCTGTCTTGTTGGATGGCGAGAACACAAGCCGGTCGCCCACCCGCAACCGGCCCGAGGTGAGCCGGCCGGCGATGATCCGCCGCGCGTCGAACTTGTACACGTCCTGGACGGGGAAGCGGAGCGGCTTCTGGGCGCGGTCTGTCTCCTTCTTGAACCGGCTCAACACGTCCAGGACGGTCGGCCCCCCGTACCAGGCCATCCGCTCGCTGCGGGTCACGATGTTGTCGCCCAGCTTCGCACTGACGGGGACGACCTGGTCCGGCACCACACCGAGTTGGGCCAGGAACTCCCGGTACTCCTTCTCGATGCCTTGGAACGCGTCCTGTCGGTAGCCGACGAGATCCATCTTGTTGACGACCACCGCCACCTGCCGGATCCCCAGCATCGAAAGCAGGTAGCCGTGCTTCTTGGACTGCTCCTTGACCCCCTCCAGCGCGTCAATGAGGAGGAGCGCCGCCTCCGCACGCGCCGCACCGCTGATCATGTTCTTGAGGAATTCCTTGTGTCCCGGCGCATCGATGATGATGTACTGCCGGCCCTGCCACGAGAAGAAAGTCCGGGCCGTATCAATGGTGATGCCCTGCTCCTGCTCCTCCAGGAAGGCGTCAAAGAGGAAGGCGTATTCGAACTCCTTGCCTTGCTGGCGGCAGATCGCCTGGACGCGCTCGAGCTTCCCTTCCGGGAGCGAGCCCGTGTCGGCGTAGAGCCGGCCGAGCAGCGTGGACTTGCCGTGGTCCACGTGGCCAACGATCACGATGTTGAGATGCTCCCTGGGCGGAGCCGCTGCGCGGGTCATGGCGTCACATGTAACCGTCTTTGCGGAGCAGCTCCATGCCGCGGCCTTCGTCCTGGGCGCGGCCGGCGCGCTCCGCCACGGTGGTGGTCCGGAGCTCGGCGATGATTTCGTCCACGGTCTTGGCGGTGGACTTGATCGGAAAGGTACAGGGGGCGCAGCCCAGGCTCCGGTAGCGCGTGCCGTCCCCGCGGTCCAGATAGAGGTCAATGAACGGAATGTGCTCCAGCTTGATGTATTCCCAGATGTTGAGCTCGGTCCAGTCCAGGAGCGGGTGGATGCGTACGTGGGTACCCTTGGGGAAGGATGTCTTGAACTGGTCCCACAGCTCGGGCGGCTGGTCCCGGAAGTCCCATTCGTTGTTCTTGTCCCGGGGCGAGAAGTAGCGCTCCTTCGCCCGCGTGCTTTCCTCGTCCGCCCGCACGCCGAGGATGATGCCCGTATAGCCCTTCTCCTCGATGAGCTGCCGCAACGCCTCGGTCTTCAGCGCCGTACAGCAAGCGATCCGGCCCTTGGTATGGTTCATCCCCTCCGCCAGCGCCTGCTTGTTCATCCCGACGACGAGGTTCAGCCGCCACTCCCGGGCCAGCCGGTCCCGGTACTGGATCATCTCCGGGATCTTATAGCTCGTGTCCACGTGGATCAGCGGAAACGGCACGTGTCCGAAGAAGGCCTTTCGGGCCAGCCACAGCAGCACCGTCGAGTCCTTCCCGATGGACCAGAGCATGGCCAGGTTGTCGAAGTGCTTGTAGGCCTCCCGCAGGATATACACACTCTGGTCCTCGAGCTCACGCAGGTGCTTCATCGCGCCTCCTCTTCCCGTCACGCCTGAACCGGCTCCGGGGCGACGAGCAACTCCTCCAGCTTGCGCGCCGCGGCCCCCGATTCAATCGCCTGCCGCGCCACCGGCACGGCTGCCGAGATGGACGGCGCCTTCCCGGCCGCATAGAGCAGCAGCGCCGCGTTCAGCACGATCCAGTCGCAGGCTCCGCCGCGGAGCTGGTTCCGAAGGATCCGCCGCAGCAGCGCGCCTTCCTGGTCCACCTTCGCCATGTCCTTCATGGTTCCGGCCGCCATCCCCACGTCCCTGGGCTGCAGGGCCAGCGGAAACGTCCGCGCCGCGGTCACCTCGAGGACCCGCGTCACGCCCGCGATGGACAGCTCCGGATCGCCTTCGACTCCCCGCAGGATCAGGGCGCGCCGGCCGCCGAGCATCGCCAAGGCCTCCGCCATCTTCTCCATGTAGGGCGGGTGGGACACCCCGAGGACTTGAGCCCCCGCCCGCGCGGGATTCAGCATCTTGACGACCGGGTGAAAGAAGCTCCGCACGCCGAGTTCCTGCCGCAGCTCCAGGAACCGGGCGAGCGGCGGGTGGTAGAGCGCGAGGTCTAGGTACGCGAAGCCGGTCGCGACGAGCCGCTCGGCCGCCCGCCTGGGCTCCAGATCGGTCGGGATTCCCAGTTGCGCCAGGGCGCGCGCGGGGCCAGGGCGCTCCGCCAGCACCTCCGTGCTGTGGAGGAGGACCGCAGCACCGCCTGCTGCGGCGACGATTGCGGCCCCGACGGAGGCATGGAACGTGTCCTGCTTCCCGGCATAGGCCGGCACATCCACCGTCGGCAGGCCTGCGGGGACTGGCAGAGGTGCCACGTACTCGCGCGCGATGGCGGTAAAGGCAGCCAGTTCCGTGACCGACTCCATCTTGAGCCGCATGGCCAGCAAGAAGGCGCCGACCTGGGCTGGGGTCGCCTGGCCTTCGATGAGGAGGCGCATCGCCTGCTTGGCCTCGTCCCAGGTCAGGTCCTTCCAGGTCTTCTGTCCCTTGCCGACCTTGGCGATAAACGCTTGCATGAGCCCTAGCGAACAGCGAGCCGCGAATAGCCGGCAGCCGGATCATCAGGCTGTTAGCGAGGGCCTGTTCGCTCCTCGCTTCCTAGAACGTCAGGACCTGGTCTGCCTGCGCCACCTCCTCTCTCCAGAAGGCCTCGGCGCGCTGGACTTCGTCCAGCTCGGGAATGAGCTGGCGGATATCGATGTCGAACAGCTCGACCGACTCGCGGCAGACCGAGAACTTGGCATCTCCCTTCTCCTTGATCTGGCGCAGGAGAGCCGGCAGGTCGTGCCGTGCGCGCTGGCGGAGCAGCTCACGCACGCGCGATTCCCGCCCGCGGTAGGCGTCAGACAAGGTGATCTCCTTCACCTTCTCCTGGGTGAGCTTGGAGGCGGCTTCGTCGCGGAAGAGGACGCTGACCTGGGCTCCCCCCTCGGCGGCGATCCGGACGAGCTCGCAGGCCTGCAGCAGGTTGTTGTAGGCCCCACGGGTCACGATCACGGCCAGTTTCTTCATTCGTCAACGCTCCAAGATCAGCAAATCGCGAGCCGCGACTAGCTTTCCCCGAGGCTGCGGCTGTTCGCGACTCGTTGCCGGCTACTTATGCAGCCCGCACTCGATTTTCCCCAGATTCCTCCACCGGCCCGACCGGAGATCCTCCCCGGGCGCGACCGGCGCGGTGCAGTGGGTGCACCCGATGCTGGGGTACTGTTGGTCGTGCAGCGGATTGTAAGGGACCTCGTAGAGACGGATATAGGTCCAGACGTCCGCCCAGGTCCATGTAGCCAGCGGATTGAACTTCACCAACTGGAACTTGTGGTCCCACTCCACGAGCCCGGCGCGGGCGCGGGTCGGAGCCTGGTCGCGGCGGATCCCGGTGATCCACGCCGAAAAGCCCGCCAGCGCCCGGCCGAGCGGTTCCACCTTGCGCAGGGCGCAGCAGCGGTCCGGGTCGCGCGCCCAGAGCGCCTCGCCGTACTCGGCGGCCTGCTGCTCGGGCGTCAGGCGCGATTTGACCTGCAGCACCAGCTCGGGTCGGAGCCCGTACTTTGCCACGAGACGGTCGCGCAGCTCGTAGGTCTCCTTGAAGAGAAAATCTGTGTCCAAGTACAGGAGCGGCGTGCGCGGATTGATCCGCTGGATCATATCCAGCAGCACGACGTCCTCGGCGCCGAAGCTGCAGGCGAGGACGATGCCAGGGGAATACCGTGCCAAGGCGTAGGCGAGGACCTCCTGCGGCGGCTTGGCCTCGAAGGCATCGCTCAGCGCCCTCAGCTCGGCTTCGGATGGTCTGTTGTCGGCCGTCATGCCGCGCCGCCTCTCCGCCGTACGAACCGAACCGTGGTCAGGAGCCTGGGGGCAATGGTCAGCGCATCGAAACTCTTCACCGACCACAGACCACGCTCTTTGGACCACTGGATACGCGTCAGGCTTCCACCTTCTCGACCAGCACCTTGAAATGTGCGGCGTCCGGCTCCAGGGGCTCCTCCGCGAGCACCCTGTGCCCGTCGTTCCGCAAGCTCATGGGGACGTTCCTGATCGGATCGCCCGCATCGAGCCAGACCTCGAGCCGTTCGCCGGCATCCATCATCTCGAGCCTGAGCTTGGTCTTGACGTAATTGAGCGGGCACATGACGCCGCGCAGGTCCAGGACGGGGACCGCGTCGCCGGTGCCTGCGGCCGCCGGCGCGGGGTGAGGGGTTTCCCGGACCGGCGCGGGCGCGGCCTGGGCCTTTGCGTCAGCAGACGCCAGCTTGAGGTCCTTGCCCATCTGCTCGGTTGCCACCCGGCAGGCCTCGACGAAGCCGCGCGCGAAGGCAAGCTTGGCCTGAACGAACTCCGGCGTCGGCTCCTTCGGTCCGAGGTCCCCGATCTGCGCGCTGAGGTCACGGTAGGTCGTGGGAACAAAGGGATTCTCGGCCAGCCGCCGCTCGAACTCGGCGAACGTCTCCGCATCGGTCGCCGGATCAATCCCTTCGGTGACCAGCAAGGCCTTCGCGCCGGCGAGGACGGCCCGGTAGGCCTTGTTCACCGAGACCGAATACTGGTGCTTCTCCAGCAGCAGCCGAGCCTGGTACAGCTCCTGCTCGGCCTCCAGCAGGCGGTTATCGATCATCTCCAGAGCGCCGCCCGCACATTCACCCGGTCCCAGGTCCTCCAGGACGAACTCCTCCTCGGCCTCCCAATCAAAATAGTAGGTCGGGTCCTCCTGGAAACTCGGCAGGATAGTGTAGGGGATCAGTTCGTCCTTGAGCTTGCCCTTGCCGACGCGGGCGATGAAGGCCGGCAGGCTCTCCCCCGGCTGACGGTCTCGGCGGTAGACTGCAACCAGGTGCGAGATGGCCGCGGGCACGTTCTTAGCCGGCAGCTTCACGACCATCTGGCCGATCTTGGCGGTGCCATTCACCTGGCCGCCCAGGTGCAACTCGTAGTGCGGCGCGACATGGTCGCCGACCCGCTTGCCGACCCCGTGCAGGCCGATCGTGGCGATGTGGTGCTGGGCGCAGGAGTTGTGACACCCGCTGATCTTGACGCTCACGCCGGCCAGATCGTCTGGCACCCGGCCGGGCGGGAAGATCTCCGCGAGCGCACGCGCCAGCCCTTTCGACGAGGTGATGCCGAGCCCGCAGGTATCGGTCCCCGGGCAGGCGATGATGTCCTCGACCTGCTCGGCGCCGGGATCGGCCAACCCATGGGCCGCTAGCTCCTGGTGCAGTTCCTCGAGCCGGGACTCCGGCACCCACCGGATGATGAGGTTCTGGTTGATCGTTGTCCGCAGGTTCCCGTTTGAAAACCGCTCGGCCAGGTCGGCGACATGGAGCATCTGTGCGGCCGTGATGTCGCCCATCGGCAGCTTGATGAAGACGGCCGCGTAGCCGGCCTGTCGCTGCCGGACCACGTTCGCCCGTGCCCACCTTCCGAAAGCTGTCTCGGGGCTGGCGTGGCCGTTGCCGGACGCGCCGTTGCCGTGCCCGTCTTGCTTGGCCGAGGTCGGCATGAGCAGCGGGGGCTCGTCCCGGTGCTCGAGCAGCCGGATCGGCGGCCGGTCCGGACGCGCATGGCCCATCGCCACATAGGCTGCTTCCCAGCGCCGCGTGAACTCCGCGAACCCGAGCTTGTCAATGACGAACTTCATGCGGGCCTTGTGGCGGTTCTTCCGGTTGCCCAGCGTGTCGAAGACCTTGATCACGGCCTCGATCGTCGGGATCAGCTCGTCCATCGGGACGAACTCCCGGAGCACCTGGCCGAGGCGCGGGGTGGAGCCGAGCCCACCCCCAACAGTCATCCGGAAGCCGATCGCGCCATCGTCGCGCCGGACGGCCAGCAACCCGATGTCGTGGATCGGCGTCAAGGCGCAGTCGTGGCGGCAGCCGGAGAAGGCGATCTTGAACTTCCGCGGCAGGCTCTGGTTCAGCGGGTTACGAAGCAGGTGCAACGCGACGGTTTTCGCGTAGGGGGTCACGTCAAAGACCTCACCCGGGCAGACCCCCGCCAGGTGGCAGGCCGTGACGTTGCGGACCGTATTCGCACAGGCCTCCCGCGTGGTGAGCCCGACCTCGGCGAGCAGCCGCATCATGATGCCCACGTGGTCCAGGTCCACAAAATGGAGCTGAATGTCCTGCCTGGTCGTCACGTGGCCCACGCCGGTGGCGTAGCGGTCTGCCAGTTGGGCGATCCGCCGCAACTGGTTGGCAGTCAGCCCCCCGAACGGAATCTTGATGCGGAACATCTGGACCCCGGGCTGCCGCTGACCGTAGATGCCGTGCTGGAGGCGGAAGGGTTTGAAGATATCCGCCGACACCTCGCCAGCCTTCAAGCGGGCCACCTCGCCTTCGAAGGCCTCGATCTCCTCCAGAATCGCCGGCGGGATGGGCATAGTCTGGACGTCGGGATACGCGGTTGGGGAGGTCTTCATGGGCCGTCTCCGTTAGTTCCGTGGGCGTGACCGCTGCGATCACGCCGGAGCGGGGCATCGTACCCGCCTTAGATGTGGTACATCAAGGCCTCGGTCTGTTGGAGTTCCCGTTGGCGCTCAACCAGGTCCCGAAGGGTCACCGTGCTCAACACGCTCAGCTCAGCTTGGTGGACTCGCTCCCAGACGGCTCCCAGAAGAAGCTCGGGCCGAAGCCGCTCGCGGCTTCGACGTCCCGGCGCGCCGGGGCGAGCGGCCGGCGTGAGCGGACCGTCCAGCGCTTCGAGGATCTCGGCCAGCGAGATCTGCGCCGGTGGCTTGGCGAGCAGGTACCCGCCCTGTGCTCCGCGCACGCTCTCGACCAAGCCCGCCCTCTTCATGAGATGCAGCACCTGCTCGAGAAACCGAAGCGGGATCGCATGCCGCCGCGCAATCGCCTTGGCCTGAACTGGCAGGCCGCCTGCGCCACCATGGTGGAGCGCCAGGTCAACGCCAGCCAAGATTCCGTACGTGGCCTTGAGTGAAACCCGCATGCGATCACGGCTCTCTCATTCTGAGTATTCCGATAGGAAATAAATTGTGAGTGTCCACTCTATACCTGTCGGCGCAGAAATGTCAAGCGGGCCTGTTGGCATGCGATTGGCGTGGATTCGTGCCGAGCTTCGCAGAGGGGCCGAACAGGACTCCTCACTTAAGGAGGGCGGCTCAGCCCGATCCCGTCGTTTCCCATCTCCCAACAGGCCGGCAGTTGCGCCGGGCCCCACTCGCCGTCGGCCCGCCGAGCAGGTTGGACCGATTTAGGAGCCTGCCGACCGACATCCGACCACCGGCGAGCGGAAACTTCGCGACAGGCTTAGGCACCTCCCTCCATTGTCCTTCCGTCCACATTCTTCTTGGCGCGCCGAACCGCGAGCACGGCCGCGCACGGCCCAGGAATCCGGCGCCCGGGCGAGCAGATTCGACGGCGGGATCCATGACAGCGGACGTACCGAGATGCGATGCTGTGGCACTGTGATTGCAGCGTTGGCGCGCCACTGGAGAGTTTTTTCCAATTGACAGGGCTTCAGCGTTCGCGTGATAATCCCGCCCTCTTCACCCGAGGTGCCGTCATGGCAATTCGGTCATCCGTCCTGAGTGTCCTCCTCTTGACCGGTGACCCCGACTTGCAGGTCCAGTTGAAGCAGGATTTCAAGGACGCGACCGTCATCGTCGCGAAGGATTGGGCCTCTGTGTCCCGAGCGGCCGGCAGGCGGCCGTTCGACCTCGTGATCCTGGAGACAAAGCGAAATCTGTCCCACTACGTGGCGGAGGTCCAGCGAGCCGTGGATCTGTCGCGCACCGTGGTGCTGGCGGGGCCGCGTTCCGTGCTGCGGCATCTGTCCGGCGCGGTGCACGCGATCGCCCACCGCAACGGGCACCTGGGCGCCCACACCGGACCGAGTGGGCCGAACCTTGAGGACTACATTGAGACGAAATTCAGCGAGTTCGTGAAGGGGATGAAGAGCAGCTCGGCCCGGAACCTCCACCCGATGCTCATCAAAGCCATCGAAAAACCGCTGATCACCCTAGCCCTCAAAGAGACGAACGGGAACCAGATCCAGGCCGCGCATCTCTTGGGGATGAACCGCAACACGCTCCGCAAGAAGATCACCGAGCTGCGGATCCCCGTCACGCGCGGACAAGTGCGGAGACCGGAGCGTGCGCAGCCGGGTCATGCGGTCGGTGTCGGAGAGGCGCCGGCTCCGTGATTCTTGACAGGTCCTGCACGGCTATATTAGCATGGCGGCGGACGTTTAGGCGCGTAGCTCAGGGGGAGAGCGCTACCTTGACACGGTAGAGGTCGGCGGTTCAAGACCGCCCGCGCCTACCACTCCGCCGAGGCGCTCAGACCAGCCAGACACCCGCCGGAACCTTCCCTCGTGGCAAGCAGCCGAGGCCTGAGGCATTGCCGGAGAAGCGGGACCCGGGGCCGGCTCGGGTCTGCTGCGTAGGTGTCGGCCGGTTCGGATGGCGGACACCGGCGGCGGAGGCTCGCGGTGAGCGACCATGGGAAGTCAGGGGGGACAGATTCACGTGACATTGCCCGACGGGAGCCGGCGTCTCATGCCCGCGGGATGCACCGCTGCCCAGGCGCTCGACGGGCCGGGCGGCGGAGTAGGCCCCGAGGTCTTCGCTGTCAAGGTGAACGGGGTGGTCCGGGACCTGGAGACCACGCTCGCCGAGGACGCGATCTTAGAGCCGGTGACGTTCGACTCGCCGGACGGCAGGGAGGTATACCGCCACAGCAGCACCCACATCATGGCGCAAGCTGTGAAAGAGGTGTTTCCGTCCGCACAGCTTGCGATCGGTCCCGCCATCGAGGAGGGGTTCTACTACGACTTCGCGTTCGAGCGGCCGTTTACCCCGGAGGATCTCCAGAAGATCGAGGCGCGGATCCAGGAGATCATCAAGGCGGACCGCCCCTTCAGGCGCATGGAGATGCCGCGCGAAGAGGCCATCCGGTTTTTCCGAGACCGAGGCGAGCTGTACAAAGTGGACATCCTCGAGTCCATTGACGACCCCACCGTGTCGCTTTACAGCCAAGGCGAGTTCGTGGACCTCTGCCGGGGACCCCACGTCCCCTCCACGGGCCGGATCCGCGCCATCAAGCTGCTCTCCAGCGCGGGCGCGTACTGGCGCGGCGACGAGCGGAACCCGATGCTGCAGCGGATCTACGGTACGTCTTTCCCCACGCAAGCGGCGCTCGACGCCCACCTGGCCAAGCTCGAGGAGATCAAGCGCCGCGACCACCGCAAGCTGGGCAAAGAGCTCGACCTCATCACGATTCAGGACGAGATCGGGCCCGGATTGGTGTTGTGGCACCCCAAGGGGGCGCTCGTCCGGCTGCTGATCGAGAACTTCTGGCGGGAGCAGCACCTCAAGCAGAGCTACCAGCTCGTGTATTCGCCCCACATCGCGCGCCTAGACCTGTGGCGGATCAGCGGTCACGTGGACTACTACCGCGACAACATGTTCGCGCCCATGAAGGTGGAGGCGAGCGAATACCAGCTCAAGCCGATGAACTGCCCCTTCCACATCATGATCTACAAGTCCCACCTCCGCAGCTACCGGGACCTTCCGATCCGGTACGGAGAGTTGGGCACGGTCTATCGCTACGAGCGGACCGGCGTCCTGCACGGACTGCTCCGCGTGCGCGGGTTCACGCAGGACGATGCCCATCTGTTCTGCCGTCCGGATCAGCTCGAAGCCGAAGTCAGCCAGGTGCTGGACTTCACCTTCTTCGTCCTCCGGACATTCGGCTTCACGGAGTTCGAGGTGTACCTCTCCACGCGCCCAGAGAAGGCCGTCGGCTCCCCAGAGCACTGGGCCGAGGCGACGGGCGCGCTGGAAGCGGCCCTGAAAAGCCGCGGGATCGCCTACGCGATCGATCCCGGGGAGGGCGTCTTCTACGGGCCGAAGATTGACATCAAGATCAAGGACGTGCTCGGCCGCGCCTGGCAGTGCTCGACCGTCCAGGTGGACTTCAACAACCCCGAGCGCTTCGGCCTGGCCTACACAGGAGAGGACGGGAAGCCCCATCAGCCGATCATGATCCACCGGGCGTTGATGGGCTCGATCGAGCGGTTCTTCGGGATTCTTATCGAGCATTACGCCGGCGCGTTTCCCGTCTGGCTGGCTCCCGTCCAAGTGCGGGTCCTGACGATCACGGACAGGCAGCGGGCCTACGCACAGTCGGTCGCGGACCGGCTCAAGGGGGCCGGGCTGCGGGTGGAGTCGGATTTCCGAAACGAGAAGGTCGGCTTGAAGGTCCGCGAGGCGGAGGTCGCCAAGGTTCCGTACATGGCGGTGATCGGCGACCGCGAGGTGCAGGACGGGACGGTGTCAGTCCGGGCGCGAAACAACGCCAACCTGGGTACCAAGACCGTCGCGGAAGTCATCGAGCTGATCCGGGCCGAGGCGGCAGGCCCCGGCGAGGTGCGGTAACCCCTTTCACAGGCGAGGTGCGGTATCGTTCCCAAACTGCGCGTGAATCGTGAGATCCGGGTCCGGGAGGTCCGGGTCATCGGCCCCGACGGCGAGCAGCTCGGCATCATGCCGACGCCCGACGCCTTTCGGCGGGCGCAAGACCTCGGCTACGACCTTGTGGAAGTGGCGCCCACCTCGCAGCCGCCCGTCTGCCGGATCATGGACTACGGCAAATACAAGTACGAGCTGAGCAAGAAGGAGCACCAGAGCCGGCGCCACCAGAAGTCGACGCAGGTCAAGGAGATCAAGCTCCGCCCGAAAATTGACAAGCACGACCTGGAGATCAAGGTCCGGCAGATGAAGGGCTTCCTGACGGAGGGCAACAAGACCAAGGTGACGGTGAACTTCCGCGGCCGGGAGATGGCCAACCAGGAGCAGGGGCGGGCCATGATCGCCAGCGTGATCGAGCAACTGGCCGAGGTCGGCACCGTCGAGATTCCCCCGCGGCTGGAGGGCCGCAGCCTCGTCATGATCGTGGCGCCGAAGGGTTGAGGAGGTTCCAGAGGATGGCCAAATTGAAATTGAAGACCCACAAGGGAGTCAGCAAGCGGTTCGACCGCACGGGCGGCGGCAAGCTCGTCCGACGGAAAGCCGGCCGGCGGCATCTACTGACCGGCAAGCACCGGACTCGAAAACGGCGATTGAAGCGGGTCGTGGTCGTTGATCCGAACCTGGCGTCCTCGGTCGCCAAGCTGATGCCGTATCACTCGTAGAGAAGGAGTCTCCAAGCATGCCACGCGTCAAAGGCGGACCGAAGACCAGGCAGCGCAGGAAAAAGCGGCTCAAGCTGGCGAAAGGGCAGTACGGCGCGAAGAGCCGGCTGTTTCGCACCGCCACTGAATCCGTGGACAAAGGGCAGACGTACGCCTATGCGTCTCGGCGAAAGCGAAAGCGCGACTTCCGTCGGCTCTGGGTGGCCCGCATCAACGCGGCCGTGCGGGCTCACGGGCTCACATATAGCCGCTTCATCGCCGCGCTGCAAAAAGCGAACGTCCTGCTGGACCGCAAGGTGCTCTCCGACATGGCTATCCGGGACGAGGCGGGGTTCGCCCGGCTCACCGATCTCGCCAAGCACCAGCTCGCCGCCCCCACAGCCTCGTGAGGCGTGATGTATGACGAGTGAGGAGCAAAGAAGCAGCGCTCCGACCCTTCACACCCGTCACTGATCACTCATCACTGGTGCCTAGCCAGCCGATCCACCTCCAGCTCGAACGCGACGGTCGGCATACTGATCTGCCAGCGTTCGAGCACCTCCGGGTGCAGTTCCCCAATCAAGCCCAGCGCTGCGCCACCCGACACGATCCGCCCCACGCGCCCATCGAGGAAAGAGGGATGCTGCACGGGCTCTAGGCTGTAAGGCTGGCCGAGGTAATACAGGAGCAGATCCAGGCACGAATGGGCCTCGGAGAAGTTGGCCGCCGCATGCGCAATGACGACCCCGAGCATCACGAGCGTGCGCGAGCCAAGATCCTCCTCCGGGGCGGGGACCGCCACCTCGCCGACCTCGAAGATCCGGTGCGGATAGAAGGCGCGCGGGGACGCGGCCTCCACGCGCAGGAGCGAGGGGAGGATCCACTGCCGCACGCAGCCGTAGCTCTGCGACATGACGTTGTCCACCTCCACCACCCGGTCCCAGCCGGTGCCGGCCAGCCGCATGCGGTCCACGAGGTCCTGCCGGGCGGCCAGGACATTCGAGATGATCTCCTCGCACCCCATGCCCACCATGAGCTGCCGGATGCGATCGGACCACTGCTCCAGCCGCGACAGGCCGCCCACGGTGAACTGAGACGGCATGACCGGCGAGAAGGTCTGGTAGCCTCGGCTGATCGCCACGTCCTCCACGACATCCACCGGATGCATGAGGTCGTTGCGATAGGGCGGCAACCGCACGGACACCCGGTCGCGCGAGGCCTGGGCCTCATAGCCGTATGCGGCAAGCGCCTGCCGAATCTCGGCGGCGCTGAGCGCCTCGCCCAGCGCGGTCTGGATCGTCTTGACGGCCACAGAGCGAGGCTTGCCGAAGTCCAGCGGCGTCCGCACGCTCTTACCGAACTTCGTCGCATAGGGGTAGACGACCTCGACCGGCTCGATCGCGGCCCCGCGATCCGCCAGGTTCACGGCGAGGATGTTCAGCGTGAGCAGCACCATCGGGAGATCAGTCCCGGTGACCTCGACGAACAGCTCCGTATCGCCCACCCGCACTTCCCCGATCTCGCGGCTGTTGATGATCGGCGGCATGGACAGGACCTGCCCTTCCTCGTCCCGCAGCAACGGCACGCGGTCGTGCCCGGCCAGGATCGGGCCGTATTCGATCCCCTTCGGGTGCACACTGAGAATTTCGCGCAGCGAGAGCTTCTCCTCCAGCCCCAGCGGCGTAAACCGCGCCTCGTCCGGCTTGACGAGCCCGTAGGTGACGGGGAAGACGATCGGCGGCAGCCGGTAGAGGCCGATCGAGACGCTCCGGCGTTTCCGCCCGTAGATATCGGCCAGCTTCTCCTGCGTCTGGATGAGCTGCGCCAGTCCCTCGGCGGTCACGCCGTAGCCGCGCGCCGCGCAGGCCGCCACGTAGGGCCGGACCTTCTCCAGGCCTGGCGAGACCAGGAGGCGCCGCGAGGCCGGGGCCGCGAAGAAGGGGTAGGGGCCGGCGGTCCGGGCCAGCGTGATCCGGATCTGCCGGGCAATCCCTTCGCAGCACCAGAGGTCCGGCCGGTTGCTGTCCTGCAGCTCGACCCGGAGCTCGCCGGTCTCAGGATCCTGATCCTTGAGCTCCCCTTTGACGAGGGGCAGCCAGGCCACAAACTGCTCGACGGTGACTGGCTTCCCGCCCAGGAGCTGCTCGAAGTCTTTCAGATTGATGGCAATCGTCGGCATGGGGACGTTACGCGTGACGGGTTGTGCAGGGTTATCGTCCTCGCTTGATGCCGCTCGTCACCGATCACGCGTCATCCTTCACGGCTTTTCAGAAGCGGCCGCGCGTGGTCCGGATCAGCTCCAGGTCGGCGGTGAACAGATCCCGGATATCATGGATGCCCAGGGCGACCATAGCCATTCGATCCAAACCTAGCCCCCAGGCAATCACCGGGACCTCCACGCCCAGGGGCATGGTGACCTCCGGCCGGAAGAGCCCGGCGCCGCCCAGCTCCATCCAGCCGAGGCGTGGATGCCGGACGTGCAGCTCGACGGAGGGCTCGGTGAACGGAAAGTACGCGGGCAGGAACCGGATCTCCTTCGCCTGGGCCACCTCGCGGGCGAACAGCTCGAGGAGGCCCAGCAGCGTCCGAAAATTGATGTCCTGCCCCAGCACGATCCCTTCCACCTGGAAGAAGTCCGTGGCGTGCGTGGCGTCCACCTGGTCGTAGCGGAAACACCGTGCGATCGAGAAATACTTGCCGGGCACCTTCGGCCCCGCCGCGAGCGTCCGCGCGGAGACCGCCGTGCCTTGGCTCCGCAGCACCAGGCGGCGGGCTCGCTCGCGATCGTAGTCGTAGCCCCAGCCGACCGACTGCGTCTTCCCGCCCCGCTCGTGGGCCGCGGCGACCTCAGACAGGAACGGCTCCGGGATCGCCCGGGCGTGGCTCGGCTCCTTGACGAAGTACACGTCGTGGATGGCGCGGGCCGGGTGGAACTGCGGCATGAACAGCGCGTCCATGTTCCAGAACTCCGTCTCGACGAGCCCGCCACGCATCTCCTCGAAGCCCATGCTGACGAGCTTGTGCTTCACGAGGTCCAGGAACTCGCGATAGGGGTGGAGCCGGCCGATCGCCGCACGCGGCGGCCGCAGACTGATCGTGTACTTTCGGAACCGTCGTGCGCGCCAGGCGCCGTCCTTGAGTAACTCCGGCGTGAGCTGGGAGACCTCCTCTGCCGGTGCCTGCCGGCTTAGGGCCTGCGTCGCGTCGCGCCCCGCCGACGTCAGCGCATACCAGCGCTCGACCCGCTCGTCAATCCGGAAGGGCTCCCGCGGGTTTCCGCGCCGCACGGCGTAGCGCTCGACCACGCGGCGCAGGGGCTCGGGAAAAGACTGGAGGTCCTTCGCGCCCGAGTGGAGTTGTTTGAGCAGCCACCGGAGCGATTCCGCCGTCTGGCTCGGGGCACCGGTCGCCTCCACAAAGCCACCCTGGACGATCCGGATGACCCCTTCCTTCTTGAGGCTCCCGACCGCGGTGCTCAGCTCGGCCGGCTCCAGCGCCTCCCGGGCCTGCAGATCTTGGACGGTCAGGCGCTTGCCAATCTGGGCCGCCTGCCGGATGGCGGAGAGGATGCGCTCGATGGGCGAGTATTTCTCGAAGTACCGCTCGCCGACAGGGGTGAGCGAGACGATGGGGGTGACCTTTTGGGCCTCGATGCGGACCAGCCCCTTCGCCAGGAGCCACTCGACCGCCATGCTGATCTGGGCGCGGTCGAGCGCGGCCGCCTGGGCGATCTGGTCGTCCCGGAGCGAGGCGCCCTCCCGCGCCTGAGCCGCGGCGCCCAGAGCCTGAAGCACCTTGATCTCCAGTGGGTGGAGACTGTCAATGGGCACGCCCACGTCGGCCATGCCTCAGGCCCTGTCCTGGCCAGCGGCCGCCCGCAGGGCCGCGATCGTCCCGCCATAGTCGCCGCTCCCGAAGATGGCGGACCCCGCAACCAGGACGTCGGCGCCTGTCTGGATGATCCGGGCGGCGTTGTCCACCTTGACGCCGCCGTCCACCTCCAGCAGCGCCCGGCTGCCGGTCCGGTCAATGAGCCGCCGCGCCCGCGCGATCTTGCTGAGCACGCCGGGGATGAACTGCTGGCCGCCAAATCCGGGGTTGACGGACATGACCAGGAGCAGATCCACGTCGGGGAGGATCTCCTCGACCGTGCTCAGCGGCGTCGCCGGGTTGAGCGTCACGCCGGCCTTGACGCCACACTCCTTAATTGCCTGGACGGTCCGATGCAGGTGCGGGCAGGCCTCCACGTGCACCGTGAGGTAGTCCGCCCCGGCCGCCGCGAACTCCGCGAGGAACACCTCCGGGTTCGTCATCATCAGGTGCACGTCCAGCGGCAGCTTGGTCACCTTGCGCAAAGCCTCTACAATCGGCGGTCCCACGGTCAGGTTGGGAACGAAGTGGCCGTCCATGACGTCCACGTGCACCCAATCAGCGCCGGCCGCCTCGACCAGCGCCACCTCCTCGGCCAGTCGCGCGAAGTCAGCGGACAGAATGGACGGGGCGATCCGGAGCGGGGGGCGGGTCATACAGGGGCGACCTTTCGAAGCCGCG
Source organism: Nitrospira sp. Kam-Ns4a (assembly GCF_965152595.1). Lineage (NCBI taxonomy): Bacteria > Pseudomonadati > Nitrospirota > Nitrospiria > Nitrospirales > Nitrospiraceae > Nitrospira > Nitrospira sp. Kam-Ns4a. The sequence goes on along the minus strand of NZ_OZ224218.1, from coordinate 1,766,733 downwards.
CGGCGAAAAACGCGTCCATGGCGGCGGCCGCGGGCGAGACCATTGTCGAGAGATCGCCCTGGATGGTCACGAGCCCAGCCCCGCCCGGCGGGAGCCACGGCGCGACGGATTCCCGACGATACTCCGCGTGCCGCGCACAGAACGCTTCGATGACCTGCTCGTTTTCCTCGGGCTCGGTCGAGCACGTACTATAGACCAGGACCCCGCCGGGCCGCAAGAGCCGACTGACCCGATCGAGCAGGGCGAGCTGCGTGGCGCGGTGCTCAAGCAACCGCGCCGCTGTCTTCTGCCACTTCCCTTCCGGGTGCCGGCGCAGCACGCCGAGGCCGCTGCAGGGCGCGTCTACCAGAATACGATCGAAGAGGCGATCGCCCAGCCGAGCCAGGGCGCGGGCATCCGTCGCATCGGCAACCACTGGCGTGACGATCCGGACGCCCAACCGCTCGCAGTTCTCGCGAAGCCGAGCGAGCCGCTTGGGATGCCGATCGAGTGCGACGATCTCGCCCTTATTCCCCATGAGCGCGGCGAGGTGGGTCGTCTTGCCGCCTGGCGCGGCGCAGGCGTCCAGCACCCGCGCGCCCGGCTGTGGGTCCACCAGCAACGGGATGAGCTGCGCCGCCTCGTCCTCCACGTAGCACAGGCCCTGCCGGAGCTGCGGCAGCTCCGTGACCGGGCCGCGGGGCTCGAGCACGAGTCCGACCGGGCTCACGGCCGTCGGGCGGACGACGCAGCCAGCACGCGCCAGATCGGCCGCCAGCTCCTCGCGGGTCACGCGCAGCCGGTTAGCCCGAACCGTCAGGGGCGGGACCGCGAGCATGGCGCGGCAGACCGCTTCGGCGCGGGCGCACCCGAGCCGCGCCAGCCAGCGCTCGGCCAGCCACCCAGGGCAGCTATACCGGACGGCCAGGTAACCGGCGGGATCCTGATCCGCCGACGGCCAGGGCGGTGTCGGCGCACAGGCGAGCTGGCGCAGCACCGCATTGACGAACCCGGGCCAATGGTCGCCGGGGAGGCGCTTGACCAGTTCCACGGACTCGTGGACGGCGGCGGCGGCGGGGATCCGATCCAGATACCGGAGCTGGTAGGCGCCGAGCCGCAAGGCTGTGGCGACAACCAGCGGCAGCCGTGCCACCGGCCGGTCCGCGACATGGTCGAGCAGCCAATCGAGCGTGGCCCGATGCCGCAACACCCCGTACAGGAGTTCATGCACGAGCGGCCGATCGCGCCCCTCCACACCGCTCCCGCCGAAGGCCCGCTCCAGAGCGTCGTCGGCGGGCGTTCCCCGCCGCTCGACCTCGACCAGCGCCGCTAACGCCGCTGCCCTGGCCCCGACTCGCACGCCTGGGCGTTCGCAGCCGGCGTGGCACGGCGCCGCTGCCCCAGCCTGGCGCTTCACAGGGCCTCCTGCGCGGATGCGGGGCCGCTCCCCAGGCGCAACCCGGGGGCCAGCGGATGCCCGGCCAGGTACTGGGCAACTCCCATCCGGCGGCTGTTGGCGGGCTGCAGCTCCGTGATCGCGAGGAGCCCCTTGCCCGTCACGACCAGCAGGGCATCTTTCCGGACTGCCATCACCGTGCCCGGAGCGGCTGAGTCGGTTGGCCCGTCGGCGGCCGTCGCCCGCCAGACGATCCACCGCTCATCCCCCGCGTAGGTGTAGGCCCCCGGCCAAGGGGACAACCCACGGACACGGTTCGCGATCTGCACGGCCGGCAGCGACCAGTCAATGAGCCCGTCCTCCTTCCTGAGCATCGGCGCGAGCGTGGCCTGGGAATGATCCTGCGGGCGGGGCGTGACCGTGCCCGCCTTCAGACGGCGGATCGTCTCAAGGAGCAGACGGGCCCCGACCTCGGCGAGCCGGACCGAGAGCGTGCCCGCCGTGTCCTCGGGCGCGATTGTCACCGCTTCCTGGAGCAGGATCGCCCCTGTATCCATGCCTTCATCCATCAACATGGTCGTGATGCCGGTCTCGTGCTCCCCGTTGATGATCGCCCACTGGATCGGCCCGGCACCCCGGTACTTCGGCAGGAGCGACGCGTGGACGTTGACGCAGCCCCGCGGCGGCAAGTCCAGCACGACCTTCGGCAGGATGCGGCCGAACGCGGCGACGGCGATCAGGTCCGGCTGCCAGGCCTGAAGCTGTTCGAGAAACGCCGGGTCCTTCATCTTCACCGGCTGGAGGAGAGGCACTCCGACCCGCAGGCAGAGCTGCTTGACCGGGGAGGGGACGAGCGTCTGGCCGCGCCCCTTTGGCCGGTCCGGTTGGGTGACGACCCCAACCAGGGTGTCTTCAGAACGCAGGAGCGCCTCAAGGGACGGCACGGCGAACTCCGGCGTGCCCATGAACACGATCCGCATGGAGGCTGCTTTAGCATGGGCCCCTGAGGAAATCAACGGAGCGCTTGCCGCTCCGGCTTGACCGGTGGGGCAGTTTCGGCTAGGGTTAATCGCCTGGTTTCGATTTCAGAGCCTGTCCCCCCAAGGTAACGGCGATGCGGGCACGGTTGACTCAGAAGCCAGGGGGCGAGGATTCGTCCGGTTGTTCGGCTGTGCGGCCCCGGTTCGCCCCCCTCCTAGCCCAGCCCCTCCCCTCGGCCACGATCGCCGACCAAACCCAAGGTTCTCTTCCGCTCCCGCGACGCACGGCGCGCCGGAGCGGCGGGCGCGCTCACGCTCCGGCACGGGGGCCGCGGGTCCGTCGCCACGCGGACTGCGCCCACTTCGCATCTAGGGACTGACCGCCATGGTGTCGGACCTGTTTTCACTCGCCTTCTACGCCTTCAACGCCATCGCCTGCCCGTCGTTAGCCACCGGCCTGGCGATCCTGCTGCTGGGATCGCTGGTGCTGGTCCGAGAGCGCGCGTCCCAAGTCAGCGTCTCGTTCTTCATGGTGACCGTCACGATCAGCCTGTGGCTCATCTCCTTCTCCTGGATGTACCAAGCGACGACGGACCGGGTCGCTTTGCTCTGGGCCAAGGTGGCCTACCTAGGCGTGCCGTTCATCCCGGCGGCCTTCTACCATTTCAACGTGCTCAGTCTCCAGCGCCATGGATGGCCTCGCCCCACGGTCTGGGCCGCGTGGGGCCTGGCGGCCCTGTTTGCCGGGGCCGCCGCCGAAACGGACCAGTTCCTCGCCGGGCTGTACCGGTACTGGTGGGGCTACTATCCGAAATACGGGTGGGTGAGCCTGCCGTTCCTGGCCTATTTCTTTACCATCATGGTCGCCACGTTCCGCAATTTCTGGATCGAATACCGGGTGGCGCGGCCCGGTATCCGCCGGCAGCGGATCAAGCTGTTCATGATCGCATTCGCCCTGGCCCTCTCGGGGTCGGTGGATTTCCTCGCCAAGTTCGGCGTGCCGCTCTATCCCTTCGGCTTCGCCCCGGTCTTCGGCTACGTCGTCGTGATGGCGGTCGCCATCTGGCGCTACCGACTGGTGGATATCACCCCGGCCTTCGCCGCCGAGCAGATCCTCTCGACGATGGCGGATGGGCTGCTCGTGTTCGACCACGAAGGGGTCATCCGGGTGGCGAACCAGCACGTCCGCCGCCTGTTCGGGGACCAACCCCTGCTCGGCCAGCCGGTGTCGGGGATCGGCGGCGGGCTGTTTCCGCTCGACAAGCTCGACGCGGTCATCCGAACAGGCGAGCTGGATGTCTTCGAGACGACCTGCCGGCCGAAGAACGGGGACGCGCTCGTGCTGGAAGTGTCGGCGTCGGCGATCCGCGATCGGACCGGTCATCCCCTCGCGGTCGTCTGCCTGCTCCGGGACATCACGGACCGGAAGCTGGCGGAGGAGGCGATCAGGCGCGCGCACGACGAGCTGGAGCGGCGCGTGCAGGAGCGCACGGCCGAGCTGTCCCAGGCGATCTCCCTGCTCCAGCGGGAGATTGCCGAGCGCAAACGGGCCGAAGCACGACTCCAGGAAAGCCAGGCCGAGTTGGCCGAGGCCCAGCGGCTCGCCCATCTCGGAAGCTGGAGCTGGGACATAACGACGAACATCGTCAAGGGGTCCGACGAGCTCTACCGGATCTTCGGGCTCCCGCCGATCGAGTTCCCGGCGACGTACGAGGCCTACCTGGCTTGCATCCATCCTGAGGATCGGGACACCGTCCACGCCGCCCTGCGGAAGGCGGCCGAGAACCGGGAGCCCTTCAACTTTCACTACCGGATCACGCGCCCCGACGGGGTGGTCCGCACGCTTCACTGTCTGGGTCGGGTGGTGGCGGACCAGGAGGGCCGGCCGGTCCGCATGGTCGGCTCCGCACAGGACGTCACCGATCTCAAGCGGGTGGAAGAGGCGCTGCGCGAGAGCGAGGAGCGGTACCGGATCGTTGCGGAGACGGCCGCCGAGGGGATCATTACGATTGACCAGCGCAGCACAATCGTGTTCGTGAACCGCGCCACCGAGCAGATCTTTGGCTACACAGCCGAGGAGATGCTGGGACAGCCCCTGACGAGGCTAATGCCCGAAGCCGTGCGGGACGTTCACCGGGCTGCGATTCGCGAATACCTCGCCACCGGGCAGAAGCACCGCCCGTGGGAGGCGGTACGCTTGCCGGGCCGGCACAAGAGCGGCAGGGAGATCCCGTTGGAGTTCTCCTTCTGGGAATTCTCCCAGCACGGCCAGCGGTACTTCAGCAGCATCGTCCGGGATATCACCGAGCAGGTCCAGGCCGCCGAGGTCCGCAGCCGGCTCTTCGAGCAGATCATCTCCGCCCAGGAGGAGGAACGCCGCCGCATCGCCCGGGAGCTGCACGACGAGACGGGCCAGTCGCTCATGTCGCTGCTGGTCGGACTCCACGCCATCGAGGCGGCCCGAACCGCTCCGGAGGCCCAAGCCCTCGCCCGCAAGTACCGCGAGATCGCCGCCTCGGCGCTGGAAGAGGTGCGCCGGCTGGCCATGGGGCTCCGGCCCAGCGTGCTAGATGACCTGGGGCTCGCCGCCGCTGTCGAGCGCTACGCGGAGCAGTATGCCAAGTCCTACCGGCTTACTGTGGACGTGCACTGCCAGGGCCTGGATGGGCGCCGCCTGCCGTCTCCGGTGGAGACCGCTGTGTATCGGATCATCCAGGAGGCGCTGACGAATATCGCCAAGCACGCCCAGGCCACGGTCGTCGGCATCGTCCTCGAGCGGCATCCGACCGTCCTACAGGCCATCGTGGAGGACGACGGGTGCGGGTTCAACGTGGAGGAGACCTTGCGGCTGTCCGGCGCCACCACCCATTTCGGCCTGCACGGCATGCAGGAACGGGCCAGCCTCGTCAACGGCACGATCGAAATCGAGTCCACCCCCGGACGCGGCACAGCCATCTATGTCCGGGTGCCGCTTCCGGAGCCTCACCAGGACGCCGCGGCCAGCTCACCCGCCCCACGCGCGTCGGGGTCGCACATTTGACAGGCCTCTTGCCCCCCTCCTATAATCAGACCTTCGTTCCGGAGCAGAAAGGGAGCGCCCATGTCGTTCACGTTCAGGCAACCGTCGAATCTCAAGCGGAAGCGCGAGCACGGGTTTCGGAAGCGGATGCGCACGAAAGGCGGGCGCAAGGTCCTTGCCAGGCGGCGGGCGAAGGGCCGCGCCCGGCTGACGGTGTGACCCGGCCGGTCCATCCATGGCGAAGCCCGGCCGGGAACGCGCGTTTTTCCTGAAGATGGGCGCCGACATCGAGTGGGTGAAGCGGCAGGGGCGACGCGTCCAGACCCCGTTGTTCAACATCCAGGCCTGCCAGGCCTGCGGCGCGCCGACGCGGATCGGGATCGTCGTCGGCAAGCGGTTGGGCAGCGCGGTGGCCAGGAACCGGGCCAAGCGGCGCTTCCGGGAGTTGGCCCGACAGGTGCAGCGCCAACTGGTCGCCGGCTACGCGGTGCTGGTCTTCCCCCGTCGCGAGGCAGTGACGGCCCGGCCGACGGTGCTGCGCGACCTCTGGCTCTCCGTGCTCCGGCGGGAGGGTTTGCTGCTGCCGGAATCGAACTTCGTATGCGGCGGTTCTGCCTCGGCTTAATCAGGCTGTACCAGTACTGGGTCTCGCCGGCGCTCCCCCGTGCCTGTCGCTTCGAGCCCACCTGTTCCCACTACGCCTATGAGGCGGTCCGGCGGCATGGCGTGATTCGCGGGGCGGGCTGGGCCGCCCGCCGACTGCTGAAATGCCATCCCTTCCATCCCGGCGGGACCGACCCCGTTCGGTGAGTCGGCTCCCCTTCCGCGGCGAGGGCCGTCGGCGTCCGGGCATCGTGGCGCGCCGGGCCAGGCCCTCTCGGCATGGCCCCACCACCGAATCGAGGCGTTAGACCGAGAAGGAACCCGGGATTCATGGAAAAGCGCGTCATCCTGTTCCTCGTCCTTTCGCTGGCCATTATCCTCGGCTACGATTACCTGCTCCGGCAGCTCGGGCTCGCACCGACTCCAGGCGCCGGCAACCCGCCCGACGGCAGGCCAGCCGAAGAGCGGCCCACGGGGGCGCGCCCGGAGGCCGCCCCGACCCAGCAAACCTTGGGACCGGCGAAGCCTGGCCCCGCGCCCGCCAGCCCGTCAAAGCCTGTGCCCGGCGCGGTGACGCCCAGCTCCGGGACGCCGGAGCAGACCGTCGTCGTCGAGACGGACCTCTACCGCGCCGTCCTCACGAACCGCGGCGGCGTAATCACAAGCTGGGAGCTCAAGCGCTACCGGCTGACCGCCGCGGAGGACTCGCCGCCGGTCCAGCTCGTCTACCGCCAGGGGAAGTTCAAGGGGCCTCTGTCCGTCCTCGCGGCCGAGCCCGCCATCACCCGGGAGCTGGCAGAGGGTCTGTACGAGGTGGAGCGGGATTTCACCACGCTGGACACGTCGCACCCGGTCGGACACCTGACCTTCCGGTACCGCGCGGCCGCCGGAAACCTCGCGCTCGAGAAGCAGCTCACCTTCCGCTACAACAGCTACCTCGTGGACGTCGCCGTGCGCGCCTCGGGCCTCCAAGGGGGTGTCACGCTTGGGCTCGGCACCAATTTCGGCATCGTCGAGTGGGGCGAGGGGTTCATCGGCCTGATCGGCCCGGCTTCCCTGGTGGATGGGCTCATCGAGAAGGACACCCCCGAGACCGAGGCGGAGCGCAAGGGAGCGGTAGGGTGGGTCGCGATGCAGGACAAGTACTTCATCAGCGTGCTCATCCCAACGAATGGGGCCGCCGCACTGGCGCGCAAGGAGGGCGACAAGCTCGTCTCTGCCAGTGTCCGCTTCGCCCCGGACGCCGCCGCGACGGTCACCGCGCGGCTGTACGCCGGGCCCAAGGAGTACGACACGCTTAAGGCGCTGGGGCTCGGACTCGAAGAGACCATTGATTTCGGGTGGTTCATCTACGGGAGCTGGAGCCTTGTCAAAGCCGTCGCCTGGCCGCTGTTCGCGGTGCTGCGCTTCGTCTACGGCTTCACCCACAACTACGGGGTCGCCATCATCCTCCTGACCGTCGCGATCAAGCTCCTGTTCGTCCCGCTGCAGTACAAGAGCTACAAGTCCATGAAGGACATGCAGGTCATCCAGCCCAAGGTGCTGGCCCTGCAGGCCAAATACAAGGACGACCGCGAGCGGCTCAACCGCGAGCTGATCAAGCTCTACCGGGACCACAAGGTCAACCCGGTCGGCGGGTGCCTGCCGATGCTGCTCCAGATGCCAGTCTTCGTCGCGCTGTTCAACATCCTGTACATGACGATTGACCTGCGACAGGCGCCATTCGTCCTCTGGATCACCGACCTCTCCGTCCAGGACCCCTACTACGTGCTCCCGGTCCTCATGGGGATCTCGATGGTCGTCCAACAGAAAATCATGCCGACGACGATGGACCCGACCCAGGCCAAGATCATGCTCGTGTTTCCAGCCTTCCTGACCCTCCTGTTCCTGACCTTCCCCGCCGGCCTGGTCCTGTACTGGCTGACGAACAACGTGCTCACCATCGCGCAACAGTTCGTGACGGACCGGTACATCTTCAAGAAACCCGCCCTGGCCTCCGAGCTGCTGGAGGAGGCCGGCTCGCCCGACGGCCAGAAGGCCGCCGGCAAGGGCAAGAAGGACAAGGTCGTCCGGAAAGCCGAAACGGACAGTCAGGTCGAAGCGTGAGGCGCACCGGCCATGGGCGGACCGATGGAGGATACGATCTGCGCCGTCGCGACCCCGGTCGGAGAGGGTGGGATCGGCATCGTCCGGGTGAGTGGGCCGAAGGCCGTGGAAGTGGCGGCCGGCCTCGTCCGGCTCCGGTGTGGCCAGCCGCTCGGCTCGGTCAGGAGCCATCGGCTCTACGCCGCCGACCTGCTGGATGTCTCCGGCCCAGCAGGGCCTGCAGCCGCGGCGGCGCGCGCCAGCGAGGCTCACCGATTGGACGAAGCGCTCGTCGTCGTGATGCGCGCCCCGCATTCCTACACCGCCGAGGACGTGGTGGAGCTGCACTGCCACGGGGGCGCCTTCGTGCTCCAGCGGGTCTGCGAGTGTCTGGTGCGGCTCGGGGCGCGCCTCGCCGAGCCGGGTGAATTCACCAAACGAGCCTTCCTCAACGGCCGGCTGGACCTGACCCAGGCCGAAGCGGTCCTCGATACCATCCAGGCCAAGACGGCCGCTAGCCTGCGCCTGGCACAGGAGCAGCTCCGCGGCGCCCTCTCCCGCACGGTGGAGGGGTTCCGCGAAACCCTCATCCACTTGCTCGCCCATGTGGAGGCAGCGATTGACTTCGCGGAGGAAGGCCTCACCTTCATCCAGCCCGAGGCGCTTGCCGCGGGGCTGCGCGAGACCCGGACCGCCGTCGCCCGCTTGGCCCAGACGGGCGAAGAGGGTCGCATCCTGCGCGAAGGGATCGTGGCCGCGATCGTGGGGCGGCCCAACGTCGGCAAGTCCAGCCTCATGAACGCCTTGCTGCGGACCGATCGCGCGATCGTGACGCCGATCGCTGGCACGACGCGTGACGTGCTGGAAGAGACACTCAATATCCGGGGTCTGCCCGTCCGCCTGCTGGACACCGCGGGGGTGTGCGAAGCCGCCGATCCGGTCGAGCAGGAGGGGGTGCGCCGCAGCCGCGCGGCGATGGAACAAGCCAACCTGCTGCTGGTGGTGGTGGACGGCTCGGCGCCGCTGAGGGACGAGGACCGGGCCCTGCTCGAGGTGCCTCCGGACAAGAAGCGGCTCGTCGTGATCAACAAGGCTGATCTGCCGCCACGGCTCACCCCGGCCGATTTGGCCGCCTACGAGCGGGCGGAGCCGCCGAGCGCCGTGGTGCACGTGTCCGCCAAGACCGGCGCCGGGCTGGACGACCTCCGGGATCGCCTCCGGACCCTCATGCTCCGCGCGGACTTCGAGCCGGGCGACGCCGCCGTCGTCACCCGGCTGCGGCACCGGACTGCGCTGGAGAAGGCGCGGGACGCGCTCGAGCGGGCGGAGACGAGCGTCACGGAGCGGCTGTCCGGCGAGTTCGTGGCCGTGGACCTGCGGGCGGCGATCGAGGCCCTGGGAGAGATCACCGGCGCCACGACCACGGAGGATGTGCTAGACCGCATCTTTCAGGAGTTCTGCATCGGAAAGTGATAAGAACGCCCTCAGCCGACAGCAATCAGCCGTCAGCCTGACAGCAGGGAGCTGGGTCTGCTTCGCCGAGAGCTGATGGCTGACGGCTTCCCTCATGGCTTCCGAGTACGACATCATCGTGGTCGGAGGCGGGCACGCCGGCTGCGAGGCGGCGCTCGCCGCCGCGCGCATGGGCGCGCGCGTCCTGCTGCTGACGATGGAGGAGGACAAGATCGCCCAGATGTCGTGCAACCCGGCGGTCGGCGGCATCGCCAAGGGCCACCTGGTCAAGGAGATTGACGCGCTCGGCGGCGAGATGGGCCGGAACACCGACCGGGCCGGCATCCAGTTCCGGCTGCTCAACACCAGCAAGGGACCCGCCGTGCGGGCGCTCCGGGTCCAGTGCGACAAACGGCTCTACCGTGAGGCGATGCAGCAGACACTCCGCGCCCAGCCCGGCCTGGCGATCGCCCGGGGCACCGCAGACCGGCTCCTGACGCGCGGCGGCGCCGTGGCCGGGCTCGTGACCGAGCAGGGCGAGCGCCTCGGCGCCAGGGCCGTCATCCTGACATCAGGAACATTCCTTAAGGGATTGATCCATGTCGGGCTAAGCCGCTTCCCGGCGGGGCGAGCCGGCGAGGCCTCGGCCGAGCACCTGTCCGACTGCATGCGCGACCTCGGCTTCGAGGTCGGCCGGCTGAAGACCGGCACCCCCCCGCGGCTCGACCGCAACACGATCAACTTCGGTGTCATGACGCCCCAGCCGGGCGATGACCCGCCGACGCCGTTCTCTTGCCGCACGGCGCGGATCACCACGCCCCAGGTCCCCTGTCATCTGACCTACACGACCGAGGAGACGCACCAGATCATCCGCGACAACCTGGACCGCTCGCCCCTCTATAGCGGGGTCATCGAATCCGTCGGACCGCGCTACTGTCCGTCCATCGAGGACAAGGTAGTCCGCTTCGCCGACAAGCCGCGCCACCAGGTCTTTCTCGAGCCGGAGGGGCTGGACACGACCGAGTTCTACCCCAACGGCATCTCGACCAGCCTGCCGGTGGATGTCCAGGCCGCGATCCTCAAGACCATCCCGGGGCTGGAGACAGCCCGGATGCTGAAGCCGGGTTATGCGGTTGAGTACGACTACTTTCCGCCCCACCAGCTCCATCCGACGCTTGAAACCAAGCTGGTCACCCGGCTGTATCATGCAGGCCAGATCAACGGCACCTCCGGCTACGAAGAGGCGGCCGCCCAAGGCATCATTGCCGGGATCAACGCGGTGCTGGGGATCCGTGGGGAGCCACCCTTGATCCTAGACCGCTCGCAGGCTTACATCGGGGTCCTCATTGACGACCTTATTACCAAGGATGCGCGGGAGCCCTATCGGATGTTCACGTCTCGCGCGGAGTACCGTCTGCTCCTCCGACACGACAATGCGGACCTTCGCCTGATGGACATTGGCTACCGGCTTGGCCTCATCCCGCAGCCGGTGTACGACCGTCTGTGTGCCAAACGGGAGGCGGTTCTGCGCGAGACGGCGCGCCTGCGAGAGACCAGGCTTCCATGGACCGAGGCGGTGAAGCATCAGGTGGCCCAGATGCACCTACAGGGGGTCACGCCCGCCGCGACCCTGGCCCAGCTCCTGAAGCGGCCTGACATCTCCTATGCCGATCTCCTGGAGCTGACTGGTGAGGCGGATCCCGAGGACCAGGCGGTCCGGGATGAAATTGAGATGGTGGTCAAATACGAAGGGTACATCGCCCGCCAGCTTCGTCAAGTTGAGTCCTTCAAACGGCTCGAGGCGCGCAGAATTCCGGAGAATTTCAACTACGACGCCGTGCCGGGGTTTTCAAAGGAAGCCAGAGACAAGCTCAAGCGGGTCCGCCCGGCCTCGATCGGCCAGGCCTCTCGTATCTCCGGGGTAACTCCGGCGGCCATCGCGCTCTTACTCGTCGCCTTAGAGAAGCAGCGGCGACAGGAAGCGCTTCTCTCTCGGCCGCAGGCTGGATCTCCACTATGACGCGACCACAATTTCTCTTGACCCAGCCGCGCGATTCCCGTACATGTTCCACGTGGAACAGGGAAGGCGGCTCGCCGAAACGTTGCGCGATGGAGCAGCTTCGCTGGGAGTCGCGCTCACTGAGGACCAAATCGCACAATTCGTCGTTTACTTTTCCGAACTCACCACCTGGACCAAGACGATCAACTTGACCGCCGTCACCGAGGAACGGGAAGTTGCCGTCAAGCATTTCCTTGATTCACTCGCCTGTCAGAGGGCGCTGCCGCCCGACGGACCTCTCTCTTTGCTGGATGTTGGGACCGGTGCAGGCTTCCCAGGCCTTCCCTTGAAGATCGCAAACCCTGAGCTAGCGCTCACCTTGCTTGAGCCTAGCCAAAAGAAGATCGCCTTTCTTCGCCACATGGTCGGCACGCTTCGTCTGAAGGACGTCACGGTCTTGCCGAAGCGAGTCGAGCAGATCGCCGCCGAGCCGTGCATGGCCAGCCGGTTTTCCGTCGCAATCACCAGGGCATTGAAGCTCGACACGATCTTACCACTGATCCGGCGGCTGCTCAGTCCAGACGGACGCTTGGTCTTGTGTCGCACAGCACCGCTGGATCCACAGCGCCACTTACCGGGATTCCTCGTTGGCGAAGAGCATCACTATGACTTACCCTTTCACTATGGTCATCGTGTTCTGACAGTCCTGAACCCGACAGGCTCTTGAAAGCTCGGGGCTGCAGTCCGCCCCCTGTTCCACGTGGAACAGGGGGCGCATCCGCGCAAGATTGAAAACTGCTCAGGGAGCTTGACGAATCTTTTCTATGGCTAAGGTCATCGCGGTTGCGAATCAAAAGGGAGGTGTCGGAAAAACAACGACTTCTATTAATCTCTCCACTGCGATCGCCATTGAGGATCGTCCTGTGCTCCTGGTGGACCTGGACCCCCAGGCAAATGCCTCCAGTGGCCTGGGCATAGACCCGCGCGGGCAGGCTGCGACGGTCTATCACTGCCTGGTTGGAGGCGAGAAACTTGCCCATGCGCTCGTCTCGACATCAGTGCCGCGCTTGGATCTCCTGCCGTCCAGTGCCGATCTGGCTGGTGCTGAGATTGAATTGGTCGGCGCTCCGGAGCGCGAGAGCATTTTGCGGCAGACCCTGGCAGAGGTTCTGCCGCGCTACCAGTACATCATCATCGACTGCCCGCCCGCGCTTGGCCTGCTGACGGTCAATGCCCTCACCGCCGCTTCGAGCCTGCTCGTGCCTGTCCAGTGCGAATACTATGCGATGGAGGGGCTTGGCCGGCTGATGGCGACCGTCCAGCGTGTCCAGCAGTCGCTGAATCCCGCGCTAACCTTCGAGGGGATCCTCCTGACCATGTATGACTCACGCAACACCCTGTGCCGCCAAGTGGCGGATGAAATTCGGAGCCACTTCGGCGGACTCGTCTATCGCACCGTCATCCCCCGAAACGTCACGCTAGCCGAGGCGCCGAGCTACGGGCGCCCCGTGATGCTCTACAACGCCGCAGCGGCGGGAAGCCAGGCCTACCTGGAGCTTGCCAAGGAGTTCCTCGTACATGGAAAAGAAAGCGCTCGGTAAGGGTCTCGATGCATTGCTCCCAGATCGCGGGGCGAAGAAGCTCCCGGGCGAGGAGGGAGAGTCGGTCGCGCTCAGCGAGATTCTGCCCAATCCCTATCAGCCCAGGACGGACTTCGCCGAGGAGGACCTAGCTGAGCTGGCCGACTCGATCAAGCGGAACGGTTTGCTCCAGCCGCTCCTAGTCAGGCGAAAGGGCGACGGCCGGTACGAGCTGATCGCGGGCGAGCGCCGCCTTCGCGCGGCCCGGCTGGCCGGGCTTCAACAGGTTCCGGTGATCGTCCGGCACTGTACCGACCAAGAGGCGATGGAATTCGCGCTGGTCGAGAACCTGCAGCGCAAGGACCTCAACCCGATGGAGACCGCTCGGGCCTATCACCGGCTGCTGCGTGAGTTCGGCCTGACCCAGGACGCCCTCGCGCAGCGGGTCGGGAAAGACCGCTCGTCGGTGGCCAACCTGGTGAGGCTCGTACATCTCCCTAGTGAGATTCAACAGGATATAGAAGCCGGCCGCCTGACCGTCGGCCACGCCAAGGCGCTGCTGGCGCTTGACGAGCCCGAGGAGCAGCTTCGGGTGGCCCGTCGGATCGCATCTGAGTCCCTCTCAGTGCGCCAGGCTGAGCAATGGATCGCACAGGCGGCCCGCGCGAGGCGGACGCGCCGACGGGGGAGCCGAGCCTCCGCCTATCCGGACCTCGAGCAGCGCCTTCAGCGGCGGCTCGGGACCCGCGTCGCGATCACGAAGGGACGGCGGGGTGGGACCCTCGTTATCCATTACTTCACGCCCGAAGACCTGGACCGCCTCATCGAGATCCTCCTGGGCTAGGAGCCTGGGGCATTGCGGAACCCATGGGGTTTCATGGCCGACCGCGGTGGCCCTGACACGCAGTGCGGGGTTGATGGAGCCGGCCCCACACACAACTCAGAAGGACCTGGCAAGAAAAGCGCTCTTGTGCTTATCCGGTTGACTCCACATCATACAACTGGTTGTAGGTCGTGGGCTGGTGCTGGGTGCCGAGTCCGAGCAGGGTCTGGAAGGCTGCCATCAGGGTGGGGCGCCGGTTGAAGCGGAAGGTGAACTCGTCGAGGTAGGCCTGCAAGTGATGGTTACCGACGCCATGATGGGTGCCCCGGAGCCAGGTCTGGAGGGTCCCGAAGATCCGATGCACATGGGGCAGTATCATGGGTGCCCGCTCCGGGTCACCTTAGGTCTTGGGTCGATGCCGATAGCCCATAACCCCGAAGGGGCGCGTAGGCGCCCCAGCCATCAGTCACGACGAGTGCTCCCGGCTCGACATTCGCGGTGACGAAGCCCGTGAGGGACGGCGCAGAGGCATCAGGCACCACCTGGAGGCGCACCCGGCCCGACGCCCTGCCACGGACCTCGACCGCAGCGACGACCAATGCCTTATCCACGAGTTGCCGGCCGCCTTTCAGCCCCGCCTCAGGCCCGCCCATGTAGGGTTCCTCGACCTCGACCTTCTCCTTCAACCGCTTGCGGTCGGATCGTCCCAGGGCGCGCCGGAGCTTGGGCCGCATCGCCCAGGCGGTTTCGTAGCGACCGATGTCCAACTGCCGCTGGAGCTGGAGCGCCGAGAACCCAGGAGTCTGGGTCGCGACCAGATAGGCAGCCCAGAACCACTGCGTCAACGGGGTGCGGGTCCGGTGCAGAACCGTCCCCGCGGTCACCGAGGTATCGTGGCCACACGCTCGGCATTGTCACAGCAGCCGCGTCGGCAATTCCAGGGCTTCCCCATGCTGGCACTTCGGGCACCGGAAGCCGTCCGGCCATCGGCACTGGGCCAGGTACAAGCGGCAGGCATCCTCGTCGGCGAAACGCCGCCGAAACTCCAGCGGGGTCTGGGGAAATTCCGGTCGCACTCCGGCCCATACTATCCAGTGGGGTCTGTGGAGTCAACCGGATAAGCACAAGCGCTCTTATTCATCGGGAGAGCGGGAGACGTAGTCATGGCGTAAGGAGGCGGGCCAGGCCGTCCTTGACCTCGCCGACGAGGTCCACCTTCGAGGTCACCTGGTGCGGCTTCAGGATAACCTCGGCCTGTGGGGGGCAGAACGGGCGCTCGAGTTTGGGCTTCTGCCCGTGAACCTGGGCGACGAGGGATTCGGCCGGCCGATCGTGGGGCTTTCGGAGGACCAACAGCGGCTGACGCGGCTCGAGGACGCAGTAGGTCGTATAGCCGGTCTCCTCGTACCGGCTCGGGTCCACGAAATAGACGAGGTGCCGGCCAGTCGAATAGACCAGATCGCCCTCGCGGAGGGGCGCCTCCGGCGCGATCGAGTACAGAAAGGCTGGAACCAGCAGCACGACGCCCGCCATGAGGCCGAGCCGCAGGATCGCCTGGCGGCTCCGCCACGCCTTCTCCGGGTCAGGAGCTGGAGCCATTGGGGTTCCAAGAGGCTACGGTACCGTGGCGCGGCCGATCGTGTTGGCGTCAGTCCCGAACCAAAGGGCGCCCGTGGCCCGATCATAGACCATGTTTCGGACCGCCCCGCCGCCGCTGGGGATCTCCGTGATGCTGAAGAACATCTCCCGTGCGGGGTCAAAACCTACGAGGCGATTGGGTTGCGGCCCGGTCTCCACCAACCAGAGCCGGTCGCGGTCGTCCACGGTCATCCCGTATGGGCGCGCGTCGTCCCCGCCCGGCACCGGCCATTCGGTGATCCTGCCGCTAGTGGGGTCCAGCCGGCCCAAGAAGCCCTTCGCGTAGTCCACGTACCAGATGCGCCCATCCGAGGTTGCGGCTAGCCGACGACAGCGGGTCTCGGGGCGGGGAAGCACGACCTCGCGGACCGTCAGGGTCGCGGGATCCACCATGCCGAGCCGGTTGACGCCATACTCGGTGAACCAGGGCCGCTGCGCCGCGTCGAGCACGATCCCATAGGGGAAGGCCTTGGGCGTCGGCACGGGGACCAGCTCGACCCGGCCGGTCGCGGGCGTGAGACGTCCCACGAAATTGCCCTGGATGACCGTGAACCAGAGGCGTCCCTGCCCGTCGAACACCAGGGTGTGAGGATCATGTGCGGCCGGATCCGGCATCGGGACCTTCTGAATGTGCCCTGTCCGCGGTTCCAGCCTGCCGATATGGGCGGAGCGGATGCCGGCGTACCAGACCAGCCCCTGCTCGTCCACGACGACGTTGTGCGGGCCCGTCCCCGGATCCAGATCGAACCGCGTGAATGTGCCAGTCGTTGGGTCGAGCCGAGCGACGTAGTCGCCGAACTGGCCCACGAACCAGACCTGCTGTGACCGGTCCACAAAGGGATCGCGCGGCCGTGTGCCCTCCCAGGGCACCCGCCATTCGGTGATCTCCACGGGCGCAAGCGGAGCCCTCGGCGCTGGTCGCGCCGGATGGCCTTCCGGCGCCGGCGCGGCGCAGGCCCACAAGAACGCCGCGACCGCGAGTCCCCACAGACTCGCCTGCAGTCCTCGCCGAGCCGTCCGGGCGACTCGTGCCGCCGGCGGCTCCGTCCGTCTCTTCATCCCAGCAGGTCCTCGCATGCAAGCCTTCACCACCGGGAAGGCCCTGCTAGTGTATCGGCTTCCAGAACCAGCGTCGCATCGCCGCCCCCTAGCCGCACGCCGACGATGCTCGCGGGACTTCGCGTTGATGCGGACACATGAATCGGTTGGCTGACGCCTGTCCCACGGCCGGCCGAGCACCGCCGCTTCATCGCAGTGAGGAGCAGTCCGCGCCCGCTACAGGTGCCGGAGGTCGTCTGCCGCCTGCTCGCGCGGCCGGCTGCCCAACCGGCGTTCCAGGAACTCCTTCGCCAGATCCCGCGCCCCCAGGCCGAACGCGAGCGCGGCGGCGAGCACGACCCCACCGAAGGTGATGCCGAAGCCCACGACGACGATGTTTTGGGCGATCCCGAGCTGCTCCAGCGCCATCGCGACCGCCGCGAGCTGGACGCCCCATCGGGCGAGCAGCGCCACCAGCCGCGCGGGCGGCAACCCCGCATTGACGGCCGCGATGAGGACCGCCTGCGACACAAAGTTCGACAGCAGGTAGCCGACCAGGAGGATGAGCAGCGCCGTGAACAGGCGGGGAATGTACGCGAGGAACGACTGGGCGAACTGGTTGATCGGCTGGAGGTCGAGCGCGCCGAGGGCCGCCATCGCCGAGAAGACCACTAGCAACCAATAGGCGGCGCGGCCCACCAGGTGCGAGGGGTCCGACTTGACCCCGCCGCGCGCCAAGGCAGCGCTCACACCGAGCCGGTTGCTCAGATGGTCGAGGCCGATCACGCGCAGGAGCCGCTCGATAAGAAAGCCGGCGACCCAGGCCGCGATCAGCCCGACCACCAGGATGATCACCATCGCTAGCAGGTTGGGGAGGAGCGCGAGCACCTTTCTGGCCAGCGCTTCCATCGGACCGAGCAGCGCCGTCTCCACGAAATTTTCCATGACCGTCCCTCCTCAGTCTCGGGTGCCCCGCGGCACCCGCACGTGGCCGCTACCGGATCTGGCTATACCAGCGCTCAATCAGGTAGGGCTTGCGCCGTTCGAACACCTCGCAGAGCGCCTCGACCCGACCCTCCGCCTCCGTGGTGGTGAGCCCCTGGGTCTGGAGCACGAAGGTCGCCGTCCGCCCCAGGTACAAGGGCGTGAAGGCTTTGAGCAAGTGCTCGCGCGGCATGGCGCGGCCGTGGTAGGCGACCGCCGCGTCGTAGACCACCTGCACCCAGAGGTCGTCGGGGATCGCGAAGGCGTGGAGCGGGCAGTCCTTGAGCGGCAACAGCCCTTCGAGGGTGTCGGGGAGGAGCATCTGCCGCCAGATGGGCTCCAGGTCCGCGAGCCCCTGCCGGAACGCGCCGACCATGCGCTCCACATTGACGTTCACCGGCTCGACCCCAACCTCGTACTGGAACCCGAACAGCTTGACCGGGTGTGACCCCTCGACCATGGACCAGATCGTCTGGTGCTCCTCCATGAGCGCGAAGACGGCGCCGAGCACCTGGACGAGCATGGCCGTCAGGTCGGCAGCCGGATCCTTGGGGTTGTGGATCTTGGCGCCCAGAAAGCTCTGGCAGACGCGCGCGCCGCTCGCGATCGCCTCCGTCGTCATCCAGATGTCAATGCCGAACCGGGCGACGTCCGACTCCCAGACGTGCTTGTCCAGGTAATGTTCGGCGAGCCGCCCCGCGAACCCGAAGTCGCCCCCGATCGGCTGGCGGATCCGCTGCCCGTACAGGGCGCGCGTCAGCGGATAGACGATGCCGTTGGTAATCGTGCCGTCATATTTGTGCCGCAGGTAATAGGGCGCCACGTAGTCGTAGCCTTCATCCCGGACCGGCCGGATGAGCAGCTCGATCCACTCGGGCGTGATGCTCCGCAGGTCCGAGTCCACGACCGCGCAGGCCTTGGCGCCCAGGCGGCGCGCAACCTCGAAAATCGTTCGGAAGGCGCTGCCCTTGCCCGGAATCCCCTGGTACGGCGTGATGATCTTCTGCAGCGGGCTCTGCTGCTCGCTGATGAGCATGGTGCCGTGGTCGAGCACCGTGTGCGCGACGATCTCGGGCGTGCCGTCGGAAGAGCCGCCGTCGGAGTTGACCAGGACGGCACGGGACCGGGGAAAGTACTTGGCCAGGCCGGCACTCACCGCCCGGACCACGTGGCCGATGGTACCCGCGTTGTTGTAGCTGGGGATGCCGACCAGGATCTCCGCCTCGCCGATTTCCCGGACCTTCATCTCGGTCTCGGGGGTCAGCGGCATCGTCGCGCCTTTCACTGGTCGTTCGAGCCGCGCCGCGCCCGACGCCACAGCGCCAGCCCCCCTCCCAGCAGGACCCCAGTCGTGAAGGCCAGCCCAAGCGCGAGCCCGCTGAAGCCCGTCTCCGGGCGCCGGAACCGCTCGGGCCAGCCGGGCCGTCGCTCGCGATAGGGCACGTGGGCCTCCGCCCCCAGCCACTCTCCGTCGTTGCTCTCCCGGGAGCCGTCGCCCCTGCGCCACTCGCCTCGCACCCGCGCATCCGGTCTCATGCCAGCCTCTCCAGCAAAGCCACGGGGAACTCGCCGAGGATCTTCGCCACCGGCAGGGTCTGCCGATCCCCGGTCGTCTCGGAGAACAGCCGCTCGTCCGTGAACAGGTTCCGGTACTCGGACTGCGGACGCCAGGACGGGACGGCGATCCAGGTGTCCCCCCAGACCTCTTCTGTAAAGGGCAGCACCGCGCCCTCGGGAGCCAGGCCGGCCACGAGTCGGGGCACGACGACCACCGCCGCACGTTCCCCGTGCAGTCGCGTGAAGGCGCAGACGTGGTCCCGCTTCGGGCCACCGCTCTCTAGCGGGACGTACTCACCCTCCCGGAAGAGGGCGGCTTGGGCCCGGCGATAGCGTAGCGCCGTTGCGGTGACGTAGAGCTTGATCCGCCCATCCTCGAACGTCCGCACCAGGTCGCGGACCAGCTCCCGCCGGGCGTCGCCGGGGCGCGCACAGGCCTGGTCCAGCTCGGCCAGGAGCCGGACGCGGCGAGCATAGTCTACCGGACGGCGATTGTCCGGGTCCACCAAGCTGAAGTCCCACAGCTCCGTCCCCTGGTAGAAATCCGGCACGCCTGGCGCGGCGACCTTGAGCAGCACCTGCGCGAGCGAGTTCACGGCGCCGTAGCGCGCGACGGCGGCCTGGAACGGCCGGAAGGCCTCCAGGAACGGGTTCGGCCCGTCGCGGCTCAGGAGCGCCGCGACGAAGGCCCGCACGGCTTCCTCGTAGCCCGGATCGGGATTCACCCAGCTCGTGTGCACCTTCGCCTCCCGCAGCGCCTTGGTCATCACGCCCTGGATGCGCTCGCGGAAGTCGCGCCACGCCGCCTCGTCCAGGGGACCGAACGGCCAAGCCCCGACGAGCGTCTGGTAGAGGAAGTACTCTTCGTTCCGGTCGGGAATGGCCTGCCCGCCCCGCCGCGCCCGCCGCTTGCGGTTCAACTTACTCCAGAGGGCCAGTTGGGCGCTCCAAATTCGCGGCATCTCCGAAAGGACATTGAGCCGCGCCCGCACGTCCTCGCTGCGCTTGGTGTCGTGCGTCGAGGTGGCGGAGAACGCGTGCGGCCAGTGCGCCTGCCGCTCGCGCATCCGCTGGTGGAACAGCGCGACCGGCACCCCGAACTGGTCCGGCGCCCCCCCCACCTCGTTGAGCGAGAGCAGCCGGTTGTACCGGTAGAAGGCCGTGTCCTCGATGCCCTTGGCGGTCACCGGGCTGGTCGTCTGCTGGAACTTGGTTACGAAGCGCAGCCGCTCGGCCTCGTCCTGCGGGGAGCGGTCCGGCAGCCCCTTGAGCAGCAGATCCTGCACGAAGTCGAAGACCAGCCCGCTCAAGGCGGGGTTGCGCCGCTTGGCCTTCGCGACGGCCTGCCGGATGTATGCCTCGTCGCGCTCGGTCGGCCGGGCACCCGGCGCTGGCGAGAGGTAGGTGCGATACACGGGGAAGCAGGCGATGATCTCCCGGATCGCCCGGGTCAGGCTGTTGAGCGTGAAGTCGCGGGACCGCCGGTCCCGCTCGGAGAGCCGGTTGAGCTGGTGCCCGAGGACGTTCAGCTCGCTCGCCATCGTGGCGTGCATGATCAGGTTCTTGCACTCGTAGACCAGCTCGTCGAAGGACGTCCGCACGCCGGCGAAACGCGCGTAAAGCGCGTCGAAGGCCCGCCGGTTGGCGCTGTCCACGAACAGGCCGTTCACCAGGTTCAGGAAATCGTAGCCGGTCGTGCCGTGCACGAGCCATTCGGCGGGAAGCGCCTCGTCTTTGCCAAGGATCTTCTCCGCGACGACGTAGAGGGGACGGTCAGGGGGCTCGGCGCGGTCCTCGGTCTGGACCAGCGTCTCCCGGGCCCAGGCCTGGAGCCGCTGGAAATAGTCGGCGGGATCGTACAGCCCGTCCGCGTGGTCAATCCGCAGCCCGGTCACGGCTCCCTCCCGCACCAGCCGGAAGATCAGCCGGTGCACGGCCTCGAAGACAGCCGCGTCCTCCATCCGGATGGCCCCCAGCTCGTTGATGTCGAAGAACCGGCGGTAGTTGATCTCCTCGGCCGCCACCCGCCAGAAGGCAAGCCGGTAGGCCTGGTCGTTGAGCAGGGCGTCGAGCAGGTCGAAGCTCGCGGGATCGCCCTTCACGCCGTTGAACAGCCGGAGGTTCTCCTGCAGAAACGATGCGACCGCCGGGCTGGCGTCGACCAGCGTCGCGAGGCGCCGCTGGACGACCGCCTTCTCGCGGTATCGCTCCGCCACACGCCGCGGATCCCGTTCGCCCCGCGCCGGCAGATGTCCCAAGGCGGTGAGAATGCTCTGCAGCTCCTCGAGAGCCGGATCCTCGGACTCGCTCGCCTTGAGCAGCTCGTCTAGCCGGTGCGAGAGGATGCGCACCCAGGACTTGGGTGCCACCGGCAAGCGGTGCTCGTAGTAGCGGATGAAGAAGGCGCCCGCCTCGTACTCGAGCTGAATGTCGCCGTTCTCGAGCACAAGGCCGTAGAGGTCGCCGAGGATCGGGAGCAGAACCTTGTCCTCCAGCTCTCGCTTGACCGGATGCCAGTCTATGTCGAAGAACCGGGCGTAGCGCGCGGCCGGGCCGTGCTCCAGGACGTCCGCCCACCAGGCGTTGATCGCCCGACCGATGCCCATGTGATTGGACACAACATCCAGGATTTGGCCCATGCCCCTTTCCTTGAGCGCGGCGACAAACACCTGGTAGTCCTCCTCGGAGCCCAGCTCTGGGTTCAGCCGGGTTGGATCCACCACGTCATAGCCGTGCTCGCTGCCTGGCATCGCCATCAGGTACGAGGAGCAGTAGCAGTCGGTGATGCCGAGGGCGTCCAGGTAGGAGACCAGGCGGGCCGCATCGGCAAAGGTGAATGCCCGGTTGAACTGGAGCCGATAGGTCGAGACGGGGATACGTGGCGCAGGAGGTCCGGACATCAGGCTCTTGGATGCGCGTCAGTCCGGGACCGGCACGGGACGTTCCCCCGCGGAGCGCCCGCGTGGGAGGACCACCAGTCCGGACTTGACGACTTGGTAGCGTTGCCGGTCCGCCGCGGGATCGTAGCCGATCTCCGTGCCAGGAGGAATCACGTTGAACCGGTCGGCGATCACGCGCCGGAGGCGGACCTTCGATCCGATCACAGCCCCGTCCATGATCACGGACTCCTCGATCGTCGCCCCGTGCTCGATCCGTACGTTTCGGCCGATGACTGAGCGCCGGATCTCGGCCTCGATTACCTGGCTGCCCTGGCCGACCATCGCATCGTCGAGGTGCGAGCGCACGAGGCTGGCGACCGGCCCGTCGTAGCTGTCGGTCAGGATGGGCCACGCGTCGTTCCGCAGGTCGAAGATCGGCGTCTCGCCCAGGATGTCCATGTGCGCCTGCCAGTAGGCCTCCAGCGTGCCGACGTCCCGCCAGTAGCCGCGTTCCTCGTAGGGGCGCAGCCCGGGCACCTCGTTCGTGAGAAAGTTGTAGGCCATCACCCGGTGCGAGCCGATCAGGTTCGGGATGATGTTCCGACCAAAGTCGTGCGAGCCGGGGCGCGCCGCGTCGTGCTCCAGGGACTGAAGCAACACGTCCGTGTCGAACAGATAGTTGCCCATCGAGGAAAAGGCGTGCTCAGGGTCCTGGGGCAGGGGCTTGGGCTGCTTCGGTTTCTCCTCGAAGCCGCGGATCCGGCCCTCGCGGTCGGCCTCGATGATGCCGAAGGCCCGCGCGGCGTGGAGTGGCACCGGCAGGGCGGCCACCGTGACTTCAGCCCGCTGCTCCAGGTGGAAGTGGACCATCTGGCCGATGTCCATCCGGTAGATGTGGTCGGCGCCGAAGACGGCGACGAGGTCGGGCGCGAAGTCCCGGATGAGGTTCAGGTTCTGGTAGACCGCGTCGGCCGTGCCCTCATACCAACCCCCGCGGGCCTTCATCTGCGGAGGCACGACGGTGATGAAGTTCCGCTTGATCCGGCCCCCGATCCGCCAGGCCCGGCGCAGGTGCTCGATCAGGGACTGTGACCGGTACTGGACCAGGACGTACATCGAGAGGATCTCGGAGTTGAGGAAGTTGCTCAGGACGAAGTCCACGATCCGGTACTTGCCTGCGAAGGGCACGGCCGGCTTGCTGCGCACCTCGGTCAGCGGCATCAGGCGCTCGCCCTTGCCGCCGGCCATGATCATGGCGAGGATGCGCGGGCGGTGTCTGCGCTCCACCATCGCTCGTTCCTTCATCGCCGCAGGATCACAGCAGCGCGAGCAGACCACGCTCGAGCTGAGCCTGGATCTCGTCCCGCCGGCGCGCGACGTCGCCGGCCCCATCGAACAGCAGCGCGTATGTCACGAGCCCCGAGGTGAAGGCCGAGAGCGTCAGCGCCAGCCAGCGCGCCCGGGCCTCCTGGTCCAGTCCCTCCGGCACGGCCGGCCGCAGCAGCTTGCCGACCCGATCCAGATACCGGTCGTAGACCTCGCGCAACTCCGTGACGGACTGGGTCTTCAACTGGAGCCAGCCCCGCACCTGGTGGAAGAAGAGCAGGTACTCGGGATGCTCGAGGTAGAAGTCCAGCTTTGCGCGGATGAGGGCGCAGAGGAGCGCCGCTCCGTCTGCCGCACCGACCGCGGCCTCGTGCATCCGGGCCAGCGACGCTTCCAGACCCTCTTCCAGCAGGGCCCGGAGCAGCTTCTCCTTTGTCTCGAAGTACTGGTAAAAGGTCCCCTTGCCGATGTCGGCTTCCTCGGTGATGTCCTCGATCTTGGTCCAGTAGATCCCCTTCTCGTAGAAGAGCGCGAGGGCTACCTCCATCAGCGCCTTGCGCGTCTTCTCCTTCCGGCGCTCGACGCGCGAGAGCAACGTCTCAGCCATGCGTAATCACCACCGGGACGAGTTGGCGATTCCACCGTCGCCTCGGCCTCGTGCGCGCCGTGGAGGCCGCCGCGTCCGGGTCCGCTCGCCGTTCCAGCACCACCGGATCCAGTATAGCGCCGCAGTTGAGGCAGCGCCACCCATCGCAGTAGAGCCGGCCGGTGTCGTCCAGGAGATCCACAAATCGCTCGGGAACCAGACAGCCTTGGCATCGCAGGCATCGCATACGACTCCTCCTTCCGTGAGGGACGCGCCGCGGCGTCTTGTCGGGCGCGCCTCCCCTGTGAGTGCCCGCGCCCTCACCCGCCGCCGGACGCCGGGCGCGGCAGGCTCACGAGTCCCTGCCGGGGGACTCGGCAACAAAGTTGCCACGGAGGTACCTTGCAAAAGCCCCGATTGAGGGATCGTCTGCACCCTTCAAGGGAATCATCATATGCAGTTGGCCAGGTTCTCCGCGTCAGCGGTTCCAGGTGAGGCTCGGGAAGTTCGCCCAAGTGCCTCTCATCCTCAATCCTCTACATCAAGTGACTGTAAACCCGATTGTGAATTATCAGTCTATTTCGACTAATTAGTCAACATTTTTACATTCTTTTTTCTCGCGAAATTATAAGTAGTTATGACCTGATTCCTATTTGGGAGGCTCAGTCCTGCCGGGAAGTGTCGGTGAGCAGGATTCTGACGACCAGTTCTCGCAGGAACCGTGCCGGTTAGACGGGCGGGGAGGACCCTGGTGAAGAACGGATGTGAAGGTCTCGCTGGGGAAAGGGAATCTCGATCCCCTCAGCCTTGAATCGCCTGAAGATCCGCTTGCGCAACTCGTGCTGGACCAGGTACTGGTCCACAAACTCCCGCACCTGACAGATCAATGTGAAGTCCAGGGACGACTCGCCGAATCCCGGAATGAACCGGACAAAGGGCGCCGGGTCGCCGAGCAGCCCGGGAATTTCGCCGACGGCCTTTGACGCTTCCTCGACCAGCACGCGCTCGATGCGGTCCGGGTCGCTGGCATAGGAGACGCTGATCGGAATCAGCACCGCCATGCGCTGCTCGGGCATGTAGTAGTTCGTCACGATGGACTGGGCGAGCTTGTTGTTGGGGATGATCACCATATTGTTCGGCAGCATCCGGATGCGCGTGCTCCGCCAGCCGATGTCCGCGACGTAGCCCTCCTGGCCTGTTTCCAGCTTGACGAAGTCGCCGACTCGAATCGGCTTCTCGATGAGCAGGTGCAGCCCCGCGAACAGGTTCGAGAGCGTCTCCTGAAGCGCGAGCGCCACGGCCAGCCCGCCGACGCCCAACGCGGTCAGGACCGGCGTGATCGAGATGCCGAGCCCTCCGAGCAGGACCAGCCCGCCGACGACCCAGACCGCGCCCTTGATAAAGGTCATCGTCAGCCCGGTGGCGGGTACGGCCAGGGTGGTGTCGCGGAGCCCGTAGCGGATCCCGGCCCCGACGAGGTTCGCCAGCGTCGCCGTCACGGACAGGACGATCAGGCTGTAGATGAGGTTCAGGGCGGTGCCGCTGTAGCGCGCGGGGAGATCCGCCGTGGTCACGGCGACGTACAGCCCGAGCAGCACCACCCAGGCGATCGAGGGGAGGCGCAAGCTTTCGACGATCAGGTCGTCGGCGTCGGTCTCCGTGGAGGCGGCCCAGCGGTGGAGCCCCCGAAAGGCCAGGGCGCGCACCGCCAACGCCGCCGCCGTCGCGGCGAGGAACACCGCACCTGCGAACACGAGCTTCTGCAAGGTGGGCGACAAGGTGGGTCCTAGACTCATGGGTGCGTTCCCGCTCCGATGCAGGCTGGTACGGTCACGTCCGCACCGCTTCGCCCGCGGCCCTGGGATCCCAGCGATGATCCTGCTCGACCGCCTGGGTCAACTGCTCATAGATGTCGGGCACCGCAGCGGCGACGCGGCTCCAGTGGGAGATCATCGGCACGCCCAGCGGATCCGCCGTGAAGACCTCGGTCGCGAGCCTGAGCCCCTTGAGGAAGGCCTCAACCGCGGTCCGCTCCTCGTGCCGGTCGAACTTCAAGCTGTTGATCGCAGCGTCATCCTCATACCGGCGGATGGCCTCCTGGGCACTCTGGAGATAGGTCGCGCGCAGGGTCTTGAGCATCTCTTCGGACAGCACCACGCCTTCGCTGGCCAGGCTCCGGAACAGGGACTTCGTGATGTCCACCGTCATCTTGAGCAGGCCCTTTTCCGGATCGTCCGCCGAGAGCGCCTGGTGCTTGTGCTCGTAGGCCTCCGCGATGTCCGCCTGGCAGATCCGTCG
Organism: Nitrospira sp. Kam-Ns4a; assembly: GCF_965152595.1. NCBI lineage: Bacteria > Pseudomonadati > Nitrospirota > Nitrospiria > Nitrospirales > Nitrospiraceae > Nitrospira > Nitrospira sp. Kam-Ns4a. Next base: position 1,740,511 of record NZ_OZ224218.1, on the reverse strand, counting down.
GAGTGCGCAGTTCCGGTAGACTTCTGCCAGCACGCCGATCTCCAAGCCCCAGTCCCCCGGAATCCGGTTGATCCAGGCCAGGTCGTTGACCATCGCGAACTCGCCGGCCAGGGGATAGCGAAAGCTGTCCAGAAACCGCAGGAGCGGCTGGTCGCCCACCAGCCGCTGGAGACTCCGGATGAGCGGGGTGATGAACAGGCGCGTCACGCGTCCGTGCAGCCGGTCGGTGACCCGGCTGTAGTAGCCCTTGCAGAACTCGTATCCCATGTTCGGGTTCGCGATCGGGTAGCAGAGCCGGGCCAAGTACGACCGGTCGTAGCTTACGATGTCGCAATCATGGAGCGCGATGACCTTGCTCTGGCGCCGCGCCAACACATAGCCGAAGGCGATCCAGCAGGACTGGCCCTTGCCGGGCAGGCCGATGTCAATCTCCTGGCTGACCAGCGTCTTGAGGATTTCCTGAATGCGCGGCCCGTCCACCCAGATGAGCCGGACGTCCTGCGGGAGCGCCCTGAAGAATTCCCTCGCCCGCCTGAACTCCAGCGCCGAGGCCTGTCCCAGCGCGACCACGATCTCGCGCAGGTAGCGGACCTGTGCGAGTTGCTCGACGATCCCCTTCAGCGCCGGGCGCTCCAGCTCCGCGTACAGGCAGGGGAGCACGAGCGCGATCGGATTGAGCGCCGCGTGCCGCTCCAACTCCCTCTCGAGCTGCTCGACGTTGGGCCGGCCCAGCCGATGGAGCACCGTCACGACGCCGTTCTGGTGAAAGTCCGACATCCCACGCCCTCTCCGGTCCAGGGATAACAGGTCCGGCGGGGCTCATCCCCCGGATCCCTCCGGCGCAGTGCGCCGGCTCATGATAGAGGGCCCCCCACCGTAGCGCAAGCCTTTTCCTGGGGGCTGAGCACGATCGGGGCGAACGTCGCGGCCTAGGGGCGGATCGGCTAGCGCGGCAGGGGGAGCGGCTGCCCGCGTGGCACTGCGCGGAGAGCCGAGGGCGGGCAGTCCTGTTTCCGGACAGCCCGCTGAACCGCGGAGAGGAGGTCCTCGACACGAAAGGGCTTGCGGACCCACTCCGCGGAGAAGCCGCGGGACGGGAGCTCCAAGAGCCGGCCGCTCCAGTCGGAAGGCACGCGCACACTGACCAGCACGAAGGGAGGCGGAGCCGCGCAGTCACGCAGCCAATCGCGTAGTCTCGCGCGGTTGACCTCGCCCTCTTCCGCCAACACCGTATCCGTATCCAGGACCACGGCCTGGACATCGCCAGCGCCGAGCCGGGCGAGCGCCTCTAGCAGGGTGCCCACGATGCTCACGCACCCGTACGCACGGCGAAGCACTTCGCCCAACATCTCGCCCAACACCGAGTCCCGCTCGACCACGAGCACCGGGCTGCTCATGCCGACCCGTGCGTCACGCGCCGATTTCATTGTGGAGCCTTTTTGCCTCTCAACCCACCGCCTCCTGAGGGACGGACGGCAGGGATCAGTCTAAGCGCTCAGCAAATGTGATGCCATGGCGGGCGAGCGTCGCTCTCCCGGGGACGCAAGCGATTGCTGGCGAGCGACCGGGGTCGCCGTGGCCTCGAGGGCCGCACTTCGGCGCGTCTGAGGGCCCCTCGTCGCCCCGTTCGGCCCCCCGGGATTGCAAGCGGGACAAACTGTCCGACCACCGGACAGTCCGTGCCGCTCCGCCGGACTCGAGTGGATGATTTGCGGCTCGGCGACGGGGACGCTATCATTGAGGCACTATGGCCCTCTCGTGGAGCCGGCTGAGCCTCCAGACCAAGGTCACGGGCGTCGTCATCCTCATCGTGGCGCTCTCCGCCCTGTCCGCCGAATACATTGACCGCAAATTCGTCGGCCGGCTCGCCAAGGAGAACTTCAAGGAGGAGGTAGCGGCCGTGGCGCGCCAGGTCGGCGCCCACATCACCACGGTGGCCGAGTTCCACAACAAGGCCGCACGCGAGCTGGACCTCTACAAGCTGCTGGCCAGCCGCCCCGACCTCACCGACATCGCCCTCTACGCACTTCCGGCTGAGCCGGGCGGCCCGCCGACCCTGCTCGTGAGCGCAGGCAATACGGCTCTCCCACGGCTCGAGCGCGTCCCGCCGCTCGTCGTTCAGGCGCTGCGGTTCGAACACGACGTGACCGACCTGGAGGGCTGGGAGGACGAGCACCGTTTGAAGATCGCGGCGCCCATTTCCGTGGCGGGCAAGCTCGTCGGCGCGACCTACGCAGAGTTCTCCACCACGCAGTTCGACGAGGTCCTGGAATACCAGCGGTCGCTGTCGCTCGACCGGCGCTTGCTGACCGGGATCGTCATCATCCTCGCCATCAACCTGTTTCTCTATTGGAAGGTCCACCGGCCGGTGAAGACCCTGCTCGCCGGCGTCGAGGCCGTGAGCCAGGGCGTCATGTCCGCGACCGTCCCGGTCCAGGGCGAGGACGAGCTGGGCCGGCTCGGGGCGCGCTTCAACACGATGGTCGAGCGCATCCGGGCCGCCACCGAGATGAACCGGCGCTTGTACGAAGAGCTGCGCCTGGCGCACGACGACCTTCAGCGCCGCGTGGAGGAAGCGACCGCGGAGATCCGGGAGAAGAACCGCGAGCTGGTCCGGACGAACGAGTTGCTGTCCACCGCCCAGCGCGAGGTGGCGCGCGCCCAGCGCCTGTCCGCGATCGGCCAGCTCGCCGCGACCGTGGCCCACCGCATCGGCACGCCGCTCACCGCGCTGTCCGGCCACATCCAGCTCCTCGCTGAAGACCCCAGCCTGAGCCCCGACGGGCGGCGTCGGCTCCAGACGGTGGAGGCCCAGATCGAGCGCACCTCCCGGATCATCCAGGATCTGCTGGTGTACGCCCGCAAGCCGGAGCTAGCGCTCGCTCCCATGGACCTGAACCATTGCCTGGAAGAGTGCGTGGCCATGCTGCGACCGGAGATCGCCCGGCGCCACGTCGTCCTCGTGCAAACCCTGAGCCCCGACCTGCCCAAGGTCGTGGGCGACCACATGCAGCTCCAGGAGGTCTTCTCCAACCTGCTCGAGAACGCGCTGGACGCCATGCCGGACGGCGGCACGCTCACGCTTCGCAGCTATCTGGTACAGGCCTCGCGCGCCAGCGAGGTGGACGCCCGGGCGGCAGTCGAGGTCGAGGACACGGGCGTCGGCATCGCCCCGGACCAGCAGGAGCAGATCTTCCAGCCCTTCTTCACGAGCAAGACGCCTGGGCGGGGGACCGGGCTGGGCCTAGCCATCGCCCTCGAAACGGTCAAGGCCCACGGCGGACACATCACCGTCCACAGCGAGGTCGGCAAGGGAGCCCGGTTCACCGTCCTCCTCCCGACGAGCAGCGAGGGATACTGATGCATGGCGGGCCGCGAATCCTGGTCGTCGACGACGATGCCGAGACCCTGAGCCTCCTCACCGAGATCATCGACAAGGAAGGCTACCAGGTCTCGAGCGCCGAGGGCGGCGGGGCCGCCCTCGTGCTGGCCGCGCGCGAGCAACCCGACGTCGTCATCACGGACCTGAACATGCCGGGGATGGACGGGCTCACCCTGCTTGCCGAGCTGCGGCAGCGCCTGCCGGACACACTCGTGATTCTGCTGACGGCCTACGGCTCGCTCAAGACCGCGGTGGACGGGATCAAGGCTGGCGCCTTCGACTACATCAGCAAGCCTTTCATCGTGGACGAGATCCGGCTAGTCGTGCGGCGGGCGCTGGAGCACAAGCATGTGCTCCGGGAGAACGCCGCGTTGCGCGAGCAGCTTCGGGACCGCTACCGGTTCGACAAGATCGTCGGGAGCAGCCCCGGCATGGTCGCAGTGTACAAGATGATCGCCCGCGTCGCCCAGACTGACAGCACGGTCCTGATCCAAGGCGAGAGTGGGACGGGCAAGGAACTGGTCGCGCGCGCGATCCATTCCAACAGCGCCCGCAGCAGCGGCCCCTTCGTCGCAGTGGACAGCGGCACCCTCGCGGAGAGCCTACTGGAGTCCGAGCTGTTCGGCCACGAGCGCGGGGCCTTCACCGGCGCGGTTACGGCCAAGAAGGGTCTGCTGGAGAAAGCGCACCTGGGCACCTGCTTCCTGGACGAGATCGCCGACATCTCGCCGACGCTCCAGAGCAAGCTGCTCCGCGTCATCCAGGAACGCGAGATCCGGCGGGTCGGGAGCAACGAGCCGACCAGCGTGGACGTCCGGATCCTGGCGGCGTCGAACCGGGACCTCAAGCCGCTCGTCGAGGCGGGCAAGTTCCGTGAGGACCTCTACTATCGGCTCAACGTCGTCACGATCACGATCCCGCCGCTGCGGGAACGCCCGGAGGACATCCCCCTGCTCGCGCAATTCTTCTTGCAGAAGTACGGAGCCGGCCGGGAGAAGCCCGTCACCGGCCTCGCCCCCGAGGCGATGAAGCTGCTCCTGCGCTATCACTGGCCGGGCAACGTGCGCGAGCTCGAGCACGTGATCGAGCGCGCCGTCGTGCTGACGCCGCATCCCCTCATCATGCCGGACGACCTCCCCGACAGCGTGCGGACGGCCGAGGCCAAGCCGAGCGCCGCGCGCGGCTGGATGCCGCTCGACCACGTGGAACGGGACTACATCCTGCGGGCCTACGAGGCGCATCAGCGCGACCTCGGCCGCACGGCCGAGGTGCTGGGCATTCACCGGAAGACGTTGCTGCGGAAACTGCGGGGCTACGGCGTCCTGACGGCTCCCACGGAAGATTCCCCTCCTTTGTGAGGAAGCCTTGTCTTCCGGAAGGACATCCTGTCTGAGCCTCGCATCTCCTGGACATTCCAACAGATTGGACCGCCGAGCCTGCCGGTGCATTAGACAGCCTGCGCCGGCCTCCTCCGCGTGACGACCCCTTGACAGCCCGAACCTGCCGTTTAATCAATTGAATTGGAATGTGCTTCGGCTGAGCACGGCGCTGGCTTGCGGTTTGCACAACCAGCCGGCGGGTCCCACTGCCTCCATGGGCAACCTGGGCCGTGGAGGAGGGGCCGCTCCGGAGGCGCCGGGCCGTGCGATCACCTGGTAAGGAGGACCGACCGATGAGAATCGCGCAGGTGTCCCCTCTCTGGGAGAGCGTCCCCCCCAAGCTCTATGGAGGAACGGAACGGATCGTCTCCTACCTGACCGAGGAGCTTGTCCGCATGGGGCATGAGGTCACCCTGTTCGCCAGCGGCGACTCCGTGACCGCCGCCCGGCTGGAGTCGACCTGCCCTCAGGCGCTGCGCTTGAACGACGGGATCTTCAATCGCGATGCGCCACTGATCATCATGATGGAGCGGGTCTTCAGCGCGGCCGACGAGTTCGACATCATCCACTCGCATCTGGACTTTCTGGCCTTCCCGTTGACCCGCCGGTGCCGGACCCCGGTTGTCACGACGACGCACGGGCGCCTGGATCTGCCGGAGATCGTGGAGGTGTACCGGGAATTCCCCGAGCTGCCATTGGTCTCGATCTCGGACGCCCAGCGCCAGCCGGTCCCGTGGGCCAACTGGATGGCGACCGTGCACCACGGGCTACCCCGCGATCTCTATGGCTTCCATCCCGAGCCGGGCAAGTACCTGGCGTTCCTGGGACGCCTGGCCCCCGAGAAGCGTCCCGACCACGCGATCGAGCTGGCCAAGCGCGTCGGTCTCCCCTTGCGCATCGCTGCCAAAGTGGACCCGGCCGACCGCGAGTACTTCCGCACCGCCATCGAGCCGCTGCTCGACCACCCGTTGGTGGAATACCTCGGAGAGATCACGGACAGCGAAAAGAACGAGTTTCTCGGCGAGGCCTACGCCCTCGTCTGTCCCTACGACTGGCCAGAGCCCTTCGGGCTGGTCTTCATCGAAGCCCTGGCCTGCGGGACGCCGGTGCTGGCTTATCGCCGAGGATCCGTTCCCGAGATCATCAAGCACGGGCTGACCGGGTTCATCTCCGACAGCCTGAACGGCATGGTGGCGAGCGTCGAGCACATCGAGCGGATTGATCGGCGGCACTGCCGGCAGGCCTTCGAAGAGCGGTTCACCGTAGAGCGGATGGCCCAGGACTACCTGAGGGTCTACGAAGAGCTGGTGACGAGGGCTGCGCCTGAGCCGGCCCGCAGCCGTCGTCGCCCGCGGGCGAGGGTCTCTGAGCCGGGGGCCCTCACCGCGTAACCCGGCGGCGAGCGCCGGTGAGGCCAGCGCCCCGCGACGAGCAGGGGGAGGAGCGATGGGCGGCGGACTGAGCTTACTGAAGACGCGGGACTTCGGCTTGCTCTGGATCGGCCAGGCCGTCTCCCAGATCGGGGACGGGCTGAACAAGGTGGCGCTGCTCTGGTTCGTGTACGAGCTGACCGGATCGGCGTTGAAGATGGTGATGATCGGGCTGTTGCAGACCATCCCGCCGCTGGTGTTCGGCCCCCTGATCGGCGTCTACCTCGACCGGCTCCCGAAGAAGGCGGTCCTGATCTGGGTGGACCTGATCCGCGCCGTCATGATCGTCCTCGTCCCATTGTCCTACACCCTCGGCTTGCTGACGCTGGAACGGCTCTACCTCCTGGTGTTCCTGATCTCGGTCGTCTCGACCGTGTTCGGGCCGGCCCTCTCCTCCGCCGTGCCGCTCATCGTGACGCGCCAGCACCTCACGGCTGCCAACGCCCTGATCCAGAGCACGGCCAACATCGGCGTGCTACTGGGGCCAGTCATCAGCGGGCTTGGGATCGCCCTGATCGGCGCCCAGAACGTGCTCTACCTGGACTCGGGGACGTTCCTCTTCGCGACGCTATCCCTCATTCCCATCCAGATCCAGGAGGTGCACCGGGCGGCGCAGGCGGCCACGTCCACGGTGCTGCAGGACTTGCTCCAGGGGGTGCGATTCGTCTTCGTCCAGCACCGCACGATGTTTCTGCTGATGATCACCGCCGCGCTGTACAATCTGGCAGCCAGCGCCTTCGTCTTCTTGCTTCCGGTCATCGCCCGGGAGGTGCTACGGATCGGGCCGGTGAAGCTCGGCTGGCTCTGGTCCTCGCTCGGGATGGGTATGCTCATCGCCTCCGTCTGGCTGGCCCAGTTGAACCAAGGAGATTTCCGGGACCGGCTGAAGATGGTCGCCCGGGCGATGACGGTCGGCGGGCTGGCGATCGGCACCCTGGGTTTCCAGGCCACCCCCCTGCTGTCCGCGGGGCTCATCCTCGTGATCGGCGGCAGCACGGCCCTGTTTACCCCCGTGGTCTGGGCGATGCTGCAGGAGATGACCCCGGCACACCTGCTGGGCCGGGTGTTCACCACCTTCAGCACTAGCAGCATGGCAGCGGCGATGACCGACATGGCTGGCTTCGGCTGGGCGGCGGATTCCATCGGACCGGCCAGCACGCTGCTGGCGATCGGCCTGACCCTGCTCCTGACCGCCCTGGTGACGACCTGGTTCAGCCGACAGGTGCTCCCCGCCCCCCGTCCAGCCTAGGCGCAGCGTCGGCACGGCGTGGGCGCGGCCATGGCAGTCGTCAGGCCATTCCACGATTCCCCCTCACTCCCTTCCAACGAAGGACTTCTTGCCGCCGGCTTCTTCGCGATAGGCTATGGCCAGCCGGTGGTCCTCGTCTGGTCCCTATCCGCCGGACCCGTTGGGCATCAGTGGCTCCCAAGATGCAACAGGTACGTGCCAGAGCAACGGGTGACCGGCCGCGACGGCATGAACTGGCCGCCCAGATTAGCAGGCGGCCAGCCGCACAATTGAGAGACGAGCGGTCCAGACTCGCAAGGAATGGAGTATGGAAGAGAAAGATCGCTGACGGTGCGTATCCGGCGCGCCCAATTCGCAGCGCGCCGGTCCAGGCTCGCAAGGATGGAGGTGGGCCCATGAAACCGATCACCCTGCCCGCTGCAGGCCTGGGAGTGAGCTTCCTGCTCGGGCTCGCTCTGGCAGCCGGGCCGCCCGCCGCGGCCCAACAGCCCGGCGGCAAGCCCCGCCCGCCGACGACAGAGCAAGCCGTCCCGCCCGAGTCGAAGCCGGCGGCGGCGCCCGAATCCAAGGAGGTCCCGAGCCGCAAGTCGGTCGTGTCGCTCCCGGTGACGATTAAGCTGGCCCTGATGGCCGACCCTCGGTTGCTGCTGCCCTACGACATCGAAGTGACGGTGGACGGATCGAAGGCCGTCCTCTCCGGCGAGGTGGCCAGCCAGGAGGAGACACGCGCAGCAATGGCGGTGGCCCAGCAGGTGGAGGGCGTCAAGGCGGTCGTGAGCAAGCTCAAGGTCGTGCCGGAGCTCGCACGGGCACTGGCGCGGAACCGGGACGAGACGATCACCAAATACGTCAAGGCCCGGTTCAAGGCTAGCACGACGCTCGAGGCGGCCGCTTTCGAGGTGAAGACTGAGGACGGTGTGGTGTCATTGAGCGGGCAGACGCGCTTTCAGGTGATCGTCCTGGAAGCCGCAGAGGCCGCGCGGCAGGTCCCCGGGGTCAAGGCCGTCAGGACCGAGGGTGTCCGCCTGGAGGCCGGCGACTGACACGCGCGGCCGAACGCTTGTCACCGGAGGAGAGCGTGGAGGAACGAGGGCTCCTGTTCACACGCGAGTTTAGCCTGGTCTGGTGGGGACAATTAGTCTCCCAGATCGGCGACGGAGTCTCGAAGCTCGCGATGCTCTGGTTCGTCTATGCGATCACCGGCTCCCCGCTCAAGACGACGGTCATCGGGCTGCTCCAGACTGTGCCACCCATCCTCCTGGGTCCCCTCATCGGCGTGCTCGTGGACCGGCTTCCCCGAAAGGCACTGCTGATCGGGCTCGTCCCCTGCCTGATCTCCGTCGAGGCCTTTACGGTCGAGCGCCTTTACGTGCTTGTCTTCCTGCACGCCCTCGCGGCCGCCTTGTTCGGACCTGCGCTCTGGGCTTCGGTACCGTTCCTGGTCCCGCGCGACCAGTTCACCGCCGCGAACGCCCTGTTCCAGGGCACGACGAGCCTGGGGGTGATCGTGGGGCCCCTACTGAGCGGGCTGGGCATCGCGGCGCTCGGCTCTCAGGAGGTCCTCTGCATCAACGCCCTGACCTATGCCGCCTCAGCGGCCTGCTTTATCCCGCTCCGCCTGCCGCGCGGCATCCCGCTGCGCCCCGCCGAGTCGCCGGTTGCGGCGACGCTCCGCGACCTGGCGGAGGGCTTCCACTTCGCGCTGGTCACGCAGCGGCTGGTGCTCTGGCTGACCCTCACGGCCTCGTGCTATACGTTCGGCACGAGCGCCTTCAGCACGTTGTTCCCTGTCTTCGGGCGACGGATGCTTGACCTGGGCCCCGTCGAAGTGGGCTACCTCTGGTCTTCGTTCGGAATCGGACTGCTCCTCATGTCCGTCGGGCTGCTCCGGCTGACCCGATGTGAGATCCGGAAACGCGTGCTCACGATTTCCATGTCCAGCGTGATCAGTGGGGCGGCGCTCGTCGGGTTGGTCTGGGCCTCGGACCGGGTCGTAGCCGTCGGGCTGATGGTCCTGGTCGGCGTGGGGGCCGGCACCTTGACACCGATCGCCTGGGGCGTGCTACAGGAACTGTCGCCGACCCACCTGGTCGGCCGTGTACTCGCTATCTACACCACGGGAGCCATGACGTCGGCCATCAGCGGCATGACGGTGTTCGGCTGGATCACCCAGGAATTCGGCGAGCGCTGGGGAATCATCGGCATTGGCATGGTCCTTGGGGCCACAGGGCTCGTGGCCGCCGCGATCTCGCGCCTGCCTTCCATCTCCCCCACCGAGCCAACCGCGCTGAGCCCCTCCTGTGCGAACCGTAAGGCTCACGACCAAGTCCCCTCTAATGCCTGCAGGGGAGCGGAGACGACTTGTCCGGGCCCGGACAAGTTGTCCCGCGGGAGTTCCCGGCCGACAGACGCCGCGGTCGGGCCCTCCGCCTGGATCCGCTTGCAAATCCAGCCCTTTTTCTCCTCTCCCTGATGAATCTACCTAGGCGCGCCTTTTGCTTGGCCTGGCGGCTGCTGTTCGCTTCCGCGGCGAAGGCGGAAGCAGTTCTGCTCATCTATCACTTCAAGGAGGGATCCCATGAAGAAGCTTGCAGGACTTCTGGCGCTGGCGCTGATGCTTACCTTTGGCACGGCCACCTTCACGCTGGCCGGCGATCCGGCCCCCGCTCCCACGGAGAAGAAGGACAAGAAACCGAGCGGCCCGAAGGCGGACGAGGAAAAGAAGGACGAGAAGAAGGGTGGGAATTAATCCGTTCGAGGGGAGCGCGGCCTTCGGCCGCGCTCCTTACCTCCGCTTGTCTGGGCCTCTTCAAGCCACCCCAGCTCACGAGACCTCCGGCCTTCCTTCACTGCTCCCTGTGGACCCCCTAACGCCAGATCGGCCGGATCAGGTAACATAGGACTCGCCCGGGACCGGGCCACCGCCATCCGTAGGCTGCCGCGCCTTGCGGCGGCTGGCGTCCTCGGCCTCAAGCGCAGGTGGCGCGGCTCCTGCCTGGACAAGGTGCACCATGGGGAGTGCTTTGCGATGGATTCTGTTGGCTGTGGCTGGCATAATGCTGCCCTGCTTGTGGCTCGGTCCAGCCGGATGGGGACAGCCGGCTGGCGACCCCAGGAACGGGAAGGCTCCCTACGAGCAATACTGTGCGGTGTGCCATGGGGCGCGCGGGCTCGGGAACGGGCCCATGGCCAAGGCCACCTCGCCGCCCGCCTCGAAGCTGACCGGTCCCGAAATCAAGCGGATGAGCGACGAGGAGCTGTTCCGCGTCATCGCCGACGGCAAGGGCTCGACCATGCCGGCATGGCGGGGGATCTTAAACGACCAGCAGCTCCGGGACGTGATGGCCTACGTCCGGTCTCTGGGAAGCTGAGGCCCGCGGCGTACTCGCGGTCGCGACGGGCCGACAGAGGGGGAGTGCATGACGCGTCAGGCGGTGGTGGTCCTGGCGGCGGTGGGCGCGCTGCTCGCGGGCTGCGTCTCCCAGGGGACATACCGGCAGACCGCCGCCGAGCTGGAAGCCGCGCGCAAATCCTCGGCCGAGACCGCAGCGACGCTTGAAGCCCTGCGGAAGGCGGCGGCCGAGACCGCCGCCGCGCTCGAAGTCCTGCGAAAGGACCTGCAGGCCAGCCAAGAGAAGGCCCAGGCCCTCGAGCAGGAGAAAGCCCGCCTGGCGAGTGAGGTGCAGACCGCACAGGACGCCGCCCTCCGGGCCGCGCATGCGCTGAGCGAGGCCAGGCGAGAAGCCGAGGCCGAGAGCCAGGCCCGCCGGGAGATCCAGAGCAAGCTCGACAAGCTGCGGAGCGAGGGTGAAGAGGCCCAGCGCCTGGGTTCGGAACTCCGGCGTGAGCGCGACACGCTTCAGACCAAAGCCGAAGATCTGCAGCGGCGGCTCGACACGGCCCAGCAGGAGCTGGGCAGTGCGACCAAGACGCTGGCCGATGCCCGCGCCCGCATCGCGGCCATCGAGAAGGAAAAAGAGCAGGCCGTCGCGGCCTTGACCCAGGCGAAGAACCAGGCCCGGGACCTCGAGACCAAGCTTGCGGCCGAGCAGGTCAAACTTGCCACCCTGCGGGAGGAGAAGCAGAAGCTCATGTCCGGCACCACGACGGCGCAGGAAGAGATCGCCAGGCTTCAGAAGCGGGCCGGCGAGCTGGAGACCGAGGCTGCGCGCGCCGCCAACCTCCAGAAGCGGCTCGAAGAGCGTGACCAGGAGATCGCCAAGCTCCGGCAGAGCGTGGCCGACCGCCAGGCGCTCCTCAACAAGGTCGCCAGCCTCACCGACGAGCTGGAGAAGACGAAGGAGCGGGTCCAAACGCTCACCGACGAGCTGAAGACCCTGAGCGAGGAGAACGCGAAGGTCAAGCAGGAACGCGACCAGCTCCTGGCGGGCTCGCAGACCCTTGAGACCTCCCTCCAGCGCCAGCAGGAACTGCTCAAGCTTCGGGAAGCGGAAACGGCCCGGCTCGATGCGGAACATGCCGCCAAGGACGAGGAGAGCAAGCGGCTGGCCAAGACGGCCGCTCAGCTCACCAAGGCCCTGGAGGTGGAGAGCGCCAAGGGCGACCTCCGCCTCCGGCAGGTGCGCGACCGGCTCTCGATCACTATCCCGGATCGGGCGCTCTTCGAGCCAGGGCAGGCCGGGGTCAAGCCCGCGGGCCAGAAGCTGCTCAAGCAGGTCAGCGACATCCTCAAGACCGTGCCCGATAAGCAGATCGTTGTCGAGGGCCACACCGACAACGTCCCGATCGGAACCAAGCTGCGGGAGAAGTACCCCACCAACTGGGAGCTGTCCGCGGCGCGGGCCGCCAGCGTCGCGCGGTATCTCGTCGAGCAGGGCGGCGTGGACAAATCGAGAATCGCCACGGCCGGCTATGCCGACACCCGCCCCATCGCCGACAACGGCACGGACGAAGGGCGCGCCGCCAACCGCCGCATCGAGATCATCCTTGTCCCGAGAGAGCCGGGCGAGAACGCGAGCGCGGGAAAGAAGTGAGCCGGGGCCGCCGGCCAGTGCTGGATGAAAACCGATCCTTGAACGGCGGCCGGATTGGTAGGGAACCAATGGCCGCTCGGAGGATTAGGGCTGGGGAGGTGGTGCCGAAGGCGGGACTCGAACCCGCATGGGTTTCCCCACACGCCCCTCAAACGTGCGTGTCTACCAGTTCCACCACTTCGGCGCCGACGGCATTATAGGTGGCCCCAGAAACGCTTGTCAATCAAGGGGCTGTTGGGTAAAATGCTCACCTTGTCCTCTCGCGCCCCGGCTCGCCTGAGGCCGACCCCTTGAGATGGTTGATGGTCCATCCCGCTGTGACAACGTCCCGTGCAACCGACGCCCGCATCGGGGCCTTCTTCGACGTGGACAACACCTTGATCCCTGGCGTCGCCATCGAGGTCCGGTTCTTCCACTTCCTCTGGCAGCGGGGCCTCGTGGGAGCGACCGAAGGGGTGCAGAGCCTCTGGTTCCTGCTCCGGCACATGCCGCCGGTGTCGCTCCAGGCACTCCGGGAGCGGAAGGTTTACCTGTCGGGCAAGCGCTGGGCGGCGATCGAGTCCCTGGCCGAGCCCTTCTTCGAACGCGAGGTCCGTCCCCGGTTGTCACAGGACGGGCTGGCGGTCCTCCAAACGCATCGGGAGCGTGGGCATGAGCTCGTGCTGGTCACCGGCTCGCTGGATTTCCTCATCACCCCGCTCGCGGCCCATCTGGGCGTCCCGAGCGTGCTCGCGGCACAGCCGGAGCGGGTCGGCGACGTGTACAGCGGGCGCCTTCGGACTCCCGTCCCCTACGGGGACGGCAAGCGCCGTCTGCTGGAGGCCTTCGCGCGCGAGCGCGGGCTCGACCTCGCGGCGAGCTACGCCTACGGCGACAGTCCAGGCGACGTGGCGGCGCTGCGCTCGGTCGGTCATCCCCGCGTGGTGAACCCGATTCGCGGCATGGCGCGGATCGCGCGCCGGCAGGGCTGGCCGGTCGCGAGATGGATGTGAAGCCGTGACGGGCAGGAACCGATCTTGCCGGCTCTCCGCCCCCTGTCACCCGTCACTCATGTCACCGCTGTGGGGCGATGCGCGTCACCGAGATTTTCTATAGCATCCAGGGCGAGTCAAGCCACGCCGGCCAGCCCTGCGTGTTCGTGCGGCTGACCGGCTGCCCGCTCCGCTGTGCCTGGTGCGACACCGCCTACGCCTTCCACGGCGGCACGGAGATGACCCAGGACCAGGTACTCGCGGCGGTCCGGGCCTACGGCTGCCCGCTGGTGGAGATCACGGGTGGGGAGCCGCTCCATCAGCCGGAGGCGGTGCCCTTGATCACGGCGCTCTGCGACGAGGGGTACGAGGTGCTCGTCGAGACGAGCGGCGCCATCAACATCGAGCCAGTGGATCGGCGGGCCCACGTGATCCTGGACCTCAAGTGCCCGGGCAGCGGCATGACGGACCGCACGGACTGGGGCAACGTGGACCGGCTGGGGTCCAAGGACGAAGTGAAGTTCGTGATCAAGGACCGCGCGGACTACGACTGGGCCGTGTCCGTCCTGCGCCAACACCGGCTCGACGCCCGCTGCACCGTCCTCTTCGGGCCTGTTTTCGGGGAGCTCGACCCGCGGCAGCTCGCCGAATGGATCCTGGCCGACCGGCTGCCGGTCCGGTTCCAGCTCCAGCTTCACAAATACGTCTGGGCCCCGGACATGCGGGGAGTCTGACGCCGCCGTCAGCTCCAAAGCTGACGGCTCAACGCTGAATGTTGAGCGTGCCAGAGCAAGGCAGTGAGGAGACCCGAATGCAATCGGTTGACGTGAAGGTGAAACGGGGGCGCGTCGAGGATGAGCCGGCCGAAGTGCTGGTGCTCAGCCATTTCGAGGACGACGCCGCCCTCCAGGGGCCAGCGGGGCAGGTGGACAAGGCGCTGGACGGCTGCCTGCGGGACCTGCTGAAGTCGGGAGAGTTCGAGGGCAAAAGCGGCCAGACCGCGCTGATCCACACGCTAGGGAGGATCCCCGCGAAGCGGGTGCTCCTCGTCGGCCTGGGCAAAAAGCGCGAGGCGCAGCTCGACACGATCCGGCAGGCACTGGGCACCGTCGCGAAGCGCGTGACCCAGGTCGGCGCCCGCTCGTTCGCGACGCCGGTCCAGGGCGAGGGCCTGTCGGGCTTCTCCACCGCCCAACTTGCTCAAGCCATGGTCGAAGGGGCGATCCTCGGCGTGTACCGGTTCACCGAGTACCGGAGCGACGACCAGGAGGCAGCCAAGAGGCTCGCACGCATCACGATCGTCGAGCCGCGCGCGGCGCGCCGGGCCGCCATCGAGCTGGGGACGACTCGCGGGCGCGTGAGCGCGGAGGCGACCGCGTACGTGCGCGACCTCTGCAACCATCCCGCCAACGTCATGACGCCCACACGACTGGCCCAGGAGGCTAAAGCCATCGCCCGCCGACACGGCCTGCGCCTCACGATCCTGGAGCGGCGCGACATGGCGCGGCTGGGGATGGGCGCGCTGCTCGGCGTCGCGCGCGGGAGCCACGAGCCGCCCAAGTTCATCATCTTGGAATACAGGGGCCAGGGGCCAAGGGCGAGGGGCGAGGGGGACGGGAGGCGGGCTGGCCCGATCGTGCTGGTCGGCAAGACCATCACGTTCGACACGGGCGGCATCTCCCTCAAGCCGGCCGAGAACATGGAACAGATGAAGGCAGACATGACCGGCGGGGCGGAGGTGCTTGCGGCGGTGCGGGCGGCCGCGCAGTTGCGGCTGCCACTGCATCTGGTCGGCATCCTCCCGGCCACCGAGAACATGCCCGGCGGCGGGGCGATCAAGCCTGGCGATATCCTGAAGACCCTCTCGGGGAAGACCGTCGAGGTCCAGAACACCGACGCCGAGGGACGGCTCATCCTGGCGGATGGCCTGGCCTATGGGACCCGCTTCAAACCCGCCGCGCTCATTGACGTGGCGACGCTCACGGGCGCCTGCATGGTGGCGCTCGGGCAGTTCGCGATCGGGATGTTCGCGAACGACGAGGCGCTCAAGCGCGCGATCCGTGAGGCGGGGCAGACAGCGGGCGAGCGGGTCTGGGAGATGCCGCTGTGGGAGGACTACTTCGAGCAGCTCCGGAGCGATGTGGCCGACATGCGCAACATCGGCGGGCGGGGCGGCGGGATGATCACGGCGGCCCTGTTCCTGAGCAAGTTCGTCGGCGACTGCCCCTGGGTCCACCTCGACATCGCGAGCACCGACTGGAGCGACCGCGAGCGGGCCTATATCCCGAAGGGCCCCACGGGGATCGGGACGCGGTTGCTCGTTCAGTACCTGCTGAACCAGGCCGAAGGCTGATCGCCGATGACGCTTTCCCTCCGTGAGAAAGTCGGGCAACTGTTCATGGTCGGGTTCGCCGGCACAGCCGTGACGGCGGAGGTCGCCGAGCTGCTCGCCGCCTGCCGGCCGGGCGGCCTGATCCTGTTCTCGCGCAACCTCGAGAGCGTGGACCAGATCGTCGCGCTCACGAACGAGCTGCAGCGCCGCTCCTCGCATGCGCCGTTGCTGATCGCGATTGACCAGGAAGGCGGCCGGGTCTCGCGGCTCCCCCCGGGCTTCACGGTCTTTCCCGCCTGCGGGCTGATCGGCCGGTGCGAGTCCACCGAGCTGGCCTACGCCGCCGCCTCGGTCACCGCGGCCGAGCTGCGCGCCGTCGGCATCAACATGAACCTGGCGCCGGTGCTGGACGTCCAGACGAATCCGGCCAATCCCGTCATCGGCGACCGTGCGTTCGGCTCCGAGCCGGCGCCCGTCTGCGAGCTGGGCCTGGCGACGGTCCTCGGCCTGCAGAACGGCCGGGTGGTGGCTTGCGGGAAGCACTTCCCCGGGCACGGCGACACCACCGCCGACTCCCACCGGGAGCTGCCGGTGGTCACCGCGTCGCGCGAGCGGCTGGAGGAGGTCGAGCTGCGGCCCTTCCGCCACGCGATCGCGCGCGGGCTCGCCAGCGTCATGACCGCGCACGTCGTCTATCCGGCGCTCGACGAGAAGAGGCCGGCGACGCTGTCGCCCGCGATCCTGACGGGCCTGTTGCGGACCGAGCTGCACTTCGACGGCCTCGTCCTCACGGACGACTTGGAGATGCGCGCGATCATGGACCACCGTAGCATCGGCGAGGCGGCCGTGCAGGCGCTCCAGGCTGGCGCTGATATCCTGCTGATCTGCCAGGACCGGGACCGAGTAGCGACCGCCTGCCAGGCCGTTGAGAACGCGGTGCAGGACGGGCTGCTCCCCGAGACCCGGCTCGAGGAGTCACTCCGGCGGATCGCCCGCGTGAAGGAACGCTTCCTCCAGCCGTACCGGCCGGCCGACCTGGTGGCGGCGCAGGCCATCGTGGGGAGCCGGACCCACCGGACGTTGCTCGACCAGATCCGCTGCAGGAGCGAGCACCGCCCGCAGGCCCCGGTGTGAGACCGGCGCCCGTCGGACCCGCCGGGCCCAAAGAGCTCTGGGCCTGGGCCTTCTATGACTTTGCGAACTCCTCGTTCACCACCCTCATCGTCACGGTCGCCTACAGCGTCTACTTCGTCCAGGTCGTGGCCGCCCCGCTGGCCCAGCCGGGCCAGGAAACCCTGCCCGAGCGGCTCTGGTTCTGGGGCTACGCCGCCTCGATGCTGGTGGCCGCGGTTCTCGCGCCGCCGCTCGGCGCCCTCGCCGACGCCCGCGCGTGCAAGCGGCCGTTCCTGATCGGGTCCACGCTGATCTGCGTCGTGTGCACCGCGCTCCTCGCGTTCGTGCGAGCGGGCGATGTCGGGATGGGGCTCGTCCTGTTCGGCATCGCCAACGTCGCCTTCGATCTCGGTTTCCTGTTCTGCAGCGCCTTCCTTGTGGAGATCACGCCCCCTGAGCGCATGGGGCGGATCTCCGGCTACGGCTGGGGCCTGGGCTACGTCGGCGGGCTACTCTCGCTCGCCCTGGCCTTCCCGTTCATCCGCGGCGGCTTCGCGGAGGACAACCTACCCGCCTACCGGCTGAGCTTCGCGATCACAGCCGCCTTTTTCCTGCTGGCCTCCGTGCCAACCCTGCTCTGGCTCAAGGAGCGCGCGACGCCCCAGGCCGGCGCCGTCGGGCTCTCGCTCTGGCGGGAGAGCGTCGCGCGGCTGGCCTCCACCGCGCGGCAGGTCCGCCATTACCGGGATCTCTTTACCTACCTGGTCGCCTACCTGATTTATACGGATGCCATTAACACGGTGATCGTGGCCTCCGCGATCTTCGCGAACAAAGTCCTGGACTTTACCCCGCGCGATCTGATTATCTATTTCCTCGTGACCCAGGTGACGGCCGGCCTGGGCGCGGCGGGCTTCGGGCTCTTAGCGGACCGGATCGGCCCCAAGGGAACGATCTCGACCACGCTGGTTTTGTGGATCGCGCTCACGGCCGGCGCCGCGGTCGTCCAGACCCCTGAGCAGTTTTACGCGATCGGGCTGATCGCCGGGGCGGCGCTGGGTGCGAACCAGGCGACGAGCCGCGCGCTGCTGGGACAGTTCACGCCGCCCGGCCGGCAGGCGGAGTTCTTTGGGTTCTTCTCGGTGACGGGGAAGTTCGCGGCCGTGGTCGGGCCGCTGGTTTACGGAGAGGTGACGGCCTGGACCGGCAGCCAGCGCTGGGCGGTGCTCGCGATGGCCGGCTTCTTCGCACTGGGGCTCCTGCTGTTCCAGGCGGTGGACGAGCGGCGGGGGATCGCAGCCGCGTCAAACCCGTGAGGCGCGAGACATGAGGCGTGGAACGAGCCTAGCAATCGGTGTCTCTGGCCAGGGTTCCGCTCACGTCTAATAACGGTGGTGTCATGGCTGTGAAGAAGGGCGACATTATTGACGAGCACAAGCGGCACCCAGGCAGTTGCGGGCTCATGGTCAAGATCATGGGCGGCGGCGCGGGCTTCGAGAAGATCGTCTGTTGCGACCACGAGCTGACCGAGGAGGACGTGGTCGCGAGACCAGGCTCCACGCACGGGCGCAAGCGCGACCTGCTGCTCCCCGGCATCGTGCTCGACGAAAAGAAGCTCTACCCCGACTCCTGCGGGCTGCGCGTGATGATCATGGAGGGCGGCGCGGGCTTCAAGGAGATCGTCTGCTGCGGCCATTCGTTGACGCTGACCGCGATGCGGGACCTCCGGTTCGGGAAGCTCCGCGGGAGCGCGGCCGACGAGTCGGGGCAAACCGGGACCGCCTGACGTCATTCGGAGGCCCATGTTCGAACCGACCGACGAACGGATGCGAAGATGGGTCGCCTGGATGCGGTGGCTCGACCGGTGGGGGTACGTCACCGCGGGCTTCAGCTTCCTGTTCCTCGGCATGCTCGTCTTCGCCTATAGCTGGGGGACCTTCGCGATGGCCGCCCGAGCGGCCTTTCTCCCCGCCGCCCTGACCCTGGTCAACGATCTCCTGCTCGTCATCATTCTGCTCGAACTCTTCCGGACGATCGTGCGCTTCCTCCAGACGGATATCATCACCCTGGAGCCGTTCCTGAATATCGGCATCATCGCCTCGATCCGGCGCATCCTCACGGCCGGCGCCGAGCTCGCGCACCTGACCGGGGTGTCCGAGGAGCTGTTCCAGCGCTACCTGCTGGACATCGGCTTGAACGTGGCGGTCGTCATGGTCCTGATGCTGGCCGTCCTTGTCGTCCGCAAGAGCCCGGCCGATCCCTCCGCTCCCGTGCCGAGCGCGAAGAGCTAACGCACGGTCTTCATGACGCGCCACGCGAGCCAGGAATCCGCTGCCGCGTCGGCGCGCCAGGCGCGTGGGAGGCGGCTCGCGGGCCTGCTCGCGGGTCCCCTTGCCGCTGCGCTCGTCCTGCTCGCGCCCCTGCCGGCCCTCACGCCGGAGGCGCACCGCCTGGCTGCGATCCTCGCCGGGGTCGTGTGCTACTGGATCGCCGAGCCGATCCCGCTGCCCGTTACCGCACTGCTCGGCACCGCGCTGTGCGCGCTCGCCGGCCTCGGCTCGGTCAGCAGCGTCTTCGCCGCCTATGCCCATCCGATCATCTTCCTCTTTATCGGGAGCTTTTGTCTGGCGCAGGGCCTCGCCGTGCACGGGGTGGACCGGCGGTTCGCCGCTCGCGTGCTGGCCCTGCCCTGGGTGGCCGGCCGGCCGAGCCGGATCCTGTTGGCGCTGGGTACGGTGACCGCCGTCATCTCCATGGGGGTGAGCAACACCGCCACCGCGGCGCTGATGCTGCCCGTCGCCCAAGGCCTCCTGGCGACGCTCCGGGACGCCCGGCCGGCCGGCTTCGACCGCTATCGGATCGGCGCGCTCCTGTTCCTGTCCTACGCCGCGACCGCCGGCGGGACCGCTACCCTGATCGGCACGCCGCCCAACCTCATCGGGGCAGGCCTCATCGCACAGGAAACGGGCGTGCCGATCCCCTTCCAGACCTGGCTGGCCTTCGGCCTGCCGCTGGCCGCTGTGCTGCTCCTGGCGAGCTGGATCCTGGTTGCGCAGCTCTTTCCCGCGGACGAGCCAGTCGTGCCGGGATTGGCGCAGTATCTTCAGGGGCAACGGGCGGCGATGGGGCCCTGGACCCGCGGCCAGATCAACGCCTGCCTCGCCTTCGGCGTCGCCGTCGGGCTGTGGGTCGCGCCAGGGCTGCTCACCGCGATCGCGGGCCCGGAGAGCGGCGCCGCAAGCTGGATGGATCGTCACCTGCCGAACGAGCTGGTCGCGCTCCTGGCGGCCGGGCTCCTCTTCGTGCTACCCGCTGACTGGAAGGCAGGGATCATGACGTTGTCCTGGCGGGAGGCCGCCCGGATCAACTGGGGCACCATCCTGTTGTTCGGCGGCGGGCTGGCCTTCGGCGACCTCATGCTCAAGACGGGCCTGTCCGACGCCGTCGGCCGCGGGGTCGTCGAGGGATTCGGGATCGCGTCAGTCTGGAGCCTCACCGCCGGCGCCATCGTCGTGGCGATCCTCGTGAGCGAGCTGACCTCCAATACCGCGACGGCCAGCATGCTCGTCCCGCTCGTGATCGCGATCGCCCAGTCGGCGCAGGTGCCCGCCGTCCCGCCGGCCTTGGGAGCTTGCCTGGGGGCCAGCCTGGGCTTCGCGCTGCCGGTGTCCACCCCACCCAACGCGATCGTGTACGGGACCGGGCTCATCCCGTTGCGGAGCATGCTCCGCGCCGGCCTTCTGCTCGACCTCGTCGGTGCCATCCTGATCTGGCTGACACTGCGGCTCGTGTGCCCGCTCCTGGGCCTCGCTTGAAGGGAGCGGGGCGCCGGGAGCTCCGTCCGCCCCGGCCCTTGACCCCGCTTGCACGGGTGGGCCGGATGTGGCATCATAAGCGCCCTCCATAAATTCTGTTGATGATGTTGCGGCTTCTTTCGGAGTTTTCGAGGTGGCGCGCCTCTTGGAATACGTCGGCTCTCTCCATATCTTTCTTGGCCCTTATCGCGGGAATCCGATCGCGCTCTATCTGAAGCGGACGGACCAGGGTTGCGAGATCGGCCCGCGCGTCTACCCGTGGAACGACGTGGTCGGCAAGGGCGAGACGCCCAATCGCGCGGCCGCCGATTTCGAAGACAAGTGGAAAGCGAAGGGGCTGTCGCCCGACATGTACAGTGGTCCCTCGTGGGAGGGGGGGATCAAGCCCGAGAAGCCCGCCCCGCCCAAGCCGGCTGCCCCACCGAAACCCGCAGCGGCGGACCAAGCCGTCGCACCCGCGGATGCGGCCAAGCCTCACCCCGCGGCAGCTACACCCGCCGCCGCGGTCCAGACCCCCGTCGCCGCCTCCTCCGCCGACCCGACCAAGCCCGCCGGAGACGTCGGATAACTCGCTTCCCCTCGCACCGTCGTCCTTAAGCGGATCTCCCGAGATGCAAGCCTCGCAGGCGAGGAGCTACACGTCCGCTGGGGCGGAGGTGGCCGAGGGCTTCCTAAGTCGGCTGTGGGTCATCCCGTAGACAAGGTACAGGAACACGCCGGCGAGGGTCCAGACAGCGAAGCCCAACCAGGTCGTCCCCGGGAGAAAGGCCATCAAGGTCAGGCAGCCGCCGACTCCCAGCAGAGCGGTCCACGGCATGAAGGGGATGCGAAACGGACGCGGCCGATCCGGGAGCGTCCGCCGCAGCACCAAGACGCTTCCGCAGACAAACGCGAAGGCGAAGAGGGTGCCGATGTTCGTCATGTTTGCGGCCGCCCCGATCGGCACCAACCCGGCGAGCACCGCGACGGCCAGTCCCGTGAGTGCGGTGGCGTGGGACGGGGTGCCGAAGCGCGGATGCACGGCCGAGAGCCAGGGGGTCAGCAGGCCGTCCCGCGACATCGCGAAGAACACGCGGATCTGCCCGATCAGCATGACGAACAGGACGCTCGTGATGCCGGCCAGGGCGCCCACGGCCACCAGAATCGCGCTCCAGGTCAGCCCGGCCCGCCGGAGCGCCTCGGCCACCGGCGCGTGGATATCAATCTGGGGCGACGGCACCATGCCCGTCAGGACCGCGGCCACGGCGATGTAGAGCACCGTGCAGATGCCGAGCGACCCCAGAATGCCGACCGGGAGATCCCGTTGCGGATGGCGCGCCTCTTCGGCAGTCGTCGAGACCGCGTCGAATCCGATATAGGCGAAAAAGACCACCGCCGCCGCGGCGCCGACGCCTTCGAAGCCGTTGGGCAGGAACGGCTCCCAATTGGCCGGCTCGATCGAGAAGACGCCTACGGCGAGAAAGAACAGGATCACCGCCACCTTGACGAGCACGATCAGGCCCGTGGCGCGGGCGCTCTCCTTAGTGCCGACGATCAACAGGACTGTCACCAGCAGGACGATGAGCGCGGCGGGCAGGTTGACGAGCCCGCCGTCGGCCCCCGGCGGACGGACTGCCCAGGCTGGCAGGGCCAGCCCCAGGGTCTGCAGGAGGTTCGTGAAATAGCCCGACCAGCCGATCGCGACCACCACGCAGGCGACGCCGTAGGTCAGGATCAGGTTCCAGCCTGTCATCCAGGCGAAGAACTCCCCCATGGCGACATACGTATAGGTGTAGGCGCTGCCGGCAGCCGGCAGCATGGCGGCGAACTCCGCATAGCACAGCGCGGTCAGGGCACAGGCCACGCCCGCTAGCAGGAAGGAGAGCACGATGCCCGGTCCAGCGCCGGGCCGGGTCGCGTCGCCCACCACCGCGGTCCCGATCAGGACGAAGATCCCGGTGCCGATGATCCCGCCAATGCCGAGCGCAATCAGGTCCCAGACCGTCAGCGTCTTCTTGAGCCGGTGCTCGGGACGATTGCAGTCGTCCAGGATCTGCTCGATACTCTTGGTGCGGAACAGCGGACTGGTCATGTGGCGGAGCGCGCGGCCTTGAGGAAGGCCCGAAAGAGGCGCCGCTGAACCTCGTGGCGCGCGTAGAGGCATTCCGGATGCCACTGGACCCCAAGCAGGAAGACATGTCGGGGCGACTCGATCGCTTCGATGACCCCGTCCGGCGCGACCGCGCTGGCGACCAGCAGGGGGGCCACCCGCTTGACGGACTGGTGGTGCGAGCTGTTCACACGGAGGCGGCGGCGCCCGAGGATGCGGCGCAGGAGGCTCGCCGGCATCACGCGAACCTCGTGCGACAGCCGCGTGGCCGGCCTGGCCGGCTTGTGCGGAAGCGCGGCCGGCATCTGGCCGGCGATGTCCTGGACAAGGCTGCCGCCGAGCGCGACGTTGAGTGCCTGCATCCCCCCGCAGATGCCGAGCGTGGGCAGCCCGGCCTTGGCCGCCAGACGCGCCAGCTCCAGCTCGAACTCGCACCGTTCCCGACTCATCACCGGGAAGGCGAACCGCCGCCGCTCGCCGTAGAGGGCGGGCGGCAGGTCCGGCCCGCTCCCGGTCAAGAGCAGGCCGTCCAGGCCTTCGAGCAGGCGGCGCCGCACGGCCGGATCGGTCGCCAGCGGCAGGATCACCGGGACCCCGCCGAGGTCCTCGATCGCCCGCACGTAGCGCGCCCGCAGGAAATAGGTGGGTTCCCGGCTCCCGAGCACCTGCCGCTCACCCTCGGCAAAGTCCGGCGTGACCCCAATGATCGGTTTCATGCTGGTCCGTCAGCGGGCCGGCTCCGCGGGCGGGGCGGGCTCGGCCGGAACCGGGCCTTCCGCCTCGGGCGGGACGCCGAAGAAGCGGATCGCCTGGTCGCCTTTCAGGTGCTCCGGGGTGATGACGTAGGTGCCGCGCAGGCTGGTGTCCCACACGGACTTCGCGGCCTTCTCGTTGCCGGCGCTGAACGCATACGTCAGCCCGCCGGAGACGCCGCCGAGGGTGGCGAAGACGAACTTGAGAATCCCATAGGGGATCGTCGCGAACACACTGGCCGCGCCCAACCCAAATTCGGCCGCCGCGTTGGGCGCCGACCTGTCCGCAGCCGCCGCACCTTCCTGTGCCCACCCTGTCTGGAGTAGGCTCACGTGGCAGAGGGCCACGACGAGTCCCACAGCCACGGCTTTACGGATCGTCCCTGCAAAGTCTCTTCCCCTTCCCGTCTGACGGGCATCACGACTGGTGCGCACCTGATCTCCCTCCTTGGCTGAAGCGTCAGTCCCTCGACGCGGGTGGCAAGCGTCGGCAAAACCGTTTCCTTATAGCAAATCCTCCCGAGCTAGCAAACTACTATTTGGAGGGACCGGCTCACGCCGCGGGTCACGAGTCGGCCAGGTCCAGCTCGGTGAGAACGTGCGCCATAATCCGCTCCGGCGCCCCCAGGATCGCCCGTTCCAGCTCGGCCGTCAGCGCCTCCGCCGGGAGGCGGCCGTTTTCCTGGGACAGCCCGGCCTCCAGTGCCAGGTCCAGCTTCCTGGCGCAGATCGCTTGGACGAACGCGTCGCGCGCCCGGGTGACATAGTCATCCTGATCGGCTTCCGGCCAGCCGGCCAGGACCCCCTGCAGCCAGGCGTCGAATCCCACGGCCGCGCGCAGCCGGTCGAGCTGGCGCTCCTCTACCTCGACCGTGATCTGAACGCCCCCCTTCCAGCTCCGTTTCTTCACGTTGAAAACGCACGCCAGCCGCTGAGGCGGGCCGCCAACTAGGTCCGGACCGTAGAAAAGCGTGACGCGATACGGCGGCACTCGGGGCGAGGGAATACCAGACATGCCGTGATCCTCTGACGCGTCTTATGATGGCACAGGCCAAGAGACCGCACAAGAAATATGGCAGCGTTCCCCACTCACAGACCAACTTACCACACCGGTGCCTCACCCCCACAGACCGGCAGGGGCAACCATGCCCCGGGCCACCCGTGTAGCGACCGGGGCTGCGGCCTCGCACGAAATAGGGAGTCAGCTCCCTGGTTGCGATGGCCGATCCCGAACGCGACTGACAGACGAAGATGGGGAAATCGCCCCATTGAGCAACGGGATAGGGGGTGCGGACAGCAGCAGGACCGCGGAATTCCCTTTACATGCTGGGGTGGCTCCGCTACACTGCGTTCCCCCAAACCGCTTGATCGTGAAACCTTCTTAAGCAAGGAGGACCATCGTGGTGACCAAACGACGCACGATTGGCCGGCCCTTGACGGCGGCCGCGCAAGTCATGGTGCTCGTGGTGGCGGGCCTGATGGCCGGCTGCGCCACCTCCGGCGACCTGGAACAGGTCCGTCAGGAGGCCAAGCAGGGAGAGAGCGCGCTGCGGGAGGACCTGATGAAGGAGCAGACGAAGTTTACCGCCTTGGCGAAGGAGAATGAGGAGCTGCGCGCCGCCCACGCCAAGATTTCCCAGTCCGTCAAAGAATACCTGAAAGCCGAAGAGGCGCGACATGTGGACGCCCTACATCAGGTCCGGGCCACCTTGAAGAGCTTAGAATAAGGAGACAGCCCATGTCAGCGACATCTCGCCCCCTTCGCCGAGTCGTCCCTTGTATCTGGGGTCTGGCGGCAGTCCTGCTGCTGGCCGGGTGCGTCTCCTCCGGCGACGTGGAGGAAGTCCGGCAGGAGCAGGAACAGGCAAAGGCCAAGATGCGTACCGAGCTGGAACAGGAGCGCAAGCTCGCCGCGACGATGGAACAGGAGAGCGAGGCCCAAAAAGCCGCAGCCGCGAAGCTCGCCAAGGTCCTGGGAGAAACGGCGGAGGGCAAGACGTCGGCGCCGACCGCTTCGCCCCCTTGCCAACCGAGGACAATTCCCGGTGCCCTCGCCGTCCAACTGGTCAATGACAGCGGGCTCCATGACAGTCAGGTGTATGGGCTCTTGACCGGGAAAAGCCTCGGGTGGCCATCTGGCGGACCGCCTCCTGGCCTTTCTTATCTCGATATCGCCGCGAGCCCGACGGGCACCCAACATGCGAAGCCATTGACGAGCATGACGCCATGCGGGACGATCACGTCAGCCTACACTGGAAAGACCCGACCCATATATCAATTCGGGATCAGCGCGATAAGCAGCGGACGGCTCATGGTTTCGTATGGCACTCCGGTCGCCGTTACCAACGGCAATTTTCCGACCGGCACAGAGTCGTTCCGCTGGGACAAGATGGAATTTGGCTACCCCAATAGCGGCGCAGACCTGACGTCCATGGATTTCTTCGGCATTCCGATGCAGTACGACTACCTCGACAGCAGCGGGAACATCCTTACTACCATGAGCTATTACGCCTCGACGAGCACCATCCTGAGCCAGCTCTATGGGCTCAGCCCGCAGATGAAACGCGCGTTTCAAGGGGTCGGCTCGTCCTCGCTCGGGACCTGGACCCCGAGCCAGCCACTCACTCGATTCGCCCGTGTCATGGGCCCCTCGCTCCTGGCGTCCAATTCGGCGACTGGCTCTCCGACGCCCTATCCCAGCTTCGGAGCGTATCTGGCGTCCTTGGTCGGACAATCGTTCACGGTCAGCGGAGCTGGAAATGCGGGATGCCCGAACCAAGTCGGCTACACGTACAAGGCAAGCTTGGCTTCGGACGGACACAGTGGATACACCGTGACATTGACCAGCACATCGTCCATGACGAATGGGCCGCCGTGTGGAGTCACTCCTTCGGGCTCCGATGTGACGCTCCCTGCAAATTTACCCGTTTCGGTAAGCCTGCCGGCTCCTTCCGCGAAGGCCGGGTACGACGTGAATCTCTACGGGGCGCCCGCGACGGCCTTCTCGGTGCCGACAGCAGGGATGACCCAACAACAGATCAGCGCCATCCCCAATAGCCTCTACGCGGTGATCGCGGGGGATTTCATGGCCGGGATCAACTTCGGGTACGTGGGCCCGGGAAGCACCGCCTCCCAGAATAGCGCGAACTGGTACAGTAATCCGCCTATCCTGTATCCGTTCGCCAGCACACGCAAGACGAACGACGGCTTCTACAATCCCTACGCGGCCGTCTTTTACAACCTGTCCGACGCCTATGGCTTTGCCTACAGCGACCGCGGTGGACGGCCCAGCCCCTACGTGCCGCTGCCCAGCAACGCGACCACCGTGCGCATCACCATCCTGAATGACAATCGCCTTGATGCCCCGCAGGTGGCGGTCTCGAACCCGACCAACACCTCGCTCACGATTACGTGGCCCGTCGTCAGCGGAGCGACGGCCTATGCGGTCACCGTGAGCTACGGCGCGGGCATCCCGGTTCCAGGGATTACCCTGACACCCTCTCCCCCAAGTCCGAGTGGAACTACGATCTCCGGTTTGAGTCCCGGCACGACCTACCAGATCAGCGTCACCGCGACAAGCACACTGGATGGGAATCCTGTTTCCTCATTTACCGTCCCTGTCTACAGCATGACCACCGGGACCCTGGCGAAACCCGAAGGGACATTGCAATTCGGTACCAGCCTCAACTGGTCGGTGAATGCCTCTGGATGCCCCCCCGCGAACTATACGTTCACCATCAATCAACAGCCATACACCCCCTCCGGCCCGGGCCCTTGCAGCAATACCAATCCATACCCAACGATCAACGGCAGCCTCGGGACAAACGTGTATGGACTTACCATCACCGATGGCAGCAACACCATTTACCAGGGGGAATATGTTGTCAATCTGACCCAAACTGCGGGTCAGTATTATCTTGATGCTGCCTTCCTCACTCCCCCCAACTCCCACCTACTGACCCCGGCGTGGAACGGAGGGAAGGCACCGCCCTACCCGGGGGGACCAATTTCGCCGATACAAAGCCTGGTGATCGGCACACCGTTCGCGCCGGTGGCGACCAAGAAACCCGGACCGGTGGTCTTTCCGTGACATACGCGTAGGCGGTGGGGCGAGCACAAGGAGGGACGCGGCGCCGTGATCGCGGGTGGGCGCATCCAATTGACGCGCCCGCCGAGCGGCGGTACGATGCCACCCGCCATGGCCGACCGGTCCCCGTGGAGCCAACGCGTGGCCGCGATCCAGCAGGCCCTGCGCGAGACGCCGGGGCTGGACGGCTGGCTGTTCTACGATTTCCGGGGGAGCGACCCGCTGGCCTATCGCGTGCTCAAGCTCGATCCGGCCCGCCACGTCACCCGACGCTGGTACTACTGGATCCCCGCCCGGGGCACCCCGGTCAAGCTGGCGCACCGCATCGAACCCCATCAGCTCGACGAGCTGCCTGGCGACTTGTGCCTCTACGTCTCGTGGGTGGAGCAGCAGGCGACACTCGGACGGATCCTTGCGGGGGCCCGGCGGATCGCGATGCAGTACTCGCCGAGGAACGCCATTCCCTACGTCTCGCGGGTGGACGCCGGAACCATCGAGCTCATTCGGAGCTTCGGGGTCGAGGTGGTTAGCTCGGCGGACCTGGTTCAGCGCTTCGAGGCGGTCTGGGACGACCGGCAACTGGCCTCGCACCGCGACGCTGCTGAGAAGCTCCGCCGGATCGTGGACGAGGCCTTCGCGCACGTCCGCGGGGCCGTCGCCGGGGCGCAGCCGCTGACCGAATACGGGCTCCAGCAGTTCATCCTCGCCCGCATCCGGGCGCACGGGCTCGTCACCGCGAGCCCGCCGATCGCCGCGGTGAACGCCCACAGCGCCAACCCGCACTACGGGCCGGCCCCCGAGGGCTCCGCCGCGATCCGGGCGGGCGACCTCGTCCTCATTGATCTCTGGGCGAAGCGGCCCGAGCCGGGGAGCGTCTACGCGGATATCACCTGGACTGGCTACGTGGGGACGGCCGTGCCGGCGCGGCATCAGGAGATCTTCGAGATCGTGCGCACGGCGCGCGACACGGCTGTCGCCTTCGTCCGATCCCGCGCGGCCGCAGGCGACTTGCCTTGCGGCTGGGAAGTGGACGAGGTCTGCCGTCAGGTGATCCGCGAAGCCGGCTACGGCGACCGATTCCTGCACCGCACAGGCCACTCGATCGGCGAGGAGGTCCACGGGAACGGCGCCAACATCGACAACCTGGAGACCCAGGACGGTCGGCGGCTGCTCCCCGGGACCTGCTTCTCGATCGAGCCCGGTATCTACCTGCCGGGCGAGTTCGGCATCCGGAGCGAGCTGGACGTCTATCTGGCCAAGCCCGACGTGCAGATCTTCGGGCAGCCGCTGCAAACAGAGATCGTGCCGATCTTGGCCCCTCACCCCTTACACCGCACGCCTCACGGTGAGCCAGCTTGACACCGTCCCGGCCCAGCAGATAGAGTCTGCCTGACGCGTCGGCACCGCCCTACCACTAAAGGACGCACGCATGTTCGGCACGTTGGGGTTCTCCGAGCTGATCATCATCCTGGTGATCATTCTGATCATCTTCGGCGCCGGCCGGCTGCCACAGATCGGCGAAGGCCTGGGCAAGGCCTTGAAGGGCTTCAAGAAGGAAGTGAGCGAAGTGCCGGCAGCAGACCCCAACGCGGTCCCGCCGGCCGCAGAACCGGCGCAGCTCGAAGCCCAGGGAACGGGGGCACCCGCACCGGCGTCGGCGGCGCCGCCAGCCGCCGCAACGCCGCCGCCGGCCGAGCCGGGCCGCCAAGTGCTCGCTGCCTACCAGCCCGGGCCGGAGGCCACACCGGGCACGACGGCGGCGTTGGTCGCAGCCGGCGCGGGGCCGACCCCGCCGAAGCCGCCCAAGCCTAAGCTGCAGCCGGCCGCGCAGCCCGCCGCTGCGCAGACGCCCACGAGCGGACCGACCGGCTACCAGCCACCGCCGCTTCCGACCATGGAAGAGCGGATGGCCCAGCCGCCACCACTCCCGCGCGCGTCCTACCCGCCGCTCCCGCCCTCCGCGCAGCCCAAGCCCGTCATCCCGGCGAAGCGGCCTTCGGCGATCGTGAACAAGGAGGCGGTCGCCCGCGTCCAGGCCCAGCAAGCGGCGCGGAAACAGCAGGCTGCCCAGGCTCAGGCCGGCGGCGGCCTGTCGCCGCAAGATCTCCAAAGCCTGGGCGAGGGACTCGGCGACACGCTGCGGACGTTCCGGCAGGCTGTAGCCGACGTGCGCAATTCCGTAGACCCGCAAATGCGGACGATCCAGGCGGAGCTCGACGCCGCGCAGAAGGAGATCGAGCAGACGATCGAATCTGCCAAGGAGATGCCGCCCCCGCGGGAAGAGCCTCCCAAGCAGGGTTGAAGATCGTTATTCGCTATCCGTGCTCGTCAGTCGTCGCCAGTCGCCCCTTTGCAATCATGGCCCCCTTCTGAGGGCTGCGAACAGCCTGCTTGCGCTAGCCAGCCTCCTCGCCGCCTGCACGGGCGAGTCACCGCCGCCCCAGCCGCAGACCGCGGTGCCGCGGCTGGTGGCGCTGCTCAAGGATCCGGATGCCGACGTCCGCCGGACCGCCGCCCAAGCCCTCGGCAAGGTCGGCGAGCCAGGAGCCGCAGCCGCGCTCGCGGAGCGTTTGCTGGACGAGGACGCCGCGGTCCGCGCGGCGAGTGCCTGGGCGCTGGGTGCGATCGGCGAGCCGGCGTTAGACCACGCCGGGCTGCCGCTCGTCGAACGGCTGCGCGATCCCGAGCCGGCCGTGCAGGTCGCGGCCGCGCAGGCAGTGGGGCAGATTGGGGCGACCCAGGGGATGATCGAGTTGATCGCCGAGGCGCTGCGCGACGGCGAGGTTCCCACCCGGCGCGCCGCCGTCCTGGCCTTCGAGTGGATCGAGGCGCCAGCCGCCTATCCGGCGTTGGTCGAGGCGCTAGGCGATCCGGATGCGCGCGTCCGGCAGGGCGCGGTCGCGGCGCTCGGCGAGCTGGCCGACCCGCGCAGCCTTCCAGCCCTCCAGGAGCGGCTGCTGACCGACCCCGATCCTGGCGTCCGGGCCGAGGCGGCGTTCCGGCTGGGGAAGTTTGGAGACCGGACCGTGGAGTCGGCACTCACGGAAACGGCGAGGAGCGACAAGAGTGAGGACGTGCGCCGCTGGGCCGCCTGGGCCGCTGCCTCCATCACCGAAGGTAGACCCGGCTCGTAGCGATGGCCTGGCGCCAACTCTTCAGCCCCCACTCGTCACTCCTTCACTTGTTCCCGGTCACGTCGTTCTGCCTAGCGTCTGTCGCGCAGCGGAACCCGAAGGTGTTGATCTCCGTGTCAGGCGCGTCGCGGTTCCGATCCGCCGACCGGGCGAGCAGGCCCTCGTAGTTCCACCCGCCGCCCCGGACAACCCGTTCAATGCCATCGGCCGGCCCGGGCGGATTCTTCGCCGGGCTCCTGGCGTAGTACTTGGGATCGTACCAGTCCGCCACCCATTCCCAGGCGTTCCCGGCCAGATCGTCGGCGCCGTAGGGGCTCCGGCCGCGGGGATGGCTGCCGACCGGATCGAGCGTCTCGTAGCCTATCCAACGGAGCTTGCCGAAGTTGCCCCGCTCGCCAGTCGGCTCCTCGTTGCCCCAGGGGTAGCGTCTCGCGTCCGTCCCTCTCGCCGCCTTCTCCCACTCGGCCTCGGTCGGCAGCCGCTTGCCCGCCCAGCGGCAATAGCGCTCGGCCAGGTCCCATCTCACGCCGACCACGGGACGCTGACCGTCGCGGGCCAGGTTCACTTCGTTCCAGTGCCGGGGCGCCTTCGCGCCCGTCGCCTCCAGAAATTTCGCGTAGCGCGCCGTCGTGACCTCGAACCGATCCAGATAGAAGGCGTCCAGGTCCACCTCGTGGATTGGCTGCTCGTCCGGCACCTCGTTGCTGCCCATGCTGAAGGGGCCGGCGGGAACCAGCACCATCGGCGCGCCGTCCAGCCCGACACCCGCCGGTGGTGCCCCCGCCGAGGCGGCATTCAACGCCAGCAGCAGGACCAGCGCCTCCCGGAGCGCTTCGCGCAGCCTGCGTCGTCCCATCGGGGCTCTCGTCCCCCTGTCAACGCATCGCCGCTCCGCCCCCCGCGCGGGTCAGGCGCTCTTGATGTCCTTGTCTTGCTCGAAGATCCGGATCGGTTGGCACTTGCCGAGGATGACCTCCTCGTTCACCACGATCTCCTTGATCTGCTTCTGGGAGGGCACGTCGTACATGACGTCGAGCATGACCTCCTCCAGGATCGCCCGGAGCCCACGCGCCCCGGTCTTCTGGACGTAGGCCTTGTGGGCGATCGCAGCGAGGGCACCTTCGGTGAAGCGCAGCTTGACCTTTTCGAAGGACAGCAGCTTCTCGTACTGCTTGGTCAGCGCGTTGCGCGGCTCGGTCAGGATGCGCACGAGCGCCTTTTCGTCCAGCTCATCGAGCGTGGCCACCACCGGCAGCCGCCCGACGAACTCGGGGATCAGCCCGTACTTGAGCAGGTCCTCGGGCTGCACACGCGCGAGCAGCTCGCCCAGCCGGGTGTCGCTCTTACCTCGGATCTCCGCGCCGAACCCCATGGACTTCTTGTTGAGCCGCTGCTCGATGATCTGCTCGAGCCCGACGAAGGCGCCCCCGCAGATGAAGAGGATGTTGGTCGTGTCCACCTGGATGAACTCTTGGTGGGGGTGCTTGCGGCCGCCCTGCGGCGGGACGTTTGCGACCGTCCCCTCGATCAGCTTGAGCAGCGCCTGCTGCACCCCCTCGCCGGACACGTCGCGGGTGATCGAGGGGCTGTCGCTTTTGCGGCTGATCTTGTCGATCTCGTCAATGTAGACGATACCGCGCTCCGCCCGCTCGACGTCGTAGTCGGCGGCCTGCAGGAGCTTGAGGATGATGTTCTCGACATCCTCGCCGACGTAGCCCGCCTCGGTCAGGGTCGTGGCGTCGGCCAGCGTGAACGGGACGTCCAGGTACTTGGCGAGGGTCTGGGCGAGAAGGGTCTTACCCGTGCCGGTCGGCCCGATGATCAGGATGTTGCCCTTCTGCAACTCGACGTCGTCCACCTCGTTCGCCGAGATGCGCTTGTAGTGATTGTGGACGGCGACGGAGAGGATCTTCTTGGCCCGCTCCTGCCCGATGACGTACTGGTCTAGGTGATGCTTGATCTCGGCTGGCTTGCGGAGCTTGGCGGAGATCTCCTCCTTGGCCTCCTCCCAGTCTTCCGCGATGATGTCGTTGCAGAGGTTCACGCACTCGTCGCAGATGTAGACCGTGGGACCCGCGATGAGCTTGCGCACCTCCTCGCGACTCTTGCCGCAGAACGAGCACCGCAACTGCCGGTCCGATTTCTCCTGTTTGGGCATGCCCCCTCCGCCTGCTGTGGTCGCAGCCTATCCCTTGCCGCCGTCCTTGGCCGCCTCCTGCGCCCCGTCCTTGCTCTCGCCCTTCAGCTCCCGGATCGTCTTCGGCGCGCGGGTAATGACCTCATCAATCAAGCCGTACCGCCGCGCCTCCTCCCCGGACATGAAGTAATCGCGCTCGGTGTCCTGTGCGATCTTCTCGATCGGCTGACCGGTGTGCTTGGCCAGGATCTCGTTGAGCCGCTCGCGGATCTTCAGGATCTCCCGGGCGTGGATGTCGATCTCGGTGGCCTGGCCCTGAAAGCCGCCCATCGGCTGGTGGATCATGATGCGGGCGTTGGGGAGCGCGAACCGCTTCCCCTTGGTCCCCGCAGCCAGGAGCAGCGCGCCCATGCTGGCGGCCTGTCCGAGGCAGATCGTGTTGATCGGCGGCTTCACGTACTGCATCGTGTCGTAGATGCCCAGCCCCGCCGTCACGCTGCCCCCGGGGGAATTGATGTAGAGGTTGATGTCCTTCTCCGGGTCCTCGGCCTCGAGGAAGAGCAACTGGGCGATGACCAGATTCGCAAACACGTCGTCAATCGGCGCCCCCAGGAAGATGATCCGGTCCTTCAGCAGGCGGGAATAGATGTCGTAGGCACGCTCGCCTCGGTTGGTTTGCTCGATCACGATCGGGACTAACATACCGGCTTGTCCTTTCTGAAGCTCGATGTCGTCGGCGCTCCGTCGGCTCGCTCCGCTTGGCGCGGGCGGACAGCGTCATCTTATCACAGTCGTCTCGGTTTGCGACCGGGCGGCTGGGCTTCCGGGGCTACCCCTGGATGACGGCGTGGCGGTACACGAAGTCCAGCGCCTTCTCCGCCAGGATGCGGCTGCGGAGGTCGTCACGGGACTCCTCGCCGCCCGCCGCGACCAGCCGCTCGACCTCGGCCTTCGGGAGCTTCAGCTCCCCTGCCATGCGGGCGATCTCGGCCTGGATGTCCGCCTCGTCCACCGTGAGCCCTTCCCGCTCAGCAATGGCCTCCAGGATCAGCGCCACCTTGACGCGCCGCTGCGCTTCGGGCAGGTGCTCCGCCCGCAGCCGCTTGATCTCCTCCTGCCGCGCCGCGGGCGCCTGGAGGTCCAGCGTCTGCCCCTTCTGTCGGCGCTGGGCCTCCAGGTGGCCGCGGATCATCGCCGACAGCTCGCGCTCGACCAGCGTCTCGGGCAGATCGAAGTGGTGCGTCTCCGCCAACCGCTTGAGCACCTGCTCCTTGTAGCCTTCCTCGATGTCCCGCCTGAGCGCGCGCTCCATCTGCTCGCGGAGCTTGTCCCGCAACTCGGCCAGCGACGTATAGGGGCCGCAGTCCTTGGCAAACTCGTCGTCCAGCGCCGGGAGCTGCTTCCGCTTGACGGCCTGGATCCTGATCCGGAACACCACGGTCTTGCCGGCCAGCCGCGCATCCGGATGGGTTGGGGGATAGGGCTGGGAGACCTCGACGAACTCGCCCGCCCTTCTGCCTGGCAGGTGCGGGTCCACCTCGAGGCCGAGCACAGGCTCCTTGGAGCCGACCTTGTGGAGCACGCCGTCGCGCTTGGCGCCCTCGAGCGGGGCCAGGTCCAGAAACCCTTCCACGTCGAGGACCGCATAGTCGCCCTCGGCCAGCGCGGTGCCAGCCGGCGCGGGGTAGAGCTGCGCCTGCTGCTCCCGCAGCAGCTCCAGCGCCTTGTCCACCTGCTCGTCCGTAATCGTCCGCTTGTCCGGCTTGAGCGAGATCGGATTGGGCGGCCGGTAGTCCCGCAGCTCGATCTTCGGCTTGATCTCGACCGTGGCCGTGAACGAGAAGGCCGCGTGTTTCTTGAGCTTGAGCCGCTCCATCGGCGGCACCTCGACCAGCACGGGACTGATCCCGGCCTGGCGGACGGCCCGGTCGTAGTACTCGGGGACGAGCCGGCGAACTAGGTCCTCTTCGATTGCCTTGGCGTACCGTTTCTCGAGCAGGGCCTGCGGTGCCTTGCCCGGGCGGAAGCCGGGAATGTGCACCTGCCGATTGAGGTCCGCGTAGGCTTCGGCGAAGCGCCGGTCCACTTCGTCCTGCGGCACTTCGATCTTGAGCACGCGCTTGACCGGGCCCAGCTCCGTGACTTCGAGTTTCATCCTCGTCTGATTCCTGAGCGGCTCGTGGGGGGTGGGAGACGACTAGGGAGATGGTGCGAGAGGGGGGACTTGAACCCCCACGGAAGCCCACGAGATCCTAAGTCTCGCGCGTCTGCCAGTTCCGCCACTCTCGCCCCTGGCTGTCACGACCGTGGTCAAGGACGGAACCCGCCGCTCGACGCTCAAACCCGACCTCAACCCGGGTCAGGCATCCTTATTTACAGGCCCCCGCGCATCCCTGTCAACGGGCAAGGTTGCGGCGTCCCCGGGCCGCCCGGGCCGGGCCAAGCCCGCCGGCGCCTCCAGAGCACCCCTGTAGCGGAAGTCCCCTGGGCGCGGTATACTTTTAAGGCTTTCGTGCGACCGGAGCCGGTGGATGGCCGCCCGCCCCTCCCACGACGCGTCCGGTCGTGTCGGCGGCTTGACCTGGACACCGTCTCTGGCCTGCGGGGGATGCGCAGAGGCCGGGAGTCTTACCATCCATCCGAACCAAGCAGGCTGTCGTCTCCACGGAGGTGCTTTATGATCAGAGTCCTATTGGGCACGGTCTTGTTCCTCCTGCTCGCGACCGGTGCGAGCTGGGCCTACCGCGACTACTTTACACCGGAGCAGAAACAGCACCTGGCGAAGATCCGCACCGTGCTGGTCGAGGGGATCGCCCTCACCGACAAGGGAGCGGTGGACCCGAGCCCCTTCGTGGAGATCGCCAAGGCGCGCCTCACGGAGCTGGGCTACGAGGTCGTCACCGACCCCGCCAAGCCGCACGACGTGGTCCTCAAGGTCAAGTGCGAGCAGCGGAAGACCTGGGAAGGTACGACGACGATGGGCAGCGACGCCGATCTCCCTGACTCGCCCTCGCGGGTCTGGAAAGGGCCGGCCTGCCAGCTCTACTACCTGCTCGGCGGCACCCGGATCAAGTGGCAGAAGGAGGTGCGCACCGACTTCGAGGACGCGGTCGCCGCGGCGCAGAAGGCCAACGCAGGCGAGCCTGGCGCCTACGCCATGGCGAAGCTTAAGGACCTCTTCGAGCAGTACGACTTCCCTGTCTTGCTGGCGGCCGAATGGGGGCACTCCGAAGTGCTGCTGAAGGTGCTGGATTCGCCGGACACCAAGCAGCTCCGGAAGCTCAAGGTCATCTCGCTGCTCGGCGAGCTGCTCGCCGACGAGGCGCTGCCGAAGCTCAAGGAGGCGCTCAAGGACAAGGACCTCGCCAAGCAGGCCGCAGTCGCCATGGGCAACCTTGGCAAGGAGTCCATCCCGATCCTGATCGACATGCTGAAGAACGCGAAGGACCCGGAGCTGCAGGCGGCGGCGGCCAAGGGTCTGGGGCAGGTGGGTGCGCTCCACGGGGACTCGCGGATCATCCCGCCGTTGCTCGAGATGCTGGATGCGCCTGGGATTGACATCCGTGTCCAGACCGAGATTGCCTGGGCCCTTGGCAAGCTGCCGGACAAGCGGTCCGTCGAGCCGCTCTTCGCGCTGGACCGCAAGCTCCAGAAGATCCGAAACGACCCGCCCGATCCGCTGATCAAGAAACTGAAGGAGGCGGTCTTCTGGGCGATCAAGCAGTGCTACACGGAGGACCAGTACAGTTGAGCGGGACATCGGGCCCGGGCGGCTGGCCTTCCCCGCTTACCGCCCGGGCTCGCTGACGCCCCGCCGGCCGGTCCGGCGCCCTTTACCCCTGCCCCTGCCGTTGTGCAAGTCCCCTTTCTCAGGGGGAAACCTTCCGAGCTCTCGGGCAGAGGCCGGAAACGTTGCCAAGCCCCCGGCACCTATGCTCTCATCCCCACAGCACTGAGTCCCCACGTTCCCGGAGGAGGCCCTTATGACGATCATCTCGCGCAGGCGCTTTCTTCAGCTCTCGACCCTGGCGGGCGGCGCGCGCGTCCTCGGCCGCGCGGCGGACCGGCTGCTCGGACTGACCGGGCTGGCGGCAGCGGAGCCGCCGCGCGGCGAGCCGATCAAGGTCGGCATCATTGATCCGCTCTCCAGTCCTTACAAGACCTCGTCAGTCCACGACGTCCATGGCGCCACCGTCGCGCTAGACTTCTACAACAAGCGTGGGGGCGTGCTGGGCCGACCCGTCGTCATCATCGAGGCGGACGACGCCTCGAACCCGGAGACCGGTGCGAAGGCCGCCGCCAAGCTGATCGAGGAGGACCGCGTGGATGTCCTCATGGGTACCTTCAACGGCGACGTCGCGCTGGCCGTCTCCGAGGTCGCCAAGAAGGCGAACCGGCTCTTCATGGTCACCTGCGCCCACATCCCAGAGCTGACGGGCGCGCGGTGCAACAGCCACACGTTTGTGTTCATGCCGAGTGCCCGCATGATGGCCCGGGCGGTCGTCCCGCAGCTCGTCAAGGCCTATGGGAAGCGCTGGTACCTGGTCACCGCCGACACGGTGGACGGGCAGGCGGCGCTACAGGCGATGACCGAGGCCCTCACGGTCCAGGGCGGCGACGTGGTTGGCAACGCCACCACCCGGTTCGGGACGACCGACTTCACGGAGGTCCTGACGGCGGCGAAAGCCGCCAAGCCGGACGCGGTGATCCTGAACCTGT
The DNA here is from genome assembly GCF_965152595.1 of Nitrospira sp. Kam-Ns4a. NCBI lineage: Bacteria > Pseudomonadati > Nitrospirota > Nitrospiria > Nitrospirales > Nitrospiraceae > Nitrospira > Nitrospira sp. Kam-Ns4a. The sequence continues at coordinate 1,702,931 of NZ_OZ224218.1, read as the reverse complement.
ACGGCTGGGACCTGGTCCACGCGCTCAAGGCCTACACCAAGCTGGAACTGGTGAAGGACAAGATCGGGGTGGGCGGCATGATCGGAGGCGAGCAGATCGGTCGGCCGTTGGGCTATGCGAACAACGCGGGCATCTGGGGGCTCATCTGGGACCCGAAGATCAACACGGAAGGCTCGCGCCGGTTCATCCAGGGCGTGATTGACAAGTACAACCACACGCCGACGTCACGCTGCTACCTCGGCTACGCGGCGATGATCCAAATCCTGGAAGCGGTCCGCCGCGCCGGGACGACCGACGCGCCGGCGCTCATCAAGGCGCTCGAGGGTCACGAATTCGACGGGCTCAAGGAGGGCCGATCCTACTTCCGTGCGTGGGACCACCAGCACGTGCAGGACGTGCTCGTCGGCCAGGCCTATGGGAAAGAGTTGGGCCTCGGCCACTACAAGATTCTGGAGACTGTTCCGGGCGACGCGGTGGCGGGGGACCTGACGCAGAACACCTGCAAGCTGTAGCGGCGGATCGCCGGACCGCCGACCAGCAGATCGCCCGGTTCGTCATGCGCGCGGCGCCGTCGGGACCCGCGACGCGGCAGGCCGGCAGGTCAGGGTCATGACCCCGGCCTGCCCCTCGCCGGGCGCAGCCAGGCCGCCAGCTCGCGGCGGTAGGGCTCGGGCAGGCCGTGTCGTTCGGCCGCGGCCAGGATCGCATCCAGGTATCCGGGCCGCGGGGCACCGGGCACAGAGTCGGTACCCACGTAGAGAAACGCGCGCACCGGCGGTGCCCCGGGTGTGCCGATCTCCATCTCGACCTTCCGATACAGTCCCGGTCGGACGCCCTCATAGCGGTCGAGGCTCGCCTCGTCGGCGGGCGTGAGCCTCCAGAGCAGCCCATGGACCGCGGCGGACGGGGCCGGCTGGATCGTCGCGTACCCGTGGCTGTTGATCAGAAACCGATAGCCGCGAAGTGTCCCCGGCCCGATGAGCCGGGCTCCGGGACACCGCTCTGTCATCTGCGGCTCCACCATGTTGGAGCCATACGCGAAGTAGAGGCGGCCAGCCGACTCGGTCATGCCCGCAAGAAGAGCATGGCTGGCGCGCCAGGTCAAGCCCTCGGCCACAGAGGCTCCCTGGGTTGGCCTGACACTCCGCTTGCTGCCGATCCGACCGCGTGCTACGATGAGGCTCCTTCGGAGCAAGAGGAGCCCGCGCGGAGAGGTGCGAGAGCGGCCGAATCGGCGTGCCTGGAGAGCACGTGTGCTGGCAACGGCACCGTGGGTTCAAATCCCACCCTCTCCGCCACACCAAGCTAGCTCGGCTGGCCGCTTCCAATTTGTGCGGCCAGTCAGTACCTTAGCAGCTTTGCGGCGAGACGGAGGCGCGACAGGTGACGCGTGAACGGTGACGGGGAAAACCGATAGAAATGCTCTTTGTTGCTTTGTCCCAACCCGTCACTCGTCACCGGGGATCCGTTGGGCACCCGGTTGCTCCACAGAATGCAACGGGTACCCGGCAGAGCAACCGGGTACCCCCATCACGGTCTTAAAGGGGTCGGGCCCTGTGCAACAGAATCCTGTGAACCCCGCCAGGTCCGGAAGGAAGCAACGGTAAGCGGGCAAGTCTGTGTGCCGCAGGATCACCTGACCCCGTTTTTCTTCAAGGCGGTCATTCGTCAATCGTCATTGGTCCTTTGAAATGCCGATCATTCATCTCCCTCCATTGACCATCGACCATTGACCACTAGTCATGGACTATCAGGTCTCCGCGCGGAAATACCGGCCCGGCACGTTCCAGGACGTCATCGGCCAGCCCCACATCGTCCAGACGCTGGTCAACGCGATCACCACTGGCCGGGTCGCCCACGCCTATCTCTTTTCTGGCACCCGCGGCGTCGGCAAGACCACGGTGGCGCGCATCCTCGCCAAGGCCCTCAACTGCGAGCGCGGCCCGACCCCGACGCCCTGCGACGTCTGCGCCAACTGCCAGGAAATCGCCCAGGGCTCGTCGGTGGACGTGATCGAGATTGACGGCGCCTCCAACACCGGCGTGGACGACGTCCGGGAGATCCGCGAGAACGTCAAGTTCACGCCGTTCCGGGGGCACTACCGCGTCTATATCATCGACGAAGTCCACATGCTCTCCACCTCCGCCTTCAACGCACTGCTCAAGACGCTGGAAGAACCCCCGGCCCACGTGGTGTTCGTCTTCGCCACGACCGAGATCCACAAGATCCCAGCGACGATCCTCTCCCGCTGCCAGCACTACAATTTCCGCCGGATTCCGCGGTCCGAGATCGCGCAGCGGCTGCGCTTCGTTGCCGACCAGGACGGGTTACGGGTCGAGGACCGGACGCTCGCCGCGATCACGCGCGCCAGCGAGGGGAGCATGCGCGACGCGCTGAGCCTGCTGGACCAAGCCGTCGCCTTCTGCGGCACGGTGCTTCGGCACGAGGACGTGGAGATGCTCCTCGGGGCGGTGCCCCAGGAGCACGTGCGGGACATGGTGGCGGCCGTCCGTGCGCAGGACAGCCTGGCCGCCGTGCGCGTGATCGCCCGACTCCTCGACCAGGGCCACGACCTGAAGGCCTATTGCGGGGAGCTGGTGGCGCGCTTCCGCCACCTGCTCGTGGCGGCGGTCGTGTCGGACCCGCGCGAGCTGCGGGACCTGATTGATCTGTCCGAGGAGGATGTGCGCGAGATTGCTGCGGCCGCAAAGGCCTTCTCGCCCGAGCAGCTTCAGGAACTGTTCCGGATTTTCACGCAGGCCGAGGACGCGCTGCGGAGCACGTCCCACCCGCGCTTTGTGCTGGAGACGGCGGCGGTGCGCGCGACACGCCTGCAGGTCTCCGCGGGGCCGGCGCAGGCCGCCCGCCTGGCGCCAGCGGCCGAGCGGACAGCGGGCCCACAGCCGGCTACAGCCAATCCCCTGGCCACGCCCGCCGAGCCGGCGGGACCGGCCGGCAAGGTGGCCGAGCCGCCCCTTGCGCTAGCCGGATCGGGCAGGCCGGCGCAGGCCGCTGCGGCGAGGCTCAAGCCAGGAGCCGCACCTTCGCAGCCATCTTCGCCCACGAGCCAGCCGGTCGCGCCAGCCCGGAGGCCCGCGCCCTTGCAGGCCCAGGCAGTGCCGGACGCCCTCCCTGCTGCGGGCGGCGGCGAGCCGGCCGCCGAGGCGGCGCGGCCCCTGGCGCTCGACTGGGAGCGGCTCCTCGAACGGGTCGAGGCGGTGCATCCGAACCTCGCTCCCGCGCTCGCGGCCGGCACCCTGCTGTCCGCCAACAGCACCCAGGTCGTGATCGGCTATCCCGAGACGGCGCCGATCGCCCTAGCGAAGATGCGGCGGGAAGAGAGCCTGCGGGCGGTCGGCGAGATCTGCGCGGAGCTGGCGGGGTGCCGCGTTCGCGTGCAGGTCACCGAGCTGCCGGACGGGCAAGCGGCAAACCCGAGCCTAGCCCAGGTGCGCGCCGCCAAGGAACAGGACCAGAAGCGGGCGCTGCTCGAGCGCGCCAGGGCCCACCCGCTGGTGAAGCAAGCCCTGGAGCTGTTCGGTGGGGACCTCGTCGAGGTCCGGCAGGTCACCCCGCAGAAGGAGGCGTCGTGATGTCCAGGAATCCGTTCGGCAACCTCGGCAATCTTGTCAAGCAAGCCCAGGCCATGCAGGAGCAACTCGCCCGGATCCAGGAGCAGGCTGCCGCCAAGACCGTGGAGGGCACGGCGGGCGGCGGCATGGTGACCGTCACGGCGAGTGGCGCGCAGCAGATCGTCAGCGTGAGGATTGATCCCGAGGTGATGAAGGCGGGGGACGTGGACATGCTGCAAGACCTGATCGTGGCGGCCGCCAACGACGCGCTGCGGAAGGCGCGCGACCTCATGACCGAAGAGATGAAGGCGGTCACCGGGGGGCTCCAGATCCCGGGCCTGTTCTAGCCCGCGGGCCGAGGCGACGCGATGGGGATGGACCAGGACGGCCTGCTCGCCAAGCTGATCCGGGAACTTGTGCGCCTGCCGGGCATCGGCCAGAAGACCGCGCAGCGCCTAGCCTTCCATCTTTTGAAGGCCGACCGGGAGGAGGCGCTGCGGCTGGCGGACGCCATCCGCGCCGTCAAGGACGGCCTGGCCTTCTGCAGCCTCTGCCGGAACATCGCCGAGGGGGACCTCTGCGAGTTTTGCCGGGACCCCAAGCGCGACCGCACGAAGATTCTGGTTGTGGAAGAACCCAGCACCCTCTATGCGATCGAACGTGCCGGCGCCTACCGCGGGCTCTACCACGTGCTGCTCGGGTCGCTGTCGCCGCTCGACGGCGTTGGGCCCTCGGACATCCGGGCTCACGATCTCTTCGAGCGCGTCCGCGGCGGTGAGGTCCAGGAAGTCATCCTCGCGACCAACCCGACGATCGAGGGCGAAGCGACTGCGATCTATCTGACCAGATTGCTGAAGCCGTCCGGCGTCCGCGTGACCCGGATCGCCTACGGCATCCCGGTCGGCATGGATATCGAATACGCGGACGAGGTCACCCTGCTGAAATCCCTGGAAGGCCGGCGGGAACTGTAACCCGGCGGGGGCGGAACCGTTCCGCGTCATTGACTGACCGGGAGGCTTCGACTACAATCAAGACTCTTTCCGACGTATCCCGGGATGCCCGACGGAGGAGGGGGATGTCCAAGAGGGTTGCCAAGCTCGCCAAGCCGAAGCAGGCTGCGAAGGCAGCGAAGCCTCTCGGCAAATACGAGGAGATCCGACGGGAGCTCGAGCGCCAGCGCGACAGCCTGCTGGGCGAGGTCAACGGCACGCTGGCCGTCCGGCACGAGTTCGAGTCCTACCCCGACCTCACCGATCAGGCAGCTGCGGAGATTGACCAGAACTTCACGCTGCGCCTCAAGGAGCGGGAGCAGAAGCTCCTCAAGAAGATAGACGAGGCCCTCGACCGGATGTCCACCCGGACCTACGGGATCTGCGAGCGCTGCGGCCAGGAGATTCCGCTGAAGCGGCTGAAGGCGCGCCCCGTCACCACGCTCTGCATCGAGTGCAAGACGCTCCAGGAGCAGGAAGAAAAAATCCGCCAGTAGCCGTGCGCCCCCGGCCTCACCGCTTCAACGCCTCGATGCGCGCACGGGCTTGCTTCGCGCGCTCCTCTTCCTCGGGGATTCCCTCCACGATCGCCAGGTAGGTCTCGTACTCCGAGAGCGCCTGTTTCGGGTTGAGCGTCTCGTACATCTCCGCCAGGTTGAAGCGGGCGAGCGCGTAGTTGGGCTTGAGGGTCACGGCCCGCTCGAAGGCGGCGATCGCCTTCGACGGGTCGCCGAGCCGCCGGTAGACCTCGCCGAGGTTGTTGATGACGTCCGCGCGGTTGGGCTGGATCTGCAGCGCGTGGATCAGCTCGTCCCGGGCGCGGTCGAGCCGGCCCTTGCCCATCCACGCCAGACCTAGCTTATGGTGGGCTTCGGCGACCTGGGCGGGGTTGGAGAGCCCCTGGGCGAGCGCCTGCCCGTAGGCTTCGACGGCGAGGGCGTGGTTGCGGGCCCCGCAGTAGCCCAACTGCGCAGTCTCGCCGCGCGCGAACTGCTGGAGCGCCCCAAAGGGCTCCTTATCCTCGACGCCCGGGCCCTTCCGCGCACCCTGCCCGCCCTTGGCCGGCGCCTCGATCCGGGCCAGGAAATCCCGCCGATGCACGCTCAGCAGGGCGACGTAGGGATCCACACTGAGCGACGCCATCAGGAGCGTAGGGGCCTCTGCCTCCCCGAGCACGAGGTATTCCGTCGTGCTCCTCTCGTCCCCGGTGCGGAGCAGCCGGCTGCTGGTGAAGTCGCGCTGGCTGGCCAGCCCGGCGACGTTGACGTAGAACTCCGTGCTCGTGGGAAGTTTCGAAAGGGTGTCGCGCAGCACCGGGTACCGATCGAGTTTGAGGCCGCCCGGAAAGACGAACAGCGCGCCGACCAGCAGGCCATCCTGATCGAAGAATAGCGACTCCTCGGCGCCGGACTCGGCGGCGGTCCGGGAGATGCGCACCTCTTCGCCCGCGCCCCAGGGATGCCGCTCGCCTTGCAGCCGTGCCAGAACCGCTGGTTTGCGGTCGCAGAGCTTGATCGTCTTCAGCAGCGGGAGGTCGCTGGCCGACGGCGGGAGCCGCGACGGAGGTGGGCCTTCCGCGCAGGCCGAAAGGCTCAGGGCCGCAGCTACCAGGCAGATCCCCCACCGCAGGCCGCGCGGGAACGGGATCACAGAGGGACGCCAACGCATGGATCGGACTCGCCGGGAGTCATCGGAGCAGCGAGGCGAGGGGCGGCGTCGCCAGGACCGGCCGCGCCTTCAGCAGGCCAGGCGGCGGCTTACCGCCTGGCCCGGCTGAGGCGCTGCGCATCGAGCATCGCGTCCTCACTGTTGAAGCCGGTCACCGCGGGCGCGCCGGAGGCCGCGCTGTAGAGCGGCCGGTTGATCAGAGAATCAACCCCGACGCCGATCGGGTGGAGGAGAAAGCCGACCCACCGTAAGGGATGATCGTTGAGCGGCGAGGTTGCAACCGGATCGGAATAGACGAGCGCCATGCTGTCCATGGACGAGTACACGGTCAGGAGCTGGGTCTGCCTGTATTCCTGACGGCTCACGCAACCGCCCGCGAACAGCGCGAGGACGAGAGCCATGCCGGCCAGCACATGGAATCGTTGCATCGCTTCCCTCACCCGTTGACGGCCACCGCCAGAGCCCTGCAAAAGCGGCTGCTCCGGATCAATCGCTCAAACTGTAGCCCAAGCCGAGGCGATTGTCCAGCAAGAGGGCGATTGGGAAGAAGCCACGATGATTACTGGAGGAACGGCCCCGCTTGCCGAAATGAGAGGCGAGCGGCCCAGGCTAGCGTGAGTGGAAGAGAAAAGACCACCGAAGGTACGGCTCTGCCGGGCACAGTTCAGAGCGCGGCAGTCAAGCTAGCTTGGTGTGGTGGGCGATACTGGTATCGAACCAGTGGCCTCTTCCGTGTGAGGGAAGCGCTCTCCCACTGAGCTAATCGCCCACCCGGGGAGCGAGTCTAGCACGGGAAATTTCGAGCAGTCAACGCGGGGGCCCCAGCGAGCGCTCTCCTTGACTCCACTCCGGGTGGCCCGTAGAATGCCATTTTCACGAGGAATTTAAGCCCATGCGCGACGACGTCGTGGTGATCGGCGGGGGGCTCGCGGGCTCCGAGGCAGCCTGGCAGGCGGCCAACCGCGGGGCGCGGGTCACCCTCTATGAGATGCGGCCCAAGGAGACCACGCCGGCGCACAAGACCGGACTCCTGGCCGAACTGGTCTGCTCGAACTCGCTGGGCTCCGCGGACATCCTGCACGCGCCAGGCATCCTGAAGGAGGAGATGCGGCGGCTCAACTCGCTCGTCATCCGCGTGGCGGACGAGGTGCGCGTGCCCGCCGGCTCGGCGCTCGCCGTGGACCGCGAGCAGTTCGCCCAGCGGATCACCCAGGCGCTCGAGCACCATCCGCGCATCCGGATCCTGCGCGAGGAAGTCACGGAGATCCCGACCGATTGCGTGTGCATCGTCGCGACGGGGCCCCTGACCTCGGAGCGGCTGTCGGGGGCCATCCGTGACCTCACCCACGCCAAGCATCTGTACTTCTTCGACGCGATCTCGCCGATCGTGGACGCCGACTCGATCAACATGGACGTCGTGTTCCGGGCCTCGCGGTACGACAAGGGCGGCGACGACTACCTGAACTGCCCGATGGACGAGGCGACCTACGACGCCTTCTACCAGGCGCTCCTAACTGCTGAGAAGGTGCAACCCAAGGACTTCGAGAAGACGCCTTATTTCGAGGGCTGCATCCCCCTCGAGGTCATGGCCGAGCGCGGCCGCCAGACGATGCTGTTCGGGCCGCTCAAACCGGTGGGGCTGGAGGACCCGAAGACGGGCACCCGGCCTTTCGCGGTGGTCCAGCTCCGCGCCGAGAACCGCCACGGCACCTGCTACAACATGGTCGGCTTCCAGACGAAGCTGACGTACCCCGAGCAGCGGCGGGTGTTCCGGATGATCCCCGGCCTGGAGCGAGCCGAGTTCCTCCGCTACGGGAGCCTCCACCGTAACACCTTCGTGAACGCGCCGCTCCTGTTGCGGGAGACGCTGCAGCTCAAGATGCGCCCGACGGCCTTCCTCGCCGGGCAGATCGTGGGCGTGGAGGGGTACACCGAATCGGCGGCGATGGGCGGGCTGGCCGGCATCAACGCCGCACGCGGGCTGGCGGGGCTGCCGCTCGTCACCCCGCCGCCGACGACGGCGCACGGGAGCCTGATCACCTACATCACGACCAGCGACCCGCGCCACTTCCAGCCGATCAACACGAACTACGGGCTCTTCCCGCCGCTGCCCGCCCGGATCCGCGACAAAGACCAGAAGCGGCGCCTCATCGGCGAGCGCGCGCTCAAGGACTGGGAGGAATGGAAGACGCGATTCGGGCTTACGTGACGTTTCTTGAGGTCGAGCGAGGAGCGTCCCGCGAGACGATTCGCGCGTATCGGGCGGACCTGCGCCAGTTCCTTTCGTTCGCGGCGGCGCAGCGGCCGGCCGATGCCGGGCCGCTCGCGCCCGGCGACGCGGATTCGGTGACGGTCCGCAGCTACCTGGCCTGGCTGGACCGGCGGGGCGAGAAGAAATCCTCGCTCGCGCGCAAGCTGGCTGCACTGCGCGGCCTGTACCGGTTCCTCATCCGCGAGGGGCGCGCGACGACCAATCCCGCCGCGGAGGTCCGCACGCCGAGGCTGCCGCGCCCGCTCCCGCGCGTGCTCACCAAGGAGGAGGCCAACGCGCTCATGGAGATCCCGGAGGGAAACGGGATCCTGGCCCTGCGGGACCGAGCGATCCTGGAGACCCTGTACTCGACCGGCGCCCGGGTCAGCGAGCTGGTCGGCATGAACGAGGCGGATCTCAACTTGGCCGACGGGCTCGTGCGGCTGCGCGGCAAGGGCCGGAAGGAACGGATCGTGCCGATCGGCGCGGTCGCGGCGGAGGCGATCCAGGAGTATCGGGCGCTCCTTCAGCCCTCAGCCCTCAGCCCTCAGCCCCAAGAAGCCCCCCTGTTCCGGAACCGGCGTGGAGGGCGCCTCACGGCCCGCAGCGTAGAGCGGATCGTGCGCCGCTACTCTGGAGGCCTGCCCAGCGGCGGAATCAGCCCGCACGGGCTCCGGCACTCCTTTGCAACGCACCTGCTGGAGGAGGGCGCGGACCTGCGGGCGATCCAGGAGCTGCTGGGCCATGCCTCGCTCGCGACGACCGAGAAATACACGCACGTGGCGACGGACCGGCTGCTCGAGGTGTATGATCGCGCCCACCCGCGGGCGGGCAGGGCACCGGTCGGCCGGGCCCGTAGGGAGCCGCCGGCGCCATGACGATCCGGTCCACCACGATCCTCTGCGTCCGCCGCGATGCGGTCGTCGCCATGGGCTCGGACGGCCAGGTCACGCACGGGACCACGGTCATGAAGGCCAACGCGCGGAAGCTCCGCCGCTTGCACAAGGACCGAGTGCTCGCGGGCTTCGCGGGCGCGACCGCCGACGCGTTCACCCTGTTCGAGAAGTTCGAGGCGAAGCTCGAGGAGTATCGCGGGAACCTGAAGCGCGCGGCGGTGGAGCTGGCCAAGGACTGGCGGACCGACCGAATCCTGCGGCGGCTCGAGGCGCTACTGGCCGTCGCAGATCTCGATCACGCCTTCATCATCTCCGGTACCGGCGACGTGATCGAGCCGGAGGACGGGATTCTGGCGATCGGCTCGGGCGGGCCTTACGCGCTCGCGGCCGCCCGCGCGCTCCTGAACCATTCGCAGCTCGGGGCTCGCGAGGTCGTCGAGGAGGCGCTCCGGATCGCCGGCGGGATTGACATCTACACGAACCAGAACCTGATCATCGAGGAGCTCAAGCGCTAACCCTATGCCGGATCCGGTACCCGACCAGGCCATGCGGCCGCTCAAGCGGGAGAGCCTGACGCCCCGCCAGATCGTCGAGGAGCTGGACCGGTACGTCATCGGCCAGCGCGACGCGAAGCGGATGGTCGCGATCGCGCTCCGCAACCGCTGGCGGCGCCAGCAGCTCGGCCCGGACCTGCGCGACGAGGTCATCCCCAAGAACATCATCATGATCGGGCCCACGGGCGTCGGGAAGACCGAGATCGCGCGGCGGTTAGCCAAGCTCGCGCAGGCGCCCTTCCTCAAGGTTGAGGCCTCGAAGTTCACCGAGGTCGGCTACGTCGGCCGCGACGTGGAGTCCATCATCCGGGACCTCACCGACCTGGCCGTCGGGATGGTCAAGGCCGCGCACATGGAACGCGTGCAGCAAAAGGCGGAGGAGCTGGGCGAGGAGCGGCTGCTCGACCTCCTGTTGCCGCCCGCCGGCCAGCGGCCGTTCCCTGGCTTCTTCGGCGAGGAGCCGGCGGAGCCCGTGACCGGCAGCGAATCCTACGAGACGACCCGCTCGAAGCTCCGGCTTCAGCTACGCGAGGGCAAGCTCGATCACCGGACCGTCGAGCTGGAGGTGAAGGAGCGGGGCCTGCCGATCGGGGTCATCTCCAACGTCGGCGGCATGGAGGAGCTGGAGAGCAGCCTGCGCGACATGCTCAGCGGCCTGTTTCCCGGCCGGAAGAAGAAGCGCCTCGTCAAGGTGCCGGAGGCGCTCAAGTGCCTCGCGCAGGAGGAAGCGCAGAAGCTCATTGACATGGACGAGGTAATCCGGGAGGCGGTCGCCAAGGTCGAGCAGACGGGAATCGTGTTCCTCGACGAGATCGACAAGATCGCCGGGCGCGAGCGACACCTGGGGCCCGACGTGTCCCGGGAGGGTGTCCAGCGTGACCTCCTCCCAATCGTCGAGGGCTCCACCGTCAACACCAAATACGGCCCGGTCCGGACCGATCACATCCTGTTCATCGCGGCCGGGGCGTTCCATGTCGCCAAGCCCTCGGACCTGATCCCCGAGCTGCAGGGGCGCTTCCCGATCCGCGTCGAACTAGAGCCCCTGACCAAGGCGGACTTCATCCGGATCCTCACCGAGCCCCGCGGCGCGCTCGTCCGGCAGTACCAGGCGCTGCTGGCCACGGAGGGGGTTACGCTCGATTTCACCCAAGATGGGCTCGAAGAGATCGCCGCCACCGCCGCGCTGGTCAACGAGCGAACCGAGAACATCGGCGCCCGGCGGCTGTTCACGGTCATGGAGCGCCTGCTGGAGGACGTGCTGTTCGAGGCACCCGAGCTGACTGACCGGAAGCTCGTCATTGACGCGCCCTACGTGAAGGAGCGGCTGCGCGAGATCGTGAAGGACGAGGATTTGAGCCGGTTCATCCTCTAGCCGACAGCGAGCCACCGAATAGCTCGCAGCTAGATAACGGGACCAGGGAGCCCGACGACAGGTTGAAGCCCTTCGCTATGAGCTATTCGCTGCAAGCTAGGAGCTTGAAGAGATGAACAAACTGATCAAGAAGGCCAACATCCTGGTCGAGGCCCTGCCCTACATCCGCACGTTCGCCGGCAAGACCGTCGTGATCAAGTACGGCGGTAAGGCGATGACGGACGACAGCCTCAAGGAAGGCTTCGCCGTGGACGTGGTCATGATGAAGTACGTCGGGCTGAACCCTGTCATCGTCCACGGCGGCGGGCCGCAGATCGACCAGATGCTGGGCCGGCTGGGTCTGGAGGCCAAGTTCCGCCAGGGTGTGCGGGTGACCGACCGGGCGACCATGGACGTGGTCGAGATGGTGCTCGGCGGCAAAATCAACAAGGAGATCGTCGCGCTCCTGAACCGCCACGGCGCCCGGGCGGTCGGCCTCACCGGCAAGGACGGCGGCCTGATCATGGCCAAGCCGCTCACCGCGAAGGCCTGGGCGGAGAGCCTCTACACCGAGCCGGACGGCGAGCCGGACGAGGACTTCGGCCTCGTCGGCGAGGTGCAGACCGTCCACCCGGACCTGCTCGTGCGGCTCCAGCAGGAGCAGTTCATCCCAGTCATCGCCCCCATCGGCACCGACCGGGCGGGCCACACGTACAACATCAACGCGGACCTGGTCGCCGGGGCGATCGCGGCCGCCGTCAAAGCGGAGAAGCTCCTCGTGCTGACCGACGTCAAGGGCATCCGGGACGCGAAGGGCCGGCACATCTCCACACTCTCGCGCAAGGACATGCAGCGGATGGTCAAGAAGGGCGTGATCACCGAGGGGATGCTCCCGAAGGTCCAGGCCTGCCTGGCAGCCCTTGACGGCGGCGTCCGAAAGGCGCACATCATCGACGGGCGCATGCCCCACGCGATCCTGCTCGAGGTCTTCACCGACAGGGGCATCGGCACGGAAATCGTCTGCTAGCGGTCGGCACGGCTCGAGCCGGCCTCGCAGGGTGACGGCTGCAGAGGGCTCCCCCCATGAAAACGAATCCGAAAGGAGCCGGCAAGCATCCGGACGAAAAGAGCGCCCTGCTCCTGGGCGACATCCAGGTAGACTTCTGCCCGGGCGGCGCGCTCGCGGTGCCCGGCGGGGACGAGATCATCCCTGTCATCAACGAGTACATCCGGCTGTTCCACGCCAGAGGCCTGCCGATCGTCGCGACCCGCGACTGGCATCCGCCCAATCACTGCTCGTTCAAGGAGAACGGCGGCCCCTGGCCCGTGCACTGCGTCCAGGGCTCGCGGGGCGCCCAGTTCCACCCCAAGCTCATTCTCCCGCCGGGCACGCTGATCATCTCCAAGGCCACCGACCCGAAGAAGGAGGCCTACTCCTCCTTCGAGGGCACACCGCTGGAGGAGCGGCTGCGGGAGCTGGGCGTCGAGACGCTCTATGTCTCCGGGCTCGCCACCGACTACTGCGTCAAACACACGGTGCTGGACGCCTGCCGGATCGGCTTGCGCGTCGTGCTGCTGGAGGATGCGATCCGCGGCATTGACGCGACCCCCGGCGACTGCGCGCGGGCCATCGCGGAGATGCGGCAGGCCGGGGCCATCCCGGCCACCGCGCGCGATCTCGGCGTCACGGTGCCGTGACTCCCGCGCCGCCCGGGTGACCCGCCGCCTCCAAGAGCATCTGGCCGCCCTCGTCGGCGAACGCCATCCGTTCTCCACCCCCGAGGCCCTCCGCCGCGCCGAAGCCTATCTCGCCGAGCAGTTCCGTGGCCTCGGACTGGCCGTTTGCTTCCACGACTTCGACGCGCTCGGCGGAACCTATCGCAACGTGATCGCAGAGTTGCCCGGTGCGACTTCAGACGCCGGCCCGCCCCTGATCGTCGCTGCCCACTACGACACGGTGCCAGGCTCGCCCGGTGCCGACGACAACGCGAGCGGACTGGCCGTGCTGCTCGAAGCCGCGCGCAGCCTGGCGGCGCCGCCGCCGGCCGCACCGGTGCGGTTCATCGCGTTCTGCCTGGAGGAGGAGAACCTGCTCGGGAGCCTGGCCTACGCGGCGGCGCTGCGCGAGCGTGGCGAGCCGCTCCGCGGCGCGATTGTCCTGGAGTGCGTCGGCTTCGCGCGGCCCGAGGAGGGCACCCAGCAGGTGCCGCCGGGCGTGCCGATCGCCGTGCCCTCCGCGGGTGACTTCCTCGTGGTCGTCGGCAACGCCGCCTCGGCCGGGCTGGTGGCCGCGATCGAGGGGGCGGCCAGACGCGACGTTCCCAACCTCAAGACCGTCCCGCTGGTCGTCCCGGGCCAGGGCGATCTGCTCCCAGACACCCGCCGGAGCGACCATGCCGCCTTCTGGCAGTACGGCTATCCCGCCGTGATGCTCACCGACACCGCCAATTTCCGCAACCCCCACTACCACCAGCCGACGGACACGCTCGACACGCTGGACCTCTCGTTCATCGAGCGGGTGACCCGGCTGGTCGTCGCAGCGGCGCGAAACATGCCCGAGACGGACCGAGGCTGACAGTAGCTTTTGCACCAGGACTTTGGATACAGTTGCCGGGGAGCCCCATAGATTCCGACCCCCTCAGGATCATCGCGACCCATCCTCGTGACGCACGCGATCCTCGAGATCCGGCACGCCACGGTCTATCGCGGGGACACCTGCGTGTTCGACGACCTGTCGTTAGAGATCGCCCACGGCGAGCAAACCGCAATCCTCGGCCCGAACGGCGCGGGGAAATCCACGCTGCTCAAGCTGCTCGCGCGGGAGCTGTACTGGGTGCCCCAGGAGGGGAGCGCGGTCCGGCTCTTCGGCCAGGAGCGGTGGGACGTCTGGGCGTTGCGCAAGCGGCTCGGGCTCGTCTCCCACGACCTCCAGCACGAGTACGCGAACGACGCCACAGGTATCGAGGTGATCCTCTCCGGGCTTTATGCCAGCATCGGCGTGTGGAGGCGTCACCCCTTCACGGCCGACGAGCTAGCGCGGGCGGCCCGGCTCATGACGCAGCTCGGGGTGGCGGGGCTCGGCGAGCGGCGCTTCGGGACCCTCTCCACCGGCGAGCAGCGCCGCTTTCTCCTCGGCCGTGCGTTGATCCACGATCCGGAGGCGCTCGTGCTCGACGAGCCGACCAGCGGGCTCGACATGAAGGCCTGCTTCCAGTACCTGGAGGTCATCCGCGGGCTCATGCGGGCGGGGAAGACCGTCATCCTCGCCACCCACCACATCCACGAGATCCCGCCGGAGATCGAGCGCGTCGTCCTGCTCAAGGCGGGCAAGGTCGTCGCCGACGGCAAGAAGGCGGACGTGCTCACCGCGGCCAACCTCGGCCGCCTCTTCGACACCCCGATCAGGCTGGTCCAGGCCAACGGCTTCTACCAGGCCCTGCCGGGAGAGACAGCGAGCCGTTAGGCGCGTGCCCCTCGCGCCTCCTGAACCCTTTTCCCGACGATCCCCAACCACCCCGTCCCGGCCAGCCCGAAGGCAGCCGCCAGGCCGAAGGCCCAGCCGGGCGATCCGGCCTGGAGCAGTGCCCCGACGTAGAGGCTGGAGAGGAGATCGCCGGCGGCGTTCGCGCAGGCGAGGATGCCGAAGCCGAGGCTCCACAGCTCGCGCGGCAGGATCTCGGCGGCAACGGCCTTCTCCAGCGTCTCCTCAACCGCGATAGACACGCCCGACAGCATGATCGCGACCACGAGCCAGCCGAGTCTCCCGCTCGTCGCCGCGAGCAGCAGGTTGGTGCCCACGCCCAGGCCATAGCCCCAGAGCAGGACCGCGTAGCGGGATCGGCGGTCGCCCAGGTGGCCGATCGGATAGGCCGCGCCGGCGCTCACGAGGTTGTGCAGCATGTACAGCAATGCCGCGGCGGAGACCAGTCCGGTGACCTGATCTGCGGCCGGATTCGCTCCGCCCAGGTCCCGGGCCGCGAGCCAGACGAGAAAGGTCCGGGAGAAGTCCCCCAGGCCGAACAGCGCCACGCCGATCAGGAAGAGCCAGAAGGCGCGCGGGAAGCCCCGGCGGGCGGCGGGCGGCGGGCGGTCCGCCCGAGCGGCAGTCGGGGGTGTCCGCTCGCGGGTCATGACGAACATCGCTCCCGCTGCGAGGAGTCCCGGGATCAGCGTCCAGAGGAGGACGTCGCGGAAGGCGACGCCGACGAAGAGCAGGGCCGAGGCCGCGAGGGGGCCCACCACCGCGCCCGCCATGTCCCCAGCCCGCTCGAGTCCGTAGGCGCGGCCGTAGTGGGTGGGGGCCACCGCTTCGGCGAGCAGCGCGTCCCGCAGCGGGCCCCGGAACCCGCGGCCGATCCAGGCGGCCCCGCGCAGGGCGACCAGCGCCGCGACGCCAGCGGCGAGCGCCATCGCCGCGGTGGCGACGGCCGTCACGAGGTAGCCGAGCGAGGCCCAGGGCCGCTTGTCGCGCACGTGCCGGCCGAGCACCCCGCCGGCGAGCTTCGAGAGGCTGATCAGGAAATCCGCGACGCCCTCGATGAGCCCCAGCGCCGCGGGACCCAGGCCGAGCGCAGCGAGATACAGGGGCAGCACGGCCGTGGCCATCTCATGGCCGAAGTCCGAGAAGAAGGTGGCGAGCACGATCCCGAGGACGGTCCGGGTGATCCAGGCCCGGGGAGGGGCAGCGGGAAGGGGGCACGACGGGCTCACAGGCTCCTCTCGGCTAACGTCAGGCGACGCAGGCGCAGTGGCCGGGAAATGTGTTGAATTCCCCCGACAAGCTCCCTAGAATTTGGCCGCCGTTCGCGTCGGCTCCTGTCTTCGAACGGGCGAGGCTTCGAGTGGGCGGTCAGTCAAAGCGCATCCTCATCGTGGACGACGAGGACATCGTCGTCCACAGCCTGCGGACGCTGATCAGCCTCGAGACCGAGCACGAGCCCCTGGCCTTCACGTCCTGCCAGGCAGCCCTGGAGGCCATCAAGTTCAACCCGATTGATCTCGCCATCTCCGACTTCTTGATGCCCGAGATGGACGGGGTGACCTTTCTCCGCGAAGTCCGGCGCCTCTACCCGGCCATCCAGCTTATCATCCTGACCGGCTTTGCCGACAAGGAGAGCGCGATCCGCGCGATCAACGAAGTCCGGCTGTACCAGTACCTGGAGAAGCCTTGGCAGAACGACGACATGCTCCGGATCATCGAGGCAGGCCTGAACGAGCGGATGCTTATCTACAAGTTGCAGGAGCATGCCCAGGAGCTGGAGGCCAAGGTGAAGGCGCTGGAGCGGCAGCTCCAACAGCTCAAGACCTAGTCTGACCCGCCGCCCGCTTCGTGGAGCAGCGCCCGCCGCTCCTTGGTCCCCTTGGCATAGCTGGCCGCGTCCACCTCGACCGGAACCTGCTCCGCCCGATTCCACCGCATGAGCCGGGCGACCGGTCCCGCCGCCCCGTGGAGAAGCTCCAGGAAGATGAACTGCCCCTCCCGGCCCCGCGGCACCCAGGTCCCCACGTTGAAGTACCAGGCGTCGCGCTCCGGCGACAGGGGATAGGCGTCCGGATCGTGCGAGTGGCCGAAGACGACGTAGCGGCAGCCAACCACGTCGCGGATCGTGCGTGCGATCTCGCGCAGGTTGCGGTGGTCGTTGAAGGCGACGATGCGGCGCCGCCCCAGCCAGACGACCGCGCCGAGGCCCAGCCCCGCCCCCACCGCCGCACCCCAGGCCAGCGCCCGGTCCGCGGCGCCGAGCCAGCCCTCCAGGCCGAGCCCCAGCACCAGGAGCGTCGCCACCTGCAGATCGAGCAGGAAGCACTTGACCGTCTCCCAGCGGCTCAAAAGGACGGGCGGGTGGGCGAGCCCGCTCAACGTCCGCATCGCGGCCTGGGACAACCCGTAGGCCGCCCGGACGGCCTCGCGGGCCTGGGCTTCCCGCTCTTCCAGCGCAGGGTCCGGCTCCGCCTCCCGCTGCACCTTGCCGAGCGTGCGGACGACCATCTCGATGTAGTACCGGGGGATCTCCAGGATCTGCGCGAGGTTGCTCCGGAAGAGCCGCCCCAGGTACTTGGGGACCGAGCTGAAGTTCTCCATGGACGCGGGATCGGCGTAGTGGAGCCGGGCGACGAAGTACCGCATGGTGAAGGCCGAGAAGGCCATCTCCAGCCGGTCCGGCTTCCGGGGCAGCACCGGGCAGAGGTGGTGGGCGTTCGAGCAGTAGGGATCGTAACGGTGCCCGTGCTCGACGTAGAGCAGATCCTTCTCGTAGTAGAACCACGGGACGAAGCGGATGTGCTCCTGGACCAGCGTCTTCATCTCCATGTAGGTCACGCCTGCCGGATGGTGCTCGGCCACGAGCGCACGGAACTGCTCCTGGACCTGTGGCCAGAAGCACTCCAGGTCGTGGTTCCCGCGCAGGATATGGATCTCGTTGCCTTCGAGGATGAAGCGGGCGAGCGCGATCAGGAGCAACTGGTGGCTCCGGAGGATGCGGTCGAGCTTCCAGACGGACTTCGGCCACTCGGTGCCGGGATAGAACTTGAGGTCCGTCTCCGTCAGCGCGGTGCCGCGCAGGAGCTTGCCGCGCGGGTTCAGGGCCTCGTTGATCCGGTGGTAGAACTCGATGAAATCGCCGCCGATGATCAGCCGCCACCGGCGTTGCCCCGCGTAAGTGTGCCGGTAATGCCGGAGAAAGTCCGTGAAGTCCTGGTCGAAGTAGAAGAGCCGGCCGGCCGGGCTCTTCTCGGCCTCCTTGAGGTGGAGGTCGCTGATGATCAGGTAGTTGTAGGTCTGCGCCGAGGCGTCGGTTGCAGTCTGACTCACGGCCTCGCCCCTCCCGCCGGGACCTGGACATAGGCTTGGGTAGTCGCGCGCAGCCGCTCGCTGAGCACCCGGGCGAGGTTCAGGAAGAGCTTCGCGCCCGTGTACGGAAACCGCCGCCGGATCCGCTCGAGGTCCGCATAGTCGAGCGCCAGCACCTCCGCCGGCTCCAGGGCCACCACGTCCGCGGAGCGCGGGACGCCTTCCAGCGGCCCCATCTCGCCGAAGACCTGGCCCGGCGCCAGGATCGCGAGCGGCTGCGCCGTGCCATCCGCGCCGCGCGCCAGCACCCGGACGCGCCCCGTCACCAGCATGTAGAACTCAGTCCCGGTCTCGCCGGTCCGGATCAGCGGCTCGCCGGCCGCGAGCGTCCGGAGCCGCCCCAAGAGCACCACCTTGCGGGCTTCCCACCGGCTCAGGTTGCGGAACAACGGCGCAGCACGCACCAGCTCGGGGCTCATCTTGACCAGGAGCAGGTCCCAGAGCGTCACCAGGCGCGTCGAGTGCATGAGGATCGGCGTGATCACCAGTTCGGTCCCGGCGGCCACCAGCATCACGAGGGCGGAGAGGGCGCCGAAATAGACGGTCGGGACGAAGTTCGAGAAGATGAGGACCAGGAACCCGCCGGCCAGGGCAAGCGAGATGGAGAGGATCGGCGGCCCCTGGGCCTGCATCGTACGGAACATGGCAGCGGTCTGGTCGTGGCGCTCGTTCAGCTCGCGGCTGTACCGCACCATGTGGTGGACGGTGTCGTCCACGGCGATCCCGATGGCGATCGTCGCGATCAGGGCCGTCCCCGTGTTCAGCGGGATGTCCAGCAGCCCCATCAGCCCGAAGTTCAGCAGGATCGGGATCACGTTCGGGAGCAGCGACAGGAAGCCAGCCTTGAGCGACGTGAACAGCAGCGAGTGCAGCAACCCGATGATCACGAAGGTGGAGGAGAAGCTCGTGATCTCGTTGATCGCCATGAAGTCGGCCGCGTTGTTGATCAGCACGCCCTCGCCCGTGGTCGTGACGCGGACGTCCGGCGGGATGCGTCCCCTGACGTACTCGTCCAGCCGCGCCAGGAGCGCCGACAGTTCCCACGAGCTCGTGATGTTGTGCCGCACCACGAGGTTGGCCGTCGAGGAGTCGGCGTCCACGTATTTGGCCAGGTCCTTGCCATCAAGCACGAGCAGGTACTGGGCGATGAGGTTGGCGCTCGCGGGGATCCGCTCCAGCTTCGGATCGCCGCGGTTCATCTCCCGGTGCATCGTCCGCACGTAGTCCGCGACCGAGACGGTCTTGTCCACCAGGCCCGTGCCGGCGAGAAAGTCCTGCAGGTCCGCGATCGCCGCGAGCACCGCCGGCTGCTTCACCCCGTCCGCCCGGCCGGTCTCGACCACGACGTAGAAGTTGACGGCGCCGGCGAGCGACTGGTGGAGGTCCAGGGTCCGCTGCCGGATGAAGGAGGACTCGGGGAAGTAACTGATGAAGTCCGTATTGACCTTGAGGAAGGCCCAGCCGACCAGGGAGCCAGTGACCAGCAGGGCCGTGAGGGCCACGATCGGGCGGCGGTACCGCAGGTTGAACCGGCCCAGCCGCTCCATCCAGGCGGTGGTCGGGCCCTCGGGGGATTCCTGCACGAGCGCCAGGGCCCGGAATCGCTTTGGGACGGGCAGGAGCCGAAGCAGGGCGGGCACGAGCACGATCGTGATGACGAAGTTCGAGGAGAGGGCCAGCGCCGAGGCCCGGCCGAACTGGATCAGCATCGTGATGTCGCTGGTCATGAGGCTCCCGAACCCGACGACCGTCGTGACCGTGGTGATGAGGATCGGCAGGGCGGCGTGCTCGGCCATGTGCCGGACCGCGGCGACCTTGTCCAGGCCCTGCCGCAGTGCCTGGTGGTACTCGGAGATCATATGGACGTCCTCGGTGAACCCGATGGCGATCAGCAGCGAGGGGATGATCGCCGTGATCACGTTCACCGGGATGCCGACGAGCGCCATCCAGCCCAGCCCCCAGGTGATGCTGACCAAGCCCGTGACGATCGGGATCGCGACGCCCTGCACCATCCGGAAGGCCAGGAGCAGCACGACGAGCAGCACGGCCAGCGAGAGCGGCACGAGAGCGATCTGGTCCTGCCGGATGTAGTCGCCGAACGTGACCTTCGTGAGCGGCCCGCCGATCTGGTAGATCGAGCGCCCCGCCGCGGTCTCCTGGGCGATCAGCGCCTCGACCGCGTCGGTGAAGCGCCGGTTGAATCCCTTGTCGCCCGGCTTGGGATCGGTATAGACGTTGATCGCCGCCGCCTTGGCGTCCCGGGCGACGATGTTCCCGACGAAGATCCGGTTCCCGAGCGCGTCGGCGCGGATCTTCGCAAGCCGGGCCAGGTCCGTCGGCACCCGGGCGCCGACCAGCGGCTCGGTGTTGAGCGAGTCGCCCTCACCCTTGATGTTGTTCACGGTGGTCAGGCTCTCGACCCGCGAGACTCCCGGCAAGCGCTCGATCGCGTCGGAGAGCCGCTTGAGGCTCTGCAGGACCGGCGCGGCGAAGACGTCGTCCGCCTTGACCAGGACGATGGTCAGGTTGTCGCTCCCGAACTTCGTCTTGATCTTGTCGTAGTAGGCCTTGCTCGGGTCCTTCTCAAGCATCAAGCCCTCGGCGGAGGTGTCCACCTCCAGCTTGGGAATCTGGAGCGCGAACGCCGCCGTCGCCGCAAGGACCAAGCCCATGTCGAGCAGGGGATGGTCCGCGATCCAGCGCATCAGCCGCTTCATGCCCGGTCGTGCTCCCGTCCCTCAGAGGCTGCCCGCGAGCCCGGCCACCCCTTCGTCAGCCGGCCTCTCTATCGTCCGCCCCGCTCCAGCGCCGACGCGGTGAAGAGGCTCTCCTTCAGGCCCTTGTCGTGCGCGCGCGCCTCGATCGTCACCACCGTCCTGGTGCCCGCCTGCACGTCGCGCATCTCCACCTCGTTCGCGCGCCAGACGCTGCCCCTGACCTGCTGGAGCTTCCGGTCCTCCTGAATTTTCTCCAACTGCCCCTTCTTGTCGTAGAACTCGCGCTTGACCGTATAGTAGAGGTCCTTGCGGATCCAGAGCTTGCGCTTGCTGTACCCGCTCTCCTCCGCCTCCCTGTCGTTGGCGGGCAGCGCCTCGATGATGAAGCAGTCCTGGCCGTCCACCGCCTCCGAGCCGACCACCGTGTAGGTATGCAGAGAGAGGGTCTCCGGCCGGAGATCCTCGTAGGCGAAGTCCGTCCCCATGAACCGGTTCTTCTTCCCGCTGGAGGCGATCCGGGTGGTCTTCTTCAGATCCGGCAGGTACAGCCACTGGTCGTCGTTGCCGTCCTTCGCTTCCCAGGTGAGCAGCCCGGTGTTCTCGACGTCCCGCGGGGCCTTGAACCGGATCAGGATCTTGCTGAGGTCGTCCGCGACCGTGAGCGTCTGGCGGACGACCTTCCGCTGCTTGGTCTCGCCGTTCTTGTTGACCAGGGTCATCTGCTGGGTCTCCTCCTCATCCTTGGCCCGTTGGAGGTCCCGCTGCTTCTTTATGATCTCCAGGCCGGTGGGCTCGGCCCAGGCCGGGCCGGCGAGGGCCAGCCCCAGCAGAACCGCGAGCACCCCCAATCCCTGCGAGCTCGATGGAGGTCGGTGTCCTGTACGCATGGTCTTCTCCGCTCCTTTCGGTTAACCAGGATTTAGAAGAGCCTCGTCAGCTTGAAGTAGAACCGGTCGTTCCGCCGCCATTCGCCCCAGAAGGTCGTCTGGTTGCCGGAGAAGGTGTCGAACCCGGCCTCCACCGTGTAATCCTCGACTGGCTTGACCGTGAGCTGGTACTGGATCCAGTAGTTCGCCGACTCGGCCCAGTCCATGGAGCCGACGACCCGGAACTTCGTCTCGCGGTTGAAGGTCCGGTCCGGATTGAAGTCGAACTCAAAGCCGCCCGAGCCGGAATTGGTGAACCCGTTGAGGAAACTCCCGGTCACGATGTAGCGCGGGTTCTGGGCCGAGATGAACTCCTGGCGGTTGTACTCGAAGTGCACCGTGAGCTTGCGGAGCCAGTCGGTGAGGAGGTCGTCCCGCGTGTAGCGGGCGCCGATCAGACCCTGGAAGCGGCTGTCCTTCGCCTCCCGGTCGGCGAGCTTGAAGGCCGCCTCGCCCTTGAGGACGAACCGGTCCACTGTGGTCTCGAAATCGAAGCCGGGCACCTGCATGTGCCGGTACACGGGGACGAACGTCGCGGTCGAGCCGCTCACGTCCTTTCGCACGATCGGCAGGTACTCGAAGCCGTCGAAGTAGCTCGCCGAGACGTCCACCTTCCCGATCGTCTTCCGGAGCCGGACCGCGTACTACATGTTCTTCGCCTCCCGGCCGGGCGTGATGCGCTGCTGGACGTTCACGCCCGCCGGCACGCTCTCCCCGACGCCCGGAATCGGGGTCGGCGCCGGCGTCCAGCGGCTCTCGAGCAGGGGATCGCGGGCCGGGGTGAAGAACGGGATGTAGATGAACGTGAGGTCCACCGGTCCCGCGGGCGTGTCGAAGGTCTTGGCCAGCTCACCTGAGTACACGGGGAGCTTCTGGCGGTCAATCACGTCCAGGTAGTCGTAGGGGCTCATGTTGTCCGTGGGGCTGTAGATCTCCGCCTTGCCCCAGGTGTAGATCAGCTTCCCGACGGTGAGCTGCGCATCTCCCGGCAGGCTGAGCTTCAGGTAGGACTCCATGAGGTCCACCATGCGCCGGTGCAAGAGGTTGTCCGGGACGCGCGTGCGCGCGCCCCGCGTGAACCGGCGGTCGTCCTGCCGGGCTTCCCCCTTGATCGAAAGGCGCGCCCAGTCGGCCAAGTCACGGTCCAACTGCAAATGGAAGATGCCTTCGTTCCCGAAGTTCCGCGGGTCGTTCGGCGTGTCCCGGAAAAAGGCGAAGGACTTGTACGTCACGTCGCCCTTGATGCCGAAGTCCCGCAGTTGCCCGGCCGCCCGGGAAATCCGCGCCAGGACGCCGCCCGGGACCGGCACGGCCGGCTCGGGGGCCGATGGCTCGGGCGGTGCCGCCGGCTGCTCCTCGCCAGGTTTCTCGCCGACCGCTCCCGGCTCCGGGCCCTGTCCGCTCGCCGGCGCGGGCAGCCCCGCCGCGCCGGCCAGGGCGGCGCCGAGGACCGCGCGGGCCAGCCACGCCCGGGTCACCGCCGCAGTCCCGCGCGCGACGCGCATCACCCGCCAGGCCGTAGGGGCAGCACAACCGTAAACGTGGCACCCATCCCCTTCCGGCTCGTCACACGGATGGATCCCCTGTGCGCCGCGACGATCTGGTGGCAGATCGACAGGCCCAGTCCCGTCCCCACCCCGACGCCCTTGGTCGTGAAGCCAGGGTCGAAGATCTTCCCGAGGTGCTCCGCGGCGATCCCGCAGCCGGTGTCCTGGACCTCCACCGTCACGGACCAATCGCCGGCCTGCATCCGGATCCGGATCGTGCCTGGGCCCTCGATCGCCTGAACCGCGTTCACCAGCAGGTTCATGAACACCTGGTTGATCTGCCCGGGACGGCACTCGACAAGCGGAATCTCCTCGTACTCGCGGATGATCTCGATCCGGCCCTTGTGCAGGTGGTGGACGAGCGCGAGCGTGCTGTCCATGCCCGCGCGGAGGTCCACGGATTTCCACTCGGCCTCGTCCAGGCGGGCGAAGATCCGGAGGTTCTTGACGATCTCGGCGATGCGCCGGCAGGCCTGGGCGTTCGTCTCGACGAGGGGGGCCAGCGTCTGGAGCAGGCGCCGCGCCGCGTCGCCCGGGCCGGCTTCGAGCTTCTTGAGCCCCCGGCCGAGGAGGTCGGTGTTGCTCGTGATCGCGCCCAGCGGCGTGTTGATCTCGTGCGCGACGCCCGCGACGAGCCGGCCGAGGGAGGCCATCTTCTCGGACTGGATGAGCTGGGTCTGCGCCGCGCGCAGCTCGTCGAGCGTCCGGCTGAGGTGCTCGTTCGCCGCGCGCAGCTCGCGGGTCCGCTGGACGACCCGCGCTTCCAGGGACTCGTAGAGCCGGGCGTTCTCGATCGCCACGCCGGCCTCGGCCGCGATCAGCTCCAGGACCTCCCGGTCCTCTCGGCCGAAGGTGCCGTCCGTCTTGTTGAGCGCCTGGAGCACGCCGATGATCTCGCCCTTGAAGCGGATCGGCACGCACAGGATGGAGCGGGTGCGGAAGCTCGTGACTTGGTCCACCCAGCGTGCGACCCGCGGGTCCCGCTCCGCATCGGCCACGATGATCGGCTCACCCGTCTGAGCGACCGTGCCGGCGATCCCTTCGCCGACGGGGAGCGTCCGGCTCTGCAGGGCCCCCGACTCGTCCCCGCCGCCGGCCACCTCCCAGTAGAGCTGGGTCTTCGCCTCGTCCAGCAACATGACGGAGCCGGCCTCCGTCCCGAGGGCCTCCTGGGTGAGGACGAGCAACTGCGCCAGCACGCTCTTGAGGTTGAGGTTCGCGGAGAGGGCGAGCCCGGTCTTGAACACCGTGTCGAGCCGGTCCCGGATCTGCAGGGCCTCGGCCACGGCTGGGGCGAGCGCCTCGAGGAGCGCGCGGGCGGCCGGGGGCGGGGAGGCGTCCAGGGTCAACGCGCCGCCGGGCAGGGCCAGCGCGGCGCCGGGCAACGGCTCGGCGGCCGGGGCCGGGACAAACTCCGCGGCCAGCGCCTCGAACCGCCAGCTCCGCTTGCCGATCCGGAGCTGTGCGCGGCCGACTCCCAGATGGAGGAGCAGCCGTGCCACCCCCTCCAGCAAGGGCCCCTGAGCGTCAGCCGTCATGAGCTTGCCAGGGCAGGAACGGCACGGCGCGAGCAGCCGCAGCCGTCGCGGCCTCCCCTATCTCCGATTCGGTGAAAGCACGTAACCCTATGCGGGGGCGATCTTAGCGGAATCCGGCTAGAAAGACAAGGGCGCCGGGACCGGCATCGACGGGGTTGCGGCGCGAGCGGTGGATCGCCTACGCTAGCCCGCGATGCCGAAGGGACTGACGAGACCGACCCTCAGGCCGCGCACGCGGCGGATGATCGCCGCAGTGTTTGCGCGGCTGGACTACGCCCGGCTCGGCCCCATCTATTGCGACGAAGGCGGAGCGGCGTTCTGGCTGGCCAAGCGCAAGCCCTGCGAGGCGCTCGGCGTCGCGCTCGCCCAGGTCCTGCTGCCGCGACTCATGCCCGGCGGGCGCAGCCTCTATGTCGGCGCGGGCGTCGCCGAGATCCCGCTGCTGCTGACGGAGACGCTGGAGCTGGGCCGGGCAGTGGCCGCCTACAATCTCAGGAAGACGGAGGTCGCGCTGATCAACCGCGCGGTCGCGCAAGCCTTCCGGAATGCAGTCCCCTGCCGCGTCACGGCCGGCGACGCGCGGGCTGCCGCCGGCCGCTTCGACCACCTCTGGATCGTCAGCGTGCTGAACGACCCCGAGCGCGTGCCGGAGCTGGCGGCCCTCTCCTACGGCCGGGCGAACCCGGTGACCTTCGATCCGCGGGCCTTCGCCCGCGAGCGGGCAGCCGTCCGCGCGCTCGCAGCGCGCTGCCTCGCCAAGCTCACGCGGCCCGGGCTTGTCACCACGTCGGTGGAAGAGATCCCCTGGATCGCCCAATGGTGCGCTCGGCGGCGGATTCCCTGCATCGTGGAGCAGAAGACGTATCCGACCGCGATCGTGGAAGACCCAATCTGCTTCATCCGGGTGGGAACCGCCCCATCGGACCAACGACGACGCGCTGCCCCCTAGGGCCAGGGACACGAGGGGGTGTAAGTTTTACAGCCCTAGGCGTCCGCCCCTACCCCCGCCGAAGGGGCATCCACGCGAGCGCGCCGGCAAGCCCCTGTCTTTCCAAGGGAAGCGGCTGCCTCCTTCAGCGCCCCGAGTGGCATCCGGCTTGCTCCCCCTATTCGTTAGGCTCTAGGGGCCCGACGACTCTCCACATGGGCCCACGTCGAAAGGAGCAGGCCATGATTGACAACCAGCGATGGTTCACGCGCTTGGTCCTGTTGCTGATGGGCATCCTCGCCGGAGTCCCGGCGGTCGGAACCGCCAGCCCGGCCGGGCTCCCGACGGAGCCGGCCAAGTCCGGCACGTCCGTTCGGTTCGATCAACCCACCGCGCTCAATCTCCGGGTCTCGCTGAACAAGCTCAGTTTCCGGGACGGCGAAGAGGTCCGGATCACTGTACAGGCCAACCAACCCGTGTACGTCCATGTCTTCAGCGTGGCCGAAAACGGCAGCGTCACGGCGCTGTTGCCGAACCGCATCGTGCGCGGGAACCTGGTCATGCCGGGCCAGGACCTGGTCTTCCCCAGTGACTCGCTGCGGGAGCTCGGGGTGCGGATGCAGGTCCTGCTCCCGAAGGGGGCCCTCCGGACGATCGAGCAGGTCAAGGTCGTCGCGACACGCGAGAAGGTCGAGCTGCTAAAGGGCGAGTCCCTGGACGGCGTGTTTTACTCGACCGGCGGGGAAGGGAACCGATTCCTGGAGACCGTGCACCAGAAGCTCATAGCGCTGGGCCCCGACAACTGGACCGAAACGAGCCTCTCCTACGAAATCCGCAAAGGATCACGGCGCGAAGCCGGTCCTGGGCTTCTCCGGCCCCCGCAGGTACTGCCGCGCATAGCGGACGTAGTTCTCCGCTGATTCGCGGATCCAGGCCAGCTCCGCTTCGGTCACCGCCCGCTTCACCCGCGCCGGCGTGCCGAGGATCAGGCTCTTCGGAGGCACGACCGTGCCCTCGGTGATAAGCGCACCGGCCCCCACGATGCAGTCCTCGCCGATCACGGCGCCATCCATCACGATCGCGCCCATCCCGATGAGCACCCGGTCCTTGATCGTGCACCCGTGCAGCACGACGTGATGGCCGACCGTCACATCGTTGCCGATCACGAGCGGGTGGGTGTCGTGCGTCACGTGCAGCAGGCAAAGGTCCTGGATGTTGGTCCGGTTCCCGATCCGGATGAAATGCACGTCTCCGCGCACCACGCTGTTGAACCAGACGCTGGAGTCCTCGCCGATCACGACATCGCCGATCACCACGGCCGTGTCCTCGATATAGACGCGCTCGTGAATCGTCGGCGTGATGCCGTTGAAGCTCCGGATCATACCCAAACGCCCCTGGATCGGCCCGCCTGCCAGCCGTCACTCTAGGTAAGTCGGCTCCCTGAATCAAGCGGATGACTGGATGCCCTCTCCGATCTCCGGACCGTCCGGTCTCGCCAGGCCATGCAGAGGCGTATTTTTAACTAGGTTTAAGTCCTCCCAACGAAAGTAGCTGAACGGGAGCGACGCCTCATAATTGACCCTTTGCAGCCGCAGAGATTTCCGGTATAGCAGGCGCCACTCGCCGTGTGCTCCATCCGGCTCAGGCCGACGGCGAACGAAGGAGGGTCGCGCCGATGCCCTCTGGGGTGCCGCCGCGCCGCCGTGCACCGGCCCGACAGGTGGGGCCTCCGTGCGCCCTTGTCCTCCTCGCCCTCGCCGCGGCCGCCGTCCAGGCTGAAAGCCAGCCGGACCGCTTGTTGTTCGGTCCGAAGCAATATGTCCGCACGACGGGGGCGCCGAACCAATACACCGACACCTTCACCGTCCCGGCCTCGGTCGGCGCGCCCTTCCTGCTCCACATCGTCAACGGGGACACGGCGGGCGGCCACCGCCTTGCCTCCGCGACGATCACGCTCAACGGCGTGCAGGTGGCGGGCCCCAATGATTTCAACCAGAACGTCGCGGTCGTGGATCGCCCCGTCACGCTCCAGCCCTCGAACACGCTGCAGGTCACGGTCGCGAGCAAGCCCGGCAGTTACCTGACGCTCAGCGTCTTCGGCACCACGATCTTCCCGACACCGGTCTCGCTGACGCCGAACCCCCTGAGCATCATGGAGGGCGCCGTCGGCACCCTCACGGCCACTCTCTCGCCCACGCCCACCGACGCAGGCACGCTGGCCGTCAGCAGCACCGCCCCGGGCGTGGCGTCCGTTCCGGCTTCGGTCTCCTTCGCCTCCGGCCAGAGCCACGTCGCGATCCCGGTCACGGCGGGGAGCGAGGGCCTGGCGCAGATCACCGTCTCCCTGAACGGCGGGACGGCCAGCAGCACCGTGCAGGTCACACCACGCCTGCCCACCGTCACCAGCCTGTCGCCACGCACGCTCACGATCACCCAAGGCGCCACCGGGACCGTGTTCGTCACCATCAGTGCGGCGCAAGCGACCGACACCACCGTTGCACTGAGCAGCACCGATCCAGCCATCGCCTTCGTGCCCAGCAGCGTGACGGTGCCGGCTGGCGCCACCGCCGCGCCGGTGCCGGTCATCGCCAACACGCCGGGGACCGCACAGATCACGGCCAGCCTGAACGAGACCAGCGCGACGAGCACCGTGACCGTGACGCCGGCCGTGCCCATCGTCATCTCGCTGCTCCCGCCGGTCACACCGGCCACCCTGGGGGCCACCGTGACGCTCACGGTGACGATCTCCGCCGCCCAGCCGACGGACACCGAGGTAAGGATCGAGGCCACCCCGGGCGGGATCGTCGCCGTGCCCCCGGCCGTGCGCGTGCCGGCCGGCGCGACCAGCGCGCCGGTGCCGGTCCTGACGGTCGGCCTGGGCACGGCGATGGTCACGGCCAGCCTGAACGGGACGAGCGCTGCGGCGGCCGTGCTGGTCACTTCGCCACCGCCCGCCGTCGTCGCGCTGGGCCCCTCGCCGCTCACGGTGAGCGTCGGCGCGACCGGCACGCTCACGGTGACCGTGAACGTGGCGCAGCGGACGCCCACGGAGGTGACGCTCCTGGCCGATCGCCCGGACCTGCTCCTCGTCCCGCCGACGGTCACCGTCCCGGCCGGAGCGACGCAGGCCGCCTTCGCCGTCACCGGCCTGGCGGTCGGGGACACCCTGGTGACCGCCTCACTCCCGGACAGCCGTCAGGCGGCGCTCGTCCACATCGTCCCGCCGCCCCCCGCCGTCGTCGCGCTGGGTCCCTCGCCGCTCACGGTGCAGCAAGGTGCCACCGGCAGCCTCACGCTGACGCTGAACGCCGCCCAATTCGACGACTCCGTCGTCGCGCTGAGCACGGACGCTCCCGCGGTCGCGCTGATTCCCGACCACGTCACCGTCCCGGCGGGCCAGCTTAGCGCGCCCGTCCCCGTCACCGGCCTGACCCCCGGCCTCGCGACGGTCACCGCCACGCTCAACGGGACCCGCGTGAGCGCCACCGTCCAGGTGACCACGCCGCCCACCACGGTGACGGGGCTGGCCCCAACCAGCCTGACGCTGCCCCTGGGCGTCCCCGGCGTCCTGCGCGTCACCGTGAGTCCGGCCCCGCCGGAGCCGACCGGTGTCGCGCTCACCGGTAGCGCCCCGGAGGTCGTCACCGTCCCGCCCACCGTCACCATCCCCGCCGGGGCCTTCTTCGCCGACTTTCCTGTCCTCACGGTCGGCGAAGGCACAGCGACGGTCACCGCCACGCTCAATGGGACCCGCGCGAGCGCCACCGTGACGGTCATCCCAGCGGAACTGGTCACCCTGACCCTCTCCCCGCAGACCCCGACCGCGATCCTCAGCGAGACGGTCCCCTTCACCGCGCTCGGCACCTTCACCGACGGCAGCACCCAGGACATCACGACCCGCGTCACCTGGACCTCCTCGGACACGACCATCGCCACGATCACCGCCGGCGGAACCGTCTCCACCCTGGCGGCGGGCACCACCACCATCGCTGCGGCGAGCACCACGCCGGCCGGCCGGACCGTCACGACCAGCACCGCGCTCACCGTCCGCGTCCCGCCGCCCCTGAGCCTGAGCCCCGCGACCGCCAGCCTGCGCGTCGGCGACACGCTGCCGTTCACCGTCAGCTCCGCCGAGGCGGCGCCGCCCGGCGGCCTGCTCGTCAGCCTCGCCGCGACCGGCAGCGGACGTGTCAGCGCGCCCGCCACCGTCCTCATCCCCGAGGGCGCCCTCAGCGCTCCGTTCACCGTGACGGCGACTGGCGCGGGCACCGTCACCTTTACTGCCACGGCCCCGCTGCGCCACCCGGCCAGCAGCACGCTCACGATCACCCCGGGCGTCCCGACCATCACCGGGTTCACCCCAACCAGCGGGCCGGTGGGCACCCCGGTCACCCTCACCGGACAGAACTTCGATCCGACACCGGCCCGCAACCAGGTCCGGTTCAGCGGCACCCCGGCCATCGTGAGTGCCGCCAGCGTCACGACCCTCGTCACCACCGTGCCGCAGGGCGCGACGAGCGGCCCGGTGACCGTCACGACCGCGCTCGGCACGGGCACCAGCCCCAGTCCGTTCACCGTGACCCTCAGCCAGAACTTCGCGCTCAGCGCCGCGCCCGCCCAGGCGGGCGCGATCCCGGGCGGCCAGGCGGCCTACGCCGTGACGCTCTCGCCCGTCGGGAGCTTCACGCGCTTGGTCACGCTGGCGGCCCTGGGGCTCCCGGCCGGCGTGACCGCCCAGTTCTCCTCGGCCACGGTCACGGCGGGCCAGACCGCGCTCCTCACTCTGACCGTCGGCGGGGCGGTGCCGGCCGGCCCGATCGCCTTCACCGTCGTCGGCACAACCCTGCTCGAGACCGGCCAGACCGCGCAGACGATCCCGCTCCTGCTGCAGGTGCTCGCCGGCGGCGGCCAAACCCACGTCAGCGGCCGGTTCCTGGCGACGGACACGGGCGCCCCGATCCCGAACGTCCAGGTGACCCTGGGCACGCTCCAGACCCAGACGGACGCCGCGGGCGCCTTCCTGCTCCAGAACGTCCCGGCGGGCACCCAGAAGCTGCTCATCAGCGGGACGCTCCCGACCGGCGGGTTCCTGTACAGCACGGATGTCGTGCTCGCCGCTGGCCAGCCCAACGTGCTCCCGCCGTTCTGGATCATGCCTCAGCCGCCGCCGGAGCGCTTCACTCCGATCGCCAATGGGACCAGCGATCAGGTGTTCACCGACCCGCGCTATCCCGGCCTGTCCCTCACCCTGCCGGTCGGCGTGACGATCATCGGCTGGGACAATGTGCCGAAGACCAAGCTCGCGCTCGAGCGGCTGGACCTGGACCGCTTGGGCGTCCCGCCGCCGCCCGTCCCGGTCAAGTCGGTCTATCAGCCTTTCTTCGGCACCCCGATGGGTGGCTACCTCAGCCCCGAGGGCGCGGTCATTCCCGTCTCGGTGCCCAACGACCTGGGCCTGGCCCCCGGCGAGACGGCAGAGCTGTGGGTTTACGACGCGACGCCGCTGAACCTGGCCGAGCCCTCCGGCTGGAAGAAAGCGGGGCTGGCCACGGTGAGCGAGGACGGATCGACGATCGTCAGCAATCCCGGCGTAGGAATCACCCGGTTCTGCTTCAAATGCGGGCTCTACACCTGCACCTGCGTCGGCAATCCCACGTGCAACCAGCCCAACCCCAACCGCGAAGGGGATAAGGACAACGACCCCGTGGACCTGGGGACGGGGCTGTTCACCGCGGAGAAGACCGACCTCGTGCTCCCGGGCCGGCTTCCGCTCGTGCTGGCCCGGACCTTTAACCCGCTCGACGCGTACGGCGGGGTCGGCGGCTTGACCCTGTCGCTGGGCTTTGGATGGGTGCTCTCCGTGGATGTCACCCTGGTTGCGCTCAACCCCGCGCAGACGGCCTACCGGCTCGTGCTCCCCGCGAACAGCCGCGTGGACCTCGCCAAGCAGCCGGACGGCACCTACGTCAACCACACCCATCCCTTCCTCCGCGGCGCGGTGCTCAGTGCGCTGCCTGGCGGCGACCACCAGCTCCGGTTCAAGGACGGGACCGTCTGGCGCTTTCGGCCGCTCTTCACCTTTCCGGCCGGCGGGACCGTGGAGTTCTTGATCGCCCAGACGGACCGGAACGGCAACCAGCTCACGATCGAGCGGAGCGCCGGCGGGACGATCTCGCGGATCGTGGACGCGGCGGGCCGCGCACTGACCGTCACGACCTCGGCCGGCCGGATCACGCAGGTCCAGGATCCCCTGGGCCGCACGATCCAGTACACCTACGGGAGCAATGGCCGGCTCGCCACCGTCACCGACCCCGAGCAGGGAACGACCACCTACACCTATGACGCGAGCGGCCGGATCACAACCATCACCGATGCCCGGAACATCCTGTTCCTGCAGAACGTCTATGGCGCGAGCGGCCGGCTGGTCCGCCAGGTCCAGGCCGACGGCGGCGAGTGGCGCAACCGCTATCTGCTGCAGGGGGCCACAGTCAGCGGCCCCGGCTGCCCGGGGCCGGGGTGCCCGACCGAAGAGTCCTGGGAGACCGTCCAAGCGGGCTATCGCTTCAGCGGCGGCACCGTGCTCGCCACGAGCGTGACCGACCCGCGGGGCACCACGCGCACGTATCGATTCAACAACCTGGGCTTCACCACCGAGCGGCAGGACGGTCTGGGCCAGAAGACGGTCCTCATCCGGGGCGCCGGGAACCTGATCACGGCCAGCACCGACGCCCTGGGCCGCACCACCCAGTTCGCCCATGACGCGGCCGGCAACGTGACCGCGATCACCGACCCACAGGGGAACGTCACGCGCTTCGCGTATGAGCCGACCTTCAATCGTGTTACCAAACTCACCGACGCGCTTGGCCAGGTCACCACCTTCACCTATGACGCCAAGGGCAACCTGCTCACCACGACCGATCCGCTCGGGCAGACAACGACCATCGGCTACAATGCCTTCGGCCAGCCCACGGTCGTCACCGATCCATTGGGGCACCAGACGACGTTCACCTATGATGCGGAC
Organism: Nitrospira sp. Kam-Ns4a; assembly: GCF_965152595.1. Lineage (NCBI taxonomy): Bacteria > Pseudomonadati > Nitrospirota > Nitrospiria > Nitrospirales > Nitrospiraceae > Nitrospira > Nitrospira sp. Kam-Ns4a. The sequence continues at coordinate 1,670,123 of NZ_OZ224218.1, read as the reverse complement.
GGGAACCTCGTCACGACCACGGACCCGCTGGGGAACCAAACCTTGCGGGCCTATGATGCGGTGAGCCGCTTGATCAGCCTGACCGATCCGCGGGGGAATCAGACCCAGTTCCGCTACGACGGGCTGAACCGCGTGAGCACGATCGCGGACGCCAGCCACGGGCTTACCCGCTTCGCCTATGACGAGAACGGGAATCTCCTCGAGGTGCGCGACGCCAAGGGGCAGCGGACGACCTACACCTACGACGTCATGGACCGGCTGGCGATGCGGACGGATGCCTTAGGCCGGCAGGAAACCTATCAGTACGACGCGGCCGGCAATCTGACCCAGTTCACCGACCGCAAAGGCCAAGTGGCGACGTTCACGTATGACAACCTCAACCGCCGGACCCGGGCGGAGTACGCCGACGGGAGCACGACCAGTTTCATCTACGACGCCGGCGGCCGACTGGCGGCGGCCGAGGATTCGGTGGGAGGAAGGATTGAGTTTACCTACGATGCGCGGGACCGGCTGATTCAGGCGGTCACCCCCCAGGGGACAGTCCAGTATCAGTACGACGCCCTCGGCCGGCGGACGCAGATGACGGCGAACGGACTGCCGCCGGTGACCTATCAGTACGACGCCGCCTCCCGGCTCACGCAGGTTGCCCAGGCGGGCCGGGCCGGCGGCCTGGCCTATGACGCCGCGGGCCGGCGGACCGGGCTGGCCTACCCGAACGGAACCACCACCGCCTATGGCTATGACAATGCCTCGCGGCTGCTGACGATCCTGCACCAAGGGCCGGCTGGCCTGATCGAATCCTTGACCTACACCTACGATGCCGCCGGCAATCGCACTAGCCTCACGCGCGCCGGGCAAGTCGCCACGCGGCTGCCCGCCGCCGTCCAGGCCGCCTACGATGCCGCCAATCAGCAGATCCAGTTCAACAGCGCGGCACCCAATCAGACCTTCGATCCCAACGGCAACCTCACCAGCCACACCGAGCCCAGCGGCACGACCACCTATACCTGGGATGCGCGGAACCGGCTGGTTGGCATCGATGGCCCCGGCGTGACGGCGAGCTTCGCCTACGACGCCCTGGGCCGGCGAGTCCGCAAAACCGTCAACGGCGTCACGACCGAGTTCTTGTACGACGGGAACGACATTGTGGCGGAGATCGGCGGCGGGGCGATGGCGACGACCTACCTGCGGTCCCTCAGCATTGACGAGCCCTTCGTCCGGCAGTCCGCCGGCGGGAACGAGTTCTACCACGCTGATGCGCTGGGCAGCACGCTCGCGCTCACGGGTGACGCCGGAGCGGTGACAGCCAGCTATCGCTACGAGCCGTTCGGCATGACAACCGCTACAGGAACTTCAGCGAATCCGTTCCAATACACGGGGAGAGAGAACGATGGCGCGGGGGTTTATTACTACCGCAGGCGGTACTATGGCTCCCCGATCCATCGCTACCTGCGCGAAGATCCCCTACGCTTGATTGGCGGGGCTCCGAACTTTTATGTCTACACGGAGAACAATCCGCTGAAGTTTGTCGATCCCTATGGCCTTTATGCCTCGCCCTGGCACTTCATCTTGGCATTCTATGCCATGATCAGCACCGGGCATGACCCCGTGACCAGCACACAAACAGCCATTGACAGCGTGGTGCTTGATTTCGTGACAGGTTCTCAAAAGCCACAAAATGCGAACTGGCACTCCCAGAGAAGGCCTGATCAGTCCGTTGACGATGCCGTTGAAAAATCGCGGCGCTTCATTCAACAACAGCTTGACCAGTGCCGACCTGGGTTTGCGCTCCACATAGCGGAAGACGAAGGGATTCACAAATATGAGCCGTATGTGGAAATCGGCTTCAATCGGCAATTCCTGAAACACTTCATCCACGATCTCTTCCCGTCGCCGAGCGAACTGACACAATCGTTTCAGAACGATTTGGAGATCATTAACCGATACGACACCTGTCGAAGGAAACAAAAATGCCCATAAAGACCACGGTTCTCGCCACAGTCATGGCCATCAGTGCTTTGAACATGAATGTGACTGCACTGGTCTTTCTTGATCCGAAGGCAGACGAGAAAGGAGCGAGAAAACACCTAGCTAGCTCATTGGTTCGACATACAGGCGAAAAAGTTCTTATGGAACAGGGGAACGTAACAGACCCTACATCAGCGGCATCGGTGTTTGTTCTTGTCAGATCGCCATACAAAGAGTTGGTCCGAGCTTTACGCATGCTGTTGTCGCAACGGTTCGGCATTGCCTCTGAAGCCGAGATTGTGACCCAAGGCGCAAAGGACCCAGCTTCGGCTGCCAAGATTCTCTACCAATACCCTGATGGGCCTCTGCTGGGAAAGGGTTTTGTCGGCCTTTCAGCGCTCGGCATTCGAATCGAGCGCCCTGTGGAGTACCGCATTTACACCGGCCGCTACAACCAACTAGAAGCCATCAGCGGCTATTCTGAGCTCGAGGTGCGGTTAGCTGACGGGAAGCAGCTCTTCGGCAAGGACTGCACAGTGATCGTGCTGAGACGGACAGATCATTCTAGGGAGTGGTATCGGCATTTTCAGTTGGGCATTCCTCTTCCATTCAAACACGATGTGGCCGAGGATCTGGTTACGAGCACTGAGATCAACCTTATCGAGGATGTAGCGCGCAGCATGGGAAGACTGCGAGTTGAGTATTTCGTCCCTTACTCAGGTGTGAGGGGTGCAGATTATTGGCATGACTTCGTCAGGACGATCTTGCGAACCGTGGAAACCTTTTGAGCGTGGTGATTGTCCGCGTGTCCGGGAAAGGGGCCTCAGCAGCGGATAGGTAAGCCTCCAATGGAATCACGCGCGCATACTCGCGGACGCTAGCCACGGGCTCACCCGCTTCGCCTATGACCCGGCCCGGCGGCTCCCTGCCGGTCCTCTGGTCGTCCGAGGCCTACAGGAGACCCATGTCCTCTTGGCAGAAGGAGAGACACAAGCGGCTGCGCGTCGTCAGACATTGGGCATTAGCGGGCTTGCTTGTGCCGGTGGCTATCTAGATCGTCACTCGGTTGCAAGGCGGGGTCTTCGAATGGCCTTAATCGGTTTAGTCCTCTGGCCAACCTGGCCGATCGCGACCGTGGCGGACCTCTCGACGGACCCTCCGGCGCTCCGTACCACTCTGCTCACTCTTTCAATTTCGATCGGGCTAAACATGGTCTTGTATGCGGCATTGGGAGCGCTGCTAGCAAGCGTCTACCGTGATTTTAGCAACCACGGCTCAGGAGATCCCGGCGATCGAGACGGCATAGGATAGAGGACGATGCCGAAAAGGGCTGTTATGACACGTTCACTTCCCATCGCTCGCCTGCTGGTGTGGGCCCTGCTCGCCGCCTTGCTGCTTGGACCGACCGCCGCGTCCGCCGATCAGGCCCAGTACCTGTACGACGAGCAGGGTCGGCTGGTCGGGGTGATCGACGCAGATGGGAACACCGCTGTGTACCTCTACGACGAGGTCGGCAATCTGCTCGCGATCCGGCGCTTCGCCGCTGGCGACAGCGGCGTCGGGATCTTCCTCCTGTCGCCCTCCAGTGCGCTGGTCGGCGCCCAGGTGCAGATCCGCGGGTTCGGGTTCGGCAGTGTCCCCACCGACAACCAGGTGAAGTTCAACGGCGTCCCGGCGACGGTGCTCGCCGCCACGACCAGCTCGCTCCTCGTCACTGTGCCGGCCGCCGCCACGAGCGGCCCGGTGACGGTCACCAGCGCCAACGGGACGGCGACGAGTCCCCAGGCCTTTACCGTGCTGGTCCCGCCCATCATTGACGGTATCGAGCCCGCCACGGTGGCGCGCGGGGTGACCACGCGGGTCGTGATCACCGGCTTCAACCTCGCCAGCGCGACGGAAGTCCGGTTCTCCGTCAGCGGGATCACCGCCGCCTTTCAGCCGGGCGTCACCTCGCAGCGCCTCCCGCTCAACGTGACGGTTGCCGCGACCGTCCCGCCGGGCGCTTATCGCTTTTCCGTGACGACCCCGGCAGGAACCGCCGAGAGCGGCAGCCTCACGCTGTCGGTGGTGGCTGGCGCGCCGGGGTTCAGCGTGACCCGGATCAGCGTCTTCTTCCCGTTCCCGGCGCAGGGCACCGCGCCGTCGGGGCCCGGCATGGACGTCTCGCCGCCAACCAGTGTGTTTCTGCCCTTTCCATCATCGGGGGTCGCGCCCTCGGGCCCCGGCATGGATGTGGCGCCGCCGACCAGTGTGCAGATGCCGTGACGAGACGTTAGTGGCAAGTAGCAGGTGGCAAGAGGTACGCGCAAGCCATCAGCGAGCAACAGAAGGAGTCAGCCATGAGCAGGCATCGCGGGCCACAGTTGTGTGGGGGATTGAGCCTTGCAGGGCTCGCGCTCGGGACGAGCCTCGCGACCGCCCAGACCTTCAACAGCGGCAGCACCGGGGCGCTGGGCGCGTTCAGCCCAACAGCGAACACGACCGTCACATTGCCCCCTGACGGCGTGTTGAACTATACGACGGTGACCATCCCCGCCGGCGTCACCGTGACGTTTGCCAAGAACGCGGCGAACACGCCGGTGACGCTGCTCGCGACGGGGGACATTACGATCGCCGGGACGATCAACGTGAGCGGGTCAAGCGGAACCACGAGCGGGGGCCTGGCCAACTTTGGCGGCGCCGGCGGCCCAGGCGGGTTCCCTGGGGGCCAAGGGGCCTCCAGCGATGGCTCACAGCCCGCGTCGGCCGGCCAAGGCCCCGGCGGCGGGCCGGGGGGATCCTGGTCGAGCAACAACGCATCCTATGGGGCGCCGGGCTCGTTTGTCTCGCTCCTTCCGCTCTTCGGAGGCTCAGGAGGAGGGGGGGCGACCAACTTCTCAGCGTTTGGTTCTCCGCGTAGCGGCGCATCCGGCGGCGGAGGGGGCGGGGCCATTGTCCTGGCCTCGTCCACCAAGATTACCCTGACCGGTACGATTACGGCCAACGGCGGAGGCGGGGGCGACAATAGCTTTGCTGGCACCGGGTTCTGCGGCGGGGGCGGAAGCGGGGGGGCCATCCGTCTCGTCGCCCCGCAGATCACGGGCTCCGGTGGCTCTCTCCAGGCCGCCGGTGGAATTTCCTCGTTTGGAACGTTTGGATGCACGACGCCGGCCGGGGGCGGGAGGATCCGCATCGAAGCCTTCAGCATCGCCGGGCTGAGCGTCAGCCAAAACCCAACGGCCTCCTTCTCCGCCACGCCCGGCCCGGTCACGGCGGCCAGCACGCCCGCGTTGATCAACCTGCCGACCCTCACGATCAGCGCGGTCGGCGGGGTCGCGGTCCCGAGCGCCCCCACGGGTTCCTACGGATCAGCGGACGTATCGCTCCCGCCCGAGACGACCAATCCTGTGCCGGTCACCCTGACGCTCGCCAACGTTCCGCTGCCCGTACCGTTCACCCTCAAGCTGCTCCCGCAGTTCGGCGCGGCCACGACGGTCACCGGGACGTTCACCAGCACGACCGCCACGGTCAGCGTCACGTTTCCCCGGGGCGCGGTGAGCGTGCTCAACGCCTTCGCCAGTTACACCCTGCCGGCGACGACCGCGGCGCTGTTCCCCCTCATTGATGGCGAGCCAGTCGAGCGCGTGCTGGTCGCGGCCGCCCTGGGCGGACCTTCGATGCTCACGCTGGTCACGCGATCGGGGAAGGAGATCCCGCTGGAGCAGCTTCTGCCGGAGGAGCAGCGTGCGGTGGCACGGGGATGGGAGATCGTGCGGGAGATCCGATGAGGAGCGAAGGCGGCGGGCCGGCTCCAGCCGGCCCGCCGCGTCGTGCCCTGCGTCGAGGCTCGCGCGCCGGTCACCCTTGCCGGTGATGCCCTTCCCGGTGATGGCGCCGCATCTGCTCGTGCACGGCCCGCTCCTTCTCCCGCTGCTCGGGCGTGAGCAGCGCCCAGGCGTCCCGCCTGGCCTTGATCGCGGCCATTCGGAGATCCGCTTCCAGGGCCTCGCTCTGCTTGAGCTTGGCTTCGATCGTGCCGATCTCGGCCTTGTCGTCCTCGACCAGGGCGGCTAGCTCCCGCTCAGCGACCAGGATGTCCGACTCCATCTTGATCCGGGTCTTGTCCATCTCGAGCTGGAGGGCCTTGAGCTTGGCGACCTGCTCATCGGTCAGGCCGATCTCCTGGCCGTGCTTGAGCAGGTGCCGCAGAAAATGGCCGGTGCCGCCGTGATGGCCCATCGTCCTAGCGGCCCAGGCATGCGTCCCGTAGCCGTGGCCGCCGTACCCCTTCTCCTGCCGCTCCTGGTCCGCCCAGGCCGGTGCAAGGCTCACGCCCAGCGCCAGCACCATCGCCGCCGCGCCCGTCAGCACTCTTCCGTTCATGGCTCTAGCCTCCTTCCTTCTTCCCCTCACCCATCCCCTCTCCCCCCAGGGGAGCGGGTTTCGGATTACGCCTTGACCGTGATGAAGAGCGAGCCCCCGCGCCGCGTGACCAGCAGCAGCGCGGTCCGGTCCTTCTTGAGCGCCGAGGCAGCCTTCTCGAAGTCGCGGACGGTCTTGACCGGTTGCCGGTTGATCTCCCGAATCACGTCGCCGGGGACAACCCCCGCCTCGGCAGCCGGGCTCTCCGGGTCCACGTTCACGACCACAACGCCGGCGGCGTTGCCCGGAAGCCCCAGCTCCCGGGCCAGCCGGCGATCGAGGTCCTGGACCTCGACGCCGACCAGCGCGGAGCCAGCTTCGCCGTCGGAGCGGCGAGCCACGCTGGCTGGCGCGGGCTGCTCGCCGACCGTGACGGTGAGCTCGCGCTGACGGCCTTCACGGAGCACCGTGAGCGCAACCTTGGCACCCACCTTCGTGCTCGTGACCGCGCGCTGTAGGGCGACCGGATCTGCCACGGGCTGGCCGTCGTAGGCGATGATGACGTCGCCCTGCCGGAGGCCCGCCTCGGCAGCCGGACTCGCCTCGTTCACGTCGCTCACGAGCGCGCCCCTGGCCTCCTTGAGCCCGAAGGACTCGGCGAGATCCGGCGTGAGGTCCTGGATGGCCACCCCCAGGTACCCGCGGACGACCCTGCCGGTCGCGATCAGGCTTTCGGTGACCGGCTTGGCCATGCTTGCCGGCACCGCAAACCCGATACCCTGGTACCCACCGGTCTGGGAGAAGATCGCCGTGTTGATCCCGACCAGCTCGCCCCTCGTGTTGACCAGGGCACCGCCCGAATTGCCGGGATTGACGGCCGCGTCCGTCTGGATGAAGTCCTCGTACTGCGTGATCCCCATCCGCCCGCGGCCCAGCGCGCTCACGATGCCGAGCGTGACCGTCGAGTTCAGCCCGAAGGGATTGCCCACAGCCAGGACGTATTCACCCACTTGGAGTGACGCGGAGTCGCCCCAGGGCACAAAGGGCAGGTCGCGCGCATCCACCTTCACGACCGCGAGGTCGGTCTTCGGGTCGGTGCCCACGACCTTTCCGATGAACTCCCGCTTGTCCGGGAGCGCCACGCGCACCTCGCGCGCGCCCTCGACCACGTGGTGATTGGTGACGATGTACCCGTCCGGCGAGATGATGACCCCGGAGCCCATCCCGCCGCCGCGCGGCCCGTCACCGCGAGGGCCGAAGGGCAGGTCCGGGAAGCCGAACCGGCGGTTCATCGGGTCCTCCCGATCCTGCTGGCCGAACGGCACAGGGCCGCGCCGCTCGCGCGGCGTCGTGATATTGACCACCGCCGGCGTCACCGCCTTGGCGACCTCGGGAAATCCCGCCGCGGCTGGCTGGCTGACCGGCGGCGCGGGACTTGCCGGCCTGGTCGCGGCGGCGACGGCGGACGGTGGCACGTGGTCGAGTCGGCCGGTGGCGAACCAGATCGGACCGGTAATCAGCAGGGCGGCCGCCACCGAGGCTGCGCCTGCCAACCCCTTGCGAACGATTCGTGCGAGCATCGTGTGTCCTCCATTCCACGCTTGCCTGGGCCGGCGCGCTGACAATTGCGCGCGCCGGATCCGTACCCCCGGGAAGCTTAGTTTTCTTCCTGAATCCGGCGTGAAAAGCGCGGGCGTCACAGCCTAAGTCGCTGGATCTGATGCAGGGCGTACTTCCACGCGGCCTCTCGATAGCCGCTGGCCGGTAAGGTCAGGGTGGGACGATTGCGAGCGCGCCGCAACTGGGCGGGCATGGAGAGGATCCGCTGACGCAAGGTCTGAAGGGTGGCGTTCTGGAATTCCAGAGGCAAGCAGAGTCGCTTGAACCAGTTGACGAGGTTGTAGGCTAGCAGAAGAAGATGGAAGTAGGTCTCGTTGGCAAAGAAGTGACGGGTGGGAATGCTGCCCAACGCGTAATCTCCCTTGAGCTGTTTGATGAGCAACTCGACTCCGGCGCGATCGTTGTAGAACCGCCAGAGGTTGAGGGGTCGCAACGGGAGATTCGTGACGAGGACCTGGTAGTGGTACTTGCCGAGCTTGAAGAGTGTCAGCTGGGCGGTGGGCTCTTCGGCCTGCGGGCGACGGATCACGACGAACCGACAGGGATGGGGCCAGCGGGTAGGCTGGTAGCGGAACTCGGCCACCTCGATGCCTCGACTGGGACTGACGTACCGCAGACCCGACAGTTTGCGCTTGATCGGGGCGGTCAGGCGAGCCACGATCACAAATCGGGCCCTGTGTTCTTCCAGCCACTCGATCAGCTTGTGGTCGTAAAACCCTTTGTCCGCGCGGACAATCGTCAACCGGACCCCGGCCGGGATCTTCGCGAAGCACGCCGCGAGGAGGTCGAGCGTCCCGCTGGCGGTATGCGCATCCCCTGGCCGCAACTCGCCGTGCCAGAAATCTTTGGTCTGTCCCTCGAAGCAGAGCAAGGGGTGATACGACGGCCGGCCCCGCTTGACCGGGTTGTAGCCGATCCGAGCTTGCTCCTGACGGCCATAGACCACCAGCACGGTGGAGTCCACGTCCAAGATCAGCCGGGTCGGGGGCCGCGGCCGAACGGTCATCCGGCGCAGAAAGCTGTCGTGCAGGGCGCGCACCTTCGGGAGCGCCGTCGGGGCCACCCGCAGCAGGAAGCGGCGGAGCGTGGTCGCCTCTGGATAGCTCGGCAGGCCGGTGAGAGACTGGAATACGCCATTCTGCCGCAGCAACTGCGTGGTTTCGATCCGTTCGAGCCCGAGGATCATGGGGTACAGCAGGGCGAGCAGCATCTCGCCCATGCTGTACCGGTTGTTCCGCTGGACCACTCGGACATGTCGGGCGATCGCGTCCTTGAAGCCAATCCGGGACAAGAAGCGATGCAGCAGGTAGACGCCGCCGTAATGCGTCAGCGACGCGGCACCGAACCTGATCGTGAGCTTCCGGGGCCCCCGCGGCATTTGAGCCAAAGCTAACACAATGATAGCTTTCGCTCAACTCCCCCGAAGGGGCGCCAGCGGCCCGAGAATGCGCGTCAGCAGAGGATCTTGTCATTACCTGGCGCCGGATTCAGGTTCTTCTATGATCCACGCTTGTCATGCGGCGCCCACAGGGCTTCAGATGTGTCGCCGCAGCCGTACCTCGGCGTTCTGCTCAATGACCCTAGCAAGCGAAGATGAGGGGACAATTAGCGCGGGATTAAAAGGTTCTAAGCGGCGAGCGGGAGGATGAGCGTGAAGACCGACCCCCGGCCGAGCACGCTCTGCACCTCGATGCGGCCGTGGTGGGCTTCGGCGATCCAGCGGCAGATAGGGAGCCCCAGCCCCGTGCCCTGCTGAGCGTGGGCCCGCGCGTTGTCCGCGCGGAAGAACCGGTCGAAGATGCGCGGCTGCGCCTCCGGCGGGATGCCGATGCCGTGGTCCGTGACCGAGAGCTGCGCCCAGCCTGACTCGCACCGTAGCGCCAGCTCGACCTTGCCGCCGGGATAGGAGTACTTCACCGCGTTGTCCACCAGGTTCAGGAGCAGCTCTCGGAGACGCAGCTCGTCTCCGACCACGGTACACGGCGCCGTCGCGCCGAGCGTGACCTCGACCTGGCGCTCCTGCCCGAGCACCCCCGCCTGGTGCTGCACCTCCTCCACCAGCGAATCCAGGCGCACGGGCTGCGCCGCCAGCTTGATCTCGCCCAGGTCGGCGCGGGAGAGCAGGAGCAGCTCGTCCACGATCCGCGTCATCCGGTCAATCTCCTCGAGGCTGCTCTCCAGCACCTGGCGGTAGTCCTCGGCGGAGCGCGGGCGGCGCAGGGCCAGCTCGGTCTCGCCCTTGAGTACCGTGAGCGGCGTGCGCAGCTCGTGGGAGGCGTCCGAGGTGAACTGGCGCACCTGGCGGAAGGAGGCCTCCAGCCGGGCGACCATGTGGTTGAAGCTCGCGGCCAGCCGGCCGATCTCGTCGGCGGAGGTCGGCACGGTCAGGCGTTGCGTGAGGTCCCCGCCCGCGATCCGCTCCGCGGCCTGCGTGATCGCACCTACCGGCCGGAGCGCCTGGCCGGCGAGCAGCCACCCGCCCGCCAGCGCCACGATCAGCGCCCCCGGCACAGTGACCAGCAAGATGAACAGCAGCCGGTTCAGCGCTTGCTCGACCGGTTTCAGGGAGGTGCCGACCTGCACGATGTTGACGAGCGTCCCGCCATGCGTGATGGGAACCGATACGAGCCGGATCGGCGGGCCCTCCTGGAAGCGGGCGGATTCGAAGGTGGTCTTGCCGGCGAACGCTGCCTCCAGCGCGGTCCGGCTCAGCGGAATGTCCCGATGCCCCAGGTTCGCCGACTGGATCGTGATCTTCCCGCTCGGGCCGAAGATCTGGAAGAACTTGTCCAGGACCGCCAGCTCGGGAAAGTCTGCTGAGAGGTCGTCGAAGAGCAGAAAGGGGCCGAATCGCCGCTCCTCGATCGAGCGGATCGCGACCGTCGCCGCCTCTTCGAGCGACCGGTCCACCTGGTCTTTCAACTGGCGGGCCATCACCGCGTAGAGCACGCCGGCGAACAGGACCAGGATGAACGCGAGCGCGCTCCCGTACCAGAGCGTGAGGCGCAAGCGGAGCGAGAGACGAGAGCCCGCGGTAGATAGGGGATCGCTCATAGCTCAGAGCGTCAGTAGCGTATGGCTTATGGCGTACGGCTCACAAGACGCGAACAGTTGGAAAAGAGCGTCTGGTCGATGGCCAGAGCCTGAACCCGATCTGAACCCAGGCGAGACGCCGGGGGCTATTCGTTCCCGCTTTTCAACGTATACCCGCTGCCCCGCACCGTGTGGATGAGCTTGCGCTCCCGCCCGCGGTCGATTTTGTTCCGGAGGTAACTCACGTAGACGTCAATCACGTTCGTGAAGGTGTCGAAGTCTAGGTTCCAGACGTGCTCGGCGATCATCGGGCGGGTGAGCACGCGGCCGGCGTTGCGCATGAAGTACTCGAGGAGGGCATACTCCTTCGCGGTCAGCTCGATCCGCTGGCCTCCGCGGGTCACCTCGCGCGTGGCCGGGTTCAGGACCAGGTCGTCCACCTGGAGCACGCCGGCCGCCTCCCCGGTTCCCCGGCGCAAGAGCGCCCGCACACGGGCGAGCAGCTCCTCGATCGCGAAGGGCTTGGTGAGGTAGTCGTCGGCGCCCGCGTCCAGCCCCTTGACCTTCTGATCCACCTGGGAGCGCGCGGTGAGGATCAGGACCGGCGTCCGCACCTTCTCCTTGCGGAGCCGCTCCAGAACCTCCAGCCCGGAGAGGCCGGGCAGCATGACGTCCAGGATCACCAGGTCGTAATGGCCCTGGAGTGCGAGCTCGAGGCCAGTCTTCCCATCCGCGCAGAGATCCACGGCGTAGCTCTCCTCCTCCAGCGCCCGCCGGATGAAGGAGCCGACCTTGGCTTCGTCCTCCACGACGAGAACTCTCATGTGCCTCGTATCTCGTCGTTCGTCGCCCGTAGGATCAGAAGTAACGTTGCTTGTTTTCCCTTCAGCGGAACGCTTCACGAGAGACGCTTCAGTTTATTTTACCTCGGCGGCCAGCGGGTGACGGTCACCGGGGCGTAGGACAAGCGCGGACCCTCCGGCGTCCGATGCGCGAGCGTGTGCCGGAGCCAGGCCGCATCGTCGCGGTCGGGAAAGTCCGACCGGTAGTGGGCGCCCCGGCTCTCCTCCCGCGCGAGGGCGCCGGCCACGATCGTCTCGGCCACGTCCAGGAGGGAGGCCAGCTCCAGCGCCTGGATGAGCTCGGTGTTGAAGATGCGGCCGCGATCCTGCAGGTACACGTGTGCGGCCCGCGCCTTCAGCTCGCGGACCTTTTCGTTCGCGTCCTGCAGGGACTTCTGCGTCCGGAAGATCCCGAGGTTCTGGCTCATGACCTGTCCCAGCTCCTCGCGCACCTGCCAGGGCCGCTCGCGGCCGGTGTTGCTCAGCAGCCGTTTCAGCCGGGCCTCCTCGTCCCGCAGCACGCTCTCCGGCGGGGTCCGGGGCGGGACGCCGGCCGCGTACTGGGCCGCCCGCTGCCCGGCCCGCCGGCCAAACACGATCGTCTCGAGCAGCGAGTTCCCTCCCAGCCGGTTGGCGCCGTGGACGCTCACGCAGGCGCACTCGCCCGCCGCGTAGAGGCCCGGCAGCTCGGTCTCGCCCCACTGGTTTGCGCGGACGCCGCCCATCTGATAATGCGCGCCGGGCCGGACGGGGATCGGGCTCTCGATCGGGTCCACGCCGGCGAACTCCATCGCCAGCTCCCGGATCTGCGGCAGCCGCTCCAGGATGCGCTGGCGGCCCAGGTGGCGCAGGTCCAGGAGCACGCAGCCGTCCACGCCGCGACCTTCCAGGATCTCCCGGCCGATCGCGAGGGACACAGTGGACCGGGTTGCCAGCTCCATTTGCTCCGGCGCGTAGCGTTTCATGAACCGCTCGCCGAGCGTGTTGAGCAGATAGCCCCCCTCGCCGCGCGCGCCCTCGGTGATCAGGATCCCGGTGTCCTTGAGCGTCGTGGGGTGGAACTGGACGAACTCCATGTCCTCCAGCGCGACGCCGGCCCGGTAGGCGAGCGCCATGCCGTCGCCGGTATTAATGACGGCGTTGGTGCTCGTCGAGAACACGCGCCCGCTGCCGCCCGTGGCCAGGATTACCGCCTTGGCACCGATCGCGTGGAGGCCCCCGCGCAGCAGGTCCCAGGCGACCACGCCGCGGCAGGCGCCCCCGTCCACGATCAGGGCGGTCACGTACCACTCCTCGTAGACGAAGGCTTGCCGCTTGAGGAGCTGCTCGTACATGACGTGCAGGAGCGCATGGCCCGTGCGGTCGGCGGCGTAACAGGTCCGCACGGCGCCCGCCCCGCCGAAGGGCCGCTGGGCGATGCGGCCGCGCTCGTCCCGGCTGAAGATGACGCCCATCCGCTCCAGCTCGAGGATGTCGCCCGGCGCCTCGCGGCACATGGCCTCGATCGCGTCCTGGTCGCCGAGCCACAGCCCGCCCTTGACCGTATCGTAGGCATGCTGCTCCCAGGAATCGTGCTCGCCGAGGGCCGCATTGATGCCGCCCTGCGCTGCCACGGAATGGCTCCGGACCGGATGGACCTTGGAGATCAGCGCGACGTCGAGATGGGCAGGGGCGGCCAATGCGGCCCGCATGCCGGCCAGGCCGGCGCCGACGATGAGCAGATCGTGCACCTTCATGGGGCGGAAACAGGGGCGGGGCTCGGCGCCCACCGAAAGCCAGATTGCCCAGCCGGCCGCGGAGCCGTAGCCTCGGCAGGCGGCGGGACCTCGGCTCGGATCGGGGGCGGCAGGGAGACGCCCCGAGGGTGCGGGATGAGTTCGGGCAGGACGGGAGCCTTGCGGGATCGGGTGCGGCGCAGCGGGTTGTTCATCGGTCCAGACGTCACAGCCTTCATGATGGCGCAAACGTCGGCCGATGGCAAGGGCGGATCGTTTCGGGCATAATAGGGAGCCCCCGGTGCCGCTCACACCAAACGCAAGGAGGTCAACCGGTGACCGAGACGGATCGCAGGCAGCTCCTGAACCCGACCGACAGCTTCGTTCGTCGCCACCTGGGCCCCACCGACGCGGATATCCAGGAGATGCTGGCGACGCTCGGCCTCCAGTCGCTGGAGGCCCTGATCGAGGCGACGGTCCCGGGCGACATCCGGCTGCGCCGCCCGCTGGCGCTCGACGTCGGCCTCAGCGAGCATGAGGTCCTCGCCAAGCTGCGGGCCCTGCACGACCGCAACCAGATCTTCCGCTCCTTCATCGGCATGGGCTACTACGACTGCGTGACCCCGCCAGTGATTCAACGCAACATCCTGGAGAATCCGGGCTGGTACACCCAGTACACCCCCTACCAGCCGGAGATCGCGCAGGGCCGGCTCGAGGCGCTGCTCAATTTCCAGACCATGGTGGCCGACCTGACGGGCCTGCCGCTCGCCAACGCGTCCCTGCTCGACGAGGCGACGGCGGCCGCGGAGGCCATGACCATGTGCCTCCGGATCGCCGACCACGAGGCCGGCGGCAGCCGGACCCGGACCGGCTTCTTCGTCGCGGAGGACTGCCATCCGCAAACGATCGCCGTCCTGGAGACCCGGGCGGAGCCGCTGGGCATCCGGCTCCAGGTGGGCCGCCCGGACCGCATCCAGCTCGACGGGCTCTTCGGGCTCCTGCTCCAGTACCCGGCGACCGACGGGGTGGTGCGCGACGACAGCGCGCTGATCGCTCGGGCCCGGGCCGCGGGGGTGAAGGTCGTCGTCGCGACCGACCTCTTGGCCCTGACGCTCCTCAAGCCGCCAGGCGAGTTCGGCGCGGACATCGCCGTCGGCTCCAGCCAGCGGTTCGGCGTGCCGCTGGGGTTCGGCGGCCCCCACGCCGCCTTCCTGGCGACCAAGCAGGAATACGTCCGGCAGATGCCCGGCCGGCTCGTGGGGGTCTCCCGCGACGCGGCGGGGAAGCCCGCGTTGCGGCTGACCCTCCAGACCCGCGAGCAGCACATCCGGCGCGAGAAGGCAACCAGTAACATCTGCACCGCCCAGGTGCTGCTCGCGGTCATGGCCAGCATGTACGCGGTCTACCACGGCCCGGAGGGGCTCAAGCGGATCGCCGAGCGCGTGCACGGCCTGGCCTGCCTGCTGGCGGAAGGCCTGCGCCGGCTGGGCTACGACCTCGGTTCTGCGCCGTTCTTCGACACGCTTCGGGTGCGCCCTCGGGCCGGCGCGCCGGTGCGATCGGCCGACGCCCTCCATGCCCGGGCGCGGGCGCGGCGGACCAACCTCCGGCCGTTCGCGGACGGATCGGTTGGCATCTCGCTCGACGAGGCGACGACCCTCGAGGAGCTGCGGACGCTCCTGGACATCTTCGCCGGCGACCAGCCGTGGCCCTTTACGGTCGAGGCGCTGGCCGAGCAGGTGGACCCGGGCCTGCCCGCCCCGCTCGTCCGGACCAGCCGGTACCTCACGCACGAGGTGTTCAACCGGTACCACTCCGAGCACGAGCTGCTCCGCTACATCCACCGGCTCCAGGCGCGCGATCTCTCACTCGTGCACGCCATGATCCCCCTGGGCTCCTGCACGATGAAGCTGAACGCGACCGTCGAGATGATCCCGGTGACCTGGAAGGGCTTCAGCCGGATCCACCCCTTCGCGCCCGAAGAGCAGACCCAGGGCTACCAGGAGCTGTTCGCCCAACTGGAGCGGTGGCTGGCCGAGATCACCGGGTTCGCGGCTGTGTCGCTCCAGCCGAACGCCGGCTCGCAGGGGGAGTACGCGGGCCTGCTCGTCATCCGGGCCTACTACCGGGACCGTGGCGAGGGCCGGCGGGACGTCTGCCTGATCCCCGTGTCGGCCCACGGGACCAACCCGGCCAGCGCGACCATGGCGGGGCTCCGGGTCGTGCCCGTGGCCTGCGACGCGCGGGGGAACGTGGACCTGGGCGACCTCGAGGCGAAGGCGCGCGCGCATCGCGACCGGCTCGCCGCGCTGATGGTCACCTATCCGTCCACGCACGGGGTCTTCGAGGAAGGCATCCGGCGGATCTGCGCGATTGTGCACGAGCACGGTGGGCAAGTGTACATGGACGGGGCCAATATGAACGCCCAGGTGGGCCTCTGCCGGCCCGGGGACATCGGCGCCGACGTCTGCCACCTGAACCTGCACAAGACCTTCTGCATCCCGCACGGTGGCGGCGGGCCGGGCATGGGGCCGATCGCGGTGGCCGCCCACCTTGCCCCCTTCCTCCCCAGCCATCCGCTGCGCCGGGTCGGCGGCGCAAAGGCCATTGGCCCGGTCGCCGCGGCGCCATACGGCAGCGCGAGCATCCTACCGATCTCCTGGGTCTACATCGCCCTCATGGGAGCCGAGGGACTGACCAAGGCGACGCAGGTCGCCATCCTGAACGCGAACTACATGGCCAAGCGGTTGGAGAAGCACTACCCCGTGCTCTACACGGGCCAGCACGGCTACGTGGCCCACGAGTTCATCGTGGACGTGCGCCAGTTCAAGGAGACGGCCGGCGTCGAGGTGAACGACCTCGCGAAGCGCCTCATGGACTTCGGCTTCCATGCGCCGACTATGTCCTTTCCGGTCGCGGGCACCCTCATGATCGAGCCGACAGAGAGCGAATCCAAGGCCGAGCTGGACCGGTTCTGCGACGCGATGATCGCGATCCGCGGGGAGATCCAGGAGATCGTCGAGGGACGGATGCCGCGCGACAACAACCTGCTCAAGCAGGCGCCGCACACGGCCCAGGCGGTCGCCGCGACCGACTGGCCGCATCCCTACAGCCGTGAGCAGGCAGCCTTTCCCTCGCCCTGGGTGCAAGAGCACAAGGTCTGGCCAGCCGTCGCGCGCATTGACAACGCCTACGGCGACCGGAACCTCTTCTGCACCTGCCCGCCGGTGGAGCGCGAGTCGGGGTAACCCGGTCAGCCGAACAGGAAGCCGCCCCCCTCGACTTGCTCTCCGCGCTTCGCGCGCGCGGCCAGGAGATCCGCCTGGCGCGTCGGCTCGGGCACGCGCGCGCGTCTGGCGCAAGCCAGCGTGAGCTGGACCGCCTGGGCCAGGTTGATCCGGTGCCCGACCGACACAAAGACGGGCCGGACCCGGTCCCTCGTCCGCACCACCGCCCCGATCACCTCCCCGTCCTCATCGCAGAGGTCAGCGACCGAGCCGCGGGCCGCTCGCGGTTCGCCATGTCGCCCGAACAAGCGCGACTTGGCACAGCCGATCGTCGGCCGGTCTAAGATCACGCCGAGATGGCAGGCGATGCCGGCCCGCCGCGGATGCGCGAGGCCTTGCCCGTCTAGGAAAATGACGTCGGGCTCGTGGCGGACCCGGCTGAAGGCCTGCGCAAGCGCCGGGGTCTCCCGGAACGACAACAGTCCCGGAATGTAGGGAAAGGCCACAGGCTCCCGGTGGACGACCGTCTCCACGAGGTCCAGGGACGGGAACGTCAAGACGACGACGCAGGCATGGGCCGTGTCCCTGGTGAAGGCCACGTCCGCGCCGGCCACCAGCCGGGGCGCGGCGATCTCACCCTGAGTGACCACCCGGGCGCGAAGCTGCCGCTGGATCTCCAGCGCCTCTTGCGGTGAAACGTTCCAGGAGTGGAAGTGCCGGACTTCCATCGGTGCCCCTCCGACCGTCCGTCAGCTTGGCTCGATCATGGCCAGCGCAGTATAGTAAGCGCGGCGAGGGAAAGTCACGGCATGGGGCGGATTCTGTTGATGTGCATCGTCTGGCTCGGCAGTGGCGAGGCGGCTCCAGCCTGGGCCGGCGAGGGCCACGGCCGTGACGAGGCGCCGATGGTGCTCATCCCTGCCGGCCCGTTCCTGCGCGGCAGTCCGGCCGGCCAGGGCGATCCCGATGAGCAGCCGCAGCGCACCATCGAGCTGGACGCGTTCTACCTCGACCAGCACGAGGTCACGAACCGGCGCTACCAGGCCTTCCTGAAGGCGACCGGCCACCGCGTGCCCGAACATTGCTGCGATCCCGGCTACAATCTCTGGCAGGGGACCGAGATCGCGCCCGCGCTCCTTGACCATCCGGTGGTGAACGTGGATTGGTTCGATGCCGAGGCCTTCTGCCGCTGGGCGGGGAAGCGGCTGCCGACCGAGGCAGAATGGGAGAAGGCGGCGCGGGGCGCGGATGGCCGGCTTTATCCCTGGGGCAACGAGTGGGATCGTACCCGCGCAAACGGCGTCGCGTACTGGGCGGAGAAGGACTTCGCCACGCCCGAGGAGGCCAAGGCCTGGTGGGCCGACAGCGGAGCAGAGATCATCGAGCGGCGGGGCATTCACGGCCTCCTGACGCTGCCGGTCACGGCGCTGGAAGCGGGCGCGACGCCGACGGGGATCCTGCACCTCGCCGGCAACGTCTGGGAATGGGTCGCGGATTGGTATGACCCCGCCGCCTACGCCGCCGCACCTGCGAAGAATCCGAAGGGCCCCGCGGCGGGCGAGTACAAGGTGACGCGCGGCGGCTCCTGGCTCAACCACCGGCACTTCCTCCGCACCACGGCGCGCGACGGCTCCCGCCCGCTGATGCGCAACCACGGCACCGGGTTCCGCTGCGCGAAGGACGCGGGCTGAAGGCTCGGGATAGGCCCGCGGGCGACCCGATGAATCGTCGGGAGTTTCTGATCCGGTCCGGCTTGGCCGTCAGTGCCGCGGCGTTCGACGCCGCTCGCCCGGTGTTGGCCGCAGCGACCGCCGCCGCGGCGCGGCGGACGCTCGACACCTGGGAGGCTGTGCGCGACCAGTTTCCCCTCTCGCGTGACCTGATCCACATGGCTTGCTTCTTCCTGGCCTCGCACCCGACGCCGGTCCGGGAGGCGATCGAGCGACACCGGCGGGCCCTCGATGAGAACCCGCTCGGCTACCTCATCGAGCACGAGGAGCGGCTGGAGGCCGCGGTGCTCCGCGCCGCGGCGGACTACCTCGGCGTCCGGCCGGAAGACATCGCGCTGACGGACAGCACGACCATGGGATTGGGGCTCCTCTACGGCGGGCTGACGCTCCGGGAGGGGCAAGAGGTGCTCTCCACGGTGCACGACCACTATTCGACGGAGATGTCCCTCCGCCTGCGGGCGCAGCGCACGGGGGCGGCGTTTCGCCAGATCCCGGTCTACCGGCGGCTGGAGACCGTGTCCAAGGCCGAGATCGTCGAGACGCTGGCCACGGCCGTGCGCCCGCAAACGCGGATCGTCGCCGTCACCTGGGTGCACTCGAGCACCGGGCTCAAGCTGCCGATCCGGGAGATCGCCGAGGCCCTGGCCACAATCAACGCGACCCGGGCGGAGGGCGACCGGGTGCTGCTCTGCGTGGACGGCGTCCACGGCCTCGGGGTCGAGGACGTGCGGATGGAGGACCTGGGCTGCGACTTTTTCGTCGCCGGGACGCACAAGTGGCTGTTCGGCCCCCGGGGGACCGGGCTGGTCTGGGGCCATCCCCGGGCCTGGCCGGCCGCGAACGCGATCATCCCGACGTTCAACTTCAAGGCCTATCAGATCTGGATGAAAGACCTGCCGCCGCAGCAGATCCCAATGGGAGCCTTCATGACGCCGGGCGGGTTCCACTCGTTCGAGCACCGCTGGGCGCTGGCCGAGGCCTTTCAATTCCACCTCGCGATCGGGAAGGCGCGCGTCGCGGAGCGGATCCACGCCCTGAACCGCCAGCTCAAGGAGGGCCTGCGCCGAATGCCGCACGTGACGCTCCGGACGCCCCTGGCCGACGAACTGTCGGCAGGGATCACCTGCTTCGAGGTCGAGGGGATGAAGGCGGCCGATGCGGTGGACCGCCTGCACCAGCGCGGCATCCTGGCCACGGTCACACCCTACGCCACGAAGTACGTGCGGCTCGCCCCCAGCCTCCTGACCTCGGCGGAGGAAGTCGAACAAACCTTAGGGGAGATCCGCCGGCTCAGCAGTTAGCGCGGCCCGTGCGTGCCGCTCGCCGCGCTCGCTGGCCCACCCGCACAGTCCGGCTCGCCCCCCAGCACCTGCCGGACTTTCTCCAGCAGCCGCTCCGCCGTGAATGGCTTCTGGATGCGATCGCGGCCAACCCCGGCCGGGGCCGGACCTGTCCCCGACCAGGAGCTGGTCATGAACAAGACACGGACGTGTGGCCGCAACGCCCGGATCTGCACGGCTAACTCAGGCCCGTCCATCCAAGGCATCTCGTCTTCGGTCAACAGCAGGTGGATCGCACCGGGATACTGCTTGCAGAGCTGGATCGCGTGCAGGGCGTGGGCAGCGTTCAGACAGGTATACCCTTCTGCCCGGAGGACCTCGCAGGCCAGTTGCTGGCTCCGCGCTTCACTGTCCACCACCAGGATGGTAGGAACGTCACGAGGCGGGGACATCGCCGGTCCTCATCCTCTAGCCTCATCGAGGCACGGTAGGTCCTCGGTGAAGGTTGACTGTAGGTCGTCGTTTCACCGACAAGCAACCCCCTCATTCAGACCCGACCAAGTAAGGGGCCGACAGAGGGCAGCTTCAAGGTGCAGCAGGCGCTCCTCCTTGGAAGCCCGGCGGGCGTCGTTTTTGGGGCGACCCATGCGCATCGTGGGTCAGCGCTTCGCTGCGGAGTTGGAGCGGGGGCCCAGGGCGGACTATTTCTCGGGGGCGTGGCTGCGCATCTGCAGGTAGACGCTCTGGAGCCCGACGATCGTCTTCCCGTCCCGGATGAGCCCGTCGCGGATATGGGCGAGGGCCTGATCCAGCGGCATCTCGACGAGCTCGAGGACCTCGTCCCGGTCGAGCTGCTGGCGACCCGGCGTGAGCTGGGTGCCGAGATAGATGTGAATAACCTCGTCGCAGAAGCCCGGGGCGGTATAGACGCTGACGAGCAGCTCGAGCGAGCCGGCGCGGTAGCCGATCTCTTCCTCCAGCTCGCGCGCAGCGCAGCTCCTCGGGTCCTCACCCGGCCCGAGCTTGCCGGCGGGGATCTCGTAGATAAAGGTCCGCAGGGCATGCCGGTACTGGCGGACCAGGACGACCGTGCCGTCATCCTTCATCGGCACGACCGCCGCGGCCCCGGGATGGTGGATGATCTCCAGCTCCACGGTGCCTCCGTTCGGGAGCGTCACCGTCTCCAGGAAGAGATTGAGGACCCGCCCTTTGAAGACGTTCTTGTCCATCGGTAGCGACTCGCTCGTAGCGACCCGCAAATAGCGAACGCCCGGTTCCTGAGCTTTGGGCTATTGGCTACTCGCTACTCGCTTCTTGTAGAACGGCGGCGTGACGACGACGGCCGGGACGATGCGGCCGCGGATCTCAATGCCGATCGCGGTCCCCTCCTTGGCGTAGGCAGGCGGGACATAGCCCAGCCCGATGCCCTTCTGGAGGATCGGGGAGAGGTTCCCGCTCGTCACCTCGCCGATCGGCTCCCGCGCCTCGCCCGCGGCGAGGATCGTGAACCCGTGGCGTGGCACGCCCTTCTCCGTCAGCTCAAAGGCGACGAGCCGCCGGCTCAGCCCCTGCTCGGCTTGCCGCCGCAGGGCGGCCCGCCCCATGAAGTCGCCCTTGTCGAAGCTCACGACCCATTCAGCCCCCGCCTCCAGCGGCGTCGTGTCCTCCGAGATGTCGTTCCCGTATAGGAGGTAGGCCATCTCGAGCCGTAGCAGATCGCGCGCGCCCAGCCCCGCCGGCTTGAGCCCCAGGGGCCCGCCTGCCTGGAGCAACGCCCGCCAGAGCGTCGGCGCCGCCGACGCTGGCACGTACAGCTCGTAGCCGAGCTCGCCGGTATAGCCGGTGCGCGTGATCAGGGCCGACGCGCCGGCGAGCGACCCCTCCAGGCCGCGGCGGGCCTTGAGCGCGTCCAGCCCCGCCACGCCCAACGCGGCCAGGATCTCGCGCGAGGCTGGCCCTTGCAGCGCGAGCTGCGCCAACTCGGCTGACCGGTCCGCCAGGGTGACGCCGCGCGCCCCAGCCGCCTGCTCGAGCAGCCAGGCGACGATCTTCTCCCGGTTCGACGCGTTCACGCAGAGGAGATACTCCTCGGGTTTGACCCGGTAGACGAAGATGTCGTCCTTGATCCCGCCCTGCCGGTTGCAAACCATCGAGTACTGGGAGGCCAGCACGTCGAGCCTGGTCACATCGTTCGTCGTGACGCGTTGGAGGAAGGCCAGCGCGCCCGCTCCCGCGACCCGCACGCGCCCCATGTGGCTGACGTCGAAGAGCCCGGCCTTCGTCCGGACGGTCTGGTACTCGTCCACGACGCCGGAGTACTGGATCGGCATCTCCCAGCCGGCGAAGTCCACCAGCTTGGCGCCCGCGGCGCCGTGCGCGTCAAAGAGGGGCGTGCGGTTCATACGCGGGACCAGAACCTGGTGGGGGCAGCGACGGGGGCGGACCGAGCCGGACGGCGGTGGCAGGCCGGCGGCGCGCTCATCGGAGCTGCAACAGCTCGACTTCGAAGGTAAGCGTCGCGTTCGGCGGGATCACGTTGCCGGCGCCGCGCGAGCCGTAGCCGAGATCCGGCGGGATGATCAGCTTCCGCTTGCCCCCGACCTTCATGCCCAGGATCCCTTCGTCCCAGCCCTTGATGACGCGACCCGCGCCCACGCGGAACGAGAAGGGCTCGTTGCGGTCGCGGGAGCTGTCGAACTTCGTCCCGTCGGCTAGCCAGCCGGTGTAATGCACGGTCGCGGTGTCGCCGATCTCGGCGGGCCGGCCGGTCCCGACGGTCAGGTCCACATACTGGAGCCCGGTCTCGGTGGTCACGACCTGCCCCTGGGCGGCGGGCCCGGCTGGCTTCTCGTCCGCCCGCCCGCTCGCGCTCACGCCCAGCAGCAGGGCGAGCAGGCTCGCGAGCAGCGCTCGTTGTTTCATCGGTTGCTCCTTCGTCGGCGGGTCAGGGCGCGTCATGCCCCGCTGCGCGGCCCGGCTCGGGCTCCGCGAACAGCGCCACGCTGGCCGTGTAGCCGTGGAGGTACGTCCGCCCGCCCACCGGGCCGATCTCGCCTTGCGCGAAGAAGCCGGCCACGGGGACCTCGCCCGCCCGCTCCCGGATCACGGACACGTCATGGTGCGGCCGCCCGAACAGGCCCCGCCCGCGGCCGCAGCAACTGAAGAGCAGCGCGCCCCGCGGCGGCCGCTTGTGGCGGGCCCGGTCCGCGGCGAGGAGCAGGTGCAGGTCCTCCGAGGCGGACCGGGCGTCACGCAGGTGAAACTGCACCGTCTGCCCCTCGCGGACCAGATCGCCGATCGCCACGCTGCCCGACCCGCGGTCAGCGCCGATCAGGTTGCGGACGAGAAAGTCCCCGCGCTCGAAGCGGTTGCGGTGCTCGTCCATGACGATGCCGATGTGCAGGGCCCGGTGCGCCCGGCTCTGCTCCTCCGCCGAGAGCGACTCGAAGGCCGCCTGGAGCCGCTCGAGCGCCGGCGCGCCGCCCAGCTCGTAGATGACGTTCTTCTCCGCCTTCGTCACGACGTAGCGGTCGCCGATCGGCCGGCAGCCCTGCGAGATCACTGTCCGGATCTGCACCGGCCCGGAGACCGCGACCCCGACCAGGCCGTCGGCGTAAACGCGCTCGTTCAAGATCAGCCGGTTCTCGCCCGCGTCCTGACCGCCGCCGGCGAGCCCGCCGATCGCGGCCGCGCCAGGAGCGCGCTCCGCGAGCGCGGCGAGGGCTTCGTCCACGGGCGTCGTGAAAGGATCCGCCAGCAGGATGAAGGTCGGCAAGGCCGCCCCGACCGCGTCGGGCCACTCCTCGAGCCTGAAGGGCTCTTCCGCCTCGACGGCGGAGGCCCGCAGCGGGGCCAGCGACACCCCGGGGAGCTGCGCGGCCCAGAGGGTCGCGGCCGGCGCGACTTCAATCTCCTCGTCTGCGGCGATGACGCCCTCGCCCGTGCAGCCAGCGAGCACGCGCGGCGCGAGGCTGTCCCGCACAACCGCGCACAGCTCCGCGGCCCGGGCCGCGAGATGGGAGGAGCAGAACAGGAACGCGAGGTCCACGGCCCCATCGCCGAGCTGGCGGCGGACGGCCTGCGCGAGCGTGCGGCCGGCCAGGAGGGCGTCAGAGTCCCGCGAGAGCGCCACGGCGAAGCGCATGCGCCAGTCTAGCAACGCGAGTCCGGGTTTGTCCATTGGCGCATTGGCGGGAGGCATTACTCCGGGAGCGGCGCGGCGCGATCCCCGCGCTCCTCCTGGAGCTTCTTGTAGTACCGCCACAGGTAGGAGTGGTAGTCATCGAGCTGCGCGAGCAGGTAGTGGAGCTCGGTCGGGTCCTGGGCTTCCAGCGCCCGGACCATCCGGGTCTTCAGGAACTCGGAGAAACTCTGGGTCTTCTCGAGCGCGGTCAGCAACCGCAGAGCCCCGCCGATTTGGTATTCGCCCATGGCTCCTCTTGCCCACGCCAGGATAGCGGCAGGTCCCCCAAATTGCAAGCGCGCCGGGACCGCCGCGGCGCTCAGCGCGCGGCACGGGCGAGTAGCTCGCGCAGGCGTCGGAGCGAGATCGCTTCCACGCGGTGGTCGTCCCGCCCGACCATCGTGGTAGCCATGGTCAAGGCGTTGAGGATCGCCTCCTCGGTCGCCTCCACGGTCGCGGTCAGGAGCGGATTCAGATGGACGTCCGCGAGGTGGGTCATGACGAAGGTCCGCTCCCGGGGATCGTGCGGGATCGTGTTCCCGGTCGAAAAGGCGAGCATGAAGTCCCCGCTCCCGTGCCGGGCCGTGGAGCCCGTCCGGGCCAGCCCGAGGGCCGCGCGCTTGGCCAGCCGCCCGAGCTGGCGGCTGTCGAGCGGCGCATCGGTCGCGATGATCACGATGATCGAGCCTTCGCCCGGCGGCCCGGGCGGCTCGCCCGCGGCGCCGCGGCGCGGCGCCGCACTGTCCTCATACAGCTTGCCCACCGGCACCCCCGCGACGATCAGCTCGGGCCGCCGCCCGTGGTTCGCGTTCACGAGCACGCCGACCGTGTAGCCGCCCTCCTCGTCGGGCAGCTTGCGCGAGGCCGTGCCGATGCCGCCCTTAAAGCCGTAGGAGACCATGCCGGTCCCGGCGCCGACCGCGCCCTCTGCGACCGGCCCGCTCGACGCGCTGTCCAGGGCCTTGACCACGTCGTCCTCGGAGACGTGCCGGCCCTGGCTGTCGTTGAGCCGGCTGTCGTCGCATTCCGCGACGACCGGGGTCAGCGTGTCGTCAGTGATCCCGATGCCCGGGTAGTTCCGCATCATCCAGGTCATCACGCCATTCGCCACCCGCGGCACGTTGAGCGTGTTCGTGAGCGCAATCGGGTACTCCAGGAACCCGGACTCGGCGACCCAGGCGAGGCCGGTCATCTCGCCGGTGCCGTTCAGGACGAACGCGCCGGCGGGGACTTTCTTCCGCCACACATCGTCGCGAGGGATCACGACGGTGACGCCGGTCCGTACCGGCCCCTGGCCCGGCTTGAGCGCGCCCTCCCCCCGGATCAGCGTGACGTGCCCGACCTTGACGCCGGCCACGTCCGTGATCGCGTTCCAGCGACCCGGCTGGTAGCGCCCGATCGTGATGCCCAACTCGCGCGCCCGCAGACGCGGCTCGTCCGGCGCCGGCCCCGCGCTCACGGCGACCTCCCGCACCGGCGCCCCCAGCGCCAGGACAAAGAGGACCGGGAGGATTCGCCTGCACACCCGTGCCCTCGAGCTGATCATGGCGTGCCTCGCCACGGCTTGGCTCACGGCTCCCGGCCGGGCGGCGTCATCCGCTGGCGCTGCGCCTGGATGATCTGCCAGGCCTCGGCCGCGGTCTCGGCATAGTGGAACAGCTCGAGGTCCTCCGGGCTGATCAGGCCGTCCGCGACGAGCACCGGCCAGTCGATGAGCCGGTCCCAAAAGGCGCGCCCCACGAGCACGATGACCAGGTCCGACACCTTGCGAGTCTGGAGCAGGGTCAGCGCCTCGAAGACCTCGTCGAGCGTGCCAAAGCCACCAGGAAAGGCAACGAGGGCCTTCGCCCGAAGCAGAAAGTGCATCTTCCGGAGCGCGAAGTAGCGGAACTGGAAGCAGAGGCTGGGCGACACGTAGGGGTTGGGGCGCTGCTCCTGGGGCAGGGTGATGTTGAACCCGATGGTCTTCGCTCCAACGTCCGCCGCGCCGCGGTTCGCCGCCTCCATGATGCCGGGCCCGCCACCGGTGACGATGACGTAGTCGCACCGGCCGTCCATCTGGCAGGTGGCCGACACGAGGCGCCCGAACTCGCGCGCCTCGTCGTAGTAGCGGGCCAGCTCGAGCCGCCGCCGCGCGACCGCGGCGGCGCGGCGCGCCTGGGGGTCATCGGGCCGGCCGGCCAGTTCGGCTTCCGCCCGGGCCAGCGCCGCCCGGGCCGCGGCCGGCTCGGTGAGCCGCGCGCTCCCGAACACGACGATCGTCGAGCGGATCCCCTCCTCCTGCTGAATCAACTCCGGCTTCAGCAGCTCGAGCTGGAGGCGGACCGGGCGGAGCGCGTCGCGCGCCAGAAATTCCAGGTCCTGGTCCGCGCGGCGATAGGACGGGGCCTGCAGCAATGCCCGCTGCCGGGCCTCAAGATCCTGCCCGGGATCGCTCACGGCACGCCTCCCCTTGCGAAGGGCCAGGGTTTGTAGCGAGACGAGTCGGCGTGGCGGGCAAAAGCCTGCTCCAGGGCGACCCAGTCCGAGTCGAAGCGGACCTGGAACACGTCGGTCCCCAGCCCTCCGCCCGCGAGGATCATGTCCGGGGTGACGGGGAGAAAGAACCGGGCGGGCCAGCCCAGGTTGAGCCGCGAGTACTTCACGTCGCGGAAATGGTACCGGGCGACCATCCCGTCCCCGACGGCCTCGATCTCGTGCGGCGGTCCCAGCCTGGTCACGATCTCCCTCAGCGTTGTCCGCCCCGGCTCGATGAAGCTCACGTCCTCCGGCTTGATCTGATCGTTCATGGACAGCCGGACGAAGCTGGCGAACCCGCAGCCCGCGAGGGAGAGCCCAAGCACGGGCACCAGGACCAGCATGGGGAGCGTCCGCCACCCGGCGGCGCGGTCACTCGCCGAACGGCCACCACTGGAACTCCATCCGATCCGTGCGCTTGCCGAACACCACCTCATCCACCACACCCTGCTGGTTGAACATGACGTACAGGTCGTCGCTCCTGATGTTGAAGCGGCTGAAGTTCACGAGGATCAAGAGTAGGCTGCTGGCTTTCAGGTCGTAGCGGTAGTACTGGAAGATCTCCCGCCCATTGGCCGCCACGATGCGATCCGGCGCCCCCAGCTTCGCCACGACCTGGGCCCGCGTGGTCTCGCCCCTGCGGATCGCCGCCACGGCCTCGTCACTGAACGCATCGCCCACGTTTCCCCGGCTGAACGCGCAGCCGGTCACGACGCCGAGGCCGAGGCTCAGCGTCAGGCCCAGTGCCGCCAGCCTCGCTTGGTTCCCCGTTTGTCTCCTCATCCGGTACCTCTTTCCCTTCCCCATCGCACCGGCCGCCGGCTCATGGATCCACTCGGCGCGCGCCGGTATCCAGCACGAAATCCTCTTCGAACATCACGTAGGACGACCGGCGCAGGCCCACCCGGGTGTAGACCGTCTGCGCGATCCGGTTGTCCCGATCCACGTAGAGGCGGACGCCGCAGACGTCCGGCCGCCGGCGAGCGTCGCGCAGGACCGACTCATGGAGACTCCGGTAGACGCCGCGGCGGCGCCAGTCCGGATGGACGTACACGCTCTGCAGCCACCAGAAGGCGGCGTTGCGCCAGTCGCTCCACTCGGCGGTGATGAGGAGCTGCCCGACCACCCGCCCGCCGCCCTCCTGCACCAGCTCGGCGACGCGATAGAAGCCCCGTCCTGGCGACTCCAGCACCGCGAGGGTCCCAGCCCGCAGTCTCCCGCGATCCAGATACCGGCCCTCCGTCTCCAGCGCCATGGCCGCGTTGAACTCGACCAGGACATCGAGGTCACCCAGACGGGCGTCGCGCACGGTGATCGGGTCAGGCATCGGCGCCACCCCGGTCTGGCCCCTCCGGCGTGCGCCGGGTCAGCCACCCCGCCCGCGGGCGGAAGAGGCCGGCGGAGAACTCCACCTTCATCGCGTCCTCGGGCGACAGGTTCACGGGGATGACCTGTCCCCTGGGGATGAACGCCAGGTAGCCCGTGAATGGATGGATGGCCGTCGGCACGAACACGGTGATGAGCGGGCCCGCTGGGGAGACCTGGAGCGCATCGGGCGCGAGCCCCATCGCGAAGCCCAGCGCCCAGAGCCCGTCGCGCGGGAAGGGGAACACGACCACCGGGCTTCCGCCGAACCGGCTGCGGAAGTTGAACAGGTCCGTCATGCCCTTGAGCGTCACGTAGATGCTGCGCACGAGGGGGATCCGCTCCATGAGCTCATCCGCCGCGCGCAGGATTCGCTGGCCAAGGAGATGAGCGCCGATCGCGCCGGCCGAGAGGATGATCAGCACGAGCATCACGAGCCCCAGCCCCGGGACATCGGACTTGACCGCAAGGCCCGCGAGGTCCGCGATCAACCCGTCGAGGGCTGTGAAGAGGGTCTCCATGATGAGCAGCGTGCCCCAGGCAGGCACGAGGACGAGGAGGCCGGTCAGGAAGTAGCGTCTGAGACGGTGCGGATAGGGCATCGGGGTCCTCCTCCCGGGCGCGGGCCCCAGTCTAGCAGATTCCGCGGCGGCATTCACGGGCGCGGCCACGCGCGTTGACTTGCGGAAATTTCGGGCGCTATAGTGCCCGTCAATCTCTCGCCGCGCCGGCGAGGATCGGAGCGGGCGATCGATGATCCGCGGCATCAAGGGCGTCAAGGACATCCTGCCGGAGGAGATCCCCCGGTGGCAGGCGATCGAAACCGCCGCCCGCCGCCTCTCTCTTCTGTACGGCTTCGAGGAAATACGAATCCCGATCTTCGAGGCGACGGAGCTGTTCGCGCGCAGCATCGGCGCGACGACCGACATCGTCGAGAAGGAGATGTACACCTTCGAGGATCGGGACGGAAAGCTCCTCACGCTGCGGCCCGAGGGAACCGCGGGCGTCGTCCGAGCCTACATTGAGCACAACCTCGCGACAGCCCCTGGCCAGAAATACTTCTACCTCGGTCCCATGTTTCGCCACGAGCGTCCCCAGGCGGGGCGGCTCCGCCAGTTCCATCAGTTCGGGGTCGAGTCGTTCGGGAGTCCGAGCCCCCTCGCCGATGTCGAGGTGATGGCTCTCCTCTGGCGCTTCCTGAGCGATCTGGGGCTGCCCGGGCTTGCCTTCGAGGTCAACAGTCTTGGAACTCCCGAGGACCGAGCCGGCTATCGGTCGCTCCTGGTCGGGTTCCTTACCGACCGCCGGAGCCGGTTGTGCGCGAACTGCCAGCGGCGGATGGACACCAATCCCCTGCGGGTCCTTGATTGCAAGAACCCCGGGTGCCGGGCGGCGACGGCGGACGCGCCGCTGCTGACCAACCACCTCGGGGAGGCCTCGCGGCGGCACCACCGCGAGGTGCTCGAAGGGCTCGCCGGCCTCGGGATTCCAGTCGTCGAGAACCCACGCCTGGTGCGAGGCCTCGACTACTACACGCTCACGGCCTTCGAGGTTACGTCCACCCAGTTGGGCGCCCAGAACGCGGTCGGGGCCGGAGGCCGGTACGACGGGCTCGTCGAAGCCCTCGGGGGACCTCCAACTCCAGGGGTCGGGTTCGCAGTGGGTCTCGAGCGCGTCGCGCTGATGCTGCCCGAGGCGTCTGTCCCGCCACGACCTCGCCTCGTGTATGTCGCGGGATTCGGCGATCAGGGCCGCCCGGCCGCGTTGCGGCTGCTCTACATGCTCCGCGAGGCTGGAGTGCGGGCGGACATGCACTACCGCGCGTCTACGCTCAAGGCCCACCTCCGCCAGGCGGATCGCCTGGGTGCCTCCTATGCCCTCATCGTGGGGGACGACGAGGTCGCCAAAGGGATGGTTCTCCTCCGTGATATGCACAGCAAGAAGCAGGAGGAGCGCCCGCTTTTCGAACCTCCCACCTCCCTCCGCGCCCGCCTCAGCGAGCCCCCAGCGGAGCCCGATTTTTTTGTTTGACATTCCTCCCCAAAAAAGAGTAAATAGCTTGAAATTTCAATAACTTTTTAATAACCCTATCCTGTGGATTTCCATGGAGAAAAAGAAACTTGGCGTCCTGCTCTCCACCCCTCCGTCCCATCCAAACATCATCACTGTGGCTAATCTCTGTCAGGAAGCTCTGCGTGCCAATGTGGATGTCTACCTGTACCTCATTGACGAGGGCGTGAAAAACCTGCGCGACAGTCGGCTGACCCGGCTGTCCTCCGATGGAGCGAAGCTCTTCGTCTGCGCGTATGGCTGTCAGCAACATTCGGTTTCGACGGAGGGCCTTCCGGAGGAGATCAGCCTCTGCGGTCTTGTCGTCCTCTCGAACATGATCACTGGATGCGACCGCTTTATCGCCTTTAACTAGGTAGAGCCTGTCAGGAAACCTATGGCCCTGAGCATCGTCCTCGTCATTCGCGCCGATCCCCGCAAGACACACCGTGCCGTCGAGGCGCTGCGCATCGCGCTGGGACTGGGGGCGGGGGATAACCCGCTCACGGTCGTGCTGCTGGATCACGCTCCGCTCCTCCTTGCCGAGGACATCGATGAAGTGCAGGATGCGGACATCCTCGAGAAATATCGCCCCTCGCTCCAGCAACTCCAGATTCCCTTTCTCGTTCCGACAGGCGCGCTGGCTCAGTACGGTCTCGATCGCGCTTTTGCCATCAGGGAGGCCTCGCTTCCCGAACTTGCGACCTTTGTCGGAAAGGCCGATCGTGTCCTGGTGTTTTGACGAGGAAACCGCCTCGGGACTCTCGTTATGCGCACGCGACTCTATCTCCTGACAAAGGCCTCGCCGGACCTTGCCCAGATGCTCCTTCCTCGCCCCGTACCAGCGGACGAACGAACCCAGGTGATTCTCCTCCAGGATGCCGTGCATCTCGACCCCCAGCAGCTTCCTGCATCGGAAGTCTATGTCCTGAGCGAGGATGCGGTTGCGCGTCACGTGTCACCACCTGCTTCGAGCTTGTCTTACGGCGAGATGCTGACGATGATTTTTGGCGCAGATGTGGTCGTGGCGCTGTAGCGTCATGCGCCGATGCCAGAGGTCCTCTCCGAACAGGATCCTATGGAGAAAGAAGATCCGGAGCAGTAGGAGCAATCGTAAGCCCTGTGAACGGTGGGAATTGGAACGAACGGCAGGACACTAAAGGGCAAGGAGAAGTCGTGCAGCGGATGGATTTCCTGGGGGTAAAGCCCCAGTCCGCCTCCGCAAGCATGGGGAAGAGGGGGCGCGGGTGGTGTGCGGAAGGCCCCTTTAAGACCATGTGGCTGGCCTTATACAAGAAAGTATTTTATAATTCAATTAGTTAGAAGATTGATCCGGGTGGGAGCTGGTGCTGATCTGGGGATAGTCCCTTCACGCGGCTAGTTATCAACAGCTGTTTATAAAGTTGTGTATAACTGGAGGTGCTCGCTCATGGAGGCCCAAGTCCTCTGGGACCAGGCCCTGGCGTACATTAGCGCGAAGGTACCGAGACAGGTGTTCGAGACGTGGTTTGTCCCAGCCCGTCTCGAAGCAATTGACGACACTATCGCACGGATTGAGGTGCCGAACAAGTTCTTCGGCGAGTGGCTGGCGCAGCACTACGGGCCGCTGCTCGCCGAGGCGCTCGCCGAGGCGCGGGGTGGCCCCCGGGTTCCGGTGACCTTTGTCACTGGAGGGAGGGGATCGGTGCAGGGGAGGTGATCGGGGAGCAGGCCGCAGGCGGGAGGGGGACAGGCGCGCCCCGTCCGCGCAGAGGAGCCAACCTGAATCCCCGCTACTCCTTCAGGACCTTCGTCGTCGGCGCGAGCAACCAATTCGCGCACGCCGCCAGTCTCGCGGTCGCCGAGCGCCCAGCCCAGGCCTATAATCCCCTGTTCATCTACGGCGGCGTGGGACTCGGGAAGACCCACCTCCTGAACGCGATCGGCAACCACGTCGCGGAGCGCTCCGACCTGCGGATCGCGTACGTGACGACCGAGCAGTTCACCAACGAGGTCATCAACTCGATCCGCTACGACAAGATGATTGACCTGCGGAAGCGGTACCGCAACATAGACATGCTCCTCATTGACGACGTGCAGTTCCTCGCCGGGAAGGAGCGGACCCAGGAGGAGTTCTTCCACACGTTCAACACGCTCTACGAGGCGCGCAAACAGATCGTGCTCTCGAGCGACCGGTTCCCGAAGGAGATGCCGGACATCGAAGAGCGCCTCCGCTCGCGGTTTGAATGGGGCCTCATCGCGGATCTTCAGCCCCCGGACGTCGAAACGCGCATCGCGATCCTGCGGAAGAAGTCCGAAGACGAGGGGGTCGCGCTCCCTGACGATGTGATCCTGTTCCTCGCCGAGAACATGAAGCACAACATCCGCGAGCTGGAGGGGTCCCTCGTCCGCCTCGGCGCCTATTCCTCCCTGACCGGGCATCCCATCACGTTGGAGATGGCCAAGAACGTGCTCCGGGACATCATCGGCGAGAAGAAGAAGATCATCACGATGACCGACATCGAGGAAGCCGTCGCCGAGCGGTTCCACGTCAGGACCTCCGACTTGAAGTCGCGGCGGCGCAGCAAGACGCTGGTGCACCCCCGGCAGATCGCCATGTACCTCTGCCGCGAGCTGACGGACGCCTCCTTCCCCGAGATCGGGCGCCACTTCGGCGGCAAGGACCACACGACGATCATCCACGCGTGCAAGCAGATCGCGAAGGCCAAGGAAGCGGACGCGGGCCTCCGGGCCACGCTCGACAGCCTGAAGGCACAAATCACCAAGGGGTAGGACCCACCGCAGAGGGAGAGCCCAATGAAGCTACGAATCGCACGGGACGAGCTATTGACCGGGCTGCAGCGAGTGCAGGGGGTGGTCGAGAAGCGGAACACCATGCCGATCCTGTCGAACATCCTTCTCGAAGCCAAGCCGGAGGGCGTGGACATCCTCGCCACGGACCTCGAGATCGGGATGCGCGGGCTCTATAAGGCGATCGTCGAGGAGCCGGGTTCGATCACGCTCGCGGCGCGGAAGCTCTACGAAATCCTCAAGGAACTGCCGGACGGCG
Organism: Nitrospira sp. Kam-Ns4a; assembly: GCF_965152595.1. Classification (NCBI taxonomy): domain Bacteria; kingdom Pseudomonadati; phylum Nitrospirota; class Nitrospiria; order Nitrospirales; family Nitrospiraceae; genus Nitrospira; species Nitrospira sp. Kam-Ns4a. The sequence continues at coordinate 1,637,204 of NZ_OZ224218.1, read as the reverse complement.
AGATCGGCCTCACCGTGGACGAGAACAACTGGGCGACCATCGTCGCGGGCAAAAGCCAGTTCAAGATCGTCGGGCTCCCCAGTGCCGACTATCCGGCCATGCCGGCGATCGAGCGGGAGGGGCTCACCCCGGTGGAAGGAGCGGGGCTGGCGGACCTTATCCGGAAGACCCTCTTCGCCGTGGGCGACAATGACGCCCGGTACATCCTGAACGGCCTCCTCGTCACGATCATCCTGGCCGAGAAGAAGACGACCCTGCGGCTGGTCGGCACCGACGGCCATCGGCTCGCGCTCGCGGAGCAGGACGTCGCCGCCCCGCCGGCGAAGGACGGGCCGCGGGAGATCAAGGCCATCGTGCCCAAGAAGGCGGCCCAGGAAATGCGCCGGCTGCTCGAAGAGGGGGACGGCGAGCCGCTGCTTGGCTTCACGAAAAACCTGATGATCTTCCGGAAGAGCGGCCTGCTGCTGACCTCGCGGCTCATGGAGGGAAATTACCCAAACTACCAGCAGGTCATCCCGAAGGACCGGGATCCGGACAAGCGGGCGACGGTGGCGCGGGGCGAGTTCGAGGGGGCGCTCCGGCGGGTCTCGATCCTCTCGCGGGACAAGACGAACGCGGTCAAGATGACGCTCGCGCGTGGCCGGATGACCCTCTTCTCGAGTAACCCCGACTTCGGCGAGGCGACCGAAGAGCTCGCCGCGCAGTACCATGGCGAGCCGCTGACCACCGGCTTCAACGCCCGCTATCTGCTGGATGTGCTGGGCATCATGGACGGCGACGCGGTGTCCCTGCAGATGGAGAACCCGCTGAGCCCCTGCCTCATCCGGGAGCCGGGAAACGCGGGCTTCACCTGCGTCGTCATGCCAGTCAAGGTGTGACGACGCAGGGACGAGGGACGCGGCGCGGTGGGTTGAGGAGGCTGATGGTGACGAAAGAACCTGACGGCAAAGCCGGGGAAGCTGTCGAGCCCGACGCAGCCAGGGGGCCGGCGAGGTCCGACAGCTACAGCCCGGACCAGATCAAGGTCCTGGAGGGGCTCGAAGCCGTCCGCAAGCGGCCGGCCATGTACATCGGAAGCACCGGCCCCGATGGCCTGCATCACCTCGTCTACGAGGTCGTGGACAACAGCGTGGACGAGCACATGGCCGGCTTTGGCAACACGATCGAGGTCACGCTCCAGATTGACGGGAGCGTCACGGTCGTGGACAACGGGCGCGGCATCCCCACGGGCATGCACCCGACGCAGAAGAAGTCCGCGGCCGAGGTGGCCCTCACCATGCTCCACGCGGGCGGGAAGTTCGAGCAGGGCGCCTACACCGTGTCCGGCGGCCTCCACGGGGTCGGCATCTCGGTCGTGAACGCGCTCTCGGAGTGGCTGGAGCTGGAGATCTGGCAGGACGGGCAGGTCTTCGAGCAGCGCTACGAGCGGGGCAAGCCCACGGCGCCGCTGAAGGTGACGGGCAAGACCCGCAAGCGGGGCACCAAGGTCACCTTCAAGCCGGACCCGCAGATTTTCGAGACCACCGAGTTCAGCTTCGACGTGCTCGCCCAGCGCCTCCGGGAGCTGGCCTTCCTCAACAAGGGCCTCGCGATCACGCTCAAGGACATGGTCCACGAAAAGGAGCAGGTCTTTTGCTACAAGGGCGGCATCGTGTCCTTCGTCGAGCACCTGAACGAAGCCAAGACGCCGCTCCACAAGCCGATCTTCATCGAGGTCCGCAAGGAGGATCTGATCCTAGAGGTCGCCCTCCAGTACAACGACGGCTACGCGGAGAACCTCTATTCCTTCGCCAACAACATCAACACGCGTGAGGGCGGCACTCATCTCGTCGGGTTCAAGGCCGCGCTCACCCGGACGATCAACGCCTACGCGAACGCGAACGACCTGCTCAAGAAGGACGCGGAGTCGCTCACGGGCGACGACGTGCGCGAGGGCCTCACCGCGGTCGTGAGCGTGAAGCTCCGGAACCCGCAGTTCGAGGGGCAGACCAAAGCGAAGCTCGGGAACAGCGAGGTCAAGGGGATCGTCGAGGCCGCGGTCAACGAGGCGCTCGGGACCTACTTCGAGGAGAACCCGCCCGTCACCCGCAAGATCGTCGCGAAGGCGGTCGAGGCCGCGCGGGCACGCGAGGCTGCGCGGAAAGCCAAGGAGCTGATCCGCCGCAAGAGCGCCCTGGACGGCAGCTCGCTCCCGGGCAAGCTGGCCGACTGCTCGGAGCGGGATCCGGCGCACAGCGAGCTGTTCATCGTGGAGGGCGACTCGGCCGGCGGCTCCGCCAAGCAGGGGCGCGACCGGCGCTTCCAGGCGATCCTGCCGCTCAAGGGCAAGATCCTGAACGTCGAGAAGGCGCGCTTCGACAAGATGCTCTCGAGCGAGGAGATCCGGACGCTCATCATGGCGCTGGGTACCGGCATCGGGCGCAAGCGGGAGGACCGGGAGGAGGGCGACAAGGCGAAGGACGACAAGGAGAGCTTCGACCTCGCCAAGGCCCGGTACCACAAGATCATCCTGATGACCGACGCGGACGTGGACGGGAGCCACATCCGCACGCTGCTCCTCACGTTCTTCTACCGGCAGATGGTCGAGCTGATCGAGAAGGGCTACATTTACATCGCCCAGCCGCCCCTGTTCAAAGTGAAGAAAGGCAAGACCGAGCGGTACTTGAAGGACGAGAACGCGCTGAACGACTACCTCGCGGATCTCGCGGTCGAGGAGGTCGAGCTGTACCTCGAGAGCGCGCAGGGCTACGTGACGGGCCGGCGGCTGTTGCCGATCCTCAAAAAGCTGATCGCCTTCGAGGGGCTGCTCGCGCGGTTCGGGAAGATGCAATACGAGACGGGCATCCTGCGCGCGTTCGTGGACGAACCGACATTGGACCGCGACCTGCTCAAGAACGCCGCGGCCCTCAAGAAGGTCGTGGCCAGCGCCAAGAAGGCGCTCGCCGTCGCCTACCCGAAAGCGACCCTGTCGCTCGACATCGAGGAGGACGAGGAGCACCGGTCCAACAAGATCGTCTGCCGGGTGCAGAACAACGGGATCGTGCACACCCTGGAGGTGACGCACGAGTTGGTCGGGTCGGCGGAGTTCCGGGAGATGCAGAAATATGCACCTTCGTCCATCGGGCTGGGCCGCGCGCCGTACAAGCTGAAGGCGAAGGGGGCGGAGACGGAGCACGCCGGGAGCGCTGAGCTCGTCCGCGCGATCCTGGAAGTCGGCAAACAGGGGCTGACGATCCAGCGGTACAAGGGCCTCGGCGAGATGAACCCCGAGCAGCTCTGGGAGACGACGATGAACCCGGAGACCCGCACGCTGCTCCAGGTTAAGCTCGAGGACATGACCGGGGTGGACGAGATCTTCTCGATCCTCATGGGCGACGAAGTGGAGCCGCGGCGGGAGTTCATCCAGGCGCACGCCAGGGAAGTGCGCAATCTCGACGTGTAGCGACTCATAGCCAACAGCGAGCAGCTAGTGGCTCCGAGCTATTCCCTATCAGCGATGTGCTGCTAGCCAGGGAGAAGAGATGCCGGTTGACGAACGCCTGAGCCAGATCGCCATCGAGGACGAGATGCGCTCCTCGTACCTGGATTACGCCATGAGCGTGATCGTGGGGCGGGCGCTGCCGGACGTGCGGGACGGCCTCAAGCCGGTCCACCGCCGGATCCTCTATGGCATGAATGAGATGGGGCTGGCCTTCAACCGGCCCTACCGCAAGTCCGCCAAGATCGTCGGCGAGATCATGGGGAACTACCATCCCCACGGCGACTCGGCGATCTACGACACGCTCGTCCGGATGGCGCAGGACTTCAACATGCGCTACCCGCTCGTGGACGGGCAGGGGAACTACGGCTCGCTCGACGGCGACCCGCCGGCCGCCATGCGGTACACCGAGGCCCGGCTGACGAAGCTCGCCGGGGAGATGCTGGCGGACATTGACAAGGACACGGTGGACTTCGGCCCGAACTATGACGAGTCCACGCGCGAGCCGCTCGTGCTGCCGGCCAAGGTCCCCAACCTGCTGATCAACGGCGCCGGCGGGATCGCGGTCGGCTACGCAACGAACATCCCCACGCACAACCTCGCCGAGGTGATTGACGGGCTCATCAAGCTCATCGACGAGCCCGACGTCACGATCGCCGAGCTGATGACGCTGATCCCCGGCCCCGACTTTCCGACCGCCGGGTTCATCTACGGCAAGCAAGGGATCAAGGACGCCTACGAGACCGGTCGCGGGCTGCTCACGCTGCGCGCCAGGGTGGGGATCGAGACCGATCCGCGGACAGACCGGGCGAGCCTGGTCGTCACCGAGATCCCCTACCAGGTGAACAAGGCCAAGCTCCTCGAGAAGATCGCGGAACTGATTCAGGAGCGGCGGATCGAGGGCATTGCGGACCTCCGGGACGAATCAGATCGGGAAGGGGTGCGGATCGTGATCGAGCTCAAGAAGGGCGAGATCCCGATGGTCATCCTCAACCAGCTCTACAAGCATACGCAGCTCCAGACGACCTTCGGGGTCATTATGCTGGCGCTCGTCCACAACCGGCCGGAGGTCCTGAACCTCAAGCAGATCCTCCAGGCCTTCGTCGAGCACCGGCGCGAGGTCGTGGTGCGCCGGACGGCCTTCGAGCTGCGCAAGGCGGAGGAGCGCGCCCATATCCTTGAGGGGCTCAAGGTCGCGCTGGATCACCTGGACGCGGTGATCCAGCTCATCCGCCGCGCGGCCTCGCCGGACGAGGCCAGAGTGGGGCTCGTCCGCCAGTTCCGGCTCACCGAGATCCAGGCCAACGCGATCCTGGACATGAAGCTGCAGCGGCTGACCCAGCTCGAGCGGAACAAGCTGGTCGAGGAGTACCAGGAGACGCTCAAGCGGATGGAGTACCTGCGGTCGGTGCTGGCGAGCGAGGCGCTGGTCCGCAAGATCATCAAGGACGAGCTGCTGGCGATCAAGCAGGAGTACCAGGACGAGCGACGGACGCAGATCGTGCCCGAAGAGGCAGAGATCAGCATCGAGGACCTGATTGCCGAAGAGGAAGTGGTCGTCACCATCTCCCACGCCGGTTACATCAAGCGCAACCCGGTATCCCTCTACCGGGCGCAGCGCCGCGGCGGCAAGGGCAAGATCGGCATGGGGATCAAGGACGAGGACTTTGTCGAGACGCTGTTCACGGCGTCCACGCACGACTACCTGCTGTTCTTCACGGACGCCGGCAAGGTGTACTGGCTGAAGGTGCACGAGATTCCCGAGGCGGGGCGGGCAGCCAAGGGCAAGGCGCTGGTCAACCTGCTCGCGCTCGCGAGCGACGAGAAGGTCACTGCCACGTTGCCGGTCAAGGAGTTCCGGGAGGACCGCTACGTGGTCATGGCGACCCGCAAGGGGGTGATCAAGAAGACCGAGCTGTCGGCCTTCAGCAACCCGCGTCAGGGTGGGATCATCGCGATCACGCTCGAGGAGGGGGACAAGCTGGTCGGAGCGGAGATCACCGACGGGCAGCGGGAGATCCTGCTGGGCACGCGACAGGGAATCGTGATCCGGTTCAAGGAGGACGAGGTCCGGGCGATGGGCCGCACTGCCCAGGGCGTGCGCGGCATCACGCTGGAGGAAGGGAACGAGGTGATCGGCATGGAGACGATCACCCCGGACTCCACGACGACGATCCTCACGATCACCGAGGGTGGCTACGGCAAGCGCACCCCGGTCACTGAGTACCGCGTCCAGGGCCGCGGCGGGAAGGGCATCATCAGCGTGAAGACCACGGAGAAGAACGGCCTCGCGGTCGGGTTCCTCCAGGTGCGCGACGACGACGAGATCATGATCATGGCGGCGAAGGGCAAGGTGCTGCGCTGCCGCGTGGACGACATCCGCGAGGCCAGCCGGAACACCCAGGGGGTCCGCATCCTGGACCTGGACGAGCCGGATGACCGCGTAGTCGCGGTCGCCCGGCTGGCCGAAAGCTCGGAGCGGGACGAGGGCGCCGCCGAGAACGGCGACGGCGCTGGACCGGATGGCGACAGCGGGTAACCGAGTCACGCACGACGCCTGGGCGGAGCCGGAGATGCTGCATCGGTACCTGGCGGGAGAGCCGGGGGTCAAGGAGGCCTTTGAGAAGAAGGGACCGATCGCTGGTCCCGGGACGACCGCGGCCCCAGCGCCTTCGCCATCAGGGCCGTCAGCCGCGTCCGCAGCTCGGGGTCTGTGACGGCCGCGGCGCGCGCCTCCGCCTCGGCCAGGGCCTCTGGCGTCAGCCCGGCCTCCTCGGCGCCGCCCTCGGATGCGGCTGGTGCCTTCGGTAGTTCGACTTGCTCGACCTCTCCTACTCGCAACACGAGATCGGTCACGACCGGGCTGCCGGCGGTCGCGTTGACCTTCTCGATCAGGGCTGGCTTAAGGAACGTCAGGTGCTGCAGCCAGGCCGAGCTGTCCGCGAGTAGATAGAGCTTCCTGTAGCGGATCTGGTCGGGGCGCGTGTGCGCGGCGATGACTTCGCCGGCGATCTCCGGCCAGCACCGGCGGAGCCGCCGTTCGAGCAGCTTGGTTTCGATCCCGTACCGGTGCACGAGGTCCTGGAGGATAGACGTGACCGAATGGAAGAACGATCCGCAGCGCATAGGCGGGATGGTAAGCGGGCGGCCGAGGGAGGTCAAGGAGGAATCGGCGGGCGACGACGGGCGGGCAGCTCCGGGTTCTCCATTCTCAACCATTTGTGCCGACGCACCCTACCACTGCTCATTAGTCATACCATGGGCGAATTCTTCCACCGAGTTCACCTGAAAGGTGAGGTCCACACTGGAATAATTGTCGTCGGACTTGTTGGCTGGATAGGTAAGCCAGCGGACGTACATCGAGTTCGTGATTGCAAGTTTATCCATATCATTCTTTTGGGCTCCGGCTAGTTGCGCTGGATCGAGCTTCTGCGATTCAAGGGATTCAAGGCCGATGGTCATTTCCACGGGAGAGAGCTTCGACATCCATACCTCGATTTTACCGGCTACTGCGGTTTGCCTCAGAGCCGTCAAAGCGGCAGCGCTCGATCCAGAATACCTACGTCGGTCAAGCTTATGGATATGATCAAGGACTGAATAGTCCAGGAAAAGGACCAGTCTAGGTAACCGAGGGCCGACCGTCATCGAAGAAGAGTCAGGTCCTGTCAAAGATTGGGAAGTCAAGCCTTGCAGTCCTCTCTCTCTGCGGAGACGCCTAGCCGGACTTGGCCGGTGTTCGCTTCTGCTCCGGCAAGGCCGAGATGACGGATCACAGGAGCGCGTTGACTGATTCGGACGAGCGAAACACCGCGGCGACGTCGGGGTCGGGGACGACCGCGACCGTGCCGCCCTTGAACCGACCCGCGAAGCGGTTCGGCCGCGCCTTTCGGTAATCGAATCGGTATTCGCAGCGCATGGCCTCGATCTCCCCGCCGGCGCTTTTACGATGAGACACTCTCTTCATGAATGGCTTACGAAAGCCGCTGACGCCATTTGTCGGGATCGCGAGAAGCGTGAAACACACCGTAGACGGTTACCGTGTTCCCAACATGCTCGTAGAGGACGGCATACGGAAAGCGACGGACCAAGCCCCGGCGATCGTGGATGACAGCGTACAACTCTGGGGTACGGCAGATTGCTTCAATACAAGCATCAACACAACTCAAAAACTCTTCACCCAAACCGCTGCGCTGACCTTCATACCAGCCGTAAGCCTCCGCGAGGTCTTGCTCAGCCTCCGGCGCAAGGACCAACTCAGCGGCCATAGCGGCGGCGGACTCTTCGCTTGACTTCTTCCCACGAGAGTCCAGAGGCCGGATGATTCATGAGGTTCGTCTTTCTCTCGGCGAGTGCTTGCTTCTGCCAGTCGTGAACTGGTACCGCTTCGGGCGTCGCCGCAAGGTCGTCCCACAGATCTTCCACGAGCTGGAGTTTTTCCGCCGGACTCAGATCAAAGATCGAAGGACTCGTCGGGTCCATCTGATGCTCTCCCGCAGGGTGTTCAAGCAAGGTCAATCATCCTAGTATCTGGGCCAAAACTCCCTATAACTATCCGCTCTTGTGCAAGTCGTGTCAAGCGCGCCCATGCGCCTGAATGGGCCTCCGTGCTATAGTGGCGGCTGATGGCACGGGAGCAGGAACGAGACCGTGGCGAAAAGGTCGTCGCGACGAACCGGAAGGCGTTCCACGACTACCACATCGAGGAGAAGCTGGAGGCCGGGATCGCACTCACGGGCACGGAGGTCAAGGCGCTCCGGGCCGGGCAGGCGAACCTCCGGGACAGCTACGCCGCCGTGGAGCACGGTGAGGTCGTCTTGCACCACTGCCACATCAGCCCCTACAGCCACGGGAACATCATGAACCACGACCCCACCAGGCCCCGCAGGCTTCTGCTGCACCGGAAAGAGATCAACAAGCTGCTCGGCAAGACCCAGCACAAAGGGCTCACGCTCGTGCCGCTCCGGATCTATTTCAGCCCGAGAGGCCTCGCCAAGGTCGAGCTGGCCCTCGCACGCGGGAAGAAGCAGTACGACCGGCGGGCGGCGATCAAGGACCGGGAAGCGGGGCGCGAGATCGAGCGGGAGATGAAAGGCGGACGGCGGGGGCAGTGAGCGGGGATGCGCCCACCCGGCCGACGGCCTGGCGCGGAGTGGTAAACGTCGAGCGCCCGCGGTATCATGAGGATGAACTCGCCAACCAAAGGGGGTGACAGGCTTCGACGGGGATCAAGAGGTCAACGGGGCATGCCGAGCTCTCGGGGACTCGTAAAACCTCCGGGAAACAAGCAACTGCCAACCACGAGCTGGCACTCGCGGCGTAAACGACCGCGACGTCCCTCCGCCTGAGGCCTGCGGGGGCGGAAGGGGCGCGATGCAGCAGGCTGGTCCAAGGCTGGTGCTCAGCGGCTGAGGACGAGACGACACTGGGCTAGCCACCGTTCTAAGCCGGCCGATGGGCGTGGGCGGTGGCGAACCCCAAACGATCGGCTACGCATGTAGAACCGTTGCGCCGAAGGTCTTCGGACCCGGGTTCAATTCCCGGCACCTCCACCAACTGCGATGATCAGCTCGGCCCCTGGCGGCTTGTGGCCGCCAGGGGCCGTGTGTTTAGGCCAGGCGCAGCCACAGGTACGCGCCGGAGATCGTGAGTGTCGCGAGCGTGACCGGCACGCCGACGCGCGCGTGCCGGCGCCAGTCAATGCGGATCCCCCGCCGCTCGGCCGCGTCCACCACGATGATGTTCGCGATGCTGCCGACGATCAGCAGGTTGCCCGCGAGCGTGCTGGCCAGCGCCAGCAGCGTCCCGGCCAAGGGATGCGTCGCCACCGGTAGGAGGAGCATCACCGCCGGCACGTTGGACACGACATTGCTCAAGAGAAACGTCGCCAGGAAGAGCGTCCCTGGCTGCTCGAGCTGCAGGCCGGCCTCCGCCAGCGCCCGCACGGTCTCGGCCATCAGGCCGGTTCGTACGAACGCGTGGTTGACCACGAAGAGGCCGATGAACAGTACCAGCAGCTCCCAGTCCACGAGCCCGAGCATGTGGCGCGAATGGAGCCGGCGGCTGAGCAGGAGGATGCCGGCGCCCGCCAGGGCCGCCAGCTCGCGCGGCCAGGCCGTGGCGAGAAAGACCGCCACGAGCACGGCCGCCACGGTCAAGCCCTTCGTCGTCTGCCAGCGGTCGAAGGGCGCGGCCCCTTCCTGCCGCCGCTCAGACGCGGGCGGGGTGGCCTGCAGCGAGGCCGGGCACCCCCAGCGGCCCCGGACCTGGGCCACGATCAGCGCCCACGTCACCGCCAGCCCCAACAGCACCGGCAGCGCCGCGTCGCGCAGGTAGCCGCCGAAGGAGAGCCGCAGGGACTCGCCGATCAGCATGTTCTGCGGGTTGCCGATCAGCGTGAGCGCCGAGCCGATGTTGGCCGCGCAGGCGAGCGCGAGCAGATAGGGCACCGGATCCAGCCGTCGCTTGAGGCAGGCATCCACGAGCACCGGCGCCATCGCAAGACACACGATGTCGTTGCTGAAGACGGCGGAAAGGGTCCCGGCCGTCAGGATCAGGACGCCGAGCAGGCGCGCGGGCGCGAGCGGTAGGGCGGCGAGCCGGAGGGTGACGAACGTGTAGAAGCCGCCCAGGCGCAGTTGGGCCGACAGCACCATGAAGGCGAAGAGCAGGAGCAGGGTCGGCGCATGGATCGCGCGGCCCGCTTCCTCCAAGCCCACGTCGCCTGTCGCCACCAGCGCGATCGCCCCCAGCACGGCCACGCCGGTGCGGTCGAGCTGGAAGAACGGCAGGCCCCCGAGGATCATCCCGAGGTAGACGAGGGTGAAGACGATGACGACGGTGGTGGTCACGCGCGCTGACCTTGTACCGCCATCCCGCCCCAGCCGTCAAGGAAGGGGATCCTGGCCGCACCCGGGCCGCCCGCCGCGCGTGGCCGGTCGGTGCTGGGGCGCGGCGGTCTCGCTCGGCCAGCGAGGCCGGGCGAGGAGAAGCCCGCGGCGGCCTACCGGACCAGGTCGCCGACGGCGGCCTTGGACTTCCAGTACAGGCCCCGCAGATGGAAGACCTCGTCGGGGCCGGCGGTCGAGGTGAGCCAGAGCTGCTTGCCCGCCAGGTCGCGGTACTGCGGCTTGGCGGGGAAGGCGATCAGCAGCATGCCCTCGTTCAAGTGGGCGAGCACGGTCCCGGTCGCCGATGTGGCCTCTTCCGGTTGTTGGATGATCCGGGCCTGGAGGTCCGGGTCCTTGCGCTCGGCCCACAGGAGGCCGGTGGGGCTGGTGGGCTGAAAGACGAAGCGCTGGGGCTTGATCTGGCCGGGCGCGAACAGCGGGAGGTACAGCTCCAGGGTGCCGTTGTCGAGGTAGGCCACGGCGCCGGTGCCGGCCGGGGATTCGTAGCCGGATGGCCCGGCCAGGGGGTAGGTGTAGGTGACCTTGGCCGGGATGATCGCGGTTCCCGAGCAGCCGGCCAGCCAGACGCTCAGCAGCACCCACGCGCATCGCTTCATCGTCGCCCTCCTTATCCCCTCGCCCCTGCCCCTCCGCACCCGCGGCTAGGCGGTCAGGCACTTGTCCACCAGCTCTCGCGCCAACACCGAGTTCGTCCAGTATTTGACGTGCGAGTAGAAGGGCAGCTCGTGCGTGTCAATCCGCTGATCGGTGACCGAGGTATAGCCGCGCTTGCGGAGCGGGTTCCAGAACGTCACGAGGTCATCGGTGTCGTAGAAGTTGACCCAGTCGAGCTCCGCGAACTCCGGCCGGTCCCGGTCCGGGTAGAAGAGCCCGATCGGGCTGCCCGCGGACACGAACCCGCCGACGTGCGCCCGCCCGTTGTCGAAGTCTTCGCGGATGATGTCCAGCAGGATGACCGAGCCCAGGCTATGGCCGAACAGGATCGGCGGGGGACCGGCTCGGAGCGGGTCGAGTGCCTCGCGCACCTTGGCCCGGATACGTGGCCCGTACAGGTCCGAGAAATAGAAGACGATGTCCAGGATCGCGCTCACGGCCTTCTCCACGAACCCGCCCTTGCCCGCGATGAGCGAGGGGAGCGGGGTCTGGAAGGCTTCCTCCTGGGAGTCGAGCTGAAAATCCGTGCGCTGCCCAATGAGCTTGAACAGGTCGAAGACTGCGGCGGCGTAGTTCCCCTGGAGGATATCCGCGATGACGCCGGCGCCCGCGATGAGGGCCTGCTCGTCCCGTTCCACCACGTCCGACCAGAGCACTTCGTGGAACCGGAAGTTCACGGTCGGGGCTTGGTTCCGCATCAGATCCTGTGTGGGACGGGAATAGCCCTTGATCTCGTAGTCCCGCTGCCACTGGACGCCGTGGACGCAGATCAGATCCCGGGGTGCGTCAATCAGCCCGACCGCCGCCCGGGGCGGCGGCGCAACGGCCGGGGCGGGCGGCGCCGGAGCGGCCGGGATCGCCGCAACCGGCTGCCTGGCCGGCGCGCCCTTCGCGCGCGGGCGGCCGCGCTGGTCCGTCTTGGCCTTCTTGGAAGTCTTTCTGGGCATCTGCCTCCCCCCGATGACAGGGGCTTCCTCAGGCCGGGCTTTCTTTTATCCTACGAATTCTCTACCATAGCAGGTTATGGCGGAGAAGAAAGCAAAAAAAGCTCCCGCGCCGGGCGCCAAGCGGCGGCGGAAGCCGGCCGGGCAGGCTATCGGGTTGGCCGCGACCGAGCTGCAGGCGGCTGCGCCGCCGGGCGAGGTCGCCGAGCTGCACCGGGCGATCGAAGGCGACAGCGGGAAGGTGCTCGCGGTCTATCGGGAGCCCTTCGGTGGCCGGTGGGTGCTGCTCGCCGCGCTCCCCATCGAGCTGGTCGAGCCGACTCCCTACCAGCGCACCCTCTCGGACACCCACGTGCGGAAGCTGGAGGCGGTGATCGGCAAGCTGGGCCGGTTCCTGGACCCGATCATCGCGGTGCGGGCGCAGCAGCCGCGGGACAGCGGGGCCAAGTACTGGACCCCCAACGGGCATCACCGCCTCTCGGCCATGCGCACGCTCGGGGCGAAGAGCATCACCGCGATCGTCGTCCCCGAGGCGGCCGCCGCCTATCAGATCCTCGCGCTCAACACCGAGAAGGCCCACAACCTCCGCGAGAAGGCGCTGGAGGTGATCCGCATGTACAAGGAGCTGGCGCGTCTCGGCGCCGATGCCCGGGACGCGGCGACGGAGGAGACCTACGCGCTCGAGTTCGAGGAGCCCGCGCTGATCACCCTCGGCCTCTGCTACGAGGAGCGCCCGCGGTTTGGCGGCGGGGCCTACCATCCGATCCTCAAGCGCGTGGACGCGTTTCTCGCGCAGCCGCTCCGGGAGGCGCTGGGCGTCCGCGAGCGGCGCGCGCGGTGCCTCCTCGAGCTGGACGCGGTTGTCACGCAACAGGTCGAGGCCCTCAAGGCGCGGGGCCTGACCAGCCCCTACCTCCGGAACTTCGTGGTCGCGCGGATCAATCCGCTCCGCTTCCGGCCGAAGGAGGCTGCGCCGCTTTCCTACGACGAGGCCCTGAGCCGCATGGTGAAGGCCGCCGCCAAGTTCGACCCCGCCAGGGTGAAGAGCGAAGACCTGGCGGAAGCGGCCGGCCCTCCCGACGAAGCCGAGTGACGGTGCCATGGCACCGGTCCCACGCTGCGTGAGCCAGGAGTGGGTGATCGAGGCCCCGGTCTCGCGGTCTCGCGCACGAGGTGGAGGCTGCGGCCCGGCGAGGCCCGCGAGGTGGCCGTCCCACTGCGGCGGAGGCGTACCGGCTCCAGGCCTGCGGGCGAACGTCGAGCTGCTCCTGCGTCCCGACCCGGCGGCGCCGGGGGCTGGCGCATCCGCCTCGGCCGCCGGTCCGGCTCCGCCGCCGTTGGTGATCAAGCTTGGGCTGCACCACGGGCCCGCCATCGCGATCCACGCCAACGGCCGGCTGGACTACTTCGGGCGGACGGTCAACGTCGCCGCCCGTCGCCGCGTGGACCTGCCTCCTGCCCGGCCTGGCCCGGCCGTTGACATTGTGCCGGGTCCGGCGAGCATAATAGCTATCTGATTGAGCGAGCCGGCGGCCGGCTGGGCTCGCGCCAGGAGGGAAGCATGGGACTCGCGGACAACAAGTGCGTGCCTTGCCGCGGCGGCGTGCCGCCGCTTGCGCCGGCGCGCGTGAACGAGCTGTTGCGGGAGCTGAATCCGGGCTGGTCGGTCAACAAGGACGGGCACCTGGAGCGGCTCTACACGTTCAAGGACTTTGCCGAGGCGCTCGCGTTCGTGAACAAGGTGGGCGCGGTCGCCGAGGAGGAGGGCCACCACCCCGACCTGCACCTGGCCTGGGGCAAGTGCAAGGTCGAGCTGTGGACCCACAAGATCAACGGGCTGACCGAGAGCGACTTCTATATGGCTGCCAAGGCTGACCGGGTGTTTGACGCGATGGTCAAGGTGGCCCGCTGACGGCCGGGTTCGGACGCGACGGGGGCGAGGGAACCGATGGACGGGAGGCAGGGCCGGCCGCCGGTGGCGCTGGTCAACATGCCGTTCGGCTATGCGAAGTACCCGTCCATCCAGTTGGGCACGCTCTCGACCCTGCTGAAAGCACAGGGGATCGGCGTCCGCAGCCACAACCTCAACGTCTTCTTCGCTCACCGGATCGGGGTCGAGCTCTACGAGCTGATCTGCGAGAAGCGGGCGCTCTTCGGCGAGTGGCTCTTCTCCTATCTCCTGTTCCGGGACAGCCCCAAGCACGCCGACTATCCCCGGACGTTCAAGCCGGTCTTCGAAGACCTCGCCCGCCAGAGCGGTTATCCGATCTCGCACTTCGAGGAGATGGCGGCGCGGACCGCGCCACAGTTCCTCACTTGGGCGCTCACGGCGATTGACTGGGGCCAGTACCGGATCGTCGGCTTCACCTCGACCTTCGACCAGAACGTCTCCAGCCTCACGCTGGCCAAGCTCATCAAGGACCTCTATCCGGCGGTCACGATCGTCTTCGGTGGCGCCAACTTCGACGGCGAGATGGGCCTCGAGCACCTCCGCGCCTGGCCCTGGATTGACTTCGTCGTGGTCGGGGAGGGCGAGACCGCCTTCCCGCCGCTCGTCAGGCTCATCCTGGAAGGCCGGGAGGGGCAGGGGGAAGGCTACCCACCGGGCGTGGCCTATCGCCGGGACGGCCGCATCCTATTCCAGCCGAACCCGCACCTGTTCACGGAGTTCGACCGGATGGGCCCGCCGGACTACGACGACTACTTCCGCGACCTGGAGGAGGCTGGCGCGGGCCCGTCCAAGGGCCTGGATCGGATCCTCCTCTACGAGGGCTCGCGCGGCTGCTGGTGGGGCGAAAAGCACCACTGCACGTTCTGCGGGCTGAACGCGCAGAGCATGAAATTCCGCGCCAAGTCGCCCGAGCAGGTGATGCGCGAGCTGGACGCGCTCTCCAGCCGCTACGACACGACCCGGTTCCGGCTCGTGGACAACATCATTGACATGAAGTACGTGGACAACCTGTTCGGGAAGTTCGCGGCCGAGCGGCTGGACCTGGACGTGTTCATCGAGACCAAGAGCAATCTCACCCGGCGGCAGATCCAGACCCTCGCGCAGGGCGGCGTCAAGTGCATGCAACCCGGCATCGAGAGCCTGAGCCAGGCCTCGCTCACCGCGATGGACAAGGGCGTCAGCCCGATGCAGAACATCCAGTGTCTCAAGTGGAGCCTCTACTATCGGATCGACATCTCCTGGAACATTCTGCTCGGCTTTCCGGGGGAAAGCGATGAGGACTACCTCCGGCAGATCCGCCTGCTCCCTGCGCTCTTCCACCTCCAGCCGCCCGAATCGGTCGGCCGGTTCTGGCTCGAGCGGTTCAGCCCCTACTTCATGCGGCCGCACCAGTATGGCATCCGGATCACCGGGCCGGGGCTGGCCTACGAGTACGTCTACGACCCCCGGAAGGTGGACTTGAACAAGATCGCCTACGACTTCGAATACGAGCTGGAGTCGCGGGTGAGCCCCCATCTCTACGAGGAACTGGTCGCCCTCGCCCAGGAATGGCGGCGCCGGCATGCCTCGGACAACCGGCCGTTCCTCTACTACGCCAAGGCGCCGAGCTACGTCACGGTCTTCGAGGGGCGCGCGCCGGACCAGCCGAGCAAGCAGCGGTACGACGGGCTGGCGGCCTTCATCATTGACTACTGCAACGAGGCCCCCAAGAGCCTGGAGCAGATCCAGAGCGCCTGGCAGGCGCGCGAGGGAAGCGGTGGCGCGGGCTCGCCGGAGGAGGCGCTCGCGCTCCTGGTCGAGCGGCGGATCCTCTACGAGGAGAAGGGCAAGTATTTCACCCTGGCCCTTCCGATGAACCCCTACTTCTGACGGAGCCTTCGCTCACTCCGTGCTCTCCCCGGTGGGGACGAGGGCGTCAGTGCGGGGGCCCGATCCGGAGGGACTGGCATGAAGGTCCTGGTGCTGGGGGCGGGCGGGCTCCTGGGCTCCAACCTCGTCCGCGCGCTCCTGGCCAAGGGCGACGAGGTCCGGGCGCTCGTCCGCCCCTCCAGCGCGGCGCGGGGCCGCCCGACCCTGAGCGGCCTCGACCTCGAGCTCATCGAGGGGGACCTCCGCGACGAGGCCTCGCTCTACCGGGCCTGCAACGGCGTCCAGGTCGTCTATCAGGCGGCCAGCTACTACCCCACCGAGACGATCCCTGCCGGGCGCGCTGTCGGCGAGGCGCTGACCGAAACCCGCAATCTGCTGGGCGCCGTCCGGCGTGCAAGCCGCCCGCCCATCGAGCGGCTCGTCTTCACCAGCACGCTCACGACGATCGGGTTCCCGCCGCCTGGCTCCGACGCGCTCGCCGACGAAGACTGCCCCTTCGTCCCGCTCTACCCGAAGAACCCCTACCTGATGGCCAAGGCCGCCATGGAGCGGGAGGTGCTGGAGGCGGCCAAGAACGGGCTGCCAGCCGTCGTCGTCAACCCGACGGTCTTCTTCGGTCCCTACGACAGCCGGCCGACCTCGGGAACCCAGATCCTCCTGATCGCCAAGCGGCTGATGCCGGCCTACGTGGACGGGCCGACGAACGTCATTGACGTACGGGACGTGGCGGCGGGGATGATTCGGGCGGCCGAACGGGGCCGGATCGGCGAGCGGTACATCCTCGGCAACTGGAACACGACGCAGCGAGAGCTGAACCTCCTGATCGCGCGGCTCGCCGGCGTCATGGCGCCGCTGGTGGCCATCCCCTTCGCGCTCGCCCGGCTCGGGTCGGCCGTCGGCGAGCGGCTCTTCCGCGCCGTGCTGCGCCGGCCGGCGCCCGTCCCCGCCTTCTTCGTCGAGGTGCTCCGGCACATGCAGCAGTACGACTGTTCGAAAGCCCTCCGCGAGCTGGACTATCCGCGGAGCCCCATCGAGCCGGCCATCCACGACGCGCTGGCCTGGTTCAAGCAGAACGGATACCTGTGAGGAACGAGGAACTGGGCGCGCCCCGAAGGCGTAAATCGTATGCGCAACGGTCAGTCCGACGCCAACAGGTTGTCGGCCTCGGCCAGGACGCTGGCGAGGTCGTGCCCCTTGCCTTCGGCAATCTCCCGCTCGCCGCGAGCCAGAAGGCGCAACAGCTCACGCTCGTGCTCTCTGTCCTCGTAGGCTTCAACGCTCAACATGATCGCACCTGGCCGACCCCGTTGCGTGATCACGACCGGCTGTCGGGAGGTTCGAACACGCTTGAGGGCGGCCGCTGCATCATGGCGGAGATCGGTGACTGGGATAATGGCTGGAACCTTCGGCATCGGAGAATCCTCTACAGGTGTGTTCGAGAGTCCATCTAACCGTGCTCCGATCAAGGCTGGACCGCCTTCCCTTGGCCCCCCTGTAAGCGTCGGCGAGCGCACAGGCGGGCGTTAGCGGTCACGGCCAACGGCGGAGTCACATCGACAGCTTCTCGGCCACGGTGCGCATCTGGACGCCATGGACGAGCGAGGCGCCGCCGCGGATCGCGCAGGCGACGTGGACCGCCTCGGTCATCTCCTCGATGTTGGAGCCCTTCTCGAGGCAGGCCTGGGTGTAGGCGTCGATGCAGTAGGGGCACTGGACCGCATGGGCGACGCCCAGCGCGATCAGCGCCTTCTCCCGCTCCGTCAACGCCCCTTCGGCGAAGACAGCGGTGTAGTAGCTCGAAAACTTCTCCCACAGCTCCTTGTTGCCCTTGCCCATCTCGGCGAACCGGTGCAGGTCGTGGGGATGGTAGTAGGTCTCCATGGCTTCGCTCCTTGGCCCCTTGCTCGTGCCTGAGCCCCCGCGGGGCTACGCGTGGCCTGGCGGATCCGGCTCCGCTTGGTCCAGGATCTCCGCAAACCGGGTGCCGACCAGGCTCGTGACCTTGGCCATGAGGTCGGACAGCTCCTTCCATTCCTCGGGCTTGAGGTCGAGCTTCATCTGGGGATGGATCCCCCACTGCGCGCTCACCTTCTGCCCCTCCCGCGCGACCACGACCTTCAGCAGCTCGACCTCGCTCGCTGGTTCGGCTCGCTCGCCGGCCGACCCGTTCGACCCGTTGCCCGGGGTCTCTGGGGGAACCTGACTGGCCATCGCTCACCTCGTTCGGTTGAAAGGCGTGGAGGACATCTTATCGCATCCGTCTCCGCCCTGTATATGCGGGCGCTCCCGGGCAGCCTGGCCGCGCGCCACAGATGATACGAGTCTGCTATACAATAGACTTGACATTTCATCTCATGATTCGTATTGTTCGCGAGCTGGAATTGTCATTCATACGACGGAGCCTCACCCATGAGCCAGCGGTCCTTGCGCAAGACCCGGGAGCTCGAGTGGCGGCGCCGCGACATTCTCGACGCGGCCGAGCGCCTCTTCTCCAAGCAGGGTTACTTCAACACCAGCATGGTCCAGATCGCGGAGGCGGCCGAGTTCGCCATCGGCACCGTGTACCAGTTCTTCAAGAGCAAGGAAGACATCTATGTCTCCGTCGTCGAGTCCAAGATGGACGAGTTCGCCGGGCTGATGGATGAGCGCCTGGCGGCTGCGCGGTCGGCGACGGAGAAGGTCGGCGCGGTGATCCGAACGAAGCTTGAGTACTTCGAGCGCAACCGGGACTTCTTCCGAATCTACGTCTCGGAGTGGAGCGGGTTCGAATGGACGATGAAGAGCGCGTTCGGCGAGCGCTGCTGGAAGCGCTACCAGGCCCAGCTCGACCTGGTTGCGGGGGTGATCCGCGAGGGGGTCCACCGGGGCGAGTTCCGTCCCGTGGACCCGGCGGAGGCGGCCTTCGCGCTCCACGGGATGCTGAACTCGACCATCTACCTCTGGATGCTACAGGCCAGGCCGTCCGAATCGCTGGTGGGGAAGAGCGACTCGCTGCTCGAGTTGTTCCTCCACGGCGCCGGCGCGCCGGCGTCCCGCCGGAAGGGGGCGTCATGACCCGCCGGGCCGGCTGGACGCTGGTCGCGACGGTCCTCCTGCTCGTCGCCGCCGTGCCCGTCCTCATGAACCTGGGCCGCGAGGGGGCGGAGGCGCCGCCGGCTGCCCAATCCGTCCAGGCGTCCACCAAGCCGCCCACCTTCGCCATGCCGGTCGAGGTGGCCGCGGTGACCGTCGGGCGCGTAACCGAGGCTGCCAACGCCGTCGGCACGCTCCAGGCGAACGAGTCGGTCATGATCCGGCCGGAGATCCCGGGCCGCGTCACTCGCATCAACTTCCGCGAGGGACAGCAGGTCGAGCAGGGCATGGTGCTCTTCGAGCTGGACTCGACGGAGCTAGAGGCCGAGCTGGCGCAGGCGGCCGCGTCGCTGGAGATCGCGCGGCTGAACTACGAGCGCGCGCAGAAGCTGATCGTAAATGACAACGTGTCCCAGCAGGAGCACGACCAGGCCGCGACCACCTTCAAGTCCGCCCAGGCCAACTACAAGCTGTATCAGGAACGGCTCGCCAAGACCCGGATCGTGGCCCCCTTCGCCGGGTACCTGGGCCACCGGCGCATCTCGCCGGGCGATTACGTCCAGGCCGGCCGCGACCTGGTCAACCTCGAGGACCTGTCCGTGCTCAAGATTGACTTCCGCATCCCAGAGACGCTCTTCAGCCGCCTGCGCGTGGGGCAGCGGGTGGAGGTCGCGGTGGATGCCTTCCCCGGGCAGGTGTTCGAAGGGCGGGTCTATTCGATGGACCCGCGCGTGGACGAGGTGACCCGCACGGTCCCGGTGCGTGCCCGCATCCCGAACCCGCAGGCGAGGCTGCGGCCCGGCATGTTCGCGAGCCTCCGGCTGGTCCTGGGGGTCATCGAGTCGGCGCTCCTGATCCCGGAGGAAGCGGTCGTGCCCCACCAGGAACAGACCTTCGTCTTCCGGGTCGCGGACGGGCTCGCGAAGCAGACTGAGGTGAAGCTGGGCGTCCGCGAGCGTGGCGTCGTGCAGGTGGTCAGCGGCCTCGATGCGGGGGACCAGGTGATCAAGGCCGGGCTCCAGAAGATCCGGGACGGGATGCCGGTCCAGGCGGTGCGACACCCGTGAAGCTCTCCGAGACCTCCATCAAGCGGCCGGTCCTGGCCACGGTGATGACCCTCGTGCTCGTCCTGTTCGGGGTCATCTCGTTTGGCCGCCTCTCGGTGCGGGAGTATCCGGACATTGACCCGCCGGTCGTCTCCGTGCGCACCGTGTACCAGGGCGCGAGCGCCCAGATCATCGAGACCGACGTCACGAAGATTCTGGAGGACCACCTCAACGGGATCGAGGGCATCAAGACGCTCTCCTCGACCAGCCGCGAAGAGGTTTCCCAGATCACGATCGAGTTCGAGCTGACGCGCGACGTGGACGCGGCCGCGAACGACGTGCGCGACCGCGTCTCGCGGGCCCGGGGGCAGCTCCCGGACGACATCGAAGAGCCGATCATCTCGAAGGTGGAAGCCGACGCGAACGCGATCATCTGGCTGGCCTTCTCCAGCGACCGCCACTCGACGCTGGAAATCACCGACTTCGCCGAGCGCTACGTCAAGGACCGGCTCTCCGCCCTGCCGGGCGTCTCCTACGTGATGATCGGGGGCGAGCGCCGGTACGCCATGCGGATCTGGCTGGACAAGGACCGGCTGGCCGCCCGCCAGCTCACCGTCCAGGACGTCGAAGACGCGCTCCGCAACCAGAACGTCGAGATCCCCTCCGGCCGGATCGAGAGCGCCCGCCGCGAGTTCAGCGTCCGGACGCGGGGCGACCTCGCCACGCCCGAGCAGTTCAACCAGATCATCCTTGGCTACAGCCAGGGCTACCCGATCCGCCTGCGGGACGTGGGCGCCGCGGAACTGGGCGCGGAGGACGACCGGAACAAGGTCCGGGTGAACGGCAAGCCGGCGGTCGGTCTCGGCGTCGTCAAGCAGTCGAAGGCCAACACGCTGGCCGTCGCGGCGGCGATCAAGGCTGAGTTGCCCGACATCGAGCGGGCGCTGCCGGATGGGATGAAGCTGGAGGTCGCCTACGACAGCTCGATCTTCATCGAGCGCTCGATCCACGAGGTGTACGTGACGATGGCGATCGCGCTGGTCCTCGTGGTCCTCGTCACGTTCGGGTTCCTGCGGAGCCTGCGGGCCACCGTCATCCCGGCCGTCGCGATCCCGGCCTCGATCATCAGCACGTTCACGATCATGTACGCCCTGGGCTTCTCGATCAACGTGCTCACGCTGCTGGGGCTCGTGCTGGCGATCGGGCTCGTGGTGGACGACGCCATCGTCGTGCTGGAGAACGTCCACCGCCGGATCGAGCGGGGCGAGCCGCCCCTGCAGGCGGCGCTGGCCGGCAGCCGCGAGATCGGCTTCGCGGTGGTCGCTACCACCATCTCGCTGGTCGCGGTCTTCGTCCCGATCGCGTTCATGACCGGGAACACCGGCCGGCTGTTCTCCGAGTTCGGCCTGGCCGTGGCCGGCTCGGTGCTGCTCTCCGGCTTCGTCGCGCTGGCCCTGACCCCGATGATGTGCGCCAAGTTCCTCACACCGGAGGCGGCGCACACCTGGCTGCACCGGGTCACCGAGCGACTGTTCGTGGGGCTCAACCGGCTCTACCGGCGGGCGCTCGCAGCCGCGCTCGCGCACCAGGCAGCGGTGATCGTCGTCGGCCTCGCCGCCTCGGTCGTGAGCGCCGTCCTGTTTGTCGGGCTCAAGGCCGAGCTGGCGCCGGTCGAGGACCGCGGTATCTTCATCGGCGTCATGATCGCGCCGGAGGGCTCGACGCTCGCCTACACGGACGCCTACGCGCAGCAGGTGGGGGCGCTGTACGCGCAGGTCCCGGAGATCGACAAGTTCTTCATGGTCGTGGCGCCCGGCCTCGAGCGGCCGAACCCGGTGACCAACGCGCTCAGCTTCACGATGCTCAAGGATTGGAAGGAGCGGACGCGCAGCCAGCAGGAGATCGTTGCGGAGCTGGCGCCCAAGATGTTCGCTATCCCGGGCTTCCTCGCCTTCCCGATCAACCCGCCCTCGCTCGGGCAGAGCTTCATCAAGACGCCCGTCCAGTTCGTGATCCAGGGGACGAGCTACGAGAGCCTGCAGGCCTCCGTGGGCCTGATCCTGGAGCGGGCGCGAGTCGTTCCGAGCCTCATGAATCTGGACACCGACCTCAAACTCAACAAGCCGGAGCTGCAGGTCACGATCAACCGGGACAAGGCGGCGGACGTGGGTGTCCCCGTGGCCGTGATCGGCCGCACGCTGGAGACGATGCTGGGCGGGCGCGAGGTCACGACCTTCAAGCGTGAAGGCGAGGAGTACAACGTCATCGTCAAGCTGCGCGATGAGCACCGGGCCACGCCGGCGGATCTCAGCTCGCTCTACGTGCGGAGCCGGGAGGGGGCGCTCATCCAGCTCAGCAACCTCGTGACGCTACAGGAGACGGTGGCCCCGCGCGAGCTGAACCACTACGACAAGCTGCGGGCGGCCATGATCACGGCCAACGTCGCACCCGGCTACTCGCTGGGCGAGGCCCTGGACGAGCTGGAGCGCCTGGCCCGCGAGGTCCTGCCGCCGGGCACGCGGATCACCTACGCGGGCATGTCCAAGGAGTTCAAGGAGGCGAGCGGGAGCCTCTACGTGACGTTCGGGCTCGCCATCCTGCTCATTTATCTCGTGCTGGCGGCGCAGTTCGAGAGCTTCGTCCATCCCTTCACGATCCTGCTCTCAGTCCCCTCAGCGGTCACCGGGGCGCTGCTGTCGCTCACGGTCATGGGCACGACGCTGAACGTGTACAGCCAGATCGGGATGGTCATGCTGGTGGGATTGGTGAGCAAGAACGCGATCCTGATCGTGGAATTCACCAACCAGCTTCGCGCGCGGGGGCTGGCGCTCGGCGAGGCGGTCGTCGCGGCGGCGACGCTGCGGCTCCGCCCGATTCTGATGACCACGGCGGCGATGATCCTGGGTGCGGTGCCCCTGGCCCTGGCGACCGGGGCGGGGGCGGAGAGCCGGCAGCAGCTCGGCTATGTCCTCGTCGGGGGCTTGAGCTTTTCTACCCTGCTCACGCTGTTCATCGTCCCGACCGTCTATACCCTGCTGTCGCGGCGGGCAGCGGTGGAGCCGGCGGACGCAGAGGAGGCGGCGCGCGAGGCTGGCGTGCCGGCGGGGGGCGCCGCTCCCGGACCACGTGGGCCGCTAGGGACGCTCGGAGAAGGTCTGCCATGAAGCCTAGAGCGATCATTCGCCTCGTCCGCCTCCTCATCGGCCTTGGGCTCCTCTGGATCGGCGCGACGCTCACGCCGGCGCGGGCCGCTGAGCCCGAGGCCCCCGAGCTCAGGCTGAGCCTGCACGACGCCATCCAGGCGGCCCTGGACAACAACCCGACCGTGCGGCTGTTCCGGGAGAAGATCCAGGCCGCCCGCGGGGTCGCGCAGAACCGCCTGGGGGCGCTGCTCCCGAACCTTTCCGGCAATTACAGCGCGACCCGGCGCACCTTCTTCCTCGGGACCTTCGGCATCACGGGCGGGGTCGTCGGGCCGTTCGATGTCTTCGACACCCGGGGCGCGCTGACCCAGAACCTCTTCAGCCTCAGCTTGATCCAGCGGTGGCAGGCGGCCCGGGCGGGCATCGAGGTTGCGGAGCTGGAGGCGGAGGTGAACAAGCGCGACACGATGGCGACGGTTGGGCTGCTCTATGTGGAAGCCCTGAGGGCCGAGGCGGCCGTGAAGGCCAGCGAGGCGAACCTCGAGCTGAACCAGCAGCTCCTCAAGCTAGCCCAGGACCGGAAGGTGGCCGGCTTGGCGACGGGGCTGGACGTCACCCGCGCCCAGGTCCAGCTCGAGAACGAGCGGCAGCGGCTGCTGGCCGCGCAGAACCAGCGCGAGCGGGCGAAGCTGAACCTGATCCGTGCGATCGGGATTGACTTCGACGTGCGCCTGGTCCTCACCGACGAGCTGAAACTAGTCGAGGTCCCTGAGGAACCCTGGCAGCAGGTCCTGACCGCGGCCCGGGCGAACCGGGTCGAGCTGAAGGCCCAGGCCCGGCGGGAGCGGCTGGCGGCCCTGTCCCTCAGCTCGATCACCAGCGAGCGGATCCCCTCGCTCGCGATCAACGGCGACTACGGGTTCATCGGGGTGGACCCGGACCGGAACTTCGGTACCTATACCGGCGCGCTCGTGCTCAGCGTGCCGGTCTTCGACGGTGGGCAGCGGGAGGGGCGCATCGCCGAGGGGCGCAGCCAGGTCCTGCAAGAGCAAATCCGGACGAAGGACCTGAACGACCAGATCACGCTGGAGGTGCGCGACGCGCTGCTCACGATCGAATCCACACGGAAGCAGGTGCTGGTCTCGCAGGAGGGCCTGCGGCTTGCGCTCAAGGAACTGGAGCTGTCGCGGGAGCGGTTCGCGGTCGGAGTGGCGAGCAACATCGAGGTCACGAATGCCCAGACCTCGGTCGCGCGGGCGCGCGACAACCTGATCGAGGCCCTCTCCAACTTCAACGCCGCCCGGATCAACCTCGCCCGCGCGCGCGGACAACTCGAGCAGCTCTACTGAGTACTGCCGGGGCAAGGAGGTCCGCTCGCCCCGGCGGCCCCCGGGAAGGGCGGCTCGCCGCCTTGCAGCACCGCCAGCATCTCGGCGTGGATGAGGCCGTTGCTCGCGACGAGCTGCTCGCCGTAGATGGAATGGGCCTGCCCGCGGAAGTTGGTGACGTGGCCGCCCGCCTCCCGAACGATCACGACTCCCGCCGCCATGTCCCAGGGGTGCAGCTTCAGCTCCCAGAATCCGTCGAAGCGCCCGGCCGCGACGTAGCAGAGATCCAGCGCAGCGGCGCCGGTCCGCCGCACCCCCTGCGCGCGCAGGGCGAAGCGGGAGAAGTGGTCCAGGTTGTTCTCCGGGCTCTCTCGGATGTCGTAGGCGAACCCCGTGACGAGGAGCGCGGCGTTCAGCGTCGCCACGCGCGACACCCGCAGCCGCTCGCCGTTGAGCCAGGCGCCCCGGCCGGCCTCGCCGACGAACAGTTCGTCCCGCGTCGGGTCGAAGACCACGCCGAGCATCGGCCGCCTCTCGACCTCCAGCCCGATCGAAACACAGTAGGCGGGAAAGCCGTGCGCAAAGTTGGTCGTGCCGTCCAGCGGGTCAATGACCCATCGGTACGGGGACGTCCGGGTGGCCTGAAGCCCCTCCTCCTCGCCGAGGACCTCGTGGTCGGGGAAAGCCTTCCGCAGGGCTGCGACGATGGCCGCCTCGGCGCGCCGGTCCGCGTCCGTGACCAGGTTCACGGCGTTCTTGTGCTCGACGCGAAACCCGCGCCGGGCGTGGTCCTGGAGGATCGCGCCCGCGAGCCGCGCCGCGGCTATGGCCGCCTCCCGGGCCGCCTCACGCAGACGTCCGTCGAGCGGCTGGGGTTCTCCTTTACTGCTCACCGACCACCGTCCCCCGACCACGAGCCGTGCCGGCGGCCCTTGCCATCCCGGCGCCGGCCGGCCTATCCTGCGACCGTGCGTTGGACCTCGAACGACCGCGTGCCCATGTCAACACCGCCGCCCGATCCCATTCACGCTCTCCGCGACGACTTCCGGCGATGCCTGGAGACCTTCTACGCGAGCCTGAAGCTCGCCCCGCCGTACCACAGCGTCGAGCAGGCGATCGCGCACCTGACCAGCGCGTTGAAGGCGCTGGAGCCGGCGGAGCGCGAGCGGGTCGCCGCCGACCCCGCCCGGCGGTGGGAGCTCTACCGGCGAGCCTTCATCGAGTCCGGCCTGAGCCAGAAGCACCGGGGGATCATTGCGGGGCTCGTCCGCTCGCGGCAGACCGGGGACCTGCCGCCGGACTACCAGCCGTTCCTCGACGCCTTCGTGTCCTGAGCGCACCGTCAGGCGCCGGCCGCGGGCGGCTCGCCGGTTAACGCGGCGCGGAGCTCCTCATAGGCCTGCATGAACCGGTGATCTTCCAGGCGGTAGGCCAGCGAGACGACGATCAGGCCGAAGGCCAGGACGAGGAGCCCGAGCCCCGCGATGCCCAGGCCCAGCAGCACGCCGAGGAGCGACGACAGGCCCCCGTTCAGCAGGTACGCGACCACGAAGGCGACCGTGCCCACCGTGACCACGGCGAACCAGGCCAGGGTGAGGACGGCCGACGACCAAGGCACGCGCTTGGCGCAGACCAGGCGCGCGGCCTCGCCGTCCGTCACCAGCTCGATCGAGCCTTTGATCGGCCAGGCGGTCCGGAACCGCAGGGCAAAGAGCCGGTACTGTGGCCGGAGGAGGATCCGGCGCTCTTTGCGGAAGAGGCGGGCGATCCCGTGGGGCAGCGCGAGCACATCCTGCGGGCCGAAGCGCGCCGCGGCCGCGCTCACCGCGGCGAGAGGGAGCCGGTCCTCCCGCCGGGCGACTGGGCATCCGTAACGGCTCGCCGGCGCCGTCAGGCTGGTAAAGTGGATCCAGTCCCCGAGCACGAGCGCGACGAGCAGGAGACCTCCGAACAGGCCGGCGAGCAACATAGGCGTACGATAGCACAGGGGACGACGGCCGGAAAAGGCGGAGGGTTCCCGGGGACGCCGCGCCTCCGCGGTCGGGGCGGTCCTCCATGGGGCTCATGTGTTGACTCCGTGCGGAAACTTGGCTACAGTAAGCGCGGCTTTTTGGGTCAGGCGGGCCTTCCGGTTAAGCTTCACCATCCGGTTCCCTGCCTCGGGACGACCTCTCGACGCTGCCGCACAGGCAGGACATCCCGGCCGGCCGTGGCGCCGCCGGGATGGCATAGCTCGGGGAGGCAGAGCATCAATGGATCTGAAGAAAATCGAGCGGGTGTACTCGAATTATGCAGGATTCTACGACCAAATCTTCGGCAGGATCTTCCACGAATCCCGGGAGGCCGCCGTCCGCAACCTGAAAATTCAGCCGGGCGAGCGTATCCTGGAGGTCGGGGTGGGCACCGGCCTGTCCCTGCCGCTGTACCCGGCCACCTGCAAGGTGGTCGGGATTGACCTGTCCCCGGGCATGTTGAAGAAGGCGGAGGAGCGCATCGAGCGGCACCGGCTGCGCCACATCGAGCTGTTCCGGATGGACGCGGGGCAGATGGAGTTCCCCGACGACAGCTTCGATACGGTCATGGCGGCCTACGTGGTGACCGCCGTGCCCGACTACCGGAAAGTGGTCACCGAGATGATTCGTGTGTGTCGCCCCGGTGGCCGCATCATCATGCTCAATCACTTCAGCAACGGCAACAAGCTCATCGCGGCGGTGGAAAAGGTCATCTCACCGCTCTGCAAGCACATCGGCTTCCGGACCGACCTCTCGCTGGACAATGTCCTCGCCGGCACGTCGCTCCTCGTCGCCCGTAAGGAAAAGGTCAATCCCTTCCGGTTCTGGCATCTGGTCGAGTGCGTCAACGGCAAGAACGGCTCGGCCGCCTGCACGCATTAGCTCGTTCGCAGCGGAGTTCTGTTGGGGTTGGGGCGGGGTCACGCGGATCGCCGTCGGGGCTCCGCTTCAGGGGCTGAGGCCGAGGCTGTGCCCTTCCAGCCATTCGTCCCGATCGAGCACGACGTTCCCGGCCAAGCAGGTGCCGGGGAATTGGCGCGTGATCAGGTCAGCCAGCGCCGCGAGCAGGCGGTCGCTCAGCCTCCCTTCTTCGGTCGCGCGCAACGAGATCCCGAATGTCCGGCCGTCCAGCGGGCCGAAGGACTGGATGTACACGCCGCCACGCGGCTCATCCGGCGCGCCGGCCGGCACGAGACAGCCTTCCCAACGGATAAGCGGATGCGCCGGGCCCGACCGCTTGGCTGCGCGCCAGGCACAGGGCAGCCCAGCCCGATCGAGGTGGTCGAGAAACCAGGACACCGGAGGCAGGTCCCCGCGCTCAGCCTGGAAGGTCCACTCGAGCCGTCCCCGCGGGACCAGCCGGCCTGTCCCGGGCCGCGAGACTTCCTCGATTTCCGCCTCGTCGCAGATCACGTAGAGCTCCCCGCGGGGGTCGAACCAGAACCGAAGCCGCCCGCCGGCCGCCTCCGCATGGATCGTCCCGATCTCCGAGCAGTCCGCGCCCTCCTGCTCGAAGATCGAGAAATCGGTGACCCCGGTCATGGTGAGCTTGGCGACGCGGGTCACGGAGAACGCGCCGCCCGCCGCCCGTACAGGCAGCTCGTACTGGATGACGGCGGTGATGGTGGTGGCGGCGGTGACCTCGCGGCCCGAGGCCTCGTCGAACAGGCGGTGCTTGTGCACGTGCAGGTCGGTGATCTGCCCGCCTTGGAAGGCGTTTGCGTGCTCCAGCAGGAGGGCCAGGTCCTCCGCGCTGCGAATGCGGCGCAACATGCGGCCATTCTAGCGCACAACGGAGGGGAAGGACCACTGGAGAGTTGTAGCCGCCGCCGGCCCCGCCCGGGCGCCGGGGTCCCCATCCAGGAGAGGCGCTGATGGAGCGGCGCGCCCTCTGCCTCCAGCACGTCCCTTTCGAAGGCCCCGGCGCCTTCGCGCCGCTGCTGACGCAGCGGGGCTACCGGCTCGAGCGCCGCCTGGTCCCGGCTCAGGGGCTGCCGGCGGCGCCGGGGGACTTCCTGCTCGTCATGGGCGGACCGATGTCGGTCAACGACCCGGAGCCCTGGCTCCGCGAGGAGATCGAGTTCCTCAAGCTGGCCGTGCAGGCTGGCGTCCCCGTGCTCGGGGTCTGCCTCGGGGCGCAGCTCCTGGCGCGGGCACTGGGGGCGACGGTCCGGCCAGGGCCCGGGCTCGAGCTCGGCATGACCCCCGTCCACCTGACCGAGGACGGCCGCCAGGACCCGGTGTTCGGCACGTTCCCCGACCCCTTTGAGGTCTTCCAGTGGCACGGGGAAGGCTTCGATCTCCCCAGCGGGGCCGTCTCGCTCGCCCGGTCCGCGCTCTATCCCTGCCAGGCGTTCCGTTCCGGCGAGCGAGCCTATGGGCTCCTGTTCCACCTGGAGATGGAGCGGGCCGACATCGAGGCACTCTGCCAGGCATGTCCCGGCGAGCTCCGGCGCGCGGAGCTGGATGCGGCGGCCCTGCTCGCCTGTGCCGCGCCGGCCCTGCCCCGCCAGCACGAATGGGCGGACCGCCTGATCGAGCATCTCGCACAGCCCGCACGTTGATTGCGGGGCTTCTGCTGCAGTACCCTGTGCGGACCAAGCACGAGACCGAAAGGAGCGATCGCATGGCCGGATTTCTGATCGAGTACGCGGGACGAATCAAGTCCCTGCCCCCCTATCTCTTCGCCGCCATTGATGAGATGAAGCGGGCCGCCCTCGCCCGCGGGGTGGACATCATCAACCTGGGTATCGGCGATCCCGATCTCCCGACGCCGGCGCCGATCATCGAGCGCCTCAAGCAGGCCGCCGCCGATCCGAAGCACCACCAGTATCCGTCCTACGAGGGGATGCTGTCCTTCCGCCAGGCCGTCGCCAACTGGTACCGGCGGCGCTTTGGTGTGATGCTGGACCCGGCGACCGAGGTACTGACGCTCATCGGCTCGAAGGAGGGGATCGGCCACATCCCGCTCGCCTTCGTGGATCCCGGCGACGTGGTCCTGGTGCCGAGCCCCGGGTATCCGGTCTATCCGGTGGGCACGAGCTTCGCCGGCGGGGTGCCCTACGTGATGCCGCTGCTGAAGCAGAACGGATTTTTGCCGGACCTGGACGCGGTCCCGAAGGACGTGGCGCGGCGCGCCAAACTCATGTTCTTGAACTCGCCGAACAATCCGACCTCCGTTGTCATGAGCAAAGACTACTTCGCGCGGGCCGTCGCCTTCGCGCAGGAGCACCGGATCATCGTCTGCCACGACGCCGCCTATTCGGAGATCTACTACGACGGCCGGCGGCCGCCGAGCTTCCTGGAGGCGCCCGGAGCTAAGGAGGTGGGAATCGAGTTCCACTCGCTCTCGAAGACCTTCAACATGACCGGGTGGCGCATCGGGTTCGCGGTGGGCAATCAGCAAGTCCTGCAGGGGCTCTTGAAGATCAAGAGCAACCTGGACTCGGGCGTCTTCCAAGCCGTCCAGGAGGCGGGGATCACGGCCCTGGACCTGGACGACACGCTGACACCGGACCTGCGGCGGATCTACCAGGAGCGGCGCGACGTGCTCGTGCCGGGGCTCCAGCAGCTCGGGCTCGAAGTGGACCTGCCGCCGGCGGCCTTCTATGTCTGGGTGACCGTGCCGAAGGGCTACACCTCCACCTCGTTCACTGCGCATCTCTTGGAGAAGGCCGGGATCGTCACGACGCCGGGCAACGGGTTCGGCGAGCCGGGCGAGGGTTATATCCGGATGACCGTGACGACGAGCAAAGAGCGGCTGGCGGAGGCGGTGGAGCGGATCAAGAAGGCGGGGTGGTAGCCGATGCCTCCATTATTCATGAACGCTTCTGCTGCAACCGCAGATTCGCGGCTGCGACAAGCCTGCGTGCGAATTTCAAGCACGCAGGCGGGCGGGCTCGCCGCTCAGTCAGTCAACGTGCTGCAGGGAGCACGCCTCCTTCCTTCGCGGCTCCACGCGCCCGTCTCGCCAGGCGACTCCGCGATTTCGCGACGAACCGCCATGAATACTGCAGGCTGGGTACGCGATGAAATCAGGCCGCGGACTGTTTCTTGACGTCCCATCCTGGAAACACCAGGACAGCCGGGTGGCACCGGAGCACTCGCGCGAGAATCTTCGCCCGCTCGACTCCAAGATTGATGCGGTCGCGCTCGATAGCGGAGATTGTGGATTGTGGCATGTCCGTAAGCCTGGCCAACTCACTCTGGCTGAAACCCTGAAGTTCGCGAATGATCCGCACGGATTCCCCGACCGACACGGTCACCCGCTTCCGTGCTCGACGAAAATCCTTCTTCCTCATGATTTCCTCCGATAATCGTGGGCGGTCACGTCCATGACCAGGACCTGCTCTTCCTCGACCTTATAGATCACGCGATATTGGTCACTGAGCTTGGACGACCGATGTCCTCTCCACTGTCCTCGAAGGCTTTCATCGTGGAATCCTTTGATCAGACGCAGACCGGGAGGTCCCGAAATCTGCACGATATCCTTCCATTTTTCGTACCGCTTGAGGATTTCTTTCGGGAGTCGATCGAGCCGCTTGGCGGCCCGACGGTGCTCGTAGACCTCCCACATGATCGGGTTAGGCTATACCATATTTGGTATGATCCCGCAAGGGGTGCCTCGGCGGCGCTGGCGTCACGACACCGGGCAACGGCTACATCCGCATGACGGTCACGACGACCAGGGAGTGGCTGACGGAAGTAGTGGAGCGGAGGAAAGATCCGGCTTCTGTACACAGCGGCGTTAATCACCGCACCGTCTGTCATTCTCGCGAAAGCGGGAATCCAGGTCATTCCTCGTTCTTCTGGATGCCCGCCGTCGCGGGCATGACGGTGCCTTTGCAGGCATGCCATCACCAGGTTCAAGCGGGAGTAAGACGGATCGGCATGCGAACCAGCCATTGGAAGAATTCGTCCGCGCGTGGGATACAAAAAGTTCGGCCTTTATCGGCTCTTAAATGTGGCGGCATCAACGAGAACAGCAGTGGTTGCGGCCGATCCAACTCAACTGCCGGGTTCACACATGAGACTGCTCAAAAATGGGAACTGCGGCAAACATACTGATTTAATGCTGTTGGCGATATTTTCGTCGCCTGATTCGTGAGTTGTAATGCAGAGGTAGTAGTTCTGGCCTTGGTGTTTGGCAAAAACAATCCACTCACCCGTGAGCTTGCTTTCAGCGGCTCTCTTGTCCAACGACTCATAAACAACCCTACGGGATAACTCGCCTATCATCTCTTTGGTTATGACTGGGCTCTTGTTCGGATCAAAAACCTCATTCACAAGATTTTCGAGTCTTCCCCCTGATAGCTGGTTGGCGATGTTGTGGGCCAGCGAGCTCGGGTTTGCTGGTAAGAAGTGCTTGGGTGATGCTCTATACTTCCTGTAAAAGTGAGTTGAGCAGAAACAAAAATGGCGTAAGATGCCTCCGGCGTTTACCAACCCGGGGCCGAGGCCCCAAGCTGAAAGGAGGACTTACGCCATGCGAAAGAGGGTACCACCGAGCGAGCACCTGAAGCAAGCACTCACGACCGTGTTGGAGCAAGGCAGCAAGAGCGCGGAGCATCCGTTGGATGAACTCATCAAATTGGGCGCCCGGTACGTGTTGCAAGTGGCCTATGAACAAGAAGTGACCGAGTGGCTGGGCCGCGCCCATTATCAGCGGGGCGCCCGGCGGCGGCGCGGCTGGCGGAATGGCTACGAGCCCAAGGGGCTCAAGACCCCGCTGGGGCTGCTGCCGGTGGCGGTGCCGCAGGTGCGGGGGACCGACGAGCCGTTTCCGGCCCGGGTGGCGCAGGCGGTGGGCACACGCTCGAAGGCGTTGGAACGCTTGGCCACGCGGATGTGGGTGCGCGGGCTCTCGCAGGCCGATGTCGAAGCCCTGTTTCTGGAGACGGTGGGGGACCGGGTGATTTCCCGCACCGGCGTCAGCGAGGTCTGTCGCCAGCTGCAGGCGGACTTCGAGGCGTGGCAGCGCCGGGATCTCAGTGCCCTGAAGGTCGTCTATCTGTTCCTGGACGCGA
The DNA here is from genome assembly GCF_965152595.1 of Nitrospira sp. Kam-Ns4a. Taxonomy (NCBI): domain Bacteria; kingdom Pseudomonadati; phylum Nitrospirota; class Nitrospiria; order Nitrospirales; family Nitrospiraceae; genus Nitrospira; species Nitrospira sp. Kam-Ns4a. Next base: position 1,604,773 of record NZ_OZ224218.1, on the reverse strand, counting down.
TCTATCTGGCCGTGCGGCAAGGGACGGACGAGCAGGAAGGGGTGCTCTGCGCCTACGGGATTCTGGAGTCGGGCCAGAAGGTCCTGCTGTCTCTGGCCCTGGGCAGCCGCGAGTCCTACGACGCCTGGTTGAGCTTCCTGCACGACCTGACCGCGCGCGGCCTGGAGGCGCCGTTGCTGGTGGTCTCGGATGGCCAGCCCGGCCTGCGCAAGGCGCTGCGGGAGGTGTTCCCCCGCGCCTTCCATCAGCGGTGTCAGGTGCATAAGATGCGGAACATCCTGGCCAAGTTGCCGCAGGCCGCGCGGGCGCTGCTCAAGCCGCTGATCCGCCAGGTCTTCTGTGCCGCCACCTATGAGCAGGGGCTGACGCGGGGCCGTGCGCTCATCGCCCGGTGGCGCGCCCGCTATCCGGCGGCGATGGCCTGTCTGGAACAGGATCTGGAGGCGTGCCTGGTCTATCTGAAGTTTCCCAAGGAGCATCACAAGAGTATTCGGACGACGAATCTCCTCGAACGGACGTTCGGGGAAGGGCGGCGCCGCACGAAGGTGATTCCGCGGTTCCCGACCGAGACCGCCTGTCTGACGCTGGTGTTCGCCACCTTGCTCACCGCCGCGCAACGCTGGCGTGGGTTGCGCATGACGCCGCGCATCCTGCGCGAGTTGGATGCCATCCGCCAGGAGCGGTATCCCGTGCAGAGTCAGGTGGCCTGAGGGAGACAGCCGGAGGGATCAGCGCCATGGCCACTTTTGAGCCTGTTGCTCAAACTCATGATCGAGCCCTCTGGTCACCAGACATTGATTCGCTTCGCTCCCATGTGGGCTTCTCGCTGCCGAGACCGCGAGGGAGCGTGGCCTTTGAGAGAGTCATCCCCTTGTCTTCTTTCCGCTTCCCCGGCCAAGCCGTCGCGGTTCGCTGCCCCTGCGCCGACCGGTCCAGGCCGCCTTCCCACTCCGCCAGAGCTTCAACAAGTTATGCGTGGCGCAGAGCAGCTTCCACTCGCCGTCACAGGCTTGGCGGCCACGGCGCATGAAGCGATCACAGCCACGGGTGCTCTTGATCTGGCCGAATACCGGCTCCACCGTCTGGCCGCGCTGCGTGTACAGACGACGTCCGCGCTGCGTCAGCAGCGTGCGCTCCATGCGGTCGCGGGCCGTCAGCCCCTTCGGACAGCGGCCTCGTGGCGGTGGCTGCTCCCGCAGCGCCTTGCGCTGTTTCCAATCTTGGTTCGGCGCGATCAGCAACTCAGGTCCGGCGGGATCGGCCTCCGTCAGGTTGGCCTCGCTGCAATAGCCGGCATCTGCCAGGGCGGTCTTGATGGCCTGCGGGTGCTCGATGGCCTGCAGATTCTCCTGCGCCTGCGTCAGCATCGGATGCAGTTGCCGGACATCGTTCGCCTCCTGCGTGACGGCGGCCGCCACGATGATCTGCGCCTCCGTCACGACCGCTTGGGCATTGTAGCCTTGCACGTACCCGGCCTGGGTCTTCATGATGCGACTGTCCGGGTCTGTCACGTTCGCCTTGGCCGTGGCATCCGCTGCCGCTTCGGCCGCCTTCGGCTTGCGGCCCCGCTTCTTCTGCCCGGTGGCGGCTTCCTCGGCCTGGCGGGCCTCAAGCTTGGCCTGCTGCTGCGCGGTCGCCTCGGCCGCCGCCTGCGTCAACCGTGCCTGGCACGCCTTCAACCGGGCCAGTCGGCTCCGCCGATCCCGCAACGCCTCCGGCAGTTCGTCGCCCCGCTGCTCCGGTCCGTACAGCCGATCCTCGGCGGCATCGGTGGCCTGAGCCTCGGTCAGCATCCGCGTCACCTCCGCCGCAATCGTCTCGGCGGTCCGATTCGCTGCCAGCGCCGCGTCGGCCTTGATCTTCGTGCCATCCAGGGCCACCACCCCGACCTTCACCAACCCCGCCGCCGCACACAGCGTCAGCACCTGCGTAAACAGGGCGGCCAACGCGGCCTCATGGGTCTGCCGGAATCGGGCGATCGTGGTGTGATCGGGCCGCTGATTGGCCGCGAGCACCCGAAAGGCCACATCCCGCTCGCACAGCCGTTCGATCCGGCGGCTGGAGCGCTCCCCCAGGCAGTACGCATACAGCAGCAGCGCCACCATCATGGCCGGCTCGTAGGCCGCTTGGCCCCAGCCATCGGCTCGGTACGTCCGCTCGATCTTCGTCAGATCCATCTGGGCCACCGCATCCAGGATGAACCAGGCCAGATCGCCCTCCGGCAGCCAATCCTGCAACGCCGGCGGCATCAGATACAGTTGCTCGCGCTCACACGGCAGAAAGTTGTAGCCCATCGCATCCTCCCTTCGGTCATGACTCGGGAAGACAGTATACATATAATTGCCTAGGTGTCAAGGGGTTTGTGCAACAGGCTCTTTTACAGGAAAAAAAGAGCTTGACCAGTGCTTGTGCCACAGTCCTCTGAGATGATTACCCTTGAATTCGGAGGCGGGTTTCGTATGCAAAGGTTGCCCGACACCTTCTAAAGCCTTGATCTCGTCAATGATCGAAAATGGATCAACATCGAGCACAATTAAATTCAGAACAAATAACCAGCTATACCGTCCGGGGATGAGCCGTTCCAGTCTATAGAGACTGGCATATTCAGCCAATTGGTTGCTGGTGATTTCATATGAGGTGTTACCTTCATGTACCTTGAAAGAGTTTTTCACCGTCGAATAGTCCTTGCTTGAACCAGACGACTGAACTGGTGTAATGGTTTCCTCTAACTGGCAAACTCTAGCCAGGGGGCACTAAGATGTCAACCTGTTCTCTACCGGGCAAGGCCCCGACGAGGTATCCCCGGTCGCCACGACAGGACCCGCATCTTATGACACGAGAAATTGCATATATTGGCTTCGGCTCCAACGTGGGGGACCGGTTGGATTTCTGCGACCGGGCGGTCACGCTCCTGAGCCTGCTGCCCTCCTCGCAGGTGACCGCCGTCTCCTCGCTTTACGAGACGGAGCCGGTCGCCGACGGCACGGACCCCGGCGCGGGCTGGTTCCTCAACGGGGTCGTCCGCCTGGAGACCGACCTCACGCCCCGAAGTCTGCTCACCGTCTGCCGGGAGATCGAGCGGGCCCTCGGCCGCGACCTCGATCACCGCGGCGGCCCGCGCACCCTGGACTTGGACCTGCTCCTTTATGGAGACCGTGTCATCGGCGAGTCCGACCTCACGGTGCCCCATCCCCGCCTGCATCTCCGGCGCTTCGTCCTGGTACCCCTGGCCGAACTGGCCCCCAACCTGGTCCATCCGGTCCTGCGGCAGACCGTGAAGGACCTGCTCGATCGCCTCGCCGACCCGGCCGAGGTCCGGAGACGGGAGCCGGTACCCGGCTCCCGTTACGGGTCCCGCCCCGCGTGCGCATCACCCATCACTGGGGACCCGGCAGAGCAACGGGTGCGCCCCTCACCCATCTGATGCGGCTCATTCGATCCGTTCGTGCCATGGCGGCCTGGAGCCGCGCCCTCCGGCGGGAAGGCGTCCGGGTCGGCCTCGTGCCGACGATGGGGGCGCTGCATGAGGGACACCGCGCGCTGATCCGGGCGGCGCGGCTGGCGAGCGACGCGGTCGTCGTCAGCCTCTTTGTGAACCCCCGTCAGTTTGGCCCAACGGAAGACCTGGCCCGCTATCCGCGGCGGCTCCACGCGGACCTCGCGCTGTGCCGGCGGGAAGGCGTGGACGTGCTTTTCACCCCGTCGGTCCGGGACATGTATCCGCCCGGGTTCCAGACCTCGGTCATCGTGCGGCGCCTCTCGCGACGGTGGGAAGGGGAGGCCCGGTCCCACCACTTCGAAGGGGTCGCGACCGTCGTCACCAAGCTCTTGTGTCTGATCCAGCCGGACCTCGCCTTCTTCGGCCAGAAGGATTTCCAGCAGGCCGCCCTCGTGCGCCGGCTGGCGGCGGACCTGAACCTCGGCGTGCGGATCGTGGTCTGTCCGACCGTCCGCGAGCCGGATGGCTTGGCCCTCAGCTCTCGGAACGAATATTTGACGCCGGCGCAGCGCCGTGCCGCGCCGGTCCTTTACCGGGCGCTCCAGGCCGGCCGTCAGGCGATCCGCGCCGGCGTCCGCTCGGGGGCGCGGGTCCGCGCCGTCATGCAGCGCGTGATCGCCGCCGAGCCGCTAGCCCGCGAGGAGTACCTGGCGGTGTGCGATCCCGACACGCTCGAACCGCTCCCGCGCGTGAGCGGCCGAGCGGTCCTGCTCGGCTCCGTGCGGGTCGGGCGCGTCCGGCTGATTGACAATCTCCTGGTGCAGGGCTGAGCCGGGTGGAGGGCCCTGGGGCGGGGAGGCGGCGCCCCGGCGGATCGCAGTCAGGCGGGCGCGTGCCGCTTGGCGGCGACCAGCTCCTGGATGTGCCGGCTGAGGCGGTCCCGGTCTTCCGTGCGGATGCGGAGAAACTGAAGCCCCAGGCCCGCCGGGCGGATCGAGCGCACGACCGCGGCCTCGACCGTCACCGTCTGGGCCGGGTCGGTGAGCTGCAGCACGAGCTGCAGCAAGGCGCCCTCATCCGGGCGCACGCTTGTCTGCAGGGCGCAGCCCGCCATCGAGAGGTCTGTCACCACGCCGGTCCCTTCCACTCCCTCGCCGGAGAACGTCGCGGGAATCCACGTCGGGATGCGCTCGTATTCCCGCTTGTCCGCCGGGCCACGGGTGTAGCGCGTGCCCCATTGAAAGGCCCGAAAACGGTACATGCAGAGCTGACAGCGGAATGGGTAGAGGTAGAAGACGCTGGCGACCTGCTCGAAGAGGCCGTCGCGGCGGGTCCGGCGGACATAGTCCTTGCCGCACTGGGGGCACGGCGGTTCCATCAGACTCCCTCCTGCCGGGCCGCATCGGGTCCGGACGATCCGTTCGTGAGGCGCTGCGCAGCCAGGATCGGCTCGAGGTCGGCAGGAGAGTAGGTCAGCGGCTTGACCCACTTGCCGTCGGCGCGCTTGTGTCCACCGACCTTGCTCATGTTCGAGCGGTGGACCTCGCGAAACACGGGCTCCATGTCAATACCGCAGGAGACGGCGGTCCCATAGACCACGTAGAGCAGGTCGGCCAGTTCCTTGGCGACGCCGACCAGGTCCTTGTGCGCCAAGGCCTCCTGCAGCTCGCCGAATTCCTCGGCGATCAGCCGGACCCTGAGCTGGTGCGTCGCCTCGTCCGGGAGCATCGGTGCGGGTGCGACCAGGATCTCGAACGTTCGGTGAAACTCCGCCACCATCCGCTGCTCCTCCGTCATGAGCCCTCCTTCGGCCTGCTCAGTCCGCCTCCAGGGCGGGTGCCTGCCGCGGGCCGGTCTCGATCGGCTCCAGCGGCGGTAGGTCCTTGTCGGTGGCGATCCCCAGCTCCTTGAACTTGCGGGCCGCCGGCAGCACGCGGGCCTCCAGCGAGCCGACCGCCCGGTTGTAGGACTGCACGCTCTTGCTCAGCGCCAGGCCGACCTCCGCCAGGTGCTCCGCCAGCACCGCCATCCGCTCGAACAGCTCCTTGCCCAGCCGGCCAGCCTGCTCGGCGTGTCGGCTGAGCCGCTCCTGCCGCCACCCGTAGGCCACGGCGCGGAGCAGCGCGATCAGCGTGGTGGGCGTCGCGAGCACGACGCTGCGCGCGAACCCGTCCTCGATGAGCGTGGGGTCCTGCTCGAGGGCCGCGCCCAGGAATTGCTCGCCGGGCAGGAAGAGGACGACGAACTCCGGGGCCTGTGGAAACTGCGCCCAGTAGGCCTTGGCGCCGAGCTGCTCGATGTGGGCCCGGATCTGCGCGGCGTGCCGGCGCAGCGCGGCCAGGCGCTGGGCCTCGTCCGCCGCCTCGTGGGCCTCCAGGTAGGCGGCGAGCACCGCCTTGGCGTCCACGACGATCTGGTGGCCGTTGGGGAGCTGCACGAGCAGGTCGGGCCGCTGCCGTCCCTCGTCGGTCTCGACCGATTCCTGCTCGATGAAGTCGCAGTGCTCGACCAGGCCGGCCAGCTCCACGACCCGCTTGAGCGTGAGCTCGCCCCAGCGCCCCCGGACGACCGGAGAGCGGAGAGCCTTGACCAGGTTGCCGGTCTCCTGCTGGAGCCGTTGGTGGGATTCCGCGAGGAGCTTGAGGTGCTGGTCCAGCCCGCCGTAGGCCGACTGGCGCGACTGCTCGAGGAGCAGGAGCTGCTCCTCGTACCGTTTCAGTGCCTCCTGGAGGGGGCGGACCGCCTCGTCAATGGCCTGGTGGTGCCGCGCCAGCTCACTTTTGGCTTCGGCCTGCAGCGCCTCGAAGGAGGCCCGGGCCAGATCGAGGAAGGCTTCGTTGTTGCTCTTGAGGGCTTCGCCTGAGAGGGCCTTGAAGGCGTCCGCCAGCTCCTGCCGCGCCTGGGCGAGGAGCGCGGTCCGCTCGGCCAGGCTCTTGAGCGTGTCCTCGCAGCGGGTCTCGGCGACCGCGCGGGCCTGCCGCGCCTCGTCCAGCTCGCCGCGGAGGCGGGCCAGCTCTCCGCGCTCAGCGTCTATCTGCTTGCGGAGTTCCGCCGCGACCGCCTCGGCCCGCTGCGCTCGCTCGGCCGTCTCCACCAACCGGGGCTGCGCCTGTGCCCGCAATCGGGTGGCTGCCCACAGGCCAGCCACGAGCGCGCCGACGATCAGGCCGGCGACGAGGCCGATCGAGAAGGACGTCAGATCCACCAAGGGGACGACCTCCCTGCGCGCCGCACCGGACCCTTCGGCTCGATGGCGCTGCCGCAAGGGTACGGGAATCGCGGGCGTCCGTCAAGAAACGGATTTGGCCTTCGGCAGGCATTCTGGGTAGAATACCGCAAGCACGAGTCCGCAGGGGAGGCGACCAGCGCCTTGCGATGAACCGCCTGCTCACGCATGGATGCAGCGCACTGCTAATCTGGCTGCTGGCGTCGTCGGATCCGGCGGCAGGGTTTCCGATCAGCAGCGCCGCCTGGTCCGACGCCCAGTGGGAGCAGCGGTGCGCGGATGTCCGGACGAGCTACAACCCGACCGGGCCGCTCCGGACCGATACGCTCACGATCAAGCCCTGGGATCCCCGGTTCCTGGATTTCCTCTACTGGGTCTGGGCGAACAAGATCATCGAGCACCAGGTCGAGCAGGTGGGCGGGACCGAATGGGAGGGGCCGACCAACGGCGTGATCTTCCACTGGGCGCCAGGGTCGCGCTGGGAGACCCACACGCTCGTGCCCTTCGAGCACGCGATTCATCACATCGCGGACGAGCACCGCTGGCAGGACAACATGTTCAAGGAGTTCTTTGAGCCCTACGGGCCTGTCACCGGCGTGAGCATCCGGTTGCGCCTCTCCATGGACAAGCCGCCGACCTGGGCGCAGTTCCTCAAGCACATTGGCGGCCCGGACAGCCCCTATTACCGGTATGTCTTCCACCAGGAGAGCCGGATTGATCCGGCCCGGCGCGTGGTCACCATGGTCGGCGGCCAGGGGGTGCTCTTCGAATACACCTTCGAGCGGTACCTCGAAGAGATCAAGGAAGTGCTCACCGACTGCAAGGCCTTTCAGTTCTTCGAGCTGTACGATCGCTACGGCAAGGGCTTCGCGTCGAAGGTCGGCTGGGCCGGCCAGCCGGTGACGGAGCCCCGCCCCCAGGAGCCGCCGGCGGGCCCCAAGCAGATGAACAATCCGCACGGCGACCATTGACGGGCCGCTACGGCCAGCCGTCGGAATTCACCCGTGCCCGCTCCGGCCTCCGGGAACGGTGGCCGCGGCCCGCCGCGGCCGGACGACACGCAGGACCCCAGAGTCCCGTCGCATGCAGATCAAGCACTGGCTGCTCGGACATCCGCTGGCGACGGCCCAAGCGGCCGAGGAGCGGCTGTCCAAGCCCGTGGCGCTCGCCGTCTTCTCCTCGGACGCACTGTCCTCCGTGGCCTACGCGACCGAGGAGATCCTGCTCGTCCTGGTGCTGGCCGGCACGGTCGCCCTGAAGGCCTCGATCTGGATCAGCCTGGCGATCGTCCTCCTGCTGGCGATCCTCACCGCGTCCTACCGGCAGATCATCGTGGCCTATCCCGCCGGCGGCGGAGCCTACACGGTCTCGAAGGCCAACCTCGGCGTCAAGTGGAGTTTGGCCGCGGCAGCCGCGCTGCTGATTGATTACGTCCTCACCGTCGCGGTGAGCGTCGCGGCCGGGATCGCGGCGGTGACGTCTGCGTTCCCGGCCCTCCGCGAGCACCGCGTCGGACTCGGGGTGCTGGCCATCCTGGGGCTCACCTACGCCAACCTGCGGGGCGTCCGGGAGTCCGGGAAGCTCTTCGCCGTGCCGACCTATCTGTTCATTGGCAGCCTGGGCCTGCTGCTGGCGGGGGGCCTGGGCCGTCTCCTGTTCGGCGGGGAACTCCAGCCTGCGGCGCCCGCCCCGGCGCTCGCCGGCGCGACGGAAGGCCTCACGCTCTTCCTCTTGCTCCGCGCCTTCTCCTCCGGCTGTACCGCGCTGACGGGCCTCGAGGTGATCTCGAACGGCGTCGCGGCCTTCCGCAAACCGGCCGCGGAGAACGCGGCGATCACGATGGTCTGGATGGCCGCGATCCTCGGCACCCTGTTCCTCGGGATTACGGGCCTGGCCGCCGCCTTCACCATCCTGCCGCGGGAGGACGAGACAGTGGTCTCCCAGCTCGGCCACGCCGTGTTCGGCGACGGGCCGCTCTATTACTTTTTGCAGGCCACCACGTTGGGCATCCTCTTCCTTGCAGCCAATGGGAGCTTCGCCGGGTTTCCACGCCTCGCCTCGCTGCTGGCCAAGGACGGCTTTCTGCCCCACCAAATGAGCGAGTTGGGGGACAAGCTTGTTTTCTCCAACGGGATCCTGCTGCTCGGCGGCTTTGCCGCCCTGCTCCTGCTGCTGTTCGGGGGCGACACGCACGCGCTGATCCCCTTGTACGCGATCGGGGTCTTCCTTTCGTTCACCCTCTCGCAAGCCGGCATGGTGCAGTACTGGCGCGCCGCCTGGCGGTTCGAGCGCCAGCGCGGGGCCCGGAAGGCGTTGGCCATCAACCTGGCGGGCTGCATCGCCACGGGGCTGGCGACCGTCGTGATCGCGGTCACGAAGTTCGTCCACGGCGCCTGGGCGGTGATCCTCCTCATCCCCCTACTCATGATGATGTTCCGCACCATCCGCCGCCACTACGTCGCGGCGGACTGGGCGCTCTCGCTGAGCCAGTATTCCCGCCTACCCGTCCCCAAGCGGACCGTGTACGTGATGCCCATCAGCGGGGTGAACCGAGCCGTCATCCTCGCCCTCGACTATGTCCTGGACAACGTCGAGCGGCCCGACCTGCGCGCGGTCTACGTGGACACGGACCCGGACGCGACGGCCGAGGTGAAGGCCCAGTGGGAGAAATGGGGGCGGGGAGTCCCGCTCATTGTCATCCCCTCGCCGTTTCGCGAGATCGTCGTCCCGCTGCTTCGCTATATCGAACAGGTGCGCCAGGAGAATCTGGGCGGCTGGGTCACGGTCGTCCTGCCGGAGGTGGTCCCCGGGCGCTGGTGGCAGACGCTGCTCCACAACCAGCGCGCGCTGCTGATCAAAGGCGCCCTGCTGTTCAAGTACAACACGATCGTGCTCGACGTGCCCTACCATCTCGATTAGCCGAGCCCGAGCCGCCTCACCCGTCCGCGGTCGGCGTCCACCTGCACGCGCTCGCCGTCCTGCAGGCGCGTCGTCGCGGCGGCCACGTTCGCGAGGGCCGGCAGCCCGTACTCCCGCACGATGATCGCTCCGTGCGAGAGCGTTCCGCCCAGCTCGGCGATAAGCCCCGCGGCGAGGCCTAGGAGCGGGGCGAGCCCCGGGTCAATGACGGGGACCACGAGGATGTCCCCAGGCTGGACGCGCCCGGTGTCCTCGGGGGTGACGACCAGGCGGACGGGACCTTCGGCGACGCCGGCGCTGATCGGGAGTCCGGCCAGACCGTTAGCCTCGTCGCCGGCCTCGGCGGCCTTGCCCCGCAGCACACTCCCGTGGTGGATGAGCGTGTCCGGCGCGGGGAGCCTGGCGTGCTGCTCTCGCTCGGCGCGGCGCGCCGCCACCACGGCCTGCCAGGTTCCGCCCCGCGCCGGACAGGCTCCAGCCGCGATCGTCCGGACTTCGCGCGCTGTCAGGAAGAACAGATCGTCGGCCGTGCCCAGAAGCCCGCGGGCGGCGAGCCGGCGCCCGAGCGCGAGCAGCGCCTGCCGGCTGCCGGCCTGGTACCGCATGAGGGCGTGGCGGTTGGCCTCCCGGAGCGCGAGGAAGCGGCAGAGCGACCGGTACCAGAGCCGGAACCAGAGCCATTCATGCCACCGCCAGCCGAACGCGCGCCGGATGCGCGCTAGCGCGGTCCGGCGCGCAGCCGCCTGGCGGGCGCGGACGGCGTCAGGATCCGGCGGCGCATCGGACTGGAGATGCCCGCGCACGATGCCGAGGAGGTAGGCCGGGGTCTCGGCGAACTGGGGGACCATGACGTCCGACTCGCCGACTGCGCGGTGGCCGTACTCCTCCAGGTACCGGTCGAACGCCTCCAGAAAGCGGGTCCCGGCCAGGCGGGCCCGGTAGTCCTCGGGAGCCCAGGGGGACGTGAGGAGAAAGGCGCGGGCGGCCGGCTCGTCCCGCGCGAGCCGGGCCAGGTCCGCCAGGCTCAGGATCTGGTTCGCACTGATAATGGTCCCCAGGCCCTGCGTCGAGGCGTTCAGCAGCCGGCGCCAGTCGTCGGGGGCGCGCCGCGCCAGCGTGGCGCCCAGGACGTAGAGGCCCCGGGAGACGCCGCCCACGATCCCGAACGTGAGGTCCTCGTCGAGCAGCCGGCGGTGCTGCGCCTCGACGCGATCCAGGAGCGCCGGTTCGTCCAGCCCTGAGCTCGCGGGGTCCTTCGCCCAGGCGGCCTGCGCCTCGCCGAGCCGCCGCAGCTCCGCGAACCGCGCCGCCGCCCGCCGCGCCGCCGCGCGGACCTTGCTGTCCAGGATCAGGTGCGCCCGGACGAGCCGCCACCAGGGGAGCGGCTGGGCCGCCGGGATGAGGCCCGGCTCGCCGCCCATCTGCTCCGTCACGAGCCGCGGCTCGCCGCGGAGCTGCCCCATCAGAGTCTGAAACAATGTGACGTTGATGTAGGGACGGCCCCGGACCACTTCAATTGCGGACCAGCCCGGCGGGATGACGCAGCCCGCCTCCCGGTAGGGGCGGACGATGCACTGGTCCATGAACTCCCGCACGAACGATAGGGCGAGCGGGCTGGGCAGCTCCGGGAGAGTCTCCTTGAAGTTGGCGCGGGACCAGACGACAGTCTGAGTGCCGGGCCCGGGTGCGGGGACGGGGATCGCGCGGACCTGGAGCAGCCAGAACCCGCGCCGGTCCATCGCCCACTCGATGTCTGCCGGCTGGCCCGTGGCGCGCTCGACCCGTTTGGCGAGGTGGGCCAGGGCCACGGCCTCCTCGTCGCTCAAGGCCGGTTGGGCGGCCCGGTCCGGCGGCAGCCGCTCGTCCGTGAGCCCGGCTGGCCCGGGCACTCGCGCGAACGGCTTCGCGGGGACGTCGCGCCCGATCACGGTGCCACGGTCTCCTTCCACTGCGACCAGATACTCGTCTGGCCGCACGAGCCCGCTCACCAGCGGCTCGGCCAGGCCGAAGACGGCGTTGATCACGACCACGGTCGTGTCGCCGGACAGCGGATGGCGCGAGTAGGCGACGCCGGCGGCGCGCGGAGCGATGAGCGGCTGGATGACGACGGCCATGGCGGGCGCGGCCCGCGGGGGAGCGAGCCGGCTCCGGTAGGCGAGGGCTTCGGGGGTCCAGAGCGATGCCCAGCACTGCACGATTGTCTCGGCAAGCCGCTCGCGCGGGACGGCCAGCCGGGTCCGGTACAGGCCGCTGAACGTCGCGGCCTCGTCGTCTTCGTCGGACGAGGAGGACCGGACGGCCCAGCGCGCGACACCGTCCCCCAGGCCGGCCTCCCGCGCCACCCGGTCCAACTCGGGATCCAACGCTGCCTGCACCGGCGCCGGCACCGCGACCGCCTCGAGTCGCCGACGGAGCTCCTCGATCCGACTAGGTGATCGGGACTCGGCGAGATCCAGCCCAGCGGCGTGCAGGGCCTCCCGGTAGGCGGCGATCGTCACGCAGAGCCCCGCGGGCACCGGGAAGCCTTGCCGGATCAGCAATCCCAAACCGGCCGCTTTGCCCCCCACCAGCGCCCGGTCGGCGCAAGCGCCCAGGGGAACCACGTACGGGTCGGACACGGGAAGCCCCAGATAGAAGCTGACGGCTATCTGACCATCAATAGGTACAGGTCGTTGACGTTGGTCCCCGTCGGGCCCGTCACGATGTGGCCGCCGGCCCGGCGGAAGAACGGATAGGCGTCGTGGCGCGCCAGCGCGGCGGCAGCATCCAGCCCGACGCGCGCGGCCCGCGCCAGGGTGCGCCCGTCCACCACCGCGCCCGCCGCATCGGTCGGCCCGTCGGTGCCGTCCGTGCCGAAGCCCGCGATCCAGACCCGCGACAGGCCGGCGATCTCGCGCGCCGCCGCGAGCGCGAACTCCTGTGCCCGTCCCCCCAAGCCCCTTCCCCGGACGGTGACCGTCAGCTCCCCGCCGGCGAGCACGCAACAGGGCGGAGCGATCGGCCGGCCCCAGGCGACGATCTCGCGCGCCAGCGCGCCGAACACCCGGCCTGCCTCGCGCGCCTCGCCGGTGAGCGTCGTCGTGAGGATGAGGGGCTTTAGCCCCGCGTGCCGCGCGGCGCGCGCGGCGGCCACGACCGCCCGGACGTTGTTGCCGATGATCTGGTGCTGCACCCGGTCGAAGATGCGGGCGCCCGGCTTGGCCGTCTCCGCGACGAGCCCCTGGCACCCCCGCCGGAGGTGCCGCTGTACCCGTGCCGGTGCCGCGCGCCAGAGGCCATAGCGCCGCAGGATGGCGCAGGCCTCCTCGAACGTGGTCGGATCGGGTGCGGTGGGGCCCGAGCCGATCGCCGCCAGGTCATCCCCGAGCACGTCCGACAGGATGACCGTGACCACCCGGGCCTGGGTCGCCGCCGCCAATCTCCCGCCCTTGAGCGAGGAGAGGTGCTTGCGGACCGCGTTGATTTCCTGAATGCCGGCGCCGCTGGCCAGCAGCAGCCGGGACGTCCGCTGCGTGTCGGCGAGCGTGAGGCCGGGCGCCGGGGCTGGGAGCAGGCTTGAGGCGCCGCCAGACAGGAGCACGAACAAGAGGTCGTCGGGGCCCAGGCTTCGGACGAGCGCGTGCAGGCGGGCCGCCGCGCGGAGGCCCGCTCGATCGGGGACGGGGTGGCCGGCCTCCAGGACCGTGATCTGCTTGGTGGGGGCGCCGTACCCGTACTTGACCACGACCAGTCCCTCGTCGAGCCGGTCGCCGAGCACGCGCTCGAGCGCCGCGCCCATCCGGGCCGAGGCCTTGCCGGCGCCCACCGCGACGACGCGCCGATAGCGGCGCAAATCGTAGCGCTGCGCGCCGACCCGCAAGGTCGAGCCCGTGCGCCGCACGGACCGCCGGAGGGCGTTGGCCGGATCCACCGCCGCGAGCGCGGCCGTCAGGATCCGCCGCAGCCACGCCTGGACCTCAGGGTGAGGGAGCCGAATCCGCATGTACAGGCGGTGTTTACTTGTCCTGCTTGAAGCAGCGGGAGGGGCAGGTCCGCCGCGGCACCTTGATCTGGTGGATGCCCTTGGGCAGGTATTCCTTCCGAATCTCCGGGTTCAACATCTTCAGTTCGAGAAAATAGGTGCCGTACTCCTCGGCGATCGCGGCCAGGTGGCGCTGCGGCTCCTTGACGCTCACGGTGACCGTTTCGGTCTCCACCGGCGCGTAGAGGTCCGCCTTGGTCAAGCCGAGGTATTTCTCGGGCTGGGAGTAGATCTCCTTGGCCGCGATGATCCGGGGCACGTACCGCATCGTCTCGCGCACGTAGTAGAGCTTCCAGTAGTCGCTGACGCGCTGCTCCTTCATCAGCTTCCGGACCCGGTCCTCGCCGGCGTTGTAGGCCGCCATCGCTAGGAACCAGTCGCCGAACTCCTCCTTGAGCGTGCGGAGGTACTTGATCGCGGCCTCGGTGGACAGCTCCAAGTTGCGGCGGTCGTCGCGCCAGTGGTTGCTGTTCAGCTTGTAGCGCTTGCCGGTCGGGCGGATGAACTGCCAGGGCCCGGAGGCCTTGGCGCGGGAGAAGGCGGCGGCGATGCACTTGCTCTCGACCAACAACATGTACTTGAGGTCGTCCGGCAGGCCGGCCTCGGCGAGCTGCTTCTCCACCGGCGGGAAACAGCGGCCCGTCCGCTTGGCCATGATGATGCTTTCGCCTTCGTCGGCGAGAAACTGATAGAACTCGTACTCGATCCGCTCGCGAACCTGCCAGCTGTCGAGCGGGATCGGCTGGCCGGCGAAGACGAGCTTCTCGGGCAGCTTGAAGTGGCTCAAGAAGTGGCGGGTGCCCGACCGCTGGATCTCGGGGAGCACGACCAGGCGGTCTTCCTGCTCCGGCGGGCCCTCGCTCAGGTCGCCGGGGCCGGCCTCATCGCCGGCTGTGGCCTGATCTGGGGCGGGTGGCATGGGAGTCTGGGGCACCGTCGGCTTGGCGGACTGCGTCGGGAGCGGGCCTGGCTGCGCCAGTTGCGGGCTCTGCCCGGGCGCCGAGGTCGGGTCGTCGGGGGCCGCGGTCGCGCCGGGAGCCAGGGCGAGTACCAGGAGGGCTGCCGCCACTTCGCTGGCCCACGCGACCCACTGTCCCATGCGGTTCCTCTCGGTGAGTCGTGATAGGAGAACGGCGTCATGCTAGCAGGAAGTCAGGCGCGCGGCAAGGCCTTTCCCAGGGGGAGCTGTGTTACACTGTCGCCCGCCATGCGAAGCCTGCGGGTGCTCAACGACCGGATCATCGCATGCCGGCGCTGCCCCCGGCTCGTCGCGCACCGGGAGGCGGTTGCCCGGGCCAAGCGCCGGCAGTTCCGCGACTGGACCTACTGGGGACGGCCGGTGCCTGGGTTCGGCGATCCAGCAGCCCGCCTGCTCGTGCTCGGGCTCGCCCCGGCAGCCCACGGTGGCAACCGCACCGGTCGTGTCTTCACCGGGGACCGCAGCGGAGACTGGCTGTATGAAACGCTCCACCGCTTCGGGTTTGCCAACCAGGCGGCATCCACGCACCGGGGCGACGGGCTGTGGCTCGCCGACTGCTACATCGCGGCGGCGGTCCGGTGCGTCCCCCCGGGGAACAAGCCGACCCCCGAGGAGTTCGACGCCTGCCGCCCCTTTCTGCTCGAGGAGCTGCGCCTACTGCGGCGGCTGCGCGTGGTGGTCGCGCTAGGGAAGATCGCGTTCGAGGCCTACCTGCGGGCCTGCCGGGAGCTCGGCCGGGCGGTGCCCTCGCCCGTCCCTCGCTTCGGCCACGGGGCCGTCTACCGCCTGCCCTGGGCCGTGACCCTCATCGGGTCCTACCATCCCAGCCAGCAGAATACCTTCACCCGGAAGCTCACCCGGCCGATGTTCCACGCCGTCTTCCGGAAGGCGCGTGCGGTGTTAGAGAAAGACCGTGGATGATGGTCGGTGGTCAGGGGATCAGCATGTTTTCGCACTGACCCTTGCCCACTGTTCCCCGACCACAGGCTTACTTCACGGCGCTCGCGTTCCAGTCAGCGAGGAACTTCTTGAGCCCGAGGTCGGTGAGCGGATGCTTGAACAGGCTTTGGAACACCCCGAAGGGCATGGTGCAGATGTGCCCGCCGGCCAGCGCCGCCTCCACGACGTGCTGCGGGTGCCGGACGCTCGCGACGAGTACGAGGGTCTTGAAGTCGTAGTTCCGATAGATCGTCACGATCTGGCGGATCAGCTCCATGCCGTTCGAGCTGATGTCGTCGAGCCGGCCGATGAACGGAGACACGCACCAGGCCCCCGCCTTCGCAGCCAGCAGGGCCTGGGTCGGGGAGAAGCAGAGCGTGACGTTCACCCGGATCCCTTCCGCCGCCAGGCGCTTGGTCGCCTTGATCCCCTCGGGGATCAGGGGGCACTTCACCACGATGTTCTTGTGGATCTTGGCCAGCTCGCGGCCCTCCTTCACCATGGCGTCCGCCTCGACGGAGACCACCTCCGCGCTGATCGGCCCGTCCACGAGGTTGCAGATCTCGAGCAGGATCTCGCGGAAGCTGCGCCCCTCCTTGGACACCAGCGACGGGTTGGTCGTGACCCCGTCGAGGAT
Source organism: Nitrospira sp. Kam-Ns4a (assembly GCF_965152595.1). Classification (NCBI taxonomy): domain Bacteria; kingdom Pseudomonadati; phylum Nitrospirota; class Nitrospiria; order Nitrospirales; family Nitrospiraceae; genus Nitrospira; species Nitrospira sp. Kam-Ns4a. Next base: position 1,588,613 of record NZ_OZ224218.1, on the reverse strand, counting down.
GCCGAAGCTCGCCGCCTCCTGGATCTCCTTCACACTGGCGGTGTCCAAAAAGATCTTCATAGCTCGTTCCTTTCATCCGAGAGTCCGTCCCTGTCTCCCTATCGGCTATTCTAGGAACAACTGAAGCTCAAAGCAAGGCGTACCGGGTCCCGCGGTCAATTTGACAGCCTCTCGGCCGGAGTCTAGAATCGCGCGAGCGGGATTCGAGTGACAAGGGAGGGCTGGGACGATGCGGCGACTCGCGGGGCTCCTGCTCGGGGCGGCACTGGCGGCAAGCTGTGGGGGAAACCCCTACCTTGACGCCTCGCTGAACCCGGCGGAGCTGGAGGGCAAGGACAAGGCGTGGTTCGAGAAGAACTGGGGGCCGCCGAGCGGGAAGGCGCCACGGTGGTTCGGGGGCGAGACCTGGACCTACTTCCGCATCGCGGGCGGGAAGACGGGCCCGCCCTTCTTCAACTTCGCGCCCAACCAATGTCAGATCACCCTGAAGTTCGACAAGCAGGACAAGCTCAGTTCGTACAGCTATTCGGGCTGCTAGAGGGTGGGTCAGCTCGCGAGCTGGTTCCGCAAGGTTCGCGCGCAGTCCTGGCTGCAGAAGTAGTAGGTTTGCCCGCCGATCGTGGCCGCCACCGCCGTGCCCCGGGGGACATAGGTCCGACAGACGGGATCCTGGACCATCTGGTTCTTGTCCGGTAGCGTCTCGTCCCGCCGGGACCGGCCCGTCAGCTCGCGGATGAGGTTCCGGAGGAGGAAATAGACGACGACGAGCAGGGCGAGGACGATGATCAGTCGGTACATGGGACGCCTGGATGGGTTTCTACCGGGTCGGATCTGTGCACCCATCCTAGGGGGAACACCGAGGCCCTGTCAAGGAAGGGACATGGCGACCTAGACGAACCTGGCTAGCTCCAGCGTGGCCCCGGTTTGACCCAAAGGGCCCATGCTGACAGGAAGGAAGAGGTCCTTTGCCCAGCGCGGAAGGGTCTTCAGACCGATAGCCAGGCTACCGCGCCGATGTTAGCTTAGGGCCCATGAGAGTCTGTGATAAGTGCCACGGCACAATGTTGTTGGAACGGGCTGTGGATATGGACGCCGGTCTCGTCCTTGCCTTATTCGCCTGCCTGAACTGCGGGCGACGCCAAGCTGCGGAACAAGAGCCGCGTCCAATGGCCGCGCGTCGTTAAGTCGCCACGCCTGAGGGCCCCGATCCCGCCCTCACCGCTTCCTGAGCCCTCAACCAGCGGGCTTCCCGGAACCCTGCGGGGGAGAGAAGCGCAATCCGTCCGGCGCTCGCCTGAGGTGTCGGCTGAAGGTGTCATGAAACCGAGCGTCAAACGAGTCTCCAGCGTCCCATTGACCTCCCTGGTCTGCTGTCCGCAGTGCTACCGGCTGATCAGCTTTGAGGCCAGCCAGGCCCTTGTCTCCTGCCACGCTTGCGGAGCCGTGGTCCGAGGACCGGCCCTATCGGGGACCCTGGACGATGTGTCGCAAGGGGACTGACCGGTCCGCCACCACCCTTGCCGTGGCCCCGGCGGGCGTGATATCGTGCCGCCGCTGATAGCCCCGGAGGTCTCGTTCGGCGCTGAAGGATTGAAGGCTGTGACCTGATCCCTGCTCGCACCTCCTGCTTGGTTTCTTGTTCATCTGGTCGCCCTGGCCCGGCGGGGACGCGGGGCCGCGGAGCTCGGAGACCCAATCAGCCCGATCGGAATGGGTGTGAGCGGATTCGATCTGATCGTGCTCGGAACCCTGGTGTCGCTCGGGGGGGGCCTGCTGTTCGCCAGACGCTACTGGGTCCGGGCCTTCCCCGCGATGCCCGGCCCGCTGTCCGCACGGGAGTGTGACCCGCTCATCGTTCGCGACGGGATCATCCGGCATTCGGAGGCGATGGCGGGTGTCCGGTGGCTCACGATCGGCGTCCTGGCGCTCGGCGTCGGAGCGACCCGCGAGGGCGAGCCCTGGTATCTCGTGGGATTCTGGTCGGACATCCTGCTTCACGTCACCGTGCTCTCTGGCTGCTGGTTCGCGACGCTGGCCCGGGCCAAACGCCAGAGCCGGCGCCAGTACCTCCCCCTCATGGTCGAGCTGCATCGCAAGAGCTTCGACGTGCGTGCCGAGCACCTGGCGCACGACGGGTACACCCGGTACGAAATTGACCAGGGGCTGGACGTGGCCGAGGGCACGCGCCGGCATCGGTTGGCCGAGGGCTCCCGCTACCTGGACCAGATCGGGCTTGCGCTCGATGTCTTGCGGGCTTCCGGGGAGTCCGACCGTCAGTACGTGGAACGGCTGCGCCCGTACTTTCAGCCCCTGGTCCCCTGATCGGGCCTGGCTTGCATCCGGCACCCGGAGGACATTGACTTTTGCCCGCCGCCGGCGCATCATAAAATCCGGTTGACGCCCGGAGGAAGCCGTGGAACCGGGTAAGCTTCCAGAAGGGGATCGGTCAGCAGACAGCTCGCCTGGCCTTCTTGGTGCGCCTTCACGGGGTGTATGCCCGTGGAGGCGTTTTTCTTTCATGCGACATGATCCGTCCGGGAGAAGCAGGGGTATGAACTTCTCACAGGGAGGGAGACACCATGAAGCGACTCTTGGGCTTGTTGTCGGGGCTCGCGGTGACCATCACGCCCGCGGTGGCGCTGGCCGAAGGGGTGTCAGGCTACTCGAGGGGCAACGCGTTCATCTATTTTTCGGCGATCGCGTTCGTGCTCATCTTCGGCATTCACGATGTCTTCCAGAAGAAGTGGCTGACCTGGACGAGCGCGATCGTGATCCCCGTCCTGCTCTACTTGAACCTGCCCGCGAAGTGATGCAGCCGGCCCCCGCGGGAGGGCTGGCCCGGAGACCGGAGGGGAGGGCGTGAGCCCTCCCTACCGCAGGCCCAGCACGTCCGCCATGTCATAGAGCCCGGGCGAGCGCCCGACGACCCACTGCGCGGCGCGGAGCGCGCCGCGCGCGAACGTGTCACGGCTTTGCGCCCGGTGGGTGACCTCGATCCGCTCGCCGAGCCCGCCGAACAGCACCGTGTGGTCGCCCACAATGTCGCCGGCGCGCACCGTCTGGATGCCGATCTCGCCGCGCCGGCGCTCCCCGATCAGGCCCCGCCGCGTATAGACTCCCACCTGGTCCAGGTCCCGGTTGACGGCCTGGGCGAGCACCTCGGCCAGCTTGAGCGCCGTCCCACTCGGGGCGTCCTTCTTGAGCCGATGATGCGCCTCGACGATCTCGATGTCGTAGTCCTCGCCGAGCGCGCGGGCCATGTCGGCCACGACCTTGAGCAGCAGGTTGACCCCCACGCTCATATTCGGGGACCAGACGCAGGGGACTGACTGGGCCAGCCGCCGGAGCTCGGCGGCTTCGTCCTTCGAGAATCCGGTCGTCCCGATGACGAGGGCCCGTCGCTGTTGGACCGCCAGGCGCGCATGCTCGAGCGTGGCGGCGGGTGCGGAGAAGTCAACGACGACGTCGCCCTGGGCCAGGGGCGCGGCGAGATCGTCTCCGATGGGCACGCCGAGGCGGCCGACGCCAGCCACCTCGCCGGCGTCGCGGCCCACCGCGGGATGGCCCTTCCGCTCCACCGCACCCACCAGCTTGAGGCCGGCTGATTCGGCGGTCAGCGCCACGAGCCGCCCGCCCATGCGGCCGGCCGCGCCAGCGACGATGACGTTAATCATAAGTCTCGTGATGGGTGCTGGGTGATGAGGAATGGGTTGGCGGAGAGTCGGTATCGCATCCCTGCTCACCCATCACGCTCCTAGATGAGCCCGTATTCCTTCAGCACGCGGGTCAGCTTGTCGCGGTTCTCGCTCGACAGGGGGCAGAGCGGCAGGCGCAGTTCGCCGTCTATCTTCCCCATCAAGGCCAGCGCTTCCTTCACCGGGATCGGGTTGGTCTCGAGGAACAGGGCTGTGAACAGCGGGTAGAGCTTCGCATGCAGGCGTCGGGCCTCGTCGTACCGGCCGGCCAGTGCTGCCTCGACCAGGTCCGCCATGTCCCGCGGGACGAGGTTGGCTGTGACCGTGATGACGCCCTTGGCCCCGACCGCCATCATGGGCAGGGTCAGTGCGTCGTCGCCGGAGAGCACCGTGAGCCGGTCGCCGCAGGCCTGGATGATCTCGGAGACCTGCTGGACCGATCCGCTGCCCTCCTTGATCGCCACGATGTTGCGCAGGGCAGCCAAGCGCGCCACGGTGGCGGGCGTCATGTTGACGCCGGTCCGCCCCGGGATATTGTAGAGCACCAGCGGCAGTTCCACCGCCTCGGCGACGGCCTTGTAGTGCTGGTAGAGCCCCTCCTGCGTCGGCTTGTTGTAGTAGGGGGTGATCAGCAGGGCTCCGTCCGCGCCGGCTGCCTTGGCGTGGCTGGTAAGGGCGATGGCCTCCTCGGTGCTGTTCGAGCCCGTGCCAGCGATCACCGGGACCCGCTTGCGGACTACCTCCACGGTCAGGTCGACGACGCGGTTGTGCTCCTCGTGGGAGAGCGTGGCGGACTCGCCGGTGGTTCCGCAGGGCACGATGCCGTGCGTCCCGTTCGCGAGCTGGAACTCGATCAAGTCGCCCAGCGCCCGCTCGTCCACGCGGCCGCGGCGGAACGGCGTCACGATCGCGACGAATGAACCGGTAAACATCTCAACCTCCAGTGGTACGTGATGAGTGATCAGCTTTCATCTTCCTCATCACCCGTCGCCCATCACGGTGTTACTGCCAGGCCTCCGGCAGGATGCGCCCCTCGTAGACCGCCCTGGCGTCGCCTTGCAGGTACACGTTCGTGAAGGACTCGCCGCGCAGCTCGAAGTGGACCGTCAGCTCGAGCCCGCTCTGCGGCACGAGCACGACCGGAGATTCCGCCTTCGCCACGCGGCTCGCGATCAAGGCGGACGCGATAGAGCCCGTGCCGCAGGCCAGCGTTTCGTCCTCGACCCCGCGCTCGTACGTGCGGATCCGGATCCGGTGCGGGTCCAGCACCTTGATGAAATTGACGTTGGTCCCGGCCGGCTGGAACAGCTCGTGGTAGCGGGTCGGGCGGCCGAGCCCGACGACGTCCACCGTCTCCGGATCGTCCACGAAGTACACGCAGTGCGGGACGCCCGTGTCCACGAAGTGCGCCTCGCGCTCTGTGCCGCCGACGGAGACCCGGAGATGGAGTCGCAGGCCCTTGGGATCCGGGAACCGGACCTTGACCTGGGTCAGGTCGCGCGGCGGCGTGCCGCGGCCGGCCGGGACCAGCTCGGCCTCGATCAGCCCGGCCAGGGTCTCGAACCGCATCCGGCGCGGGGCGATCCGCTTCAGGAACGCGAACCGGGCCGCGCAGCGGGCGCCGTTGCCGCTGAACTCGGCCTCGCTTCCGTCCGCGTTGAACAGCCGCCAGCGGAAGTCGGCCCGGCGCGAGCCCTCGATGAGGATCAGCCCGTCGCCGCCCACGGACAGGCGATGCGCACAGACCTTGGCGGCCAGCGCGCTGGCGCGCTCGGGGTCCACGAGCCGCTTCCGGTTATCTATCAGGATGAAGTCGTTCCCGCTCCCGGACAGCTTCATGAACGGGATCGGCCTGGCCTTGTCGGGAAACCGCTGCGTCGCCATCGCGCTCACCTGAGAAAGTCCGGAATCGTCTCGCCCCGCACGAGATCCTCGTAGGTCTCCCGGGCCCGGACCACGTGGATCTCGCTCCCTTTCACAAGCACCTCGGGCACCCGCGGCCTCGAATTGTAGTTCGACGCCATGACGAAGCCGTAGGCGCCCGCGCTCATCACGGCCAGCAGATCGCCGGGGGCCGCTTCTGGGATCGGGCGGTCCTTCGCGAGAAAGTCGCCCGACTCGCAGACGGGGCCCACCACGTCCACCGTGACGGTCTTCGTCCCCACTGCTTCGCGCACAGGCTTGATCTCATGGTACGCCCCGTACAGGCTGGGCCGGATCAGGTCGTTCATCGCCGCGTCCACGATGACGAACCGCTTGGCCTCGCCCTCCTTGGCGTAGAGGACGCGGGTGAGGAGTACGCCCGCGTTGCCGACGATGACGCGGCCTGGCTCCATGATCAGCACGCACTTGAGGTCGCGGACCAGCGGGGCGACGGCGTTCGCCAGCTCCTCCGGCCGCGGCGGGGTCTCGTCCGCGTAGGTGATCCCCAGGCCGCCGCCGATGTTGATGTACCGGATCGCGGCCCCGTGGCTCTTGAGCTGCTCGACGAGCGCGAGCACCTTCTTGAGGGCGTCCACGAAGGGGGTCACCTCGGTGAGCTGTGAGCCGATGTGCTTGTGCACGCCGACCACCTCGATGTGCGGGAGCGAGGAGGCCAGCTTGTACTCGTCGAGCGCCCGGTCGGCGCTGATCCCGAACTTACTCTTCTTGAGCCCCGTGGAGATGTAGGGGTGTGTCTTGGGGTCAATGTCGGGGTTGATCCGCAGCGCGACGCGGGCCCGGCGGCCCCGCTCCGCCGCCACCTCGTCAATGGCGCGCAGCTCGGCGGAGGACTCCACATTGAACATGAGCACGTCCGCGTCGAGGGCGGCGCGGATCTCTTCGCGGCTCTTGCCGACGCCCGCGAACACGATCTTCGAGGGCGGGATCCCTGCCTTGAGCGCCCGGTACAGCTCGCCCCCCGAGACGATGTCCGCGCCGCTGCCTTCTCGGGCCATCAGCCGGAGGATGGCCAGGTTCGAGTTCGCCTTCATCGCGAAGGCCACGAGGTGCGGGACGCCCTGAAAGGCACCGTCGAAGACCCGGAAGTGGCGCACGAGCGTCGCGTGGCTGTACACGTAGCAGGGCGTGCCGACCTCTTTGCCGATGCGGCTCAGCGGCACGTCCTCGCAATGGAGCTCCCCGTGCCGGTACTGAAAGTCATGCATCTTGCCAGTCCTCTTCCAGCGTCTCCAGCCCGGGCAAGGAGAGCCCCCGGAGGGCCGATTCGAACGCCGCTTTGAACTTGCGGTACCGCACCCGCACGGAGGGCGCAACCGCCTTCAGGGGCTCCCGCTCCAGGAGCGTCTGGAGGGCGGCTGGCGTCGCCTGGCGCAGGTGCTCGAAGTTGACGATGATGTCCATCTTCGCCTTCTCGGCTGCTTGCGTGATCCGCTCGAGCAGCTCCTGGGCGTTGAGGTGGTCGAGCGTTCCTTCGAGGTCCACGAACAGCGCCGCCATCTGGTCGTGCCGCTTGGCCTTCACCCGGAGCCACAGCTCCTGAGCGGTCTTCTCCCCCACCTTCAGCGCGTGCAGGGCGTTGGGGATCAGGTGCTCCGTGTCGAACGTCGGCAGGTGCGCCTGGAGATTCTTGAGCACCTTCGCGACCGGGGACAGGTGGCCGGTCGGGCAGGCCCGCTTGACCAGCTTGCGGAACTCCCGGTTCATCTGCAGGCGCGCCAAGAACCGCTGTTTCGTGCCGCGGAGCCGGTGCCAGATGGAGGGCCAAGAGTAAAACTGGTGATTGGCCCAGAAGAAGCCTTCCTGGAGCTGCTCCGGGGTCATCCGGCTCGGGTAGAAGACCACATGCTTGCCGTCGTACTTGGCCCAATCGCGGTCGAAGATGCGGCCGGCGGCGTGGTAGCGCTCGTAGAGCGCCGTTCCCGGCAGCGGGGTCAGGATGTTGAAGTACGCCAGCTCCACCTGGTTCCGGATGAGAAAGTCCACGGCGCGCTCGAACACCGATTCGTCGTCGTTGTCGAAGCCGAAGACGATCCCCGGGTTCACCATGATCCCGTGGTCGTGAAACATCTTGATCTCGGCTTCGAACTTCTGCACGCGGTTGAACGACTTGTTGGTCTCCTCCAAGCACTCCTCGTCGAGCGACTCCATGCCGACAAAGACCGAGACGCAGCCGCTCTCGGCGGCGAGCTTGACCATCTCTTCGTCGTCGCCGAGGAACAGTGTGGACTGGCAGCCCCACTTGATGCCGAGCGGCTTCATAGCGGTCCACAGCTCCCGGCAGTAGGCCCGGTTGCTGTTGTGGAGGTCGTCCACGAAGGCGAAGATGCAGCCGTCCTCGATGCCGACCCGGATCCGGAGCGCGGTCACGAAGGCCTGCCAGAGCGAATCGTTCGCCATCCGCTCGACCAGCTCGGAGCGGATCCACTGCTTCACGCGGATCAACTCCTGGATCACCTCGTGGACGGGTCGGCGCCGGGTCGTCTTCCCGTTGAAGGGGGAGACGCTGCAGAACTCGCAGTCGAAGTGGCACCCGCGGGTCGTGAAGGTACACTGGCGGGTCATATAGGCATCCGGGCTCAGCAGTTCGACGCGCGGGCTCTTGTAGTGCTCGAGCGACGGGAACTGCTCCATCTTGTACAGCCGCTTCAGCGCACCCGCCTCGAAGTCCGCGACGAGCTGGGGCCAGAGGTCCTCGGCCTCCCCGCAGACGACCGCGTCGCAGTGCCGCAGCGCCTCGTCGGGGCAGTAGGTCGGATGCACGCCGCCCAGCACGACCTTCTTCCCGCGCTTGCGGAACTCGGCGGCGATCTCGTAGGCGCGCGGCGCGTAACAGGTCATCACCGACAGCCCGACGAGGTCGCAGGGCTGGTCGAAGTCAATGTCCTGCACGGCCTCGTCCACGAGCCGGACCTCCCAATGCTCCGGCGTATAGGCGGCGATGACCGGCAAGCTCAGCTTGGGGAACCAGACCGCCCGGCGTTCGCTCGCGGTCAGATGGTACGGGTTGTTCCGGGGATAGGGATCGATCAAGAGCAACCTGCGCGTCTTCCCCAGTGTGCGGATTGGATGCATTGCTGTTCCTCCTCCAGTCGCTCGCTCAACAGCCTGCCGTGCCGCCTGGCTCACCGGGAGCCGATGGGGCGAAGCTCCGGCAGGATCTCCTCTTCTTCCGGTTTCGGTTCCTTCGGCGTGACCTCCGGGGCGGCCGGCGGGACGGGCCGCCCCTTGGCCTGGGCCTCCCGCTCCCGTTCCCGGGCCTGCTGGGCCGCAACACCGTAGCTCTCCGGCGGGATCGGGGCTCCGACCGCGCCGCAGCCCGCCGAGAGGCTGATGAGGGCTGCCAGGAGCAATAGTCCCGCGATTGCCCAGTGGCTTGGTCCGGTTAGGCGGCTTGCCATGGGGCCTCAGTCACCGGAGCGCCGCCTCCAGCGCCTTGATCCGTTCCTCCACCCGTTTGCGGGCGGTCCCGCCGACCTGAGCCTTCCGCTCCACCGCCCCCTCGGCGGTGAGCACGTCCAGCGCGTCCTTCTCGAAGCGCTCCGAGAAGCCGCGCAGGTCGGCCAGCGTGAGCGCGCGCAGGTCTCGCCCGTGATCCAGGCAGTGGCGGACGAGCCGACCGACCAGTTCGTGCGCCTCACGGAACGGCAGCCCCTTGCCGACCAGGTAGTCGGCCAACTCTGTGGCCAGGAGGAAGCCGGACTCCACCGCCCGCTTGAGCGCCGTGCGTTGCGGGACCAGTCCCTCGACCAGGTCGGCGTACAGGTCCACCGACGCAGTGACGGTGTCGAGCGCGTCGAAGAGTGCTTCCTTGTCCTCCTGGAGGTCCCGGTTGTAGCTGAGCGGGAGCCCCTTCATGACGGTCAGGAGCGCCATGAGGTGGCCGTACACGCGGCCCGTCTTGGCGCGGACCAGCTCCGGCACGTCCGGGTTTTTCTTTTGCGGCATCATGCTGCTGCCCGTGCAGAAGGCGTCGGGCAGCTCCACGAAGCGAAACTCCTGCGACGTCCACAGCACCAGCTCCTCGCTGAGCCGTGACAGGTGCATCATGAGGATCGCGAGCGCCGACAGCACCTCGAGCGCGAAGTCGCGATCCGACACCGCGTCCAGGCTGTTCTGCGTGACGGCGCGGAAGCCCAGCAGCTTGGCGGTGTAGGCCCGGTCCACCGGATAGTTGGTCCCGGCCAGCGCGCCCGAGCCCAGCGGCATCGCGTCCAGGCGGCCCAGGGCGTCCTGCAGCCGCCCGTGGTCGCGCTCCAGCATCTCCACATAGGCTAGCAGGTGGTGCGCAAACAGGACCGGCTGCGCCCGCTGCAGGTGCGTGTAGCCGGGCATGATGACGTCCAGGTTCGCTCGCGCCTGCTTCACGAAGGCGCGCTGGAGGCGGCGCAGGCGCCCCTGCAACCCGCCCAGCGCGTCGCGGAGGTAGAGGCGAAGGTCCAATGCGATCTGGTCGTTCCGGCTCCGGCCCGTATGCAGCTTGCCGCCCACCGGCCCGATGAGCTCCGTGAGCCGGCGCTCAATGGCCATGTGGATGTCCTCGTCCTGCGGAGCGACGGGGAAGCGGCCGCCGTCGAGCTCGGCCCGCACCGCCTCTAAGCCCTTGATGATCGCGCGGCTCTCCCGACGGGTCAGGACGCCGGCGCGCGCCAGTGTCCGGCAATGCGCGATGCTGCCTTGGATGTCGTAGGCGTAGAGCCGGCGATCGAAGCTGAGCGAGGCGGTGAACGCCTCCACCGCCGGATGGGTTCGCTCGCGGAACCGGCCCGCCCACAGCTTCCCGCCGGTCCGGGACGGAGGGCGGGCGACAGGTGACGGCTGACGCGCAACCCGTTTCATGGTTCACCGTTCACCGATCTCGCCTCCGTGAGCGTCGCTGGGCCCGGATCGCCAGCCGCAGCGCGTTCAATCGGATGAAACCCTCGGCGTCCCTCTGCCGGTAGGCCTCGTCCTCCTCGAAGGTGGCCAGGTCCAGGCGGTAGAGCGATCGGTCGGACCGCCGCCCCACGACCGTGCAGCTTCCCTTATAGAGCTTGACCCGGACGGTGCCGCTCACGTCCTGTTGCGCCTCGTCCATCGCCTTCTGCAACATGACCCGCTCCGGCGCATACCAGTAGCCGTAGTAGACCAGCTCGGCGTAGCGGGGGATCAGGCTGTCGCGGAGGTGCAGGACCTCGCGGTCCATCGTGAGGGACTCGAGCCCGCGATGAGCGACGTGCAGGACGGTGCCCCCGGGCGTCTCGTAGACGCCGCGGGACTTCATGCCCACGTACCGGTTCTCGACCAGGTCCACCCGGCCGACCCCGTGCGCCCCGCCCAGCTTGTTGAGGTACGCGAGCAGCCGTGCCGGGCTCAGGCGCTTGCCGTCCACCGCCACAGGGTCGCCGTGCTCGTAGTCAATCTCGACGTAGCGGGGCTCGTCGGGCGCCCGCTCGGGCGAGACCGTCATCCGGAAGATCTCCTCTGGGGGCTCTTCCCAAGGATCCTCGAGGATGCCGCCCTCGTAGCTGATGTGAAACAGGTTCAGGTCCATGCTGTACGGCTTGGCCTTGGTTGCCGTCACCGGGATCCCGTGGGTTGCCGCGTATTCGATCAACTCCCGCCGCGAGCGGAAGGCCCACTCCCGCCAGGGGGCGATGATCCGGACCCGCGGGTCGAGCGCCAGATAGGTGACCTCGAACCGCACCTGGTCATTGCCCTTCCCGGTGGCCCCGTGCGCCACCGCGTCCGCGCCTTCTTGCTCGGCGATCTCGATCTGCCGTCGCGCGATCAACGGCCGGGCGATCGAGGTGCCGAGCAGGTAGCTCCCCTCGTACACGGCGTTGGCGCGGAGCATCGGGAAGATGTGCTCTTTCACGAAGATCTCGCGCAGGTCCTCGACGTAGACCTTGGCTGCGCCCACCGCGAGCGCTTTCTTCTTGATCGCGGCGAGATCCTCGCCCTGGCCCAGGTCCGCGCAAAACGCCACCACGGCGCAGCCGTAGGTCTCCTGCAGCCACTTCAGGATGACCGACGTGTCGAGCCCGCCGGAATAGGCCAGCACGACCTTCTTGATCCCGTCACGCTTCATGAGTTCCTTCCATCACTTGTTGCCGATGTGACCCGCTGGGGCCTGCACGCGGCGGCCCGCCGCCCGCCCTCCCAGCAGTTCGACCAGAATGGCCTTCTGCATGTGCAGGCGGTTCTCGGCCTGGTCCAGCACCGCGGACTGGGGGCCGTCGAGCACGCCGGCGGTGATCTCCTGCCCGCGGTGCGCGGGCAGGCAGTGCAGCACGATGGCGTCGGGCCGCGCCCGCCGCAGCAGACGCTCGTTGACTTGGTAGGGCGCGAGTACCTTCAGCCGCCGCGCTTGCTCCCGCTCGCGGCCCATGCTGATCCACACGTCGGTGTATACGACGTCCGCGTCCTTGACGGCGACTTGCGGGTCGTCGCCGAGCTCGATCGCCGCGCCGGTCTGCTCCGCTTCCGCCCGCGCCAGGTCCACGATCCGCTGATCCGGCTCATATCCGCTCGGACAGGCCAGGCTGATCGTCATGCCGGTCTTCGCCGCCCCCTCGATCAGCGAGTTGGCGACGTTGTTCCCGTCCCCGACGTAGGCGAGCTTGACCCCCTTCAGCCGGCCTTTCTTCTCCAGGATCGTCAGCAGGTCCGAGAGCGCCTGGCACGGATGGCACAGGTCCGTGAGTCCGTTGATGACCGGGATCGTGGCCTCCCGCGCCCATTCCTCGACGACGGCGTGCTCGTACGTGCGCACCACCAATCCGTCCAGGTACCGGGAGAGCACGCGTGCCGTGTCGGCGATGCTCTCGCCCCGGCACATCTGGATGTCCGTCGCGGACAGGAACAGGGACTGCCCGCCGAGCTGGTTCATGCCCGCCTCGAACGACACGCGCGTCCGGGTCGAGGGCTTCTCGAAGACCAGTCCCAGCGTGGCCCCGCGCAGGGGCCGATGCGGCGCGCCGCGGCGCCGCAGAGCCTTCATGGCCCGGGCGGTCCTGAGCAGCCGCAGCACGTCCTCCCGCGGGATCGTAGAAACGGTCAGCAGGTCCTTGCCCCAGGCGGCGCCGCTGGTGCGGCGGCCGGCGCGACTGGACGTTCTGCTCATGACGACGAGCTCCCCAGTCTTGTCAGCGCTGCTTGCCGAGCACCTGAGGCAGCACGGTCAGGAGGCGGTCAATCTCGTGCTGCGAGATGATCAGCGGCGGAACGAACCGCAGGACCCGGTCCATCGTGCAGTTGATCAGGAGCCTGCGGGCCAGGCAGGCCGCCACGACCGGCTGGCCGTCAATCGTGAGCTCCATCCCCAGGAGCAGGCCGAGGCCTCGAACCTCCTTGACGGTCGAGACTCGGTCCTTGATCTCCAGGAGCCCTTTGGCAAGGTACTCGCCCATGCGGCGACAGTTCTCCAACACCCGCCCCTCCAGGAGGATCCGGAGGACGGCCAGCGCCCCCGCGCAGGCGAGAGGATTGCCGCCGAAAGTGGAGGCGTGCGAGCTGGGCGTGAAGGCCGCCGCCACCCGGTTGGTGGCCAGGCAGGCGCCGATCGGGAGCCCGCCGCCGAGGCCCTTCGCGAGCGTCATGATGTCAGGCTGCACGCCGAGCTGCTCGTAGGCGAAGAGAGTCCCGGTCCGGCCCATCCCGGTCTGGACTTCATCGAAGATCAGCAGCAGGTCCCGCGCGCGGCAGAGCTCGCGGAGCCCGGCGAGATAGGCCCGGTCGGCGACGTGGACGCCACCCTCGCCCTGCACGGGCTCCAGCATGACCGCGGCCGTGCGACCGGTCACGGCCTGCTCGACGGCCGCCAGGTCGTTGAAGGGAACCGTGACGAAGCCGGGGACGAGCGGCTCGTAGCCCTGCTGCACCTTCTCCTGGCCTGTGGCCGTCAGCGTCGCCATCGTGCGGCCGTGAAACGAGTTTCGCATCGTGATGATCTCATAGCGGTCCGGGCCGTGGTGCTGGTGGGCGTATCGGCGCGCCAGCTTGATCGCCGTCTCGTTGGCCTCCGCGCCGCTGTTGCAGAAGAAGACCTTCTGGGCGAAGGAATGGGCGACGAGCAGTTCGGCCAGTTTGACCTGCGGCTCGGTGTAATAGAGGTTCGAGGCATGGAGCACCAGTTGGGCCTGCTTCTGAATGGCCAGCACCAGGTCGGGGTGCGCGTGCCCGAGCGTGTTCACCGCGATCCCTGCGACAAAGTCCAGGTATTCGCGGCCTTCAAGATCGTAGACTTTGCAGCCCCGGCCGCGGACGATGGAAACCGGCCACCGCGCGTAGGTGTGCATCAGATACCGATCCGCGTCCCGCTGGAGGTGCTCGGTCAGCATGGGAAAAGCCTACAAGATAACAATTGGGGCAACGTAACACAGTGCCTCCCGGAACGCAACCGGAAACTGAGCGCGGTCGGGCGCTATCCCGTTCACTCTATTGGGGAATTTCTGGCCGGCCCGCGCTTGAGCGTGCGCCAGGACAAGTGTTATAAGGGGGGCGCGGGCGCGCGAGCTTGCCGCGCGCGTGTCCGGGACGCGGTCTCTGCCAAGCCGGTCGGGCGGAAGGAGGCTCGACTCATGAAACCCTGTGCCAAGTGCGAGCAGCCGAATCCCGAGGAGGCGCGGTTCTGCCTCCAATGCGGGGAGGCCTTTTCGGCCCAGGCCCCGGTCGCGGCACCGACGGTTTGGGAGCAGGCCATGCCCGCCGACGAGACCGCGCTCTGGCGCGCCTTCATCGGCCCGAACGCCGACCGGTACCTGCAGCAATTCAAGAAGTTCACGACCGGCCCGACGCCCCGGTTCGCACTCACCTGGCACTGGCCGGCCTTTCTCGTGGATCCGTTTCTCTGGTTTCTGTACCGGAAAATGTACCTCTACGCCGCGGTCTACGCCGTGGGGCCGGTGCTGTCTGTGTATCTCACGGGCGATGTCACGGTCGGGATCGTGTGGCGGATCATGGCGGGGGCCAGCGCGAACTACATCTACTACTGGCACGTGCGCGACAAGCTCGCCGACCTCCGCTCGAAAGGCGGTCTCGACGCCGCGGGCCGGGAGGCCTTGCTCAAGGACATGGGCGGGGTGCAGGTGTACGTGATCTGGCTGGGCGTCGCGCTCCACCTGCTGCTGCTCGCGCTGCTGGTGGCCGCGATCCTGCAAGGGCCGCCGGAAGGAGGCAAGCTGCCCCGCACCGTGCCGCGGCTGATCCCCGCCCGGGGCTAAGCGCCTCGGCCGCGAGGACGAGCCATCTGCCAGGCAAACCAGGCCCGGAACCAGTCCATGTCCTGCTGGTACGCGGCGCCGCTCGGCTCGATCTCGGCGCTCTTCTGGACGAACTGGGTGTAGGTGCGGGGCCAGTTCTTCTGCCACCAGGACTTGAGCTCCTCGGCCGCGTAGGGGAGGCCGGTGGGCTGGAGGATCCCGGCGGCCGCGATGAGTTCGGCGAGCAGCGGCCAGTACCGGTCCTTGCCGAGTCCCAGCGCCTTAAAATGCTCGCGGAGGAGGAAGACGACCCATAGCTCGGCGCTGTTCTTCTTATTGTGCTTGAACGGCTGCGTCTGGCGGAACGGCATGGGATCGAAATTTTTGATGACCGAGGTGTAGTCGGGCCCTCCGTAGCTCCCGGCGACCTCCGCGATGCCCTCCAGCATGCGCGCCAGCTCGACCTCCACGACCGGCTTGGCCGGTGGGGAATCCGGCGGGGGCTCCGGGGCGAAGGGATTGGGCGCCGTCAACAGGTCAATGAGCGGCTTGAGCTCGCGCAGGCGCGCGACCGCGGCTTTGAGAATCTGCTCGGATTCGAGCCAGTAGTCCTGGTCGCCCTTGGCGGTCCGCTCGCGGCCGGCCGGGGGGAGCACCGGTGGGATCCAGTAGCGGATCAGCACGAACAGCACGTAGTGCACGTCGGCGCCGAGGCGCGCGACGCGCTCCAGGATCCCGTTCCGGCCAAGCGCATTCTTGAAAAACGCCTGGCCGCGCTCGGCGACGCCGAGCCGGCGGGCCATGTCCACCCACCACTGCTCGATCTCGTGCCAGGGCGGATCCTGCGGCGGGGGTGAGGCGGACATGACAGCTCCAGGGTTCACGGCGAGGGATACCAGGCGCCCGTCGGCGCATCGTACCGTTCACCCGGAAGGATTGCAAGCCACGGACACGAGCCGCTCTCGGGGATAAGGAGGCGGCCGACAGGGAGACAGCACGATGGCGCAATTGGTGTTGCTCCGACACGGACAGTCGCAGTGGAATCTGGAGAACCGCTTCACCGGCTGGGTGGATGTCCCGCTCTCGCCTAAGGGCGAGGAGGAAGCGCGCGAGGCCGGCCGGAAGCTCAGAGGGTTCCGCTTCGATCGGGCCTTCACGTCGGTCCTCACGCGCGCGAGCGAGACCCTGCGGCTCGTGTTGGAGGTCATCGGCCAGACCGACATTCCGATTGAGAAGGACCAAGCGCTGAACGAGCGGATGTACGGTGATCTACAGGGCCTGAACAAGGACGAGACCGCGAAGAAATACGGGGCGCAGCAGGTCAAGCTCTGGCGGCGGAGCTACGATGTCCGTCCTCCGGGGGGTGAGAGCCTCAAGGATACCGCCGAGCGGGTGCTGCCTTACTATGAGCGGCAGATCCGCCCGCACCTGCTCGCCGGGCGCAACGTCCTGGTTTCGGCGCACGGCAACAGTCTCCGTGCGCTCGTCATGCACCTGGACCGGCTGACCCCCGAGGAGGTCCTGGAGCTCAACATCCCGACCGGCGTGCCGCTCCTGTACGAATTCGATGCGCGCGGCGACGTCATCGGGCGCCGCTACCTGTGACACGCCCGCCCCTCACCCATCGCCCACCTCGAGATCGGCAATGAGCTGGCCGATCTCGTCCACAGGGATCACGTCGACGAGCAGGGCCAGCGCCTTCGTCCGGTCCTCTGGTGGCACGGCCCCAACCTCGACCAGGATGGCCGCCGCCTCGGTGGCGATCATCACGGGCGAGCCGCCCTCCTGCATGATCTGGTCGTAGGTCCGGCGGCGCGCCTCCGCCTCCTCGAAATAGCGGGGGAGGTCCTGCTCGTCCTGGCCGAACTCGGACGCCCAGGCCTTGGCGAGACACTGGCGCAGCTCGCCGTAGATCCGCGCTCGGGTCGTGTCCTTGAAGGCGACCTGGAGCGCCGAGCGGACCCAAAACAGGCAGAGCGAGAGCAGCTCGCGGGTGAACCGCCGAGCCTGGTCGGGCGAGACCGTGACCCCGTACTCCGCCAGCGTGGCGGGCGGCAGGGGACGCGGGAGCGCGGCGAGGATCGTCTGGGCGGCTTCGGTCGGCGTCATGCTCGGGACTCTCGGCTCAGCGGCGCGCCGCCGCGTGGCGGGGGCAGCATAGCGCAGGGCCCCGGCGCGAGACAACCCCGGTTTAGGAGGGCTCGGCCGAGCGGGCGTCCAGCCGGGCCCGCACCTTCCTCGCCAGGGCGGCGTGGCTGAAGGGCTTTTGCAGGAAGTCGGATTCGGATTGGAGAATCCCGTGGCGCAAGGTCCGGTCCTCCGTGTAGCCGGAGATGTAGAGGACCTGGAGCTGCGGGTACCGCACCCGCAGCCGATCCGCCAGCTCCCGTCCCGTCATGCCCGGCATGACGACGTCGGTGAGCAGGAGGTGCACGGGCCGGTCGTCCTGTTTGCAGAGGCGCAGCGCCTCCTCGCCGCGCTCCGCCTCCAGCACCAGGTATCCCAGGGGCTCGAGCACCTCGCGCACGATCGCCCGGATCTCCGGCTCGTCCTCGACGACGAGGATCGTCTCCGTGCCGGTGGGCAGCTCCGCCGGGGGCGCCGGCAGGTCTGGCGCTGGCGCGTCAGGCTGCACGGCCGGAAAGTAGAGCGTGAAGGTAGTGCCCCGGCCCGGCTCGCTCTCGACCCGGATGTGGCCCCCGCTCTGGGCGACGATCCCGTAGACGGTCGAGAGCCCCAGCCCGGTCCCTTGACCGACCTCCTTGGTGGTGAAAAAGGGCTCGAAGATGCGGGCCTGGGTGTCTGGCGCCATACCGACGCCGGTGTCGCGGACGCTTAAGGTCACGTAGGTGCCGGGCGGAACCCCGTGGGACGGCGCGGCTGGCTCCATGACCGCCAGGTCGGCCGTCGCGATGGTCAGGCGGCCGCCGGTGGGCATGGCGTCGCGGGCGTTGTTCACCAGATTCAGCAGCACCTGCTGGAGCTGGCCCGGGTCCGCGCGGATCGCGCGCGTGGCCTCGAGCCTCAGCGCCATCGTGACGTCTTCGCCGATCAGGCGCGCCAGCATCTGATGGAAGGAGGTCACCAGGTCGTTCAGGTCCAGGACCTGGGCCTGGAGCACCTGCTTGCGGCCGAAGGCCAGGAGCTGCTGGGTGAGCGAGGCTGCCCGCTCGGCGGCCCGCATCATGTGCGCGATCTGGTCGGCCAGCACCGTCTGCCCGGTGACGGCCTTGCCGACCAGTTCCCCGTACCCGAGGATGACGGTCAGCAGATTGTTGAACTCGTGGGCGATGCCGCCCGCCAGCTTGCCGACCGCCTCCAGCTTTCGCGCCTGGATCAGCTCCTCCTGGCTCTGCCGGAGCGCCTCCTGGGCCTGGAGGCGCTCGCCGATCTGCTGGAGCAGGCGCTCGTTCGCCGCCTCCAGCTCGGCCGTGCGCTCCCGGACGCGGATCTCCAGCTCCTCCTGCGCCTTGCGGAGCGCCTCCTCGGCCTGCCGCAGCTCGGTCACGTCCTGAGCGCTCCCGAACATGGACAGCGGTTGGCCCTGGCAACCCGCGACCACCGTCCCCCGGCACTGCAGGATGCGGATCGCCCCGTCGCCGCGGACGATGCGATGGTCGAAGGCGAAGGGGGCCTGGTCCCGGCAGGCCCGCTCGATGCGGGTTCGCACGGCCTCCCGGTCGTCTGGGTGAATCCTGCCCAGGTAGGCCTCGAAGGTGGCCTCGAACTCGCCCGGGCTCAGGCCGAAGATCCGGTACAGCTCGTCGGACCAGTGGATCCGGTTCGCTGCGATGTCCCAGCTCCAGCTTCCCAATTGGGCGAGTCGTTCCGCTTCAGCCAGCTCGGTGCGGCTTCGTTCCAGTTGGGCCTGGGCCTGCCGGCGCTCCGTGATGTCGCGGATGATCCCTCCGTAGAACGCCTGCCCGCCGGTCGTCCAGGTTGTGAGGGACAGCTCCAAGGAAAATTCGCGGCCGTCCTGCCGGAGCCCCTCCAGCTCCAGCATCGTGCCGAGGAGGCGGGATTCGCCGGTCCGGCGCAGCCGCTCCAGTCCGAGTTGGTGCGCCTCCCGATACCGCTCCGGCATGAGCACCGTCAGCGGTTTCCCGAGGATTTCCGGCTCGCTGTAGCCGAACATCCGCTCCGCCGCCCGATTCCAGGAGAGGATGGAGCCATGGGCGTCGGCGATCACGATGGCGTCCGGCGCGGATTGCAGCAACGAGCGGAACTTCCGCTCGGACTCGTGCAGCGTCGCCTCCATCCGGAGGCGCTCGCTCAAGTCGCGGGCGACAAACAGGGTTCCGGCGGGCCGACCGTCCCGGTCCGTGATCGGGGCGGCGGACACGCTGACGGTCACGAGCTCGCCCGGCCGGGTGCGCCAGACCATTTCGCAATTTTGGACCCGGGCCGCGGGCTCCGGCTGGGACACCGCCAAGGCCGGGCTGATCACGCTGATCGGCTGCCCGACCAAGTCGGCCGGTGGGTACCCCAAAGTTGTGTTGACAGCCCGATTGGCGACGTGAATGAGCCCCTCGGGACCCACGACGAGCACGACTTCCTGCATGGTGTCGAGGATTTGGCCGGCCGCGACGGCCGGCGTCAGAATCATGAGCCGGTCTCGCCAGATCGCCCGGGCGGCCAGCCCGACGAATCCCAGCACGGCGAGAAACCCGAAGGGATAGACGGGGACGCCATAGGCCGGTAGCAGGTCCACGGCGCCCAGGTACCCGACGCAGAAAGCGAGGAAGAGCCCCCGAACCAGCCGCTGCCGCGACCCTATGGCGCGGTGCCGAAACTCGCTCCACTGCAGGCGGGCGCTGGCCACCATGGCGGTGAGTAGGAAGAGCACGAACGGGACGCTTAGCGGCCCGTACTGCGGGTACAGGCCCCAGGGATACTCTCGCAAGCCGGTGACGAACCAGTCGGTCGTCGGGACGCTCAGGCAGAACAGCCCAGAGAGGGCGAGCGCGCCGGCGACGACCGGCCGGGATTGGCGGACCCGCCCCACGGTCGTCAGCGCGAACAGGAGGATCGCGCTCGGGATGAACGCGACCCCGAGGTGCTCCACGTTGACCCACCAGCGTGCGACAGCGGCATCCCGCACGGAATAGATCCAGGCGAAGGAGAGCAGCCACACCCAGGCGGTTGCGGTGACGAATAGGAACGCCAGGCTCACGGCCGTCCCGCGCTCCCGGACCGTGACAGCCACTCCCAGGGCGGCGATCAGCACACCGGCCACCAGCGGCGGCACGGCAAAGCCGGTGAGGTGATAGGGAGCCGGGTCGGAGATTGCTTCGAGCATCGCGGCGCCGCCTCGACGAGTGCGCGCAGGTGCTCGACCTGCAGTGCACTCAGGGCCGAGGAACGGCGGGCTGGGCACCTGGGACATCGCGCTTGGGACAGACGGGCGGGATCATTGGCGCCCTCCGTTGATAGACATGCCAGCACTCTTCGCGAGCCGAGCCTGTGCCGTCCTCTCCCACGCGACAGGCTGTCGCTGGAACACAGGATACCCCCAGGAGACAGAGCTTTTTTACCCACCAGAAACGGCTGGAGTATTATACGTATCCATCTGGAGAAAATCGGCCGTGAAGCGTCGGGGGCTTTCGGCTAGTGGACCGAGAAGGGAATGGGCGCGAAGGTCAGCACGAAGATGGCCAGCGTGCCCCAGCCGATCCAGATACGGACTTGGCCCAGAGCAGCCTCCGGATCGCGGACGGGGGGATGGGCGAAGCCCATGAGCCCGGCCAGGCCGGCCCACAGATACCACCCGGGCCAGCCGACGAACCCCAGGACCAACAGCACCGGCAGGATCGCCAGCGCCATCGTGCGTTGGCGGGCCCCCCAGAGGGCGAAGGCCACGTGGCCGCCGTCGAGCTGGCCGATCGGGATCAGATTCAGCGAGGTCACGAACAGGCCAAACCAGGCGGCGAACCCGACGGGGCCCAGCACCAGCTCCTGCCCCTCTGGAATCGGCCCGTGCACCAGCCACGCGACGAACTGCAGCAGCAGCGGGGCGCCGAGGTGGAGCCCGTAGGCGGCCTCGGCTGGCACCACCTTGGACATCCGCATTCCGATAACCAGGGCGACCACGGCCACCACGAACCCGGCGATCGGGCCGGCGACTCCGATGTCGAACAGCGCCTTGCGGCTGAGGATCGGCCCGCGCATCCGGATGATGGCGCCGAACGTCCCGATGAACTGGGGCGGCCCCGGGATGAAAAGCGGGAGGGAGGTGGGCACGCCGTGGATCTTGGAGAGCACGTAGTGGCCCAGCTCGTGCGTCACGAGGATCGCGAGCAGCGTGCCGGCAAAGGGCGCTCCCCGGAGCAGCGCGGCCGGATGTTCCAGCAAAAAGGCGAGGGCGCCCAGCTTCGGGTTGGTATTGGTCGCGTAGGCCCCAGCCCAGAGGGTCGTGAACACCGTGGCCAGGAAGAGCGCCAGTGGCAGCGCCACCCCGGGGGATGACTGAGGTCCCTCTTCCGCGTCGTCGCCCCCGGCCGGCGACTCCGGCCGCCCGGCGGACCCGAGCCGATCCTCATCCGAGCCCGGCGAGCACGGGTCCGGCGGGCGACCCTCCTGATCCTGGGGCAGGCTCATAAGTTCATCGCAAAGGGGTTGTGGGCCGCCTCCTCGCGCACCGTGGTGGCTGGCCCGTGGCCTGGCAGCAGGACCGTCGGCTCCGGCAGCGTGAGCACCCGCCGCCGGACCGAGACCAGATGGGTCTGGTACAGCGAGGCGGGGTTGGAGCGGCCGATGGAGCCGGCAAACAGGGTGTCGCCGACGAAGCAGAGGGCCCGCGTTCCCTTGTCCACCTGATAGCACAGGCCGCCAGGCGTGTGGCCAGGCGTGACCAGGCAGCGGACCGTCAAGCCCCCGACGGGGATGGCCTGTCCGTCTTCCGGCAGGACGAGCAGATCCCGGGGCGGGCGCCACGCCAGCAGGCTCAGGTCCGCCTGCCCAATATACACCGGCACCCGGTGGTGCTGCAGGATGACGTCCAGTCCCTCGGCATGGTCGGCGTGGCCATGCGTCAGACAGACGGCCTTGAGCCGGAGCTGGCGCTGGGCGAGGACCTCCAGCATGGCCTCCGCATGATAGGCCGTGTCCACGAAGATCGCGTCGCCCCCCTCGTGCAGGACGTAGCCCTTGACGGCGTAGCCGCCGACCGAGCCGTGCACGGTCGTCACTTCGTCCGTGACCTCCGGCACCGGGGCGGGCCTCCACCCCGCGACGATCTGCGCCAGCGGCTCCGCCCGCAACTGGAGCGCCGCGGCGAGGGCCTCCACCTCGGTGCTGGTCGGGCGCCGCCCGCCGCGCTCGAGCACCGTCAGGTCGCCGGCGGGCAAGCCGGCCCGCTGGGCCAGGTCGCCGACCGAGAGCCCCTGGCCTGTCCGGGCCTTCTTGACGATGTCGCCGAAGTCGTCTTCGAGGGGCATACCAAGCTCCTAGCAAGCAGCGAATCGCTGACAGCAGAACCACAAGTCGGTTGCCCGTCCTGGTTGCTTGCTCAGACTATGAGGTGTTGGCTATGTGCTGCCGGCTAGGCAGCCACGCCAGGCCTCCACCATCGCGGGGTCCACGTCCACCAGGATCACGGACTGGAGCACCGTGGGCGCGAAGGCCCGGATCTCGGCCACCATACGGGCGGCCGCCTCAGCGGGTGCGACCCCGCCGACCCCGGTGCCCATGCCCGGCAGCGCCACCGTGGCGAACCCGCGTTCGTCCGCCAGCGCGAGCGCGGCGCGCGTGGCGAGGGCGACGTTCTCGGCGGGGATCCGCATCGCCGGCTGTGGCATCGTCGGCGCATGGATGATGCCCCGGAACTTCGTCCGGCCGCCGGAGGTCAGCACCGCGCGCCCCACCGGAATCGGCGCCTGCCGGCGCGCCTCCGTCTCCACCTCGGCCCCGGCCGCCCGCTTGATCACGCCGGCCACCCCGCCCCCCATGAGCCCCAGGCTGTTCGCCGCGTTGACGATCGCCTCGGCGTCCGCGTCGAGCAGGCTGCCGCGGAGGATGGTGATCTGCAGGCGGTCGGCGCTCATGCGCTGCGCTCCGTCCTCGCTCAACGGACAGAGTGTGCCACAGGAAGACGACACGAGCCAACCCCGGAGCTTGTTTGACGGCCAACGGGCGGAGGAGATCGGCGGACGGCTCGTCGGGCTCAGCGCCTGATGGCGCGTCACCCGCGGTCCTTTACCCTTCTGGCGGCAGCTTGATCTCCTTGACCTCCCCGAAGGTCGAGAGCAGGCGCGGGAGGGTGTCGGGCGGGCCAACGGCCAGGATCTTCAGCCGCTCCGGATGCAGGTGCGTGCGGGCGGCCCGGAGGAGGTCCTCCTTCGTGAGCTTCACCACCCGGTCTCGGAGCCGCTGCAGGAAGTCCTTGGGCAGGCCGTCGTACTCCAGGCCGATCAGGCGGCTCACGATGGCGGAGGGGCTGCTGAACGAGAAGACAAAGGAATTGACGAACGCCTCTTTCGCCTCCTCCAGCTCGGTGTCCGTCACCGGCTCCTCGCGCAGCCGCTGCACGTTGGCGAGCATGCGTCGGAGCACCTCTTCCGTCGAGGCCAGCTTGGTCTCCGCGCGCATCAGCCAGGCGCCGGGCTCCCGGATGCCAGGCCGGAGCGAGCTGCCGACCGCATAGGCGAGGCCCCGGCGGGTCCGCACGTCCTGGAAGAGCCGGCTCCGGAACGAGCCGCCGCCGAGG
Organism: Nitrospira sp. Kam-Ns4a; assembly: GCF_965152595.1. NCBI lineage: Bacteria > Pseudomonadati > Nitrospirota > Nitrospiria > Nitrospirales > Nitrospiraceae > Nitrospira > Nitrospira sp. Kam-Ns4a. The sequence continues at coordinate 1,565,091 of NZ_OZ224218.1, read as the reverse complement.
ATGTCGTTGAGCAGCGCCAGGGCCGGATAGTCCGGGTCGGATTCCTTCACCGACAGGTGCCCGACCCGGAGGTGCGTCTGCTGGGTGTCCTTGCCGACGTAGCGGACGGTCGCGGCCTCGGCCGTCACGGCGTCCACCGGCGGGATCGCGATCGGCGAGACGTCGCCCGTCGGCCAGCCGCCGAAGACTTCGCGCAGCTTCGCGAGCAGGACGTTCCGTTGGAAGTCGCCGGTCACCCCGAGGATGATCCCGTTGGGATGGACAGTGCGCCGGTGGAAGGCCACCAGGTCGTCGCGCGTAATCCGGGAGACAGACTCCACGGTGCTCTCCCGCGCCCAGGGGTGGTCCGGCCCGTAGAGCAGCTTGGCGAACTCCCGGCCCGCGATGGCGCCGGGGTGGTCCTGCCGGCGCCGGATGCCCTCGATGGTTTGCCGCTTGGCCAGCTCCAGCCGGGCCGGGTCGAAGGCCGGCGTCATGAGCACGTCGGCGAAGATGCGGAGCCCGCGGTCCAGGTCCTTCGTGAGCACGTCCAGCGTCGCGCTGCCGGAATCCGTCCCGATGTTCACCGAGAGCGAGGCGGCGAGCCGCTCGAGCTCTTCGTCCACCTCGTCCGGGCTCATCCGGCTGGTGCCACCGGTCTGCATGACCACGCCGGTCAGCCCAGCCAGGCCGATCTTCTCGGGCGGATCCAGCCAGGCGCCGGTCTGGAGCGTGGCGGTGATGGTGACCAGGGGCAGCTCGTGGTCCTCGAGCAGATAGACGATCATGCCGTTCTCGAGCACCAGGCGCTCGGGCTCGGGCGGATGGAACTCCACCGGCTCGAAGTGCATGGTGCGGGGATCCAGCTCGGCACGCGGGGCCGGCGGGGCGGGCGGCCGGTCCTGCGGCGGGCCCGCGAGCGCGCCGCTGCTCCAGAGCGTGGCCAGCAGGAGTAGGCAGGCCGGCAGAAGCCCGCGGGTGCGGCTGGAGCGAGGCGGATGCATCGTCATGGCTACCCCGCCTTCAGCGTGACGGGCGCCGGGAGGGGCGCCGCGCCGGGCGGCTTCACGAGCGTCGCCACCGTCCGGTTGGCTTTCACCAGGTACTGCGCCGCCACCCGCTGAATGTCGGCCGGCGTGACCGCCGCGATCCGGTCGCGCGCCCGCAGCAAGTAGCGCCAGTCCTTGGCGACGACCTGGAAGTAGGCGAGTTGGGAGGCCAGCCCGCTGTTCGAGCGGAGCGACCGCACCAGCGAGGCGTCCAGGTTGTTCAGCACCTTCTCCAGCTCCTTCGGCGTGACCGGCTCGGTCTTGAGCCGCTCGAGCTCCTCGTAGATGGCGGCCTCCAGCTCCGCCGTCGTGTGGGGCGCGAGCGGCGTCGCGCTGATCACGAACAGGTTCGGGGCCAGCACGCCGGGATAGCCAGTGAACGCCGTCACGGAGGCCGCGAGCTGCTTCTCCCGCACGAGCCGCTTGTAGAGGCGCGACGTCACGCCGTCCGACAGCACCGCCTCGATGACCTCGAAGACGAAGTCGTCCGGATGGTGGATCGCCGGCTTGTGGTAGCCGATCAGGAGCGCCGGCTCGGCGTCGAACTCGACCTCGACGCGCCGCTCCCCGCGCTGCGGGGGCTCGACCGTCACCACTGGGGGCGGAGGCGGTGCGCTCGGGATCCGGCCGAACGTGCGCTCGACGAGGGCGATGACCTCCTGGGGCTTGAAGTCCCCGACGAGGGCGATGACGGCGTTGTTCGGCCCGTAGTAGGTGCGGAAGAACTGCTCGGTGACCTGCGGGGTCAGGGCCTGGATGTCCGAGGCCCAACCGATCGTGGGAAACCCATAAGGATGCGCCTGGAACGCGGCGGCCGTGAAGGCCTCGTAGAGCAGGCCGGCGGGACTGTCCTCGGTCCGGAGGCGCCGCTCCTCCATGACCACGGCGCGCTCCTTGTAGAACTCCCGCAAGACCGGATGCGCCATCCGGTCGGACTCGATCGCGGCCCAGAGCGGCAGCCGGTTGGACGGGAGGCTGACCGTATACCGGGTCACGTCCTTGCCCGTGGACGCGTTCAGGCCGACGGCCCCGTGGCGCTGGTAGAGCTGCGGCACCTCGTTGACGACGACGAGCGCGTCGGCCTGCTCCTGCGTCTCGGCGAGCTGCCGGCGCACCCGCTCCAGCTCGGCGGCGACGGCCGGATCGGCCCGGTCCGCCGCCTCGAGCTGGGCGAGCCGGGCGTGCAGCCGCTCCAGCTCGTCTAAGAGCGGCCGCTCGCGCTCGTAGTCCCGCGTGCCCAGCGTGCGCGTGCCCTTGAACGCCATGTGCTCGTAGAGGTGCGCAACGCCGGTGGCGCCGGTCGTCTCGTTCAGCCCGCCGACGCCGAAGGTCAGGTTGATCGAGACGATGGGCGCCTGGTGCCGTTCGACCATCAGCAGGGTCAGGCCGTTGGCCAGCCGGTGCTCGACGACCCGCTCGGCCAGGCCGGGGCGCTCGGCCTGCGCCGGCGCTTCCGCGGCACGCCCGGCAGGCGCCGCGGGGAGTGCGGCGGCCCCGAGCACGAGCACGAGCGCGAGCACCGATCGTGCGATCATGCGAACAGCTCCATCAGCTCTTCGGGCCGCTCGACGAACCAATCCGGGTTGCAGGCGGCCATCTTCTCCCGGTTGCCCATCCCGTACCCCACGGCGCACACCCGGATCCCGGCGTTGTGGCCCCCGACGATATCGTTCGTGCTGTCGCCGATCAGGACGGTCCGCCGCTTGTCGGCCTTCAGCGCCTCGATGACCTGGAGGATCATTCCCGGGTCCGGCTTGAGGCCGTATCCGTTGTCGCCCCCGACGACGTAGGCGAAGTGGTGGGAGCCCAGGCCCTCCAGGATGCGCTGCGTGTACTCCAGCGACTTGTTCGTCGCGACGGCCTTGAGCTTGTCCGCGAAGTGGGCCAGGACAGTCTCGACCCCAGGGTAGAAGCGCGTGCGGTCCAGGCAGTGGGCCAGGTAATGCCCGCGGAACACCCGCAGCGCCTCCTCGTACCGCGCCTGGTTCTCCTCGCCGACGGAGAGGCGCAGCAGCCGCTTCACGCCGTCGCCGACGAAGCTGAAGATTTCCTCCTGGCTCCGGCGCGGCAGCCCCAGGTCGGCGAGCGTGAGGTTCACCGCGGTCGCAATGTCCCACTTCGACTCGATGAGCGTCCCGTCCAGGTCGAAGATCAACAGCTCGACCAGCTCCTTGCTCCCGCTGCCCGGCCTCTGGCCCATGGGTCACTTCGCCTGCTTCAGGTCGTCCCGCAGCGCGGTCAGCGCGTCCCGCTCCGACGGCTCCGTCGTCTCGAGCAGCGCCTGCTTGACGTGGTTGACGAGGCGCTGCCGGCCGACGTGGGGCGGCACGAGCGGCTCGATGATCCGCCAGCGGTCCCCGACCGCGGCGACCCGCACGCGCACTTCCTCGACGTGCGGCTCGGAGATGAACGTCGCCGTGCTCCAGTACATCCGGCCGAGCACCTGAAAGTGGACGGGGATCACGACCTCGAGGGGCCCCAGGATCTCCCAACGCTTGCTCTCGTCCGCGACGGTATAGCCCTGGATCACCACCACGTGCCCCCAGGCCGGCTCCTCCTTCCACGTTGTGTATGGGCGGAGCGCCTCGCGCGAGAGCGCCTCGAGGCGGGCGCCCTTCATGTCCAGCTCGAGGTACTTCTTGACGACCTCGGCCGGGCTCTTCGTCAACTCGCCGGTGACGGCGAGCCCGTCCGAGAGGAGCAGACCGAGCGCAAGACCGAGAGCTACGCCACTAATCCAGTGTCGCAGCGGCCCGGCCCGTCGCGTCGTTCTCATCGCTTCACGCGACTTCATGGAGCTTGAGCAGCGTCGTGCCCCCCCGCTGCGCGACCTGCGTGCCCGTGACGATCACGAGCCGGTGGCCGCGCGCCGCGAGCCCCGCCTGCAGCAGTCGGCGCTCCGCCGCCTGCACGCGCTCCTCGGTCTGCGCGATCGGCGGCAACGTCAGCGGGCGTACGCCCCAGTAGAGCGCCATCCGTCGCCGGATCGGCTCGAACGGGGTGAAGGCGATGATGGGTGGGGCGGGCCGCTGCTTGGCGAGCAGCCGGGCCGTCGTGCCCGACTCGGTGAACGCGACGATCGCGCTGGCTTCGACCAGTTCCGCGACGGGCGGTGCGGCCGCGCAGATGGCCTCCTGGAAGGAGAGGGGGCTGCGTCCCGGCTCCAACCGGCGGATACTCCCGGACTGTGCGCCGCGCTCCGCCGCCTGCACGATGCGGTCCATTACCCGCACGGCCTCGACCGGATGGCGGCCGGTCGAGGTCTCGGCCGAGAGCATCACCGCGTCAGTGCCGTCGAAGACCGCGTTCGCCACGTCGGACGCCTCGGCCCGGGTTGGCTGCGCCTGCTGGGTCATGGACTCGAGCATCTGGGTCGCCGTGATGACTAGCCGGTGCCGGCGGTTGGCCGCGGCGATGATCTGCTTCTGCAGCACCGGGACCTCCTCCGGGCCCAGCTCGACGCCGAGGTCGCCGCGCGCGACCATGACGCCGTCCGCCTCCTCCAGCAGCGCCTCCAGGCAGGCGACCGCCTCTGGGCGCTCGATCTTGGCGATGACCGGCTGGTCGCCGCCGCACTCGGCGATCAGCGCCCGGGCCGCCCTTACGTCCTCGGGGTGCCGGACGAAGGAAAGGGCGATGTAATCCACGCCCTGCGCCACCCCGAAGCGGAGGTCGGCCTGGTCCTTCGCGGTGAGCGTCGGCTCGCTGATCCGGGTGCCCGGCAGGTTGATCCCCTTGTGCGCGCTCACCCGGCCGCCGCGGACGACTGTGCAGGCGACGGCGTCGCCGAAGACGCCGTCGGCGACCAGCTCGATCAGCCCGTCGTCAATCAGCACGCGGGCGCCCGGCTTGACGTCCTGGGCGAGCCGCGCGTAGCCGACCGGCAGGTCGTCCGGGCCGGCGGGGCCCCGCGGCCTGTCCGGGCGGAGCCGCACCCGCTGGCCCGGCGCCAACTCGATCCCCTCGGGCGGCAGCGGCCCGACGCGGATGCGCGGGCCCTGCAAGTCCTGAAGGATGGCGACCGCTGCCCCCTGTCGCCCCGCCGCCTCGCGAATGGCCTTGATCGCCCGGCCGTGCCAGTCCTGTGAGCCGTGCGAGAAATTCAGCCGGGCCACATCCATCCCCTTCGCGATGAGCTGGTCGAGGACCGCCGGCGACTCGGACGCCGGGCCGATGGTGCAGACGATCTTGGCTTTGCGCATCATCCGGGATCCGCCAGCGTTCAGCCGTCAGCCGGGACAGGGACGGGCCAGGGCGTCGGCGCATTCTAACAGACTGGGGTCCGGCGGCGCACCCGTGGCGGCGGCTGCGGGGGAGAAGCCGGTCGGCACGGTTGACCTGGCGGCGCGGCGCGTGGTAGGAGCCTGTCCACATCCCCCGCGTTTTTAGAGGAAGAGAGAAGGATGAAAACGAGGAAGTCGGAGCAGCTCTTCGCCGAAGCCCAGCGGTATATTCCTGGGGGCGTCAACAGCCCGGTCCGCGCGTTCCAGTCCGTGGGCGGCCGGCCGCTGTTCATCAAGCGCGCCAAGGGCTCGCGCCTCTACGACGTGGACGGGAACCGCTTCATTGACTACGTGCTCTCCTGGGGGCCGATGATCCTGGGGCATGCCCCGGCGCCGGTCGTGCGGGCGGTCGCGCGTGCGGCCGCGCAGGGCACGAGCTACGGCGCGCCGACGGAGCTGGAGGTGCGGCTGGCCAAGCTGATCACTGAGGCCGTGCCCTCCATGCAACTCGTCCGGCTGGTCAGCTCGGGGACCGAAGCGGTCATGAGCGCCATCCGGGTCGCCCGCGCCTATACCCGGCGCGATGGGGTCCTCAAGTTCGAAGGCTGCTACCACGGGCACAGCGACTTCCTGCTGGCCAAGGCCGGCTCCGGCCTGGCGACGCTGGGGATTCCCGACTGTCCCGGGGTGCCCGCCGACTTCACCCGCCACACGCTCACGGCGCCGTACAACGACATCCGGACCGTACAGAAGCTGATTGAGGCGCACCAGCGGGACCTCGCCTGCGTCATCGTGGAGCCGGTCGCGGGCAACATGGGCGTCGTGCCGCCCGCCCCGGATTTCCTGCCGGCGCTCCGCGAGCTGACGCGCCAGCACGGGATCCTGCTGATTTTCGACGAGATCATCACCGGCTTCCGCGTCCACTACGGCGGCGCGCAGGCGCTCTACGGCGTGACCCCGGACCTCACCTGTCTGGGCAAGATCATCGGGGGCGGCTTGCCAGTCGGGGCCTACGGCGGGCGCAAGGAGATCATGGAGCTAATTGCGCCGGCGGGGCCCGTGTATCAGGCGGGGACGCTCTCCGGCAATCCCCTCGCGGTCACGGCGGGGATCGAGACGCTCACGCGGCTCAAGGCGAAGGGCTTGTACGAGCAACTCGACAGGAAAGCCGCCGAGCTGGCGAAGGGGCTGGGCGAGGCGGCGAAAAAGGCGGGCGTCCCCTTTACCCAGACGCGTGTCGGCTCCATGCTCGGCGGGTTCTTTACCAAGGGACCGGTCGTGGACTTCGCCACGGCTAAGCAATCCAACAGGGAGGCCTACGCGAAGTTCTTCCGGGCGATGCTGGCCCGGGGCATCTATCTGGCCCCCTCGCAGTTCGAAGCGGCCTTCCTCTCGACCGCCCACAGCGCCGCGGACATCGCGCACACGGTCGCGAGCGCGCGGGCGGCCTTCAAGGCGATCTAGCCGATCCGTCAGGACCTCCCCAGCGTCACGGTCAGGACCAGCTCCTGGTCGCCCCGGCGGACGCGGACCGCCACCTTCTGGCCGGGGACGGTGCGCTCGATGAGATAGTTCTTGAGCTGCTTGCCGTCGGCGATCTCGGTCTCGTCAATCGCGAGCAGCACATCGCCCTTCTGGAGGCCGCCTTCCTTCGCTGGCCCGGTGGCCTCTGCCACCGCGGCGCGGAGCCGGGTGCCCACCTTGACCGCGGTGAGCGCGATGCCTAGCCGGGAGAAGCTCGGCTGCGCCCCCTGGATCAAGGCCGTCACGACGCGCTTGGCCAGCCGGCCGGGGACGGAGAAGGCCAGGCGGCTGCACTGCGGCTCGCCCTGGGTGGTCTCGGTGCGGATAACCGCGTGCAGGAACCCGATGACCTCGCCCTGCTCGTTGAAGAGCCCGCCGCCGGAGTTGCCGCTGCAGGCGGAGAGGTCGAGCTGCATGAGCCGGGTGTCCACGGTCGAGAGGAAGATGTTGGGATTCCCCACCCGCCCGAAGGCTACGGCCGGGCCCCAGCCGAGCGGGTAGCCGACGGTGAAGACCGGATCGCCCGGCGCCGGCTCCCGCTCGGCGAAGGTCGCGACCGGGAGCCGCTTGACCACCTCCGGGTCCGTCACGCGATAGACCGCCACGTCCAGGTAGGCGTTGACGCCGACGAGGACAGCCGGGACCTGCTCCAGCGCGTTCGTCAGGACGGTGAGCTGCTTGGCGACGACCTGATCGCCCTTCTCCTCCTGCTCGACCGCGTGCCGGGCGGTCACCAGGTAGCCGTCGTGGAGGTGGAACCCCGACGCCTTCACAAGGATCTTCGCGCCGCTCTGGCCCACCGGTGCCGGCTGGTCCTGGAGGATACCGAGGGTCCCGCGCGTGACCTGCTCGATCACCCCCGATGGGCCACTGGCCGGCGGCTCGCCCGGCGCGGGCCCAGCCCAGGCAAGGCTGATGAGGATCGCAACCGTCTTGAGAACGAGACGTTTTCTCGCGCTCACAAGTGCCTCAATTCTTGGTCAACTTGTGGGGGCGATCCGGATTAGGCAGTTGCGGTCAAGAAGCGACGCAATCTGGCAAAGCTGGGGCATTGCTGAGCTAAAATTTCAAGGTTTAGGGCTTGAGCAATCTTTCTTGCTTGCTCAGCGGTGTAATAGATGTCGGCACTAGTCAAGAGTTCTTGTAATCGCCTCTTGGGATCGGAAATAGTCTCAGGATTCGGGATCCGAGCCTGGGGCTGCCCAGTCACCTGCGAGAGGGCGCAGGTGTCGGCCAGCAGCCATGCTTCAAGCTCTTGGGGGATAATCAGAAGGCACAGACCAAATGGATAGTGCCGGCCTGATAGCCTCTTTTGCATCTTTTGTCGGAGTTCTGCAGTGCACTTGTTATCCCCGTCCCGAACGACGACGGCTTTGACAACATCTCCTCGGTACTTAAACTCCTCCAGATAGCCTGGAAACTTTTTCATCAGGGTCGCCACACCGTCGCAGGGACGAACGACGACCTCATGCGATGACGTCAGGGTTCGCTGGATCAAGCTCGTGAAAATGGCCTCATCTTTTCCGGCAGCCACTCCCTCTCCGGCAGCCACTCCCTCGCAAACCACCCCGACCGTCGGCATCAGGGTTCACTAAGAGCCCCAGAATACCAGAGATCTCCAAGGCCCAACTCGTTCCGTGCCAACAATTCTTGGAGATGCTGCTTCGATGCAGGCTTACGGCACACCGTGGCGCCCTCGTGTTTTTCTGTGACCACGATGTCGTCAAGGGACATTCGGTCAATCAAATAAGGCGAATGGGTCGTCACGATGAGTTGGGCGCGCCGTGGCCCAACCTCTTGTCTCCGCTGTTCGTAAACATCCACCAACGTTTCTAACAACTTGGGATGAAGATGGTTCTCCGGTTCTTCCAGACACACCACGGGTGACCCGAGAGAATCGGGAACGAAGATCAGCGAGAGCAAGGCGAGGAAGGTCAGTTCGCCGTCGGACATACGCCAAATATTGACCGATCGGCTCAGATGTTTTTCTCTGGAAGAAAGGATCGTCGTCCCGAGCTGAGTCGGCGGCGCAAACACGTCTTCCAGCGAGGGGAGCGTATCCAAGGCGACCTGTTTCAACCGGTTGAACTGCTGGCTATGAGCAGTCTGAAGAGTGAGAAGCCATGCCGACAAGTTGTCCCCCGTCTGACTCAGGAAGAATTGCTCTTTGACGGCATTCGGTTGACGCATGAGGGTGGGAATCAGCTTATAAAAATGCCACAGGGCAACATAGGTCTTAAATGTCGTGACAGCCCAACCAGGAACGTTGAGTTCGAGGACCGACCGGTTTGAGTCGATTGAAGTCTTGATTGCAGGCGTCCCGTCTTCGTGGAGAAATTCTCCCTGCCCAGCGCGTGCATCGACCAGCTTTGCGGTGCTCCCGCCGACACGAAGAATCAACCGCTCATGCTCGACGTCAAACGCACCGGTCGCACCACCGACGAAGGATATTTCATAGTCGTAACCCCTCCGGTCCTGCTCCGATTCGGCAGGAACCTCACAGGTGAGTGCCAGGGTTATTCTATTCTCTGTTCCTCCCTTCCAGAGAACTTCGTGAAATCCTCCGCGATCGAGGAATGCCTGATTGGCACCGCTCGCGGCGATCGAGGTTAGAAAACGCAGGCTCTCGACGAGGTTGCTCTTGCCCGACATATTCGGACCAACCAGAATGTTCCTCTGGCCGAGAGGAAGATCAACCTCCCGAAGACTGAGGAAGTTCTTTACGCGAAGCCTTGTGATCATGTGATTGCAACCTCAGTTTTCTGGGTTGCGAGCCATAGGGAGGTCCGCCAGAATGGCCACTCTTGGTAAAGGTAGGGTATCTGATTATTCTAGGGGAAGCAACTGTGATGACACCGTGATTGCCGAAATGGCTTTCATCCGCGCGTCAGCCCCCGGTACCGGATCCGGTGCGGGCGCTCCGCGGCCTTGCCCAGCCGCTTCTTCCGGTCCGCCTCGTAGTCCGTGTAGTTCCCCTCGAACCAGACGACCTTGGAATCCCCTTCGAAAGCGAGGATATGGGTGGCGATCCGGTCGAGGAACCAGCGGTCGTGGCTGATGATCACGCAGCAGCCCGCGAACTGCTCCAGCGCCTCTTCGAGCGCCCGCAGGGTGCTGACGTCCAAGTCGTTCGTCGGCTCGTCCAACAGCAGGAGGTTCGCGCCCTCCTTGAGCATCCGCGCGAGGTGGACGCGGTTCCGCTCGCCGCCTGAGAGGTCCTTGACCTGCTTCTGCTGGTCGGAGCCGCCGAAGTTGAACCGCCCGCAGTAGGCGCGCGCGTTCACCGCGACCTTGCCCAGCTTGACTGTGTCCTGGCCGTCCGCGATGACCTCCCAGACCGTTTTGTCCTCGTCGAGCTTGCGGTCCTGGTCCACGTAGGCGAGCCTGACGGTCTCGCCGGTCCGGATCGTCCCGGCGTCGGGCTGTTCCTTGCCGGTGATCAGCTTGAACAGCGTCGTCTTGCCGGCGCCATTGGGGCCGATCACGCCCACGATGCCGCCGCGCGGCAGGGTGAAGCTCAGGTCCTCGAACAGCAGCTTGTCCCCATACGCCTTCTTGAGGCCCCGCGCCTCCACGACCACATCCCCCAGGCGCGGGCCCGGCGGGATGTAGATCTCGAGGTCGCCCGCCAGCCGCTCCGGCTCCTGCCGCAGCAGCTCCTCGTAGCGGGCGATCCGGGCCTTGCCCTTGGCCTGCCGGGCCTTCGGCGCCATCCGGATCCATTCCAGCTCGTGCTCCAGCGTCTTGCGGCGCTTCGATTCGGCCTTCTCCTCCTGCGCGAGCCGCGCCTGCTTCTGCTCCAGCCAGGCGGAATAGTTGCCCTGAAAGGGGATGCCGTGCCCGCGATCCAGCTCCAGGATCCAGCCGGCGACGTTGTCCAGGAAGTACCGGTCGTGCGTGACCGCGATGACCGTTCCCTGGTACTGCTGCAGATGCTGCTCCAGCCATTGGACGGACTCGGCGTCCAGGTGGTTCGTCGGCTCGTCCAGGAGGAGGATGTCCGGCTCCTGGATCAGCAGCCGGCAGAGCGCCACGCGGCGCCGCTCCCCGCCGGAGAGCACATCCACGGGCAGGTCGGGCGGCGGGCAGCGGAGCGCGTCCATGGCGATCTCCAGCTCGGTCTCCAGCTCCCAGCCGTTCGCCGCTTCGATCTGCTCCTGGAGCCGGCTCTGCTTCTCCAGGAGCGCCTCCATCTCGTCCGGCGCGCAATCGCCCAGCTTGGTGCTGACCGCCTCGTACTCACGGAGCAGCGCGATCACGTCCCGGCGCCCCTCCTGGACGACCTCCTTCACCGTCTTGCCCGGGGTCAGGTGGGGCTCCTGCTCCAGGAGCCCCACCGTGTAGCCCTTGGACCTCGTCAGCTCGCCGAGATAGGCCTGCTCGACCCCCGCGATGATCCGGAGCAGCGTGCTCTTGCCCGACCCGTTGGGCCCGATCACCCCGATCTTGGCCCCGTAGTAGAAGGAGAGAGAGATGTCCTTCAGCACCTGCTTCTTCGGCGGATAGACCTTGCCGACGCCGATCAGGGAGAAGATGATCTGTTTGTCGTTTGCGGTCATTTGTCCGTTGAGCGGATCAGCGGTCCTGTTCGACCCGCTCGATCGTGTCGCGCTGGTCCTTGCTCAGATCCGTCTCGAGAAACTCCCCGGAGGCCGGAACTTCCATGTGCAGGTCCGAGGACACGTCAATCTCCACCGTCACGTCCCGCATCCGGAAGTCCAGCACGTGGCCGCCGCGGGTCCGGTCTTCGGACAAGAAGTGGACATGGTAGCCGGGCACATTGATGCCCTGGGTATAGTCGGGAAACCGGTAACCCACGAGCGTGCCCCTGAGTCCCTCATGGACAAAGACCGGCTGCTGCTTGGCCACCTCGGCCAGCGGCGGATAGGGCTTCACCTGCCGGGGCACAGCCCGGACCTTCATATAGTCGAACGTACCCGTCGCCAGGAGCGCGTAGAAGATGTTCTTGCTCGGCACCGCCTTGTCCACGGCCTGCTGGAACTTCGTCCAATCTATCACGTCCTCGTACAGGACCCTCACAGTCGGGTCGAAAAACATCACGACGGCGAAGGGTGTCTTCTGCGAGGGCTCCACTGGATAGGCCTTCCCGTCGGCCTTGATCTGGTAGAACCGGCCCCCGAAGGCGATCATCTCGCCGTCCAGGGCGTTGAAGGTGCCCAGCCCGAAGTCCCCGTGCTTCGCCAGCTCCGCGTAGGTCGTCTCTCCGTCGTAGACGCCCTCGACCAGGGCGCCGATGGTCGAGGTCTGAAACAGTTCGTGGGCCTTGGCGCGATCGTGGTGGAACAGGTCGCCCTGCTGCCGATGGGCCTGGAAAGCCTTGATGAAGACGTCGTCGATCGCCATGCCGCGGTCCTCCTCGCTTTCCGCCGCCGCGTCAATGCTGGGCGGATGCACCCATCGCCCTGGCCAGTTCGTGATTGTCCCGATAGTCGATCGCCACTTCGATCAGCGCCGGTCCCTCGGTCGCCAGGGCTTTCTTCAAGACGGGCACGATCTCTTCCGCTTCCGTGATCCGGAAGGCCGCCGCCCCGAAAGCCTCCCCGAGCGCGACGAAATCCGGGTTGCCGAACTCTGCCCCGAACCACCGGCCGTAGTCCCGCGCCTGGAGGGACTTGATGAGGTTGTAGCTCCCGTCCTTCCAGACGATGTGCACGATCGGGAGCCTGAGCCGGACCGCCGTCTCCAGCTCCATGCCCGTCATCAGGAACGACCCGTCGCCCGACACCGAGACGGCCTTGCGGCCTGGCCGAGCGAGCGCCGCCCCGATCGCCCAGGGCAGGGCCACGCCCATCGTCTGGTGGCCCATGCTGAACAGGAGGTGGCGCGGCTCGTAGCAGAGGAAGTGCCGGGCCATCCAGATTTCGTGTGCCCCTACGTCGCAGGTGACGGTCACGTCGTCGCCGAGCGTTTGCCGGAGGTCGTACATGAAGCGCAGCGGATGCACCGGCGAGCCGGTCAGGGCGGCGCCCCGACGCTCGTCGTCGAGCAAGGCCTTCCGCGCCTGGACCACTTCGGGCCGCTCGGCCGGCGCGGTCAGGCGAACCAGGGGGGCGAGCGCGTCCAGGTTGCGGGCGATGTCACCGATGACCTCGACGGCAGGCCGGTAGGCCCGGTCCACGGTCGCCGGCAGTTCATCCAGGTGGATGAGCGAAAGGTTGGGCGAGGTGTTCCAGGCGGCCGGCTCATACTCGACCGTGTCGTAGCCGATCGCGAGGACGAGGTCGGCCCGCTGGAGCACGAGGTCGCCCGGCTGGTTGCGAACATAGCCGACCCGACCCACGAACCGGTCGAGCCCGTCGCGCGCGAGCGTCCCGGCCGCCTCGAAGGTCATGGCGACCGGCAGGGGATGCTGCCGGACGAAGCGGCGCACGGCGGCCGCGGCGGCGGGGCGCCCCGCGCTCACCCCCAGCAACACGACCGGGGCCGTCGCCCCGTTCAACAGGGTGGCGGCTCGGTTCAGGATGTCGGCCGGCGCCGCGCCTTGCTCCACCGGAGCGGGGGCCGGGATCGGCGCAGCCGAGACGGCCGCCTTGGCCACGTCCACCGGCACCGACAGGTGCACGGCTCCGGGCCTCGGCCGCGCGGCGACACGGAACGCGTTGGTCACGATCTCGGGCAGGGTGTTCGGCTCTTCCGCCTCGACGCTTCACTTGGTGATCGGCGCGAAGAGGCTGACCGAATCCAGGTTCATGTGGCTCGGCTTGCACCGTGCGGCGCGGGGAGCCTGGCCGGTGATGACGACCAGCGGGTCACGATCCTCCGTCGCGGTCGCCACCCCGCACACCGCGTTGATGAGGCCCGGTCCGGACGTCGTCAGCACGACGCCTGGCTTCCCGGTGATCCGGCCCCAGGCTTGGGCCATGAACGCGGCGCCGGTTTCGTGCCGGCAGAGCACGAAGCGCGGACCGCCGTCGGCCAGCACGTTCAGGATCGGCAGGACCGCGCCGCCTGGCACGCCGAAGATGTACTCCACCCCGTGGGCTTCCAGGGAGCGCACCAACAGGTCCGCTCCGGTTGTCGGTCGCTCGGTGTCAGCCATGGGCCTCCGTAAGTTCATGGGTCCGCCTCCGGCCAACACGGCCGTGTGGGCCTCGCGCGGCCGTTGATCAGCCGACCTTCCGGACAAGGCGCGGGTAGCGGGGCGCCCACATCTTCGCGTCAACCAGCCGCTCCAGCTCTTCCCGTGCGGTGGGGGCGGCGAGGCCGGCCCGCTGCGCCTCGGCAGCCACCGCCAGGGCAATCCGGCGGGACACGGCGCGGATCTCGGTCAGCGGAGGCAGCAGCGGCGCCTCTCGGTCCCGGAGCGCCGGGGCGCAGTCGGCGAGCGCCAGCGACGCCGCCATGAACATCCCGTCCGTGACTCGTGTCGCCCCGACGGCCAGGATGCCGAGCCCCACGCCCGGAAAGATATAGCTGTTATTGCACTGGGCGATCGGGATGGTCCGCCCGCGGAAGGCTACCGGCTCGAACGGGCTGCCCGTCGCGACGAGCACGCGCCCGTCCGTCCAGGCCAGGAGGTCCGCCGGCCTCGCCTCGGCCCGCTCGGTCGGATTGGAGAGGGGAAGGATGATCGGTCGGCCGACGTGGCGAGCCATCTCGCGGACGATCGGCTCCGTAAAGACACCGGGCACACCGGAGGTCCCGATCAGGATCGTGGGGCGCACGTTCGCCACGACGTCCGCCAGCCCGACCTCGTCCAGCCGCGCCAGCTTCCAGCCGGCCAGCGCCGCCCGCGGCTGCACGAATGGCGCTTGGAAGGGGAGCAGGCCGGGCAGGCCCTCGCGGAGCAGGCCCTGCCGGTCAATCAACCAGAAGCGAGAGCGGGCTTCCCGCTCCGACAGCCCGTCCCGCACCATCGCCGCGCAGAGCTGCTCGCTGATCCCGCAGCCGGCCGAGCCGGCCCCGACCACGACCACTCGCTGGTCCCGGAGCTTCGAGCCGGTCACGCTCACGGCCGCGAGCACCGTGCCGGTCGTCACCGCCGCCGTCCCCTGGATGTCGTCGTTGAACGTGCAGAGCCGGTCCCGGTACCGGTCGAGCAGCCGGGCCGCGTTGGCCTGGGCGAAGTCCTCCCACTGGAGCAGCACGTTCGGGAATCGCCGGATCACGCCCTGGACGAACAGCTCGATGAAGTTGTCATAGGCCTGCCCGCGCACGCGCTCGTGCCGCCACCCGAGGTACAGGGGCGAGCGCAGCGCCTCCTGGTTGTTGGTGCCGACATCCAGCAGGACGGGAAGCGTCGTCGCGGGGTGGATGCCGCCACAGAGCGTGTAGAGCGACAACTTGCCGATCGGGATGCCCATGCCGCCCGCTCCCTGGTCGCCGAGCCCCAGGATGCGCTCGCCATCGGTGACGACGATGACCTCGACGCGGCGGGCGATCGCGTTGGCCAGGATCCGGTCCATGGCGTCCCGCTCGGGATAGGCGATGAACAGCCCCCGCGGGTGCCGGTAGATGCGGCTGAAGTGCTGACAGGCTTCCCCGACGGTCGGCGTGTAGATGATCGGCATCATCTCCTCGATGTGCTCGAGCATCAGCCGGTAGAAGAGCGTCTCGTTCTCGTCCTGCAGGGCGCGCAGGAAGATGTGCCGTTCGAGGTCGGAGTCCTTGCGGCGGTAGGCGTCGTAGGCGCGCGCGAGCTGCTCCTCGATCGTGTCCACGTGGGGCGGCAGCAGTCCCAACAGGTCCAGGTCCCGGCGCTCCTGTTCCGTGAACGCCGTGCCCTTGTTGAACAGGGGCTGGTCGAGGAGCCAGTGCCCGCACAGCGGCACTTCCCAGGTTTCCTCGCCGGTCCTGTCGTCCCGCGTGATCGCGAACTCAATCATGAGAGGCGCGATCTTAGCAACGGCGAGAACGATTGACAAGTTAGGCTCTGCCGGCGCGCGCTAGTGGCGCTTGGTGAGGGCGACTGCCAGGATCCAGAGCGTGCCGACGGCGACCGACCGGTTGAAGATGGCGTACTTCACCGGCACGGGTCCGGGCGGCGAATACAGCGCGCCCACCGCGACCAGGACGGAGCCGATCAGCGCGAAGACGAGCGGGGCATGCCGGTGGGGGGTCCAGGACAGCAGGACGAGCGGGATGGGGTAGAGCCCCCAGACCGCGACACCGAGGGGAACCGAGAGATCGAGGACGAACACGGCGACCGTGATCGCCGCGCTGGCGGGGAGCAGGAGACCCTGCAACCGTTCCGGAGGCTTGAACACCCCAGCTCCGTCTGCCGATGAGGTGCGGCCCCCCCCGGCGGGCGAGGAGCCGGCGGGGCTATGGTGAAGCCCTTATAGCACGCTCGCGGAGGAATGGGAAGAGGCGGCCTGTCGGTGCCCGCTCAGTGGACAGGATGGCCGCCGTTTGACTACACTGCTCCCACCATGAAGCCGCTCGGCGCGCCCATCCGGGGCCGGGCTCGATCCGTGCGGCTGCGCGGTCCAGATGGTCAGGAGCGGGGGACTTGATCGTTGTCTGCGTCTGTGACGACGGCGGTGCGCGGCTCGCCCTGGCGGGCGCTCGCGCACCGGAACTTCGCGCTGTTCTTCGCCGGGCACGGGCTCTCGCTCTGCGGCACCTGGATGCAGTCCATGGCGCAGGCCTGGCTCGTGTACCGGCTGACGGGCTCGCCCTTCATGCTCGGGCTCGTGGAGTTCCTCTCCCGCGCGCCCATTCTGCTGTTCGGCCTGCTGGCCGGTCCGCTGGTGGACCGGTGGCCCCGCCGCCGGACGATGCTCGTGACGCAGACGCTCCTGCTGCTGCAGGCGCTTGCCCTCGGGGGCCTGACCCTGACGGGCGCGGTCACGATCGGGTGGATCCTCGCGCTGGGGTTCGCCCTGGGCCTGATCAGCGTGGTCGAGGTGACGGTCCGCCAAACGTTCCTGACCGACCTCGTGCCGCGCGCGGACATCCCCTCGGCCATCGGGTTGAACTCCTCCCTGTTCAACCTCACTCGGATCATCGGCCCCTCGCTCGCGGGCGTGCTGGTCGCCTGGGCCGGGGAAGGACTCTGCTTTCTGCTCAACGCGGCTAGTTTTCTTGTCGTCCTTGGATGCCTGGCGGCGATCCGGGTCGAGCCGGCGGCCGCACCGCGGCACGGCGGGACCCTGGGGCTCCTGGCTGAAGGGCTGGCCTACGCCCGGGAGACGCCGCATGTGCGGCTGCTGCTGGGCCTGACCGCGGTGCTGAGCGTCGCGGCAATGCCCTTCGCGACGCTGCTGCCGGTGTTTGCCAGCGAGATCCTCCGGCGGGGCCCGGACGGCTTGGGATTGTTGATGGCGGCGACCGGCCTGGGCGCGCTCGCCGGGGCGCTGCGGCTCGCCTGGCGGCGCACGGTCGCGGGTCTCGGCGGCGCGATCGCCCGCGCCGTGGCGCTCTTCGGCCTGGGCCTGCTCGGGCTCGCGGCGAGCGCGACGTTCTGGCTGTCCGTGCTCGCGCTCGTCGTGGTCGGCTACGGATTGGTGAGCAGCCTCGCGGCGACGAACACGCTGCTCCAGTCCCTGGCCCCGGAGCGGCTGCGGGGACGGGTGGTCAGCCTCTATGCGACTGGCTCGCTGGGCCTCACGATCTTCGGCAGCCTGCTCGCGGGCATCGGCGCGACATGGCTCGGGGCGCCGCTGACCGTCGCGCTGGGCGGCCTGGTCCTGCTCGCCACAGCCGAGCTGCTGCGGAGGCGCCTGCCGGCAGTCCAGGCCCGCGCCGAAGCGGCGCCGGTGTGGACACCGGATCCGTCACTGCCGCGCTAACCGTGACGAGGTCGGCGGAAGGCCTCTCTTGACTCCGTCCAGTCGGCGCGCCTACCTTGGAGCGTCGGGGCCGTGCGCGCATCCTGCCCCGTGCGGCGGCCCGCCGGGAGCTCCACGCTGTGAACTTCTGCAGCCACTGCGGCGCGCCAGTCTCGCTGGCCGTCCCCGCAGGCGACACCCACCCGCGGTTCGTCTGCCCCTCTTGCCGGACCATCCATTATCAGAACCCCAAGATCGTTGCCGGCTGCATCCCCGAATGGGGCGGGCAGATCCTCCTCTGCCGACGGGCCATCGAGCCCCGCTTAGGCTTCTGGACCTTTCCGGCCGGGTTCATGGAGTTAGGGGAGAGCGTCGAGCAGGCAGCGGCGCGGGAGACGCTCGAGGAGGCCCAGGCCCAGGTCGAGATCACGGACCTCTATGCGCTGTTCACGCTCGCCCGTGTGGATCAGGTCTATGCGGTCTTCCGCGGCCGGCTGCGGGCGCCGGAGTTCGGCGCGGGCCACGAAAGCCTGGCGGTGCAGCTCTTTGATCCTGAAAAGATTCCCTGGGACCAGCTCGCCTTCCGTGTGATCCAGGAGATCCTGGCCTGCTATGTCGAGGACCGGCGGCGCGGCCGCTTCACGGTCCACGTCGGGGTCGTGGGGGGATTGTCCCCGCGCGGCTGAGCGCCGCTCAGGCGAGCAGGTCCTTCGTGATCTCCGCGACCGATCGGCAGCCGCAGAGCGCCATGGCCTGGTCAAACTCGGCCCGCAACAGGGCGAGCACGTGCGCGACGCCCCGCTCGCCGCCGACCGCAAGGCCCCAGAGGATCGGCCGGCCGACCAGCACCGCGCTCGCGCCCAGGGCGAGCGCCTTGAGCACGTCCGTGCCGCGCCGGATCCCGCCGTCCACGAGCACCGCGGCCCGGCCGGCGAGCGCCTCCACGATCTCCGGGAGCACGGTGATCGTCGCCGGCACGGTGTCGAGCTGCCGCCCGCCGTGGTTGGACACGATGACGCCGGCTGCGCCACTCTCAGCGGCGCGGACCGCGTCGTCGGCCCGCAGAAGCCCTTTGACCAGCAGCGGTAGAGCGGTGAGCGAGCGGAGCCACTCTATGTCCTGCCAGGTGAGCGCGGGATCGAGCTGCTCGGCGAAGTAAGCGGCGAGGCTCGAGTCCGCCTGCGAGTCCATCTGGATGTCGGGTAGCCGGTCCCGGCCGGCTCCCCCGAGGTTTTTCACGGTGAGTCCGTCTGGGAGCCGAAACCGGTTGCGGATGTCCGCCTCGCGGCGGCCGAGCACCGGGGCGTCCACGGTCAGGACCAGCGCCGTGCAGCCGGCTGCTTCGGCCCGCTCGACGAGCGTGCGGGTGGCCCCGCGGTCCTTGTACACGTAAAGCTGGAACCAGAGCGGGCCGCCCGCGGCCTTGGCGACCTCTTCGACCGAGCAGGTGGCGAGTGTGCTCAGGACCATGAGCGTCCCGGCCGCGGCGGCCCCGCGCGCCGTCGCGACCTCGCCCCGGGGATGGGCGAGCCGGTGGAAGGCGGTCGGGGCGATGAGGACCGGGAGCGCGACGGGCTGGCCGAGGATGGTGGTCGAGAGATCCCGCCGGCTGAGGTCCACGAGCGCGCGGGGCTTCAAGGCGATGCGGGAGAAGGCTGCCTGGTTCTCCCCGAGCGTGACCTCATCGCAGGCCCCGCCGGCATAGTAGTCGAAGACCGGCTTGGGGAGCTTGGCCGCGGCGTGCGCCTCCACGTCGTGCAGGTTCACCAGGCTGTCTAGGTCGTCCGGCATCCTGGCCTCCGCTGAGGTCCGCCTACGATGCCCCATCGGGCGCTAGATGTAAAGACCGGGCTGAGGCCGGGCCGCGGGGGGCCGCCTGCAGGGGACTTGATCCGGCGGCGGGCGCGGCGCATGCTGGCTTCTCGTGGAGGCCAGGCGGAGGGCCAAGATGGCGGCTGAGGAGCGGAACCCGCAGGGCGCGAAGGCGGTCTGGACGGGATGGCTTGCGCGGGAGCACCTCGGGGTGACACTCGGCCTCCTCGCGCTGCTGGCGCTGGCCTGGCTCGACGTCCTGCGCCGGGCCGGTGTCTTCACCTCCGCCGGCATTGCGCAGGCGCTGGGCATGCCGCAGGCGGCCCCCTGGGGGCCGGCCGACGCTGCCATGACGGCGGCCATGTGGTTGGTGATGATGGTCGCGATGATGCTCCCCGCGGCGGTGCCCATGCTCCTCCTCTTCGCGACCATCACCCGCCAGCGGGCGGGGTGCGGCCGCCCCGAGGGTCCAACCGGCCTCTTCCTCGCTGGCTACCTTGCCCTGTGGGGCGGGTTCAGCCTGGTCGCGACAGCGGCCCAAGGGACGCTGCATGCGCTGGTGCTCCTCTCGCCCGAGGCGGCGCTCCGCAGCCCCCTGCTCGGCGGGGGAATTCTCCTGGCCGCCGGGCTCTACCAGCTTACGCCGCTCAAGCAGGCCTGTCTCGCCCATTGCCAGGCCCCGCTCCAGTTTCTGGTGCGCCACTGGCGCGACGGGCCGCGCGGGGCCTGGCTCATGGGACTCCACCACGGCGGCTATTGCGTCGGATGCTGCTGGGCCCTGATGGCACTGCTGTTCGTCGGTGGGGTGATGAACCTCGCCTGGATCGCGGTGCTGTCTGCCGTCGTCCTGGTCGAGCGGGTGGTCGCGCGAGGCCCGGCGCTCAGCCGCGTCGCCGGCTTCGCCCTGATCCTCTGGGGACTGTGGCTAGTGCGGGAAGGTGCGGGAGGATGAAGCCCGCCTGGGCGGCGGGGGAGTGGGTCCTCCGGAACGCACCTAGCGCGCCTTCCCGAGCCCTCGCTTCCCTCGCCCAGGCTTTACGGGTTCTTGGTGGCCCACTTGGCGTCGAATGAGCCGGATTTTCTCTCAGGCGCGGGCGCCGCGCCAGTCCTGAAGTGTGGCTCCCTGCCTTCCGCCAGGCTATGGGGCCGCCCCGCGGGCACGGATGCGCTCCGCCGAGGCGTGGCGCTTACGGGAGGGCCATCAGACAGCGGTTTCGGTAGTCTGGGCGGAGCAGGTAATCCATGACAGGCTAACCCTTTGGAGGGAGTGATCATGCGCAGAGGCTGGACTCTCTACAAATACGAGCATCGCTGGCATGAGCTGACATTCACTGGAGCCTCGCTGTCCGACCGCGACCTGACGGTCGAGCTGGAGACCGGCGAGGACAGGGTGACCGTGACGGCCTGCTCCCAGGACGGCCTCCGCTATGAGGGCGATTACCGGTATCGCGACGGGAGCTACTCGAACGGGGACGTGACGTTCGAGCGGTTCCGCAGCCCGGCCGGGGACGTGCTGGTTGGCGAATGGCGCGAAAGCAGCGCCGTGCGCGGCGAGTGGATTCTCAAGCTCGATCCCGACGGCTGAGCCGGACTCGCGGACTTATTTCTCCTTCTTGGCCTTCTTCTCGTGGGCCTGGATCTTGGCCGAACGTTTCACGTAGCAGAACCCGTTCTCGTCCCGCGGGCAGGGGTCGTTCTGATCGGGGACATACCGCAGGTTCACGAGAAAGGCCCCATCCTCGTCATCCTTGTCGAGCGATCCGCAGAAGCGGAACGTCGCCACGTCGCCGGGTTCCCGGTTTCGCCCGTCGAGCTGCTGGTCAATATGGCTGACCTGGAAGCTGCCCTGCATGAGGTGCACCTCGGCGATATTGACGATTGCTCTGGAACCGAGTGCCGACGAGCGGTATCGGCTGGTTGTCCAGGATGATGGCATCGGCCTGCCGCCGGACTTCGCCGTGGAAAAGGTCTCTTCCTTGGGGTGGCAACTGGTCCCGATGCTGATCGCGCAGCTCGACGGAACGTTGGAGCGGCAGCGGGGTCAGGGTACCGCCATCGCGGTCACCTTCTCCGATCTCCAGTACAGGCAGCGGATCTAGGCCTACGCACGCTTGGGTAGAGGGGTCAGCACGGGAAAGTCGGGCCGGCTGTCGCGGGCGCGCCGTACCAGCTCCACGCCGGCCAGAATGGTCAGCCCGCCGATGATCGTGGGCGGCCCCAGCGGCTCGCCCAGAAAGAGGTGGGCCCACAGCGTGCCGAGGACCGGCACCAGGTTGTGGAACGCCCCCACGGTGGTCGGCGTCAACGATTTCAGGGAGACGGACCGAAGCAGGAAGACGGCGGCGGTGGCGATCCCGACATAGGCGAGCATGATCCCCTCTGTCGCGGTGGGCAGGGCGTGCGAGGGGACCGACCAGAGGCCCGTGGCGAGCGCGAGCGCCAGGGCGCTGCTCCCGAACATGACCGTCGTGACCGTGGTGGGCCCATAGCGCCGCACCGCCCCGGTGCTCAGGACGATGCCAGCGGACCCCGTCACGGTGAAGAGCAGGACCAGCGCATCGCCGAACCCGGTCTCGTGAACCGGGCGCAGGCGGCCCTCCGAGACGGAAATGAAGCAGCCGAGAAGGGAGAGGGCAATGCCGGTCAGCGTGAGGCCGTCCATCCGCTCCTGCCTCATGAGGCAACTGAACAGGGCCGTGAACGACGGCTGCAGGCTGTAGATCAGTACGTAGTGCGTGACGGTGGTGTACATGAGGCCCCAGGCCGCGCAGCCGTAGCCCAGGCCGACAGCCAGCATGCCGAGCAGACTCAGGCGCAGGGCGTCGGGCCAGGCCAGCGCGGCCAGTTCTCGGCGGGAGGTGACCAGCGCGATCGCGGTCAGGAACAGGCAGGCGAGCAGCACGCGGAACCACAGGAAGTCGAAAGGGGCCACCGTGCCCTGCCGCAGCAGCTCCTTCGTCACGGGGGACATCGTACTGAGCACAAGGACCGCGGCGAGCAGGGCCAGCGACGGGAGCGTCGCGCGCAGACCGTTGGGACCGTCGGGGACCATGGCGGCCCTCTCCTTTCCGCTACCAGCCGGTCAGCGCGCTGACCGCCAGTTCGTCGAGGAACCGCGCGAGGAGGACCTGTTGGTCCGGCGCGATGTCGGTGATCCGGCCTCCCAGCTTGGGATGGGCCGCGTGGGTGACCGTGATGACGCAGTGGATCAGACAGCCTTTCGCGAGCTCGAAGTCCAGTTCCAGCGTCTCGCCGGGTTCGACCCGCAGGTCGGACCGCAGCCCGACCCCCTGAGGCGTCAGTTTCTGGATTTCACAGGCGGCGAGTTCCGTTCCCCGGCGAAGCTGTCCCGCGCGTTCAAGGGGAACCCTGAACACTCCGCGTTGCTGCTTCATGGGCCCTGCCTTTCGATTGCCTGCCGACGCCGCCCCGCGCACTCCCGGTGCCGGCCCCAGGAACCATATCGGCCTGGATGGAGATCCGCTGAAGCTCAAGTGGCGGAGGGAGGTTGCGAGGGCGGCCTGCCAGACTGCAGGGGACAAGGGGACGCGTTCTCTTGGGAAGGAACGCTCAAGGAGTGGGGAGGCTAGTCCGATAGAAAGATCGGGGGAATGGTCCGGAAGGAACTCATGCCCCTGCTACGGCGCCGGGATCGCGATCACCGAGACCGTCGTCTCGGCCTGATTCGTAGCGAAGGCCTTCCTGCTGCCCGGAGCGACGGCCATTTCTTTGGGCCGGGAGCTGAAACCCGCCATGTTCGGTTCGTCAGAGGACCGTCGTCGGGTAGGTCTTGGTGTCGGAATTGTTCGCCGGTGTTGCGTCGGCGAGGCCGGGCGCGAGCTCGGCGGTCGCGGTCAGCGTGACCTCGGTCCGCACCGGGACCGGATAATCGAACAGGAGCGTGACGGACGAGCCGGCTGGGACCGTGACGGTCTGCGCGGCACTGTAGTTGATAGTGCCGCTCAAGGTCACACGCACGGGCTCCGCGACGGTGCCGACATTGGTGACGACGACGCGAACCTGGACGACCGTCATGATCTTGAAGGCCGGTTGGCTCGGGGCGAACTGACAGATGACGTCGTGGACGGCCGGCGGCGCCGTCGTGGTCGTCGTGGTGGAGGTCGTTGTTGTGGTGGTCGTCGTGGTGGTTGACGTCGGCAGGGTCCTGATCTTGGCCACGAAGCCGTCGGAGTTGCCGCGCAAGGCTGCTTGGAAGGCTCCCGCCGTCACCGGGAAATCGCTCGAATTGGTGGTGCCTGCCACGGAGAGGCTGCCGGCCTGATCCACGGCAAGGCTGTGCCCGATGTCCGTGCCGGCGCCGCCCAGGTAGGTGGAAAGCGTCAGCGCGGTGCCGGCGGGATTCACCGTCGCCACGAATACGTCCTGATCCCCATGGTTGGCGCTCTGCACTGGCTCCACCGTGGGGAAGTTGTCGGAGAACGTCGAGCCCGTGATCGAAACGCCGCCGGTCGCGGCCAACGCGAGGCCGTGGGCGAA
This sequence comes from Nitrospira sp. Kam-Ns4a, assembly GCF_965152595.1. Classification (NCBI taxonomy): domain Bacteria; kingdom Pseudomonadati; phylum Nitrospirota; class Nitrospiria; order Nitrospirales; family Nitrospiraceae; genus Nitrospira; species Nitrospira sp. Kam-Ns4a. Next base: position 1,541,274 of record NZ_OZ224218.1, on the reverse strand, counting down.
GTCGTGGTTGTTGCCACCGATGTAGGTGGAGTAGATCAAGCTATTTCCGGCAGGGGTGAGCTTGGCGACGAACGCGTCGGCCCCAGTTCCGCGAGTCCCCGGAATTTGGCCGACGATGGGGAAGTCGTCGGATTGGGTCGTGCCGGTCAGGTAGGCATGGCCGTCCGCGTCGGCCTTGATCCCATCGCCCGTGTCCAACAAGTTTCCGCCCAGGTATGTCGAATAGACGAGCGCCGCGCCCGAGGCGGCCACCTTAGCCACGAACGCATCAAACTGTCCTCCGCCAAACGTGGCTTGGAAGGGCTGGACGATGGGGAAGGCCAGGGAGTTGGTGTGGCCTGTCACGTAGGCATTGCCGGCGGCATCCACGGCGATGCTGCGGCCTGCGTCATCTCCCTCGCCCCCGAGGAAGGTGGAATACACCAGGCCGGTGCCCGTGGGATTCAGCTTGAGGATGATGCCATCACACCGGCCGCCTCCAAAGGCTGGCTGCAGCGCATTCGCGGTCGGAAAATCGGGAGACGTGGTGCCCCCTGTCACATACGCATTCCCCTCTCCATCGATGGCGAGGCTGGGGCGGCTGAAGATGTCATCAGAGGGGCCCAGAAACGTGGAATAGACCAGCGCGTTCCCGTCAGGATTCAGCTTGGTGACAGCCAGGTCGAAGGCTCCTGGGGACACGTCGCAGGACGGCCCTGAATGGCAACGCTGGAAGGCCCCCGGGGTGATCGGGTAATCGTGGGAGGCGGTTTGAACCAGGACATAGGCATTGCCGACGGCATCCACGGCGATCCCATGTCCCTCATCGAAGCTGTCCCCACCAAAGACGGTGGAGTAGATGACCGAGGTCCCCGACGCGTTCAGCTTCGTCACGAACGCCTCTCGGGCCTGGAGGGCGGTTAGCGGGGTCGTCGCCGGAAAGTCGGCGGACTCGGTCGCCCCGGTCACGTAGGCGTCGCCGGCCGAATCAACAGCAATCCCAAACGCCTGCTCGGCTTCGGCGCCGCCCAGAAAGGTCGAATACACCAGAATCGGGTCGATGACGAGGGGCAGGCTGCGGTCGTAGGCGCCCAGGCTGAACCCCACTTGGTGCTCGCCCAACAGCCGATAGCGGCTGGCGACCTCCCGCCGCACTCCCTTGCGTTCTTGATAGACCTGCGGGCGGAGGGAGTGCACAGTCGCTTCCCCGATCTGCAAGCGCAAGTTCCCGGCTTCATCCAGGCTCATTGCCTCGATCCCTGTGAACTTGAGCCGAATGTCGGACGGGTCAGCTCCGGGCGCGACGATGAAATCGTATTCGAGATGCCCCTGGGTGCCGTCGTACACCAGGTCGATCCCTCGATAGAGGTCCTGGTACCGGACCTTGGCAAAGGTTGGAATCGCAGTGTGCCAGCGCGTTGGATCCTGGCCCACAAAATAATTCACTCTCCCGGGCAAGCGGTCCGTCCCCACGATGCGAACGGCGGGGCTGATTCCTACGAACTGCATACGCAGGAGGGCCCCGGCGGCCGGCGGTGGATCGGGCGACCTCGGTGGGACCAAGGGCGGGTGAGGCGAGGTCCCCGGTTGGCGGATGGCCAGCACGGCTTCGGGGGCGGTCAAGAACAGGCGGAAGCCACGGCCGCGGGCGAAAAACTGCACGCGGCGATCTGTTTGGCCCTGGTTGGCCTCGAAGGCGAGTGGGAGGGCCCCGTAGGCCTCTTTGATCTTGATCTTTGCCTGGCCGGCCGGATCGGATCCGCCCGGCTGCACGTGGCCGCTGACCGAGAGGCTGGAAGGGGGCCCGGTGCCGTTCGAGAAGGCCGCTCCAGCTCCGAGCACGGCGAGCGCGAGAGCCAGGCTGCGTGGGATGACCTGAGTCTCGGGTGCGAGAGTCCCCTGCGTCACGGCCGCCTCCCTGCGGAGCCCTGAAACCGAACAACGGGTCTGGCCCCCGGGCCGTGGATACCGGAACGACGGTTGCCGGATGACCCCGGGTCTCGCTGTATATAGGGAAGTCGGCGGCGCGTTCTCTATCGTGAAATGGGCCCACGCCAAGCTGTCCCCTTTCTTTGTTGTGGGTAAACGGGCTGGTTGTCGAACGAGACAGGGAAGCAGAGGAGGCGATGGGGCGGGGGCGGGTCAGCGCCGGTCCAGGAAGGTCCAGCGCGAGAAGGTGGCGGCCTGGCCGCGCGGCCTGCCGTCGGGGGCCACAAGGGTCCAGACGGTTGCGTCCTCGACCAGGAAGCGGCGGCCCGTCCGGGAGATGCGGACGCCGCGGTAGTCGTCAATGTAGCCGCAGCGAGATGCCTGCTCCAGCATGCGCTGGCGCTCGGCGCGGTTGACCGGCTCGGCCGTGAGCCGGGACGGGGTCTTGATCAGCTCGTCCCAGTCCAGCTCCCAGAGCGTCAGCGCCGCCCGGTTGCCGTAGTTGAGGATCGGATCCGGCTCGGTGCCGTGGGAGACCACGACGAAGGGGGCGTAGAAGAGCGCGCGGGCCTGCTCCTCCGGCGTCCCGGTCCGCTCGATCAACTCCCGGCCCAGCCACCGGCGGAAGCTGTCTAGCAGGAGTTGGCTCCAGGCGACAACGGCGGGCTCGGCCCAGCGCTCGGTCATGGGGGCTCCTGCGGGTCCGGGAGGGTGCGGCGGGGAATGTCGGGGAGCGGTTCGGCTTCTGGACGATGATGCTGGCATAGGCCGACTCGCCGTCGTCCACGGTCTGGTACTTGATGACCTTGAAGCCGTTAAAGAGCTCGGGCAGCTCGTCCTCTTGGAGCAGGTACTCGGCCTTCATTTTCGGGTTGTACTTCTGGTGGCGGATAGTGTAAGTCTCCACCACCGCCATGCCGCCGCTTTTCAGCGCCGCCTTGATCTGCGGGAACAGGCTGCGCTGAAGATAGTACGTGCAGACGATCACGTCGTAGGCGTCTTTCTCTAACTCGTACGTCTCCAGGTCCACGACCTTCGTCTCGATCGAGACCCCCTGCGCCTCGGCCAGTTTTCTGGCCTTGCTCAGGCCCTTTCCGGAAATGTCGAGGCCCAGGACCTGGAACCCCTGCTTGGCGAGGAAGACGCCGTTGCGCCCCTCGCCCATGGCGAGGTCCAGCGCCTTGCCCTTCGGCAGCAGATGGACGTGCTCGGCCAGGAAGCGCACGGGCTCCGTCCCGAAGATGTACGTCGCGGTATCGTACTTGGAGTCCCAGCGTTCCTGGTCCGCGGGCTTGGCGTCCACGGCCCCGCCGACCAGGAGCGTCGCCGCCAGCAGGATGAGCGCCGTGCCTCGACTTCGCATGGGCGTCATTCTAAACCAGGCGCCCAGCAAGGAGCCAGGGGGGAGGCCTACGCGTGCCGGGCCCGGGGCCGGCCCGGTGCCTTGTGTTTCGACTCCCGGTTTGTCTAGAATGGGGCGCTCTTTTGCCGAGGACCGTGAGGGCGTCGTGAAGGGGCTCCGCTTCGAACGCATTGGGAAGGACCGCCACTATAACGTGATCCTCCACATCGGGAGCACGTACGTCCCGGTTAGCGACGAGACCGTCACCGAGCTGAAGGGACAGAGCCTCCTGCCCGCCGCGCGGTTCCTGGAGCTGCTGGTCGAGAAGGTCGGCTATTCGAGCTTTCTCAAGGAGCAGATCCGCGAAGAGCTGAAAAAGGCCGGCGATCCCCTCACCCAGATTACCGTCCTGCAAGGCAGCATCCGGGACCTGTAGGCGGCTGCTGAAAATCGCCTCCAGCTTCGTTCTCGTCGCGCGTCTCCCTGCGACGTCCCTCCCCGCGTACGCCTCTGGTCGCCGCGCTTCCTGCGGCCTCGCTGGAGGCAATTTCGAGCGGCCGCTGTGAGCACGGTTTCCGTGGGATGGCGCGCTCGACCAAGCGGACGCCTTCGGTCAGCAGGCCGGGGCTGCCGGACAGTTGCGGCGTCTGGTCGTTGTTGTATTCCCGCCGGGCGGTGCGCGCCGCAGCCGATTCATTTGGGTCAAGCCTCTTCTCCTCCCCAACAGCCCATGCCTGGGCTTCCGGCGCAGGTCGCCGGAAGCCCAGGCATGGGCGTTCACACGTCCCACGTCCCGCCTTCCTTGTACAGTTGATTCATGATCTGGTTCTTCCGCTCCGGGTCCCGTTCGTACTTGAGGGCCTGTACGTAGTTCTCCATGGCCGACTGGTGCTTGCCGCGCGCCTGGTACACGCGCGCGATGCCTAAATAGGCCTGCGCGTGCTCGGGGTCCGCCTTGAGTGCCCGGTTGAACAGCTCCATCGCCTTCTCGAGTTGATGCTGCTCCAGGGCCGTCCACCCCAGCCAGGTCAGGGCAGGGGGGCATTCCGGCTGGATAGCCAGCGCGTCCTCGTATGCCTTGCGGACCAGGTCCTTCCGCCCCTTGGTCTCGTAGAGCCCGGCGAGCGCGAGGTGGATCTCCACGTCCCGGGGGTTGAGCCGCAGGGCCTCCTTGTACTCGGCCAGCGCCGCCTCGATCTTCCCCTGCTCCGCGAGCGCACAGGCGAGGTTCGCGTGGGCGACCGGATCGTCGGGCTTCAACTTGATGACCTCGCGATACTGTGGGATCGCCATCTCGAGCCGGCCTTGCTCCTGGTAGGCCACGCCCAGGTTTGTCCTCGCCGCAACGTAGCCGGGATCCAGCTTGACCGCCTCCCGGTACTCCTTGATCGCCAGCTCCAGCCGGTTTGCGCGCTCGTGGATCTGCGCGAGGAAGTAATGGGGATACGGCGACTGGGGATCGAGCCGGATGGCCTCTTTGTACCGTTCGATGGAGCGCTCGGACTGGCCGGACTGCGAGAGGAACAGGCCCGCGATAAGCTGGATGTTCGCCTGGCCAGCGTGGTCTTTGAGCAGGCCCTCGACCCAGGCGCGTACGGCCCCGATGTCCGCTTCTTCCTGAAGCGCCTTCGCGTGGGTGGCCCAGGCCTCCCTGAACTCCCCGCGGATCAGGTGGACGACGTTCAGGGCGAAATGGGGCCGGGGGTCGCGCCGGCCTGCCCGCTCGAGGTCACGCGCCCAGGCCGTCGCCTGCTCGAAGGCCGCCGCCCAGTCACCGTGCAGGAAGGCGTCTTGAATCAACGGCTGGTACCGTTCGGTCACGGGAGGGATCCTTCAACGAGAGAGTCGGTGGGGAAGATGGACGAGGTCAATGCTTGGCCTTGTGCTTGCCGCCGGGCGGGGCCGATGCCGGATCCGGTACGTCCACGCCGATGAAATAACGATAGACCAGCTCGCCGCCGTACCAGCCCTGTACCCCGACCAGCGCGGCGGCGATCAGGTTCACGATCAGCGGCATGCCGGCCGAGCCGCCCGCCGGGGCTTCGCCCCCGTTCCGGAGGCCCAGGTTCAGCGCCTGGACGACCAGCAGCCCGATGCCGAAGACGAGATGGGACGAGGCCGCCCGCCGCGCCTCCTTGTGCTCCTTCATGACCGCCAGGAAGTCCGGCAGGCCGGTGCCCGCGGCCGCCACGTGCGTCACCACTCCGAAGACGATGGCCCAGAAGGCCATGCGGAACCAGAAGGGTTCCTTCAGCAGGACAAAGAGCACGTCGCACAGCAAGGCCGTGGTGTAGAGCCCGATGGGGAAACCCACCACCATCGCGTGCAACGGATGGCCAGCGACCTGCAGGCGGCTCTTCATGGCTCATCCCCTGCGACCGAGCTGTTCAGGGCGCTAGTATAGCATCGGAACGGCCAGCATAAAAGGTCCCTCACCGGTCGCCCCGGTCCTGCCGACTATCTACCGCGTCAGGGTGTCCTCGACGTCCGGCGGGGTCGCTTGGATTTGGTCGGCGAGGTAGGGATAGCGGCGGGCGAGCTGCTGCTTCATTGCCCAGGCGACGCGGCGGTAGGACCAGTGCCCCTTGACACCGGAGCGCAGCTTCGCGATGTACTCCGCCTCGGCGTAGTCCATCTTGAAGAGGCAGCGGACCTTGAACCCGAAGGGGATCGCGTAGAGCGCCGCCTCCTGGCTGGCCGCGCGGAGCCGCTCGATGTCCGCCTTCACCGCGTCCATCGCCATGACGTAATCGGCTCGCAGGCCGGCCTCCGCCAGCGGCGGCGGCACCTCGTATCCGTGCAGGGTCGTGAACGTCTGCTGCACCTGCTGGCAGCGCCGGTGCCGGTGCAGGTCCCGCCAGCCGCCGATGTCCATCAGGATATCGAAGACGAAGGCGTAGCCGCAGCGGAACTCCTTGATCAGCTCGTCGTAAGGCCCGCGGCGGCGGAGCGCCACCTCGACCGTCTCCCGCTTCTGTTTGTCGGCCCAGTCCCGGACGACGGCGAGAATCAGCCGATAGGGCGCATGGCTCACCCGGTAGAGCAGCGTGGCGACCAGCTCGTCCATCGGGTCGTGGGGCTCGATGAGGTCTACGGCTTCGGTCGTCCCTGGCACCGCCGCCCAGGCCGACGGCTGATCGAGCCCCGCGGCCTTGAGCACGTCCCGCCCATACTGGGCCAGGTCGGTGTAGACCGCGGCGAGATAGGGGCTCGGCGCGGCGTGCCGGGCCAGCGTCGGCGCGAGCGGTTCGGCGAGCCCGGCCGGCTGACCGCACAGCTCGGCCCAGAGATTGACTGGGGGGCGCTGGCAGGCCTCCCGCAGCTCCTCGCCGATCTGCTTCAGCTCGGGGAGCTGCGAGGAGAGCAGCCGGGTGATCTGCTTCTCGAGCGTCCGGATGCTGACGACCTGGCCCACGTTCGTCCGTGCGGCCAGCGGCAGCAGGTAGCGCGTCACGTCGAACGCGCGGGCGGCGATGATGCGGTCGTAGTCGCCTGCCTTCATGCCCTCGGGCGTGGGATGCCGCGCCTTGAAGAACTGCGTGAGCGGCTCATGGAGCAGCGTGTAGATGGAGGCGAGGCTGCGGAGGATGCCCTGGTAGGCGCCTTCGGTCTCGGTGCCGCGGATGGACTCGGGGGTGACGCAGCCGCTCGGGCCGAAGTTCTGGTACCGGCTGGATTTGGCCTGGCCGTCCCAGAGCGGCTCGTCCTCGATCCGGATGGCCGCGAGCTCGGAGACATTCTCGAAACAGATGATGACGTGGCCGAGGTCGGCGATCGAGGCGTGGCCGTACGCGAAGTAGAACTGCTCCCAGAACTTCTCGGAAGAGTGGGTGTGCACCCAGCGGATGCTGTCCTCGATGGAGTCCGGCGAGCGGCTGTAGCGCGCGAGCGCGTACGCCGACTTCTCCGGCGGCATGGGGGCGACCGCAACGACGCGGCGTGTGGGACCGTCAGCAGGCATCGGTATCCGTCCTTCGTTTTTTATCATTCGCTCCGTGCCAGGAGTGACGGGTGCCGAGTGGCCCATGACCCGTGAAGCGTTCCCCTTTACAGGACTTTCCCGAACAGCACGGAGGCGGCGGCGAGCGCGAGCAGCGTGTTGGCCACGGTCGCCAGGAAGTACACGAGCACGGGCCGCCAGCCCACCTTGGTGAACTCGTCGAAGGTCAGCTCCAGCCCGATGCAGACGAACGCGGCGGTGAGGAACCAGTTCCGCAGCGGGACGATGGCCTGCTTGACCTGGTCGGGGGTGAGCAGCCCGGCTGTCGTGACCAGCGACGCGACGAGGAACCCCAAGACGAACTTGGGGAACCGCGTCCAGATGTCCCGAGGATCCGGCTTCTGGTCGGGCTTGCGCTCGACCACCACCACCCAGTAGACCGCGAGCAAGAACGCCGCGAAGCCGATCAGGGCGTTCTGGGAGACCTTCACCACCGAGGCCACCTTCATGGCGGCCTCACTGTGGATGGCGCCGGCCCCGACCACCGCCGCGGTCGTGTCAATGTTCCCGCCGATCCAGGCGCCGGCCACATCCGGCGAGAGGCCCATGGCCTTGGCGGCGTAAGGCTGGAGCAGCATGAGCGGGAGCGCAAAGACGATGACCAGCGTGGCCACGTAGGTCAGGTGCTCCTTCTTGGCGAGCACGGCCCCGGCCGCCGCGATCGCGGCCGAGACCCCGCAGATCGAAACAGAGGCCGCCATCAGCGCCCGCAGCTTGTCGTCCAGCTTGAACCAGCCGGCAAGCTGCCAAGTCAGGAAGAAAATCGTCGTGACCACGATCACGGCCTGGATCATGCCCCGCGCGCCGATCGTGAGGAGGTCCAGGAAATTGATGGTGGCGCCCATGAGCACCAATCCTGTCTTGAGGAAGAACTCGGTCCGGAAGGCGGCGCTCAGCCGCTCCCGGGAGCCGGCGGCCCGCAGCGCGAGGTTGGCGGCCAGTCCGAGCCCGGCCGCCCAGAGCGGATATTCCAGGACCTCCCGGCCGAGCCAGAACTTGCTCTGGTGCGTGAGCCGGTTGGCTAGCAGGGCGAGCGCGATCACGAGCAGGAACGACAGGACGCCGCCGAGCCCATCGCTGCTCTTGTGCACCGGTGCGTGCTCCGTCACCGAGGTCCGCCCCTTACCAGGGAACCTGGGCGATGAGACCCGTCGCCGCCAGCACGACCAGGCCTAACCCCATCAGCACAGCTAGCCAGTCTTCGGTCATCGCTCGGAAGCTCACCGCTATCAGCTTTTCGGATGCGCCGCACTATAGCGCCCTCTGGGGGCCGGTGCAAGCCGGAGAGCGGCGCGTCCCCGCTGGCCTTCCAGTGCAGTCCCACTGTACAATCACGGCTTCTTGTCACGGGAGCGTCGCGCGTGAATCACTGGATCAGTCTCTGGTTCCAATGGGTGCATGACTGGGGCTACGCGGGCATCGTGCTGCTGATGGCCATGGAAAGCTCGGTCTTCCCGATTCCTAGCGAGATCGTGATCCCTCCGGCCGCCTACTGGGCGACCCAGGGCCGGTACAGCTTCGGCGGCGTGGTTCTGGCGGGGACGGTGGGTAGTTACCTGGGCGCCGCGGCCACGTACTGGGTCGCGCGCTGGCTGGGCCGGCCGCTGCTGGTTCGTTATGGCAAATACGTCTTTTGCCCGGAGGACAAGCTGCTGCGGGCGGAGCGCTGGCTCGCCCGCTATGAAGCCGGCGGGGTGTTTTTCGCCCGACTCGTTCCGGTGGTGCGCCACCTGATTGGGATTCCCGCCGGATTGGTCCGGATGCCCTTCGGCCTCTACAGCCTCATGACCGTCATCGGCGCGGGGCTCTGGTGCTGGGTGCTGGCCTGGTTCGGCGGGGACCTGCTCGGGAGCCAGCCGGACCTGATCCAGAACCCGCAGGGGCTGGTGCAGGCCATGAAGCAACGCTCTGACCTGGTCGGCGGGTTCGCCCTGCTTCTCTGCGCGCTGTACGTGCTGGTGATGCGCCTCACCGCGAAGCCGGCGGCGGCCCGTTCCTGATCTCCGGGCCGCCGCCAGAGGCTCCCGGTGGCTCGGTCTTAAGCGCCCACGCGCTCCCGGTCCACTTTCACGTCCGAGATGCTAAGGGACCGGTTCGGCCGCAGCTCGTAGGCCGGGGGAATCTTGTCGGACTTCACGCCGATGTCGGTGAGGAACCGTACCATGCCGTCGTAGGTCGGGAACCGCTTCGTGCGCTTGCTCGCAGTTGCGCTGTCCTTCGGCTCGAAGGTCACTTCGATCGGGCCAGTCTCCTGCTTTCTGAGCTTAAAGGTGCCTTCAACTTCCATGGCTCGCCCCCTCCATTCCACGCTAGCCTGAACCGCCGCGCCGGGGTCCCCATTGCTTTTTCCTTAGCAAGGGGTTGTGTGAGCAATGGGTCGAGCGCGCGGCGGATACCCAGTACCAGTAATTGTTTAGTCTCCTTCCCAGCCTGAACCGCCGCATCACCGCCGCTAATCCGTGCGAGGGGCTGGGCTCGCCGCTGTCCTCCCAGGGCGGCGGCCCGTCTGCGAACGGTAAGGGTTGAAAGCGAAACGGAGAGTGTTGAAAATATAGCAAAACGTCGCTCTGGGGACAACGGGGCGAGAGCCGGCTCCCGCCGCATCCCGCGACGCGGCAGGGTCTGGCCGGAGCCTCAAAGGACAGCCGGGAGGTGGTGCCGATGCCGATGTACGAGTACAAGTGTCTGGACTGCGGCAAGGAAGCGCTCTTGAGCCTGAGCCTCAAAGACCATGACAGCGGTGCGGTGACCTGCCCGTCCTGTAAGAGCAAGCGGATGGAGCAGCTCATCACCAGCGTCATGGCCAAGACGAGCCGGAAGAGCTAGCTCCGTCCTGCCGGCTTCAGAGATTTGCTGTCCCGCCGAGGCGGGGGCCACCCCGGGGACCTCACGGCACGCACCTGCAGGCCACGGGTGGCGTCTGCCGCCCGTGCGGCTTCTCTTCGTCCAGCGCTCCGGCAGCTCTTTGGCCCGCCGGTTGAGCGCTCACTCATATTCCAGGGACTGCATCATCCGGTCGAAGTCCCGGACCGCTCCCTCATAGCTCGCGGTCTGCAACTGGAAGATCCCGATCTCCACGTTCTGGTCGTCGCCCGGCAGGCGGGAGGCCGACAGGACCCACTGCTGGTGCACGATCATCACATACCCGCTCGGAGAGGTCAGCAGGAAGCTGGCTTCGAACCCGCGCTTCCCGGCGACCGCGGTCTCTTTGGCGCCGATGGTCTTGGCGGCGCCGCCGTACTCTCCTTCCAGATGCTTGCGGAGAAACTCGACGCCGTCCGCGGACTGCACGAGGTCGAACGTGTCTCGGGGGAAAAGGCCGTGGTTGATCAGGATCGTCGCCACGGGCCTCCAGGGCTTCTCGTTCTTGTCCGGCCGGATCAACGCGATGCCGCCCCGGTCCAACATCTGCGCGATCTGGGCCCGGTCGGCGGTTGCCGCGGAAGAAAGATCCTGGAACCGCTGCGCCCAATACTCCTGGCCTCCGCCGTACCACCCGCCGAGCATTCCCATTTTCCATTTGGAAAAGCGGGTCCGCTGCCCGACGTAGGCGGGCGCCTCGGAAGGCGCCCGCTCGTAGCGCACGGTCGCCAGCATGGCGGAGAAGTCCTGGTAGCGCGCGTCGAAGTCGGGGCCCCGCGTCCGGAGTTGGAAGAGTTGGACTTCTCCGCTCAGCAACGTCACGTAGTGGACCACCTGGTATTGGGCCGTGCCGTCGGCCGAGTCGGTCCGAAAGATCGCCTGGTAGGCCGGCTGCCCGCCGGTCTTCATGGACTGCTCGCTCACGAGCGTCATTCGGTTCGCCGGATTGATCTTCGCGGCACTCGCCTGGAAGGCCTGCCAGAGCCTGGCCCGGAATCCCGGATCGCCGATCGCGGCCGCCTCCGGGGCCAAGGCCACGTACAGCTCGGCGATATCGAACCGGGTAGGTCGAGGGTTCCCCTTCATGGCTTCGGCGCTGTACGCGGCGTAGATGTCGTTGGCTCGAATCGTTCGGAGCAGGCTCGCCGTGGCGTCCGGGCCGCCGCCGACGGGCGCGGCCGCCAGCTTCCGCTCCCAGAAGTCCGGCGTGCCGCCGAGCCAGCCGGGGGCGAGGTCCATGGACCACTTGAGCTGCCGGCCCTCGACGTGGCGCGGCCCGAAGCCGGCGGTCCGGCCCGAACCGTCCGCTGGTCCCGTTGCGCATCCGGCGAGGAGCCAAAAGGCGAGCGCCGACCACAAGGCGGATCGAAACCAGTGAGGCCGCATGGGAGTTCCTCCTTGGTTAGGAACCTGTCCCGCAGCTTACGAGAAGGGCGACGGGAGGCCAATACGCCGAACGGCGTACGTAGAAGCTGCGGGGCTGCCGACCGACGCGAGGTCGTGCGCGGGCCCTAGTCCTGCCGCAGGCTCCGCCAGAGATACCAGCAGGCCACCGTCTCGTAGGGGTGCCAGGGTCTGGCGATGGTCCGGATCGTCCGCGCCGTTGGGAGCCGGCGCAGCCCGTACCAGCGCTGGATTGCCTTCCGGATGCCCAGGTCGTCCACGGGCAGCACATCCGGCCGGTTGAGCGCGAACATCAGGAACATCTCGGCGGTCCACCGGCCGATGCCGTGGATCGAGACGAGCGCGGCAATGATAGCGTCGTTCGAGAGGCGGCCGAACCGCCGCGGCTGGATGCGGCCGTCGCAAAAGCCCGCCGCCAGGTCCTTCAGGTAGGCGATCTTCTGCCGAGACAGGCCGGCGGCGCGCAGGCGCAGCACCGGCGTCTTGGCGAGCGCCGCGGGAGTCGGACGGCGGCCGTGGAACAGGGCGGCGAAGCGGTCGTAGATGGCGGCGGCCACCGGGGCGGAAAGCTGCTGCGAGATGATCGAGTCGCAGAGGGTGGCAAAGTAGTCGCGGCGCGGGACGAGCGTGCAGGGGCCGAGGCGCGCGATCAGCCGGCGCAAGACCGGATCGGCCTTGGCGAGGTGGCGAATGGCAGGCTGATGGTTGTTCCTAGGTCCGGGGCCAAGATCCGTCCTGAGGAGCGCCATCAGGGGAGTCGCTCAGCGCGCGTTGCGATCGCTGCGCGTCTTGGAGCCACCTCTGTCGAGGTGAGCAACTGTAAGACTGCTTTGCAGTCTGGCGGAAAGTGGATCGTAGCCAGAGAGGAATCTGCCGCAGGACCTCGATCGCATCCAGGCGTTCCCGGGCCGAACGCGCCAGCCAGTGGCTCTTCGCATCCGAGGGCTCGTGAAGTCGGCCGGAAGTTCCTGGTTGCGCGCGGATCGCTGCCCTGACGGCTAGATTCTCGAGTGCGTCCCGTCGCAGAAAGGCGGACGCTTCGTGTGCTTGCAGCCGCAGAAGGCGACCCGCTTGGTCTCCTTGAACTCGACCTCCAGGGGCGCGAAGTCGGTCCCCGTGTGCGAGCCGTCGCAGAAGGGCTGCGTCTTGGACCGCCCGCACCGGCACCAGTACACCGTGCCTGGCCCGACTTCCAAGACGTAGGGCCCGCGCTGCGCGATGACGACCTGATCGGCCATGCAGTCCTCCTCACCTCGTGTCTCGCGCCCCAACAGAGGCGGCATTGTACTCGAAGATCAACCGAGAAAGAAAGGCGGCCTTACCGGCAGCGGCGCGGCGCCCCGTGGGCGCTCAGCGGCGTCAGCCAGAGGTAGTCGGCAATCCCGTCTCGGAGGAGCGCCTGGATCTCCTCCACCCGGTCCGGCGTGAAGGCCGTCAAATAAATCGTCGCCTGCGTGACCGTGCCGGCCCGCCGGCGCTGGACGCGGTTGGGGACCGGCAGACGGTACTGGATGTGGCCACCGCCGGTATAGCTTACGACAGGGCCGGCGCCGACCGGCGGGTGATCGAGGAAGCTGGCGATCGTCTTGGCCATGCCCTCGTCCCGGAAGAGGGAGGCCTCGTACATCCGCTGATAGGCCTCGTCCGATAGGCCGTCGTGGCAGCGCCGGATCTGGTCGAAGAGGACCCGGCGGTAGGCGGGCTCGTCGGCCAGCGGCTCGTTCAGCATGCCCCAGCGCATCATCTCCGGGTCCGCGAGCGCCTGTGAGAGGCCGCGCTTGGCGACCTGGCGGACCAGCGCGCGCGGCGGGTTGAGCGCGAGCACGGGCGTCCCTGTCTCCCGCGCGAAAGCGATGAGCGGCTCGTACTCTTCGAAGGCGCCGCCCCAGTTCTGCTCCCAATGGGCCTCCTGGAGGAACCGCTCCCGCGTCGTCCGGTGATCCGCCACGTAGCGGTCGAGTGCCGGCTGCCCGTCCCAGCCGAACATTTCGAGGGCCAGGATCGGCCGCCGGCCTCGTGCGATCAGAGCCCGCAGGATCTTCAGCGCTCCCTCGACGTGATGGCGGTTGCGGTGTTCCTCGCCCAGATAGATCACCTGGGTCGCGGCTAGGTCGCGGATCCAGTCGTCGAAGGGGACCGGCTGCGCGGTCCGCGCGTCTAGCACCTGCCATTCCCGAAACAGGGGCTTGGTGGGCGCGCTGTCCGGCTCGGCCGGGCGGCCGGCGGGCGCGACGAGCAGGCCGATCAGGATGAGGGCGGTACAGGCGGGAAACCACTTGCCCATTCGGTGTCTCCGACAAACCCAGACGGCCAATCGGATACGCGTGCCGGCCGAGGAGGGCGGGCCCCAATTTCCTACCTACCACAGCCGCCGGGGCTCGGCAAGTCGGCGATCTTGACGGCCAGGGAGGGCGGGGCTATGCTGGCGCTGGCGCTCCTGCGGCGGTGCATCCGATGGCGAACCTCACCACCAAGCCCTCAGCCCAGGAATTCCTGCGCGCATTGGAGCAAGAGCTCCAAGCCCTCCCGGTGCACCAGAATCCCTTTTTCGTCGCCTTCCATCGCGGCGTCACGCGCGAGCAGCTCCGGCGCTTCGTCCGGCAGTGGTACCGGTTCGGCATCCAGTTCCGGAAGATCCTGATCGGGCTGCTATACAACCTCTCCGACAAGGACGAGGGGATCGGGCTGGAATTGATGCGCGTCCTCTATTCGGAATACGGCGGCGGGGTGCGCGAGGACGTGCACGCCGCGCAGATCCTCCGGCTGGCGGACCGGCTGGGGATTGACCGGGCCACGCTCGCCGACGAGCGCCTCTGTCCCGAGGCGCAGGATTATATTGACACGATCGGCGCGGTCTTCCTCCACGGGGATCTGCCGTCCGCACTCGGCGCCTCGTTCGGCATCGAGACGACCGCGGGTCTGACCTACCGCTACCTGTATGGCGGGCTCCTGACCTTTCCGGACCTGTCCTTGGAGGACATCCGCTTCTTCCAGACCCATCTCTTCGAGGAGCTCCAGCACGGCGACTGGCTCCGCGCCGCGCTGGCGGCCTACGCCAACCTAGAGGAGCAGCGCGAGAAGGTGCGGGCCCACGCCCTGCTCGCCATGGAGAAGTGGCACGGCCTCTGGCGGGGCATGGAGCGCCACGTCCTGAGCCCCCATGGGGCTTGATCCGCGGGTGCTCGCCGACTTCCGGGCCCGGCTCAGCCAGGCCCGGAAGTCGGACCCACAGGCCTGGGAGGCCTCCAGCCGGCTGGTCGGCCGAGACGCGGCGCCGGCGACGCCGCGCACGTCCAAGATCTGCCCGCCGAGACGCTCAAGCAGCTCACCGGTCTGCCCGCCACCAAGGCCGTCCGTGCCCTCTGCCTGCTTTTCGGACTGCTCACCGAGCCAGCCGGCGCGGCGGCCGGCTCCTCGCTCGCGCCGACGCAGATCGAAGACCTCGTCCGCCGCGCCGCCAATCCCTTTGACCTCCTGCTCGATGTGGATGAGCCGTCGGTGCTCGATCTTGGCGCGGGCGATCTCTCGTTGGCCGCCGAACTGGCCGACCAGTACGTGCCGCGGCTGGCGGCCCGGTCCAAGGAGCTGACGCTCCACTGTGTAGACCGGCTGCATCCGGACTCGAAGCTGGGCGGGCGGCTGCACGCGGACCGGGCGCGGCTGGATCGGCTGAGGTGTTACCCGACCCCGGGCCTTCACTTCCGATTCTGGGGCGGGCAGGACATGTTCGCGCTGGGGCGGCTCAAAGGCCTCCGGCCGCGGTACACGATCGCCGCCTGTTATGCGCCGCCGACGCCTGCCTGCGCCTTCGAGCCGACGCGCCTGTCCCGCGCGGTGATCGAGCGCCGCCTGCGCGAAACCAAGGGGGAGTTCCGGCTGGTGCGCGAGGGCGGCGAGGCGGCGCTCGAGGTGCGCCATGGGGGGCAGGCGCTCCTGTTTCCCCCCTGGAAGTTCGAGATTCGCGGGCCGCTCGCTTTGCTGGAGCTGGTGGCCCAGCGCGGGCAGCTCGGCGTCCTGGCCGCGGTGGATGCGGAGGTGTTCTGGGAGCTGCTCGCCCAGTTGCTCGCCGACGACTGCTACCGGCCGGCCGATGTCGTCTTTGAGCCGGGCACGCTGCGCGAGATCTTCGGCGAGGTCCACGCCCGCCTGTCCGCGCTCCAGCTCGGCGAGGCGGTGGCGCTGTCGGAGATCGCGCCGCTGCGTGCGGCGCTGCCCCGCGTGCTGAGCACGGGCGGGGAGCCGGGGCCGCCCGCTCGCTTTCGCTACGTCCAGATCCGCCGCGGCGCAGTGTTCGAGGGTGTGCCGGCCAGCTCCACCGCGCGCCTGTTCGCGCACATGACCGAGGAGCCGCCGCCCTGGTTTGTCGTGCTGGTGCCGGAGTAAGAAGCCGGACGACGCGAGCTCGTTCTGGCACCCAGCTCCAGCGAAGAAAGCACCACCGCACGCTTCGTCCAAACGCCCTCCGTAAATTGACGGCCCCCGACCCCTCTGCTAAGCTCTGCCCGTCATCCCGTCGCGAGGGATAGTCCGGTCAACGCATGGATACCACCGCGAAGATCCGCGCGATTCAGGCGAACATCGAGCGCGTCATTAAGGGGAAGACCCAGGTGGTCGAGCTAGCCGTCGTGTGCCTCCTGGCGCGCGGGCATCTGCTGATCGAGGACGTGCCGGGCGTGGGGAAGACGACCCTGGCCCACAGCCTCGCCCGCTCGCTCGATTGCTCGTTCCGGCGCATCCAGTTCACGAGCGACCTCCTGCCATCCGACATCCTGGGCGTCTCGATCTTCAACCAGCAACGCCAGGCCTTCGAGTTCAAGCCGGGCCCCATCTTCGCGAACGTGGTCCTGGCAGACGAGATCAACCGCACGACGCCCAAGACCCAGAGCAGCCTGCTCGAGGCGATGAACGACGCGCAGGTGTCGGTCGACAGCCAAACCTATCCGCTCCCGGCGCCGTTCATGGTCGTGGCGACCCAGAATCCCATGGAGTATCACGGCACGTTCCCGCTCCCCGAGTCGCAGCTCGACCGGTTCCTCATGCGGATCCGGATCGGCTATCCCGACCCGGCCGAGGAGAAGAAGATCCTCGATCGCGAGCAGGTGCTGCATCCGGCCGACGACCTGAAGCCGGTCGCCTCGGTGGCGGAGGTCCTCGCCCTGCAACAGCGGGCCGAGCGGGTCCGCCTCGAGGGCAGTCTCAAGCAGTACCTGCTCGCCATCGTAGCCGAGACCCGGCGGAGCGAGCTGCTGGCCCTGGGGGTAAGCCCGCGGGGGGCGCTCGCGCTTCAGACCGCGGCGAAGGCGCTCGCGCTGGCCCGCGGGCGGGACTACTGCCTGCCGGACGACCTGAAGGAGCTGGCGCCCGTGGTGCTCTCGCATCGAGTGCTGCTCAGCTCTGGGCAGGGCGGGTCCAGCCGGCGCTTCGAAGAGGCCGGGCAGGTCATTCAGGACATCGTGGACTCGGTGCCAGTGCCGCTCTGAAACCGGGGCGAGGGGCTAGGGGCGAGAGGCTAGCGGTATGGACGCAACCTCTTCCACTGGTCACTTGCGGCTTGCCACTGGCCCATGAATCGGGATTGCCTTCGCCGTTTTCTCCGCTGGTTCGCTCCCTACTCGGTGCGCCTGACCCCCGAAGGCTCGCGGTTCGTCCTGCTGACGCTCGGCGTGGGCGTCGCGGCGATCAATACCGGGAACAATCTCCTCTATCTGTTGCTGGCGATGATGTTGAGCTTGATCGTGGTGTCCGGTCTGCTCTCCGAGCGGTGCCTGCGGGGCCTCATGGTGCGGCGGCGCCTGCCGGAGCATGTCTACGCCAACCGCCCGGCGACGGCCTCACTGTCCGTCGCAAATAAGAAACCTCGCTTCCCGACCTTTTCGCTTCAGGTGCAGGACGTCGTCGGAGGCGTGGCCGTGGATCGGGGCATTCACGTGGCGTATCTCCCGCCGGGCGGCTTCTCCCTGCAGACCTACCCGATCCTGTTCCCGCGGCGCGGGCTCTATCGGATCGAGGGGGTGAGGCTGCAGACGCGGTTCCCGTTCGGGTTGTTCCGGAAGACGGCGACACGGCCGCTGGCGACGGAGATTGCGGTCTATCCGGAGATCGTCCCGCTGCCCGACCGGCTGGCTCGGGAGCTGCCGGCCGCGGGGGACGAGCAGAGTCTCCCGCAGCGAGGCCCGGGAGCAGGGCTCTCCAATCTGCGGGACTACGAGCCGGGGGACGATTCCCGCCGGATCCACTGGAAGACTTCGGCGCGGCGGGCCCGCTTGACGATCCGGGAGACCGAGCTCGAGGACCTGCGCCGCGTGACGCTCGCCCTGCCCACGGCGTGGCCGGCAGGCGGGACAGCGGAGCCGTCGGTACCGGCCGCGGTCGCCGAGGCGTTCGAGCGCGCGGTGTCGCTTATGGCCTCGCTGGCCGCCTCGTTCGAGGAGCGCGGCTACAGCCTCCGGCTCCTGGTCGGATCGGACGAGGTGCCCTTCGGCGCCGGCTCGGCGCACCTTCATCGCATTCTGCGGGTCCTCGCCCTGTGCCAGCCGACGGTCGCGGGACCACGTCAGGAGCTCCCCACGGGCTGGCGCGACCTCGGGGCCCGCGGCGCCTCGGGCGAGCTGGCGATCCTCATCCTGCCCTGGGTGGACCCGCGGCTGGAACAGGCCTGTCGCGGGGTGGGCCGGATCGTCCGGCCGGGAGACGCGCGGTGACGCTCCAGGTCGCCTTCCGCTTCAGCTCGCTGCTCTTGAGCGCCACGGCCTTCACGGGCTTGTTGCTGATGGGCCAGCTTCCGCCGGTCTTGAGCGCGCTCGGGGTGGGCGCGCTCGCGCTCAGCGCCGCGCGCGCCGCGGGCTGGATGCCGGACTGGGGGCCGCTCCGATGGTCCCGCCAGATCTGGAATCGGCTGCTGCTCGCGGCCTGCGCGGCGCTGGTGGTGGATCTCGTCTGGATCTCCCGGGACCTCCTCACGGCCGGCGTGCACCTGCTGGTCGTCCTGATGGTGAGCAAGCTGCTCACGCTGCGGGAGCGCGCCGACTGCACGCATCTCCACGCCATCAGCTTTCTCCAGCTCCTGGCCTGCGCCGCGCTCACCGTCGAGCTGTGGTACGGGGCCGTATTCGTCCTGTACCTGCTGGCCGCGGTCTGGACGCTCCTGCTGTTCCATCTGACCGGCGAGGCCGGGTGGCGCGAGCCCGAGGAGGGAGGAGACGGCGCGGCGACGCAGGCCGCCGAGGCGGGTCGCCGTGGGCCGGTGCGGAGCCCGCTGACGCAGGAGTTCTTCTGGGCCACCAACGGCCTCGCCGCCGGCGCCCTGGCGTTGACGCTCGCGATCTTCTTCGTCACGCCCCGGGTGGGCGCGGGCTTCTTCGAGAAGCGGCGCGTGGACGCCATCAGGACGACGGGCTTTTCGGGCACGGTGGACCTCGGCGAGATCGGCTCGGTCAAGCAAGATGAGACGATCGTCATGCGGGTGATCCTGCCCGATCACCAGGTCCCGGTCGAGGAGCGGCTGTATTTTCGCGGCTCCGCCTTCGACGTGTACAACGGGCGCGCCTGGATCAACAGCCTGAACCCGCGGCACCTGCTGGAGCGATCCGCCAGCGGGGCCTTCCTGGCGCCGGCCGCGCGGCTGCAGGTCCCCGACGGACCCCATCGGGGGCAGCCCCTGGGCCTCCCCGGGCTCCGCCAGGAAATCCTGATGGAGGTGCTGGACACGACGGTCCTGTTCGCCGCCCCCTTCGTCGACACCGTCGAGGGCGGCTTCCTGGCCCTGCAGGGCGACGGCATGGGCAGCCTGCACCTCCCGTACCCGGCCTCGGTGCGCTTCCAGTACCGCGCCTTCTCGATCCCGGACCGGATCGCGGAGGAGGACCGGACCGCCGCCGTGCTGGCCTATCCGCGATCCATCGCGGACCGGTTCCTGCAGCGCCCCCCGATGAGCCCGCGGGTGGCCGAGCTGGCGGCCGAGGTGAGTGGCCAGGCCAAAACGGTCTTGGGGAAGGTGCGCGCCGTCGAGCGGTTCCTGCGCGTCACGTACCGCTACACGCTGGACACGGGGACGGAGGTGTCGGCGCGGCCGCTGGAGGATTTCCTGTTCGTCCGCAAGAGCGGCTACTGCGAGCATTACGCGACAGCCATGGTGCTGATGCTCCGGACGCTCGGGATTCCGGCGCGGCTGGTCACCGGGTTTCTGTCCGGCGAGTGGAACGACTTCGGCCGGTACTACGCGGTCCGGCAGCGGGACGCCCATGCGTGGGTGGAAGTCTACTTCCCGCGCTCCGGCTGGGTCACCTTCGACCCGACGCCGAGCGTGGGCGCAGCTCCCGCGGGCCCGTTTGCGGCGCTCGTCGGCCGGTGGGTGGACTCGCTGCGGCTCAAGTGGGATCGGTTCGTCGTCCAGTACAGCTTCCGCGACCAGGCGATGATCGCGCACGGGTTGCGCGAGCGCGGCGAGCAGGCGACCGGGCGCCTGTCCGCCTGGCTGGCGGATCAGGTCAGGACGGCGGCGCAAGCCTGGCGTGAGGCGGTTCGCTGGAGGCCGGCCTCCGGCCGGATGCCGTGGGTCGCTCTCGGGGTCGGGTTGGCCGTGCTGGGCTTGTTCGTGGCGTGGCGGCGACGGGCCCTGTCGAGGGCCGGGCGCCGTGCTACGTCTGAGGCGCCCGAGCAGACGCCCCTCGTGCGGCTCTACGTTCGGATGTTGCGGCTCCTGGAAGGCCGCGGCCTCCGCAAGCCGCCCGGCGCGACCCCCCTGGAGTTCGCGCGAGCGGTGCGCCGTCAATGGGCCGCGGCCGGCGCCTTCGTCGAGCCGCTCACCGAGCTGTACTGCCGCGCGCGCTTCGGGCGAGCCGCCATCTCGCCGGAGGAGCTGGCGCGGGCGGAGGCCCTGCTGGCCGGCCTCCGCGCCGCGCGCCGCCGCCCCTGATCGCCCATGAGAGGGACTCACATGCGTCGCGCCGCGATTCGTCCGACCGGTCTGCTGGTCATGGCCTTATCCTTGACGTCGGCGCTGCCGGGCTGCGCGCTGTGGCACTACCAACTCGGGAGCCGCGCGTACCGGCATGGGGACTACGCCGAAGCCCTGGACCATTTCCGGCACGCGGCGCAGGCCGGCGATGCGAAGTCGCAGCACAACCTCGGGCTCACGTACCTGAAAGGCGAGGGCGTCGCCTCGGACGCCCTCGCGGCCTATACGTGGTTCGCCCTGGCGGTCCGGCACGGCGATAGGGATGCCCTGCACTCGATGGAGGCGGCCCGAAACCGCCTCACGCCCGCCCAACTCGCCGAAGCCGAGGCGCGCATCCGCGAGTGGCCACCCGCCTATCCACCCGCCACCCACTGACCCGCGCAGGCTCCTCCCCGAGCGGCTCTTGCCGCATCGTCCGGCGGCCTCAGCGAGCTCGCTAGCGGCGGGGCGCGGGCCGGACCCAGGTTGCAGGGTGACGGGTGCCCAGGCGATACTACGGCCATGACGGAACCGCAGAGCCAGCCCTGTGCCGAATCGGAAGTCGCCCGATACTGCGCCTTGCTCGAAGTGGCCGAGGCCATCGCGGCGCACCACGACCTCCACGAGCTGTTCCGAGATCTCGCTCAGCGGCTTCCGCGCGTCGTGCAGGTGAATTTCGTGGGCCTGTCCTTATACGAGCCGGAGCGCCACGTGATGCGGTTGCACACCCTGCAGGCGAACGTACCGGCCGACATTGTGGGTGGCCACGAAGCGCCGGTGGACGATTCGCCGGCTGGTGTGGTGTGGCAAACGCAGCAGCCGGTGCTCATTTCGGATCTTGCCGAAGAGGGGCGCTGGCCTACGATGACCCGGCTCGCGCGGGAAGACGGGATCCAGTCGCTCTGCTTTGTCCCCCTGACGACGCCCGTGCGGCGGTTGGGCGCGATGGGATTCGGGAGCCTGCAGAAGGGGGCCTATGGCGACGCCGACGTGACGTTCCTCCAGCGGGTCGCTGCCCAGGTCGCGCTCGCGGTGGACAATGTCCTGAATTACGAGCGCGCGCAATCGGCCCAACGGCAACTCACCAAGGAGCGGGACCGGCTCCGGCTGCTCCTCGAGGTCAACAATGCCGTCGTGTCGCATCTCGACCTGCGGGCGGTGTTCGAGGCCGTCAGCAAGTACCTGCGCGAGGTGATGCGCCACGAATACACCAGCCTCGCGTTGTATGAGCCGCCGCGCGATCGGTTCCGGCTCTATGCGCTGGATTTCCCGGACAGCAAAGGCCTGATCCAGGAAGGGCTCGTGGGGCCTGTGGATGGTTCCCCTGCGGGCGTCGCCTTTCGCACAAGAAAGCCCGCGATATTTCACGAGAAGGATCTGGAGACTTTTTCTTCAGAGATTGTCAGGCTGCTGCTCGCCGAAGGAGTCAAATCCGTGACCTGTATCCCGCTCCTGTCGCATGACCGTGCCCTGGGGACCCTGAACCTGGCGAGCCGGGCGCCGGCCGCCTTCTCCCCAGAGGACGTGGACCTGCTGGTCCAGGTCGCCACCCAGGTCGCGATCGCGGTGGAGAACGCGCTGGCGCACCAGGAGGTCAGCGCGCTCAAGGAACGGCTCGCCAAGGAGAAGCTCTACCTCGAGGACGAGATCCGGACCCAGTACAACTTCGAGGAGATCATCGGCGACAGCCCCGCGCTCCGGCGGGTGCTCAAACAGGTCGCGGTCGTCGCGCCGACGGACTCGACCGTGCTGATCCTCGGCGAAACCGGCACGGGCAAGGAGCTGCTGGCCCGGGCGATCCACAACCTGAGTGCCCGCCGGGAGCGGACCTTCGTCAAGATGAACTGTGCGGCCATTCCGACGGGCCTGCTGGAGAGCGAGCTGTTCGGTCACGAGCGGGGGGCCTTCACCGGTGCGATCGCGCAGAAGGTCGGCCGGTTCGAGCTGGCCGACGGCGGCACGCTGTTTCTGGACGAGGTCGGCGACATTCCCCTCGAGCTGCAGTCCAAGCTGCTGCGGGTGCTCCAGGAGCAGGAATTCGAGCGGCTCGGCGGCACGAAGACGATCCGGGTGAACGTCCGCCTGGTGGCAGCGACCAACCGAGACCTGGCGCAAATGGTCGCCGAGAGGCAGTTCCGCAGCGACCTCTACTATCGGCTGAACGTGTTTCCGATCACCGTGCCGCCCTTGCGGGACCGCCGGGAGGATATTCCGATGCTGGTGCGCTACTTCGCGCAGAAATTCGCCCGCCGGATGGACAAACGGATCGAGCGCATTCCCGCCGAGACCATGCGCGCGCTCACGCGCTATGCGTGGCCGGGCAACGTCCGCGAGCTCGAGAACCTCATCGAACGCGCGGTGATCCTGTCCGAGGGGCCGGAGCTGTATGTGCCCTTGACCGAGCCGGCGCCGGCCGCCCCGGACGCTCGGGTGGGCACGCTCGAGGCCGCCGAGCGCGAGCACATCCTGCGCGCGCTTCATGAATCCAATTGGGTCATTGGCGGGCCGCAGGGCGCCGCCGCCCGGCTGGGCATGAAGCGGACGACGCTCCAGTCCCGCATGCAGAAGCTTGGCATCGTCCGCCCCACCCTCCCGGCCCGCTGAGGTCCTGATGGCTATGATCGGCCGATCGGTTCCGTCCTATGTGCTCCTGGGCGTAGGCACAGCCGTGAGCCTCCTTGCCGGGCCGGTTCTGCAAGGATTGTGGCCGGACTGGCGCTGGCAACACCTTCCGCTCCACTCGACCATGGAGGCCTTGGGCGGGCTCGCGTCGATCGGGATGGCAGGCGTACTGTTCCAGCGCTCGGAGTACCTGCAGGGCGGGAAGTATGAGGCGCTGGGTTCCGGTCTTTTGGGCATGGGACTCTTGGCTATCTGTCACGCGATTGCCGAGCCTGGAAACGGATTCGTGCTGCTGCGAAATATGGCCAGCCTCGTCGGCGGCGTCGGATTCGCCTCGGTCTGGCGCTCCGATTCGGAACAGGCCGCTCCACGCAGGTCGTGGCTCCCGTGGCTCACCGCGACCGGCACCGTCGGGTTCGGGATCTGGGTGCTGGCGACACCCGCGCAAGTCCCTGAGATGATCAGGAGCGGCGAGTTCACCCCGACGGCGGTGGCTCCCCAAAGCCTGGCCTCTCTGCTGTTTTTCGCCGCGGCCTGGCGGCTGCTGGCGGACTACGCTCGCACTGACCGGTCAGAAGATTACTTGTTCGCCTGTCTTGCCCTCCTCTTCGCGTTGGCCGAACTGGTGTTCATGTACTCGGTCATGTGGGACACGCGCTGGTGGTTCTGGCACACCTTACGCCTCGCCGCCTGCCTTCTGATGTTAGGCTACCTCGGCCAAGGCTACCTGCGCATCGTCGCCGATCTGAAACACTCTTTGGCTCAGACCAGGCAGGCCGAGGAAACGCTGCGCCGGAGCGAACACCGGCTTAAGGAGGCCCTAGACGAACGGCAGCGCATGGCCGAGGATCTGCATGACGGAGCGATCCAGGCGCTCTACGCGATCGCCTTGGGCCTCGAACGATGCCAGAGGCAGGCAGAGGTCGCTCCACAGGAAACAGCCGGACGATTGGAAGCCGCTGTGAAGGATCTGCAGACGGTCATTCGCGATCTTCGCGGGTATTTGGTCGGATTGGAAGCGCCGATCAGGAACGGCCAAGAGCTCGAAGCCGCCCTGGCCGCGCTGGTGCGAAGCATGGACAGCCCGATCCAAACACGATTTCAACTAACCGTGGACCCCGCGGCTGCGGCCTTGGTGACGGCGGAGCAGGCAAACCATCTTGTGGCCATCGCGCGGGAAGCGATGAGCAACAGCGTCCGCCACGCTCGAGCCCAGGCCGGCAAGGTGTTGCTCGAACTGCGCGACGGCCATGTCCGCTTCGCCGTCGAAGACGACGGCATAGGGTTTGAACCCGCGGCCAGGCAACCGACCGGACATGGGCTCAAGAACATGGAAGCTCGAGCCCGGAAGCTCGGTGGCAGTCTCAGCGTGGTGTCCGAGCCCGGCAGGGGGACACGAATTATCTGCGATCTGCCGCGAGAGCCAGCCCATGCCTCCACCTGAATCGAAGCCCATTCGTATCCTGTTGGTGGACGACCACGAAGTCCTCCGACTTGGCTTGAAGACCTTATTCACCGAGGCCGGTGGCTTTCAGGTCGTCGGCGAAGCCGGAACCAGGATCGCGGCTGTAACCGAAGCGGCTCGTGTGAAGCCCGACGTGATCTTGATGGACGTGCGGCTGCCCGACGGCAGCGGGGTGGAGGCCTGTCGCGAGATCCGGACGGCACGACCGCAAACGCGAGTCCTCTTTCTGACCTCGTATGCCGATGATGACGCTGTGCTGGCGACGATTCTGGCTGGAGCCGACGGTTTTCTGCTGAAGGAAGTCAGCAGTGATGATCTGGTCCGTGCGATGCGGACGGTTGCGAACGGGCAATCGATCCTGGACCCTGCGGTCACCCAGCGCGTCCTGGGGCGCGTGAAGGCGCTCTCCAGTTCGCCTCTGGAAGAGAGGCGAGACCCTCTCTCGGCACAGGAGCAACGGGTCCTGGCGCTGGTGGCCGAAGGCAAGACCAACAAAGAGATCGCCGTCGCGCTCAACCTGAGTGACAAGACAGTCGGGAACTATCTCACCAACATTTTCCACAAGCTCGGCATCACCCGCCGCGCCCAGGCCGCGGTCTACTATACCCAGCGCCTTTCCAAACCCTAGCCCCATAGGGGCATTCACCCCTACTGACTAGGGGCAGAATTGTTTCGTCAGCCGGGGAGCTGTCCTCTACCCGCCCTCCATCCCACACGTGTACGTTGCGAGCATGAGTTGGTGCTGTGTGCGACGGTTCACACCTCACCCAGGGGAGGATGCCATGATCAAGCGCTCAGCAACAATCTGCATGTCGCTCGTCGCAGTGGCGGTCGCGGCCTTGACGATGCTGTTCACCGGGCTGGACCCGGTGCGGGCTGCAGAGAGCGCCAAGAAGGACAAAGTCAAGGTGCTGTACCACGTCGATGGGAAAGACCCGGAGGTCGCAAAGTATGCCCTGGCGCTCATCAACAAGCACATCGACGCGGAGGGTGGTCCGGAGAATATTGATGTCGAGCTGATCGTGCACGGGCCGGCGCTCGAGCTCTTCGAGAACGACACGGTGGACCCGGAGCTGAAGAAACGGTTCGAGCAAGCCATGAGCAAGGGCGTGCATGCCGAGATGTGCCAGGTCTCGATGAAGCTCTACAACAAGACGCTGGACAATCTCGTGAAGGGATTCGTCGCCACGCTGCATCCGGTCGCGGTGAAGCGGATCGCGGATCTCCAGCAGCAGGGCTACATCTACATCAAACCGTAACCCGATCAAGCCGTAGTCGAGGAGGTGGGAGATGCGTCGGCGTTGGACACGTGTGCTGCTCCTGGCGCTCGTCGAGTGTGGCCTGTCAGGGTCGCCAGGAATCGCTGGAGAGGCAGTGACGGCTCTGTCAGGAGCGCCGGCGCCCGCGTTTGAGCTGGTGACCTTCTCTGGCGAGACCTATAACGGGGAGACGCTCAAGGGCCGGCCGACCCTGCTGGTGTTCTGGGCTTCCTGGTGCCCGGTTTGCCAGAAGGAATTGCCGGTCCTGGGGCGTTTCTATGCGAAGGACCGGCCACCCCAACTACGAATGATCTCGATCGGATTTTCGGACCTGCGTGGCAACATCGAGCGGTATGTCCAGGCGCATCCGGAGTCGTTTACCTACCCGACCGCCTTTGACATCGACAACGATGTCGCACAGGCTTTCAAGGTGACGGCCACGCCGACGATCGTTCTGTTGGACGCCAAGGGGACGATCGTCCTGGTTCATCGAGGCGCCGGGGTGCTCCACAATCCAAAGTTCCTGGAGTTCCTGGCGAGGGTGAAGGGGTAAAGATGGTTCCCGAGGCATCGTTACTGGCGGCGTTTCTGGCGGGGCTCGTGTCCTTCGCGTCTCCGTGTGTCCTCCCGCTGGTGCCATCATATGTCCTGTACCTTACAGGACTGTCCCTCGACCAGCTCACGGGAGCAGGCGAGCGATACCGGGTCAGAAGCTCAATTATCCTCAACGCGCTGCTGTTCATCGCCGGATTCTCCGGCGTGTTCGTCGCGTTCGGGGCATCGGCAAGTGCACTGGGTCAGTTTCTGGCTGGTTATCAAGACCTCATTCGGAGAATCGGCGGAGCCCTGATCGTCCTCTTCGGGCTGTATCTGATGGGGATTGTGAAGCCCACGTTTCTCACCCGCGAGAGGCTGGTACGGTTCCATCGCCGTCCCGCAGGCTATGTTGGCTCCGTCCTCATCGGGGCGGCGTTCGCTGCCGGCTGGACTCCTTGCGTGGGTCCGGTGCTGGGTATGGTGCTCATGTATGCCGGGACAACCGAAACAATCTGGGACGGCGTGACGTTGCTGTGGTACTACTCGCTGGGACTGGGCCTGCCCATGTTTGTCGTTGCCCTGGGAGTGGACCGTTTCCTTTTCTGTTATAAGAAGGTCCGGGAGTATCTCGGTCCGGTCTCGGTTGTGAGTGGAATGATTCTCGTGGTGTTTGGCATCGTGCTCCTCACCAACGGGCTGCCCTCCCTCACGGCCTTCTTTGAGCGATACGGCATAGGCTGGTCTAGCGAGTGAGCGGTCGGAGCAGTACCAGTCAACCGACCCAGTGGCGGACGTTCGGAAGTTGCGCCTGCGGCTGCGCCCGGCTCCGGGATCTCTCGCCCGCCGGAGTTTCCTGCTCGACAGACGGCATCGGCGATTGAACGACAGACGTTCGCAGAACCGCACCTCAGGTCGTGGGCGTTCCGGCCCGGAAGCGGTAGCGGCCTATCCATTTTTTCTTGGCACGCCGACATTTCGGCACCGTGCCGGTCCCTCGGCGCGTCCCTCTCGTCACCAACGCGCTCCGTTCCCTCGGCGACTCCGCCTCGCTCCATCATTTCCTCGTTTGCATTGCATGATCTCGACGCCCCCCTGTTCCTGGTCGCTTGTGGAACAGTCATTGCCATCGCTCGGGTCCACAGGAATCAGAACTATCGAAGGGCGCATGTGACGACCTCGTTGAACCAAATAGCCTTGTCCGCAACAGCCCATTGCCTCACCGGTTGCGCGATCGGTGAAGTGCTCGGGATGGTCATCGGCACCACGTTGGGCTGGGGCAATTGGGAAACCGTCGCGCTCGCGGTCGGATTGGCCTTCGCCTCCGGCTATCTCATGACGTTGCCTCCCCTGGTGCGAGCCGGGATGCCGCCGGGTGCGGCGTTGCCCCTCGCCCTCGCGTCGGACACCCTCTCCATTACAACCCTGGAAATCGTGGATAACGTGACAATGCTGCGGGTCCCCGGCGCGATCGAGGCAGGCCTGATGGACCCTCATGTCATGTCCAGAGGTTCTGATCCCGACCGGTGATGCCGCGGGAGTCGCACGTCCTGTAAAGGCGCCCGTGGGAGAGCGCCAAGCGGTGCTGGCGAGGTCATTCCGCTCATTATAGGCAGAGGGCGAATCGTGGTGATCACGTTAAATCACACGGTGGTGCCGGCCCATGACAAGGTTGCGTCGGCCAGATGGTTTGCGCGGATTTTCGGACTGCCATTCGATGAGCGCGCAGGCGGGTATTTCGCACCCGTGCGCGTGAATGAGACCCTGACGCTCGATTTCGACGACATGTCGGCCGGTTCAACGTCCATCACTACGCGTTCAAGGTCAGCGAAGCGGAGTTCGACGCGATGTTCGGCCGCATCCAGGCCGGAGGCATTCCATACGGGAGCGAGCCGAATGCGTTGGAAAGCCTGGATATCAATCATCGCGGCGGTGGCGGGGCGTCTACGTCCGCGACCTCAACGGGCACATCCTTGAACTGCTCACCGTGGGGTCAGGCACCGTCAGAATACGAGACCGGCCTGCACCGTCCGCCGGTCGCCTACTCGTGCCGACATATCGGCATCCGCCGAGATCCCGGCAAGGAAGCGCTCGTCACTTCATTCCATATCTTTGCCGATCTGTGAGATCGGTCAAGGAACGCTTTCTGTTTTTTCGCTGAGTTGGGTGCTTATCCCGAAGCGCAAGATTCTCTGGAACGGTGATTGCCTACCTCCGTTGTCGAAAGCAAAAGGCGGAGGGAACGTCCTTGATCGCGACAGCTCGATCGCGTGGCGGGAGAGACCCATGAGCGAGAGCGCCCGATTGAAAGGCGGAGGTGACCGGGCGATGGCAATGATCGCCGCGACAGACGAGAGCCCGATGGTGAAGGGTGGGCGGATGCGCTGGCCGGCGCGGGCTGTCCGCGGTGCGGCGAGGTCATTGATCCGGTCATTCTGGACAACCGCCGGAGATCCGTGTCGGGTGCCCTCAGAGCGGGCGTGGGGGCGGTCGCTTTGCAATCGCAAGAACGGAACTGACGTCATGTCCTGGCTGGCGGTGTGCCTAGCTTTGGTGGTCCCGGTCGTGCTGCTGCTCGCCGTGCTTGCGGCAGACCGATGGGTGCCGATCAAGGTCCGCACCTATGGGCGAAAGACCGCCGCCGTCACGCGCGGCGCGAGCGAAGGGGCAAGGAGGCTGCCATGAAGGCGTTCCCTCGTCGTATCGAAACGATCATCGAGCCGGAACCGGTGAGGGAAGGCGCGGGCGTGCGGCTTAAGCGAAGTATTGGGACTCGGACGTTGGACCACCTCGATCCCTTTCTGTTGTTGGATCACTTCGAGTCCAGCGATCCCCGAGACTATCGGGCCGGGTTCCCGTTGCATCCCCATCGGGGCATCGAGACCGTGACCTACGTGCTCAAGGGAGAGGTGCGGCACCGGGACACCCTCGGCCACTCCGGGCGCATCGGGGCCGGGGACGTGCAATGGATGACCGCCGGACGCGGGATCATGCACGAGGAAATGCCGCAGGTTCGCCCGGAAGGGATCGCCGGATTCCAACTCTGGGTCAACCTGCCGGCGAAGCTGAAGATGACCCCGCCGCGCTACCAGGAGGTCCGGGCGGCCGAAATCCCGGAAATCACCCAAGCAGGCGGAGTCAAGATTCGGGTGATCACAGGGACCATCAACGGGGTCAGCGGTCCGGTGACCGGGATCGCCGCCACTCCCACCTACCTGGACGTCTCCCTCCCTGCTTATGCCTCGTTCAGTCAGCCGATCGAACGGGGACACGTGGCATTTGCCTATGTGTTCGAGGGAGAGGCACAATTGACCGGAGAGGAACAAACACACCGAACTGGGGTGTCGCGCCCCAAACTCGTCGTGTTGCATCATGACGGCGATGAGGTGAGAATCGTCACCGGTGAGCGCCCTGCCCGCTTGCTGTTGGTTTCCGGAAAACCGCTGCACGAGCCCATCGCACGGTATGGCCCGTTCGTGATGAACACACAGGCGGAGATCGAGCAGACCCTGCAGGAGCTGCGGACGGGCACGTTCACGACCATGTGAGTGACGCGGCCGAGGAGATGACGCAGATGATGCGTGCCGCGGAAAGGAGGGGTTCCCATGCACATGAACAGGTTCTTCGAGACCGATGACCGTTGGGCGCCGTTGGTGCTCCGTCTGGTGCTGGCCCTGGTGATGTTTCCTCATGGCGCGCAGAAGCTCCTGGGTTGGTACGGGGGCTTTGGCTTTGACGGCACCATGGGTTTCTTCACCCAGAAGCTGGGCCTGCCATGGCTGGTCGCGTTCCTCGTGATCATCGCGGAGTCCTTCGGGAGCCTCGGCCTGGCCCTCGGCTTCCTGACCCGGTTCACCGCCGCCAGCCTGGCGGTCATCATGGTGGGGGCGATCTGGACCGTCCACTGGCCCAACGGGTTCTTCATGAATTGGTTCGGCCAGCAGCCAGGCGAGGGGTTCGAGTACCACCTGCTCGTGATTGGCATGAGCGCCGCGCTCGTGATCAGCGGCGGAGGCCGGTGGTCGCTCGACGGCGTGCTCGCCCGGTGGCTGGGCGAGCGCATGCCCCAAGTTGCGGGGTGGACGGCGGCGGGGCAGGAACAACGCCGGGCCGGCTGAGCCGCGCCCGGGTGTGGGAGCGACGCAAGGGGTTGCCACCATGTTGAAGATCACGGTTAGGCCGCGCGGCCGAGCCACGGAGTTCGCGCTCGAGGGCCGGCTGGCCGGGCCCTGGGTCGCGGAACTGGATCGGTGCTGGCGGGCGGCGCGCGCCGCTGGGGCCGGTCCCATCGTCGTGGACCTGTCGGATGTGACGTTTGTGGATGCGGATGGGCAGGTGCTGCTCCGGGCGTTGGCGCGCGCGGGCGCCGCGCTGCGGGGCTCGGGGTGCCTGATCAACGCGATCGTGCACGAGATTACGGGAACGGAGTACCGGCGTCGGACGGCGCGCGGGGATCGGATGCGGGGCTCGACGTCGCGGGGACGCGGGAGGGCGTGATGCGGAGAACGAAGGACCGGATGGAGGCGCCGGCCCGGCGATGGGCGGGCGGGGCTGGCCTGCTGCTGGGCCTGCTGCTGGGGGCGCTCCCGGCGTGCCGGCAGGAGGCGGCGTCCACGCCGGGCGCGCCGCCGGCTCCGCAGGTGGGGATCATCACGGTCGTCCCTCAGACGGTTCCGGACGAGCCGGAGTTTATCGGCACGGCCGAATCGTCGCGACCGGTGGAGATCCGCTCCCAGGTCACGGGCATCCTGAAGGCGCGGTACTTCCGGGAAGGCGCGGACGTCAAGAAGGGCGACAAGCTCTATCTGATCGACCCGGTCCCGTTCCGGGCGGCGATGCTCAGCGCGAAGGCCAAGGTGGCCCAGGCCGAGGCGCGATTGGTGCAGGCCCGGCAGGACCTGGCGCGCGTGAAGCCGCTCCTCGCCGAACAAGCCGTCGCGCAGAAGGACGTGGACGACGCCATCGCGGAGGAGTTGGCGGCGAAGGCGGCGCTTGATGGCGCCAAGGCCGATCTGGTCAAGGCCGAATTCGATCTGAGCAACACGCTGATCACCGCGCCGATTGACGGCTTGATCGAGCGGACGCGCGTGTACGAGGGCCGGCTGGTCTCCGCTCAGACCGACCTGCTCACCCTGATCCATCAGGTGGACCCGATGTACGTGATCGTGAACGCGCCCGAGAGCTTCCTGCTGAAGCGGCGCCGCGACATCGAAGCGAAGCGCATCCAGCACCCGGGGCTGCGCGAGCTGCGCGCCACGCTCAAGTTCCTGGACGGGTCCGTCTATCGGCACGAGGGGGTGCTGGATTTGCTGGACCCGGCGCTCCAGACCGAAACCGGCTCCCGGCCGGTCCGCGTCACCTTCCCAAATCCCGACCGGATCCTGCTGCCGGGGCAGTTCGTCACGGTCCGGTTCCGAGGCGCCAAGAAGACCGATGCGATCCTGATCCCGCAGCGCGCCGTCCAGCAGGGCCCGAATGGCTCGGTGGTGTTCGTCGTGGACGAGGGGAACCTCGCACAGCCCCGCGCGGTCAAGGCGACGAGCTGGCAGGGCACCCAGTGGCTGATCGAGGAGGGCCTCCGACCCGGCGAGCGCGTGATCGTGGACGGGGTTCAACGGGTGGTGCCGGGGAAACCGGTGCGGCCGGTTCCGGCGGACGAGCCCGGGCCGGCGCCGGCGCCCGCCACGGGCCCGGCACCATCCCCTGCCCCGGCCCCGGGGCAGCCTGACGCGGGGAAGGAGCCGGCGCCGTGAACGTCAATTTCTTCATCGAGCGGCCGATCTTTTCGGCTGTCCTCTCGCTGATCGTCGTGGTCATGGGCCTGGTCGCGATGGTCACCCTCCCGATCGCGCAGTTCCCGAACATCGCGCCGCCCATCGTGCAGATTGACGCCGACTATCCCGGCGCGAGTGCGGAGGTGGCGGCGGAATCCGTCGCGCGCCCGATCGAGCTCCAGCTTCCGGGCATTGATAACCTGCTCTACTACGACTCCACGAGCACCAACGACGGGCACGTGACGATCAAGCTCTCGTTCGAGATCGGGACGGACGTGGACATCGCGCAGGTGCAGACGCAAAACCGGGTCCAGCTCGCCGAGCCGCAGATCCCGCAGGAGGTGATCCGGCGAGGCATCTCGATCAAGAAGACGTCGCCCGACCTGCTCCTGGTCATCACGATCGAGTCGCAGGACCCGCGCTACGATCAGTTCTTCCTGTCCAACTTCGCCATCCTGCGCGTCCTCGACAACATCCGGCGGCTGAAGGGCGTGGGGGATGCGCTCGTCTTCGGCGGGCAGGACTACAGCATGCGGATCATCATGGATCCCGTCCGCATGGCGCAGCTCAGCCTCACCCCGACTGACGTCATCGCGACGATTCGGGAGCAAAACCGGGACTTCCCCGCCGGCATGGTGGGCCGGGAGCCCGCGCCGCCCGGGACCGAGCTGACGATCCCGGTGATCACGCGCGGCCGGCTCAGCGAGGTCGCCGAGTTCGAGGAACTGATCGTGCGGGCCCTGCCCGACGGCTCGATGGTCCGGCTGAAGGACATCGCGCGGGTGGATCTGGGCCCGCAGTCCTATGATCTGGAGGGGCGGTTCAAGGGGCGGCCGACCACCTTCCTGATCACGTTCCTGGCGCCCGGTGCGAACGCGCTCGAGACGGCCCAGCGGATCCGCGCCGAGATGGCGGCGCTGAGCACGATCTTCCCGCCAGGCGTGCACTACGATATCCCCTACGACACGACGCGGTTCATCGAGGTCTCGATCAAGGAGGTCGTCAAGACGTTGTTCGAGGCCTTGGTCCTGGTCATCCTGGTCGTCTACCTCTTCCTGCAGTCCTGGCGCGCCACGATCATCCCGGCCGTCGCGGTGCCGGTCTCCCTGATCGGGGCCTTCGCCGGGATGGCGGCGCTCGGCTTTTCGATCAACACGCTGACGCTGTTCGGACTGGTGCTCGCGATCGGGATTGTCGTGGACGACGCGATCGTGGTCGTCGAGAACGTCGCCCGGCACATGCGCGAGGAGTGCTGCTCCGCCCGGGAGGCGGCAAAACAGGCTATGGCTGAAGTGAAGGCGCCGGTCATCGCGATCGTGCTGGTCCTCTGCGCGGTCTTCGTGCCGGTCGGCTTCCTAGGCGGCATCACCGGCCAGCTCTACCAGCAGTTCGCGATCACGATCGCCATCTCGGTCGTCATCTCCGGCCTGGTCGCGCTCACGCTGAGCCCCGCGCTGGCCGCCGTGCTGTTCAAGCCCGGCCAGCAGGACGCCCCGAACCGCTTCTTCGCGGCGTTCAACCGGGTCTTCGACTGGACGCGCGACCGGTACCTCGGGGGCGTCGGGCGGGTGCTCGGCCGGGCGGGGCTCTCCCTCGCGGTCTTCGCGGTGCTCGTCGCCGTCTCCTTCGGGCTGATCCGGGTGCTGCCGCAGGGGTTCCTGCCCGATGAGGATCAGGGCTACTTCATCACGGTCGTCCAGCTTCCGGACGGCGCGTCGAAACAGCGCACCCGGGAAGTGGTCGCGAAGCTGGAGCGGTTCTATCTCGGGGTCCCGGCGATCCACAGCACCGATGCGATGATCGGCCAGAACTTCGTCTTCGGCACGCGGGGCGGGAACGCGGCGACGATCTTCACGCCGCTCAATCACTGGGATACGCGCCCAGGTCCCGACGGGCACGTCAAGACGCTCATCGGCCGGGCGTTCGGCGAGTTTGCGAAGATCCCCGAGGCGCTGATCCTGGCGTTCAACGCCCCCTCCATCCGCGGCCTCGGCGCGACCGGCGGGTTCTCGGTGCAGATTCAGGACCCGAGCGGCGGCGATTTCCGGACGTTCGAGGCGGTCGCGCAACAGTTCCTGGCGAAGGCCCGGCAGGATCCGGCCATCGGCGCGATCGGGACGACCTTCCGCGTCAGCTCCCCCCGGCTCTACGCCGAGATCAATCGGGAGCGCGCCAAGGCGCTCGGGGTGCCGATCTCGGAGGTCTTCGACACCTTGCAGGCCTTCTGGGGCAACTATTACGTGAACGACTTCGTCAAGTTCGGCCGAGTCTACCGCGTGTTCACGGACTCGGAACCGCACTACCGCGCCAGGCCCGAGGACATCAGGAAGATCTACGTGCGGGCGCGGGGGGCGCAAGGGACCTCGATGATTCCGCTCGACACCGTCGTCACGACCGAATTCCGGAGTGGACCGGATCCGGTCACGCACTTCAACGGGTACAACACGGTGCTCGTGCTCGGCGCCGCCGCGCCGGGGTACAGCTCGGGTCAGGCCCTGGCGGCCCTGGAGCGCGCCGCCCGAGAGGTTCTCGTCCCCCAGGGCTACGCCCTCGACTGGAGCGGGATCTCGTACCAGGAGATCAGGGCCGGCAGCAAGTCCGTCTTCGCGTTCGGCTTCGGCCTGCTCATGGTCTTCCTCGTGCTTGCCGCGCAGTTCGAGAGCTGGGCGGTGCCGTTTGCGGTGATCCTCGCCGTGCCGTTCGGCGCGTTCGGCGCGCTCAGCGCGGTCTGGCTCCGCGGGATGACCAACGACATCTACGTCCAGATCGGGTTGGTGACTCTGATCGGCCTCGCGGCCAAGAACGCGATCCTGATCGTGGAATTCGCCAATCACCGGTACCTGACCGGGCAACCGCTGATGCAGGCCGCTGTGGAAGCGGCCCGCCTCCGGTTTCGGCCCATCGTCATGACCTCGATGGCGTTCATCGGAGGGGTCATCCCGCTCGTGTTCGCCGCGGGGGCCGGCGCGGCGAGCCGGCAGTCTATCGGGACCGGCGTCTTTGGCGGGATGCTCGCGGCCACGTTCCTGGCGATCTTCTTCGTCCCACTCTTCTACGTGGTCGTGAGAAGGATGATCCCGGGCCAACCGGCGCCGCCAGCCGGTCGGCCCGAGCCAGTCGGGCCCGTCGAGGAACCCGAGCCGGTGGGGGCGCGGGAGGAGGCGTGACGATGCGACGCCCGCGTCGGTTCCTGCTCTCGCTCCTGCTCGTCGCCGGGTGCGCCATGGGGCCGGACTACGAACGGCCCGCGACGGCGACACCCGACGCGTTCCGGAACGTCCCGCCGGAGATGGAGGGGGAATCCATCGCCAACCTGGCATGGTGGGAGCTGCTTCGGGATCCCGAGCTGCAGAAGCTGATCCGGATCGCGCTTGCGGAGAATAAGGACCTGAAGCGGGCCACCGCGGCCGTCGAGGAGTACGAGGCGCGCCTCTACTCGGCCAGGATGGACTTCGCCCCGCAAGCGACCGTGCTGGGCAACGCTCCGAGCTTCGGCCGCAAGGCCAACTTCCTCTTCCCTGGCTTCCCGAGCATCTTCAACTATTACGGCTACGGACAGCTCTCGTGGGAGCTCGACTTCTGGGGCCGGATTCGCCGCGCCAACGAGGCCGCGCGCGATGACCTCCTTGCCCGGGAGGAGGCCAAGCGGGCCGTGATCCTGCAGCTCGTCAGCGACGTGGCCCAGGCCTACTTCGACCTGCTCCAGTTCGACATGCAGCTCGACACCGCCAAGCGCACGCTGGGCGCGTGGGAAGAGTCGGTCCGGATCGCGCAGGCCCGGCTGCGCCAGGGCGTGATCGCCAAGCTGGATGCGGACCAGTTCGATGCACAGCGCGCCAACGCCGCGGCGCGGATCGCCGAGCTGGAGCGGCAGCGGGTTCAGACCGAAAACCGCCTCAGCGTCCTGCTGGGACGCAATCCGCAACCGATCCCGCGCGGGCGGCCCCTCACGGAGCAGGTGATGCCGCCGGAAGTGCCGCCCGGCCTGCCGTCCCAGCTCCTGCAGCGCCGGCCCGACATCGTGCAGGCGGAAGCCCAACTCGCCGCCGCGACCGCCCGCATCGGCGTGGCGAAGGCGCAGCGGTTTCCGACGATCTCGCTGACGGGTGCGCTCGGCGTGGCCAGCCCGTTCCTGTCCAAGTTGGTGAACGATCAGACGGCCTTCGGCGTCGTGGGGCCGGGGTTGACCGCCCCGCTCCTGAACGCCACGATCCTCGGGTTCAACCAGCAAGCCGTCGAAGCCCAGGCCAAGCAAGCGACGGCCCAGTACGAGCAGACGATCCTGACCGCCTTCCGGGAGGTCGAGGATGCCCTGGTCGCCGTCAGCACCGCCCGGGATCAGCGGAAGGCGCAGGCCGACCAGGTCGCGGCCCTCCGGTCGGCGCTGCATCT
Organism: Nitrospira sp. Kam-Ns4a; assembly: GCF_965152595.1. Lineage (NCBI taxonomy): Bacteria > Pseudomonadati > Nitrospirota > Nitrospiria > Nitrospirales > Nitrospiraceae > Nitrospira > Nitrospira sp. Kam-Ns4a. The sequence continues at coordinate 1,504,777 of NZ_OZ224218.1, read as the reverse complement.
GGCGAACCTGCGCTACAAAGGCGGGCTCGCCAATTACCTGGATGTGCTCGTCGCCCAGCGGGATCTGTTCGAGGCGGAGTTGGCCCTCATCGGCACCCACCGGCTCTATCTGGTTTCGATCGTCCAGCTCTACAAGGCGCTCGGCGGCGGCTGGCCGGCTGACGTGGCCCGAGAGTCAGCCGCCCGGCCTGCCGGCGGATGAGAGCGCCCTGCCGGCCGGTCCGGCCGCTCCATTTGACAGGCCACGTGAAAAGGACTAGGGTCGCTTGCACGGGAACAACCCCAACCAGGAGGCGGGCGATGGGCGACAAGTCGTATGGCCGGATCTTCTCGGAGAACCTCGTGGCGGCGATTCCCTGGGCGCTCGTGTTTTCGGTGGTCCTGCTGATCCTTGGGGGGCTCTTCCTTGATGTGATACGACAAGAGGCCAAGGAAGCGATCGAATACACGGCGGACTACGGCATCCGGAACGCGCTCCGCGCCACGCTGGACGACCGGACCGTCAATCGCGAGATCGTGCCCAAGGTGAAGCAGGCGGTGAAGGAGACGATCGAGTTCGCGGTGATGACCGACCGCGCCTATCCGCACCGGGGGGCTGAGGGCAAACCGGGGAGCCGAAAATGACGGCTTTCCGCCCCCTCGCATTTGCCGGGGCGGAGGTTTAGAATAGGAGCCCTGTTCCACCCTCTCGGGAGGACGCATCATGGTCGCTCCCGTGTGGTCCAAGCTCTTCCTTGTGGGGGCCGTGGCTGCCTGTGCGGCCGTCTGGCTCTGGGCCGCCCCGGCCGGCGCGAGCGACTTTTTCCCGAACCTGGCCCAAGCTCATCTCGATGCGGGCCGGAGCCTGCTCAATCGGGGTGAGTTGGATCAGGCCATCAGCGAGTTTGAAGCGGCGGCGCGGCTTCAGCCGGAGAACGCCGAGGTCCATTCCGACCTCGGCTATGCGCTCGGCCGCCGAGGGGACCTGGACGGCTCCATCAGCGCGTACCGGGAAGCCACTCGCCTGAGGCCGGAGGACGCCTCCTACGCCGAGGCCTACTTCAATCTGGCGAGCGCGCTGAGCCAGAAGGGCGATCTGGAGGGGGCGATCGAAGCCTGGCGCACGGCTAGCCGCTTAAGGCCGGACGACGCCGCAGCGCGCACGAACCTCGGGCTGGCGCTGCGCAAGAAGGGCGACCTCGACCGCGTGATCGCCGCCTGGCGGGAGGCGATCCGGCTCCATCCCACTGACGCGCTCCCCTACTACGGACTCGGGATCGCGCTCGGCGAGAAGGGCGACATCGAGGGCGAGATCGCGGCTTGGCGGGAGGTCATCCGCCTCAAGCCCCATGACGCAGCGGCGCACCTGAACCTAGGCATCGCCCTCGGGCACAAGGGCGACCTCGAGGGGGAGATCGCCGCCTACCGCGAGGTGATCCGCCTGAAACCGAACGATCCTGAGTACGCGGACGCCTATTTCAACCTCGCCTATACCCTCGGCCAGAAGGGCGACTTCGACGGCGCGATCACAGCCTGGCGCAAGGCCATCAAGCTGAACCCGGCGCGCGCGGCGGCCCGCAAACACCTCGGGACGGCCCTCCGAACGACGGGAAACCTAGAGCAGGCGATCGCGGCCTGGCGGGACACGATCCGGCAGCACCCGACTGACGCGCTGGCGCACTACAGCCTCGGTGTCGCGCTCGCGCAGCAGGGGGACCTGGACGGGGCGATCGACGCCTACCGGGAGACCATCAGTCTCCGTCCCACCGATCCCAAGTATGCCGAAGCCCACGTGCAATTGGGGCAGGCCCTGAGCCAGAAGGGCGCCTGGCGGGAAGCGATCGAGGCCCTCCAGTCTGGGCTGCGGCTCAGGCCGGACGACGTCCAGGCCAAGCGGCTGCTCAGCCAGGCGCATCGCCAGCTCGGCCTGGCGCTCCTGGACAAGGGGGATGTGGAGCAGGCGATCGAGCAGCTGGGAACTGCGCTGCGGCTCGATCCGTCGGACGACCAAGCCAAGCGCGCGCTGCTGAGCGCGCTGACCGCACGAAAGAGCCAATCCCGCTAGCGGCGGCCTCTTACTCTCTCTTAAGCCGTCCAGGAGCGTCTCCGCCGGAGGCACCCGCGAGCGCTGCTCCGGGGTGAGAATCTGCCGCGCCTTGTGGTAGGCCTGCAGCCGGGTCTCCGTGATCCTGGTCCGCAGCGCTTCGAGCGCCTGGACCGTCGGGGCAAGCTGGTCCAGGGAGAGGTCGGTCTGCCTGTCCAGCCGGTGCACCTGGGCGAGCAGGTCCAGCTCGAGCCCCTTGAGCCTCGCCTGGTCGAGCAGCATGGCCTTCTGGGTTTCATCTTTCAGGGCGACGAGCTGGCCGACCTGGGCCTCCGACAGCCGAAGCGCGCCGATCTGATCGAGGAAGAAGTCGAAACGTGTCGGCCCCTGTGCTGTGGGGGGATGGCCCGGTGCGTGGCGGCCGTGCGCCTCGTCCCGCATCGCCTGGATACCCTGCCGACGCTTCAGCTTCTGGAGCACCGTCCGCTGCTCGGCCGTTAGAATCCCTTCCGCCCGCTCCGATAGTTCGAAGAGCTTGGCGAAGACCTGTGCCTCCAGGTCGCCGGTCTTCGTCATCTTCTCCCGGAGCTGCTCGGGGTTCACATCCGGCGTCAGAGCCAGGTCGTCGCCCTCGACGCGGTTGATGTCCACGACCGTGCCCATGCGCAACAGCGCGGCGCGCGCCTCCTCCAGGAGGCTCCGCAGAGCCTGCGCCTGCGCCTCCGTCAGGCGGAGCTCCTCGCGCCAGCCGTGGTACAGCCGCCCGACGCCCTCCAGCGATATCAGGGCGATCGCCGTCGTCAGCCCCTGCGGCACCTGAAGCGTCAGCGCGGGACGCCAGAGGTTCCGCAGCCGGGCGCGCTGCTCCTTGGTGAGGACGGCGCGCAGCGTTGGCCAGGGTCTCGATGAAGAGGGTCAGCTTATCCGTCTCGGTGCCGCCCGTCAGGGTGTTCGCCGTGCGGTACTCGCGGGTATCCTGGAGCAGGCCGTACCGGCGGCGGTCCGCCAGCTCCTGGAACCTGCCTGTCAGGACCGCCTGCTTCAGCCCCATCTCCTTACTTGCATTCGCGCAGCAATCCGGCGAGCGCCTGCCGCTGCTGCTCCGTCAACCCGAGCGCCTGCGCCCGTGCCTCATGTTCCTGGGCGATCCGCTCGAGGAGCCGGATCATCCGCGGCCCGGGAGTGAACTCCCAGATCTGGGGTTGGGCTTCCACCAGACTCGCTCCGGACCCGGCCAGCAGGCCCGCCAGCAGCACGATGGAGCGCAGCACGCCGGTCATCTCGCCACCTCTTCGACCGATGAGCTGCTCGCCCGGGGCGTCGTGGTGCCCGCTTACCCAGTCTGCCGGTAGCCGGGGCCTTGGGCCTTCTTCTGCAAGGCCCCGAGGAAGCGCTGGAGGCGGGTCCGCTCCTCGAGCCGCAGGCGCCGGAATTCCAGCCCGCCTTCCCGGCCCGCCGCCCAACGGACCTCGGCGAGGTCTACCTTGAGCGGGACCACCTGGTCGGGCAACTGGATGCTCAGGACCAGCGCGGTGCCGGGCTGGAGCAGGTCATCGCTGACGACTGTGCAGCCGTGCGCCGAGAGTCCCGAGACCAGTCCGCCCCCGGCGACGCCGGTGCCTGAGAACGAAAAGGGAAGCTCGACCGGAAAGCGCATGGCTGCACGCTTGTCCATGGACCACCTCTGGAAAACACCGCTCGGGTGACCGCTTGCCCCTGCGCCGCCGCCCCTGCCAGCCCGAAATCTTAGCCGATTGTGAAGGGTAGCGCCATCCGGTGGGCTTGCGCCAGTCGGTGGCTTCCGGGGGATCAAGGCGTGGATGGGGCTTGCCGAGGAGCATTCAGGGGTTGCGCTCGGGCATTGTTCCGGCAACGGGTGTAGAATCGGCCCCCGGATCGTGCGGGATACCCGTTGCAGGGGCCCCGGCGCGCTCCCGTGCATTGCACTGGCCAGCGTAACGGGTCCCTGCTGTGGCTGAAACGCGCTGCGGCGGACCGACGGAGGAGGGGCCGTGGATCGAACGGCCGAGTGGCTGGAGGCGGACGGCCTGGGTGGGTTCGCCTCGGGCACCGTGGGCGGCGTCCGTACGCGACGCTACCACGCGCTGCTCCTCACTGCCACGACGCCGCCGACCGGCCGGGTCCTCTTGGTGAACGGCTGTGAGGCCTGGGTCGAGACCCCGGCCGGCCGCTTCGCGCTCTCTTCGCAGGCCTACGCGCCGGACGTGATCCATCCCGACGGCACCGGCCGGATCGCGGCGTTCGAGCCCGAGCCTTGGCCGCGCTGGCGCTTCCGTCTGGAAGACGGGACCGAGCTCGTGCAGGAGCTGTTCGTCCCGCACGGCGTGCCGATGGTCACGCTCGCCTGGCGGCTGGGCGCCCCGCGGAAGGGGGTGGCGCTCCACGTCCGGCCGTTTCTCTCCGGGCGGGACCACCACGCGCTCCACCGCGAGAATCCGGTCTTCCGGTTCGAGCCGGAGTCCCGCGATGGCGTCCTGCTCTGGCGCTGCTATCCCGGCCTGCCGGGCGTGCTGGTCTCGACCAACGGACGGTATCGGCATCAGCCGGACTGGTATCGCAATTTTCTCTATCACGAGGAGCGTGCGCGGGGGCTGGACTGCATCGAGGACTTGGCCGCGCCCGGCGTCTTCGACTGGGATCTGTCGCGCAGCCAGGCGGTCTGGCTGCTGGCCGCGGAGCCGCCCGCCGGAGTGGCGCTGCCCGACCTCGTGCCGGCCGACGCCTGCTTCGCGGCACTCCGCGCGGCCGAGGGCGCGCGGCGCAAGCGGTTTTGCTCACGGCTGGCGCGCGCGGCCGACGCCTATATCGTCCGCCGGGGTGCGGGCAAGACCGTGGTGGCGGGCTATCCCTGGTTCACCGACTGGGGGCGGGACACGTTCATCGCGCTCCGGGGGCTCTGCCTGGCGACGGGGCGCCTCGACGACGCCCGCGACATCCTGGTCGAGTGGGCCGGCTCGGTTTCCGACGGCATGTTGCCGAACCGGTTTCCTGACCACGGTGAAGCGCCGGAGTTCAATTCGGTGGACGCCGCGCTCTGGTACGTTGTCGCAGTCCACGACTACCTGGAGGCCAGCGCCGCGGCGGGGCGGCCGGTGCCTCTGGCCGAGCGGAAGGCGCTGCACGGGGCGATCGAGGCGATCATCTCGGGCTACGCCAAGGGCACCCGGTACGAGATTCGGCTGGATGCGGACGGCCTGCTCGCGGCCGGCACGCCGGGCGTGCAGCTCACCTGGATGGACGCGAAAGTCGGGGATTGGGTGGTCACGCCGCGGATCGGGAAGCCGGTCGAGGTGCAGGCGCTCTGGCTGAACGCCCTGCGGATCGCCGGCGGGCGCGCCGCCAAGTGGCGGCGCCTGCACGAGCGGGGGCTGGCTTCGTTCCGGACTCGCTTCTGGAACCGGACCGGGGGCGGGCTCTACGACGTCGTGGATGCAGGCCACTGTCCCGGTGCGCTGGATGCCCGCTGCCGCCCCAACCAGATCTTCGCCGTCGGCGGCCTCCCGTTCGCCTTGCTGGAGGGCGAGCCGGCGCGGCGGGTCGTGGACTTGGTCGAGCAGCGGCTGTGGACCCCGATGGGCCTGCGCACGCTCGCGCCCGACGAGCCGGGCTACCGGCCCCGCTACGAGGGCGGGGTGCGGGAACGGGACGAGGCCTACCATCAAGGCACCGCTTGGCCCTGGCTGCTCGGCCCCTTCGTCGAGGCCTGGGTGCGCGTGCGGGGCGGGACGCGGAAGGCCAAACAGGAGGCCCGGACGCGGTTTCTCGCGCCGCTGCTGGCCCACCTCGATGAGGCCGGCCTCGGGCACCTCTCCGAAATCGCCGACGGGGACCCGCCCCACCGCCCGCGCGGCTGCCCGTTCCAGGCCTGGTCCGTGAGCGAGGCCCTCCGCCTGGATCGGGTCGTCCTCGCGGAGCCGAGGCGCGGCCGGTCGGCCTGCTGAGCCACGCGCGGGCCGGTCGTGAGCGACGGGCCCGATCAGCCGAGGCCGAGCTGCGCTTTCAGCGCGGCGGCGTTCGCCGGGGCCTGCCCCCGGACGTGGTTGTTGAAGAAGACGTAGACCCGGAGGGTCCGCTCCGCCAGGTGCTCGATCTTCGGCACCCACGCGGCGAGCTCCTCGGCGGAATAGGTGTAGTCGTAGCGCTCCTCCGCCTTCTCGTGCCGCCACCACCGCGCCTGGTTCCGGCCGTGGAAGCGCACATAGCCCACGTCCGCGGTCGCCTCCGCGCGGGGCGGCGGGAGATTTGGGAGGCGCGGCTCGTCCACGCAGCAGTACCCCGCGCCGATCTCGCGGAGCCACGCCATCGTCTCGTCGGTCACCCAGGACCGGTGGCGGAACTCGACGACGACCCGGTGGGGTGCGAGGCCCGCGACCAGGAAGCGGGTGAAGTCGCGGTTCGCCGGCATGTTGGGGAACGAGAAGGGAAACTGGGCCAGCACGCAGCCGAGCTGCCGGGCGGCGGCGAGCGGCGCGAGGGACTCCAGGAACCGCGGCAGGGTGTCGCGCGCCTGCGCGCGCTGGTGCGTCAGGTCCTGGTGCGCCTTGACGACGAACTCGAAGCGGTCGCCGACCTTGCGGAGCAGGCCTTCCATGCTGCGCGGACCCGGAATCGCGTAGTAGGTGGCGTTGATCTCCACCGCGTCGAAGCGCGTGGCGTAGTAGCCGAGCCTCTGGGCGTCGGGCAGGCGGGGCGGGTAGAAGGGCCCCTTCCAGTCCCGGTAGGCGAAGCCTGAGGTGCCGACGCGGATCCGGCCCTTGGGCGTCTCGTCCAGCTCAGCCATGGGGGGCCTCCCCAAAGGGCTCGGACAGGTCATCGCCAGCGCTCGATCAGGTATGGCTTGAGCGCCTCGAACCGGAGGCAGAGGGCCTCGAGCCGCGGCTCGAGGGCGGCCACCCCGTATGCGTCGGTCTCGAGCAGGAGCGAGGCCGTCTGTCCCAGGTAGAGCGGCGTGAGCGACTTGAGCAGGTGCTCCCGGTGGAGCGCCCGGTGGTGAGAGGCCAGCGCGAAGTCGTAGACGACCTGGCCCCAGAGGTCGATGGGAAACCGGAACTCGTCGGGCTCCAGCCCGCCCCCGCAACCAGGCGACGGACGACCTCAGGTACCTCTACCGCTGACCGGTCGCTCAGGAGTGGGCCTTGACCCAATGCTCGACTGGCTTGGATAGAAAGTCCTCCACTGCGATCCCGTCGCCGCCGACCAGCAGCGTGCGCGCGGGCTTGCACCAAGCGACGAACGCCTCCATGCCGGGCAGCGTCTCCCGTGCGCGGCCGCTTTTCACCTCGATGGCCGTTACAGCTCGACCGGCGCGGACGACAAAATCCACCTCGCGATTGCGGTCTCGCCAGTAGAACAGCTCGCAGGTGCCGGCTGCCGCGGCGTTGGCTAGGTGTGCGCCGACCGCCGACTCCACCACCCTGCCCCAGAGCGCCGCATCGGTGCGCGCCTGCTCCAACGTCAGGCCAGACTGCGCGCCCAGGAGGGCGGTGTTGAGGACCTGCAGCTTGGGGCTGGAGCCGCGCTGGCGAGCCGTCCCGCCGGCGAATTTCTGGAGGCCGGTCACCATCCCCGCTGCGGCGAGAAGGTCTAGGTAATGGGCGAGCGTGGTCGTGTTGCCGGCCTCCTGCAGTTGGCCGAGCATTTTCTGGTAGGACAAGACCTGCCCCGAGTAGGCGCAGCCCAGCTCGAACAGCCGCCGCAGGAGCGCGGGCTTGTCCACGCGCGTCAGCAGCAGCACGTCGCGCGAGATGGTGGTCTCGATCAGCGAATCCTTGACATAGCGCGCCCAGCGCTCCGGCTCCTTCACAAGCGGGGCTGCGCCCGGATAGCCGCCATAGAAAAGGAAGTGATCGAGCCCCCAGCCGAACGCCTCGCGCATTTCGGTGTAGGACCAGTGCGGCAGGTGCAGCAGCTCAAAGCGGCCGGTGAGGCTCTCAGTGAGCCCCCGCTGGATGAGGAGCGGCGCCGAGCCGAGCAGAATGACTTTGAGCGGCACGCCCGCGGCCGTGTCGGCGTCCCACAGGCGCTTCACCGCCTCGGACCAGCCGGGGACTTTCTGGACCTCGTCGAGTATGAGCAGGGCTCCGCGCTGACCCGCATCCCGCGCCGCCAGCCGTGCCGCCTCCCACTGTTGCGCAATCCACTCGCCGCTCCGCAGCGTCGGCTCGTCGGCGCTCGCGTAGCGGCACACGAGCCCGGAGGCCTCGGCCACCTGGTGCACCAGCGTTGTCTTGCCGACCTGGCGCGGGCCGGCCACTACCTGGATGAAGCGGCGGCGCTCGGCCAGCCGGCGGGCGAGCACGGCTCGGTAGGGGCGGGTATACATGGCTGACGATTTACTCAATGTTTTGAGATAATTTACTCAATACGATGAGAAAATACAAGGCTGAAAGATAACATCCGGCCCGGCGGCCTGGCGCTGGAATCAGTCAACGAGAAGCGTGCTCCCCGCGACGCACCTGAGAGGCAGGGCTCCCACCCGCCCGGCTGGTCGCCCTGCTCGCCCGCTGGGGCATCCAGCTCGCGGCGATCGTGGTGGCCTGGAGCAGCGCGGCCTCGCCCAGAACCTCGTCGTCGTGGGCTTCGGCATCGCGTTCGGCGGGGTCGTGCTCGCAGCGGCGCTCGCGTTCGGTCTGGGGGCGCGGGACTTCGCCAGGGAGCTCCTCAAGCACCGGCTAGGCGGCCGCCTGCGCGACCAGGCGGCTGACTACCTCTGGCACCTGTAAGATGGCAGGGGTGAACAGGCCGACAATTTGCTCAAAACGTTGAGCAAATTGACTCAGCGTCGAGAGCAAAACGCTCAGGCGTTGACTGTAAAACTCAGGACTTGACCTTTCGGACAGTGGCCGACGTGGTCCAATCACGGCTCACGCACCTGTCAACCAGTCCACGCCGCGCACTCCCACGTCAGGCCGGCGATTCGGGTGCATGCCGGCCTCCCTTCAGACTCGGAATCATTGACCACGTAGCTTCAACCTTGACCGCAAATACTAGCTTGCTCAGACATTCCTTTCTGAGAAGTCGACCGCCTGGGCGGCGCTCGGACAGGTCATCGCCAGCGCTCGATCAGGTATGGCTTGAGCGCCTCGAACCGGAGGCAGAGGGCCTCGAGCCGCGGCTCGAGGGCGGCCACCCCGTATGCGTCGGTCTCGAGCAGGAGCGAGGCCGTCTGTCCCAGGTAGAGCGGCGTGAGCGACTTGAGCAGGTGCTCCCGGTGGAGCGCCCGGTGGTGAGAGGCCAGCGCGAAGTCGTAGACGACCTGGACCCAGAGGTCGATGGGAAACCGGAACTCGTCGGGCTCCAGCCCGCCGAGGGGAAGGAGCGCCGCGAGCGTGTCGGCCGCCAGGATGATCTCCCAGACCGGCAGCAGGTCCCGGAGCCCCTGCCGGAACGCGCCGACCAGGCGCCTGACGTTGACCGGGGGCGCCTCGCGGCTGATCTCGGGAGCGGCGCCGAAGCAGGGGACGGGCGCAGAGCCGCCGATCCCCGGCCAGACGGCGTCGTAGTCCTCCATGAGCCGGAAGACGGTCCCGACCACCTGCACGACGGTGGCGGACAGGTCCGGCTCGACCCCCTTCGCGGCATGCGCCTTCGCGCCGAGGGGGACGTGGCCGAGGGCGAACCCTTCGGCTGCCGCCATCGTGGTCAGCCAGAGGTCCAGTCCCGCCCGCGCCACGTCCTGCTCCCAGAGGTCCTTCGCGAGCGCGGCGCGGAGGAACCGGCCCGAGAACCCGAAGGCGCCGCCGACGGCTGGGCGCACGCGCCGGCCGTAGAGCGCGCGCGTCAGCGGGTAGAGCAGGCTGGACGTGAGGCTACCCTCGTACTTGTGGCGGCGGTACAGCGGGACGACGAGATCGAGGGGCTCCTCGAGAACCGGTCTCAGCAGCGCGCCAATCCAGTCGGGCGCGAGGGCGCGCAGGTCGCCGTCCACGACCAGACAGGCGCGCGCGCCGAGCGCTGCGGCAATCGCGAAGATGGTCCGCCACGCCTGCTCGCGGCCCGGGACCCCGTGATACGGCAGGACCCGGGACTGGAGGGAGGAGGGGGTATGGCGGACCCGCAGCACCGGGACGCGCGGTCCGGCCGTTTCCTCGACCAGCCGGGGGGTGTCGTCCTGCGAGCCGCCGTCGGAGTTGACGAGGACCGCGCGTGCGTCGGGATAGGCCTTGGCGAGGCCGGTCGTGACCGCCTCGACGAGGCCGGCCACGGTCCCGGCGTCGTTGTGGGTGGCGATCCCCACGAGCAGCTCCGTGGTGCCGAGCGCGCCGAGCCGCTCGCGGGTGTCCTCGGACAGCCACTCCTCTGCGGGCGCGAGTCCCTGTAGCCGATCGGCGCTCACGTCGCCAGCAGCTTGAGCAGCGTCAGGTAGTCCGCGAGCTGCCGGGTGATGAGGAAGTTTCGCCGGACGTGCTCGCGGGCCGCGGCGCCCATCCGGGCCATGACTGTGGGGTTGCTGAGGAGGTGGCGGATCCGGAAGGCCGCCCCTTCGACGGAATGCACGATATAGCCGGTCGCGTCCTCGAGGATCTGAACAGCGAGCCCGTCGGCGGTCTCGCCGATCACCGGCTTGCCCTTCCACATCGCCTCGGCCACTGTGAGCCCGAACCCGCCCTTGATGGATTTCTGGAGCACGATCGTGGCTGCGCGCTGGAGCGCATTGATCTCCAGATCGGCCTCGGGCGGCAACTGGAGGAGATGCACGTCCGGGTCGCGGCCGGCCGCCTCCTGGCACTGCGCCAGGACGGCCTCGCCCTCCGGGTCGTGCGCGACGCCGCCGCCGGCCAGCACGAGCCGGCAGTCCTGGTGCTTCTTGACGAGCCGGTAGGCCCGGATGACCCCGACCGGATCCTTGAACCGGTCGTAGCGGGAGACCTGCAGCAGGATCGGCTTGTCCTTCGGGATGCCGAGCGCCTCCAGGGCGCGGGCCACCTCCTGCCGCGTCAGCTCCCGGTTCTTGTCGCTGAGGGGATCGATCGCCGGGTACACGAGGAACTGCGGGATCGGCAGCCGCTGCGCGTGCTGGGGAAGCGAAAAGACGGCCGCGTCGTATTTGACGAGGAACCGCCGGAGGAAGCTCCAGGCCCGCCGCTGGGGCTGGACGATGCCGGTGTGACAGCGCCAGACCCATTTCCCCTGCGCCCGGTGCTCGACCAGCGCGGCCGGCTCATGGTCGTGGACCATGACCAGATCGGCCTCCAGCGCGAGCGCCCGCGCGTTGCGTCGGGTCACCTCCAGATAGGTCTGCACCATCTCGTCGGTGGGCGTCTCCTCTTGCCCCTGCAGCGCATTGGCCAGGCGCCGCGTCACGGCGAAGAACTCCTGGACGCCCGTGATGACCTCCCAACGGGTTTCCACCCCAAGCGCCTGGGCCATCGGGACGAGCCGGCGGAGCACCTCGGCCGAGCCTGCGCCGTACCGGGTCGCGCTCACGTGGGTGACGGACCGTCCCTTGACGAGCTCACCCAGCCGCCGGAGGAACTCCACCGTCCCCTTCGGCGCGACGCTCCGGTACTCGTCCAGGTCGGTGGTCATGCGGGGGCCTCTCGCCTCAGAGCACCGAGCCTTCGATGCCGTACCCCTTCGGGGCCGGCCCTCCCGGGCGGAGCAGGAACCACAGGTAACCGTAGGGCGCCAGGCTCAGGACGTAGGGGCGGTCCGTGATCGGCGGAAACCGTGACCCGCCGAGCAGCTCGACCGGCACGGCGCCGCGGAAGCGCCGCAGGTCCAGCTCCACAGGCTCGGCCGAGCCTGCCAGGTTGTGCACGAGCAGGACCACCTCGTCCTCGTGCGCGCGCAAGAAGGCCAGGATCCGTTCGTTGGCCGGGCGGAGGAACTCGATCGAGCCGCGCCCAAACGCCAGGTGCCGCTTGCGGGCGGCGATCAACCCGCGGGTCCAGTTGAGGAGCGAGTGCGGCGCCTGGATCTGGGCCTCCACGTTGCGCGCCTGGTACCCGAACACGGGATCGCTGATCAGCGGCAGGTAGAGCTGCGCAGGGTCCGCCTGCGAGAACCCCGCGTTCCGGTCCCCAGACCACTGCATGGGGGTGCGGACGCCGTTCCGGTCGCCGAGGTGGATGTTGTCCCCCATGCCAATCTCGTCCCCGTAGTAGAGGATCGGGCTGCCCGGCAGCGTGAACAGCAGGCTGGTCAGGAGCTCGATCTTCCGCCGGTCGTTCTCCAGCAGCGGAGCCAGCCGGCGCGCGATGCCGATGTTGCGGCGTGCCCCGGGGTCCCGCGCGTAGGCGTAGTACATGAAGTCCCGCTCTTCGCCCGTGCACATCTCCAGCGTCAGCTCGTCGTGGTTCCGGAGGAACAGGCACCACTGGCAGGCCGGCGGGATCGGCGGCGTGTGCGTGAAGATGTCCACGATCGGCTGCCGGTCCCCGCTGCGGACCGCCATGAAGAGCCGGGGCATGAGCGGAAAGTGGAAGGCCATGTGGACCTCGTCGCCCTCCCCGAAATAGGGCCGCACGTCGGCGGGCCATTGGTTGGCCTCGGCGAGCAGGATGCGGCCGGGGTAGCCCGCGTCTAGCCGCCGGCGGACCTCTTTGAGGTACGCGTGGGTCTCCGGGAGATTCTCGCAGATCGTCCCCTCCCGCTCGAACAGGTAGGGCACGGCGTCGCAGCGGAACCCGTCGAGTCCCTGGTCCAGCCAGAACGTCATGATGTCCAGCATGGCCCGCCGGACCTCGGGGGTGTCGTAGTTGAGGTCGGGCTGGTGGCTGAAGAACCGGTGCCAGTAGTAGGCCTGGGCCACGGGGTCCCAGGTCCAGTTGGACTTCTCGGTGTCAATGAAGATGATGCGGGCCTTGGCGTAGCGCCGGTCCGTGTCGCTCCAGACGTAGTAGTCGCGCTTGGGCGACTGTGGGGAGGAGCGTGCCTCCTGGAACCAGGGATGCTGGTCGGAGGTGTGGTTGAGGACCAGGTCCGCGATCACGCGGATGCCGCGACGGTGCGCCTGCTCGAGGAACGTCCGGAAGTCCTGGAGCGTGCCGTACGCGGGGGCGACGTTGTCGTAGGCGGCGATGTCGTAGCCATCGTCCCGGAGCGGCGAGGGGAAGAAAGGCAGCAGCCACAAGCAGTCCACGCCCAGCCACGCGAGGTAGTCGAGCTTCTCGGTGAGCCCGCGGAAGTCGCCAATGCCGTCGGCGTTGCCGTCATAGAAGGCCTTGACGTGGAGCTCGTAGAAGACCGCGTCCTTGTACCAGAGCCCGTCGCGCGTCGGCATGGCTACTCCTCGTGTCAGGCGCCGGCCTGGGGCCGGGCCAGAAACTCATCGCACAACTCCAGCAGCCTGGATCGGAGCCGCTCCAGGCTGCCGAGGTAGGGATTGATGTTCCGGATCTGATCCGCCAGCTCCGGCACCCCCAGTCCCTCCCGGACCCAGAGGGAGAAGTCGTTGTCCGGGCGGCCCAGCCGGACCCGCACCTCGAACATGTGGTAGTAGAGCGCGCTCGCCTCGATGTCGGCGATCGCGTCGCGGAAGTCCTGGAGCGTCCAGACGTCGCGGGCCGTGGGCACCTCGAGAATCCGGGACTGCTTGAAGTGGAACGGCTCCCCGAACATGACCCGCGGCACGACGGCCATGCGGGACAGGTGGTCGTCAATGATCGAGATCAGCTCCTCGCGGAGCGCCTCGAGCCCGCTCATGTCGAAGGGATCCACCGCGGCCAGCCGTTCGGCGAGCGCCCGGTCCCGGACCTGGGTCGCGACCCAGTCCGCGAAGTCGTTCGGGTAGGCCATGGCGAGGTGGCTGTGTCGGAGCACATAGCTGTGCGTGTGATAGTACACCGAGTCCAGCGGCGCTTCCTCCAGGACCTCGGCCAGCTCGCGCTCGTCCCAAGCCTGTCGGCCCAGCAGCTCCCGGAGCTCGCTGCACTCGATGAAGGTGAAGGGTCGCTGCGCACGCTGGGCCATCGCACCTCCCCGTTGTCTCTGCAGCCTGCCTCACCGTAGCGCAACCAGGCGCGGTTGGGCAAGCCGCCGGCGCGGACCCGGGACAGGCTGGCTTGCGCAAGCGTGCGTCCCTCTGCTATCTGGAGAGTGGGGTGGAGGTTGTGCAGAGGCGCAGCGGCACAGCGACGATGGACGTGCGTGAGGGCCGGCAACGGGTCATCATCATCGGCGTCAGCCCCGAGCTGGACTGCGGGCGGGTTCCCATCAAGCGGACGGTCGGGGAGACCGTCGTGGTCGAGGCGGACATCTTCGCCGACAGCCACGACGAGCTCGCGGCGGTCCTGCGCTACCGCCGCGAGGGGGCGTCGGCGTGGGTGGAGACGCCCCTGACGCCGGTGGGCAACGACCGCTGGCGGGGCTCCTTTGCCGTCACGGTGCTGGGGCGCTACCGCTACACGCTCCTGGCCTGGGTGGATCGGTTCAAGACCTGGCGGCGGGACCTGGTCAAAAGAGCGCAGGCTGGCCAGGCGCTTGCGGTGGAGCTGCTGCTCGGCGCGCGGCTGCTCGAGGAGGCCGCCCGGCGCGCGGCCGGCGATGGGGAGGGTGATGCGGCCGAGCGGCTGCGGGGCTGGGCGGAGGCGCTCGGCGCCGGAACGGGATCCGAGGAGGCGGGCCTGCGGCTGGCGCTGAGCGAGGAGCTGGGCGCGCTGATGGACCGGCATGCCGACCGGCGGTTCGCGACGGCCTACGAGAAGGAACTGAGCGTGGTGGTGGACCGCGCGCAGGCCCGGTTCAGCGCCTGGTACGAGCTGTTCCCGCGGTCTTGCGCCGCGACGCCGGGCCGGCACGGGACGTTCCGGGACTGCGAGGCGCGGCTGCCGTACGTCGCGGCCATGGGCTTCGACGTGCTGTACCTGCCACCCATCCATCCGATCGGGCGCACCGAACGCAGGGGGCCCAACAACCGGCCGGGCGCGGGGCCGGAGGATCCGGGCAGCCCCTGGGCCATCGGGTCGGAGGCGGGTGGCCACCGGGCCGTCCATCCGGCACTCGGTACGCTGGAGGACTTCCGCCGGCTCGTCGCGCAGGCCCGGCGCCACGGCCTCGAGATCGCGCTGGACCTGGCGTTCCAATGCTCGCCGGACCACCCCTACGTGAAGGAGCATCCCGAGTGGTTCCGCCAGCGGCCAGACGGGACCGTGCAGTACGCGGAAAACCCGCCCAAGCGCTATCAGGATATCTATCCGCTGGACTTCGAATGCGAGGCCTGGCGGGACCTCTGGGAGGAGCTGCGGGGCGTCGTCCGGTTCTGGATCGAACAGGGGGTGCGCCTCTTCCGGGTGGACAACCCCCACACGAAGCCCCTGCGCTTCTGGGAATGGCTCATCGCCCAGATCACGCGGGAGCATCCCGACGTGCTGTTCCTGTCGGAGGCCTTCACGCGGCCCACGGTCCAGCGCCACCTGGCCAAGGTGGGTTTCAATCAGTCCTATACATACTTCGCCTGGCGCAACACGAAGCGCGAGCTGATCGAGTACTTCACGGAGCTGACGCAGTCGGAGGCACGCGAATATTTCCGGCCCAACCTCTGGCCCAACACGCCGGACATCCTGCCCGAGTACCTCCAGGTCGGCGGTCGCCCGGCGTTCATGGTGCGGCTCATCCTCGCTGCGACGCTCGGCGCGAGCTATGGGATCTACGGGCCGGCCTTCGAGCTGTGCGAGGCCCGCGCGCGCGAGCCGGGCAGCGAGGAATACCTGGACTCGGAGAAGTACCAGCTCCGGCAGTGGGACCTCGCGCGGCCGGACAGCCTCCGCGAGCTGATCGCGCGGGTGAACCGCATCCGGCGGGAGAACCCCGCCCTGCAGTACGATTGGAGCCTGCGGTTCCACCCGATCGAGAACGAGGCCATCCTGGCCTACAGCAAGCGGACGGAGGACCTGGCGAACGTCATCGTCGTCCTCGTCAACCTGGATCCGCACCATCGGCAGGGGGGCTGGGTGGAGCTGCCCCTGCGCGAGCTAGGGCTCGACGAGCGGGAGCCCTATCTCATGGAGGACCTGCTGAGCGGAACGCGCTTTCTGTGGAGCGCTCCGCGGAACTACGTGGAGCTGGTGCCGGGGAGCCTCCCGGCGCATCTCTTCCGCCTGCGCCGCCGGCTCCGGACGGAGCGGGACTTCGAGTACTTTCTCTAGGCGGGGAGCGGCGCGCGGCGGCATGGCCAATCCGACGACAACCGACAGGAAGACGCCCGCAGGGGCCGGCGAGCTCGAAGCGGCGCTCACGACGGCCCTGCCTGCCGGCCTGCTGACCCGCCGCTGGTTCGGGGGCAAGGCGCGGACGGTCCGGGAGGTCCGGATCGCGGACCGGGTGGCGTTGCCGACCAGGCGGGTGGAGGCGTGGCTCTTCGTGATCGAGGTCGCCTACACCGACGGCGAGGCGGAGCGCTACGTGCTGCCCGCGGCGCGGGCGCGCGGCTCGGCCGCCGCGCGGGTGCGGCACCACCTGGCGACGGCGGTGCTGGCGGCGCTGCCAGGCAATGCGGTGCTCTACGACGCGCTCTGGGAGGAGGAGATCGCGCGCGCCTTGCTGGAGGCCGTGGGGGGGGCGGCGCCGCCTGGCGGTGCCGCGGGCGAGGTCGTCGGGGTGCCCACCCGCGCGTTCGCCAGGCTCGCCGGCCCGGACCGGCGTCGCCTCAAGCCGGAGCCGTTCTCGGGCGAGCAGAGCAACAGCTCGGTGCGCTACGGGGAGCGGCTGATCCTCAAGCTCATCCGCAAGCTGGGCGAGGGCGTGAGCCCGGAGCTCGAGATCGGACGGTTCCTGACGGAGCGGGGATTCGCCCATGTGCCGGCGCTGGCCGGGGCGCTGGAGTACCGGCGCCTTGGCGCCGAGCCGGCGACGGTGGCGCTGCTCCAGGAGTTCGTCCCCCACGAAGCGGAGGCCTGGGGCTGGATCCTGCAGGCCCTGCGCGGGTACTTCGAGCGGGTGCGCGGGCAGCCCGCCGACCTGCTGCCTCTTTCCCGCGGGCCCCTGCTGGCCACGCTCGACCAGCCAGATGCGCCACTCGCCCGGGAGCTGCTGGGGATCTCCCGGGACGCGGTGGGCTTGCTGGGCCACCGGACGGCTGAGCTGCATCGCGCGCTCGCCTCGGAGCTGGGGGATCCGGCCTTTGCCCCCGAGCTGCTGTCGGAGGGCGACCGGCTGGCGCTGTTTCAGGCCATGGTCGAGTTGGCCGACCGGACCTTCCGGCTGCTGCGGGCGCGGCTCGCCGACCTGCCGGCGCCCGCGCGGGCGTCTGCGCGGCTCGTGCTCCAGCGCGAGCCGGCGGCAGGCGCGGCGTTCGGCGTGGTCCGGGAACCGGGCGCGACGATCACGCGCCTGCGGTGCCACGGGGACTATCACCTCGGGCAGGTGCTGTGGACGGGGACCGACTTCGTCCTGATTGACTTCGAAGGGGAGCCGGCGCGGCCGCTGGCCGAGCGGCGGCGGAAGCGCTGCCCGCTCGTGGACGTGGCCGGCCTGCTCCGCTCGCTCGACTATGCCGCCTCCGTCGCGCTGCGCGACTGGCGCGACCGGGAGGCGACGCCGGCCGGGGCCGCAGCGACGGCGGCCTGGGCGGACTGGTGGTGTCGGTGGGCGAGTGCGGCGTTCTTGCGAGGCTACCTCGAAGCGGCCGGCGCGGCGCCCTTTTTGCCGGGCTCCCGCCGGGAGCTCCAGGCGTGGCTGGATGCATTTTTGATGGAGAAGGCGGTGTACGAGCTGGCGTACGAGCTGAACAACCGGCCCGACTGGGTCGAGATCCCCCTGCGGGCCCTGGTGCGGCTCTTGGGCGTGGATCGGGAGGAGATCCGGGCATGACCAGACGCGAACGAGGCGCGCCGGCCTCCGCGGTGACATTGCTCACGAGCGACGACCTGCATCTGTTCAACGAAGGCACGCACGTCCGGCTCTACGAGAAGCTGGGCGCGCATCTCATCTCGGAGCGCGGGGTGCAGGGAACGTACTTCGCCGTCTGGGCGCCCGACGCCGAGCAGGTGAGCGTGATCGGCTCCTTCAACGACTGGGATCCGGCGCGCGACCCCCTGCAGCCGCGGGGCCGCTCGGGGATTTGGGAGGGATTCCTGCCCGGCGTGGGCAAGGGCGCGCTGTATAAGTACCACATCCGGTCCCGGTTCAACGGCTACCGGGTGGCCAAGGCCGACCCGTTCTCGATCTTCAACGAGATCCCGCCCAAGACGGCCTCGATCGTCTGGGACCTGGACTATGCCTGGTCCGACCAGGACTGGATGGCGACCCGGCGGAGCCGCAACAGCCTCACCGCGCCGATGTCCATTTACGAGGTGCACCTGGGGTCCTGGCGGCGAGTGGCCCAGGAGGGCCACCGGTCGCTCGGCTACCGGGAGCTGGCGCCGGCGCTGGCGGACTACGTGACGAAGGCGGGGTTCACGCACGTGGAGTTCCTGCCGGTCATGGACCATCCCTTCTTCGGCTCCTGGGGCTATCAGACCACCGGCTATTTCGCGCCGTCGGGGTGCTTCGGGACGCCGCAGGATCTGATGTACCTGATTGACGTCCTGCACCAACACGGGATCGGGGTGATCCTCGACTGGGTCCCCTCGCACTTCCCGACGGACGAGCACGGCCTCGGCTTTTTCGACGGCACCCACCTCTACGAGCACGCGGACCCGCGGCAGGGGTTCCATCCCGATTGGCACACCTTCGTCTTCAACTACGGGCGGAACGAGGTGCGGAGCTTCCTCTTGAGCAGCGCCCTGTTCTGGCTCGACCAGTACCATGCGGACGGGCTGCGGGTGGACGCGGTGGCCTCGATGCTGTACCTGGACTACTCGCGCCAGGAGGGCGAATGGATCCCGAACGAGTACGGCGGGCGGGAGAACCTGCCGGCGATCGCGTTCCTCCGCCGGTTCAACGAGGAGGTCTACCGGCACTATCCGGATGTCCAGACGGTCGCGGAAGAGTCCACGGCCTGGCCGATGGTGTCGCGGCCGACCTACGTGGGCGGACTGGGGTTCGGCCTCAAGTGGGACATGGGCTGGATGCACGACACCCTCGAGTACATGAGTCGGGACCCCATCTACCGGAAGTATCATCACAACAACCTAACGTTCCGGATGCTCTACGCCTTCCACGAGAATTTCGTCCTGCCCCTCTCGCACGACGAGGTCGTGTACGGCAAGGGCTCGCTGCTCGGCCGGATGCCCGGCGACGACTGGCAGAAGTTCGCCAACCTGCGGCTGCTGTTCGCCTACATGTTCGCGCAGCCGGGCAAGAAGCTCCTGTTCATGGGTGGCGAGATCGGCCAGTGGCGCGAGTGGGCGCACGACGGGAGCGTGGACTGGGATCTGCTCGAGCAGCCGCCGCACGCCGCGCTCCAGCGCTGGGTAGCGGACCTGAACCGGACCTACCGAGGCGAGCCCGCGCTGCACGAGCTGGACTGCGACCCGGCCGGCTTCGAGTGGATTGACTGTACCGACGCGGAGGCGAGCGTGGTGACCCTGCTGCGGAAGGGGCGGTCCACGGGCGACGTGATCCTGGTGGCCTGCAACTTCACCCCTGTTCCGCGCCTGAACTATCGGGTCGGCACCCCGCGCGGCGGCTACTGGCGGGAGATCCTCAACAGTGATGCGCGCGAGTACGGCGGGAGCGGCCTGGGGAACCTGGGCGGGGTGGAGGCGGCGCCGCTCCCGCTCCACGGACGGCTCTATTCGCTCCCCCTCACCCTGCCGCCGCTCGGCGCCGTGTTCCTGAAGAGCGAGGGCGCATGAGCGGAGGCGCGGGCGCAAGGGTAGCCGGCCGGGCCCGGCCGCGCGAGACGGGGTCCGCGTCACCGGCCGCCCTGGTGGCCTGGGCGCTGGTTGGCGCGGTCCTGGCCGGCTGCTCGCTCTCGCACGATGTGAGCAAGACGCCGCGGACGGGCATCGAGCAGCTCCTGCTGACCCAGGCGCTGGAGCGCAGCCTCGTCCCACTGTCCCTGCCGTTGCCCGACGGGGCCACCGTGCGGGTCGAGACCGCCGCCATCACGGGGGACGAAGGGCTCGTCCAGAAGCTGGTCGAAGACCGCCTCGCTCGCCTCGGGTACCGGCTCCCGAGAAAGCCCGAGGACGCCACCTATCGCATCCGGGTCGTCATCCAGGCCTTCGGAACCGACCAGGGGATCTCGTTCATGGGCATGCCGCCGGTGCAGAGCGTCCTCCTCCCCTTCTCGCTGCCGGAGCTGGCCCTCTACAAGAACGTCCACCAGAAGGCCATGGTCCGGCTGGCGCTCGACGTGCATCGGGCCGAGACCGGGCAATACATCACCACCAGTCCCTGGTACCAGGGGACGACGTTCAACAACCAGTACACCCTGTTCCTGGTGTTCGGCTTCAACCGCACCGACCTGGCCCTTCCCGAAAGCCGGGGCCTGCTGCCCACCGAGTGATGGCCCGTTGCCCCACAATGAAGAGCGCGTCCCGTCGGCAGGCCTGGCTGGCTGCGCTGCTCCTCCTCGCCCTGCTCCTGCCGGTCGGCGGCTGCGCGGAGCCCCGGCACGACATCGTCGTGGATGTCCGGGTGGTCGTGCCGGGAGCGCGGCCGCCGATTCCCAGCCCCAACGGGCTGAAAGTGGCCGTGGCGCCGTTCACGATCGAGCGGCTGGACAAGATCCAGGTGGGGTCGCTCGCCCCTCTGCTCGGCGAGAACACGCGCCTCATCGTCAACGGGGAAGACCTGGGCCAAGACGTGGCCGAGGTCTTCGTTGACGAGCTGAAGCGCCGGCTGGGCTGGCGGGCCTGGCTGGACAAGCCGGGCATCGAGCCGCTCGAGGGAGGCCCCGACATCAAGGTGTCCGGGCTCTTGCGCCAGTGCGTCGCCACCGCCGAGAGCGGGGTCTTCGGCACCACCGTCCTGATCGAGGTGGACCTGGCCGTCGAGGTGCTGAACGCTGCGGACGGCAGCCGTCTCCGCCTCGACCTGAGTGGGCGCCGTTCCCAGTGGATCGGCGACTTCGAGGCGCGCGAGGTCGAAGAGCTGTTGAACGAGACGATCCGGCAGACGATTGCCCACTTCGTCGCGGCCACCGAGGTCGAAGGCCGGAGGCTCATCCGCAAGGAGCCCGGCGTCTCATAACGGGAAGCTGTGCGCGGCCCGCCGCTCGGCGCGGTCCGTGCCAGGCGCATGTCCGCTACCGCTTTAAAGGAATATACTGCTCGTCCACGATCTTCTGGCCTTCGGGGGACAGGCAGAACGCCAGGAAGGCCTCGACCAGCGGATTCGACTCTTTCCGGCTGAGCAGGAGGACGGGCCGCCGGATCTTGTACCGGCCGTCCCGGACCGTGTGCTCGGCCGGCTCCTCCTTGTCCACGGTCAGGATGGCGATCGGGGTCCCGAACGTGATGGAGTGCTGCGCGAACCCCAGCGAGAGATAGCTCACCGCGTTGAATCCGCCTCCGACCTCGCGCGAGGCGTCCTGGTCTGAGCGGATCTCCTTGCCCTGATTTGCCAACTTGCCGACGATGCCCAGGGACTGCTCCAGCCCCGCGTTGAGGTTCCGGTCGGCGGGCCGTCGGATCAGCTCGACTCCCTTCTCGCTGCCCTGCAGCTCCGCCCAGGTCCTGATCTTGCCCGTGAAGAGGTCGGCCACCTGCTGGAGCGTGACCTCGCGGACGGGATTCGCGGCGTTGACGATGATCGCGATGCCGTCCCAGGCGATCTGCGTGGCGGTGAACTCGGGCTCTTCATGCCCGGTCACGGCGATGTCAGCCTCGCCTTTGCGGAGCAGCTCGAGCGTCTTGAGGTACCGGCTCCACTTGATCTCGACGGCGGTCCCGGGATGGGCCTTTTCGAAGGCCCGGGCGAGCGACTGGAGGACCTCCTGCTCCGGCCCGTGACCGGCCACGGTGAGCTGGCCGCGCAGATCGGCTGCGCCGAAGGCGAATGGCCCGGGAACGGTCGCGCACAGCACGCTAAGGATGATGAGGCCGCGAAGACGCATGGGATGACTCCTCGTTCGGTCAGGTCAGACGCCCCGGGTCTGGTGTTCCCACCGGGCTTCGGGTCGCATCTTACGGCAGAAGGGTTGCGGGGTTCTACTGGAATCTCAGCGCCGGCGCCGCTCCGGGTCAGGAATCATAGGACCAGATGACGGAGAACAGCAGGAGCTGCTGGTCCGTCGTGAGCTGGGGTCGGCCCGGCGAGAGGGTACCCTGCGTGAAGAATCCGCCCTGCCTGCCGGTGGACTCATCGTACCGATATTCCAGCCGCATGACGGCGGTCTGGCGCGCAACGGCCAGCCGGTATTCCAGCGTCGTCGTGATCGCTCGGATGAACTGCTCGGCCCCAGTGATCCAGCCGTAACGGTCCCAATAGAACTCCGGCCGGAGCGTGACGCTCCAAGGCCCGGCGACGTGCCAGCGCCCGAACAGGGCGCCTGTGGTCCAGAAGACCTGGGGGCTGGTCGGGAGGTTGGCCGCCTTCTCGGTCCCGAAATCGTAGGCGGCGCCGAGGGCCAGCCGGTCGGTGCGCCACTCCACAATATTGTTCGTGAATGCGCGCCAGTATTTCAGGGTGGTGTTCGCCTGCTCCGGGCCATAGAAGAGGTTGTTGGTGACGGTCAGCCGCTCGGTGACCTTCCACTGGACCTGGGTCCCGTACCGCGGCTGGTCATTGATCCGGTTCAGGTAGACGTAGCCGTTGATCACATAGAGCCCCAGCGAGAGGCGGTCGCTGACCGGATAGGTCGCGGCGACCCCGAAGACCAGGTACGGCGAGTTGTCCGACATGTAGGCCCGCGTGTAGGTCGGGTTATCCCGGGCGAAGAGGCTCTCGTAGCCGATGTAGCTGTTCATGAGGCCTGCGGTGAGCGTCAGCCCGTTCCCGACCGGCGCGAGGTAGGAGACGTTGGTGCGCGAGAAGTGCCGGAGGGCGTCGGCGCTGCCCACCGGGGCTCGCCGTCCCGGGATCGGCGCGGGGACGAAGCCGTCGGTATCGGAGCCCCCCATGACGCCGAATTCCATCCCCCAGCGGGCATCGGGCGAGACATCCTTGCGCACGTAGCCCATGACCATGTTGGGGGTGAACTCGTTGACGCGGGGCGTCGTCGTCTTGCTGCGCCACTTGTGGTTCTCGGGAAAATTGAAGTCCACCGCGTAGGCGAGGTCCAGATAGGCCCCGTAGTGCCAGGCCGAGGAGGTGTCGGGCGATTCGGCGAGGGCTGGACCGGCCACGAGCGTGAGGACCAGCCAGGCGAGCGGCCCCACGAGCGGCTCAGGTCTCGGCATAGCCCCTGCGGCGGTCCAGCGACAACGGTGCGCGTCCTTGGTGGGTTCTACGGAACGGCCTGACGTGTCTACTGGGTTGCGGGCGGAAATGTCAAGCGAAGACAGGAGAGGTTGGTCGCCCCACCGGCACAGGCAGCGCCTCGGGGCTGGTGCGGGCTCGACAGGGCCATTATAATCGGGGAGCCGGGCGGGACCGCCTGGCTCGGGGCCGCGACCAGGTACGAGTCACCCGGAGGGGGACGCCGATGCGCACGGGAATACTCTGTACGGGGCTGTGCCTATGGCTCCTGGCGCCGGGCGCTGGGTTGTCGGGGGCGGAAGGCCCCGCGCCGGCCAACCCGCCGGCGGCCGACGCGCCGGTCCTGTTCGACAAGAAGGAACTGTTCCGCGTGTATGACAAGCTCGGCCCGCTCGGGCCGGAAGCCCGCGCCCGGGCCGTCATGGACCGCCTCGAGCGGCTCGCCATGCGGCCCTTCAGGCCGGGGGACCGCGTCACGATCGCGGACACCTGCGGGGATGTCGTGGAGAAGACGCTGCTCGTCACCCGCGTGCGCACGATCAAGAACGTCGTCATCACGATCCCCAACTCGATGGTCCTGGGAAGTCACCTGGTCAACTACAGCGCGTCGGCGGGCAAGCCCGGGCTGATCCTGCACACGAGCGTGACGATCGGCTACGACGCCCGCTGGCGGAAGGTCCACGAGCTGCTGATGGCCGCAGCCCGGGAGACTGAGCACATCAAGGCCGAGCCCACGCCCTTCGTGCCGCAAACCGCCCTGAACGACTTCTACGTGAGCTACGAGATCAACGCTTACACCGACCAGCCCAACCGGATGGCGGAGATCTACTCCGAGCTGCACCAGTGCATCCAGGACAAGTTCAACGAGGCGGGGGTCGAGATCATGTCGCCGCACGACACGCAGCTCCGGGACGGCAACCGGACGACGATCCCCAAGCCGTACCTACCTGAGGACGACGTGCCTCCGGCGATCCGCGTCGCCCAGGCGGACGAGGCGGCCCGTGACCTCTGCCCGGCGGACCTCTCCGCGGGGGAGCGGGGCCGCGAGCGCTGAGGACGCATGGACGTCGCCCTCACGATCACCGCCATCGGCCTGCTGGTCTTCCTCGCCCACCTGTTCACCGCGGTGTTCGAGCACACCCGGCTGCCCGACGTGCTCTGGCTGATCGTCATCGGGCTGCTGCTCGGCCCCGTCCTCGACCTCGTCGAGCCCGAGGATTTCGGCGCGGTCGGGCCGGTCTTCACGACCATCACGCTGATCATCCTCCTGTTCGAGGAGGGGATCGGGCTCAGCCTCTCGGTGCTCCGGCAGGCGGTCCGCGGCACGCTCGCGCTGACGCTGGCCAGCTTCGCGGTGACGACCGCCGCGGTGGGCGCCTGCGCGCTCGCGCTCACCGGCCTGGACCCCGTGGCCGCGTTTGCGCTCGGCGCGATCGTCGGGTCCACCTCGCCGGCCGTCGTGATCCCGCTGGTCAAGCAGCTCGACATCCAGGACGAGAGCCGGACGATCCTGTTTCTCGAATCCGCCGTGAGCGATGTCCTCAGCATCGTCGTGACGATCGCGCTGGTCGAGCTGTACAAGCTCGGCGAGCTGCGGGTCGGCCTGATGATCGGGGAGATCCTGTCCTCCTTCATCCTGGCTTCGATCTTGGGCGTCGCCAGCGGCTTCTTCTGGTCCATGCTGCTGCACAAGGTGCGCAACCTGCAGCACGCGGTGTTCACGACGCCGGCGTTTCTCTTCGTCGTGTTCGGGCTGACGGAGCAGCTCGGCTTCAGCGGGTACATCGCGGCGCTGGCCTTTGGCGTCACGCTCGGCAACATCGAGTCGGTCGAGCTGCCCCGGCTGAAGCAGCTCACGCCGCTGGTGCCGCTCACCTTCAACGAGACGGAGCGGGTCTTCTTCGCCGAGGTCGCGTTCCTGCTGAAGACCTTCTTCTTCGTCTACGTGGGCCTCTCCGTGCGGCTGACGGACGTGCTCGTGGTCTCGATCGCCGGGGCGCTGACGCTCGCGATCTCCCTGCTGCGGCTGCCGGTCGTCCGATTGTCCATCCAGCGGGCCACGCCGGCGGCCGACGCGTCGCTCATGGCGGCCATGGCCCCCAAGGGCCTAGCGGCCGTCGTCCTGTCCGCGATCCCGTTGCAGGCGGGCGTCCCGGGGGGCGAGCTCATGCGGGATGTCACCTATGCGGTGGTCCTGTTCAGCATTCTGCTGACCGCCCTGCTCGTGTTCCTCATCGAGCGCACGGCCGTGGGCAAGGCCTACGGCCGCGTGTTTGCCGGGTTCGGCGGGCCGACTCTAGCGTCCGCCGCGGACTCCAAGGCCCGGTCCTGATTCCACCGGTGCGCGTGCGAGACCCCTTGCGCAAGGGGGCCCACTGTGCCATGCCTGGACCGGTGCGCGGGCGGACGCCTCCCTGGGTGTGTGGCCGCGAACCGTGAGGAGATCGGATGAACGACGTGACGCTAGCGCTGCTGATCTTCGGGGCGTCGTACCTGGCGATCGTCACCGAGCGGATCCACAAGACCATCGTCGCGCTGTTCGGTGCGGTGCTCATGATCAGCCTCGGCGTGGTGACGCAGGAGGAGGCCTTCTATTCCCAGGACTACGGGGTGGACTACAACGTCATCTTCCTGCTGATCGGGATGATGGTCATCGTGAACATCACGCGGAAGACCGGGCTGTTCGAGGTGCTCGCCATCTGGGCGGCCAAGCGGGCGAAGGTCAGACCCTTCCGGATGCTCATGCTCCTGGCCCTCATCACCGCGGGGCTCTCGGCCCTGCTGGACAACGTGACGACCGTCCTGCTCATGGCCCCGGTGACGCTGGAGATCTGCCGGCGGCTGGAGCTGAACCCAGTCTCCTTCCTCGTCAGCGAAGCTCTGGCCTCGAACATCGGCGGGACGGCCACCCTGGTCGGGGACCCGCCCAACATCATGATCGCGAGCAAGGCCGAGCTGAGTTACGTGGAGTTTCTGGTTATGCTGGGCCCCGTCGTCCTGCTCATCATGGCCGCGTTCCTCGGCGCCCTCTGGCTCGTCGCCGGCCGCTCGCTGACGGTCGCGCCGCAGCTCCGGGAGGCGGTGCTCGCGCTCCGCGAGCGGGAGGTGATCCGGGACCGGCGACTCCTCGTCCAGTGTGTCTGGCTCCTCGTCCTCACGACGGTCGGCTTCTGCATGCATGGGCTCGTCCACCTGGAGCCCGCTACGGTCGCGTTGCTGGGCGCGAGCCTGTTCATGCTGGTCGGCCACGGCCACGGGGGTGGGGAGCAGGGGGAGGAGCTGGACTACCTGACCGAGATCGAGTGGAAGACGATTTTCTTCTTCATCGGGCTCTTCATCCTCGTCGGCGGACTGGTCAAGGTCGGGGCGATCCGGTACCTGGCGGACGAGCTGGTCCTGTTCACGCGGGGCAACCAGGCCGGCACGATGTTCAGTGTGCTGCTGGGGTCCGCGATTCTCTCGGCCGTCGTGGACAACATCCCCTATGTGGCCGCCATGAACCCGCTGATCGTGGACCTGGCGCGGTCGCTCCATCCCGACGTCACCGAGTACGCCGCGCTGGTGCACCAGCCGGACATCCTTCCGCTCTGGTGGGCGCTGGCGCTGGGCGCCTGCCTCGGCGGCAACGGCACGCTGATCGGGGCGACGGCGAACGTGGTTATCGTGGATCTCGCGCGCCGCGCCGGCTACGTGATCAGCTTCTGGCGGTTCGTCGCCCTGGGCTTCCCCGTGATGCTCGGGTCGGTGGCCATCAGCGCGGCCTATCTGTGGCTGCGGTTCTTCGCCTGGCCGTGACTGGGACGACGGGCGCGCCCGTTGCGTCGTCGGGCCTGACGGCGCCGGCCCCGCCGTGAGGCTCCAGGGGGTCGGCTCCGGTCTGAGTCGTGCCGCTCATTTGAACGTGCGGCGGGCGGCGTCGGAGGCGGTCTTGAGGTCGTGCCAGGCACGGTCGGCCCATTGCCCGATCTTCACGCTCCATTCCTTGAGTTGGGCTTCTAGCTCACAGAGGTAGCCGGACTTGGTTTCCATGGCCCGATCCTCCTCGGGGTTAGACGGCCTTGAGGAGGTCCAAGATGGCCTCGCTCCAGCCAGCCGGCCCGATGCCGGTGGTCCGCATCACGCCGGGGAGCTGGATGTCCCCGGCATGACCGCCGTCCGGCCTGCGGACGAGGACCGGGCGATCCACGAGCGCGAGCATCGCGAGGTCGTTCACGCTGTCGCCGAGGGCGACGGTCACGAGGGGTTGTCCCTGGCCGGCGGCCACCTGCCAGTAGCAGTCAATCAGGGCCCGGCAGGCCTTTCCCTTGTCGCTCGCTCCCATGAGATGATAGAAGCGTCCTCCCTTCGTGCAGCGAAGCCCTCGCGCCTCGGCCAGGCCCCGGACCGCGTCGGCCAGCGCCGGCGGCCCCTCGAACAGGAAGGGCTCGTCGTACTCGCGCTGTTTGGCCAGGCCGGCCTCGTGGCTCGGCAGGCCCGTCACGGCGGCGATCTCGTCCAGCGACAGGTCTCCGAACCCGCGGAGCTGGCAGCCGAGGGCCTGCCCGATCTCCTTGAGGGCGGCGCGCAGGCGAGCGTAGGGCGTTCCGAGCTCGATCACCTGGAAAGTGCCGCGCACCTCAGCCCAGGGGACCGGGAAGGGAAAGTATCCCGTGGGGATGAAGACCGCGCCGCCGTTCTCGACGACGAAGGGATCGGCCAGCCCGAGGCGATGCCGGAGGGGTTCCGTCTCTGCCCGCGTCTTGCTCGAGACGAGGATCAGCGGCACCGCGCGGGCGCGGAGCGCGTCGAGGGCTTCCTGGGCGGCGTCGAAGGTGTAGGTGGCTGCGTCAAGCAGGGTGCCGTCCAGGTCGGTGAAGACGATGAGGTCGGGCATGTCTCCTCACCGTGACCATAGCGGATGGGCGACGGCTGTGCAAGCTGGCGCGGGATTGACAGGGCGGCCGGAAGCCGGCACACTGCCCCCGGTCCGTCAACGAGGCGATGATGGTCTGGACGCCGAAGCTGAACGCCGTCCTCGGCAGCCTGGTGGTGACCGTCGGGTTCTGGTTGATGGCGGGGCAGCCCCCTGCGTCGGTGACTGCCGCGGTTGCAGTCGGCGTCGCCGCTCTGTTGGTCTGGCGCGGGGCCACCATCGGCCTCGTCTGGGCCTGGGCCACGCTGCTGCTCGGGCTGGAGAGCTTGGCCTGGCCGATCGCGACGATGGTCCAACTCCGCGCGCTCACCGCTGAGCCCACGACCGAGCAGATGGGCGAGATCGCCAGATCGGTGCTCGCGGGTGGCTTCGCGGCGATCTTCTGGCTGAGTTTCTCCTCCGGCATCTTCCGGAGGGTCGCCCGCCAGGTCGGCGGCGAGGCGCCGGATGGTCCCGTGTCTCCTGGGGGCGAACCGGGGCCGCCGGCCGACCCGCCGCCGGGTGCGGGCCTGCGCCGTCCGCGGCGGTAGCGCGCCCCGCTACCCCATCTCCACCGGATCCACGTCTACGTCCAACCGCACCGAGCGCGAGACGGTGCGCCGCATCGGCTCGAGCGTCGCCGCGACGGCCTGGTGCACCGCGTCGCGGTCTTCCGATCTGACCAGGATGTGCCAGCGATGGCGTCCCCGGACCACGGCTACGGGCGCGGGCACCGGGCCCAGCGCCTCGATCCGGCGCGGGCCCTGGTTCGCCAGGAACGCGACCCAGCGGCGCGCGGCTTCCTGAGCCTGCGCCTGGTCAGGTCCGGTGACGCGGAGGGCGATCAGACGGGTGAAGGGCGGATAGCCCAGCGCCCGGCGCGCGGCCAGCTCGGGCTCGACAAACCGGCTGGGGTCGTCGGCCAGCAGCGCGGCGACCGCCGGCTGGGTCGGCAGATAGGTCTGGAGGACCAGCCGGCCGCCCAGGGCGGCCGGCCGCGCGAGGGCCACGGCGTCGAGCAGGGTGTGGTAGAGCCGCTCGGCGGCCCGGAAATCCGGGAGGTGGAGGCCAGAGTCGGCGTGCGGAAGTCCGACGAACCCGACACGCGGCAGCGGCGGCCCCTGGAACAACATTCGAGTGCCGATCAGGATGTCCACGGCTCCCGAAGCCAGGTGGTGGCGGATGGTCTCTGCCTGGGTGGGCGTTCGCACGCTGGCCCGATCGAGCCTCGCGATGCGGGCGTCGGGAAACGTGCGGCGCAGCTCGGCCTCCAGGCGCTCGGTTCCGAGCCCGATGGGCTCCAGGCGCGGGGCGAGACAGTCCGGACAGGTGTCCGGGACCGGGAGGGTCGCCCCGCAATAGTGGCAGGCGAGCCGGCCTGCGGTGCGATAGAACGTCAGGGTCACGCTGCACCGGCGGCAGCGCGGCGCCGCGCCGCAGGCCCGGCAGAGGAGCGCGGGCGCAAACCCCTTGCGATTGAGGAACAGGATCGCGCCGGTCTTCGCGTCCAGGGCCGTCCGAAGGCCGTCGAGCAGGGGCTCCGAGAGCAGGGTCCCCGAAGGGAGCCGGCGGAGATCCACGAGGTGGATCGCTGGCCGCGCGGCTGGGCCTGCAGCCGGCAGGGCCGCGGTGGCGGAGGCCGGGAGGGTCTGGCTGGTCTCCAGCAGGGGATGGGCCGAGCTGATGATGAGGGCCGCGCCCTCCCGCTGGGTGCGTAGCCGGGCGACCTCTCGCGCGTGATAGCGCGGCTCCTGCTCTTCCTTGAGCGATAGATCGTCCTCGTCGTCCACCCAGATCAGTCCGAGGCGCGGCAAGGGCGCGAAGACGGCCGACCGGGTGCCGATCACGAGGCTGGCGGCGCCGTCCCGGATGCGCCACCACGTTTGAGCACGGAGCGCGTCGGAGAGCCCGCCGTGGAACAGGACGACGCGGTCGGGCCAGCGGGCAGCGGCTTGGGCCGCGATGGCTGCCGCAGCCGCCTGCTCAGGCGCGATGACGAGCGCGTGCCGGCCGTGGCTGAGCGCAGCCTGCGCCGCATCGAAGAGCGTGGCCCAGCGGTCGGGCGCAGCCCCTTGGAGGAGGAAGACAGCGGGGCGGCGCTCGGCGAGGGCCGCGAGCAAGGCGGGCCACCAGGCCACTCCAACCGAGGTCGTGGCGGGTGAAGGGGGCTGGCGCCGCCCCGGGCCGCCGGTCGTGGGGGGAATCCGTGCCGCGTCGGCCTCGGAGAGGACCTCGATGAGCCCCCGGCGCGTCACGGCGGTGAGCGTGCGGGCGAGGGAACCGGGTAGCGCATGTCGCAAGGCCTCCCGGTCGAGCGGCTGCGGCGCGGCCGCGAGTGTGGCCAGGAGGGTTTTGGCGCTGGTCGAGAGGCGGATGCCGCGGTCGAGGGCCAGGCGCCCCTGACTGGTGAGGCGGTAGCGATCGAGCATGGGTCGGGCGGCGGACCTCGGCAGCAGGACCCGGAGACATTGCCCCCAGGGGGCCAAATATTCCATGGCGACGTCGCGGGTCAGCGCCAGGAGCGGTCCGGGCAGGGCCGGCTCGGCCGGCGAGCGGTCGAGGAGCGCGTGGATCTCCCGCAACGGCCTGGGACGCGGAGTCTGGACCGGCGGGTCGAGCGCGACGACCACGCCGGCGATCGTGGCCGGTCCAAAGGGGACCAGCACGAGGCTGCCGACGACGAGGCGTGCACGGAGCCCCGCGGGCACCGCGTAGGTGAAGGGGCCGGGGACTCGTCGCGGCACGAGCACGTCAGCGACCGCGGGCCGCTCGGGCGCGCGGCGGGACGACGGGGACCGCGGCTGGGGTTCGTAGCGGTCGGCGCGGTTCGGCATGCAGGCGCGAGGCTGTCCTGCCGGCGCTCGCCGGGACCGGCGAGCGGCGTTACTGGATGATCCCGCCGCCGAGGACGCGGTCGCCCTCGTAGAAGACGGCTGACTGCCCGGGGCTGAGCGCGCGCTGCGGCTGATCGAAGCGCACGGTAATCGTCCCGTCGGCTACGTTGGGAACCAGGGTGGCGGGCGCGGCCGGGCTGGCGTAGCGGATCTTTACGTGCGCGCGCGCGGGCTGCGCGGCGAGCGCCGGGTCGAGCAGGTTGAGGTCCGCCACCTGGCAGTCGGTCCGGTAGAGATGTTCCTCGGGGCCCAGGACGACCGTCGCGCTCTCCGGAATTACCCGCTGGACGTAGAGGCGCTGGCCGGCAGCGACGCCGAGGCCGCGCCGCTGGCCGGGCGTGAAGAACGCGATGCCGGGGTGCTGTCCCAGGATGCGGCCCTCCTGATCCACAAACGGTCCCGGTCTCCTGGCCTGCGGCGCCTCCCGCTCGATGAAGACGCGGTAGTCCCCCTGCGACACGAAACAGATCTCCTGGCTCTCCTTCAGCTCGTCGGCGGGCAGGCCCAGCGCCTCGGCGCGCTCCCAAACCTCCGCCTTGAGCAGCTCGCCGACCGGGAAGCGCAGCCGGGCCAGCCACCCGGGGGCGAGCCGGTACAGGAAATAGGTCTGGTCCTTGCGCGTGTCCCGTGCGCAGCGGAGGGTCGGTGGGTCGCCCGGCACCACACGGGCATAGTGGCCCGTGGCGACGAAGTCAAGGCCGCGCTCCTCGGCCAACTGGGCGAGGGCGCGGATCTTGACCCGCTCGTTGCACCGGACACAGGGATTGGGCGTGAGCCCCGCCTGGTAGCCGGCCAGAAAGTCGTCAATGACCGCCGTGCGGAAGGCGGCGCGCGCGTCCACCACCTCGTGCGGAATGGCCAGGCGCTGCGCCACGTACCGGGCCAGGCCGACCTTGCAGCACCCGCGCTCCTGCCAGCGCTTCGAGGGGGCGGTGTCGGGATCCTCGTGCTCCCAGACCTGGAGGGTGACGCCCTGAACCCGGTATCCCTGCTCGACGAGCAGCATGGCGGCGACGGAGCTGTCCACGCCGCCGCTCATGCCAAGAAGGACCGTGGGTCGTGTCATGGCTGGAAGTCTTGCGCTCGGACCTTGCCTCGGTGGGCGGAGAGGTTGTGGACGTTCTCGAGCTCCTGACGCGCCTCTTCCTCCCACTTGTCGGCCCCCATGTCGCAGGCGCCGTGGAAATGCGCGCCGTCCTCGATGGAGATCGAGGGGGTGCGGACGTCGCCGACCAGCACCGCCGGCTTGAGGAGCTGGACCTTCTCCAGCGCCGTGACGTTCCCGCGGATCTTCCCGCCGGTGATCAGCGTTCCAGCGGTGATGATTCCCTTGATCACGGCATGCTCCCCGACGATGAGCGTCCCCTTGGTGTGAATCTCCCCTTCGAGGCGGCCGTCAATCCGGACGGTGCCGTCGAAGTTGACAACGCCCTTGAAGTCCACCCCCCGTCCCAGGAAGGTGAAGTTCTCTTCGTGCTCGAGGTTGAGCTTCTTCTTGCCGTTAAACTCCCACATGGAACCCTCCCTCGGCTGAGGTCGGACGAGCGGGGTTCGCGGCCGGCGCCTGACTGAGCCGCGCGGCCCAGCCCCTTCCCTCTAGCCGTCGAAGCGGGGATCGCGAACCGCTCCTGCGGGACCCTGGCCCCCGGCGACGCGCTTCATCCCGCCCGCGCCGGGCGTCACCGGGCGAATGACCGGATCGCGCGGCAATTCGTGGACGTCGGCCCGCGCCATCTCGCAGCTTCCGTTGAACAAGACCCCCTCTTCCATGGAGAGCACCGGGGTCTTCACCGAGCCGTTCAGGACCGCCGGGGCGAGCAGCTTGACCTTCTCCTTGGCCATGATGTCCCCGGTGATCTTCCCCTTGCTCACCACCGTCCCCGCGCTCACCTTGGCGGTGATCACGGCTTCCTCCCCGACCAGGAGGATCCCCTCGGTGTGGATCTCTCCATCGAGGAACCCGTCAATGCGCACGGTGCCGTTATAGGTAATGGTGCCTTTGAATTCCACGCCCTTGCCAACGAAGGCGATGACGTCCTGGTCGCCCTCTGGGCCCCCGTTCGCCGGGGTCGGGGCCGGCTCCGGGCTGCCGTTCTCCGGAGAGTCCGCCGGGCCCTTCACGTCCATCTTGTCTTTCTTCCACATAGGAACCTCCTCTGCTGAGGCAAGAAACCTGAGAAGGGGTGGACCCCGCCCCCCCTTCGCCCCGACCGGCCGCGCGACCAGGCCTCGGGACTCCCCCGGAAGCTCCCAGAATACGGAGTTCCCCGACGGAAGGCAAGCAAATCCTGGAAAGCGGGGAAACGGCTTGTGGAGCGACCGCTACCCCAGCCGCCTGCGGATTTCCGCCGGATACTCGGGAAAGTAGCGCTCGATGACTGGGAGCGCGA
This sequence comes from Nitrospira sp. Kam-Ns4a, assembly GCF_965152595.1. Lineage (NCBI taxonomy): Bacteria > Pseudomonadati > Nitrospirota > Nitrospiria > Nitrospirales > Nitrospiraceae > Nitrospira > Nitrospira sp. Kam-Ns4a. The sequence goes on along the minus strand of NZ_OZ224218.1, from coordinate 1,471,369 downwards.
ACCGGCGCAGGATAGATTCTTGGGGCTCGCGTTCGAGCAGGAACTCGAAAGACGCCCGGATCAGGGGCTCGGCGGACGTGCCGCCGCCGTAGCGAGCCACGTCGGCGCTCGTGGCGGTGACCTCGTGGCACGTGCGGCTCGCGCCCTCGGTCACTTCGACGCGGAACGTCTCCTGGCCGGTGCGGGTGACGGTGATGGTCGCCAGAGGGCACCTCGTCCGCTCGGCCGATGGTCAGTCGCCCAAGCCCGGAGCGGCGGGTCCGCCGCGCGCGCCGCCGCGGCCTGGCCGCCAGGTCAGCGCGCCGACCTCCGCCGCGGCCCGGAGCCCGCTCTCGATGGCGCCGTTCATATAGCCCTGCCACCGGAAGCTGGTGTGCTCGCCCGCGAACAGCACCCGGCCGTGGGCTCGGGCGAGCCAGGCCCGCAGCGCGGGGTCGTAGCCCGGATCGAAATAGGCGTAGCCGCCCTGCGCCCAGGGATCATCCTCCCAGGAGATGACCCGGGAAGCTAGGACCGGCACGCCGCGCGAGCCCAGCCAGTCCAGATGTGCGGTGAGCGCGGCGACGCCGCCCTCGGCCAGGAGCCGCTTGGTCTCGGCGCTGGCGGATCCGCCGGCGAACAGCGCGAGGAGGCCCGCGCGTCCCCGCTGCTCCTCGTTCGCGTCCCACACCGCTCCAATCGGGAGGTCGCTGCCGAAGGCCCGCGGCCGGCCGCGGACGCGCCAGAACCGTCTAGGGAACTGCAGGAGGGTCTTCGTGGCGGGCCCGTACCGAAGCCGGGTGAGGGCTTCGAGTTGGCGTGGCGGGAGAGGCGGGTCGAAGGCCAAGCCGCGCACCGTCGTGGCCGGCAACGCAACGATCAGGTAGTCGGCGGCCAACTGGGCCTCGCTCCCATCCCCGGCGCGGACGGTCACGCAGACCGCCCCCGCTGCCTGCCTGACGGCTCGCACCGTCGTTCGTACCCGCACGGGCTCGTCGAGCTTCGCCGCCAGGGCGGCGGCGAGCCGGTCGTTGCCGCCGGCGATCCGGTACAGCCGGCCGCACCCCGGCGGCTCGTCGGCGAGGTGATCCACCAACGCCAACAACGCCAGCTCCTCGGGGTCGGCCAGGAAGAAGCCGCGCAGGCCCCGGACGATCGCGCACGTCTCCTCGTCCGCGTGCGTGTGAGCAAGCCAGTCCACGACCGACCACCGCGCGAGCGCCCGCGCGATCTCGCTGTCCCACCGCTGCTCGGCCAACAGATAGGCGCGGACGAGCGGTTCGAGCCTCACCCGAAGCCTCTCCCAGAAGCCGCCGCCCGGCGACAGGAGCTTCGGGGGGCACCCGGCTGGTCCCTGCCGGACGAAACCGAAGCCGCGGGGCAGGATGGGGGCCAGCTCGAGCCCCAGCTTCGCCGTCAGAGCTCGGATGGCGTCCTGGTTGTCTTCGATGAGGTCGCCGCCGGCTTCCCCGTGCTGCCCCTCCAGGAACCCCTCGCGCAGCGTCCAGACGCGGCCGCCGACGCGGTCCCGCGCCTCCAACACCGTGACCCGCGCGCCCTGGTCCTGGAGGGCCAGGGCGGCGGCAAGCCCCGCGAGCCCCGCCCCCGCCACGATCACCTTTCTGCTCCGGAGTCCTCCCGCTTCGACCAGCATGGCCGTCCCTGGGCTGCGGCGTCTCATAGGGTAGGATAGGGCAGCGACGGCGGGCCGGCAAGGCGGCAGGTCGCCGGAGGCGTCCGGCTGTGCTAGCATGGATCGCAAACGGGTCGGTCCGGTGCCATCCATCCTGTTCATCTGCACGGGCAACGTCTTCCGGAGCGTGGTCGCGGAATATGCGCTCAAAGCCCTGGTCGGGCCGGCAGACGGCTATGTGGTCGGCTCGGCGGGCACCGAGGCGCAGCCGCAACCGGTGCACCCCTTGATTCTGGACCGGCTGCGGGCGCTGGGGGCCGACCCGGTCGGCCACGCCCCGCGACGGCTCACGCGGGAGCTGCTCGACGCCGCGGACCTCGCGGTGGCGATGGGGCACGACCACCGGGAGTTCGTCCGACGGCACTTCGGCCGGGACGCACCCTTGTTCAACCAGGTCTGCTATCAGCGGGAGGAGCCGGTGCTCGACGTGCACGAGGCGGTCCCGCACTGGCAGCGCGACCTTGCGGCCTCGCAGGCCTACGCGCTCTCCGTGATTGACTATATCTGGAGCGCCATGCCGGATTTTCTGGCGGCGGTGTCAAGGCGGCCTACAGGCGATCGTCGCCCGCGGTGACGGATCGGCCGGCGGCGCCGGCGCCGCCTTGTCAAAGGAGGGCCCACCATGCGCAACCTCATCGTCGGATTCCTGCTGGGGCTGCTGGTCGGCGGCAGCGTCTGGGCGGCAGGCTCCCTGGCGCCCGCCCCGTCCGGACAGGGCGCGCGGCCGGACCGTCAGTGGGAGCAGGACCGCGGCGCCAGCCTCCGGGACGCGATGCAGCGGTATGGGCTGGAACGGTCGTTCCAGCAGGAGAAGCAGGAGCTCACCAACGAGATCGAACGCCTGCATCGCCGCCCGTGCTGAGCGCCGCGTCTGCCCTGCCGGCCGGCTGCGCTCGATGCAGGTGCTCGACGGACGCGTCTGCCCGGTCTTAGATACAAGTCCGTACTTGTAGATTTTGTCGTGAAAAGACTAGGATGAGGGCCGTTTGGGACCGGGCGGTCTACCGCGATCGCGCACCGTCCCGCACAGAAGGACCTGCCGTGACGGATGAGCCGGTCCTCCGACAGTTGTCCGCCCTGACGACGCTCGTTCGCAGCGACACGCTGCAGTCCGCTGACTTCGGAGTCACCGCCCGACACCTGACCGAGGCGGCCGCCCGCACGCTCGGCGTCGCGCGCGTCAGCCTCTGGCGCTACGACGAGTCCCGCACGAAGATCCGCTGCTTGGACCTCTACGAGGCCGGCCCCGGCCGCCACTCAGCGGGCGTCGAGTGGCTGGTGGCCGACTCGCCCCGCTATTTCATGGCGCTCGCCGCGAGCGACGTCATCGCGGCCGATGACGCGCGGGAGGACGCCCGGACGTCCGAGCTGTCCGCCGGATACCTGGCGCGGCTGGGCGTCACTTCCCTGATGGATGTCCCGATCTACGTGGCCGGCCGGGTGGAGGGGGTCCTCTGTCACCAGCACGTGGGGCCGCCCCGGCGCTGGACGCCGGAGGACCAGCTCTTCGCGGTGGCCCTTGCCAACGTGGCGTCGCTCGCGCTGGGCCAGTGGCTCCACCGGGAGGCGGAGGCGCGGCTGAAGGAGTCCCAGCGCCGCTACCAGGAACTGGTGGACTCGCTCGACGGGATCGTCTGGGAGGCGGACGCCGAGACCTTTCGGTTCACGTTCGTGAGCCCGCAGGCGGAGCGTCTCCTCGGGTATCCCCCCGCGCGCTTTCTCGCGGACCTGACGTGGCGGGATGTGATCCATCCGGACGACTACGACCAGGTCATCTCGTTCTGCACGAAGGCGGTCCGGGAACGGCGCAATCACGAGCTGGAGTACCGGATGCTCACCGCCGACGGCCGGGTCGTCTGGGTGCGGGACCTCGCCACGGTGATCGTGGAGCGGGGGCGCCCCGTCAAGCTCTGCGGGGTGCTGCTCATGATCAATGAGCGGAAAGAGCTGGAAGCGCAGCTCCTGCAGGCGCAGAAGATGGAGGCGGTGGGCAAGCTGGCCGGCGGGGTGGCGCACGACTTCAACAACCTGCTGACCATCATCAACGGCTACAGCCACCTCCTGCTCAGCCGTCTGGCCGTGAACGATCCGCTGCGCCCGGATGTCGAGGAGATCAAGCAGGCCGGGGACCGCGCGGCCGCCCTGACCCAGCAACTGCTGGCCTTCAGCCGCCGCCAGGTCCTGATCCCGTCGGTCCTCGACCTGAATGCCGTGGTGAGCGGCATGAGCTCGATGGTCCAGCGGCTGCTGGGCGAGGACATTGACCTCAGCACGGCGCTCGCGCCGGCCCTCGGCCACGTCCGGGCGGACCGGAGCCAGCTCGAGCAGGTCATCATGAACCTGGCGGTGAACGCGCGGGATGCGATGCCCCAGGGCGGGAAGCTGACGATCGAGACCGCGAACGTCGACATCGACGACTCCTTCCGGCACGGGCAGGTGGTCGCGCCGGGCCGGTACGTGCTGCTGGCGGTGAGCGACACCGGGCAGGGCATGGACGAGGAGACGAAGGCCCGGGTCTTCGAGCCGTTCTTCACCACGAAAGGGCTCGGCAAAGGGACGGGGCTGGGGCTCTCCACCGTCTACGGCATCGTCCGGCAGAGCGGCGGCTACATCTTCGTATACAGCGAGCCCGGCAAGGGCAGCACGTTCAAGATCTACCTCCCGCGGGTGGACGAGGCCGTTGAGCCCGAGCCGGCGGCGCTGGCCGATCCCGGCCTGCCCCGCGGCAACGAGACGATCCTGCTGGTCGAGGACGAGCCCGGCGTGAGGATGCTGGTGCGGGACACGCTGGAGCTCCAGGGGTACACGGTGCTGGAGGCGCGCCATGGGATCGAGGCACTGGTGCTCAGCTCGCGCCATCCGGGGCCGGTCCACCTGCTGCTGACCGACGTGGTCATGCCCCAGATGAGCGGGCGCGAGGTGGCCGCCCAGCTTCTCGCGGCCCGCCCCGACGTCAAGGTGCTGTACATGTCCGGCTACGCCGAGAACTCGGTCGTGCATCACGGCATCCTGGATCCCGGCACGGCGTTCCTCCAGAAACCCTTTACCCCGGACGTGCTGGTGCGCCGGGTGCGCGAGGTGCTGGACGGGGCGGGGCCCCGGGGCGAGGCGCGGTGACGAAGGCTCTGGGCGATGCGGGGGGGCGTGGCTCCGACATCCGGGCGAGGCGCTGGAGCGGCACTTCCAGCTCAAGGCGAACGGCACCACGATCCGGACCGAGGTGGTCGCCAGCGCCACGACCTTCCTGACGCTCTGTTACATCCTCTTGGTCCAGCCAACCGTGCTCGCCACGACCGGGATGGATTTCAGCGCGGTGCTCGCGGCCACCTGCCTGGCCAGCGCGTTCGCCACGCTCCTCATGGGGCTCTATGCGAACTACCCGATCGCGCTCGCGCCGGCCCTGATCGTGGTCGGCAGCCTGATGCTGCGGGGCGTCGCGCGGGTGCCCTGGACCGATCCGACCGAGGCGATCTCGGCGTTCCTCACGATCATCCTGATGCCGTTCTCGCTCAGCATCACCGACGGCATCACCTTCGGGCTCGTCTCCTACTCGCGGCTGAAGCTCGCGACCGGGCAGCCCCAGCAGGCCCACTGGCTCATCCACCTGTTCGCCGGCCTGCTGGCCCTGCGCTATGTCGTCGCGTGACATGAACCACCGACCACCGACCACGGACCAGCTCCGATATCCCCGGCTCCGCTGGGCCGGCGACGCGGCGGTCACCGTGGAGTTCGGGGACCGGATCGCGCCGGCGATCAACGACCGGGTCTTGCGGTTCGCGCGGGCGGTGGAGACGGCGCGGTGGCCCGGCGTCCAGGAGGTCGTGCCGGCCTACCGGTCCGCGACCGTGTACGTGGATCCACTGGTCGTCCGCGGAGGCGCCCTGCTGAAGCGGCTGCGCGCGCTCGCCGCCCGGCCACCCCGCGGCCCGCGCCTCGGGCGCCGGCGGATCGAGATCCCCGTGCTGTATGGAGGCGAGGCCGGGCCCGATCTCGCCGCGCTCGCCGCGGCCGCCGGGCTGACGCCGGCTGAGGCCGCGGCCTTGCACAGCTCGGTTGAGTATCGGGTCTACATGTTGGGGTTCATGCCGGGATTTCCCTACCTCGGTCGCGTGCCCGCGAAGCTCGCGGCCCCGCGGCTGGCCGAGCCGCGGGCGTGCGTGCCGGCGGGGTCGGTAGGCATCGCCGGCGAGCAGACCGGCATCTATCCGCTGGAGAGCCCCGGCGGCTGGCGCCTGATCGGGCGGACGCCCCTGCGACTGTACGATCCGGCGCGGACCCCGTCCTTCCTGCTGGCGCCCGGCGACCGGGTGCGGTTCGTGCCCATCGACCGCGCGGCGTATGGCCGCCTCGCTGCGCTCCTCGCCCCTAGCCGTGGGGTCTCCCATGCGGGTTGATCTCAACTGCGACGTCGGCGAATCCGACGAGCCCGGGCGCGTGGCGATCGAGGCGCGCGTGCTGGAGTCCGTCACCTCGGTGAGCCTCGCCTGCGGCGTGCACGCGGGGACCCCGGCGCTCATGCGACGGCTGATCCGCGCGGCCCGGGCCCGCGGCGTGGCGGTCGGTGCGCATCCAGGCCTGCCCGACCCGGAAGGCCTCGGCCGCCGCGAGCTGCCCGTGACGCCCGAGGACATCGAGCAACTCGTCGCCGCGCAGGTTCGCGCGCTGGCCGCGGTCGCAGCGGAGGAAGGCGTCGCGCTGGCCCACGTCAAGCCCCACGGCGCGCTCTATACCATGGCGGCGCGGGACGGCGCGCTCGCCGCGGCGATCGTCCGCGGGGTGGCGGCCGTGGACGTCCGGCTCGCGCTCTTCGGGCTCGCGGGCTCGGCGCTGATTGACGCGGCGCGGAGGCAAGGGATGCGGGCGGTGGCGGAGGCCTTTGCGGACCGGGCCTACCGGGCGGACGGCACGCTCGTGCCGCGCGGTCGAGACGGGGCGCTCCTTCATGAGGAAGAGGCCGTGGTCGAGCGTGTCCTGCGGCTGGTCCGCGAGGGTGTGCTGCCGAGCGTGGACGGCCCGGAGGTCCGCTTGCGCGCCGAGACGATCTGCGTGCATGGCGACACGCCCGGGGCCGACCGGCTGGCGGCGCGCCTCCGGGAGGCGCTGGAGCAGGCCGGCGTGCGGCTCCTCAGCCCAGGATGCGAACCGTAGGCATGAGACGGAAGACGCGCGACGAGCCCGGTCGCGCGCGGGTCCGTATCCTGAAGCCCGGCCTGTTCACAACGGTGCAGGACCTGGGACGACCCGGCTACCAGCGGTTCGGGATGCCGATCGGCGGGGCCATGGATCCGCTCGCACTCCGGCTCGCGAACCGGCTGGTCGGCAACCCGGACGGGGCGGCGGCGCTGGAAATCACCATGTCGGGGCCGGTGCTGGAGTTTGCCGCCGGGGCGGTCTTCGCCGTGACCGGTGCCGACCTCTCGCCGACGCTCGACGGCCAGCCCGTGCCGCTCTGGACCGCCGTGGCGGCCCGCGCTGGCTCGCGGCTCGCGTTCGGCGCGCGGCGTGCCGGCGCCCGCGCCTATCTCGGCGTCGCGGGCGGGCTCGATGTCCCGATCGTACTGGGTAGCCGCTCGACGCACCCACGGAGCGGAACCGGCGGCCTGGCGGGCCGGGCTCTCCGGGCGGGTGACGACCTCCGCAGCGGACCGCCGGGCGCCGACGCCGCGCGTCTGGCCGGCCGCACGGTGCCGCCGGCCGTGCGGCCGCGGTATACCGCCGCGCCGACCCTCCGGGTCGTCTTGGGACCCCAGGCGGACGGATTTCCGCCGGAAACGATCGAGACGCTGAGGGGGTCCCGGTACGTCCTGTCGCCGCAGTGTGACCGGATGGGCTACCGGCTCCTCGGTCCCGCGCTTGCCCACGTGGGGCCTGCCGAAATCATCTCGGAGGCGACTCCGATGGGGGCGCTGCAGGTGCCGGCCAACGGCCAACCCATCCTGCTCATGGCCGACCGGCAGACGACCGGCGGCTATCCCGTGATCGCGGTCGTGATCTCGGCGGATCTTCCGCTCGCGGCCCAGCTTGCGCCGGGCGACACGGTCGCCTTCACGGCCGTGAGCGTCCCAGAGGCCCAGACGCTCCTGCGCGAGCAGCGCGCGCGGCTGGACGCCGCCGTGCCCCCCGAGGTTATTTCATCCGGGTCGCTTCCTTGACCGGCGGCTCGATCTTGATCTGTGGCCCCTGCACCTTCGGGAGGATGCCGGCGCCCGGCTTCTCGAGGATCCGCCGGTCATCGGGATTCGTCAATTGCTGCGTCACGTGAACGTCCTCGGCCGCCGCCGCTTCCAAGGCGGCCTTCTCCCCAGTCGCGTTGGTTTGGCCCGGATCGTTGGCTAATGGCTGGCCGGTGACCGGGCTCACGGCGTTGCTCATCGGATAGCCCGGGTGCTTGGGCAGCATCGCCGGATTGGCGAGCGCAAGCGAGGCGAGGAACACGACAGCGATGGAGAGGCTGATCGCGACAATAGAGGTCTTCATGGCCGTCACTCCTTTCATGAAGCAAAAAAGCCTTCCCAGGCCGTAGCAGACCCGAGAAGGCCACCCAGGAGGTGCCCCGTTGTCTGGAGCCCGATCTGCCACCGTCGACTGCCCGGGGACATGGCGGGTCCTCCCTCTGTCACGACGCCGCTTACCATGCGCCCACCGGCTCGGCCTTGTCAACTCGTACCAATACCGTAGGTGGAGCCCCGGTATCGTCGGGCCGCGCCACCGGGCCGGCTTCAATCGGGGGCGGCGGCCGCCCAGGGCCTGGCTTGACATTGCCGGTCCCGTTTCCCGAAGATCAGCCGAGCTGGTCCTGCGGAGGAGCCCCGCCATGAGCATGCGTCGTCCAAGCCCGATTCAACCGGGCACGATCTTTGCCGGACCGATCCCCACCCGGCCCGTCTCCAACGGCGAGTTCGTGCCGACGCGGCAAACGGCTGCACAGGCCACGGTCGAGTGGCTGACCGAGCGGCTGGCGGGCGAGGCGGGCCGGCGGCTGGGCGTCAGCCGCCGCGAGTTCCTCAAGACGACCGGCGGGATGGCGGCGGCCCTGCTGGCGATGAACACCGTGTTCGGGCGGTTCTTCGATGTCCTGGACGTGGAGCTGGTGGAGGCGGCGGCCTTCGCCGAGCGGCAGGGGCCGCCCGTCTTTATCTTCGACGTGCAGACGCACTACGTCAGCGCCGGCTACGACCCCCAGAACACCGAGGCGGGCCGCCCGGGGGCCGTGACGAAGGAGGGCCTGCTGGCGCTCCGTCGCCGCGCGCGCGAAGCGGGGATGACCCCGACGCTCAAGGCCGACCGCGGGACCCTGGCGGACCTCTCCTGGGAGACCTTTATCCGGGAGGTGTTTCTGGAGAGCGAGACCGCGATCGGGTTGATCAGCACGCCGCCGGGGCCCTACCCCCAGGAGGCGGTCGTCCCGCCTAAGGAGATGGCCCACATCCGCGACGAGATCAACCGCGTGGCGGGCTCGCAGCGCATGCTGGCGCACGGCCTGGCGACGCCCCAACTCGGGCGGGCCGATCTGGAGTTCATGGAGCTGCAGGCAGGGACGCTCAAGGTGGACGCCTGGAAGTGCTACACGGGCTCGCCGCCCAAGGGGTTCGCGCACGGCTGGTGGATGGACGATGAGCGGATCGCCTACCCGATGTTGGAGCAGGCGCGGGCGCTCAAGGTGCCGCGGATCTGCGTGCATAAGGGACTCCCCCTGGGGCCGGTGCCGGAGTACAACCATCCGCGCGACCTGATCCAGGCGGCCAAGGATTTCCCGGACATTCAGTTTCTGGTCTATCACTCAGGCTTCCGCGGCCTGGCCGGGCTCGAGGCGGAGTTCGCGCGCACGGGCGACATTCCCTGGACCAGCGAGTTCTGCCGGATGAAGCGGGCGAAGCCGGGCCTCACCAACATCTACATGGAGCTGGGCTCGACCTTCGCGCAACTGGTGACGGCCTCGCCCCTCCTGTGCGCGCATCTTCTGGGGGAGGTCCTCGTGGCCTTCGGCGCAGATCACGTGCTGTGGGGGACCGACTCGATCTGGTACGGGACCCCGCAGTGGCAGATCGAGGCCTTCCGGCGGTTCCAGATCCCGGACGAGTTGATCGCGCGCAAGGGCTACCCGCCGCTGACCCGCGAGGTAAAGGAACGGATTTTCGGGCTGAACGCGGCTCGGCTGTTCGGGGTGGACGTCCACGCGAAGCGGAACGAGCTGCCGAAGGACGTGCTGGGCCGGATCCGGATGGCGTATCGCGAGGAAGGGCCGGCGCCGACCCATCGGGTGTACGGGTGGGTGGTCGAATAACATGGGGATCGGGTTGGCGGTGAGCCGGCGGACGAACGGCCAGCTCGGTCTCGTCAAGGACTACGAGGAGTTTCTGAGGGAGCTGGATCGGGTCCGGAAGCTGGGCTATGACCTGCTCGTGCCCGGCGGCCGGCTGATCTGCGTGGTCGGGGACGTGTGCCTGTCGCGACGAGGAACGACGGACGACACACGGTGGTCCCGTAGGTTCATGAATCGAGCAGAAGGAGCCAGAACGGCATGAAGAGCGAAATCTTGTATCCCGGGGCCTTTCCGATGGTGCGGGTGGACCTGGCGGCGGGGGAAAGCGTGAAAGCCGAGTCCGGGGCGATGGTCGCCTGCTCCCCCACGATTGACGTGGAGAGCAAACTGGAGGGCGGCCTGCTCGGGGCACTTTCGCGCAAGATGCTGTCGGGCGAAAAGTTCTTCTTCCAGACCCTCCGCGCGACTCGTGGGGCGGGCGAGGCGCTGCTCGCCCCGACCGTGCCGGGCGACATCGTGCTCCTGGAGCTGGACGGCGTCACGGACTATTTGGTCCAGAAGGACGGCTTCCTGGCGGGGGCTGAGGGAGTCACGATCGAAAGCCGAATGCAGAGCCTCGCCCGTGGCCTGCTGGGTGGCGAGGGGTTCTTCATCCTGAAGATCGGCGGAAGCGGGACGCTGATCCTCAACAGCTTCGGCGCGGTCCATCGGGTGGACCTGAAGCCGGATGAGGAATACATCGTGGACAACAGCCACTTGGTCGCCTGGACCGCGACCACGTCCTACGCGATCGAGAAGGCCGCGGCCGGGTGGATCGCGAGCTTCACGTCCGGGGAGGGATTCGTCTGTCGCTTCCGCGGCCCCGGCGTCGTCTATATCCAGAGCCGCAATCCCAGCGGGTTCGGGGCGTGGATCCGGCAGTTCATCCCGGTCTCCGAATAGGCGATGAGCGCCCCGCCCAACGCCCTCTGCTTCGGCCCCGACCTGCCGGCGACCGGCGTGGCCTGCCGCGTCAGCGTCTCTTCCAGGGGGCTGGCTCTCGATCTGCCCGGCGCGCCGCTCCATGCCATCCCCTTTGACGGGCTCGCGATCGAGGCCGGCGGCTTCGATCACGATCACCTCGTCGTGAAGTGGACGACGGACGGGCCTGCCCGCACTCTCTACATCAAGGACCCGGCGGTGATCGCAGCTCTGCGCGGCGCCGCTCCGCCGGAGGTGACGGCCCGGCTCGAGCACACAGCGGCGCAGGTGCGCCGCGCCCGGACCAGGCGCCGGACCGTCCTCATCGTGTCGCTGGCCGCGGTCCTCGGCGCCGTCCTGGGCCTGTGGCTGAGCTTCGACGCCTGGGTCCGGCTGGCCGTGGCCCGCGTGCCCGTCGAATGGGAACGGCCGATCGGCGAGGCGGCGCAGCAAGAGTTCCTCGCCGGGCAGACCGTGATCCGGGAGGGACCCTCGGTCGCGGCCGTGCGGGAGATCCTGCACCGGCTGACCGAGGCGATCCCGGACAACCCCTATACCTTCCAGGTGACGATCGTCCGGAGCGAGACCGTCAACGCGTTCGCGCTGCCCGGCGGCTACGTCGTCGTCTTCACCGGATTGCTCAAGCGGGCCGAGAGCCCGGAGGAGGTGGCGGGGGTGCTGAGCCACGAGCTGAGCCATGTGCTCTTTCGGCACGGGCTGGAGCGGATCGTCAAGACGCTCGGCCTCGTGGCCGTCGTGACGATCTTGACCGGGGATCAGGCCGGCCTCGTGGGGCTGGCGAAGCGGTTGGGCGTCGAGCTGCTGACGCTGAAGTTCGGACGGGAGCAGGAGGCGGAGGCGGATGTGGAGGGCCTACGCCTGCTGCACCGGGCGCGGATTCCGCCCGACGGGCTGATCCGGTTCTTCGAGCGGCTGTCGGAGCACGATCGGCTCCAGGTGGAGCTACTCTCGACGCACCCGATGAGCGCGGCGCGGGCCGAGCGTTTGAAGGCCGAGGCGGCGACGCTGCCTCGCCAGGCCGCGCGGCCCTTCGCCATGGATTGGGACGCTGCCAGAGCTGGGCTGTGAGGCGCGGCCATGCGCATCGGGGTCATCGCGGATACGCACGGGCTCTTCGATCGGGCCATCCTGCGGCACTTCACTGGCGTGGCCCATATCGTCCACGCCGGCGATATCGGGAAGCTGTCCGTGCTGCGAGAGCTGGAGCGGATCGCACCGGTCACGGCGGTCTCGGGCAACGTGGACGGGTACGAGGAGAGCGGCTGTGCCGACGAGACGATCATCGAGCTGGCCGGCCGCCGGGTCGCGATCCGGCACATCCTCTATGAAGGCGGGAAGCTGACCAAGGACGGGCGCGCCTTCCTGGAGCGCGAGCGGCCCGACCTCTGCGTGTTTGGCCACACGCACCAGCCGAAGATCGAATGGTTCGGCGCGACCCTGCTGTTCAACCCCGGCTCGGCCGGCCCGCGGCGGTTCCGGCTCCCGCGGGGGATCGGGCTCGTGACGATCGAAGGCGGAACGATGACACCGGTGCTGATTCCACTGGGCGCCCGGCCGGAATGAACTTGCCCATGATAGGGATAGTGGCCGAGCAGGCGGAATCAGAAAATCTTGGTCAGGGGGATGGTCAGCCCGGGAAGCAGCGGGGAGACGAGCACGTCCTGCCGAGCGTACAAGCCAGCCCGATGATACTGGCCCTCGCGCAGCGCGAGCACTTCAATCGTTTTCGCGTCCGTGTCCACCAGCCAGTATTCCGCAACCCCGGCGCGAGCATAGAGTTTCTGCTTAACTCCGCGATCCCGCTCCGCGGTCGCCGGGGAAAGGATTTCGATGACCAGCTCGGGAGCGCCTTGGATGTTCTTGTCCGTAATGATCGAACGCTGGGCTTCGGAGATGTAAAACAGGTCGGGCTGGACCACGTCGGTCTCGGAGAGCAGGAGGTCGCAGGGGGCATAGAAGACCTCTCCAAGGCCCCGATCCGATACAAATCCGTGGAGGCAGTATCCCAGGTTGCGGGATACCTGCTGATGGTAAGGCACGGGGGCCGGCACCATAAAAAGGTCTCCCTCGATGATCTCATACCGCCGGTCTTCCGGGAGCTGGAGATAGTCTTGGTAGGTGAAGCGAATAGCTGTGGGCATGGCAGTCGTCCTTCCTACTGTTGTCCATGCAGCTTAGAAGAGGGGCGCCAATCAGTCAAGCATTCGTGCCCGCCCGTTTAGTTCCCCCGCGAACAAGGCGCGCCGGCTCCGAGCTGCGCGAGAGCTAGCGATTGCCTAGAAGGGATGGCAGGCTGTCAGCGAAAAGGACCGGGGAGCCATCACGGTTGGTGGCTCCCCGGTAAGGCTCGGGAGACAGCCGTGGGACGAGCGCCCCGGCTAGCGTTTATAGGAGGCTGTCTGGGAGACAGTGCCTTCCATCACGATGCACTGCTGGCCCCAGATATAGGGGATGTTCCAGCTCTTCATGGTCAGGACGATGTCCACCATGACGTCGCCCTTCCCCTTTTCCAGGGCCTGGTCCATCGCACTCTTCCAGTTGGGTTGGCCCGTCGGAATCATCCCGAAGACCAGGTTGATGCAGTCTTCGCCTTCGTACCGATCGCCGGGCTTGAGGCCCGTCACGTCCACATTTTTCGTGCTCAAGACGGTGAAGTCGCCGAGCCGGGTCGTGCAGGCTGGCAAGAACAACAGCGTCATGCTGAGCGCGAGCCCGAGGAGCATGCGATCTGCTGACACGTTCATCTGGTCCCCCTTTTTCCTGGTCTGAGAGCCTGAGCGCTTGCCCGACGGCGGTTGCTCCGCGCCCTACATTTTCTTGCCGAATTCTCCTCTGGCCACCTTGCCTTCGACCTTGAAGCAGTGTTGGTTGAACAGGAGGGTAACGACGTTGCTTTCCCAGAGCACGACATCGGCGATCACGTCCCCCTTCGCGCGCTCCAGCGCCCGGTCCATGGCCGTCTTGAAGTTCGGCACCGTGGCGCCCCCGACCGGAATGAAGAGGATGCTGGTCGAGCAATCCTCGCCTGTCACCGCGTCGCCTTTCTGCGATAACTGGCTGATGTTCTTCGAGCTGCCCACCGTGAAGTCGCCGATCCGCATGGTGCAGCCGGCTAGCGCCATCGCCAGAACCAGGCCCGCGGCCCTGGATACCGTCCCGAGACTCCGTCCCATAACGTCCTCCTTCTGTTGCCCGTTGCCGATGCTGCCACTGCCTCCAAGCCTGGTTATTGCGCCGCCCGCGTGATCTGGATCTTGCCCTTCGGCCCCAGGGAATCAGGGGTGGGGAGGATCAACGGCGTCTGGTCGCGATTGAGTTTCTCCGAGGCGACCTTCGTGACCTGGTCCCTGACGAAGTCGTACAGCTCCTCGACCTGGATCGTGCCGTTCCCATCCGTATCGGCCTCGCCCCGGAGCCCCTTGAGCAGGAAATAGGTGAAGAGCCCGTGTCCTTGATCGTCATAGTCCGAGCTGATCTGTGTCCCGGAGGCGGCCGACAGGACCACGGCCTTCTTCACCGTGGCCCCCATGTCCATGACCAATCCCATCGGCCTGGCGCCTGAGGGGAGCACCGACCGCCCGGTGGCGCCCGAGAAACAGGAGTCGAGCATGACGACGACCTGCTTGGACGGCAGGCTGTCCAGCTTTTCGTAGAGCCGATCCAACGGATAGAGCTTGCTGGTGAAATCGGGATGGCCGTCATAGGGCACGAGAAAGGCCTTGCCGTTGGAGAGGTTGGGCATGCCGTGGCCGGCGTAGTAGACGAAGACCGTGGTGTCCGGCTTGACCTGGCGCGGCAGCCACTCTTCCACGTAAGCCGCCAGATCGCTGGACGTGGCCCCCTCGTCGAGCAGCACCTTCATCTTCGAGCGGCTGACGCCGGCGACGGATTCGAGGTACGCCGCCATGATCTCGGCGTCTCGCCGCGCGTACCGGACTTGCGGGATGGACTCATCCCGGTACTGGGAGATGCCGATCACCAAGGCCACCGCATCCCGTCCCTTGACTCCCGGTCGCGGCTTCGGGACATCGTCCACATCGCTGACTTTCATGGAGGCCGGGGGCACGGCCGGCTTGGCGCCGCCTTTCTTGGAAGCCGTGAGGGCTTCTTGCGTTCCGGGAAGAGGCGTCAGCGTGTAAAAGTAGACCGGATCCAAGCGGTAGGTCAGACGCGCGGAGTCCCAGGTGCGCGTCATGACCCGGGTGACCGGTTCGTATCCCTCCTTCTTGATTTCGACGGTGAACGTCTTTTGCGGGCCGGAGGGATCCCTGAAGCTGACGGGGGAGGTGCCGATTTCCTTCCCGTCAATGACGATCTTGGCTCCGGGAGGATCGGTCCTGACCGTGACCTGCACCGCCGGGTCGCCGTGGACGAGCGTCACCGGCGAGAACCCCTCCATGCAACCGGATGCTAACGGGGAAAGCAGAGTCAGAGCGAGGAGCCGGACGGACCGCCGGCTGAGGGGGAACCGACCGGTGGCAGGGGCGCTCATGGAGCCCTCCTCAACGGCTCCGGACGCCAGGGGGCTCCCGGTTGGTTGAGCTAATGACTTAGGGGTGGCGCTGTTATAGGATAGCGTTAGGGGTGGGATCGTAGGCGGAACCACGTTTTTTGTCAAGAAAAGAATGAGTTGGCGGTGACCCCGCTCGGTGGCCATTCGGTCTGTCGCGGGGATGCGTGACGAGGGGAGGGAGGGAGCCCATGCGAGTGAGGGGCAAGCGTGTCTGCGTCTGGCTGGTGGCAGGGTTCATCTTCATGGGCAGTCTAGCCGTTGCTGCCGGTTCCCCTCCGCAGGAGACCTGGGTGGAGGCCGAGGGGACGGTCGCCTGGGGGCAGCACGCGACGCTGGATGATGTCCAGCGCGACTCCCTGGACGCCGCGCGGCGCGCCGCCATCGAGCAGGCGGTCGGGACGTTCGTGCGGAGCTCCTCCGTCGTCCGCAATTTCCAGTTGGCGGACGACATCGTCCACTCCATTTCCCGCGGCGTCATCATGGAGGACAAGATCCTCAGCCGCGGTCCGGTGGCCCTGCAGGATGGCGAGGGGATGCTGTATCGGACTCGCATCAGGGCCAAGGTCCGAGAGATTGCGGCCGAGCACCGCGGGACGTTCGGCGTCACGGTGACCTTGAATCACGACGTGTTTCACGACGGCGACGAGGCCATGATCCGGATCAGGGCCACAGAGGATGCCTATCTGTATCTCTTCAACGTCACGCAGGACGAACACATCTGGGTGCTGGCGCCCAACCGGTACGAACCGGAGACCCGCTTGCGCGCGGGGATCGAGTACGTCTTCCCCTCGGAGGCGCTCACCAAGCAACGCGTCAAGCTGCGGACCTGGCTGCTCCCCGGCGCCAAGAGAACCGTGGAGAAGATCAAGGTGATCGCCACCCGGCAGCCCATCTCGCTGCTCAAGGGGCAGGTGTCGGAAGCGGTCTTCAAAGAGTACGAGCCGTCGCAGACCGCCCTGCTCCTGGACCTCAGGCGCGCCCTCGCCTTGCTGGATCCTGCCGATTGGGCCGAAGCGACGGTCGAGTACGAGGTGCGGAAGTAACCCTCAGCTCCCTAGACGACCCACCAGCCAGACTGATTGCCAGCCGCCCTCGAGCTGCCCACTTCTGCTTTGGGGGGTCATGCCCGACTTTCGGGGGGATTCCGCCATGCTACAGACGTGGTTGCTGACTTTTTTTCGCTTTGCCTGCGCTCTGGTATACTCGTTCACGCTCGGCGCTCCATGATGTACGCGGGCGCGAGGTTCCGGTCAACACATGCAAGAAGGAGGTGTCTTTCATGATCAGAAAACTTGCGGCCATCCACGCGGTCCTCTTGTTCGCCGGCCTTCAGGCGGTGACGGTTTGGGCGGGCACCGCGGACACTGGTCCTGGGTGCGGGCTTGGAAAGGAGGTCTGGAAGGATAGCAAGGACACCGACTCGGTCGGGCATCATCTCCTGATCTCCACGACGAATAACCCCATGATCCCCCTGCAAGCCGGCGGGATCACGACCGGGAGCTGGGGCTGCCAGAACAATCGCAAGGTGTGGACTGAGCACAAGGCGAACGTGTTTGCCTCCCTGAATTTCGAGAGCCTGGCGGCAGACATGGCGCGGGGCGGCGGGGAGCACCTCGCCTCCTTGGCGGACCTGCTGGGGGTGCCGGCGGAACGACGGCCAGCTTTCTTTGCGCTAGCCCAGGAGCGGTACGCGCACCTGACGGCCGCGGGCCAGACCTCCGCAGCGGCGATGATCAGGGCCTTGAACGAGGCCATGGCCGCCCATCCGGTTCTGGCCGAAGTCTCGGTGCAGCGCTAGCCAGCGGCGTGATTTGCCAGGCTCCCGGCCAGCCAGGGCTGGCCGGGAGCGCCCGCTTCTCTCGCGACGATCATCCGCTCCTGTGCTATCCTCGCCCGTGCTTCGTTGCAGCCTGGTCAAGCCATCAGGTCTCATGCTGGCATTCCTGCTCCTGGCGGCGGCTCCCGCGGCCGCCGGGGGGCCGAAGGAGTATCTGGAGGAATTGATCCGTCAGGCCGCTGAGAAGCGGCTTGCCGAGGAGCGCGACTGGCACATTCTGCTCCACTATCGCCCCAACTTGACCGGCGGCGTGACGAGCGAAGTGGACGATCCGGGGTTTTTCCTGGCCGCGACCGGCAAGACCGATCCGCGCGCCGAGCTGGAGGCCACGCTCGCGCGGTTCTTCTCGGCGGAGCCGGTGGGTCGCGTGCAGCAGCCGGCGCAATGTGCGTTCATTGCCCGGTACCACTGGCTGAAGGCCAAACTGTCCTTCGACGACCGCCGCTTGCCGCCTGCTGCGTGCGAGCGGTTTGAGGCGTGGCTGAGCGAGTTGAATCCGCAGGGCGTCAGCATGATCTTCCCGTCCGCGTACCTGAACAATCCTGCGTCGATGTTCGGCCACACGTTCCTGCGCATTGATCAGCAGGGGCAGACCGAGCAGACGCGACTCCTGGCCTACACAATCAACTTCGCCGCCGATGCGCCGGGCGACATGGGGCTGATCTACGCCGTGAACGGCATCTTTGGGAGATTTAAGGGCTTCTTTTCCACCCTTCCCTACTATGTGAAGGTACAGGAATATCGGGACATCGAGAACCGCGACATCTGGGAATACCGGCTGAACCTCACGGAGGATCAGCGCCGCCGCATGCTCATGCACGCCTGGGAGCTGGTCAATGTATATGTGGACTACTACTTTTTCAAGGAGAACTGCTCCTATCAGATCCTCTGGCTGCTGGAGTATGCCAATCCGGACTGGCATCTTGTGGACCAGTTCGCTTTCTGGACCATGCCGGCCGATACGATCCGGGTTCTGGTCCAGCAGCCTGGGCTGGTCAGCGAGGTGGTGTACCGGCCGGCGCGCAGCACGCAGATCCAGCGCAAGCGCGAGACGCTCTCCCCAGAGGAACGGCCCTGGCTGGGACGCCTCGTGAAGGAACCGGCCGCGGCGCGCTCCGAGGATTTCGCCCGGCTCCCGGTGGAGCGACAGGCCTTCCTGCTGGACCTGGCCTCCGATGTCCTGCGGTACCGGAGCGTCACGGACGAGTCCCGCGCCGCTATGTACAAGGCGCGGAACCGGGACGTCCTGCTCGCGCGCAGCGGGCTCCAGATCGCCTCGCCCGCGTTTTCGGTCAAACCGTTCACCGAGCCGCCCGAGCAGGGCCATAAGACCTCCCGGGCCGGTCTGGGGCTCGGCTGGCGGAACGGGGACTTGTTCCAGGACCTGAGCCTCAGGGTGGGCTATCATGACCTGCTGGACCCCGAGCCCGGCTACCCGCGCGACGCCCAGATCGAGGTGCTGGCCGCGAGCGTCCGCCACTATAGCCAGCGTAACCAGTATCGGCTGGAGAAACTGACGGTGGCGAACATCGTGTCCCTTTCCCCGATGGACCAGCTCTTCCAGGCTCCCTCCTGGAAGGTCAGCGGCGGCTGGGAAACGGTCACCCGGCCCACCTGCCGCTCCTGCGGGAACGCGAACGTCAACGGCGGGCTCGGCGCGGCGGCGGAGAGCCAGCTCTGGCGGCGGGAGGTCTATTTCGCCTTCGCGGAGGCGGATGCGAACTACAGCCACGCCTACCGGGACAATCACCGGATCGGCGGCGGCGGGACTGTGGGCATGCTGGCGACCCTGTCGGACCGGTGGAAGCTCCTGGTCTCTACGACCTACCTCCGGTATCCCCTCGGCGAGCGGTCGGACGACTTCCGCTGGTTCGTCGGGACCCGGTATACGCTGCAGCAGAACCTGGCCCTGCGCGTCGAATACCATCGGCGCTATGATGACTCGCAGGCGGTGATTTATCTTCAGGCCTTCTTTTGACGGAACTGTCGGTCGGGAGCGCCGCGCGGTGTCGTCCTTTCTCGATCGCCTCTTCGTCTATCATCCGGCTCCCTGGATCGAGCGGGACTGGGCCCGCATCTCCCGGCTGCCGCTCGAGGAGGTGTGGTTCGACGCCGCCGACGGGCCCAGGCTGTTCGGGTGGTACGTCGAGGCGCCGGGCGCCCGGGCGACCCTGCTCTGGTGCCACGGCAACGCGGGCAATATCATTCACCGGCTCGACAACCTCGCCCTTCTCTACCAGGCGGGGCTCTCGGTCTTGCTCTTCGACTATCGCGGCTACGGGCGGAGCGGGGGCATGCCGTCCGAGGAGGGGCTCTACCGGGACGCGGAGGCCGCCGCGCGCTATCTCGAGCAGGTCAGGCAGGTGGCTCCGAGCCGTCTCGTGCTGTTCGGGCGCTCCTTGGGGGCCGCCGTGGCCGGGGACCTAGCCGTCCGCCGGCGGTCGGCCGGCCTCATCCTGGAATCGGCCTTCCCCTCCGTCGCGTCGGTTGCCAAGACGCATTACTACGGGCTCCCCGTCCATCTGCTGCTGGAGGCGCGGTTCGACTTGATCAGCCGCCTGCGGGCCGTCACCGTGCCGATCCTGGTCGTGCACGGCGACCGGGATGACCTCATTCCGCCGGACCTGGGCCAGCAGGTCTTCGCCGCTGCGCCGGAGCCCAAGGCCTGGTATCTGGTCCGGGGCGCCGGCCACAACGATCTCTACCAAGTCGGCGGCGCGGCGTACTTCCAACGGCTCACGCGCTTCGTGGAAGAGGTCGCGCGGTAACCTGGCGCATTGATTTCGGCGGGACGGGACCGTTAGAGTAAGCGGAGACGTGCGCGGCGCGGCCCCGCCGCAGCTGCGCGGTTGTCTCGGAACGGCTTGGTGAGGAGTGGATCGAGAACCGAAAGGAGGCACAACCATGAAGCATGTGGCGCTATCCGTCGGGGTTCTCTTGACCTGTCTGCTGACCCTGACAGCCTGCGAACAGAGCAAGCCGACCGGCGAAGCGAAGAAGGAAGGCAAACCCGAGACCACGCAGGAGGCGAAACAGGAGGCGACCGAGCAGGGCGCGACGACGGCCCTGATGGCGCCGGCGGGCTCGGCCGGCCGGATGCAGAACGACGAAGGAGTCGGCCACTTCGAGCAGGGGCACTGGGACGTGGCCGAGAAGCACTTCCGCGACGCGATCAAGGCTGATGCCAACTTGGCCGTCGCGCACTTCAACCTGGCCCTGGCCCTGGACAAGCAGGGCAAGCACGAGGACGCCAAGGCTTCCTTCAAGAAGGCGGCCGAGCTGGCACCGGACAACCCCAAGATCACGCAGTCGCCGATCCTGAAGCAGCATACCGGCTCGTGACTGCCTGCCGCGCCCGTGCCGTCCCCGGCACGGGCGCCCGCCTCGTTGGCGGGATCCCGCCTGCCTGGTGCATCTTCCCTGTTGGCTGCTCTACGAGGATTCTGGTAAAGTGCGCCGACCTGAAGTCGCTCGGGCGGTCGGCGTCGAAGGAGGCGATCGCCGTGATCCGTGCACCGATGAGAGGCCGGGAGGTTCGAGGTGAGACGACGGGAGCCAGGCATGTGGGGTGTGAGCAGATGGCTGGCGAGCGCGGCGCTCGTCTGCGCGACAGGCGGTTGCGCCAGCCTGGACGAATTGGGGCCGGAGCGGCAGTCCTCCACCTGGCTTTCGGATCTGCTGGTCGGTGCGCCGGAGCCGCCGGTCTCTCCGTTTGCGTTCCTGGTGGCCGTCGAGCCGACTCCTGCCCCCACGGGCGCGGAGAGTGCCGGCCCGCCCGCCTCCGAATCCCCGGCGCCCCTCGCCCAGGCCCCGGCTCCCGCAGCGGCTGGGAACGACCCACCCCCGGCAGCCTCCGAGAACATCAGTCGGAGGCTGGCCACAGGCGGAGCCCCGCCCCCGCCCGCCGACCAGCCGGCCGCGGAAGAGGAGTTCGTCGATCCCTTTGCCAGGGAAGGCGAAGCTGGCGCTGCGGCGGTTGAGGTCTCTGATCCATGGGAGCCCTTCAACCAGGCCATGTTCACGTTCAACCGGAAATTGGACGAGTACGTCCTGAAGCCGGTCGCGGAGATCTACGACAAGATCGTGTGGGATCCGCTGGAGTTCGGGATTCAAAACGCCTTTCACAACATCCGCTTTGTGCCGCGCCTGCTCAACAACCTGTTCCAGGGCAAGGTCGAGGGGGCGGGGATCGAGCTGGGCCGTTTCGTGATCAATTCCTCCTTCGGTATCGCGGGCTTCTTCGACTTTGCGGGCGAGGTGTTCGAGCTGAAGACACCTGACGAGGACTTCGGCCAGACCTTGGGTGTCTACCACGTCAAGCCGGGTCCCTACCTCGTGATCCCGTTTCTCGGCTCCTTTACCCTCCGGGACGGTGCCGGGTACGTCGTAGACCTCTTCCTAGACCCCTTCAACCTCCTGGTGTTTCCGTTCGTCACCGTCGACAGTTGGCCGCAGGCGGTCACCAACACCGACACGATTACCTTCTCGCAGATGGGCATTCGCGCCGGGTACATGGTCAACGAGCGCTCGATCAACATTGACAAGACGTTCGAGGGCATGGAAAAGGTGACCGTGGACCTCTACGGGGCGGTCCGGAGCGCCTACCTGGAGCGGCGCGCGAAGATGATCCGGGAATGAGGGGTGTGCCTGGCCTATTCGGTCCGGGTCTGGCTGGACAAGCGCCCTAGGTGATCACGCCCAGCTCCCGGCCCACCTTCGCGAAGGCGGCCACCGCGCGCTCGAGCTGCGGGCGGGTATGCGCGGCCGACATCTGCACGCGGATGCGCGCCTGGCCTTTGGGCACGACGGGGTAGCTGAAGCCGATCACGTACACGCCTTCCTGGAGGAGCCGGTCTGCCATGCGGGCGGCCAGCGCCGCATCGCCGAGCATGATCGGGATGATCGGATGCTTGCCGGGGATGAGGGTGAAGCCGAGGGCGGCGAGCTGGCTCCGGAAGAATGCGCTGTTCTCGGCCAGCGTCGCGCGGAGGGCGTCGCCCTGCGCCACCAGCTTCAGGGCCTGGAGCGCGGCGGCCGCGACCGGCGGGGGCAATGCGTTGGAAAAGAGATACGGCCGCGACCGCTGGCGCAACAGCTCGATGATCTCCGCCCGACCCGACGTGAACCCGCCGGCCGCTCCCCCCAGGGCTTTCCCCAACGTGCTCGTGATCAGGTCCACCCGGTCGGCCACGCCGAAGTGGTCGGGCGTGCCGCGGCCGGACTTCCCCAGCACGCCTGTGGCGTGGCTGTCGTCCACGACCACCGCGGCGTCGTAGCGCTCGGCCAGCTCCACGATCGCATCCAGCCTGGCCAGGTCCCCGTCCATCGAGAAGACCCCGTCGGTGGCGATGAGGCGGAGCCGGCACCCGGCGGCCTCCTTCAGCGCGGCCTCTAGGTCGCCCATGTCAGCATGGGCGTAGCGGAATCGCTTGGCCTTGCAGAGGCGGATGCCGTCGATGAGGCTGGCGTGGTTCAGCGCGTCGCTGATCACCGCGTCCCGCTCGTCGAGCAGCGTCTCGAAGAGCCCGGTGTTCGCGTCGAAGCAGGAGCCGTAGAGGATCGTGTCGCCGGTGCCGAGAAAGGTGGTCAACGCCTGCTCGAGCCGCTTGTGCAGGTCCTGCGTGCCGCAGATGAACCGCACGGAGGCCATGCCGTAGCCGTGCTGCTTGAGCCCCTCCGCCGCCGCCTGGACCACGTCGGGATGGTTGGCCAGCCCTAGGTAGTTGTTGGCGCAGAGGTTGAGCACCTCGTCTGGTCCGTGGGGCTGTGCGACGCGGATCTCGGAGCCCTGCGGCCCCAGGAGCTGGCGCTCGGTCTTGTAGAGCCCGGCCGCCCGGATCTCCGCGAGCTGCGCCTCGACGACCGGCTTGAGTGAGCCGTATGCCATGCGCCAATTCTAATACATTCGTCCCGCCGCCGTCAGGGCCTCTGCGGTCGGACTCGCGCCGCCGGCCGTGTTTGACAAGCCGCCGGGACCGCTGTACCATGCGTGCCCGTGCCGCTTCGCTCGCGCCGTCCATCCCGTCCCCACGCCCATGGTCGCTCGGAACTCCACCGCGCGTACCATCGCCTCCCGTGGCTCATCATCGGGATGACCGTCCTGGCATTGGGCATCGGGGCGGTCGCGCTCGCGTACATTGAAGCCCGGCTGGTGGCGACGGCCGGGGAGAGCCTGGCCCTGGCGGCCGCCGACCTGGCCGACAAGGTGGATCGGATCGTCTTCGAGCGGGCTGGCGACGCCCGGATGATGGCCCGGGCCTTCCGGGACAAGCTGCAGGATCCGGCCTTCCTCACCGCCTACCTGACCTGGATGAAGGAGCGTGATCGCGCCTATCGCTGGCTGGGCGTGACGGACGCCCGGGGCCGCCTGGTCGCCTCCACCGATCCCGCGCTGGTCGGGCAGGACCTGAGCCGCAGCGACTGGTTCGAGGCCGCCCGGATGGGCGGCGCGACCCGAGTGACTGATGTGGACGTGGTCGGCGGTGGCGAAGGCGCGGACTCGATCACCGTGACCGAGGCGATCCGCGGCCCGGCGGGGGAGTTCCGCGGTGCCGTCACGACGCGCGTCGGGCTGCCACAGCTCGAAGAGGCGGTGACCGAGTCCATCCGGAGGCTCCAGGAACGCGAGGGTTTCTTCGGCACCGTCGCCTATCAGTTCCTGTCGGCCGAGGGCGTCGCGTTCATTGACTCCGAAGGGCGGCCCAAGGACCGTGTGAACCTGAAGGCCCTCGGGCTGCCCTCGGCCCGGCTCGTCGAGTCGGGCCATTCGGGCTATGTCGAGGAGCGGCATGCCCGCCGCCAGGTCCCGGTCATCACGGGCTATGCGCAAACCGGTGGCCCTCAGGGACGCTCCGGGCTCCGCTGGGGGCTTCTGGTGCGGATGGAGCGGCGGGATATCCTGGCGCCGATCTATGCGGTCCTCTGGAAGGTCGGGCTAGCGGGCATGATCGTCTGGGGGCCGCTGCTCGGCCTCCTGTTCTGGATGACCGGCCGGCTGCGAGCGGAGTGGGCCACGGCCCAGGAGCGCGGCGAGTGGCTCGCCGCCATCCTCGCCAGCATCGGCGATGCGGTCATTGTGACCGATGCGCAGGGGCGGGTCGCCTTCATGAATCGCGTGGCGGAGGGATTGACCGGATGGACCGGAGCGTCGGCCCAGGGGCGGCCGCTGGACGAGGTCTTCGTGATCGTCAACGAGACGACGCATCGGGCTGTCGAGAACCCGGTCACCCGGGTGCTGCGCGAGGGGGTCGTCGTCGGGCTGGCGAACCACACGGTGCTGATCGCCAAGGACGGCACCGAGCGACCGATTGACGACAGCGGGGCGCCGGTGCGGGACGAGGCAGGCCGGCTGACCGGCGTCGTCCTGGTGTTCCGCGACATCTCGGAACGCAAGCAGGCCGAGCGGCGGTTGGCCGCCCAGTACGCGGTCGCCCACGTGCTCGCCGCCTCCCCGTCGGTGAACGAGGCGAGCGGCCAGATTCTGCGGGCGGTCTGCGAAAGCCTGGGCTGGGCGGTCGGGGCCTTCTGGGTCGTGGACCGCCGCGCCAACGTGCTGCGCTGCGCGGACGTCTGGCACAAGCCGGCCGCCGCCGTCGCCGGGTTTGCCCGGGTGACCCGAGAGCGGACCTTTGCGCCCGGCATCGGGCTGCCGGGCCGCGTCTGGGCCAGCGAGCAGCCGGCCTGGATCCCGGACGTGCTCCGCGACGGCAACTTTCCCCGCGTCGCCGCCGCAGAGCAGGAACACTTGCACGGCGCCTTCGGCTTTCCCATCAAGCTGGGGAAAACCACGCTCGGCGTCCTCGAGTTCTTCAGCCACAAGATCCAACCGCCGGACGAAGCCCTGCTGGAGATGCTGGATGCGATCGGCAGCCAGATCGGCCAATTCATCGAACGGAAACAGGCCGAGGAGTCGTTGCAGCACCGGCTGCAGATGGAGCGGCTGCTTGCGACGATCTCGGCGGACTTCGTGAGCCTGCCGGCCGACGAGCTTGAGCAAGGCCTGGCCCGCGCGCTGCGTGCGCTCGGGGATTATCTCAATCTCGAACGGGCCTATGCGTGCCTGCTGGACGAGGACGGGGCGCGGGTCCAGGCGGTGGCCGAATGGTGCGCGGACGGGATCGGCCCAGGGCGCGAGGCGCTCCGGCAGCGTTTCGGCGACACGTTCCGGTGGTGGAAGCAGAAGCTGGAACGGGCGGAGACGATCCACGTGCGGTCCGCCGACGACCTGCCGCCGGAGGCCGCCGCCGAGCGCGACTGGCTCGCAACCCAGGGGATTTCCTCCCTGCTCGTCGTGCCGATGATCGCCAACCAGGCGCTCGTTGGCTTTGTCGGGTTCGAGGCTGTCCGGGCGCCGCGGGTCTGGCCCCATGCGGACCAGGTGCAGCTCCGGTTGGTGGGGGAGCTCTTCGCCAGCGTCGTCAGCCGGAAGCGGGCGGACGACGCGCTCCGCCGGAGCGAGGCCCAGTTGCGCCATTCGCAGAAGATGGAGGCCGTTGGCCGCCTCGCGGGCGGGGTGGCCCACGATTTCAACAACCTCCTGACGGTCATCCACGGATACAGCGACCTGTTGCTGCAGCGTCTCAGCTACGACGAGACCCTGCGCCGATATGCCCGGGAGATCAAGGAGGCGAGCGAGCGGGCGACCGCCCTGACCCAGCAACTGCTGGCCTTCAGCCGCCGGCAAATGCTCGAGCCGAGGGTGCTGAACATCAACGAGACCGTGGCGGCCATGGACTCGATGCTTCGGCGCCTGCTCGGCGAGCACATTGATCTCGTCACGAGCCTCGGCGAGGGGCTGGGGCTGATCAAGGCCGACCCGAGCCAGATCGAGCAGATCGTCATGAACCTGGCGATCAACGCCCGCGACGCGATGCCCGACGGCGGCCGGCTGACTATCGAGACCGCCAACGTCCAGCTCGACCAGGCCTATACCAGCCGGCATCTCGGCGTGCATCCGGGTCCCTACGTGATGCTGGCGGTCACCGATACGGGTCACGGGATGGACGCGGAGACCAAGGAGCGGATTTTCGAGCCCTTCTTCACGACCAAGGAGCAGGGCAAGGGGACGGGCTTGGGCCTGGCCACCGTCTACGGCATCGTCAAGCAGAGCCGCGGCACCATCTGGGTGTACAGCGAACTGGGGCGCGGCACCACGTTCAAGATCTATTTCCCGCGCGTGGTGGACATCCTGGAGACCCCGCGGCTGGCGCCGCGGTCGGAAGGGACCCCGGCGCGGGGTACCGAGACCATCCTGCTGGTCGAGGACGAGGAGGCGGTCCGCCGGCTGGCCCGCGAGGCGCTGGAGGGAGCCGGGTACCGGGTGCTGGAGGCGCGGCACGGGGCCGAGGCGCTGGCCGTCAGCGACCGGCACCCGGGTCCCATTCACCTGCTGGTGACCGACGTCGTGATGCCGCAGATGAGCGGGCGGGTGCTGGCGGGGCAGGTCATCCTCCGGCGGCCGGAGACGAAGGTGCTGTACATGTCCGGGTACACGGACAACGCCATCGTGCACCAAGGCGTGCTGGACGAGGGCACCGCCTTTCTCCCCAAACCCTTCTCGCCCGACGGGCTGCTGCGGAAGGTCCGGGAGGTCCTGGATCGCCCATCCAGCGGATAGCGAAGAGGGAGCCGCGAATAGCGCGGAGGGGGGCGATTGGCGGCCTGCTAGGGGCGGTTCGCTACGGCAGCAAGACCACCTTCCCGCACTGGCCCGACGCGACTAGCTCGAACCCCCGGGCGAAGTCCTCCAGCGGCAGGGTGTGCGTGACCACGGGCCGGATGTTCAAGCCGGCCTTGAACAGGCCCGCCAGACGGTACCAGGTGTTAAACAGCCGCCGCCCGGTGACGCCGTACACCCGGATGCCCTTGAAGATGATCTCATTCGGCAGGTCGAAGCAGACCGGCCCGGCGGAGATTCCGAACAGCGTCACGCGGCCGCCGTTCTTGACCGCCCGGAAGGCCTGGTGGAGGGCCCCGGGGTCGCCGGACATCTCCAGCGCCGCGTCCACCCCCTCGCCGTCGGTGACCTCCTGGATCACCGCTGCAATCTTGTCCGGCGGGTCGGTCTTCGCGTTGAGGGCGTGGTCCACGCCGAGCCGCTTGGCCAGGTCGAGCCGATAGTCGCTGATGTCGGTGGCGATGATGAGCGCCGCGCCGGCCACGCGGGCGACGGCGGCGGCGAACAGCCCAGTCGGGCCGCACCCGGTGATGAGCACCGACTGGCCGGCCAGATCCTCGGCCAACGCGGCGTCCACGGCGTTCCCGAGCGGCTCCTGGACGCAGGCCAGCTCCGGGGGAATGTCCCGGGACGTCTTCCAGAGGACGCGCTCGGGCAACCGCACGTAGTCCGCGTGGGAACCGTCCCGGTCCACCCCGAGGATCTCGTAGCGCCGGCAGACGTGGGCCTGGCCGGTGCGGCATTGGTAGCAGGTCCCGCAGGTCAGGTGGGACTCGGCGGCGACATAGTCGCCGACCGCGATCGCGGAGGCGCCCGGGCCGACCGCGACGACCTCCCCGCACAGCTCGTGGCCGATGACGCGGGGCGGGCGGATTCGCCCGCGCGCCCAGTCGTCCCACCGGTAGATATGCGCGTCGGTGCCGCAGAGAGAGGTGGCCTTGACGCGCACCACCGCCTCCCCGGGGCCGGGGGTCGGCTCCGGCAGATCCCGGAGGACCAGGCCGGGAGCCGGCTCCGCTTTCACGAGCGCCTTCATAGGACCTCCGCAAGGAAGCCCGCGACTTCAGTCGCGGGAGGAATTGCGGTTGCGCAATGCACACCATGTGATGGATCAGAAAACACATGGTCGACATTGTCACCAATCGCAATTGCGTTTACCAAACCGCTTACCATGTGATCTGGTGTCCCAAGTATCGGCGGGATGTGCTGACCGGAATAGTGGCCGAGAAAACAGGGGCGATGTTGGATATGATTTGCGCGGAACGAGGGTGGTCTGTGATCTCCAAGGAGATTCAGCCGGATCACATCCACGTGTTCGTCAGCATCCCACCCGCCATCGCTGTGGCCGATGCCGTCAAGGTGCTCAAGGGCGTCACGGCACGGCGCTTGTTCCAGCGCTTTCCGATGTTGAAGAAACGGCTGTGGGGCGGCCACCTGTGGTCGCCGTCGTACGACATTGGCACGGCGGGCAATGTTAGCGCCGAAACCATCCGCCACGACGTTGAGCGCTGCGAGCATGTCACCAAGAGGCGATAACCGATGATGCGCACGGCGTCGATCGCACTCGATGTGTCGCCGGATCAGATGGCCCGTTTGGCTGCTTTGCGCTCGGCGTATGTCGATGCGTGTAACCGGCTCGTTCCCATCGTGCGCGAGCACCGTGTGTGGAACCGAGTGGCGTTGCATCAGCGCGCGTACGCGATGCTGCGCGAATCGACCCCGCTTGGTGCGCAGATGTGCTGCAACGCCATTTTTTCGGTCTGCAAGGCGTACAAATCCCTGAAAGCACGGGGGCGGATCAAGAAGGACGAAGCCGTTCCGGACATCCGCTTCGACCGGGCGAGCGTCCATTTCGACAAGCGAACCTACCGCCTCACAGGCGAGATGGTCTCGCTCAACACCCTCTCGGGTCGTCTCGCCGTCCCATTGCGGTTGGGCGAACACCAGCGTCGCCTTCTCGAATCTGGCGCTCCCAAAGAGGCGGAACTGGTCTGTCGCCAGGGGCGCTGGTTCTTCAACCTCGTCGTTGAATCCGGCGACGTGACACCTGTGGCATCCGGCCCCGTGATGGGCGTGGATGTCGGAGAACGCAATCTCGCCGCCACGAGCCTGGGCCAGGTCTTTGGCGGCGAGCACCTGCGCGACCAGCGCGATCGATACCTTGCCCTGCGCCGGCGTCTTCAGTCCAATGGCAGCCGCAGCGCCAAGCAGAAGCTGCGGCAGGTCTCCGGCAACGAAGCGCGGCGCGTCAAGCAGATCAACCACGAAACGAGTAAGAAGATCGTCCAGGCCGCGATCGAGGCAGGTGTGGCGAAGATCGTGATGGAGGACTTGACGCACATTCGCAGCCGCATCAAGGCAGGAAAGCGCGTGCGGGCAAGGCTCCACCGCTGGGCCTTCCGGCAGCTTCAGCGCTTTATCGAGTACAAGGCGAAGGCGGCCGGTATCGTTATCGAGTACGTCGAGCCGGCTTACACGAGCCAGACCTGCTCCTGCTGTGGCAAGATCGGCAAGCGCGTCAAGCATCGTTTCGTGTGCGAACAGTGTGGTCTCCGGGCGCACGCCGACGTGAACGCCAGTCGAAACCTTGCCCGGATGGGCGGGACCGCCGTCCCGTCCAGGGCGGCTGTAAACACGCCTGATGTTCCAGTAGGTGGCCATGCTGCTTGCTGAGAATAAAGCCTGCGACTTCAGTCGCGGGTTGTTTACGCACCCATTATCGCACAGGGGGTGGGCCCGTGCCATGCCCTTGACCGCGCGGGCACCCTCCCGGTAGGCTGAGTAGGCACGCAATCGGGTCGAGCAGGGAGCAGCGTGCGGGGGAAAACGGCGGAGGGGAGTGGCATGACCTGGGGGTTCATGCGGGCGGCGCTCCTCTGGGCCGGGCTCTGGGGGCTGGTCCTGCCGGCGCCGGCGGCCCGCGCGGAGATGGCCCGCTACGATGTGGATCCCGAGCACACGACGATCGAGTTCAGTGTGGCGCACATGGTGGTCTCGAAGACGACAGGCCGCTTCACGGACTATACCGGCTCCATCGAGATGGACCCCGAGGGCAAGACGGTGAAGACGATCGAGGCCACGATCCGGACGGCTTCGGTGAACACCAACCATCCGAAGCGCGATCAGCACCTGCGCAGCCCCGACTTCTTCCACGTCGAGAAGTATCCGACGATGGCCTATCGCCTGAAGCGCTACCAGGCGACCGGCGGGGACAACGAATACACCGCCGTCGGCGATCTGACGTTGCTCGGGGTCACCAAGGAGATCACGCTGGTCGGGCGCTTCAACGGCGTGGCGAAGGACCCTTGGGGGAACGTCCGGGCCGGCTTTACGGCCCAGGGCAAGCTCAACCGCAAAGAGTTCGGTATGAGTTGGAGCAAGACGCTCGACAACGGCGGGCTGGTGGTCGGCGACGAGGTCTTCATCAAGCTCGAGGTCGAGGCGATCAAGGCCAAACCCACGAGCTGATCCATGAGCGTGGCTCTGTGCAGGACGCGGCTCGTCGCGGTGTTGGTCGCCGCAGGGCTGCTCGGCGCCGCGGACGGCTGGGCGCTAGAGTTTACCGCCGACCAGATCACGACGATCAACGGCCACAGCCGCAAGGCCAACATCTACTACCGGGACGACCGGTGGCGGCTCGAACACCACGATCTGGGTCCGGTCAACGTGACCATCGTCCGCAAGGACAAGCAGGTCATCTGGCTGCTCCTGTCCCGGATGCGGCACTTCAAGACCCTTCCCTACGATCCGGAGCAGGCCCCCAAGGTGAGCGAGCGGCTGGACGGGGAGGTGTCCCGCGAGGAAATCGGCACGGAGACGCTGGACGGCCATCCGACGACGCTCTACGAGGTGACGGTCCAGCGGGCGGGCGGCGGCGCGCCCGTGGTGTACTACCAATGGCTGGCGACGGACATCCGGTTTCCGTTGCGGCTCGCCCGGAAGGACGGGAGTTGGCAGGTGGAGTATAAGCACGTCAAGCTGAGACCCGTGTCCGACTTCCTGTTCGAATTGCCGGTGAACTTCCGGCCGCTCGAGGAGTTTGACCGTCCCGGCGGCCAGGCTCCGAAGCGCGGGCCGAGCCGGCAACCGGTGGCGCCGGGGCCGGGACCGATGTAAAGGGACAGTTGTGAGGGCCGGGCGGATGGACGCAAGAATGACTGGGGGGAGACAAGCGAAATGCGGAGCAACGTGAACGCGGTGGTGATGGGCCTGGTCGGCGTCGCCCTCGTTGCGGGCGCGGCGCTGGTGTGGGGCGCAGATGTCGCCGACATCACGGTGGAGTGGACGCCGGAAGGGAAGCAGCTCGCGGCCGAGCGGGCGAAGCTGCCGGCCTTCGACGACATGGTCCTCGTGCCCGCGGGCTGGTTCCTGATGGGCAGCGATAAGCGGGTGGACCGGCTGGCCTATCCCTCCGAGATGCCGCAGCGGCGGGTCTATCTCGATGCCTTTGAGATTGACAAGTACGAGGTCACGACCGTCCAGTTCCTGCGGTTCGCGCTCGCGACCGGCCGGCCGCCGCTCGTGGACTGGCGCTACGACGGCGGGAACTTTCAGGAGGCGATGGCGACCCATCCAGTCATGCACGTGACCTGGTACGACGCGGACGCCTACTGCCGCTGGGCCGGCAAGCGTCTGCCGACCGAGGCCGAGTGGGAGAAAGCGGCGCGCGGCGAGGACGGCCGAATCTACCCCTGGGGGAACCAACCGGCGGGCCTCTCCCGCGCGAACTTCGGGCGGACGGGGCTCTCCGGCCCGGTGCGGGATCGCCCCGAGCGACTCCTGCTCTATCCGCCGATCATCTCGGTGAACAAGTACGAGAACGCCGTGAGCCCCTACGGCGTCTTTCAGATGTCCGGCAATGTCGCGGAGTGGGTCGCGGACTGGTACGATCGCGAGTACTACAAGAAGGCCCCGGACCGGAATCCGAAGGGGCCGGCGCAGGGAACCCAAAAGGCCTTCCGCGGCGGTGGCTGGATTGACAGTACGCCGACCGTCCGCGCCGCCCAGCGCAACGGCGCAGACCCGACCACCAAGATGAACTGGCTGGGCTTCCGCTGCGCGCGGGACGCCAGCGGCAACCGCCAGCCTGGAACGGGGAACGGAGAGCGCAACACTCAGAACGAAGCACGGGGAACTATAACGGGTGAGTCAGAACGGTGACGGTTGTCTCGGTGGCTGTGCTGTGATAAGGTTGGGCTCTATGCTGTGCCGGTGGAGAGGCTGGTCGTGAGCGGGAAGTATCAGCGCGACTTTTACGCGTGGACGCAAGAGCAGGCCGCCTCGCTCCGAGCTGGCCGCACGGAGGCGCTCGATCTGGCCCATCTCGCCGAAGAGGTGGAGAGCATGGGGGTGAGCGAGAGGCGGGAGATTCGGAACCGGCTCCGGATCCTATTGCTTCATTTGCTTAAATGGGAATGCCAGCCCTCGCATCGCTCTCCAAGCTGGCGAGCCACCGTAACCGAACAGCGGATTGGCATTGAGAGCGTCTTGGCCGATAGCCCGAGTCTGGTCTCTTTTCCTGAGACGATCCTGGATTCCTGCTATCGGTGGGCCGTCAAGCAGGCCGCGCTCGAAACCGGCCTGCCGGAAACGCATTTCCCGCCTGCGTGTCCCTTCACCCTGAAGACGGTCTTGGATTTCAATTTCTGGCCAGGTCCGTCCGGCCCCGCCGTCTTGTAAGCGGCAGGGTGACGGGGCCAGCCGCATGCCTGGTTCAACCCGTCTCTTACGGCACCGCGCGCTTCCTCCGCAACTGCTCATGGGCCCGCTCGGCGGCTTCCTTGACCAGCACGCCCATCCGGGGGTGGCTGGGCTCCAGGTCCACCGGCAAGCCGTGGCTCCGGAGCGCCTCGCTGGCGATCGCGCCGATCGAGCCGACGACCATCCGCCGGAGCGCAGCTTGAAACGCCTCCGCCCGTCCCTCCTGTTCCAGCAGCCGCATCACCTGCTCCACCTGCGCCGCGTTGGTGACGAGCAGTACGTCCATCCGGCCGTCGAGGATCTGGGCCAGGAGTTGCCGGAGTGGGCCGGTGTCCTCCGGGAGGGCCCAGCGATAGACGGGCACGCGGGTGACCAGCGCGCCGCGCGCGACCAGGCCCGCGAGCAGCTCGGGATTCGTCATCCCGTATTCTTGGACCGCTACCCGGCGGCCGACGAGCGAGCCGTGCGCGTCCAGCGCGCGCAGGAGGTCGCGCCAGGTGTTCGGCTCAGGCACGGTGACGGCGGGCGCCAACCCCCACTCGCGCAGGGCGGCGACCGGCTTGGGGCCCCGCGCGACCAGGGTCGTCCGAGCGAGCGCGGCCCAGACGGCCTCCGGCGGGTGACGGGTCTCGAGCAGCGCGACGAGCGCCCGCGCGCCCACCCCGGTGAGCAGGATCAGCAGGTCGCACTGGCCCGCCAGGAGCTGCTCGCCGAATCGGAGCGCCTCGACGTTGTCCTCGAGCGGGACCTCCCGCAGGGCGGGCGCGACGAAGGGCTCGCCGCCGTGTCGGCGGATAAGGCCAGCCATCTCCACCGCCATCCGGCTCTCGAACGCCGCGACGCGGAGGTCGGCGAATCCGGGTCGCTCGGCCATGGTGCCCCTACTTGGCGGGCGCGTCCATCGCGCAGCGGAAGCCGGTGGATTCGTTCCGGTTCAGCGGATCGCTCTTGACCCGGGTGAAGATGCGGACCAGCGGGGTCTCGACCTGCCAGCCCGAGCTGCGCTGCACCTTGTGCGTGCCGGTCGCGGGGCCCTTGGGGTTCTTCGGCGGGCTCTTCTCGTAGTAGAGCGGATCGTACCAGTCGGCGACCCATTCCCAGACGTTGCCCGCCATGTCGTAGACGCCGTAGGGGCTCCGGCCTGCCGGGTAGCTGCCGACGGGCATGAGCGTCTTTTCGCCCTGCCAGCGCTGGTTATAGTTGAGGTGCTTGTCGGTCGGCTCGACGTTCCCCCAGGGGAATCGCCGGTCGTCCGTGCCCCGCGCGGCCTTCTCCCACTCGGCCTCGGTCGGCAGGCGCTTGCCGGCCCAGCGGCAGTAGGCGTCCGCGTCGTACCAGTCCACGTTGATGACCGGCCGGTCGGCGACGGACTCCGGCATCAGCCCGCCCGGCCAGAGGTTCCGGCTGGGATTGCTCGGGTGCTGCGGGGGCCGGTGCCCGGTCGCGCGCACGAACTCCAGGTAGCGGCCGTTCGTCACTTCGTACTGGTCAATGTAGAAGGCGTCGAGATCCACCACATGCCGGGGATACTCATCGCGCCCGCCGTCCCGGTCGCCGGGCGGCACGCCCATCGGGAAGGGGCCGGCGGGCACCAGCACCATGGGGGCGCCGTCGCGTCCGACGAGTTCGGGGGGCAGCGATGCCGCCAGGGCGGTGAACGGAGCAAGGATGAGCAGGAGCCGCACAAGCAACGAAGAGCCGGTTCGGTCGAGACCGTGCATGACGTCCGCCTTGGTTCTCATGAGGGTGGCTGCACGGGATCGAATCGTAGCACAAGGCACAGGGCAAATCACAGGCCGGGTCCGGCGCCTCAGGAGGCTTGACAAACGGAGGCTATTGCCGGAATGTGCGGGCGGGGGGGGTAAAAGGCTGCGGCACGATGCCTGGTGGCGCTGCCCCGGGAAAGGGAAGGGGGCGCGCCGCGCCTGCGTCGAGCAGAGGAGGAACGGAGCCAATGGACACGGTATCCTCACTGGTCATGGAGCGATTCAAGCGGCTTCCGCGACGAGCCGACGAATGTTGGCAGGGGGGGCTGGTTCGGCTGCCCGCGTGGGTGGAGGATCAACCCGGTCGGCCACCCCATCGGCTCTGGGCGGGGTTCTGGGTCAGCCTCCGCACGGGGCTTGCGCACTTCAAGAGCGCCAAGGAACCGAGCAGACCCGATTGGTCGTTGGCGCTGGAGGCGCTCCTCGAATTCGGCCTCAAGTCCCGGTTGGCCGGCTGCCGGCCGGCCCGGCTTGAAGTGTCCGACCCGGGGCTCGGCACCCAGCTCCTCAACGCCCTCGGAGCCTGTCCGATAGTGAACTGAGAGAACGAGGTCGGCGGCCACGATGATCTGCACGTGGGCGTCCACCGCCACCTGACAGTGGTCGACTTGGACGACACTCCCCTTGGCATCTGGCGCAGGCATGATCCGACTGTCCGGATCAGTGAAGTTGCGCTGGGCCTTCTGGGGCGGGGCTAGGCAGATGCGGCGGCCGACCCCGGCGCGGCGGGGCACCCACGGCCTTCTGGCGGGCGCCCTGGCGCAGCGTGGCCTCGGCCTGCGCTTCCTGTTCCAGTACCACCTTGGCCGCCCGAATCGTCTGGAGCCGTTGCTCCCGGCGAGCCAACGCGGCCGGCCACTCATCCCCCCGACGATCCGGCCCATAGGCCGCATCATCCTGCGCATCGGCCGCCTCGGCCTGCTGGCGGAGCGTGGCCTCGGCCTGCAACCAGACCTCCTCGGTCCCCATCCGGCCGTCACTCATCGCCTTGTGTGTCGAGGCCTGGGCCTTGACCTTGGTGCCAATCCAGGGCGATGTGGCCCAGCCTGACCAACCCCGCCCGCTGGCACCGCGTCAGCACCTGGACAAACAGGTCAGCCAGGGCCGCCAGATGCGGCTTCCGGAAGTCGCTGAGGGGGGCCGAAAGTCCGGGCTCTGATTGCCTCCAGCACGCGAAACACCACCTCCTCTTCCAGTTCCCGGTCAATCTGGCACGAGGCTGGAGTGTTCACGGTATAGGCGGAGAGCCGAACTTTGCGAGCATTCAAGGGTGATAGGGCACAATCCTCGGGCTCACCCCGGCGTAGATCTGCAGGATAGGCCGGAGGTCCAATTCGTCCACCAGATCCGAGACGAAGTACACCAGGTGGTCCTCCGGCTGCCAGTCTCGCGGCGATGGCGGCAACAGCCACAGGTTGTTAGGCTCATGGGGGGCATAATATCAGCGTGGTCTTGGCAGAGTCTCCCGCCGTGTAGCTAGGCGAATCTGCTTATACACGAGTCGGAGGCCCCTGACAATCTGTTTCTTGCGTCAATGTCGGACAGGCTCCTAGGAGGTGGCCTCGATGATCTGCCGTGCCAACTGCACGATCTGTTGCGCTTCCGAAACGGCCCCGAGCGCATCACTCTTGCTAAACAGCTCCCATGGCGTGCGTCCGGTCGCTTCGTCCCCGTAATCGGTCTGAACGTGCACGTCATGTCCAAGCATTTCCGCAAGTTCGATCAGGCGACGGAGATGCTCGTCCAAGGCAGAAGGAAAGACCTTCCGGTCAAGCGCCTCACGGAGCGGAACCGTGGGGGCATGGGTCCGGCCGACTGGTCCTGTCAACGCAAGCACAGCCTTCACGCCATGTTCGGCCGCCAGTTGAGCATTGTCGACAG
Source organism: Nitrospira sp. Kam-Ns4a (assembly GCF_965152595.1). Lineage (NCBI taxonomy): Bacteria > Pseudomonadati > Nitrospirota > Nitrospiria > Nitrospirales > Nitrospiraceae > Nitrospira > Nitrospira sp. Kam-Ns4a. Next base: position 1,435,080 of record NZ_OZ224218.1, on the reverse strand, counting down.
CGGATCGCCAACGTTCGAGAGCCACGTCTTGTTGCGCCTCCCGCAAGAACCCTGTGGCCATCCGCAAGCGGAACGCCGCCTGGTCCTTGGTCATCTCGCCTGCTCCCAGGTCAAGGACCAGGCGAAGCCAGGAAAGTTCCGCCATTGCCAAACCAGATCGTGGCCCCTGGATTCACGGACGAGGCCTTTCCGGTCAATCAAGCGTCGGAGTCGCTCGAATCGGTCAGCGGCGTAGCCAAGCGGGTCATACAGCAGAACTCCGTCAAGGGCAATATCGAGCCAGAGGCTTGGGACGTCCGCTTCGAATTCATCCGGCGTTTTGGCCAGCAAGGCGACCTTTGCCCGGTGAGCTGAGGAGAGCCATGACCGGAGTTGGCGTCCACGCTCGAAGGGGCCGTCGAGCAGGTGGCGAGCGATGACTAAGAGGTCCCAGTCGCTGTCCTCGCGGGCCTCCCCTCTGGCACGAGAGCCGAATAGGACCACGGCGACCAAATCGGGGCCGAGCCGTTGAGCGAGCGAGGCGACCATTTCATCGAGCCACGCCGGTCGTGTGGTGAGAGATTCCATACGGCCCCTACTGTACCGCAGGCTATGAGGTTTGTGAAGCAGGTGGCACCGATCTGAAAAGCCGCTCGGAAGGGCGGGGCTCTTTCGTAGGCGTCTTTGGCGCAGCGGAAGCCGGTGGATTCGTTCCGGTTCAGCGGATCGCTCTTGACCCGGGTGAAGATGCGGACCAGCGGGGTCTCGACCTGCCAGCCCGAGCTGCGCTGCACCTTGTGCGTGCCGGTCGCGGGGCCCTTGGGGTTCTTCGGCGGGCTCTTCTCGTAGTAGAGCGGATCGTACCAGTCGGCGACCCATTCCCAGACGTTGCCCGCCATGTCGTAGACGCCGTAGGGGCTCCGGCCTGCCGGGTAGCTGCCGACGGGCATGAGCGTCTTTTCGCCCTGCCAGCGCTGGTTATAGTTGAGGTGCTTGTCGGTCGGCTCGACGTTCCCCCAGGGGAATCGCCGGTCGTCCGTGCCCCGCGCGGCCTTCTCCCACTCGGCCTCGGTCGGCAGGCGCTTGCCGGCCCAGCGGCAGTAGGCGTCCGCGTCGTACCAGTCCACGTTGATGACCGGCCGGTCGGCGACGGACTCCGGCATCAGCCCGCCCGGCCAGAGGTTCCGGCTGGGATTGCTCGGGTGCTGCGGGGGCCGGTGCCCGGTCGCGCGCACGAACTCCAGGTAGCGGCCGTTCGTCACTTCGTACTGGTCAATGTAGAAGGCGTCGAGATCCACCACATGCCGGGGATACTCATCGCGCCCGCCGTCCCGGTCGCCGGGCGGCACGCCCATCGGGAAGGGGCCGGCGGGCACCAGCACCATGGGGGCGCCGTCGCGTCCGACGAGTTCGGGGGGCAGCGATGCCGCCAGGGCGGTGAACGGAGCAAGGATGAGCAGGAGCCGCACAAGCAACGAAGAGCCGGTTCGGTCGAGACCGTGCATGACGTCCGCCTTGGTTCTCATGAGGGTGGCTGCACGGGATCGAATCGTAGCACAAGGCACAGGGCAAATCACAGGCCGGGTCCGGCGCCTCAGGAGGCTTGACAAACGGAGGCTATTGCCGGAATGTGCGGGCGGGGGGGGTAAAAGGCTGCGGCACGATGCCTGGTGGCGCTGCCCCGGGAAAGGGAAGGGGGCGCGCCGCGCCTGCGTCGAGCAGAGGAGGAACGGAGCCAATGGACACGGTATCCTCACTGGTCATGGAGCGATTCAAGCGGCTTCCGCGACGAGCCGACGAATGTTGGCAGGGGGGGCTGGTTCGGCTGCCCGCGTGGGTGGAGGATCAACCCGGTCGGCCACCCCATCGGCTCTGGGCGGGGTTCTGGGTCAGCCTCCGCACGGGGCTTGCGCACTTCAAGAGCGCCAAGGAACCGAGCAGACCCGATTGGTCGTTGGCGCTGGAGGCGCTCCTCGAATTCGGCCTCAAGTCCCGGTTGGCCGGCTGCCGGCCGGCCCGGCTTGAAGTGTCCGACCTGGGGCTCGGCACCCAGCTCCTCAACGCCCTCGGGGATCCGGAGCTTGCGCTGGGGATTGTGCCGGACTTGCCTGCTGTCCGCCAGGTCTTGGCCTGGCTTGACCAGGGGATGGCCGGCAAGCCATCGGTGCCCTCGGCGCTTGAGGCTCCCGGGGTGACCATTGAGCGGATGCGGACGTTCGCCGATGCGGCAGATCGCTTTTATCGGGCCGCGCCGTGGCAGTATCTGACGGATGCCGATCTCATTCGGGTGGAAGCGCCCCCTGTCAGCCCAGATCTTCAGTATTGCACCGTCCTCGGCGCAGGCGGCGAAACCTTCGGCTTGGGGTTCTACCAGTCCCCTGAAGCGTACCAGACTCTCAGCGAGGCGAGGGGACCGGGCGATCTGCCCGATGGGGCCGGTTGGTCGGTGCTCTACGGTCCCCTGTGGGACTTGCCGTTCGGCGACGCGGATCTGTGGGAGGATCACGCGCTGCCCGTGGCAGGGGAGCTGGCCTACCCCTTGGCCGTGCAGTTCGGAGCCGGGGGGCTCGTCCGGCGGCCGGACCGGGCGACGCTCTCGACGCTCGAGGCGATCCTGCGGGCGCTGGCCGAGACCACGGAGGAGGAGATGGACCAAGGCCGCTGGACGCGGTCCGTGACGACCGGCGAGGGGACGCTCACCGTCCAGTTGGCGATTCCTTCCTTGCTCGAACCGCTTGATGCGCCGCCGGCCTATCCCCGCCCGGGCCTGCCGGATCGGCGGATCATGGAGCGCGTCCTGTTGGAAATGGAACGCGCGGTCGGGCGCGGTGAGTTCGACACTCGGGAGGCGGTGGACGAGATGCTCCAGCGCCGCTTCGTCGGCGATCTGGATGCCATCCCGTCTACGGCGGCCACGCCGTTGGAGCGGGCCCAGGATCTCGTCTATCGCGCCGTGGAGGCGCAGGGGCGACGGCGGAGGCAACTGGCTCGCAAGGCTTTGGAACTCTCGCCCGACTGCGCGGACGCCTACGTGCTGCTGGCCGAGCAGACCACCGACCTTACCCAGGCCTGTGAGCTGTATGCCCAGGGAGTCGCCGCCGGTGAACGGGCGTTGGGACCCCGGGTGTTCGCGGAGGAGGCCGGGCGATTCTGGGGCCTGATCGGCACGAGACCTTACATGCGGGCGCGGTTCGGGCTCGCGCAGTGTCTGGAAGCGTTGGGGCGTCGCGAGGAGGCGCTCGCTCATTATCGGGAGCTCCTGCGCCTCAACCCCAACGACAACCAGGGCGTCCGCTACTTGCTGCTGGGGGGCCTGTTGGCGGCGGGACGGGATGAGGAAGCCGGGACGCTGCTGGCGCAGTTCGCGGACGAGGGAACCGCGCTCTGGGAATATGGGTGGGCTTTGTGGACGTTCCGGCGCGACGGAGATAGTCCTGGTGCCCGGGCGCGCCTGCAACGCGCCATCCGGGCGAACCGGCACGTGCCCGGCTACTTGACCGGGGCACGGGACTGCCCGGACCGCGAGCCGGACGCCTATACGCTGGGGAGTGAAGAGGAAGCGGTGGTCTGCGCGCGCACGCTCGGCGGGGCGTGGCGGGCGACCCAGGGTGCCGAGGGTTGGTTGGCGAGTAGGGCGTCGGCCACGGGCAAACGGTCGCGCCGGCGCGGGCGACGCTGATGGCAGCGGCCTCCATCCCAACGACGGGATCGGCGGCCCCCAGTCACCCTCGCTTCCTGCGCCTCTACCACGAGCAGGCGATCAAATGGGTCTCGATGATGAACGGGCAACCGTGCGAGCCGTACGACATGCCGGAACTCGATAGGGCGTTGCCGAACCCCATTGGTCGCCAATTGCTCCGGAATAAATCGTTCCAACGGCTGACCCACCTTGCGTGTGCCGAGGCTCAGCTTGATGGCTATCCCCCAACAACTCGCTAGGAGCCTGTCCGACATTGACTCGAGAAATGGCTTGGTCGGGAGCCTCTGACTGGTGTACAGGCATAATCCCCTCAGACAGCGAGAGGAAGCCCTGCGATGACGACCCGCACGGTTCGCCCCTACGAGCCCGACGAGGGTGGTTGCTGCCCATGAGTGGCCGCCCGAGGACCATCTGGCTTCCTTCGTGGCCGACCCTGTGGCCGAACTGGACCTTACCCCGGTGCTAAAGACCGCTGGTGGGGTGGCCCGCAGCTCGGTGCCTTCTCATCCCCGCAGGCTGGTAACGGGGCTGCTGGATGCCTACGCCGTGGCATTCCGGCCTCGCGGCAGATTGCCCGGGAACTGGAAGAGGATGTGACGTTGCGGGTGCTGGCGGCGAACGAGCGGCCGGACTTCCGCCCCCTCAGCGACTTCCGCAAGCCGCATCTGTCCGCCCCTGGCCGACCTGTGTGTCCCAGGTCCTGGAGATCTGCCAGCAGGCGGGCTTGGTGAAGCTGGGCACATTGCCCTGGATGGCACCAAGGTCAAGGCCCATGCCTCGATGCACAAGGCCAGGAGCAACGGCCGGCTGGGGACCGAGGAGGCCCGGTTGCAGGCGGAGGTCGCGACGTTGTTCCAGCGGGCCGAGGAGGCGGATGTTCCGGATGAGGCCGTCTACAGGCCCGGCCGATGCGGCGATAAGCTGCCGGCGGAGCTGGTGCGCCGGGAGCACCGGCTGCAGACGATTCGGGCCGCCAAGGCCGTCCTGGAACAAGGAGGCGCAGGCCGAGACCACGCTGCAGCAGGTCGCTCGCGAGGCGCCTGCAGGGGCTCCGCGGCGCTGGGGCCGGCTGCCGCAGCCCCCCAGCCCAGTGCCGCCGCCGAGCCCCCGGTGAGGGCTGCGGACGCGGGGCGGCAGCCGGAAGGCGAAGCGGAGCAGCCAAGAGATAGCGGGAGACCCTATGGACCGATCAGTCCGCAACGGCACACAACGGGACCAGTCCTCAAGCCCATAGGGTTGCAACAGTTCTCGTGTTGTCTAGAATACTATAGAAATACATGCTGCTCTATGAAGCATGAAATTAAGCGATTGGGCGAAGAAACAAGGCGTCAGCTACCGCACGGTCTGGAACTGGTTTCGGCTCGGCAAGCTGCCTATCCCCGCCAGACAGTTGCCGAGTGGGACGATCATCGTTCAGGAGGCATCAGAAGATAACGGCATCGCCGTGATCTATGCCCGTGTTTCCAGCAGTGATCAGCGCCCCCATCTGGATGGACAAGTGGCCCGTTGCCTGGAATACGCGAATGCCCGAGGGCTGTCGGTAAGCCGGACGGTCACTGAAATCGGCTCCGGTCTGAACGGCCATCGAAAGAAGCTGATGCACCTTCTGGCCGATCCCAGGGTCAAAACCATCATTGTGGAACACCGGGACCGGTTGATGCGCTTTGGAGCGGAGTACGTGGAAGCGGCCCTGACTGCCCGCGGGGCACGCGTGTTGGTGGTAGACGAGTCTGAGCTTCAGGACGACCTGGTGCAGGACATGATCGCGGTGCTGACTTCGTTCTGCGCCCGTCTGTATGGACGCCGCTCGGCCAAGAATCGGGCCAAGAACCTGATCGCGGCCTGCAGGGAGGGCGGATAGGTGGCAGCTCAACGCACGTATCAAACCCGCCTGGTCATCCCGCCGAAGGCGGACAGCCTGCTCGGGGCCTATGCCGAACTGTATGGCCACGTGCAGCGCACGCTGTTTGCCGCTATGGCACGGGGCGAGAGCCCGGAGTCCTTGAAGCCCGCCTATCTCCAGCGTTTTGGCCTGACCGCCCGGCAGTTCAATGCGATCTGCCATACGCTGAAGGGCATGGTGTCCTCGATCAAGGAACGCCGCAAGGGACTGATCCAGGAAGCCCGGACACGCATCAACACGGCCGAAAAGCGGCTGGCTGCGCTGGACAGACGCCACCGCGAAGAGACCGATGCTACGCAGCGCGCGTGCCTGGCCAAACGGATCCATCAGAAGAAGCGCCGCCTGGCCATCCTCCGGCACCGCTTGGCTCGCCTGGAGGACGATCACGCCCATGACCGGGTCCGGATCTGTTTTGGCAGCCGGCCGCTGTTCCGGGCCCAGTTCCATCTGAAGGAGCATGGCTACGCGTCTCTGGATGAATGGCGCACCGCGTGGCGACGTGCCCGTGCGAGCCAGTTCTTCGTCCTGGGATCGAAGGACGAGACCGCCGGGTGCCAGGGGTGTGTGGCGGAATACCTGGGCCATGGCCGTTTTGCCTTCCGGCTGCGTCTGCCGGACGCTGTCATCGCGGCCAACGGGGGAGAGAAATTCCTGCGCGTTGAGGCGACGCTGCCGTATGGGACTGAGCATGTGGTGGCGGCGCTCGCCCGGCAACAGGCGATCAGCTACCGCTTTGTTCGTGATGCCAAAGGCTGGCGTGTATTCATCTCCACCGGAGTCCTGCCCGTCAGGCTCCAAAGCGATCGGCGGCTCGGTGTGATCGGGCTTGACCTCAACAACGACCATCTGGCTGTAACCGAAACCGACCGGCATGGGAATCCGTGCGCCACGGCGAAGATCCCGCTGGTCACGTACGGGTGCAGCCGAGAACAGGCCCAAGCGCGCATCGGCGAAGCCGTCAAGCAGGTGATGGCATTCGCCCGGGGAACACACAAGCCCCTGGCCTTCGAGCGGCTGGCGTTCGCCCGGAAGAAGGCGCAGCTCGAGGGCAACGGTGTCCGCTATCGCCGGATGCTCTCGGCGCTGTCCTACGCCCGCATCCTCGCCATCCTCAAGGCCCGTGCTCATGATGCGGGTCTGGAGGTGCTGGAGGTCAATCCCGCCTACACCTCGGTCATCGGTCGGCACAAATTCGCCCGCCGTTATGGGCTTTCGACTCACCAGGCCGCAGCGTTGTGCCTCGCGCGGCGGGCTCTGAAGTATTCCGAGCGGCCAAACCGCCGCATGAGCGACCAGGTCGCCTTCTCCCTACCCGTGAGGAATCGGGACAAGCACGTCTGGTCGTTCTGGCGGCAGGTCGCCAGGAAGGAAGCGGCGCTGGCAGCGCCTCGCTGGTCGGGCATGGCTCGATCCTGTCGGTCACCTGCCGGACGGTCCGGCAAGGCGCCGGCAGCGATCCTACCGGCGAGTGCAGGTGGAATTCCTGCACGCGAATCGTCATCAGCGCCGTTCGGGTGACGTGCTGTGGAATGGTTTTCCATGGTTTTAGGAACGGCTCTCCGTTCAGTCTCGGACAGGCTCCTAGAGCCCATCGTCTCTGTCGAACCAGAGCTACCGGTTGGCGAGAGTCGAGAAACCCCGTGCGTGCAAGAGGCGCTCGTCGGCCGTGACGAGGGTCCGGTCGTTGACGAGGGCAGTGGCAGCGAGGAAACGGTCCACAGGGTCATCATGTGGGAGAGACACCGAACGGCTTTGAAAGGCAATTTCATGGGTCACGGGGGCTTCACGAAACGGGATGGTACGAAAGACCTGGCGGAGCCACTCGGCGGCGGTCGGTTCGAGGCGCACGCGGCCTTTGTCGGCCAAGATCAGCACTTCCCATGTGGTCAGTGGGGAAATCCAGAGCTGGTTGGCCGGATCCTCCAGTTCGGACCTAACCTGCGAGCGCAAGCGACCGGGCTCAATGAGGCTCCAGAGAAAGATGTGGGTGTGGGTGTGGGTGTCCAGCAACAGGTTCACGACCGCAGGACTTCCCACTCCGTGGCGCCAACGGCGGGGGAGAGGAGATCGCCGAGGATCTTGCCGGTCGGCTGAAACGAGCCTAGCCAGGAGGGGGGCTTCTGAGGCGGCGGGGGAGGCAGAATTTGGGCGATGACCTCCCCTTTACGAGTGACAAGAATAGGCCGGCCGGTGCGTTTCACCTTGGCAAGCAGCGCGAGGCAGGTCGCCTTAAAAGTAGAGATGCTCACGGTTTCAGCCATGCACAACCTCTCGTAATTGACTAATCGTACTATAGTCAGTGACCATAGTCAATTCATAGCCCGGGCGCCCGGTAGTAAGCATCGAACGTCGAACGGGCTTCTGCCTCGAACCTCCAACCTCGAACTGTCCCAGCCTCACCCCCCGAAGCTCAGACCTCGACCAATGAATCTGCCGGATGGGCAACCAAGATGTAGGCTGGGTACATCAAGAGCAGAAAAGGAGTTCGGGTTTCTGGCCCGGGCTAAGTCGATGGACTAAGTACAACAATCGAGTGTTTGTAGATGCTAGAATTTAAGGCTCTTGACGGAATGTTGAACGGGCCTTTGTCCAACCATGCAAGAGCAAAGGGCACCTGAGACGAGGTACGCTCTGCCCTTCGATCGGGAAAATCGGAGGCCAGGGAGGATCGCGCAGATGCCCAATGCACCCCATTGTCTCACCGAACGGTTGGGGATTCCAGGGTTCCGAATCACGGCCATCGAGCAAGGCTGGGTCGGCACGCGAAGCCAGGTGGTGCTGCGGCTGACCAGGACAGATCGGAGCCGGTTTCGCGGTCGCGGCTGCGGGCAATGGACGACCAGGGCGGTGCGGGACTCGGGAACGCACGGCCCACCACGTGATCTGGTGGGAGCCCGTCACCGTGCTGACGTGCTGGGAGTCCCGAGTGCACGGCCCGACCTGCGGCCTGACGGGGGAGGCCTTGCCGTGGCTGGCCACGTAGGCCCGGGTGACCACGGCCTTGGCCGGCTTGGTGGCCGAGCTGGGCCAGGGGATGACCGTGAAGGCCGTGGCCGTCTTCCAGGCGTGGCCCCGCGACCCCGTCAAGGCCTTTGACACGGCGGCCCTCCGCAGGGCGCAGCAGACCCGGTCGCTGGAGGGGATCCCCGTGCTGGGGATGGACGAGATCAGCGTAGGCAAAGGCCACCGGTACTGGACCCTGATCAACGCCCTGGAGGGGCCTCGGGGCCCAGCGAGGCTCCCCGTGGTGGAGGGCCGGAGTGAGAAGAGCCTGCAGCGATGTTGGCGCTGGTTTGGCACGGACCGGGCCGCCACGATCACCCACGCGGGGATCGACCTGGGTCGGGCCTTCGAGACCAGGATCCGGGCTCACGGCTGCCCCCAGATCACGGGCGCGGTTCGGGGGGGCCAGATCATCGACGACACGTTCCCTGTGAGGCGCCATCTCACCGAGGCCCTCAACACCGTCCGCAAGGCCGAGCTGCGCAAGGCGCTGGGCCGGTTCACGCAGACCTTGGCGGGCAAGAAGGTCGTGCTGCTCACGCGCCGAGCTCGGGTTCGCGGCAAGGCCCGCAAGGCCCTCGACGCCGTCCTCGCGGCCAGCCCCAAACTGCTCAAGGCGCATCTTCTCAAGGAGTCCTTCGGTCACCTGTGGGACTCCCCCGACAAGGGCGGCGCTCGCCGGTTCTGGGAGCCCTGGAAGGCCCAGCTCACGTGGCAGCGGATGCCGGCCTATCGGAAGTTCGTCACCCTGGTGGAGCGTCACTGGGAGGGCATCCTCGCCTTCTGCGACAAGCAGGGCTCGCTGGGATCCAGCGAGGCGAGCCACGTGACGGCCCGCAACGTCATCCGTCGGGCCTATGGCTACCGGGACAACGAGGACATGAAGCTCAAAATTATCCAAGCCTGTACGCCTTGGATGGCCGAATTCCGTCCCTGGAGGGTTTCATTCAACAATTCGGCATGAGCCGAATTTAATCTGAGACTGTTGCAAAACTCCCTTTGCGGACGCATGTCCCGTCGAGAGTCGGTGCTACGGCCCCAGGCTAGAGAGGTAACCCTGTGTCCCTGAGGCCCACCGGTGCTGGAGCAGGGGGAGGCTGCTCCGCCATCCGATGCCGCTGCTCATGCCGAACTCCAGACGGGACTCAAGAGGCGCACGAGCCGTTTGCAGTTGACCACGAAGGCGGTCATGATCGCTTGGATCGTCGTCTTGGCCAAGCCCCAGTACCGACAGCGGGCGAGCCGGTGATGGACTGTCAGTTCGGCGCATTTGCGCTCGATGATGGGTCGCAGCCGACGACTCTGCCGCGGCCGGCCAGGGCCGGGCTGTTTCCGAATGATGCCAGAGAGAATCCGCCGCCGGCGCAGCCACTGATGATGCTGGGGCCAGTCGTAGCCTTTGTCCGCGACGACTTCGGTGGGGCCCCCCGTCACCAAGATGGGCAACTGGGCCCCATCGGGCTCGTTCCCAGGGGTGACAGGGACCGCCGTCATCAGTTCGCTGCGGGCATCCTCCGCGAGATGCACCTTCTAGCCAGAGAAGCCCTTGGTTGGGGTCTTGCGGCCGAAGCGCGCATCAGGGTCCGGCGAATGCCGGTCCACGGAGGTCTGATCGTCCTGCCTGTCTTGGAAGGTGTCCGTGAGCCGGAACAAGTCCACCCGGGCCGCCAGGTCGATGCTGTCGAGGATGTGCAGGGCGTCGGTCACGAGCCCGTGCTGCCGCGCCTCGGCGACGATGCGGTTGAAGAGGGCCTGGAAGCGCTCGGGCCCCAGTCGGGCCCGCAAGCGGCAGAGCGCGGGGTGATCAGGCGGTCGTTCATCGGCGGCTAAGCCCAGGAACCACTTATCGAGGAGGTTGTAGGTCACCGCGTCCTCCACCTCCCGGTCGGAGAGGTTAGAGAGGAACTGCAGGAAGACGATCTTGAACAGGAGCGCTGGCTCGTCGGGCGGGCGGCCGGTCTCGTCACGATCCAGCGGAGCGCACGCCTCGTTGACGAACTCGAAGTCGACGAGGCGGCGGAGGTCCCGCAGCAGATGGGGCCGATCCCCCAGAACCTGCTCATAGAGCCAGTCGCCGAAAAAGGAGCCATTCGCGCCGCCTGTTTTGAACAGGCCACGCCTCCTTGTGTAGGTGATCTGGGTCAGCTACGTACACGAATTTGAAGGCCCTGTAAAGAGGAGTTTTGCAACAATCTCAATCTGACAGTCAGGGAAAGTCCTTGCCGTTCCCCTCTGGGGAGAACGGAGCGAGGATCATGACGAAGGAGCGGAAGAGTATCAAGACCAGGCAGGGGTTGTTGGAGCTGGCGAAGCCACTCGGCAATGTGTCGAAGGCCTGCCAGATCATGGGCGACAGCCGGGGCAGCTTGTACCGGTTCAAGGAGCTCGACGAGACCGGGGGTGAGGCGGCCCTGGAAGGCCAAGGCCGACAAGGGGGCCCACCGGGGAGTTCGAGAGCGAATGCCCCGGCTATTGTGGGGCGCAGGATACCTGCTCCGTCGGGACGCTCAAGGGGGTGGGCCGCATCTTCCCGCAGCCCGTCATTGACGCCGACAGCAAGGTGAGCTTCGCGAAGCTCGACGATCGCAAGACCCCGCTCACCGCGGCCGACCTGCTCAACGATCGGGTGCTCCCGTTCTTTGAGGAGCCCGGCATCCCGTTGAGCTGCGTCCTACCCGATCGGGGGACCGAGTCCTGCGGGGCGCCGGACCGGCACGAGTCTGAACGGTCCCAGGCAGTGGAAGACATTGAGCACATGCGGACGAAGACCAAACGCGCGCAGACAAGGGCCTCGGCGAGTGGTTCCACAAGACCCTGCTCAACGAGTTCTACCGGGTGGCGTTCCGCAAGAAGCTCGACCGGACGCTGGAGGAGCTGCAAGCGGATCTCGATGCGTGGCTCGCGCAGGACCACGATCGCCGGCCGCACCAGGGCCGCTGGTGCTCTGGCAAGAGCCCATGCGGACGTTTCTGGACAGTGTGCCGCTGGCGAAGGAGAAGCTGGTGGTACCATGACCGTCATCAACATGGCATCCAGTACATTGAGAATCGTCTGGTTCCAGCACCGCTGCTCGGCGGCCAGCGCGGGAGCCGTGCGCGTCCAGCGTGCAGAGGAGATCGCGTCAGGTATTCGGCTCGGGGACGGTAACGACGGAGGCGAGGACGAGGCAGGCACAGAGGACGGTCGCTTGCAACGCGCTCATCGTCACTCCGTGGTTCAAACCCGCTGACGGCGAACGAGAGCGATCCGACCACAGCGTCCCGGCACGGCAACAGCCGCGCCGGGGCTCCACGGCCCGGGCCTACCGAACGTCCTGGCAGACCGCCGGCACGGGGAAGTTTCCCGTTGACGCAGTTCTGGCCTTGCCGTACAAAGAGCCTGTCGTCAGGGGATGAGGAGGGAAGTTGGGATGCCTGGTCCAGCCGGGCAAGACGCCGTGCTCCTGGCGTTTCTTCAGGCGATCGGACCGATCCGCCCGCGCGTCGAGCGGCTCCTCCTCTTTGGCTCGCGCGCCAGAGGCACGCACCAGACCGACTCCGATTATGATCTGCTCCTGGTCGTGGATCAGAAGGATCCTCTATTACTGGACGCCCTGTACGATGCGGTACTGGACGTGCTCCTGACCTACGGGCGCTTGGTCTCGCTCAAGGTGTTCGAGAAGCAGGAGTTCGAGCGGCTGCAGGGCCTCCGGACGCCGTTTATGACGCGGATTGCCGAGGAAGGGGTGCCGCTTGGATAGGACTCACATCGAACTCCTCCGGAGCTACCTGGCCAAGGCGGAGGAGAAGGTGCGGGCGGCCCGAGACCTGTACGGCAAAGGGTACTGGGACGACGCGATCTCGCGCGCCTACTATGCCGCGTTCCATGCCGCGCAGGCGGCGCTCTTGACGGAGGGCCAGCGGGCCGACACGCATCGGGGGTTGGTGACGCTCTTCGGCCTCCTGCTGGTGAAGACCGGCAAGCTCGACCGGCGTTGGGGGAAGTTCCTGGCCAACCTGAAGGACGATCGGGAGGCAGGGGATTACGAAGCGGTCTCGTATCTCGATGAGGGCACGGCGCGACGGGCCCTTGACGAAGCCGAGGGGTTCGTCGCGGCGATCCGCCAGTATGTCGCGACGCTGATCGGGGAGCCACGGGGAAGTTGACGTGCCGGTCCCAGGGATGAAAGGCCTGCGGCATGTGGCCCTGCGGGTCACGGATCTGACCAAGTCCCGGGAGTTCTACGAGGGATTGTTCGGCCTGCAGGTGGTGTGGCAGCCGGACGCGGAGAATCTGTATCTGAGCTCGGGCAGTGACAACCTCGCGCTGCATCAGATCCCGGCCGGGGAGCGGGCCGACTATCCCGGCCAGCGCGGGCAGTTCCTGGATCATCTGGGCTTCCTGGTGGAAACCGAGGCGATCGTGGATCAGCTCTACGAGCAGGCGGCGCGGCAGGGCATCCGGGTCGTCCACGCCCCGAGACACCACCGGGATGGAAGTTATTCCTGCTACCTGGCCGATCCCGACGGGAACCGGGTGCAGGTCCTCCATGTCCCAGGGCTGAGTCGCGAGGGCTGAGGGCTGAGCGGGGCAGGTTCGCCGGGAACGTCACCCGGGCAGAACCCGGGGGCTGGAATGCATCATGGACGGCGACATTCTCATCTGCGGCGGCGGCATTATCGGACTGACGCTGGCCAGGGAGCTGGTCTCGCGCGGAGCTGAGAACATCCTCATCCTGGAGAAGGAAGAGGACATCGGGCTGCATGCGTCGGGCAGGAACAGCGGGGTGCTGCACGCCGGCATCTACTATCCGGCCGGGAGTTTGAAAGCCAGGCTCTGTCTGCGCGGCAACCGGCTGATGAAAGCCTATTGCCGGGCCAAGGGGCTGCCGCTGCACGAGACCGGGAAGGTCGTCGTTGCCAGGCATGAAGGGGAGCTGCCGGCCTTGCAGACGCTGTACGACACGGCGTTGGGCAACGGCGCGACGGTGGAGCTGATCGACGAGCGCCGCCTCGATGCCGTGGAGCCGTTTGCCCGAACGCATCGCCTCGCGCTGTACTCGGCCGAGACGGCCATCGTGGATCCGCGGGCGATTCTGCGAAGTCTCGCACGCGATCTTCTCGACACGGGCAGAGTCCGGCTGCTAACGGGAACGGGTTTTGTGGGGCTTCAGGGGTCCGGAACCGCGCAAACCACTCGTGGGCCGATCCGGTTCCGGGGCTTCATTAACGCCGCCGGCGCGTACAGCGATACGATCGCGCACCGATTCGGGCTCGCCCGCCAGTACCGGCTCATTCCGTTCAAGGGAACGTATCGGCGATTAGCACCGGCGAAGGCTCCGCTGGTGCGGGGCAATATCTACCCGGTGCCTGACCTGCGGAATCCCTTCCTTGGGGTGCATTTCACCCGCCATATTGATGGACATGTCTACGTCGGCCCCACTGCCATCCCGGCCTTCGGACGGGAGAACTACAGCCTCCTGGACAAGCTCGGCGGCGAGTCGCTGCGGATCCTGTTCGACGATGCCCGGCTGTTCGTCGCGAACCCGAAATTCAGGGCGGTGGCGCTGACCGAGCCGCGGAAGTACCTCGCCCGGTATTTCTTCCGGGACGCGCGGGCCCTCGTGAACGGGTTGAGTCCGGAGGATCTCCAGCCCTGCGGGAAGGTCGGGATCAGACCGCAGCTCGTGGACTGGTCGAAAAAGGAGCTGGTAATGGACTTCCTGGTGCTGCGCGATCAGGAGACCCTGCACATACTCAATGCGGTCTCCCCAGCCTTCACCAGTTCACTGGCCTTCGCTGAACACGTCGTGGATGCCTATCTGGCTGCAGCCGGCCGCCCCTCGGCGAAGGAGCTGGGCGCCCTTGTCGTGAGCCCGGAATGAGCCAAGTCTGGACAAGCCTGCGCAGCGATCAGTACGTCGGTCTGGCGCCGTGGACGTGGATCCAGCTCGAGAGCGGCGAGGTGCCCGGGCCCTTCCCGTTTCTGGGCGGCGTGGCGCCCGAGGTGGTCACAAGCCTGCACCAGGCCCACCAGTTGCTGCTGAGTTGCGTGGAGACGGCCATCAGCGACGTGTTCTCCCGGCGCGCCCGGCTCGACGACCCCGCCACGCGGACGCGGCTCGAGGATGCCTATGCGGAGCTGGTCCAGTCTCGGCCCCATCTGAGTGCCCACATCCGCTGCGGGCGTCGCCCGGATGGCTCGTTCCAGTGGGACTATCCCCTCGACCCGACGAAGTCGGCGACGATCACCTACACGGGCCTCCGGGTCTTCGACGCGGTCACGAGGCAGATCATCCCCTTTGCGTTCGATCGGGCGATCGCCCCGGCCGTCGGGCGCTTCGTCGGGTTCCTGGACGGCACGCACAGGGTCTCGGAGCTGCGCACCGTCGCCACCGCCTCCGGCCGCGACCTGGAGCGGCACCTGACCCGGCTCCTGGAGCTGCTGTTCACGCACGGCTGCCTGACGGTGACCGCCACCTCCTCCATCCGGGCGCAGTGGCTGGCGGCGACGCGCGATCAGGACGTGGTCCATCTCGGCCACGCGGCGCTGCTCTACCGGCAGCAGGACCGCTTTCTGCTGTTCGATCCCTGGCTGATCCCCTGGTTTGCGGAATCGCCCCTGCCCTCGTTGTGGACCTCGTTGCTGCCGCGGCCGGCCGCCGTGTTCCTGACCCATGACCACGACGACCATGTCGATCCGCGGACCCTGTTTCATCTCCCGAAGGACGTGCCGATCATCGTGCCGAGCCGGCGGAACCGGAAGGCGCTGTTCTACGATTACCTGTCGCTGCTCCGCGAGCTGGGATTCACGCAGGTGGCCGAGTTGGCCCACGGCGAAGCCTGGCCCTTCGAGGGCGGGGCGGTCGTCGCGGTGCCCTTCTACGGCGAGGACCCCTGCGATCTCGAGATGCCGCGGAACTGCTATTTGATCAGCGACCGGGGGCGGAACACGCTGGCGCATGTGGACAGCGGGCCGACGAATGCCGGGCGATCCGCGGTCAAGGAGGGGGTGATTGACGACCTTGTGCGTCGTTACGGGCCCATCGCGACCGTCTTTGCGTCGCAACAGCAGTTGCTCGAGGTCCGGACTTATGCCGCCCACGCCTGCCTGTCCCATCCAGGGAAGTGGCTGGACGTCGGCGAGAACGGCTATTTGACGAACGGCTATCTGGCTCAGCTTGCTGCCGCGGCGCGCGCCCGCCTCTTCGTGTCCTACGCGACCGGCGGGGCGGACTGGTACCCCGACCACCTCTCCTTCATGTTCAGCCGGCGGAATCCGGCCAGGACCGCGCTCTTGACGGCCAACTGGGAGCCGCCCGCCGCGCTCGGCGAGCTGCTCGCGCCCAAGGGCTGCGGCTATCACTATAGCCGGGCGCTGGACCTGTACCGGGCAAGGCCGGATGGCGGGACCGAGGTCCTGTCGGCCGCCCACCCCCTTGATCCGATACAGCTTTACCGAGCCGACCATGGTGAGCCGCCCTTCCTCCAGCGGTGAGGCTGGCCTGAAGGGCCCTCACAAGACCTTCACTATGGGTTTTTCTTACGCATGAGCGGCTGTGTCGCGGCCTTGGGTTAGAGGGTCACCAGATCCGTCGAAACAGAGTGCCTGTGGCTGTGGCTAACTTGCCCTGGGACGGCTGCCCATGGCCAGCCAAGTCTTGGAAAAAGGTCTTGACAGTTTTCTTGAACTATGGCACAACGGCTACCCGAAAGCGGGGCTGGGGAAGGAGGTGAGGGAGGAGCCTTCCGATTGAACGCTTGGTGAGTTTATCCAACGTGTCGCGTTGTCATGGTCTTGCGCCGATGGCTGGCTGGCAGGGAGTCCGGTTCAAGTGCAATTATTATCCGATCTTAACAAGCGCGTTCCCCTTCCCCGTCCCTTCTCCCACCGGCTGCGGTAGAAAGCCGTAGTTGCCCTGAGATTTACCTGGCAATGTTGACGTTGATGGATGCCGCCTCTCTCAGTTCCTATTCCGGTATCCAGGAGGTGCTGCTTGATTTGTGGCTGAGCTTCTTCGCGCCACTTCTTTTGGCTCTTCAGGAAATTGTGTGGGTAACTGAACCCTCTTGCGCTATGCTCGGCTCCTCGAAAGGAGGACCCGAGCGATGCGTGACTTCGAACGCTCTCAAGCCGTGCTGGGGCTGCAGGCCCCGTGGACCGTGGCCAACGTGGAACTGGATGTGAAGGGGCAGCCGGTGACCGTCACCGTGGAGGCGGGGCCGGGTCCCTCTCCCGGCCCGGAGTGTCGGGAGCCGGTCCCGGGCTACGATCGGAGGCGTCGCCGGTGGCGGCATCTGGAGTCCCTGCCAGTTCACGACGTGGATTCAGGCGGACCTCCCCCGCGTGAGCGGTCCGACCCATGGAGTCAGGCAGATCGCGGTGCCCTGGGCGGAGCCCGGCAGTCAGTTCACCGCCTGGTTCGAGCGCCTGGCCATTGAGCTGCTCCAGGAGTGTTCGGTGAAAGGGGCGGCCGGGCTGCTGCGGATCACCTGGGATGAGGCCTGGGGCATCAAGGAACGAGCCGTCGCGCGGGGGCTCCGCCGTCGCACCCGGGACGTCGTCGCGCACCTGGGCGTCGACGAGAAGGCCATTGCCAAGGGGCATCGGTACCTCACGGTGGTGGCGGATCTGGAACGCAGCCGCGTCCTCTACCTGGCTGAGGACCGCAGGCAGGAGAGCTTGGATGGGTTCTGGGGCACGCTGACCCCGGAGCAACGGGAAGGGATTGCGGCCATCGCGATGGATATGTGGGAGCCCTCCATCCAGTCGACCCGGGCTCACCTGGATGGGGCCGAGGCCACACTCGTCTTCGACAAGTTCCATGTGGCCAAACATCTCCACGAGGCTGTGGACCGGGTCCGCCGCACAGAGCATCGGGCCCTGAAGCTAAGGGGCGATGACCGACTGACAGGGACCAAGTACCTCTGGCTCATGCGTCCCAAGGACATGACGGCCGAGCAGCGGGCCACGTTCCGCCTCTTGCAGCGCAGCGACCTCAAGGTGGCACGGGCCTGGACCCTCAAGGAGCGCTTCCGGCAGTTCTGGGACTATACCTACTGTGGTGCCGCCCAGCAGTGCTTTGCGCGCTGGTTCTGGCGCGCCACTCACAGCCGGCTCCGGCCGATCGCGGCGGTGGCCCACCTGATCCGGCGCCACCTCCCCAACGTGCTCACCTATCTGCAGCATGGCATCACCAACGCGGGGTTGGAAGCCGTTAACGCGACGATCCAATGGGTCAAGAAAACCGCTCGCGGCTTCCGCAACGTCGAGCACTTCAAGACCGCGATCTACTTCCATTGTGGAGGATTGGATCTCTATCCAACCCACACAAAAGCCTGAAGAGCTCTTCTTTTGTTGGCTGAGTCCCTTCCCAATTCAGGTGCTCAGCGTTGTCGAGTTCTGGCGGAAGTCGCGAAATTATCCGAGCCCTACTTCGGCGGTGTTCTTCTTCTTTGGTGGAATCGTGTGCTTGCTGGAGAGACAGCATTGCTCTCGGGTGCTGCCCCTGGGTTGGCGTCTACCTTGGGATCGGTGAACCAGCCCCGTGGGGCCCTCTTGCCCAGGTTCTGCAAGCGCGGTCTCTTGACCCCATAACCCCCGCAGGCGTCAGGACGCCTTTTGGGGTCCGGGCGCAATGCCGTGACGCCTTTCAGGCGGGTGCTGCGGGGGGTTTCCGTACCGTCGCTGTAAGTGAGAGGGCGGAGCTTTGCCCGACGCCATCCCTGCCCCCCGCTGGTATGCACTGCGGACCCGGTCGCGACACGAAAAGCAGGTGCGGGACCGACTCGTGGCGCTGGGGATCGAGCAGCTCCTCCCGACCGTGATCCGGCTGAGTCAGTGGAAGGACCGGAAGAAGAAAATCGAGGCCCCCCTGTTTTCGGGTTATTGCTTTGCCCACTTTCCCTTGGAAAATAGACTGACGGTGCTCAAGGTCCCGGGTGTCGTGCAGATCGTCGGCAGCACGCAGGGGCCTGCGCCGATTCCGGACGAAGAGATCAACGCGGTCAAGGTGCTCATGCAGGGCCCCCTGCGGTATGACCCCCATCCCTATCTCCGCGAGGGCATGGTCGTCGAGGTCGTCCGCGGGCCGCTGGAGGGCGTCCGGGGCATCCTGCTGCGGAAGTCGAAGCCCTACCGGCTGGTGATCTCGGTGCATCTGATCCGGCAGGCCGCCGCCGTTGAGATCGACGCGTCTGATGTGGTGCCGGTCTGACGCGGGCGCGGAGGCTGCGTTCCACTGCCATGGCCACGATGAGCGCTCCAGTCCTGGTGACCGGCGTGGCCGGGTTTATCGGCTCCCACGTCGCCCGGCGGCTGCTCGATCGCGGCGAATGCGTCCTCGGGGTGGACAACCTCAACGATTACTACGATGTCACGCTCAAGGAAGCCCGGTTGGCCCGGCTCACACCGGACAGCCGGTTCCAGTTCGTCAAGCTCGATCTGGCGGACCGGAGCGGGATGGAGCGACTCTTTGCCGAGCATCCCATCTCGCGCGTGGTTCATATGGCGGCCCAGGCGGGGGTGCGATATTCGCTGGTGAATCCCCATGTCTACGTGGACAGCAACGTGGTCGGGTTTCTCCATGTGCTGGAAGGCTGCCGTCGGGCCGGGGTGCGGCATCTCGTCTTCGCATCTTCCAGCTCCGTCTATGGCGGGAACACGAAGCTGCCGTTCTCCGTGCATGACAACGTGGACCATCCCGTGTCGCTCTACGCCGCGACCAAGAAAGCCAACGAGTTGATGGCCCACACCTATGCGCACCTGTACGGGATCCCGTCCACCGGACTCCGGTTCTTTACGGTCTACGGTCCCTGGGGGCGGCCTGACATGGCGGTGTTCCTGTTCACGCGGGCGATTCTGGAGGGCAAGCCCATCGAGGTGTTCAACCACGGGAAGATGCAGCGCGACTTCACGTACATTGACGATGTCGTCGAAGGGGTCGTGCGGGTGCTCGACAAGCCCCCAAAACCCGATCCGACCTGGTCAGGCGAGCACCCCGATCCGGGCCGCAGCGCAGCCCCCTATCGTCTGTATAACATCGGTAACCATCAGCCGGTGGACCTGCTCCAGTTCATCGAAGTGCTCGAGCAGGCGCTGGGACGCACCGCGGAGAAGCACTTCCTGCCGCTCCAGCCGGGCGACGTGCCGGCGACCTGCGCCGACGTCGACGATCTCATCCAGGACGTCGGCTTCGCACCGGCGATCCCGATCGAAACGGGCATTGCGCGATTCGTGGAATGGTACCGGGCTTTCTACCACGTCTAACGGCAAGCCCGTCACCCTCTTCCGTTTCCGAGGGGTGAGGGCGCGGGAGAGGGATGGGACGGCGAGTTCCACAACGGCTGGGCTCTCAGGACAGAGCGTTGCTAGAAAGCCGCCTGGCGGACCTGCTCGGCCCACATCCCGAAGTGAGCTTTGCCTGCCTGCACGGCTCATTCATCGGTGGCGACCCGTTTCGTGATCTTGATCTGGCGGTGTGCATCTCGCCGGAGGCCCTGGCGGCCGATGCACTGCGTTGGTATGAGGCCAGCTCGCAATGGAGCTCGAGTCGAAGCGATGAGTCGGGTGGCGCGGTTTCGAAACTTGTTGGTCCATCTGTACTGGAACGTGGAGGACCGTGAGGTCTACCGCGTAATCTGTGCATCTCGCGGATTTTGACGCGTATCTGAGCGCGATCGGTCGGTATCTCAAGGCCGAGATCTAATCTCTCTCGGACCTTGACCTCGCTGCGCGGGGATGATGGCCAGTAAGTTCGAACTTGTTCCGGGCGACATTCAGGATCGCCTGAATGAGCTCCCGGCCTGTCTCGATGCCCTGGAAGGGCTAGCGGCCGTCTGGCTCTTCGGATCGATGGCGCGGGGCGAAGCCACACCTGTGAGCGACGTGGATGTGGCCTACCTCCCGGCCCCGGCACTCACCGACGAGGAGGTGGAGCGTGTGGATGCCCGGTTCTACGGATGCCTCACCAACGCCCTGCACACCGACGAACTCACCTTGATCAACCTGCGGACCGCGCCGGCCCTGGTCGTCTGGAACGTGCTCCACGAAGGACGGCTGCTGGTCTGTCGGAATCCGGCGGCGCTGGGCCCGGTGGCGGAGGCGTGCTTTCAGGTGGCTCCGGACATCGCCTGGCTGCGGTGGACGGGGAACGAGGACTTCCTGCGAGGCATGCGGATGACTCCCCCGAAACAAGTCGATACGCAGCGTGTGACGGAACTGCTTCGCCTCATCAGCGACGACGTTCGGGTGCTTCGGCAGAAAGCGTCGGCTACCAAGGAGCACTATCTGGCCTCGTCGGATCTCCAGGCCATTGTGGAGCGCCGCCTGCAGACGGCGGCCGAGGAGTGCATCAATGTGGGCAATCACCTGATCGCGCGGCTGGGCTTCCGCGCGCCCCAGGATTACGCCGATGTCTTCCGGGTGCTCGGCGCCGCCGGGGTGCTCCCACACGAGCTGTCGCAGGTACTCATGGAGCTGGCCCGACTGCGCACTCTCCTCGTCCATGTCTACTGGGCCATTGATCACGAGCGGCTGTACGACACCCTGCCGGCTCGGCTTGCGACGCTGGAATTGTTCATCGACACCATCGTACGCTGGCTGACCAAGCAGCCCGATTGAACCCAATAGACGGGGCTGACTCAATCGACGCAAGGGCCTTGCCAGACCATGGATCAGCGGGTGGAACTCGAACGCATAAGGGAAGAGCAGATCCGCCCCTTGCTTGGCCGGGTGGTCCAGGTGGTGCGCAAGCACCTGGAGGATCCTTCCTATCGCCTCCTCCTCTTCGGGTCTTGGGCGACAGGCTCTTCAGACGTCACCTCCGATATCGACGTCGGCGTTCTAGGGCCGGCGCCGCTGGACGATCTGGTGATCGCGCGAATCAGGGAAGAAATTGAGCGGCTACCAACTCTGCGAAAGATCGAGATTGTCGACCTGAACCGGGTCGAGCCTTCTTTCCGTGAGTCCGTTCAGAGGCATGCGGAATTGTTGACGTGATGGAAGCCGCGGAGGGCCTTCACGCCTTTGGCCGAGCGCTAGGAAAGCTGAAGGAAGCCCTAGCAGAGCCACCGAGCGAGCTGACCCGTGATGCCGCGAGCAAACGATTCGAATTCACATTCGAGCTGGCCTGGAAGGCGGTCCAGCGGTGCCTACGCGAAGAAGGCATCCAGTGCCGGTCTCCAAGGGGTTGCTTGCGGGAGGCGTTCACCTTCGGGCTGATTGCGGACGACCCGCGCTGGATTACGATGATCGAGGATCGGAACCTCACGAGCCACACGTATGACGAAACGACGGCTCAGAAGGTGTTTGCGGGATTGAGTGAATACGTGCCGTTGCTGGAGCAGTTACATCAAAGCCTGACACGACTCATCGCCTCTCGTGAGCGGTCTCCGTGACTGACGGCGCGCGAGGCACCCCCGGGATCAGCGCGAAGCTCCGTTGTGTGCGCGCGGGCCCGGCTCACAGGTCTCACGAAGGCCTATGTCCCTTCTAGGCAAAATCAAAGCCCGTTCCGCCGTGGTGGGGGTTGTCGGCCTCGGCTACGTGGGCCTCCCGCTCGCGGTGTTGCAGGCCAAGACCGGCTTCCAGGTGATCGGGCTCGACGAGGTGCCCGAGAAGGTGGCGCGGGTGAACCGCGGCGAGAACTACATCTCGGATGTAGACGCCGCCGAGCTGCGGCAGGCCGTCGAGGCGGGGCGGCTCTCGGCCACGGGGGACTTTCGGGCGCTTCGGGATTGCGACGTCGTCCTGATCTGCGTGCCGACCCCGCTGACCCGGAACAAGGAGCCGGATATCAGCGCCATCGTCAAGGTCGCCACGGAGCTGGTCACATGCCTGCACCCGCAGATGCTGGTCGTCCTGGAAAGCACGACCTACCCGGGCACCACGGAGGAGGTGCTGGTGCCACGGCTAACGGAAAGCGGGCTCAAGGTTGGGCAGGACCTCTACGTGGCGTTCTCGCCGGAGCGGGTGGATCCCGGCAACCGCGCCTTCAAGACCCACAACACCTTCAAGCTGGTGGGTGGCGTGACGCCGGCCTGCCTCCTGCACGCTCAGACGTTCTACGAGCACTCCATCGTGAAGATCTTCCCCGTTTCCTCCCCGCGGGTGGCGGAGATGACCAAGGTCTTCGAGAACGTCTTCCGGTCCGTGAACATCGCGCTGGTCAATGAGCTGGCCCTGCTGTGCGACCGCATGGGGCTCAACGTCTATGAAGTCATTGACGCGGCCGCGACGAAGCACTTTGGGTTCATGCCCTTCTATCCGGGGCCGGGCGTCGGCGGCCACTGCATCCCGCTGGATCCCTACTACCTAGCCTGGAAGTCTAAGGAATACGACCTCCACACGCGCTTCATCGAGTTGGCCGGCGAGATCAACGAGAGCATGCCGTATTACGTGGTCGCCAAGCTCCAGCGGCTGCTGAACCGGCGAGGGCACTGCCTGAACGGGGCCGACATCTTCGTCCTGGGCGTCACCTACAAGGCCGATGTGGCCGATCCGCGGGAGACCCCGGCGGCCAAGGTCATGGCGCTGCTGCAACGGGAGGGCGCGCGGCTGACCTACGCGGACCCCTACACCCCGACCTTCGAGGTGGAGGGGCACCTCTATGACGCCGTCCCGGTCACGGAGGAGCGCCTGCGCGGCTGTGCCTGCGCGTTGATCCTCACGGCGCACTCGGCCTTCGACTACGACGCCATCGTCCGCCACGCCCCGCTGGTCTTTGACACCCGGGGCGCCACGCGCAGGGTGCCCGGGCCCAAGCGCAACGTGGTCCTCCTCTGACCCGATCCCTCCACGCTGCCCGCCGCCCGCAATGACGCGACGACGCAACAGACGCGATAGACGCAACGAGGCAATGAGGCAATGGACGCTGCCCGCAATAGACGTGCTTTGATCACCGGCATCACCGGCCAGGACGGCTCCTACCTGGCCGAGCTGCTCCTGGCCAAAGGGTACGAGGTGCATGGCCTGATCCGGCGGGCCAGCACCTTCAACACCAAACGGATTGACCATATTTACAAGGATCCCCATCTGCCCGAGGCTCGCCTGTTCCTCCACGCTAGGAGCCTGTCCGACATTGGAATGAAATGAGCAAGCTAGTATTTGACTCCTCAGTCAGTGGCGGTCAAGGTTGAAGCTACGTGGTCAATGATTCCGAGTCTGAAGGGAGGCCGGCATGCACCCGAATCGCCGGCCTGACGTGGGAGTGCGCGGCGTGGACTGGCTGACAGGTGCGTGAGCCGTGATTGGAGGTCGTGTCCCGATTTCCGTGGAAATTGGCTTCTCCCGGCATCTGGCTTGAGCAATGACCTCCGCATTTGCCCCAGGATCAACGATCTCCTCTCGGTCCATCCCCTGGCCTCGGCGCTCAGGCGGCCTGCGGAGCCTCCTCCACCGCTGCCAGGTCGCGCCAGCCATCGATCCGGCGCATCCGAATCTGCCCGCTCAGGATCAACCCAAACAGCCGCCGCGCCGCCGCCTGCGCGGTGGGCCACGCCCCTTGCGGCTTCACCCGCCGGCGGAACTCCCCATGGAACCGCTCCATCGCGTGGGTGGTCCGCCGCGACGTCCCCTGACTCCTCGGGAAGCGGGAACAGGTCAGCAGGTCCTCGCCGGCTTCCTCGAGGCTTGCGGCCACCTTGGGCGCTCGCGCGCGCCATTGGCTGAGCAACGCCCGGGACGCGTGCCGGGCGGCGTGGAGGGTCTCGGCGGAGACGATCGCGTGAGAGTCCGTGCGGATCTCCTCGACGGCCTGCGTCGGGGCATGCCGTTCCAGATTGCGCAGCTTGTGAACCGGACCGCGCGGCCCGGCCACGCCGGGCCAGGTCGCCTCCACCGCCGCGCGCAAGCCGGGGTGCCCGTCGATCACACACCGCCGCGGCCGGCGCAGCCCCCGGGCAGCGAGCCCTTCCAGGAGGCCTTGCCAGGCGGGGGTCGCTTCGCTCGTGAGCCGCTCCAGGTCAAGGCCCCCCTGCTGCCCATCGGCCCGGACGCCCAGCGCGACCAACACCGAAGCGGTCACGACCTGCTGCGCCAGGCGCACGCGCCGCGCCACGGCGTCCAGATCCAGAGCGACGCACCGCGCTGCCGTCAGCGGTCGCTGGCGCCATGGCTCAACCAGGCTCTTCATCCGACCCACCAGCCGGGAGAGGGCGCGCTTCGACAGCGGTGCCCCGCGCAGCAACGGGGCCAGCGCGCCTTTGATCCGTCGCTGGGTCGCGCCCGTCCGAGAGGCCCCCAGCCCCGCCGCGTCCACGGCCCGCGCCCGGCGCTCATCCCGCGGCAGCCGGGGACGCTGCCATTCGACCCACCGGCCGTCTTGCCGCAGACGCCCCCGCGGCAGCTCGACCGGGGCCGCACCCAACCCCGTCGTGATGGTCCGCGGCTCGCTCCCGTGCCGATCCCCGCGCCGCCCCTCCGTGCGTGGAGACGGCAGGGCCGCCAGGGTCTCTGTCAGCTCGCCCTCCACCCGCGTGACGATCACCTCCCGGATCCGTGCTCGCAACGCCTCCGTCAACCGGTCCGGTCCAAAACGGGCTTCCCTTGTGCTCCGAACTGGAGGAGCCTGCGTGCTCAGAGGCGTATTCCTCCTGTGGTTTCGGCCCTCTCCAGGGCCGGTTGTGGTAGTGCCGGGAGGATACGCCTTTTAAATTTCCACGGAAAGGGGGACACCACCCAATACGGCGAGTATCTCGGAGAGGACGACATCGTCCGGTTCGAGGATATCTACGGGAGATGCTGAAGCAGTGAATCGTTCAAAAGAGACGAGGTGACGGAGATGAACAAAACACGAGTCCTTGTGACGGGCGCGGGCGGGTTCATTGGCCATCATCTAGTGAAATACCTCAAAAGGCAAGGGTACTGGGTCCGAGGTGTGGACATCAAAACCCCAGAATATGAGGACACCCCGGCCGACGAATTTGAGCTGCTCGACCTCCGTCGGTGGCCCAACTGCTTGCAGGCTACTCGAGGCATGGATCACGTCTACAATCTGGCAGCTAATATGGGCGGGATCGGATTCATCGAATCCCACAAGGCCGAAATCATGCATGACAATGTGCTGATCAACATTCACATGCTGGAGGCCGCGAGGTTGAACGGAGTCAAGCGGTATCTGTATACCTCCTCCGCCTGCATCTACCCAGGCTACAAGCAGAACACCCCCGACGTGACTCCCCTCAAGGAAGAGGACGCGTACCCCGCCGATCCTGAAGACGGCTATGGCTGGGAGAAGCTCTTTTCGGAGCGGCAATGCCGGCACTATTACGAGGACTACGGGCTCGAAACCCGCGTGGTCCGCTTCCACAACATCTTCGGCCCGCTCGGTACCTACGACGGGGGACGGGAAAAATCGCCGGCAGCAATCTGCCGAAAAGTCGCCCTGGCAAAGAAGGAAGACGAGATCGAGGTCTGGGGAGACGGCCAGCAGACTCGGTCCTATTGCTACATCGATGATTGTGTAGAAGGCATCTATCGGCTCATGCAATCCGACTATCGGCACCCGCTTAATCTCGGACAGGATCGGCTCATCAGCATTAACGAACTGGTGGATATTGTCGCCAATATTGCGGGAAAGAGAATCAGAAAGAAGTATGATCTCTCCAAACCCCAGGGGGTGCGCGGCCGGAACAGCGATAACACAAAACTGCGAGAAGTCCTGAAATGGGAACCACAGATTTCATTGGAAAAAGGGTTAGAGCTCACGTATTTCTGGATCCGGGAGCAACTTATCAAAACCGGAAGACTGCTGCCAACAGCCTGAGCTAAACGCCGGTCACTTGTGAAGCTCGCACTCCTTCAACTCAACCTCACCGTCGGTGACGTTGAAGGCAACGCGGACAAAATCGTTCGCGCGGCACAGGAGGCGGCGTCGCGGGGGGCATCTCTCTGTGTCACCTCCGAGTTGGCTCTCACCGGATATCCTCCACGCGACCTGCTGTACAGCGAGGGCCTCATCAACCGGTGTGAAACGGAACTTCGACGCATAGCCGAGGCCCTCTCGTCAACCTGTGCACTCCTCGTTGGAAGTCCGGAGAGGAATGAGTCCGGTCTCGGCAGGCCCCTGTTTAATTCGGCCGCGTTCCTCCAAGGGGGCAAAGTGCAAGGGCGATTCAGAAAGACATTGCTCCCGACCTACGACGTCTTCGACGAAGATCGGTACTTCGAACCGGGGTCGGGAGAACAGGTCCTTGCCATCAACGACCATCGCCTCGGGATCACCATCTGCGAGGACCTTTGGAATGACGGGGAGGAGGCCGGGGTCAGACGTTACCGCCTCAATCCCGTCGAACAGTTGGTCCGTCTGGGGTGTGACGCCTTAGTCAATCTCTCGGCCTCTCCATTTACCGTTGGGAAGCAAGCCACACGGGAGCGCCTGTTTGGCAATGTGTCGAAGAGGTACCGAATCCCGATCCTCTATGCGAACCAGGTCGGCGGGAACGATGACATCGTGTTCGATGGCCGAAGCCTCGTCATAAATCGATCAGGTGGCGTGGTTGCAAGGGGGAAAGCCTTCGAAGAAGACACGGTGTTCGTAGACCTCGAGCGTCTCCCCAGCCCAATCCAGGACCCCGTCCCACCGCCAGAAGCCGAAATCTGGGCAGCGCTAGTGTGCGGCACGCGGGATTATGCGTACAAGTGTGGCTTCACGAAAGCGATCCTCGGTCTTTCCGGTGGGATCGATTCGGCGCTGACCGCTGCAGTTGCGGCAGAGGTGTTCTCCTCGGAAAACGTGACCGGCGTCCTCATGCCCTCGCCCTATTCGAGCTGCAGCAGCATTGAGGACGCGCAGGTGCTTGCGAAAAATCTTGGGATTCGGACCATCACGATTCCCATTCACACCCTCATGGAGGCCTATGCGCAAGCCTTGGCTCCTGCGGTTCAAAACCATAGGGAAGGTACGACCGAAGAGAATATTCAATCCCGGATCCGCGGCAACCTCTTAATGGCCCTGTCGAATGAATGGAGAGCCTTGTTGCTCACAACCGGCAATAAGTCCGAGCTGGCGGTCGGCTATTGCACGATCTATGGCGACATGTCGGGCGGCCTGGCGGTCCTCGCAGATGTGCCTAAGACGATGGTCTATCGCATCGCGCGATGGTTAAACCGGATCAAAGGACCGATCATCCCGGAATCCAGCCTCACCAAGCCTCCTTCAGCCGAGCTCAGACCCGACCAGACGGACCAGGACAGCCTCCCACCCTACGAGATATTGGACGAGATATTGGCGCGGATGGTCGAGCAGCACCAGACTGGCGAGGCCATCGTCGCAGCAGGGTTCGACCCAGGCACTGTGAGACAGGTGGCCGACCTGGTCAGAAAGGCAGAATTCAAGCGCAAGCAGGCGGCACCAGGTATCAAAGTCACCGACCGAGCGTTCGGGACGGGGTGGCGGATGCCTATTGCTTGCAAGCATACGTTCTAATCCCTGCGAACAAGGAGGAGTGGCGGTATGAGAATTTCGGTCATCGGGTTGGGGAAATTGGGTGCCTGTGCTGCAGCCTGCTTCGCGTATCGGGGGGTCCAGACGATCGGCGTGGACATCAACCCCCGGGTCGTGGATGCCATCAATACAGGGCGGGCCCCGGTTCAGGAGCCGCGCCTGCAGGAGTTGATCACGGCGTCGCATGCCAGGCTGCGCGCGACCCAGGATTACGCCGAGGCCGTCCGCGCCTCAGACGTGAGCTTCCTCATCGTGCCGACCCCGAGCCAGGAAGACGGCCATTTTTCGGACGAACGGTTGCGCGAAGCCCTGAGGCATCTGGCCCGAGCCTTCGGTGAGCAACGAAAGCCCTATCATCTCTTCGTCGTTACCTCAACGGTCTCACCAGGCACCACCGAGGGCCAGCTCATACCTCTGATCGAGTCGGTGTCTGGTCGCCGGGTTAACCGGGATTTCGGCGTCTGCTACAACCCCGAATTCATCGCCCTAGGTAATGTCATCAACGACTCGCTCAATCCAGACCTGGTGTTGATCGGAGAAAGCGACCGACGTGCCGGTGATATCGTTGAAGAGATCTACCGCCGTACCTGTGAGAACAGGCCTTATATGGCGAGGATGTCCATCATTAGTGCCGAGATCACGAAAATCAGCTTGAATTCGTACGTGACGATGAAAATCAGCTTTGCCAACACGTTGGCAAGCCTCTGTGAACGGATCCCAGGGGCCGATGTGGATGCGATCACCGCCGCCCTGGGTGCCGACAAGCGCGTGTCTCCGCATTACCTGAAGGGCGGGCTCAGCTTCGGCGGGCCGTGCTTTCCTCGGGATAATCGGGCCTTCGCCGCCTTTGCTGAGAAATACGGCGGCCAGGCCATCCTCGCCAAGGCGACCGACACGGTGAATGACCTCCAGATGGATGGACTCGTGAGGCGGGTGCTGAAATTCCTCAAGGAAGGGGACACGGTCGGAGTGTTGGGGCTGGCCTATAAGCCCAACACGCCGGTGATCGAGGAATCGCCGGCGCTCCGGCTCATCCAAGAACTGCTGAAGAAGGACATCAAGGTGATCGTCTATGACCCCATGGCGATGGAGGAAGGGCGCGCGGTGCTGCGAGAGAGGGTCGCCTATGGCTCCACCGCCAGAGATTGTGTAGCCAAGGCCAACGTCTGCGTAATTGTGACGCCGTGGGAGGAGTTTAAAAAGGTCGATGAGGGGTGGATCGAACAGAACACGCTCACGGTCATTGACTGCTGGCGAGTGCTGGATCCGTCGAGATTCTCCGAAAGGGTCCGGTACGTGGCGATGGGGAGCTATTGCTGATGGCCACTATCGAGAAGGTCCGGGCGTTTTGGAACCGCAGGCCGTGCAACATTCGGCACTCGCCGAAGCCGGTCGGGACCAGAGAGTATTTCGACGAGGTCGAGGCCAGGAAATATTTCGTCGAGCCGCATATCCCCGGTTTCGCCCAGTTCGAGCGGTGGAAAGGCAAGAAGGTCCTCGAGATTGGATGCGGGATTGGAACGGACTCGATCAATTTTGCGCGCGCCGGCGCCAACCTCACGGTTGTAGAGCTTTCAGAGGAGAGCTTGGAGGTGTGCCGGCAGCGGTTCCGCGTGTATGGGCTGAAGGCACAATTCTACCAGGGAAACGCCGAAGAGCTGACCTCGTTCGTGCCACTAGCAGCCTATGATCTGATCTACTCCTTTGGGGTGATCCATCACACGCCTCACCCTGAACGGGTCATCCAGCAAATCAAGCACTACTGCCATCCACAAACGGAAATTCGTCTGATGCTTTATTCGAAATGGTCCTGGAAGGTTTTGTGGATCCTCATGACGTATGGGAAGGGCCAATTCTGGAAGGCGAGTGAGCTGGTCAGGACCTATTCGGAGGCCCAGACGGGCTGTCCGGTGACCTTTTATTACTCGTTCGAGGACGCGCGGCGCCTGCTGGCCGACTTCGAGATTCTCGAGATGAGAAAGGACCATATCTTTCCCTACGTGATCGACAAGTACGTCAACTACGAATATGAATGGGTCTGGTATTTCCGGTGGATGCCGCGGCCGCTGTTCCGGGCGTTCGAACGGGCGATGGGCTGGCATACCCTGGTCGTGGCGCGCGCAAAACACCAGAGTGTTGGGTGAGCTACAGGGTGAACAGTTGGTACCTGGCAATAGCCCCTGTCAGTGTGTGGGCAGAACACCAATCGTCCGTGGGCAGGTGCATCGTTCAATGTCTTCCCCGCGTAAAGGGAAATTGGATACTGGCACGGATCCTCCTCCGCCTTCTTCCCACCAAATACAGCAGGACCAAGCTGGTGGTCGCCGGTGACACGTGGCGCGCAGAGATGGAACTCGATCTGCGAGACCCGGCGCAGTTCTCAATGGTCAAGAAACCGGCGTTCGACTCGATGACAGCGGCGCTCATAGGCAAGTTGCTTAAGCCTGGGGATGCGTATGTTGATGTCGGAGCAAATTGGGGGTATTTCAGTTGTCTTGCGGCGAGAGCAGTGGGAGCCGCAGGAGTCGTGGTGGCGTGCGAACCCAACAGGACGGCGTACGAGCAGTTGCTCCGAACGATCGGGCGAAACGGCCTGAGGAACGTTGTCCCATTGCCTTACGCAGTATCCGACTCAGAGGGTGACAGGGTCACGCTGGTCCGGCCGTTTTACCGACAGACCACAAGTACCTACATGGGACGCCTTGGGGGGCGTGGCGACGCGGAGAAGCGGAGAAGCGGAGAAGCGGAGAAGCGGAGAAGCGGAGAAGCGGAGAAGCGGAGAAGCGGAGAAGACAGCACTCACGACGACGTTGGATTCGATGCTGGCCAGGATGGGGACGAGGAGAATCGGTCTGGTCAAGGTGGATACGGAAGGGGCAGAACTGCTCGTCATGCGGGGTGCCCAAGGAATGCTCAAGGAATGGAAGCCGCCCTGTGTGCTCGAAGTGTCTGCGTATTGCGCACGCTTCGGGTACAGGGTCAGAGATCTGTATGACACCATGCGAGCCATGGGGTATTCGCAAGCCTATAGCATTCTTGATGGAGACGAACGGCCACACCTGACCGGTCCCCTCACCGAGGATATCGAGGGGCAAATACTGTTCTGCCACGATTCGCGCCGTGCAGCCGGCGTCTCGTAAGAAGCGACCGTGCGGATCTTGGTGGTTCAGCCAACCTGCGACAAGATGGGACACTACGGCATTTTCACAATCAAGCTCTGCCAGGCCCTGGCCAAGATGGGACACGCAGTCGTACTCTGCACCAATAAAGCCTATCCTGAACGGTATCTCAGCGAGCCCCCGGCGTTCGGGATCGTGGAAGTGGGTGGAGGAACACTGGCCTTCGAGGCCTGTGATCAGGCCATCACGACATGTCCCCCGTATTACTGGTGGGGCTATTTCCGCAATAGCTACCGGATCAGCTCGGCGGCTCTTACTCGCTGCCGCTCGGCGCGGTATGACGTGGTGTACCTCACCGACGTCGAGTTCCTGACTGCCTCCCTCCTACTCAAACGTTACCGTGCGTACCTTCCACCAGTCGTCATGGAGGTCAGCGCGGCCAACTGGTCCTTTCGAGACTATCCGGGTTCATTTGCCAAGAAATGCTACAAAGTGTTGCAGCGCGAGGTGTTCAGAACAACGCTGGGGAAGGAGATCCGTGCGATCTCGACCCTGGGCGAATGGCACAAAGACAAGCTGAGGACACAGCTCAAGCTCCACGAAGGGTTCCCTATTTCCGTGATCCCGGATGGAGGCGGTGAGCCGCAGCAAGTCGTCGGCAAGAGGGAGGCACGGAAGAAGCTCAGTCTCGAATATGAGGGCCCGATCTTCCTGTTCTTCGGAATGTTGAGGAAGGACAAGGGCATCGAAACGCTCGTGGAGGCCGCCGGGCGACTGAGGGAGCAGGAGTTCAGGCTGGTGATCGCCGGGCATCCGATGGAATATGCCGAAACGGCGGTCACGGCAATGGTGGAGCAGACAGGACTCGATGGGAAAGTCATGCTCAGGCTCGGATACGTGAAAGACGAGGAGGTACCGCTCTATTTTTTTGCGAGCGATGCCGTGTTGTTCCCTTACTCGGGGTGCTATACGGGGGGCAGCGGGCCGTTGATGAAGGGTGCCTGTGTGTACGGGCGACCCGTGATCGCTAGTCAGGTGGCAGAACTCGGAAGGTTGGTGAAGGAGCATGAGCTTGGTTTAGTTTGTCCGCCCGATGATCCAGGCGCCCTAGCCGATCGGATGCGGCAGTTCCTCGAGATCCCGGAATCGGAAACAAAGGAAATGGGCGAACGGGCCTCGGCGCTGGCGAAGGCCAACTCCTGGGAAACGATGGCGGAGCGGTTCACCAGGCTGTTCGAAGAAGTTACGACAGGACGCAGGAGCCGATGACAGGCTGGGTCAGGCTGAAGGCCTTTCTGCTGGGCAATCACGGTTGGAAGCAGATTGTCGTCAAGAACACGGTCTGGACGAGTGTCGCGGAAAGCGTCGTCCGACTCCTGAAGCTAGCTCTGATCTTCCTGGTGGTCCGCTACTTCGGGCCGACGGAATACGGGAAGTTTGCCTTCGCCTTCTCGTTCGCCGCTATGTTCGGCATCGTCTTCGATTCCGGCCTCGTTCTGGCCGCAACCAGAGAGTTTTCAGTCGATCGAAAGAACGAGCAAATGCTGCCAGACATTCTCCTGATGCGTCTCGCGCTTGGGCTGGTCGGCATGGTCGGCATCACGATCGGCTCGCTCTGGATGACCAGCGACACGACCATCCGATCCATGATGGTCATCCTCGGGGCATCCCTCTTCCTCGGAGAGCTGCTGAATCTCGGCTACGCGCTCATCCGCGCGCGCCAGAAAATGGAGTACGAATGCCTCGTCAGAGTTGCACAAGCTGTGTTCCTCCTGGTCATGGTCGCTGCGCTCGTGTGGATACAGGGGACGGTAGTCCATCTGAGTTGGGCCTATCTGGGCGCGACGGTTTTGACCCTCGTCGCCGTCGCTATTCCGACTCGTCGTCGGCTTAGGGAACTGCGCTTCGAGATCCGCTGGGAGGTCTGGAAGCGGCTGCTCCGCGTGGGATTCCCTCTGGCACTCGCTGGGGGCATGGGCGCCGTGTACATGAACATTGACTCGGTCATGCTGGGCTACTGGGGGCACATCACGGAGACCGGCTGGTACAACGCCGCGAGCAAGCTCAACGGGATCGCACTGGTCCCGATGAGCCTGCTGATGCTAGTGACGTTCCCGGCCTTCACCGCGATGTCACACAACGTCGATGACGGGTTCCGTCGGCGGTGGGACACGTGGGCGACGGCGATGATCGGGCTCGGAGCAATGTTCGCCTGCGTGATCTTGGCGTCGGCGGACGGGATCGTAGAACTGGCCTTTGGCAAGGACTATCAGCCGGCTGCACTGGCCCTCCGAATTCTGATCTTGACGGCCGTGCTCATGTATCTCTACACGCCGGCCTACCAGGCGCTGATCATGTTCAACCGGCAGATGCGCCTGTTCTGGTGCCTGGCCCTGGGTGCGGTGGTCAACGTGCTCCTAAACATCGTGCTCATCCCGCGATTCAGCCTCTACGGAGCAGCATGGGCCACGGTGGTCACTCACCTGATCATCCTGGTGCAATTGTTCAGAGACGCAGCCAGGTACACTCCGATCCAGCCGGTCACGCAGGCCTTACTCGGATCGGTGGCGGTCGCGTTAGTCGCGGGGGTGGCAACCTACAGCATTCTGCGCACCCTAAGCCCCGGCGTATGGCTTGCGGTTCCACTGGGGATTATCATCTTTCTGGGGTGCTTCGCGGGCTCAGCGAAGGTCAAGCAGGCTCTCGGAGCTCGACGCCGCCCGTCGGTCGTTCAAGAGGCATAGGACTCGGAGAAGATCGTAGCAAGGGAGAGCCCAGATGAGCACGAATGCCAATGTCAGCCTAAGGGGAAAAAGGGTCTTAGTGACCGGAGGAGCCGGATTTATCGGTTCACATACCGTAGATGCCCTGGTGGAGCGGGGTGCCAGAGTCGTGATCGTGGACGATCTCTCGACCGGACGCGAGCAGAACCTCAATCCGCAGGCGACCTTCTACAAACTGAACCTGGCGGATGAAGAGATCGAGGGGGTGATGGAAAGGGAAAGGCCGGAGATCATCTATCACTTCGCCTTCTATGTCCTCGTTCCCAAATCGGTCGAGAATCCGCTCCGTGACCTTGATATTATCGCAGGGACGCTGCGCATGCTGCAGAAGGCGAAAGAGATCGGCGTACAGCGGATCGTCCTCGCTTCATCCGGCTTTCTCTACGGCAATACGCCGCACCTGCCGGCCACGGAAGAATGCCCGGTCGACCCTGTGTCGCCGTACGTCGTCTCGAAGCACGCGCTGGAACAGTATCTGCGGTTCTATTACAAGGCCTACCGGATCCCCTACACGATCCTCCGCTATGCCGCCATTTATGGCCCGCGACAGGTCACCGGCGCCATGGCGGACTACATCCGGAAACTTTCGAACGGGGACCAAGCAGAGATGTGGGGGGATGGCAACAAGACGAGGGACTACGTGTTCATCGAGGACGTGGTTCTGGCGAACCTGCTCGCGCTGACCGTCCCGCACGATCATCCTAACCCCGTGTTTAATATAGGAACAGGGGTCGAAACGACGCTGAACACCCTCTACCGGAAGATCGCCGACCTGTTGGGCGTCGAAGCCAAGCCCGTCTATCACCCGGACCGGCCGGGCGAGCAGGTCCGCTATTGCCTGGACAGTGCCAAGATCCGGAAAGAACTGGGCTGGGAGCCCCGCTATTCCCTCGACCAGGGGCTCAAGCTGATGGTGGACGCGAACCGTGCCAAAGTCTGACCGGCCGGTCGTTTCAGCGATCATTACCACGTTTAACCGCAAGCGGTTTCTGGGACCAGCCATCAGCAGCGTCCTAGCCCAGACTTTTCGTGATTTCGAGTTGCTCATTCTGGACAACTCCTCCACAGATGGGACCGAGGAACTCGTCAGCTCGTTCGCCGACTCCCGGATTCGGTACATTCGCCATCCGCCTCTCACGATCGGGCAGCAACGGAACCTCGGAGTGCGGGAAGCCCGGGGCGAGTACATCGGATTTCTCGATGACGACGATGAATGGCTGCCCGCCAAGCTGGAGCGGCAACTTGAAGTGTTTCGGACTGGTCCCTCTGACCTGGCGCTGGTGTATGGCGGTTTCGTCAGGATCGACAGCGAAGGCCGCGAGTTCGCGGTCCACCGTCCGGTCCTGAGAGGCCGCATTCTGCTCGACCTGCTGCGGCAACGCGATGCCTTCACGGGGTCCGCTTCGAACCCGTTGATGAGAGTGTCGGCGCTCCGCGCCCTTGGCGGCTATAACGACGAACTGTGCACCTCGGAAGACTGGGAGCTGTACCTGCGCCTGGCGGAACGGCACAGCATGGACTTTACAGAAGAGAACGTCGTGCGCATCAGGAGTCATCGGGGACCCCGTCTTGGGGATCGGGTCGGCGAAGCCTTGAAAGCAGAGGCCATCGTGTTTAACAGGTACCAATCCACCATGGACGCGCGGCTACGAAGTTTCTACCTCCAGAAGATGGGTGGAAAGCAGTGTCGATTGGGTTTCCTGCAAGAAGGTCGAAGGGCCATCATCCAGGCGATCCGTGAGAATCCCGTCAACGTGGTCGCCTACGCGCAATATGCCATGTCTTGGCTGGGGCCGAACATCTATCAGGCGATGCACCGGGCCTATAAGCGCTTTTTCTAGCTGCCCGGCATCGCCCTTGCTCGCTGGGCTGGCCAAAGGAGCGTCAGTCGTGTCTCTACTCCCACGAATCCTCGAGTTCTTGTATCGGTTCGATTCCGTGAGATCCTTGAAGGACCGTCTGCGACCCATCAAGCACGTGCTCTGCGGGGTCACGGACATCTATTACGTCATAGATCGGTTGCGCGAGGCACGGGGGGGGGAAACCTGTCGAGGTGATTCTCGACGTCGGCTCGGCCGACGGAGACAAGACCATCACATTCCTGAAGTCATTCCCGTCGGCCAGGGTCCTCTGCTTCGAGCCGCAGCGATCCAAGCATGCACGCTTTCACCGACGCGTCGCGCAGTGGAAGGACAGGGTCGAACTATTCGATGTCGGCCTTTGGAATGCCAACACGACACTGAGGATGTCGGTCTACTCGTATACGGATGCCAGCTCCATTCTCCCCATCCAACCGTACCTCGAGCGGCAAGGTAAGACCGTGGTTGGCATCGAAAGCATACAGGTTCAACGGCTGGATGATGTCCTGCGAAACCGGGGTATCGGCCATGTCGATTTCATGAAGATCGACGTCGAAGGCGTTGAGAAGGAAGTGCTCGAAGGCGCCAGGGAGACATTGCAGATCATCGATAACGTCTACGTCGAAATCTCGCCTCTTCGAAAGGGACCGCATTCGCGTGATTACATCGATGCGTTCAGCCTGCTGCACGAGGCTGGTTTCACCTTCATGGGCGTCTACGGAGACTGTTGGTTCAGCAAGGATCCTTGTGTGCTCAAAGCAGTGTTTGGGCCCTCCAGGTAGCCGGCGAGGTCTTGTCAAGAGGTGTGTAAATGGAATCAGGCGGCGACCTCCTGTTGGGTCACTCTGGTTGATGCCTTCACGCCATCGACAAACTGGACGCCCGCGTAGACCAGGGGCAGCAGCTCCGGGGCATTCAGGCGCCGGAAGTGGCCCTCCGCCACCTGGAGCACCTTCCAGATCAGCGCCGTGGCGGAGTCGATCCGCTTGTAGCGCTTGCCCGCCGTGGTCCGCAGCCGCACGGCGGCGAACGGGGACTCGATCATGTTCGTGGTCCGCAAGTGGCGCCAATGCTCACGAGGAAACCGATAGAACGTGACCAGGCGCTCCCAGTCAGCGTGTAAGCGCTCGACGGCCTTCGGGGCTAGCCCTCGATACCGGCGGCTGAACTGGTCCCGGAGGCGCTCGCACTCGGCCTGCGTCTCGGCATACGGCATCGCCTTCAGCAAGGCCTTCGCTTCAGCCTGGTGCGTCTTCGGCATGGCGTCCAGCACGTTGAGAATCTTATGGTTCCAGCACCGCT
This sequence comes from Nitrospira sp. Kam-Ns4a, assembly GCF_965152595.1. Lineage (NCBI taxonomy): Bacteria > Pseudomonadati > Nitrospirota > Nitrospiria > Nitrospirales > Nitrospiraceae > Nitrospira > Nitrospira sp. Kam-Ns4a. The sequence goes on along the minus strand of NZ_OZ224218.1, from coordinate 1,398,009 downwards.
GCTCGGCGGCCGTCGGCTGCTGCTCGGCCAACGCCGCCCAGATCCCGAGGTGGCCATCGGCCACCGTGCAGCGCCAAGGCTTCAGCCCCCGCGCCCCCAGATCCCGCAGCACCGCCCCCCAGGACTCCTTGGATTCGCGTTGGCCGCTCTCCACCGCCAGGACGACCTTGCGGCCATCTGTGAGTGCCCCCACCAGCACGAGCAGCGCCGCCTTGCTGTCCTCGAGGCCGGCCTTCACGTATAGCCCGTCCGCCCAGACATACACGACTTCCAGGTCGTCGAGGCGCCGCCGTTTCCAGGCCTCGTACTCCTGCTGCCACTGGGCCTTCAGCCGTTGGAGGGAGGCCGCTGACAGCGGCGCCCCCTCACCCAGCAGGCCTCGCAGGGCCAGCTCGAAGTCCCCGTGCGCGAGGCCATGCAAGTACAAGCGGGGCAGGAGCTCGCCCACCTCCTTCGTCCGCCGCTGGAACAGCGGCAGGATCCGACTGACGAAGCGCTCGGCCAGCCCGCGCACCCGCGGCCGCCGCACCGTGATCGTCCCGCAGCTCAAGGCCAGCCGCCGGGGCTTGCCATACCCATTGCGGTACCCCTCTGGAGCATCGACGGCGGCCCGGCGCTCCGATTTCTTCCGCCCCAACCGCGCGGTGACTTCCTCCTCCAACAGCGCCTGCAACCACTGCTGGATGTGGCCCCGCGCCCATTCCTCCAGATGGTCCCACCACTCCTGGCTTGACGACGACGTGGCTCCTGTGTTCTGCTCCTGCATGGCGGTGCCTCCTTTCATGTCATGGCCGGACTCGCTCCGGCCGGGTTGCATGACCCGAAAGGTTGCCACCGCCTTGTTCCTATTTCCACACCTTTTGATCATACCTCTAGCCGGCCAGCCCAGGAGTGTAACGTACCATCGCAAATCCAAACCGTTGGTTGACCGGGTGACGCGCAATCACTAAGGAGGACGAATCATGGAGGTGAAGGTCAATTGTGTTGTCTGCGAACACGCGGGGCATTTGGGGCAAGACTTTTCGCGTCTTCGGCATCACATAAAATGGGATCTTTACGAGTGTCCCAACTGCTCATTTCAGTTCTGGTATCCCTTCGACCAGTCGCCAAGAGAGTATTTTGAGGATACCTACCTAGTTTTCTCGGATGCCTGTCCTAAGCCAAGTAAACTTGGTGCTCGCCACCAGACGTTAATAAAGCATATGCCTATAAAGGCGGGAACAGTATTGGATATTGGTTGTGGTGACGGCTCGTTCCTGGCGAAACTGAGGGATAGCGGCTTTGAGGTATGGGGTATTGATTTTAATAGAAGGGCTATAGCGAAGGCCAAGCGTCTGTGGAATCTCCAGAATCTGTTTCCCTTATCAATATACGACTTCGCAACTATGGCTAATAGGCAAAGGCGTTTCACAATGGTGACGTTCTTCGAAGTTCTCGAGCACATGGAAAATCCAGACCGGTTCATGTCTGTTGTAAGAGCCTTACTTGACGCAAATGGCTTCATAGCTTTGAGCGTACCAGATTCAAAGCTGTTTGGGCCATGGGAGTTTCAAGTTAATGTGGCACCTTATCATACTGCTTATTGGAACACTAAAACGCTCTCGGCATTCTTGTCGAAGCATCATTTCGATGTCCTGATGATTAAGAAGATCGAGGTTTCCCTTTCCCTCGAAGTGATAAATGCGCTTATGAAATTTGGGATCATCAAAAGTATTCCGTCTACGGCTTTAACCGCCGCCGGTCCTGTGAAAGCCAGGGTGGACCCGCATAAGGAGGTTTTGCGAAAGGCACTTAAACTGCTGTGTAGGCCCGTGGCATTCCCGATTTCTGCATTAATGTATGCAGTTGGTAGGGGGCGAACCATTTTCGCATTGGCTCAGCTGAAGTGTGGAGAGGAAGTCACTAGGGACGCCTAGACATGAACGCATCATACGTTGCGCCAACAAGGCGTGCTTGTGTTGGACTGCAGGAGGCTGCTATCCCAACGGCCTTGGCAAGCCTATGGCGAGTCCAATCGTTCCCGGCCAGGCACGGCCTTGCCCTGGCCGGCTATCGTCCTACGATCTGTAATGCCCCCCGTTTGTCAAGACAGTTTTGATGGTGCTGAGAGTGGGTCATCCTACGCAGCGGCTTGTGCCGCCTCCTGCACGCCGAGCATGGCTTCGAACTCCAGCGGGCTCCGATAGCCCAGAGCCGAATGCACGTAGCGCTCGTTGTACTCCACCGTGATCCAATGCCGGATCGCCTCGCGCGCCTGCTCCAGGCTCGTGAACTCCTGCAGCCAGAGCAACTCTTCTTTGATCGTCCACATCAGGCGTTCTGTCTCGGCATTGCCCTTGGGGTTGTCGTAGCTGGTGAAGACCTGCTCGATTCCCAACAGGCTCATGGCGGCCATGAAGCCAGTCACGGTGGGCTGGCTCCCGTTGTCGGAGACCAGCTTCAGCCCGGCTCCCCGGACCCCGTTCGGGAATTCGGCTTGGACCGCCTGGGCCAGCGCGGCCTCCCACTCCTGCCGGCGGCTGCGGAGAGCCAGGTCCCAGCCGACGATCTTCTTGGTGTACCAGTCCAGGACCACGACCAGGTACGCCCAACCCAGCGCCGGGATCAGGAACTTCGTCATGTCGATGCCCCAATACTGCCGGGGCCGAGTGGCCTGGGGCTTGGCCTTGGGCGTCCGCGTCGCCGCGTGGCGTGCCCGCTTGACCGTCAAGCCGGCCTCCCGCATCAGCCGGGAGCCCCGCTTCTTATTGACCGGGAGGCTCTCCCGATACCGCAGCCAGGCCCACACCCGCCGATAGCCCCAGAAGGGATGAGCCTCCAACACTCACTCTCCAAAGTGTCCACTCTCCAAGGGGAGCATCTCTGAAAGCGCCGTGTCAAGCCACGCTGATCCGTCACCATCCCCTCGGATCCGGTTTCGCCCGATTCATCTCTTCGCTGTCAAGGCAGCATGAGGTTGTTCTAGAAGCGTGTCGCAATCAGTATATCGAGCGTCGATGCGCTCAGCTCCCACTCTCGCGCTTACGCTTCCATTGGCGAAACCGTCGCCGTCACACCCGGCGCAGCCGGATCACGGTACGGGATCTGCTTCGTCAGCACCCAGTAGGTCGCTTCAGCGAGATGCCGGGCGACCGCACCGATCGCCTTGGCATGCCCCTTGTGGCGGACAAGCCGCTCATACAGCCGACTCACATGCCGGTGTGCGTGCCCCTTCCGCACCCGGCAGGTGGCATTGGCCGCCTCCACAAAGGCCCAGCGCAGGTACCGATTCACATCAGGTCGCAACGGCCCATAGCGCGTTTTCCCTCCACTGGCGTAGACCCGAGGGGTCGTGCCGGCATAGGCCGCCAGTTGCTGAGGGCCAGGAAAGCGGTGGATGTCCCCGACCTCAGACGCGATCACCACGGCCAGGAGAAAGCCGACGCCAGGAATGGTTTGGAGCAAGGTGATCGAGGGCTCTGGGTTGAAGACCTCGCGGAGCCGCTGCTCAAGCCGCTGAATCTGGTCATCGAGCGCATCGAGCGCGCCCAGCAGCCGTTCGGTCGTGTAGGCCGTCTGAGGCGGCAACGCCGCGAGGCGGGTGGCCAGCACGGCCCGCCCTTGCCGACCAAACAGATCGCTCACCGACGACACGGTCAGGGCATACTTGGCCAACGTCGCGTGGATGCGGGTCTTCAACCGGCTGCGCTGCTGCACCAGCACCATCCGCGTGCGGGCGAGATCGCGCTGGTCCCGGAGCGTGGCTCCCGGAATCCACACCACCGGCAAGGTACCCGTGCGTTGGAGGCGATTGAGCCCACGGGCATCCAGCTTGTCCGTCTTGTTGAGGCTCCCCATCATGACCTTGGCTTTCCGCGCATGCACGAGCCGAGGCACCAGCCCCGCCGCCTCGATCTCGTCGACGATCCAGTACCAGTTCCCGACCGTCTCCACGGCGACGGGAGAACCGGGAGTCCATGAGGCTAAGAACTGCTGAATCGCCCCGCGTTCATGAGCCAGGCGCACCTCGCGCTGCCATCGCCCCTCGCCATCTTCCACCAAGACCTGGGTGTCATGCTTATGGGAGTCAAACGCAATGTACTCCATAACGCCGCGTCTCCTTTCTCCAACGGAATCGCGATCCATTGGTGTCATCGGAATGTCTTACCACATTCGGACGCGGCGCTTTCATAATATCAGTATAGATCTTTGCTCTCCCTAAACGTCGGATGGATGTAGTGGGCGTAATAAAACATCCTCACTCATGCACAAAAGCCAGGACCTAAAGCGACTAAGTAAGCTCCTTTTCATCGGCGGCACCGTTTTTTTCCTTATCAGGATCGACATCGGAGTCGCCAAGCCGACCGAGTACGTGTTCAGCCTCGCTGTACTGGCAGGAACGCTGCACCTAGCATCATCGACAAGCTGGAAAAAACTCAGCGGCCACATTGTGTTGATGGCAGCAGCTGTAGTGTTTGCCGTACTTCTCGGGACAGCCTGGGGGAGTTTTGCATACGGGCTGGAATTCAATTCAGGTGGAATAAGGCTACTCCTAAAGCTTCTTCTCAACGTCTGGGTTTTCTTGGTTCTTCTAATCTGGTTAAGAGAGGATCGGAAGTTTTATCGCAGTATAGCCTTGGGCATGTCGATTCCATACGTGGTGTATATCGTGGCCTTGGCGCTTCCTGAGCGACTTCAGCTTCTGCTTCTTAATGAGCCCGATATAAGATTAGGAAGATTCCAGGGAGTCAGCTATGGAGTCGGCTCTATGGCATTTCCTCTCGCCGAAGCATTCGGTTTTGCATACGCACTCTGGTTGACTGATATTGCCAAGGCTTCTAAACGCCAATGGGTTCTTATGATCGTCGCAACGAGCATAGTTGGTTTAGAATTATGGACAGCAAGTCGTATTGGCCTGTTGGCCCTGATAGCATCTATGTTCGTTGGACCAATGCTTGTTGCGCGCTCCATGTCTGCGGGATATGCAGGGGCATTTAGAATAGGTGCACGAAGTCTTGCGCTCGCTGTCCTATTGGCCTTCGTCAGTTGGGAGGCAGGGTTGCTTAACTTCACGGAAATAGCCGTTATAAGGGTGAGTGGCGTGGTCCCAGGCGAGATGGAAATAGGCGAACTGATAAGGAATGGATTTGATAGACTGACGGACCCTGAGATTAATATCCGATTAGTTACATATAGTTACTATCAACATCTGGCATTGGCCAATCCTCTAGGGATGGGAGTGAACTATTTTGAGAGGTACGCGGTTAATGTAGGAGGTGAGCAGCTTCCCCCTGACTCATTTATGGATACCCTTATCCATGGAGGCTTCCTTCTGGCAGCTGTGATGTTCGTCTTTGTCCTGACCGCGATGAACCGTGTAAGCCGTCGTATAAAAGATAATTCCAGGGTCGGTGGTAATGCTGGGCCTTATCTTGTGGGTGCTGCTACGGCTCTGGTGGCAAATCTAGTCTTTACGGCTTTTGGAGGATTCCCGATCTATTCCTTAAGGTTTTGGATAATCTTGGCGATGTGTCTCGTGTAGAACGTGTCGAGTCAGGGACTGTTGATGAGAGTTGCTTACCACATACCGCATCCAGGAGGCGTCGGCGCAGATCGATGGATCTGTGATGCCTGGCGTGAAGGCTTCCAGAGGCTCGGCCATGAATTCGTCGTGGTGTCATCTCTCGGAGAACTTGCGGAAACAAGGGCGGCGCAGACGCCCACGCTCTTGTTTACGGCTATTAATCTCTTGGATTCTGAATCCTGGGTTCCAGCGCTCCACCGTCTCCGTAAGGCGGGAACCAAAGTCCTGCTGTGGGTCCACTGGCCATTGGTGCCGTCTGTAGATCGTCGCCTGGCGGATATCCTCAAACATGATGACATCGCTGATGTGTATTTCGGGGAAAGAGAGTCTGAACAGATGGCTCAGTTTGAAGCGGAAACCGGCAAGAAGTACCACGTGATAGCCAATGCCGCCAATCCAGCGTTGCACTTCCCGGCCAAACCTACGGCGAAATACCAATATGATCTTGTGTATCTCGGAGCGAACCTCAAACACAAGCGGTGGTTCGCGGAGAACGTTCTTCGGCCGCTCAAAGCGAGATACAGAATCGGTCTGTTCGGACCAGGCTGGACCGCCCGTGACCAGGTCCTCCGCGCCATCAGTAAGGCGTCGCGCCATGCTGGGTTCACTGGAGTTGCTCGCCTCGTTGATCGGCGTCGCATCACGGTGCCTCCTGAAGAGGAGAACGTCCTCTATTCGTCTGCGAAGATTTGCCTCAACTTCCACGAAAGAGAACCTGACGGGTCTCAGCCCCACTATATTGTCAACCAGCGTACGTTTAAGATCCCCGCATGCGGGGGTTTTCAGATTTGTGATGATGTTCCCGCGATTCGGAAATACTTCGCGGACGACGAAATCGTGCTGGCATCGCTTGATGCCAGAGAATGGCACGACAAGATCGAATACTACCTCGCGCATGATGACGAAAGGCGACAGATTCAGGCAAAAGGGACCAGAAGAGCGTTGCAGGAACATCTGTCTACCCATCGGGTTCGCCAAGTGTTGAGCCTTCTGGGAATTCAGGAGCGACATGTTGGATGAGGAGTTCCTGCACATCCTTTGCTGCCCGGTGTGTAGGGACACCTTGACCGGCGGACGGGAGGTCTTGGCGTGCAAGGGGTGTGGGGCTAAGTATGCGGTCAAGGCGGGGGTCCCCATCCTCGTGACGCGCGCGCTGTTGGAGCGGGAGGATGTTCAGGTCAGCAAGGACAAGTGGGGTCGGCACTGGAAGGCCTGGAACTGGGAGGCGGAGCTTGAGGCCTATCGGCGGGTGAACTTGCCGTTCATTTACAACCATCTGCTGCCGGTTGAATCAGGGCAGTGGTTCCTTGAGGTGGGCGGAGGACCATCGTACCTCTGCTATGAAGTGAGCAGGCTCGGGCTCAACGTGGTGAGTGTGGACCTGGATTTGGATATTCTTCTCAAGGCCAAAGTGTCGTTTGAGCGAAACGGAAGAAAAGGTTACTTTGTGTGCGCCTCCATGAACCAGCTGCCGTTCCGACCCGGAATTTTCGATGTGTCAGCGGGTATCGGCGTGTTGGAGCATTCGCGCAGAATCGAGGAGTCTCTTGTCGAATTGTCACGAGTGGCCAAAGAGGGTGGCAGAACCTTTCAAACTGTACCGTACCTTTCTCTGACAACGCTAGTCACTGCTTCGATCCGGTTTGGCACCGTCCCTCATCTTCCGGTGCTTGGAGCCATTGTCTGGGCTGTGCACGGGAAAGTCCTCAACGGTAGATACATGCGGTACGGGTATGAGGAATCATATAGTCCCCGTTTCCTCCGAAAGGCCTTTGCGCAAGCTGGGTTCCGGGAAGTGGAGGTCGGCTTTTACGATTATGACCAGGCGGTGTGCAAACGGGTTCCAGTGATCGGGCGCCTGACATATCGCATGATGCGACTGAAATGTCTGGAGATGAGACCCTTCGCGGATATTGCGTACGTTCAAGCTAGGCGATAGATGAAAAGCATGGACACTGGGCACCTCGTTTCAATTATCGTGCCTGCTTTCAACGCCGAGCGGTTCATTCAGCGCGCACTTGGGAGTGCCCTGGCGCAGTCTTATTCTCACATGGAAGTCATTGTAGTAGACGATGGGTCGACCGATTGCACGGCAGAGTTGGTCAAAGGTTTTGACGATCCTCGCATCAGGTATTGCTACCAGAGAAACGCGGGCCAAGGAGCGGCCCGCAACCGTGGGTTGGCCCAGGCCCGCGGACAGTACATCACGTTCCTGGATGCCGACGATCAGTACCTGCCAGGCAAGATCGAGAAACAAGTGGGGTTCCTGGAGGCACACCCGGACTATGTGGTCTGCTATTGCAATGCGCTCCATTTTTATACCGGCGAGCCTGAGCGGGTGTTCAGGAAGCCGAGAGGCGGCCGGAGTGGCAATCTCCTATCCGAATTATTAAAGACGTCGTTCATTAACCCGAACACGGTCATGGTCCGGCGCGAGGTACTGGACAAGGTGGGCGGATTCAACGAGACCCGCTATTACCCCGAGGATTGGGATCTCTGGCTCCGCATCGCCCTTGCCGGCTATCAGTTCGGGTATCTAGACGAAGACCTGGTTGTCGTGGAAATCAGGCCAGACAGCAACACGACCATGGACATCCAGGCGACGCTCAAAGCCAACGCGATCGCAATGTTCGAGCGGCTCTTTCCCCACCCGATCTCCGTGGACGGTCGCGTCTATTCGGCCGAGCGCACGATCCGGAGTTTGAAATGCAAGCTGGCGATTGCCCATCTGTTGACTGGGCGCCGGCGTGAATTTCTCCATACTTTTCTGGCCGTGTTTCCCTCCAAGGCGGCTGGATATGTCGTCGGCGGTCTGCTCGCAAGCCTGCCGCGGTCCCTGTGGCCCATGCTGTGGAAGATGAACCAATTGCGGCAAGGCCGCCCCGTGGTCCGAAGGTAGCTTCCTTTTCAATCTTTTCTCCTGAAGGGGCATCGCGATCAGGGCAGCGAAGAGAATTCTTTCCTGCGTGCCTCTCCCATACGTGTCAATCATCGTAGCCGCCAGGAACGAGGAGACCCATATGGGCCGCTGTCTGGGCCAGCTCCTCGATCAGGACTACCCCCGCGATCGGTACGAGATCGTCGTCGCGGACGGCATGAGCACCGATCGCACGAGGGAGATTGCCGAGAACTTCAAAGGGAATGGCGTTCCGCTGTCTGTGGTCCCGAACCCTGGCCTGGGGCGGGCGCAGGGGTTGAACGCGGCGATCCGGGCGGCCAAGGGTGACGTGATCATCCGGGTCGATGCCCGCACAGTGATCGGGAAGGATTACGTGTCCCGATGCGTCCGCACGCTTTTGGAGACAGGAGCGGATAATGTCGGAGGTCTCCAGAAGCCGCTCGCGAGCACGCCTACCCAAGAGGCGATCGGCCTGGCGTTGGCGCATCCCTTCGGGGTCGGCAATGCCGCGTTCCGACTGGGACGCAAGAGCGGATTCGTGGACACGGTGTACCTCGGCTGCTTTCGGCGGGAGGTATTCGACAAGGTCGGGTTGTTCGACGAGGAGGCGCCGGTCATCAGCGAGGATTCCGATATCAATTATCGGATCAGGCGGGCGGGCGGCAAGGTCTATCTCGACAAGGAGATCGTCGCCTACTATTCCCCGCGGGAGACGTTCTGCGATTTATGGAAACAGTATTTCCGGTACGGCGGCGCGCGCGCCGGCACGCTCCTCAAGCACAAACGGCTGTTCTCCTGGCGCCAGGTGGTCCCGCCGTTGTTTCTTGCGGTGCTGGGACTCCTGCCGGTTCTGGCGCTGGCCGATGCTCGGATCCTGAAGCTCTTCGGCGGCGTGCTGGGCTTGTACGTGCTCCTTGACGGGGCGGTGTCGCTGAAGTTGGCGCGGCAGCGGCGCGCCCTCGCGCTCTTTCCCCGGCTTCTTCTCGCTTTCCCCTGCATGCATGTTGCCTGGGCCCTCGGCTTCTGGAAACGTCTCCTCCTTCCCGAACGGCCCGGCACGTACTGGAAGCATTGAGCTTCGCTCTTGGATTCCACAGCTTTCTTCGTTCTGGAGGTCGTCGATGAAAATCAAAATCTTCGCCGATGGGGCCAATCTCGCCGACATGTTGGCCTGGTATGGCAATGGTAGCCTGGTCCAAGGGTTTACGACGAATCCCACCTTGATGAAGAAGGCCGGCATCACCGACTACGAGGCCTTTGCCAAAGAAGTCCTGGCACGGATTCCCGACCTTCCTATCTCCTTCGAGGTTTTCGCGGACGAGCTGCCTGAGATGGAACGGCAGGCCAGAAAGATCGCGTCCTGGGGTCCGAACGTGTACGTGAAGATCCCGGTGACGACTACGGCGGGGGTGTCGACCGCGCCGGTGGTGAGGAGCCTCTCCGCGGCAGGCGTGCAAGTGAATGTGACGGCCGTGTTTACCGTTCCCCAGGTGAAGCAGGTCCTCGACAGTCTTTCGCGAGAGGCGGCTTCGATCATTTCCATTTTCGCCGGCCGCATCGCGAACGCCGGCGTGGACCCGATGCCGATCGTGAAGAAGGCGGTGGAACTCGCCAAGCCCTTGCCGAAATGCGAGATCCTGTGGGCCAGCCCGCGAGAGGCGCTGAACGTCATTCAGGCGGAGGAGTGCGGCTGCCACATCATCACGATGACCCCGGATCTCTTGGCTGCGATGAAGACGTTCGGCAAGGACCTGGAGGAGTATTCGCTGGAGACCGTCCAAATGTTCTACCGGGATGCGCAGAGCGCAGGGTACCGGCTGTGAAACCGCGGATCGTCATCACTGGTGTCGCCGGCTTCATCGGAAGCAACCTGGCAGAGCGTCTTCTGGCTGAGGGCTACACGGTCGTCGGCCTGGATAACCTGAGCTGGGGCGTGCGGGAGCAAGTCCCGGAGGGAGTCCGATTTCACGAGTTGGACATCCGGTCCCCGAAGCTGCATGAGGTGCTTCAGCCAGGGGACGTCGTGTTCCATTTGGCCGCGAAAAACTGTATCAGCGATTGCCAGCAGGATCCCGTGGAGACGGCCTCCATCAACGTGACGGGGACCGTCAATGTGTTCGACGCGGCCCGACGTGTTGGGGCGAAAAAAGTGATCTATGCCGAGTCCTCGGCCCTTTACGAGGGAGCGACGCGTCTCCCGACGCCGGAGCAGGACGTCCATCCGCAAAGCTTCTATGCGGTTAGCAAGCTGGCGAGCATGGCCTTCGCCCAGGCCTATCAACGGTTTCATGGTCTGCGGATAACCGCGCTCCGATACTTCTGTGTCTATGGACCGAGGCAGGATTATCGGCGGACTATCCCGCCGGTCATGAGTGCCTTCATCTTGAAGCTGCTACGGGGCGAGCGGCCGGTGATCTACGGGACGGGCGAGAAGCGCCGGGACTTCATCCATGTGGATGACGTGAACGACTTTCATCTCATGTGCCTCACGGACCCGCGGACGGACGGGCGCGTGTTCAACCTCGGGAGCGGAGAGAATTACTCGGTAAAGGACATCTACGAGCGCGTGGCCGCGATCATGGGGACGACCCTGGCTCCCATCTATAGGCCGGATCTCCCTGGGGAGGCGCAGGAAACCTTGGCGGATATCTCGGCAGCCAGGGCCCTGGGCTGGCGGCCCAAAATCAGCTTGGATCAGGGGCTCCGCAGCTTTGTCGAGTATTACCGGAAGAGAGGGCTTCCGTGCGGGACCTAAAGGCCCTGGTGCTGGCTGCCGGGAAGAGCTCCCGCATCGCCCCGGTCGCTGGCGGCCTTCCCAAGCCCCTTCTCCCCTTCCGCGGGGAACCCATCTTGGGACGAAACCTCCGATGGTTGGCCCGTCAGGGCATCCGACACGTCTGGATCAACCTGCACTACCGTCCAGATGACATCCGCTCCGCGATCGGCGACGGAACTCGCTTCGGCCTTGCTGTTCGTTACAGCTTCGAGCCGGAGATCCTCGGCACAGCCGGAGCCGTCCGGCACCTCGCCTGCGAGTGGGAGCGGACGTTTCTCGTGGTCTATGGGGATAATCTCCTGTGGTTTGACCTTCAGGAATTTCTTCGCTTCCATCGCGCCGGCAAGGCCTGCGTCTCGGTCGCGCTCTTCGACCGGACCCGCCATCCCCATACCGGTATCGCCGGCGGGCGGGTCAGGCTGTCGCCGGACGATCGCATTCTGGAGTTCTGTGAGGGCGGCGGGGACCACGATTCGACGTTGGTGAGTGCGGGGGTGTATCTGGTGGAGCCGGAGGTCGTTAACGAAATTCCTCATGGCCAGGTGTACGACTTCGGACGGAATCTGTTTCCCTTCCTGCTCGCCCAGGGGCGCGCTCTTCGGGGTTATCTCATTGCAGGATACTGTCTCGGAGTGGACACGCCGGAAAGCTATCAACGGGCGATCGAGCTGATCGAGTCCGGGGAGGTGACGCTCGTATGATCGTGACCAGAACCCCTTTTAGGGTAACGCTAGGCGGCGGAGGCACTGATCTACCCTCGTACTACGAAAAGTATGGCGGCTTCATCTTTGCGATGGGGATCGACAAGTACATGTACGTCATGACGAACCCGCCGACGGTCGACCGCAAGATCCGCCTGCACTATTCCCAGAGCGAGACGGTGGATCACGTCAGTCAGTTGCGCCACGAGCTGGCTCGCGAAGCCCTCCGGTTCCACGGGATCGAAGACAAGTTCGAGATCTCTTCTATGGCCGATCTGCCGGCCGGGACCGGAGTCGGGTCGTCGAGCTGCTATCTCGTCGGCCTGCTGACCGCGTTGCATCACTATCGCCGGGATTATGTTCCGCTCCAGACCCTGGCGGAGGAGGCCTGTCATATCGAGCTGAACATCCTGAAAAAAGGGATCGGGAAGCAGGACCAGTACATGGCCGTCTATGGGGGGCTCACGGTGCTGGAAATTGGGACGGATGGCAGGGTGAAAGTCCGCTCCGTTGAACTGGGCAGCAGCTCGGTCGCCGCGCTCGTAGCCAATACCCATATTTATTACACCGGACACCTTCGCAATACCTTGGAGGTGTTGGCCGATCAAAACGATGCGATGAAATCGTCCGCCCAGCCCAACCACCAACGGGTGGCCGAAAGCCTCCATCGGATCAAGGATCTCGGCTATCGGATTCTAGAGGCGATCGAGCGCGAGGATTTCGACGCCTGGGGGCACATGCTCGATGAGCACTGGCAATTCAAGAAACGCATGTCTTCGAAGATCAGCCTGTCCGTGGTGGATCGCCTGTACGAGGAGGTCAAGGGGAACTACGGAGTTCTCGGTGGAAAGATCATCGGGGCCGGCGGCGGCGGATTCCTGATGCTGTACTGTCCAAAGAGTCACACGCGACTGGAACAGTTCATGCAGTCCCAGGGAATGCCCAGACTCCACTACATGGTGGAGCACGAAGGCAGCAAGGTGGTGGCGAACATCGGCAGCACAAAAGCCATAGCTTTTCATCCAAGAGTCACTCCCTTTGAAGGGAGATAGGCATGGCTCTGAATCATCTGTCCCAACCCAGCATCGGAGTCGTCGGGCTCTGGCATTTGGGGTGCACGATTGCTGCCTGTTGGGCAAAGCTCGGTCATCAGGTTCGTGGTGTCGATCTTGACGAGCAGGTGATTTTCGCCCTCACCCAGGGGCAGCCGCCGGTCTACGAGCCTGGCTTGGAAGAAGCGATCCGTTCAGGGTTGGCATCGGGCGCCCTCTCGATTTCAACCTCGGTCGAGACACTCAGAGGGTGTCGGTTCGTGTTCTTGGCCTATGACACTCCTGTCCGTGATGACGACTCATCAGATATTTCGGTCCTCCAAGTGATGACCGACCTTATGGGCCCGGTTCTGGATCCGGGCACGATCGTCGTTGTTAGCGCCCAGTTGCCGGTCGGAACTGCCAGACAGCTCCGGTCCCGCCTCAAAGGGTTTCAGGATTCAATCGAGTTGGTCTATTCGCCGGAAAATCTCAGACTTGGCAAAGCGATCTCCTGCTATACACGCCCTGGGCATGTCGTGATTGGTACCGATGATAAGAATGCCGGTGACGAAGTCGAAAAATTATTTCGGCCCATGGGGGCCGCATGTCTTCGGATGAACCTGCCGAGCGCCGAAATGGTCAAGCATGCCATCAATTCTTTTCTGGCAGCATCCATTACTCTCAGCAACCAGTGGGCCGATCTGTGCGAGGCGACTGGGGCCGATTTTTCTCAGGTTGCTGAAGCGCTGCGGCACGACCCTCGAATCGGCCAGCACGCTTATCTGACTCCGGGAATCGGATTCTCCGGGGGGACCCTCGGCCGTGACCTGCAGGTCCTTGAGTGCGTGAACCGGAACCTGGCCAACGGGGCCGCGCCGGTCTTCGGGGAGATTTGGCGGTACAACAAATCGCGTGTGCAGGTGGTGCGTTTACGCTGTGAACGGGCCCTTGGATCCGTGAGAGGAAAAAGGATTGGGCTGCTTGGCATGACCTACAAGCCGGGGACCAGCACGTTGCGACGGAGCCTCCCGCTGGAGGTTGCAGAGGATCTGCTCGGACACGGGGTGGTCGTTCGGGCGTTCGATCCTAAGGCCGACTGGAGCGAAGCGCGATTGCCGGCGGGCCTTACTGTCTGTGATTCGCCGTATGAGGTGCTGAAGGGAGCCGAGCTGGGCGTCCTGCTGACGGAGTGGCCTGACTTTCTGGAGCTGGACTACGGCCGGATCAAAACCGAGATGGCTCGCCCGATCCTGTTCGATACCAAGAATATGCTACACGCCCGGCGGACCGATCTGGAGCAATTGGGGTTCACAGTGCTCACGATCGGGCGTGGATGAGCAATGGGGAAGGATGGAGGAGGGAATGCAAAGCAAGGTGGATCTGTCCGGGAAGCGCATTGTGGTGACCGGCGGCAGCATGGGCATCGGCCTGGCCTGTGCTGAGGCGTGCCTGGAGGCTGGCGCAAAAGTATTAATTTGTGCCAGGACCAAGGAACCCCTGATTGAGGCGCTGGAAGGATTCAGGAGAAAGGGGTTTCGTGGTGCCGAGGCTGAAGTTGGTGATGTAACCCAACAGGAACAAATGGATGCTGTGTTTCAGGCCACCATCGTACGCTTAGGCGGCCTCGATGGGGTCATTCACTGCGCAGGTATTTATGGGCCTATCGGGGCCGTGACGGACGTTGATCCAGGCGAATGGGCCGATGCCATACGAGTTAACCTGTTTGGTACATTCCTGGTAACGAAGCTGGCCTGCCAGATTCTCAAGGCCCGTGGGGGAGGGAGGATTGTGTTGTTTTCGGGAGGGGGGGCCGCCTCTCCTTTTCCGAACTACACCGCTTACGCATGTAGTAAGGTGGCAGTTGTTCGGCTGACCGAGACGGTTGCTCAAGAGATGCGGGCTTTGAATGTTGAAATCAATTGCGTCGCACCAGGGTTTGTCATAACCAGGCTCCATCAGCAGACGTTGGCGGCTGGTGAGCGGGCGGGGAGGGCTTTCCTAGAAAATACAAAGCGCCAGATCGAGTCTGGTGGAGTTCCAGCTTCTGTTGGAGCCAGGGCGGCGGCATTTCTCGTGTCAGATGCAGCAAAAGGGATCACCGGGAAGTTCGTCGCCGCGCCCTACGATGGCTGGGAGGCGTGGCCGCAACACCTTGACGAGCTCCAAAAGACGGACATCTTCACGCTGAGGCGAGTCGTTCCTAGGGACCGAGGGATGGACTGGCAATAGATCATGTCAAAGCTCAGGGTGGCTGTCATCGGATGTGGGCTCATCGGATCCCGGCGGGCCAGGGAAGTCGCCCGGCATCCGCTCACCCAACTGGCTGTTGTAGCCGAGGTGAATGCCGAGCGGCGGCAGCAGATGGCTGCCTCCTTCTCTTGCCAGACGGTCGAGCACTGGAAGGCCGCAGTAGAGGACCAGCACGTGGACCTTGTGGTCGTGTCAACCCCGAACGGGTACTCGGCCGAGATCGCCATCGCGGCCTTGTCCGCCGGGAAACACGTGTTGGTCGAGAAACCCCCGGGGAAAAACCTCGCCGAGGCCCGACAGCTCGCCGAGGCTTCCCGGAAGGCGCAGCGTATCCTGAAGGTCGGCTTCAATCATCGGTACCATCCCGCCATCAAACGAGCCCACGAGCTGTGCTCGGGCGGTACGATCGGCCGGATGATTAATATCCGTGCGAGATACGGTCATGGGGGGCGCCCCGGTTACGAGAAGGAATGGCGTGGCGATCCGGAACTAGCTGGCGGCGGCGAGCTGACGGATCAGGGTGTCCACATCGCGGATCTCCTGCACTGGTTTGCCGGATTACCAGCGGAGGCCTTTGCCATTCTGCAAACGGCTGTGTGGCCGATTCAGCCGCTGGAGGACAATGCTTTCGGCCTGTTTCGGTATGCGAGCGGGGTTGTCGCTAGCTTGCACACGAGTTGGACCCAGTGGAAAAACCTCTTCTCGCTCGAACTATTTGGGGAGCAAGGATCGCTGAGCATCGAGGGGTTGGGGGGAAGCTACGGCCCGGAGCGATTGACCACGGTGATTCGGAATCCCTCCGGTGGAATCCCATCGGTCCAAGAAGAACTCTTCGAGGGCCCGGATATCTCCTGGCAACGGGAATGGGAAGAGTTTGTTGGGGCAGTGACCGAAGGATCGCCCTATCTGGGAACACCTGCTGATGGGATCGCCGCCATGACCATGATCGATGCCCTCTACCGCTCGGCGCGATCCGGAACGGCGGTGGGGCTTCAAACGGTCTAACCTTGGGACTCTCCGGGAAAAGCACGCGCGCGGTGTTCCTCGATCGAGACGGGGTGATCAACGAAGTCGTGTTCCGAAACGGAAAACCAGCTTCGCCGAGATCCCCTGTGGAGTTTCGGTTTTGCCCAGGCATCGTTGAAGCGCTTCACCGACTTTCTCGGGCCAAACTTCGAACCTTCGTGGTCAGTAACCAGCCCGATGTTGCCCGAGGCCTTCTCGCCCCTTCCGCTCTCGAAGCGATCAACAGGACAATCCTGGACCATTTGCCGGTCGAGCGTATCGTGGTCTGCCCGCATGACGATATGGATGGCTGTGTTTGTAGAAAACCCAAGCCCGGGATGCTGTTCGCCATCGCTGAGAGCGAGGGCATTGATTTGGCCGGGTCGTATCTCATCGGCGATTCCTGGAGAGACATCCAAGCGGGCCAGCTTGCCGGATGCAGGACCATCTTGCTGAGGCGTCCGTATAACGCAGGGGTGGAAGCGCACAATGTCGCCGAGACCTTGATGGAGGCCATTGACCTAATCCTGGGAGAACTTTCTAATGCCAAACCCCACGGTGTCTTACGTCAGTAGTTACCTTGGAGAAGTCCGGGATATCGCCGCCATGCTCTCGGTGGAGACTATTGCCGCCGTGATCGACGGACTGGTATCCCTTCGCGAGCGAGGAGGGCGGCTGTTCATTCTCGGGGTGGGGGGGAGTGCTGGCAACGCCTCCCATGCGGTGAACGATTTTCGAAAAATCGCGGGGATCGAGGCGTATGCCCCCACGGACAACGTCTCCGAGCTCACGGCTCGGATCAACGATGATGGTTGGGAGACCGCCTACGCGAACTGGCTGAGGGGCAGTCGGCTTGGCGCCAACGATGCGATAATCGTCCTGTCGGTTGGAGGAGGAAACGCCGAGAAGCGAGTGAGTACGAATTTAGTCGAGGCCATCAAATACGCCCGTCAGGTCGGTGCGAAAGTGTTCGGGATCGTTGGCCGCGACGGAGGCTATACTGCCAAGGTGGCCGATGCCTGCGTTATCGTTCCAACAGTCAATCCCGCCACTGTCACCCCCCATACGGAAGCTTTTCAGGCGGTCATCTGGCACCTAATCGTGTCTCACCCCAAATTGCTGGCTCACCAAATGAAGTGGGAGTCCGTGCGGTAGCCTTCCCCCACCTCCTTTGTCCCTGTCTCGGCGGTGCCTAGTTATGGGGTCCATTAATGTGGGGATTTCTTAGACATGTTCCTAAAAAGAAGCTCATTCTGAGCGTTGGGGATGGTGTTTTGGTTGTCCTGGGGTTGATTGTGACGCGCACCCCAGGTCCGCCTTCTCCAAGTGGGGTCTTTTCCTATCTCGGCCACGGTGTGATTGCCTTGGTTTATCTCTTTTTCTTTTACCTGGCCAATCTCTATATTCCGCTTTCGGCTCCCTGTCCGAAAAACAAGGTCGGCGCCCGTCTCATTGCCGCGGTGGCCGGTGCGACGCCCGCCTGCTTCATGCTCTCGGTGGTGATCCCGGTGACGGATCTCGGGTTTCTCCGCCTTGTTCTCCTGTCCATTTACCTGATCCCAGCCGCCTATATTTGGCGCTGGGGATTCGAGCGGGCGTTCGCTCGATTTAAGAAGCCGGTGCGGGTCGTCATTGTAGGGGCGGGCTGGGCCGGAAACACGATCGCCTCTGTTCTGGGTTCACTTGGGGACTTCGAGGTCGTTGGCTTTGTGGACGATGATCTGACCAAACGAAGGGCCGGCAGAGGGGTGGCTCCCATCCTTGGCACCACCTCCGACCTCCAAGCCATCGCCGAGCGATATCGCGCCGGCCTCCTGGTTCTTGCCATAACCGGCGAGAAGCCCGAGAGGCTCTTCAGGAGTCTGCTCGATTGCAAGATGAACGGGATCGAGCTTTCAGATATGCCGACTTTGTATGAGGAACTGACCGGAAAGCTCCCCGTCAACCATGTGCGAGACTCCTGGTTTGTCCAGAATTCTCTTCGCGGTGTCAGAAAGACCGTATATGCCGCCAGGCTCAAGAGGGTTTTGGATATCGGGCTGGCCCTCTCGGGCCTCGTCCTGTCCCTTCCGGTTTCCCTCCTCACTGCCCTGACAATTGTTGCTGAATCGGGTCTCCCTGTGCTGTACAGGCAGAAACGGGTTGGTCAAAACGAGCGGGAGTTCTGGCTGTTGAAATTTCGATCCATGCGCCATGGCGCAGAAGATGGTACGGGGGCGGTCTGGGCAAGGCCGGGGGATGATCGTGTCACCAGGGTCGGGCGCGTGATTCGGCTTCTGCGCCTCGATGAAATTCCACAAATGTGGAACGTACTCAAAGGCGAGATGAGTTTCATCGGCCCGAGACCGGAGCGACCGGAATTTGTGAAAGAGCTGAAAAAGAAGATTCCCTACTATTCTTTCCGTCATACTATAAAACCGGGGATCACTGGTTGGGCGCAGGTCAATTACTCTTATGGGGCGTCCGAAGAAGACGCACTGGAAAAGCTCCAATACGATCTTTTTTATTTAAAGAACATGTCCGCGCTCCTGGATCTCCATATCTTGCTCCGGACGATTCGGGTTGTGCTGTTTCGGCAGGGAAGCCGGTGATGCGGTCTGGTCGGTCATTTGGCGGTCAGGTGATGCGCCTGGGAGGCAAGGGACTGGTGGCGCGTGCGCGTCATGCCTCGCTCCCGTAATGCCCCCCGTTTGTCAAGACACTTTTGATGGTGCTGAGAGTGAGTCATCTTACGCAGCGGCCTGTGCCGCCTCCTGCCTGCGGAGGGCCGCCTCGAATTCGAGCGGGCTCTGGTAGCCCAACGCCGAGTGGACGTCGCGCTCGTGGTCCTCCACCGTGATCCAGTGGCGGATCGCCTCGCGCGCTTGCTCCAGGCTCGTGAACGCCCGCAGCCAGAGCAACTCCTCCTTGATCGTGCGCCTCAGCCGCTCCGTCTCGGCGTTGCCCTCGGGATTGTCATAGCTGGTAAAGCCCGGCTCGATCCCCAACACGCTCATGGCCGCCATGAACCCGCTGGCGGTGGGCTGGCTCCCGTTGTCGGAGCCCCGCGTCAGCCCTAGCCCCCCGGACCCCGTTCGGGAATTCGGCCTGGACCGCCTGGGCCAGCGCCGCCTCCCACTCCTGCCGGCGGCGGAGGGCCAGGTCCCAACCGACGATTTTCTTGGTGTCCCAGCCCAGCACGATGACCAAGGACGCCCAGCCCAGGGCGGGAATCGGGCACGTCGTCCTGTCGATCCCCCCAGTCCTGCCGGGGGCGCGTGGCCCTCGGCTTCGCCCGCGGGGCCCGTGTCGCCGCAATGACGCGCCCGCTTCACGGTCAAGCCGGCCTCCCGCAGCAGCCGGTAGACCTGCTTCGTATTGACCGGGAGCCCCTCCCGATCCCGCACCAGCCCCACACGCGCCGGGACGCCCCAGAAGGGATGGGCGCTGGTGATCGCCCGGATGCACGCCAGCAGCGCCTGGTCTGAAGGATCCGGCTCCGCCACCGGGCGGCCCCGTGTAAAACTCAGGACTGGACCTTTCGGACAGTGGCCGACTTGGTCTGATCACGGTTCACGCCCGAGGTATGATCAAAAGGTGTGGAAATAGGAACAAGGCGGTGGCAACCTTTCGGGTCATGCAACCCGGCCGGAGCGAGTCCGGCCATGACATGAAAGGAGGCACCGCCATGCAGGAGCAGAACACAGGAGCCACGTCGTCGTCAAGCCAGGAGTGGTGGGACCATCTGGAGGAATGGGCGCGGGGCCACATCCAGCAGTGGTTGCAGGCGCTGTTGGAGGAGGAAGTCACCGCGCGGTTGGGGCGGAAGAAATCGGAGCGCCGGGCCGCCGTCGATGCTCCAGAGGGGTACCGCAATGGGTATGGCAAGCCCCGGCGGCTGGCCTTGAGCTGCGGGACGATCACGGTGCGGCGGCCGCGGGTGCGCGGGCTGGCCGAGCGCTTCGTCAGTCGGATCCTGCCGCTGTTCCAGCGGCGGACGAAGGAGGTGGGCGAGCTCCTGCCCCGCTTGTACTTGCATGGCCTCGCGCACGGGGACTTCGAGCTGGCCCTGCGAGGCCTGCTGGGTGAGGGGGCGCCGCTGTCAGCGGCCTCCCTCCAACGGCTGAAGGCCCAGTGGCAGCAGGAGTACGAGGCCTGGAAACGGCGGCGCCTCGACGACCTGGAAGTCGTGTATGTCTGGGCGGACGGGCTATACGTGAAGGCCGGCCTCGAGGACAGCAAGGCGGCGCTGCTCGTGCTGGTGGGGGCACTCACAGATGGCCGCAAGGTCGTCCTGGCGGTGGAGAGCGGCCAACGCGAATCCAAGGAGTCCTGGGGGGCGGTGCTGCGGGATCTGGGGGCGCGGGGGCTGAAGCCTTGGCGCTGCACGGTGGCCGATGGCCACCTCGGGATCTGGGCGGCGTTGGCCGAGCAGCAGCCGACGGCCGCCGAGCAGCGGTGCTGGAACCATAAGATTCTCAACGTGCTGGACGCCATGCCGAAGACGCACCAGGCTGAAGCGAAGGCCTTGCTGAAGGCGATGCCGTATGCCGAGACGCAGGCCGAGTGCGAGCGCCTCCGGGACCAGTTCAGCCGCCGGTATCGAGGGCTAGCCCCGAAGGCCGTCGAGCGCTTACACGCTGACTGGGAGCGCCTGGTCACGTTCTATCGGTTTCCTCGTGAGCATTGGCGCCACTTGCGGACCACGAACATGATCGAGTCCCCGTTCGCCGCCGTGCGGCTGCGGACCACGGCGGGCAAGCGCTACAAGCGGATCGACTCCGCCACGGCGCTGATCTGGAAGGTGCTCCAGGTGGCGGAGGGCCACTTCCGGCGCCTGAATGCCCCGGAGCTGCTGCCCCTGGTCTACGCGGGCGTCCAGTTTGTCGATGGCGTGAAGGCATCAACCAGAGTGACCCAACAGGAGGTCGCCGCCTGATTCCATTTACACACCTCTTGACAAGACCTCTTCACGCCCCTGTGGCCAGTCCAAGCAGCGCAATCCCACTTCAGAGCGGCGATTCGGGTGCATTCCGGCATCTCTTCAGACTCGGAATGATGACCATGTGGCTTCAACCTTGACCGCCACTGGCTGAGAAGCCAATACTGGTTTATACACATTCGGCAACTGATGCTTGCCACGCTGGGTTTCCTATGGTAGCGTGAGCGGGAGCATAGTTGAGGAGGACTGCGATGGCCGGGCAGGTGCTGAAGCGGTTGTTCACCGTGGCCGAGTACCACAAGATGACCGAGGCGGGCATTTTGGGCGAGGATGACCGGGTGGAGCTTCTGGAAGGGGAGATTGTCGCGATGGCTCCCATTGGGAGTCGGCACGCCGGGGTCGTCAACCGCCTGAATCGGTTGTTTTCTCAAGTGGTTGGAGATCGGGCTGTCGTAAGTGTCCAGAACCCCATCCGGCTTGGGGAGCATTCCGAGCCCCAACCGGACCTCACGTTGTTGAGACCTCGGCCGGATTTCTACGCCCAATCCTACCCTAGCCCCGAGGATGTCCTCCTCGTGGTGGAGGTGGCCGAGACCTCTGCCGACTCGGATCGCGAGGTCAAGCTCCCGCTGTATGCCCGCTCTGGGGTTCCCGAGGTCTGGCTGGTGGACTTGGCGGCTGACACGATCGAGGTCTCGTGCTGTCCCGCCCCGCAAGGCTATCAGGAGTGCCGAATCGTGCGGCGCAGCCACCGTCTGGCTCCGCAGGCGTTCCCCGATCTCGTTCTCTCGGTAGAGGCTGTGCTGGGCTAATGCCTGGCTCCTACGGGAGGAAGAAAACGCGGTCCGGTTCCCGACCTGCCGGGGCCACGGTGCTCGGCCGTGGGCGATGGGTGGGAGGGCATCCAGGTTGGCGCCACCGGTTCTCCGGGGTCGTCATGACGGCTGGCTGGCAGAGGGAGGACCTCGCCGATGGCGACGAAGACACGGCTGACCGCTCGAGCCCTCTGGCGGATGGGCGAAGGCGATGTCCGGCGCGAACTCGTGGACGGAGCAGTGATCGAGATGGCGCCGGCTGGAGGCATCCACGGCAAGATGACAGGGCGGTTGTATCGCAAGCTGGCCGAGCATGTGGAACGGTATGGTGGCGGTGAAGTGCTGGTCGGCGCCGTGGGATTCGTGTTGGCGCTCCCTCATGACCCGGAACGGGTATGAGCTCCGGACGTGGCGTTTCTTTCCTCTCAGCGATTGCCGGAGGGGAAACTGCCGGAGACGTTCCTGCAAGGGGCGCCGGATCTGGCCGTTGAGGTGCTCTCTCCGAGCGACAATCCAGTGGAGGTGCAACGAAAGGTGCGGGATTACCTCGAAGCCGGCGCGCAGTTGGTCTGGGTCTTGGCGCCCGAGGCCCAAACCGTGACCGTCTACCGCGCCGATGGGTCGGCCCGGCTGCTCCGGGAGCAGGATGCGCTGGAGGGGGAGCAGGTGCTGCCGGGCCTCGTGATCCCGCTCAGGGAGATCTTCCAGTAAGGGTCCGGCCGTCAGGCTCTGAGAGTCCCCATGAGCGTTGGGCTCGCCCGCGCTCGGCATTCGGGGACGCGGCGCAGTCCACGGGCGCGGTAGCCGGGAGACTGGTCGGCTTAGGCAGCCTGGGGCAGCAGGCGGTGGAAGCGGACTGGAAGGCCATGGGGCTTGCGCTGCGACCGTACGGTTCGAGCGGACCGGGGGAGCGGCCGGTGCGATGGCTGAGGATACCCGTCCCGCGGTGCACTGCCCGCTCGTGGACTCCCTCGCCACCGCCGCGCCTCCGCGCCGAGACTCCTGCCGCCGCGCTGTCCCTCACCGCCTCCATGCCTGTCGCGAAAGGGGGTGATAGTGGAGCGACCGTCCGCAGGCCTTCTCGCAATCGTCGTTGTGTGGTTCGTTCTAGTCGCCGGACCAGCCGCGCTGGCCTCGGTGAATTTGCCGTTGCACCATTGGGCCTACGAGGCGATCGAGCGGCTCACGGCGATGGGCATCATTGATCGCGCGATGGTGGTGGCCAAGCCGTACAGCCGGAAATTGGCGGCCAAGTACGTCGCGCGCGCGCTCGAGCGGATTCGGGCCGGCGACGTGGCCGCGGATGGGACGGAGGCGCAGGCCGAGCCGTTGCTCGATCGCCTGCTGCAGGAGTTCCGGCCTGAATTGGTCAGCCTCGGTGCAGTGCCGGCCCCCTCGACCGCCGCCCGCAACGGAGTCGTCCGGGTGGGGGCCCGGGTGCAGATCGAGGGGGACGCGTTTTTCGTCGGTGGCGGGCAGACGGTCCGGCTTCGGGAAAACCGGATGGGCCAGTATTATGCGAACGGCGAGCAGGTGCAATCGGATCTGCGGGGGTGGGTCGAGCTGGGCGAGCTGCTCGCGGTCAGCATGGACCCCAAGTACATCAGCAATGTCCGTGCGCTCGGCATCGGCGCGACCGCCAACGACAAGAACGTGTACTTCCAGGAACTCAATGCCAAGCTCACGCTCTTCAACATCGCAGTCCAGGTGGGGCGCGGGTCGAATTGGTGGGGGCCGGGGTATCGGGGCACCCTGTTGCTGTCGGATCATGCCTTCCCGCTGGATATGGTCCAGGTCGGCAGCGACGAGCCCTTCAAGCTGCCCTGGGTCTTCAAGTCACTCGGTGAGTGGAGGATCCATACGTTTCTGACCCAGTTGGAGCGGAATCGAGATTTCCCCCGTGCGAAAGTCTTCGGCCTCCGGATCAGCTACCTGCCGGTTGACTGGCTGGAAGTGGGCCTCACCCGGTTGACCCAGTTTGATGGCCGGGGCCGGAATCAGTCGTTTCCCCGTACGGTCATTGACGCCTATACCAATCCCCCGAATCAGCCCGGCGATCAAGATGTGAATGAAGAAAGCCTGATTGATTTCCGAGCGCGAATTCCGCACGTGGACTACGTGGTTCCGTTTCCGGCTGGGTTCCAGTTCTATGGGGAGCTGGGCTCGGAGGATAAATGGTCGCAGTTTCCCCTGCCCAGCCGCGGGGCCTTTTTGGTCGGGGCCTATATCCCGCAGGTCTTCCGGGGCGATACGCTCGATTTCCGGGTCGAGTATGCGGACACCGATATTGAGCGGCGCCGGCATCCCGAGTTGGCCAATATTTGGTACAACAATGGCACCTATGTGAGCGGGATGCGGTTTCGGGGCTATCCGCTTGGGCACTGGATGGGCACGGATGCGACCGACCTGTTTGTACGCGCGACCCGCTCCCTTACGGAGACGGTGCGGGTCGGCCTCAATTTCGAACTGTCGGAGCGCGGCCGTGGATTCCCCGTACATGAAAAGAAGGTCGAGGGGGGAATGGATGTGACTTGGTGGGTGTCGCAGCACGTGCAGTTCACGATTACCTACGCGCGACAACGGATCCGGAATCCGGGGCAAATTACCGGCATCACCCCCTTTGTGGAAACGTTTGCCAGCGGCGTCGTGGCGAACAATCACCTCTTGTGGACGAATCTCGCCATCGAGTTTTAGGCGTGGCATAGAACATGCGCGAGAGGGGGCAGGGCTGGACAAGTTGGTTGACGTTTGCACCGAGCAGGCGTAAAAGAGCTTCGATGAGGATGAGGGGGCTATTCATATGGGCTCGGTGTGCTGGGGGGCAGGGGCTCGTCTGGTCGCTGGTTCTCTTGATGACGGCTCCTCCCTCGCTCTTGGCGCAAACGCAGGGGGGACCGACAACTCCCTTTCCTCAGATGGGCGCGGGGCCGCCAGCCGCAGCGGCTCCAGTACCCGGTCAGCCGATCATGACGAGCCCGACTGCCTTGCAGCCCCTGGTGCCGCCCCAGGTGCCCTGTCCCTCGCCCCAGGCGCCGAGCCGGGTGCCGGAACCGGTGCTAACCTCGATCAACGACTTGTGGCCGGTCGAGACCTCGACGTTGCTGCCCTCCTCCGTGGAGCAGCGGATGCGGCAGGAGAAGGAAGAACGGCAGGAAAAGATCGAGAAGGAACGCGAAGACAAAGAACGGCGTGAGCGGGAGCAGCAACGCCGGGAGATGAGACAGGAGGAGATGCTCACTGGCGGCCAGCACCCCCTTGCGCCTCAAGGGCTGTCTCAGGGCCAGGCCTCAGGGCCGGGGCTCACTCGCGAGAAAGAGAAAGAGAAAGAAGAGCGGCTTTTCGACAAGGGGTTCAGCATTGAAGAAGCGTTCGCGCAGTTTTCTGTGCTGCAGAGTGCGAGGAGTCGCCTCAAACAGTTTGGGTACGAGTTCTTCGAAGTCCAAGCGGCCGGGTTCGCGCCAGTGCTGGATGTGCCGGTTGGGCCGGATTATGTGATCGGCCCGCAGGATTCCCTGGCTGTCCATATCTGGAACGTGCCCGACCCGAACTTTAATCGGAGCTATATTGTTCCAGTCGAACGGGATGGGATGGTGGTGATCCCCCAGGTGGGGGCGATTCCAGTCGGGGGCTTGACGTTTTCCCAGGCCGAGCGTGCCATTGAAACCCGGCTCCGCGGGTTGCTCAAACGCTTTGAGGTACATGTAGCGATGGCGCGGCTTCGGACGATCAAGGTCTATGTGGTCGGTGAGGTCATCCGTCCCGGGGCCTATGAGATCAGCGCCCTGGCCACCGTATCCAATGCGGTCTATGCAGCCTGCGGGCCTGCGAAAACGGGGTCCCTGCGTCAAGTCAAGGTCATCCGAGACGGAAAAGTCTTGGCTGAGCTGGACTTCTATGAATTCTTGCTCGCCGGGGATCGGAGCCATGATCGCCGGTTGCAAGCGGGCGATGTCGTGATGGTCCCGCCCATTGGGCCAGTGGCCGCGATCAGTGGGGCGGTCAAGCGGTCAGCCATTTACGAGCTAAAGCCGGGTACCCGCTTATCTGACCTCCTCGCTCTGGCCGGAGGTCTCACCTCGGCGGCCGATCGATCCCGGTGCCACATTTTTCGCGTGGAGCCCGGCCGCGGCCGGTTTATGATGGACGTGGACCTGGGAGCTGTGTTAGCGAACCAGGACAAGGGGAACCACCGGCCGGATCCCGTGACGGGGGACCCTCCGATCCAGGATGGTGACTATGTGCGCATCAACACGTTGCCAACCCGAGTGGCCAACGTGGTGAGTCTGGTCGGCGCGGTCAAGAGCCCTGGTCCCTATGAGTTCCATCCGGGTCTGCGGGTTGGCGATATGCTGACCCCCGACCAGGTCACGGCTGAGGCCTACCTGGAACGGGCGGAAATTATCAGGACCGACCCGGTGACCTATCAGGCTAGGATCATTCCGTTTAGTCCCAAGGCCCTCTTTGCCGGCAGCCAGCAGGACAACCACGCTCTTCAGCGTCTTGATCAAGTTGTGGTGGCCAGTCAGGTGCGGCCCCCGAACCTGGTGTCCATCGAAGGCGAGGTGAAACGTCCCGGGTACTATACGATCGAGGTGGGCGAGCGGCTCAGCTCTTTGCTCAAGCGAGCTGGGGGCTTCACGGCGAATGCGTACCCACCGGGGATTGTCGTGATCCGCGAGTCGGTCAAGAAGAAGCAGCAGGCGGAAATGGAGCGGTTCATTCAGGCCGAACGGGAGCGATTGGCGGCCCAGTCGGCCAGCGTGGCCGCCGGCACGGCGGGCTTGGCCGGGGGGGCCGCGCTGCAGTCCTACGGCCCCATTGCCGAGCAGCAGATCTTTGCCCTCCGCCTCCAACAGCTTGAAGCCGCGTTGTCGAGGGTCGAGTTGGGGCGGGTCGTCGTTCGTCTGGATTCCATTGAAAGCCTCGAAGGCACCGAGGACGATATCCGATTGGAAGCGCGGGACAAGATCATGATCCCCACGCCGCCCCAGACGGTAAGCGTGATCGGGTCCGTCAAGAATCCCACGAATGTGGTGCATCGAGTGGGCCTCACTCTTGATGATTACCTCCGGCAGGCTGGCGGCGTCACGGAGGGGGCGAATCAACGGGAGATCTTTATCATGCACGCGAATGGGGCGACCGAGGGAGCCTACGTGCGCGTCAAGGACATCCAGCCCGGCGACACGATCGTGGTCCCCCAAAAGGTCGAAGCCAAGACTCCAACCGTGGCTCTGTGGCAGGCCGTCGCCAGTTCGCTCGGCAGCCTCATGCTGGGGGCCGCCGCGATCGCGGTCATCGGTCGGTAACGATGGACGGGTGAACGCGACCGGAGGCCTGTCCTCAACTCTTTCAGGGGGTTGACGCATCGGATGAATCAGCCAACCCCAGCCCATTCCACCCTTCCACCGCTGGTTCTGCCGGAGGAAGAGGTGAATCTCCTTGATTACTGGCGCGTGATCTGGAAGCGCCGGTGGCTGATCGGAGGCCTGTTTGTGGCCTCGACCGTCACGGCGCTCGTCGTCAGCTTGCTGATGCCCAAGGTGTATGAATCCACCGCCACGCTGCTGCCGTCCTTGGACTCGAAAGAAAGCGGTGGGCTTGGAGCCTTGCTGGCTGCATCCGGAGCTGGCGGAGCGGCACAGAGCTTGGGGATTTCACTGCCAGGCGCTCCAGCCACGCCCACGGACATCTTCGTTGCCATGCTGAAGTCCCGCATCATGGCCGATGCGGTGATCGAGCAGTTTAATCTCCGAACGCTCTATAAGGCCAAGACAATGGAGGACGCCCGCAAGCAACTGGAGAGCAATACCAAGATCACGCTGACCAAAGAAAAGGTCATCAAAATTACCGTCGAGGACACGAACCCCCAGCGGGCGGCGGACATCGCCAACTTCTATGTGACGAACCTTGATCGGTTGAACCAGACGTTGAACGTGAGCAAGGCCAGTCAACACCGAAAGTTCATCGAGCGGCGCCTGGCCGAGACACAGGCCAACCTGCTGAGGGAAGAGGAGGAGTTAAAGGAGTTTCAGACGAAAAATAAGGCGGTGGCGGTCGAGGCGCAGTCAAAGGCGATGATCGAGGCCGCCGCGACGATCCAGGGACAGATCATGGCCCAGGAGGTCCAGCTTCAAGTGCTGAGCACCTATCTGTCGCCGGACAATCCGGAACTCGCGCGGGTCCGGTCCAGCATTGACGAGCTGCGCAAGCAACTCCATCTGCTGGAATCTGGGAAAGGGGGCAAAGGGATGCTCCCGGGAGATCGCTTGCACCCGGCCATGATTACTGTCCCGGCGCTGGCCTTGGACTATGCGCGGGCCATGCGCGAGCTGAAGGTCCAGGAGACCCTCTACACCTTGCTGACCTCGCAGCTTGAGCAGGCGAAGCTGCAAGAGGCCCGCGACACGCCCACGGTCCAGGTGCTCGATCCGGCTGTGCCTGCTGAGAAGAAGAGCAAGCCCAGCATTCGGCTGAATGTGACGATCGCAGGGGTGCTGGCCTTGTTCGTGGGAATCTTCTTGGCTTTTTTTCTCGACTATCTTGCTCGCATCCGCCAGCGCGGCGCGGCTGTCCCGACGGCTTCCTGATGCCTCTTTGGCGAAGAGGCTCCCGCGCCGTTCCCAAGCCCCGGCCTCCCCTCTTCCTCTCCTGCACGCGCTCCTCACCAATTCCCAGTCGAGACCGGCCCTGTTGCACGTCCTTGTCGGTCGCCGCCCGCGACGGCCTGCGCCCTTTCGTTTTCCACATGATGCAGGTATAAGACACCTGACGGAGCAAGCCCGGCACGCTTTCATGCGCACCCACGTTCGAAAGGATCCTCAGACATGGTCGCTTATTTGCACGCACGCACGCACGCACGCACGGTTCCCCTCTCTAGGCTCGTCTTCAAGAAGGGACTCATCTGGGCGCTCTCGCTCGCCCTGGTCGCGCCACCGTCGCTTTTAGCCCAGACGTCAGGCGGGGCTTCTATCTTGCCCCCAGTGGGGGGATCGGCGGCTGGTTTCGGCCAGGGCCAGCCGCTCATCACCAATCCCACGGCCCTCCAGCCCATTATCCCTGCGAACGCTCCCTGCCCAGCTCCCGCAGTAGCGCCGCTCACGCCCTTGCCTCCCTCGCCCCAGTTGCCCCCGCCAGGGGGAACAGGCCAAGCGGGATCCGGAGGAACTCCCTTGCTTCAGCAGCAGCAAGGGGGCGGCCCCTCTACCGGCCAGACCGCGGCGTCGCCCAGGCAGGGAGCAACAGGGCAACAAGGGGGCGCCGCCCTGCCATTGCCTGGCGGACTCTTGGGGCCGACCACGCAGTCCCAGCCCCCAACAGGGGGTGGCAGCCCGAGCCGGCCGGAAGCGGTCGGTCCGCTGTCCATCGAGGAGGCGTTCGCGCGCTTCTTTATCCTCCAGGGTGTGACGGGACAGCTCAAGCAGTTCGGGTACAGCTTTTTTGAGGTTCCCTTTTCTGGTCTTCCCCCAACCATGGATACGCCGGTTGGGCCTGACTATGTGATTGGGCCCGATGACACATTGGCGATCCACGTGTGGAATGTGCCGGATGCTTCCTTCAACCGGAGCTACATCACGCCGGTGGAGCGGGATGGGACCGTGTTCATTCCGCATGTCGGTGCTATTCCGGTGGCCGGCAGCACCTTTTCCCAGGCGACCCGCGTGATCCAGGCTCGGCTGGCCACCCTGCTCAAGCGCTTCGAGCTGCACGTCTCTATGGCGCGGCTCCGAACCATCAAGGTTTACGTCGTAGGCGAAGTGGTGCGTCCCGGGGCCTATGAGGTGAGTTCATTGGCCACGGCCTCACACGCCTTGTACGCGGCGTGTGGGCCTGCCAAATCCGGGTCGCTTCGGTCAATCCAAGTGGTCCGAGAGGGGAAACCCATCGCCACACTGGACTTCTATCGGTTTTTCTTGTATGGAGATCGCACGCACGATATTCGGCTTCAATCGGGGGATACGGTGCTCGTGCCACCGATCGGGCCGGTTGTGGCGATCGGGGGACCGGTCAAGCGTCCCGCCATCTACGAACTGCGCGGTGCCACGACGCTGACGGGGCTGATTGACTTGGCTGGCGGTCTCACTCCCACGGCCGATCGCCAGCGATGCCAGGTCTTCCGCGTCCAGGCCGGGCAAAAGCGAGTCATTCTGGATGTCGAGTTGGGCGGGTTGCTCGACGCCAGCGACCCGGCCAAGGCTGGTTCCCGCGCCCACGAGGCCGGGCGCGAGGCCGATGTGGTGATCCAAGACGGCGATTTTGTCCGTCTCGGCTCGGTCCCGACCCAGATTGAAAACGCCGTCACGCTCGACGGGGCGGTGAGAAACCCCGGCCCGTATGAATTCAAACCGGGCATGCGGCTCCGGGACCTTCTGACACCGGAGCAGATGCTCGTGGATTCCTATCTGGATCAGGCCGAGCTGGCTCGGACCGACCCGATGACCTACGAGACGACGGTGATCCGGTTCAGCCCGAAGCGATTGTTCGAAGGCGTGGAGGGCGAGAATCTGCCCTTGCAGCGCCTGGACCATGTCACGGTCGCGACGCAAGCCCGGCCTGCCCGGTCCGTCACCGTCGCCGGCGAGGTCAAGCGGCCCGGGACCTATGCCGTTGCAAACGGGGAGCGACTCTCCTCGGTCCTCAAGCGGGCCGGGGGCTTCACTGCCCGGGCCTTCCCTCAAGGGTTGATCCTAGTGCGAGAGTCGGTCAAGCGGTCGCAGCAGGCCGAAGTGGAGAAATTTGTCTCGTTGCAGAAGCAACGGTTAGTCGCCGAAGCCGCGGCCTTGGCAGCCGGGAACGTCAATCCGCAGGGCGCCATGGCCGGGGGGATGAGTCCCGAGCAGGCGGCGCTTCAGATGCAGATGCAAGCCTTGGATCAACTTATCGCCCGCCTTCAACCCGGCCGGGTTGTCGTCAAGATGGAGTCGCTGACGCAACTGGAGGGAAGCGCCGAGGATCTCGTCCTAGAAGAAGGGGACGCGATCATGGTGCCGCCTCGCCCCCAGACCGTGACGGTCGTTGGGGCTGTGCGCAATCCCGTCAGCGTGGTGCATCAGGAAGGGCTGGCGGTGAAGGAGTACATCGAGCAAGCTGGCGGGATGACCCGCTACGCCGAGAAGTCAGGAGTGTATATTCTGCGCGCGAACGGCTCGACGGATGCGGCCTATGTCAACCTCAGGGACGTGGGGCCGGGGGACACGATCGTCGTCCCTGAAGACATCGAGCCGAAAGCGCGCCCGGTGCAGTTCTGGACCGCGGTGGCTAGCGTCCTTGGCAGCCTGATGTTGGGCGCGGCGGCCATCGCGGTCATCGGCCGGTAAGTGGGGAACACGGTTGGTGGAGAGCCGTCTTGGTGTGCGTCATCTGCACTGCCTGGTGCGTGAAATGATCAAGACAGTGCGCATGTTCTGGATGCCCGCCTGGGCAGGTCTTCTGCTGACGTTGCCTGGGTGCACCACGTATGAGGTCGGCATGACGCGCTTCGACGCCCGGCCGACCTTTCAGGTAGGGGAGTGCTTTCGGTTCACCACAGCCAACCACACCGACACGCAGGGGAAAGTCTTGGCAGTCAAGGAGGCCTCCTACTACGTGGAAGTCGAAACGAACAGCACCCGCGCCCTCAAGTATACAGACATCATCCCGATCGCTCGGTTGCACCGACTGGCGACCCGTGTTCCGTGTCAACCGGAGACGTCGATCCCTCCGCTTGTTGAGCCCAGCGGAGCTGCGACCCCCCAGATCGAGAGAAAGTAGCTTCATCCGCAGGGGGATCAGTGCCCGGCGGCCCTGTTGAGGTCGCAGAGGGTGGGGCATGAAGGTGCTGATCACGGGTGGTGCCGGATTCATCGGCTCACATCTAGCCGAGGCCCTGTTGGCCAGGGGACACGAGGTGTGTGTCATCGACGATCTGTCCACCGGCAGGATCGAGAATATCCGGCATCTGCGCACAAACGGCAAGTTCTCCTATGTCCTCGAGACGGTCATGAATCGGGCCATCATGTCGGAGCTGGTGGATGTAGCCGACGTGGTGTTCCATCTCGCCGCCGCGGTGGGCGTGCGCCTGATTGTCGAGAGCCCCGTGCGCACCATCGAAACAAATGTCAAAGGCACCGAAGTTGTCTTGGATCTGGCCAACAAAAAGAAGAAGAAGGTTGTGCTCGCGTCCACGAGCGAAGTGTATGGCAAAGCTAGCAAAGTTCCCTTCTCCGAGGATGATGATCTCGTGCTGGGCGCCACGACGCGCGGGCGGTGGAGTTACGCCTGCTCGAAGGCCATCGATGAATTTCTCGCCTTGGCGTACTGGAAGGAGAAACGAGTTCCCACGATTGTGGCCAGGCTGTTCAATACCGTTGGACCCCGGCAGACGGGCCAATACGGCATGGTGGTGCCCTCGTTTGTGCACCAGGCCCTCCGGCACGAGCCGATCACGGTGTACGGCGATGGACAGCAGGCCCGGTGTTTTTGTTACGTCGGCGATGTCGTGGAGGCGCTGATCGCCTTGTCCGCGCATCCTGGCGCAGTCGGCGAAGTCTTTAACATCGGCAGCGACGAGGAGATTACGATTTACGACCTGGCCCGACGAGTCAAGGCGCTTGCCCACAGCCAGTCGGAGATCGTGATGATTCCCTATGAGCAGGCTTATGAAGCGGGTTTTGAAGACATGCCCCGACGCGTGCCCTCGCTCGAGAAGATTCGCCGCCTGATCGGATACGCCCCGACTCTCGGCATCGATGACATCCTCGTCCGGGTCATTGACTCGATGAGGCCGAGCTTGTGAGGGGGCCGGGCCGTCTTCTGAGTGCGGCCGCAGCCGCGTTCCCCTGTGCGGGATCCCGCACTCCCGCCTGATCGCATGCCTGCTCCGCTGCTGGCGGCAACCCCCTATACCCAGACGTTCGCGTCCGCCGTGGGGGCCAACAACAGCTTCCTCTGGACGATGCTGACAATGGAATTCTGACGGCCGGCTCGCCTAACCAACGGAGCGAGTCGGCTTTAGGGGAACAGCCCTTCGATCCGTTCGAGCACCGCTCCATCCAGCCCCGGGAGCATGAGGTCGGCCCGCCCGAGCCGGTCGGCTGGATAGGTGGTGGCCAGCGCGACGACCCGCATCCCGGCGGCTCGGGCCGCCTCGACGCCCGCCAGCGCATCCTCGAGCACGACGCACTCCGCTGCGTGGATCGCCGGCTCGGGGGGCGGCAGCGCGTCGTTCAGCCGCTTGAGCGTGAGCTGATAGATGGCCGGGTCCGGCTTGCCGATGACCGTATCCTCCGCCGAGACGATGACGGCAAAGTCCTTCTCGATCGGCGTGCCCTCGAGCGCCGCCTCGATCTGCTCCCTCCTCCCGCCCGACGCAATCGCCAGCCGGTAGCGATTCCCCGCCTGCTTTACGAACTCCACGACGCCCGGAAACAGCGGCGGCTTCCACCTCGCCGTCGCCTCCCTGAACAGCGCGGCCTTCCGGTTCAGGATGCGGTGCACTCGCGCGCCGTCGCTCCGGCCCGTAGCGGCTGCGAGGAGCGCGATCGTGCAGTTGCGCTCATCCATGCCCAGGTAGGTCCCGTAGTAGGCCTCCTGCGTGAGGGCGAGCCCTTCTTCGGCCAGCGCCTGCTGGAAGGCGAGGAAATGCGGGGTCTCGTCGTCCGCGATCACGCCGTTAAAGTCGAAAATGATGGCCCGCAACATGGTCATCCGCACCAGGTGCCGGGCGCACGGTACCACGCCACAGTGGTGCGGGCAAGCGCGAGGCGTCTTGCCGGGGGCCTGCACCTCCTGTATCCTGCCGGGTGACTGGAGGAGAACGGCACCTGGAGCGGGGGCTGGCACGACCGATGCCCGAACGGGACCTCCTGACCGACCTGCTGGTGATCTTCGCGGTCTCGATCACCGTCGTCTTCCTGTTCCAGAAGGTCCGGCTGCCTTCGATCGCCGGGTTTCTGGCGGCGGGCGCGCTGATCGGTCCGCACGGGCTCAACCTGGTCTCCGACCTCCAGGAAGTTCACCGGATGGCCGAGATCGGGGTCGTCCTCCTCCTGTTCACGATCGGCGTGGAGTTCTCGCTCTCGCATCTGGCCGCGTCGCGCCGGCTGCTCCTGGTCGCTGCGCCGCTTCAGGTGGTGGGGGCCTTGCTGCTGGTCGCGGGGATTGGCTGGCTGGCGGGCTTCGCGGTCCGCGAGGCCCTTTTCTGGGGATGCCTCCTGTCCTTGAGCAGCACCGCGATCGTGCTCAAGGCCCTGGCCGAGCGGGGGGAGAGCGACGCCTTACACGGCCGGGCGACGATCGGGATCCTGATCGTGCAGGACCTGGCCGTCGTGCCGATTATGCTGA
The DNA here is from genome assembly GCF_965152595.1 of Nitrospira sp. Kam-Ns4a. NCBI lineage: Bacteria > Pseudomonadati > Nitrospirota > Nitrospiria > Nitrospirales > Nitrospiraceae > Nitrospira > Nitrospira sp. Kam-Ns4a. The sequence continues at coordinate 1,363,727 of NZ_OZ224218.1, read as the reverse complement.
TGACGCCCGTGCTGGCGCGGGCCGGCGCCGAGTCCCTGGCTGCGCTGGTCCTGCCCTTGCTCAAGTCCGCCTTCGTGGTGGCCGGGATCGTGGTGGCCGCCCGAGGGCTGGTACCCAGGATCCTCCAGCAGATCGTCCGGAGCCGCAGCCGTGAGCTGTTCCTCCTCACGGTGATTGTCCTCTGTCTCGGCATCGCCTGGCTGACGTCCCAGGCCGGGCTCTCGCTCGCACTGGGCGCGTTCATCGCCGGCCTGATCATCTCGGAGTCCGAGTACAGCCACCAGGCGATGGCCGAGGTGCTGCCCTTCCGGGACAGCTTCAACAGCCTGTTCTTCGTCTCGGTCGGGATGCTGATGGACGTGCGCGTCGTGGCGGCCCACCCGCTGCTCGTGATCGGGCTGGTCGCGGCGGTGCTCGTGGGGAAGTTCCTCACCGCGGCCGGTCCGGTCCTCCTCGCCGGCTATCCGCCGCGGTCGGCGGTGCTGGCGGGCATTGCATTGGCGCAGGTCGGCGAGTTCGCCTTTATCCTGGCGCAGGAGGGCCAGGCCGTCGGGCTGCTGGCCGGGGAGTCCTATCAGGTGTTCCTCGTGGTGTCGGTGCTGACGATGGTGGTGACGCCCCTGCTCATGCAGGGGGCGCCGAGGATTGCCCGGCGCACCGAAGCGATCCAGCGGCTGCGCCGCTGGTTCCCGGACCGGACGACCGCGCACATGGCACAGCTCGGCTGGCACCGCCTCCGCATCAAGGACCACGTGATCGTGGTGGGGTACGGCCTCAACGGACGAAACCTGGCGAGGGTGCTGCTGGAAACCGAGATTCCCTTCGTGGTCCTGGAGTTGAATGGCGAGACCGTCCGGCGCGAGGGGCAGACGGGCGTCCCGATCTATTACGGCGACGCCACCAACCCCCACGTCCTCCGCCACATGCGGGTCGAGGATGCCCGCGTGCTCGTCCTGGCCATTTCCGACCCGTTTTCCACCCGGCGCGCCGTCAAGGTCGCCAAGAGCATGAACCCTACGCTGCACGTGGTTGTCCGCACGCGCTACCTCAAGGAGATCGAGGAGCTGCATCAGTTGGGCGCGGACGAGGTGGTGCCCGAGGAGTTCGAGACCTCCATCGAGATCTTCGCGCTCGTCCTGCGTTCCTACCGGCTGCCGGCGGAGTTCATCCACCAGAAGGCCGAGCAGATCCGGCGCGAGGGCTACGCGCTGCTCCGCCGTAGCGCAATGCCGGAGCTGGCCCACCACCTGCGCGGCGGCACCCTGACCGATGTCGAGGTGGATACCTGCCGGATCGAAGCGGACTCGCCGGCCGCGGGCAAGAGTCTGGGACAGCTCTCGATCCGCCCCCGGACGGGCGCCTCCGTGATCGCGCTCACGCGCGGCGGGGTGACGGAATCCAACCCGACCGAGAAGGAGCGCCTGCAGCCGGGCGACGTGATCGTCCTGCTGGGCTCGCGCGAGCAGATCCGGCGGGCGATGGGGCTCCTGGGGGACAGCAAGCTCGAAGGCTGAGGCTAGAGGGTCGGCAGGAGCCGGAACCCCTCGCGGGCCGCCGCATCGCGGAGCCGCTGGTCCAGACAAACGAGTTCATGCCCTGCCGGCCGGCCGTCGGCCCAGACCAACGCGGCCACCAGTTGCATGGAATGTGCAGCCCACAACGGATGGAGCCGAAGAATCCGAAAGGCGATCTCTCGCAGTTCACGGCTCGGCTCGATCTCCGTCCATTGGTCAGTGAGGAGCGAGAGGATGCGCAAGGCCTGCTCCTCCTCATCGGTCTTCCGCTCTCTCCTCGAGCAGGGCTTGCAACACCTTGCCTTCAGGGTCCTTCGGCCGCGGGAGCTTCCAGAATCCGGGAGGGAGTTTCCCTGCCCCCAGACGGACGAGCCCCGCACGGGCAAGCTCAAGCAGATGTGGCGGGAACTGCCTTTCGTCATATCGAATTGGGACGATCTTGGCGATGGGCTTCCCGCGCTCCGTCACGATCACTTCCTCGCCCACCTTCACTTTCGCGAGGTATTCGCTCAGCGAGGCCTTGAGCCTGGAAACCGCGGCGCTCTTCATCGCGTCCTCCTTGGGCAAGCGGGTGTGACTATGCTAGTCAGATGTGGATCTCGGTCAAGTCGTCGGCTCGCCCCGTCGCGCAGCTTGCTGCGCGTGCCATCGAACGAATGCGGGCCGCGGGTCACGAGTCCCCGTCTCCCGACTTGCCTTGACAGCACGAAGGGAGGCTGACTATAGTGACTACCTGAGGGTCTGCTGAGGGGGCTGGGGTGCGGATGCATCCCGGCGTGAGATATGTTGAGGTGTGGCCATGAGTACGACGACCCAACTCGAGCCTGCCGCCACCCTGGCTGAGCTACGGGAATCGAAGCCCGACAGGGTCACGATTGTGGTCCTTAGCGGGGACATGGATCGGGTGATGGCCGCCTTCATTATCGCCACCGGAGCGGCCGCGATGGGCATGCAGGTGACCATGTTCTTCACGTTCTGGGGGCTGAACGTGATCCGGAAGAAAGGCACCGCCAGCGGCGCCAAGGACTGGTTGCGCCGGCTGTTCGGCTTTCTGAACCGGGGCGGTGCGGAGACCCTGCCGCTCTCCCGGTTCCACTTCGGCGGGCTGGGGACCAGCATGATGAAGAAGGTCATGCGCCAGCACAGGATGCCGGGCATCCCGGAGCTGATGCAGACGGCGCAGGAGCTGGGCGTCCGGTTCATCGCCTGCACGACGACCATGGGGCTCATGGGGATCACGAAGGACACGCTGGTTGACGGCGTGGACCAGTTGGCAGGCGTGACGACCTACCTGGCCGAGGCCAAGCAGGGTAGCGTCAATCTCTTTATTTAGCAACCCGTGAATAGCGAGTCGCAGGGCGCCGAACACGAAATCTTCGTTCCGGCTGTTTGCGACTCGCTGCTTGCAACGAGCTAGGGAACTCCATGATCCAAGCCGATGTGAAGCTCGACACGCTCGGGTATTTTTGCCCGATGCCGATCATCATGACGAGCAAGAAGATCAAAGAATTGACCACGGGTCAGGTGCTGGAGGTCATTTCGGACGACGAAGGGATCAAGAAGGATATGCCGGCCTGGTGCCAGACGACCGGCCATGAGATGGTCGGCCTCGAAGAGGAAACCCAGGACAGCAAGCGGATCTACAAGGCCTTCGTCAAGAAAACCAAATAGCTTCGAGTCTCGCCGAAGAAAAAGCCGGGGACGTAGATCGCGTCCCCGGCTTTTTTATCCACACGTTTCCCTCCCCAGGGTCAACAGGAAAGTCTCAGGCAATCCACAAGATAGCTGATCGGTCTCATGATGCTATCCCACATATGGTGTTTTTGCTTGACTCCCGGGATGCACCCTGGTAAAAGGGCGGCATCTTCAGACGGAGCGACCTCTCCCTGACCTGCAAGGAGGTGCGATGTCTGATGTCCCGGTCCGCCCGACGCCGTCAGCCGCCCGATCTACGGCCGTCGCCGCTCAAGCCCTTCTCCGCGATCGCCAACGACCCCGTCACTCAAGCAAGGGAGGGAAGCGATGACGAGCAGCGCGCTGGTCTTGGATGAGGTTGCCGCCGATCTTGCCGCTCGAGCCATCGCTGGAGCCGACGAGATTCGCGTCGAGCCCTTGGTGAACCGGGAAACCGGCCAGCCCGATGGCCTGCTGGTCCAAACCCCCTTGGAGCGGGTCGTGGCCGTGACCCGGAACCAGCCCGTCCTGTCCCTCTCGGATGTCAGCGCGGTGAGGCGGCTGATGGCCCGCGCCCAAGCCAGACGCGCGCTGCTCTATGTGCCGGTTGGCATCGAGATCGCCAATCCCGTCATGCTGCTGGCCTCCCTGTCGAGGATCCGAATCGTGCAGGTGACCGTTGCGGACCCAGACCGGTAGGACGCTGTCCAGGCACACCCGTTCGACGGGGATTCTGACCGGGAGGTGAGCATGTCTGGACCCTTCAACCTGAGATACCTGCACCTCTTCGTGACGAAGCGCTGCGCGGGCGCCTTCATCCTGTCCAGGAATGGCACGACCGCCGATCTGGTCGGGGCCAGCCTGGACGATGTGGGGGACGCGATCGCCCGCCACCGGGGCCGGTCGGGCTATCGGTATTTCTGGTTCGCCTACGCGGCCTCGCCCGACGAGGCGCTGCACCTCTACCGGAACTGGGCGCACCGCTATGGCCCGACCGACAATCCGGTTCCACCGCAGGCGTCCGGGGGGACAGGCTGGCAGTGTACGATCAGGGGCTGCGCCGCTTGCGCCCTGACGCCGACGCATCGCTCGCAGGACAGATCGAGCCGCTCGTTGGAGTACTCCGATCCCTCCTGATCCGGGCCGGCTCGCCGCCCGGCCGGGTCGGTCGCTTGACCGGCCGCGCCTATCTTCTTCCCTTTGCTCGGCTTCCGCAATCTGCTACGCTTACCCTGCGCCCCGCGGCACCTGTCTTCACGGAGAACCGGTCCGATGTGCGGTCTTTGCGGTGTGATCAGCTTCGATGGGCAAGAGACGACGCCCGACGTCGAAGCGCGCATGCTCGGGACCCTGCTCCATCGGGGCCCTGACGATCGTGGGAGCTACCGGACCCGCAGGGGCGGGACGGCGGCGTTCCTCGGCCATACGCGGCTCAGCATCCTCGACCTGTCGCCGGCCGCGCGGCAGCCGCTCTCCAACGAGGACGGCCGCGTCTGGGCCGTGTTCAACGGCGAAATCTACAATTTCCAGTCCCTCCGCGCGGAGCTCGAGGCGCTCGGGCATCGGTTCCGCTCGAAGACCGACTCTGAGGTCATCGTCCATGCGTACGAGGAGTTCGGCGACGAGTTCGTCGGTCGGCTCGACGGCATGTTCGCGATCGGCCTCTGGGATGAGGCGCGAGAACGGCTGCTGCTGGCGCGAGACCGGGCGGGGAAGAAGCCGCTGTTCTATTACACGGACGGAGCCCGCTGCATCTTTGCGTCCGAGCTGAAGGCAATCTTCGCCTGCCCTGGCGTGGATCGCACCGTTGATCCGGAGGCGATCCCGCTCTATTTCACGTTCGGCTACGTCCCCTGGCCCGCGACGATCTACCGCCACATCCGGCAGGTGCCGCCCGCTTCCTTTCTGATCGTCTCGCGGGCCGGCGTCGGCGCGCCGGTCCCGTATTGGGACCTGCCGGTTCCTGCGGCGGGCGCGGCACGGGTGGTGCCGGAGGAGGAAGCCGTGGCGGAGGTGCGCCGTCTGCTCGAAGCGGCGGTCGCCCGTCGGCTGATCAGCGACGTGCCGCTGGGCGCCTTCTTGAGCGGCGGGGTGGACTCCTCGATCGTCGTCGGCCTCATGAGCCGGCTGATGGGGCGTCCGGTGAAGACCTTCAGTATCGGCTTCACCGGGGACAAGCGGTTTGACGAGACCGCCTATGCCCGGCTCGTCGCCCGGCGCTTTAAGACGGACCACACCGAGTTCATCGTCGAGCCCAAGGCCTTCGACCTCGTCGAGCGGCTGCTCTGGCATTACGACCAGCCCTATGGGGACGCGTCGGCCATCCCGACCTATCTGCTCAGCAAGCTGACGCGCGAACATGTGACCGTCGCGCTGAACGGGGACGGTGGGGACGAGCTGTTCGCGGGCTACGAGCGGTTTCTCGCTGCGGTCCTGACCGAACGCCTGCCGCGGCCGGTCGTGGCGGCGGCCCGAGTCTGCCTAGATGCCTTGCCGCCGCGCTGGAAGGCCGGTCGCTTCCTGGGACGCGCCCACCGGCTGCTGTGCCGCGCCCGCGATCCGCTCCCCGAACGGTATCTCGGCTGGTGTTCCCTGTTCAGCCGCGACCTGCTCGATCAGCTCCTGCTGGGTCGGCCGCGGGACGATGTCCGCCGCAGCTTCGATGAGCACCTGGCGCGTGCCCAGGGCGCGGACCTGGTCAACCGGCTGCTCTACCTGAACTTCAAGACCTATCTTCCGGACGATCTCCTCGTGAAGATGGATCGGATGAGCATGGCTCACGGGTTGGAGGCCCGGTCGCCGTTCCTGGACACCGCGCTGATCGAGTACGTCGCGACGCTGCCCGGCTCCTACAAGCTCCGGGGGCACCAGCTCAAATATCTTCTGAAGAAGGCCTTCGCCGATCTTCTGCCGGAGGAGATTCGGCGTCGCGGCAAGATGGGGTTCGGGGTGCCCCTCGGGGCATGGTTCCGGAACGAGCTGAAGGAGCCGGTTCATGAGATCTTGTTAAGCGGCACGCCGCGCTATGTCCCGTACCTCCGCCGCGAGGTCGTCGAGCGGCTGTTTCGCGCCCATCAGGAACGGGTCCGAGACTATGGCCCCCAGCTTTGGGTGCTGCTGAACTTCGAGCTGTGGCTGCGCGGGCTGGCCGCTTCGGCCCGCCACGGGGGGCAGGGCTCTCCCTCGCCCGGGTGATCCAACAGGGAAACCGCCTCGTGGCCACCGGATCGTTGCTGCTGGTCAATTGCGGCCAGATCCTGTCGATGCGGGGGGCCGCGGCTCCCCGCACGGGCCGGGGGATGGGCGACGTGGGGCTGCTGGCGCGCGGGGCGGTGTGGCTCCGAAACGGTCGGATCCAGGCGGTCGGGCGCGAACGGGACGTGCGTCGGGTCTCGGGGGCGCGGCGGGCCCGCGTGCTGGACGTGAAGGGGCGGGTGGTGCTCCCCGGCTTCGTGGATTCCCACACGCACGCGCTGTTCTGGGGATCTCGCGTGGCCGAGTATGTCGCGCGCCTCGGCGGGGCCACGTACGAGGAGCTCGCCCAGGCGGGCGGCGGGATCCAGGCGAGCGCCCGGCGCATCCGCGGCGTGAGCGAGCGGAGGCTGGCTGCGCGGCTCGCCGCGGTCCTCGATCGTTTTCTTGAGCATGGGACGACGACCGTCGAGGTCAAGAGCGGGTACGGCCTGGAGCTGGCCCAGGAGCTGAAGCTGCTGCGCGCCATCCGCGCGGCCGCCGCCCGGACGCCTGCCGAGGTGGTCCCCACGCTGCTCGCCCATGATGTCCCGGCGCGCGCCAAGCGACGACGTGCCGGCTATCTCGAGCAGTGGTGCCGCCACCTGATCCCGCTCGTCGCCCGGACGCGGCTCGCCGAGTTCTGCGACGTGTTTTGCGACCGCGGCTACTTCTCGCTCGATGAGAGCCGGGCAATCCTGAAGGCGGCGGCCGCTGCCGGGCTGCCGCTCAAGCTGCACGCCGAGCAGCTGGCTCCCTCCGGGGCTGCCGTCATGGCGGCCGGATTGGGCGCACGCTCCGTGGACCATCTCGAGCACCTCGCGGCCTCGGACATCCGCCGGCTGCGCGGCACCGGGACCGTGGCGACGCTCCTGCCCGGCGCAACCTTCCATCTGGGAGCAGGGCCCTTTCCGCCGGCCCGCCGGCTGATCGCGGAGGGCGTCCCGGTCGCGCTGGCCACGAACTTCAATCCCGGCAGCTCCCCGACGCTCAACATGCAGATGGTGCTGGCCCTCGCCTGCGCCCAGATGCGGATGAGCCCGGAGGAGGCGATCACGGCGGCGACGATCAACGGAGCCTGGGCGCTGGGTCGGGGGGCACGTCTCGGCTCGATCGAGCCGGGGAAGCAGGCGGACCTGATCGTGATGGATGTCCGGGATTACCGGGAGATTCCCTACTATTTCGGCATGAACCTGTGCGCGGCGGTGCTCAAGCGGGGCCGGCTCGTCTACGCCAGACCAGGCTGGCAGACAGCCGAGCCTTGGTGACGGCGCCGCTGACGGATCCCCCAGCATGGAACGGCTCGTCGAGTGCGTCCCCAACTTCAGTGAAGGGCGGAATCGGGAGACGGTCAGCGCCCTCGTGGAGACGGTTCGCGGCGTCGCGGGCGTCGTGCTGCTGGACGAGGAGATGGATGCCGACCATCACCGCGCCGTGCTGACCTTTGCGGGGCCTCCCGAGGCGGTGGCCGAGGCCGCCTTCCGGGCGACCCGGGTCGCCGCCGAGCGGATTGACTTGCGGCGCCATCAGGGCGGCCATCCGCGCGTCGGCGCCACGGACGTCGTGCCGTTCGTCCCGATCCGCGGGGTGACGATGGACGACTGCGTCGCACTGGCCAGAAGGGTCGGGGAGCGCATCGGCCGGGAGCTGGGCATTCCGGTGTTTCTCTACGAGCGGGCGGCGACCCATCCCGAGCGGGTTGGGCTCGAGGTGATCCGGAAAGGCGGGCTGGAGGGGCTAGCCCGCCGCCTCGCCGAGGAGCCGGCCTGGGCGCCCGATTTCGGCCCGCGCCTGCTCCACCCGACTGCCGGGGCCACCGTCGTCGGGGCGCGTCCGCCGCTGATCGCCTACAACGTGAACCTGGCAACGACCGATCTCGCAGTGGCCAATGCGATTGCGAAGACGGTCCGGTTTTCGAGCGGCGGACTCCCCGCCGTCAAAGCGATCGGGGTGGAGCTGGCGAGCCGCCGCCAGGTCCAGGTCTCTATGAACCTGACCGACTACGAGGTCACGCCGATCCACGTGGCCTTTGAAGCCGTCACCCGGGAGGCCGAGCGGCGCGGCCTACGGATCGCCGGAAGCGAGATCATCGGGCTCGTGCCGCAGCGGGCGCTGATCCGGGTCGCTGAGCAGGCGCTTAGGCTGGAGGGGTTCGATCCGTCACAGGTGCTGGAGGTGCGGCTGGAGCAGGCGCTCGCCCGCCAGGCGCGGGCGGAAGCCGCGGAGACCGGGTCCCGACCCGGCCTGCCGCCCCTGGACCTCGGCTCGTCCTTGAGCCCGTTCCTCGCGGCGCTGTCGGCCGGGACGCCGACGCCGGGGGCGGCAGTGCCGCCGCCTTGGCCGGCTCCTGGCCGCGGCGCTCGGCGCCATGGCCTGCCGGATCGGGCCCCCGGCGTCCGCGCCGGACTCCGAAGCGGATCGGCACGCGCTCGCCCGTGCGGAACAACAGCTCGTCTCCCTGCGGGACCGACTCCAACGTCTGGTTGCGGAGGACGCCGCGGCCTACGACGCGGTCGTCCAGGCCTCTCGCCTGCCCAAAACGGACCCGCGCCGGCCGGATGCGATTGCCACCAGCCTCCGGGTGGCGACGGAGGTGCCCTTGGAGACAGCCAGCTTGGCCCACGAGGTGGCGACCCTCCTGCAAGGCCTGGCTCCGAAGGTGAAGCCATCCGTCGCGTCGGATCTGAAGGTCGGACACTTCCTGGCCATCGCGGCGATTCAGGGGGGGATCGCGAATGCCGAGGTGAACCTAAAATCCATTAAAGATCAAGAACTTGAAAGAGACTTTTCGGCCCGACTGAGGCAGCTCCAGGAGAGGCTTGTGAAACTCACGGGGCTGTGCTAGACTCCAGCGCTACTTGACGGCGCACATCGAAGCGGAGTCACGAGGAAAGCGCTGGAAACGATGGAAATTAAGGTCTTCAATAACAACGTCGAAAAGGCCCTCAAGGTCGCCAAGAAGAAGCTCGCCGGTGAGGGGCTCTTTCGCGAACTCAAGCGGCGGCGCTTCTACGAGAAGCCGAGCGTGAGGCGGAAGGCCAAGCAGCGCGAGGCCCAGCGTCGCCGGCAGAAGTGGCTGGCCAAGCACAAGATGGACTAATCGCCCCCGCCGTCGTTCCTGCTCTCCTGGCCCCCGGTGCACCGCTTCTGTCCGTGGACGAGCGCCTATGCGCGACCAGGACATCCATGCCGTCCTCCGCCTCGTCCGCCGGGATGTGTGCCAGTGGCAGGAGCCGGTGGTCGGCGTCGTGGCCAAAGAGTCGCGCGACCCCTTCCGCATCCTGATCGCCTGTCTGTTGAGCCTCCGCACCAAGGACCAGACGACCGCCGAGGCCAGCCGCCGCCTGTTCGCCCTCGCGGCGGATCCCGCTGCCATGGTCACGCTTCCACTGCGCCGCCTGGAGCGGGCCATCTATCCGGTCGGCTTTTACCGGACGAAGGCCCGGCAGATCCGGGAGCTGTGCCGCCGCCTGCTCACGGCCTCTGGGGGCCGGGTCCCGGACACGATCGAAGAGCTGCTCACGCTCAAGGGCGTGGGGCGGAAGACCGCCAATCTCGTCGTGACTGTCGGCTATGGGAAGCCCGGCATCTGCGTGGATACGCATGTGCACCGGATCACGAACCGGTGGGGCTATGTCCGGACCAAGACGCCGGAGCAGACCGAGGAGGCCCTTCGGCGCAAGCTCCCGCGTCGGTACTGGATCACCTTCAACGACCTGCTGGTCCCGTTCGGCCAACATCTCTGTCAGCCAGTCTCGCCCTACTGCAGCCGGTGTCAGATCGCCCGATACTGCGACCGAGTGGGGGTCACGAGATCGCGCTAGCGGACAGTATTCAGTGCGCCGTGAAAAGGCGCTGTGTGTCTGACAGGTGCAAGTCCTCTCTGGGGAGTCGTCGGGACACCCCAGTGCTCCAAAGACGGCCAGAAGGGGGTGGCGCAAGGCGGCGTGCTCTCGCCGCTGCTGGCCAACCTGTCCATGAACCGCTACCTGCAGGCCTTCCGAGAGGCCGGCCTGGACCGGCGCTATGGGGCGTGGCTGATCAACGACGCTGATGAGGTCGCCGTGCTGTGTCGGCGTGGCGCGGCCGAGATCCTGGCGCAGACCTGGCGGTGGTTCCAGCCGATGGGGCTGACGCTGAATGAGCAGAAGACGCGCTTCTGTGAGGGACGGCGCGAGGCGTTCACGTTCCTGGGATACACCGTTGGCCCGATGTCCTATCGGAAAGACGGCCACTGGTACCTGGGGGCAGCCCTGGCGAAGAAGGCGGTGCAGCGGGTCAAGCGACGCATCCGGGACATCCTCCGTCCGGACCATCAGGGACCTTGGGAGGACGTGTGCGCCGAGCCGAACCGCGTGCTGCGCGGATGGGCCGCCTGTGCCTGCTTCGGTGTGACACTCGTCCGAGAGCCGTGTGCGGGAAAGCCGCACGCTACGTTCGTTTGGGGGACGGAGCTGTCGCTCTGCCCGTTTTGACCGAGGCTCCTCCTACTAGCTAGGGAAGGGGTTGCAACAGTTCTCGTGTTGTCTAGAATACTATAGAAATACATGCTGCTCTATGAAGCATGAAATTAAGCGATTGGGCGAAGAAACAAGGCGTCAGCTACCGCACGGTCTGGAACTGGTTTCGGCTCGGCAAGCTGCCTATCCCCGCCAGACAGTTGCCGAGTGGGACGATCATCGTTCAGGAGGCATCAGAAGATAACGGCATCGCCGTGATCGATGCCCGTGTTTCCAGCAGTGATCAGCGCCCCCATCTGGATGGACAAGTGGCCCGTTGCCTGGAATACGCGAATGCCCGAGGGCTGTCGGTAAGCCGGACGGTCACTGAAATCGGCTCCGGTCTGAACGGCCATCGAAAGAAGCTGATGCACCTTCTGGCCGATCCCAGGGTCAAAACCATCATTGTGGAACACCGGGACCGGTTGATGCGCTTTGGAGCGGAGTACGTGGAAGCGGCCCTGACTGCCCGCGGGGCACGCGTGTTGGTGGTAGACGAGTCTGAGCTTCAGGACGACCTGGTGCAGGACATGATCGCGGTGCTGACTTCGTTCTGCGCCCGTCTGTATGGACGCCGCTCGGCCAAGAATCGGGCCAAGAACCTGATCGCGGCCTGCAGGGAGGGCGGATAGGTGGCAGCTCAACGCACGTATCAAACCCGCCTGGTCATCCCGCCGAAGGCGGACAGCCTGCTCGGGGCCTATGCCGAACTGTATGGCCACGTGCAGCGCACGCTGTTTGCCGCTATGGCACGGGGCGAGAGCCCGGAGTCCTTGAAGCCCGCCTATCTCCAGCGTTTTGGCCTGACCGCCCGGCAGTTCAATGCGATCTGCCATACGCTGAAGGGCATGGTGTCCTCGATCAAGGAACGCCGCAAGGGACTGATCCAGGAAGCCCGGACACGCATCAACACGGCCGAAAAGCGGCTGGCTGCGCTGGACAGACGCCACCGCGAAGAGACCGATGCTACGCAGCGCGCGTGCCTGGCCAAACGGATCCATCAGAAGAAGCGCCGCCTGGCCATCCTCCGGCACCGCTTGGCTCGCCTGGAGGACGATCACGCCCATGACCGGGTCCGGATCTGTTTTGGCAGCCGGCCGCTGTTCCGGGCCCAGTTCCATCTGAAGGAGCATGGCTACGCGTCTCTGGATGAATGGCGCACCGCGTGGCGACGTGCCCGTGCGAGCCAGTTCTTCGTCCTGGGATCGAAGGACGAGACCGCCGGGTGCCAGGGGTGTGTGGCGGAATACCTGGGCCATGGCCGTTTTGCCTTCCGGCTGCGTCTGCCGGACGCTGTCATCGCGGCCAACGGGGGAGAGAAATTCCTGCGCGTTGAGGCGACGCTGCCGTATGGGACTGAGCATGTGGTGGCGGCGCTCGCCCGGCAACAGGCGATCAGCTACCGCTTTGTTCGTGATGCCAAAGGCTGGCGTGTATTCATCTCCACCGGAGTCCTGCCCGTCAGGCTCCAAAGCGATCGGCGGCTCGGTGTGATCGGGCTTGACCTCAACAACGACCATCTGGCTGTAACCGAAACCGACCGGCATGGGAATCCGTGCGCCACGGCGAAGATCCCGCTGGTCACGTACGGGTGCAGCCGAGAACAGGCCCAAGCGCGCATCGGCGAAGCCGTCAAGCAGGTGATGGCATTCGCCCGGGGAACACACAAGCCCCTGGCCTTCGAGCGGCTGGCGTTCGCCCGGAAGAAGGCGCAGCTCGAGGGCAACGGTGTCCGCTATCGCCGGATGCTCTCGGCGCTGTCCTACGCCCGCATCCTCGCCATCCTCAAGGCCCGTGCTCATGATGCGGGTCTGGAGGTGCTGGAGGTCAATCCCGCCTACACCTCGGTCATCGGTCGGCACAAATTCGCCCGCCGTTATGGGCTTTCGACTCACCAGGCCGCAGCGTTGTGCCTCGCGCGGCGGGCTCTGAAGTATTCCGAGCGGCCAAACCGCCGCATGAGCGACCAGGTCGCCTTCTCCCTACCCGTGAGGAATCGGGACAAGCACGTCTGGTCGTTCTGGCGGCAGGTCGCCAGGAAGGAAGCGGCGCTGGCAGCGCCTCGCTGGTCGGGCATGGCTCGATCCTGTCGGTCACCTGCCGGACGGTCCGGCAAGGCGCCGGCAGCGATCCTACCGGCGAGTGCAGGTGGAATTCCTGCACGCGAATCGTCATCAGCGCCGTTCGGGTGACGTGCTGTGGAATGGTTTTCCATGGTTTTAGGAACGGCGTGTGGTGCGGTATCTGCAGGGAAGCCGGTCATGGCGTGCAGCGGCGATTGCGTCGGTGGATCGGTGTGTGACGCAGGCTGGAGCGGCCGTTGCTTGCCTCACCCATGCCCCGAATGATAGCCTTGCGGGCAGACGGTAGAGGAGGGCGGCGATGGCGGTTCAGTTGTCCAGACGGCTGTTCACGGTCGAGGAATATTACCGGATGGCCCAGGCAGGCATTTTGAGCGAAGACGATCGGGTGGAGCTCCTTGACGGGGAGATCGTAGAGATGAGCCCGATTGGGAGTCGGCATGCGTCCTGCGTTGATCGGTTGATGCGGTGGTTTGATCGCCGGGTTGGCGATCGCGCTATCGTCCGTGTCCAAAACCCGATTCGCCTGGGGGAGCACTCGGAGCTCCAGCCGGACCTGGCCTTGCTCAAGCCTCGGCCTGATTTCTATGCAGAGGCTCATCCCTGCCCGGCGGATGTGCTGCTCCTCATCGAAGTCGCTGAGACCTCGGCTGACATAGACCGCGAGGTCAAACTCCCTCTCTATGCGCGCTCTGGGGTAGTAGAGGTCTGGCTGGTGGACCTTTCGACGGAACAGGTGGAAATCTACCGAACGCCTGCCCCCCACGGCTATCAAGAATGCCGTACCCTCAGGCGCGGCGACCAGCTTGCGCCGCAGGCCCTCCCGGATCTCGCGTGCTCTGTGGATGCCGTCCTGGGCTAACGCCCGTGTCTTTGCTCGGTTTGATCGAGCAGTCGTTTCTGGCCCTGGCGGCCCTCCCGTTTGTTCGTGGGTCCGCCGTGACGTCCTCTGGGCCTGAGCGCACGGTCCCCGCCAGCGACGCCTCGTTCACGCATGCCGAACCGTCGCGCTTGCCGTTTCGCTTCCTCCGTCACCTGAGTCCTCGCCCTTGCTTCATGTGTGGACCGGAGTCAAGGGTAATGGGCGTTCGGGAACATGGGTAACACATTGCATTCATCCAATTGGATGGCGGAGGTCAACTTCAGCGACCTGGTGATGGCAGAAGAACACCGCAAAGCGTCCGTCGGGCGTGAGGGGGCTCAGCGCAACAGGAGAGCCGCGCAGCGCCTTGCTGAGCCTGAACGTGCGGCCATGATACGAGAGTTCTCCCGCGGCCTGGATCCGGCGCACGGTCTCCTCGGGACCGTATGCGATGGGGGGCAGCCGCTCCGGGAACGTTCGTTCGCGTGGCCGGTAGCGGCTCGCTGGCCCCCTGTGCGTTGGCACAGACGTGCAGCAGGAGGTTGAACCGGGAATGATCGTCCAGGATGGTCAGCGGATGACAGTGCCCCGTGGGCCGTGGGCCCCCCTGAAGTCCATCTGCCACCGATCATTCGGGACCGCCTGCTCAAAGCGCACGTAGGCCGTATGCTGGGAAGACTCGGCCGGCTCGATGAGCCGGGGGCGATGCAGGATCGCCGTCACCGTGCGGGGAGCCGGCCCGGCCTGAGAGCCCAGGGGCACCCGCCGTCGGGCGAGCTTGCGGCCACCCCCGGCGGGATGCTTCGTCCGCAAGGCAATCACCGCCGCCTCGATCGCCTTCTCGGCCGCCGCCCGGCGGCGCGGCGGCCGGAGAGCCGGGCGCCGCGCGCGTCAGCACGTCGAGCATGTCCTGTACGAGATCGTCCTTCACCTCGTCCGGCTTCCTCACAACAAGCCGCCTCCCGGAGACGGCAAGCGCAGCTTCGATGTACTCCGACCCGAACTGCGCCACCAGTCCCGGTGCTCGACGATGACGGCCCCGTACCCGGGCGCATGCAGCACCGAGAGCAGGCCCCTGCAGGACCGTTCAGCCCGCTTCCCATCTCGGCGACGACCGTGGCGACCGTGATCCTCTTCTCCGCAGCAAACGCGGCGAGCCGCGCCACCTGCCGGTCCAGGTCAGCCTTCTGGTCGGCGGATGCCCCCCGGGCGTTCAGAACGGCGCCCGTCCCCTTCCGCTCCGGCACGTCGTTCAGAATCGTGCCCGACGGCAACTGACGCGCCGGAACAGGCAGATGGCCAGGCTTCCACCAGAGCCAGGCCGTTTTGTAGGAGATGCCGTTGGCACGCGCCCAGTCGGACAGCTTCCTGTAGAGATTTTACCGCTAGATGAACAGGGTCGTCTCGGCCGTGGAGGCGAGGGCGAGGATCGCGGGCAGCCCCATCACCTCGTCCACGTGCTTGGCCACGACCTCGGGGTCCACGCCCATGTATTCGAGCCCCGCGCTGCAGGCGACGAGCCGGAACTGCCCCACCTGTCTGGCTTGCTGAAACATCTCGGAGATCGTCGGCACCTGCTTTTCCCGGAGGAGCCGGGCGACCTCCTGAGCCTGCCCGCTGTATTCAGCCGGGAAATCGTACTCATCAAGCCGGCCTTCGGCGAGTTTCTTGATGGTCCAGAAGAGGAGCACGACTGTGACCTCCTTGCCCATGGCGGCGGCGGTCAGGCCGATCGTGGCCACCTGGTGGAGCTTGTCGTAGGTGGCGTTGTGCGCGTAGATGATAAAGCGCGGGTGGTGGCTCACGGCCGCTCCGGTCCATGGGTGATGGGGAAAAGTCGGGGGCGGCGGTGAGCGGATTATAGCGCCCGATCCGGAAGGTGACAAGCGCTACCGCTGGGGGGCATGGGCAGCGGGAGGCGATGGCGGGCGGCGGCCGCGATCGCCTCGTCGTAGCCGGCGTCGGCGTGGCGGAGGATGCCGAGCGCGGGATCGTTCGTGAGCACGCGCTCCAGCTTGGCGGCCGCCTCCGGCGTGCCGTCGGCGACGACGGCCTGGCCGGCGTGCAGCGCGTAGCCGATTCCCACGCCCCCGCCGTGGTGGAACGACACCCAACTCGCGCCCGAGGCCGTGTTGAGCAACGCGTTGAGGATCGGCCAGTCGGCGATCGCGTCGCTCCCATCCCGCATGGCTTCCGTCTCCCGGTAGGGCGACGCGACCGACCCGGCGTCCAGGTGGTCCCGGCCGATGACGATCGGAGCCTGCACGCGGCCGGTCCGCACCAGGTCGTTCAGCCGGAGCCCCATCGCCGCCCGCTCGCCGTAGCCCAGCCAGCAGATCCGCGCCGGGAGGCCCTGGAACGCCACCCGCTCGCGCGCGAGCCGGATCCAGCGCTGCAGCGAGTCGTTCTCGGGAAACAGGGCGCAGGCCGCCTCGTCCGTAGCGGCGATGTCGCCCGGCTCGCCGGAGAGCGCCACCCAGCGGAAGGGGCCCTTGCCCTCGCAGAACAGCGGCCGGATGTAGGCGGGGACGAAGCCCGGAAAGGCGTAGGCGTCCGCCACGCCGCGCTGGGCGGCCATGGTCCGGATGTTGTTCCCGTAGTCGAAGACCACCGCGCCCGCGCGCTGGAAGTCCAGCATGGCCCGCACGTGGGTCGCGATCGCGTCGAGCGCGCGCTCGATGTACTCCGCGGGGTTCCGCCGGCGGAGGGCCGCGGCGTCCGCGAGCGAGAGGCCCGCGGGGATATAGCCGTTCAGCGGATCGTGGGCGGCGGTCTGGTCGGTCACGAGATCGGGGACCACGCCCCGGCGAACGAGTGCCGGGAGCACCTCGGCACAATTGCCAACCAGCCCGACCGAAAGCGCCTGGCGCGCGGCCCTGGCTTCTTCGATCCACGTGAGCGCCTCATCAAGCGAGGCCGTCATCCGGTCGCAGTAGCGGGTCTTGAGCCGCCGCTCGATCCGCGCCGGGTCCACCTCCACACACAGGATCGCCGCGCCGTTCATCGCGGCGGCCAGGGGCTGGGCGCCACCCATGCCGCCCATCCCGCCGGTCAGCACGAACCGGCCCGCGAGATCGCCGCCGAAGTGACGCCGGGCGGCGGCGGCGAAGGTCTCATACGTGCCCTGCACGATACCCTGCGTCCCGATGTACATCCAGGAGCCCGCGGTCATCTGCCCGTACATGATCAGGCCCAACGCCTCCAGCCGGCGGAACTCGTCCCAGGTCGCCCAATGGCCCACCAGGTTCGAGTTCGCGATGAGCACCCGCGGGGCGAAATCGTGCGTGCGCAGCACGCCCACGGGCTTTCCGGACTGGACCAGCAGCGTCTGGTCGTGCTCCAGCGCGCGCAGCTCACGGACGAGGGCCTCGTAGGCGGTCCAACTGCGCGCGGCCTTGCCCGCGCCGCCGTACACGATCAGCTCGCGCGGGTTCTCGGCGACCTCGTCGTCGAGGTTGTTCATGAGCATGCGCAGCGCGGCCTCCTGCGCCCAGCCCTTGCAGTGCAGGGCCGGCCCGCGCGGCGCCCGGATGGAACGGCCTGGCCCGCTCATTTGCGCTTGGTCACCCGGCTTTTGACGCCGTTGATGAAGGCCTCGATCGCGGCGTCCACCTCGCCGGCCGACATCGCGCGGTCGTGCGTCTCGCTCTCGTCCACCAGGTAGGTCCCGTTGTCAAGCTCCTGCCGGACGATCACGGTGTTCTCCGCGGTGACCTCGATCATCATGAACCATTCCTTGGCCCCCTGCTTGATCACGACCTCCTTTCCCAACCCCTTCTTGGTGACCTCGATCTGAAGATCGCCGTCCCCGCGGCCGGCGGGGGGCTCGGGAGGGGGGAGGGGCTCGGCGGCCACGCCCGGGCGCGGCCAGGCCAGGAGCAGGAGGAGAGCTGCGGTCAGCAGGCTCAACGGCGGACGACGGTGCAGGGTCGGCAACCGGCTCATAACAGGCTCCTCGGTGCAGGTGAGCGGGACGTTGCGAGGATCTCGCTGAAGGTGTCGCTCGCGATCAGGCTCCGGACCCGTTCGATGTCCGGCGCCAGGGCACGGTCCCGCTCCAGCCGTGGGACCACCCGGCGGATCGCACGGATCGCCCGCCGACTCCCGGCCCCCGGCTGGAGGGGGCGGTGAAACTCCACGCCCTGCGCGGCGCAGAGCAGCTCGATTGCCAGGATGGACTCGACGTTGTCGAGGATCTGGCCGAGCTTGAGCGCGGCGCCCATCCCCATGCTGACATGGTCCTCCTGGTTGCCGGAGGTCGGGATCGAGTCCACGGAGGCGGGATGGGACAGGACCTTGTTTTCGGAGGCGAGCGCCGCCGCGGTCACCTGGGCCAGCATGAAGCCCGAGTGCAGGCCCGGGTGCGGGCTCAGGAACGGCGGCAGGTCCCCGTACTCGGGGTTGGTCAGGCGCTCGATCCGCCGCTCGGAGATGCTGGCCAGCTCGGTCATGGCGATCGCCAGATAGTCGAGGACGAGGCCCAGCGGCTGCCCGTGGAAGTTGCCCCCGGACAGGACCTCGCCGCTCTCGGGGAAGACCAGCGGGTTGTCCGTCACGCTGTTCAGCTCGACGAGCAGCGTCTGGCGGACGTGCGCGAGCGCGTCACGGACGGCCCCGTGGACCTGGGGCATGCACCGCAGGCTGTAGGCGTCCTGGACCCGCGGACAGTGCAGGTGCGACGCGCGGATCTCGCTGCCCGCGACCAGCGCCCGCAGGTGGGCGGCGACCGTCGCGTGGCCCGGGTAGGGCCGCAGCCGGTGGATACGCGGATCGAAGGCCACCGGCGTCCCCTTGAGCGCCTCCAGCGACAGGGCACCGGCCACATCGGCCACATCGGCCAGCCGCGCGCAGCGGCGCAGGGCCAACAGCCCCAGCGCGAGCATGGCCTGGGTGCCGTTGACGAGCGAGAGCCCCTCCTTGGCCTGCAAGTCTAGGGGTTTGAGCCCGATCTGCGCAAGGGCGTCGCGTCCGGCGTACCGCCGCCCGCCGACGAGCGCCTCGCCTTCGCCGACCAGGACCAGCGCGAGGTGCGCGAGCGGCGCCAGATCCCCGCTCGCACCCACGGAGCCGCGCGAGGGGATCACGGGCAGGACGTCGGCGTTGAGCAGCGCAAGCAGGGTCTCGACGACGACCGGACGGACCCCGCTGTGGCCGCGCGCCAGCACGTTGGCGCGGAGCAGCAGGATGCCCCGGGTCTCCGCGCGCCCGAGCGGCGCGCCGACCCCGGCGGCGTGGCTCCGCACGAGGTTGAGCTGCAGCTCCGCGATCTCGGCCGGGGCGATGCGCTGGTCCGCCAGCTTGCCGAACCCCGTGTTCACCCCGTACACCGGATCGGGCCCGGCGGCGGCCCGCTGGATCACGGCGTGGGCGCGGGCCATGCGCCGCTTCGCCCGGGGATCGAGCCGCACGGGCCGGCCATCGAGGGCCACCTCGTAGAATCCCGCGAGCGTGAGGTCCGTTCCCGTAAGGACCAGCGGCTTCACAGGGCCGGATTATAGCGATGCCGCGCGGCCTCGTAAACCGACGGTCGCCCGGCGCCTTGTCACCGTCCGACCCCCGGTGCTAGGATGCCGGCGTGATTGACCTCGTGCTGTCGCAGGAAGTCCTGCTGGCCTTGTTCCTCCTGTCGGTGGTCGGCTTTGTGGGCACGCTGATCGCGATTCCGTTCATCCTCGTCCGGTTGCCGCCCCACTATTTCGACGAGCGGCACCCGCGCGTCTGGCTGGAAAACCACCACCCGGTCCTGCGGCTCGTGGGGCTGACCATCAAGAACGTGGTCGGCCTCGTGTTCCTGCTGGCGGGCCTCGCCATGCTGTTTCTGCCCGGCCAGGGCGTGCTGACGATCCTGATCGGGCTGTCCTTGCTGGACTTTCCGGGCAAGCGCGCCCTGGAGCGCAAGCTCGTCGGCCAGCCGACCGTGCTCAAGGCGATCAACGCCCTGCGCGCCAAGTTCGGCCGGCCGCCGATGACGGTCAAGCCCGATCCGTGAGGGGGCGAGGGGCACGGGGCGCGAGGCGAGCGGCCCCGCGCAGATGCCTCCTTCGCCGCTCGCCCGAGTTGGCTGCGATGGCGACGTTATACCTCATTGACGGGAGCGCGTACATCTACCGAGCCTACTTCGCGCTGCCCGCCCTCTCGAACTCCCAAGGCGTTCAGACGAACGCCGTGTACGGCTTCACGACGATGCTGCTCAAGATCCTGCGAGAGCACCAGCCGGAGTATCTCGCGGTGGTCTTCGACGAGAAGGGGCCGACCCAGCGGCACGACGAGTTTAAGGCCTACAAGGCGAACCGCCCCGAGATGCCCGAAGGGATGGCCGCGCAGATCCCTTACATCCACCGGGTCGTCGAGGCGATGGGGCTGCCGGTGGTCCGGGCGACCGGCTATGAGGCGGACGACCTCATCGGGACGCTCGCTCGCAAGGCGGAAGCCGCAGGGTTCGAGGTCGCCATCGTCACCGGAGACAAGGACATGTTCCAGCTCATCACGCCGGCCGTGCGCCTCTACGATCCGGTCAAGGATCGGTGGTTCGGGGAGGCCGAGTGCCGCGAGCGGTTTGGCGTCGAGCCGGCGCGGGTGGTCGAGATCATGGGGCTGATGGGCGACGCCACGGACAACATTCCGGGCGTGAAGGGGATCGGGGAGAAGACCGCAGTCAAGCTCATCGCGGAGTTCGGGACGCTCGAGGAGCTGCTCCGGCGGCTCGCGGAAGTCACGCCGCCCAGGACCCGTGCACTGCTCGCGGAGCAGGCGGAGCAGGCGCGCCTGAGCCGGCAGCTCGCGACGATCCGCGTGGACTGTCCGGTGGAGTTCAAGCCGGAGCGCTTCCGTGTCTCCCCGCCGCCGTCCGAACCCCTCGTCGCGCTCCTGCGAGAGCTGGAGTTCTCCTCGCTGCTCAAGCTGGTACACCCTGCCGCCAGTCCTGCGGAGGGCCTGGGCGGGCAGGTCGAGACCCTGCAGGACCGGCGAGCCGCGCAGCGGTTCGCCGAGGAGGCGATGGCGGGCGAGGCCATCGGGCTCGCCTGCGTCCTGGCCGGCGGACCCGGGCACCACGCCGGCTTTCCGGTGGCGCAGGCGCTCGCGGTCAGCCTGCCGAGCGGCGCCGCGGCGTTTGCGGCTCTGTCCGACGGAAAGGGCGCGCCGGCGCGGCTCGAGCCGATCAGGGCCCTCCTGCAGGACGGGCGGCCGATCAAGGCGGTGCATGACCTCAAGCCCACCCTGCTGGCGCTGCGCCGGGCGTCGATCGAGCTGCGCCCGCCCTGGTTCGACACGATGATCGCCGCCTACCTGCTCAACCCCAACCGGCGGAGCCCCTCGCTGGAGGCGGTCGGGCTGGATGTCCTGGGCTATCGGCTCGGGGCCCGGGCCGGCGCGGCGTCCCGCTCGGCCGCGCCGCAGTTGTTTCCGGACGCCGACCAGGTCGTGCCGGAGCAGGCGGCCGAAGCCGCCGCCCTCACGCTCCGCCTGGTCCCCGAGCTCAGGGCGAGGCTGCAGGACCAGGGGAGCCTCCGGCTCTTTGACGAGGTCGAGCTGCCGCTCGTCCCTGTCCTGGCCGAGATCGAACAGAACGGGTTCAAGCTGGACGTCGCGGCGCTCGCGGCGCTCAGCAAGGAGCTGGAGCGGGAGCTGGACCGGATGATGGAGGGGATCGCCCGGCTCGCCGGCGGGGAGTTCAACATCAATTCCCCCAAGCAGCTCGCGACGGTGCTCTTCGACAAGCTGAAGCTCAAGCCGATTCGGAAGACGAAGACGGGCTACTCGACGGACGAAGAGACCCTGACGCAGCTTGCGACCCAGCACGAGCTGCCGGCCCAGATCCTCGGCTACCGGACGCTGAGCAAGCTCAAGTCCACGTATGTGGACGCGCTCCCCGCCCTGGTCAACCCCGAGACCGGCCGGCTGCACACCTCGCTCAATCAGACCGTGGCGGCGACCGGGCGGCTCTCCTCGACCGAGCCCAATCTCCAGAACATCCCGGTCAAGGGCGACTACGGGCTCCGGATCCGCGAGGCCTTCGTCGCGGAGCCCGGGCACTTGCTCCTCGCGGCGGACTACAGCCAGATCGAGCCGCGCATCCTCGCGCACCTGTCGCGGGACGAGAAGCTCCTGCAGGTGTTCGAGCGGGGCGAGGACATCCACATGGCCACCGCGGTGGAGATCTTCAACCGGCCGCCGGCGCAGATCACGCGGGAGATGCGGCGCGCAGCGAAGACCGTGGTCTTCGGCATCCTCTACGGCATCAGCCCCTATGGCCTCTCCGTGAACCTGGGCATCTCCCAGCAGGAGGCCAAGCAGTACATTGACACCTATTTCGAGCGCTACGCCGGCGTGAAGGCGTTCCTCGACCGGACGATCGAGGAGGCCCGCCAGCGGGGCTACGTGACGACGATCCTCGGCCGGCGGCGCCCGATCCCGGAGCTGGCCAGCTCCGACCCGACCCAGCGGAGCGTCGGCGAGCGCATGGCGGTGAACAGTCCGATCCAGGGCTCGGCGGCGGACCTGATCAAGGTCGCGATGATCGCCGTGCACCGCCGGCTCAAGGCTGAGCTGCCCGGCACCCGGATGATCCTCCAGGTCCACGACGAGCTGATCTTCGAGACCCCGGAGGGCGAGCTGGAGCGGGCCACGCAGCTCGTCCGGACCGAGATGGTCGGGACGGGCGTCCGCCTCGGCCTCTCCGTGCCGCTCAAGGTGGACGTGGGCGTCGGCCGCAACTGGCGCGAAGCGCATCCGTAGTGAGGGGACATGACAGAGGCCTGCCGATGCCCGCGCCCGTGTGGACGCCACGGCCGTGAGTCTGAAGTTAACCCTGATCCGAAAATATTTGGCACGCGGAACTGCGTAAGACAGAGCGGGTGGCGTGGCGAGCGGGTCTCCCGTCGCCCGCAGCGGAAGGGGCGAACCGCACAGAGACTCGCGCCGACCCAGCGCACAAAAGAGCGGCTGTGCGCCGATTGTGGAGCGCCCCCCACGGGGGGGACGGGTGGAGCGAGGACGACGGGGGTGATCGCCATGACAGGACCCGCTGGAGCTGGTGCAGGCATCAGCGATTATTTTCGGATCAGGGTTGTGCGCCCAGCAGGGCGCTTCTCTTGCGGGTGAAAGTCCCGCCGCACCCTCGCAGGGGGGATGCGTAGACAAGAGGCCGGGCCAGGCCCCGGCGGCCGTCCCTCCTCGAGGGGCGGAGGGCAGGGGGGCCCCCGCGAGGGGGAATCCGAAGGGCCTGCGGCGACCCTCCGGGCCGTCGCCGAGGCGAGAGCCAGGGCGAACCGGTCGGCCATGACCGCGCGGAGCCGAGCGGGCAGCCTGACAGCGAAGGAAAGACCGGCGGAGCGCGGTCCGAGACACGGGGTGTGCGGACAGCACGGAGGGACAGAGGAGCGTCTGACCTGGGGAGGGCTCGTGGTGTCTCCGATGGTGTGCAGGCCCGCGGGGCCGAAGAGCCGGAGGGGCAAGGCTCGCTAGAAGGCGCCGCCGAAGTGTCGGGCCGATGCACTACGAGCAGTCAGGGCTCCCAGAGTCGGGAGGACGTGTCGTGAGAACGGCCCCGAGCGAAGGGGAGTCCCCGAACGGGAGCGACCGCGAGCCATGGCAGGGAGTACCGTTCTGGAGGCGAGGGAGGTTCCTGTGGGAAAGCCGCCGGTCCCAGAGCGGGAAGGACAGAGCCATGGGCCGAGGGGACGCTCGCCACGAGGACCGCGGAGGAAGCCCCATAGTCTCATGGGCCAACGGCTGGCCCCGCGGCGGGTGCGGGCGGCGGGTGCGACCGTCCGCGCCAATCGGGGCGAGCCCGGCGTCGATGGCGTCACGGTGGAGGCCGTCGGAGAAAACCTGGAGGCCAACCTGGCGACGCGCAGCACCGAGCTGCGAGCGAAGACCGATCGCCCGCGGCCGGTGCGCCGGGTGTGGATCCCGAAGCCGGACGGGCGGCATCGGCCCCTGGGGATCCCGGCCGTCCGGGATCGGGTGGGGCAGCAGGCGGTGCGCCAGGTGCTGGAGCCGATCGTCGAGGTGGAGTGCTCGCCTCACAGCCAGGGGGTGTCGGCCGGGACGGGGTCCGGTCCCGGCGCGGCGCGATCTGTACGGGCACGTGCGGGACGGCTGCATCTCCTGCGTGGATGTGGACATCGAGCCGTGCTTCGATGAGATTCCGCACGAGCCGTTGATCGACGCGGTGCGGACCGGGTGGCCGAGGGGAGCGTCCTGCGGCTGGTGCGCCTGTTCCTGGAGACCCTGATCCAGGACGGCGACCGGCTGGGACGGCCCCGGGCCGGGACGCCGCCAGGCGGCGTGATCAGCCCGCGGTTGGCCAACAGCTACCTGGCCAAGCTGGACCGGGTGTGGGACGCGGAGGGGGTCCGGTTCGTGCGCGAGGCGGAGGAGCTCCGACTGTGTAGTCGGAAAGCACGGGCCGCGCGGCAGGCCCTCCACCGCACCACGGCGGTCCTGGCAACCCTGGGGCTGCGGCTCAATCCGAGGACGACCAAGCTGGTCACGCTTCACCAGGGAGTCGACTTCCTGGGCTATCGGCTGATCCAGCGGAAGGGACATCTCAACGTGTCCCTCGCCCCGAAGGGGGTCCGCCGCTTCCGGGCCGAGATCCGCCGCGTGACGCGGCGGACGGCAGGGGTGGCCCTGCGCCCGTTGGTGCCCCGGCTGGATCGGTACGTCCGAGGCTGGGGAGAATACGTTAAGCGCGCCCAAGTGGCCGGGGTCTTTGACCGGCTGGATCGCTGGATCACGCGGCGGCTGCGTGCGTTCCTGGCGACGCGGTGGCGCAATCAACTTTGGCGGCGCTATCCGGACCAGGTCTTCTGGGCTCATCTGGGGCTCACGCGGCTGTACGCCTTGCGTCGGGACTTCATCCGCACTCGTGGGGTCCGGCCTCGGGCCGGCACCCGGTCGGGAGAGCGTAGTGCGGGAAAGCCGCACGCTACGTTCGTTCGGGGGACGGAGCCGTCAGTCTGTCCATTTTGAGGGCGGCTCCTCCTACCAGCTAGGTGGTCTGGTCCAACATTCGCGGGGCGTGCTTCCATGCGCAGCAGGCTGTTGAAAAGGCCTTGGAAGGATCCTTGTTGCAACGAGGGTGGGAATTGGAGCGGACGCACACGCTCAGAAAACTGACCGCTGATGGGAAGCACTCTGGATTGCCGGATGTCTTGGAGGAGGAAGACGTCGATCTGGTCGATCGCGTGTCTCGCAGTCGGGATTCGGGCGAGGAAGGTTTGCTGCCGACCAGTGAGCACACGCCGGATGAGGCGCGCCGTATCGTCTCGGCGGCCCCACGGGCCCTGGGCATGCTTTTACCGAAGGGATAAAAGGCCATGGGGTCGCGTGAGGGGCTCTGTACCTTCGCTCGACCCATGGCAGGAAGCCGAGCGGCGTTTCCTTACCGAATCAGACGCACGACCACGTCAAGCTTTAAGCTCCTCCACATCCGATCGGCAGTGAGCACGGGCTTCCGGAGGTGTTGCCCTAACGCGAGACAGGCGCGGTCCCCCAACGAGAGACCGTACTCGCTCGTCGAGGGACGCAGGAGACCCGCGCGGAATGCCAGAGTCTCATCGAACGGAACCGTCTTAAGCCCTAACTCGCTGATCACGGTCCGAATGGTCGGCTCCGGCATTCCCGCTTCCGCGAGTTTGCTCACGACTTCAGCGAGGTTGACTGTACTGATGACGGCCGTTTGGAGCAGGGAGGCGACGAGGTCTGCTCCCAGTTCGTCATTGAGAAGGGCCAGGACGGCCGTGGCATCGAGAACCGTTTCGTTCACGACCGTCCTGACATCGTCGTGCGTTTGCGCGTGCCGAGCCGGACTTCTTGGCGGCGATCCTTGAGCAGTTCTTCTGTCAGCGTGCGACCTGGCGGCACATACTGGCGTACGAGGGATTGGGCCCGTTTGACGGCCTGGTGAGGCGTGATCAGCCGGACTTCGTTCTCTTCAAGAAAGAGCATGACGTCATCTCCCGGTTTCAGGCCGAGTGCCTCGCGGTAATCGGCGGGGATGACGACTCTGCCGCCTTGACTCAGATGCGTTCTGAATGATTTCATGTGTCACCTTTGCAAATATGTGACATGATGATATTAGCATGACACAACTCCACCGGCAAGCCATGGCGTGGTTCCTTTTTCTCTGCCCGGTTACCCGTTGCTCTTCGAGATGCAAGGGGTGATGGAGAGGGTGAAAGTGAATGACCAGGGGTTGGTGCGGAAGATAGGCATGACCATCGTGCTTTCAAGCAGGTAGACTGCTATGCCAACCCGTCCAAGCGCTGCCAATTTCCCCCTCACCCCAGCCCTGTCCCCCGCAAAGCAGGGGCGAGGGACATTCTCAGTTCTGGACCTACAGAAGATCCTGAAGAGCCCGTTTTTATAGACGCTTCCGCAGCCGACGCGCGGCTGTGTAATGCCCCCCGTTTGTCAAGACACTTTTGATGGTGCTGAGAGTGAGTCATCCTACGCAGCGGCTTGGGCCGCCTCCTGGCTGCGGAGCATCGCCTCGAATTCCAGCGGGCTCTTGTAGCCGAGCGCCGAGGGCACGTCGCGCTCGTGGTCCTCCACCGTGATCCAATGGCGGATCGCCTCGCGCGCCTGCTCCAGGCTCGTGCACGCCTGCAGCCAGAGCAACTCTTCCTTGATCGTGCGCATCAGGCGCTCCGTCTCGGCATGGCCCTTGGGGTTGTCGTCGCTGGTGAAGACCGGCTCGATCCCCAAGACGCTCATGGCGGCCATGAAGTCAGTCGCGGTGGGCTGGCTCCCGTTGTCGGAGACCAGCTTCAAGCCGGCTCCCCGGACCCCGTTCGGGCATGCGGCCTGGACCGCCTGGGCCAGCGCGGCCTCCCACTCTTGCCGGCGGCTGCGGAGAGCCAGGTCCCAGCCGACGATCTTCTTGGGGTCCCAGTCCAGCACGATGACCAGGTACACCCAGCCCAGGGTGGGGATCGGGCACGTCGTCCTGTCGATCCCCCAGTCCTGCCGGGGACGAGTGGCCGTCGGCTTCGCCCTGGGCGTCCGCGTCGCCGCGTGGCGTGCCCGCTTGACCGTCAAGCCGGCCTCCCGCATCAGCCGGGAGCCCCGCTTCGTCTTGACCGGGAGGCGCTCCCGATCCCGCAGCCAGGCCCACACCCGCCGATAGCCCCAGAAGGGATGAGCCTGGCTGATCGGGCGGATCCGCGCCAGGAGCGCCTCATCGGAGGGATTCGGCACAGCCGTCGGCACCGGGCACTCTTGCCGAGCGGCCTAGGAGCCGCTGCGAGACAGCCCGAGGATCTGAGCAAGCTAGTATTTGACTCCTCAGTCAGTGGCGGTCAAGGTTGAAGCTACGTGGTCAATGATTCCGAGTCTGAAGGAAGGCCGGCATGCACCCGAATCGCCGGCCTGACGTGGGAGTGCGCGGCGTGGACTGGCTGATCGGTGCGTGAGCCGTGATTGGACCACGTCGGCCACTGTCCGAAAGGTCAAGTCCTGAGTTTTACATCGATCCGAAGGTGCATTTCGGGAAGCCTTGTGTGGCTGGCACCCGTATTCCCGTGGAGGAGGTGCTCGGCTTGATCCAGGAAGGGGTTCCTTTCGAGGAGATCGCGCACAAATACTATCCCGATCTGGAGATCAAAGATGTCAAAGCCTGCGCTTGGCACGCGGCTGAGATGGTGTGGTCAGAAGAGATCCATGTGAGAGCGCCGTGAAGGTCTTTCTGGCTCTTCAGGAAATTGTGTGGGTCACGGATCCCTCTTGCGCTATGCTCGGTTCCTCGAAAGGAGGACCCGAGCGATGCGCGACGTTGAACGCTCTGAAGCTGTGCTGGGGCTGCAGGCCCCGTGGACCGTGGCCAACGTGGAACTGGACGTGAAGGGACAGCCGGTGACCGTCACCGTGGAGGCCGGACCGGGGCCGTATCCCTGTCCTGAGTGCCAGGCGCCGGTCCCAGGCTCTGATCGCAAGCGCCGGCGGTGGCGGCATCTGGAGTCCTTGCCAGTTCACCACATGGATCCAGGCGGACCTGCCCCGCGTGAGCGGTCCGACCCATGGGGTCAAGCAGATCGCGGTGCCCTGGGCCGAGCCGGGGAGCCAATTCACCGCCTGGTTCGAACGCCTGGCCATCGACCTGCTCCGCGAGTGCTCGGTCACAGGTGCGGCCGGGCTGCTGCGCATCACCTGGGATGAGGCCTGGGGGATCAAGGAGCGGGCCGTCGCGCGGGGGCTCAGCCGTCGCACCCGGGACGTCGTCGCGCACCTCGGTGTCGAGGAGAAGGCCATCGCGAAGGGGCATCGCGACCTGACGGTGGTGGCCGATCTGGACCGCAGCCGCGTGCTCGATCTGGCGGAGGACCGGAAGCAAGAGAGCCTCGATGGCTTCTGGGCGACGCTGACGCCCGAGCAGCGCGCGGGGATTGAGGCCATCGCGATGGACAGGTGGGAGCCCTACGTCCAGTCCACCCACGCCCATCTCCCCGAGGCCGAGACGACGAGCGTCTTCGACAAGTTCCATATCGCCAAGCACCTCCATGACGCCGTGGACCGCGTGCGCCGGGTCGAGCATCGGACGCTCAAGCAGGACGGGGATGCGCGCCTGACCGGCACCAAGTACCTCTGGCTCATGCGCCCCAAGGACATGACCGCCGAGCAGCAGGCCACCTTCCGGACGCTGCAGCGCAGTGAGCGGACGGTGGCCCGGGCCTGGACCCTCAAGGAGCGCTTCCGCCCGTTCTGGGACGATGCCTCCCCCGGTGCCGCGCAGAACTTCTTTGCCCGCTGGTTCTGGCGCGCCACGCACAGTCGGCTGCGCCCAATGGCCGCCGTCGCCCACCTGATCCGGCGCCATCTTCCGAATGTGTTGACGTATCTGAGGCATCGGCTCACCAACGCGGGGCTGGAAGCGGTCAAGGCCACGATCCAGTGGGTCAAGAAGACCGCCCGCGGCTTCCGCAACGTCGAGCACTTCAAGACCGCGATCTACTTCCATTGTGGAGGATTGGATCTCTATCCAACCCACACGAAAGCCTGAAGAGCCGTCTTTCTAAAGCCCCCCAAAACGCCCGGCGTCATCGTACTGCGGGGTAGCCCCGGGACGAGTGAGGAAGTCCATCGAGAGCTGGAACGCTTGTTGGAGGAACACGAAGAGGAAGAGTTGAAACGGTCGTTCTACGTGGTCGAGCCGGACCGGCATCAGATTCGTCGCCTGCCAGGGAGGTAAGGTGAGCTGTGCACTCCCCATGTGGTCGAACCTTACAGACGCAACGACGCCATCGACGCAATAGACGCACCGACGCGATGGCCGCGACGAGCGTGATAGACGCAATGGGCGCACCGGCAGACCGCGGGGAGGTTACGCCAACGAGACCCCACAGGCACTCGCCGCCCGTTTCAGCGTCTGGTCCAGCGTCGCCAAGGGTAGGCCGTAGGTCGCAGCAAGGTGGAGATAGGCGGCATCGTAGGCCGAAAGTGCCTGCTCCCGAGCGAGGGAGAGGATGCTCCCCATGTCGTGCAGAGACGGCTCGGTTCCCTCGATGATGATGGGGAGCCTCCCAAGGAGTGTGAGAAACCGTGCCGAGTCAGCAGGCCGGAGCCGCCGTTTGCGCTCGCTCACCAGGAGGGCGTTCGTGACCTCGAGAGGCCAGATGGCCGGGACGAGAGCCGGCTGGCCGCTTAGCCGTTGCAGGATCCGGTCGGCGTACCCGGCCCCCTGGTCTTCGAAGCACCACGCGACGGTGACCGAGGCGTCGAGAACGAATCCGGCTTCGGCCTCGCCGTGGGGGCTCAATATCTGCGCCCCTCCTCGATCAACTGGTGCAGAGCAACCCGACCCAGTCTGTGTTTCTGGCGGAACTGCCGCAGTTCCTGGAGGACCTCGGCGGTGGCTCGCTTGGATGCGCCACCGGCGGGCGCCAGCACCGCCCGAGGGGCGCCGTGGCGCGTGATCGTGATGCGCTCCCCCTTCGCCACGCGGTCGAGCAGTTGTGCCAGGCGGGTCTTCGCCTCGTATGCCCCGACAGTGTGTGTCTTCATTATCGTTGTCACCGTAGTTTAGGCCAGTCGTAGACCAGTCTAAACGGGACTTCGCCGGCTGTCAACTCGGCCGCTCCGCCGAACCCCCGGTCTGACTGAAGGCAAGGTCGAGTTTGGACTAGGCGCCCAGACGCGATCGCTCAGGCGAGGGTCTCGAACGAGGTATGATCAAAAGGTGTGGAAATAGGAAACAGGCGGTGGCAACCTTTCGGGTGACGAAACCCAGCCGGAGCGAGTCCGGCCATGAAAGGAGGCACCGCCATGCAGGAGCAGAACACAGGAACCGAGTCTGCGTCAAGCCAGGCGTGGTGGGACCATCTGGAGGAATGGGCGCGGGGCCACATCCAGCGGTGGTTGCAGGCGCTGTTGGAGGAGGCAGGCACTGCGCGGGTGGGGCGGAAGAAATCGGAGCGCCGGGCGGCCGTCGATGCCCCAGAGGGGTCCCGCCATGGGGATGGCCAGCTGCGGAAGCTGGCGCTCACGTGCGGGACGATCACGGTGCGGCGGCCGCGGGTGCGCGGGCGGGCCGAGCGCTTCGTCAGTCGGATTCTGCCGCTGTTCAAGCGGCGGACGAAGGAGGGGGGCGAGCTCCTGCCCCGCTGGTCCCGGCATGGCCTCGCGCACGGGGACTTCGAGCTGGCCTTGCGGGGGCTGCTGGGCGAGGGGGCGCCGCTATCGGCGGCTTCCCTCCAGCGGCTCAAGGTCCAATGGCAGCAGGAGGACGACGCCTGGAAGCAGCGCCGCTTGGATGACCTGGAGGTCGTGGACCGTCTGGGCGGACGGGCTGTCCGGGAAAGCCGGTCTGGAAGACAGCCAGGCGGCGCTGCTGGTCCTGATCGGCGCGCTGACTGATGGCCGCAAGGTCGTCCTCGCGGTGGAGAGCGGCCAACGCGAGTCCCAGGAGTCGTGGGGGGCCGTGCTGCCGGGGACCCGCCTGGCGGGTGTGCGGGCACGGGGGCTGAAGCCCTGGCGTGGCCCGGTGGCCGATGGGCACCTCAGGATCTGGGCCGCCTTGGCCGAGCAGCAACCGACGGCCGCCGAGCAGCGGTGCTGGAACCATAAGATTCTCAACGTGCTGGACGCCATGCCCAAGAAGCTCCAGGCGGAGGCGAAGGCCTTGCTGACGGCGATGCCGTACGCCGAGACGCAGGCCGAGTGCGAGCGCCTCCGGGACCGGTTCAGCCGCCGGTACCAGGGGCTGGCCCCGAAGGCCGTCGAGCGGTGACCGGCGGACTGGGCACGGCTCGTCACGTGCTCTCAGTTCCCGAGAGCGCAGTGGCAGCATCTCCGGACGACCCACGGGGTCGAGTCCCCGTTCGCCGCCGTGCGGCTGCGGACGACAGCCGGGAAGCGCTACAAGCGCGTCGAGTCCGCCACGGCGTTGATCTGGACACGGCTCCAAGTGGCCGAGGGTCACTTCCGGCGCCTGAATGCGCCGGAGCTGCTGCCCCTGGTCTACGCCGGCGTCCAGTTTGTCGATGGCGTGAAGGCATCAACCAGCGTGACCCAACAGGAGGTCGCCGCCTGATTCCATTTACACACCTATTGACAAGACCTCGTCTCGAACCACTGCGTCGCAAAATCACTCTTGTCCAAATTAGAGTGTTTTGAAGGTGGCGCGGGTGAACCGCGGCGAGAACTACATCTCGGATGTGGACGCCGCCGAGCTGCGGCAGGCCGTCGAGGCGGGGCGGCTCTCGGCCACGGGGGACTTCCGGGCGCTTCGGGATTGCGACGTCGTCCTGATCTGCGTGCCGACCCCGCTGACCCGGAACAAGGAGCCGGATATCAGCGCCATCGTCAAGGTCGCCACGGAGCTGGCCACCTGCCTGCACCCGCAGATGCTGGTCGTCCTGGAAAGCACGACCTACCCGGGCACCACGGAGGAGGTGCTGGTGCCACGGCTGACGGAAAGCGGGCTCAAGGTTGGGCAGGACCTCTACGTGGCGTTCTCGCCGGAGCGGGTGGATCCCGGCAACCGCGCCTTCAAGACCCACAACACCTTCAAGCTCGTGGGTGGCGTGACGCCGGCCTGCCTCCTGCACGCTCAGACGTTCTACGAGCACTCCGTCGTGAAGATCTTCCCCGTCTCTTCCCCGCGGGTGGCGGAGCTGACCAAGGTCTTCGAGAACGTCTTCCGGTCCGTGAACATCGCGCTGGTCAACGAGCTGGCCCTGCTGTGCGACCGCATGGGGCTCAACGTCTATGAAGTCATTGACGCGGCCGCGACGAAGCACTTTGGGTTCATGCCCTTCTATCCGGGGCCGGGCGTCGGCGGCCACTGCATCCCGCTGGATCCCTACTACCTAGCTTGGAAGTCCAAGGAATACGACCTCCACACGCGCTTCATCGAGTTGGCCGGCGAGATCAACGAGAGCATGCCGTATTACG
Source organism: Nitrospira sp. Kam-Ns4a (assembly GCF_965152595.1). Taxonomy (NCBI): domain Bacteria; kingdom Pseudomonadati; phylum Nitrospirota; class Nitrospiria; order Nitrospirales; family Nitrospiraceae; genus Nitrospira; species Nitrospira sp. Kam-Ns4a. Next base: position 1,331,470 of record NZ_OZ224218.1, on the reverse strand, counting down.
TGGTCGCCAAGCTCCAGCGGCTGCTGAACCGGCGAGGGCACTGCCTGAACGGGGCCGACATCTTCGTCCTGGGCGTCACCTACAAGGCCGATGTGGCCGATCCGCGGGAGACCCCGGCGGCCAAGGTCATGGTGCTGCTGCAACGGGAGGGCGCGCGGCTGACCTACGCGGACCCCTACACCCCGACCTTCGAGGTGGAGGGGCACCTCTATGACGCCGTCCCGGTCACGGAGGAGCGCCTCCGCGGCTGTGCCTGCGCGCTGATCCTCACGGCGCACTCGGCCTTCGACTACGACGCCATCGTCCGCCACGCCCCGCTGGTCTTCGACACCCGGGGCGCCATGCGCGGGGTGCCCGGGCCTAAGCGCAACGTGGTCCTCCTCTGACCCGATCCCCCCACGCCGCCCACTGCCCGCAATAGATGCGACGACGCAACAGACGCCGTGAAAGCGAACGGGCCCGCAAGTCCCGAAGCCATCGCGGCGGTCCGCCGGATGACGGAGGCGCAGGTCCACCGGGGCGGGCCGGGCGGAGAATCTGGCCCTACCGGGTCTCCCGGCGATAGCGGGTGCCGGAGCTCCCCTACGGCCACCGCTTCCGGTCGCAGACGGACACCGGAGCCGATGGCTGGCTTCCGAGAGCGGGCGGTCGAGGGGTGCGGCGGATCGTGGGGCACAGGGTCGGCGAGGAAGAGGCAACGTACTCCTACCGCTCTTGCCGGAGTTCGGCGAGCTGGACTTCGAGGCATTGCACCGGTACTTCGCCTTTCTCTGGTGGCCGGGTGAGAGGACGCTGCCCAAGCGCGGGCGGTGGCATGCTGGAGAAAGGGCGTGGGTTTCCCTCGCAAGCGCAGGGCGTACATGGTGGCCCGCAAGGATGCGGGTACCTCCAAGGGTGCGGCTAGAGCGAGACTTTGGAGATCCGGGGTACCGAAAGGCAACGGGGAGAGAGGCACACTACGTGCCCAAGACATCTTGGTGGGTTCCTATGGCCGTAATGACGATGCGGGTCTTGTCTCGGAAGTAGGTTGCTCGGTAGTTCATGGTCACGCTGAAGGCCCACTGCTCCGAGCCCCTCAGCTTCTCGTTGCGCAGGCTGGGATGGGAGGGATTGGCAGCGAGCCGTTCCAACGGCTCCCAGAATTTCAACCGAACTTCCTTGGGGAGGTCGTTCAGGGTTCGCAGCACGGATGCAGGGATGACGAGGTCAATCGCCAAAGTGTTTCCGGGCCTCTTTCACGGATTTGAAGACCTTGACCTTCCCCCTCTCGAGGTCCTTTCGGGATCGGGCAATCTGCTCCTGCCAGTCCGTGGCCCAGAACCATGCCTGGTCTCTTGGAATCTCGAGCATCGGGCGGATCACGATCTTCCCGCCCTCGGCTTCAACCTCCACCCGCTCTCCGATGGTCAAGGGGATCTTGGCGCGAACCTCTTCCGGAATCGTGACCTGGTATTTGTCGCGGACTTTGACAGTGGTCCCCATAGCGCATTCACCCTGGCCTTTGAATTCCTACTGTATTACTATAATACAAATCATACGGCCCGTCTCGTCGGCCGTCAAGGGGCCGCTGTGAGGCGCCGACGTGCGGTGAGCGGACTCTAGGCTGGAACGCGAGCACGGAGACGGGGCGCGGGGGTGGGTCCCGTCTTCGGAGAGCTAGAGACCAAGCGATGTAGACCGTCGCGCAGATTCGACGTCGCGCTGGCTTTGCGACCACCGCTCTGAGCAACTCAGACTGCTGGTGCGCCCGGTTGCGTTTGGGGCCTATCGCTCCCTGCTGCAGGGCGGGTTCCTGGACGGTCGGGAGGCGTTCATCTACCACGGGTACAGGCCCTGGTGGGGCCCGCTGTCGCCGACGCCTCATGCTGGGAACTGCGCCAGCAGGATTGCCTGGGTAACGCCAAGGACTGAAAAAGCGGATGGGCGGCGGCGCTCGGGTCTCGTGAAGGACAGTGCGGTGTGGTAGACTGGGGACACCGAAGCGGCGGGCTCCAGGCCGAGAAGACAGACAGGCTCTTCCCGGCCATCCTCCACAGGGCGCTGCCTGTGGCAGAGCACCTCGAGGGAAGCATACCGGAACGAGATGACCCTTCAGCGAACCGTCAAAGCGGTGCTCCGGCGCGGTGAGCGCCATTACGTGGCGGAGTGTGTCGAACTGGCCGTCATGACCCAGGGGAAGACGGTGGATGACACGTTGGCGAACCTGCAGGAAGCCGTCGCGCTCCATCTCGAAGGGGAGGACCCCGCGTCCTTCGGTTTGGCCCCGACTCCCACCATCCTCGTCACCATGGAGCTGGAGCCGGGGGACGTGCTTCGCGGCGCAACAAGCAGCCGAGAAGGCCGTCAAGGCCCGCCGTCTCCATCTGGGTCAAGAAGCGTGGGGTCATGTGGTGGCGAACCTCCTGGTCGAGCTTCCCGCTTCGGCGAAGCCGCCGCGCCAGATGGTGGAGAAAGCTCGGGTCCTCGACTCTTCCTCCGTTCCTCCGCGATTTCCCAACAGTCACCCGGAGGCTCCCGTACGAGCACTACGGAGAGCTAGAGAGCAAGGAGGCGATTCGCTATGCCCGTGAGATCGTTGAGTTCGCCCGTTCTCGGCGGGCGCTCGCCTGGAGAGGTCGAGCGCAGCGTACGCGAGTGGGCTGCTGCGATTTCCCGGAGCAAGCCTGAGGTGTCCGAATCGGTTATTGCGGCTCGTACGCGAGAGGGGAGGCTGGTGCAGGGAGCGACCTCGATCTGCTGGTCATCGTCGGGCGCAGCCAGAAGCCGTTCGAGGAGGTCGATCTCCTGGGATGCGACGGCCCTGCCGGTCCCCGCGGACGTTCTTGTCTACACGGTGGACGAGGAGAGGTGGCTGGAAGGGGGCCGGCTCCGCGGGAGGCTCGAGCAGGACACGTTTTGGGTGTACCAGAGGGCGACTGGAAAGGAGAGGGCCGCTTCGTACGTGGCCGCTTTCGACGGCCACCTCCCCGTCGCAACGACGCAACCGACGCAATAGGGGCCACCCGGAGGTGTGAGGGATGAAAGTCTACGACTTCAAGGTGATCTTGGAGCCCGACGAGACGGGCGGCTATGTGGTGACGTGCCCGTCCCTGCCTGGGTGCTACACGCAGGGAGAGACCGTCGAGGAGGCGCTGAAGAATATCCGCGAGGCGATCGAGCTATGCCTTGAGGATACGCGGGCGCAGGGAGAAGAGATCCCCGACCCGACCGGAGTGTTGATCGGCAGCGTGGTTGTGACTGGGTGAGCGCGAAGCTTCCCGTCGTCTCGGGCCAGGACACGATTCGGGCCTTTCAGCGCCTGGGCTACGAAGTCGTCCGGCAGCGTGGAAGCCACGTGCGGTTGCGTCACCCTCACGACCCAGGACGCAAGCCTCTCACGGTAGCTGCCCATCGCAGTTTGAAGCCTGGTCTTTTACGGAAGTTGATCCGCGACGCGCAGCACGAGGTGGAGGAGTTCGTTCGGCTCCTATAGGCACGGTGTAGGGACCGGCACGGGCCCGCAAGTTCTGCAGCGAGGCGACTTGTCGGGTTCTCCGAGTCCGAGTCCGAGTTCAGAGCGGGTTCGAATGGAATCAACCACACATCCCGGATGCTCTCCAATCTCATCAAGCACCTCTCTACGACGCAACCGACGCTATCGACGCAACCGACGCGATAGACGCAATGACGCGATAGACGCGATGAGGAGGTGAAAGCGAGATGAGCAAAACGACGAGAGTGCCGCGCTTCCAGGAGGTCATTGAAATGGTGGAGGCCCTGCCGCCCGATGATCAGGCGTTGTTGATGCAGATTATCCGTCAGCGTTTGATCCAGCACCGGCGTACTGAACTGGCTGCAGATATCGCTGAGGCCCGTGAGGCCTACCGACGAGGCGAGATGCGGCGAGGCACGGTGGCCGATCTGATGGCGGAGCTGGCGGAGTGAGGTCCCTCATCTGGAGCGCGGCGTTCGTGCGGGCCTTCAAACGAGCTGTCCACCGCCAGCCCGATCTGCGGACGAGGGTTGAGCGCACACTACAGCAGCTTGCCGAGGACCCCTTCCACCCTACGTTGCGCAGCCATAAATTGAAGGGTGAACTGGCCGGGACATGGGCTTGCACGGTGGACTACGATAACCGTATCCTCTTCGACTTTGTCCAGAATCCAGAGTCAGGCGAGGAAGAGATTCTGTAGTTGACCATGGGCACCCATGATGAGGTCTATTGACCTGCGCGTCCCTATTCTCCAATCCGACATCCGAGTTCCGAAATGTCTTGAGCTCCCGGACCTATCGGTGGATCGCCGCACAATGAACGCAATGACGCAACAGACGCGATAGACGCGATGGACGCAACGGGGTCAGGACGAAGGGGCCTCGAGAAGATCAAGGAGTTGAGCCGGCGTGACTATTCGGGTCGTGCCGTGAGATCCGAGCGGGACCAGATGGGCTTTGTCTCCGGTGACCAGGAACTCGGCGTGAGCGGCGAGGGCGCATTCGAGGATGCGGTTGTCGTCGTCCTTGGCGGCGATCACGGTGATCCGCTCGGCGGGCTCAACCAGATGGGCCATGGTGCGAATGGCCCTGACGCGAGCGTCGGCCTCCTTTTTGCTGAAGTGGAACTTCTGCCGCAGAACCCGGTCCAGCTCGGACAGGATAAAAGGGGAGATGAGAGCCTGTTGCTCAAACCCATGATTGAACCCTTTGGTCACCAGAAATTGTATTGTGCTCCCATCTGGGCCACTCGCTGCCGAGCCCGCGAGGGAGCGTGGCCGTCGAAAGGGTCATCCCCTCGTCTTCTTTCCACTTCCCCGGCCAAGCCGTCGCGGCTCGCTGCCTCTGCGCCGACCGGTCCAGGCCGCCTTCCCGCTCCGCCAGAGCTTCAACAAATTATGCGTCGCGCAGAGCAGTTTCCATTCGCCGTCACAGGCTTGGCGGCCCCGGCGCATGAAGCGATCACAGCCACGGGTGCTCTTGATCTGGCCGAATACCGGCTCCACCGTCTGGCCGCGCTTCGTGTACAGACGGCGTCCGCGCTTCGTCAGCAGTGTGCGCTCCATGCGGTCGCGGGCTGTCAGCCCCTTCGGACAGCGGCCGCGTGGCGGTGGCTGCTCCCGCAGCGCCTGGCGCTGTTTCCAATCTTGGTTCGGCGCGATCAGCAACTCAGGTCCGGCGGGATCGGCCTCCGTCAGGTTGGCCTCGCTGCAATAGCCGGCATCCGCCAGGGCGGTCCCGAGGGGCTGCGGGTGCTCGATGGCCTGCAGATTTTCCTGCGCCTCGGTCAGCATCGGATGCAGTTGGCGGATATCGTTCGCCTCCTGCGTGACGGCGGCCGCGACGATGATCTGGGCCTCCGTCACGACCGCTTGGGCATTGTAGCCTTGCACGTACCCGGCCGGTGTCTTCATGATGCGGCTCTCTGGGTCCGTCACGTTCGCCTTGGCCGTGGCATCCGCTGCCGCTTCGGCCGCCTTCGGCTTGCGGCCCCGCTTCTTCTGCCCGGTGGCGGCTTCCTCGGCCTGGCGGGCCTCAAGCTTGGCCTGCTGCTGGGCGGTCGCCTCGGCCGCCGCTTGCGTCAACCGTGCCTGGCACGCCTGCAACCGGGCCAGTCGGCTCCGCCGATCCCGCAACGCCTCCGGCAGTTCGTCGCCCCGCTGCTCCGGTCCGTACAGCCGATCCTCGGCGGCATCGGTGGCCTGAGCCTCGGTCAGCATCCGCGTCACCTCCGCCGCAATCGTCTCGGCGGTCCGATTCGCTGCCAGCGCCGCGTCGGCCTTGATCTTCGTGCCATCCAGGGCCACCACCCCGACCTTCACCAACCCCGCCGCCGCACACAGCGTCAGCACCTGCGTAAACAGGGCGGCCAACGCGGCCTCATGGGTCTGCCGGAATCGGGCGATCGTGGTGTGATCGGGCCGCTGATTGGCCGCGAGCACCCGAAAGGCCACATCCCGCTCGCACAGCCGTTCGATCCGGCGGCTGGAGCGCTCGCCCAGACAGTAGGCATACAGCAGCAGCGCCACCATCATGGCCGGCTCGTAGGCCGCTTGGCCCCAGCCATCGGCTCGGTACGCCCGCTCGATCTTCCTCAGATCCATCTGGGCCACCGCATCCAGGATGAACCAGGCCAGATCGCCCTCCGGCAGCCAATCCTGCAACGCCGGCGGCATCAGAAACAGTTGCTCACGATCACATGGCAGAAAGTTATAGCCCATGGCACCCTCCCTTCGGTCATGACGAGGGAAGAGAGTATACATAGAATTGCCTAGGTGTCAAGGGGTTTGTGCAACAGGCTCATGAAAAGATCCATTTCGCCTCGCCGGATGCGGGAAAGGAGTTGATCCGGCTTGCTCCCTGGAAAGGCAAGGGCGGAGATCAAGACGTTCGTATCGAGGACTATGCGCATGAGGCCCTATTTTCGGACCTCATGGACGAGGCGGTCCACATCGTCCTCCGTCCGAATCCCGAGGGCCTGAGCGTGCAAGGCGATCTTCCGCTGGAGCTTCCGCCACCGTTGTTCATCGAGGTACAGGCGCAGGGCCTCCCGAACCAGTTCACTCTTGGTCCGATGTTCTTCCTTGGCCATCCGCTCAGCCGCTCGGACGAGGTTAGGGGGAAGGGAGATGGTCCACGTCTTGGTGGCTCGCATGCCGTCACCTCCTGGTGGAGCGAATTGAATCTTACTTAGTAAGATAGAACATGGTCTCAGGTATATCAAGCACAAGACGGGCACTCATCACCGGCATCACTGCCCAGGACGACTCCTACTCTCACCCACCTCCTGACCGAGGCCGACGCGATTCCGGCCGACCCGGACAACAAGTACGGCTGGGAGAAGCTCGACGCCGAGCGGGTGGCCATGGCCTATGGCCGGCGCTCCGGGATGAAGGGGCGCATCGCCCGCTTCGAGAACTGCTACGGCCCGGAGGGGACCTGGTCCGGCGGGCGGGAGAAGGCGCCAGCGGCCATCTGCCGCAAGGCGGCCGAGGCCGAGGATGGCGGCACCATCAAGGTCTGGGGCGATGGGCCGGCGATCTGGGTGTTCACTTACGTGGACGACCTGGTGGAGGGGATCTACACCTTGATGCCCTCCGACCTGGAGGGCCTGGTGAACCTGGGCCGCGACGAGCGGGTGACGGTGGCCGATCTGGTGCGGACGGTGATCGAGGTGTCGGCCAAAAGGCTCGAGGTGAAGTACGTTCTGGGGCCGGTCGGCGTGCAGGCCCGGAACTTCATCAAGGCAAGGATCGAGTCGCTGGGCTGGAGGGCGAAGGTGAGCCTCCGCGAAGGGATCGCCCGTACGTATCCCTGGATCGCCGCACAGGTGAGGGCGGCCCGGGAGGCGGAGCGAGCCTCGGCAGCGGGAGCCGGGCGGTGATTTCGGGCTCGGCACCCACATGCGAGGAAGGCGAAGGCCGTCTCGAGGTCGAGCTGGCCCATGACGATGAAGCGGATGCATTCGACGAGGCTCAGCTGCCGCCGGCCGGCGGTGAGGAGGGCTGCCACGGCTGCCCGATGGTCGGCCACGCCGATCCAGTGCACCCGCACCAGGGGCAGGACATCATCCACCAGGCTCCTGACCGCGTCCAGGCCCAAACGGTGTTGGGCGAGGGCGAACGTTTCCACCAGGACGTAGTTGGTGCAGACGAGGTCTTCGGCGCGTTCGACCAGGTCGATCCGCACGGCACGGGCTCTGGGATGGAACTGGTCGTCACCGTCCAGAACCGCGAGTAGGGCCGAGGTATCCAGGAAGACGCTCACGGCTGATAGGCCTCGCTCAGGTAGCGATCGTACTCGGTGGCGAGGTCTTGTCGGCCCGAGTGAAACCGGCCCACGACGGAGAGTGCCCGCTGGCGCTGGGTCTGGTCGTCCACGGCCCCTCGGCTCCGGGCGAAAAGCTCGACGCTCTGGCGAATCAGCTCCGCCACGGAGACCCCCCGTCGGCGGCCAGGCGCTTCAATGTTCGCATCTGAGCCTCGGTCAACTGGACCTGGGTCCGAACCATCTTGTCCTCCTCCATGGCAGCATTTTTGCTGTAAATGATATTAACCTGAATCCGGCGTCACTTGATGCTCTATGATTTCACGCGACCCACTCGAACAGCGGGGGAGACCCTTGCGGGGGTCTTGTTCCGAAAGCTCCCTGGGAGGTCCATGTGGGAACAATGCCCCGCGGCCCTCGGAAGCTGTCGATTGCCTTCGGTGCGCGCTCGCTCACGCACTTCGGTGGCGCCTACCTCCTCCATCGCTTCTTCAGTCGCCTGAGGCTCAAGCGATGGCTGACGTTGGGGACTCGGTTCGTCCAGCGCAACAATCGGTACAGTGTCGGCGAAATGTTTCTGGCGGCTCTGTACCCCATGATCCTCGGGTTGGGACGCATCGAGACCACGCAGCTGCTGCAGCACAACGGCGTCTTCCAGTCTCTCACCGGCTTGCCCGCCTACCCGAATCCTACGACGCTGCGCCGGTTCCTGCTCCGGGTCGCCCCGGTCGCCCTGCCGAGGTTGCGCCGACTGCACGACCGTTTCTTGCGGCAAATGGCCGTCACACCGCAGTCCCCGTCGCGGTTGATCTTCGACATCGATTCCACCGTGCTGGTGCGCTCTGGCAAGCAGGAGCAGGCCCGGATCGGCTACAACCCGGTCAAGCGGGGCCGGCCGTCGTATCACCCCTTGCTCTGCTTCGAGGGGCAGACCAAGGACTTCTGGCACGGCGAGTTGCGACCAGGGGATGCGCATACCGCCAGCGGGACGCTCGCCCTCCTCGCGGCGTGCTTCGCGAAGATCCCGGCCGGGGTCCGGCTGACGATTGTCCGCGCGGACAAAGGGTTTTACGACCACAAGCTGATCGAGTGGCTGGAAGGACAGAGGGCGCGGTTTGTGATCGTGGCTCGCCTGACTGCCCCGATCAAGCGCAAACTGCCGGGCCTGCGGTACGTCAGTCCCAGTCGAGGCGTCGAGGTGGCCGAGTTTCGCTCCCCGCCGACCCGCTGGCCCCATCCCTATCGGTTCGTCGTGATCCGTCGCCCTCAGCCCGAAGAGCCGACCGCCCAGTTGACGCTCTTCAAGCTTGGCGAGTCCCACGACCAGGTCCTCGTCACGAATCTCCCGTTGCAGCCACTCAACCTCTGGCGCTTTTACAACGACCGGGCAGGCATCGAGCTGATCATCCGCCAGCTGAAGGGCGACTACGCGCTGGGGAAAATCCCCGGCCGTCACTTCTCTGCCAACGAGACCTATTTTCACGTGCTCTTGCTCGCCTACAATCTCGTCAATTGGTTTCGCCGACTCTGTCTGCCGGACGAGTTCCGCCACGTCACGCTGCAGACATTGCGCAACCAAATCCTTTTCATGCCGGCTCAGCTTCTCCGAACTGGCCATCGTCCCCGTTTGGCGTTACCGGCCAGCGGTGCCAGGGAGGTCGCCTGGAAGCATGCCCTTCACCGGATCGAACGCCTTAAACTCTGAACGAGCACTTTTCACGCCGGATTCAGGATTAATCAGAGCATGAAATACTTGACTTATGACCGGCGATGGTGATCCATTGCGCATGCGTGCACGAGTCCGCGATGCGCGGCACCTGTCGCCCGAAGCCCAAGAAGTCTTGCGCGAGCAAGCGGTCGCCGCCGTCAAGCAGCAAGGGCGCGCCACGGCCGAGGTCTGTCGGCTCTTCGGCATCAGTCGGCAAGCTCGGTCCACCTGGGTGAAGCGCCAGGCCCGTGGGGGGCGGCATCCCTTGAAGGCGCGGCCCCGGGGCCGGCCGCGTGGTGGCCGACTCAAGGGCTGGCCAGCGGCCCAGCTCGTGCGCCCCGTGCCCCACTGCTGCCCGGAGCCGTGGCCCTTGCCGTGCTCCTGGTGGACCCGCGAAGCGGTGGGCGACCTGATGGCGCGCCGCTCCGGAGTGCGGGGGTCGGTCTGGACCGTGGGGCGCTCCCTGCGGGCCTGGGGCTTCCCCCCGCAGCAGCCGCTGCGGCAGGCCTCTGAGCGGGATCCCAAGGCGGTGCGGCGCTGGCTGGCCGTCGAGTCCCCTCGGATGCGGGCAGCAGCCAAGCGCGCGGGGGCCCCGCTCTCGTGGGGCGACGAGATGGGCTTGCGCTCGGATCATCAGGCGGGGCCCAGGTGGGGCCAGCGCGGCCAGCCCCCGGTGAGCCGTGGCCCCGGCCGGCGAGTTCGCGGCCACAGGCTCTCCGCTCTCACCACTCGTGGGCGGCTGTCCTGCATGGGGTTTCCGCAGCGGTTCCCGGCGCGGATCTGCCTGCCATGCGGCCGTCGCTGACTCCGGCACGTGAAGCATCCCGTCTTTCTGATCGTGGATAGGCATCCCGTGCCTATCGCGACGGTCACCCAACAGGGGCTCCAGCGCCCCTGCGACCGGCTGCGCCTCTTCTTCCTGCCGCCCTCCAGCCCGGCACTGAACCCCGACGAGGATTTGAACCAGGACGTGAACACCAACGCCCTGGGCCGTCGGCCCCCCCAGGACGCGGACGACCTGGTGGCCAATGTCCGTGGGGATCTTCGCCGCACCCAGCGACTGCCGGCCGTGGGGCCATCCTTCTTCCACCACCCTGCGGTCCGCTATGCGGCTGAGTGAAAGGTGTCAAGTATTTTGCGCTCCTGGTAATAAATCATCACCAGGTGTTGGATATGGCTCGGAATCTGATCCGACTGTCCGGCTTTGTGCCGGAGGAAGAGATCCCGATTGTCTTCACGGGCGTCTGGCCGGCGAGAAACTGTACGAAGAGTTGGTCGGAAAGGACGAAGCCGTCGAGCCATCCGGAGTCGAGAACATCCTGCGAGTGCGATCCACGTGGCTGCCGGATCCGGCCTTTCTGGCGAAGAAGGTCGAAGAGTTGGAAGCGCTGGCATCCAAGGGTGACGCTAAAGCCGCGTTAGATCTGCTCGGCGAGCTGGTACCGACTTGCACGCGGGGATAGGACGACAATAGCGTCTCTATTGCGTGGGTTGCCACACGTACGTCATTCCCACCTGCCCGCCGCAGGGCTTCGGCAGGCGGGCGGAAGTGGGAATCCAGGGCTGTTGGAGAGCCTGGTTCCCCGCTTGCGCGGGGATGACGGCGGCAGGACCGGGGATGACGGCGCTTGGGGAGCGTCTATCGCGGCGCTGCGTCGGACGAGGAGTGCGAAGCAGGGTATTCAGAGGGGACTTGCAACTCACCAGAGGCGTCGCACCCCGTACATTCTGAACACGGGATCGGCGGACACCACGGTCACCCCCTCTTCCAGCGCCTGCGCCACGAGTAGGCGGTCAAACGGGTCTCGATGGTGAAAGGGCAGTTGAGCGACCCGTACAACATGCCGGAACTCGATGTTGAGTTGCCGAAACCCATTGGCCGCCAGTTGCTCCGGAATAAATCGTTCCAACGGCTGAGCCACCTTGAGTTTGCCGAGGCTCAGCTTGATCGCCATCTCCCAGCAGCTCGCCAGGCTCAGGAAGATCTCATGCGCGGGGTCCGCGAGCCCCTTCCGCGCCTTGGCGGATAGCTCCGGAGCATCTTCGACCCACCACAGAAAGACGTGGGTATCCAGGAGCAACCGCATCAACTGTACTCCCGAAAATCCTCCGGCGTCTTGTCGAAGTCGGGCGCGACCACGATCTGGCCTTTGGCGGATCCAGGCCGCCGTCGGGGCCGGGGTTCCAGGGGGACAAGCTTGAGCACGGGCTTATGGTCCTTGGCGATGATGACCTCTTCCCCCAGCATGGCCTTCTGGATCAACTCGGACAAGCGGGCTTTGGCTTGGGCAACATTGAAGGTCGGCACAACCGGTCTCCTTTCTCCTTGATTCTTGGTTGGTCATTTTATATGACTATCTTAATGCCGTCAAGCTCCCGTCCGGGCCCTCACAGGAAGGCGGGGATGAATGGCGTCCTGGCTCCGGGTGGTGGCTTCGGCGCCTGCTCGGCTTCGAAGGCGGCCCAGGCCCAGCTTGCTCGCGTTCTCGCGATCGAGGGAGGGGCGATCGGAGTGAGGGTCAACATGGTCAATCCCGACGCCGTTTTTGACGGTTCCGGTCTCTGGTCGAAGGAAATCAGGAAGGCCCGGGCGAAGGTGTATGGCGTGCCGGTCCAACAGCTCGAGGACTTTTGTGCCGGCAGAAATTGGCTCAAGGTCAGGGTCCTTGCTCAGGACGTCGCGGAAGCAGCCCTGTTCCTTGCATCCGATCGATCGTCAAAGACCACTGGAGAGGTGATCCCGGTCGATGGGGGAGTGCGGGAAGCGTTTCCGAGATGAGAGACCTTCGGAAGATCGCGTGCGGCATCGTTGCGTCAGGCACTGCGGGGGCGTCGTTGCGGCGGGAGGGTCAATTGAGTCGATTGGGTCCGTTGAGTCTGACCAACTGCGCCGCGCAAGCCCCTGGATTCATCCATGGGGTGAGCGGCGCGGTTGTGTCCCGATTTCCGTAGAAATTGGCTTCTCCCGGCATCTGGCTTGAACAATGGCTCACACATTTGCCCTAGGATCAACGATCTCCTCTCGGTCCATCCCCTGGCCTCGGCGCTCAGGCGGCTCGTGGAGCCTCCTCGGCCGCGTCTGGCACCAGGTCGCGCCAGCCATCGATCCGGCGCCTCCGAATCTGCCCGCTCAGGATCAACCCAAACAGCAAGAGTTCCGCCGCCTGCGCGGTGGGCAACGCCCCTTGCGTCTTCACCCGCCGACGGACCTCCCCATGGAACCGCTCCATCGCGTGGGTGGTCCGCCGCGACGTCCACTGACTCCTCGGGAAGCGGGAACAGGTCAGCAGGTCCTCGCCGGCTTCCTCGAGGCTTGCGGCCACCTTGGGCGCTCGCGCGCGCCATGTGCTGAGCAACGCCCGGTACGCGTGCCGGGCGGCGTGGAGACTCTCGGCGGAGACGATCGCGTGAGAGTCCGTGCGGAGCTCCTCGACGGCCTGCGTGGGGGCAGGCCGTTCCACACCCGCCAGGCGGGTACCCGGCAGCGTGTGAACCGGACCGCGCGGCCCGGCCACGCCGGGCCAGGTCGCCTCCCCCGCCGCGCGCCAGCCGGGGTGCCCGTCGATCACACACCGCCGCGGCTGGCGCAGCCCCGGGCAGCGAGCCCTTCCAGGAGGCCTTGCCAGGCGGGGGTCGCTTCGCTCGTGAGCCGCTCCAGGTCGAGGCCCCCCTGCTGCCCATCGGCCCGGACGCCCAGCGCGACCCACACCGACGCGGTCACGCCCTGCTGCGCCAGGCGCACGCGCCGCGCCACGGCGTCCAGATCCAGAGCGACGCACCGCTCCTCCGCCAGCGGTCGCTGGCGCCATTGCTCACACAGGCTCTTCACCCGACCCACCAGCCGGGAGATGGCGCGCTTCGACAGCGGCGCCCCGCGCCGCAACGGGGCCAGCGCGCCTGTGATCCGTCGCTGGGTCGCGCCGGTCCGAGAGGCCCCCAGCCCCGCCGCGTCCACGGCCCGCGCCCGGCGCTCATCCCGCGGCAGCCGGGGACGCTGCCCTTCGCCCCACCGGCCGTCTTGCCGCCGACGCCCCCGCGGCCGCTCGACCGTGGCCGCGCCCAACCCCGTCGTGATGGTCCGCGGCTCGCTCCCGTGCCGATCCCCGCGCCGCCCCTCCGTGCGTGGAGACGGCAGGGCCGCCCGGGTCTCCGTCAGCTCGCCCTCCACCAGCGTGACGATCACCTCCCGGATCCGTGCTCGCAACGCCTCCGTCAACCGGTCCGGTCCAAAACGGGCTTCTCCTGTGCTCCGAACTGGAGGAGCCTGCGTGCTCAGCGGCGTCTTCCTCCTGTGGTTTCGGCCTTCCCCAGGGCCGGTTGTGGTAGTGCCGGGAGGATACGCCTTTTAAATTTCCACGGAAAGGGGGACACCACCGCACGCCACCCTCCAGACACTGCGCCACAAGATCCTACTTATGCCAGCCCAGTCGCGCAAAGCGGGCAACCGGCCAAGCTTGACCTTGCCTGCGAGTGGTCCCCGAGAAGCAGCATGGCGGTATGCCCTGCAGAAGATTGAGAGACTCACGCCGTGAAACCATCACTTTTCACGCAGGATTCAGGGTTATACAGCAGGTGTGTGCTGAGACGGGGAGCGAGGTGCTGGAGGTGGAGGTGGAGGTGATGCCCGACCATGTGCAGCTGCTGGTCGAGGTGGACCCGCAGTTTGGCATCCATCACCTGGTCAAGTTGATCAAGGGGAGGTCTTCTTGCTTGCTGCGCCAGGAATTTCGCTGGTGGCGTACCCGATTGCCGAGTCTTTGGACCAACAGCTATGTCGTCTCGACCGTGGGCGGCGCTCCGCTGGAGATGGTCAAACAGGACATTGAGCAGCAGAAGCCTGGGTAGGAACGCCGGACCATTCTTCGTGCTGGAATTACCGTTGAAGGTGGGGCCTCATGAACACCGCGTGCTCTCCGTGCGCTTCGAGGCGGGGCGCCAGTTGTATAACGCCGCCCTGGGCGAGGCGCTGCGGCGTCTCGACCGGCTCAAGCAAGCCCAGGCGTGGCACGCCGCGCGGACCATGCCGTGCGCAACGCCTGCCGAGCGCAACGCCCGTGCAGCCGAGTTCTCACGCCTCACCAAAGCGGTGGGCTTGACCGAGTCCGACATCCAGTCCTACGTCACCCAGTGCAAGAACGCCTGCTGGATTGGTGAGCATCTGGATGCGCACACCACCCAGAAAATCGGGACACGTGCATGGAAGGCGGTTCAGCGCGACCAGTTTCGCACGGGCGGGCGTCCGCGCTTCAAGCCGAAGTGGAAAGCGCTGGACTCGATGGACGGCAAGTCCAACGCGACTGCGATCCGGTGGCGGGGCGACCACGTTGAATGGGGCGGGGTGCATCTGGCGGTCATGTTCGATCGGAAGGACACGCATGGTGTGCAGAGCATGGCCCTGCAACATCCTGTGAAGTACTGCCGCATCGTGCGGCGCGTCCTTCGGGGCACGACGCGGTGGGCCGTGCAGTTGGTGTTGGCCGGCGCGCCAAAGTGGAAAGACAACCACCCGGTGCGTGCGGGGACATGCAGCATCGATATTGGGCCGTCGACCATCGCGGCGGTGGGCGAGACGGAGGCCGTGCTGGAACCATTGTGCGGCTCCGTGCCGGCGCTCCACCAGGCCATTCGGCGAATCCAGCGGGCCCTGGACCGCTCCCGGCGCCGGTCCAATCCGGACAATTACCACGCCGACGGGACTAGCAAAACACCCAAGCCAGGCGAGCGGCTGCACTGGGTCTTCACCAAAGGCTACCTACGCCTGCGGGTCCGGCTCGCGGATTTGCACCGGCGCCTTGCGGCCTGCCGCAAGGCCGAGCACGGACGGCTCGCCCACCGCATCATCGCCATGGGTCGCACCGTTCTGGCGGAAAAACTGTCGTACAAGGCCTTTCAGCGGAAGTTCGGCACGAGCGTCCGCGACCGGGCCCCGGGGATGTTCATGGATCGTCTGCGCCGCAAGGCTGCAAGGGCTGGCGGCGCGGTGATCGAGTTCCCGACCCGGACCACGAAGCGCTCGCAACGCTGTCACTGCGGGGCTGTCGTGAAGAAACCGTTGTCGCAACGCTGGCACCAGTGCGCGTGCGGCGTGCGTGCGCAACGGGATCTGTATAGTGCCTATCTGGGCCTGCACGTCCGCAAGGATGGAGGGACCTGGGTGCTGGACACCGAATCAGCTCGCACGGGCTGGTGCGCTGCGGAACCGCTGCTGGAGAACGCGGTGTCCAGGGTGGTGCAAGCCGCGAACGGCGGGCCGGTGCCCGCCAGCTTCGGCCTCCGTGCCGGAGACAGAGCGGCTCGTTCTCGAAGGCGCCAACCGGTGCTGGGTGGAGAGTTCGGATGCTGTAGCCTCGTTGCCGCCGCGACGATGGTGAGAGCCGAACAGACATCCGGCGCACGCGCCAGAACCCCCCGGCTTTAGCCGTGGGGAGGTTCAGTAGCAATATGGACGCGGGTGCGGGACCACCGGGTTAGACCCAGTGGATTTTGGCCAGATGGGCCACCTTTTGAAAGTCCGGATCTCCCGTGACGATGGCCGCCGATTGTTCAACCGCGCAGGCCAAGACGAAGCAGTCCGCGTACGAGATACTGAACTCTGCTTTGAACTCGGCGGCCTGACAGATGAGGTCGTTGGGGACGGGCAGAATGGTCAGATTCAGCCGATGAATGTGCCCCAGCACCTCCAGCTTTCGCTGATCGCCAAACCGTCGTTTGGTCGTATAGATGATCTCGCCGAGGTTGATCGCGCAGAGATAGGTGGCCCAGCGCTTGCGGTGGGCCGTTCGGAGCCATCGCTCGACGGCTTCGGCGCCGGCCTCTGCCTGAAAGAATTGAAGCAGGGCATGGCTGTCGAAAATCAGGCGTGCGGTCACGCAAAGTCCCTGCCCCGTTCTTTCAGCAGCTTCTTGGCGAGCGAAGGCTTCCGCGGCAGACAGCCGGCCGCGGCCTTGATCGGATCAACGACCGGAGGAATAATGTGAATCATTCCCCCGTATTCCAAGATCTGCAGGTTCGAGCCCCTCGTGATGTGGTACTTCCGGCGTAACTGAGCCGGGATGACGATCTGGCCTTTGGACAGAGTTTTGACGGTCATCATGGGTTCAACCTCTCCGGTAACAGTTGAACACTATTTGGGAAACGTATAACCCCCCTCCTCCTTGCGTGTCAAGGGGAGAACCTCAGGCGCCGGGATGTATGCGGTGTTCTCGCATGTGCTGATGCCGGTGGTCCGCCGGTTGCCTATTTGCCTCGAACCTTCGGTTGCGTCGGTTGCGTGCGCGTGGTGCGGGGGACGGAACGGTGATTTGAACCTAAATCCGGCGTGAAAAGTGTACTCAGGCCTTGATTCTCTCGATCTTCTGCAGAGCGTATTTCCAGGCGACCTCCCTGGGGCCCCTGGTGGGCATAGCCAAAGGCGATTGCCAGTCTTCGGGGCCCTTTTGGCATCGGAATGAACCCTACCTATGAGGTAGCATTCATTCCGTCACGTCAAGATGCCACACACACGCAGTAGCTGCGGCCTAAAACGTGTCCGATGCCAATCTCGGCGCAGGATTTAGGTTGAAGCTGCCGTGGACGCATTGGGCACCGGTTCCCCCCGACGAGTCGTCGCGTCTGCTCCGAGGCTGAGGCTTGCCCCGCTGGGTTTCCTATGGTAGCGTGAGCGGGAGCATAGCTGAGGAGGACTGCGATGGCCGGGCAGGTGCTGAAGCGGTTGTTCACCGTGGCCGAGTACCACAAGATGGCCGAGGCGGGCATTTTGGGCGAGGATGACCGGGTGGAGCTTCTGGAAGGGGAGCTTGTCGCGATGGCTCCCATTGGGAGTCGGCACGCCGGGGTCGTCAACCGCCTGAATCGGTTGTTTTCTCAAGTGGTTGGAGATCGGGCTGTCGTAAGTATCCAGAACCCCATCCGGCTTGGGGAGCATTCCGAGCCCCAACCGGACCTCACGTTGTTGGGACCTCGGCCGGATTTCTACGCCCAATCCTACCCTAGCCCCGAGGAGGTCCTCCTTGTGGTGGAGGTGGCCGAGACTTCTGCCGACTCGGATCGCGAGGTCAAGCTCCCGCTGTATGCCCGCTCTGGGGTGCCCGAGGTCTGGCTGGTGGACTTGGCGGCTGACACGATCGAGGTCTCGTGCTGTCCCGCCCCGCAAGGCTATCAGGAGTGCCGAATCGTGCGGCGCGGCCACCGTCTGGCTCCGCAGGCGTTCCCCGATCTCGTTCTCTCAGTAGAGGCTGTGCTGGGCTAAGGCCTGGCTCCTACGGGAGGAAGAAAACGCGGTCCGGTTCCCGACCTGCCGGGGCCACGGTGCTCGGCCTTGCGCGATGGGGGGAGGGCATCCAGGTTGGCGCCACCGGTTCTCCGGGGTCGTCATGACGGCTGGCTGGCAGAGGGAGGACCTCGCCGATGGCGACGAAGACACGGCTGACCGCTCGAGCCCTCTGGCGGATGGGCGACGGCGATGTCCGGCGCGAACTCGTGGACGGAGCAGTGATCGAGATGGCGCCGGCTGGAGGCATCCACGGCAAGATGACAGGGCGGTTGTATCGCAAGCTGGCCGAGCATGTGGAACGGTATGGTGGCGGTGAAGTGCTGGTCGGCGCCGTGGGATTCGTGTTGGCGCTCCCTCATGACCCGGAACGGGTACGAGCTCCGGACGTGGCGTTTCTTTCCTCTCAGCGATTGCCGGAGGGGAAACTGCCGGAGACGTTCCTGCAGGGGACGCCGGATCTGGCCGTCGAGGTGCTTTCTCCGAGCGACACTCCAGTGGAGGTGCAACGAAAGGTGCGGGATTACCTCCGCCCGCAACGGAGTCGTCCGGGTGGGGGCCCGGGTGCAGATCGAGGGGGACGCGTTTTTCGTCGGTGGCGGGCAGACGGTCCGGCTTCGGGAAAACCGGATGGGCCAGTATTATGCGAACGGCGAGCAGGTGCAATCGGATCTGCGGGGGTGGGTCGAGCTGGGCGAGCTGCTCGCGGTCAGCATGGACCCCAAGTACATCAGCAATGTCCGTGCGCTCGGCATCGGCGCGACCGCCAACGACAAGAACGTGTACTTCCAGGAACTCAATGCCAAGCTCACGCTCTTCAACATCGCAGTCCAGGTGGGGCGCGGGTCGAATTGGTGGGGGCCGGGGTATCGGGGCACCCTGTTGCTGTCGGATCATGCCTTCCCGCTGGATATGGTCCAGGTCGGCAGCGACGAGCCCTTCAAGCTGCCCTGGGTCTTCAAGTCACTCGGTGAGTGGAGGATCCATACGTTTCTGACCCAGTTGGAGCGGAATCGAGATTTCCCCCGTGCGAAAGTCTTCGGCCTCCGGATCAGCTACCTGCCGGTTGACTGGCTGGAAGTGGGCCTCACCCGGTTGACCCAGTTTGATGGCCGGGGCCGGAATCAGTCGTTTCCCCGTACGGTCATTGACGCCTATACCAATCCCCCGAATCAGCCCGGCGATCAAGATGTGAATGAAGAAAGCCTGATTGATTTCCGAGCGCGAATTCCGCACGTGGACTACGTGGTTCCGTTTCCGGCTGGGTTCCAGTTCTATGGGGAGCTGGGCTCGGAGGATAAATGGTCGCAGTTTCCCCTGCCCAGCCGCGGGGCCTTTTTGGTCGGGGCCTATATCCCGCAGGTCTTCCGGGGCGATACGCTCGATTTCCGGGTCGAGTATGCGGACACCGATATTGAGCGGCGCCGGCATCCCGAGTTGGCCAATATTTGGTACAACAATGGCACCTATGTGAGCGGGATGCGGTTTCGGGGCTATCCGCTTGGGCACTGGATGGGCACGGATGCGACCGACCTGTTTGTACGCGCGACCCGCTCCCTTACGGAGACGGTGCGGGTCGGCCTCAATTTCGAACTGTCGGAGCGCGGCCGTGGATTCCCCGTACATGAAAAGAAGGTCGAGGGGGGAATGGATGTGACTTGGTGGGTGTCGCAGCACGTGCAGTTCACGATTACCTACGCGCGACAACGGATCCGGAATCCGGGGCAAATTACCGGCATCACCCCCTTTGTGGAAACGCTTGCCAGCGGCGTCGTGGCGAACAATCACCTCAGTCCTTCTTAGCCGCTGCGCGCTTCGATCACCAGCGACGCCTCCACAAAACTGACTGCCGATATGCAGCATCGCTCCGCATGCTCAATGGCTTCCGTGAAGATCCGGCGTTCCGGCTCATCCCGCAACACTGCCAACACAGCCGATGTATCAATCACGATCACGCAGGCAGCCCTTTCTCGTCATATCCGATGATCTCGTCATCGCTGCGCAGGTCGCGCACGGGCAGGGAGGCGCAATGCTTTGCGATCTCATCCAACTCGTCGGCCAGTCTATTGCGGCCCCGACGGCGCTTCAGTTTTTCCAGGCGCTCTTTGAGCGCCTTCGTCACAGCCTCGGTCTTTGTTTCGCCGGTTAGGGACGCCAGCGCCGCCGCCAGCTTCTCGGTTTCCACGTTCCTGATGTTCAGCGCCATGTTGTCACCGTTGCTACACATTTTACTAGCCCGGAAAATTCACGACTGGCGCCATAAAAAAGTCATCGAGGCTCGAAACTGTGCTATAGGAGCGGTGCTCAGGCACTTCTACAGACAGTTGGGAGGGAACTCGATGGCGACAGACTGTATACCGCAAGTGACCTTTGAATTCTACGACAAACTGCAGCCGGTGGTGGCGCGCTTTGATCAGGCGCAGGCCAGCACCGATGGCGGGGCGGTGTTGCTGAAGGCGCTGGATGACCAGCTCCAGTTGACCGATCAGCTCGCCGGGTGTCTGGTCGACCGCCGGGATCCCGACAAGATTCGGCACACGGTGCGGGATCTGCTGCGACAACGGATCTTCGGCCTGGCCTGTGGGTACGAGGATGGGAACGATGCCGCGCGGCTAGCGAACGATCCGTTGCACAAGCTGGCCGTGGGCCGAGACCCACTCACCGGGGCCGCCTTGGCCTCGCAGCCGACCCTGTCCCGCTTTGAGAATGCCGTCGGCCCGTGGGCCTTGGCGCGCATGGGACGGACCATGGCCGCCACCGTGATCGCCCAGCACCGCCGCCGGCTCAAGGGGCGCGCGCAGCGCATCACGATCGATCTGGATCCCACGGACGACCCGACGCACGGTCAGCAGGAATTCACCTTCTTCAAGGGCCACTATGACACCTGGTGCTATCTGCCGCTGGTAGCCACGCTGACCTTCAATGACGAAGCCGAGCAGTATCTGGTGGCCATCGTGCTGCGCCCGGGGAACAGCCCGGCGAAGCGGGGCGCGGTCGGGTTGGTGCGCGGGCTGCTCCGCCGCCTGCGCCGCGCGTTCCCGACGGCGGCCCTGCGCGTCCGCGTGGACGGCGGCTTCGCCGGGAACGACTGGCTGGCCTTCCTGGAGGCGGAGCGGGTCGAATACGTGGTGGGCCTCGCCGGCAATGCCCGGCTGGACCGGCGGGCCGGCAAACTGTTGGCCGAAGCCTGGGCGGGCTCGAAGGCCAGCGGCCGGACCGAACACCGCTATGGGGAGACCCAGTATGCCGCTGCGTCGTGGTCCCATCCCTGGCGGGTGATCATGAAGGCCGAGGTCGTGCGGCTGCCGGGACGGGATCCGACATGCAACCCGCGGTTTGTGGTCCCGAAGCTCCCCGACGACCCGGCGGCGGTCTATGCGCGCTATTGTCAGCGCGGCGACATGGAGAACCGGCTCAAGGAGCTGCATCACGGGCTGGCGTTGGACCGCACGAGTTGTTCGCGGTTCTGGGCCAACCAATTTCGGGTGCTGCTCACCGCCGCGGCGTACGTGCTGCTCCAAGCATTGCGGCGGCGCGCCCAGGGGACCGTCTGCGCCACGGCGCAGGTGTCCACCCTCCGCGACCGGTTACTCAAGCTGGCCGTTTGGGTGGAAGGATCGGTCCGTCGGCTCGTCCTGCACCTGCCTCGTCCTGCGCCATGGCGCCTGACCTGGCGCCAACTGGCCCTGGCCGTGGGCGCCTCGCCTGGGTAACCGAGGGTCCGGGGCTGGGTCGCACACGGTCTCCACCTGCTCTTGCAGGAGCGGTGTCTGCAGATCCGGCCTGACACGACTGGTCTGATGGGCTGCAACCAGACGGAGACCCCGTGCAGCCCTCACGTTACACGTCCAGAGACCTCCACGCACTCGGAATCGGCGCCGATGGCCCGCAGAACTCTGCGATCGGGTGACCTGGGCCATCAGTCACGAATAAAGCAGGCTAGAACCTATCTCAAAATCGAAAAACCCGCGTTTCAATGAAAGGCGGTGGGGCCAGCTCAGATCTCCAAGGGCCATTTTCCCAGGAAAACGGCACTTCGTTCATGGCCGAGGCCCCTCACGGCATACGCGATCCTGCCCGGACACCGATTTTGAGATAGGTTCTACTACATTATTACCCGCACGTTACACCGATAGGGTCTCAGGCCGGCGAGCCGACCGGGTAGAGCGCGTGCACAATCTCCGTGATGTTGAAGAGCAGGGCGTTCAGGCGGGTGTAGGCGGCGTGCCCGTAGACGACGTCCGTGGCTTTCCCAGCCGGGGGCAGGACCGTATCCTTGTAGTCCACGAGCAGGCAGAGCCCGTCCTGGGGACAGCGGACGCACCGCCGCACACATTCCAGCCAGCGTTCGAAGCCGTCGTAGGGCTCTAGGAGCTCCCAGAGCGCCTTGTTCGCCGCCTGCGCCGGCGGGGTCGCCGGCACGGCATCTGATCCCGCGACGGCGAGCTGCTGCAGGTAGTCGCCCCCCAGCACCAGCGGCATCTCCATCGTGATCTGCGGGAGGTCCACTTTCGCGAGCCAGCGCTTGCCGTCGAGCCGCAGAGGCCGATGGTTCACGACGTGGAGGAGCCGCCCGAGCGTGTCGGGCTCCCACCCGTACCGCACCGGCGTGCCGAACGTCACCACGTCCAGTGCCACACCGCCGAGGGGATCGCCGGAGGACAGGGCGCGGGTCACGGCTTCCAGTTGCTCCGTCAGCGTCGGCTCCGCGCCGATCTCGGCATAGTAGGCGTTCAGCGTGCGAAGGAGATGGTCGCGCCCGAGCGCCGCCTCCGGGGCGAGCAGGTTGGAGACGAGCGCGAGCACCTGGCCCGCGTGCCCGTGGGCGAGGACCAGGACGCGGTCGCCTGGGCCGAGCCGGTGCTCGGCGGCCAGCGCCCTGAGCCGGGCGAGCACCTGGATCGCCGCCTGGGCGCGCCCGAGGTGGTGGTGCGCGCAGGACCAGAGGTGGCGCACGCAGGCGATCGGCGGGGCGCCGCGCAGGTCGCGGTTGAGGCCAGCCGACAACAGGTCCAGGGCCCGCTTGGGGAAATTGGCGGCGTCGCCGGCCTGAAGGTCGAGCTGGGCCCGGGTCTCCTCGTCGTCGTGCAGCGGCGGCTTGCGGCCGTCCTTGAAAGCCGGCAGGCCGTTGGTCCCGTCCCGCATGAGGGCGAGCAGCGCGTCCACGCCGGGAATGCCACGGGAGTAGCCGCGCTTGAGCCCGCCGGCCTCATCCAGCCGCTGGACCCCGAAGAGGTCCGTGCCGAGGAAGGTGCCGTGCATCAAGAGCACCGTGCGGACCCCCGCCTGCGCGAGCGCGAGCCCGTGGCGCGCCATTGCGTCTTGCCAGGCGACGGAGTCCGGCGAGGCGCCAGGCGTGAACTCCCGGTACCAGACCCGGTCGCCCGGGTCCGCGCGGGAGTAAGGGGCGTGCTGAAAATTGTTGCCGGACGGCATGGATGCCTCTCGCCTAGCGGGGGGCGCGCGACCTTCATACCCGAAATCGGCCACCGAGTGCAACGACAGGCCGCTGGCCCTCCCCGCAGCGTCGCGGGTGCCTCGGGCGGTCGCCGCCCACCCCGTTCCCGTGGCTTCAGAGGCGCCTTGCCTTCGCCGAAAGGTGCGTGCTAAGGTACCACCGCTGCTCGTGAGCTCCGGCGTGCTGAGCCGGGATCTGCGGAATCCACCAGCGAAGAGTCGAGAGGGCCAGCATGTGGATCAAGGGTGGTACCGGAAAGCATCACGGACGCGACGTGCTGGCGCTGGCGGTCGGTCTGCTAGCCCTGGGATTGCCCGGGGCGGGGTTGGCCGCGTCCCCGAAGTCGGCGCCGCCAGCCAAGGCCCAGCCTGCCGCTGAGCCGGTGGAGTACGTCATCCTCCTCGTCTTCGAAGGGGTCGGGGAGGAGGCCCTGAAAAGCGGCGCCATGCCGGTCCTGAACCGCCTGGCCAAGGAAGGCTCGGTGACCTGGTCCGCCGCCGGCGTGACCCCGCCCTTGCGGCTTCCTACCATGGCCTCGATCATCACCGGCCTGCCGGTCGAGAAGCACGGGGTCACGTGGAACACGTTCGAGTTCATTCGGGGGTATCCGCGCCCGCCGACGATGTTCGACTATCTGGACCTGAGCGGTGGGAAGGACAGCGCGATCTTCTACATGGACGAGTCGCTCTACCAGCTCGCCAAGCCGGAGCCCTACACCGATTACCAGATGTGCGGCTCGCTCAAGCCTGAATGCAACACGGGCACGGTGCTGAAGTACATCCGCGAGTACTTCCGCAAGGCGGCGAGCAAGCAGGGGTACGGGCATGCGATCCAGGAGTTGCCCCATCTCCTCGTGGTCCATCTGCCGGAGGCCGCCTGGGTCGGGCAGGCGAATGGCTGGACGTCGCCCGCCTACCGGGAGGCCCTCCGGACGGTGGACCGGGCGGTCCAGTCCATCCTCGATCTGTACAAGGACTTGGGACTGTTGAAACGGACGAACGTGTTTGCGACGGCGCTCAGCGTGCCGGGTTCCGCGTCGGCGGGCGCGAACGGTGCGGGCCAGGCTGGCGGGTCGGCAGGGACGGGTGAGCCGCCGCGGCTGCCCCTCATCGCGTGGGGCGCTGGGATCAAGGCCGGGTATACCATTCGGCAGCCGGTCTCGATCATTGACATCGGCGCGACGGTCATGCGCACCCTCGGCTTGGAGACCCACACGGAATGGGAGAGCCGATCCGTGGAGGAGATTTTCACCGGACCCATGCGGCGGGTGACGACCCCGCCCGAATTTCCGGAATACGACTCGGCCCATGACGGACGTGCGCGGTAGCCGGACTCCACATCCTCGCGGCCTGGCGGGGGGCGACGGGATCAGCCGCGTCGCCGCGGCGGCGCTGGCCGTTGCGATCCTGACGGGATTTGCGGGCGGCGCTGGCGCCGCCGCGCCCGAGTCCCCCTACACCAAACAGTACGAGATCACAGTGGACGCCACCGCGCTCGAGCCACCCACCTGGTGGCATGTGCCAGGGATTACGCCGTTGATCTGGAGCTTGGATCCCGCCAGCACCGAGGCCTACCGGACCACGCAGGTCGTGGCGGTGAAGCTCAAGCCCGGGACCTACCGCTTCGGCACGTTCACGTTCGATTTCCCGTTCACGGTCACGCTGGACGGGGTCTTGGACTTCGCTCCTTCCCTCGACCAGTGCGTCGAGGGCCGCGGCACGCGGACGCTCAAGGTCCGCTGCAGCCGGACCCAGCCCTACAGCGGCGAGCGCGAGTATTGGCGGGAGAATCTCGCTCCCCCATCGAACGGGGGCCAACCCCAGAGGTGACCGATGGCGGACGCGGTGGACGAGTTGCTCGAAGCGTTGGAAGACGTGGACGATGCGACCCGCGAGGAGGCCGCTAAGGCCCTGGCCGACCTCGCTGATCCGGCGACCCTGGAGTCGCTCCTGCGCGCGACCGAAGACGAGTTCTGGTCGGTCCGCTGCCATGTCGCAACGGGCTTGGGGCGGATCGGCGGCCCCAAGGCGGTGGACGCGCTCGTGAAGCTGTTCAACGACCCGATCATGGAGGTCCGGAACGCGGCCGTCGCCGCAGCAGCCGGGTTGGGCTCGGCGGGGCTCGACCGGCTCCTCGTCTGTCTGAAGGACGAGCGCTGGCGGGTGCGCGAACACGCGGCCAAGGCCTGCGGGGAGATCAAGGACGCGCGGGCGGTGGAGGCACTGATCGTCGCCTGCCGGGACCGGGACGGAGCGGTGAAGGCCGCGGCCGCAGAGGCGCTCGGGAAGATCGGCGATGCCAGGGCCGTCCCGGCCTTGGTGAAGCTGTTCCGCGATTCGTCGAAGATCGTGCGCGAGACGGCGGGGACCGCGCTGGTGGCCATCGGCGAGCCGTCTGTGGACGCGCTGATCGAATGCCTGAAGGACAAGGACTTCGTCGTGCGCTGCCACGGGGCGCGTGCGCTCGGCGGCATGACGACCGACTACCAGATCGGGCGGGCCTGGGCGAAGGCGCCGAAGGTCGTGGACGCGCTGATCGGCGCGCTCAAGGATCCCGATCGGGCTGTGCGGGAGGACGCGGCGATCGCGCTCGGGATGATCGGCGACCCACGGGCGGTGGATGCGCTGATCGAGGCGATGAAGGACGGGGCCGTCAAGCGGCACGCGATCGCGTCGCTCGGCATGATCGGGGACGCCCGGGCGCTGCCGGCGGTGCTGGACGCGCTGCGCGGCAAGGGGATCCGCCAGGAGGGCACGCCGACGCCGGGCTGCATCGTGAGCGAGGAGGCCTTCATCAAGGAGGCGGCGGCGACCGCGCTCGGCCATTTCCGCGACCCGCGCGTGATCCCGGATCTCATTATGCTCCTGAAGGACGTGAACCTGCGCGAGCAGGCCGCCGCGTCGCTGGTCCTGATCGGCGACAGCGCGATCGAGCCCCTGGTCGCCTTCCTGCACGACCCGAAGGCCTCGGAAGTGGGAGGCGAGGGGGAGCGCGTGCTCTCGTTCGCGACCAGCCGGCTGAACGCGATCGAGTCGCTGAAGAAGATCACCTACGACACGCTCAAGAAGCTCGGCTGGGAGCCGCCCCCGGAGGAGGAGCAGGAGCTGGAGGCTTCGCGGGCCGACAGCCTCCGGGTGGACAAACCGCTCGGCGAGACAGGGCGGTTTGGGCCCGCTGGGGACCGCCCCGGGACATAAGGCCCCGGCGTCCCCGCCTGCACGGGGACGTCCCTCTCTTGCGCGGCGGCTGTTACTTCCGCACTGCGATCCCGTGCGGATCGGCCGTTTCCTTCCCGTCTTTCTGGTTGCTGAGCCGCGCGACCCCCACGAACGTGCCGCCCTTGCCGCTGTGCTCGACCCGGATGACCCCGACGCCGGGCGTCGAACCCTTGGCATTGTCCACCTTCTTGTCGTTTCCGGTCAGCGGGGTTGGGCCTCGCAGCGTGACGAACACGTAGCTCTGGTCAGGCGCCACGTCCATCAGGTCGGGTGCCGGGTCGTCGCTGAGCGGGCCGGCCAGCTCGATCCCGCCGATGCTCAGGTTCGTGAGGCTGTCAATGATCTCGATATTGTTGCCGGCCCGGTCCGCGCTCCAGACGTACCGGCCCACGGCCGCCATCCCGTGCGAGTCGGCAAACTTGGTGTCGCGCGAGGTGATCAGCCGCGCCTCGACCGACTTGGGGAGGGTCGCAAGGCTGATCGCGTACACGTCGTAGGACAGGGAGGCTGCAGCCGGGAACTTGTCCGCCGGCCAGCCGCCGCCTGAGTTGATATACATCGTGTCGCCCACCTGAACGCCGCCGCACCCCGCCGGGTGCACGTCCACGTTGGTGGCCGTTGCCACGACCTTCATCGGGGTCTCGGTCACGTCCACCACGAATAACCCGCCGCCCCGGAGGGTTACGAACGCGTACTTGCTAGACGACTCTGTGATCGGGCACACCGGCGCCGTGTCCGGCCGCTCGCCGCTCTCCAGCAGCCCCAGCTTGAGCACGTCCTTCTCCGGATCGAAACGGAATGTGTGCGCCGCGTAATCGGTCCAGATCCTGACGAACGTCTTGTCGGCCATGTTCGCGGCGATGACGATCTTCTGGTCCGGGGTGGGCCATGCCGCGTGGACGTTTTTGCCCAGCGAGAGGCAAGCCTCGGGCTTCCGGGTCGCCGCATCCAGGAACAGGACCTGTCCGCTGAGGAACGAGATGATGGCGTGGGACTGGTCCTTCGTAAAGAAGATCATGTGCGGGCGCCGGACCGCCTTCTTCGTCGTGTCCTGACAGAGCTTGTTGACGTCGCCGGCGAGGTCAATCGTTGTCGCCGGCTTGGCTGCCGCGGGGTTCGCGGCGAGTTGGGCACCGTCGTAGATGTGCAGGAAGCCCCCGCTCTCCTTGGCCGTGTCCGACTGATCCAGGGCCCAGACTTCATAGGCCGCCACGGGCGCCGCGGCCAGCGTGTCGAACCACGGGCTGACCGCGCTCACCAGGGCAAGCGCGAAGACGAGTCTGCTCCTGACGGCCTTATCCGACCTGAGTATGCGGTTCATGGGCACCTCCTCCAGCGTGATGAGCGTCGGGTGGGAAAGGACGTATGCGTGCTGAGACGGACGGTTTCATACTTAACACTAGGACCCAGTCCTAGTCAACCGCGAGGGCGCCGCTCCCGGGCGGGGCGCCGCCAGCCCCGCGACCGCCGGGAATCCTGTTGACCCTTGGAAAATGTGTGTGCTAGGGTACCTTTGCCCTTTCTCTCAGCGCGGTTCGGGACGGCGACGAGCGCGCCGGGGGTCGCGTCCGTGCCGCTTCATCAGGTAACCTGAATTTCCGGCCAGCCGACCCGCGCAGGGGTACCAACGACGCGAGCGACGCCGCATGGGCGACCCGGTCCTGGAGAACATTGCCGCCCTCAAGGACGAGGACTGGGGTATCCGCGAGGAAGCCGCGCTCGCGCTGGGTGCCTCCCGCGATCGCCGGGCGGTGGTCCCGCTGCTGGCCATGCTCAAGGATCCCGACCGGGCGGTGCGCGAGGCAGCGATCACGGCGCTGACCGAGATCGGCGAGCCCGCCGTGACGGCGGTCGGGGCCTGCCTGGACGATCCGGACCTGACGGTCCAAGAGTCGGCTGCTTGCATCCTGGCCCGGATCGGGGATGCGCGGGTCTCGGATCGCCTGATGATCGCGCTGGGTAGCGCCGATTGGATCGTGCGGATGCACACGGCGCAAGCCTTGGGGCGGATCGGCGAGCCCCGAGCGGTGCCGCGGCTCCTGCCCTTGCTGAACGACAAGGTGAAGGCCGTGCGGGTGGAGGCCGCCCAGGCGCTCGTCCGGATCGGGCCGCCCGCCGTCGCGCCGCTGCTTGCGGCCTTGACGCACGGGGAATGGTTGGTCCGGCTCCATGCGGTGGAGGCCCTCGGCAAGCTCAAGTCCCCGGAGGCGGTCGAGCCGCTCCTCCGGGTCCTCTTCAACGACCGGGATCCGGCAGTGCGCGAAGACAGCGTTCGCTCCCTCGGCGAGATCGGCGACGTGCGGGCGGTTGAGTTTCTGCTCCTGGTCATGCGCGACCCGGGGCTTCGGGCCCCGGCGGTGGAGGCTCTGGGCAAGATCGGCGACCGCCGGGCGGTGCCCGCGCTCCTGGCCGTCGTCGCCGGGGCGAGCCGGCCGCCGGACAGCCGGCCGATTGACGGGTGCGGCGACCGGTGGGACCAGGAGATGCTCGCCATGGAGGCGGCGGTGAAGGCGCTGGCGCAGATCGGCGACGAGGCAGCCATTCCCACGCTAGTCGCGGCGCTCAAGAACACCTACGTGCGGGCGGAGGCGGCGACGGCTTTGACGGCGTTCGGCGCGCGGGCGGTGCCGGCGCTCGTGGAGGTGCTGCGGACCGAGCAGGACCAGAACATCCTCTACCATGTGAAAGAGGCGCTGGCGCGCCTGGGATGGAGGCCGCATCGAATCTGAATCAGACACGCGCGGCAAGGGGCGAGGCGAGAGGGGATTACTTCTAGCCGCGAGCCTCGTGCCTCTCGCCAAGGTTTCGTTATGCCGAAGGAATCGTTGGAAACCCTGATCGCGGAGCTGGTCCACGAGGAGGACTGGCGCCGGATGCGCGCCACGGCGGCCTGTCTAGCCGGCGGACCCAAGGCCGTGGCGGGGTTGATCCAGGCGCTGGACCGTGGCAGCCCGGCGCTGAAGGTCGAGATCGCCGGCATGCTCGCGCGGATCAAGGATCCGCGCGCCGGGGTGGCGCTGGTCGGCCTCCTGAAGGACGAGGAGCCGGCGGTCCGGAAGGCCGCGGCGGCCGCGCTCGAACAGATGGCCGGGATCCTCGACGACTCCGCGGCCCAGGCCCTGACGCAGATGCTCTGGGAGGCGACGGCGGAGCAACGCCAGCTCGTGACCGGGCTCCTCGGCGTCATGCCGAACGCCATCGGGCCCCTGTGCGCGATGCTCAAGCATCCCGACGTGGGGGCTCGCCTGCTGGCGGCGGAGCTTCTGGAACATCTCCTGGATCCCCGGTCCGTCGACGCGCTGGTGGACGCGATGGGGGACCCGGTGCTCCGCGAGGGCGCGGCCCGCACGCTCAAGAAGCTGGGGGCGATCCGGCAGCGGATCGAGGAGGCCTTCGACGCGCTGCGGAACGTGGAGGACTCCGGTCAGCGGGAGGAGGCCCGGATGGCGACGGTCATTGACCTGCTCGCGATCGGGCGCCCCAGCGTGGAGATCCTGATCGAATTCCTGGAGGACGACGACTGGGTCGTCCGGGAGGCGGCAGCGGATCTGCTCGGGAAGATCGGGGATCTCCGGGCGGTCGAGCCGCTGATGGAGCGGCTCAAGAAAGACAAGGACACCGGGGTGAAAGAGATCGCGCTCAAGTCGCTCGGCTTGATCGGTGACGCCCGGCCGATCCAACTGTATCTGGACGCGATTCCGATCCGGCCCTTGCGGGTCTACGCGATGGAGGCCCTGGCGAAGGTGAAGCAGGTCGAGGTCCTCGCGCCGCATTTGGCGCTGTTCGAGAAGCTGAAGACGGACCGTGACGGCCTCGTGGCCTACAACGCGGGGGTCATCGTGGACAAGCTCAAGGCCCTGGCGATGCAGGCGGAGGAAGCCGCGCAGCAAGCGGGGCAGGTAGCACAGGACGACGGGAATGAGTGAAATGGATCAGGCCCAGCGGGAGCACGGGGATCGGATTGACCAGTTGCTCTCAGCCCTGCGGGACGAGAACGAAGCGTTGCGCGATCACGCCGCGGCCAGCCTCAGCCAGATGGGCCTCGACGCGCTGCCGAAGCTCATCGAGCTGCTCGCGGATGAAGACATGGTCATCCGCGAAGCGGCCGCCGGCGCGCTCGTGCAGATGGGGCCGGTCGCGGTCGAGCCGCTGATTGACGCGCTGGCGGACGACGACTGGGCCGTGCGGGAACAGGCCGCGACCGCTCTGGGCAAGCTCAAGGATCCCCGCGGCGTGGAGCCCTTGATTCAGGCCCTGAAGGACCGGGACGGCGCGGTGCGCTCGGCCGCCGTGTGGGCGCTGGAGCGGATCGGCGACTCCCGGGCGGTGCCCGGGCTGATCGAGGCGCTGAACGACAGCACGCTGCGGGAGGACGCGGCGCGCGTGCTCAAGAAGATCGGGGACGTGCGCGCGGTCGAGGCGCTGATCGAGGGACTGCTCGGCAACAACTGGATGGTGCGCCGGCACGCGGCGGAGGCGCTGGGCAAGATCGGCGACCCGCGCGGGTTCGACGCGCTGGTCGGAGCCCTACAGGACGAGGACTGGCTCGTGCGGCGGAACGCGGCGGAGTCGCTCGCGCGGCTCGGCGACAAGCGGGCCGTCGCGGCGCTCGTCCCCTTGCTCGAGGACGAAAACGAGATGGTCCAGGAGACGGCCGAAGGCGCGCTGGCGAGCCTGGGCTGGAAGCGCGACCCGACATCGTAGGTGTCGCTTCTCCGGATTTTTTCCCTAGTTCTTAACGAGGACGTCGCATGGCGGACGAGGCTCCCATCAAACTGGTCCAGATTGCCCCGAAGGGCGGGGTCAAAAAAGACGGATTCAATCTGGTCACTGAAAAGGTCGTCGCGGTCAATCTCCAAGCCAAGCAGCTCGAGGTGGAGCTGCTGGCCTACGACGGGAAGACCGTGCTGCTGGAGGTCGCCGAGGAGGCCCTGGAGGACCTCCAGAAGGTCAAGCCGGGGGATGGGGCCACGATCCGGGTCGTCGAGGAGGGCGGCAAGCGGGTCGCCAAGCAACTGAAGATCCGGTCCAAGGACCCGAACGTTGCGAAGGCGGACGCGATGCTGTTGGATCTGAAGGATACTCACTGGCTCAACCGGAAGTACGCGGCCGAGCAGTTGGGCGAGCTCAAGGATCCGCGGGCGGTCGGGCCGCTGGTCGAGGCGCTGATGGACGAGGTGGGGGACGTGCGGCAACGGGCCTACGACTCGCTGATCAAGCTCGGCGCCGTCTCCGTGCCGGCGCTGGTCCCGCTGCTCAATTCGGAAGAGGACGAGCTGCGGCAGGCGGCGACCGAGATCATCCGTAAGATCGGCAAGCCCGCCGTCGAGCCGCTGGCTGTCGCACTCGGCGAAGCCGACGACCGCCTGAAGACGAAGATCCTCAAGGTGTTGGACCGGATGGGGTACAAGCCGAAGACGTGACACGTGACAGGGGACGCGCGACAGGGGACCCGGGGCCCGTCACCGGTCCCGCCTCACGCGGCACGGTTCTTCGTCCGGCCTTGGTCCCTGTCACCCTTCACGCATCACTTCTTCTTCGTCGGGCGCCCCACCGCTACGTATCGGAAGCCCCGCGCCGCCATCGCCTCCGGCTCGTAGACGTTGCGTAGGTCCACGAAGATCGGCTGCCGGAGCGCCGCCCGGATCCGATCCAGGTCCAGGTTCCGGAACTGGTTCCACTCGGTCACGAGCACGAGTGCGTCCGCGTCCTGGGCTGCGTCGTAGGCGTCCGCGCAGGGGACCAGGCCGGAGAGCGTGTTCGCGGCTTCATCGAGCGCGGCGGGGTCGTAGGCCTGGAGGCGGGCCCCCTCCTTGAGCAGCCGCTCGGCGATGGCGAGCGCCGGTGCCTCCCGTAGGTCATTCGTGTTCGGCTTGAACGAGAGCCCGAGCAGGCCGATCGTCTTGCCGGCCAGCCCGCCGACCGCCTCGCGGATCTTGTCCACCATCCGCTGCCGCTGCCGCTCGTTGACCCGGGCGACCGCCCGCGGAATCTCCAGCTCGTAGCCGACCTGCTCGCCCATCTGGATGAGCGCGGCGGTGTCTTTTGGGAAACAGGAGCCGCCGAAGCCCGGGCCCGCGTGGAGGAACTTGGACCCGATCCGCTGGTCCAGCCCCATCGCCTTCGCGACCACCTGGACATCGGCGCCGACCAGCTCGCAGAGGTTGGCGATCTCGTTGATGAAGGAGACCTTGGTGGCCAGGAACGCGTTGGAGGCGTACTTGATCATCTCCGCCGTCGGGATGTCGGTGATGACGAAAGGCGTCTCGATCAAGTACAGCGGGCGGTAGAGGTCCCGCATGATCGCAATCGCCTGGGGACTGTCGGCGCCGATGACGACCCGGTTGGGGCGCAGGAAATCCTCGATCGCGGACCCTTCGCGGAGAAACTCCGGGTTGGACACGATGTCGAATCGGCAGGGCTCAAGCTGGCTGGCCTCGATCACGGCGCGCAGCCGCTCCCCGGTCCCAACCGGAACGGTGGACTTGGTCGCGATCACCTTGTACCCGGTCATGTGCCGGCCAATGCCGCGCCCGACCTCCTCAACGTAGGAGAGGTCGGCCGTGCCGTCGCTCCGCGCGGGCGTGCCCACCGCGATAAAGATCACCAGCGCCTGGTCCACGGCCCTGGCGATGTCGGTCGTGAAGCTCAGGCGCCGGTCCCGGAGGCCCTTGGCGACCAGTTCCGTGAGGCCGGGCTCGTAGAACGGCACGTCGCCCTGTGTGAGATTGGTAATCCGGGCCTCGTCCGTGTCCATGCAGGTGACGTTGAGGCCGAACTCGGCAAAGCAGGCTCCGGTGACGAGCCCCACGTACCCGGTTCCGATCACGCTGATGTGCATCGCGGTTCCTCGTGCGCTCGGTTCGTCTAGAGCGAGGGCCGGAGCCACCCGCACACGCTTGGGGAGACTAAGGGGACGCCAGTATAGCAGGCCCTCCCGGGCCTGGCAACCGGCGGGCCCCGCTTCGCACGCGCTCTGTGCTGAATCCCGTGCGGTGGAGCGTCCCGCGCGACCGGTCCGGGCGCCGCTCGATTGACACCTCGGACCTCGTCCAGTACAATTCCGCCGTTCCTGTGCCCGGACAGGAGGGGCCCATGGTCCAGCAGAGCGGCGTCCTGTTGCGGCCCCTGGCCGTGATGATGAGCCGGGACATCAAGAGCGTCGGACCCGACGCCACCCTCCGGGAGGCCGCGCGCCTGATGCAGGAGGTCCGCGTGGGCGCGTTGCTCGTCAACGACCAGGGGGCCTACGTGGGGATTGTGAGCGAGACCGATCTGGTCCGCAAGGGCATGGCGGCGGGGCTCGACCCCGCCGTGGAGCGGGTCCGGGCCGTCATGAGCGCCCCGCTCATCACGATCGAGATTGACCGGTCGGCTCACGAAGCGAGCGACCTGATGGCGGAAAAGGGGATCCGGCATCTCGCCGTCACGCAGGACGGCCAGCTCGTCGGCGTCATCTCCGTCCGCGACCTCCTGCGCTACTTCAAGAACTGGGGCACCCTCTGAGCCCCTCACGGAGTTCGATGCGAGTTCCGCCGACCGTTGGTCCTGCCCCTGGGTCTGCCTGCGCATGACCGCTCCCTCCTGCATCGTGAACGGGTACCGCCTCTGGCTGTTCGCCACGGCCTTCATCACCGGGGCCGTGGTGATGGCCTTGGAGATTCTCGGCAGCCGGATCCTCGCGCCGGTCTTCGGCAACTCCCTGTTCGTGTGGGGCGCGCTGATCGGCGTCATCCTCGCCGCCATGAGCAGTGGGTACGCGGTGGGCGGCTGGCTCGCGGACCGGCATCCCGGCGGAGCCGTGCTCGTCGGCCTGCTCCTCGGCTCGGGCGCCTGGACGTTTCTGCTCGCGGGCGTGGGCCAGCCGGTCATGTTTAAGGTGTCCGCCTGGGTGCAGGATCCTCGCTGGGGGCCTTGCCTGGCCGCCACCGTGCTGCTCGCTCCGCCGGCCTTCGGCCTGAGCGGCGCCCTGCCCGCCTTGCTGCGCCTGTCCATTGCGGACATGGGGCATCTGGGGCGACACACCGGCTGGATGATCGCGGTCTCGACGCTGGGTAGCCTGGTCGGCACTTGGGGCACGGCCTTCTTCCTGCTCACCTGGCTCGGCAGCATGGCGCTGATCGCGGCGCTGGGGACGGTCCAGGTGCTCCTCGGCCTCGGTTGGTGGGCCTTGGCGGCCTTTCGGGTACGGGCAGCCGCCCCGGTCGTGGGGGGCCTCGGGTTGCTGGGCTGGCTCGCGCTTCACCCCGTGCTCGTGCTCCCCGCCCCGCTCTACCAGGAAGACAGCCCGTACCAGCAGATCCGCGTTCGCGAGGACGATCTGCTCCGGTACCTCATCCTGGACCGGACCTTCCATGCCGTCATGTGGCGGGTGGAGCCGGTGGAGCTGTTCCTGCCGTACAGCCAGATGATGATGGTGGCCTTGGCCCTGCCGCCGCATCCGGAACGCGGCCTGATCCTGGGCCACGGCGGCGGCTCGCTCGCGAAATGGCTCGCCCGCTACTGGCCCGAGCTGGAACTGGACGCTGTGGAAGTGGACCCGTCGGTGGTGAAGGCGGCCCAGGTGTACTTCGGGTACACCCCGCCCTCGAACCATCACGTGCACGTCAAGGACGCGCGCCTGTTCCTCCGCGGCACGCCGCGCCAGTATGACGTGATCTGGGTGGATGTGTTCGCCCGCCATCTGATTCCCTTCCACGTGACCACGCAGGAGTTCTTTCAGGAGCTGCGGGCGCACCTCAAGCCGGCCGGCGTCTTGGCGGTGAACCTCTCCTCCTCCGGCGACGGCCCCGATCGGCAACGGGCGCAGGCGGTGGTGGCAACGCTCCGCTCCGTGTTCCCCGAGTTTGAGTCCTTCGGCGTGAAGGGACCCTGGCAAAGCAAGCAGCCGGAGGCGGAAAACATCATCTTCCTGGCTGGCGAGCGAGTTGCCCTGATCCGCCGCCCCGACTTCCCAGAGAAGATCCGGGCGCTGGTCGAGCAACGGCGCATGCCGGTCGAGACCCTCGCCCTGCTCGCGACGCGACGGGCGACGGACTGGCCGCCGGGGGTCGTCCTGACGGACGACTATGCCCCGTTTGATCTGCTGATCGGGCGCGGCGCGTCAGGCCTGCCGGACTGAGTTTTTGTCAGGAAATCCGTGGGCTACAAGACAAGGCGGGGTGCCGCCGTGGAGGCGAAGAACGTCCTTGCTTCCGGGGGAGGCCTATGCTATAAGGGGCGGCAGTCTAAGGCGAACCTGGAGGGTTGTGGGGCGCACTGGCTCAGGATTCCTCTTTCAACCTAATCCACTCTTTATTCTTCCAAGGGAGGTAGGCCATGGGTAAGATGCTGCTGGCGATGTTCTTCGGCCTTGTCTTGGTCGGGGGCGGAGCATCGGTTTCGCTCGCTCACCACGCCGGAGGAGTCGAGGTCGGCGACCTTGAGACCGGCTCTGTGGTGGGACAGCCGTTCAAGGAACTGGTGGTGGACCAGGAACTCTATGCCATCGAGATCGGGAACACCAAGGTGTGGTATCCGCCGGCCGTGATCATTGACTTCAAGGCGCGGCCTGGCCGGCCAGTCGTGTTTAAGGTGACGAACAACTCGTCGCAGGAGCACGGGTTCCTGATGACTGCGGATGAGTCCTTCGGCGCGCCCAGCGTGCTGAGAGCGCAACTGGTGTTGAAGCCCGGGGAGACGAAGTACATCGGCATTCCGACGAGCGACCTCTTCTATGCGACCCAGGGCGTGACGCTGGTGTACAAGTGCCACCTGCATCCGGCGCACGTCGGCGGGAAGTTCCTGATGATCAAGTAGGGGGACGAGTCGGCGAGTATTCAGGCG
This sequence comes from Nitrospira sp. Kam-Ns4a, assembly GCF_965152595.1. Lineage (NCBI taxonomy): Bacteria > Pseudomonadati > Nitrospirota > Nitrospiria > Nitrospirales > Nitrospiraceae > Nitrospira > Nitrospira sp. Kam-Ns4a. The sequence goes on along the minus strand of NZ_OZ224218.1, from coordinate 1,295,255 downwards.
GGACTCCCAGGCGACGCCCCGCCCGCCGTCAGTCGGCGGGCGGGGCGTTGTTTTTCGCCGGTCAGGCCTTCTCAGGCTTGCACTCCGGAGCGGCGTCCAGCGGGATGTTCTGCGCTGCCGCCAGCTTTCCGGCGACGATGAGCAGGAGGAACCGGCTTTCCGACGGCGCGCGATCTCCCGTGGGAGTGACGACGGTCTGCAGATCCACGACCAGCTCGTCTTCGGTCTCCCACTCGGTGCCGTTCACGATCCAAAAATAGCTCCGGGCTCCGGGAAACTGCTTGGCTATGAACCCCTCGATGGCGCTCGAAATGTCGTCGGTCGCGCCGGCCGGCGCCGCGAGGGTCAGACTGATGGAGAACAACAGGGGAACCGCCCATCGTGTGCGCATCGCCCGGACCTCCGGTCGAAAACGTTGGAACCTTGCAGCGCCCAGCCAGCCCCGGAAGGGCGGCCTGTCACCATTCTATCAGTGAGCGGCGGCGCAGGCCAGGGCACACAACGAAGCCCCACCCGGCGACGGGTGGGGCTTCCTCGGCGCGCAACTCCGATGAGTCGGAAGGCGATCGGAAGCGATTAGGGAGAAGCCAGGTTAGTTTCTCACCCCGCTCCAGACCTTGGTGTCGTCAATCTGCTTGTCTGGATTCAGCTTCCGGGCCTTTTCGAGCAGGACGTCCGTGCTCTCCGGGTAAGCCGGGTCAGGGACGCAGCAATTGTCCACCGGACAGACCGCGGCGCACTGCGGCTCGTCGAAGTGCCCCACGCATTCCGTGCAACGATCGTGCGTGATGACATAGATGCTGTCCCCTTCGCCTTGGCCCTCGCTTACGTGATAGCCTTTGGACTCCGCGTCGCTCCGCGTTTCGAAGATGGCCTCGTTGGGACACTCCGGCAAGCAGGCTCCGCAAGAGATGCATTCAGCCGTGATTAACAGCGCCATAACCCACGCCTCCTTCGGGGATCCACCAGTGCGTCCGTATTGACAACCGTCGCGATCCTGACCATATTCTCGAAGAACCTCCGGTCATTGTAGGCCGGCCGTTCTCGTCAAGTCAATGACGAAAAGGGCGAGCAGAAGACCTATCCTGTTGATCTGTTTGGGCCGATGGGCCTAGGAGCCTGGGAGCGAAAGGAGAGCGCCATGCCTGGAATCCTCGAACCGGCAGGCGGGCCGCCGAAGCGGAGCCGTGTGTTCGTGCTCATTATCCTAGCCCTGGTGCTCCTGACGGGCAGCTTCTTCCTCACCAACCGGAAGGATACGGATACGATCATCGTGACCTTCCCGAGTGGGACCGAGATCGAGGCTGAGGTCGCCGACACGCCGGAAAAGCTGCTGTTTGGGCTGGCGTTCCGGGACGGATTGCCACCGAATGGCGGGATGCTGTATATCTTCGAGACCTCCGATCGGCATCGGCTCAGGACGAAGGGGTTCAGGATTTCGGTTGACATGATCTGGGTGGACGAGAGCCGGCACATCGTGCATCTCGTCGAGCACGCCGATCCCTGCCCGCAGGACCCCTGCCCCCAGTACGGCCCTCCGCCCGAGAATGCCCGATACGTGATCCAGACGGCTGCGGGGTTCATCAAGCGGGAAGGGTTGGCGCCGGGCCGCGAGCTGAAGTTCACGCTGCGTCTATAGAGACAACGATCGGCCAGCCGTCAGCTCTCAGCCTCAGATCGGACCAAGCTGAGAGTCGAATGCCGAGGGCTGCCTACCGGAGACGAACGCATGGAGGGGTTTACGCCGGTGGCGAAGGTGGACGAGGTGCCACCGGGCCAGTCACGCATCTACCAGGTGAACGGGAAGGCGCTCGCCCTGTTCAACGTGAACGGGGTCTTCTACGCCATCTCTAATCTTTGCCCGCACGAGGGGGGGCCGCTCGGCGAGGGGCGGCTGAAGGGCTACATCGTGTCCTGCCCCTGGCACGATCTGGCCTTCGACGTTCGCACGGGTCAGGCCACCGACGGCGGCGGGTCCTGCGTCGGGAGCTACGAGGTACTGGTGAAGGATGAGCAGGTGTATGTCGGATCGCGGCGCAAGGGCGAACGCGCTTTGGGGCCTTGCCGCCAGCGGCGTTGAGAGGCCGGGCCCGTGAACGCGTCGGCGACACCGGAGGGGGCCCATGGCGACCTGAATCGGGCGGCCAAGCCGATCTCGACGGTGGCGGGAGCCAGCTTCCTCGTGCACCTCTGGGAGGACCGCACGCGCGGGGAGCTGTGGGTGCCGACTTACGATCCGGCCGCGCTGGCCCTGGTCAACGACGAGTTTCTGCGGATCGCCAGCAACAACGCGGTGGACACGGGGCGCCGGACCTTCGAATTCCGGGCGATCGTGCCCGGCACCCACCGGCTTCTGTTCGAGAAGCGCATGGGCTGGAAGTTCACGGCTGAGGATCGGCGGGTGTTCCTGGTGGAGGTGGCCGACGGGGCGGGGCCGGAGGGACACCGCTAATGCCGGACGTCGGGTTCGTCAACGGGTGGTTTGGGCCGCTCGAGACCACCCTGGTCCCAGTCGAGGACCGCGGCTTCCAGTTCGGCGACGGCGTCTACGAGGTCATCCGGACCTATCGGGGCGTCCCCTTCCGGCTGGATGAGCACCTCGCCAGGCTGGAGCGGAGCGCCCAGGCCATTCGGCTGGCGATGCCTTACGCGCTCCAGGCCTGGCGCGACTATGTGAGCGAGGGGATTCGCCGGTGTGGGGCGCCGGAATGCAAGGTCTATATTCAGCTCACCAGAGGCGTTGCGCCGCGCGAGCATCACTTTCCGGAGCCGGGGCATCCGACCGTTGTCATGACCGTCCGTCCGCTGCGGCCGCTGGACCCTACGCTGCAGGCCGAGGGCGTCGCGGCCGTGACCACGGAGGACCTGCGCTGGGGACGATGCGACATCAAGACCATTAACCTCCTGCCGAACGTGCTGGCCCGCCAACTCGCCAGGGACCGGGGCGTCTTCGAGGCCATCCTGGTGCGGGACGGGCGGGTGACCGAAGGCGCCGTGAGCAACGTCATGGCGGTCCGTGGGGGCGTGCTCGTGACGGCGCCAGAAGGTCCAGGCATCCTGTCCGGGGTCACCCGCGCGCTCGTACTGGATCTGGCCCGATCGGCGGGCGTCCCGGTCGAGGAACGCAGTGTGCCGCTCGCGGAGCTCTACGACGCGGACGAGATCCTCCTGACTGGAACGACCATCGAGATCATGCCGGTCGTGCGGGTGGATGGGCGTGCCGTCGGCAAGGGCGTGCCGGGCGACGTCGTCCGGCTGCTGAGCGCGCGCTTTCGGAGCCTGGTGGGGTAGCATTCTTCTTGCGTTCGCCCGGGCAGGAATGGTAGGCTAGGCTGATTGAAGTGGGCGCCGGCCCACTTTTTTGTTTGTGCGCGGAATTGGAGGGGGCCTCCCGCGCCGGGGAGCCCGGTCTCCGCGGAGCATGCAGCGGGATTCCCAGCAACTGGCGGAACGTGTCCAGGCCATCGCCGCGCCGATCGTCCGTGCCCTGAACTTGGAGCTGGTCGCGGTGGAGTGCACCGGGCAGGGTGCCCGGACGCTGTTGCGGGTGTTCATTGACAAGCCGGGCGGCGTCAGCCTGAGCGACTGCGAGCAGGTGCATTTGTCCCTCGGGCACGCGCTGGACGTGGAGGATCCCGTCCCCCACGCCTATACGCTTGAGGTGTCCTCGCCAGGCTTGGACCGGCCTCTTAAGCGGCCAGCGGATTACCGGCGAGCGCTGGGGAAACGGGTCAACCTCAAGCTCCGCCAGCCCTGCGAGGGGCAGTGGCGGCTCGTCGGGATGCTCCAGGACGTCGGCGAGCGGGGTGTGATTCTCGTGGTTGGCCGGCCGGACGAGGGGCGGCCGGTGCTCCTAGAGTGGGAGGCGATCGCAGAGGCCAGGCTCGAGGTGGAGTTCTAAGCGCTATGAACCGGGAACTGATTGCGGTCATTGACCAAATCGGGCGCGAGAAAGGGATCGACAAGGCCAAGGTCATCGGGGCCGTGGAGGCGGCGCTGCAAACGGCGGCGAAAAAGCGCTTCGGCCAGGGCGAGAACATCCAGGTCCAGATCGATCCAAAGACCGGGGAGATCTCCGTGGTGTCGCTGAAGACGATCGTGGACACGGTGACGAACCCCAAGTGCGAGATCTCGCTGCAGGAGGCGCGCCGGGTGGATGCCGAGGCGGAGATCGGCGACGAGATCGGATCCGTGATCGAGATGGAGGAGCTCGGGCGGATCGCCGCCCAGACGGCCAAGCAGGTCATCTGCCAGAAGGTGCGGGAGGCCGAATGGGAGGCGGTCCAGAAGGAGTACGCGACGCGCCAGGGCGAGCTGGTGAACGGGATCATCCTGGGCCAGGAGCGACGCAACTACCTCGTGGACCTCGGCAAGACGGAAGCCATCCTGCCGGTCCAGGAGCAGATTCCGCGCGAATCCTACCGGCGCGGCGACCGGATCAAGGCCTACTTGCTCGAGGTCCGGCGGACCCCCAAGGACGTGCAGGTCATCCTCTCGCGCACGCACCCGCAGTTCGTGAGCAAGCTGTTCGAGCTGGAAGTGCCGGAGGTGGCGGAGAAGATCGTCGAGATCAAGGGCATCGTCCGCGAGCCGGGCGACCGGACGAAGATCGCGGTCGCGTCGCGGGACAAGGCGGTGGATCCGGTCGGGGCCTGCGTCGGGATCAAGGGGTCGCGCGTGCAGGCGGTCGTCCGGGAACTGCGCGGCGAGAAGATTGATATCATCGCCTGGACCACGGATCCGCGGGTCTTCATCGCTGAGGCCCTGAACCCGGCGACGATCGAGAAGGTCGGCATTGACGAGGAGAAAAAATCCGCCCTGGTTGTGGTCGCGGACTCGCAGCTCTCGCTGGCGATCGGGAAGAACGGCCAGAACGTGCGCCTGGCCGCCAAGCTGACCGGGTGGAAGATTGACATCATCAGCGCCTCCGAGTACGAGAAGGAGAAGGTGGAACGGGACCGCGAGATCAAGGCCGCCCTCGCCGAGGAGGCGCAGGCACAGCGGGAGGAAGAAGAGGCGCGCGCGCAACGGAGCGCGGCGCTCGCCGCGGAGGCCCAGGCGGCCAGTCCGCTGCCGGAGACCGAGCCCCAGTCGGCGTCCTGACCGCCGGGACGGTCGCGCAGGATGAACAGGTATGAGAGTGTACGAGTTGGCGAAGAAGCTTGGAGTGGGGAACCGTGAGCTGATCCCCGAGCTGAAACGGATGGGCATCGCGGTGGCCTCGCACAGCAGCACGCTGGATGCCGCGACCGTGGAGCGGGTGCTGGCCCAACTTGCGCCCAAGGTCGGGGCCGCCGCGGTGGGCGAAGCCGGCACGCGCGTGGAGGGGCCGAAGGAGGGCCCGACGCGCAAGGCGGGTTCCCTCGCCCGCGAGGCCAAGGCGGCCGGCCGCGACGGCGCCAAGGCCGGCGGGGCGAAGCCCGCGGCGGCCGCGGTGGTGGAGGAGCCGCCGAAGCCGGACAAGAAGCGGATCCTCATCAAGCGCAAGAAGACGGAGGGAGAGGTCGCCGCCGAGGTGGCCGCGCGCACGGGGTCGCCCACAGGGACCGCGCCGCCGCCCCACGTGGCGATGCAGGAGAGCGCGGCGACCCTGGCTGTTGCGGGCGCGCCAACGGGCCTGGAGCCGGCGGCCCGCAGCCCGGTCCTTCTGCCGGAACCGGTCGCTGCGGAGGCCGCCACGGGCGAGCGAAGGGCTTGTGCCCGAGGCGCCGCCGCTGGCCGCCGGCGCCCGCGAGCCCGGGCTTGTGGCGGCGAGCCAGCCGGCCGCCAGGGGCGCGGCGGGGGCGGGAGCCCCTGCGTTGGGCGCGGCGGTGGAGACGGAGGCGCGGCGCCTCGAGCGCGAAGAGAAAGAGAAGCGGAAAGCGATCCCGCCGGTCGTACCCGTGGAAGAGCCCGCGGCCCTGAAGGACAAGCTGAAGAAGGTCCGGAAGCCCGGCCGCACACGCGATGAGGAAGAAGTCAAGTTCAGAGAGGATGCTGCCCGCTGGCAGGATCTCCGTGCAATCCCGGTGCACCGTCGGGACGACCGCACCCGCCACGCCCCGCCGGCCTCTCCCGCCGAGATCACGAAGCCGCGCAAGAAAGTGATCAAGCTCACGCCCGGCATCACGGTCAAGGAGTTCGCCGAGCTGGTCGGCCAGCGGCCGGCCGACATTATCCGCAAGCTGATGGAGATGGGCCAACTCCTCACACTGAACCAGCCCATGAACATGGAGGCGGGCCAGCTCATCGCCGAAGGGTTGGGGCTCAAGGCCGAGGTCGCCGTCGAGAAAGAAGGCGAGGAGCTCCTGGAGGAGGCGGCCGAGTGGGCGGGGGAGGAGCGGTTGGAACCACGGCCTCCGGTGGTCACCATCATGGGCCACGTGGATCACGGCAAGACCTCCCTGCTCGACGCGATCCGGCAGACGAAGGTGACCGAGCAGGAGGCGGGCGGGATCACCCAGCACATCGGCGCGTACACGATCCAGGTGCACGGGAAACACATCACGTTCCTGGATACGCCGGGCCACGAGGCGTTCACGGCCATGCGGGCGCGCGGCGCAAAGATCACCGACATCGTCGTGCTGGTGGTCGCGGCTGACGACGGCGTGATGCCGCAGACCGTGGAAGCGATCAATCACGCGACGGCGGCGAACGTGCCGATCATCGTCGCGATCAACAAGATTGACAAGCCCGGGGCGAACCCCGAGCGGGTGAAGCACGCGCTGGCCGAGCACAACCTGATCCCAGAATCCTGGGGCGGGCAGACCATCTTCGTCGAGGTCTCGGCCAAGCAGAAGCTGGGGCTGGACACGCTGCTGGAGATGATCCTGCTCCAGGCCGAGGTCCTGGAGCTGAAGGCCGATCCGCACCGGCCGGCCAAGGGCGTGGTGGTCGAGGCGAAGCTCGATCGCGGGCGCGGCCCGGTCGCGACCGTGTTGGTCCAGTCGGGCACCCTCCGGATCGGCGACGTGTTCGTCGTCGGGACGCACAGCGGGCGCGTGCGCGCGCTGATCACGGACACCGGGCAGAAGGTCTCGGAGGCGGGCCCCTCGATGCCGGTCGAGGTCATCGGGCTGCCGGGCGTGCCGGCCGCGGGAGACCAGTTCGTCGTCGTCCAGGACGAGCGCGTCGCGCGCGAGATCGCCGAGGCGCGGGCCCGGAAGCAGCGGCTGGCGGAGCTCGCTGCCGGCAAGGCGCGCGTGACGCTGGACGACCTCTACTCGCGGATCAAGGAAGGCGAGGTCAAGGAGCTGCCGCTGGTGATCAAGGCGGATGTCCAGGGCTCGGCGGAGGCGCTCTCCGAGGCGGTCGAGAAACTCTCCGCGACGGCCGTGAAGCTCCGCGTGATCCACAGCGGGGTCGGCAACGTGACCGAGACCGACGTGCTCCTGGCCTCCGCCTCGCGCGCCATCATCATCGGATTCAACATCCGACCCGAGCCGAAGACCATGGCGCTGGCCGAGCGCGAGGGCGTGGACATCCGTCTGTATACGGTCATCTACGACGCGATCGCCGACATCAAGGCCGCCATGGAAGGGCTCCTCGAGCCCACGTTCAAGGAGCGGGTGCTGGGTCGCGCCGAGGTGCGCCAGGTCTTCAACATCCCTAAGGTCGGCGTGGTCGGGGGCTGCTACGTCACCGACGGCACCATCTCGCGCGCCAGCTCGGGGGTGCGGGTCATCCGGGACCATGCGGTCATCTACGAAGGCAGGCTGGGCTCGCTGCGTCGCTTCAAGGACGACGTCCGGGAAGTCCAGCAGGGCTACGAATGCGGAATCGGCGTCGAGAACTTCGGCGATCTCAAGCCGGGGGACGTCCTCGAGGTGTTCGTCCTCGACAAGGTGGCGGCCAAGCTCTGAACCGACTTCCCAGGCCTTCCCATCCACGCGGCCGCGGTCATGATCGTCGGACTCTGTACGGTGGAGCTGTTCATCCCGGGCAGCGGCTCCCTGAAGGCGAAGCGCCAGGTCCTGGTGAGCCTGAAGGATCGGCTGCGGGGCAAGTTCAACGTGTCGGTGGCGGAAGTGGGCGAGCAGGACCTGTGGCAGAAAGCTGTGCTCGGGATCGCCTGCGTCGCGAACGAGCGTGCGCACGTGAATCAGGTGCTGGACCAGGCGGTCAACGTCATCCGCGCCCTGCCCGCAGTCGAGCTCGTGCAGGTCCAGATCGAGCTGCTCTGATTGAGCGAATAGCCCATAGCGAACAGCGAGCGGCGAACAGTCAGAGGATCCGATCTGTGGGCTGTTGGCCGCTTGCCGCTGGCTTTCGAGATGGCGAAGACGGGCTACAAGCGGGCGACGCGCGTCGCCGATCAAGTCCGGATCGAGATCGCGGACATCCTCATGCGGAAGTCGAAGGATCCGCGGCTGGGATTCCTCACCGTCACCGACGTCGTGCTGACCGACGACCTGCGGATCGCCCGGGTCTACATCACGACCCTCCAGGAGGGGCCGGAGGCCGCGCAGACCTTCGCCCGGCTGGAGCGGGCGAAGGGGTTCATCCGGAGCGAGCTGGGCCGCCGGCTCAAGCTGCGGTATACGCCGGAGCTGACCTTCTACCAAGACACGAGCGGGGCCCGCGCCGACCGCGTGCTCGCGCTGATCGAGAGCGTGCGCCCCGCGGATGAGTCGGAAGGGCCGGCACCATCCACGGACGCGGCGGAGGCGGCCGGGTGAGCAGGAGCACGGGGCTCGCCACGGGCGAGAACGACACGGTGGACACTGGCCTCGGCGACGGTGTGCTCAACGTCAACAAGGCGGCGGGCTGGACCTCCCACGACGTCGTCGCCAAGCTCCGGCGCCTGCTCGGCTGCTCCCGGATCGGCCACGCGGGCACCTTGGATCCCGCGGCCACCGGGGTGCTGCCGATTCTGACGGGGCGGGCGACCCGCATCGCCGAGTTTCTCCTCGACTGGGACAAGGAGTACTGGGCCGTCCTGCGCCTCGGCGAGACCACGGACACGCAGGACGCCACGGGCACGGTCCTGGCCCGGCGTCCCACCGACGGCCTCGACGAAGCGGCGATCCGGGCGGCCGTCGCCCGGTTCCAGGGGCGGATCTCGCAGGTACCGCCGATGTATTCGGCGGTCAAGGTCGGCGGAGTGCCCCTCTACAAGGCCGCCCGGGCCGGGCGCATCGTGGCGCGCGGCGCCCGCGAGGTGACCGTGCATGAGATCGCGGTGCAGGCCGTGCACGGCCGCGACGTCTCGCTCCGGGTCGTCTGCTCGAAGGGGACCTATGTGAGAACCCTGTGTGCCGACATCGGCGCGGCGCTGGGGGTCGGCGGGCATCTGCTGACGTTGCAGCGGAGCCGGGTGGGGCCGCTGACGATCGAGCGCGCGCTGAGCCTGGAGGAGGTGGGTGCGCGGGCGTCGGCCGGCCGGTTGGCGGAGGACTTGTTGTCGCTCGATGCTGCGCTGGGGGCGCTCCCGGCCCTGGAGATCGAGGCGGCGGCGGCGCGACGAGCGCGGCACGGGGTGCCGATCCCGGCGCAGGCGGTGACGCGGCTGGCGGCGGGGGCGTCGGAAGGCTTGCGCGGCGGTCAGCCGGTCCGCCTCAAGGATCCGGCCGGCGGGCTGCTCGGCATCGGGCTGGTCCCGGAAGGCGGGCTGATCCCGGGTGGCGCGGCGCCCGGCCCGAGCGCCAGGGGGGACCGGGTGGTGCCGGTTCTCAAGGTGTTGGCGCCCGCGTAGGGGAGACGAGTCGGCGCGAGGAGTCGGGAGCGGGGCAGCACAAGGAGCAAGGAAAGGAGGGAGGACGGAACGATGGCGTTGGCGAAGGAAGCGAAGGCGGAGGTGATCCAACAGTACCGGCGGCACGAAGCCGATTCGGGCTCGCCGGAGGTGCAGATCGCGATCCTGACGAACCGGATCGCCTATCTGACCGAGCATTTCAAGCTGCACAGGAAGGACCATCACTCCCGGCGGGGGCTCCTGCAATTGGTCAGTCGCCGCCGTCGGTTGCTCGACTACCTCCGCCGCATTGACGAGGCGCGGTATCGCGCGGTGCTCGAGCGATTGGGGATCCGGAAATAACCGACCGCCCGCGCGCCGTCCTGACCGGGAGGCACGCGCGGGGGCTGTCGCCCACAGGTGAACACGGACATGCGCTGAAACAGGGCAACCAGCAAGTCGCCAATGGCTTGCAGCGGACTGTTGGCTGTTCGCTGTTGGCGCCGAGCGATTTGTTTGAGCGCATCTCTGTGGGCATCTGTGGGGGCAGGGAGAAGAGGAGATTCGAAGGATGGTGCACGTCGTAGAAATGGAGGTCGCCGGCCGGAAGCTGCGGCTGGAAACGGGGCGGGTGGCCAAGCAGGCGGACGGCGCGGTGCTGGCGTCCTATGCGGACACGGTCGTGCTGGCCACCGCGGTGGCCTCGCAGACGGTCAAGCCCGGCGTGGATTTTCTCCCCCTCACCGTGGATTACCAGGAGAAGGCCTATGCGGCCGGGAAGATTCCCGGCGGCTACTTCAAGCGCGAGGGCCGGCCCTCGGAGAAGGAAGTCCTGACCAGCCGGCTGATCGACCGTCCGATGCGGCCGCTCTTCCCGGACGGCTACTACTTTGAGACCCAGGTCATCGTGTCGGTGCTCTCGGCGGACGAGACCGGCTCCTCGGACGTGCTGGGGATTACGGCAGCCGCCGCCGCGCTCGCGATCTCGCCCATTCCGTTCGGCGGGCCGGTCGCCGGCGTCCGGGTCGGCCGGGTGGACGGGCAGTTCGTGATCAACCCGGACCTGGACACGCTGGAGAAGAGCGATCTCAATCTGGTCGTGGCGGGCACCGCCGACGCCGTCATGATGGTCGAGGGCGGCGCCAGCGAGCTGCCGGAGTCCGTCATGATTGACGCGATCGAGGTCGCGCACGCAGAGATCCGCCAGATTGTGGCCAAGATCCAGGAGCTGCAGACGCTCGCCGGACGGCCCAAGCGGGCCGTCAAGGCGGAGCAGATTGATCCGGCGCTTGTGGACGCGGTGCGTCAGCTCGTGGCCGAGCCGATCCGCGAGGCGATCCTGATCCCGAACAAGACGGCGCGGCAGGAGCGGCTGGATCAGGTCCTCCAGGAGGCGATCGAGAAGCTGCGGACGGACGACCCCAACCGGGAGCGCCACGTCAAGCTGGTGTTCCACTCGCTCGAGTACAGCGAGGTCCGCAACATGATCCTGGAGGGGAAGGTGCGGGCCGACGGCCGCGGGCCGACCGACATCCGGCCGGTGACCTGCGAGGTCGGCGTGCTGCCTCGGACGCACGGCTCGGCGCTGTTCACCCGCGGCGAAACCCAGAGCCTGGCGGTCGTGACCCTCGGGACCACGGAGGACGAGCAGCGGATTGACGCGTTGGAGGGCGAGTACTATCGCACGTTCATGCTGCACTACAACTTCCCGCCGTTCAGCGTGGGCGAGGCACGTCCGCTGCGCTCGCCGGGCCGCCGCGAGGTCGGGCACGGTGCGCTGGCGGAGCGCGCGCTCAAGCCGGTCGTGCCCAGCAAAGAGGTCTTTCCGTACACGCTCCGGTTGGTCTCCGATATCCTGGAGTCCAACGGATCGTCCTCGATGGCGACGGTCTGCGGCGGGACGCTGGCCCTGATGGATGCGGGCGTCCCGATCAAGGAGCCGGTGGCTGGCATCGCGATGGGGCTCATCAAGGAAGGGGACCGGGTCGTGGTGCTGTCGGACATCCTGGGGCTGGAGGACCACCTGGGCGACATGGACTTCAAGGTCACGGGGACCCGGAACGGGGTCACGGCCTTGCAGATGGACATCAAGATCGCCGGCATCACGCCCGGGCTCATGCGCCAGGCGCTCGAGCAGGCCCGGGTCGGCCGCCTGTACATCCTGGACCGGATGCTCGAGGCCCTCTCGGCGCCTCGCCCGAACCTCTCCCCGTTCGCCCCACGGATCTTCACGATGAAGATCAAACAGGACAAGATCCGCGATGTGATCGGGCCCGGCGGCAAGATGATCCGGAGCATCATCGCGGAGTGCGGGGTCAAGATTGATGTGGAGGATTCCGGAGTCATCTCGATCGCGGCCGTGGACGAGGCATCGGCCAAGAAGGCCATCGAGCGGATCAACCGCCTGACCGAGGAAGTCGAGGTCGGGAAGATCTATCTCGGCACGGTCAAGAAGATCATGGACTTCGGGGCCTTCGTGGAGATCCTGCCCAACGTGGACGGCCTGGTCCACATCTCCCAGCTCGCCCACCACCGCGTCAAGAGCGTGGCGGACGAGGTGGCCGAAGGCGACCAGGTCATGGTCAAGGTGCTTGAGATCGATAAGCAGGGCAAAATCCGCCTGAGCCGCAAGGAGGCCATGGCCCCGCCGCCGGCCTCCGGAAAGAAAGAGCCCGCCGCGGGCTAGCCGTGTACCGCAAGGTCGTCCTCGCCAACGGACTGCGAGTCGTCACCGAGCGGATGCCGGCCCACCGGTCGGTCACCGTCGGCATCTGGGTCAACGTCGGCTCCCGCGACGAAGCGCCCGGGGAGGAGGGCCTCTCTCACTTCATCGAGCACATGTTCTTTAAGGGGACGCGGACGCGCTCGGCGCTCCAGATCTCGCAGGAGATCGACGCGCTGGGCGGGGAGATGAACGCGTTCACGACCCGGGAGACGACCACCTTCTACGTGAAGGTGCTGGATCAGCAACTCAAGCCGGCGCTCGCCCTGCTCACGGACCTCTTTTTTCATTCCCGGTTCCCGTCGCGGGAAGTGGAGAAGGAGAAGCAGGTGGTGCTCGACGAAGTCCGGATGGTCCAGGACGATCCCGAGGACTTCGTCCAGGAGCTGCACGCCGCGCAGGCGCTCCAACATCACCCGCTGGGCCGGCCCATCTTGGGCCGGGTCCCAGTGATTAAGTCCGTGCGGCGCCAGGACCTGCTCCGGTACGTTCGCACGCACTACCACCCCCGTCAGACCGTCGTCGCGGTCGCCGGCAACTTCGAGCTCAATGAGATGATGCCGTGGCTGAAAGCGGCGTTCGGCGCCTTCGAGCGCGCCGCGGGGCCGACGCTGCGCCGCTGGCCGCCCGCGGTGAGCGGGGGCCTGCTGGTGAAGAAGAAGCCGCTCGAACAGGCGCATCTCTGCGTCGGCCTGCGAGGCGTGCCCGCCGGGTCCAAGGACCGGTACGCCGCGTACGCGCTCAACGCTGTGCTTGGCGGGAGCGTCAGCTCGCGGCTGTTCCAGGAGGTTCGCGAAAAAAGGGGCTTGGCCTACTCGATCTACTCCTACCTGTCGAGTTATTCGGATGGCGGGATGCTCACGGTCTATGCGGCCACACGCCCGCGAGAGGCGGCGCGGGTGTTGGAGCTGGTCTGCCGGGAGATCCGGCGCCTCCGCGACGGCGCGGTCGAGCGGACGGAGCTCGCGCGCGCGAAGACGCAGATGAAGGGCAGCCTCATGCTGAGCCTGGAGAGCACGCACAGCCGGATGAACCAGCTCGCCAAGGACGAGCTGTATCTGGGCAGACGCGCCTCTGTCGAAGAGATTCTCGCGGAGATTGATCGGCTTGGCGGGGACCAACTTGCCCGTGTCGCCGCGGAATTGCTCGATCCGACCGCTCTCGCCGTGACAGTCCTGGGGCCGGTTTCCACGCGATCTGTCGAGGCCGCTCTCCCCTGACCGACTCGGTCTGGAAATCACTCATAACAGGTGGAAAGATCGGAAGTTTTATCGGTTTGCCCATGGCCGCCGGGAGGGGGAATATTTCCTTGACAAGGCTGGGGTGTTTGAGTAGGATTGGGGCCTGTTTTCCCTCTTGCATCGTGACCGCACAACATATGGAGGCGATCCACTGGAAGCCAAGGGCTCATGAAAGGGGGTGGCGGGGCGGCGTTGGCGAAGCAGGGCCGGTCTACCTCATCTGTTCTCTTTTTACTCTTGTGAGCGCGGTGATATCCACGTCTTGATCCTGATGAAGGAGGTGCGAGGGATGAAAAGGGTCGTAGTCATAGCCGCTGTTACGGTGTTGTTCTTCGCCGGCTTGCTGACGGCCGGGTTTGTCGCCGCGGCGGATGCCCCTGCGGGCGGCGGGCCGGTGTTGAAGGGTCATGCGGTCAAGACTTTAAAGGGGCGGGTCTGGGCCCAGTGGGCGGACAATCCGGACAATGAGATTCTGTTCGGCATCCAGTATTGGAACACCGGGGAGCCGGCTTCCGGCAACCCGAGCGGGCGGGCCTCGACCGCGCTTGATGTGCGGCCTCCGGATCCGCTGTTCGTGTGCTGCGCGTGGGGCTTCACCGGTGGAACTGAGAGGAATAATCCCTACGCTGGGTGGTACCATGCCCAGACCACGGTGCGCCTCCAGGTGAAGGACAAGGCGCTGATGGACCAAATTATCAAGGCCGCCCAGGACCTCGTGGCGATGGAAGTGACCCTGGACGGGCGGACGATCACCAGCTTCAAGGTCCTGAGCAAGGATTAAGTTGAAGGACGGGCTGGTTCTTTTTTGTGCTTCATACCACGCGGATTCCGCAAGGAGGGATGTCATTATGAAAGTCAACGCGAAAGGCTGGGCGCTCGTCGCCGCCGTCGCCCTCGTCGTGGGCGTGGCCTCGACCGCCCTGGCGATTGAAGCCTTCCAGGAGCGGTTCGAATGGGGGGATATGAGCAAGCCGACGACGTTGCAGGGGCGGGTGATCATCCTCGATCCGTATGACGAGGCGGTCTGGATCAACATCGCCGTGCTGGGCGGGAACGCCGAGAGCGGCTATTTCTGGCAGAAGATTCACCCCGGCAAGACCCTGAAGTTCTACGCGGCGAACAAGGAAGTGTGGGATCAGCTCAAGTCCATGGCTCGGCCGCATGCCGGCCCGGCCGCCGCGAAGGAAGTTCCGCCGGCTACCGCGACTGTGCTCGTCGAGTTCACGGCCCAGGAGGTTGAGCAAAACCGCCGCGTGATCTCGGCGGTCAAGAAGCTGCCCGAGATCGCGGGGGCGCCGGACAAGCCGAAGGGCATCCGGGCGATGTTGTTCCAGGAGTGCCGCGAGGCCTCCAGCGACTTTGAGGAGAAGTGCTACAAGGTGAAGCAGAAGCTGAACACCAGCCCCAAGGGCGCCGATTCCGTCGCCATGCAATATGACGTCATGCTCCCTGGCGGCAAGGAGCTGGCCGGAGGCCTGATTCCCTGGACGGCGGAGTACAACAAGTAGGCTGACCGCCAGGCCGGCCCTGGCAGGTTCACGAGGCGGTGCCCCGCAAGGGGCACCGCCTCGTTTTTTGAGGGGCACGGATGGCCGGAGATCAGGTCCGGGACGCCTCCAGCTTGCGCTGCAGGTCGGCGAGCCGGTTCAGGGCGTCCAGGGGCGTCATGGAGAACAGATCCATCTGGCGCACCTCCTCGATGATCGGGTGCGCTGCGGGCAGGGCGGCGTCGGCGGGCTGCGGCGCGCGCGGCGCCGGCTCGACCGAGGAGGAGGCCGGCCGCTCGAGCTGGGCCAGGACTTCGCGCGCTCTCGCTACGACGGGGAGCGGCAGGCCAGCCAGCCGGGCCACCTCGATGCCGTAGCTGCGGTCCGCTACCCCCTCGACGATCTTGCGGAGGAAGAGCACCTCGCCGTGCTGCTCCCGCACGAGCACCGTGTAGTTCTTGATGCCCTCCCGGAGGCGAGCCAATTCGGTCATCTCGTGGTAATGGGTGGCGAAGAGGGTGCGGGCGCCGAGCCGGCTGCGATCCTGGATGTATTCGGCAACTGCCCAGGCGATGCTCAAACCGTCGTAGGTGCTCGTCCCACGCCCGATCTCGTCCAGCAGGATGAGGCTGCGCCGCGTCGCACAGTTCAGGATCTGCGCGGTCTCGAGCATCTCGACCATGAACGTGCTCTGGCCCGCCGCGAGGTTGTCCGAGGCCCCCACCCGGGTGAAGATGCGGTCCACGAGGCCGATGTGGGCCGTGCGGGCCGGCACGAAGCTGCCCATCTGCGCCATGAGCGTGATCAAGGCCACCTGCCGCAGGTACGTGCTCTTGCCGGCCATGTTCGGCCCGGTGATGATGAGCAGTCGGTGCTCGTCGAGATCGAGGACCGTGTCGTTCGGAATGAATCCTGCGGCCGGCGCCAGGTGCTCGACTACCGGGTGCCGGCCCTCGGTGATCCGGATGGTCCCGCCTTCGTCCACCTCCGGCCGCACGTAACGGTGCGTCGCGGCCGCCTCGGCCAGGCCGGCCAGGACGTCCAGGACCGCCAGCGAGCGCGCCATGGCCTGGAGCCGTGGGGTCTCCGCGGCCACGCTTGCGCGGACCTGCTCGAACAGCTCCTGCTCGGCCGCCTTGAGCTTGGCCTCCGCGCCCGTGACCTGATCCTCCAGCTCCTTCAGCTCGGCGGTCATGAAGCGCTCCGCATTCGCGAGCGTCTGCTTGCGGACGTAGTCGGCGGGCACGCGCGCGAGGTTCGGCTTCGTCACCTCGATGTAGTAACCGAAGACCGAATTGAAGCGGACCTTCAGCGAGTCGATGCCGGTCCGTTGCCGCTCCCGCGCTTCGAGCTGGGCGATCCAGCTCTTGCCGTCCCGGCAGGTCTTCCGGAGCGCGTCGAGCGTCGGGTCGTAGCCCTCCCGGATGATCCCGCCGTCGCGCGTCGAGGCAGGGGCCTCGGGCCGGATCGCCCGCTCGATCCGGTCGCGGACCTCGGCCAGGTCGTCCCACGCGGCCGCGAGCTCCCGAAGCAGCGCCGCGTCAAGCCTGCTCACCAGCGCCCGGAGCGCCGGGAGCGCCGCGAGGGAGTGCTGCAAGGCCACCAGCTCCCGCGGGCTCGCCGCGCCGATCGAGATGCGGCTGCTGAGCCGGGCGACATCCTGCACCGAGCGGAGCAGCCCCCGGAGCTCGCTGCGGACTCCCGGTCGGTCCACTAGGGCGCCCACGGCCTCCAGGCGGGCCCGGATGGGCGCGCACTCGACGAGGGGGCGGGTGATCCAGTCCCGGAGCAGCCGGCGCCCCATCGCGGTGACCGTCCGATCCAGCACCGAGAGCAGCGTCGCGTCGCCGCGGTCCCCCGACAGCGGTTTCACCAATTCTAGATTGCGGAGCGTCGCGCTGTCGACGTGCATCTCGCGGGCCGCGAGCCGCACCTGGAGTCGGCGGAGATGCTCCAGGCTGGCCGTCGGCTGGGTCTCTTGCAGGTACCCGAGGACGGCGCCGGCGGCCTGGAGCGCGGCAGTCATCCCCTGGCAGCCGAAGCCGTCGAGCGAGGCGACCGCGAACTGGTCGAGGAGCAGGCGACGGGCCTCGGAGAGATCGAAGGCCGCGGCCGGCCGCGCCGCGAGGCGGAGTCCCCGCAGGCCGGCGAGCGCGGCCGTGACGGCCGCCGGCAGGTCTTCCGGATGGAGGAGCTCCTTGGGCTCCACGCGGCCCAGCTCCTCCAGCAGCTCCTGCGCCGCCCGCTCGCCAGCAAACTCCATGACCCAGAACTCGCCGGTGGACACGTCGAGGGCGGCGAGCCCCAGCACGGCAGCGCCCGGTCTGCCGGCTGGTCCGCGGCCGGCCGCCGCGACTGCGGCCAGGAAATTGGACTCCCCGGCAGGCAGCAGCTCGGCGTCAATCAGGGTGCCGGGCGTGTACAGCCGCACGACTTCCCGGCGGACCAGGCCCTTGGCCGTCTTCGGGTCCTCCACCTGATCGCAGAGCGCGACGGTCCGGCCGGCTTTCAGCAGCTTCGCGATGTAGCCGGTGGCGGCATGGGCGGGGACGCCGCAGAGCGGGATCGGATCCGGGCTCGCCTTGTCCCGAGAGGTCAGCGCGATCGAGAGGATCTGTGACGCCTCGACCGCGTCCTCGTAGAACATCTCGTAGAAATCCCCGACGCGGAAGAAGAGGATCGCATCCTGGTGCGCCCGCTTGATCTCGCGATACTGCCGCATCAGCGGGGTGAGGTCCGCTTCATTCATCGCTCGGCTCCGCGTCCCCCCTGCCGCGACCCTGCTGAAGCGTCTTCTCCATCGCGCGCCGCAGCCGCTCCAGGTCGGCTTCGGCCTCCTGCAGGGCCTTGGTCTTGCGCCGGAGATCGATGCGGCCCTGGACCCAGGCCGGAAACAGCAGGATCGAGGCGACGAGCAGCCCGATCCCGAAGGCGGCTAGGATCGGTTTGTAGATAGGGGTGGAGGCCTCCCGAAGGCCGAAGAAATAGCGGAGCGTGACCTCCTGCTCCTGGTTCTGCAGGAAAAAGGTCAGCGAGAGCAGGAGCAGCACGCCGACGAGGATCAGCCTAATCATGGCGTCGCCCCCGCGGCCGCGTCGCCCGCGGGCCGGCCCCTTCGACTCGGAGGAGCCGGCGGAAGCGGGCGGCGAGCCGGTGGTACGTCGTGCGGAGGTGTTCGGGAATGATGCGCGTCTCGGCGAACAGGGGCATGAAGTTCGTGTCGCCATTCCAGCGAGGCACAATATGGAGGTGGAGATGGGCTTCGATGCCGGCCCCGCTCACGCGCCCGAGGTTGATCCCTAGGTTGAAGCCTTCGGGCCGGACCTCTTCGCGCAGCACCCGGAGCGAGAGCGTGGTGAGCCGGATCAGCTCCAGCGACTCGTCGGCCGTGAGCGCTTCCAGCGAGTCCACGTGCGAATAGGGGGCGACGAGCAGGTGCCCGCTGTTGTAGGGGTAGAGGTTCATCAGCACGAAGCCGAGGCGACCGCGGTGCAACAGCAAGTTCGCGGCGTCGCGTCGCTGGCGCGCAGCCCGGCAGAAGATGCAGCCCGTCGGCTTCCGGTGCCGCCGGATGTACGTCATGCGCCACGGCGCCCAGATCACCTTCACGGGCTAGTCCCCCTGTGCCGCCGGGCGGCGCGGCGGCCGGTCGCCGGCTCGGATGCGGGCGAGGAGCGCGCGCGACCGCGGGCCGGTCCCGTAGAACCGCACCTCGCGGCGTCGCTGCCCGAGGTGCCGCAGGTGCACCTCCAGCCGGTCCGGCGGCAGCTCGTCGCCCGCCTTCTCGGCCCACTCGACCATCAGCACAGAGCCAGGATCCAGGGCCTCGCCCAACCCCAGCTCGCGGAGATGGGCGGGCGACTCGATCCGGTAGAGGTCGGCGTGGACCAGGCGGAGGCGCCCCGGGTATTCCTGGACCAGCACGAACGTGGGGCTGCTCACCGCCTGCGGGGGCGCGCCCAGTCCGGCGGCGACGCTGCGGACCAGGGTGGTCTTGCCGGCACCCAGTTCCCCGGAGAGCGCGAGGGGCTCCCCGCCGCGCAGGACGCGGGCAATCCGGCGGCCCAGCCGGTCCGTCTCGGCCAGCGAGCGCGAAATGACGGTCCAGCCCGCCCCCGAGGCGTCGCGCGCAGGCCCGCGCCGGCGGGGACGTGGCCGCTTCCCGTCAGACACCAAGGGACGATCCCGTCTGCAAAAAGGCGCGGGGGATCCGGCTGATCAGGTCGCTCGCCGTCATGCCCGCTGCGCCCAGCTCCGCGGCCGCGAGGTCCCCGGCAAGCCCGTGGCAATAGACGCCGGCCCGCGCGGCGTCCCAGGGAGTCAGCCCCTGGGCCAACAGTCCCACAATCAGGCCGGTCAAGGCGTCCCCGGTGCCGGCGGTGGCCATCCCGGGGTTGCCGGTCGGACAGATCGCCGCCCGTCCGTCCGGATTGGCGACGACGGTCCGGGCCCCCTTGAGCACGAGCACGACCCCACGTCGCTGCGCGAACCGCGTCGCGACCCCGATCCGGTCGGCGTTGATGCTCTGCGGGGTGGCTTCCTCTTCGAGCCGCGCCATCTCCCCCGGATGCGGGGTCAGCACGAGCGGCACCTTGCAGTCCGCCAGCCGCGCCGTACGGCCGGCGAGCGCGTTCAGCGCGTCCGCGTCCAGGACGCAGGGCCGGACCAAGCGCGGCAGCAGGGCGTGCACCAGCTCGACCGTCTCGGGGTGGGTCGTCAGCCCGGGCCCGACCGCGAGCGCCGTCTTGCCTTCCGCGAAGGTCACGAGGCGATCCAGGCTCGAGCGGGCCAGGGTCCGGGCCTTCGTCTCCGGCATCGGCGCCGTCATCACCTCGAGCAGCTTCGCCTCGAGCACGTCGTTGACGCTCGACGGCGTGGCCACGGTCACCAAGCCCGCGCCCGCCCGGAGCGCGGCCATCGCCGCCATGGCCGCCGCGCCGGACTTGCCGAGCGAGCCCGCGATGATCCCGGCGTGCCCGAAGGTGCCCTTATGGGCGGAGGGACGCCGGCTCGGCAGCAGGGTGCGGACCTCGGGGCCGGTGATGAGCGAGAGGGGGCTGTCCACCGCCTGCACGAAGGCTGGCGGGATGCCGATGTCCGCGATCCGGACCAAGCCCGCGTGGTCAATGCCGGCGCCGACGTACAGACCGAGCTTGGGCAGCCCGAACGTGACGGTGAGCGTGGCGCGCACTGCCGCGCCCAGTACCGCGCCGGTGTCCGCGTGGATGCCGGAAGGCAGATCCACCGCGGTCACGGGCCGGCCGGCCTCGTTGATCGCCTCGATCGCGGTCTTGTACGCGCCGGTGACCGGAGCCGAGAGCCCGGTGCCGAGCAGCGCGTCCACGATCAGCTCACTGTCTTTGAGCAGCTCGCGGAGCCGCTCGTCCCCGGGGGTGATGAGCGTGGCCGCTTTCCCGGCGATCCTGGCGAAGCGCCGGTACATGTGTTGGGCATCCGCGCTCAGTTCGTCCGGCTTTGCCACGACGACCGTCCGGACCCGGGCCTGCTTCTGGCGCAGCAGGCGGGCGACGACGAAGCCGTCGCCCCCGTTGTTGCCCTTGCCGCAGACGACAGTCACGGTCCGGCCGGTGGCGGGCCCCAGCACCTCCTCCATGGCCGCGACGACGCCGGCTCCGGCATTGGCCATCAGAGTCCGGCTGGGGATCCGCGCCTCTTGGATCGCGCGGCGATCCAGCGCCTGCATCTGGGCTGCGGTCACGATCTTCATAGCGAGTGGCAGCGAATGGCAAACTGCTAATCGTGAGCAAGAAGCTCTGCGCTGCTGGCTAGTGGCTGTTCTCTCGTCGCGGTTCGCTGTCTCTTGCCAGGACGACCTGAGCCATCGCGTAGTCCCCGTCGTGCGAGAGACTGACGTGGATGGCGGTGACGCCCGCTTCGCGGAGCAGGGCTTCGGTCCGGCCGCCCACGACGGCCCGCGGCCGGCCAGCGGCGTCGTTCAGCACCTGAATGTCGCGCCAGCTCACGCCGCCGGCCCATCCGGTCCCGAGCGCCTTCAGCAGCGCCTCCTTCGCGGCGAAGCGCCCGGCGAGCGACGCGTACGGCGCGGCGCGTTGGAGGCAGTATGCCCGCTCCGCCTCGGTGTACACCCGGTCGAGGAAGCGCGCCTGCCAAGTCTCCGCCAGCGCCCGGATACGCGCAATCTTCACCAAGTCCAGGCCGATGCCGACGATCGTCATACTCACTGAGAGCGAACAGCCAATCGCGAATAGCGAGCAGCTCCCAGCTACGTGCTGCTCGCTGTGGTCGGCTGGCTTGCAACGAGCTGTTTCATCTCCCGGACTGCCCGCTCGAGTCCGACGAGGACCGCGCGGGCGATGATGCTGTGGCCGATGTTGTATTCCACGATCTCCGGGATTTGCGTGAGGCGGCGGACGTTCCGATAGTTGAGCCCGTGCCCGGCGTTCACGCCCAGGCCCAGCTTGGACGCGAGCTTCGCCGCCTGGGCGATGGCCTCAAACTCCGCCTGCTCCTCCTTGAGGCGGCGCGCGTTGGCGTAGCGCCCGGTGTGGAGCTCCACGTAGTCGGCGCCGACCTTGTGCGCCGCTTTGATCTGGTTCAGATCCGGCTCGATGAAGAGGCTCACCGGAATGCCGCCGTCGTGCAAGAGGTCCACGATCATCTTGACGCGGTCCTTCAGCGTGACGACATCCAGCCCTCCTTCGGTGGTCAGCTCCTGGCGCCGTTCCGGCACGAGCGTCACCAGGTGGGGCTTGACGGCCAGCGCGATCTTGACCATCGCCTCGTCCGCCGCCATCTCGAGATCGAGCTTGGTCTGGATGATCTCGCGCAGCCGCGACAGATCGCGGTCCTGGATGTGGCGCCGATCCTCGCGCAGGTGGACGACGATCCCGTCCGCGCCGGCCAGCTCGACGAGCACGGCGGCGGCGAGGGGATCCGGCTCGGTCCCCCCTCTGGCCTGCCGGAGCGTGGCGACATGGTCAATGTTGACGCCTAATCTGGCCATGGGCCCCCCATTGCTGGGTTCGGTCGTTTCAGGCCGGGATCCCGGTCGTCTCAGCGGGCCTTCACCCGTTGCCCTTCGCCCCAGTGCAGTCGCACCGCGAGGGGACTCCGGCAACGGGTACCCGGCAGCGGCTGGGCCGGGAGTGGATGCGGGAATGGCTCAAGGATCGCGCGTATTATGGCAAAAAGCTCGGAAGCGTGGCAAGCGGGACTGACGGCGGGGACCCGCATGCCGCCTCCGGTCTCAGGGGGCAGCGCAGACCCCGCACGCTTGGGCTTCTCCGCCTGCCGACGCCGAGCCGGTTCCGAGGGCCAAAGTCGTCCAACACCGGATTAAAATTGACTGATTTGGCTCGGCTGCATTAGAATGAGGCCTCCTTCCTGCGGGATCGGAAGCCCCGCGTCCCCTTCTGGTCGTCGGGCGTGACGGGCTTGTGTCACTCGGAGGAGCCGTGGAGTTTTACCGTCTCAAACGCCTGCCGCCCTACGTCTTCGCGCAGGTCCAGGCGCTCAAGGTTGAGGCCCGCCACCGGGGCGAGGATATCATTGACTTCGGCATGGGCAACCCGGACCAGCCGACACCCGGCCATGTTGTGGAGAAGCTTGTCGAGGCGGCCCGCAACCCCCGCAACCACCGGTACTCGGCCTCCAAGGGGATCACCAAGCTACGCCACGCCATCACCGGCTGGTACAAGCGGCGCTACGACGTGGAGTTGGACCCGGAGACCGAGGCGATCGTCACGATCGGCTCCAAGGAGGGGATCGCGCACCTCGCGCTGGCCCTGATCGGGCCGGGCGACGTCGTGCTGACGCCGACCCCAACCTACCCGATCCACATGTACAGCGTGATCATCGCGGGCGGCGAGGTGCGCGGGATCGAACTGCGCCCGGACAGCGATTTCTTCGACGACCTCACGCGCGTCTATCGCCAGACGCTCCCGCGCCCGCGGATCCTGGTCATCAATTTTCCGCACAACCCCACGACGGCCGTCGTGGACCTGGAGTTCTTCAAAAAGATCGTGGCCTTCGCCAAGGAGCACCAGGTCCTCGTCGTCCACGACCTGGCCTATGCCGACCTGGTCTTCGACGGCTACCGCGCGCCGAGCCTGTTGCAGGTGCCCGAGGCGAAGGACATCGGGGTCGAGTTCTTCACCCTCTCGAAGAGCTACAACATGCCGGGCTGGCGGGTCGGGTTCTGCGTCGGGAACCGCGAGGTGATCGGGGCGCTGGCCAAGATCAAGAGCTACCTGGATTACGGAATCTTCCAGCCCGTCCAGATCGCCAGCATCATCGCCTTGAACGGGCCGCAGGATTGCGTCAAGGAGACCGTCGCGCGCTACGAGAGCCGGCGCAACGAGCTGGTCGCCGGGCTCAACCGGATCGGCTGGCCGATTGAGAAGCCGCGCGCCACCATGTTCGTCTGGGCGCGCATCCCGGCGGCCTATCGCGGGATGGGCTCGCTGGAATTCTCCAAGCTGCTCCTGCGCGACGCCAAGGTGGCGGTCTCGCCGGGCATCGGGTTCGGCGAGGGCGGCGACGACTACGTCCGGTTCGCGCTCGTGGAGAACGAACATCGCATCCGACAGGCGGTGCGCGGGATCAAGAAAGCCCTGAAGCTGGAAGGGGCGGTCCGATGAGATCCCGGATCGGGGTTGGGCTCATCGGGTTCGGGACGGTCGGGACGGGGGTCGTGCGGATCCTGCAGCAGAACGCTGCGCTGATCCGGCGCCGCGTCGGCGTGCCCGTCGAGCTGGTCCGGGTGGCGGATCTCGACCTCGGGCGGGATCGCGGCGTCACGCTGCCCGCCGGCGTGCTCACGGCTGATGCGCGCGCGGTCCTGCACGACCCCCAGGTGGACATTGTCCTCGAGCTGATCGGCGGCTATGACCCCGCCAAGTGGCTCATTCTCGAGGCCATGGCGGCGGGCAAGTCCGTGGTGACCGCGAACAAGGCCCTGCTCGCGGTCCACGGCGAGGAGCTGTTCGAGGCCGCCGCCCGGTACGGGGTGGATCTGGGCTTCGAAGCCAGCGTGGGCGGCGGCATCCCGATCATCCGAGCCCTCACCGAGGGGCTGGCCGCCAACACGATCCTTTCGATCTACGGCATCATCAACGGCACCTCCAACTACATCCTGACCCGGATGACGCAGGAGGGCTTGGGGTTCCAGGAGGTTCTGGCCGAGGCGCAGCGGGCGGGGTACGCCGAGGCGGATCCGACCTTCGACGTCGCCGGCGTGGACTCCGCCCACAAGCTCGCGATCCTGGTGAGCCTGGCGTACGGGACGCCGGTGAATGTCAAGGAGGTGTTCACCGAGGGCATCACCGGGGTCACGCCCCTGGACATCGCCTACGCCAAGGAATTCGGGTACCGGATCAAGCTGCTGGGCATCGCCAAGTTCCAGGACGGTGATGTCGAGGCGCGGGTGCATCCGACCATGATCCCATCCACGTCGCCGGTGGCTCAGGTCGAGGGCGTGTACAACGCGATCCAGCTTGTCGGGGACGCGGTGAGCGACATCGTGCTCTACGGCCAGGGGGCCGGCTCCCTGCCGACCGGGAGCGCGGTGGTCAGCGACGTGATTGACTGTGCCCGCAACCTGCTCCGGGACGCCTCCGGGCGCGTGCCCGTCGCTGCCTTTCAGCCGGGCGAGCGCCGGCCGCTGCGGATCCGGCCTATGGAGGAGATCGCCTCGCTCTACTATCTCCGGTTCATGGTCGTGGACCGGCCCGGCGTGTTGTCCCAGATTTCCGGGGTCCTGGGGCGTCACGGCATCAGCATCTCCTCGGTCCTGCAGAAGGGCCGCAAGGAGGGCCAGACCGTCCCGGTGGTCATCATGACGCATACGGCCCGCGAGCGGGCGGTGCAGGCCGCCCTGCGCGAGATTGATCGGATGGAGTGCGTCTCTGAGCCCACCACCCTGATCCGTGTCGAGGGGCATGACCAGTAACCATGCGCCCTCCCCGGCTTGATTCCCGTCATCGTCTGGTGTGGCGTCCATGATCCGCTGGCGCGGCGTGATCGAGGAGTATCGCAAGTTCCTGCCCGTCGGGGAGCGGACCCCGGTGGTCACGCTCGGCGAGGGCAATACGCCGCTGATCCATGCGAAGCGGCTGGCCAAACGGCTCCCCGCGCGGGTCGAGCTGTTCTTGAAGTTTGAAGGTGCGAATCCCACCGGGTCCTTCAAGGACCGCGGGATGACGCTAGCCATCTCCAAGGCGTTGGAGGCGGGCGCCCGCGCCGTGATCTGCGCGTCTACGGGGAACACCTCGGCCTCCGCGGCGGCGTACGGGACCCGGGCCGGCCTCGCGGTCTACGTGCTCGTCCCAGCCGGGAAGATCGCGCTCGGGAAGCTCACGCAGGCCATGATGCACCAGGCCACCGTGATCCAGATCGAGGGCAACTTCGACCAGGCCCTGGCCATCGTCAAGGAGATCGCGGCGCGCTATCCGATCGAGCTGGTCAACTCGATCAACCCCTTCCGGATCGAGGGCCAGAAGACCGCCGCCATGGAGGTCTGCGACCAGTTGGGGTTCGCGCCGACCATCCACGCGCTGCCAGTCGGGAACGCGGGGAACATCACGGCCTACTGGCGCGGCTACCGCGAGTACAAGGCCGCCGGGCAGATCACGCGGCTGCCCCGGATGCTGGGCTTTCAGGCGGCGGGCGCCGCCCCGA
The DNA here is from genome assembly GCF_965152595.1 of Nitrospira sp. Kam-Ns4a. NCBI lineage: Bacteria > Pseudomonadati > Nitrospirota > Nitrospiria > Nitrospirales > Nitrospiraceae > Nitrospira > Nitrospira sp. Kam-Ns4a. The sequence goes on along the minus strand of NZ_OZ224218.1, from coordinate 1,269,494 downwards.
TCGTCCTCGGCCGCGTGGTCGAGGAGCCGCAGACGATCGCCACCGCCATCCGGATCGGCAACCCGGCGAGCTGGCAGCCGGCGCTCCAGGCGGTGGCAGAGTCGGAGGGCAAGATTGACGTCGTCACGGACGAGGAGATCCTCCAGGCGTACGGCCTGATCGCGGCCGACGAGGGCGTGTTCTGCGAGCCGTCCTCGGCCGCCGGCGTGGCCGGGATCCTCAAGGTGGGGAAGGCTGGCGGGCTGAAGGACGGCGACACGGTCGTCTGCACCTTGACGGGCCACGGGCTCAAGGATCCCGACACGGCCATCGGGGTGTCGCGGGAGCCGGTGACGATCAAGGCCGACCGGGACGCGGTCGGCAGGCTGCTGAAGCTGTCATGAACCCCACGCCTCAAGGCGGGGGCTTGACAGAGCCTCGATTCATGACCCGCCCGAGAAAGGAGGTTCATATTTCCGATCTACGCTCCACGGGTCAGGACACCTACGGATGCGTGCCAGTCCGTAGCCCTGTCGTTCGCCGTCATGCTGGCGTCGCTGGGGATGCGGCGAAGGCGGCGGACAGGACAAGCCCTCGGGACATGGGCGAGGCAAACGTCACCGCCACGGAACCGCAAGGCTCCGAGGCGAGGTCCCGTCGATCGGCGGGCGCGGGGGTCCCGGTGCGCCATTCGGGACACGTGTTCGTGTTGAGCACGGACCGAAAGCCGCTCGATCCGTGCCCTGCGGCCTATGCGAGGCGGCTTCTTCGAGACGGAAAGGCAGCAGTCTTCCGCAGGTTCCCGTTCACGATCCTCCTCAAGGAGCGCACCCCTGCGCTGAGCAGGACATCGGCGCATCGGCTCAAGCTCGATCCGGGATCACAGACGACCGGGATCGCGGTCCTGAACGGGAGGATGGTGGTGGTTGCCGCTGAACTGGAGCACCGCGGACAGGCCATCCGAGATTCGCTCCGGGAACGGCGTCAAGTCAGACGATCGAGGAGAAGCCGGAAGACTGTGGTACAGGCAAGCCAGATTCGACAACCGGAGAAGGCCGGCAGGCTGGCTCGCGCCGTCTCTGGCCAATCGGGTTCTCACGACCATGACCTGGGTCGGACGTCTCAGAAGGCGCTGCCCGATCACGGCCGTCAGTGTGAAGCTTGCGAAATTCGACACGCAGAGGATGGAGCATGCGGACATCTCCGGCGTTGAGTACCAGCAGGGCGAACTCCAGGGGTACGAGGTGCGCGAGTATCTCCTTGAGACGTGGGGCCGGATGTGCGCGTATGGCGGGATGACAGACGGGCCTTTTGAAGTCGAGCCCATTGTCCCGAAGAGCCGGGGCGGCTCGAACCGCGTGAGCAATCTCACGATCGCCTGCCGCCGCTGCAACGACGCGAAGGGGCAGAAGACCGCCGCCGAGTTCGGCCACCCGGAGATCGAGGCGAACGCGAACGCACCGCTGAAGGCTGCGGCCGCCGTGAACGCGACCCGCTGGGCGCTGGTCGGAAGTCTGAAGGCGACGGGCCTCCCCGTCGAATGCGGCACGGGCGGTCGGATGAAGTGGAAGCGTATCCGGCTTGGACTGCCGAAGGAGCATTGGATCGACGCGGCGTGCGTCGGCGCGAGCACGCCCAACCACCTGGTCGTCCCGGAATCAGTGCTCACGATCAAAGCCGTGGGACATGGGAATCGGCAGCGATGCGGAACAGATCAGCACGGCGTTCCGATTCGGCACCGGTCCGGCGCATCGAAGCACTTCGGATTCGAGACTGGAGATGTTGTCCGGGGGGTGGTGCCGCTGGGGAAGAGGCGAGGCGTCCATGTTGGGCGCGTGCTGTGCCGAGCGACTGGATCGTTCGACATTCAGACGAACAGCGGTCGCGTCGCGGGAATCTCGTGGAGACACTGCCAGGTGCTGCACAGGAACGACGGATACACGTACGAGGAGGGCGGCGCTTCCTCCCCACGGCTGAAGCTGGGGGCTTCCGCGCCGCAGGAATTGTGATGGCATGGCGGTCAAGTACCCCGGACTGAAGTCCGGGGCTTGTGAGGAGTAGCAGATGCCGACTGTGAAACCACAAGGCACCGCTCAAGCGGTGGGAAAGACTAGCCTGGCCAAGCCACCGGTCCCGGCAACGGGAAACCGGGGGCGACTGAAGGCAGCTGAACGGTCCGGGCGTGGCGGCCCGAGCACGCCGCGGATGCTCCCCAAGTCTGCGGCCTCTGCGACCGTCAGCGGCGATGGGGGGCATTGGTCTCCCTCCTGCGGGAGGAGAGGGGGCGGTAACGCCCCATGCTATGTACCCGTGGTCTCCGCCGCCGGGAGGCCGCTCATGCCGTGCCACCCCGCCCGTGCCCGCGAGCTCGTCCGAAAGGGCCGGGCGGTCCGCCGGTTCCGGAAAGGGTGCTTCTACATCCGGCTGCTTGACCGCCGGGACGGGGAGGTTCAGCCCGTCGCCTGCGGGATCGACCCGGGTTCGAAGTGGGAGGGCCTGACGGTCAAGGCTGCGAAGCGCACATTCGTCAACCTCCACGCCGACGCCGTGACCCACGTGAGGGACGCCGTGACGGCGCGGCGGGAGATGCGGAGGGGACGGCGGTACCGGAAGACTCCCTGCCGCAAACCGCGCCAGAATCGCTCCCGCGGGGGAATTCCGCCGTCCACGAAGGCGCGGTGGGACTGGAAGCTCCGGCTTGCCCGCCTGCTGGCGACGTTCTATCCCATTACCGTCTTTGTGGTCGAAGACGTGGCAGCCGAGACCGGAAAGGGCAAGCGCCGCTGGAACAGGAGCTTCTCCCCGTTGGAGGTGGGAAAGCAGTGGTTCCACACGGAGTTGGAGCGGGTTGCGCCGGTGGTTCTGGTTCCGGGATACGAGACCAAGCGCCTGCGGGATGCACGGGGTCTGACCAAGTTGGCCCGGAAATCCGAAGAAACCTTCCGGGCACACTGCGTGGACTCGTGGGTGCTGGCGGCGTCTGCCGTGGGAGGTTCTGTTCCGGACGACACCCGGATCATCCGGGTGGCCCCGCTTCGGTTCCGGCGCCGGTCCCTGCACCTGCGGCAGCCCGCTAAGGGCGGAGTGCGGCGGCGGCACGGCGGGACGGTGAGCCTGGGACTCCGGCGCGGGATGCACGTCCTGCACCCGCGCTACGGGTTCTGCTACGTGGGAGGGCACAGGGGAAGCCGCCTCAGCCTTCACGCGATGCGGGACGGGCGGCGTCTGACTCAACAGGCCAGACCGGAGGACCTGGTGGTGCTCGCGCCCTGCTCCTGGCGGCTGTGGAAGCCGACACATCACGAAGAAAGGAGGTGATGGGTGCGCCTTCCTCCCCGGATTGAAATCCGGGGTTTCCGGCGCATCGAACTCTATGAAATACGTGATCCTGCACGGCGGAGGACTGGTGGAGGCGCCGCACCCGGACCTGGGCGGCAAGACGCTGCTCCAGGCCGCGGCCACGCCGAACCTGGATTGGCTCGCGCGCCACGGGGAACTGGGGCTCGCCACGGTGCCGCTGGAAGGCGTGACGGCCGGGAGCGACACGACGCAGCTCGCGGTGCTCGGCTACGACCCGCGGAACTACCATCCGGGTCCCGGTCCCTTCGAGGCGGCGAGCCTCGGGGTCGTCCTGGGCGAGCACGACGTCGCGTTCCGCTGCAGCATGGTGACGGTGCAGGCCAGCCCGGCGCCGGGGCGGCCGGCGGGGTATGAGGTCCGCAAACTCGCGCCACACGTCGTCCTGGAAGACGACGGCGCCGGCGGCATCACGACCGAGGAGGCCCGCGAGCTGCTTGACGCGGTGAACGAGCAGCTTGGCTCCGAGGCGATTCAGTTCTACCCGGGCGTCGGCCACCGTCACGTGATGGTCTGGGTCGGCGGCAAGGCGCGGGTGACCTGTGTGCCGCCCCGGGAGGTGGTGGGGCGCCCGATTGGCGACGCCCTGCCCAGCGGCGACGGGGCCGAGATCCTGCGGCAACTCATGGAAGCGTCCCTGATCATCCTGCGCAGCCACCCCGTCAACGAGGAGCGTCAGCAGGCTGGGCTGAAGCCCGCCAACTGTCTCTGGCTCTGGGGACAAGGCAAGGCCCCGCGGCTGCCGAAGCTCACGGACCTCCATCCGATCACGGGGGCCATCGTGTCCGCCCGCGACCTGCACCGGGGCATCGGGATCTGCGCGGGGCTGGACGCGGCGGCCCCCGGCTCCTTCGGCGACGGCACGGACTTCTCCGAGCTGGCTGCGGCCGCGCTCGGCGAGCTGGAGAAGCGGGACTTCGTGTACGTGCACGCGGAGCTGCCGGATGAGGTGCGGCGAGCGGCGGACCTCAAGGCGAGGGTGAACGCCGTCGAGGAATTCGATCGCCTCGCGGTGGGCGCGCTGCGCGAGGGCCTGCCCAGACTCGGCCCGCATCGGCTGCTCGTCGTGTGCGACGGCGTCACCCTCCGCGACGGCCCGGCTCGCGCCTGGCTGCCGGTGCCCTACGCGCTCTACCAGGGGCCCGGGGCGTCGGCGCAGGCGTCCCCCCGCGGGTACAGCGAAATCGAGGCCGAGGCCGCTCGCACCAAAGTGCGCGAGGCGACCTCGCTCATCAAACGCCTGCTGGCCAGCGGGTAGGACGCATGGCCCTGATCGTCCAGAAGTACGGCGGGACCTCGGTCGGCAGCGTCGAGCGTATCCACCGCGTGGCCGACCTCGTGGCGAAGACCAAGGAGGAGGGTCACGACGTCGTCGTGGTGGTCTCGGCCATGAGCGGCGAGACGGACCGGCTCGTCCGGCTCGCGCACGAGGTGACCCCGAACCCGGACGAGCGGGAGATGGACATGCTGCTGTCCACGGGGGAGCGCATCACGATCGCGCTGCTCGCCATGGATTTGCGCAGCCGCGGCCTCAACGCCCGCTCATTCACCGGGCGCCAGGTCGGAATCATCACGGACAGCCGCCACACCAAGGCGCGGATCGCGCGGGTGACGGCGGAGCGGATCACGGAGGCGCTCGCGGAAGGGGTCATCCCCGTCGTGGCCGGCTTCCAGGGCATCAACGAGCGCTCGGATGTGACGACCCTGGGGCGCGGCGGGTCCGACCTGACGGCGGTCGCGCTGGCCGCCGCGCTGAAGGCGGACCGCTGCATCATCTATACGGACGTGGACGGGGTCTACACGGCCGATCCGAACATCGTCCCGTCCGCCCGGCGTCTGGATAAGATCTCCTACGAGGAGATGCTCGAGCTGGCGAGCCTGGGGGCCAAGGTCCTCCAGAGCCGGTCGGTGGAGTTCGCCGCGCGCTTCGGTGTGCCGGTGGAGGTCAAATCCAGCTTCAAGGAGGGGCAGGGAACGCTCGTGACTAACGAAGACACTGACATGGAGCGGGTGGAGGTGGCCGGCGTCACCGGCGACCGGAACCAGGCCAAGATCACGATCATCGGCGTGCCGGACCGGCCCGGCGTTGCGGCCAGTGTCTTCGGGGCGGTCGCCGAGGCCACCATCAACGTGGACATGATCATCCAGAACGTCGGGCAGGGTGCGCTGACCGACATCTCGTTCACGGTCCCGCGGGCCGATCTGAGCAAGGCGGTCCCACTGGTGCAACGCGTGGCCAAGGAGATTGACGCCAAGTCGGTCGCGGTGACTGAGGCGATCGCCAAGGTCTCCCTCGTCGGGGTCGGCATGCGGTCCCACTCCGGGGTGGCGGCGAAGATGTTTCAGGTGTTGTCCCGGGAAGGAATCAACATTATGATGATCAGCACCTCCGAGATCAAGATCTCCTGCGTCATCGAGGAGAAATATTTAGAGCTGGCCATGCGCGCGCTGCACGCGGCGTTTGGCCTGGACCGGACGCCCGCATGAGCCGGAACCCCAAGTCCCCCCGCAGGAAACCGGAAGCCCGATCGGGACGGGCGACAGAGGCGACCGGGCGTGAGGCGGCGGCGTCCGTGCTCGAGATCTACGACACGACCCTGCGCGACGGGGCCCAGGCCGAGGACGTGACCTTCTCGGTCGAGGATAAGCTCCGGGTCGCGCAGCGGCTGGACGACCTGGGCGTGCACTTCATCGAGGGCGGCTGGCCGGGGGCCAACCCCAAAGACATCGAGTTCTTCAAATTGATCAAGACCGTGCCGCTCGCGCACGCGACCGTGGTGGCCTTCGGCTCGACCCGCAAGGCCAGCCATCCCGTCCACAAGGACCCGAATCTCCAGGCGCTGCTGGCGGCGGACACCCCGACGATCACGCTGTTCGGCAAGAGCTGGGCGCTCCACGTGACCGAGGCGCTGGGCATCTCGCTGGCGACGAATCTGGAGATCATCGGCGACTCGGTCGCCTACCTCCGCGACAAGGGCCGGCGGGTCTTCTATGACGCGGAGCACTTCTTCGACGGGTACAAGGCGAACCCCGACTACGCGCTCGAGACGCTGCGGCGGGCCGTCGCCGCGGGGGCCGAGCGCGTCATCCTGTGCGACACGAACGGCGGGACCATGCCCTGGGAGATCCGGGAGATCGTCGCGGCGGTCCGGCGGGAGTGCCCGGTGCCGCTCGGCATCCACGCGCACAACGACACCGAGATGGCGGTGGCCAACTCGCTCGTCGCCGTCGAGGCCGGAGTGGTGCAGGTGCAGGGGACGATCAACGGGATCGGCGAGCGGTGCGGGAACGCGAACCTCTGCTCCATCCTCCCGAACCTGGAGCTGAAGATGAAGCGCACGGTCTTGGGCGAGCGCCGGCTGGCCAACCTGCGCCAAGTCTCCCACTTCGTCACCGAGATCGCCAACCTCATGCCCAACAAGCACCAGCCCTACGTGGGGGATTCGGCCTTTGCCCACAAGGGCGGCGTGCACATCCATGCGGTGCAGAAGAATCCGGCCACCTACGAGCACGTGGTGCCGGAACTGGTCGGGAACCGCCAGCGCGTGCTGGTCTCGGACTACGCGGGCCGGAGCGGGCTGCTGGGCAAGGTCCAGGCGTTCGGGCTGGCGCTGTCGAAGGACCATCCGAAGCTCCAAGAGCTGCTGGACCAGCTCAAGGATCTGGAGAACAAGGGCTATCAGTTCGAGGGCGCGGAGGGCTCGCTGGAGCTGCTGACCCGGAAAGCGCTGGGGCTGCACCGGCCGTCCTTCGAGTTGCTCGGGTTCCGGGTCATCGTCGAGAAGCGCCGGGCCGGCGAGGCCCCGATCTCCGAGGCGACGGTCATGGTCAAGGTGGGCGAGGCGGTCGAGCATACGGCGGCGGTGGGGGCCGGTCCCGTGAACGCCCTGGACCACGCCCTCCGGAAGGCCCTCGAGAAGTTCTATCCCCAGCTCAAGGAGGTCAAGCTGCTGGACTACAAGGTCCGGGTGCTGACGGCCAGCCGCGGCACGGCGTCGCAGGTCCGCGTCCTGATCGAATCCGGCGATCACAAGGAGCAGTGGGGCACCGTCGGTGTCTCCGAGAACATCATGGAGGCGAGCTGGCAGGCGCTCGCGGACAGCATCGAGTACAAACTGCTGCCGAAAGAGACAGCCCCGGCGGCCCGGCCTGGCCTCCATTCCCGAAATTCGCTTGACACAGCCGATAACCTCACGTAATTTATGGCGAAACCTGGGTGGAGCGGGTGCGGGCCAGCCGGGACGTGCCCTAAGGAGACCTACGAGGGAATCCAGGGGGAAGGCATGCGAAAAGCGGACATCGCCAACGAAATCTACGAAAAGGTCGGGGTATCGAAGAAAGAAGCCGCCGACATCGTGGAGTTCATCCTCAACCTGCTGAAAGAGGTGCTCCGCAAGGGAGAGTCGGTCAAAATCGCCGGCTTCGGCAACTTCGTGGTCCGAAGCAAGGGGGCGCGGAAGGGCCGAAATCCGCGGACCGGCGAGGAGATTGGCATCACCCCGCGCCGAGTCGTGACCTTCCGGCCGAGTCAGGTCTTCAAGAAGTACGTGAACTGAGCGTGCCAGCGGGCAAACGGGCGGATCACCGAGCCCTGGGCGCATGAGGCCGGTGATGGCGGCTGAGCCCACCCTAGGCCGAAAGATCTTCTATAAAATCGGAGAAGTCAGCGCACTGACGAAGGTGCCCCCCTACGTCCTGCGGTTTTGGGAATCCGAGTTCAGTTTTCTGAAGCCAAAGAAGAGCCGGGGGCATCAGCGGCTCTACGTGCAGGCCGACATCGAGACGGTGCTCGAGATCAAACGGATGCTGTACGACGAAGGCTACACCATCGCCGGGGTGAAGCGGTACTGGGCGCGCCGGGGCCGACGGGGCGGACGGGCGGTGCCTGCGCGCTACCGGCTGGCGCGGATCAGAGGCCAGCTGGAAGCCATCCTCCGGCGCCTGCAGGCCTACGAAGGATAGCTCCGGGCGAGCACGGGCCAACAGGCGGACAGTTGAGGACCATGAGCGAAGGTCGGGGCGTGGCGCAGCCCGGTAGCGCACTCGCTTGGGGTGCGAGTGGTCGGCCGTTCAAATCGGCTCGCCCCGACCAACCTCGCTAGCCAGGCAGCGACCAACTGGGCTGCGACGGTGTCGCTGCAGCCGTCGCCTTCGAGGCTTCTCTGTTTGCAAGCTGCTCCGCGCAGCTTTTTTTGTTCCTGAAACTGGCATGAAGATCCTCGTGACCAACGACGACGGGATCGCCTCGCGGGGCCTGCTCGCCCTGGCGGCGGCGATGCGGCAGCTCGGCGATGTCTGGGTGGTGGCGCCCGACCGGGAGCGGAACGCCGTCGGCCACGCGCTCACGCTGCACAAGCCGCTCCGCCTCACGCGCGTGGACAAACAGGTCTATGCCGTCAATGGGACCCCGACCGATTGCGTGAATCTGGCCCTCAAGCAGGTGCTGCGGGCCACGCCCGCGCTCGTGGTCGCCGGCATCAACCGCGGAGTGAACCTGGGCGACGACGTGACCTATTCGGGCACGGTCGCGGCCGCGCTCGAGGGCACGATTCACGGGGTGCCCTCGATCGCCGTGTCTCAGGAAGGACAGGGGGAGTTTCGGTTCAAGGTAGCGGCGGTCTATGCCTTGCGCGTCGCCCGCGCCGTGCTGCGGTTTGGCCTGCCGGAAGAGACCCTCCTGAACGTGAACGTTCCGGACCGTCCGTTGGGGGCCATCGCGGGCGTGCGGATGACCTGCCTGAGCCGGCGCCGGTTCGACGAGCCGGTGATCGAAAAGGTGGATCCGCACGGGCGGACCTATTACTGGATCGCCGGGAGCCGGGTCGCTTGGAGCCGGCGGAAGGATTCCGATTACGAGGCGCTGCGCCAGGGCCTGGTCTCGGTCACGCCGCTCCAACTGGACCTGACCCACTACCGCGTGCTGGAGCAGCTTCGGAGCTGGGAGGCCCTGCTGGCGGACGCGCGTCGGGTCCGCGGGTTGGCTCCCACAGGCGCCCCGCAGGCGGCGGGGCTCGGCCGGCGGCCCGAGCCCTCGCGGACCTGAGCGGCACGGACGACGTCAGATGCTGAAGCTCTACAACACGCTGACCGGGCGGAAGGAGCCCTTCGAGCCGCTGGAGCCCCCGCACGTCCGCATGTACGCCTGCGGCGTGACCGTGTACGACGAGTGTCATCTCGGGCACGGGCGCAGCGCGCTCGTCTTCGACGTGATCCGTGCCTATCTGCGCTTCAGCGGCTATTGCGTGACCTACGTCCGGAACTTCACGGACATTGACGACAAGATCCTCCAGCGCGCGGCGCGCGAGGGCGTCGCGTGGCAGGCGATCGCCGAGCGCTATCTCGAGGCCTATCGGCGCGACATGGGGCGGCTCGGCGTGGCGCCCGCCGACATCGAGCCCAAGGCCACCGAGCACATCCCCGACATCATCCGGCTGATCGAGCGGCTGGTCGCGACCGGACATGCGTACCAGGTGGACGGCGACGTCTATTTCGCCGTGGCGACCTATCCGGCCTACGGGCGGCTGTCCAAGCGGCAGCCGGAGGACTTGCTCGCCGGCGCGCGGGTCGAGGTGGACGAGCGCAAGCGGGACCCCATGGACTTTGCCCTGTGGAAGGCGTCCAAGCCGGGCGAGGCGGCCTGGGACAGCCCGTGGGGACCGGGCCGGCCCGGCTGGCACATCGAGTGCTCCGCCATGGCCATGCGGCACCTGGGCGAGACGTTCGACATCCACGGCGGCGGCATGGACCTGATCTTCCCGCACCACGAGAACGAGATCGCCCAGTCCTGCGCGGCCACCCACCGGGAGTTCGCCCGCTACTGGGTGCACAACGGGTTCGTGGAGATCAACCAGGAGAAGATGTCCAAGTCGCTGGGGAACTTCTTTACGCTCCGGGAGATCTTCGAGAAGTCCGGGTGCCGCGAGCCGGTCACGGCCGAGGTCCTGCGCTATTTCCTGCTGGCGACGCAGTACCGGAGTCCGCTGGACTTCTCCGACCAGGGCCTGCGCCAGGCGAAAGCGGCGCTCGACGGGCTCTACGGCCTGTTCCAGCGGCTGGAGGAGCCAGCCGACCAGGCGGGGCGCGCGGACGCCGGGGCGCGCCAGGCGCTGGAGGGCCTGGCGCCCGCCTTCCGCCAGGCGATGGACGACGATTTCAACACCCCCGCCGCCCTGGCCCAGTTCCAGCGCCTGCGGGGGGAGCTCAACCGGGCGCTGGAGGCGGGCGTCTCCCGGCCCGTGCGGGCGGCCGCGCGCGAGGCCTTCCGCCGCCTGGGGGGCGTGTTCGGGCTGTTCCAGCTTCCGGTCAAGGAGTGGGAGTTCAAGGAGCTGGAGTTCCGTGTGGCGTCGGCCGAGTCCCGAGGCCGGGAGCAGGCGGCGGCGCTCACGGACGAGGAGATCGAGCGCCAGCTCGCAGAGCGGAACGCGGCCCGGCGGCGGCGGGATTTTGCGCGGGCCGACGCCATCCGGGCGGCGCTCGCCGCCCAGGGCATCACGATCGAGGATCGGCCCGATGGGACCAGCCGCTGGAAGCGGTGAGGCGCCTGACCTGCTCTACGGGCTGCACGCCGTGCGGGAGGCGCTGCGCGCAGGCACCCGGCCGCTCCTGCGGCTGGTCCTGGCACGGGAGGACCGGTCGGTTGCCGAGCTGGTCCGGCTCGCGCGGGCGGCGCGGGTGCCGGTCTATGTGGAGCCCCGGAGGGTCCTGGACCGGCTGGTGCCCCACGGCCGGCACCAGGGCGTCGTCGGGGTGGTCGCGTCCAAGTCCTATGCTGGGCCGGCCGACATCCTCGCCTGCGCGCGCGAGCGCGGCGAGCCTCCCTGCGTGCTCATCCTGGACGGCGTGGAGGATCCGCAGAACCTCGGGGCGGTCCTGCGCGCGGCCGAAGCGGCGGGCGCGCACGGAGTGATCCTGCCCGAGCGGCGGGCCGTGGGGCTCACGGGCGCCGTGGCACGCGCGTCGGCCGGCGCGGTCGAGCACCTGCGGGTCGCCCGCGTGCCGAACCTCGCGCGCCTCGTGGAAGACCTGCAGGCACAGGGGCTCTGGGTCTATGCGCTGGATCCGGCGGCGGAGAAGCCGTACACGGCCCTCGATTACCGTGGCCCCACGGCGCTCGTCGTGGGCGGGGAGGGAAAGGGCGTGCGCCCGGGGCTTCTGGAGAAATGCGACGAACGGGTCCGGGTGCCCATGCGCGGGCGGGTCGCGTCCTTGAATCTCTCCGTGGCGGCCGCCGTCGTCCTCTACGAGGTGCTCCGGCAACGCTCGACCTGAGGGCGTCGGTGCCGCGAGTGGCGGAACAGGGACCCCCATCGCGCCGCGCTGCCGGTTGGTCAAGGAGGAAACGAGGTCGGGAGGCGGGACCGGCTACCGGACGTCAATCATCCCACCCTGGATGGCTGCCTTGAGCAACTGAGCCGTGTTCGACACCCGGACCTTCTTCATCATGTTGGCCCGGTGCGCTTCGACGGTCTTGACGCTGATCTTCAGGCGCTGCGCGATTTCCTTGTTCTTGAGCCCCGACCAGATGAGCTGCAGGATCTCTTGCTCCCGGCTCGTGAGCGCCTCGGGCCGCTTGCGTCGCGGAGGCAGCGCGACCTCGCGCCGCTTCTTGGCAGCCCGATAGGCGACCGACTTGACAGCAGCCATTGACCTCTCTCCTTCTGCCGATGAAGCCACCGTCCGCCCGAATCGTGGCACGGACCCCCCCACGGTCAAAAATATGTAGGCAATTATAAGGGCAGGGGGGCGGCAAAGCAAATGGAAACCGTTGGGGTCTCCCCCTGCGTAGTTTCTATCAGGAAAAACGGAGGAGGGGCCGCTCCTGCTGATTCCTCCGGGGCGGATTCGATACAATAGCGCGCATGCGGCTCTATCTGCTCGCAGGCCTGGTGGGGATGGTCGTCGGGAGCTTCCTCAACGTCTGCATCCACCGGCTGCCCCGCCGCGAATCGGTGGTGTGGCCCCGATCGCGGTGTCCCACCTGCATGGCCCTCATCCCCCCCTACGACAACATTCCCATTCTCAGCTATGTCCTCCTGCGCGGGCGGTGCCGGGCCTGTCGCGCGCCGATCCCGCTCCGCTATCCGATCGTAGAGGGGCTGAACGGGCTGGGCTACGCGGTGATCCTCTGGTGGTTCGGGCCGGGGTGGCCGGCGGTCATCTACGCCGCGTGGTGCTCGGCGCTGCTGGTCGTCGCCGCGATTGACCTTTCCCACCAGATCATCCCGAACGTCATCACGCTGCCGGGGATCGTCCTGGGATTCCTGTGCGCGGCGACGTTGCTCCCGGTGGGGGCAGCCGACTCGCTTCTCGGGATCGTGCTGGGCTATGGGCTGCCCTGGGGCCTCGCGCGGGCGTACCGAGCCCTCCGTGGCAAGGAGGGCATGGGCCTGGGGGACGCCAAGCTCCTGGCCATGATCGGTGCCTTCCTCGGCTGGCAGCCGGTGCTGCTGACGATCATGGTCGGGGCGCTCACGGGATCGGTGGTGGGCCTCACCCTGATCGCGCTGCGCGTCCTGAGACGGGATCAGTACATTCCCTTCGGTCCATTTCTCGCCCTCGGCGCGCTGATCGCGCTGTTCTTCCACGGGGACTTGGTGACCTGGTACATCGCGACGTGGCTGGGGGCGCCCTGAGGGCGCTCCCGTCGTGCCGGAGCCCGGGCCCCTGTATCCGATCGCGCCGGCCCTGTATCCGGAGCGTCTGCTCTCCCGGTGCCGCGGTCCGCTGGCGCTCTCCAACCTCTCCTGATTCGACTCCCTGAAGTTTCCGCTTGTTTGGCTTGCGCGGACGCGGCGCCGCCCGTCCGAGTTCGCCCGCGCGATCCGGCCCGGCACGCCATTTGGAAGAGCGGTCGCCCGGGGGCTGACGAGTCGGGGATCAGGCGAAGGAAAGGCGCCCGGGAGGTGCCGATCCGGCGCGCCGGACCAGGCAAGCCAGGAATGGAGAGCGACGTGAACGAGCGGGGAGCGACCTTCGTCGAGCTGGTGGTCGTGATGGCGATCCTCGGATTGGTGCTGGGCGCGCTTGGGGAGAGCCTGGTCGCGGCGGCGGGCAAGCACCGGGGCCAGGCGGTGGCGACGGAACTGGCGGCCGAGCTGCGGGCCGCCCGCTTCCTCGCGCTCATGAGGCGGGACCGGATACTCGTCACGCTCGACCCTGCGAGTGCGCGGCTGCGCACCGCCCCCGCCGACCATCCGGACACGGTCCTCCGCGAGTACGAGTACGGCGGCGGCCTGGCGATCGAGGGGGCGTCGGGCCGCCTGACGATTCTGTTCTACCCGAGCGGTCGCGCCGCGACCGCCACTACCCTGTGGCTCCACCGGGGCGACCAGGAGCGTTGGAAGCTGACCGTCAGCCTGACCGGGAGGGTGTCGATCGAATGAACGCCGCTGGCGAGTGGCCCAGTCCCAGCAGAGTGAATCGGCGGGTCGCGCCGACTGGCTTCAGGCCGGGGGAGCGAGGATTCAGCCTGATCGAGGTCATGGTCGCCATGGTCATCCTGGCCTTCGCCCTCCTCGGGGTCATGGGGATGTTCGAGTGCGCGGATCGCGGCCTCCGTTACGGGGCGCTGGCTACGCGGGCGCTCGCGCTGGCCGAGTCCCGGCTCGAGGCGAAACGCGCGGCGCCCTGGGAGGAGCTGTTGCGCGACGACCTCGACGGAGACGGCCAAGCCGACGTGACGATGCGGGACGATGGCCTGGGCGGGGACGCGGCGGCGGGCGACGGCCGGTTCAGCGCGTGCGTCGAGGACGGCCCGATCCGTCTGCTCTGGACGGTACAACCCTTGGGCGGGCGCTCGGTGGGCGAGGCCGGCGCGGTGGTCATCCAGGCGCGCGCCGACTATCCGGTCGGCCGCGACCGGCGCCAAGAGGTCCGGGTGGGCACCTTGCGGGCTAATCCCCGGTACCAGGGGGCCCGGTGAGGAGACGACGATGCGGGAGTCCCGGTTCCCGAGCGCGCCCTTGGTGGACAGTCCAGGGGCCTTCCCTCAATGGAACCACCGAGGAGCCTGCCCCCGGCAGAACCAATCGGGGGTCTGCCTGGTGGAGGTCCTGATCGCGCTGGCGGCCGGGGCGGTGGTCCTCTCGGCGACCTTGCAGTCGTTGCATCACTTCGATGTGCGGCTCAGCGCGCAGCAGGTCGCCGCCGCCCGGCTCCAGGATCTGCGGATCGGCCTGCAGGTGCTGGACGGCGAACTGCGGCTCGCTGGGACCGGGGCCGCTGCGCAGGAGTCGGCGATCCTGCAGGCGGAGCCCGAGGCGGTCACGGTTCTGGTCAACCTGGACGGGCGGGTCACGCGGACGCTGAGCGCGGTCTCCGGTACCGAGGATGTCCTGCCGGTGGGAGACGGCGCCGACTGGCCGAAGGGGAAGCGGGTCGTGGTCTGCTGGGAAGCCCGATGCGCCGAGAGCTGGCTGGCGCGCGCGGGGAGGCGCCGCGAACTCAAGCTGACAGCTCCGTTGGGCCAGGCCTTTCCCGCGGGCAGCCGGGTCTTCGTCTCCAATCGGGTGCGGTATTACCTCAGTGCGGACAGGCGGGGCCGGCGGGCAGTGATGCGGCAGGTGGATGGCGGCGCCAATCCGCTCGTCGGCGAGGTCTCGCGCTTCCATCTCGCCTACAAGGATCCGGCCGGGCACCCGACTGCGGACCCTGTGCGGGTCGCGCGCGTGCGGGTGGAGATCGCCGTGGAGGGCGGGCCGGCGTTGATCCGGGAGGTCGGCCTGCGGACTCATCGCGCCGGGGAGGCGGCTGGGAGCGGCTCATGACGTGCGCGCGGCCTCAGGGCGAGCGGGGCGCGGCGCTGCTCGCGGCCGTGCTGCTCCTGTTGATCCTCTCGATCCTGGGCAGCGTGTCCCTGAGTCTCGGCATCCAGGAGATCCAGGGCGTCGGCGCGGCCGAGGCCGACGCGGCCGCCCGGCACCTCGCGGAGGCCGGTATTGACACGGTCATCCAGTGGTTTCACGATCCGGCTGCCCGCGCGTCGGCCGACCGTGTCGGCCTGTTGCTCGCCAAGCGCTACGACCATCCCGACACCGGTCCCTCATATTTCGACGGCAACGGCGCCTCGCAGTTCTCCGGAACGGCCGACCGCCCGGACCTCCTGTTCGACGCCACGCGCCCGGAGGACGACCGGCTCCTGAACGATCCTGGCTCCGGCCTCTTCCATTCGCTGACGCCGATGGGGCGGATCGTGAAGCTGAAGGTCTATGGGCCGCAGCAGCCGGGGCTCCTCTGCACGGTGGAATCGACGGCTGCCGTCGGGGGCGTGACGCGAACCGTCTCGGTGGGGCTGGGCGTCCTGGCGATCCCGGCATTGCGTGCGGCCGTCCAGGTGGGAGGCCAGGAGTCTCCTGGAACTGCCGAAGCTCTCCTCCCAGTGTGGGTGCATTGGGGCGATGTGGGAGTGGCCGGGACCGCCCGACTGGGGCCACGGGAGGCGTTGCCGGTGAAGGGGTCGCTGGCTCCCGTCACCGGCCGCTCGTATTTCGACATGGACCGGCTCGAGGATCGGTGGCTGGACGTTTGGGTCGGCGGGGCCGCGCTTCTAACCCCGACGCCCGGCCGGGGGGCTGAGCCGCTGCCGGCGAACGTGTACCCGTATCAAGACCCTGTGCCGGGCCTGTGGCTGGACCGGTGGAGCTATGAGACGCTGAAGCGCTACGCGCTCCGGTTCGGCTCCTACTATGTGGCGAGGCAGGACGGCTTGCTCTACCGCAACGGTGCGATCCAGCCTGGAATGGGCCTGACCGCAGACGACGTGTTCGCCTCCGCCGGGCCCGGCGACCACCGCGGGCTGGTCTTCGTGGACACGGTGGACGCACAGCCGCCCCATGGTGACAACCTGGCCACGGTGACGCTCGAAGCCGACTATGCCGAGGGCCTGTTTCTCATCCAGGGCCATCTCCGCCTGAAGCCGAAAGGACCCGGACATCCCCTGTCCGTGCTCAGCCCTCCGCCGGAGGAGCGGTCAGATCCGGCGAGCCGAATGCCGGTTCAGTTGTCGGGTGTCCATCTCCGAGGCGTCCTCTCGGTGGCCGGGACCCTGACCGTCGAAGGGCACCCGCGCCTGTACGGTGCGGTTGTCGCGGGCCAGCGGATCGTGCCCGCCACTGGACCGGGCGACCGGCTGGAGGTCTGGTACGACGGAGACCTGCGGAGCGGCCTGTTTCGCGGGGTCCCGCTGGTCTACGTGGCGCCGGGAAGCTGGAGGGACGACTTCTAAGGGTGGGCGACCGCTGCGCCGAAAATTGTCAAAACGTGGCAATTCCTGAAGGAACGGGGTAGGCTAGTCGCGCAAACTGATCCAGGAGAATCAACGACTTGGCCCACGGGCGCCCGCTCACAAGCTCGGCACAGGGCTTGCTCACTCGATCGAGTCGTATGCCGGCTCTTTCACGCGAACGAGGGGCCCTCGACCGCTGGGGGGAAGCCGGGGTGTCGTTCACAGAGCTCATGGTCGTCCTCGCGATCATCGGCATCGCGAGCGTGATCGCCGTTCCGAATTTCATTTCCTGGAATGCGCGGACCCAGCTCAAGGAAGCCGTGCTGGAGTTGAACAGCAATCTGAATCTTGCCCGGATGGTGGCGATGAACCGCAATGCCACGGTGACGGTCACGCTCTCGACCGTGGGAGGCCACGTCGAGGCCTCCTTCACCGCCGGGGGGATCCCGGTAATGCCCACCCAGGTCATGTCCGGTGTGACGCAGACCACCGGAGTCTCCCAGGTCCAGTTCAATTCGCTGGGGCTGCGCGTCGGGGGGGGAAGCACCAACCAGGCGATCCAGCTCAAGAACCAGTACGGGACTACCTACGAAGTCCAAATTACACCGGCGGGGAAAACCCGTTGGTGCGCCCAATCGCCTTGTCCATGAGCGGGACCGACTCAGCTCGCCTCGCGGTGAGCCCCGGGATGCCGATCCCCAACGGGGCGGGAGAGCAGGGATTTTCCCTGGTCGAGGGCATGCTTGCCCTCCTGGTGTTGGCCTTCGGGTTGCTGATGGTCGCTGGCATGCAGGAGGTGGCCCTCAGCCGGAACATGGACGCCAATCAGTTGAGTATTGCTACCAACCTGGCCTCCGACATGGTGGAACGGATCCGCTTTAACCGGCTCAACGTCGCCGCTTATGCAGGGATTGATACCTCGAGGGCCGTAACCAAGCCGCCGAGCACGCAGCCGATGGCGCAGGGCGACTATGACCAATGGAGCGCACGGCTCGCGGCCTCTGGGCTTAAGAGTGCGAAGGGGCTGGTCACGGTGACGGCAATCGGCCCCCAGGGCTCCACCGGCTTGAACCAGAATCAGGTGGCGGTCCAGGTTGTTTGGACCGGAACCATGTTCACCCATCAAGTGACGTTGGCAACCGTGGTGGCGCCTGAATAGGCATGGGAGCGATGCGACGGAGCGAACGCAACGGCGGCGGAGCCGCGACGAGGCAGAGACCCTGCGCAGGACGTGGGACGACGGTCAACACGGAGCGCGGCGTCACACTGACTGAGCTCCTGGTCGGGCTCACCATCTCTTCCTTGGCGATCGCCGCCGGATACACCGTCATGAACACCGGCCAGAAGGCCATGGTGGTCAATGATCAGACGGCTGAGATGCAGCAGAACGTCCGGGTGTCCATGGAGCTCCTTGCGCAGGACCTGAGAACCGCCGGGTTCGGCATGAACGGGGCGGTCGGGACCTGCGGGACGGCGATCGTGCCGGCCGACAACACGCCCACGGGAGCCGACAAGGGGCCGGATGCGATCTCGCTCGTCGTCCCGACGGCCCTCTCGACCCTGGCAGCCTCGGCTGCCGGCGGCGCCACGACCCTGACCCTCCAGAGCGGGGCCGTGGCCAACGCGGCTCCCGACGGGTTCGGCCCGGGGGCCCTGGTTTCGGTCGGCGGCGTGACCACGGGCACTGTGACCGGCATAGCCGGCGACGTGCTGACCCTCGGCGCCCAGCTCCCCATCACGGCGGTCTTTCCGGTGGGGACCCAGGTCTATTGGCTCCGGTGCACCACCTACGCGATCGGGACGAGCACGACGGCCTGCTCAGGACCGGCACCCTGCATGCTTCGAGGAGGCGTTGCCATCGCGGAGGGCATCGAAGATCTGCAACTGGCCTACGCCTGCGACGGCTGTAATGCCGCGGTGAACGGGGGCGTGCCTGACGGGGTGGTGGACGATCAGAACGGGTCCGGCACGTTCGACGCGTCTGACTTCGTCTCCAACAGCACCTGGACGACCTCGCCGATGACGGCGAGCACGATCAAGCTGGTCCGCTTCAGCCTGGTCGCGAGGCAGACCCGAAGCGATCAAACCTGGAGCGGGACGGCGCCGATCACGGTGGAGGACCATGATCCGACTCAAGACCCCGGCTACTCGGCGGCGACGTACCAGCAGTTCCGGCGAAGAGTCTTGACGCGGACGGTGCAGGTCCGGAACCTTGCGCTGGACTGACCGTGGCGGGTAATGCGTGATGGGTCATGAGACTGGTCCCGCAGCAGGCCGCGCGCGTCACCCCCGGGGCGCAACGGGGCAGGAGGGTATCGCCCTTCTGACTGTCCTGCTCCTCCTCGTTATCTTGACTGTTATCGGGATCGCCTCGATCACGGTGACCAGCCAGGAGAATCGGATGGCCGGTAACGTCCGAACCGGAGAAGCGGGCGCCAGCGCCGCGGAGTCCTGCATGGGTACGGCCGTCAAGATCATCCAGCAGACCATGGATCAGGGGCAGTTGCCGAGTGCATTCCTGAGCACGGCGAATCCGGCGGGGCCTGTTCCTTCCAGCAACCAGGCCACGCTGTTCGCCGAGATCATGGGACAAAACGACAATGACGCGGATGCAGCCGACACGGCGCCCAACCTGACCTTGACCGTCAACAACTATACCGTGAACGGTGACATTGACCGTCTGTACGCCCAGCCGAAACCCGGCTCCTCGCAGCAGTTTGCCGCGGGCTATGAGGGCGTGGCCGGCGGGGCCGGCAGCGGCGGGATTGATATCATCTACCGGATCGATTGCTCGGCGACAAACACGGCTACGAACACCAAGAGCCGAATCACCGCCGTCTATGCCTGTTCGGTCAACGGGGAATCCTGTCAACGGAAGATCTAGCGAAAACCTTCCCCGCTGCCCGCTCGCCCACGGTTGGGCGCGGTCAAGGTCGATTACCAGAGAGGGCTGGCGATGAAACTCATGAGTGCGCGGACCCGGAAGAGGTTCATCACAATGCTCGTCGCGGCGCTGGCCGTCAGCCTGGGCGCCGTTCCGCTGGCCGAGAGGGCCTGGGCCGCCCTGGCCGCGATTGACGACATCGCCACCTACACGGCCACGCCGGTCTTCGTCAACCAAGCCGTGCCGCCGAACATCCTGTTCATCATGGATTTCTCGGACGCGATGCTGCCGGCGGCCTATGGGACCTATCCGATCTCCTACTGCACGAGCAGCGGGAACAACCCGCCCTGCGCGGCCGGCTCGCCCTTCTCCAGCAATTATTCCAGCAACTATAAGGGAAGCGGCCTCACCGTCACCACCCCGCTAACGGGGTCGAGCACGGCCACTCCCCTCGGCGATCTCTTCGATGCGACCAAGCAGTACTTCGGGATGTTCGACCCCTTCGCCTGCTATGCGGACCCGCCCGGCACGAACGGGTTCGCCCGGAACGCTTCGCTCCAGAAGACCAACCTCAACGACAGTTGCCAGGGGTCGTGGGACGGGAACTTTCTCAACTGGCTGACCATGCGGAAAGTGGACCTGGCGAAGAAGGTCCTGATCGGCGGCCGGACCATCTCGGCCTCCAACCAGGACGGCACGGCCAATTATCTGATCTCCGAGCCGAAGATTGGGCAGAACGGCTCGACGAATGATTGCAGTAGCACGAGTAAACCCTGCTGGCGCTACGTCAAGTTCGTCCCCCTGACCCTCCTGGTCGGCCGGGTCCCGGCGACTTACAGCGGGGGTGCCTGGACGGATACGGCTTGGCAAGCGGCTGGCTCCGAGGCACCGGGCACGATCAGCAGCTCCGGCACGAACGTCACCGGCAGCGGCACGAGTTTCACCAAACAGTTCAAGGTCGGCGACAGCCTCGTGGCGAACGGGCAGACCCGGACGGTTTCCAGCATCGCGAGTGACACCAGCCTGACGGTGAGTAGCGCCTTCCCCACCAATTTGGCTGCGGGAACCGCCTATTACGCGCCGGGCATTTACTTTGGGGAAGGCGGAGGCAGCAACACAGGCACGCTGTACATCAACAATGACGGGACGGCCAATCCCTTCGATAACCAGCCCACCACGTTTCCCGTGGAGGTGGATCTCTCCGCGGAGAGCGCGTCCTACAAGCAAAGCATGACGCTAGGACTCATGCAGAACCTGACCACCTCCGCCAACGGCAACATGCGGGTGGCGGTCATGTTCACCAATTCCAGCGCCACCGGCTCGACGGGCGGGATCGCCGGGACGGTCCAGAATCCCTTCGACGACCCGTCCGCCGTGCTGAACGGGAACGGCTATTCCTCCACCGTGACCAACGTCCGCAACCAAGCGGTCCAGTCCCTGGCGCCGCTGGCCGAAGCGACCTACGAGGCGCTCTGTTACTACCGCCAGGTGTCAGGCCCCTGTTTCAACAGCCAGGACTGGAAACAGACCATCCTGGCCCAGAACGACCCTTTCTGGTTCTGCGCGCGCAACAGCGATGGGACCGTGGGGAGCTGCTCGCCGCCCGCGGCGAAGATGGTCTCCTGTTGCAAGAGCTTCATCCTCATGGTGAGCAGCGGGCAGCCCTCCAGCGATCAGAACAATACGCCCAGTCCTTCCCCCTTCACCTATGACGGCACGTCGAACAACCTGGTCACCGGCGGCACCGACCAGTACGGGCTCCGCACCACCCGCCTCGACGATGTTGCCTGGTACGGGCGGACGCACGACGTGCGTCCGGACACGGGGACTGGGGCAGTCCCGGGCAAGCAGTCGGTCACCTTCTACGCGGTGAACGCGATGGGCGGGGCCGCCGGGGCCCAGGTCCTGGCCTCCGCCGCAAAGTACGGCGGGTTTACAGATCAAAACGGCAATGGCGTCCCCGATGCGGGCACCCAGACCTGTACCTATCCGGCCGGCTCGAACCTGGGCAGCGGGTCCAGCGTGAGCAGCCCCGAGTGGGACGCGAATGCCGACTGCATCCCCGACACCTATTTCGACGCGTCGCAGGGAGCCGATCTGGAAGGGGCGATCAAAAAGGCGATCGACGATATCTTAAAGAACGCCGCGTCGGGGACCTCGGTGTCCGTCCTCGCCGCCTCGGGGACCGGCGAGGGTGCCGTGTACCAGGCTTATTTCTTTCCCCGCGAGTTCCAGAACGTCCAGGAGATCAAGTGGACGGGCTACACGCAGAGCCTCTTCCTGGACGCATTCGGCAATCTCCGGGAGGACACCGATCAGGACCACAGCCTCTCGCTCACGGCCGACTACATCGTGCGGACCCGTTACGATACGAGCTCCAACAGCGTCGTGGTGGACCGGTTTCAGGACACGAACGGGGACGGCGTGGCGGATGTCCAGGTCCAGCCGAGCGTGGGACTCAAGGACGTCAAGGCCATTTGGGAGGCAGGGAAGAAACTGGCCACGACCCCTTCGAGCAGCCGCCGGATTTTCACCTGGGTGGATAACGGGGACGGCATCATCAACGATGGGACGTTCGGGTCTGGTACGGTCGGCTCGAGCGAGGTGATCCTGTTCAACCAGGCCAACCTCTCGACGCTCAGTCCCTACCTGCGCGGGGGCGTGGACTCGTCCCAGCCAGCCCTCACCGCGACGAACATCATCAGTTTCATCCTCGGCGACAACGTCGCCAACCTCCGGAACCGGCTGCTGAGCGTACCGGGCTCCGGGTGCAACGTGGACCCGAGCAACGCCGACCTCTGCGTCTGGAAATACGGCGATCCTGCCGACTCGACGCCGACCGTCGTCGGCGCTCCGAAAGAACGCTATGACGTGATCTACGGGGACGCCAGCTACAACACCTTCTACCGCACGTACAAGACCAGGCGGCAAGTCGTCTACGTCGGCGCCAACGATGGGATGCTGCACGCCTTCAACGCCGGTTTTTACCATCGTGGGGATGGCGTCACGACCCACGGCCAGTTCACGACCGCGCCGGGCAGCGATCTGACCGCGTACGGACCGGGCCCGCTCCGGAGCGGCAATCCCGACCTCGGCCGCGAGCTGTGGGGCTTCATCCCCTTCCAGCTCCTGCCCCATCTGCGCTGGCTGGCGGAGACCGGCTACACCCACGTCTACTACGTGGACCTCAAGCCGAAGGTCACTGACGTCCGAATCTTCAACGACGACGCCGACCATCCCGGCGGCTGGGGCACGATCCTGATCGGCGGGATGCGGCTGGGGGGGAGCTGCAAGAACTGCACGGCGGGGCAGGCGACGCCGATGACCTTCACGGTCAACAGCAAGACGATGACCTTCTACTCCGCTTATTTCATCCTCGATATCACCAACCCCGAGAAGGACCCCGTGCTGCTGTGGAGCTTCACGGCCGACGGACTCGGCTTGACCACCGCCTATCCGACCGTGGTCCGGGTGAACTCCAAAGCCGCCGGCATCGGCAAGACCGACAACAATGCGAGCCAGAACTGGTACGTGGTGTTCGGCTCAGGGCCGACCGATTACAACGGCGGCAGTGCGCAGACCGGCACCTTCTACGTGATGAATCTGAAAACCGGTGCGGTCACCACCTTCGCCACTGCCACGAGTGTGACCAAATCCTTCATGGGAGATGTCATCTCGGTGGATGCAGACCTAGACTATCGGGCCGACTTGATTTACGCTGGCAGCGTCTTTGACAACTCGCCCAACAGCCCGGCCTGGATCGGCAAGCTCTACCGCCTCACCACAAACCAGGGGGACATCAGCCTGAGCAATTGGGGCAACAGCAGGGTCCCGAGCGTCCTGCTCGGGACGTTCCCCGCCGGCGGGACCACGCCCGTCGGGCCGATCACGGCCGCCCCGACTGCGGCGGCCGACGACAGCAACCACCTCTGGGTCTACTTCGGGACAGGCCGGTACTTCAGCACGGCCGACAAGAGCAACCTGGACATCCAGTACTTCTTCGGGGTCAAGGATCCCTGCACGACGGATATCAGCGCGACCTGCCAAGGCGCCCAACGGAACAACCTGCTGAACGTGTCCACGGCAACCATCTGCTCGGTCTGCGCGACCGCAGGGCAAAACGTCTCCGGGGTCACCAATCCCGCCACCGGGACCCCCATCACCACCTTCGATGGGGCCGGCTCGACGACAACCCTGCAGGGGCTGGTCGGATCCATGGACGGGTGGGTCACCGATCTTCTGCCGACGGACACGCGGTTAGCCCAGGGCGAGCGTGTCCTCAGCGCGCCGACGATCATCGGGGGGATCGTGTTCTTTACGACCTTTATCCCCAACACCGATATCTGCAGCGCCTCAGGCAACGGTAACCTCTACGCCCTGTTCTACCTGACGGGGACTGCGTACAAGGAATCCGTGGTCGGGACCCAAGCGTCCGGCAGCATCACCAAGGTGCTCCGGTCCATCTCGCTCGGCCAAGGGCTGCCATCGCAGGTGCAGGTGCATTTGGGCGACCAGGGCACCGGCAGCCTGGGACAAGCAGGGAGCGGCGCGAACCCCAGCGGGTGCACGGGGCGGCTCTACGGATTGGTCCAGGCGAGCAACGGCGTCACAAACCAGTTCTGCGGCAAGTCGGCGGCGACGGCATGGAGCCGCTACCTCTCATGGATCAGTCAACGCGATTGAGGCGGGGCCGCGCGGGTTCGCCGCGGGCCTCCCGCCTCGCGCCGCTCGCCTGCGCGTGCGCCGCGCTCGCGCTGGTGCAGTGTTCCAACGACGCGCCGACCGGCGGTGGGAGCCCGACCAGTCGGCCGGGCCCTTCGGCGAGCAACCGCCCGCCGGTCGTCAAGTCGGCTGCCCTCTCGCCCAATCCGGTCGTCCTCAACGAGCCGGTCGTGGTTGCGGTGGACGGCGGCGACCCGGACGGCGATCCGGTCACCTACCGCTATCGCTGGTTAGCCAACGGCACGCCGATCGAAGGCCAAGGGGGGGCCTCGTTGGCCCCGTCTCTGCTCAAACGGGGGGATCGGCTTGCCGTGGTCGTGACTCCGTCGGACGGCCGCGTGGACGGCGCGCCCTATCAGACGGAGCCGGTGCCTGTGGGCAATACCCCGCCTGAGGTCAGCGCGATCAGGCTGCCCGCACAGGTCCGCCCCGGCGAGCGCATTCACGCGCAGGTCGAAGGGAAGGATGCCGACGGCGATCCGATTCACTACCGGTTTGCGTGGTGGCGGAACGACCAGCCGGTGGCCGAAGGGCTGGCCGACGAGTTGGATACCCAAGGCTTCGCGCGCGGCGACACCGTGCTGCTCCTAGTGACGCCCTCCGATCAAGGCGGGCCCGGGAGGCCGCGCCTCTCCGAGCCCGTGGTCGTCGCGAACAGTCCGCCGGCCATCACGTCCACGCCGCCCGCCGCGCTCGCGCAGGACCGGTACCAGTACTCCGTGGCCGCCGTTGATCCGGATGGCGATCCGCTGACCTTCCGTCTGGACAGCGGGCCACCGGGGATGACGATGGACAGCGCGACCGGCCGCATCGAGTGGCCTGTCGGCGCGGCTTTGACGGGCCGTGTGCACGTCAGGGTCTCTGTGGAGGACGGGCACGGCGGCCGCGCCTTCCAGGAATTTGACCTAGGGCCGCTCGCCGCATCATCCTCATGACTCGCCCGCCTTGTCACCCGTCACGCCCTCTGCTAGAATAGCGCCGTCGTCGCTCCAGGAGGGACCAACCGGACGCGCGTGCGAAAGATCAAGCTCCGAGAGGGAACGAACACCGCCATTCTGTTCGGCTACCACGACCGCCATCTCAAGCTGCTCGAGGAGGAGCTGGGGGTCCACATCTCGGCGCGCGGGGACGAAGTGACCCTGGACGGCGCGCCGGAGTCGGTCCGGAAAGCCGAACGGATCGTGACGGAGTTGGCGGCGCTCACGCGCGAAGGCTACGAGCTGCGGCCCGACGATGTGACCCTGGCCATCAAAGCGTCCCGCGCCGCCCCGGACACCCCGCTCAAAGATCTCCTGCTCACGACCGCGCCGATCGCGACGAAGAAGCGCTTCGTCACCCCCAAGTCGGCCGCCCAGAAAGCCTACCTGGAGGCCATCCGGAAATACGACATCGTGTTCGGGATAGGTCCAGCAGGCACAGGGAAGTGTGTTGCTGAAGGGAGTTTGGTCTTTACCAGTTATGGGATCTGCCCGATCGAAAGGCTGGCGACCGGCACGAAGCCCGGAGAGTATGTCCCCCTTGACCTGGGGGTGGCCGGTCTTCATGGACCAGAACGGGCCAGCCATTTCTACGATGGTGGAGTCTCTCCGACCAAGCGCATTCGTACTCGTTTTGGCTATGAGATCGAAGTGACGCGAGAACACCCCCTCTTGCGGATGACCTCGCAAGGGACGATGGAGTGGACACGGGGAGACGAGTTGCAGGTTGGTGATTTCGTGGCCATCCAGCGTGGCCAGAATCTCTTTGGCTCAGAGGTCACGATCGAGTTCGCGTCTCGACGGAATACGCGTGACCACCATGCGAAGCCGATTCATTTGGAGAGCCTGGACGAAGAGTTTGCGTATTTCATGGGGACTCTTACGGGCGATGGATGCCTCACATTGAAGAATCGTGTCATCCTGAGCAGTGCGGACGAGCCGATCGTAGACTGCTTCTACCGGACAGCGGGGAGGCTAGGCCTCCAGGTGTTCAACAATGGCGGCGGTCGACCGCATGACCGCATCATCGCCAGCTCCCAACTGTACCAGTTGCTGCTCGATCTGGGGATGACCGATCACCCGGCGGCGGAAAAGTGCGTCCCCCATTCCATCCTGCGGGCACCCCGCCAGATAGTGGCGGCGTACTTGCGTGGACTGTTTGACGCAGATGGAACGGTGAGTCGCCGCGATGGATCTCCGACCTTCTACGCCTCTTCGAAACGGCTCGTCGATGAAGTCCAGGTGGTGCTCCTGAACTTCGGTATCCTCTCGCGCAAGCGTCCCAAGTGGACCTTCTACCGAGGTGAGAAAAGGCTCTCCTATCAATTGGAGATAGCCGGAGCGGACGCGGACTTGTTTGCGCACGAGATCGGAACGGCCTTGCCTCGCAAGCGGGCTCTGTTCCAGGCGCGGAGGCGCAATACAAGTGCCGATGGCTTCCCTTTCCTCGACCGGGTTCTTGGTGAAGGAACGGCAGGAGATCGCTTCTCCAGGGAGGTGCATCAACATCTGCACGATGACACAATCAGTCGGCGCTTCCCGAGTTCTGTGAAGCTGGGAGAAATGCTTGATGTCTTGCGCGAGCGATCGTCTGCCACGAGCGCGCTCGCCCTGCTGGAAGACCATCGAGAACGGCATCTCTTCTGGGCGGAGATCGAAACGATCGAAGACAGCCGATCGCGCGTCTATGATCTGACCGTTCCCGGCAGTCACTCGTTCTGCGCCAATGGATTTGTCAATCACAACACGTACCTGGCCATGGCGATGGCCGTGGACGCGCTGACCCGGAGAGAGGTCAGCCGGATCATCCTGGCCAGGCCGGCGGTGGAGGCGGGGGAGAAGCTCGGCTTCCTGCCCGGGGACATGTACGCGAAGGTCAATCCCTACCTCAGGCCGCTCTACGACGCGCTCTACGACATGCTGGACATGGACCGCGCGAACCGGATGGTCGAGCGGGGCGAGATCGAGATCGCGCCGCTGGCCTTCATGCGGGGGCGGACGCTGAACGACTCCTTCGTCATCCTCGACGAGGCGCAGAACGCGACGCCCGAGCAGATGAAGATGTTCCTGACGCGGCTGGGCTTCAACTCCAAGGCGGTGGTGACCGGGGACATCACCCAAGTGGACCTGCCGTCGGACCGCATCTCGGGGCTCATCGAGGCGCGGGAGATTCTCAAGGAGATCCCGGGGATCCAGTTCGTCTACTTCGACGAGCGCGACGTCGTCCGGCATCGCCTGGTCCAGGAGATCATCAAGGCCTACGATCTGCACAGCCCCGCCCGGGCCGCGCCGGCTGCCTCGATGCGGCCGGGACGCCGCCAGGAGGCCCGCGGCCGCCCCGGCAGCGGGGCCGGGGGCGATCGCGGAGGCCAGCCCCACTGAGGCCGGTGGGTCGGCGGCGCTCACCCCTGGTGCTGGTCCGGTGCCGGGTGCGGCGCCCGCCGCCCGCGCGCGCGCGCTCACGCAGCTCGCGCAGCGAGTCCTGGCGGCGGCGGGCGCGCCGGCGGCTGAGCTGAGCCTGGAGCTCGTCGGCGACGGTCGAATGAGGCGACTGAACCGGCGGTATCGCGGCCGCGATGCGCCGACCGACGTCCTAGCCTTCGCGCTGCGCGACGCGCCGGGGCCTCGCTCCTCTCTCCTGGGGGACGTCGTCATTTCGCTCCCCACGGCCGCCCGGCAGGCTGCCGAAGCCGGGCGCCGGCTGGACCACGAGCTCGCCGCCTTGCTGATCCACGGCGTGCTGCACCTTCTGGGCTATGACCATGAGCGCAGCGCCCGCGCGGCGGCGCGCATGCGGCGCAAGGAGCGGGCCGTCCTGCAGGCGGTCGGCCGGATTCCGAAGCTTACCACTTAGATGATGAAGCCATGGGCCTCTTGGAACGACTGCGCCAGGGCCTGAGCAAGACGAGGGACCGGGTCCGCGGGTCCCTGGCGCGCCTGGTCGGGCGGGAGCCCGACCCGGGGGCCCTGGAAGACCTTGAAGCCGCGCTCATCGGGGCTGATCTCGGCGTGCGGACCGTGGAGCGGGTGCTCGAGCGGATCCGCACGCAGGCCCGCGGCCTGTCGGGCTCCGGCGACGAACGGAGCCGCGGGCTCGTGCGGCTGGTGCAGGAGACGCTCCTGGAGACGCTCCGTCCCTGCGAGGGCGAGCCGATCGAACGGCTCGTCACGGCAGGGCCGCGGCCGTTCGTGATCCTCACGGTCGGCGTCAACGGGGTCGGGAAGACGACCACGATCGCGAAACTGGCCCAACGGCTCCGGGCCGTGGGCCGGACCCCCCTGCTCGTCGCCGCCGATACGTTCCGGGCGGCGGCGATCGAGCAGCTTGGCGTGTGGGCCGGCCGGGTCGGGGTCGAGGTGATCCGCCATCAGCACGGGGCCGATCCCTCGGCCGTGGTCTTCGACGGGGTGGCGGCAGCCAAGGCCCGCGGGGCCGACGCCGTGCTAATTGACACGGCCGGGCGCCTGCAGACCAAGACGAATCTCATGGACGAGCTGCGCAAGATGAAGCGCGTGCTCGCCCGCGCGCTGCCCGGCGCCCCGCACGAGGTGCTGCTGGTGCTCGACGCGACGCTGGGCCAGAACGCCCTGTCCCAGGCCCGCCTGTTTCACGAAGCGGTCGGGGTGACCGGCCTCGCCCTCACCAAGCTCGACGGCACCGCCCGTGGCGGCATCCTCGTCGCCCTTGCCGAGGAGCTGAAGATTCCGGTCCGCCTGATCGGGATCGGCGAGGCGGCGGAGGATCTCCAGGACTTCCGCGCGCAGGCGTTTGTGGAGGCCCTGCTGGATCCTGCCTGACCCGCCGCAGAGCCTCTCCTTCAACACCGGACAGGCCTGTGCTATCATAGCCGCGGATCCCGCGCTGGCTCGGGTGTTCCACTGAGGCCGCCCAATCCGCGCGGGCCGGCGCGCTGGACGATCGCTTCCGGCGCAGGAGAACGGGATGGCCACGATTCTGGTGGTGGATGACGAGCGGATGATCTGCGACCTGCTGCGCGCGGTCTTCAGCCGCCACGGCCACGAGGTGCTGACGGCGACCTCGGGCGCCCAGGGCATCGCCCTGTTCCGCGAGCACCGGCCGCGGATCAGCCTGCTGGACATCCACATGCCGGGGATGAACGGAATCGAGGTGCTCCGAGAGATCCGGGCGATCGATCCGCAGGCCTCCGTCATGATGCTCACGGGTGTGGGGACGGCCGAGCTGGAGAACCAGGCCCGGGAGCTGGGCGTCACCGACTTCCTCAAGAAGGGGCTGTCGCTCGACGTGCTGATAGGGGCGCTGAATCGGGTGGTGCAACAGCCGGGTCGGCCCCCGACGGCGCATCCGCCCGAGCCGTCGGCGCCGGACGCCGGGCAGCCCTCCGTGCTCGTCGTGGACGACGAGCCCATGATCGGCAGCCTGTTGGCCCAGTTCCTGAGCCTGCGCGGGTATCGGGTCCGGACAGCCACGGATGGCCAGGCGGCGCTGGCGCTCGTGGGGCAGGAGGCGCCGCGCATCACGATCCTCGACATGTACATGCCCGGCATGAACGGGGTCGAGGTGTTGCGGGCGCTGCGCGCCACAGGGTACGCCGGCGGGGTGATCGTCCTGACCGCCAGCCAGGACGAGAAGCTTCTCCAGGAGATGCTCGACCTCGGCTCCGTGGACGTGATGGGCAAGCCGGTGGACCTGGAACGGCTGGCGGTGGCGATCGAGGTCGCCCTTGTGTTGTCCCTTGGCCCCGACGACGGGCCGCCCGCGGGCGCCCGGCGGACCTGACGTGGCCCGTCGCCCGCGCCCCTCGCCCAGGTCAGCCGTGAGACCCGCGGTTGTGACCCTGCTCGCCGGCCTGCTCCTGCTGAGCGGTCGGCCTGCCGGGGCGGCGCCGCCGCGCCCGCCCGACCCCGCCGCTTCCGCCGACATCGAGCTTGAGACCCATGACCTCTCGGTCGAGCTGATGCCGGAGACCCATGGACTCCGGGCGACCGACCGCCTCTCCCTCCGGGTCCGCCGCGCTGGCCTGCCGCGCGTGGTCTTCACGCTCAACCCCGCCCTGGAGGTTCACCAGGTCGCCGAGCGGCGCGGGGCGGAGACCCGCCCGCTCGCGTTCCGCGCGGAGCGCCATCGGACTCCAGGCCCGCCGGGGGAAGCCATCCAGCAGGTCGCGGTCGAGCTCGGCCGCCCGGTGGCGCGGGACGAACGCCTGGTTTTGGAATGGGCCTACGGGGGCGCCGTGAACGAGCCGCCGCGCGAGCCCCGCCACCTGCGGTTCGTGACGCCCAGCGAGACGGCTGGCCACATCGGCCCCGAAGGCGTCTACTTGAGCGGCGAAACGCACTGGTATCCGGACCGGCCGGGCTCCCTGGCGACCTTCAGCGTCCGGATCATGGTGCCGGCGGGCTGGGAAGCGGTGACGCACGGGCGCGAGGTGGCACGGTCGGCCGTGGGCCGGACGACGACGACCGAGTGGGAGGTCGCCGCGAAGACGGAGGCGCTGACGCTCGCGGCCAACCGCTTCGTCAAGGCGCAGCGGGTCTGGACGGCGGCCTCGGGGCAGACGATCGTCCTGGCGACCTACCTGTTTCCCGAAGACGCGTCGCTGGCCGACGAATACCTCGACGCCTCCGCCCGCTACCTGGAGGCCTATACCAAGCTGCTGGGGCCCTATCCCTTCCCCAAGTTCGCGGTCGTCGAGAATTTCTTCGCAAGCGGCCTGGGCATGCCGTCGTTCACGCTGCTGGGGAGCGGCGTGATCAAGCGGCATTACGTCCAGGCCTACGCGCTGGGCCACGAGATCGTCCACTCCTGGCTGGGCAACTGGGTCCTGAACGACCTCGAGGCCGGCAACTGGGTGGAAGGGCTGACGACCTACCTGGCCAACTACTATTATGAGGAGCTGACCGGGCCCCCCGCGCAGGCCCGGGACCAGCGCCGGCTGATGCTGTACGGGTATGCCGTGTACGTGCCGGCGGACGAGGACTACGCGGTCCGGGAGTTCCGGCGCAAGTCCAGCCAGCGGGACAACGCCATCGGCTACCAGAAGTGTGCCATGATCTTCCACATGCTGCGGCGGGAGATCGGCGACGACGCCTTCTGGCGGGGGGTGCGGGCCCTCGTCGCCGCGCATGGCGGGGCCTACGCGGGCTGGCCGGACCTGGAGCGGGCGTTCGCGGCGGCAGCGGGGCGTGACTTGCGCTGGTTCTTCGCCCAGTGGGTGGAGCGCCCGGGCGCCCCGCACCTGCGGCTGGTGGAGGCGCGCGTCACGCCGGCGGCCGGTCCGACCGGAGGGTTCATCGTGAGCGGCAGGATCAGCCAGACCCGGCCCACCGACGGGTCGGCGGCTGGGGTCTCGGCGTCGTCGCCCGCGCGCGGCTACCGCCTGCGGGTGCCGCTCACGGTGCACTTGGCGGGCGGCACGGTGGACCACGTGGTCGTCGAGGTCGCCGAGGACGAGCAGCCCTTCAGGGTGTCGGTGGAGGCCAACCCGCTGCGCCTCGTCCTCGACGCCGACTTCGAGGTGTTCCGCCGACTGGACCGGGCGCAGCTCCCGCCGATGCTGAATCTGTTCGTGACGGACCGGCCGCAGTCCGTGGTGCTGCCGGACCACGGCCCCGAGGCGGAACGGGCGCCGTACCACGCGCTGGCGGCGAGACTCGCGGCCCAGGACCCCGACGGAGGAGCGGGGGGACCTCCGCGACTCGTGCCTGCCCAGGACTGGGGGGGGCGCGCAGCCGAAGGCTCGGTGCTCGTGCTCGGCGGGCCCGAGATCAACCGGGCCGTGGCCTGGGCTGGGCTGGCCTGTGGAGAGCGGGTCCGGATCGAGCGAGACCGGTTCACCGTCGGCGAGCAGGTGTACCGGGAGCCGACCATGGCGCTGCTGGTCTCCTGCCGGCACCCCGACCGGCCGGGGAGTGTTGTCACCCTGTTCTACGGGCTCACGCCTGGGGCAGCGGCCAAGGTCGCGCGGCTGCTGTTTTTTTACGGTTGGCAGAGTTATCTGGTCTTCCGCGATGGGGCGGTCATCGCGCGGGGCGACTTTCCGGCCGCCGATGGCGAGGAGGCGGTGCGCTTCCACACGCCGTGATGGGCGATGAGTGAACGGTGAGGCGTCATGGGCACCAAGCAACAGGGCAAAGTCAGGGTGGCGTTCGCCGCGGGAGTGGCAGGGCTCGTAACGCTCTCGTTCTCCGTTCCCCATGCTCCATTCCCTATGCCCCATCACCCGTCACTGGCCGCGGAGGCGGCGCCGGTCGAGCGGCACCTGGCCAACATCCGCCAGTTGACCTTCGGGCGCCAGAACGCTGAAGCCTATTTCTCCTTCGACGGGACGAAACTGATCTTCCAGTCCACGAACAACTGGAGCGGCAACCGGCCGATCACCAACCGGGACCCTGGCGGCCCGGGCCTTGGCTGCTACCAGATGTACGTCATGCACCTGGAGACCGGCGAGATCCGTTTGGTCAGTACGGGGGCGGGGGCCACGACCTGCGGCTACTTTTACCCCGGGGATCGGCGGGTCCTGTACTCCTCCACACACCTGAAGGGGCCCCACTGTCCGCCCAAGCCCAAGCGGGAGGGCAAGTACCGCTGGGCGCTCGACGACTACGACATCTTTTCCGTCCGGCTCGATGGCCAGCAACTGCAGCGGCTCACCAACACCCCGGGCTATGACGCGGAGGCGACGATCTCCCCTGACGGGAAGACCATCGTGTTCACCTCGCTGCGGGACGGGGATCTGGACATCTACGCGATGAACCTGGACGGCACGCATGTCCGGCGTCTGACGACCGAGGTCGGCTACGACGGCGGCCCGTTCTTCTCCCCGGACAGCCAGCGGATCGTCTATCGCGCCTCGCATCCGCACGACCAGGCGTCGCTGGAGGCCTACCGGGCTCTCTTGCAACAGGGGCTGGTCGAACCCAGCCAGCTCGAGATTTTCGTGATGAACGCGGACGGGTCTGGGAAACGACAGGTGACCGCCAACGGGGCCTCGAACTTTGCCCCCTTCTTTCATCCGGACGGCCGCCGGATCATCTTTGCCTCCAATCTCCACGATCGCGGGCGCGAGGGCCCCCCGTCGTTCCATCTCTACCTGATCGCGGACGACGGGAGCGGGCTCGAGCGCGTGACCTTCGACGGCCACTTCAACAGCTTCCCGATGTTCTCGCCGGACGGCAAGCGGCTCGTCTGGGTATCGGACCGGAACGCCAACGAGCGGGGCGAGTTCAACATCTTCCTCGCGGATTGGATCCCGTGACGGGGACCGACGACAGGGAGCCGCGGAGCCACGGAGCCGCGGCGAGCGCCGAGGCGTCCCCTCGCCCCGTCTCCGCGTCGGTCACCGCTCGCCTCGCGCCACTTGCCCTGTCCTGCGCCGCGCTCGCGCTGATCTTCTGGGGGCTGTTCCAGCTCGACATTCCGTTGGCCCGCTTCCTGCGCGCGGTCCACCAGCCCTGGCTGGAACGGGCGGGAGCCCTCGGGAGCTGGCTCGGCAGCGGCGCTGTGCTCGTGGCGCTGAGCGGAAGCCTGTTCTTGGCTGGGTGGGCGCGCGGCTGGCCCGTGTGTCGGCGCGCGGGACTCGAAGGGCTGCTCGCCCACGGCGGCGTGGCCCTGACCGTCAATCTGCTCAAGCACCTCGTCGGCCGTCCCCGTCCCCGCATGACCCACGCGGAAGGGCTCCCGGCCGGGCCCTCCCTCGCGAGCGGGCTGGACTCGTTTCCGTCCGGGCATGCGGCCGCTGCCTTCGCGGTGGCGGCGGTGCTGGCAAAACATTATCCGCGTCTGGCCTGGTGGCCCTACGGGGTAGCCGGCTTCGTTGCGTTCAGCCGGGTCTTCCGGGGCTCGCATTTTCCCACCGATGTGCTGGCGGGCGCGGCCTTGGGGCTCGTCGCGGGCTACCTCGCCTCCAATCCGGTGCGGGCCTGGCGGACATCCGTGAGCCGCGCCCTGTGCGACCTGGCGCCCGTTGCCGCGGGCGCCTTCGCCATCCTCTGGGTGGCCTGTCAGTCGGCGCTCGCCACGGAGCCGTGGGGGATGTTGTCGGCGGCGGGCGCGCTGGCGATGGTCGGCGGGTTCGCCGTGCGGTGGACAGCGGTGGCGAGGCAGATCGGGGGCGGCCAGGGGGGCCGGGCCGACGCCGGAACGTCGGCCCGAGCCTTGGCCCTGCCGAGCGGCGCCCCGCGGTGGGCGACCGCGCTGATCGGCACGGGGCTCGCCGCGACGGGCGGCTCGGGGCTCGTCGCCCTCGTCGCCGCCCTCACCGGCGCGGCCTGGGTGGCCCGCGATCCGGAGCCTGGCGAGCAGACGCGGACCCGTGCGACCTGGATGAGCGTCGTGCGGGAAGGCTGTCTGGCCCTCGGGGCGGCCGGCGCCGTGGCGACGCTCCGCGCCGCGCGAGGCGTGTTGCCGCTCCTGTGACGCAAGTTGACAGCGCCGGACAGCCGAGTGTATGTCTTCTACAGCACTGGCAAGGTGATGGGGTTCACCTGAACCGCCGATCGGGCTGCCCGACCGGCTGATAACTCCTACGCAGCGTCCGCGTGAGGAGTTTTTTATTTGGGGACGAGACGCGGCTGTACCCGTCGGCAGGCTCGGGGCGAACGGAGCGACCGTTGTACCCATGAGCGTGTTCCGTTCGTGCTGAGCGGGTCGAAGCGCGGCCATGAGGGTTTGAAATGACTTCTCGGCGCTGGTGGTCTGGGCTCCTGCTGGGAGCCCTGTGCGGCCCCGCCCTCGGGTTCGCCGAGGAGCCCCCGCTGACCCGCAACGTCCCGATCGAAAAGTTCCAAGATCCGGGGCCCCTGGAACCCTATGACTTCAACGCGCCGCCCAAGGGGATCTTCCACAGCATCGTGACGGCGAGGAACTTCGAGGAGGAGTTGGGATTCCGGCGGTCCCACGAAATCGTGCCGGTCGAGCCGACGGAGGTCTTTTCTCCCGATGCGCGCGTGTTCATCGTGTTCAAGCTGTTCCAGCATTACGAGTCCTTCCAGGTGTTCGGCGTCTGCTATCCCGAGAAGGTGGATGGGCTGGATCCGACCAAGCCGATCGCCCAGGACACGATGTACATCGCGCTGGAGGACGAGAGCGGCTACCTCAAGTTCTTTGCCCCCGACCAGGGCTGGAAGCCGGGCCAGTACAAGGTGGAAATCTACGTCGGCTGGCAGGTCAACCCGATCGGCTTGGTCGGGACGATGCGCTTCACCGTGAAGGCGCCGGCCGGCGAGCCGCCGCGCGCGGCCAATCCGATTCAATGAGGGCTGGCCCGGCCGGTGCCTGGCCGGACCGCCTGTGCGCTTAGGAATGGCCGGGGATGCCGCGCGGCGGGCCGCCTGGCCCGCCGCGCGGGCTCGCGGGCACGCGGACCATCGGCTCGTTGGCGAGCAGGAGGTAGCCGCCCCGCGCAAGCAGGGTCTCGTAGCCGGCCGCCTCGGGCGGGAGCGTGGCCTTCATGCGCGCCTGGAGGAGCACCATCGTCCGGCCGGGTTGCCGGAGGTAGGGCCGCATGGTCTCTTCTTCTCCCGGCTTGACCAGGAGGAGCTTTCGCCTGGCGTAGAAGATCAGGGAGGGGCGCGGGCGGCCGTAGGCGATCAGCCGGTCGTCCGGGCCGAGGTTGAGCCCGGCGATGTAGGCGAGCTCCTGCTCCGGCGCGAGGAACAGGCGGCTGAAGCGGGGCAGCCCGACCAGGATGGTGATCAGCGCCACCAGGGTGAAGGTCGCTCCGGCGATCCAGAACACGCCCGGGCGGCGCGCCTCCGCGAGACTGAAATAGCCCACCAGCGCCATGCCGATGACCAGCACGAGCCCGGCCGCGACCGGGCTCCAGCCCGGATCGGCCTGCGCGGCCATCGGGAACTCCCGGGCGACCTGGTCCACGAACGCCCCGTAGAGCGAGGGCGTCGCCGCGAGGGCCAGCCCCAGCAGGTAGCCGAGCCCCATCATCGTCCGCAGCGAAGCGCGGAGGCCCGGCGTCGCCGGGTCGGCGAGGCCGCGCTGCCAGTAGGAGGCCGCGAGCAAGGCGGCCGCCGGGAAGAGCGGCGCAATGTAGTGGGGCAGGCGCGTCGCCGAGAGGCTGAAGAAGACGAACACGCTCACCAGCCAGAGCGCGGCGAACAGCTCCAGCTCCTGCGGAGCGGGTGGGCGAAAAGAGACGAGGTGACGGGGTGAGACGGCGAGCGCCGCGTCGTCGCGTCGCCCCGTCGTCGTGTCGAGGGCCGGGCCTCTCGCCTCTCGCCAATTCTTGAAGGCTTGCCAGAGGGCGGCCGGGAGAAAGCCGCTCCAGGGAAAGAACCCGACCAGCAGCACGGGGAGGTAGAAGAAGATCGTGCCCCCGTGGCCGCCGATCACGGTCAGAAAGCGTCCGACCGTGTCGGCCTGGGCGGACTGGGTATAGCGGGCCCCGTGGATCGCCACCATGGCCGCGTACCAGGGCGCCGCCAGGGCCAGGCAGAGCAGCGTCCCCGCGATCGGGAACCCGGTGTCCCAGAACTGGCGCCAGCGTCGCGTGACCGTCAGGTAGGGCGCCGTGGCCAGGAGGGGAACGAGCAGGCCGACGGGGCCCTTGGTCAAGGTGCCGAGCGCCATCCCCACATAGAAGAGCCAGAAGCAGTGCCGGCGCCGGCCGCCCGGGCCTGTGGTGCGCTCCGCCGAACCATGCAAGCCCAGCCAGAAGCCGTAGATCGCCAGCGTGGTGAAGAAGCAGAGGACGCTATCGGTGAGCACCATCCGCCCGATCGCCAGCACCTCGCTGTTCAGGAGCAGCATCAATCCGCTCAGCAGCGCGATCAGCGGTCCGCGTGTCCGGGTGAGGAAGAGGTACTGGAGGGCGACGAGGGCGACGGCGAACAGGGCGGAGGGAAGCCGGGCCGTGAACTCGCTGACCCCGAACAGCCGGTAGCAGGCACTGATGAGCCAGTAGATGAGGACCGGCTTGGCAAAGCGAGGCTCGTAGTTCAACGTCGGCGTGATCCAGTCGCCGGTCTCGACCATCTCGCGGGCAGCTTCCGCGTTGCTGCCCTCGTCCCGGTCGGTCAGCCCCAGGGTGCCGAGGCCGGTGAGCAGCAACGTGGCGGCGAACAGCAGCAGGAGCGGGAGCGGAAGGCGCAGCGCGACCGTCATCGGCCGGGAGCGGGCGAGGCCGGCCGGGCGGCGCGGGCCGAGCGGAAGATCAGCATCAGGTTGCGGACGTAGATGAGCGCGCCAACCGCCTGCCCGGCGATGAAGACGGGATCCTTCCGATAGATCGCGTACGCCAGCGTGATCAGGCCCCCGATCAGGCTGAAGTACCAGAAGGCGACGGGCACGCGGCTCTCGGCGCTCCGTTCCGAGACGAACCACTGGACGACCCAACGCATGAAGAAGAGCGTCTGGCCCAGGAAGCCGATCCCCAGCCACAGCAGTTCGGTCGTCGTCGTCGGAATCATGGCGCGACGGGACTGGACGAGGCGTGCGAGGCGTCGGGCTTCCGAGGGCTGCAGTCCGGGCTGGATTTGATCCGGTACCGCAGCACTCGGCTTTGCATCCATCGGACCGCGATCAGGTCGTAGAGCCCCCGGAACAGCCGGTTGCCGATGCCGTACTTCGAGCGCCCGTGCGCGCGCGGGTAGTGCCGCACCGGTACCTCGGTGACCGTGAAGCCGTGCATCTGGGCCAGCGCGGGAAAGAACCGGTGCAGGCCCTCGAAGAGCGGGAGGCGCGCGACCACGTCGCGCCGGAAGACCTTCAACGAGCACCCCGTGTCATGGATGCGGTCGCCCGTCACCGCGCTGCGCACCAGATAGGCGATCCGGGAGGAGAGCCTGCGCACGAGGTTGTCGTGCCGGTCCGTCCGCCAGCCGCAGACCAGATCGTACTGGGTCGCGAGCGGGAGCAGCTTGGGGATGTCGGCGGGGTCGAACTGCAGATCCCCGTCCAGGGTCACGATGAGGTCGCCCCGGGCGTGCCGGAATCCGGCGTCGAACGCCGAGGTCTGCCCGTAGTTCCGATCGAAATGCAGCACGCGCACCTCGGGATGCTGGCTCGCCAAGGCGTCCAGCAGCGGCCCGCTCCCGTCCGTGCTCCCGTCGTCCACGTAAATGATCTCGAAGGCGGCTGTCCGGGACTCCTCCCGGCTGCCGAGCACTTTCAAGAGCTGGTCGGTGAGCGGCGTCAGGTTGTCCCGTTCATCCTTGATCGGGATGACCGCCGACACCCACGGGCGGGAGGAGGTCATGACGGGCGGGGCACTCCAGTGAGCGACTCGCGAAGAGAGCGTCGCGAAGCGCGCCCGGCGAAAGCGGGCTACGCTCTCCTCGCTGGTTGCTGCTTGCTTCGGACCGGCATTCTACCCAATACGCGCCCGGCGGTCAAACGCCCGGCCGGTTGCAGCCCCCGCCGGCGCCTATGATAGAATCCAGTCCCCCATGACCACTGCCGCACCCAAGACAGCCGGGGCCAATCCGGACGCCCTGCCCCAGCTCATCGGGGAGTTTCAGCCCCTGGACGAGTGGCAGGTCCATATCAACCGCCTGTTCTACGGACTCCGCGGCGGGCGCGTGGAGGACTACTACCGGACCTTCGCCGCCGCCGACTACCGGTTAGCCCACGCCCTCGCCGCCCACTACTATGAAGCGGTTGTCGCCCGCGAGCAGGCGCAAGCCGCCAGGCGCCGGGGCGCCGACGCGGAGACGCGGCGAGGGGCGCCGCGGCGCTCGCCGCGTCCCCGCGTCCCCCGGCTCCCCTTCGTCCCTGATCGTCATGGAGTGGGGCTGTGGGAACGGGAACCTCGCCGCCTGTTTCTTGAGCCATCTAAAGACCCTGGACAAGGACGGGCTCGTCTACCCCCGCGTCCGCTATCTGTTCGTGGACAACCAGCCGGCCCTCCTGCGGGCGGCGCTCGCCCATCCGGACCTGGCACCGCATCGGGAGCGGGTCTGGCCATTGTGCGCGGATGTGCTGTCCCTGGGCGCCGTCAAGGACGCCAGCGTGGACCGGATCGTCTGCAACGAGCTGTGGAACGAGCTGCCCACCAAGCTGTTGTTGCGAAAGGACGGCGAGATCGAAGAGGAATACCTGCGACCGAACCTGAGTGCGGCCACGCAGGCGGCGATCGCCGACTGGCCGGGGTTCCTCCGGGCCTTCGGGCAGGGGGACGTGCGTGCGCTCAAGGAGGTCCCCCCCTTCCTCGAGGACATCATCTGGGAGCGGGAGTACCGCAAGATCGAGTGGAAGACCGTCCCCTTCCGCAAGACGATCACTGAGTTTCTCAAGAAGATTGACGAGAAGGTGCTCGTCCCGATCAACCTCGGCGCCTGCACGACGGTCAAGGAGGCCAAGCGACTGCTCGCGCCGGAGGCCGTCGGATTCAGCAGCTTCGACGCCGGCACGGCGGACTTCACGTTGCTGAACGATCCCGACAAGCCTTGCTACAGCCAGGTCGGGGGGCAGTACAGCTTTTTGGTGAACTTCGCCCTGATCGAGTCGGTGGCCCGCCACCTCGGCATCGGGACCGTGACCCAGGAACCCCAGCGGGAGTTTGTCGGGCGGAGCCTGGGGACTCGCGTGCTCAGCCTCATGGATCTCCTGGCCATGCATCCGTCCTCCGGCTCGCTCAAGGGCTGGGAGCAGGACCGGCTGATCCTCAAGACCATCGGCGCGCTGAACGAGGCCTACCGGAGCCCCTATCAGCGCCGCCTGGAGTATCCCCTGCCGCCGGAGGTGCCCGGCGCGGAGCGGGAAGAGTTGGAGCGGCTCCTCGGCGCCTTCAGGGGAGACGGCGTGCCGGACACCATTGCCTACCTCACGGAAGCGGAACTCGTTGGCGCCATGGAGCGACTCGAGGCGCTGGGCTACGAGCGGGAGGCGATCCGGTATGCCCTGGAGGCGCGCCCGCAGCCAGTAGAGTATGCGCACTGGTTCCTTCAGGCGTGACGGACGGCCCAGCAGGGGCCCAACCACAGGAATTTTCAGGCGTTCCCAACAATTTGCTTGACTAATGGCGGAAATTTGACTAGGTTTGCCCAAGTTTTTTCGCCCGGACCGTCGGTTCGGAGGGATTTGGTCGGGTGCCCTGCGCGAAGGGAGCGGTCAGGCCCGAGCTGCGAGTCCGGTTCGCGGTCGCAGGCAGGAGGCAGGATGTTTGGGTCATTCGGCTGGATGGAACTCCTCCTGATCTTGATCATCGTGCTCATTATCTTTGGGGCAGGGAAAATCCCCCAGCTCGGGGAGGGCTTGGGCAAGGCGATCAAGGGCTTCAAGAAGTCTGTCAACGAGCCGGACACGGTGGATGTCACCCCGAGCGCGCAGACCCAGGAACAGGTGGCGCAGGCGGGACAGCCGGCGGCGCCGACCCAGCAGATTCCGCCGCCGGCCCAGCCGGCCCAGCCGGCTCAGCAACAGATGCCGCAAAGTCAGCCTCAGCAGGAGAGGCAGGGCTAAGGAGACGTGGCAGGGGACGGGGGACGCGGGCACGCGGTGCGCCGGGCATGCGACGGATCCCCGGTGATGCAGGATGCCGCAACGGACGGCGCGGACATCCGGCAACGGCGCGAGCCGGAGAGAGGAGGCGATGGCCTTATTGCTGCAGAACCAGGCAGCCTTGCTCGCTGACCGTCGGGCCATGCTGCCGCGCATCGGGTCCTGGAGCGGGAGACGGCCGAGCGGTTCGCACGGATCGCGGCCCTGCTCCTGGAGCAGGGCCGCACCCGGGAAGCCCTGCCAGAGGCGATTCGCGAGCACATCAGGTTCAGGCCGGGGCCGCCGCCGCAGGAGCAGCCACGGCAGGGGTGAATAACCAGGACTGAGCCAGGAGGGTTGAAGGCTGAGCCAGCGAAGGGTGGGCTTGAGAGTCCGGAAGTCCTGTGACTCAGCCCTCGGCACGACAGCATCATGTTTGGCTTGGGCGCGGGCGAGATTCTCATCATCCTGATCATCGCCTTCCTGCTGTTCGGCCCCAAGCAGCTTCCCGAGATCGGCCGGCAGGTCGGCAAGGCGGTCAAGGGGCTCAAGGAGACGGCGGATGACCTGCGGAGCACCGTCGAGCCGGAGCTCAACCTGATCCAGCAGGAAGTCAAGATGGTCGAGCAGGATCTGCAGGCCTCCGTCAAGGAAGCGGAAGACGAGATTGACAAGATCAGTCTGAGCCCTCAGCCATCGTCGGACCCCAAGGCGAGCGGCTGACGATGCGCGCGAGCTGCGAAGAGCGAAAAGCCGCCCTGAGGCACCCGGTGGGGCTTGACACGTAGGCCGGCGACACGAGCAGCGCGAGGGGCCGATCTTGAGGGGAAGGGTGAGGCGCCCTCGCGGGGGTATGCCGACATCCGGGACGGCGTGCCAAACCTGCCGCCACGGCTGACCTTTCTGGATCAGAAGGTCGCCCGTTTCCGTGAAGAGGTCGTCGCGCAGATTGAGGCGGTGGACCAGAGGGGGGCGACTCAGGTCAGAGGGCTCGTTGGGATGCAGGTGATGGGGCGGCTTGCCGTGATCGGAGCGTGGCTTGGACAATGAGCAACCTGTCAAACCACGAAACGAAGGGGGGTGGTGTCAGAGCAGACTTCGTCCAAAGGGCCCGTCGGCACAACGGGTCCTTGTTGTCCTGACGCGAGACCCGCACAGCAAGGGCTCCGCATCATAGTGGGATGCGGTTGGATCAGAGCGAGTCGCGGCGGAGGAGCGGCACACCCGCCAGCGAGTTCAGGGCTCCGCCGGTTGAGGCATCGCAATCCAATTCATTAGGAGGAACGCTATGAGGAGCATCGGACAGCGAAAAGGATGGCTGGCGATCCGGTCCATCCTGCCCACCCTGGGTGCGGCCGTGCTGATGGCCGGCCTCCAGGTGTTGGTCTCTTCCCTGGTGACCCCCGCCCTGGCCGGGTACGAGCTGCCCCCGGGCGAGCGCATTACTAACCTGCCGCCGATCCCGAGAAACATCCCGCAGAAGGAAGCCTACGAGGCCTACGATCCGGTCATCGGCCGGAACTTCGACCTCAAAAACCTCTGGCTCCGGGCCGACCTGCGCGTCCGGCCGGAGGCGCGGTACGGCATGTGCTTCGGTCAGGGGAACCCGCTGAGCGCGGCCGGCAACTGCAACACCTTGGCCAACGCGCGGGCGAACAGCAACGGGGCGTCCAGTAGGACGGGATCCGGCAACACCTTCTTCGTCCAGCAGTGGGTGCGGCTGGGGATCGGCTACGACCTCTCGCCGGACGTCAACTTCTACATGGAGATGATCTACTCCCAGGATTGGGGCACCACCGCGAACCCGGCGACCCCGGGGGCGGGTGGCGGGCCGGCGCTGAACAACAACTGCTCGACGAGCACGAGCGCGAACGGCGGAACCGGGGGCTGCAACCTGGGTGTCCGTGCCGCCTATGTGTTGATCCGGAACCTGGCGGGGATCCAGGGCCTGAGCATGAAGGCCGGCCGGCAGTACCTGATCTTGGGGAACCACTCCCTGTTCGGCCACTTCGACTGGGCGAACACGGGCTTCTCCCACGACGGGATCCTGTTCGCCTACTCGACTAAGGCCTTCGACACCTACTTCGGCTGGTTCCGGGAGGCGGACGTGAACACGTTGCTCACCAGCCCGAACTCGGCGGTGGGCGGGGTCGGCAACAACATTGCAGGCGGCAAGGCTAACAACTCGGCCAACCTGTTCATCTTGTACAACCAGATCAAGACCGTCCCGGGGTTCCTGTTCGAGCCCTACTACATCCTGTTCACGAACTTCGTGAACAACCAGCAGACCCCCAACGTCGCGGGAGCCGGGAGCTGGACGGGCGGGGCCCTGCCGAAGGCGAACCTGCAGGTCCGCCACACGCTCGGGAACCGGACCGAGATGCGGAAGGGGAACTGGGACATCATCAACGAGACCGCCTACCAGTTCGGCCGGCAGGCCTCCGGCCTCCAGGGCACGACGATGGACCTGCACATCAACGCCTGGGCCACCCGGAACTGGATCGGCTACACGGTCTATGAGCACAAGTGGAAGCCGCGCCTGGCGTTCGGCTTGGACTATGCCTCGGGCGACGGCAACGCGAACTGCGGGACGAACAACGCCGCCGCGACTTCGGGGCAGGCCTGCGGCCACAGCTCGAACACCTTCGAGAACTTCTACCCGACAAACCACATCCACATGGGGTACATGGACATCATGGCCTGGCGGAACATGTTCTCGCCGCAGGTGAACCTGCAGTTCCGCCCGTCCGAGCGCGA
Organism: Nitrospira sp. Kam-Ns4a; assembly: GCF_965152595.1. Taxonomy (NCBI): domain Bacteria; kingdom Pseudomonadati; phylum Nitrospirota; class Nitrospiria; order Nitrospirales; family Nitrospiraceae; genus Nitrospira; species Nitrospira sp. Kam-Ns4a. Next base: position 1,226,184 of record NZ_OZ224218.1, on the reverse strand, counting down.
CCACTTCGAGATCTGGTACGCCAACTTCAACCTGGCCAACACGAAGGACAACTGGTACCGCGCGAACCAGTTGCCCTATGCCTGGACGAAGGCGAACAACAATCAGCGGCACATCGGCGACGAAATCGACTTCACCTGGACGCGGATGTTCGCGGACGGCCGGGTGGCCCTCCAGGGGACCTGGGGCCACATGTTCGCCGGGGCCTACATCCGGGACAACATCACCCCCAACGCCGCCGACCAGGACTGGTGGTACCTGTCGTTGTGGATGAACTTCTAAGGGGACCCGTGATGGGTGACGCGTGATGCGTGACACGGAGCGCACCTCACGACGATGAAGCAGAAGGAGACAACCATGAGAACACTCATGTTGCTGGCTGTGGTGGCCGGCCTAGTGGGCTGGATGACGCCGCTCGCGGCGCAGGCCCAGGTGGCCGACGCCATCGCGCTGACGAACCAGGCGTACAAGGGGCTGACCGACTATCCGGGCTTGGGTAAGCGCTACACCGCCTTCAACACCCCGGAGGACTTCCAGAAGTCCTGGGGCGCGGACATGCGCAACGCCAAGAAGGCCGCGGCCGATATGCGGGAGGCGCTCGCCAAGGCGAGGTCGGCCAACGCGGACAAGAAGGCGATCCAACTGTTGGAGCTGGGGATCGGCTACGCCGACGCGGGGGAGCACAAGGAAGCGCGGCTCTCCGCGGAGGGCGCGCTCTATCACCTCTGCAAGCAGAACAACATGGAGCCGAAGGAGGTCTGCGAGAAGGTGCCGAAGTTCGGCTCCTACGTCGCGCCGTAGCAGAGCGCAACCAGCGAAGTCGCTCGTCGCTCAAGAGCCGGCCAGGAGCGGGCAGTCAATAGCTCAGGGTGGCGGCTCTTCGCTGCACGCCGCTGGTTCAAAAAATCCCCGCCGGGATGATGCCCGGCGGGGATTTTTTCTTGGTCAACACTGGTTTTGACGATAGGCTCGCCGAAGGGACTGGCCAGGAAGGAGGCGAAGGTCTAGCGATGCTGGTGGCTCAGGTACCACCACATGCCCAGGGCGAAGAGCAGGGCCATGATCGCGAGAACCAGCAAGGTGTCCATGTTAGTCCTCCCGCGAGAGCTGGATGGAGACAGCTAGGAGCATGAACCCGAGACCACCGATGACGAGGCTCTGCCACACAAGCCCATCGGTGAGAATGCCCTTGAGCGCCGCTCCAAGTTTCTCGCAGATGTCAGCCAGCCGCTTTCGCTGTCCGCGATCCACTTCAGGTAAGGCTAGCATAGGCGGTGGCAGGGCGCAAGGCGCGAGGAGAGCTGGGAGCCGTCATTCCAGCGAAAGCCGGAATCCAGAGCCCGACTGAACCACGGCCCCCGGTTCAAGCCCGGGCCTGCTCCGCTGGGGCGACGGAAAGGCGGGAATCCCGGGTCGCCCCGTGCCCCGTCCAGCCGACCTTCTGGGTTTGAATCCTTCTTGAGCCGAGGCTTCAGGGGCGAGCGGTCGCCCAGTTCAACAGATCGCTGGCTCCGGGGCTTCCCTCAATGCCGGCGCTGAGCTCGCGAAGGACGGTCTCGAGAACAAGAGGAGTGATTCCCAGACGCTCAAGAAGGTCCAGGCGACCGACGTTGCCCAAAAGGATGACAGGCGACGCATTGACAACCCACGCTTCAGGCACGATTGCTCTCGAGCTCTTTGATCAGTTCTTCCAGCGTGATCTGGCAGGCGGGCACCCGCCGTCGAAACAACTCATCGAGGAATTCCGCCCGGCTCAGGCCGGCGATTTCCGCCGCCTTCTCCTGGGAAATCCGCTGTTCCACATACCATTGCACGGCTGCGGCGATGCGCATCTCGGTGGCGAACTCTTGCGGTGAGCGGCGCAACGCTGAAAATGCACCGTCGGGCAATTCTCTGTTCACGGTCGTCATCGTGACCTCCCAGGCCAGCCACTCTGTAAGAGCTCGGGCTGCACGTGTGAGCCGGGGCAATCCTACCACAGAGTGCTCCGCCGACCTAGCCCGCATGCCGTTGGCGGAAGCTGGGACCCAGCCCCCTTTCCGTCAGGCCCGCGCCGGCGGGCCTCCAGCGTGACCCGAGATTCCGGGTCGAGCCCGGACTGACAGAGGACCGTTGAACGCTGGCCTTCCTACGGCCGCAGCTCTCCCACCCGGCAGAAGGCCTGCTTCAGCTCCTCATAGGTCTGCGTCACCGGGAACTGCGGGAACTCCGCCGCGATGGCCTCCGGCGGGCGGTAGAAGATCCCCGCATCGGCCTCCGCGAGCATGCTCGTGTCGTTATAGGAATCGCCGGCGGCGATCACCCGGAACCGAAGCCGCTTCAGCGCGGCCACCGATGCCCGCTTCTGATCGGGCAGGCGGAGGTGGTAGCCCACGAGGCGGCCGGCGCCATCCGTCTCCAGCCGGTTGCAGAAGAGCGTCGGATAGGCGAGCTGCCGCATGAGCGGCAGGGCGAACTCATAGAAGGTGTCCGAGAGGATGATCACCGGGCAGCGCTCGCGGAGCCACTGGAGGAACTCGGCCGCGCCCTCCAGCGGCGCCAGGCTCGCGATCACGGCCTGGATGTCGGCCAGCGTGAGCCCGTGCCGGTCAAGAAGCCCGAGCCGCCGCGTCATCAAGGCGTCGTAATCCGGGACGTCCCGGGTCGTGAGGCGCAGCTCGGCGATCCCGGTCTTTTGCGCCACAGCAATCCAGATTTCCGGCACCAGGACACCTTCCAGATCCAGGCAGGCGAGCACGGGCTGCAGCATCGCGACCAGCGTTCCTTTCTCCGTCTGACGCCCGCGGGGGCCCGCGTTGGGCGCACGGGGACCCGGATCATAACGGAAAACCGCCTTAGGCACAATCGGTGACGTGGAAGACCCGGCGGCGAGGGGCGGGCGGCGTCGGTCCAGCCGCCAGGCGAGCCGCGCTCAGCGACGCGGCGCGCGGCTCCGACGTCCACGTCCGCCCGCTCCCGCTCGCCGTCGGCCGCGCCGACCCGCTCGCCGTCGGCCGCGCCGACCCGCTCGCCGTCGGCCGCGCCGACCCGCTCGCCGTCGGCGCGCGGCGGCCGCATAGGCCACGACTTGCCGCAGGAACTCCTCTCGGTGCGCCGGGTCGCGCAGCCAACCGTCGCCCGCGACCGGCAGGCGGGGAAAGCGGGTTCGGAAGGCCCTCGCGAAGAGCCCCGCCTCGTTGGTCCCCGCGGGAACCAGGCGGGGGCTGGCCGTCGCGCGGCCGTCCGGGGCGAACCGGGGGACCCCGGCGCCGAACTCGTCACGGGCTAGCCCGCAGCTCGGCGAGCGGTCCTTGAACACATAGCCGCAGAGGCCCAGCCGGGCCAATGCACGGAGCTTCGCCGCGGCATAGGCCCGCATCTGGTCGGTATACTCGCGCCCGCTCGCGACCCCGACGAGGCGCGGTCGGGCGGGCGAACCGACAAGCTGGATCGGCTCGCGAGGGGTGCCGAGCCCCATCTCCACCTCCGGACAGACCGGGACCCACTCGACCTGCTTCCCGAGGCGCGCCGTCCAGGGTTGGGACTGGTGGCCGCCATCGTAGCGGACGCGCTGGCCCAGGAGGCAGGCGCTGATGCCGATCCGGATGGGACCCACGCCCGCCCTCGGTCCGGCGATCATGGCACCGGGCTCCCCTCGGTAAACACTTTGCTGAGCAGCCACCAGACCTTGTCCATCGCCTTCTCGAACAGCGCCGAGCCCGGCCACCGCCGGCTGCGCTCGGCCTCGTGGCGCTCGGCCCAGTCCAGGGCCACCGGGAGCGGGATCAGGCGGGCGGGTCCGCCCGTCAGCTCGGCCCAGAGCAATCCCAGGGCGGTGCTGACGCGGACGGCGACCGGCAGCGGGCGCACGCGGTGGTGGAGGAGATCCTGGCACCACTCGGCTGGGGTCGTCACCACCAGCTCCCGGCAGGCGGCCGGCCGGTCTTCGTAGATCGAACAGACTTCGTCCTCCAGGAAGGGGCAGGGTAGCCGCAGCGCGTAGTACGCCCGGTTGAGGGACTCGAGGTCCTCGTCCTGGAGCTGGCGGTCGGTTTCGGCCACCGCGGTCAACCGGCCGAGCAGTCCCGCGGCGTCCAGCCGCCCGCGCGCCTCGGCCACCTTCGCGCGCAGCGCGCGCCGCCGCGCCTCCGGCAGCCGCTCGACCATGGCGTGGAGCGCGAAGGCTTCCGGCGCAGAGACCGGGACCAGCATCCGGCAACAGGCGGCGCAGCCCTTCTTACAGGACACAGACGCGCCCGCTGCCACCGCCTGCCGCTCTTCGAGCGCCAACGTCTGCTCGCCCACCCGGCGCAGCACCGGGACAATGGCGGAGACCGGCACGAACCCGCTCGGGACCTCCACGGTACTCGTGAGCCGGCCCGCCGGTGTGTTGACGCAGACTTCAAAGCGCTCCACCGATCCGGACTCCGCCATAGGAGGCATCATACACCCGCTGGGCGCGAATAGCGAACCGCGAGCCGCGAAGAGCCGACAGCAAATAGCCAGTAGCGACCGGCTGGTGGTAGAGTGTGGGGGAGGGAGTCGCCTGCGATTTGCTGGGGGATGCCGATGAAGCTCACGGGCCACCTGATCGGGCTGCTGAAGGAGTACATGGGGGATCTGGTCGAGCAGGCGAAGCAGGAGGCCCAGGCCCACCAGACCTTCGGGTTCGCCGCGGGGCCCTACCGGCCGGACCAGGCGCTCTCGGACCTGATGGCGATTTTGGATGACCGCATCGAATCGGAAGGCGTATCGGTCGGGCTGCCGGACGGCTTCCTGCACGACATGTGGGCGGTGTGCCACGCGGCTCAGGACCACATTCGAACCCAGGTATGGCTGGAGGTGAACCTGGGCGAGCCGGGCCTGTCCAAAGTCCGGATCCGCGAGCTGACCTACCGGGCGCTGCTCGACTACCTGGAGCGGCACCAGCGGTAGCCCGGTGAGGGGATCGCTCTCGGCCTCGCGTCCCGGCTCACAGCTTCCCGGTCAGCCGGTAGACCAGTGTGCCGACGAATTCATTGACTGCGTATGTCGTGGTCTGGAGCTCACGGACGTCGGGGAGGAGCGAGAAGGGAGTGCCATCCCAGTCACCCACAGCGTTCTGGGCTAGATAGCCGCAGGGGGCCGGAGTCACATCCAGCCCTTGTTTTCGAAACAGGCCCAAAGCGCGAGGAATATGGCTAGCGGATGTGACCAGCAGAATTGGCGCTTGGTCCAACAGCCGCTTTGCCTCAATGGCGCTTTCATAGGTGGTCCGCGACCGCCCTTCCAGCACTATAGCTTCCGCTGGGATGCCGAGCCGCACGGCCAGTCGCTTCATCTCTTCTGCTTCCCAGGGGGCACTGCCGAAGATGGCCGTGTCGCCCCCTGTAAAGACAAGTCGTGGCGCAAGGCCTTGGGTAAACAGGTCCACGCCACAGAGTGTGCGCTCCATACTCATCCAAGACAGCTCCGTAGCAGGGCGTAGGGAGCCGGCGCTCCGTAGGCCACCGCCGAGGACCACAATCGCGTCGTAGGTTCGAGGCGAGGGAAGGTTCAGGGGCGGATACTGGGATTCAAGCAGTGCGATCAGCGTGGAGGCGACCAGTCTGTTGCCTAGACCCCATCCCGTCAGGACTCCGGCGATTGCCACGAGGCGGAGCCAGCGCCATCGTCGTGGAGAGGCTGGTCCCAGGGTCAAGATGAGCGCGAGACCAAACAGGAGCACTAGCCAGGTATAGGGCCATACCGCGTATACGGCAAGCTTGTAAACCCCGAACCAGAAGGCCGACATAGGTCTCACCACTCCTGTCAAGATGTAACCGCTCGTGCCCAGACGAGCAGGAGGGCGCGCCGCGGGATGGTGCCGGGGCGCCGGGCTGTCGTACAATGCCTCCGTTTGGCGCGCCCACCATAGCACCGGGCGTGTACGGACACAAGCGACAAGGAGCTGGCGCTCCAGGAGGTGGGGGATGGCGGCTACGCCGCGCTACTGGCTGATGAAGTCCGAGCCGAGCGTCTTTTCGATTGACGACCTGCGCCGCGCGCCGGGCCGCCGGACCTGCTGGGACGGGGTCCGGAACTACCAGGCACGGAATTTCATGCGCGAGATGAAGGTCGGCGACCAGGTGTTGTTCTATCACAGCAACGCCGACCCACCCGCCGTCGTGGGGATCGCGGTAGTCGTCCGAGAGGCCTATCCGGACCACACGGCCTTCGATCCCAAGGACAAGCACTACGATCCCAAGAGCCAGCCATCCACCCCCACCTGGTACATGGTGGATATCAAGTTCGTCCGCAAGTTCGCCCGGCCCATTTCGCTGGATGAGCTGCGGGGGACCGCCGGGCTGGAGCGGATGGTGCTCCTGCGGAGGGGCTTGCGCCTGTCCGTCCAACCCGTGACGCCGGAGGAATGGCGGACCATCCTCCAACTCGCCCGGTGACGGGCGACCAGACCTTCTTCGCGCCCTGCCCGCGCGGCCTGGAGGCGGCGCTCTGCGTGGAGCTCGCGGAGCTGGGCGCGCGGGCGATCCGGCCGGCCCCCGGGGGCGTGGGGTTCAGGGGCCCCTTCCAACTCTGCTACCGCGTGAACCTGGAGAGCCGGCTCGCGAGCCGGGTGCTCTGGCAGGTGGCGAAGGGTCGCTACCGGCGGGAGGCGGACCTCTACGGGGCCGCGGTCGCCCTTCCCTGGCCGGACTGGTTCTCGGCCTGCCGCACGATCAAGGTTACGGTCACGGCGATCCGCTGTCCGCTGCGGAGCCTGGACTTCGTGACCCTGCGGATCAAGGATGCCATTTGCGACCGATTTGTCCGGGATACGGGCGTTCGTCCGAGCGTGGACACGAGCCGGCCGGATATCCGCGTGGATCTCTTCCTGGAGGAGTCCACCTTCGTCCTCTCCCTCGATACGTCCGGGGAAGCCCTGTTCAAGCGGGGGCTCCGGCGGGCGGTTGGCGAGGCACCACTTCGCGAAAATCTGGCGGCCGGTATCCTGCGGCTGACGGGTTGGGTCCCCGGCCAGCCGCTCCTGGATCCCATGTGCGGCGCCGGAACGTTCCTCCTGGAAGCCGCGCTGATCGCGGGAAACGTCCCGCCAGGGCTCGGTCGGCGGTTCGCCTTCGAGGTGCTGAGACCTTTCGACGCGGAAGCGTGGCGGGCCCTCTGTGCCGCCGCCGGCGCGCGCCGTGTGACGCCGGCCGGTGGGCGCCTGTTCGGCTGCGACCGGGACGAGCGGGCCCTCGCGGCGGCGGGCGCCAATCTGGAGGCGGCCGGGTTCGCCGATACGGTCTCGTTGCGGTGCGCGAATATCCTGGAGCTGGAGCCACCGGCCGAGACGGGGATTCTGATCGCCAACCCGCCCTACGGCGTCCGGATGGGCGACGAGGCCGGCCTCGCCGCGTTCTACCCGCGGCTGGGGGATGTCCTGAAGCGGCGCTTCCACGGCTGGCGCGCCTATCTGTTCACGGCGGATCTCCGGCTACCCAAGCTTATCGGGCTTCGACCCGCGCGCCGCCTGCCGCTGTACAACGGGGCCCTCGAGTGCCGCTTGTACGAGTTCATCCTCGTGCGGGGCTCGATGCGACGGGCGGGAGCCGTCTAAAACCGTTGACCTCTCCGGAGGAACGTGATAGGTACCCCGCGCCATGCTTGCGCGCCTCGTCGAGTTCGCCCTCGAGCAGCGCGTCTTCGTCTGCGTCCTCGGGGTCATGCTGCTGTTCGGGGGGCTCTACGCCTTCCACGTGCTGGACGTCGTCGCCTATCCGGACCCCTCCCCGCCGATGGTCGAGGTCATCACCCAGTATCCAGGCTGGTCGGCCGAGGAGATGGAGCGCCAGATCACGATCCCGCTCGAGGTCGGCTTCGCTGCGATGCCGGGCCTGACCGACATCCGGTCGCTGTCCATCTTCGGGCTCAGCGACATCAAGGTTTACTTCGATTTCCGGACCAACTACTTCTTCGACCGCCAGGAGGTGCTCAACCGGCTGGCGATGATGACCTTGCCGGCCAACGCAAACCCGGCGCTGTCGCCCTGGTGGGCCATCGCGGAGATCTATCGCTACGAGCTCGTGGGGGACGGGGTCTCCCTCACTGACCTCAAGACGATCCAGGACTGGCAGCTCAATCGGGAGTTCAAGCGGGTCCCGGGCGTGATTGACGTCACCGCCTTCGGCGGCACGACCAAGGAATACCACGTCGATCTCGACCCCGGGGCGCTCTTGGGCTACGGCATCACGCTGCAGCAGGTGATGGACGCGCTCACGGGCAGCAACGCCAACGTCGGGGGCAACTATCTGACGATCGGGTCGCAGAACGTGAACATCCGGGGGCTGGGCCTCATTGACAGCCTGGATGACATCGAGAACGTGGTCGTGGCCGAGAAGGCCGGTACCCCGGTCTTCATCAAGAACCTCGGCAAGGTCAGCGTGGGGCACCGGGTCCGCCTGGGCAAGGTCGGCATTGACGACCGGGACGATGTCGTCGAGGGGGTCGTGCTGCTCCAGCGCGGCGCCAAGGCGCTCCCCGTGCTGGAGCGGGTCAAGAAGAAGGTGGAGGAGCTGAACGGCTGGAAGCTGCCGAAGGGGGTCCAGATCAAGACCTTTTACGACCGCACGGTGCTCATCCACACGACGATCGAGACGGTGGTGGACATCCTGATCAGCGGGATCGTCCTCGTCTTCGTGATCCTGTACGTCTTCCTCGGGCACTTCCGGACCTCGGTGATCGTGGCGCTCACGGTCCCGATGGCGCTCCTCTTCACGTTCGTGATGCTGGTCGCGATCGGCGAGTCGGCGAACCTGATCTCGCTCGGCGCCATTGATTTCGGGATCATCGTGGATTCCACGCTGATCATGGTGGAGCGGATCTTCGCCCACCTCGCCCATCGGCCCGCGCCGGGGCTCACGGTGCCGATGTACGTCCTCCGGGCCGCGCGCGAGGTCGGGCGCCCGATCTTCTTCGCGACCACGATCATCGTGGTCGCGTTCATCCCCCTGTTCACGATGACCGGCGTGCCGGGGAAGATCTTCGCCCCGATGTCGCTGACCTACGGGTTCGCCCTGAGCGGCGCCTTGCTGATGGCCTTCACGCTGGCCCCGGCCCTCTGCGCGCTCCTGCTCACGGGGCCGATGCGCGAGGAGGAGATGCCGCTCGTCCAGGGCGTCCGGCGGGCCTACCTGAGCGCGCTCCGGTGGGCCCTCGGGCACGAGGCCTTTGTGATCGCGGTCGCGGTCGCCCTGGTGGGGCTGGCGCTCGGGGTCGTGCCCCTGCTGGGCGGTGAGTTCATGCCGGCGCTGGAAGAAGGCAACCTCTGGGTCCGGGCGACCATGCCCGTGGACATTTCCTTCGCCCAGGCCGGCGAGATCGCCACACTGGTCCGGGGCATCTTCCGGGAGTTTCCGGAGGTGACGAGTGTGGTGTCCCAGCTCGGCCGGCCTGACGACGGGACGGACCCGACCAGCTTCTTCAACGCGGAGTTCCTCGTCAACCTGAAGCCGCGCAAGGATTGGCGGCGGGAGCTCCGGGACAAGGAGCACCTGATCGAGCAGATCGAAGCCAGGCTGGCGACGATTCCCGGCGTCACCTTCAACTTTTCGCAGGTCATCCAGGACAACGTCCAGGAGGCCATGTCCGGCGTCAAGGGGGAAAACTCGATCAAGCTGTTCGGCCCGGACCTCAAGGTGCTGGAGGAGAAGGCGGTGGAGATCGAGCAGGTCATGAAGGGCGTGCGGGGCGTCAAGGACCTCGGGATCTTCCGGCTCCGGGGGCAGCCGAACCTGCTGATCCGCGTGGACCGGCAGGCCTGCGCCCGCTACGGGCTGCAGGTGGCAGACGTCAACGCGGTGGTCCAGGCCGCCATCGGCGGCCAGGCCGTGACGCGCGTGTTCGAGGGGGAGCGTTGGTTCGACCTCGTGGTGCGGTTCCTGCCCGAGTACCGACAGGACGTGGAGACGATCTCGGGAATCCAGGTCAGCACGCCGGAGGGCGCGCGGATCCCGCTCAAGCAGCTCGCCGACATCTCGATGCAAACCGGGGCGTTCATTATCTACCGCGAGAACAACGAGCGGTACATCCCGATCAAGTTCAGCGTGCGGGGGCGGGACCTGGAGAGCACGGTCCAGGAGGCGCAACGCAAGCTTAAGGAGCACGTGTCGCTGCCCGAGCGCTACCGGATCGAGTGGCACGGCGAGTACGATCAGCTCCAGGAGGAGAAACAGCGGCTCGCCAAGATCATCCCGCTCAGCCTGGTGTTCATTCTGTTCCTAGTGTACCTGGCCGTCGGCTCGTTCCGCGACGCCGTCCTGGTGCTGCTCACGGTGCCCTTCGCGCTGGTCGGGGGGATCTTCTCGCTGCTGCTGACAGGGACGGACTTCAGCGTGTCCGCCGCCGTGGGATTCATCTCGCTCTTCGGGGTGGCCATTCAAGGCGGCCTCATCCTCGTGGTCCGCATCCGCGACCTGCGGGAAGAGGGGCTCTCCTTGCAGGCTGCGATCCTGGCCAGCGCCGACAGCCGGATGCGGCCGGTGCTGATGACCACGCTCGCCGCGGCGATCGGGCTCCTGCCGGCGGCGGTCGCGACGGGCATCGGCGCCCAGTCTCAGCAGCCGCTCGCACGGGTCGTGGTCGGCGGCATGCTCACTTCGGCCGTCCTCATCCTCATGGTGCTGCCGGTGCTGTACCGGCTGCTGCACCGGCGGGAGGGCGAGGCGGAGACCCCGTCCCTGTAGAGCTCGCGGGCGGCGGCCGACTGGCCTCCCAGGAGGCGCTGGCGGGCCCGGCTTGCTCTCCAACATGCGGAGGGGCGACAATAACGTTCCTGGTCATTCCCGCGGATGCGGGAATCCAGGACGCGAGAAGGTCTGGGGCCCCGCCTCAGCGGGGATGCACCAAGGAGTCCGCAGCCATGTTCGAGGTGACCAAAACCGACGCGGAGTGGCGGGCGATCCTGACCGAGGAGCAGTATCTCGTGCTCCGCAAGGAGCACACCGAGCCGCCCTTCCGGAACAAGTACTACAACCACAAGGCCCCAGGCCTCTACCAGTGCGCCGGCTGCGCGCTGCCGCTGTTCTCCTCCGAGCACAAATACGACAGCGGGACCGGCTGGCCGAGCTTCTGGAAGCCGATCAAGGACTCGGCCGTCGGGACGAAGACCGACTGGAAGCTGATCGTGCCGCGGACCGAGGTCCACTGCGCCCGCTGCGGCGGGCACCTCGGGCACGTCTTCGAGGATGGCCCGCCCCCGACCGGCCTGCGGTACTGCATCAACTCCGCGGCCCTCACCTTCGTGCCGGCCTGAGGGCGCCGGCGGGGTCGCTCAGCGCCCCGGCTGCGTCGGGGCGGGTGGCGGCGCCTCGACGAACAGCGCCCGGCCCGTCAGGGTCGCCTCGGAGCAGCCCATGGGGAGCACGAGGAGGCTCAGCAGGGCGAAGTCGGCGCGCTCCTTGGCTGCGATCCGGTCGGCCGCGTTGGCGCCTCGCATCGGCAGCTTTTCCGCCAGGGGCTCCTCGACGAGGTTCTGGTCCGCGAGATCGCGGGTGTAATTGCCGCAGGAGGACACCTCGAAGGAGAAAGGGCCGAGGTCGGTGACTTGCCCGGCCCGGGCGGCGGTCTGCACCTGCTCCTCCGTGAAATCCCGGGAGTAGAAGCCCTCGCCCTGCTGGTAGGGGCGTGACGGGAGGCACGCGGTCAACAGCAGACAGCCTCCCAGCACAAGCGGGAGGCCGAGGGTCGTCGGGCGGCAATCGGTCATGGGGTCGCTCCTGTTCACCGTAAGCCACCGAGCGAGACGAGCCGTTCCCGGTCTCCGAGCATCTGGTCGCGGATCTGCCGGACGGCTTCGGTGAAGGCCTCGTTGAGGCGGACGTGGGCAGGATAGAGCGGCATGGCCCAGAAGCGGTGGTCGTGGCGGGCGACCTCGTGGTAGCTGCTCGCGCCGCGGTAGGTGCCGAGGAGGCGGCCGTCCGGCGTGGAGACTGTCAGCTCCAGCTCCACGACGCCCGCCCATTCCTGGATGAGCCCCCAGAACATCTGCGAGGCCGGGGACAGGCCGGGGATCAGGAGCCAGGAGGGCAGGGTAACCTGGCCGTGAAAGCGGCGGATGGTGCCGCCGATGATGAGATCCGCGCGCGCCCGGTTGGAGCTGACCGAGCGGAAGACTCCCGAGGCGCTGAAGTCGGAGAGGATGGCCTTGGTGACGAGTGCCGCCAGGTCGCCGGCAATTTCGTCGGGGCTGGTCTGCGACAGGCTGTGGCTGTCCGGGGCCTCCCGGTCCTCCGGCGGCGTGGCGTCGCTCAAGGTCTCCACGTAGACCTCGGCGGGGATGGTCTGGGGGCTCTCGTCGAGATGGAGGGTCGGCCTGTAGGGCACGCAGGCGGCCAGCACGAGCAGGAGCGAAGCCGCGAGCCAGCGGGCGCACGTCCGGGCCCACGGGCCCGAGGCCTTCCTGATGACGAGTTGCACGACGGGTTCTTCCAGAGGCCCATGCGGGGCGCAGAGTCTCCCGCGGTCGAATCGGCCGACATGGTAGCCTGCTCGGCTGCGGACTGCAACAGACCGCGCCGACTCCGCCGCGCCGCGATCGCTGTGCTGGCTGCCGCGGCACTGGGTTGCGGCCTCTCCCCGGTTCGGGAGATCACCGCGCCGCCGGCCGCTCGGTCCCGTCCAACTCTCCCGGCGCCGGTCGTCCCCACCCTGCGTGGCGCGGTCCAGCCGGATCTCGATCGGCTCGTCCCGGACCAGCAGGCGCAGGCGCTGGCCGCGCTCGCGGCCGGCTCGGCCTTTTCGGCCCAGTTCACGATCCCTCCCGTTGAACAGACGCTGACCGACCCCTGGGCCGGCTTCGCGGCGCTGGAGGCGCGCGGCTTGCGGCTGGCTGAGCTTGCCCTACCCCCGGCAGCCTCAATCTGGGGACTGATCGGCGCGCTCGAAGCGGGGATGGGCCGCGCGCCGACCGGGCCCGTGCCACCGCTCTCCCCGGCCGGCGCGCACAGCGAGGACCTCGTGGCCTCGCTCGCCGATCTGCTCGGGGAGGCTAGGCTGTGGCAGACGCGAGCCGTCCGGCGGCTCAGCCCGGCCGACCGGGCGTTCCTGTTCGCCCATCCGGCCGCGCTGGTCCGGGACTTCTATCCCCATCTCATGGGCTCCGACCCCGAGGCGGTGTCGAGGGCTGAGGCGGATGCGCGGTTCTGCCGACTCGTGGCGGATGAGCTGGATGCGGGCGCGCTGAGCACGGCGGCGCAGGCCCTGGCGCGGCTGGCTGATCCGGCGTGGCTTGCGCGGGCGGCGCGCACCTTTCGGGAGGCCCGGACGCGACCCAGTTGGGTCGGGGGCGTCTCCGGCGAGCTGGTGCTCGTGCGGGCAAGCCCGGCGGGGCTGATCGTCGTCGGCGGTCCCGGCCCCAACCGGTACGAGCTGGATGGGCGGATCGCGCTGGTGCTCGACCTCGGCGGCGCGGACACCTACCGGGGGCTGATCGCGGCCTCCGCCGACGCGGACCGTGGCGTCGGCGTCGTCATTGACTTGGGTGGAGACGATACGTACGAGCCGGCTCCGCTCGGCCTCGCGACCGGCCGGCTGGGAATCGGATTGCTGATTGATCGGGCAGGCAACGACGTGTACCGGCTTGCCCCCGGAGCGGGCGGCACAGGGTTCGCCGGGCTGGGCCTGCTCGTGGACTGGGCGGGGGACGACCGGTACGAGGGGAGCCGCTTCACACAGGGCGCCGCGGTGGGCGGGGTTGGATTGCTGCTGGACGGCGCCGGCCACGACCGTTACGAAAGCGCCGCCTACGCGATCGGCTTCGGCGGTCCGCTGGGCGTCAGCGCGGTCATAGACGTGGCGGGGGACGATGTCTACCAGTGCGGCGGCCGGGAGCCGAGCAGTTACAATGCGACGGAGACCCCTGGCGTCGGGCCGGACGATCCCGCTTACCAGTACGACTGTCTGGGGCTGGGGACCGGGGCGGGGCAGCGTCTCTACCGCGACGAGCGGGCCCCGCGAGCGCGCTCGCTCGCGGGAGGCTGGGGAGTGGTGCTCGATCTCGCTGGCGACGACCGCTACCGCAGCTCCAACTTCTCGCAGGGAGCGGCGTACTTCTTCGGCGTCGGCCTCCTGCTGGACCTGGGCGGGCACGACGAGCACGCCGCCGCCCGGTACGGCCACGCCGCGGGCGCCCACTCCGGTGTGGCGCTGTTCGTGGACTACGCCGGCGGGGACGCGTACCGCTCGACCGGGCCGGTCTACAACGGCGGCACCGCCTGGGACGGCAGCGCGACGCTTGCCGTGGACGCCGGCGCGGATGACGACCGCTACGAGCTCGGCCGCTCCGGCGGGCTGGGCCAGGCTGACCACCGCTCCTGGGGCCTCTTCATCGAGCAGGGCGGGCGGGACCGGTACGCCGTGCCGATCGGGATGGGCGCGGCCTCGGACGGGAGCCTGGGCGCGTTCTTCGACCTCGCCGGGGAGGACGACTACGTGCAGGTCCCCGCCTCGGCGGCGGGGCGGCGCGGGAACGCCGTGACGCTGCTCGAACGGCCCGCCGGCCTCTTCCTCGACCGCAGGGAGCCGGACCGTCTGCCTTGATTCCGGGGGCCGACTCTGTCGCAGAGCGCCGGCCTCGGGGAGGAGCGGGCTGGGACGCTCATCGGAATCGGAGGCGCGACATGAAAGACGGGACGTGGCGGCGGCACTGATTCAGGGCACGACCCACTTGGCCACTCTGTCTCGCCTGATGGGCGACGTCGAAGTGGCGAAGTTCCAGGCCCGGTTCGGCTACCGGCCGACCCCCTATGCGATCGCCGGGGACGCGCTCGTCGTCTGCGTCCACAAGGACAACCCGATCGAAGGGCTCACCTTAGACCAGGTGGACGCGATCTTCTCCACGACGCCGCGCTACAGTGACCAGAACGTCACGACCTGGGGCCAGCTCTTCCTGCCCGGCGACTGGGCTGCGGCCCCCTCAACCTGTACGGCCTGAAGCCCACCACGGGGACGCACGAGTTCTTCAAGACCCACGCGCTCAACAAGGAAGACTTCAAGGCGGGAGTCAAGGAGCTGGAGGATTCCGCGGCCGTCGTCCACAGCGTCGTCCACGACCGCGACCGTATGGGCTCTGCCGGGCGGGCGGCCGTGACCTCTGAGGTCCGGATCGTGCCGCTGGCGTTTGATGAGGTCTCGCCGTTCGTCGAGCCGACCTACGAGAACGGCAAGACCCGGAAGTATCCGCTGCGCCGCTACCTGTTCCTGTACGTGAACCAGGCGCCCCGCAGGCTCCTGCCGGGCGACAAGCCGCTTCCGCCGTCGGTGCGCGAGTTCCTCCGTTTCGTTCACAGCCAGAAAGGGCAGGCCGCCCTGGTCAAGGAGGGCTTCGTCGCGGTGGAGGACTGGATCATCCAGCACGCCCTGGCCAAGATCCGGTAGGCCCCGGGGCTTTCAGGAACACCGCCCCGGCTCGCGATCCGAGCCTGCCCGCCCCTTCCAGCCTGGATGCTCCCGAAGCAAGGGGCAGCCTGCCTCGGCGAAGAGGACCATGACCTCGTCCGGCTCGGCCTCCTTGCGGGCGCCGCCCGCGCGCGGGCGCGTAGCCAGTTGACAGATTTGTCGAAGTTGACGTACTCCCCACGCCTCAAGGCGGGGGATTCTCGATAACTAGACGGCATGATGAGTGCCGACCAGCTTCGAGCTACACCGGAGATGCGGCTTCCACCGTATCCCGATGGGGGACGCCATGGCCCCGATTACGTGGCTCGAACGGACGCCACAATACTTTCGCAGGATGTTCACCTGCCCCACCACGTCGCGATGCGCCTTGAACCCGGAGGTGCAGGAATAGTTCCGCCCCGTCGGATTGTTGCGCCAGCCGCAGCATGGACAATCCTTGCTACTGTAGGCTTCGTTCTGGAAATCGGGCTCCTGCCAGCCCAGCCGTGCGCCTTTGTACTACAGATACGACCTGATCCTTCCGAGCGGAGCCTGGTGCATTCGCTGGTTCTGCACCCTGCCCTTGTCATAGCCAACCCGGAACCCGCGCAGATCGCCGAAGACGAGCTTTCTGACTCCTGCCGCATGCAGAGCCTTTATCCCCGCCGCCGTCAGCTTGTGCTCGATATCCCGGATCTGATTGTCCAGCTTCCTGAGCTGGCGCTTCTTGGACTTGATCAGTCTTCCACGGCGCTTGCCTCCTTTCTTTTTCCGATCAATCTTCGCCGACAGCTTCGCCTGAAGACGCTCTCGATATCTGCGCTTGGACCTGAGAAGCCGCCCGTTCAGGAGGACATGAACGCCCTCCGTGCCCATGACAGCGGGATGAACTTCCCCGAGATCGACAGACGCAACGAAGCCTTCAGACGTTTCGAGCGGCTCGGTCTTATAGCTCGCCCGAAGTTCGTACTGCTTGCCATCCCAGCCGACCTCGACTTGGACGGGCTTGTCGTGGATCCAGCCGTTGATCACAACCGGAGCCGTACCTTTGGCGTTCGGGAGCACGAGCCTTCCATCCCGAATCTTGATCGCCTGGTCCTTCCAGATGATCTTGGAGAACCGCTTGTGTTTCCGTGGAGGTCTGAGTGTCGGGTTGATCTTCCGAGCCTTTTGCCACGTTCGAAGCGCCGCCATGAAGCATTGGATCGCTTTCTGCGCGGACTGGGAATGGAGGCTGGTCGGCTGTCCATTGGAAACAAGGCGCTGGAGCGCGCCGTCGGAAAGCCAGATGCCCTTGCGGCGCACGATTCGCCAGAACCAGACCTTCGCCAGCGTGTAGATTCGCCCCGACTCCAACGCAAGGGCGTCGAGCGTCTTGGACTGGCCGAGTTTGAGTGTTCGGACGCGGTACACGGCTTAGACGCCCTTCTGGTTCTCGAAGTACTGCTTCACGGTTTCGAGACTGACGCTTCCAACCGTCGCCACGAAGTAGCTGTTGGTCCAGAGCGTCGGAAGACGGGACTTGAGCCACGCAGACTTCTGCCGGAGATCGTGGCTGGAGCGGCCTTTCATGCGCTTGACGACACGATGGATGCCAAACTGAGGATCGCATTCGATGAGGCCATGAACGTGGTCCGGCATGACTCCATCTCGATGATCTTCGAGCGCGTATCGTGCGCGACCGTCTGAAGGATCTTTTTGAGCGTCCCAACGATGGGCGGCTTGAGCACCGAGCGTCTGTACTTCGGGCACCAGACGACGTGGTATCGGCACAGATGGACCACGTTCCGATTGCTGTTATATCCTTCCATGCGAGAGATTCCGCATACCGCATGGCTAGGAATTAATCAAGTCCGCGCTTCATCCCCCCGCCTGAAGGCGGAGGCTTTCGCGCGGGGGAGTGAGTAAGCCCCCAGCGACTGCACCATGGCGTTCCCTCCGAGCTTCCAGGTTCTGGCGTCTACGCAGGGAGCGTGCCAGGGTGCCGCGCCGACCTGTCGGCCGAAAGCCCACCGAAATCACGGACCTGAAGGGTTTCTCTAGGGGAGGTGGCCGGGGGCCGCAGCCGATTTCTGCCCGCGCGGTCGAAAATTGGCTTGCTGCCCGCCGGGGCTCCGCGGCGGCAGGGGGGTCACGCCTCGACGTCCTTGGCGAGGAGCAGCACGGCGACGTTCCAGCGGGTCGGGGCGATGGCGGGGTCGGCCGCGATCGCGCGGCGCAGGCGCTCGCAGAAGTCGTCGGCGAGGCACTGGCGGACCTCCGGCGGGCGATCCCCGTCGAGGGCGCAGAGGAGGCAAGGTTCGATCACGGCCCGGAAGCCAGCCGCGCAGGCGGCAGCCAGCGTCGCCGCATCGCCGGTGCGCTCGTACTCCGCCCAGCAGGGATCCGGCATCGCTGCGGAGCCGAACTCCTCCAAGTCGAGCCAGGCGCCGAGCGGACCTTCCACCACCGGCTCCGTGTATTCCTTCTTCGTCCGGGCATAGATCGGGAGCGCCATCCGTGCGTATTCCTCCGGGCGGAGCCGGCCCTCGGCGACCATGGCGCGGAGGACCGTGTTCGCCGCGTCGTAGAGCCGCTCGCCGCCGACCCGGTCCTGCTCGTCCCGGAGCAACCCCTGGAGCACGAGCCGGCCGCCGGGCCGCAGCTCGTGCGTCCGGTGATCCAGGAATCGCTCCCAATCCCGTTTCGCGCGGACGGCATACGTCTCGGCGAGGGCGCCGGCGGCCCGCGCCGGCCAGATGTGATCGGGGAGCGCCGGCGCGTCACTCACCCGATGGATCGCATCCGCCGACCACCCGAGACAGACCTGATTGGCCGGGAACAACCGCTCGCTCAGGGGCCGGCCCGTCGCGTAGGGGAAGACGTTGGCGCCGATCCGAAGGTAGCTCTCCGGCGCGCTCTCAAGCGACGTGAAGAGCGAACCGAAGTCGGTGCCTGGCGGACCGCTGTGCACGACGGCGATCGGGACGCCGTCGCCAGCCCTCCGGCGGACGGTCTCCACCACGGCCTGGATCGGTGCGAGCGAAGGCCGTCCCTGCGCGGCGCCGTAATCCGCCACGAGAAACGTGCCCCCGGGGTCGGGCAGCGGCGCCGTTTCGGCCGCCCGGATCAGCAGGGGGAGAACGAGCGGGAGCACGTGGTGCGGCGCCGCTGGCGGCTCGCCGAAATCGCCCCGGTTGGTCGTCACGCTGCGGGGCGACGGGGCCGGGCCGCCTGCAGAGGGGCCGGGTCTTTGAGTCTCCTCCATGGGCCACCGTGGGTGTGGATCAGCCGCTATCGTAGGGGGCGCGGCGGCTGGCGTCAATCCGTTGCGGCGCGGGCGACTCCGGCTCTGGGGTCCGGCCCGGGCGCCGCCCCGGGTTCGCGACAGGGGTTCACCGCTTCGTACAGGGCCGAATAATCCAGGGCGCCCAGGCCGCGCCGAACCGTCTCCGCCAGCAGCCCCCGTATCCCATCGAGGCTTGACAGGGTCAGGCCCGCCGCGGCGGCTTCCCGCCGAAAGAGGTCCACATCCTTGAGGAGATGGGTCGTCGGGAAAGTGGGGGCGGCGTAGTCGCGTGCGAGGAGGCGGGGAAGCTTCTTGTCGAAGGCGGGAGCGTAGAGGGCGCTCTCCCGGAGAATGGCCATAAAGGTCTCGACCGGCACACCTGCGCGCTGGAGGAGCCCCACGCTGAGCGAGAGCGCGGCGATGTGCGAGGCGATGAGCTGGTTCAGCGCGAGCTTGAGCGTGGCGGCCAGACCGACCGGGCCGATCAGGCGCGGCGCGGGCCCCAAGCAGCGGAACAGGCCGCCCCAACGCGCGAACTGGTCTGGCTCGGCGCCCACCATGACGAGGAGCGCGCCGGCTTTCGCCTCCGCGATGCTGCCGAGGACTGGCGCTTCGAGGTAGTCGCCGCCGGCCGCTCGGACTTCCTGCAACAGCGTCCGGCTCTCCTCTGGCCCGATGGTGCCCATCTGGAGAACGGTCCGCCCGGCGAGCGCCGTGCGCGCGGGTCCCTCGAGCACCGCCTCGCGGATGGCGCGAGCGTCCGTCAGGACCAGCAGGACGGCTTCGGCGGCCCGCACCGCCTCGGCTGGCTGGGCCGCGACCGCGATGCCCGCCGGGCGCAGGGCGTCGGCCTTGGCCTTCGTCCGGTTCCACACCGTCACGGCATGGCCGGCGGCGGCCAGCCGCTCAGCCAGCGGACCGCCCAAGAGTCCCGTGCCGAGGACAGCTAGGTTCACGGCTCGTAGTCTACCGCCGTCGGCGCGGTTTGGGAAGCGGGCCGGCTCCCGGCTGCCTTGACAGGCTCAGGGGATCGGCCTATCCTGGCTTTCCTGTACGTACCGTTCCATCAGACTTACTCATTCCTGCTCATACAGGAACAAAGCTGACTTCCTGCTTCATCGAGGCGGGTTTCGCCGCCGTCTTGCGATGGCGGCCAGCGCCTTCCTCTCCACAGGCTTCACAGCCGGCGGAACTCGCCGTAGGGCTGTTTAGAACAACTAGACCATACGCCAGGAGGTTCCTGGCGGCATTCACATCCGTTCGTGGTGTGCGCCACACGCCGGGCAGGTCCACTGACGGAGCGCCAGCGACATCGTTTCCTGAACCGTTCCACAGACCGAGCAAGTCTTGCTCGATGGGAACCAGCGATCGGCCACCACTACCACGCCTCCACGTCGCTCAGCCTTGTATTCCAGTTGCCGCCGAAACTCGAAAAAGCTCATATCGGCAATCGAACGGGCCAAGCGCCGGTTCTTGAGCATCCCGCGCGCATTCAAGTCCTCTACGGCGATGGTGTGAAACCGCCGGGTGAGGTCGGACGTGAGCTTGTGCAACGCATCCTGCCGGATGTTGGCGATGCGGGCGTGCAACCGCGCCAGCTTGGTTCTCACTTTGGCGCGGTTTATCGAGCTTTTTGCTTGCGCGAAAGGCTTCTGGAGAGCCGCCGCAGACGTTTGAGCAGGGCGGTGTGCGGTTTGGGACCGACCACCTTCTCGCCGGTGGAAAGTGTTGTCAGCGCCGAGACGCCCAAATCCACCCCGACCTCGCCTTGGTTTTCGACAGGCCGCTTGGGCGGGTCTTGGGTGTCTACTGCGATGGAGACGAACCACCGATCAGCGACGCGGGAGATGGTGGCGGACAGGATTTTGCCTTGGAATCGCAACGACTCCCGCATCCGTACCCAGCCCAGATGGGGGATGCGGATGCGGGAGCCGTCGAGAGCAAACTGGTCGTTCGTGAGCGTGAAGCGATCGTCCCTGCCTTTCTTGCGGAAGGTGGGATAGCGTGCACGGCCCGCGAAGAAGTTCTTGAATGCCTCGCCCAGCTGGATGATCGCCATCTGCGGGGCGCACTTGGTGACTTCGAGCATCCACGGGAACTGCTTGCGCTTGATGGCGTTGAGTTGCCGCCGCAGAGCGGGTTCAGAGGGCTTGGGCAAGCTGTTGTCGGCTTTCCAGGCCTCGTATTGCCGCTGCCATTCGACCAGCACCCAGTTGTAGGCAAAACGGGCCACACCACAGGCTTTCTTGAGATAAGTCACCTGCACGTTGTTCGGATCGAGCGCGATCTTGTGGGCCAGGATCATGCCTGCGCCTCCTCCACGGCCTTTCCCACGCCATCGAGCAATTTCTGGTTCTTGCGGCTGCGCGAGCCGTACAGCCTGGCACTGAACACGGTGATGATCTCCAGCACGTCTTTGGCTAAATCTTCCTCGAATGTCGTGTCCTCGCCCTGATTGAGGATGGCGACTTCCACCTGCTTGGCATCGCAGATGGCAAATACCAACTCTGCGCCAAGGCGCAGCAGGCGATCCTTGTGGGTGATGACCAGCCGCCCAACCTCGCCGCCAATGATGGCATTCAGCAGGCGTTTCAGTCCCTTCTTGTGGCAGTTTATGCCCGACCCAAGGTCGGCAATGACCTCGAAGGTCCAGTCTTGCCGCGCACAGAAGAGCTCCAGCACTTGCTTTTGCCGTTCCAGATCATCCTTTTGATCGTGGCTGGAAACGCGAGCATAGGCAATCGTGCGCCGTGGAGACTCTGGCGCATAAAACTGCTCTGGGCGAAGTCGCGCCAGATCGTCACGCCTGCGCCCACCCGCTGTGCGCTCATCCGGCAGAAGCCGACCTTCGCGCTCCCAGCGGCGCAGGGTCTGTGGTGAGACGCCCAGAAACTCGGCAGCTTCGTGGATGCTGACCATCTTTCTCGCCATGCTCAAATATACTATCGAGCAAGAACGAGCAACTATTGTTCAACTGTTCAAGCCTGTCCGCCCCCGAACCTCTCGCGAGGAGGGCCGATGCCGGCGTCCTTGTCCGCGCGCTTCTGCCTGGCCGGCGGGCTGGCTGGCTGCTTGTTCGGGGCTGCGTCCGGCTGGTCAGCGGCCCGCCCGATCCCTGCCTTGCTGGTGGCGGCTGGCCAGCCGCGCGCGATCAGTTGGGAGACCAATGCGGTCGCCCTGCGTGGCCAGAACGGCCAGCAGTTCTCCTTCGCCTGTCCCCAGAACGGCACGGCACACAGCGTCTGGGGCACGGACGTCTATACCGATGATTCCTCCATCTGCACGGCAGCGGTGCATGCTGGCCGGATCACGGTGGCCGCCGGTGGGACCGTGACGATCGAGATCCTGCCGGGCCAGCCCGCGTCCATGGGCACCGGCCGGAACGGCGTGGTGAGCGGCCCCTCTGGGCCCTGGGTCGGCAGCTACGTGGTCGTCGGACCGTAGTCGCCGGCCGCCCTCGCGCGATCCTGCGCCAGGGCGGAGACGCAGGCGGCGGGGCAGTGGCTGCTCTGGCGGGGACGAGGGGGCCGCGTCCCCGCGCCTCGGCCGTCGGCGGCCGAGGCGCGGGACGCCGGTGAAGGACCGGCCTCCGTCACCGGTTCGGCTGCGGCGTGTAGCGCAGATAGGGCTTGACCGCCCGGAATCCCTTCGGGAAGAGCTTCTTGGCCTCGTCGTCGGACACGGCCGGCGTGATGATGCAGTCCTCGCCCTGCTTCCAGTTCGCCGGCGTCGCGACCTTGTAGTTCGCGGTGAGCTGGAGCGAGTCCACCACGCGGAGCAGCTCGTCGAAGTTGCGGCCGGTGGAAGCCGGGTAGGTGAGCATCAGCTTGATCTTCTTGTCCGGCCCAATGACGAAGACCGAGCGCACGGTCATGTTGTCGAGCGCGTTCGGGTGGATCATGTCGTAGAGCTGGGCGATCTTGCGCTCCGGGTCCGCGATCAACGGGAAGTTGACCGTGCAGTTCTGGGTCTCGTTGATGTCGTTGATCCAGCCCTTGTGGGCATCCAGCGGATCCACGCTGATCGCGATGCACTTGACGTTCCGCTTCTTGAACTCGGGCATGATCTTGGCCATCGTGCCCAGCTCCGTTGTGCAGACCGGCGTGAAGTCCTTGGGATGGGAGAACAGGATCCCCCAGCTGTCTCCCAGCCACTCGTGGAAGTTGATTGTCCCTTCGGTGGTCTCCGCCGTGAAGTTCGGCGCTTCATCTCCGAGACGCAGTGCCATGGTCCTCTCCTTTCGTTATGTCGTTGGTCGTTTGCTCGGGGTGGGTAAGGCAATCTTCAGAGAGAGCGGACAGCGCTAGCATACTGCGTCTGGGAAGGCCTGTTCAACCAGGAACCGAACGTGTCCAGGTCGGAGGTGCGAGCTGCCGGAAGCAAAGACTCTGCCACTCCGGCTGACTGTAACAATTGGAGGGAAAGCCGCGCACGTGACTATATGTTGGGTGGTGGGGCCCGGCTTCCACTTCGGCTGCGACTTCGGCCGGGTCTTCCCTCAGGGACGCAGGGGCCGATCGGTGAGCGCCTGGTAGGCCTGGCTGACCGACCCGACCGGCGAGACCTGGAGCATGAAGGGCGTAGACCAGTCGCCGTCCGCAGGGTCGAGTGCATCCGGCACGATCACCCGTTGCAGGTGCGCCTGGTTTGCCGCGTCCACCTTGAGCGAGAGGGAGCCGACGGGGGCGATGCGCCCGTCGGGGGTGACGGTGCCGGTGAGCACGCGGCCTGGCGCGACAGAGTCGCCTTTGGCCAACGCGATCACGCTCAGGCCCACCATCGCCGAGAGGCTTTCGCCATACACCGTGAGTCCCGGCTCGGGGACGGACAGGACGACGGTCCAGGAGTCTGGGGAGAGCCCGGCGGCTTGGGCCGATCGGTAGATCGCCTGCTTCACGGCTGTCTGGGCCATCGGGGAGAACCGGCCCGGCCAGCTTCGGAAGAGCAGCGCCAGGCCGGTGTGGTCGTCCCGCTGGTCGAACGAGAGGATCAGGTTCGCGACCGTCCCGGTCGGCTTCGCATCGGTCCCAACGGTCACGCCGACGATCGGGATCAGGAGCTCGCGATGGACGGGCAGACCGGCGTCGGCTGGGGCCCAGGCGAGGAGGATGGCCAGGCCTGCCACAAACGAAAGCGCCCGCAGCCGCTGGACGAGAGGGGAACTGGTCCGTGCCGTGCGCATACGTTCAGCGCTCCCTGGTCTCGGCGGTCCCGAGGAGGGCCGCACCCTCCGCTTCAGCCTCGATCAAGGTCGGGCGGCCGTGATGGTCGCCCGCCTCCCGGAATGACGTGTGACGCTTGCGGGTCGCGGGGAGAATGCCGTCGTACACCGTCCGGGCGGCCTCTGACCACCGGTCGTTGAACGGACGACCCTGGAACGCCGCTTCCGCCGCCTTCAGCTCATCCGCGGTGAGGCTGCGGAGCCGAATGGGCGGGCTGCTTGTCTGTCTCACGTCTCCCCTCCTCACTTTTGAGGCGTCTGTCGGCTCAGCGTCAGCGGGAGCAATAACCACGAACAAAGCGGTTAGCACGAACTGTGCCTGGATGGCTCCGCACAGCCTCCCAGAAGATTATGCAGAGGTTTTGGTTTATTTTTCTGTCGCTTGGACATCACGGCCTGATCCACGTGAGCAGCCAGCGGCGGCTCCGTCTGCTTCCCCGTTGTTGCAAGCTGCCACATTGTGTGGCTGTCTTTGACAATACCTGAGGTTGGGTGGCAGAGGCAAGCCTTCTCGTCGGGGAGCGGGCTGTCCCCGCAGCCGCGGGGGCGCGGGGTCAGTGCCGCCGGGGCTGGCGCGCCCGCCTGCTCACTAGCGACGGCGCAACTGCAGCTCGCCCTTCTGGACGTCCAGCGTGACGACGAACTTGTCAAGGAAGGTCAGCCCGAGCAGGCCGTCAATGCCGGTCGGAGCGTCGGGGAGATCATGGATCACAGCCAACACGTCCCGAGCCTCCGCCTCGCCGACCAACACGGAGCCGATCCGTACCACGTCCGCTCGGACCTGCCCCCCGACCGTGTTCAGCGTCACGGTCGGGTTGGCGGAGGACGGGAATAGCCCGAGATCCAGCGCGATGGCGTGCGAGAGGATGGTGATATCCGCGCCGGTGTCCAGAATGAGCGTTGCCTCCCGCGTCCCGTTCAGCCGGACCTGCACGATCAGGGACTTCCCCGAGCGGGCGATCGGCACGCGGGCCAGGCCGGGCTCGGAGGCGCGGCCGTCCGCGCGGTCTTCGGAGGCGTCGCCTTGGCGTGGGGGCTGCGCCGCGGGCTCAGGGGGGGGGGACGCGGCGGGGGACGTCCTCGGGCAAGCGCGGCGGACTGGGCGGGGGTGTGGCCCGCTCGCCGTCGAGAAGGACGCACTCATCCAACTGCGAGGGGGTGTCGGTGAAGATCGGCCGGCCGGAGGCGTCCACACAATAGTAGGTGGCGGGCCAAGCCGGACTTGCGGACAGGCCGACGGAGAGCCAGATTATGAGCCTCAAGGCCAGCACCTGTCTCACCCCAAGCGTCACGCAGCACCTCGTGCTGGTCGGAACCGCGCTATTCTACCGCATTGCCCGGCGGAACGCCTCCTCCCTCAATGAGGGTGGCAAGGGGCGGGAATCGTGCTGGTGCGCCGCGTCTTCCTGAAGACGCGCCCTCCAGATTCACGTTAGAAGGGCCCACCCCGACAAAAGGTAGGGCGCGAGGCGGCTCCGAGGTGAGAGGGTGCGGAACCATGACCTGGCTGGCGGCCTCTGCATCCGCGCGCGGCTCCGCCGTCACTGCGCCGGTGACGTTCTGGCGACCTCCTTCGAAAGGCACCCGACTCTCCGCGACTGGGATGGCCTTGCCCCTTGACCGGCGGAGCCGAACCCTCTAGGCTTGGGCCGTTTCCCGGCGGGCGTTCGCCGGAACCCGACCTGGAGGGCCCCCTGTGCCGCCTCAATCGGACGCGCTTGGCACGGTTCTCGTCGTGGACGACGACGCGGCGATGCGCGC
The DNA here is from genome assembly GCF_965152595.1 of Nitrospira sp. Kam-Ns4a. Taxonomy (NCBI): domain Bacteria; kingdom Pseudomonadati; phylum Nitrospirota; class Nitrospiria; order Nitrospirales; family Nitrospiraceae; genus Nitrospira; species Nitrospira sp. Kam-Ns4a. The sequence goes on along the minus strand of NZ_OZ224218.1, from coordinate 1,200,564 downwards.
GCTGCTGAAGGATGTCCTCGCGGACCGCGGCCATCAGGTGGCGGTCGCCGAGGGCGGCCGGGAGGCGCTCAAACAGCTTCAGGAGCAGGACTACGAGGTGGTGCTGACGGACCTCCGCATGCGGGACCTGCAGGGGATCGAGCTGCTGGCCGAGATCAAACGTGTCTTCCCCGACACCAACGTGATCATCATGACCGCGTTCGGCTCGGTCGAGAGCGCGGTCGAGGCCATGAAGCAGGGCGCCTATGACTACGTGACCAAGCCGATCAAGACCGAGGAGCTGCTGCTGGTCGTAGAGCGGGCCGTGCGCGAAGCGGCGCTCCGCCGGGAGGTCGCGCGCCTGCGGAAGGAGGTCTCCCGTGAATACAGCTTCCACCAGATCCTGGGCAAGAGCAAGCCGATGCGGGAGGTCTTCGACCTCATCCGGCGAGTGGCCGACAGCGCGACCAACGTGCTCATCACCGGGGAGAGCGGGACCGGCAAGGAGCTGGTGGCCAAGGCGATCCATTACAACAGCGGCCGGCGGGACGCGCCCTTCGTGCCGGTGAACTGCGCGGCGATTCCGGAGGCGCTGCTCGAGAGCGAACTGTTCGGGCACATCAAGGGTGCGTTCACCGACGCCAAGACCGACAAGCGGGGCCTCTTCGAGGAGGCGAACGGTGGCACCCTGTTCCTCGATGAGATCAGCGAGCTGCCGCTCATGCTCCAGGCGAAGCTGTTGCGCGCGATCCAGGAGCGCGAGATCCGGCGGGTGGGGGCCACCAAGTCCGTCCCTGTGGACCTCCGGATCATCGCCGCGACCAACCTCTCGCTGGCCGACGAGGTGAAGCAGAAGCGTTTCCGCGAGGATCTCTACTATCGGCTGAACGTGATCGAGATCCGCCTTCCCCCACTCCGGGAGCGTCGGGAAGACATCCCGCTTCTGGTCGAGGCCTTCCTCCGCAAGTGCGCCGAGTCGAGCCAGAAGCCCGTGCAGGGGATCAGCGAGTCGGCCCTCGCGCTGCTCGTGGACTACGCCTGGCCGGGTAACGTCCGCGAGCTGGAGAACGTGATCGAGCGCGCGGTCACCCTCGCCCGCGGCGAGAAGGTCGTCGCCGAGGACCTGCCGCCGGCGGTCCAGGGCTCGCGCGGGGAGCGTCAGGTGATTGACGAGGCCGCGGAGCGGACGCTACCCCTCCAGGAGGTGGAGCGCGAATACATTCTCCGTATCCTGGACAAGACCGGCGGGAACAAGCACCAGGCAGCCCAGATTCTCGGCATTGACCGTAAGACTCTCTACCGCAAACTGGCGGAGATCGAAGGGAAGCCGGGGCCCTAGCTGCCTTGGCGGGGCCCTGCCCTCTTGTTTAAAGAACCGGCTGGCCGGAGCCGCGCGATTGGTGTCGTCCGGGAGGCGCGCGTCCGTGCCGGTCCCCTACAGAGCGAACTCCCGCATGAGACAGGTTCCCTGGGCGCTCGCCGCCGCGATCTTCGCGCTCGACGCCTTCATCCCGGCCGGCGTCGCCATCGGCAGCCTCTACGTCATTCCGCTCCTGCTGGCCTGCGCCTGGTGGGCCGAGCGCCGGTCGTTCCTGGTGTTGGCCGGGCTCTGCACGGGCCTGATCCTGGTTGGGGCGGTCGTGAAGCCGAGCGGGGTGCCAGCGGCGGTGTTCGCGGCCAACCGCTTCCTGACGCTTGCCGTGTTCTGGACGACCGCCGCCCTCTGCCTCCGGCGGTACCGGTCCGAGCAGGGACGTCGGTTTTCGGAAGATCAGCTCGGCGGGATTCTCAACTCGGCGATGGATGCGATCATCACAGTGGACGAGGAGCAGCGCGTGACGCTGTTCAATCCAGCCGCCGAGCAGATGTTCGGCTGGCCGGCCGCCGAGGCGCTCGGCCAGCCGCTCGACCGCTTCATCCCGGCGCGGTTTCGCGAGGCGCATCGGGAGCACATCCGGCGGTTCGGCGAAACGAACGTCACCAACCGCCGCATGGGGGCGCTGGGGCAGGTCGTCGGCCTGCGCGCGAACGGGGAGGAGTTTCCCGTCGAGGCGGCGATCTCGCAGCTCGTGGCGAACGGCGAGAAATTCTACACCGTCGTCCTCCGGGACATCACCCGGCGGGTCCAGGCCGAGCAGGCGCTGCAGCGCGAGCGGGACTTCATCGCGGCAGTGCTGGACACGGCTGGGGCGCTCGTCGTCGTGCTGGACCTGGAGGGGCGGATCCTGCGCTTCAACCGGGCCTGCGAGCGGGTCACCGGCTACACCTTCGATGAGGTCAAGGGCCGGCCGTTCTGGGAGGTTCTCCTGCCTCCGGATGGGGTCGAACCGGCCCTGGCCGTCTTCGAGGCGCTCAAGGGGGAGACTGCGACGAATCAGTTCGAGAGCGACTGGGTGACCAAAGACGGGCGTCGGCGGCGGATCGCCTGGGCCAACACGCACCTCCTGAACGATCGGGCTGAGGTCGAATACGTCATCGCGACGGGCCTGGACATCACCGACATGAAGCAGATTGAGCGCCAGCTCCGCCAAACCGAGCGGCTCGCCGAGCTGGGCACCCTGGCCTCCGGCATGGCCCACGAGATCGGGACACCGATGAACGTGATTCTCGGCCGTGCCGAGTATTTGATGAACCGCACCCAGGAAGAAGCCACGAAGCGGGGACTCGAGACGATCATTGCCCAAGTGGAGCGGATCACGAAGATCATGAACCAACTCCTGGCCTTCGCCCGGCGGCGGCCGGCCGAGCGGCGGCCGCTGGACTTGCGGAAGACGGTCGCCGACTGTCTGGAGGTGGTCCAGGAGCGATTCCGGCGGCACGCCATCCAGGTCGAGACCAGCTTCCAGGAGGACCTGCCCGCCGTCGCGGCTGACAGCGACCAGATGAGCCAGGTGCTGTTGAATCTGGTGATCAATGCCATCCACGCCATGCCCGAGGGGGGCACGCTCCGGATCGCGCTGGCGCGGACCGGTGACGCGGTCACGGTCACGGTGGCCGACACGGGCCACGGCATCCCGAAGGAAGACCTGCCGAAGATCTTCATTCCCTTCTTCACGACCAAGGAAACAGGGAAGGGCACGGGCCTCGGCCTCACTGTCGTGCACGGGATCATCCAGGAGCACGGCGGAACCATTGCGGTGGACAGCGAGCCGGGTCGCGGCACGACGTTCACTATTTCGCTCCCGCTGAGCGGCGGCGCCGACGCGGCGACGCGGTGAGGGGCGACACGGTGATCGTTGAGTTCGCCCCGGCACCTTGTCTCCGTGTCCCCGCGTCGCTCGCAGGGAGACTGTAGCATCTTGCGCCAGGTCCGGGTGGCCAGTGGGGTCTTTCTCGCCAGTCCCGAGAGCCCCGACCGTGGGCGGCGATTGCGACTAGGTCGGAACCTGTTGATAATGAAAGGCAACTCTCCGCATTCCCCATCTGCAGCGGGCATGTGATTTGCTCACAGCACAGTAGCACAAGTTTAATCCGCGATTCGGTTCACAGAAGGAGACTGTCGCGGTGAACACTTCGGTGAACGTGCCAGGGCAAGCGGGAACGCAAGCCAAGCCGGCCGTGATCCTGCTCGTGGAGGACGACCAGGCGATGCGCAGCCTGCTCTGCGACGAGCTGTGGGACATGGGGTGCCGGATCGTGGAGGCGGCCGATGGGCATGCGGCGCTGCAACGGCTTACGGATTCTCCCCCCGACCTGATCATCACGGATCTGCGGATGCCGGCCGGTGGCCTCGACTACGTGCATCGGCTGAGGGTGCTCGCACCGACCTGCCCGATCATTCTGATGACCGCCTTCGGCGATGCGACGACCAAGTCAGCCGCGCTCCAAGCCGGGGTCGCCGCCTACTTCGACAAGCCCGTGCGGATCGGCGAGCTGAAGGCGACCATCAGACGACTGCTGGCGCAGCCGTAACTCGGGCCGAGCTGCCCCTCCCACCCTGACCGGGGGCCCGCTCCCTGTTCCGGATGAGCCCGTGCTCCCGGAGCCGTGAGGGGAGCCCGTCAGCTCAAGATCAGCCAGCGGGCCTCTATTAACAAGCTCAAGGGCCTCCAGGCCCAGCTTCTTCCTCCCCCGCCCCCGGCTGCAATTCTTGCGGTTGTCTGCTGCGGCACATCTGCAGTCCTGTCGGGTCCCTTACGGGCACCTCGCGTAACGTGTTGATCCGTTGGCTCCGCTCCCTCTGAGTCACGGCAAGCACGACTCTTGCTTCTTCATTCTCGCAAAGGGCCGGAGTGGGAGGCGCGGAAGGAGGGCGCTGGAGCTGTGAAGCCGATCGTCTGCGCGAGCTGCGGGAAATCGGTCACCATGGCCGTGTGGGATAAGCGGAGCGAGCGCCTGTTCTGCGTCGGCTGCGCCCCTTCCTTGGATCCCGCCGCATCGGCGAGAGGTGTGAGGCTCGGCAATGGGCTTGGGACGCGCCAGCGGCGCCTGGCCGCTCCGGACGAAGGAGGGTCGGATGATGGATGAGGGCGGCGAGGTCTCGTTGGAGCCGCCGGATCGGCCGTGCGAATGGTGCGGCCGGCTCTCGCCGCGGCTCTGGTTCGACGCGGCGATCCAGTTGCTCGTCTGTCCGTCGTGCAGCCGGCCTGGCGGGAGCGATCACGAGCTGCCCCCGGCGCCGTCCCCGGTCTTCCCAGACCAGCCAGGAGCGTCCGGTCCATGGATGCCCACGAGCAGTACCAGGCTTGGCTCGATGAGAAGGAACGGGAGCTGCGCTGGCTGATCGAGCGCCGGACCGCCAGCCTCGAGATTCGCTATTACCTGCTCTTCCTGCTCATCGCGAACCATCGCTATGCGAAGGCGCTCCGGATGTGCCGGGAGATTCTTGCCCTGCGCCCGGATGACCACATGGCCCTCACCTGGTCCTGCCGGTTGGTCCAGCGGGTCGCGGGCGCGCGGCGCCGGAAGAGGCGCAGGCCGAACCCGATCCGCCGGTGGCGGGGTTCGTGCCGGGAACCGTGGTAGCGAGCCGGGACCCTCAGCCGCCGGGAGGTGCTCCCAGACTCGGGCTAGCGAGGGGTCTCGCGGTGGGAGGCGCTCCCGCTTCGTCGTTCGGGAGACCCGGGAGGTTTGTCCGGATTCGGGCCCACGAGCAGCCGGTTGCCGCAAATCAGGCAGCGCCACCAGTGAAGCCGAGCGGGATGAAAGGCGGGCTCGCACCAGACGTCCCGTTCGAGCACCATCAATCCTCCGCACCGCTGGCAAGTCATGGGAGCCCTCCGTGGTGATCGGGTGCGGGGCGCCGGCCGGATGGCCCGTGCGAGCCGCGGTCGGCAGGAGGGGCGAGACCACCCGGCCGAGGGAGATGCAGGGTCCGCAGGATCGCGCCGCCCCCTTGCTTGATGAACTGGACGTGGACCCAATCCCCGATGACGAGGTCGGAGATGGTGAGACGTTCCCCTCCGGCCAGAATCTCGGTGTCGGCGGTGAGGCTGAATTGACGGGTTCGCTTGCGGCGATGGCCGGACGGCTGAATGGCGACCAGCTTGTGAACAAGGTCAAGGGAGACCAGGGTGCCCTGCAGCTTATAAACTCTCGGCAAGGAACTGGGCTGGTCCGCTTCGCCGATCACGGGGGAACCTCCGGGGCAAACGGGCATCACACCCTATGCCTCAAGCAAAGGCTATGCCGGTCAGCCGGACGCTCGGGCCGGGCGTCCAGAAGCTCCCCGAGACGCTCATCCCTGCCTGGTTTGCGCCTGCACGCGGCGAAGCCCGGACCGGCAGCAGTCCCCGGATACCAGCCGCTGGAGGGCTCGCCGCACCGCCGGTTCGGCTCGAGCCTGCAATCTTTGCGGAGCCGCCAGCCTGCGTGAGAGTCCTCTGGCGCGGACTCGCCGGCTTTGCGACGAAAGGCTTTGCGGGAACGGAGCGGCATCAGAATTGCTGTGGGAGCCTTGCGGCTGGTGCGGAGGGTGTCTACCGGAGCAAGCGAGCTCGTCAATGGCCTTCCTGATCGCCGATACGCGGGGGGACAGCCTGGCCCGGCGCGTCCGCCGGCTCTGGGACATCCTGGATGGGCTGATGCTCGATCAAGGGGAGGTCCGGGCGGACGTGGAGAAGGCCGTCGTGCTGGACCAGATGGAACAGGGCCGGATCCCGGAGGTCGTGCGGGCGCTGGTCTCGGCGTCGCGCCGTAATCCCCTGTGGTTACCGGGGTACCTCCTGGCGGCCGAGATCTACCAGGAGGCCGAGGCGACGGACCAGGCGGTGGAGACGCTTCAGGCGGGCCTGCGGGTGTGCCGAACCGTCTTGCGGCTCCTCATGGCCCAACTGTGCGAAGCCGCTCTCGGCGGACCGGAGCACCGGATCATCCAGCACCGCCTGTCCGTGCGCGCAGCGCACATGCGGCGCTACGAGGCCATGCTCCGGCGCCAAGTGGCTGCGATCTTGATCAAGGCCGAGCGGTTCGACGAGGCCCTGGGGTGGCTGTCCGATGGCGGGTCGGGATGAGAGCGGGAATGAGCGAACGGAAAGGGCCACGAGCATGAGGAACGGATCACCAGACGAAGGGAACGGGCCCCGCTGCTGCGACCGCTGCGGGCGGCGCGCACGGGAGCTGTTCTTCGATGACCTCAGCTTCCGGAACCTCTGTCGCGAGTGCCGGCTGGCTCTGGAGACCCGGCGGCGCGCACTCGAACGGTCGAGCCCGACGGAGGGCTGACCCGTCGCTGACCGCCGGCGACCCGGCCCGGGCGGCCCCGTGTTTTTCCGGGCACGCCGGTGTATGATGAGCCGGCGTGGGTCCGGCGCCCAAGGAGGGCTGATTCGACCGATGTTCCGCCCAGTCCCAGAACCGACGTGGTTTCAACTAGTCCCGGTGCGGCTGATCGCGTCGGTGCTGGTGATCCTCGCGGTCGCCGTGTCCGTGCTGCTGCTGTTCAGCCTCGAGCACGAGAACTTCGTGGTCCACGGGCTGACGGAAGGCAAGGCCATCCCGACCGGACTCTTCCCGGCCCTCTGGCAATCTCGGCGCGACCTCATCGCGATCGCCATCCTGTTGTTCCTGGTGAGCGCCGTCGGCATCGCCGCGGTCATCACCTTCCTGCATTACGGCAACACCCGGCGCACCCTCGAAGAGGTTAAGGGACTGGCCCGTAACATTCTGGAGCGGATTCCGACGGGGATCCTCACCGTCAACCAGCACGGGCTCATCACCGCCGTCAATCCCACGGCCGAGGGGATCGTGGGGCGGCCAGCAGACAGACTCCTGGGCCACACGTACGAGGCGGTCTTCCCGGAAGGGGATGCGATTCGCACGGTCCTGGAGGCCGCCCTCCGCGGGCACCACCATGTCCAGCACCAGGACCTGCCCTACGAGGGAACGAATGGGACGCCGCGCATGATTCGGGTGAGCAGCGTCGAATTGACGGGCGACCAAGGGGCCCCCACCGGCGTGATTCTGCAAGCGCAAGATGTGACCGATTGGCTGGCGCTGGAGCGGCGCGTCCGGGTGGCGGAAAAGCTCGCCGCCCTGCACACGCTCTCCGCCGGCGTCGCGCACGAACTCCGGAATCCGTTGAGCGCGCTGGACCTGAACCTCCATCTTCTTGAGGAGGAACTCGCCAGCCAGGGCCAGTTGTCGCCGCGGACCGCGACCTACCTGGACGTGCTCAGCGCGGAGACCCGCCGGCTGACCGGGATTCTGGATAATTTCCTCAAGTTTGCCCGGCCCGGGACGATTCGGCTCGAACGGGTGGACGTGCGGGCCCTGGTGGCACACGTGGCGTCGCTGCTCCAGTATGAGGCGAAGGAACACGGCGTCGAGCTTCAGATTGCGCCGGCTGGCGAGCCGGCCGCGGTGCTGGGGGATGACACGCAAATTAGCCAAGTCCTGGTCAACATCGTGGTGAACGCGCTGCACGCGATGCCGAATGGCGGCACCTGCACGATCACTGTGACGGGCCGGCAGGCCGGCGGCCGGGACTGGGTCGAGATCGTGGTACGGGATACGGGGGTTGGCATCAAGCCGGAGGAGCTAGCCCGGCTCTTCGAACCGTTCTATACCACCAAGGCGACCGGGACCGGCCTGGGCCTCGCGATCGCCTATCGGATCGTCCACGATCACGGCGGCACCATCGAGGTGGAGAGCCAACCGGGAACCGGCACCACGGTGGTGGTGCGGCTGCCGGCCTGCATGGCGGCTCCCGTTGAGGCGGTGAACCCATGACGCCCCGGGCGACCCTGCTGGTCGTTGAGGACGAGGTCAATATCCGCAACGCGCTGGTGACCATGCTGGAGAAGATGGGGTATGAGGCGCGGGCGGTAGGCACCGGCGACGAAGCCGTCCGGCTCATGGAAGAGACCCGCGTGGACATGGTCATCACGGACCTCAAGATGCCCGGCATGGGTGGCCTGGAGTTGATCCGCCACGTGAAGGCGGCCCATCCCGAAACCGAAGTGGTCGTCATGACGGCGTATGGCTCGGTCGAGTCGGCCGTCGAGGCGATGCGGCTCGGCGCCTACGACTACCTCTGCAAGCCCATTGACCGGGTGCGCTTTCCCGTGATCGTGGAGAAGGCGCTGGAACGCCATTTCCTGGCGCTGGAAAACCGGCACCTGCGGGACCGGTTGGCGACGCGGGCCCGCTTTGACGAGATGGTCGGCGACAGCGAGCCGATGCAGCAGGTCCTGAACCTCGTGGAGATGGTGGCGGACAGCCACGTCACCGTGCTCATCGTCGGCGAGAGCGGCACCGGCAAGGAGTTGGTGGCCCGCGCGATCCACCATAAAAGCGCCCGGTCCGGGGGCCCGTTCATCACCGTCAACTGCGGGGCGCTGCCGGAGAACCTGCTCGAGAGCGAGTTGTTCGGCTACGAGAAGGGGGCGTTCACGGGGGCGGTCATGACGAAAGCCGGCCGGTTTGAACTGGCCGACGGCGGGACACTGTTCCTCGACGAGATCGGAGAGCTGTCGTTGAAGTCCCAGGTGGATTTCCTCCGGGTGTTGGAGACCAAAGAATTCCGGCGCTTGGGCGGCACGAAGGTCGTGAAGGTGGACGCGCGCATCATCGCCGCCACCAACCGGAATCTGGAAGCCGCCGTCAAGGAGGGCACTTTCCGGGAGGACCTCTACTACCGGCTCAACGTCATTCCGATCAAGCTCCCGCCGCTCCGGGACCGGGCGGATGACATTCCGCTGATGGTCGAGCGCTTCCTCACGGAATTCGCCGCGCAGCACCAGCGCCCGCGCCAAGAGGTCTCCCCGGAAGCGATGCGCCTGTTCCGGCTCTATGCCTGGCCAGGCAATATCCGCCAGCTCCGGAATGTCATCGAGCGGCTCGTGGTGACCGTCCCTGAGCCCACGATCCGGCCACACCATCTTCCGGAGGAAATCCAGAACAGCCGCGAGGACGTCCGCACGATGGTGATTCGGTTGGGGACTCCGCTCGAGGACATCGAACGGGAAGTCATCCGCCGGACGTTGGCCGAGGTGACCGCCCACCGAGAACAGGCGGCGAAACTGCTGGGGATCAGTCCGAGAACCCTCCAGTACAAGATCAAGGAATATGGCATCCGCAACTGACCCTCCCAGGAGCCCGCTGAGCGTCTGGTGCTCCCTGTGACGCCCTGCCAGATCGGCCCTTTGGCCCGCCACCCGCAAGAATTGCAGGCTTCTCTCCTTCCAATCGCGGCGGCTATCCTCTTTGACGCTCGGCGAAAGTCGGACAGCTCTGCCACGAGGTGCCTGGCCTCGTGCTGCAATCTTTGCAGAACACGACGTGCCGGACAGGTTCCAGCGAGGCCTGCTCCGCGGCGGTCCCTTCCGTCATCCGCCTAACCTCTTCATTCTTCACGCATCATTTCGAAGTTCCGAATTGACGCCGACCTTGGCATCGCCTGTGCTAGAGACATCTCCCCATTGCGAAGCCGGATGACGAGGCCGAGGGCTGTTGACGGAGCAGCGGCGGTGGACATCCATGGGCATGCCGGGTTCCGACTGAGCGTCTTCGGGCTCGTGATGCTCGTTGCCGGTTGCGCGCAACCGCCGGTGGAGGCGTTTGAGGCGACGCAGAAAGCGATCGAGATCGCCCGGGCGGCTGGCGCGCCCGAATACGCGAAAGAGGAGTTTGCCAGGCTCGAGGAGTCGTTCAACCGGGCCAAGGAGGAGTTGGCCGATCAAGAACGGGTCTTTCCCGTCTTCCGGTCCTACAGAAAGGCCGACCGCCTGTTGAGCCAGGTCAGGCGGGACGCCCTCCACGTCATTGACAAGGCCGGTGCCAAGAAGGAGGAGGCTCGGGACCGGGCCAGGAAGCAGGTGCAGGCGCTCCATGCATTCCTGGAGTCGGCCCAGGACCGGCTGGCCGCCGCGGCCGCCGTGGGCATGGCCGATCAGTTGGGTGAGGTCAAGGCCGACCTTGACGGAGTGACGGCCAGCGTCCATGCCATCGAGGGCCTGATCAGCCAAGGCCGCTATCTGGACGCGGAGCGCCGAGCCCAGGCGATCACGGCGACCGTGGAGGCCGTCACCGGTAACGTCCTGCTCGCCGTCGAGCGGGCCAAGCGACAGGCGCCTCCGCTCAGGAGGTACGCTCGTGGCTCTCGCGGGGGACGGTCCTGAATTTCGACATGCGCCACCGGTCCGGTGCCCTCACTGTCGCCGGCGGGTGCTGGCGCTCTGGTTTGACTCGGCCACGAACGGGATGGTGTGTGGCCGGTGCCACCAGGCCCTGATCGAACTGCGGAAGGATCAGCTGGCGTTGCTGGTCAAAAGGAGAACGGATGATCGCAGACAGTCCCAGCCGCACGGAACGCCTCATTGACGTCGGGCCCATCGGGTTTCACCCGCCCTCGGCCATGGAGTTGGGCGTGACCATTCCCGATTCCGGGGCGGGCCTGCTCTACGGGCGCGAGGCCCCGGAAGACCGGGTGATCAGAGAGGCGGCCCGCCAGATGTTCACGCGCGCCAATCCCACGATGTTCCCCGGCCCACTCTACCTCTGGGCCTGGCATCCGGACTGGATCGCCAAGGGGCAGGCCCTGCTCCGGCTGGCGGCGGAAATCCCCGGGGTCATGATCATCCCGATGCCGGACTACCGGCCGAAATACCCGAAGATTGACCCCGAAGAAGGCATCAACCCGAATCACCCGAATCTCACGATCTGGCACAACAAGATCGAGGTCGCGCTGTTCATCGGGATCCATTGTCACTATGCGAACCTGGCCCTGCGGATGGTGCGCGCCGGCACGAACTGTCTCACGATCGCGTTCTGTCACGACATCCATGAGGATGCCATGCTCAGCGTCCAGGACCTCGACGTTCGCAAGCTCGACCAGATCATCGAGATCTTCCGCGCCGTCCGCACCGAGCTTGGGGTCCCCATGCCGGCGGACGGCAAAACGATTCGGCTGACCGGTGCGCAGCGCCGGGCCAACCACGGGGCGGAACGAGTCGCCCCGGTGGCCTAACCGGGGTCGGCGCGACCACCGCCACGAGCCAGGATCAGAGGAGGGACGACCATGGCGACCAAGAAAAAGGCGGCGACAAAGAAGGCGAGCAAAGGGCGGGCATCCGGGAAAAAGCGAAAGCGGTAACGACATGGCCGAAGGGAGCACGCGCGTGATGGAAGTGATTCTCATTCCTCTGCCGCGCGGCCGGCACGCCCTCGTCCAATTCGACCCGCGAACCGGCCGCGTCACCACGAACCATGCGGGCCTCTACGCGACCGCCTTTCAACAGGGCGTCACGGATTTCGACGGGACGCACCGGCGGCCCTCTGACGGACGGGCCTTCCTCTCTGCGCTGTACGATCACCTCTTCTTGCACGGCTACCGCGTCCAGTGGCTGAAGGGTGGCGCGGCCTCCTCTCGCCGAGCCAAGCGTCCGGAGTGAGCGTCTCGCCCAATGGCCCCCTTGACAGCATGGCTTCCTGTCCGATCCGAGCGGATTCCGGACCTCGTCGTCACGCTGGCGGGCGCGGGGCCGGCAGGGCTGGCAGCCGGGGCGACGACCCTCGAGGAAATCCTCAGCGGGCAGGGATATCGGGTGATGGGCGGGCGCGGTCCCGACCGGGGCCGCACGGCCTCGGTGCGGCTGCGGGTCTCGACGGAGCCGATCAGTTCCCTGGGAGCCGGGTGCGATGTGGTGGTCTGTGTGGATCGGCATGGGCTGCAGGCGGCGGGGCGCGCCGTGCAGCCCGGCGGCGTGCTCGTGTGCGAGCCAGACACCTGGTCACCCACGGCGGGGCCGCCGCCAGGCGTCGTGGCGTATGGGGTCCCGTTTCGCAAGCTACGCCGACAATGCGGCTTCGCCTTCGACGGCAGGGGGCTCATCGCGGCGGGAGTCCTGACTCATCTGCTGGGCATCCCCGAGGCGTCGGCCTGGGATCGAGTCCGGCCCCGCGTCGGCCTCCGCTACTTTGCCGCCGGGCTGCGCTTTGCGGCGGCGCACTTAGAGAAGCGGGATATCCTGGGGCTCCCTGCTCTGGCCGAACCGGTCCGGCAGGTCCTCCTCACCGCGCGTCAGGCGCAACGACTGGCTCTTGGGCTTGGGCGCTGCGAATGCGGGAACACGTGCCAGGAGGCCCTGGACCGCTCGCCGGCAGTCTGGCTGGAGCGGCACCTCAAGCAGCTCTGGGCAGCGCCCCCGGCTGCCCCGTGGTGTGGCGTGTCCGTCCTGCGAGGCTGGGGAGAGATGGACCGCGACGTCGGGGTGGTGCTCGGAGTCACGGATCCCACAAGCGTGGTTGTCGGCGGGACCGGTCGGCCGTCACTCGTGGTGGTGGCGGGCTCGCTAAAGGATGTGCTCGGGCTGACAGCGGCGGCGCGTCGCGCGAGTCGGGCCAGGGGCGAGGCGGTCTGGGTCGTCGCCGACCGGCTTTTGACCGACCGGCAGGAGAGCCTGCCGGTCCAACAGCTCCTCGCCCTGGTGGAGGAGGCGTCACGCACGGATCCCCACGCGTCGGGCGACCCGGTGGAGGACCGGGTGCTCGAGGGAGACGAAGACTGGGAGCCCGGTGCGGAGGTTGGCTACGTAACCTGGGGAGCGGCCCAGGGGGTGGTCCGGGAAGCCGTTACCCTGTGCCGAAGCTTCGGCCTCAAGGTCGCGGCCCTGTACCCCAAGGTGCTCTGGCCCGTGCCGGAGCGGGCGCTGACCGCGTTCGCTGGACGAGTGGCCCGCCTGGTCGTGGTCGAGCCGGACCGGGCGGGGCGCTATACGCGCCTGATCCGGCAGTGGACCGCGATCCCGGTCTCCAGCGTGGCGCCGGCGCCAGGAGAGGAACTGACGCCTCTGGATCTGTTCCTTCGCGAGGATTTGGGCGTCTAACGACGATCGGCAGGAACCAAGGAGCGACGGCATGAAGCCCTATGAGATGGTCGTGGGGCCGGAGGGGTATCTCCCGCCGGCCGTGTCTTCGAAGGGAGTGGTCGGACCCTCGACGGGGGAGGGGTTGGTGATGGGGAAGGTGGTCCCGGAGCCGCAGGCCATCGAGGCGGCGGCGCGCGCGCTCGTGCAGGCAAAGCACCCGACGATCTTCCCCGGCCCATTGGTGCTGTGGGCGTGGAACGAACGGGCCCGCCAGGAGGCCAAAGTGGTGAAGGCGCTCGCCGCGGCCATCCCTGCGGCGATCATCCCGATGGCGGACTATCGGCCCAAGTACCCCAAGATCATTCCCGAGCGGGAGATCAACCCCAACCACCCGAACCTGACGATCTGGAAAAACCAAATTGATGTCTGCCTGTTTGTGGGCGTCCATTGCCACCAGGCGAACATCGCCTTGAAGATCATCCGAGGCGGGACGAGCTGCCTGACGATCGCCCTCTGCACGTTCAGCGGGGACGACGAGGCGCACATCACGATTCGGGATCTGACCGCCGACACCATTCAGCGGCTCGTCGACGCGGTGCGCCGTCAGAACCGGACGGATCGGGAGGCGACCCGATCCGTCCGGCGGTTCTCGCGCCCGCGCGACTAGGCGGTGTGCGGAGGAACGCAGGAAACCGGAGGTGCTTCGATGCTGGGGTGGAAACTGATGGGCTTACTCTTCGGGCTGCTGGCAGCTCCCGCGTGGGCCTACGAGGAAATCATGGTGACGGACGGCGGGACAGTGACGGGCCAGGTCGTCTTGGCTGGTCCGGTCCCGAAACCGAAGGGCTACAACCTCACGACGCTGCCCGATCCCGTGTACTGCGGACGGATCTCCGATGGGCGCGGGTGGCGCCTGCTCCAGCCGTTCGGCGTCGCCCCGGACGGCGGGTTCCGCAACGTGGTCGTCGTCCTCCAGGGCATCGCGCGCGGGAAGGCCTTCGAGCGTGCCACGCCGCGCATCGAGGCCAGGGACTGTCGGTTCCTGCCGTTCGTCACCGTGGTCCGGGATCGCCATCCTGTCGAAGTCGTCAATATGGACCCGGCGATGCACGACATCCAGGCGTACGAGACCTCGGAGCTCGGACCCCGCGTGCTGTTCAACGTGCCGTTGCCGATGAATCCCCACCATCCCAGGGAGGGGGTGGACGCCCAGTATCACCGGCACCTCGCGGGCCAACCGATGCGGCAGGAAGTCCGCATAACGAAGGGGCGCCACGTCTTCGTCATGCAGTGCGGGTTCCATGCTTACATGGAGAGCTGGGGGCTGGCGGTGGAGCACCCCTACTACGCGGTGACCGATCAGGAGGGGCGCTTCGAGATCACCGATATTCCCCCGGGCACCTATCAGATGATTGTCTGGCATCCCTATATCGGCGGGGCCAGGGAATATGAGGTCGAGATCAAGCCGAAGGGGCGGGTGACCCTGGATGTGAAGATTCCAGCTCCGAGAGGCCGGCTCTACGCCAACCAGATGGTGGACAACCCCTATGTCCGGTATGGGGTTGCCGCCGACGTCCAGTCCACAATTGTCCCGACGCTGGAGCTGCAAAGGCCCTGATGCGAAGCCCGAGTGCCGCGTGGTGCCGGGGAGACCCCTGATCGCCGGGGTATGGATGCAGGATAAGACGATGAGAAGATGCAGGACATGGACGCTTGTCGTGGCGTTGGGCGTCGGGCTGCTGCACCCCATGGCCTTGTCTGCCGGGGTTTCCGTTGCAGGAACGGGCCCCGCGCGCGTGGTCCGCGGGGAAGTCGTGGCGGTCAACCTCTCGGACACGCCGCCGGTGATCGTCGTCGCGGTGAAGGTCGGGAAGATGCAGGAGGAGCTGATCGTCGGTGCGTCGGTGGAGTCCGGCGCCCAGATCACCCGCGGCACCGAGCGCCTCCCTCTGAGCGACATCAAGGTCGGCCAGACGGTCGAGCTGACCTACGTCAAGCACGAGCAAGGCCTGCGGGCCCAATCCATCCGGGTGAAGGAAGCGAAGGAGCTGCCATGACGCCGTTCATCTGCCGGGGGCTGCCCGGTCTGTTCGTTGTGCTCGCTCTCGCGTGGCTTGTGGCCGGATGCGCGGGTCGCAGCGTCTCGTCCTCCGCGCAGGACCTGGCGCTGGTGCCCGGCCCGCCGCCGAAAGCCGCGTCGGCGCCGGCGCCGCCGGTTTCGGAAGCGCCGCTGCCGAGCGCCCGGGAAGCCGAACAGCCCCCTGCTGCGCCACCGGCGGTTAAGTCCGAGGAGCCGGCTCCCCCACCGGCGGAGAAGCCGCCCGAGGTTGCTGCCGTCGCCCCACCGGCTCCCCCGCCGCCGCCCGCACAGCCTCGCGAAAAACAGGCGGAAGCCCCGGTGCCGCCGCCGGTGCCTGAAGAGGCGCGGGTGACCGAGTCGGCCGTCGCGCCGCTGCCCGCGGAGTCACCGAAGGCGCCGCCGTCGGAGGTCGCCGCGGTCGCCCCAGCCGCACCCCCGCCCACAGTCGAGCCCCTGAGCCTGTCCGATGTCTTTTTCGATTTCGACCAGTTCGTCCTGCGCGATGACGCGCGGCCGACGCTGGAGCAGAACGCCGAGCGGCTCAAGAAGCAGGACGGGTGGAAGCTGCTGATCGAGGGCCATTGCGACGAACGCGGCACGGCGGCCTACAACCTGGTGCTGGGGGAGCGCCGGGCGCAGACGGTGCGGGACTATCTGGCGAACCTGGGCCTGCCGGCGGCGCACATGACCGTGACGAGCTTTGGGAAGGAGAAACCCTTCTGCACGGAGCACAGCCACGCCTGCTGGCAGCAGAACCGGCGGGCGCATTTTGTGATGGAGAAGTGAGGATCGGCGAAGCGGACAGGGAAGGGAGGAGCCTGTGAGAGCGCACAGACTGCTGGTGATGGGCTGCGTGGGCCTCCTGGCGTTCGGGGGCTGCGGGAGTCCGGGGGTGATCACGCTGGAGCTCAAGCCGACCGAGGCGGGTGGTGCGGGGGCGAAGGGGACCTCGCTCGCTGTGGTCGTGACGGCGTTCGAGGACGCGCGGCCGGACAAGGGGCGCCTGGGGGTGCGCCATCATTTCTGGGGCAGCGAGACGGCGTTTGACGTGCCGGCGGGGAAGGCGGGGGACGCGGTCGCCGGCGTGGTGGCCGCGTACTTGAAGGGGAAGGGCTGGCACGCCCAGGTGGCCCCGGACGGCGCGACGGGGGATGTGGCCCTGTCCGGCAAGCTCCTCGCCCTGTCGGTCGAGGCCACCAGCCGGTTCCTGCGCACGGAGATCAAGGTCACATCCAAGGTGGTCGTGGAGGCGAAGAACGCTGCGGACGGCAGCCTTGTCCGGATGACGTTGCACGGCGACGGCTCGGAGACGGTGTTCTGGTTCGAGCCCGAGGACGTCCAGGACCTCCTCAACACGGTGCTGACCGAGAGCCTCGGCAAGTTCCTCGCGAACACCAAGGTGGAGAATGGGCGGATTCGGCTCGTCTAACCGCGGTGGACGTCATTGGGTGCAGGCATCAGTTGTGATCGCGTCATGAGTCGAGTCCGGATGGCCCTGAATACGTTCGGGGTCGCGGTTCTGCTGGCGGCGTGTACGACGACCCACCAGAGCATCCTGACCGAGGCCCCGGCTGCATCCGCCGGCCCCGGCCACCCCAGCACGGTGAAAGAAGAACGGGTCGAAGAACCACCGGTGGTCGCTCCGGCCGCCCGCCCTCCGGAGGCGGGCGCTGTCCAGGAGGAACCCGCCGTCAGGCCGGCTGCCCCGACGGCGTCAGCGGTGGTGGAGCCCCCCTCGCCCTTCATGTTCGATGTCTGGTTTGATTTTGACCGGTTTGACCTCCGAGAGGACAGCCGCGATCGGGTTGAGATCAATGCCAGCCGACTCAGAGGCAAGGATGGGTGGACGCTGCTGCTCGAGGGCCGCGGCGACGAACGCGGCACGGCGGCCTACAACCTGGTGCTGGGGGAGCGCCGGGCTCGAACTGTCCAGGGGTATCTGGAGTCTCTGGGGCTCGATGTCGGGCTCATCAAGACCATCAGCTATGGCAAGGACCGGCCGTTGTGCGTCGAGCACAGCGAGGCTTGCTGGGCCCAAAATCGCAGCGTGCACTTCTCGCTGACGATCACCGATCAGTTCTATCATCACGGGCCGTAGCACCATGTTGGAAGCTCGGAAGGAACACGTCGGCGCGAGCCCGCGCCTCGGCCATCGCTTTCCGCCTGTCCGCTGGTCCCCCCTGTACACGGCCACGGCGGTCGTGATGGTGAGATGGGGTCCATAGGAGGCCAGCCGCTCGTGCGGCGCGCAGGGGCTGTTGCGCCCTCAGCCGGCTGAAGTTGGAAGGACGGAGCAGCCACACCGGACCTTCTGTGGCCAACTGGACGTTCCTCGGGTAGGCTCCAATCGTCGCTCCACGTGCCGGTCTTCCTGGGACGCGAGAGCTTTGCCTGGCCGGTGTGCAACTTGTGGAACGGATCGTCATGACGACTGTCCTGATCGCGTGGTCCGTCTGTTCTGTTGCCGGGATCGTTCTGCCGCTCTGCGTCCCGGGACGTCCCCGGATGCAAACGATCCTGGGGTGCAGCTTGGCCACGATCGCGGCGGCCTTCGGGCTGGTCCTGGGTGTCGCGGGGCTCGTCGCGCCGCACCCCCTCACGATCGCGATCCCCTCCACGCTGCCGTTGCTCGTCTTCGCGATTCGGCTCGACCCGCTCGCGGCGTTCTTTGTCGGGACGATCTCGCTGGTCGGGCTCGCGGTCTCGATCTACGCCTTCGGGTATCTTCGGAAGGACGAGGGCCAGCAGCCACTTGGAGTCCTGGGCGCCCTCTACAACGCCTTCCTTTTCTCGATGACGCTGGTGATCCTCGCCGACAATGGCTTCTTCTTCCTGATTGCTTGGGAGCTGATGTCGCTGGTCTCCTACTTTCTGGTCGTGACCGAGCACGAGCGAGCGGAGGTCCGCTACGCGGGGCTCTTCTATCTGATCATGGCGCACGTGGGGACCGCCTTCATCCTGCTCGCGTTCCTGATCTTCTTCCAGGAGACAGGCTCGTTCGCGTTCGAGGCGTTTCGGCATCCGGATGAGCCGCTTCCGCAGGGGCTACGCACGCTTGCGTTCCTGGCCGCCGTCGTCGGCTTCGGGGCGAAGGCCGGGATCGTCCCGCTGCACGTGTGGCTCCCCTACGCCCATCCGGCCGCGCCGTCGCACGTCTCGGCGCTCATGTCGGGGGTGATGATCAAAACCGCGATCTACGGACTGGTCCGGGTCTGCTTCGATTTTTTGGGCGGGGACTTTCCGGCCTGGTGGGGCGTCCTGATGCTGCTGGCCGGCGCGGTGTCGGCCCTGCTGGGCGTGATGTACGCGCTGATGGAGCACGACCTTAAGAGCCTGCTGGCCTTCCACAGCGTCGAGAACATTGGGATCATCCTCCTGGGGATCGGCGCCGGCATGACCTTCCAAGCCTACGGGCTCAGGGAGTTCGCCGCGCTGGGCCTGCTCGCCGGGCTGTACCACACGCTTAACCACGCCGTGTTCAAGGCGTTGCTGTTCCTGGGT
Source organism: Nitrospira sp. Kam-Ns4a (assembly GCF_965152595.1). Taxonomy (NCBI): domain Bacteria; kingdom Pseudomonadati; phylum Nitrospirota; class Nitrospiria; order Nitrospirales; family Nitrospiraceae; genus Nitrospira; species Nitrospira sp. Kam-Ns4a. Next base: position 1,181,757 of record NZ_OZ224218.1, on the reverse strand, counting down.
GCGGGGGCGCTCCTCCAGGCCACCCACACCCGGAACATGGAGGAGTATGGCGGCCTCCTCCGGCGGATGCCCTGGACGGGCTTCTTCTTTCTGGTCGGCGCGGTGTCCATCGCGGCGCTCCCGCCGACCAACGGATTCGTCAGCGAATGGCTGGTCTTTCAGAGCCTGTTCTTGAGCTTCCACCTCCCGGCGGTGATCCTCAAGCTGGTGCTCCCGCTGGCCGCCGCCATGCTGGCCCTGACGAGCGTCTTGGCGCTGGCCTGTTTTGCCAAGGCGTTCGGGATCTCCTTCTTGGCCCTGCCGCGGAGCGCCCAGGCCCGGCGGGCGCAAGAGGTGCCGGTGGCGATGCGGACCGGGATGGGAATCCTCGCCGCCCTGTGCGCGGTCCTGGGGCTGGCGCCGATGGTCGTGGTCCCGCTGCTGGACCGGGTAACGGCTCCCTACACCGGCGCGGCGATCGCCGACCAGGTGCTGGCGCTGGACGGCTGGGCCCTGGCCCCGGTGAACGTCGAGTTCTCCAGCCTGTCCACCCCGGCGCTGGCGTTGCTGCTGGGGCTGCTGGCGGCGCTCGGCCTGGCCCTCGCCGTGCTCGCGGGGGGCCGGCTCACGAAGCGGTACCACCGCACCTGGGCTTGCGGGCTGAATCTCACCGCGCGGATGGAGTACACCGCGACCGGCTTTGCGCAGCCGATCAAGCAGGTCTTCAGCCTGATCTACCGGCCCACGGTCAAACTGGAGACCGAGTTCCTCGAAGAGTCCCGGTACTTCGCCAAGCGGCGGCGGTTTGAGGCCTCTATCGAGCCGCTCTTCCAAAAGTATCTCTATGATCCGGTGGTCACTTGGTTCTCCGCCGCGGCGGATCGCTTGCGGTTGGTCCAGGCCGGCAGCCTCCATCTGTACCTCGCCTATATCTTCGTGACGGTGGTCGTGCTCTTACTGGTGGCGGTGTGAGGCGCGTGTGAGACGCTCGCGGCTAGGGGGAAGCACGCGGGCGTGGGAGTCCCTTGACCGATGACACCGATGCTCCAAGCTATCGCCTGGGTCCTTGTGCAGGCGGTCGTCCTGCTGGCCGTCTCGCCGTTCGTCGTGGGGCTGATCCGCAAGGTCAAGGCCCGGCTCCAGTGCCGGCGCGGGGCCAGCCTGGTCCAGCCCTACGCGGACCTCGCGAAGCTGTTCCGCAAGCAGCCGGTGGTCTCCACCACGACCTCGTGGATCTTCACGGCGACGCCCTATGTGGTGTTCGCGTCCACGCTGGCGGCGGGCCTGCTCGTGCCGACCTTCGCGGCGCGCATGCCGCTCAACTTCGCGGGCAACATCATCGCGTTGGTGTACCTGCTCGCGCTGGGCACGTTCTTCCTTATCCTGGCCGGGCTGGATGCCGGCTCGGCCTTCGGGGGGATGGGGAGCAGCCGCGAGGCGCTCGTCGCGTCGTTGACCGAACCGGCCATGATCGTCTCGATCTTCGCGGTCGCGCTCACGGCGGGCTCGACGAACCTGAGCACGATCGTCCACAAGACCGCCCTGCTGGAAGGGATCGTCACGGACCCGTCCCCGCACCTCATGGCCCTGGCGGCGCTCTTCCTCGTGACGCTCGCCGAAACCGGGCGGGTGCCGGTGGACAATCCCGCGACCCATCTGGAGCTCACGATGATTCACGAGGCCATGGTGCTCGAATATTCCGGGCGGTACCTGGCCCTGGTGGAATGGGCGGCGGCGCTTAAGTTGCTGGTTTTCCTGAGCCTGCTCGGGAACCTGTTCGCGCCCTGGGGCATCGCGACCACGATGACGCCGGTGGCGCTGGGCCTTGGGGTGGCGACCTATCTGGTGAAGGTCTCCGGCCTGGCGGTGCTGATCGGCGTGGTGGAGTGCATGTTCGCCAAGCTACGGCTGTTCCGGGTGCCGGACCTCCTGGGCGTGGCGTTCATCCTGGCCCTCTTGGCGCTGATCTTTTTCTATATCCTGCGGAGCTGAGGCATGACGATTCCCCCGCAGATCGGCTCGCAGCTCGTGGACCTGTGCTCGGCGCTCCTGTTGCTGACGTGCTTCGCCATCGTCGCGCAGCGCCGGCTGTCGGCCTGCGTGGACCTGTTCGCGCTGCAGTCGGTCTTCCTGGCCGTGACCGCCGCGCTGGTCGCGTTTCTGACCGGGATCCGTCACATCTACGTGGCGGCCGCCCTGACCGTCCTCATCAAGGCGGTCGTCCTGCCGCGGATTCTGAAGAAGATCATCGAGCGGCTGAACGTGACGCGCGAACTCCAGATGTACGTCAACGTGCCGGCCGGGCTGCTCGTCTGCGGGGCCTTGGTGATTCTGGCCTTCGTGATCACCCAGCCGATCATCCCGCTCGGGTTTCTGCTGACGCGGGATTCGCTCGCGATCGCGCTCGCCATCGTGCTCATCGGCTTCTTCACGATGATCGCGCGGAAGAAGGCGGTGACCCAGGTCGTCGGGTTCCTCGTCATGGAGAACGGGCTGTTCCTCGGCGCGACCGCAGCCGCGTACGGGATGCCACTGATCGTCGAGCTGGGCGTGTTCTTCGATGTCCTGGTGGCCGGACTGATCGTCGGGATCTACACGCACCGCCTCCAGGACGCCTTCGACAGCGTGGACGTGAGCAAGCTGACCGCGCTCAAGGAGTAAGCGACGTGGAGTGGCCTCTCGCCCTGTTGGTCACGGCGCCGCTCGCGGCCGGCCTGGGGTGCCTGCTCGTGCGTGGGCGGCAGGCGGTCGAGGCGTTGCAGTTCGGCCAGGCGGGCGTGCTAGCGACCGCCGCCGCCCTGGTCGTCGAGCACGTCGTCACGGAGGGGCCGGCCGCGGTGGATTGGCTCCTCCAGGCCGACGCGATGAGCGCCTGGTTCGATCTGATCCTTGGGCTGGTCGGCGGCACCGGGACGCTCTACGCCGTCGGTTACCTCGGCGAAGAACTGGAGCGCGGGCGGCTGCCGGCGGAGCGGTTCCGGCGGTTCTTCGCGCTGTTCGATCTCTACCTCGCGGCGATGCTGCTCGCGCTCAACGTGGAGAACGTGGCGATCATGTGGATCGCGATCGAGGCCTCGACGCTGTCGGCGGCGCTGCTGATCGGGTTCGAACGGAGCCGGGCCGCGCTTGAAGCGGGCTGGAAGTATGTGATCCTCAGCTCGGTCGGGATCGCGCTGGCCCTGTTCGGGACCATCCTGCTCTACTATTCCTCCGAGCACGTGCTGGGGGTGGCCAGCGAGGCGCTCCGCTGGCCGGACCTCTACCAGGTGGCGGGGCGCTTGGACCCCACGGCGCTCAAACTGGCCTTCGTCTTCGTCCTGGTCGGGTACGGCACGAAGGCGGGCGTCGCGCCCATGCACACCTGGCTGCCGGACGCGCACGCGGAGGCGCCCACCCCCGTTAGCGCCATGCTCTCCGCAAACATGCTGGCGATCGCGGTGTATGCGATCCTGCGGTTCAAGGCCGTGGCCGACCGCGCCCTCGGCCCCCTGTTTACCGGCCAGTTGGTCATTGCGCTGGGCCTGCTCTCCGTGGCCGTCGCCGCCGTCTTCCTGTTCCTGCAGCGCGATTACAAGCGGCTGTTTGCCTACTCGAGTGTCGAGCATATCGGCATCACCTTGGTCGGCTTCGGCGTCGGCGGGGCGGGCGTCTTCGCCGGCCTCTGGCACCTGTTGAACCATGCGCTGGCGAAGTCGCTGGCCTTCTATGCCGCGGGGGTCGTCCTGCTGAGCCACGACCACAAGCGGATCGACCGGGTGCCCGGTCTGCTCAGGCAGATGCCGCTCGTCGGGATCGGCCTGCTGGCCGGCGGCCTGGCCTTGGCCGGCCTGCCGCCCTTCGGCCTCTTTGCGAGCGAGCTGTTGATCAGCGCGGACGCCTACCGGGCCCGCCCGGCCCTGGCCGTCCTCTTCGTCGCGCTGCTGGCGCTGGCCTTCGTCACGCTCCTGGGCCATCTCTTCCGGATGGTCTTAGGGCAGGCCACGGCGCCGGAGCTGGCGATCGGACGGCGAAACCGGGCACTGCTCTCCGCCGCGGTGTGGCTCAACCTCGTCCTGCTAGCGGCGGTTGGGCTGCAGGTGCCCCCCTGGTGCCGCAGCCTGCTCCGCTCCATCGTCCAGATCTTCGGCGTGACCGTGGAGGGCCCGTGACCCCGTCCGTGAACGCCGCGGTCGTGATTCTGTTGGGTGCCCCGCTCGTGGCGGCGCTAGTAAGCCTGGCGGTGCGCGCGCCCCGGATCCTGCACGGGGTGAACCTCGCCACGATGGCCGCCCTTGTCGTGGCCGAAGCCGCGCTGATCGGCCGGCTCCCCAGGCAGGGGCCGGTCACCGCCCTCTGGGAGCTGGTCTATGCCGACGGCCTGAGCGTCTTTGTCCTGCTCGTCATCGCGGCGGTCGGCTTGGCCTGTTCGCTGTACACCTGGTCCTACCTGGATGACTACGTGGCGCGCGGGACGATCGCGCCGCGGCGGCTCAGCCGCTTCTTCGCGCTGTTCCACCTGTTCTTGTTCGCGATGATCGCGGCCACCCTGGCGAACAGCCTGGGGGTGCAGTGGGTGGCGATTGAGGGGACGACGCTCGCCACGACCTTCTTGATCGCCTTTTTCCGGAAGCGGGAAGGGCTCGAAGCGGGCTGGAAATACCTCATCCTGTGTTCGGTCGGCATCGCGCTGGCCCTCTTCGGGACCGTCTTGACGTACTCCTCGTCCGTGCGGGTGCTCGGCGACGTGAGCCTGGCGCTCAACGTCACGCAGCTTCTGGACGTGGCGGACCGGCTGGATCCGCAGGTGCTCAAGCTGGCCTTCCTCTTCGTCCTGGTCGGCTACGGGACGAAGATCGGCCTGGTCCCCATGCACACCTGGCTCCCGGAGGCCTACAGCGAAGCCCCGGCGCCGGTGACCGCGATGCTGGCGGGTGTGCTGGAGACAGTGGCGGTGTACGCGGTGCTGCGGAGCAAGTCTGTGATGGATCCCGCCCTGTCCGCCGACTATACGGGCACCCTGTTGCTCCTGTTCGGGCTGGTCTCCTTCGGGGTGGCCGCGCTCGTGATCCTCGTCCAACGGGACTACAAACGGCTGCTCGCCTATTCCAGCATCGAACACATGGGCTTGGCCCTCACCGGCTTTGGCGCCGGCGGGGCGGTGGGGACTCTGGGTGGGCTGTTCCACCTGCTCAACCATGCGCTGGCGAAGTCGTTGGCGTTCTTCGCCGCCGGGAACATCCGCCGGCGGTTTGGGACCCGGGAGATCGCGGATGTGCACGGGCTGGCGCGGGCGCAACCGCTGACGGCGGTGGCTTGGCTGGTTGCCGGGCTCACCCTGGTCGGTCTGCCGCCGTTCGCCTCGTTCGCGAGCGAAGCGCTCGTGCTGGCCGCCTTGGCGACCCAGAGCTTTCCTTCGGACACCCTGCACCTGGGCCGGTTCGTTACGCTCACGGTCGCGCATGAAGTCCGGAGTCTCCTGACCGTGGCCCTGGTGTTGACGCTGGCAGTGGCGCTGTTCGGCGGGATGCTTGCGCGCGTGACCTCGATGGTCTGGGGAAAGCCGCCGGCCCACGTGACGGGCGGGGAATCGTGGGAGATCGGCCACGTGCCGCTCCTGGTGACGATGGCGGCCTTGGTGCTCTTCGGCCTGGCGCTCCCGGAGCCGATCCGGATGCTCCTCGAGCGCGCGGCCGCGGTGCTGGTGCCGGGATGAGCGAGACGAGGACGAAGGACGGTGAGCCGATGCCCGTGACGGTGCCCCCGGTGACCCGGCTGCAGGACGCCTTCGGGAAGGCGGTCCGCGCCGTCGAGGAGGTGCAGGGCATTCCCGTGCTTCGGCTGGGCAAGGATGACCTGCCGTTGGTGGCCCACTACGTGCATACCCATCCGGAGCTGCGGGGGACCCTCTCGCTGCTCTGGGCGGAGGACCACCGGCCCGCTCGCGCGCGCCACGAGCTCTGGTACCTCTTCACGCTGGAGCGGCAGAAGGACTGGCTGCTCCTGTGCACGGAGCTCGAAGGTGCCGATCGCCTGTTCCGCTCCATTACCCCGCACATCCACGCGGCCAAATGGTACGAACGGGAGATCCGGGACCTGTTCGGGCTCATCGCCCAGGGACATCCGGACCTGCGCCGGTTGGTCCGCCACGCCCACTGGCCGAAGGGCGTCCACCCGCTCAGGAAGGACTTCCGATGGAATACGGTCCTGGGCCGCCGGGATGGGCAGCATGCCTACCGGCAGATCGAAGGCGAAGGGGTCTTCGAAGTGCCGGTCGGGCCGATCCACGCCGGGATCATCGAGCCCGGCCACTTCCGGTTTTCCGTCGCTGGCGAGCCGATCCTGCAGTTGGAGGTCCAGCATTTCTGGAAACATCGTGGGGTGGAAAAGCTCTTCGAGCAGCAGAGCCTGACCGAGGCGGTGCCCTTGGCCGAGCGGGTCTCGGGCGACACGACGGTGGGGCACAGCCTCGCCTATTGCCAGGCGGTCGAAGCCTTGCTGGGCCTGGAGGTGCCCAGGCGGGCGCGCTACCTGCGCAGTCTGTTCCTCGAGCTGGAGCGGTTGCACAACCACCTGGGCGACGTCGGGGCCATCTGCAACGACACCGCCTACGCCCTGCCGCACGCTCATTGCGGCCGGATGAAGGAGCGGCTTCTGCAGTGGAACGACCGGCTCACGGGCTCGCGCTTCCTGCGCGGCGTCTGTCGCGTCGGTGGGGTAGGGGTCAACCTCACGGACGGGCAACTCGCGGAGGTGGTCCGGGAGCTGGATGCCCTCGAAGCGGATTTTCGCGAACTGGCCACTATCATCTTCGCCAATGCGTCGCTCACGGACCGGTTGGAGACCACTGGCGTCCTGACCGAACGGATCGCCTGGGACCACGGGGTGGTCGGCGTGGTCGGGCGGGCCTCGGGGCTGGATCGTGACCTGCGCCGCGACCGCCCCTTCGCCGCCTACGACGAACTGCCGGTCGCGGTCGCGGTCTATCACTACGGCGATGTCCGGGCCCGCCTGCGCGTGCGCCTGGACGAGATCCGTGAATCCATCCGGTTGATCCGGCTCATCCACCGGCAGATGCCGGCCGGGCCGGTCGCGGTCGAACCGGCCGGTCTGCCCCCGCCCGGCGCGCGGGCGCTCTCCGCCGTCGAGGGCTGGCGGGGAGAAATTCTCTATATGGTCCGGGCGGGCGAAGGAGGCCGGATCGACCGGTGTAAGGTCCGCGACCCGTCGTTCGTGAACTGGCCGGCGATCCAGTGGGCGGTGCTCGGGAACATCATTCCCGACTTCCCGCTGATCAACAAGAGCTTCAATTTATCGTATGCAGGAAACGACTTGTGAGCGAGCAGCATGTAGCGCATAGCGAATGGCCCGAAGCTGCTGGCTGATCGCTGAAGGAGTGAAGATGTTCCGTATCCTCAAGAAGAGTCTGAAGACCGGCGTCGTGACCGGACAGTATCCCCCGGGCGAGGCAACGGCGGAGCCGGCGCCCGAGACGATCAGGAAAGCCAGGCCGTTCCAGCGGTCGTTGACGATCCGCGAGGTGGACACCGGCTCCTGCAACGCCTGCGAGATGGAGCTGAACGCCTTGATGAACCCGGTCTACGACGCCGAGCGGTTCGGCGTCCAGCTCGCCGCCTCGCCGCGGCACGCCGACGTGCTCGTCGTCACCGGCCCGGTCACGGTGAACATGGCGCGGGCGTTGAAAGACGCCTACAAGCAGACCCCAGACCCCAAGCTCGTCATCGCGCTGGGCGACTGTGCCATCACCTGCGGGGTCTTCAAGGGGAGCTATGCGGTCACCGGACCGGTGGACCGGCACATTCCGGTGGACCTCCGCATTCCCGGCTGCCCGCCCCGCCCGGCCGAGATCCTCCGCGCGCTTGCTGATCTGCGCCCGCGCCGGCGGCCGCCTCAGAGCGATTGACGTTGAGCGTCTCTGTCTCCGTCCCGTCATGCAGGGAGAACAGGCGCGCCCGGGGGATCACAGCCATCTCGAAGCGAAGCGAGGCCTTCACCAGGGCGCGCCGCAGGGCCTGGCCGCCGGCTGTGTCGCTTCCGAGGGACGCGGCCCAGCCCTCTGTCGCCGCCTCGATCGCGTGAAGAATCGCACAGGTGCGGGTGAGCGAATTTACACCGTCCGGGAGCCACTCCGGGGGTTCCGGATGGTCTGCCGGGATGACCGCGGCCAGGTGAAGTCCCAGAATCTCTTGAAAAGTCAACGAGGATGGCGGCTCGCCCGAGTCAACCGAAGAGAGGGGGGCCGGCGGGAACGTCTCTTGCCACCGACTCGGCCCAGGTGGGGTGGCCATGGAAGTCCTGCTTCTCCTGTTCCTGGGATTCGTGATGTGGCTCCTGCTGAAGCTGTTCTGAGCGGGTCGCCCCGTCCGCCTCGCCGACCGCTCAGGTGCGCCGCCTAAGGATGGCGCGGGCGGTCGCCTCCTCCCCCCGCGCCGTTCCCTTTCTCGCCTCTGTCCTTCCCAACCAGCATGCACAAGCAGGATCGGCCCCCACGGGGCCGCGGTCATTGACTGGGCGGCGGCCGGCGAGTATAAGACCGCGACGGATCGGCGCGCCTCCGCGCGCCCCTCCTCCGGGATCTCATGGCACCGACGACCTCCCACGCGACCCTGTTCGACTGGCCGCCGCTCGTGCTCGCCACAGCCATCTTTCTCCTCACCTATCTCGTCATCATTCTGGACCGCTGGAACCGGGCCGTCGTCGCGCTGCTCGGCGCCGCGCTCGTCGTGGGCCTGGGCGTGCTGGATCAGGAGCAGGCCGTCCGCGGCATGGACTTCAACACCATCGGGCTGCTCACTGGCATGATGGTCCTCGTGGGGATCACGCAGAAGACCGGGGTGTTCCAATTCCTCGCGATCCGGGCGGCCAAGGCGGCGAAGGGCCACCCGTGGGGGATTCTCGTCATGCTGTCGGCGGTCACGGCAGGACTCTCGGCGCTGCTGGACAACGTCACCACGGTGCTGCTGGTGGCGCCGGTCACGCTGCTGATCGCGGACGAGCTGAAGCTCCGGCCCTATCCCCTGCTCTTCGCCGAGATCAACGCCTCCAACACGGGCGGGACGGCGACGCTGATCGGCGACCCGCCCAACATCATGATCGGCTCGGCGACCGGGCTGACCTTCAACCAGTTTCTCCTGCATCTCGCGCCGCTTTCCGCGATCGTCTTCGCCGCGACCCTGGTGCCCCTCTGGCTGCTCTACGGCCGGGCCCTCGGCGGGACGCCGGAAGCGCGCGAGCGGCTCCTGGCCTTCAACGAGTACGAGGCGATCCGGGACGGGCGCTTGCTCCGGTCCTGCCTCGCCGTCTTCGGCTTGGTGCTCCTGGGGTTCGTGCTGGCGCACCCGCTGCGGCTGGAGCCGGCCACGATCGCGCTGGGCGGCGCGGCCCTGCTGCTCCTGCTGGTGACGCGGCGGCTGGACCGGGAGCAGGCGGCGCATCAGATCCAGGAGTGCTTCGCTCAGGTCGAGTGGGTGACGATCTTCTTCTTCTGCGGCCTCTTCGTGATCGTGGCCGGGGTCGAGGAGGCGGGCCTGCTCGCGTGGCTGGCCGACTGGCTGCTCTCGCTCACGGCGGGGGACTTCGCGGCGACGACCATGGCCGTTCTTTGGGGCTCGGCGCTGCTGTCCGCCCTCGTGGACAACATCCCGTTCGTCGCGACGATGATCCCGATGATCGAGGCGATGCGGCCGGTCTTCGAGCAGGCCGGGGTGACCGGCGAGCGGTTCGAGGGGATCTGGTGGGCCCTGGCGCTCGGGGCCTGCCTAGGCGGGAACGGGACGCTCGTCGGGGCCTCGGCCAACCTGGTCGTGGCAGGCATCGCCGAGCGGAACGGCGTCCCGGTGCGATTCCTGCCGTTCTCCAAGGTCGCGTTCCCGCTCATGCTGCTCCAGGTCGGGCTCGGTGCGCTCTATGTCTGGTGGAGGTACCTATGAAGGCTCGGGACGTGATGACGACCGACGTGCAGACGCTGGCGCCCGGCTGCCCGGTCGGCGACGCGCTCCGCCGCTTCGCCGACACGAAGCTGCAAGCGTTCCCCGTCCTGGACGCGACGGGCCGGCTGCTCGGCACCCTGTCGGTGCTGAGCATTCTCCAGCGCGCGCTGCCACCCTACATCGTCTCGGGGGACCTCCGGGATGTGGGGTTCGCGCCGGACCTGAACCAGGTGCGCGAGCGGCTGGCCCGGCTCCGCGCCGAGCCCGTCTCCAAGCTGCTCGATCCGGAGCCGCCCACCGTCGGCCCCGAGACGCCGCTGCTGGAATGCGGCGCCTTGCTGCTGCACAAGGCACGGACCAGCTTTCTGCTGCCCGTGGTGGACGAAGCCCGGCGGCTCGTCGGCGTCATCGCGCCGTGGGATTTGGTCAAGGAGGTCGTGGATGACGGCGGGACCGGTCGCGCCGAAGCGTGACAATCTGGGCGCAGGCCGTCGGGGTTCGTCCCATGCTGATCTTTCTGACCTGGATTCACATGCTGGCGGCGTTCGTCTGGATCGGCGGGATGCTATTCCTGACTCTTGCGCTCGTCCCCGTCCTCAAGCGGGAGGCCTTCGCCGCCCAGTGCGGCCAGCTCTTCCAGGCCGTCGGGCTCCGGTTTCGGTTTCTGGTCTGGACGGCGGTGCTGGTGCTCCTCACGACCGGGCCGGTGCTGCTGGTCCTGCGGGGCGACTCGCTCGCCGATCCGGCCGGCTGGCCGCTGGTGCTCAAGGCGAAGCTGCTGCTCGTCGCGCTCCTGATCGCGCTCTCCGCCGCCCACGACTTCTGGCTCGGTCCCAAGGCGGCCGCGTTGCGGCGCGGCGCCCTGGCCCCCGAGTCGCCGCTCGCCGCGGCGTTGGTACGCTTCTCCCCCTGGCTCGGCCGGGCCGCGCTGGTCGTCTCGCTCCTGGTGCTGCTGCTCGCGGTGACACTGGCCCGCACGTAGGCCTTCGCGTCAGTCGCAGCCCTTGCGGTGCCCCGAGCGGATCACGCCGTTCGCGTCGGCGAAGAAGATGAGCTGGCAGTTTTCGCCCTGCCCATAGAGCGGGAGCAGGTGATACTCATCGGCCTGGCCCGGCATCCGGTCAATCGTGAAATCCCAGACCATCTCGACCATGCCGTCGGCGGACTCCTTCGGGTGCAGGTTCGGCGGGCCCAGCTCGTAGTAGAGGTCCTGCTTGTTCTTCCCGATCCACCGGTTGATCACGTCGTCCCAGGTCTGGTAGGGACCCCGGACCCCGGGCTCCATCTGGCTCGCGCAGCCGCCGGCGAGCAGGAGGACCGCGACCATGACGCCAACGAATCGCATGGACAACCTCGCCTTAAATATAGGGTGGGAGTTGGCGCCCGCATCTGGACGCCGGCGCAAGAGCGCCGTAGTATACGCAGAACGCCCGCCGGCCGCCAGCGAAAGCGAAACGGCACGGGGAAGCCCCCTGCCGGCGTGCGGACCGGAAGCCGTCGGGGAACGGCTTGACTACAGACGCGACTTCCGGCATCCTCGTTCCGGCCGGGGAGCCGGAGGGCCGCTATGCGGGATGTGCTGGTCGCCTTGTGCGGGCTCACGCCGCAAGTCGTGACCGAAACCCTCTGGGCGCTGCATCACCGTACCCCGCCGATCCACCCCGCCGAAGTCTGGATCCTGACCACGCAAGCCGGCCGCACGGCGTGCCTCGACAAACTGCTGGGAGCGAATCGCGCGCTGACGCAGTTTGTCCGCGAGTACCGGCCGAGACCGGCGCCGCGCTGCCCGGCGTCGCACATCGTCGTGCTCACCGGGGCGGGCGGACGCCCGCTGGAGGACGTCCGGACCGAGCAGGACAATGCAGCGATGGCCGATCAGATCGCGGCGTTCATCCGCCGGCAGACCGAGCGACCGGACGCCCGGCTGCACTGCTCGGTGGCGGGCGGCCGCAAGACGATGGGCGTGCTGTTGGCGAGCGCGCTGCAGTTGTTCGGGCGGGAGCACGATCGGCTCTACCATGTCCTGGTGCCGCCGGAATTCGAGTCGCTCGATCGCTTCTTCTTTCCCCCGACACGTCCGGGATGGGTGACCGCGCGGGACGGGCGGCGTCTCCACACCAACCAGGCCCGCATCGAGCTGGCAGAACTTCCCTATGTGCGCCTGCGCGGACTCCTGCCGGCCCAACCGCATCGGACGATCGGCCCGTTCAGCGCGATCGTCGAGACTGCCAACCGGCGGCTCCGCTTGTTACAGGATCCCGAACCGGTCCGGCTCACCGCGCGGGATGCCGGTATACGCATCGGTGACCGGATCGTGACGCTCACTCCGACACAGATGGCGCTCTATCGGGCGCTGGCCCGCACCAAGCTCCAACATTGCACGCGCCACGATCTCCGCACGTGCGGCGACTGTACCGACTGTTATGTGACGTTTACGAAAAGCACCTGGGAAGCCACACGGCACCTGCTGGCCGAACGAGCCGGTTGTCCGGTGCTGGAGGAGAGTAGCGACGAGAAAGATATCGCCAACCAATTCCGCTCGCTCGTCAGTAAGCTGAACAACAAGCTGGACAGCGCCGTCGGGCTTGTCGGGACCGAGAATCCCTACCGAGTGCGCTCGGCCGGCCCCAAAGGTGAGACCGCCTACGGCCTGGCGCTCGACAAGACAAAGATCTCGATGGGGTGACTGGATCAGGATCGGGTGAAGAGCCCTCACCGGCACAGAGGAGTCACGACGTCCAAGACCGATCGAGCGGTGGCGAGGGACGTGTCGGCATGAACCCGCTGCGGCATGCCGGAGGGGAGGAGACCTGGGAGCGCATCCATCACGGCAACCATGTGCCGATGGTCCTCGTCAGGAAGCCGGTCACACAAGTCCATGAGCGCATGCGTCCGTAGAATCGCCTCACCTCGCCGCGCACACAGCGCCTTCAAGGCTTTCTCGGCGCACTGTTGTGCATGGAAACAGGCTTGATTGAACAACCCGTCCTCGAGGGCGAGTTCCGCCATGCGGAGATCCTCGGCGGCAAACGTCAACCAACGAGTCGCATCCTCCTGTGGATGTAAGGGCATAACAGCTCCCTTCTTCAGGATTTCTTCCCGGAAGAACGGGCGGTGCAGGCAGGCGGCCGCCTCTTCAGGGGTATACGCCAGGAACTGGACGCCGACCCGGGGATGAGTCAGGGTGGCTAATCTGGCCGATCGAGACACAAACGGCTCCGACGAGCGCATGACGACGAACAGATCGAGGTCGCTCCACTCATGAACACGCTCCGTCGCCACGGAGCCAAACACACGGAGTTGAAGCACGGTGGGCTCGTTGGCCAACACCTGCCGAATACGTTCGAGTTCCTGACGCAACCGTGTACGGCGGTCGCTGGCCTCAAGAGGAGTTGCCTGTGCCATCGCGTGGAGTGGACTCTCCAAAATCCAGCGGAAACCTAGCACAAACCCCCGCATCCGGCAACGTTTCCGTCATGGACTGGGTGCCAGATGCTTGTTAAAACGGTGACCAGCAACAGGAGCGGGCCACAGCCATGATCCTCATCAACACCGTCGGCACGTCGATCCTGACAACCTGGAAGGAGTTCGGCGATCGCTATGACGAGACCCACCGCGCCCGTTTGCTAGACGCCCTGCGGAACCTGCCCGAGACCGACCGGAAGCTCGGTGCCGAATTGACCTCCATCCGCTCGTTGAGGGATCAGCGTGCGGTGACGCCAGGCGATCGCCTCCTGTTCCTCGTGTCGGACACGCGGGAGGGAGCCTTCGTCGGGGATGTCCTGGTGGCCATGAGCCAGCACTGGGGATTCCGTGCCAACTCGCATGTCGTCGAGAAGTTGCAGGGCAATGATCCCAAGGCCTTTGCCCAGGGCTTGCGGAATCTCGTCAAGCACATTGCCACGGTCTATCGCAACGCGAGCATGAACGGCCAGCCGGTCGCCATCAACGCCACCGGCGGCTACAAGGCGCAAATCTCCTTCGCTGGCCTCATCGGCCAGGTGTTCGGCGTGCCGGTCTACTACCAATTCGAGTCCTTCCCGACCGCCATTCCCCTGCCGCCGCTGCCCATCTCGTTCGACATGACGGAATGGCTCGCCTATCGCCCCATCCTCGAGGCGCTTGACGAAGGCGAACAGGGCGAGTTCCTGCGGGCCGATGATACGCGGCTCAGGGCGCTGCCCGACCGCCTCAAGGTCTTGGTGGACACCAGCCAGGGCTTGGCAACCTTGAGCGCGCTGGGCACCCTGTACCACGAAGGCTTTCGCGACCGGTTCCGCGCGCAGGCCGACTTGCTGCTGCCCAAAGCCTCGGGTCTGGTACCGGAGGCCAAGAAAATTCACTACGAGGACGGGAACGCCGGCAAGCACCGCCGCTTGGCCGAATGGCTGGAGCGCATTCGTGCCGTGCCGTATGTCACGAGGATTCAGACCTTTCACTACAACCCGAGCCGGCCGGGCCGCTCGACCATCGAGCCCGATCCAGCCCATGGCGACCGCGTGATCGCCATCTACGCAACCCATGATGCGACCACCAAGGCCTACGTGTTTCTGTCCGAAGATGACGCAAGGAAAGCCCAGGCGGCGGCGGCGGACCTGGCGGAGAGGCTCCGATGACGATGTCCACGATTCACTGCCCCGCCTGTGGGGCCGCGATCCCCCTAACGGAGGCCTTGGTGGCCCAAGTGCGCGCGGCGGTCGAAACGGATCTCAAGCGCGCCTACGAGGCTCAGATCCAGTCGGCCGTCAAGCAGGCTGAGAGCCGAGCCAAGGAGCAGAGTGCGCAAGACCTCAAGCTCCTGCGCGAGCAACTGGCCGAACAGGAGCGCAAGACCCGGGAAGCCCAGGAGGCCGAGCTGGCCCTGCGCAAGGAGAAGGCCGCGCTCGAAGCGCGAGCCCGCGAGCTGGACTTGGAGGTCGCGCGCCGGGTGGATGCCGAAAAACAGAAGCTCGAAGAGCAGCTCCGCAAGCTCGCCGCCGACGAGCAGGCGCTCAAGCTCAAGGAGAAGGACAAGCAGATCGAAGACCTCAAGGCCCTGCTCGAAGAAGCCCGCCGCAAAAGCGAGCAGGGATCCCAGGAGCGACAGGGCGAAGTATTGGAGTTGGACCTCGAGGCAAGCCTCTCGCGAGCGTTTCCGCAAGATCACATCAAGCCGGTGCCCAAGGGCATGCGCGGCGCCGATGTCATCCAGGAAGTGCGCGACGGGAGCCTGCGGCCCTGTGGGACCATCATCTGGGAGACCAAGAACACCAAAGGCTGGAGCCCGGCCTGGCTCGCCAAGCTCAAGGACGATCAGCGGGCGGCAGGGGCCGGCGTCGCCGTGCTGGTGTCGGTGGCCCTGCCGGAGGAGGTCACGACCTTCGGCCTGGTGGACGGCGTGTGGGTCACGAGCCTCGCCTGCTACCTCCCCCTCGCCGTCGCGCTGCGCGAGCAACTCATCCGGACCGCCTTCGCCAGGCAGGCCGCCGAAGGGATGCAGGAGAAAATGGCGGCCCTGTATCGGTACCTTGCCGGCGACGAGTTCCGCCACCGGGTCGAGGCGCTGGTGGAAACCTTCAAGGCGATGGAAGACCAACTCGCGAAGGAGCGCCGGGCGATGGAGAAACTCTGGGCCGAGCGCGCCAAGCAGATCGAGCGGCTCATGACGAACACCGCCGGCATGTATGGCGCCATCCGCGGGGCGATCGGGGGCCAGTGGCCGGAAATCCCCGCGCTCGACCTTGGGGCACTGCCTTCACCGGAGGAGGCGACGTGAGTGAGGCGCGCCTGCCCGAGTTCCTGCGGCCGTATTTCTGGGATACCGACTTCGACCGGTTGGATCTCGTCGAGCACGAGTGCTTCATCGCCGAGCGGCTCATGGAGAAGACCACACCGGAGACCTTCCGGTGGCTGCTGGCCCAGTACCCAATAGAGGCGCTTCGTGACATTGCGCAACACAGCCGGCGACTGCCGGCCCGTGACCGGAACTTCTGGAGACTCTACCTTGCTCAGGCTTGAGGCGCTGACCCCAGAGGCCAGGGACCTGGCACCGGCCCTCTGTGCGAGCTTGGCGGGGACAGACTTCGTCCTCGCCGGCGAGACCGGACTGGCGCTACAACTCGGGCATCGGATTTCGGTGGATTTCGACTGGTTCTGTCGGCCCGACGCGTTCCCCCCGGACTGGCCGGCCGATTGAGTGCGCTCGGACGCCCCATCACCATGCTGCAGGAGCGAACAGATACCGTGGAATGTCTGCTGGCAAACATGCGCTGCACGTTCATGGCCTTCCGGCCCGCCTTTGGGCCTCCCATCGAGCGATTGCACGGGAGGCCCATCGCGCCGATCGAGGACATCGGCGCCATGAAGCTCGTCGCGGTGAGCCAACGCGGCGCCAAGAAGGATTTCTACGACTTGTATGCGATCCTGCAGGAACGGCCCCTGCGCCAGCTCGTCGAACGGCTGCGGGCTATGTATACGGATCCTACGCCCAACCCGGCACACATCGCCAAGTCACTGGTCTATTTCGAGGATGCGGAGCAAGACCCCGATCCCCGGCTCCTGAACCCGGTCGCCAGGGAGACAGTCACGCGGTTCTTCGCCGAGCACGCCAAGGCGCATGCGACGGTCTTGATGGAAGTGGGTGCGTAAAAGGCGTCTGGCCGGGCGACGGCCAGACGACGAGGCCTCGGGCAGGCGGCAACGTTTCCGCGCTGGACAAGAGAGACGGAAATCTGCAAAAGCTAACACCTAGTGAAACTATAGGCTGGCACGAACGATGGTACCAATGTCGAGGTTTACCTATACCGTGCGCTTTCTCACTCCGGCCTTGCTAAGGGATGCTGAGCAGCATGGCCGGTGGCGCACCCCGCCGTTGAAGGCGCTGCTGCGGTTGCCGGCAGTGGGAAGGATCAAGCGGATCGTGTTGGCTGGCCACCGCTTCAAGAACCTGTTTGACGATCTTGGGGTGCAGGGTCCGGCCGGGATGAAAAGGCAGAACGATGCGCTCCGAGCCCTTGGAATAAATCCGGTGATTCCCTTTCGTGCGGAGCTAGGTAAATCCGGCTTGCAACAACATCGTTTCCGCCTTCGGTGCCGTTAACCGTGGCGGTTTAGGCACTGCGGACCTCGATGCGGTCGTCAGGATTTCACGGCTGAGGAGTGCAGCTCGTTCGTCAGGCGAGAGCGTGTCCACATACAACTCGATCGCCTCACGGATATTGGCCATCACCTCGTCGAGGGTCTCCCCTTGCGTATGGCACCCTTTCAGTTCCGGACTGTAGGCGAAATACCCGTGCTCGTCGCGCTCGATCACGACGCTGACGCGAGAAGTCATCGTACGCAATGGCTCCCTGATAAAGCGGCAAACATCACTACCATAAGCCAGGGAAGGGGGAGCGGTCAATGACCGGCTCTGCGTTCAGTCGAAGACGCCAACGCACCAATCATCCGTGGGCAACGTTTCCGTGCTGGACAGGCTCGATGGAAATCGGTAGAGAGACGGCCCCGTAGGCAGAGAGCAGGACAGCGAACCATGGGCGCAATGACGAAGATGGAGTACACCGTCCGATTCCTCACCCCAGCCTTTCTCGGCGATGCCGAGCAGAGCGACCGGTGGCGTGGCGCACAGACGACGGTGACGCCGCGCACATGAATCTTCGGAAACTACTCGGACGAATCGCAAGCGGTCATCTCGACAATGTCTCGTTTCGCGACATGCAACGGTTGGTTGAAGGCTTCGGATTCGAACTCAAGCGGGTCAGCGGGAGCCATCACATCTTCGAACATCCTGCGATCACGGAACTGGTCAATCTTCAGGAGGTTGACGGAGAAGCCAAACCCTATCAGATTCGCCAATTCTTGCGACTGGTGGAACGATACAATCTTCGGCTGGAGGACGAGCCATGAGCGATTACCACATCAACATTTTCTATAGCGAGGAAGACGGCGGATACATCGCAGATATTCCGGATCTGGAATCCTGCTCCGCCTTCGGGCGCACACCCGAAGAAGCTTTGGCTCAGGTCGAGCAGGCCAAGGCAGCGTGGTTGGACGCAGCACGCGCGACAGGCAAGCCGATTCCGGAGCCCCGCTACCGGCCGGCGATCTATCAAGCCACTCGGTAGCGCGGACGCGCGACAGGGGCACACAATGATCACACTCGACTACACCGTCCGATTCCTCACCCCGGCCTTCCTGGGCGATGCCGAGCAAAATGGCCGCTGGCGGACGCCGCCATTCAAACATCTCCTGCGGGAATGGTGGCGGATGGTGTACGCCGCCGAGCACGGCTTCACCGTGAAGGTCGAGGACATGCGCCGAGAAGAGGGGCTCCTGTTCGGCAATGCGTGGCTGGAGAATGACTATCGGAAAAGTCTCGTGCGGCTACGATTGGACCGATGGGAGCCAGGTAATCTGAAGAGCTGGGAAGGTCTGGAGCAATCTCCTGTCATGCACCCCGAAGTGCAACGGACAAACTACAAGGTTGGTCCCCATGCCTATCTGGGCTACGGGCCGCTCGATGGGCGAGGCGGTACCAAACTAAGCGACAAAATCAAGACCGTCGTCAATGTCGGCGAGTCCGCGACCCTCTCCCTCGCGACACCTGATGAGCACGCTGCTCGTCTGCAACGCGCGCTCTGGCTCATGGACCGCTATGGTACGGTGGGCGGGCGAAGCCGAAACGGCTGGGGGTCGTTCACCCTGACCCCAACCAACGGCACGCCGGCTCTAAGCGACACGGTCACTGCGCGCAAGTGGCAAGACGCGTTGAACCTCGACTGGCCCCACGCCATCGGTAGAGACGACAAGGGCCCGCTCATCTGGCAGACAAAACCCCATGAAGATTGGAAGTCGTTGATGAAGACACTGGCCGTTACCAAGATCGGGCTGCGGACGCAGTTTGTGTTTCCACCGTCTGTGAAGCCACCTCATTCTCGCCCGTTGGAACGGCATTGGCTCAGTTATCCAATCACCACGCATATGGTTCGTGAGTGGCAGAAACGCAACCTGCGGTTGCCCAACACCCTCCGCTTCAAGGTGCGCCCCGCGCCTAACGATCCCAAGAAGCTCGTCGGGGTGATCGTGCATCTGCCGTGCCTCCCGCCGCAAGAGTTCGGGCCGAACCGATCGGCGATCGAGCGCACCTGGCAGACCGTGCACGCCTTGCTCGATGAGCTGTGCCAGCCGAAGAACAGTCGGACCTATCGCCTGATTGAGGATGAGACGAGACGAGGGAAGCTTAAGCCAGAGTTGGATAGGGTGGTTCTCGAACGAATCTCGGAGTAACCCATGAGCAACGACCTCCTCTGGCAAACCAAACTGGCTGCTCGCCTCCACGACCCGGCCGAAAAGGCGTTGGTGTTGCTCCGCGATCCAGCAGGCCACAAAGGCGGCAGTATTGTCGAGGTCGGCAAGGCGCTCGGCTTTGCTACGCGGACTGTGACGCGCCGGGACGGCTCGACCGTGGACAAATTGGACCTCGGCGCCGACATAGAAACGATCGTCGAACGAGCCGACCATTGGGCCGCAGCAGCCGACCGAGCGCAGTTCCCCAAAGATACCACCGAGCGGTTCGTCCCGTGGGCGCAAGTGCGCTTTGCTGACGAGGGCGAGCTGGTGCATCCGCTTTCGTCGGACGAGCGCTATGAGGTCCGAAACATCGGCCAGCAGATCCTGGCCGAGCATATCAAGGCAGTCAGCAGGGACCACTTGAAGCAACTGATTCACCACAAGCCGGACGACTCACCAGATTATCGGCTCACCGCGCTCGCCTTTTGGCGATTCGGTCCGGAACTGGGAAAAGAACTCGAAGGCATTGGCCCTTTGTGGAATCTTCTTCCCGCTGACACCAGAACACCGGACCACACCATCTGGCAGCATCTCGATTTGGCATCCGCTCTGGCCGGTGCGATGGCTGGCGACAATCGGCCGGCGCTGCTCACGCTCTCCATCGGCCCCGTCCAAGATTTCATTGCGGCGGCTCGCTCGACCTCGGACCTGTGGGCCGGCTCGCATTTCCTCTCGACGCTGGCCTGGCAGGCCATGCAGAAGGTCGCCGAAGCCTACGGGCCGGATGCCATCCTCTTCCCACAGCTTCGCGGCGTGCCAGTGGTGGACCTCTGGTTGATCGAGCAGGGTGTCCGGGCGGATCTCTTCAAGACCACGGCGTGGAACGACACGAAGACGGATTACAACCCGCTGTTCGTGGCGGCGCTGCCCAACAAGTTCGTCGCGATCGTCCCGGAGCGTGAGGCCGCGCAACTCGCGAGCAAGATTCGAGACCGGCTCCGCCAGCGGGTCCTCGATGAAGCGCGGGGCATGCTAAACCGAGTGCTCCAAGCCATCGGCGAACAACCGCAGGGTCAATACTGCTACCGACAGATCGAAGAACAGCTCAAAGATTTCCCAGAAGTCCACTGGTCGGTCGTGCCGTGGGTCGATGCAGCGTAAGCCGAATCATCTCTGCAAGCGTTTGGTCCCGCTGGTGAGAGACCAGCCTTCTTCGCGAGCGAGGCCTGGACAATCCTCACGAATCCCATCCAGCCAGAGCAAGGCTGGCGGTTTTGGGAGCCCAATGACGGCATCCTCTATCCGGCCATCCACGAGCTCGGGGAACGGACCTTGGCCGCAGCCAAGAGCGCCCGCTGTTTCTCGCAACTCACCCAGCGAGGCTACCGGGATTCTCTCACGGGGGAACATGAATGGTTGACCCTCGATGAAGCGCAACTCGATCAAGGCTCTCCGCGAAGACGGACCGATATCCTGTGGGCCCGAGTGTCGAACGCAAAGCCCTCCTGGGCGAAGAAGGGGGAACACCTGTCGGCCTTTGGCCTGATCAAGCGGCTGTGGCCGGAACGATTCACCGACTGGATCAAGGACAGCCGATGGTACCAGGGCCTTGCCGACCAACCCGATCTGAGCCGCTACGTCGTCTCGACGCATGTCATGGCCTTGGCCCCCTCGCTCGAACGGTTCATGACATACGGGCCAGCGGATCTGAAGGCTCGCGAGGCCTACCAGAGGCTGGCAGAGCAAACCAGGACACTCAAGCGTCCGGCTCTGCCGCGGCGGCTCATGCGCAGGGCGTTGCGCGAGCGCGAGTGGTGGGAGGTCGCCACGCGTCTGCCTGCTCTGATCGAGCAGGAGCGCGAGCGGGTGGAGGATGAACAGGAAGAAGCCTCGATTGCCAAGGTCGTGACCCAGATCGAGACAGCCATCGGCCAGCCGACCGAACGCTACTACGGTCTCCTCCTCATGGATGGTGACCGCCTGGGTGAATGGCTTTCAGGTAAGCAGGCTTTGTCGTACGAGAAGGTATTTCACTCTCGGGTGGTTGAAGGGCTACGGGCGTACAACCACGAAGGCCTCCGCAAGTACCTTGAGGTTCCACGTCCTATATCACCGGCCCGCCACATGGCCATATCCGCCGCGCTGAACGGCTTTGCCCTCGATCTGGTGCGGCATGTGGTGGAAGACGAATGTCTCGGGAAGGTGCTCTATGCCGGCGGTGATGACGTCATGGCCATGGTCTGCGTACGCGACTTGGTCAAGGCGATGGGCTTGTTGCGCCTCGCGTACTCAGGAGGGTTCCTGGACGGACGACAGCAATCAAGCCTCACCTCGAAGATGAACTTCAAGCGCGGGTTTGTCCAATTGGAGAATCGGTTGTACCAAGTCATGGGCACGCAAGCCACCGCTTCCTGCGGGGCGGTCATCGCCCATTATCAGGCGCCACTCGCCATGGTGCTGCGGGAGTTGCGAGCGGCCGAGAAGCGGGCGAAGCAAGACGGTGACCGCGATGCCTTCTCGATCACCGTCATCAAACGCTCGGG
The DNA here is from genome assembly GCF_965152595.1 of Nitrospira sp. Kam-Ns4a. Lineage (NCBI taxonomy): Bacteria > Pseudomonadati > Nitrospirota > Nitrospiria > Nitrospirales > Nitrospiraceae > Nitrospira > Nitrospira sp. Kam-Ns4a. The sequence continues at coordinate 1,160,042 of NZ_OZ224218.1, read as the reverse complement.
TGGGATGCTTACCTTCACCGCCAAGTGGGGGGAACCGCTGGAGGCGCTGCTGGCTCTGCGCAAATTCCTCGCTGATCCGGCGGTGTCGCGCCGCGCGGTGTACAACAGCCTCGTGTGGCTCAAGGACCTCCCCCGCGACGCCTCGCCAGAGATGCTGGGGAGCCTGCTGGCCTATCAGTTCAAACGGCAGACCTCCCGCGAGGCAACGTGGCAACAACATAAAGGACCTCAATTGTGCCAGCGGATTGCGGCGCTGGCTTGTGCAAAGAGCGAGAAGGATCGCCTCGACTGGCTCACGCGCTTCATGGGTGTGGCGGAGTTTCTCGCACGCGAGGCGCGGGGCTGGCCCGACGAGGCGGCACCAGTCACGGCAACAGCAGGCCGCTCAAGGGGAACCGAGGAGGGGCGATGATCGCAACGGCAACCAGACAGACCGTCTTCATCGAGCCGCTCGATGTGTTGGTCCTGCGCGGCAACAAGCTCTTCGGCGATCCGGGCAGTTTCGGTGAATCGCTCGTGCCGCCCTGGCCCTCGGTCGCGGCGGGTGCGATCCGCTCGGCGCTGCTGGCACACAAGGGTGTGGACCTTCAGCAGTTCGCGGCGGGTCAGGTTTCCGACCCCGAACTGGGCACGCCGGCCACTCCCGGTCCATTTCGGATGACAGAGTTCCGTCTCGCCCGCCGCTTTGCCGACGGGCGAGTCGAGCCACTCTATGCCCCACCGGCCGATCTTGTCATCCGGCGCGAGGGGGGCGGCAAGCTCGAATGTGTACCTATGAGGCCCCAGGAACTGCCGAACGGTCTCAAGTCCTCGGTGGCAACCCCGCGACACGCCGTGCTCCCGGAGCGGGAGCGCTCCAAGCCGGAAAGCGGCTACTGGCTGACGCACGAGGGCTGGTTGACCTATCTCCAGGGCAAGGCACTCGGTCCAAAGCGGCATCTCGTGAAGACTTCGGACCTCTGGGTATTCGACACCCGCGTCGGCGTGGGGCTCGATCCAGCCAAGCGCAGCGCGGCTGAAGGTAAACTCTTCACCGTCCAGGCTGTCGCGATGAAAAAACGACATCAGGCCGGGGACAACGGGTGCAACTACGATGTCGGGTTTCTCGCCGAGGTCGAAGGAGCAACCATTCCGAACGGGCTCATGCTGCGGTTTGGCGGCGACGGGCGTGCGGCCCGCGCGCATCGGGTCTCATCGATTCCGGGCAAGCCCGATCTTGTGGAGGACATTGTGAAGAGCCGCCGATGTCGTCTCACCCTCACGAGTCCGGGGATCTTCCCCGGAGGGTGGTTGCCGACCGGCTGTCGGCGGGAAGACGACGGCACCATCCACTTCGACTTGCACGGGGTCAGGGCCCGTCTGGTCTGCGCGGCCGTCCCGCGGGCGGAGGTCATCTCGGGCTGGGACCTCGCGAAGTGGCAACCGAAGCCCGCGCAGCGGGCGGCGCCGACCGGATCGGTCTATTGGCTGGATCAGCTCAATGCGACGCCGGAGCGGCTTCGCGAGTTGGTCAATCAGGGCCTCTGGAGCGATCCGCCGGAGGATACCGCTCGGCGAGCCGAGGGCTTCAACCGGTTCACCTGGGGTCTCTGGCCATGAGGCAGCTACCACACCGTGCGAACCGGATACTGCTGGATCGCGCGATCGGGAGTGCAGACGACCAAGCCATGGGCGATGGCTTGACAGACCAGCATACGGTCGAAGGGGTCTCGGTGCAGGGCCGGCAGCTTGACCATCTGCGCAACAGCCTCCTCGGTCAACGGCAAGGGCGCGATGCGATGAGCCTCTCGTTGTTCGACATAATACCGCTCGGGATCAACTGGTTTGGACAGGGCCAGACGACCAGCCCGGTGTTTGACCAGGATTTCCCAGAGAGAGATCGAACTCAGGTACACCTCGTTGCGGGGATCGGCGATATGGGCGCGGGCCTCCTGCGACAACTCCGGCTCGTCCCAGATCAGCCACAAGAAGGTGCAGCTATCGAGCAGCAGCCTCACGAGGCTCCACGGCCCTCGAACAGCGCGAGCAACTCCTCGTCAAGAGGCTCGAAGAACGAGGGCAGGACATGGCCCATACCCTTGGCCAATCCGATCGGACGCGGTTCCGTCACGCTCGATATGGGAATCGGCTTCAGCTCGGCCACTGGCTTGTTGCGGCGGCAGATCACGACAGTTTCTCCGGCCTCGACCCGATCGAGCAGTTCGGAGAGATGAGCTTTTGCCTCATGGAGATTGACGACATTGGACATGGTCAAAGAATAGGTCATCAACTTGGTCAAGTCAAGGAGCGCGAATTATGTTTGAAAAACGTGCTGTTCTCTTCCTCTACGCCGTCAGCCCCGTCCACATGGGCGCTGGCCAAGCCATCGGCATGATCGACAATCCCATTCAGCGCGAGCGCCACACCGGGCATCCGTGCTTTGCGGGGAGCGGCATCAAGGGAGCCGTGCGGCACGGGTTCGAGACCATCGGGGGCGACGGCCGTCTCATCGAGGTCCTCTTTGGTCCGGAGTCTGGCCGCGACAACTTGCATGCCGGCGCTGTGAGCTTTGGCGATGCGCAGTTGGTCGCGTTTCCCGTACGAAGCCTGAAATGTGGCTATGTCTACGCCACCTGCCCGCAGGCCCTAGCCCGGGCCCGACGCCTCATGGAGGCTGTGGGCCTCTCAGTCTCATGGCCGGATCTCCCACCCGTTAACGACGGCGACTGTCTCGTGGCCAATCCTGAACTGCTCTCCCAGCGCCAGATCAACGGCCAGCAGACGGATGTGTTGCACCTGGAGGCCTTCGAGTACACCGCGAGGGACAAGCAGAACCAACCTTTGCAACAGATCGCAGCGGACCTGGCGCAACGAGCCATCCCCGACGGCAACGGCTACGACTTCTTCCGCAAGAAGTTCGAGACCGACCTCGTGGTGCTCTCCGACACCGACTTCGCTTATTTCGTCCAACACGCGACCCTCGTCGAGCCGCATGTGCGCATCGAGTATGCGACCGGCACCGCAGCCGACGGCGGGTTGTTCTACACCGAAAATCTGCCGCCGGAATCCATCTTGATCGCGCCGGTCCTTGCCAGTGCGACTCGAACGGGCAATGGCGCAAACGGCGAGATGCCGGCGGGTGAGGTGCTGGCGAAAGTCAGCAATGCGATCAACGGAAAGCTCTTGCAGATCGGCGGTGACGCCACCACCGGCCGAGGGCTCGTGGTGGCCAAGCTCGTGGAGGGCAACTGATGGCGACGGCAACCGAAACGACACAGGCGACCCGTCCGACGTTGGAACAATTGCGCGCGCAGCATGCGTGGGAGAAAGCCCACCAGGGCATCCAGCAGCACAACAAGGATTACGTCAATGACGCCAAGGGGTTGCCGGCGCTCATCATGAACTCGGGACTGATGCAAGTCATGGCCTTCCTGCACGACAAAGGTGGAAGGCACGAAACGCTCGTCCAGCACCTGCGCGATTGGCTCCATCGGCAATGCGGTACGCCGAGCGACTTCGAAGCCTTCATGCAGGCGCTGATGAAGGCGTCACCGCAAGAATATCAAGCCATCACCGCCGAGGCTTTCGCCTGGCTCAAGTGGCTCAAGCAGATGGCCGCAGCGAGACAGCCATGACCGATGGCCATGTGTTAGCTGGACAGGCTGCGGAGGCGTGTGAAAGCTTCCCGAGGGGTCACGACTTCCATAGCTTCGATCTTGCGTAAGGCCAGCAGGGCTTTGTCTCCTGTCACCAGCAGCTCGGCGTCGACAGCAAGCCCGGCGCCGACGATCGTCGCATCTTCGGGGTCGGAAAACCCGGGCGGCGGCGTCCAGTTGCCGTCGGGAACGACCGTGGTCCAGCTCAGCGCCGTCCGGACGGCCGTCAGGTCGTCGGCGGTGGCGCCGAACTTGTTGCGCAGGATGCGAACGATCTCCTTACGGATCATCGGGCAGAGCAAGAGTTCGAAGGCGCCCCGGCCGTGGAGCCGCAGGGCCAGGCGAACCAAGTCGGCGCACAACCCCTCTGTGGTGAACGCAGCGATCCAAACATTGCTGTCCAGCAGGCAGGTCAAGAGATGTCCTGGAAGACATCCTCGTCGGTTACGTATCCGGCTCGCTTAGCCCGCGGAACGAGCCGCTTGCGCACGCGTTGGAAGGCGGCAAGTGCGATCTCGCGCCGCACCATCTCCCGCGCCAGATCACTCTTGCTGCGCTTGGTCCGGCGCGCCAGCCGGTTCAATTCGGCATTGAGTTCGTCGTCGAGTCGGATGGTCAGGGTTGTTGCCATGATGCACCTCTGTCATCACGGTGGGTTACTGTAGCACATCATTGAGGGAGCACGCTATGCCGATCGCCGCGGTACCTGCCTATCTGGGGAACGAGTTCCAAGACGCTTCGCCGGCCTTGCGGTTCGGCATGTACCTCAAGCTGTGGGGCATCAATCGTCGCAGCAACGCCCTGCTTTGGACCACACACGATATTGGCTACGAAGTGCGCGGGCAAGATAGACGAGAACGAGAAGTCCGTTATGAGAATAAGACCGATGCCCTGAAGCAGTCCTCGCGATTGATGGACATGGACAAGGCAGCCAAAGCATCACTTGCGTTGCGTCAATCCTGCGTTGCCGTCACTCTGCTCCCGACGCAACTTCTGCGCTTGGAGGCCCAAGCCATCGCCCCCTTCACCACCGGCCTCGGCAACGAACACCCGCTGGAGAACGGCTTTGCCTTTCTCAATCCCTACGGGCTGCCCTATCTGCCCGGGAGCGGCGTCAAGGGCGTGCTGCGGCAGGCGGCGCGAGAATTGGCGAGCGGGAAATGGGGGAAGACACACGGCTGGAGCAACGAGAAGCACTATCGGATCAACGTGGGGACGAAGAATGACCCGAGGTGGCTGAACCTGTCCATGCTGGATGTCTTGTTCGGCCGCGAGACCGCATCCGGCGACACAGACCACGTCCGCGGGGCACTCTCCTTCTGGGACGTGATCCCGCAGATCGCTGGCGAGAGCCTCATGGTCGAGATCATGACGCCGCATCAGAGCCACTATTATCAACAAAAGGTCCAGGCCGGCAGCACCACCCCCCACGACTCCGGCCAGCCCAATCCGATTGCCTTCCTTACGGTCCCGCCGGGTTCCCGCTTCACGTTCCACGTCGTCTGCAATGAGGCCCACCTGGCGCGATTGACCGCCGAAAAGGCGCCGGCCGCTCCCAATCTGCTCGCCGAGGGTGAGACCCACTGGAAGGCACTCCTCGAAACAGCCTTCCGGCACGCCTTCCAGTGGCTCGGCTTCGGTGCGAAGACGGCTGTGGGGTACGGAGCAATGACGATGCAGACCCACCACACTCCGACTTCTAGCAGGGAACGACAAGCGGGCCCTCGGCTGCTCGCGCGCTTTCGAACCAGTCTGGGACAGGATCTGCCCCCACAGCGCGGCCTTCCGAAACCGTGTGGTCACAGGTCACGCTGACGTATCAGAAGGGCGGCGGGGGAGTGGTCACCGCCCAGGGCGCGCAGGGAAAAGCGGAGGCGCGAGGCCCCGCAGCCCAGGCATTCCTGAAGACGCTGAGCGAAGAACAGCGGACGCGGTTGGACAAGAAAGGGCAACTCGCCGGAGTCTCCGTTGTCGTTCTGGTCGAGGGCAACCGGCGGGTGCTGCTCCGGCTGGGGTAACACGCCCGGCGAAGCCAAGCGGCGAACGTGGAAGGCCGGCCATGACGTCCCATCACCGGGAGGACCGTCATGGCAACATTTCTTGAGTTGACATCAACGGACAAACGCCGTAGATGGTTACCCGCAATCGGCCAGGACGGGAGGGGCTGGGGATAAACGGACACGGACCATGACCACGGTGCTGGACCAGAGCTGCCGCGTGGCGCTCGCTGCGCTGTTACACGATCTGGGGAAATTTGCCGAACGGGCTCGGATCCCCGAGGCGGACCAGCGAGACCGCGACGGCCTTTCCCTGCTTGATCGGAATGTGCCGCTCTACTGTCCCAAGTTTCACGAGCGGCACACGCATCTCCATGCTGCCTACACCGCGATCGCGATAGATCTGCTGGAGCGGCATGTCCCGGACCTCGTGGGCGAGGACATGACGCCCTTCGCGCCGTGGAAAGACAAGAACGCCGACGATTCGCCGATCAACGCCGCGGCCAAGCACCACCGCCCGGAGACCTTCCTGCAATGGGTCATCGCCACGGCCGATCGTCTCGCTTCTGGCTTCGAACGAGAACAATTCACAGCCTACAACGAGGCCGGCGAGCAGACGGCGACACACAAGAACCACTACACAGCCAGACAGCTCACCTTGCTGGAGCAAATTCGGCTCGACGACAGGCCGAGCGGGCCGCTCCATTGGCGCTATCCGCTTCAGCCGCTTTCGCCACAGGCGATCTTTCCGGTCGAAGCCGCGCACTGCGAGCAGGATGACACAGAGGCAGCGCAACGGGAATACCAAGAGCTCTGGAACGCCTTTCTGAAGGGTCTCCAACGGATCCCGCCCTCGCACCGCCGGTCACTCCCACTCTGGCTCGACCATTTCGAAAGCTGCTGGCTCACGTTCGCCCATGCGATCCCGTCCGCGACGGCCTTCGGCGTGAAACCCGATGTTTCCCTGTATGACCATTCCAAGGCGGTGGCAGCCTTGGCGGTGGCCTTGTGGCGCTGGCACCGGGACCGCGACGATACCGCCGACCATGCCCGTGAGCAGTTGCGGCTGATGTGGGACAAGGACCGGAAGGGGACACCAGAAGCCGAGGCGGTGTGGAACGAGCCCAAATTTCTGCTGATTCAGGGCGACTTCTGGGGCATTCAGGAGTTCATCTTTGCCACCGGCGGGGAAACCCAACGCCAGGCCGCCAAACTCCTCCGTGGCCGATCGTTCTATGTGTCGCTGCTCACGGAGTGTGCAGCCCTGAAGGTCTTGGAAGCGCTAGAGCTCCCCTCGACCAGTCAAGTGGTCAATGCCGCGGGCAAGTTTCTCATCGTCGCGCCGAACTCCGAATCGGTCTCCGACCGGCTTCGAGCCGTCCAACGCGAGCTCAACCAATGGTTCCTTGAACGCACGTTCGGACAGTCGGGTATCGGGTTGGCATGGCTTCCGGGGGCCGCAGTGGATTTTCGCCGGGGCGAGCAAGGCGAGAGTTCGTTCCGCGAGCTCATAAAACGGTTGTTCGAGCAGTTGGAAGCAGTGAAGTTACAGCGATTCGACCTCTGCCGTCCAAACGCGGTTCCTGCCGCCTTCACAGGCTTCCTCCATCAATTCGAGAACACCAAAGGCGTCTGCGCCATTGATGGCCGCTCACCGGCGAAGGAGCGGCTCGCGGGAGACCGGGATGTGTGGGTAAGCAAACTGGCCAAAGATCAAATCGAAACCGGCCAATGGCTCGCCGGTTTCGATCGCATTCTGATCACGCGTGAAAGCCTCGACCACCGCACGCTGCAGGTGCCGATATTCGGCTATTGGGTCAACTTTACCGCGAGCGAAGATGTCACTGGACGGTTCGGCCAAGACGCAGCATCGGGCAACCTCGTGCGCGCGTGGGATTTCTCGTTGCCAGGGTCGGGCAATCAACCGCTGTGGAACGGCTACGCGCGCCGCCACATCAATGCCTATGTCCCGCGCTTTGGCGATCTCACGCAATATGACCACGATCGGTACCAGGGGCTCGAAAAACCGGAGCGTGCGGAAGAGCCCAAGACCCTCAACCACTTGGCCTTGGATGATCGCTTGCGGATCACCGACGAGCACGGCCACACGCGCTGGGTCGGCGTGGAAGCCTTGATAACCTTGAAAGGCGACGTCGATAACTTAGGCCTCATTTTCCAGAAGGGGGTAGAGGAGCCCACCTTCGCCAAGATGGCGGCCTTGTCCCGCCAGATGAACGCGTTCTTTGCGATCTGGCTGCCGTGGTGCTGCCAACAGGAGTTTCCCAATACCTACACGGTCTTTGCCGGCGGCGACGACTTTTTCATGATCGGCCCTTGGCATTCCACGATCAAGCTGGCCCAGCGCATGCGCAAGGCGTTTCGTGACTATGCGGCCCGCAACCCCGACCTGCACTTTTCAGCCGGGCTCTCCATGACCAAGCCGGGCCTTCCCATCAGGGAACTGAGCCGGCTGGCGGAAGAGGCGTTGGACCGGGCCAAAGGAGTCGAGAAGACAGTCAATGGAACAGTCCGGCGCAAGAACGCCGTGACCTGCTTCGACCAGGCCGTCTTTTGGGACGAGTTCGAAGACCTGCTCAAGCGGGAAGTCGAATTGACCCAACTGGTTCAGCAGTATGGGCTCACGAGCGGGTACCTCTACGATCTCCTCCGCTTTACGGACATGGCCGGCAAGGTTCACGACCGGCCCGAGATGGCGCTCTGGCATTCGCACTTTGCCTATCGCACGCGGCGCTTGGTCGAGACCAAGATTCGGCGAGGGCAGGACCGTACGGACATCGAGCGCCGGCGCCGCGAGTGGCAGGAAGCCTTGGCGAATGAAATCGTCGGCAACGGGATCGGAAAACACGGGGGGGCATACAAGATCGCCCTGTTTCTCCACTTGTATCAACAACGCGACTAACGGAGGGACGTATGCCGCAACCTGCACCGCAAGCACAGCAAGGCCGTCGGGACAGGCCTGAGCCATCCCGATCAAGGCCTCCGATTGATCTGACACGCATTCGGTTTGGAAAGCCCCTGGATCCGGAGTTGTTCAGTGGGATTGCCAAGGAAGCCGCGTACGACGTGGCGGAGGACAAGAGTGTCAACAAGCCGACCCAGCTTCGTCGCTTTTATGACGAGCTCATGCTCTGGGAATCGCGGGTCGCGCGCCAACCGGACAAGTTTGCGGACTATGTGCCTTTCATTCGGATGATCAATGCCAAGGTGGCATACGCCAAAGGCCGGAAACTGGTCGACGATCGCTTCGTCACCTTGATGCAGCACACCCTGAAGGAGGTCACCGACGCCGAGTCGCTCACGACCTGCAAACTGTTTTGGGAAGCCTTCATGGGCTTTTACAAGCAACGGAGACCAAACGACTGACAGGAGGCACGGCGATGCAATTGACAGCCATTCGCAAACTGACCGGCGTGCTCGAACTCGTCACCGGCTTGCACATCGGGTCCGGCAACACCGAGATGCACATTGGCGGGACGGACAACCCGGTCATCAAACATCCTAAGACCCAAGAGCCATACATTCCCGGCTCGTCGATCAAAGGGAAGATCCGAAGCCTCTTGGAGTGGCGATTAGGCGTGGTCAATCTCACGGAGGGAAAACCCTTGGGCTTTGCCCATCTGGCCCGTGTTCCGGGTGCTGTGCGCGCCGATGCCGAAACCCTCTTGAAACTTTTCGGCGGGGCGCCCGAAGGCGCCGGGGCTCATCAGGAGCTGGTCGAACGGATTGGGCCAACCCGCTTGGCGTTCTGGGATTGCCCCCTCACCCGCGAGTGGGTGGAGGAAATGAATCGCCGCAACTTGCTGCTCACGGAAACCAAAATGGAAAACATGATCGACCGCATCCGGGGCGTGGCGGAGCATCCACGCAACACCGAGCGCGTGCCGGCCGGGGCCACGTTCGACTTTGCGCTCACGATCCGGGTGCATGATCACGAAGACCTCACACCCATGGTGTTCGAGGGGCTCAAGCTCTTAGAACTCACAGGGCTCGGTGGGTCGGGGTCGCGCGGCTACGGCAAGGTGCGGTTCACGAACCTCAGCCTCGATGGGCAAGACGTAATCGAGCGGCTTCGGATGGCGGATCTCGTGCCCGTGGGCTGAGCGTGCGCGTGGGCTGAGATGGAAACGCGGGAGCCACACATGCAAACTCTGCGCGCACGAGTGATGCCCCAATCCGCCTTTGGGACCCCGCCCTTGGGCGATACCCTCTTCGGCCAACTCTGCTGGGCGATCAGAAATCGATTCGGCGAGCAGCGGCTCACTGAGCTGCTTGCGGGCTACACGCAGGGCCGACCGTTTCTGGTCGTATCCGATGCGTTTCCGAGCGGCTATGTGCCGCAGCCCTCCGTGCCTGGCCATTGGTTCGCGCCGGTTGAAGGACTGGACCGCAAACAGGTCAAAAAGCGGCAGTGGATGCCGGTCGAGCAGATCGGGCATCCACTCACGGACTGGCTGCGCCACTGTGTCACGACCGCGGAGCTGCCGGGCGGCTGGTTCGAGGCGCACTTGCAGCCGCACAACAGCATCGACCGCCGCACCGGCACGACCGGTCCGGAGGCCTTCGCCCCCTACACCATGCCCCAAGCCTGGATTGGGCGACGCGAGCAACGCAACGGGCGCGAGACACTCGTGGTCGGAGCCCTGGACCTCTATGTTGTGCTGGACGAGGAGCGGATCGGGCTCGATGAGGTCCGGACGGCGCTGGCCGATGTGGGGGCCTTGGGATTTGGCCGCGATGCCAGCATCGGGTTGGGGCGGTTCGCCGTGGAAGCGATCGAGCCCTGCTCACTGCCGGCTCAGCCGCAAGCCAACGCCTGGATGACCCTCGCGCCCTGTGCCCCGCAGGGCCAGTCGTGGCAGGCGGACCGATGCTTTTACACCGTGTTCACCCGGTTCGGACGACATGGCGATGTAGCCGTGCTTCACGGCCAGCCATTCAAGACACCCGTGCTGTTGGCTGCCGCTGGTGCGGTGTTGACCCCCACGACCTTCGAGCCTCGCCTGTTCATCGGTCAAGGACTGGGCGGGGATGGAAGCCTCTCGAAGGCAGTCCCCCAGACCGTGCATCAGGGCTACGCGCCGGTGATCGGCGTTCGTCTGGCTGACCCAGGAGGTGCCGCATGACGCCGTTTCACGCTTACCGGCTGTGGTTCACGCCGCTCTCGCCGATTCATCTTGGCACCGGGCAGACCTATGAGCCGACGAATTATGTGATCGAGGAGGATGCCCTCCACGAATTCGACACCGAGGCGGTTATGGAGGCCCTCTCGCCGACCGATCGCCAGGCCTTCGGTGCACTGGTGGACCGGCGACCTGACGACAGGATGTTGCGGGCGGTGCAAAAGTTTTTTTACGACCGGCGGCTCGCCCTCGCCGCACGGGCGATCCATCGCGTGCCCACCCAAGCAGGCGTGGTGGAACTCTATCGAGACCGCGTGGGGCAGGTCGCGCAGCAAGAAGGGCGTGGGCAGCGTGTCATCAACCAATTGGAGATCAGCCGCACGGCCTACACGCCCATCACCCGTGAGCCGATCATGCCCGGGTCATCGGTGAAAGGAGCCATCCGCACGGCGTTGCTCGACCAAGTCAATAATGGAAGATCAACTTCGGAGCGGCAAGGCTTGCATCCGTTCCAGGGGAAAGCCGATTTATTTGACTATTACCAGAACCGATTGTTCCCCGAACGGGACCCCATGCGCCTTGTGCACCTGGCCGACGCCACGTGGCAGGGCGACCCGGGCATGCCCGCGTCGGAAATCGTCTTCGCGGTCCATAAGAAGAAGACCACCACCGGAGGGCCGGCCAGCCAGCAGCGGAGCACCAGAACCGACAGCGGCCCTCCGCAGATTCTCGAAAGTCTGCCGCCGTTTCGCTACCGGGCCTTTGCCAGCCAGCTCACTGTGCACGTGCTGGGAGATGTGAACAGGCCCGGCCGGGTGCCGGCAGCGCACCTGCGGTTCGACATCACCCAGATTGCCCAAGCCTGCAACCGGTTCTATGTCCCGATCCTGCAGAACGAACTTGCCTTGCTCTCGCAGCGCGGGTGGCTCGACGCGCCGTGGGGCGGAGTCATGCGAGAGCTCGTTGAGGAACTCCAGAAGGGCGAGCGTCCGGCGTTTCTCCTCCGAGTGGGTCGACATTGCGGCGCGGAATCGGTGACCTTGCGAGGGGTGCGGCATATCAAAATCATGAAAGGTCAAGGGAGGCCGCTGGAGTACCGGGATGAGGCTACAACAATCTGGTTGGCCGCACGAGAGCGCGACCAGCAATCCGGTCTCCTCCCGTTCGGCTGGCTGTTGGTCGAATATGCTTCCCTGGGCAGTGAGGGGCCCGATGAGTGGCCGCGGCTCCAGGGTCTGAGCCGACAGCGGACGGAGCACGCCCGCTCGTGGGCCAATCGCCTTCACGGCAAGGTCTTCGAATGGCGGCGAAAGGCGGGCGTGCCGCTTCATCTGGAGTCTGCCCGGCGCCTCGCTCCCTCTCCGGCCAGCCGGCTTCCCCGCTCCCCCTGGGTGGATCAGAAGCTCGCCGAGCTCTGTAGCAAGCCCGGCATCAAGCCCGACGATGCGCTGCGCGGGCCAGCGTTGGCCGAAGCCGTCCGTGCCATCGATGATCCGGTCCTGCGCGCGCAGGCGGTCGCGGACATCAAGGCCCGGTGGCAGGAGAAGGGCTGGTGGGAGGGACACCTCGGTGGGGCCGCCAAGAAAGCCAAGGCGATCTATGACGAGTTGCTCGGCAGGAGCGGATAACCGGTCTCATCGGCTCATCGACGGCATTGACTCGCCGCCACGCTCCGGTCACGATGGCGTTACGAAAGGAGACGGGCATGACAGTAAAGAGCGCCTATTAAAAAGTCGCGGCTGGCATCTGGCGAGGAAAGCGCACAAGCCGTTCATGTCCTGGTCTCCGGCTAGGTCGGTGTTCTATCCGGCGCAGCGGCCGGATGCGCGACTCATACAGCGTGCCGAGCGGCGAGGGCTCCTGTGGATATAAGGGCATCATGGAGTTGAGGGCTCTGATCGAGGCCATTGAAGCCGGTCGTGTTCGGATTAGTGATCACGCCGATGAGGAGGCGCAAGCGGATCGGCTGACGTTCGACGCGATTTATGTGTCCGTTCTTCACGGGGAAATTATCGAGGACTATCGGAAAGCAAACCGTACCCGAGTTGTTTGGTCTATGGCCGGGGTCGTGTCCCAATTTCCGTGGAAATTGGCTTCTCCCGGCATCTGGCTTGAGCAATGACCTCCGCATTTGCCCCAGGATCAACGATCTCCTCTCGGTCCATCCCCTGGCCTCGGCGCTCAGGCGGCCTGCGGAGCCTCCTCGGCCGCGTCTGGCACCAGGTCGCGCCAGCCATCGATCCGGCGCATCCGAATCTGCCCGCTCAGGATCAACCCAAACAGCAAGAGTTCCGCCGCCTGCGCGGTGGGCCACGCCCCTTGCGTCTTCACCCGCCGGCGGAACTCCCCATGGAACCGCTCCATGGCGTGGGTGGTCCGCCGCGACGTCCCCTGACTCCTCGGGAAGCGGGAACAGGTCAGCAGGTCCTCGCCGGCTTCCTCGAGGCTTGCGGCCACCTTGGGCGCTCGCGCGCGCCATTGGCTGAGCAACGCCCGGGACGCGTGCCGGGCGGCGTGGAGGGTCTCGGCGGAGACGATCGCGTGATCGTCCGTGCGGATCTCCTCGACGGCCTGCGTCGGGGCATGCCGTTCCAGATTGCGCAGCTTGTGGACCGGACCGCGCGGCCCGGCCACGCCGGGCCAGGTCGCCTCCCCCGCCGCGCGCAAGCCGGGGTGCCCGTCGATCACACACCGCCGCGGCCGGCGCAGCCCCCGGGCACTCAGCCCTTCCAGGAGGCCTTGCCAGGCGGGGGTCGCTTCGCTCGTGAGCCGCTCCAGGTCAAGGCCCCCCTGCTGCCCATCGGCCCGGATGCCCAGCGCGACCAACACCGACGCGGTCACGCCCTGCTGCGCCAGGCGCACGCGCCGCGCCACGGCGTCCAGATCCAGAGCGACGCACCGCGCTGCCGTCAGCGGTCGCTGGCGCCATGGCTCAACCAGGCTCTTCACCCGACCCACCAGCCGCGAGAGGGCGCGCTTCGACAGCGGTGCCCCGCGCAGCAACGGGGCCAGCGCGCCTTTGATCCGTCGCTGGGTCGCGCCCGTCCGAGAGGCCCCCAGCCCCGCCTCGTCCACGGCCCGCGCCCGGCGCTCATCCCGCGGCAGCCGGGGACGCTGCCCTTCGCCCCACCGGCCGTCTTGCCGCCGACGCCCCCGCGGCCGCTCGACCGTGGCCGCACCCACCCCCGTCGTGATGGTCCGCGGCTCGCTCCCGTGCCGATCCCCGCGCCGCCCCTCCGTGCGTGGAGACGGCAGGGCCGCCAGGGGCTCTGTCAGCTCGCCCTCCACCAGCGTGACGATCACCTCCCGGATCCGTGCTCGCAACACCTCCGTCAACCGGTCCGGTCCAAAACGGGCTTCCCCTGTGCTCCGAACTGGAGGAGCCTGCGTGCTCAGCGGCGTCTTCCTCCTGTGGTTTCGGCCCTCTCCAGGGTCGGTTGTGGTAGTGCCGGGAGGATACGCCTTTTAAATTTCGGCTCTTCAGGAAATTGTGTGGGTAACTGATCCCTCTTGCGCTATGCTCGGTTCCTCGAAAGGAGGACCCGAGCGATGCGCGACTTTGAACTCTATCAAGCTGTGCTGGGGCTGCAGGCCCCGTGGACCGTGGCCAACGTGGAACTGGACGTGAAGGGACAGCAGGTGACCGTCACCGTGGAGGCCGGACCGGGGCCGTATCCCTGTCCTGAGTGCCAGGCGCCGGTCCCAGGCTATGATCGCAAGCGCCGGCGGTGGCGGCATCTGGATACATGCCAGTTCACCACATGGATCCAGGCGGACCTGCCCCGCGTGAGCTGTCCGACCCATGGGGTCAAGCAGATCGCGGTGCCCTGGGCCGAGCCGGGGAGCCAATTCACCGCCTGGTTCGAACGCCTGGCCATCGACCTGCTCCGCGAGTGCTCGGTCACAGGTGCGGCCGGGCTGCTGCGCATCACCTGGGATGAGGCCTGGGGGATCAAGGAGCGGGCCGTCGCGCGGGGGCTCAGCCGTCGCACCCGGGACGTCGTCGCGCACCTCGGTGTCGAGGAGAAGGCCATCGCGAAGGGGCATCGCGACCTGACGGTGGTGGCCGATCTGGACCGCAGCCGCGTGCTCGATCTGGCGGAGGACCGGAAGCAAGAGAGCCTCGATGGCTTCTGGGCGACGCTGACGCCCGAGCAGCGCGCGGGGATTGAGGCCATCGCGATGGACAGGTGGGAGCCCTACGTCCAGGCCACCCACGCCCATCTCCCCGAGGCCGAGACGACGAGCGTCTTCGACAAGTTCCATATCGCCAAGCACCTCCATGACGCCGTGGACCGCGTGCGCCGGGTCGAGCATCGGACGCTCAAGCAGGACGGGGATGCGCGCCTGACCGGCACCAAGTACCTCTGGCTCATGCGCCCCAAGGACATGACCGCCGAGCAGCAGGCCACCTTCCGGACGCTGCAGCGCAGTGAGCTGAAGGTGGCCCGGGCCTGGACCCTCAAGGAGCGCTTCCGCCCGTTCTGGGACTATGCCTCCCCCGGTGCCGCGCAGAACTTCTTTGCCCGCTGGTTCTGGCGCGCCACGCACAGTCGGCTGCGCCCAATGGCCGCCGTCGCCCACCTGATCCGGCGCCATCTTCCGAATGTGTTGACGTATCTGAGGCATCGGCTCACCAACGCGGGGCTGGAAGCGGTCAAGGCCACGATCCAGTGGGTCAAGAAGACCGCCCGCGGCTTCCGCAACGTCGAGCACTTCAAGACCGCGATCTACTTCCATTGTGGAGGATTGGATCTCTATCCAACCCACACGAAAGCCTGAAGAGCCTAAATTTCCACGGAAAGGGGGACACCACCATGGCCGGTCATTCCAGGGAGATCCGATTCACAGTGTATGGTCGTACAATCGCGAAACGAGCTGGGCCGTGCTGATCATGGTCTATCGACCGGATCCTGCACGGTGGATTGAGTGGCGCCAGAGGAGGACCAGTCTATGAAGCCGTTTGAACAATGTCCAGTTTGTGGAGGAGAGCTTGTTGAGAAAGAGGTCGAAAAGCTGGTGCGAGGAGGGGCGCACACGGCCAGTCTCCGAGTCCGCGCCGAGGTCTGTCTCCATTGCGGGGAGCGGTTGTACTCGCAAGACACTGTCCGCCGTTTCGAGGAGGTTCGTGCCAAGTTGGAGCGACAAGAGACGGCCGAGTTCCGGCCGATGGGTCAATCATTTCAAGTCTCAGCCTGAAGGAACGCCACCATGTTCTCACGTCAGCACGCGTGTTGGATCGCCTTGTTCGCTCTCACCCCCTGCTACGCGGGGTAGGGTCGAGCACGGGGGTGATCGATCTGCCAATTCAACGGGAGCAGCCCACCAATTGGCCGGTCATCCGACTGCCGGAAACAAGAATCCTGCTCCCTGTCGCCCTGATCCACGGCACCAACGGCCTGCGCCTGACACACTATCCTCACGTGCGGCGTCAGCGCAATGAAGGGACGCCGGACAAGGCGAAACTCGAAATCATCCGCAGAGGCAGGAGGCAAAGCGCCTCACGCCAGGAGAACGCGAGTATGTCGCGCAGCAGTTGGAGCAGGCGCTGACGAAGGATCTGCGCAAGGGCAAACTGGGGGATACGCTACGGCAATGGCGAAAAACATAGGCCGGATCCAACTGGTCGTCGTGATCACAGATCGGTGTGCCGATGAGACGTTCGCCGAAGCCGTCCGTGCCATCGAGGATCCGGTCCTGCGCGCGCAGGCGGGCGCAGACATCAAAGCCCGCTGGCAGGAGAAAGGCTGGTGGGACCAGACCACCGGCGGGGCCGCGAAGAAAGCCAAGGCGATCTACGAGGAGCTGCTGAAGCCGACGCCATGAACCCGTTCGACGTGACCCCTCTCTGTGAAAGCGGGCTGTGGCAATGCGATGGTGAACAACTCCTGCGCAGCGGTCGTCCGTGCTGTGCGTGCAGGCCGAGGTCCGTCTTCGGTGCGGGGAGCGACTGTCCTTGCGTAAGGACGTCAAGCAGTGTCAGCAGAGGCGGGTGACGCAGCAGGCGAGAACGGGAGTCCATGACGTGGAACTCGATCTCACTTCCTTCGAACAGGCGCTGGCGGCTTTGGATCGGGCACTCGTGCGGGCCGCGGGCGCGCCGGGCGATGAGGAACTGCGCGATGCCTGCATCCAGCGGTTCGAGCTCAGCTTCGAACTGGCCTGGAAAATGCTCAAGCGCCGATTGGAGCTGGATCTGCCCAACCCGCAGGACCTGGACACCATGAGCTATCGCGCGATCATCCGTGCCGGGGCCGAACAGGGCCTGATCGAGAATGTGCCGGCCTGGTTTGTGTACCGGGATAAACGCAACCTCACGTCCCACAGCTACGATGCGGCCAAGGCCAAGGAAGTGTTTGCCGTACTGCCCGACTTTGCCCGGGATGCGCGCGCGTTACTCCAGAGACTCACGCAACGGGGACAATCCGATGCTTGACCTCGCGCCCGAGCATCTGGCGCTGATTCAGCGCCTGCTCGCCGCGCGGCTGCCCGGGCGAGCGGTGGTGGCCTTCGGGTCGCGCGTGCGAGGCTGCGCGAAGCCGAGGGCCGATCTTGATCTGGCGGTCATGGGCGAGGAACGGATTCCCGATCTGATTCAGGCCGAGCTGCTGGCCGATTTCGAGGAGAGCGACCTCCCGTTTCGCGTGGATCTGGTGGCGTGGCGGGACGCCCCACCGAGTCTGAGGGCCGTGATCGAACGCGAAGGTCTGGAGATTCAGGCAGCAATCGCACGGTGAGGCGTTGGTAACCAGGAGCCTGTCGGCTCGTCTGTCCGCAGGGTAACCCGTCATGCTCATGCACGTCGCTATCGTCTCGGATCAGTTGCTGCCGACGGTGATTCCGTGCCTCATGTACCGGCCGGCGCGTGTCATACTGGTCGCCTCGCGGCAGATGGCCAAACAGGCGCAGCGCCTCCGCGCACTCTTGCGCGGGGAGGGGCTCGCAGTGGACATTCGCGAGGCTGCCCCGGATGCGGGGCTGACCCGCATCCGCGAGTATGCCACCGAGCTGGCCGAGGCGCTCGCGGCCGGGTCAGGCGGCGACGAGCTGGTCTTCAACGCGACGGGCGGGAACAAGCTGATGACGCTCGGCTTTGTCGAGGTCTTCCGCGAACGGGCCGACCGGATCATCTATACCGACACCGCGCATGGACGCATCGAGGTCCTTCACGATCGGCACGCCGCTGCCCCCCGCCGGAACCGATGCGAGACGTGCTGGATGTGCCGCGCTATCTGGCCGTGCAGGGGTTCCGGTACGAGGGCGATGGGTCCCGGGATGAGGCCCTGCGGGATCGCCTGGCGGTGCGGCGGCCGGCGGCGCAGTACCTCGCGGAGCATGCGGCGCAGTTGGGAAGGTTCATCGGGGCGCTCAACGGGCTGTCCAGCCAGGCTTTGGAGCAAGACGTCTTGGCTCGACCAGTCCAGCGTTTCAATGACGTGCCGCCCGGCCGGTGGGTGGAAGCGCTGCGGACGCTCCAGCACGCCAAGGTGCTCCAGTGGTCGGGACAAGCGCAGATTGCGTTCCCTGATGCGGAGGCCGCCAGGTTTTGCGGAGGCGGCTGGCTGGAAGAATATGCCTACGCCATCGCGAAGGACGTGGGGATGTACGATGTGCGGTTCAATGTCCAGGGCACGTGGGAAGGCGCGGAGCACGCACGCAACGAGTTCGACGTCCTAGCCTGCGACCGCAACCGACTGTTGTTCATCGAGTGCAAGACGTTGCGGTGGAACGAGGACGAGAGGAGGAACGACAACGAGCTAGCCTACAAAATCGAGAGTCTGGGCAAGGACGTGCGGGGGCTGTTCGGGGCGAGTTGGCTCGTCACCGCGCGCAGGCCCACGCCGGTGTTGGAGGCGCGAGCCCGACAGGCGAAATTTCGGCTGATCGAGCCGCACGAGCTGCGTGACCTGCGGGACCGGCTTCAGGCATGGAAAGGCGGGAGATCCGGATGAGAAAAGAGCGAGAAGGGAGGTGAGCAAGGAATGTTCCTCGGAGGAGGCGCCATGCCCTGTGCAACCGAGCTTCGAACTGCTCGGAACAGCGGCGGTTTTCCAAGGGGGGCTGTGGGAACCTTGACCTGAAGAAGAAGGGATTAAGACCTGCGGGCCAGTGTTGACCCGAGAAACGACTCACCCGTGGGAACCTTGACCTGAAGAAGAAGGGATTAAGACGGGCCGCGCGCGCATGATACCGATAGGCCCCCGCCGGGTGGGAACCTTGACCTGAAGAAGAAGGGATTAAGACTCGGTGACGATCAGCAGGGTCTCGACCTGCTCAGGGTGGGAACCTTGACCTGAAGAAGAAGGGATTAAGACCAAGTACCAAAAACTGTTGCGGCGGATACCACTGTGGGAACCTTGACCTGAAGAAGAAGGGATTAAGACTAGATGACAAGGTCTTGTTTACACAATGTCGGAGTGGGAACCTTGACCTGAAGAAGAAGGGATTAAGACTGTTGACCACCCATCCAGTTTGATACCGGACGGTTTGTGGGAACCTTGACCTGAAGAAGAAGGGATTAAGACTTAAACTGGCCTCGATCATTGGCAAGCAAGATGGTGGGAACCTTGACCTGAAGAAGAAGGGATTAAGACCTCCTCCATAGTAATTGTCATGTTAATCCTCCTTCGGTTGGTGGGAACCTTGACCTGAAGAAGAAGGGATTAAGACACTGGGCTTCCGGTCCGTAGTTTAGTGCCTCATTCAAAGGTGGGAACCTTGACCTGAAGAAGAAGGGATTAAGACAGTTCAAGTGCAATGCTAGGGCTCCTAGCACGCAAGTGGGAACCTTGACCTGAAGAAGAAGGGATTAAGACTATCGGGCCTCAACTGGAGTAGGGAACGCTGCACGGTGGGAACCTTGACCTGAAGAAGAAGGGATTAAGACTGGTTTGCCGTTAACATAGTCTCCCTGTTAGTGGTGGGAACCTTGACCTGAAGAAGAAGGGATTAAGACGTAGGCGTATAGCCTAGCTATCTCCCACGGCAGCTGTGGGAACCTTGACCTGAAGAAGAAGGGATTAAGACGTTCCTGCGAGCGACCGTCTCGGCTTCGTCGTCATTGTGGGAACCTTGACCTGAAGAAGAAGGGATTATTACCGGGAGCGCAAAATACTTGACGCCTTTCACTCAGCCGCATAGCGGACCGCAGGGTGATGGAAGAAGGATTGCACCACGGCCGGCATGCGCTGGGTGCTGCGAAGATAGCGACGGACGTTGACCGCCAGCTCATCTGCGTCCTGGGGCGGCCGACGGCCCAGCGCGTTGGTCTTGACGTCTTGGTTCAGATATTCGTCGGGATTCAGTTCCGGGCTGTAGGGTGGCAGGAAGAACAGACGCAGCCGATCGCGGTGACGGTGGAGCCACCGCTGGGTGACAGCCGCGGTATGCACGGGATGCCCATCCACAATCAGAAAGACCGGATGCCTCACGTGCCGGAGCAAGCGGTGGCAGAATCGGAGGAAGACTCGTGCGGTGAAGCGATGCCGGAACACCATAAAGTACAACCGGCCGCGATTGGTGATGGCCGAGATCATGTTGCAGCGAAAGCGCCGACCGGGGCCACGGATCACCGGGGTCTGGCCGCGCTTGCCCCAACTGGTCCCCGCCTGATGATCCGAGCGCAGCCCCATCTCATCACCCCAGTAGATCTGGGCCCCCGCGCGCTTGGCCGCTGCCCGAATTCGGGGGTACTCGACCTCCAGCCAGCGTCGCACCGCCTTCGGGTCCCGCTCGTAGGCCCGTCGCAGCGGCTTCTGCGGGGTGAAGCCCCAGGCCCGCAGGTAGCGACCGACGGTCCAGACCGACAGCCGAAGCCCGTACCGGCGCGCGATCAGCTCGCCGACCGCTTCGCGGGTCCACAAGTAGAACGGCAAGTGCATCTGCTCCGGACAGCAGTGGGTCAAGGTGCGGACGACCTGGGCCGCTTGCCAGCCCTTGAGCTGGCCGCCGCGCGGTCGGCCCCGGGGTCGCGCTTTCAGCGGGTGCCGGCCCCCCCGCGCATGGCGCTTCAACCAGGTGTACAGGGCTTGCCGACTGATGCCCAAGAGCCGACAGACTTCGGCCTTGGAGCGCCCCTGCTGCTTGACAGCGGCCACGGCCTTCTCGCGCAAGACTTCTTGAGCTTCGGGCGACAGGTGCCGCGCATCCCGGGTTCGAGCACGCATGGCCACGTGATAACCATCGCCCGTCAAATGTCAAGTATTTCATGCTCCTATTAATAAGACCCGCTCCTTCCGCACTTGGCCGAAGGGACGGTCAACGTGGGAACCTTGACCTGAAGAGGTCAAGCTCTTTTTTTCCTGTAAAAGTGGCCATGGCGCTGATCCCTCCGGCTGTCTCCCTCAGGCCACCTGACTCTGCACGGGATACCGCTCCTGGCGGATGGCATCCAACTCGCGCAGGATGCGCGGCGTCATGCGCAACCCACGCCAGCGTTGCGCGGCGGTGAGCAAGGTGGCGAACACCAGCGTCAGACAGGCGGTCTCGGTCGGGAACCGCGGAATCACCTTCGTGCGGCGCCGCCCTTCCCCGAACGTCCGTTCGAGGAGATTCGTCGTCCGAATACTCTTGTGATGCTCCTTGGGAAACTTCAGATAGACCAGGCACGCCTCCAGATCCTGTTCCAGACAGGCCATCGCCGCCGGATAGCGGGCGCGCCACCGGGCGATGAGCGCACGGCCCCGCGTCAGCCCCTGCTCATAGGTGGCGGCACAGAAGACCTGGCGGATCAGCGGCTTGAGCAGCGCCCGCGCGGCCTGCGGCAACTTGGCCAGGATGTTCCGCATCTTATGCACCTGACACCGCTGATGGAAGGCGCGGGGGAACACCTCCCGCAGCGCCTTGCGCAGGCCGGGCTGGCCATCCGAGACCACCAGCAACGGCGCCTCCAGGCCGCGCGCGGTCAGGTCGTGCAGGAAGCTCAACCAGGCGTCGTAGGACTCGCGGCTGCCCAGGGCCAGAGACAGCAGGACCTTCTGGCCCGACTCCAGAATCCCGTAGGCGCAGAGCACCCCTTCCTGCTCGTCCGTCCCTTGCCGCACGGCCAGATAGATCGCGTCCAGGAACAGATAGACGACCTTCAGGGCACTGAGATCCCGGCGCTGCCACGCCTCGAAGTCCGCCTGCAGCTGGCGACAGACCTCGCTGACGCCGGTGCGGGAAATCACCCGGTCCCCCACCGTCTCCAGAAACAGGGCTTCGACATCGGCCTGCGAGAGCCCGCGCACCCACATCCGCGTGGCCAAGCGTTCCAACGCCTTCGAGCGTGTGCCCACCGCCTGCGCCACCCGGGCCGGAAACGGCTCGTCGGTCCCCCGCACCTGCGGCACCGCCACCGGCAGCAGCCCCAGCGGGGTCTTGAGCCCCTTGGGCTCGTAGCCATTCCGCCAGCCGCGCCGCCGCCGGGCGCCCCGCTGATAATGGGCGCGGCCCAGCCACTCGGTCACTTCTTGTTCATAGGCCACTTGCAACACGTACCGGGCGCCCAATTTGATGAGCTCATCCAACGGATGCTCCGCGCTCTCGCTGCCTTGCTCCAACACGGTCGTGAGTGCTTGCTTCAGGTGCTCGCTCGGTGGTACCCTCTTTCGCATGGCGTAAGTCCTCCTTTCAGCTTGGGGCCTCGGCCCCGGGTTGGTAAACGCCGGAGGCATCTTACGCCATTTTTGTTTCTGCTCAACTCACTTTTACAGGAAGTATAGAGCATCACCCCTGAAGAAGAAGGGATTAAGACTCCTTTCTACCGGTCAATCTTCCAGTCCGCGTGTGGGAACCTTGACCTGAAGAAGAAGGGATTAAGACTGGGGATAGCGGGTCCGTACTCGATCAATCAGGTTGTGTGGGAACCTTGACCTGAAGAAGAAGGGATTAAGACCGTCTGCGGCGCCAAACTTCGCCTCGACGGGCTTTGGTGGGAACCTTGACCTGAAGAAGAAGGGATTAAGACCGCTCAGCGCTTCAAGAATTTCTTTTGTGTCTTTTTGTGGGAACCTTGACCTGAAGAAGAAGGGAATATCCCAGTGCGGAGTGCCGAATGCGGATTGCGGAGTGCGGATTGCGGAGTGCGGACTTGGGGGTACCCAGTGCGGAGTGGCGAGTGCGGATTGCGGAGTGGTGAGCCGGTGGCCTATGAGGATGAGATCTGCCGAGTGCGGAATGCGGAATGCGGAATGCGGAATGAAGGAACCTGAGTCCAGTGCGGAATGCCGGGTGCGGATTGGGGAGTGCGGAGTGCCGAATGCGGAATCGCTGTATGGCGGATATTGGACTGCGGAATGGCGAACGAGGCGTGCAATGTGGATACAACGTGGCCTCTCGTCCCTTATCTCGCATTCCTCACGAGGCAGGTCTGATGCCGAAGAAGGATGAGCTGCAACGCCGCACGAAGGAGCTTGCGCTCGCGATTATTCGGCTGACGGAGCGTCTGTCGCGAGGGCGCGCTGCCGCCGTCGTGGCCAAACAACTCGTACGCGCCGGGACCTCTGTGGGCGCCAATTACCGCGCGGCTTGCCGTGCGCGATCCCGGGCCGACTTCGTTGCCAAACTCGGGATTGTGGAGGAAGAGGCCGATGAGACCCGGTACTGGCTGGAGTTGCTCGGCGAGGTCGGCTATCTGCCCCCCCGAAGCGGTCGAACCTCTCTTGAAGGAGATTGACGAGCTGCTGGCCATGACCGTGGCATCCATCACCACTGCGCGGGGCAGAGGTCGCTAATTCGCTTTTCCCGATTCGCACCCGCAATCCCCTTGTTCCATTTCGCAGTGCACGATCCGCACTCCACGATGGGGAGACCTGAAGAAGAAGGGAGGGGCCCAGTGCGGAATGCGGAATGTGGAATGAAGAGTCGGCGGCCTGTTTGGTGGCCAGAAGCGAGCGAACGGTTGGAAGCGGGACAACGACACCCTCGCCGTTGCTCTGGCCAGCCCGTGATACAAGACGGCGATTCTGCCGATGATCAGGTAACGGGCGCCTTCGGTGTTAAGGGTTTGACAGACTCGTCGGAGGTCCCCAGACGTGGGGGGACGCGTCGGTAGGGGGTCCGAGTCAGGTCCGACCATGCCTCTGCCTCCTGAAAGGTGCGATCGGAACACCCCGTGCGGCCGCCGGATGCCGTCGCCGGAACATTTGGCGTACAGCGTCGAAAAAGCTCGTAGGGGTTGGAAGCCGAATTCGGGGCGGCCACGCCCCTGCCCCCACGTGTTTTCGTCCATTCCGCCATGGACGCCAGCCTACGAGGTGTGCTCGAGCCCGTCAAGCCGATCCGCCGGCAACGTTTCTCCGCTTGAGCCCGCCCGCGCACTCTTGTATGACAACCCAGGTGCGACGGTGTCTCCGTGCGCAGCACGGAGACACGCCGGTCGCGGATCGGCTGGGGGTCGGCAGGATGAGCCTCTGCATGCAGTGTGGCGAGTGGACGGTCACGCGGTGGCATGACGCGCTCGGCGACCTCTGCGCGGCGTGCGACGCAATCGCGGCTCGCGAACGGGATGGGGTGGTGCCGGAGGCCGGAATCCGACTCCGGCGCGGACAAAGGGCCGGCGTGACGGCCGCGCAGCCCGAACGCCGGTCGGGAGGGAAAGGATGAATACCGGGGTCACCCTTGTTATCTCCGTCGGCGGCTCCCCCGAACCTGTCGTGGCGAGTATCCGGGAGCACCGGCCGGTCAGGGTCGTGTTTTTCTGCTCGCAGGACACCGTCGAGACGGTCGGACCGATCAGAGAGCAGCTCGGGCGGCACGGCGTCACTGTCCAGGAACACAAGGTTCTGGTGGAGGACCCGCAGGATCTCGTGCATTGCTACGAGCGCGCGTTGCTGTGCGCGGACCTGGCCCTCGCCGACGGGGGGAGCCCGAGCGCGGTCCTGGTGGATTTTACCGGCGGCACCAAGGCGATGACGGCGGCGCTGGTTCTGGCGACGATCGGGCGCGGGTTCGGCTTCTCCTACGTGGGCGGGACGGCGCGGACCAAGAACGGGCGTGGGGTGGTCGAGTCCGGAGCCGAGACGATCATCCGGCGTGGCGACCCCTTCCTGCTGTTCGCCGTGGAGGAGCGCAAGCGCCTGGCGGGCTTCTTTCGGACCTATCAGTTCAAGGCGGCGCGCGCGGTGGTCGAGGGGCTGCTCGCGCGCCCATTGAGCGAGCCGGACCGCGTCGCCTTCCAGATGGTTCGCGACCTGGCGCAGGGCTATGAGCTGTGGGAGCGGTTCGACTATCTGCGAGCGCTCGAGGTGCTGGGGCGCTGCGCGAGGACCTGGGCGCTCGCGGTGAGGGCCAATCCCTCCATCCGCTACGCCACCGTGTTGCCCGTGCTGGAAACCAACGTCCGTTGGCTCCAGCGGATCGCGCAGCGCACGGCGGGCTTTACCCGGCCTGACGCGGCGTTGATCCCGGATCTCCTAGCCAACGCGGAACGCCGGGCGCAGGAGGGCAGCTACGACGACGCGACTGTCCGCCTGTACCGGGCGCTGGAGCTGGGGGCCCAGGCGGCGATCCAGCGGCGGCTCGGTTGCGGGACAGACGCCGTTCCCGTGGACATGGTGCCGGAGTCGCTCAGGGAAGAGTTCGTCCCCCGCTACGAGCGCCGCCCGGGTTGCCTGGAACTTCCGTTGCAGGCGGCGTACCGCCTCTTGGAGGCGTTGGGCGAACCTGAAGGGCGCCGGTATGCGGTCCGGGCCGGCGAGTTCCGGAAGATTCAGGCGGCGCGCAATCACTCTTGGCTGGCTCACGGCATGGTGCCGTGCGACCAAGCGGGTTTTGAGTCGCTGGCCAGACTGGTCGCGGATTCGTTGGAAGTGCAGGACCGAGTGCAGTTCCCGACGCTCGATGAGTGAGGCGTGCTACGTGTCAGGGAGCGTGCGTGGCTAGCCACCGGCCGAAGTAGCGCACGAACCGCCGGAAGTCGTCCAGATGGGTCCTGAGCACGGCCTGCAGTTTGGCGGGCTGGACCCGGGCGTATTCGTGCACGAGGATGTTCCGCAACCCGGGCATTTTGCTGATGCGCCGCGCGAAGGCTCGCGGGATAACCTTGGCGTCCGCCAAGCCGGTGATGACGGCCGTATATGTTTCGAGCCGGTTATACCCCATGCCGGTGAGCACGTGGGTCCCGAGGTCGAGGACATTTTGGATGGCGACTTGGAGGCCGCGCTCCACGATGTAGCGAGTCTCCACGTCCGTGCGCAGTCTGTTCGCGGAGATGGTGCGGTGCCGCTCTAGGACGCCGAGCGCCTCGTCGAGCGACTGCAGGTGGCGGCGAATGACCTCGCGGTCAACCATGGCGCGCTCGGCGAGGCGCGCCGGAAGCCATGAGCTTTGCGAAGAACCGTCGCGTCTGGAGGTCGTAGAACGGCTTCAGGTCCAGGAAGGTTCGGATCACGTGCTCTTCGAAGACTCGACGCTGGCGGGCATCCCGAGAGAACAGGAGCGTGCCATCACGGAGGACTCGGTGCGCCAGGATCGGCGATTCGCAGGGCAACAACGTAAGGTCCACCTTGGTGGTTCGCAGCACGGCCATCAAGTCGCTGAGCCGCGCGGCCTGGTAGGCCAACGAGCCGCACAGGTGCGCCCGGCGTCTGTCGAGCAGAAACGCGACGTCGAGGTCGCTCAGGGGGCCGGCTTGGCCGCGCGCGGCCGATCCGAACAGGTAGGCGGCGACGATCTCGGGCCGGCGCGCGCAGTACGCCCGGATTCTCGCGCGGACCGATGTTGATGGCTGCGTATCGGCAGTTGTCGTGAGGCGCATGACGGGCGACAGGCTACCACTCCGGTGAGGGGGAATCAACCATGCGGCGGTTGTATCTCGTCGCCTATGACGTGTGCGAGCCGGGGCGCTTGAACCGCGTGCGCGAGTTCCTGAAGGGCTACAGCACCGGCGGGCAGAAGTCGGTGTACGAGTGCTGGCTGTCGGGCGCCGAGGTGACGGAGGTCCTCGAGACGTTGCGCCGGCTGATCGAGCCGGAGGAGGACCGCGTGCACGTCATCGCGCTCGACGGACGCAGCCGGCCCCACCTCCTCGGGATCGCGGTGCCGCCGGCCGACCCGGCGTTCTTCTATTTCGGCTGAGTCCAGTGCGGAATGCGGAATGCGGAATGCGGAATGAAGAATGAAGATGGGCGGGACGGTTTATCTGGATCGCAAGGACGCGGAGCTCCGGCTGGACGGCGGGGCGCTCGCGGTCTATGTGCACGGGGAGCGGCAGGGCACGGTGCCGTTGGCGCCGGTGGACCGCCTGGTGCTGATCGGCAACGCGACCGTGCACGCGAACGTCTTGCACCGCCTGTGCGAGGAGGGGATCGCCGTCCTCCTGCTGTCGGGCAAGCGGCAGAGCTACCGGGGCCGGTTGGCCGGGCGGCTGCACGCCCACGTGCGCCTGCGCCTGCGCCAGTACGACGCCAGCCGCGGTCCCCTCGCGACGGGCTGGCGCGGGGGTGGGTGGCCGCCAAGCTGGAGGGGCAGGCCCGCTTCCTGCACGAGGCCGCCGAGCGCGGCCGGAGGCGCGGGCGGGGCTGTGGCGGGGCGTGGAGATCGTGGAGGGGGCCTTGGCCAAGGTCGCGCAGGCGGTCTCGCTGGAGACCCTGCGGGGGTTGGAGGGGGCGGCGGCTGCCGCGTACTTCCAGGCGCTGCCGGCGCTCTTTCCTGACAGCATGGCCTTCACCGGCCGCACGCGCCGGCCCCCGCGCGATCCGGTGAACGCGCTGCTTTCGCTCACCTACACGCTGGTCCATTGGGAGTGGGTGCGCGAGTGCGAGCTGATCGGGCTCGATCCGTTTCTCGGGTTCTATCATGAGGTGGACTACGGTCGGGAGTCCCTGGCTTGCGACCTGGCCGAGCCCGGCCGGCCGGCGGTGGACCGCTGGGTATGGGAGCTGTTCCGGGCGCGGACATTCCAGGCGCGGGATTTCGCCGCGGACACCGAACGGCCGGGCTGCTATCTGAAGAAGACGGCGCGCGGCCGGTACTATGCGGCCTATGAGGCCTGGGCAGCACCGCGCCGCGCCCTCATGCGGGCCGAGGTGGAGGCCTTGGCCAGGAGACTGCTGGATGGAACGGACGCTGTACCTGTCGGAGAGCCGGAGCCTGCGGGTCCGGTGTGATGGGCCGTCTCTGCTGGTGGAACAGCGGGGGCAGGCATCGCGCCGGGTCCCGGCGCGGCTGATCCGCCGGGTGGTCATCGTGGGGAACGTCGCGCTGGACAGCGGGACCTTGGGCCTGTTCGCTACGCGGGGATGCCCCGTCACCCTGTTGCGCCGGGATGGCCAGCCGGTGGCGACAGTCTGGGGACAGGAGGAGGGCGATGCCCAGCGCCGTGCCCGGCAGGAGGCGCTGCTCGAGGACCGCGTGCGGCGCCAGCGCGTGCTGGCCTGGTTGGCGGCCTGGGAGCGGGGGCGACAACTGGTGCTCGTGTCCCGCGTGGACCCTGCCCGCGCGGCGGACTGGCGGAAGACCGGGTTCCGGGAGTGCGACTACGAAGAGGTCGTCCGCGCCGCCGCCGCGGCCCGGCAGCGCACCGACGGCCTGCGCCGGTTCTTCCGGGGCGTGTTGCAGGAGACGGTGGCGGCCGAGGTGGCCGCCGGCGGCTGGGATCCCCATCTCGGGGTCCGCCACCGGGGCCAGCCGCTCGGCTTCGTCCAGGATTGCGTGGCGGCGCTCCGGCCCGATGCCGACCGTCTGTGGGTGGAGTTCGAAGGGACCGCGATGGACGCGGCGGCGGCTGCGTTCTTCGAAGCCAGGCGGGGACGCCTGGAAGGCTTGATCCGCTTGCTGCTCGACCAGTACGCCCGGCTCCTCTGCGAGGTCTGACTCGTGCGAACCCGGTATCTCGTGTGCTATGACATTGCCGATCCCGCGCGGCTCGCCCGCGTGCTGCGGCTCATGAAGGGCGAGGGAGTGCATCTCCAATACTCGGTGTTCCTGTGCTCGCTGACCTGGCCTGAGCTTGCGGCGCTGAAAGAGTCGCTCGCGGCACGGATAGACCCGCGTGTGGACGATGTCCGGATCTACCCGGTCCCGAGCGGTGACGCGGTGACGGCGCTGGGGTGCGGGGATCGTCTGCCAGAAGGAGCCTGGCTGGAGCTAGCCGGCTAACGGCGCCGGCTGCGTGCTGGAAAACGAGCGGGAGGAGCCCGTGCCCCAGGAGCAAGCGGCGCTGCCGCTGTCGTTTGGACGGTTCACGGTGCGCTTGGTGCCGGAGGCGCCCCTGCGCCTGCCGCCGTACGCCGGCGGCATGTTCCGTGGCGCCTTCGGGGTGGCGCTCCAGCGGGTCGTCTGTGTCACCCGTACCTACGACTGCCCTCCCTGTCTGTTGAAGGACCGGTGTCTCTATCCCTATGTCTTCGAGACCGCGCCGCCCCCGGACACTCGCATTATGCGGAAGTACCCCACGGCGCCCCGTCCCTTCGTGCTCGAGCCGCCCGGTCCGGGCGGGACGGTCCAGCCGGCCGGCGCGCCCTTTGGCATCGGGTTGACCCTCTTCGGCCGAGCCCTCCGGTCCTTGCCGTACTTTCTCTTCGCCTTCGAGCGGATGGGGCGGGTCGGCTTGGGCGGGCGCCGGGTGCCGTGCAGGGTTTCCGCGCTGGAGGCCGAGCGGGAGGGGCAGCGGTGGGTGCTGTACTCGGCTGAGGACCCTGTCCTGCGGGCGTCCGATCCTTTCGAGGAGTCGGTGCGACTCGTGCTCGCTGTGCCCGCGGCCGACGGCCTGCCGGACGGCCGCGTGACGCTCGAGCTCCTCACGCCCCTGCGGCTCATCTCCGCGGAACGTCTGGCCGACGACGTGCCGTTTTCCCTGCTCGTGCGAAGCCTGCTGCGGCGGGTGGCCCACCTCTCGTACTTTCACTGCGGCGGGGATCCGCGGCCGGTGCCGTTCCGCGAGTGGATCGGGTTAGCCGGCGCGGTGCGGGTCGTCGAGCACTCGTTGCGGTGGCATGATTGGGCGCGCTACTCTTCCCGGCAGCAAACGACGATGACGCTGGGCGGCCTGCTGGGCGCGATCACCTACGACGGGCCGCTCGGCCCCTTCCTGCCTCTGCTGCGGCTGGGGGAAGTCACCCACGTCGGCAAGGGGACGAGCTTCGGGCTCGGCCGGTATCGGATCGTTGCAGCGGGCTAGCGGGTTCCGCCCGGCGGGGCTACCTTGATCCGCGCGTCAGCGATGCAGCAGCCCCGGCCGGGCGGAAGCGCGAAGACTGGGTTCAGGTCCAGCTCGACGATCTCGGGCAGCTCCTCGACGAGGCGCGAAAGGCGCAGCAGCAGCTCCTCGATGGCCGCCACGTCCGCGGGAGGATGGCCGCGGTAGCCCTCGAGCAGGCGGAAGCCCTTGATGCTCCGCACCATCTCGCTCGCGTCGCGGTCGGTGAGCGGCGTGACGCGAAAGGCCACATCGCCGAGGATCTCGACGTGGATGCCGCCCAGGCCGAAGGCGATGAGCGGTCCGAACAGCGGATCCTGGACGACGCCCATCATGACCTCGACGCCGCCCGAGACCATCGGCTGGACGAGCACGCCGTCCATGACGTCCAGCCGCCCGTCGCGGGCCAGCCGGTCGCGGAGGTCTTCGAACGCGCGGCGGACTGCCGCCTCGTCGGTGAGATGCAGCCGCACCCCGCCGATCTCGGTCTTGTGGACGAGCATGCGCGAGGCCAGCTTGAGCGCGACGGGGAAACCGATCCGGCGGGCCAGCGCCGCCGCCTCGTCGGCGGTCGTCGCGACCCCACCCGGCGGCAACGGGGCCCGCACCGCGGCAAGCACCGTCCGGGTCTCCTCGGCGGCGAGCCAGCCAGCGCCGCGTTGCTCAAGCGCCCGGCGGCACGTCTCGCGCGCGGCCGCCCAGTCCAGGTCGTCGAAATCCGGCATCATCCCGAGCGGCTGCGCCTGCCACTCGGCGTAGGCCGCCATCCGACCGAGGACCCGCGCCGGGGCCTCGGGAAAGGCATAGCAGGGGAGGTGCGCCTCCGCCAGGGCATCCGGTGCTCGCTCTCGGCTGTCCCAATCGGGGACCTCGCCCATCCAGCACAGGAGCACCGGCGCCGGTGCGGTGGCGGCCGGCCGGGCGGCCCGGCCGGCCGCCACCCCATCTCGGATGGCGCGCGCCACTGCTTGGACGTCGCCCGGGTCCAGCGGGATATAGATCACGATGAGCGCGTCCGCCTCGTCCGAGGCGAGCAGGATCTCGATGGCGCGCTGGTAGTCCGCCGGGCCCGCGGAGGCGATGAGGTCCACGGGGTTCGTCACGCTCGCCGTCGGCGGGAGAAACGCTGCGAGCGCCGCCCGCGTCTGGTCTGAGAGCCTGGGCAGCGTGAGGCCGCCCGCCTCGCAGGCGTCCGCGCAGAGGATGCCGGGGCCGCCCGCGTTCGTGACGATCGCCGCACGGCGGCCGGTCGGAAGCGGCTGGCTCGCCAGCGCCGCCGCGAGCCCGAACATGTCTTCCAGGGTGTCCGCGCGGATGACGCCGGTCTGCCGGAACAGCGCGTCCACCGCCGCGTCGCTCGCGGCCAGGGCTGCCGTATGCGAGCCTGCGGCCCGGCTTCCAACCTGGGAG
This sequence comes from Nitrospira sp. Kam-Ns4a, assembly GCF_965152595.1. Classification (NCBI taxonomy): domain Bacteria; kingdom Pseudomonadati; phylum Nitrospirota; class Nitrospiria; order Nitrospirales; family Nitrospiraceae; genus Nitrospira; species Nitrospira sp. Kam-Ns4a. Next base: position 1,128,742 of record NZ_OZ224218.1, on the reverse strand, counting down.
CGGCCCCCTTTGACGGCCACGATCGGCTTGCGCCGGCTCACCCGGCGGGCGATCCGGGCGAAGCGCCGTGGGTTGCCGAAGGACTCCAGGTAGAGCAGGATGACGTCGGTGGCAGGGTCCTCCTCCCAGTACTGGAGCAGGTCGTTCCCGGACACGTCGGCCTTGTTCCCGACGCTGACGAAGGTCGAGAGGCCGAGGCGCAGGCGGCGGGCGGCGGCGAGGATCGCGAGGCCCAGCGCGCCGCTCTGCGTGAGCATCGCGACGCGGCCGGGCGGCGGAAAGACCGGGGAGAAGGTGGCGTTCAGCCGCACGGCGGGGTCCGTATTGAGGATCCCCATGCAGTTGGGGCCGATCAGCCGCATGCCGGCGCCGCGCACCTGCTCGACGAGCCGGTCCTGGCGCGCGCGGCCCTCCGGGCCGGTCTCGGCGAAGCCGGCGGTGATGACGACCAGCGCCCGTACGCCCCGCGCGGCACAGTCCGCGACGGCGGCCGCCACCGCGTCCCGCGGGACCGCGACGACGGCCAGGTCCACCGGCTCGGGCAGCGCGCGGGCCGAGGGATAGGCGCGCAGGCCGGCGATCTCGGTTGCCTTCGGGTTCACCGGATAGACCGGGCCCTGGAACGGCTCCGCGAGCAGCGCGCGGAGCAACCGGCCGCCGAGGCTCCGGGGCTCGCGCGAGGCCCCGATCACCGCGACAGCCCGCGGCTTGAAGAACGGCCGGAGCGAGGCGGTGGTGGCCACCCGCTCCCGCGTCTCCGAGCGGCCCACGCTCTCGGCGCTGGGGATCGCGGACAGCTCCACTTCCATCTCGCCGCCCTCAATCGTCTCGCGAATCTCGAACCCAGATTGGCGGAAGACCTCGCGCATGGCCAGGTTCTCCGCGTGGGTGACCGCCCAGAGGCGCTGGAACCCGTGGCGGGCGGCGAGCACCGCGAGGCGCTCCAGCAGCAACGTCCCGAGCCCCTTGCCGTGGAAGGCGTCGTCCACCGCCAGCGCGACCTCGGCCGTCGTCTCGCTCCGAGCCAGATACGAGCCGGCGGCGATGACGGCCGGCTCGCCGTCGAGGACGCGCGTGACGAGCAGGGTGAGGCTCGCCCGGGGGTCGTCGTTCCGGCAGAGCGCCGCGAGCAGTTCGGCGGGGGGCTGGGACTCGGAAAAAAACCGCTGCGAGCGCGACTGCGGCGAGAGGCGGTCCACGAAGGCTTGGAGCGCCGGCTGATCCTCCGGGCGCGCGGGCCGGATCAGCGCGGTCGTCCCGTCGCGCAGCACCAGGTGCCCGCGCTCCGCCTCGGCCGGCGAGAGCAGCGGAATGTACAACGGACGCACACGGGTCGCGGTCATGGCTCCTCCACTGGCGCGCGGCTCGCGGCACGAGGCGAGCGGTTCGGACCGTGCATCCCTCGCCACGGGTCTCTAGCCGGTGCTCATAGCGCCGCCGTCTCTCCCAGCGCCGGCAGGTGCGGTTTGAGGCCGTACCGCCGGTCCAGCACCTGGGCGAAGACCGCCATCTTCTCCGGCTCGCCGTGGACCAAGAACGTCCGGGGCTTCGGGTCGCGGAACCCGCCGACCCAGTCCAGGAGACCGCTCTGGTCGGCATGGGCCGAGAGCCCGTTAATCGTGTGGATGCGCGCCCGGACCGCGGTCGAGTGGCCCAGCAGCGGGACGGTGGTCGCCCCGTCCACCAGGCGGCGACCCAGCGTGCCTGCGGCCTGGTAGCCCGTGATCACCACGCAGGACCGAGGGTCCGCCAGGTGCCGCGCGAGGTGCTCCTGGATGCGGCCGCCCTCGCACATCCCGCTGCCAGCCAGGATGATCGCGCCGCGCTGGCGCGCCAGCGCCCGCGAGGCCGCCGCGGACTCGGTAAACGTGACCTGCGGGGCCCGAGGGTTCTTCGGCGGCTGCTGGACGAGCTGGCGCGCCTCCTCATCGAAGGCCTCCAGGTGGCGGCTGTACACCTCAGCGGCTCGGATGGCCATGGGGCTGTCGAGGAAGACGCGCGGGCGATCGAGGACGCCTTCCAGGGTGAGCTGGTTGATCATGTAGAGCACGTCCTGGCTGCGGCCGATCGCGTACACCGGCATCAGGACCGTCCCGCCGGCCGCGATGGTCTCGCCGATCACGCGGCCCAGCTCCGCCCGCGTCTCCGCAAGGGTCTTGTGGTCGCGGTCGCCGTAGGTGGATTCCAGGAGCAGCACGTCGGCCTCCTCGATCGGCGTCGGGTCGCGGACGATCGGCTTGTTGCGGTGCCCCAGGTCGCCGGAAAAGACCAGCTTGCGGTCACCCATCCACAGCTCGACGATCGCGGAACCGAGGATGTGCCCCGCGTCGGCGAAGCGGAGGCGGCAAGAGCCGGAGAGCGCGACCGTCCGCCCGTAGGGATGGCCCTCGCAGCGCAAGAGGGTCCGGTCCACCTCGTCCAGCGTGTAGAGGGCGGGGCCCTTCCCGTCACGTGTCCGTCGCCGGTGGCCCGCCGGCGGCGGGTGCTGGAGCCGGATGAAGTCCTCCCAGAGGACCGGGAGCAGCTCCTTCGTGATGGTCGTCGTGAGGAGGCGACCCCGGAACCCCTCCGCGACGAGCCGCGGCGCGAGCCCCGTGTGGTCCAGGTGCGCGTGAGTCAGGACCACGGCGTCCAGCGTCGCCGGGTCGAAGGGGAACGGCGCCTGGTTGCGCGCGACCAGCTCGTCAGGCCCCTGGACGAGGCCGCAGTCCACCAGAATCCGATCCGCGCCCCGCTCCACGAGAAAGCAGGAGCCGGTCACCATCCGCGCGGCGCCGAGGAATCGGATCGTCGTGGTCATCAGCCTATGAGAGCCAGTTGCCCTCGAGCTCGCGCTCGCCGGGGCAACCTATCGGCCTTGCCGCCGCGCCCGTTCCGCAGCGCAACTGTGTGCGCAGCACCTCGGTCAGGACCGGCATCCCGTCGAGCCCCAGGAGCAGCAGGTCGTCCAGCGTCAGAATCGGGACGAGCCGGCCCTGCTCGTCCGCGATCGGCAACCGGCGGATGCCGTGCTGGGTCATGAGGGCGACCGCCGAGCCGATGTCCTGGTCCCAGGTGATCGTGATCAGCGGCCAGGACATGATCGTATGGACGGGCGTGCGCCCCGGGCTTCTGCCGGCCGCGACCGCGCGGACGGCGATGTCCCGGTCCGTGAGGATGCCGACGGGGCGCATGTCCTTGACGACGACTAAGTCGCCCACGTTCCGCTCGGCCATCATGGCCGCGGCCTCCGCGACGGTGGTCTCCGGGGTGACAGTGCAGACTGTGGAGGGCAGGAACTGCTCGGCGGTCTTCGGCACGATGCCTCCGGTCAGGCCAATGGGATGAAGGGGGCGCGTGTCCGGATGTAGCTTAGCACATCGCGCATCGGCTCGTCGGCCAGGCGATCGCGCCGCTTTCGTGGGGGCATGCTCATCGTCCGGTCTTCCGAGGGGGCTACCGGAGCGCCTCCAGTTCGGCGCAATGGGTCGCCAGGGTCTGCCGGAGCGCCTCGCGCAGATCCTGTCCCTTGAGCCCCCGATTCGACAGCTTGCGCAGGCGCGCCGCCAGGTCGGCATCTCCCAGGGTGCCTTCCGCCCACGCGGCGAAGTCCTGGCGGGCGTCGTGGTACTCCAGGGACTCGATGGGGAGGAGCGGGATCAGGTGCAGGAACTCCGACAGGCTCGCCGCCTCCTTGCCGACACCGCCCCGCTCGTCGCGGAACCAGAAGCGCTTCCCCGGCGGCAGCGGCACGTCCAGATACTTGTACAGGTGCCGGATGTGCGGCACGCGCCGGATGGCGGAGCGCAGCCGGACGAGCGGGCCTCCGGACAGCCAGGCGCAGCCGGTGGGGATCGCCGCGAGGTTCACCTCATGGGCGGCGCCGCCCGGGCAATATTCCGAGAGGCTGGCTGTCGCTTCAGGCTCCGTCAGGCGCGTCAGTACGCAATGGTGGAGACCGCGGAGCACGTCGGCGGCGAGCCGGTCCGGCCGGTAGGAGACGACGGTCCAGCCGCCCTCGGGGAGCATCGGGATCACCGTCTCCGCGACGCTCCCGCCCGCGAGGGGCAGGAACTGTTGCGCCTCCTCGATCACGATCCAGTGTGGCCGGAACTTGCGCTCCCGCAGCGGCCGGATCGCCCGGAGCAGGTCCGCCACGTAGGGACCGCGCAGTGCCAGCGGGTAGCTGCTGAGATCAACCACGGCCGACACGCCGCCGGTGTCCAGGAGCGCCGCCACCGCCGCCGGGGCGGGCATGGTGTCCGGCTCGCCGCCCAGCGCCACGAAGCGCGGCAAGGCTCGCAGGCCGCGAAAGTCGCCCTCCGGATCAATCAGCAGGACCTGATAATGCTCATGATGCAGGCCCTCGGCCAGGAGCCCCACCATCCAGGACTTGCCGGTGCCGGAGTCGCCGAACACGCCGAGGTTGCGGCCGGCCAACCGCGAGGCGGGAAGGCCGACTTCGGCCCCCGCCTCCGTGCGGCCCAGGGGAATCCGGCGCTCGCGCCGGAGCGGCCGATCCAGAAATTGCCCGGCCAGGGGGTACTGGGTCAGGATCTCCAGCACGCCGGCCGGACCCGGTTGCGCCGCCACGACGTCGGCCAGCTCGATGACGGCGGGGACCGCGTCGCCGACGGCAACCGCGACCTCGGCCAGCCGCAGCATGGACAGATCGTTCTCGGCGTCGCCGAACGCGGCGAGGTTTCTGGGCGAAAACCCGCAGAGCGTTAGCAGCCGCTCGAGCCCCGCTCCCTTCGCCGCGCCCGGCGGGGTGAGCATCACCGCCCCCTTGTTGTACTCGACGGTGGCACCGCCGCCCAGCCGCCCGAGCACCTCCCAGACGGTCTTGTCGTGGGGCGTCCAGGTCGCCGCGATGGCGAGACCCGGCTCGAAGGGGACGCCGGCTTCCTCCAGTCCTTTCAGCAACCCCGCGTCGAGCTGGCCGAAGGGGAGGTACAGCTCTCCGCTCGCCCCATGGGCCAGGACTGCGCCGTTCTCCCAGACCACGCCGGTGAACAGGTTCCCCAGCCGGCCCAAGGCCACGGTTTCGAAGCGGCGGCCCGTGACGAGGAAGAGCGCGTGGCGGGACGCGCGGCATTGCTCCAAGGCCCGCTCAAGTTCCGGCGGCACCTGCTCTTCCTCGGCGAGGGTGCCGTCGAAGTCGAAGGCCATCACGCGGCGGTACATCGAACTACCGCGACAGGCGACGCGCGATGGGTGACACGTGAACGCCCAAGTCGCCGGTGGCCCGGCCTTGTTCGTCCCGCGTCACTCGTCACGTGTCCCTATCGTTCAGGCTGCCATCAGCACGCGGTGGGCGCTGATCGCCCGGAGCGTGTTCATTACGTCGTCGAACGACAGCTCCGAGGTCCCGTCCTTCTTGCCAGGCTGGGCCGCCAGAATCAGGTCATTGAGGGCCAGGACGCCGAGCAGCATCCCGTCCTCGTCCACGACCGCCAGGCGACGCACCCGGTGCGCCGCCATGGTCTTGAGCGCCTCGTGCACGTCGTCCTCGGGCGAGCAGGCGTACAGCTTGCCCGAGATGGTTTCCCAAACCGAGATATCGCGGGCGGCCCGCCCCTTGGTCGCCACCGCGATGCAGATGTCACGGTCGGTGATCGCGCCGATCACCTTGCCCGTATGATCTATAACCGGGAGAAACCCGCAGTCACTGTCCCACATTTGCCCCGCGGCCGCGGCCAGGTTGGTGTCGGCCGTACAGTATTGCACCGGGCTAGTCATGATGTCCCTGACCTTCATCGTTGGCCCTCCAGTCGTTAGACTGTGACGGCGTGACGGGCGATCGGGGATCGGTGGAGGCCCGCGGCCGAATCTCCGAGCAGCCCCTTCGCGCATCACCCGTCGCCCCTCACCGATCACCGCTGCTCAGCCGACCTTGACCTCGATGCTCTTGGGCTTCGCCTTCTCGGACTTGGGCAGGTGGACCTTGAGCACGCCGTCCTTGAACTCCGCGGAGACCTTGCTGCCGTCCGCATCGTCCGGGAGCGTGAAGCTCCGCATGAAGCTCCCGTAGGCGCGCTCGACCCGGTGGTATTTCTTGCCCTTCTCCTCCTTTTCGTACTTCCGCTCGCCCGAGATGCTGAGGACGTCGTCCTGGACGCACACCTTGATCTCTTCCTTTTTCACCTCCGGCAGCTCGGCCTTGATGAGGTATTCCTTGTCGTCCTCGACGATGTCCACGAGCGGGGCCCACTCCGCCACCGTCAGCGATTCCTCCCGGTCGCCGTTCTTGCGGAGCGGGGCCCGGCCAAACAGGGTGGCGATCCGCTTCTCCATCTCCTCCAACTCCTTAAAGGGATCCCATCGGACTAATGCGTTCATGGCAGCTCCTCCTTTGTGTGGTTGGTGGTCGGGTGCCATCGCTTCGGCCGTCGCGAGACGGTCTGTGCCCTACCTAGGGAGCGCCGGCGCGGGGCGCTCCCCGCGCTCGCGGGGCGGTCCCCCGCTCGGTTCTGTCGGGGCCAACCGATTCGCGGCGGCGGGCGGCGCCGCCGACACGTCGTCTGGCGCTCTTCGGTCATCGCGTTCGCTCCTTACCCGCTGCAACCGGTCCGCCAGCGTCCGGAATCTGTAGGGTATAGACGCCGGCGGCGCGGCGGGCCAAGATCAGCCGACCGGTACGGCTCAGGTGATCCACCTGAAAGAAAACCTGATTCCACGTGAGCTCCGGGCAGGCCAGCACCAGCTCCTCGATCAGGCACCCGGGGTTCTGCGACACCGCCTCGATGATCCGGTCCGCGACGGCCGATTGCTTTTGCATGGCGCTCCTCCATTCCGGGAAGGGACACCTCAGTCGTCTGCACGGACGATGCCAGGCGAGTCATGCGGACTCCGGTCCGGAAGCGATTGAATTGCGGCGCCGTTGGCTTCGGGGGACGGTTGGCGCCGGCGGCTTGCCGTCGGATGTGTGGAATTTCAGGTCAAGGTCGCCTGGGACGGCTGTCGCCAAATGCCCCAGGTTCCTGTGGCCGGCTACGAGTCTTTCGCCATGGAGGCCGGCACCTTGAATCGACGACCACAGGGGATTATCTAACAACCGAAAGGAGGTGAGTGAGGCTCAGTGAGGTTCGCAGCCTAGCATTCGGGGCCCGCCCTTGTGCCGCCAGCGTGCAGAGGGCACCGGCCCTGGTCGGCGGCGGGATCGTGGTCCAGGAAACGCGCCCTCCCCTCGATGCCAGAAGAGGCAGGGCTCCCCTGAGGGAGCGAGTGTTGCGGAGGCGCGAGGCAACCGGCCAGTCAAGGACCTGTCGGGTTGCCGGAACCGATCCCGATGGCGCCGCAGGCCCGGAGCCCACACAAGGGCGGGTGGATCGAGAGCCGGAGTAGTTCCGGCTTTTTCGTTGCGGGCTACTGTTGTCGTTCCGCTTCGGCCAGCAGCTCGTAGGCGAGCAACCGCGCCTCCTGGAGCGAAAGGTACGTGACGGTATTCGCCTCAGGTGTGCTGCCATGAATCGTCAGGATGAGCCCCTTCGCGTCAAACATGGGCTTCAACGAGATGGGTTGCGCGCTGCGGCTGATCACGGTCTTCATGATCTCTTCTCCCCTCCTTTGCGAGTCTCCTGGCGGGTCAACGCGGCTGGCATCGGCTCGAGTTAGGTAGGCCAGGCAGCCGTTGAGGCTCGCCAGCTTCGGGTAATCTTCTTCCGGAATCTCCACCCCGAGCGTCTTGTGTAACGCGATCACGAAATTCAAGAAATCCATAGAATCCAGGTCGAGCTGGTCTCGGAGGCTTGCCGCGGGATCGAGCGAGGCGAGGTCGCGCCTCGGGCGCGATCCCAGCGAGGATGCGCAGCACGGTCTCCCTGATCGTGTCCGCGGTCGGCGGCCTCGTCATAGCCGTTCAGGCTCCTGCAGCAGCCGGGCGAGGGTGCCGAGAAAGACGCCGCCGCGGTGCCCGTCGCTCACCCGGTGATCAGCGGAGAGGGGGGCCGTGACGACCGGCTGTGCCACGATGTCGGCGTCCGTGACCCAGGGGCGTCCACCACCTTGCCGAACCCCACGAGCGCCACCTGGAGCGGGTAGATGACGCCGACACGGTTTCCACGCCCATGTCCCCCAGGCTGGTGAGGGTGATCGTCGGGTCGGCCAGCTCGGAGCTGCGCAGCGACCCGGCGCGCGCCCGTGCGACGAGATCGCGCAGGTTCCGCATCAGCCCGTCGAGGGTCTGGCGGTCGGCGTCATGGAGCGCCGGCGCGACGAGGCCGCCTTGCTAGAGCGAGATCGCCACGCCGACGTGGATCGCCGCGCTGCGGACCGCCCGGTCATCTCGCCCGAAGCCATTCAGCTCTGGCACCTCGCGCAGGGCGAGCGCCACGGCTTTGACGAACAAGACTGCCGGGAGCAGCCGCTCCGAGGCCGCGCGTGCGGTTCTCCTGCACCAACCACGCCATCAGGCGACCCAGCTCGATCGTCGTGCTCAGGTAGTAGTGCGGGATCTCCCGCTTGGACCGGGCCATCGCGGCCGCGATGGCCTGGCGTATACGAAGCGCCCTGTCATCGGCTTCGCCGGCTCCTTCACCCTGCGGCTCGGGCCGCACGCTGCCTGCCGGCTCTTCTTCCCTGATGATCGCTAGCACAGTGCCGACCGGCACCTTCTCGCCGGGCTGGACGAGGAGCCGCTCGATGACTCCGGTCGTGAACACCTCGACCTCGATCGCCGCCTTGTCGGTCTCCACCTCCGCAATGATCTCGCCCTTGGTGACGCGGTCGCCGGGCTGCTTCTTCCAGGCGGCCAGCGTGCCGGCCTCCATGTCAGCGCCGAGGGAAGGCATCACGAAGTCAGCCATGACTGAACCTGCGTGAAACGGCTGTCCTCGTCACGGTCCTACCAGCGTGCGAGCAGCTTGAACAATCGTCGCGACCTGCGGCAGCGCGGCGTCTTCCAGGTGCTTCGGATAGGGGATCGGCACCTCCGCGCTGCAGAGCCGCGCGATGGGACGATCGAGGTCATAGAAGCCATCTTCCATGATCCGAGCGCTGACCTCCGCGGCGAGGCTCCCGGTCCGCCAGCCCTCGTCCACGATCAAGGCGCGGTGCGTCTTCCCGACCGACGCGAGCACCGGCTCCAGGTCGAGCGGCCGAAGCACGCGCAAGTCAATGACCTCCGCCTCGATCCCGTCGGCCGCCAGCGCCTTCCACAGACAGCCGCCGTAGGTGACGATGGAGACGTCGCGGCCGGGCTGGCGCCTCGCGGCGCGTCGCTTCCTCGCAGGCCACGACGTCCATGCCGTCCACGCCTCGGCGCGAATCGCGTAGGCGTCCGCCTTGCGTGCGATGTCGGTCTGGGACTGGTGGCGTGCCAGGGCCGTGCCTATCGCGTAGAGATTGTGCTCGCAGCAGAACAGAACAGGACAGGCAGCTTCCAGAGCGCTGCGAGGTTAAGCGACTCGTGGAACTCGCCCTCGGCGACGGCGCCGTCGCCGAAGAAGCAAGCGGTGATCCTCGATCGGCCCTGCAGCTTGTCCGCCAGTGCCAGCCCGACCGCAACCGGCAGGCCGCCGCCGATCGCGAGCCCGCCGTAGAACCGGCGGGCCGCGTCGAAGCAATGCATGGAGCCACCCCGCCCGCGCGCGCCCCCGGTCGCCTTGCCGTATAGCTCGGCCATGAGCGCGGTCATCGGCGTGCCGCGGACGAGCGCGTGCCCGTGCTCCCGGTAGGTCGCGACGATGGCGTCCTCCGGCGTGAGCACGTGGAGGGCACCGGCTGCCACCGCTTCTTCGCCGATGTACAGGTTGAGCAAGCTGCGGATCTTCCCGAGGCTGTAGAGCTCCGCCGCCTTCTCCTCAAAGCGGCGGATGCGGAGCATCTGGCGTAGCAGCGCCAGCGCATGATCCCTGGAAACAGACGTCATGCCGTTCAGCTTCCTGCTCTCGCCGTCAACCGTTGCCCATTGACCATCATCCGTGCTCCAAGGTCGAGGTGTCCCCCTCCGGCAGCCCCAGCTCGCGGGCTTTGAGCAGCCGGCGCATGATCTTCCCGCTGCGCGTCTTCGGCAGGGTCGGGAGAAACTCGATCTCCTTGGGCGCCGCCACGGCGCCCAACCGCGCCCGCGTGAAGCCGAGCAACTCCCGCCGGAGCGGCTCGGACGGCTCGTAGCCATTCTTGAGCGACACGAACGCCTTGACCAGCTCCATCGCGAGCGGGTCCGGCTTGCCGATCACGCCCGCCTCCGCCACGGCCGGATGCTCCAGCAGCAGGCTCTCCACCTCGAAGGGGCCGATCAGGTGGCCGGAGGTCTTGATGACGTCGTCCGCCCGGCCCACAAACCAGAAGTACCCGTCCTTGTCCCGCCTGGCCAGGTCGCCAGTCAGGTAGAACCCGCCCGCGAAGCACTTCTTGTACTGCTCGGGCTCGTTCCAATAGGCGCGGAACATGGAGGGCCAGCCCGGCCGCAGGGCCAGCTCGCCCTGGACGTCGGGCTCGTCCACGATCTCGACCTGGTCGTCCTCCGTGCGCCGCACGATGGCCGCCTCGATGCCAGGCAGCGGACGCCCCATCGAGCCGGGGCGGATGTCCATCGCGGCGTAGTTGGCGATCATGATGCCCCCTGTCTCGGTCTGCCACCAGTTGTCGTGGAACGGCAGTCCGAGGACCCGCTGGCCCCACAGGACGGCCTCAGGATTGAGCGGCTCGCCAACGCTTGCGAGGAAGCGGAGCGCGCGCAGATCGAACTTGCGGGGCAGGTCGGGGCCGGCCTTCATCAGCATCCGGATCGCGGTCGGGGCGGTGTACCAGACCGTGACCCGGTGGTCCTGCAGGATTCGGTACCAGCGTTCCGCATCGAAGTCCGCCTCGTCCACGATGCTGGTGACGCCGTTGGTGAGGGGGGCGATGATCCCGTAGGAGGTGCCGGTTACCCAGCCGGGGTCGGCCGTGCACCAGAAGACGTCGTCCCGGTGCAGGTCCAGCGCCAGCTTGCCGGTGATGTGGTGCGCGACGACCGCGGCGTGGACGTGGATCGCACCCTTGGGCGTGCCGGTTGTCCCGCTCGTGAAATGCAGGAGGGCCGCATCCTCGGGATCGGTCGGCGCGATGTCGTAGCGATCGCCCGCCGTGGCCATGAGCTGGTAGTAGTCGAGCGTGCCGGGCACCGAGGTAAACAGCGGGCCGTCGCCGACGAGTAGGACGTGCTTGAGATGCGGGAGTCGGTCCCGGATCGGCGCCACCTTCTTGCGGTACAACGATTCGGTGGTGACGAGGACCGTCGCCTCGCCGATGGCCAGGCGCGCGCGGACGGGCTCGGGCCCCAAGGCCGAGAAGAGCGGGGCCACCACGCAGCGATGCTTCAAGGCGCCCAGCGCCGTGATGTACAGCTCGGGGATGCGCCCGGCGAGGACGAAGACACGCTCACCCGCCTGCACCCCAAGCCCTCGCAGGACGTTGGCGAACCGGTTGGTCTCGACGCTCAGCCAGCCGTAGGTGTGGTCCCGGACCGTCCCGTTCGTGCCGAGCCAGCGGAGGGCGACGCGATCCCGGAGCGGCCCGGCGGCGTGGCGGTCCACGGCCTCGTGCGCAAGATTGAGGCCTCGCCCGCCCGGGAGTCCGTCCAGCTCCCGCCGTGCCTTCTCCCAGGTGAAGCTGTTGCGCACCGCCTCATAGTCGTAGAGGTGGGGACTCACCGCCCAATCCCGTCGCGATTTGACGATCCGCTCCCAGGCCATGGCGGCTCTCCCGACTTACCCCTTGTGCAAGGATGGGGCCGCGCGACTCAGAAGCGACAACGCCATGGAAATCCGCAAGGTTTCGCACCGGGGCGCGCGGAGCCGTCAGGTACGCGCCGGGGCGCTGTAGCATTTGTCCTCAGCCCGGGGCGGGTCCAGCGGGAAATTCGGGACAGAGCAACAGAGGTGAAGCGACACGGGCTTCCGTCGCCCGGGGCGCGCTTTTCTCACGAGCCGTCGCCCGGCACGAGCACGCCCGCGCCCCGGATCGTGCCGGCCTTGAGTTGCTGCAGGGCCAGGTTGGCTTCTTCCAGGCGGAACCGCTGTGTGTGGGGACGAAGGGGGATGGCCGCGGCCTCGCGGAGCAGGTCGAGGGCGTCCTGCTTGGTGTTGGCCGTGACGCTCCGGAGGACGCGCTCGCCGAACAGCTCGCGGTCGTAATCTATTGTAGGGATCGGCGTCATGTGGATGCCCGCGCAGGCGACCGTCCCGCCCCGCTCCAGGGCCCGCAAGGCTGGCAGGACCAGCTCGCCGGCGGGTGCGAAGAGGATCGCGCCGTGCAGCGGCTCCGGCGGCGGGTCCGCCGCGTCCCCGACCCAGACCGCGCCCAGTTCGCGCGCGAGCGCCCGGTGCTCTGCGCGGAGCGAGCAGACGTAGACGGAACAGCCCCAGTGGCGCGCGACCTGGATCACGATGTGGGCGGAGGCGCCGAAGCCGTAGAGCCCCAACCGCTCGCCCGGCTTCACGCCGCTCAGCCGCAGGGCGCGGTAGCCGATGATGCCTGCGCAGAGGAGCGGGGCGACTTCTTCGTCGCCCAGGTTGGCGGGAAGCGGGTAGGCGAACGAGGCTGGCACCAGCGCATACTCCGCATAGCCCCCGTCCGTGTGGTACCCCGTGAAGGTGGCCTCGCGGCACAGGTTCTCGCGGCCGCTCGTGCAGAAGGCGCAGCGCCCGCAGGTCGCCTGTAGCCAAGCGATGCCGACCCGGTCGCCTTCCTTGAGGTCCCGCACGTCGCGCCCCACTCGGTCCACGAGCCCGACGACCTCGTGGCCGGGGATGACGGGCCGCTTGGCCGGGGGCAGCTCCCCCTCGACGATGTGGAGGTCCGTCCGGCAGACCCCGCAGGCCCGCACCCGCACCCGCACCTGGTCCGGGCCGGGCTCTGGTGCCGGCAGGTCGAGGAGCGCGAGCGGGTTGGTGGCCACGTCCGCGCTCTGTGTCAGCGACATCGCGTGCATGGCAGACGCCTCACGACGGCTTTCCGGAGTTCCTCGGCGCACAACAGGAGCGCGGCGCCGAAGAGCAGCGGTCCCCACGCCCACGGCGGGAGAGCGCCGGTGCCGAAGACCGCCTGTCCGAAGTCCGTGTACACGATCGCGGCCAGCAAGGCAAGCTCCGCCAGGATGCCCCAGAGAATGAAGCGGTTGCTGAGGAACCCCAGGCGGAACACGGACAGCCGCTCCGAGCGGCAGGCGAAGACGTTGGCGATCTGAGCGACGACGATCGCGGCCAGCGTGACGGTGGTCGCCTGCCGGTAGAGGGGGTCCGCCCAGTCGAGTGGCTGCCCCCAGCGCCAACCCATCGTGTGCAGGAACCAGAAGAAGGCACCCATGGCGGCGGCCGCCTCGATCAGCCCGAGGAACGCATAGGCCCGTAGCAGCCGTGGGAAGCTCAACAGCCGCTCGGTGCGCGGCCGCGGCGGGACCTGCATGATGCCCGGGTGCGGGGCTTCGGCGCCCAGGCCCAGAGCCGGCAGGATGTCGGTGCCGAGGTCCACCGCCAGGATCTGCGGGACGGTGAGGGGCAGCGGGATCGCGAAGAGCCCGTAGGCGACGTAGGGAACAAGCTCCGGGGTCAAATGGGACAGGACGTATGTCACGAACTTACGGATGTTGGCGTAGACGGCCCGCCCTTCCTCGACGGCGTTGACGATGGTCGCGAAGTGGTCGTCGAGCAGGATCATGTCGGCGGTCTCCTTCGCCACGTCCGTCCCGGCGCGCCCCATCGCGATTCCAATGTCGGCCTGTTTGAGCGCGGGCGCGTCGTTGACCCCGTCGCCCGTCACGGCGACGACCTCGCCTTTCGCCTTAAGCGCCGCCACCACGCGCAACTTATGGCGGGGCGCCATGCGGGCGAAGACTGGCGGGCCCCCGGCCCGGCCCGGGTCCACCAGCCGGCTGAGCGCCGCGTCGTCCATCACGTCGAGCTGCGCCCCTTCGACGACGAGGCCGGCGCCGGGCGGCGCGAGTCCGACCTGGCGCGCGATCGCCAGCGCGGTGAGCGGATGGTCGCCCGTGATCATGATGACCCGAATTCCCGCCTGCTTGCAGCGTGCGACGGTGTCAGGGACCTCGGGGCGTGGCGGGTCCAGCAACGCGACCAGGCCCAGGAACGTGAGGTCACGCTCCACGGTCTCCGGAGTCAGGTGCGTCGCCATGCCCGGATCGATGTCCCGGGAGGCAAAGGCCAACACGCGGTAGGCCTCCCCGGCGAACCGGCGGCCCTGCGCGAGCACGGCCTCCCGGTCCACTGCGGTCATCGGCCGGACCGTGCTGCCGTCGCTCCGGCTTGTGCAGAGCGGCAGGAGCAGTTCCGGGGCGCCTTTCACCGACGCGAGGAGCCGCCCCCGCACCCAGTGCAACGTGGTCATCCGCTTCCGGTCGGCATCGAAGGGCAGCTCACCCATCCGTCCGTGGTGGTTCCGGTCCGGCCCGCCCCGCCGGTCCGCAAACTCCCGCAGCGCGACCTCCGTCGGATCGCCTGCCAGGATGACGTGGCCGTCCGGGCCGCGCACGCGCCGCGCGTCGTTGCACAGGGCCAGGGCCTCGATCAGACGTGCCAACGGGGCCCCGTCGAGCGCGGTGACGAGGCGGCCCTCGCGGAGCAGGTGCCCCTCCCGCACCTCGTATGTCGTGCCCTCGGCATACAGCCGCGCCACCCGCATCCGGTTCTCCGTCAGCGTCCCGGTCTTGTCCGTGCAGATCACGGTCGTGCAGCCGAGTGTCTCCACCGAGGCGAGGTGCTTGATCAGGGCCTTGCGCCGGGCCATCCGCTGTCCGCCCATCGCCAGCGCAAGCGTCACCGTGGGCAGCAGCCCCTCGGGCACGTTCGCGACCAGGATGCCGATGCCGAAGACGAAGCTCACCCAGAATCCCCAGCCGAGCAGGACCCCGATGAGGAAGCAGGCGGCGCCGACGCTCGTGGCCGCCAGGGCCACGATGTGCGTGAGCCAGGTGATTTCCTTCTGGAGCGGGCTGGGGCCGGGCTCGACCGCACCCGCGAGGTGGGCGATGCGTCCGAACTCCGTCCGGCTGCCGGTGGCGAACACGACTGCCCGGCCGCGCCCGGACAGGATCGTCGTGCCAGCATACACGAGGTTGGGCGCGTGCAGGGGGTCCGTCAGCGCCCCCCGCGGGACGGGTTCGGCCTTGAGCGTCCGGGGATGCGATTCGCCGGTGAGCGACGAGGTGTCCGCGCGCAGCCGGATCGCCTCAATCACTCGCGCGTCGGCGGGCACCTGCTCGCCCTCCTCCAGGAGGAGCACGTCACCGACGACCAGCTCCTCGCGCAGG
The DNA here is from genome assembly GCF_965152595.1 of Nitrospira sp. Kam-Ns4a. Classification (NCBI taxonomy): domain Bacteria; kingdom Pseudomonadati; phylum Nitrospirota; class Nitrospiria; order Nitrospirales; family Nitrospiraceae; genus Nitrospira; species Nitrospira sp. Kam-Ns4a. The sequence continues at coordinate 1,113,510 of NZ_OZ224218.1, read as the reverse complement.
ACCTCCTGAGGCTGTCCGGCGCGCAGCACCCACGCCGTCGCCGGCAGGAGTGCGCGCAAGGCCTCGACGGCCCGCTCGGCCTTGTATTCCTGGACGAAGGTGAAGAGCGCGTTGACCAGGATGACGCCCAGGATGGCCCACCCGATCGTGGCCATGCCCTCGCCCGGTCGGAGCGCGTCGGCGATGAAGGCAAGCCCGGCGGCGAACCACAGCAGGATGGCCAGGAGGTGGGTGAACTGCCGGAGCAGCTTTCGGGCGAGCGAAGGCCCCTGCGGCACCGGCAAGCTGTTGGGGCCGTCGCGTGCGAGGCACCGGCGCGCCTCCTCGGAAGTCAGCCCGGCGGGCCCGCTCCCCAGCTTCCCCAGCGCGTCGGCGGGGGAGAGGGATGTGAACTCCCGCACATCCATGAGATGGCCAAGACGAGTCCCGGTGACGCAAGCCCGATCGGTACTGCGCCGCTCGCTATTTCTTCTTGGGACCCTGCGCCGTTTGGGCGGAGGCCATCTGTTGGGCCGCCACTGTTGCCGTGTACTCGATGGCTTCCTTAACGTTCTGCTTGACGAGCGGCCAGAGGTGTTCGCCGATGACCGGGTCGTTCAGGACGAGCTGCACTGTTTCCCGCACCGCGGTCGTGGCCGTGAACTCGATGGCCTCCTTGACCTCCTGCCGGGCCATGTTCATGACGACCTGGGCGGTGAAGGCGGCCGCCGCCGTGAACACGATAGCCCAGGGAATCGCCTGCGCGAATGCCTCCGTCACGATCCGCCCTATGCTCTTGTCGCCCATAGTCCACCTCTTTGGTTGCCGCGGGAATGGTATCAGTAACGGCCGCTTCTATCCGACTCGCTTCGCGGGCGCCGGCACTGTGCTCTCCGCAGTGAAGTCTGACTCAGTGGACCGAGCTAGAGCTCGTCCAGCAGCCGTTGCCGCTTGAGCTGGTACTCCTCCTCGGTGATCAGCCCTTCCTTGTAAAGCTGGTCGAGCATCCGCAATCGCTCATTCAGCGGGATGCCTCCGGCCGGCTTCAGGACAGGTTCCTGATGAGATCCGAGCAAGGTCTGATAATCAGTGATGAGGTCGACGCTCTCTGCCCGAACCGGTTGCGTCCTATCCCAAATCTTCACTGGTCGCACCGATTGGTACTTGCCCGGCACCGGCTCGTAGAAGGCTTCACCGGCCGGACGCAGAGGATCGTCTCTGGTCTGTTCTTGAATAAACGGCAACGAGGCCGCGTACCGATAATTCGCCAAAACGAGATGGAGGTGCCCGCTCTCTGCGAAGAACCCTCCTGAGCTCACCTCCACGACGCCAGGGGCTCCCCCGCCGTCTCGCGGATGGCTCAGATAGAAGACGACCCACTCATCGGCCCTGGCTTTCGCGAAGGCCACGGCGAGGAAGCGGGCGAGGAAGCGCCTGTCATCCTCAAGAAACGCTGCCGACGGCCCCGCCGGCTCCATGCCGATCGTCAGGACCCCCTTGCGGGGACGGACCTGGATGGCTTGAAGGAGCCGGAGCCACTCTGCCTCACTCAAGGAGACTGGATGGGCGAAGCGCAGGGCTGCGCTGTCATACCCGTACTGAGGGCCATAGCCATAACGCGCCTCGAGCCGGACGTAGCGGTGCGCCTCCTCCTGCACCTCCCGGCTGTAGCGGACCGGGCCGCCACAACCGTGGATCACCAGCAGGGTCGCTACACCAGTGAGCCACCATCCCATCGGCGGTCGGCTCACCTGAAGCCTGAGGCTCCGCTTCCGGTCTCCCATTGCCCGTGCAGCGTGGACCAGATCTCCGTCTCCGATCACGGTTCTCTCCGGGCTACCAGTTCGCCTGCAATTCAAACAGCGCGGTGTGCCCGGGCACGCCGGCCACGCGGATATCCGTGGTATACGTATACTCGGCTGCCGCCCGCAGCCATGTCTGCACCGGTGCGACCACGCCAACCATGTAGTCTTTTCGCGAAACGATTGTGCTGGCCGTCTCCATATCGATGATGGAGAATCGCTCTAGAAACGTGATCTCCGGCCCTGTCAGGTACTGCTGGGACTCGATGTAGGCCGCGTGGCCGAGCACATTTGGTCCAACCTGCGCGGGCACGTTATCGGAGCTTCGGATGTATCCGCCTTGGAGTTCAAAATAGCCGAACCCGACCGGGAAGATTTTGTTGGCTATGAGCCCAAGTCGGTAGAAATTAAACCGCTGGCTGACGGCCGAGGCGCTGGCCACTCCGGGCTGCGTCCCCTTGTAATAGAAGGCCGTGAGTCCGGACGCAATATCATCCAGGATGTATTCGTAGGCGACTTGGAAATCCTTGTCTGCGTCGACGTCGGTTTTGTTCGCAGTGCCGCTTCCATTCTGATTCACTCCGTTCAACACCTGGGCCAAGAGTCGCCCCCGCCCTTCCACGTACGCGATCTCCAGTCCTTTCTGATCGGTATTCAGCGCGAAGTTCGCGCCTTGGATCGAGCCGGCTCGCGTCAGCGTGGTTGATAGAAGCGGGTTGGTGCTGATCCCTGTGGGGCGATCGAACCCGCTCAAGCCCACGCGCGGGAGCGTGTGCATCTGCCCCATGCGGAAACTGACGTAGCGGTCCGACTTTCCGAAGACTCCCAGGAGCTGGCCAACCAGCCCGATCTCTCCGGTGCTTTCGATCTCGGATTCGACAAACCCAGAAAAGTTCCGCGTGAAGGCTCCCGCGTAAAAGAAGGTGGCATCGTTCAGCGTGAACTCGGTCCGCTCGACCCGGTCGAGTTTGTTCTCATAACCGAAGCGAGTCCGCAGGCGGACGGACAAGAAATCGCCCACCTTCGTCACGTCCTGCTCCTTGTTGAACTCCTCGGGCATCCGATAGCCCGCTCGCCGGAACTGCTGTCCAAATGAGTTCAGCCGGGGGATCACGGGATAGTGGCACATCGAGCAGTCGGCGTTGTATTTCCGCGCCCACGCTGGAATCGCCTCAGATTCTCGCACGGTAGCCAGCACCACGCCGATGATGGACACCAGCAAGAGCGCGGCGATCATGGCCAGGTGCCTGCCTCGCGGTGTTCGGTATTTTTCCATGATTCTCTCCCACCGGCCGCCGGTCCTTACGGCTCCGAATCGTCTGCCCTCATTTCAAGGAGGCCAGGTAAGCCACCAAGGCCTCCAGCTCCTCGTCGCTTCCCTTGAACGGCAGCATTTTGGCCTTGGGCATCATGGCCTTCGGCTCCTTCAGAAACCCCTTCAGCCACTGGGCATCACGCTTCGCGCCGACCTCGCTCAGCTCGGGGCCAGTCTTGCCGCCCTGCCCCCTGATCATGTGGCAGAGCGCACACGTCTTCTCCCGATAGACCTGCTCACCCTTGACAATCTGTACAGGATCGGCCTGGGCCCAGGCGGAGCTCAGCCCGAACAGCAGCGCAGCTCCCAGAATCGTCCCAGCGATGGTGTTGGCAACAGCCATGCCTCCCTCCGCAGGTGCTAGGCGTGTCCTCTTGACTGGCTGATTCGATCAGGAAAAGCCCGTGGTGACACGTTGCCAGTAAGCGTCCACGACTTCCTGAATGTGTTGGATGGTCGCCTCCTGCCGCTCCGGCTCGAAGAGGTGCCGGAAGCGCTGCTGGAGCCGGAGGTATTCCTCCACCGGCCGTCGTTTCGGGACATAGGTGTGCACGACCTGCCCGTTGATCGCTTCTTTGAGCGGCCAGAGGCCCGTCTCGACGGCCAGCCGCGCCACGTCGTTGGTCTGGGCCGGGTCGTAGCCCCAACCGGTCGGACAGGCGGCGAGTGCCAGGAACAGCTTCGGGCCCTCGACCCGCGCGGCCCGCGCGAATTTCTCGACGAGGTCCAGCGGGTGCCGAGGGGAGACCGTCGCCAGATACGGCGGCCAGTGGGCCCGCCAGATTTCAAAGAGGTCCTTCTTGGCGGGGGAGGGGCCCGTAGTTGTCTCCGCGCCGCACGGCGTCGCAGCCGAGCGCTGCACGCCCGTATTCGCGTAGGCCTCGTTGTCGTAACAGAAGTAGTAAAAGTCGAGGTTGCGCGCGATCGCCGCCGAGGTGGCAGCGAGTGCCATCTCGTAGGAAGCCCCATCCCCGGCGAGCACGACGACCTTGAGGTCCTCCTCGGCTGGCAGGCGGCCCTTGGCGATCAGCACATCCAGCGCGTCGCGGATGCCCTGTGCGCCTGCCGGGGCCGAGCCCATCGTGGTGTAGAGCCAGGAGCCGCGGAAGGGGGTGAACGGATAGACGCACAGGAGCGTGAAACAGCCGGCGGCGTTCACATACACGACCTTGTCGCCCAGCACCTTGGCGGCGAGGCGCAGCGCCTCCAGTCCGCCGCAGCCCGCGCACAGGGGCGTGCCGGGGAGGATGGGCTCCTCCCGCGGGAGCTGCTTGATCTTTTTGAAGGTCTCGCGTTGCCACATAATTCAGCCCAGCAGCGGTCAGCCTTCAGACGACTGCGTCACTGGCGGGTATCCTTCCGGGCGTCGCCGGCGTCGGCTTTTCATTTCAGGCTCAGCATGTAGTCGGTCAAGTCTTTCAGGTCTGCGTCGCTCAAGCCGGCGTAGGCGGGCATGAGGGACCCCGGGACCACAGCCTGGGGATCTCTCCAGTGGCGCATCAACCAGTCGGCGTCCCGCTGCGCGCCGACGGTCGAGAGATCAGGCCCGACGGCTTCTCCCTCGCCGTGGATACGGTGACAGGCAGCGCAGCCCAGACTTTGATAGAGCTGCTTACCGTGCGTCACGGACGGAGCGGTCTCCGGAATCGAGCGCACCGAGGCCAGCGAGATCGCGAGAAGCGTCAAGACGACTGCCAGAAAGAGTCCGCCCGCCCCGAGGACCACCGGTCTCGAGAAGGGGCGGCGCTCCGACCCGCGATCCCAAAACGGCACGAGGAATAAGAGCGTGTAGAACAGGACCGGGAGGATCACGGTGCCCAGGATCTCCCACCGCCCTCGGAAGTACTTGAGCAGCTCGTAATAGAAGAGGAAGTACCACTCGGGCACGGGTGTGAAGCTCGTATCGGCCGGATTCGCCCGATCGGCCAACGTGGGCGGCAGGCCCAGGGCCAATCCCACAAGCAAGGCGAAGGCCACGAACATGGCGATGGCATCCATCGCCACCTGCCTGGGCCAGAACGGCTCCCGAATCGCCGCTGCCCGCGTGGGATCCCAGGGCCCGGCGGGTCCAACCCGGCGGAGGATGATCAGGTGCAAGACCACGAGTGCCATCAAGAGCCACGGAAGGAAGGCGGTGTGGAGGGCAAAAAACCGGCTCAGAGTCATCGTGCCCAACGTCGGCCCTCCCCGAATGATGCGGACCAAGGTGTCGCCGATCAGCGGAATCGTGCCCACGATGTTCACGCCTACCTGCGTGGCCCAGTAGGCCCGCTGGTCCCAGGGAAGCAGGTACCCGCTGAAGCCGAACATGAGGGTGATCAGAAACAGGGCCACACCCACCATCCACAGGAGCTCCCGCGGCCGCTTGTACGCTCCGTACAGAAAGACCTGAAGCATGTGCAGGCCGATGGCCACCATCATCAATGAGGCTCCCCAATGGTGGAGGCCTCTGATGAAGGCGCCGAACGGGACTTCCTCCTGGATGTACCGGACGCTCTCGTACGCATGGTCGGCGGTCGGTGCATAGGAGAGCATGAGGAACATGCCGGTGAGCATTTGGAGGAGGAACGCAAAGAGGGTGACGCTGCCGAAGACGTAAATCCAACTCGCCCCGCCGGGGATGGGCTCGTCGAGCAGCGTCTTCTCGATCGGCTTGAGCCGCAGCCGGCTGTCAAGCCACTCGTACAGTCGCGAAACCATCGGATACCGTACCGTGGGACGGGGGGACGCGGGGCGGCGACGCGTCATCCGTCACAATTCGATTTTCAGCGCGGACCCGGCCTTGAATTCCTTGTAGACCACGAGCAGCCGTCCTCTCTCCACTTTGGCTGGGAGCCGATCGAGCGGTCGGGGGGGCGGACCGCTGAGCACGCTTCCGTCCGGAGCAAAGACGCCGGTGTGGCAGGGACACTGGAACTGCCGTTGCCGGGGGTTCCAGCGAACCCCGCAGCCAAGATGCGTGCAAAGCCCCGAATAGACCACAACCTCCCCGGAAGCCTGCTTGACCGCCCATACAGACTTTGGCAGGGTTGTCTTCGACCATCCGTCGGTGATCGTCTGAAACACCTTGAGTTCCCGGGGCTGTCCCGGGACCAGGTCCGCCGCCGCTCCGGCATCGAGCCAGACCTCCGATCGCTTCTTCAAGGCGGGCCAGATCGTGTACCCCGCCAGCGGGATGCCCACCACGGCGCCGATCACTGCCATGATGGCAGCCGTGAGTCCCGCCGCGAACCGCCGCCGTTCCAGCATCTTTTCCCCGCGCGATCTCCGACCGTGAGGTTATTTCGCCGGCTCCCCGTAGCGCTGGCGATAGAACTCTTGGGTCTTCTGCAACTGCTCTTTCGTCATCCCTTCCTTGAGCCATTTGTGCCCCGGGTGGGCATACACGTGCTTCTCGATCACCTGCGTCGCGAGAGGTTCGCCGGCGACCGCTTTCACCTCAGGGAGGAATTGTTGATAGAAGGTCTGGGCCACGTCGTACATCCCGTGCCACCAGGCATAGTCCGGCCCCGACATGGAGGCGCCGTGACGGGCCCGCCGTCCCTGGTGATGCCACAGCTCCCAATAGATCCAGTCGAGCTTCTCGTCAAAGGGGGCCGGCGTAAGTTTGCCCGCCTGCTTCAAGGCGGTCATGATTGCGGTGGCCGGTCTGGCGAACTTGTCGTTGTACAGATCCACCAGGTCGTCGAACTGTTTGTAAAACCCGGTCACGAAGGGGTCGGCGTGGCACTGTCGGCACACGTCTTTCATTTTGCCCCGTCGGTCTTGCCACGGGAGCAGGGTCTTCACCTTTTTCATGGTTCCGTCCGGGGCTTTGACCAGCTCCCCTACGTTCGGCAGGGGGTGCCCTTCGGGAACATCCTGTTTCGTCAGGTCCTCGAAAATCACCATGTTCAGCTTGACGGAAATCGCCGGGCGCAGCGTCCAACTGATGCGGTCGCCCACGTCGTGCGTGACGGCTTGGTTGGGGGTTGCGCTCATGTGGCAGGTCGCGCAGGTGGGGGCGGCGGTATAGTCCACCCCAACGATCCAGTTGTCTCGATGGAGATTGAGTCGAGCCTTATTGGACTCGTACAGGATCCCGTGTTTCGACTCCTGGTAGACCTCGATCTGAGGATGATCAGGGCCGAGGTGGCATTTCCCGCAGGTTTGGGGCTCACGCGCCTGCGCCTTGGAGAAAGCGTGGCGCGTGTGGCAGGCGCTGCAGCTGCCCCAGCTTCCATCCGGATTAATCCGCCCGATGCCGGTGTTGGGCCACGTGGCCGGGTCGAGTTTTCCCCCGGGGAGCACTTGGACCGTTGAGCCATGGCATTGCCAGCATCCCGTCGCCACCGCCGGTGGTCCTCCGACCACTTCACCCAGATAGTTGTCGGTCGAAGCGAGGATCTGGCCCGCGGTGGCATGATGACTGCCTTGCTGCTCGCTGACTTCCTTCTGATGACATCGGCTGCAATCCTTCGGTGTCACCAAGGTCGAAATCAGATAGCCGTTGTGCTCCATCGCGTCCGGGTCCGATCGTTCGGCACGGTGGCAATCCGCGCAGTTGACGCCGTTCTGTCCGTGGGCGCCGAGACGCCACTCCTCGACCAGCGCGGGGTTGAGCGCGCTATGGCACTGGATGCAGATCTGTCCCTCTTGGGCTCCCCAACCCGGCCGGCTGGACGCGGCATCTGGTCGCCCGTCCAGGAAACTGACGAGACTGGCTAGGGCCGCTGCGAGTACGAACGTGATGGCGATTCGTCGCCTCATGCGTGCCCCCTCTTTTAGGGCCACCAGACCGGGCCGTTCACTTCAAAGAGCCAAGATAGGCGAGCAAGGCCTCCAGCTCCCGGTCACTGCCCGTGAACGGAGGCATCCTGCTTTTGGAAGTCCCCACAGCCCCCCACGACCCGCGTGCGATCATGTTCACCACTCCGCCGCCCCTGTTGCAACCGACGGAGCAAGAGCCATGCCTTATTGCATCACACCGTCTTGCTGTTCGGCTCGTGGACGTTCTCGAGGTCCCATGGTGCGTTTTGCCTCATTGGTTCTCCTCCGGTGTAGAAAATGGCGACGACGGGGGCAGGGTGTCGAGCGCGATGGCCTGCCACCGCTCCAGCTCCCGCTGATCGTCCTCGGTATAGAGGAGGACCGGTCCGATCCCCAGACCCCGCTGGCCTGCCTCGGCCGTCTGTGCAAGGAGCTCGGCGAACTCGCCCTCGTCGAGGTCCTTCCCACCGAGCCCGCCGATGAACGAGCAAAGCGCCCGCGGGCGAGCCGGCTCGTGGTAGAGGGCGGCCGCGACTTCCTGGAACAGGATGCCCCCAAGCCCCGGCGCGAGGTTCTGATCCAGCACCGCCACGGCGCGCCGCCCGCGGAGCACCGCGGCGATCGTCGCGGCTGGCCAGGGGCGCACGACACGCAGGCGCAGCAGACCGACGCGGCGCCCGCGCGCCCGCGCGGCATCCACGGCGGCCTTGCCCTTGGTGGCAAAGGCGTTGCTCATCACGAGCACGTCCTCGGCGTCCTCCAGCCGGTACGCCTCGACGAGGCCGTAGCGCCGGCCGAACCGCCGCGCGAAGTCTTCCGCCACCTCCTCGTGGACCGCAAGCGCGTTAGTCGCGGCGAGCTGCATCTGGTACCGGAAGTAGGAATAGCCCGTTCCGCCCAGCACGGCCATGCCCAGCGCCTGCGGCGCCGAGGCGCGGAAGCCCAGGTGTGCTGGCTGGTAGGGCGGGAGGAAGGCCCGCGCCGACTCGAGGTCCGGTCGGACGACCGGTTCCCGGGTGAAGGAGAGCGTGAAGCCGTCCAGGTTGACGAGGACGGGCAGGCAGACGCGCGGGTCCTCCGCGATCCGGTAGCCTATCAGGATCGAATCCAGCACCTCCTGGCAGGTCTCCGCATGGATCTGGACGAACCCGGAGTCGCGGGCGGCGAGCACGTCGTTGTGGTCGGCCTCGAGCGTGATCGGCGCGGCCAGGGCGCGGGAGACGTTGACGAGCACGAGCGGCGCCCGCCAGCCGGCGACGGTGTAGAGCAGCTCGAAGCCATAGAGAAGCCCCTGGCTGGAGGTCGCGGTGAAGACCCGGACGCCGGTCGCGGCCGCGGCGCCGGCGGCGGTGAGCATCGAGTGCTCGGAGTCCAGCATGACGAACCGGGCGGCCAGCTCGCCGCGCTCGCACCAGCCGGCCAGCGCCTCGATGATCTCCGTCTGCGGAGTGATGGGAAACGCGGGCACGTAGTCCACGTCCGCCAGCCGCGCGCCCCAGGCGGCGGCCAAATTGCCGGTCATCATCTCGGCCGCGTCAGCCATCGGGAACAAGCCTTCGGCGATCAGGCGTCAGCGATCGGCCGCTCGTCGGGTCACCCGCTGCGGCGGTCTCGCGTTCGGCGATCAGGGCCTTGGTCGGGAATGCCTCGACACAGAGCAGGCAGCCCTTGCAATAGTCGTAGGCGATGAGCGGCCGCTCCTCGGCGGTCAGCGCGATCGCGGCCTCGGGGCAATAGACGAAGCAGAGCGTGCAGCCGTTGCACCGCTCCGGTACGAGGACCGGCCGGAAGATGCGCCAGTCGCCGGTGTGCCGCAGCAGGCTGTTGCCGCGGGCGGGAATCCGCGGCGTGCCCCGCTCGGGCGGGTCGTAGGTCGGTGTCCGCAGGAGGCCCCGCGCCGCTTCGGTGCAGCGCGCTGCGGCCACGGACGCCGGGGCGAGCGCAGCGAAGCAGGCCTCGGCCAGCTCCTGATTCCAGGCGATCAACGCCTCGTCCATCCCTAGCCCGGCCAGCTCCTGCGCGACCGCCTGCCGCAGGCTCTCCGCCCGCAGCCCGACGAGCCGGGCGGCCGCGGCCCCCAGCGGCGCGCTCAGCGCCGCGGGCTTGCCGAACCGGCCGAGGATCATCCCTGTCAGATCGGAGGTCGTCAGGCGGCCGCGGCAGGGCGTCCGCCTGGCCAACTGGTCCGGGCGGTCGGCGCTATTCACAAAGACGGCGGTGTCGGCCGTGACGCCGTCGAGGACGTGGGCGGCCGGATCATCCAGCAATGTCTCGTCAGCCACCAGAACAACGTCGGGTCTTACAATCAGTCCGCGTTCGTGGATCGAGCCGCGCGCGATGCGGGTAAAGGCCGCGACCGGCGCGCCGCGGCGCTCCGCTCCATACAAGGGCGAATCCTGGGCGGTGAAACCCTGCAGGAAAGCGGCCGTTCCGAGGATCCGAGCTGCCGTCTTGGCGCCCTGGCCACCGCGCCCGTGGAAGCGAATCCGGATCATGACGACGGCTGGCAGTACAAGGAGCATGCCAGGCGATGCGACTTGCGTTTGGACTGGAGAAATCAGCGCCCGGCACCCTGAGAGCCGGTGGCGGGGTCAGGGGGCTGTGGCATCCTGACGCCGCGCCCGGCGCAACTGTGTAGCGATTCTCCCCAGGGCTGGCCCCGCCCGGCGGTGTGATGCGGCAGGATCATCGCAACCATCCAGATCGCAAAGAGTTTTTGCGTCCCTGGATTTGGCCGGGCCCTTGCTTCTTGAAAAGCTGGCAGCGCATAGCGAGCGGTCGGCCGCTCCCAGGGACCATCAGCAATGCGCTCTCAGCCCTCGGACATTTCGGTCCTGCCGTCGCCAACCCGGCCGATCCAGGAGCAGCCGGTGGAGATCGTGGAGCGGAAGGGCACGGGCCATCCGGACACGATCTGCGACGCGGTGTCGGAGCAGGTGTCGCTCGCGCTCGGGGCTGCCTACCGCAGGGCCTTCGGCCGCGTCCTGCACCACAACGTGGACAAGGGGCTGCTCGTCGCCGGCCGGGTGGAATGCCGCTTCGGGGGCGGCCGCGTGATCGAGCCGATGTGCCTAGTCATCGGAGATCGGGCGGCGCGGGGCGTGGGGCGGCGGACCGTCCCTGTGGAGGAGATCGCCGTGGGTGCCGCCCGCGAGTGGATCAGGGCCAATCTCCCCCGTGTGGACCCCCTGCGGCACGTCCGCTATCAGGTCGAACTGAAGCCCGGGGCGACCGAGCTCGATGCGATCTTCCGGGCGCCGGGCGGCCCGCTCCCAGCGAACGACACGTCGGCCGGGGTGGGCTATGCGCCGCTGACCCCGACCGAACGTCTGGTCGTGGACCTGGAGCGGTATCTCAACGGGCCGCTGTTCAAACGGACGTTTCCCGAAACGGGTGAGGACGTGAAGGTGCTCGCCATCCGGCGGGAGCAGGAGCTGGCCCTCACGGTGGCAATGCCCTTGCTGGCGGGCGCGATCCGGTCCGAAGCTGCCTATTTCCAGGCGAAGGCCCGGGTCCTCGCGGCCATTGAGGCCTATGTGCGGCGCCACCCGCTCGCGTGCCCGCGGGTGCGGGTGGCGCTGAACGCCCTCGATCGCCGGGGGCACGGGCTGGAGGGGCTGTACCTCTCGCTGCTGGGCACCTCGGCCGAGCAGGGCGACTCGGGGCAGACCGGCCGGGGCAACCGCGTGTGCGGTGTGATCGCGCTGAACCGGCCGATGAGCGGGGAGGCAGCGGCTGGCAAGAACCCCGTCAGCCATGTCGGCAAGATCTACAACGTCCTCGCCCATGAGCTGGCGGCGCGCATCTATGCCAGGGTGCCGGGGATCCGGGACGTCACGGTGTGGCTGGTGAGCCGGATCGGCGAGCGGATCGACCGGCCGGCCCTCGCGATGGTGCAGGTGAACGTGGCCGCCAGTCGGTCGCTTCGGCAGGTGCGCCCGGCGATCCTGCGGATTGCCCGAGAGGGGCTGGCGGATATCGAAGCCTTCTGCGGAGCCCTTGAAGCGGGCCGCTATCCCCTGTGGTGAGCCCGTGCCGGCCGCGATGCGACGGAAGGCGCTGTTCTACGAGGAGGACAGGGACCTCGGCGTCCGGTGCACGCTCTGTCCGCTCTATTGCCGGATCGCGCCTGGCCACCGCGGAGCCTGCGGGGTGCGCGTCAACGAGGCGGGCGTGCTCTACACCCTGGTGGCCGACCGCGTCGTCTCGCAGGAGGTGGACCCGATCGAGAAGAAGCCGCTCTTCCATGTTCTTCCCGGCTCCACCGCCTATTCGATCGCAACGGTCGGGTGCAACCTGCGGTGCTCGTTCTGCCAGAACTGGCAGCTGTCCCAGAGACCGAAGGGTTCCGCGGCGGAGCCGGACGATCGGGTACCGGGCGTGCGCGTGACGCCGGCGGCAGTGGTGCACCGGGCGCTCGCCCGTGGGTGCTTGTCCGTAGCCTATACCTATACCGAGCCGACGGTCTTCTTCGAGCTGGCGCTCGACACGGCGATCCTGGCCAGGCAGGCTGGGCTCAGGAACGTCTTCGTCACCAATGGGTTCACCGCGCCGGCCGCGATCCGGATGATCGCGCCGTACCTGGCCGCGGCGAACATTGACCTCAAGAGCTTCCGTGAAAGCTTCTACAAGCGGGTCTGTGGCGCACGACTGGCACCTGTGCTGGACGCGATCCGCCTGTACAAAGCCCTCGGCGTCTGGATCGAGCTGACCACGCTGGTGATCCCCGGGTTGAACGACAGCGATGCGGAGCTGCGGGAGCTGGCCGACTTCATCGCCACGGACCTGGGACCGGAGGTGCCCTGGCACGTCAGCCGGTTCTTTCCGGCCTTCCGACTGTCGGACGGCGCGGAGACGCCGATCGACACGCTGCGGCGCGCGGCCCTCATCGGGCGCGAGGCGGGCCTCCAGTACGTCTACTTGGGCAATGTGCCCGAGGAGGAAGGCGGTGAGGATACACGATGCCCGGAGTGTGGGACGGTCGTGCTCCGCCGCACCGGGCTCAGCCTGGTCGACAACCGGCTGAAAAGCGGCGCCTGCCCGGCTTGCCGGCAGGCGATCCCGGGCATATGGACGTGACGACCACGCACCAGAAACGCGACTACTACGAGGTCCTCGGCGTGGACCGCGGCGCGACGCGGGACCAGATCAAACTGGCCTATCGCAAGCTTGCCCTCCGATACCATCCTGACCGGAACCCGGCGCCCGACGCCGCCGAGAAGTTCAAGGAGATCGCCGAAGCCTACGCGGTGCTGTCTGACGAAACCAAGCGGCGCGAGTACGACGCGACCGGCCACGCGGGCGTCAGTGAGCGGTGGACGACGGAGGATCTGTTTCGGGACTTCCAATTCGGGGACTTCTTCGGCGGCCGCTTCGACGATCTTGCCGGCCTGTTCGGCGACGTCTTCGGTCAGCGCGCTACCGAAAGGCGCACGGCTTCCCGGGGGCCGGACCTCCGCTACGATCTCGACCTGACATTGGAGGAGGCTGCAGTCGGTGGCGAGCGGGTGATTCCGGTCACCCGCTCCGTCCGATGCGGGCGCTGCCAGGGAACGGGTGCGAAGGCCGGCACGACACCCAGACCCTGCCCGGAGTGCGGGGGCACCGGCCAGAAACAGCAAGTCCAGACCGGCGAGGGCATGCGGATCGTGACGCTCACGACCTGTCCGCGTTGCCGCGGTCGGGGCACCCTGATCGAGTCACCGTGCGAGCGGTGCCACGGTGCCGGCTATGAATTCGCCGCCCACAGTTTCAAGGTCCGGATTCCGGCCGGCGTGGACGATGGGATGATCGTGCGACTGGCTGGCCAGGGGGAGACGCCGGCCGATGGGCGTCCCGCTGGGGATCTCCTCATCCGGCTGCATGTGCTCCCGCACCCGTCGTTTCAGCGGCAGGGCGACGATCTCTACGCGGTCGTGCCGATTTCTTTCCCCGAAGCCGCGCTCGGCGTCGTGCGGCCGGTCCGATGCCTGGACGGCAAGGAAGTCACGGTCAAGGTTCCGGCCGGGACACAGAGCGGCACGCGCCTTCGGGTCAGCGGTCGCGGGATGCCCCGGCTGGATGGTACGGGCCGGGGCGACCTCTACGTCATCGTGGACGTCCGCACGCCGACGCACCTCACGCCTCATCAGCGGACCCTGCTCGAGGAGTTCGCCAAGCTCGAGAAGATGAAGGGCTAAGCTCTGGCACCGGCTGCCGCCCGCTGTGCAATCGCCGGTAGTCCTCCCCGCGCGCCTCCCGTCTCCGCCTCTGCGGCCTGCCAGTCGGGCTGCCCCAATTTGGACAGCGGCCGACGGGGGCCTGGGGCGATTCTCGCCAGGATCGTGGGCGTCCCGTCGGATCTGAGCCACGTCGTGGCTCGGTTCACGGTTGAGGTTTCTGCAGGTCCGATCTGTCCGCCTCATGGCACCTTGCTTGCATAGGACATCCCTTGCGAGCTTGGCCGCAGCACACGTGAGCGGATGCCCCACCGCTGTCGAGCCATTGCACGAAGGAGAGCAATGGGGACCCCGAGGCGAGCGGATCGGGCTAGCATGAGCTGGGGGCGGAGAAGGGAAACGCTGACGGTACCTCTCTGCCGCGCGGCGGCAAAGATGAAGCCGCGACGGGACGAACTGGCCGCACAAATCGGAAACGGCCGGTCGCGCGGCGAGGGGCGGCGGCCCAGGCACGCATGGAAAGGAGGGCACGGCCATGGCGAAGGAAGCTGAAAAGACGAAGGAGACACTGGTCCCGGTCGAGAAGAAGCCCGCAGCGGGGTTCTCGCGCTGGGAGGAGTTCGATCGGTGGTTCGACCGGCTCACAGAGGAGTTCTGGCGGCCTTTTCCCGTCGCGTGGCGGCCGGAGCAGTGGCTGCCGTTCCGCGGGCTCGGGCTGCGGATGCCGCCCCTGGACGTATATGAGGACAAGGACGACGTCGTCATCAAGGCAGAGCTGCCCGGCCTCAAGAAGGAGGACATCGAGGTCAGCTTGACCGACCACACGATTACGATCAAAGGCGAAAAGAAGCGCGAGAGCGAGGTGAAGGACGAGGACTACCTGCGCTGCGAGCGGGCCTATGGGGCCTTCGCCCGCACGGTGGCGCTGCCCTGCGAGATCAAGCCCGAGGCGGTCAAGGCCTCTTTCAAGGATGGTGTGTTGGAAGTCCGGCTGCCCAAGACGGAGGCGGCGAAGAAGAAGGCCATCACCGTCAAGATCGAGTGATGCCCCGACCGATATGATCGTGCTGGACAGACAGGAACAGCGGGCCTTGGGGGGAGTCCCTGAACCTGTTGCAGGAAGCGAAGTTCTGGCCTCCGCCGCAGCCGCTGCCGGGGGCGCTGTCTCGCGACTCGGATGGCCAGGTCATCGTGCCGGTCCACGTGGTGCGGGCGGCGTTCAAGCGAGAGCCACGCATCAATCTCCACCGCTATTTGGTCCACCTGGACTTCACCCAGGGCGTCCTGACGCTGGAAGGCGAGGCGGAGCACGTGGCCGCCAAGAAGCTGGCCAAGGATCTGGCGATCGCCGTCCCCGGCGTCAGTGGCATCGTGGACCGGCTCCGGGTCGTCCCGGCCCCACGGATGGGAGACGGCGTTATCCTCGATGCGGTGTGCGACACGCGGCTGCAGGAGCCGTCCTTGCAGAACGGCACGATCTGGCCCCTCCGCAAGGGCCAGCGCGAGCCCCGGCAGGTGGTCACGTCGGAGCCCCACGGGGCCATCGTGGTCTCGGTGACCGACGAGGTCGTGCTGCTGGACAACCGCGTGCTGACCCATCTCCAGAAGCGCCTCGCGGGCGTGCTGGCCTGGTGGGTGCCGGGAAGCTGCGGCGTGATCAATGGCCTCGAGGTCGTGTCCGACCAGCCGGATTCAGACGAAGAGCTGGCCAAGGCCGTGCAGCTGGTCCTCAAGAAGGATCGGCTGATTGTGTCGGAGGGTATCCGTGTGGCCGTGGCCCGGTCGGTTGTCACACTCGAGGGTTCCGTCCCCAACGACACGCAACGGGAGATGGCGGAATTCGACGCCTGGTACGTCTTCGGCGTGGACCGGGTGGTCAATCACCTGGAGATCCGGTAGAAGGGCGGACTCCTGCGCCGGCTTCGCCCTGCGCTCGCTCCTGCTCTCGTTCGTGGAAGCGGGGTGACAGTAAGCTCCGGGGGAGCCCGGCGACGATCGCGCTCAGGCCCATGGTGCCGCTGGGCCGCGCCGTCGCCGCCTCCGCTATTGCCTGCCATGCGTCCCAATAGGTCGGCTGGGCGATCTGGAAGAAGATTCCGAGGCGCAGCCCGTCGTCGGCAAGGACGCGGCGCATCACGTCCAGACGATCAGTCGAGGGAGGCTCTGCCTCGTCCGGCAGGATGTGCTGTTTCCAGGACGCCCGATCTTCGGGCCGGAAAACGACACAGGGGGCCAAGACATCGATCACCGCACAGCCCCGGTGCCGGATCCCCTCGGCGATCATCGCCGCCAAGCGCGTGGCCTCCCAACTCGCTCCGCGGGCCACAAAGGTGGCGCCCGCCGCGAGCGCCAGCAACAACGGGTGCAAGGGCGGTTCCGGGGAGCCGTAAGGCGTCGTGCTGGTCCGGTCGCCGCGCGGGGTCGTCGGCGACACCTGCCCCTTGGTCATCCCGTAAACTTGGTTGTTCATGATGATACAGGTCAGGTCCAGGTTGCGGCGCGCGGCGTGCAGGAGATGATTACCGCCGATCCCGTAGGCATCGCCGTCCCCCATTGTGACGAGCACGGTGAGGTCCGGCCTGGCCAGCGCGATCCCGGTAGCCAGCGGGATCGCCCGCCCGTGGATCCCGTGGAACCCGTAACCGCGGATGTAGCCCGGCATCCGGCTCGAGCACCCGATGCCCGACACGACGACCAGCCGTTCCTGCGGGATGGCCAGGGCGGCCAAGGCTTGGCACAGGGCGGCCAAGACCCCGTAGTCGCCACAGCCGGGGCACCAGACGGGGCGCAGCTCCGAGTGATACGATTTGGCGTCGCGCGGAGCCAAGGCACGGCCCTCCCTAGCCGGCGTCCAGCGGCGGCGGCTGCCCCGGGGGCGCGGCGACTGCCGAGCGCCGCTCGGGCAGCGCGAGCGCCGCCAGGACTTCCGAGGTTCGGAAAGGAAGGCCCCCGGGGCGCGCGATCGGCACCACGTGGCCGGGCAGGTCGTACCAGGTGCGTAGATAGCGGTAGAACTGGCGAAGCGAGGACAGCTCGACCACGTACAGGGTGCGCAGCGGCCGGAGCAACGGGTTCAGGCGGGCCGGCTGGACCGGGAACAGCAAGTGCGGGATGAATCCCTTGAGGGACAGGCCTCGTCTCTGCGCGATCTGGACCGCCTCGCGAACCACGCCCCCGGTCGAGCCCCATCCGATCAGGCCCACGCGGGCGCCGGGATCCCCGCACTGTTCGATCCAGCCCTCTTCCCTCTCCAGCGGGGCGAGTTTCCGCACGCGCCGTTCCGCCTGGCTCCGATGCGTCAGCGGAGAGGTGTCGGGCGCGCCGCGCTCGTCATGCTCCAGCCCGTCGGCCGTATACTCGGTCCCGGGCGTGCCCGGCAGGGGGATCGGGGCGACCGGCTCTGCGGGGGGAGCCCCGAACCGCCGGAAGCCGCCGGCTTCGGCCGCTTGGGCCCATCGCCGGTGCTCGACCGGGAGGGCCTCGAGCGCGACCGGGTCCACGATCTCGGTGCGTCCTCCCAGGTATTGATCGCTCAGCAGGATCACCGGCACCTGGTAACGTTCGGCCAGGTTGAAGGCGCTCACGGTCAACTCGATGCAGCTTCGTATCGAGGAGGGAGCGAGCACGATCCGCGGATTGTCTCCATGGCTCGATGCCAGGGCCGCCCAAAGGTCGCCCTGTTCGGTCCAGGTTGGCAGGCCAGTACTGGGGCCGCCTCGCTGCACATTGACGACGACCAGCGGGATTTCGGCCATCACGGCCAGGCCCAACCCTTCGGCCATCAGGGAGAAGCCGGGCCCCGAGGTGCCCGTCATGGCCTTCTTGCCCGCGAATGACGCGCCGATCGCCATGGCGATGGCGGCCAGCTCATCCTCCGCCTGGATCACGATGCCGCCTCGGGCAGGAAGCTGTTCGCTCAGCTCCTCCATGATGTCGGTCGCCGGCGTGATCGGGTATCCGGCATAGAACTCACAGCCCGCCCGGAGACTGCCGATCACCACAGCCTGGTTGCCGGTGATGACCCAGCGTCGCGAGGCCTGCGGCGGCGCCGACAGGGGAAAGGGCGGGGTTGCCCAGGTCTGCTCCGCCCATCGCCGGCCTGTGTGCAACAGCTCCATCGCGGCCGCCGGCGCCTCGCCCTCAAGACCGGCTCCTCTGATGCCCAACCGTTTCGTGATCGCGTCGAGGGCCGCCGTTTGGTGGAGGCCCAAGAGAAAGCCCACCATCCCCAGGACCAGGATATTCGGGTGCCCTGTTCCTCTCCCGGCGCTCGCCGTCAGGGCGTTCCAGGCCATCGGCAGACAGCGCGCGGCTTGCGCAGCCAACGCGGCCGGAGGCTCGCCTTGGGTCTCCTCGTACAAGATCCAGGCTCCGGGGCGGAGGCGGAGCTCCTCTTGGAACCGCTCCACGTTGCGCCAATCGAAGGCGATCACGACGTCGAGGTCGTCCGCCTGCTTCTGAAACGGCACCGATCCGAGGCGAACGAAGCAGGCGCTCTCGCCACCGCGGATTTGCGGGCCAAAGCTCTTGGTTAAGATTCCGTATAGCCCACAGGACGCCGCAGTCGAGAGCAGGAGCTCGCCGGCCGTCATGACGCCGGTGCCGCCGCTCCCCACGAACGCCACCGCCGCCTCGGCTCGGCTCTCGGTCCGCTCCGCCGCCATTGTTCGGCTCTCCCCGGCTTCCCTGTGGATGCACGCCCCGTGCCCGGGCATCCGACGAGGGGTCACGCGTCGGCGCGGTGAAACCCCGGGAACTTCGCGGGCTCGGGGCGTTGGCGAACGAGCGATCCATGGGCTCCCTGGGGAGATTCGGGCCAAGCCGGAGCCGACCGTTGTTGCGAAACGCCTCAGTGCGCCGAGGCCTTCTGTCTGATGCAGGCGGATCAGGCGGCGAGAGGTATGCTCGACTCATTGCGCAGAAGCCTAGGCTCGCATATTGTTAAAGTGAGCGGAGGGTCGGCACGGAGAAACACCACAGCGACAGGGAGTCGGGTGCAGGGGTGGTGCGCAAGCCCGGCAGCTTTCCTTGGAAGGCAGGTCCGGGAAGCCTTAAGCCCCTCCGAGACTCCCACCGTATCTGAGCTGCTCGTTCCGGCCCTCCGCTCGTTGTGTTTCCGCGGTGGGCGCGGGTGGGGAGCTGCGCTGGGGGTGTTGAAGGCGAACGTTGCACACTGCCTCCACTGCCGCACCTGCGTCGTCAAGGATCCCCTCGACGTGCGGGAGGGGGACGGGGTGCAGAACATCGTCTGGCGTGCCCCATCCGAAGGCGGGCCGCGGTACGAGGGCTTGTAACGGGAAGCCGGGCGCACCTCGTGGTTTGCGTGAAGCAGGTTTCGGCTACGGAGTCCGGGCTCGAGATCGCGGAACAGGGACAGGATATCCGGAAGGACCAGCTCAGCTTGGTGCTCAATCCCTACAAGGAGTTCGCCCACGGAGGCGGCTCTCCGGATCAGGGAGTGACTCGGCCGGGGAACGCTGTATCGGTCGTTGTCCAAGGCCGACATGGCGACCGTGAAGCCGTCCCCAACCGCTCCGAGGAGCGCCGTCTCCGGCACCGCGCAGTCCTCGAACAGCAACTCCCCGGTGTTGGAGGCGCGGAGTCCGAGCTTGCCGACGATCGGGCGCTGGGAGGACCCCGGCGTCTCAGCTTCGACCAGGAACG
Source organism: Nitrospira sp. Kam-Ns4a (assembly GCF_965152595.1). Lineage (NCBI taxonomy): Bacteria > Pseudomonadati > Nitrospirota > Nitrospiria > Nitrospirales > Nitrospiraceae > Nitrospira > Nitrospira sp. Kam-Ns4a. The sequence continues at coordinate 1,093,843 of NZ_OZ224218.1, read as the reverse complement.
CGGCGATCCCGGGGTGGCGTTTCGTCGGGTCCGTCTGAGCGAAGATCGGCGCCAGATCCGCGACCGTCGCGTTTGAAATCCAGGTCTTCGTGCCGTTGAGGACCCACTGGTCCCCGCGTTTGATGGCCCTCGTCTCCATGGCCGCCGGGTCGCTCCCCGCATTGGGTTCCGTCAACCCCAAGCAGCCGAGCCGGCGGCCCTCGCACAGCTCCGGCAGGTGCCGGCGCTTCTGCGCCTCGGTCCCCCAGCGGAGGAGCGTCAGCGCGACGAGCGAGACCTGGACGGAGAGCGGGGTGCGGAGGGAGGAGTCCACGCGCCCGATCTCCTCGGTGATGAGGGCGTGGCCGATAGAGTCGAGCCCGGTGCCCCCGTAGTCCTTCGGGACGGGTCCGCCGAGCAGGCCCAGCTCGGCATTTTGTGGATCAGCTCGCGCGGAAACCGGCCAGCTCGGTCCTGCTCGGCCGCACCGGGCGCGATTGCCTCGTCCACGAAGTGCCGGACCAGCCCTCGCACCATCTTCTGCTCGTCGGTCGGGTTGAAATCCATGTCGGTCCTCTCACCCCCTCACTCCTCGCCTCCGACGTCCTCTTTGAACCGTTTCATTCGAAAAAGATCTTCCCGTTCGCGTTCTTCGAGCGTCTGGCGAATCTCGCGCACCTGTCGTTTCAGGGACGGCACCAGAATCTCATCGAGCGCGTTGATCCGGCGTGTCGCCTTTTTGATCTCGGCCCCCAGTTTTTTGAGGCGGAGCTCCACCGACACGCTGCGCAGGATCAGCTCGAGCACGGCTTCGAACCGGCGCGCGGCCTGGTCGAGATAGGTTGACACGCCCGAGAGCGCGTACCCGCGGGCATCGGCGGCCCGGGCCACTGGTGCGTGCCGGAGGTCCGGAAATCGCACGCCCCAGACGTTGCGTTCGGTGAGCTCGATCAGCACGTCCCGCTTCGTGGCAAACCCGGCGGACCGGAGCGGTGCATGTCCTTCCATACCGAGCGCCAGCGCCAGGGACGAGCGGGCCTGCGCCGTCGCAGCCTCCAGTTCCCCGCGATGTTCCGCCACCTGGCCCATTACCGTGAAGAATTCGCGGACGAGGGCCTCGCGCTTGCTCCGAAGCAGCTCGAGCCCCCGCTCCGCCGCCTCGATCTGGCGCTTGAGCGACAGGAGCTGCATCCGCGTCCGGGCGACCGGCTCCATGATTCCCCCCTTACGTCGGCCGCGCCCCGTAATAACGGTCAATCAGCTCCGGCTTGACGCGCGTGAGCTGGTCCATCGGCAAGTACCGCAGGAATTTCCAGCCCAGTTCCAGTGTCTCCTCGAGTGAGCGGTTGCGATCGCCCTGGTTCACGAACTCCTGCTCGAAATCCTGGGCGAGCTTCAGGAGCCGTCGGTCCGGCTCGGTGAGCCCATCCTCTCCCACAATGGCAGCCAGCCGCCGCACCTCTCGTCCCTGCGCGTAGAGGGTGTAGAGCTGATCGGCCACCGCGCGGTGGTCCTCGCGGGTCTTCCCCGTCCCGATCCCGAGGTTCATGAGCCGCGACAGGCTGGGCAGCACGTCGATCGGGGGAACGATCCCCCTGCGGTGCAACTCCCGCGAGAGCACGAGTTGGCCCTCAGTGATGTACCCTGTCAGATCCGGAATCGGATGCGTCATGTCGTCGTCTGGCATAGTCAGAATCGGGAGCTGGGTGATCGAGCCCGGCTTGCCCTTGATCCGCCCAGCCCGTTCATAGATCGAGGCAAGATCGGAATACATGTAGCCCGGGTAGCCGCGCCGGCCCGGAATCTCTTCCCGGGCGGTGGCGATCTGCCGCAGCGCCTCACAATAGGCCGCCATGTCGGTCAAGATGACCAGCACGTGCCAGCCCAACTCGAAGGCGAAATATTCGGCCGCGGTCAGAGCGAAGCGAGGGGTGAGCAGCCGCTCGATGGCGGGGTCGTCGGCCCTGTTCAGGAAGACGACGGTATGCTCCATCACCCCTTCGCGCTCGAACTCCTGCAGGAAGAAGGAGGCATCACGAAACGTCACCCCCATGGCGGCGAACACGAGCGCAAAGGGACCGGCTCCGGCTTCTTGGCTGGTGCCGATCTCGATCCCGGGCGAGGGGGACAGCACCCTCACCGTGGCTTGTCTGAGGATCTGGGCGGCCAGTTCCTTGGCCGGCAGGCCGGCTCCCGAGAAGATCGGGAGCTTTTGTCCGCGGACCAGCGTGTTGAGCCCGTCGATCGTCGAAATACCCGTTTGGATGAAGTGCGCCGGTTTGTCGCGGGCGACCGGATTGATGGGCTGCCCGACGATCGCCTTGCGGGTGTCCGGGATGACCGGCGGGAGGCCGTCAATCGGGCGTCCCCCGCCGTTGAAGCGGCGGCCCAGGAGATCCGGCGAGAGATCCATCATCGCCACCGATTCCGTCAGGCGCACGCGCGTCCCGGCGATCCCAATACCGGTCGTTTCCTCCAGCACTTGGATCACAGCATGGCGCGCAGACAGCTCGATGACCTGGCCTCGCCTGGGCTCTCCGCTCGGCAGCAGGAGTTCGACCAACTCGCCGAGCGAGGCGGCCCTGACGCGGTCAACGAACAGGAGCGGGCCGGCGAGGCCGCTGACCGTCTCGTATTCTCGGGTGATCAGGTCGTCCATCGTATGACCGTGACGCGTGGCGGGTGACGCGTCGGAGACTGCTTGTAGGCCTCGGTGTAATCCGCGGCGTACCCGTCACTTGTCACCTGTCGCGTGCCGCGGGTTCTGCAGTTCCTGTTCCATCTTCTCGATCAGGGCGCGAGCCCGCTGGAGGCAGGCGTCGGGCGGGATGTCCTTCAGACGCGCCAGCTCTGCGCGGAACGGCGAGCTCAGCAGTTGTTCGATCGGGCGCCCCTGTTTGAGGAGTGTCTGGCCGTAGGCCAAAAACTTCAGCAGCGCTTTAAGCATCCAGTACTGCTTCTCAAGCGGACAGGCGGCGTCGATCTCCGAATAGGCGTTCTGCCGGAGATACTCCTCCCGGATGAGGCGGCTCGATTCAAGGACCAGGCGCTCTTGATCTTGGAGCGCGTCGAGCCCGACGAGCTGAACGATCTCCTTGAGTTCCTCCTCCTTCTGGAGCAGGGCCGCGAGGTCAGCTCGGAGCTGCGGCCAGTCCGGTGCCACCTCCGTCCGGAACCAGGGGTCGAGGGGGGCGGTGTAGAGGGAGAAACTGCGCTTCCAGTTGATGGCGGGAAAATGGCGACGGTGGGCCAGATCCGGGTCCAACGCCCAGAGGGCTCCAGCCACCTGCATCGAGCTCTGGGTCACTGGCTCCGAAAAATCGCCGCCGGGCGGGGAGATGGCCGACACAATGGTGACGGATCCCTGCCGGGTGGGGTCTCCGAGGCAGCGAACCCGGCCTCCGCGTTCGTAGAAGCCGGCCAGCTTGGTGGACAGGTAGGTGGGATACCCTTCTTCCCCGGGCATCTCTTCGAGCCGCGCGGAAATTTCACGCGTGGCCTCGGCCCAGCGCGAGGTGCTGTCGGCCATCAAGGCGACCGCGTAACCCATATCCCGGTAATACTCGGCCAGCGTGATGCCCGTGTAGATTGAAGTTTCGCGGGCCGCCACCGGCATGTTGGAGGTATTGATGACGAGGATGGTCCGTTGCATGAGCGGCAAGCCGGTGCCCGGATCCTTCAGACGAGGAAAGTCGGCCAGCACCTCCGTCATTTCGTTGCCCCGCTCTCCACAGCCGATGTAGACGATGATGTCCGCTTGCGCGTATTTTGCCAAGGTCTGTTCGACGACCGTCTTGCCGGTTCCAAACCCGCCGGGCACGATCACGGTTCCACCCAAAGCGACGGGATAGAGCATGTCCAAGACCCGTTGCCCGGTTACGAACGGCACGATTGGAGGGAGCCGCTCGGTGACCGGGCGGGGCGTTCTCACCGGCCACCGTTGCAACATCGTGATCGGGCGGTCGCCGTCCAGCAGCGCGATGGGCTCGGCGACGGTGAAGGCCCCTTCTCGAATTTCGCGGACGGTGCCGGACACGCCTGGCGGGACCAGCACGCGGTGCTGGATCCTCTCAGTCTCCTGGACCACTCCCACGCAGACCCCGCCGGTCACCGGAGTCCCGGGGGGGACCACCGGTGTGAAGGCCCATTGTCGGTCCCGAGGCAGGGCCGGAACGGTGACTCCCGGGGTGATCCAGTCGCCCCGTTGGGCTGCGATCACGTCCAGCGGACGTTGCACCCCATCGAAGACGGAGCCCAGAAGCCCCGGTCCCAGTTCCACCAAGAGTGGCTCACCGGCGTCCACGACCTCTTCGCCGAGCGACAGCCCCGTCGTCTCCTCGTACACCTGGATCGTGGCTTCGTCCTGCCGGATGCGGATCACTTCCCCGAGCAAGCCCATCCGGCCGACCGCGACGCGGTTGAACATCCGGGTCTGTGTCATCCCTCGCGCGACCACGGTCGGTCCGGAGATTTGAACGATTGTGCCGCTCATCGCGTGGTAAAAAGCCGGTGGCCAGTCGCGCGCCGCCCGGCGCGTTGAGCCACCTGCCGCTGGCCGGTAGCTGGTTGCCGCTCGCTCATCGCTTGAGCTTCAACTGATAGCCGATCGCCCGGCGGAGCAGCCGGGCCAGGTAGTCCTCCCGGGGCTCGCCGAGCGGGGCGGTCCGCGCCACCGGGAGCGCGAAGAAGACTGGAGTCAGGCTCTCCTCCAGAGCAGTCCGGGTGGGCTCCGGAACGGCGGACACAAAGTCTTCGTTGTAGATCACGATCCCGGTCTCTCTGGCCCGGAGCAGGGCAAGGAGTCGCTCGCCCGCCTCGGCCGGCGTGGCCACTTCGGTGACCTCCACTCCGGCCAGCCGAAACCCGAGCGCGGTCTCGGAATCCGTGAGCACCCTCAGCCGAGCCATACCATTAGCGATGCGCGCCGCGCGATGGGCGATGGGTGACGCGGTGATCGCCTAAGTTTCGCCTGGTCAACTCCGTCGCCCAGCACGCCTCACCGATCGCCGGTCTCGATGATCAGCCACTCCGCGATCTGCTCGCGACTCATGCCCAGGGTCTTTCCGCGCGCGATCATGCGGAGGTTCCGCGTCTCGTTGAGCTTTCGCTCCAGATAAGCCAGTCCTACCCCCATGCCGAGCGGATCGCCTCGTGAGAGCCTCAGTGTTTCCCGGAGGAGCGCCCGATCAAGCCGTCGTTCCAGGGCTGGAAGCGACAGGGGGGGGCCCTCTGCACCCGCGGCCGCCAGCCAGTGAAACGGGCCGCCGGCCAGCAAGGACAGCCCGTGCCGGAGATCACGGGCGCTGACCACGGCCTCGTACTGAGAGCGGGTGAACCGACCCCCCGCTTCGAGGAAGTGGTGGGCCGCCTCAAGGGGAGACCGAGCGCTCCGTTCCTCCAGATAGCGCAGCGCAGTCAACAGATTCGTCCGATCCACCAGCAGGCGCAGGTAACTCCTGACGACAGCGTCGTTGTCGTCCCCATCCGCTACCACGTCCAGGGCGTGCGCGAAGGCGAAACCGTCGAGCTCGAACTCCACTGGCTGCAGGGATGCGGATTCGCCGAGCCGTGTGAGTCCTTTGCGGAGCGGACGGGCGAGCGGCATGCGCCAGGTGGCGAGCGTGTCCACCACCACCCCGACCGTCGGGGCTCTGGACAATTCGGCCAACGCGAGTTCGTCGAGGATTCCCGCGGGAACCGTTGCAGCTAAGATCTCTTCGATCGGGGCGGCGGCCCGTTTCCCTCTCAGGATGGTCTTCAGATTATACGCATCCCAGCGAAGCAGAATCGCCTCCAGCACTTCCAGCATGCGATCCGACGCGAGACGTCTGAGCTTCGCCAACGTCCCAGCCAAATCCCGCCTGAGCGCTTCGTCGAGCCGAACGGTTGGGTCCGGGCCGGCTTGCGACCCTGGCGCCTCAACGACTCGCTCCAGCGCCTCCGCATAGGCTGAGTCCCGCAGGCGCTCTACGATGCCCCCGGTCGTGTCCTGCGCGAGCAGCGCCTCGTACTGTTCTCGGGTCAACAGCCGGCCCTGCATGGCCCTGACCCGGGCGTTGAAATACGCGTAGTCGTCCATAGTCCGTGGGGGCTGCGGCTGGGGGCTAGGGGCTGCGGTTGCCTCGCGCTTCTTGCCCCTCGCCGCTTGCCTGCTGCTCGCTAAACAACAGCCGGTTCAGCTCGAGGAGGAGCTGCGGCCTTGCCTTGGCGAGCCGAGTGGCCAAGCTCGTCCGGAGAATTTCGCCGTCCGCGACGACCGCCGCGCCCAAGAGGAGATCGTCCTGCGACCGTTCTTCCATCGTCAGGTTGCGCGCTCGGAGATACGGCGCCAGAGAGGCCCGTTCCCGGGGATCAATGATCACGGTGAGTGGTCCGGGCGGCGCCGCTGCCAACAGTTCGTCGAGCAGTCCACGCAAGACGCGAGCCCGATCCGGGCCAGTGAGCGCCGCCGCGGTCTCGGTCACCCGCCGCCAGACCGCATCCAGCACCTCATGCTTCGCCTGCAAGAGAAGGTGGCGTCGCGAGAGCGACGCCCGGCTCAGCGCCTCTGCGCGCTGTCGAGCCAGTTCGCTTTGTGTGGACTGGTCGGCCTCGCGCTCCAAGGTCGCGGCGGCAGCGGCGGCTTCGGCGATCAGCCGTTCGGCCTCGGCTCGGGCCTTGCGCAGGATCCCCTTGCACTTGGCGTCCCCCTCTTCCAGCAGCGCCGCGATGAGGTGTTCGTACGCCATGGCTTCTCAGCGAGTCGCTCGCCGTTGGCTGCCGGCTCACTTCAGCGTGAACAGAATCAGGATTGCCACCGTGAAGCCGAAGATCACCAGCGTCTCGGGGATGACCAGGAGAATCAGGACGGTGCCCAAGGATTCCGGTTTCTCCAGAATGGCCCCCACGGCCGCTGAGCCGATCTTGGCCTGCGCGAGCCCTGTGGCCAGTGCCGCCAGCCCGATGGCCAGCCCGGCCCCGATGGCGATCAGTCCGAGGTCCGTCATCGCATACCTCCTACGCAACTCGCGGATAGCCGACGGTCAGGATCCAGCGCAGCCACAGCGTTTCCCCTCTTGGGCTGATCGCTGTCAGCTGTCCGCTCCTCTCTTGAACGGCCGATACGGCTTGCCTCCCGGCGCAAAGAAGTTTTCGAAAAACTCCACGTAATGGAGCCGCAGGGACTGGATGGTCGGGGAGAGGAGGCCGAAGACCAAGTTGATCGTGTGGAGGGTCCCCCCGATCACCATGGCCAGGAGCACATTGCCGACCGCCCCGCCGAGCTTGTTGGCCGCGAACGCCAGCGCCGCTGAGGCCACGCCAATCCCCATCAGACGGAGATAGGAGAGCACGTTGACCAGGTTATGCAGCTCCATGGCCCCCCGCGGCCCGCCGAAGATGAAGGTCAAGGCGAGCGCTCCGAGCAGGCTCGCCGAGGCCACCCTCGCCCAGAGGGGCGGGAAGAGGCCGGACAGCCCGCCGATCAGCGTGACAAAGCTCAGCACCAGCACCAACCCTCCCAGCTTGGCGAGACACTCGTGCCGGTGGCCTTGCCGCCAGGCCCAGAACGCGCCCAGGAGAATCCCCAGGGAGACGTGACCAGCTCCAACGCCGATTGAGAGGTACAGGAGCGGAATGAACGCCTGCATGCGGTTGAGGACGGGACGCAGGCCGATGGACTCGCCGAGTTCCCCAAACAGCTCTCCGAACAGACACCCGAACAGCACGGCTGCCCCCGAAGCGACAAGGAAGACGAGCGACAGGTCGCGAAGGAGCGGGTGCTGACCAAAGCGATGCCGGACCACGGTCGCGGCGATCAGCAGCAACAGCCCGTACCCCACGTCGCCGAGGATCATTCCGTAGAAGAGCGGGAAGAAGACCGCGAGGTAGGGAGTAGGATCGATGCTGCCGTACCGCGGCAGGGCGATCAGTCGCGTGAGGGACTCGAAGGGCCGGAGCCACCGGGGGTTGTGCAGCACTACGGGGACCGTTTCCCATTCTGCCTGTTGGATCGGACAGGTTTCCAGCACCACCTGCCCGCCGAATTCCTTTGCAATTCCGGCGCGCAGGGCGCCCAGCGCGCGGCGTGGAACCCACCCGTAAATGAAGGAGGCCAACTCGGTCTGGTAGAAGGACGAGGCGACCTCGATCTGCTGCAGGCGTTGGGCCACGGCGTCGCGGAGCCGCAGCAGCTCCTGCCGCCAAGTCCTGGCCACCTCGAGGAGGTCCTCTCGATAGCGGGCGGCGCGAAGGGGTAGGTCCACCTTTTTCTTGAGAATGATGCGGAGCGCCTGGCCCAGCGGTTTATCCGAGACCGATGCAGGCAGGCGCAGTTCGTTGATCCCCTCCTCCCAGAGGAGACTGCGGATGCGGGCGGTAGAGGTCTTCGGAAAGACCAGCAGCACCGCCATGCTGCGCGCGTCGAGCCGGCTGTGGAACAGCTCATACCGGTTGTCGGTCACCTTGGCCACCAACTCATGCAGAAGCGGCAGCACACGTTCGCGCCCTTCTTCCTCCTCGATCGTGACTCCGAGGTGATCGAGCTCGTCGCTGTCTTTGATCAATCGGAGGAATGGCGCCAGCGCCGTGACCGCGCGCTCATATTTGGACAGCAGGGCCAACTCGTCTTCGCACAGCTTCAGGCGGCTCGTGAGGTAGTCCACCCGGGTTCCCACCTGTCGGACGATCTGGCTGATCCGTCGCCAGTCTTCCAGGTTCTGCAGCCTGCCTGCGGCCTCCCGTTTGGCCGCGGCCGGTGGCGCTTCGGGCAAAAGCAGGAGGAGCCGGCGCAGCTCTTCGTGCAGGCGGTCCAATTCGGCCTGGCATTGACGGGTGGACTCGTCCATCACCTGAGGGCGCAAGGGAATTTGCGCGGCCTCGGCTGGTGCGGACTCGATGTGCACCACGCCCGCCTCCTGCAGGAGGGCGGTCACCCTGTCCAGGCGGTGCCGTGGGAAGACCAGCCGGACTTTTGCCATCGGTTCGATCATCGTCTGAGCTCACGGCTTCCGGCACATAGCCGGTCGCCTGCAGGCGACAGCCAGTCGCTGTTCGCCATGAGCTACCAATTCGGCAGAAGGCGCCGCAACACCAACTCCACCGCTTCGTCCAGCCGGCGCAGGCCGCGGGCTTTCAGCTCATTGGCCTCCACCTTCGCCTCCAGCACGAGCCGCTCCGCCTCGCGGTCTGCGTCTTTCGTGCCGTGGGCCAGCCGGTGCTGTGTGGTTGCCTCGAGGCTCCGGCGCTTCTCGGCGAGGAGCGTTGCGGCCTGGGCTCGCGCGCGTTCTAGAAGCGTCGCCGCTTCCTGCTCGGCCGCGCGCACCATCCGCTCCACTTTGCGCTCGGCGCCCCGGATTGCCTGCAGGATTTCTGGTGCGGGGGTGGCTGTCTCATCCGGCATGGGAACCAGACCTTGCGCTTCCGGGCTCGGCCTTCAAGGCGTGGCGCTCGCGGGTGCCGGTCCGACGGCGCCGACATAGGGCAGAGCGCGGCCCTCGCCGTCGAGGTCCAGCCCGTAGCCGATGAGCTACAGATCGGGTACCGTGAACCCGACGTAGTCCACGCTGAAGGCGGCGGTCCGCTGGCTCGGCTTATCCAGCAGGACGCAGGTGCGGAGCCAGGCCGGCCCACTCCCCCGAAGCCGGGCGACGGCCCTCGCGAGGGTTTCCCCGGAGTCCAGGGTGTCATCCACGATCAAGACCGCCTGCCCGGCGAGGTCGGCGGGAGGGGGTTCCTCCACCCGCATCGTCCGCTCGCGTCCGTCCCGAGTCCGTAGTGGGAGGCTCGGAGGAACGTCGCCCGCGACTCGTTACCCTGGCGCGTAAGCGCGCGGGCCAGGTCGGCCATGAAGATGAAGCTACCCGTCAGCAAGCCCAGCAACAGAACCGGCCGGCCCTCGAGGTCCCGGGCGATGGACTTTGCCAGGCCCTCCACCCTGGCCTGGATGGCGGCCTCGTCAATCAACACGTGGTGCGGCACCATGCCCAGGGCCTTCCATGCTGTGCACTCCCGCAAGTGGCATGCCAACGTTGGCCACAGAAGAACCCCGCGGCGGCGGCTCGGTCTGGCTCGGATTCTGCCTGGGCGCCACGAGCGCGTAAGTGGACAGAACATAGGCTCGGTCCGGGCTGGAGGCCGGCGCGCCAGGCTCGGGAGATTGGGCGGATCTGCGAGAAATCTGCGGAGCCTGGCCGGAGGAACGGGGGAGTTCCGCTACAGCCGGGGCCCGGGCCCTGGCGCATTTTGCAGCAACGGCTCGGCCTTCCACCGGGCTTATGCCGAGGGAACCGCTGTCACGAGTCGCCAGAGGCGACGCGGGAGAGCGGCCGATCGGTGGGTTCGAGCGTGGTCGCTCTCCCGTGCGCGGGCCCGGTCAAGCCGCGTGGGCCACAGGCCATGTGAGGCAGTGCTTCCCGCAGGTCACCGGTCCGCCGTCGAAGGCCGAGCACCGGGTGACCTCGTAAGGCGTGTCGTCACTGAGCAGGACAGTCACCTCGACGTCCTTGCCCGCGGTCTCGCAGTGGGCCGCGAACCGCCGGCTGGACGGCCCCGACCCGGCGGCGAACAGCCCCCCGCCGACCGCGAGCAGGAGCGCGCCGGCTCCGAGGAGCCCGATCGGCAGGATGGGGCCCTCGCCGGGCCAGATCGCTTGCGTGCCGGCCGTCATCGGTCCTCCCATCCGCTCGCCCAGCGCCATGGCGGTCATCGCCGCCGCGGCGATCGTCTGCTGCGAGGCGGCTGGCTCGCGCTCCCACCGCTCCAGCGCCTGCGTCGCCGCCAGGAGCGCGCGGCCGTACTGCTCCTCCGCCGCCCCATGCCTCGCTGCGATCGCCAAGCTCTCGGTCACGATCCGGCGGCCAAGCCGCGGCTGGGCCAGGGTCTCGGCTTCCCGCTCCATCCTCGCGAACTCCGGCCCGTCCCAGTCTGCGGGTAACTTAAACCGCCCTTCGAGAAAGTCTCGACGGTGGGCAGCCGCTGCACGGGCTGCCGCGGTTAAGTCAGGCAGCCAGGTGGAAAGGTGTGCCTGGGCCTGTTGCAACCTGACGATCGCGCGCCCGAGCGCCTCCTGGGTGCGGGCCCGCTCCTCCTCGACCCGCGCGGGCGCGACCATCGCCTCGGCGAGTGTGCGGTCAATGTGCTCCACGAGCATCGCCCGCGGCTCGGCGGGCGCCGGTTCGGTCGCTGGACCTCGCTCGACGCCTAGCCAGGCGAACAGAAAGCCGGCACTGGCCACCGAGGCGATCGCGCCCGCGATGGCCGCCAGGTCTATGTGGTCGAGACACTTCATGGTAGCCCCCTTCATGCTAGGCCATCTTGGCCTCACTGCGGTCGCGTGGCACGCTACTCGCTCACGTAGATCATTTCGTCCCACCACCGCATCGGATCATACTTCCCGATATGGCGGCTGATGTCGTGGTACTTGGCCGGGGTGACCTCGAAGCAGTAATCGAAGAGCCGGCGGGCGTCCGCGGCCGGAATGCCGCTCTCTCCGTTCTCCAGCATGTCCATGAACCGGTTGACGCCCCGATACACCGCCGCCTCGTCCCCGCGGCCGAGCGCAGTCCGGACGACCATGAGCTGGCCGAGGTACGGCTCGAACGCCGCGGCCTGGGCGTCGGGGGCCGACGCCTGGGCGATCAGCACCTCGTTGGTCAGCCGGTCAATCCAGCCGTGATAGCCTTCGTAGTCCGGCCCGAACGCCGCCGCCGTCATCGGCACCAGCATCAGCACCACTCCGCCGACGAACGCCGTCAGGCAGAACCTCTTATGTGAGAACCCGATCATCTTGCATCCTCCTTTGCTTAAATCGGTCCGCCGAGTCTGAGACGAGTCTGAAACCCTGACGGCCTCCTTGGCGACTGACCTCACCTCCCTTCCCGCAGACCGGCCTCACCTCCGCGTCGGCTCCCGGAACGCCAAGGCCCCTGCCTCGGCCCGGTGCCGGCCCCGCAGGTGCCGGCTCACGTCATGGTAGGCTGCAGGCGTGACCTGGTAGCAGTAGTCCCAGATCGCTTCCGCGGCCGCGGGGGCGATGCCGCCTTCCCGGGCCTCCAGCATGTCCATCAGGCGGTTCATCGCGGCATAGGCCCGTGGATGGTCCCCCGCGCGCACGGCGGCCCGGACACGAGCCAGTTGCTCGAAGTAGAGGTCGAAGCGGGCGGCCGGCGTCGTGCCCGCGCTGAGTTGCTGGACGGTCACGAACGTGACGAGCCGGTCAATCCACGTTTCGTCCGCCCTGTCCACGGCGACTTGGTGCGGTGCCAGGAGCAGCAGGGCGGCGAACGCCACGGCGCCGGCCGCCACGACCATCTTGTGGATCAGGGGTGAGTGTCTCATGGAGACAGGGTAGTCCCGGCCCCGTGGATTGCCAATGAGCCGGTCGCGTCATTTTTCGGGCGGGCCGAACGTATCAGGCGGGGGCGGTGCCTCCTCGTTCGTCGGTCGTGGCAGCGGGGCGCCGGACTGCGTCTCCGGCCGAATCACGAGGGACGACCACCGAAGAACGGGGGATTCACTGCGCGGCTTGGCCTGGGTGGAACGCGACGGCAAGCGCCTCGAGCCGGCTGTGGACGCTGAGCTTTTCGAGGATGTGCTGGATGTGGTTGCGGACGGTCGCCGGGCTCACGCAGAGGGCGTCGGCAATGCCTTTGGTGGTTTTGCCCAAGGCGAGTTGCGCGAGGATCTCGCGCTCCCGTTTGCTCAGCGGCAGGGTGGCAGGCGGCACGGGCGCGGGGTCGGGCTGCGAGGCGGGCGGCATCGGGGCGGCACAGCAGAGGGCGGCTTGGAGCTCGTCCACGAGGTGACGGACGCGGGCCTGCCGGGACACATCACGGAACAGGTGGACGGCCCAGAACCGGTTGCGCCTGGCTGACGGCACCGGGAGCGAGCTGACGTTCAGCCAGATCGGCCGGCCGGCCCGGGTGCGAGTCCGCAGGTCGAAGTTCCGGACGCCGGCGCCGCGGCGCACATTGGCCGCGATCGCGCAGGCCGGGCTGCAGAGCGGCTGGCCGGCCGGGGTCTCGCCGCGGAGCACCTCGTGACAGGACCGGCCGATGGCCTCGGCGGCGCGATAGCCGGTCAGCCGCTCGGCGGCGCGATTCCAGAACCGGATCGTCCCCTGGTCATCCACCAGGAAGGCGCCGTCGGCCGCTCGGGCCAGCATGGCAATGACGTGCTTCATCGCAACCAGACATTGCACATGCTATGCCCGCGGACAACTTGCGGCTCCGGATAGCCGTTCCCGCGATCGCTGTCGCAGATTGGGACAAGGACTGGGCAAGGCCTGTGGCAAATCACGCCAGCGCCCAGCCTGGCCTCGGGGGCGCGCCTGGCGGGCGACGGCCTTGTCTGTGCCTGGCATGGTCTCTGCACAACAGGGAAGGTGGCCCCCAGCCATCCGCGTATGCTACGGGGCCTGGCCACTCGAGACGCCATGCGGATGATGCTGTACCCGCTCACCGGCAGCTTGCGCGGCCGGACCCTGTTCCTTAACACGGAGTCCGTGTCGTTCGGGATCGGGGACGCCTGCGGGGTCGCCTTCGACCCGGTGATTGATGCCGCCGTGTGCCCGGTCCATGCCGAGCTGTCGGTTGAAGACCACACGCCGATCATTCGCGACCGGAGTGGCCAGAACGCCCTGTTCGTCAACGGGCAACGGGTAAGCGAGTCGGCGTTGAGGGACGGTGACCTAATCCAGTTCGGGGAAGGCGGTCCGCAGGTCCGGTTTCACTGTTCGCCCAACGGCGCGCCGCTCACCAAGCCGCTGAAGACCATCGTCGCGGACTCCCGCGACATCGTCGTCCGCATGCCGCATGCGCGATACCTGTCTTGCCTGTATCTGGCCACGCACATCCTGCGCGACATCGTCCGGTACGCGTCCCCGGCGGTGAAGGTCGGCGCCGCCGTCCTGCTCATGGTTCCCGTGGCGGTCGTCGTCGGTTTGGGCGTCCTGGCGTACCGCGAGCATCAGGCGGTCGTTGCCACGGAAAGGCGTATGGCGGAGTTGATTGGCCAGTTGGAGCGGGGGCGCCTCTCGCAGGTGGAGATGGAGCGGCGCATCGAGCACGAGCGGGAGGCGGCCGCGGAGCTCGAACGCCGGCAGGAAGCGCTGCTTGCAAGTCTCCAGGCGGCGCTCGCCCACCAGGAAGCGGCCAGGAAATCCGAGCGGGCCCTTCGCGCCCTGCGTCGGCAACTGGCGGCGCTGCAGCAGGAACGGACGCTTGCGGAAGAGATCGTTCGACGGTTTGAAGGCGGGGTCGCCTTGCTGCAGGGGGGCTATGGGTTTCGGGAGCACGGCACCGGACGGCCCCTGCGCTATCAGGGGTTCGATGCGCAGGGGAATCCGCTCCTGGACAAGGACGGCAATACGCTGGTGACGGTGGAAGGCACCGCGCCGCCGGTCGTGATCTATTTCGCCGGCACGGCCTTTCTCGTGGACCGCCACGGGACCGTCGTCACGAATCGCCACCTCGTCCGCATGTGGGAAGCGTATGAGCCAGCTCGGCAGGCCATCGAGGCCGGTTTCGAGCCCGAGCTATTCGTGCTGCGGCTCTTCTTTCCCGATCAGCCGGCGCCCTACCACGCGACAGTCGCGGCCCTGTCAGAGCGGACCGATCTCGCCGTGCTCCAGACGGATCGGCCCCCCCAGGGCATGCCGCCGCTCGTCCTGGCGCCCAGCGGCGCCATCGTCCATGCCGGCGAGCCGATCGTCATGCTCAGCTATCCCGGGAGCTTCGATACCCTGCTGGCCAGGGCGTCCAAGACGACGAGCGAGGAGATCCTGAACGCGACGCACGGAGATCCCAGAAGGCTCGCCGAGGAAGTGTCGAAGCGGGGGCTCATTCGCCCCTTGGTCACACGGGGGTCTGTGGCCAGCGTGACCGCAACCCACGTCGCCTATGAGGCCGCCGCTGCCACCGGGAGCAGTGGGGCCCCGATCTTCAACCGGGACGGATGGGTCGTCGCCGTCAACCACGCCACCTTACAGCGGCTCAGCGGGCTGCACCTCGCGGTGCCGATTGACTTGGCCGGTGAGTTGCTGGCTGCGGCGCAGGGAACTCGTTAGCCGTGCGCATTCTCCTCGCCGTGGATGCGTCGCCGGACTCGCGGAACGCCGCCGGCATGATCCGGCACTTCAGCGAGCCCCCGACGCTTGACGTTCTAAACGTCGTGGACGAGGACGCGCTCAGACATGCCTACATTTCCCCGGACATGCCGGCCGCTTGTCTGGAGGCCTATCGCAAGGAAGTGTCCGAGGCGGCCGAGCGCGTCCTGCATGAAATGGGGCGAGACCTGGAAGGGCGGTGTCGGCAGCTCCGGCTCATCGCGGACGTCGGGGATGCGGCGGAGAGCATCATCGCGACCGCCGAAGAGGCGCGGTCGGACCTGATCATCGTGGGGCAGCGGGGGATGACGGCCACGCCGTCGTTTCTGCTCGGCGGCGTCTCGCAGAAGGTGGCCACCTACGCGCCGTGTTCGGTGCTCGTCGTGAAGGAGACGCCTGCGACGCTGGACCGCCTCGTCGTCGCGATCGACGGATCGGGACCCTCGCTGAGGACGATCGCGTTGCTGGCTCCGGGCCCGTTCCGCGGGCGTGTGCACGTGACGGTCGTGACCGTGTGGCCCCAGCGGCCGTTGGAAGCCATCGGCGTGCGCGCGGGCGCGGCCGGCTCTTCCGACTTCGGAGCGTTTGTGGAAAAGAAGGGCGAGGAGCTGCTGGACCGCGTTGCCGAGCAGCTGAGACGGGGGCCCTACGAGATCGCTACGGAGCTGCTGCACGGCGATCCGGCCCTGGCCGTGTTGGATTCCGCCGTCCGCCACGAGGCCCAGATGATCGTCGTCGGCTCGCGCGGCGCGACCGCCATCAAGCGCTTGCTGCTGGGGAGCGTCTCGCAGAAAGTCCTGGTGTACGCGGCCTGTTCGGTGCTGATCGTCCGCTGAGACGCGCCTCCGGCCGCGCGCGGCGGCGGACGGCGGCGCCACAGCTTAGGCGTGAGCCGGTTCAGCCTGGCCTCCCGGGTCGCCGGGTGTGTCAGTCGCGCGGCCCCTGAGTGGCGGGCGGGGCGGCTCTTCCTGCAACAGGTACAGATGTCCCGGGACCGGCTGCGAAGATCGCTGTTGCCGAAGCGCGGGATGACGGGGAACTGGGCCACGCACAGTCGAGCGAGCGCCGGCTCAGTAAGCCGGGTGCTGTCGCCGACGAAGACGGCCACAGGCTGGACGCGCGGATGGCCGGTGAGGTAGTCAAGGTGCCAACGGCGGACCTTCCGGCACCGCAGGTGCCGGGCGAGCCGATGCCCGAGGGGGGCCGAGCCACCACGGGCCGAGCCGACGTAGCCGTAAGAGCCCCCCGGCGAAGGCCACCGGCCCCAGCGCCCCGACCCGGATGGTCCCGGCGGGGATCCGCAACAGCCGCAGGTCCACGCCGTGTGCGCGGGCCACCGTCTGCAGGGAGCGCACCCGCCTCAGGCCCAACCCCTCTAGCGTGCTGGCCAAGGACCGATGCGCGTTGCGGGCTGTCCCGTGTTGGGCGGGCTGTCGCATCTTGACGCCCCGATCCGCGCCAGTCTGTGGCGATTCTCCACGACGCTCGGTCCGGTCGTCCGGTCCGATCCCGGTATCCTATCGCAACCTGCCTGATCTCCAAGGCTTTTCTTCGTGGGGCAATCTGGCCGGGCCTTTGCTTAACTAACGACTTGCAGGAAGGCGTGCTCACGTATCCTGGATGTCCAGTCAGGGGCGAGCCCGAGGGCTCCGGGAGGAAGAGATGGCGAAACAGAAGGCGGCGATGTCCGATCGCCAACTGGCCGATTTCACCCGACTGACCGTGGAGCGGTTCATGGAACGGGACGTGCAGGTCGGCCACCGACGGACGAAGGCCGACGTGCTGGCCTCACAGATGATTGAGGGATTCGGCGCCGTCCCGATCGTGGACGAGCAGCAGCGTCTGGTGGGGATCGTCAGCGAGTTCGATCTCCTGGGGGCGCTCGAGCAGGGCCGCCGGTGGAGCGAGATCACCGCCGAGGAGATCATGTCGGTCAATCCCTATTCGATCTGGCCGGAGACCGACCTGAGCACACTGGTCCACGTGCTCCGGGCCAGCAAATTGATCCGGGTGCCGGTGGTGGACGTGACCGGCACGCTGGTCGGGATCGTCGCGCGGCGCGACATCCTGCGCGGCTACCTCAATTACGGCCTGTCACCGAGTCTCTGAGGACGCGACACGAACGGGGTCTCCATGATGCGGATTCAATGCCCGCGGTGCTCCAGCGCGCACCTGTCACGCCGGCACCGGACGCTGTGGGGGCGGGTCCTCAGCGTCCTGTTCGGTCTCTTTCCGTTTTATTGCGAGCGATGCGGGTGCGAGTTTCGGGCCCGGTACCATCCTCCGTCACACGCATCGACGATTCTGGATGATTAGCCCGGCTCCTTGGTGGCGAGCTAGCTCTTCTTTGCCGTGCGGGCGATGAAGTCGGTGCGGAGCTGCTTCACGCGCTTGCTCCCGCAGGCCGGGCAGACGGCGTCTCCGCGCTCGTGCTCCTTCAACGTCAGGACGAGCAGGAACGCTTTCCCGCAGTCCAGGCACTGATACTCGGACATCGGCATGGGCACCTCGGGAGGCGTCAGCTGTCAGCTTTGGAAGCTGTTGGCTGATGGCTGAGGACGGCCAGCTTCTTCTCACCCCAGGCCTGCACGGCCTCCGCCATCGCCGCGAGGCGCCTGGCCGCTTTGCCGAACACGCTCGCCTCTGGGTAGCGCCCGTCCGGCCCCCGCTCGCCGGCTGGCACCCCGGTGAGCAGCTCGACGGCTTCCTCCACCGTGTTGACGGCGTACACCGAGAAGTTGCCCGTCTCGACCGCCGCGACGACGTCGCGGCGCAGCGCGAGGTGCTTGACGTTGCGGGCCGGGATGATGACGCCCTGGGTGCCCGTGAACCCGCGCGTCCGGCAGGATGCGAAGAACCCCTCGATCTTCTCGTTCACGCCGCCGATCGGCTGGACCTCGCCGAGCTGGTTGACCGAGCCCGTGACGGCCAGCGCCTGGCGCACCGGGACCTCCGCCAGGCTGGAGAGGATCGCGACGAGCTCGGCCAGGGCGGCGCTGTCCCCCTCGACTTCGGAATAGGTCTGCTCGAAGGTCAGTGTGGCGCTGAGCGCGAAGGGATGGGTGCCGGCGAACTTGCCCGCCAAGTACCCCGCCAGGGTCATGACGCCCTTGCTGTGCACGTGGCCGGCGAGCTGGGCTTCCCGCTGGATGTCAATGACGCCTTTCGTCCCCGGAAAGGTGCGTGCGGTGATCCGGGCGGGGCGTCCGAAGGCGTAGTCGCCGAGCACGTGCACGGACAGTCCGTTCACCTGTCCGACGACCTCGCCGTCCAGGTCCACCATCAACGTCCCTTCGCGGATTTCTTCCTGAATCCACTGCTCGGGGAGGTCCGCGCGGCGCCGTCGCTTGGCGACGGCGGTCTCGACGTCGTCGCGGGTGACCACAGTCCGGCCGGCCTGTCCGGCCCAGAAGGCCGCCTCCCGCACCAGGTCGCTCAGCAGGCTCAAGCGGAGCGACAGCCGGTCGTGCCGCTCGGCGAGCCGGAGGCCGTAGCGGATCAGCTCCGCGACTGCGTCCGCGCCGAACGGCGGGAGCTGCTCCTCCCGGCAGAGGCGCGCCACGAACCGCCCATACATGCGGTCCTGGTCCCGGTCGCGCGGCACGTCCACCTCGAAGTCCGCCTTCACCTTGAAGATCTTCTGGAAATCCTCTTCGTAGCTCTGGAGCAGATGATAGAGCGCCGGCGGGCCGACCAAGACGATCTTCACGTCCACCGGGACGGGCTGCGGGCGCAGGCCCGTGGTCGAGAAGCCGAAGAACTCGCTCGGATCCTCGATTTTGACCTCGCGGGTCTTGATCACGCGCTTGAGCGCATCCCAGGCAAAGGGTTGGCGCAGGAGGTCCAGCGCGTTCAGGAGCAGGAAGCCGCCGCTCGCCTGGATGATCGCGCCGGCGGTGATCTCGGTGAAGTCCGAGAACACGACCCCGAGATGGGCTTTGCGCTCGATCTTGCCGATCAGGTTGCTATACGTCGGGTGCGACTCGTCCACGACCGGGGCGCCCGCATCCGGCGCGTGCTCCACGAGCAGATTGACCTGATAGCGCGTCAGGTCGGGCCCGCGCCCGCTGCCGGGCACGGGGAAAGGGAAGGGCGGCGCCTCACGCGGCAGGAAGTCCTTGTAGTTGGCTAGGATATCCTCACGGACTTGGTCCAGGTAGGCGAGAACCCTAGGCAGGCCCTGCACCGACCGGCGCACGTTCTCCAGCCGGGAGTCGAGCACGTTGCCGACGACAAGCCGGTCCATCTCCAAGATGCGCTGTTCCACCTCGTGGTCCAGGGCATGGAGCCGGACGTGGAATTCTCGGATCTCCGCCTCGATCGCCCGCCGCCGCTCGGCGAACTCCCGCTGGGCCTCCTCCGGGAGTTTCGCCAGGTCCTCGTCCTTGAGGGGTTTGCCGGCTTTGGTCGCCACAAGGCGGAAGCCCATCGGGGTCTCTTCGAACTCGAAGCCCCGGGCCTGGCTCATGTCCGCGAGCTCAGTGAAGAGGGCGCGCTTTTTCGCCTCCGTCTCCTCGGCGATCCGGGCCTTGGCTTCCAGGTACGGTGTGCTCTCGAAGACCTTCGGGATGTCGCGCCGCAGCCCCTCGATAAGCCCCGCCATCGCCTGCTTGAAGGCCCGGCCTTGGCCGGCCGGAAAGGACAGGCAGGTGGGCCGGGAGGGATCCTGAAAGTTATTGACGTAGCACCAGTCCGGCGGCGCCGGGGCCTCGCGGGCGAGGCGCCGCACCATTTCCTTGACGATGGACCACTTGCCCGAGCCGACCGGGCCGGCCACGTAGATGTTGAACCCTGGGCTGGACATGCGCAGGCCGAACGCTAGGGCCTCCAGCGCCCGCGTCTGGCCGATCGGCTCCTCCATCGGTGCCAGCTCGCTCGTGTCGGCGAAGCCGAGCGACGCCGGGTCCACGGCGGGGGCGAGCGCGGAGGCCGGGAGCTTGAGCTTCTCGGTCATGGCGCCACTGGCACCGGGCTTACGGTGGTGGCCTGTGGGCCCTTCTCGCCCGGCTCGACGTTGAAGGCGACCTCCATCCCATCCTCCATCTCGTCGAAGGTCAGCCCGTGCAGGGCGTGCTTGTGGAAGTACACCTCGCCGCCCCCTTCCTGGAGGATGAAGCCGTACCCTTCCTGGGGAAACAACTTGCAGATCACCCCGCGCAACGGAATCGGCGGAAGCCGGATCTCCTTGGAGGCCCGTTTCTCGCGGTATTTCCGCAGCTCAACGGCCACGGCCGCGAAGGCCGCGCGGATCGCCTCCTCGAAGGTCTTGTCCTCCTTACGTGCCGTGATCGTATGCCGGCCGGGCAGCGTGACGACGACCACGGCTTCGGCGACGCGCCGCTGCCGCTTGTGATGGGGATTCTTGATCAGGGTCACCCGGCCGTGGACGATGTCCCCGTGGCCGGCCTGCAGGTCGGCCATCCGGGATTCGATCTCGGTCTTCCAGCGCGGGGTCATCTCGACGTTCCGGCTCTCGATGCGTAAGTCCATTGGGGGCTCCTCGTGATGTCTGCTGCCAAGGGCGAGGCGCGCCTGGCCTTGCTGGAGGCAAGGCAACGCAAGGCCTGTGCCACGTCCCCGATCGGCCCGTCGGCCAACCCCTTGGATTGACAGAAGCTGTAGCGGCGGTGCTTGCACGGCCGCTCGAGGCCGCCCCCACTGGCGCGTTTTTCCCCAGTGGCCTTGCCGCGGGTGGAGCCGAATGCAGCAGTGCCCTGGCCGTCGTCCCCGCACTGGTGGAGACCAGGACATCTCTGGACTCCCGCCTCCGCGGGGATGACGGAGCAGGGCGCGGGGACGACGATCAAGGAATAGCTCTTGCTTGTTCCTATGTCTCTGTTCTATAGGCTGAAGGCCGATAGCGGAAAGCTGACGGCGGTGAGCTTCTTCGTGTGTCCCCATGCCGACGTTGTCTCGCGAGCATCTCGAACAGTACCTGCGGGCCCGGTTCGGGCCCGCCCTGCGGTTGCTGTCCTTCGGCCCCATCGGCGAGGCGTCGTCGGGTCGCGCGGACAAGCAATACGGCTACGGCAAGCCGGTTCGGCTCACCTTCCAGGTCGGGCGCACGATCAGGCGCGCCGTGCTGGGCACGATGAGCCCCGGCCCCTTCGGGCACGAACATCCGGCCGACCGCGCACAGGCGATGCTGTGGGACTACGATTCGTTCGGGCGCCTACCGCGCCATGTCCCCGCGCTCGACGTCGGCGCGTTCGCCGAGGACGGCTCGCTGTTTTCCGTTGCGCGCGCGAAGGAGTTCTTTGTCCTGACCGGCTGGGTCGAGGGGAAGGGGTACAACCTGGATCTCGAGCGCCTGGCGCGGACGGGTCGGCTGGGGGCGCTGGACCAGCGGCGGGCCCGCGCGCTGGCCGACTATCTCGCGGCCATCCACGGGGTCAAGAAGCGCGACCGGCAGCTCTACCGGCGGCGGCTCCGGGAACTGATCGGCCACGGCGAATGCATCATGGGGCTCACGGACAGCTATCCGGACCGCTTCGGCTTCATCACGCCGGAGCTGCTGCGCTCGATCGAGGAAGCGGCGAATCGCCGGCGGTGGCGGTTGCGGCACAAGGCGAACCGGCTCTCGCAGGTTCACGGGGACTTCCATCCTTTCAACGTGCTGTTCCGCGAGGGGACGGACTTCAGCGTGCTCGACCGGTCGCGAGGCGAGTGGGGTGAGCCGGCCGACGACCTGACCGCGATGACGATCAATTACCTGCTCCTGTCGCTACAACGCTGGGGCCGGCTCCGCGGCCCCTTCGAGACGCTCTTTCGCCTGTTCTGGGATCGCTACCTGGAGCGAACCGGCGACGCAGGCGTGCTGGAAACGGCCGCGCCGTTCTTCGCCTTCCGCGGCCTCGTCGTCGCGAGCCCGCTCTGGTATCCGAATCTGACGCTCGATGTCCGGCGGGCCCTCTTCCGCTTTGTGCAGACCGTGCTCGACGCCGATGCCTTCGACCCGGCGGCGGTGAACCGATATTGTGGGCTGGAGGCCCGTGGCGAGCGGCGAGGGGCTGGACGGTGAAGAAGCTGTCTGTCCGCTTGCCCCTTGCCGCTCCCTTCGCGCCAAGACTGTCATGAGCTTTGCTGTCTGGCTCACCGGCTTGCCGGCCTCGGGGAAGAGCACGATCGCGGCGGCGCTGCGGGCCCGGCTGGCGGCGCGGGGGCTGACGGTCGAGGTGCTGGAGTCCGACGCGGTCCGCAAGGTCCTCACGCCCCAGCCGACCTACTCGCTGGAGGAGCGGGAGCTGTTCTACCGGGCGCTGGCCTACCTCGGCAGCCGGCTCGTCGCGCACGGGACGACGGTGATCTTCGACGCGACCGCCAACCGCCGGGCCTATCGGGACCTAGGCCGCCGGCTGATTCCGCGCTTCCTCGAGGTCGCGGTCGAGTGTCCGCTGGAGCTGTGCATGGCGCGGGACGTCAAGGGCACCTACCGAGCGGGCCAAGCCGGGCGGACGGCCACCGTCCCCGGGCTGCAGGACCCCTACGAGCCGCCCGAACACCCTGAGGTTCGCATTGATACGACCCAAACCGGTCCCGAGGAGGCGGCCGATCGGATCCTCGCCGCGCTAGCGAGAGCCGGCTACCTCGCGGCCCGGCGACGCGGGGACGCGGCGACCTGAGTGTCGCCCCCCCTCGCCCTTTCACCGGGTCTCCGTGCCTTCCTCTGCCACCGGCAATCGCACGATGAACGTCGCCCCGCGGCCGGGCTCGGACTCGCAGGCGACCGTCCCGCGCAGCCCCATCACGATCCGCTGGACCGTCCAGAGCCCCAGGCCGGTGCCCTGGCCGGCCGGCTTGGTCGTGAAGAAGGGCTCGAAGAGCCGGGCGCGGTGCTCGGGCGGGATGCCGGGCCCGTTGTCCTGGATCCGGACCTCGACCCAGGCACCTCCTCCCCAGCCCTCCCCCTCGCCGTGAGGGGGGGGTGCGGGTGTCCCCGCGTTCCCGGTCCGCTGCGCTGCCACTACCCGCAAGGTCCCGCCGCCGTGCGCCGTCGCCATCGCCTGCGAGGCGTTGTGCATCAGGTTCAGGAAGACTTCGCGCAACTCCTGCGGGTCCGCTTCGACCGCCGGGAGGTCCGGGGCCGCTTCGATCTTCACTTCGATCCGGTTCGCCGCCCATTCGAAGGCGAGCAGCTCAACGACCTCCCGGAAGATGGCGGCGATGGAGCAGGGCTCCTTGCGGTGGGTCGCCGGGGCGGCGAGCTTCAAGAAGCCTTCGATGATCTGGGTGATCCGCCGGGCCGCCTCCTGAGCCTCCTCGACGTCGGGCTGCAGCTCGCGCGCGACCGCCTGCGCGCTGATCTTCTCGCGGAGGAGCTGCAGGTACCCGGTCAGGATGAACAGGGGATTCCTGACCTGGTGCGCAATCGCGCTGATGAGCTGGCCGAGCGCGGCGAGCCGCGCCGTGTGTCCGGCCTGGGCCTCTATCCGCTTGCGATCAGAGATGTCCTCGAAAAAGCCTTCGAGGTAGAGCACCCGGCCGTCCCGGTCGCGGACGGCCTGCACTTTCCCGTTCACCCAGATGATCCGGCTGTCCGCCCGGCGGAGGCTCAGCTCGAAGCCCTTCAGTCCCTCCCCGGACTCGATCAGCCGCTCCCAGGCGGGGTGGGTGTCCGGACTGGCGTGGAAGTCGCTGACGTTGGCGCGGAGCAGGGACGCCCGGTCCGGGCAGCCGAGCAGCTCCACGAGCGCCGGGTTCGCGTCCAAGAACGCGCCCGACGGGGCGCAGCGAAAGATGCCAACCGGGAGCCGCTCGAACAGGGCCCGGTAGTGGGCCTCCACGTCCCGAAGGCGCGCCCGCTGGGCCGCCGCGTCCAGCGCGGTGCGGACCGCCGCCGGGAGTCGGATCAGGTGCCGGGACGACTTCAGCACGTAGTCGTCCAGCCCGGCCTTCATGGCTTCGACCGCGATCTCCTCGCTCCCGCTGGCGGTGAACATGATCACCGGACAGTCCGGGTCGCGGGCCTTGACCGAACGGAGCACCTCCAGGCCGGTCGCCCACGAGAGCTGATAATCCGTGATCACGAGGGCGACGCCGGACGTGTCCAGCGCCTCGTCGAGGCTTCGCCGGTCCTCGATCGGCTCGATCCGGAACTCGGGAAACTCCTGGGTCAGGATCTTGATGGCGAGCGGGCGGATCTGGGGGTCGTCATCCACGAGCAGGATGCGGAGCGGTGGGGCCATGCGTCCTCCGGGCCGGGGCAGGCGAGCCTGAATGCCGAGGGCGCATTGTGGCCGATTTGCCGATCCAGTGCAAGACTTACGTGGTGCCCCCAGGGGGGGTCAGTCGGGGGCGCTCAGCAGCAGCTTGGCCATCACGGCGGTCTCGAGCTGGTACAGATCCACCGGCTTTGCGAGCACGTCGAACGCGCCCAGATCCAGCGCCGTCTTAAGCAGGGGCTCATCCTGGCTCGCCGTGAGCATGATCACGCCCAAGGACGGGTACATCGTCCGGATCCGCCGCAGCAGCTCGACGCCGTTCATGCCCGGCATGTAGATATCCAGCAACACGAGGTTCGGGAGATCCTTGGCGATCGCCGCCAGCGCTTCCTCGCCCGAGTGGGCGGCGGCCGTTCGGTAGCCACGCCGGCGGAGGAACTCGCCGACCAGCGCGCAGATCTCCGGCTCGTCGTCCACGACCAAGATCAGGGCCGGCTGCGCCGCCGGTGGCGCGGCCGGGACCGGCGTCGGGGTAACGGGGCGGCCTGCATGCTGGAGCGCCCGATGCACGGTCTGCACGATGACGTCCATCTTGAGCCGTTTGCGGAGGACATCCGAGACGCCCATCTCGCGGGCGCGGCTTTCGACGTCGGGGGGCACGTCGGCGCCGAGCACGATCACCGGGAGGTGCGGTGCCTGCGCCCGGAGGCGCGCCAGGACCTCGATCCCGTGCAAGCCCAGGATCATCAGGTCGAGCAGGACCACGGCTGGGGGCCGGGCCTCGAACTGCTGCAGCGCCTCCTCGCCCGTGCGGGCCGTCACCACCTCGTGCCCGTAGCGGCTCAACAGGTCCCCGAGGATCCGCGCGTACCGGTGGTCGGCGTTCGCAATCAGGATCGTGGCCATGGGAAGAGGCTAGGGGCCTCCAACGATCAGCGTTCAGCCAGAAGGCCGAGATAAGTAGAAAGGCGGCAGCAGTGTAGCCCTCCTTCTGTAGAATTGCAACTGGTTATTGACCAGTCCGGTCGCTGCCGGCTGATGGCTGACGGCTCTCCCCTGCGACCGGCAGCCGCACAATGAACGTGGCGCCGCGGCCGACTTCGCTCTCGCACTGCGCCAGGCCGCCGATGGCTGCGAGGTTGGACCGGACGATCCAGAGTCCGAGCCCACTGCCTTCCCCTGGGGGCTTGGTGCTGAAGAAGGGCTCGAAGAGCCGGGCCTGATGGTCGGGCGGGATTCCCGGCCCGTCGTCCTGGATCCGGACCTCGATCCAGCTCGGCTCAGGAGCCGATCGCGAATCGCTAGCAACGGACAGCTTCTCTTCGGAAGCTGCCGGCTGTTCGTGGCTTGCCGCTAGCTTTGCCGAGACCGTCAGCGTCCCTTTCCCGTGCGCCGCCGTCATGGCCTGGACAGCGTTCAGGATGAGGTTGAGGAAGACCTCCTGGAGCCGTCCGGGATCGGCCCAGACCGGCGGCAGCGCCGCCGCGATCTCCGTCACGACACAGATCTGCTTGCGCATCAGTTCGTTGGCCAAGAACTCCAGGGTCGCCCGCAGAACGGCTTCCACCGAGACCCAGGTCTGCTGGGGCGAGGTGCCCCGGGCGAGCTGGAGGAACCGCTCGGTGATCTTCGCCAGGCGCCCGGCGGCATCCTCGATTTTCTGCAAGTCGGCCAGCAGGTCGGCGCCAGCCGGCGAGTGCAGCTTCTCCTTCAGAAGCTGGAGGTAGCCGGTCAGGATGAACAGGGGATTCTTGATCTCATGGGCGACCCCGCTCAGGAGCTGCCCCAGCATCGCCAAGCGTTCCAGCCGGGCCGCGTTCGCTTCCAGTTCCTTCTGCTCGGTGATGTCCTCGTAGATGCCCAGAACGCCGAAGACTGTCCCGTCCTGGTGGGTCAGGGGAACCTTGCTCGTCCGCAGCCACCGCAGGCTGCCGTCGGGCCTCGTTTGCGGCTCCTCGTAATGTAACTTGGGCCTGCCGCGCTCCATGACCTCGCGGTCGTCGGCGTGGTAGCGCTCCGCGGTGTCGCGCCAGGCTAGGTCGAAGTCGGTCTTGCCGACGATCGCTGCCGGTTCCCCGACGCCGGCTGCCTGAGCGAACAGGCGGTTGCAGCCGAGATACCGCGACTGGCGGTCCTTCCAGAAGACGTAGGCGGGAATGTTGTCCACGACGAGGCGGAGTATGTCGCGGGCGAGGGCCAGCTCCCTTTGCACCCGCTCGCGCGCGATGAACATGGCGATGGTGCGGGCCGCCGTCTGCAGGGCCTGGGGCAGGTCATCGGACAGCGGCTGCCTGGCGAACATCGCCAGGACGCCGACCACGCGGCCGGCCGTCTCCAAGGGATAGCCGGCGAAGGCGACCAGCCCCTCCCGCCTCGCCCACTCCTGGTCGAGGATCAGAGGATCGCCGACGACCTGGTTCGTCAGGTGGGGCTTCCGCTCCTGCGCGATGAGCCCGATCATGGACTGGCCGACAGAGACCCGGGCATAGCGGGCCTCTAGGTTCGTGGCCAGCCCCGCACTCGCCTGCAGGACGAGCACCTGTTCGGCGGGATCGAGGGTCCAGATGCCGGCCAAGGCCGCGTCGAGCTGCCGCACCATGGCCTCGGCGCAGCCGCGGAGCCCGTCTGCGAGGGGCACTTCTCCGACAAGCGCCGATTCGATCTGCGCGACGAAGGCGGTGTCGCAGAGTTGCCCCTGCAGCTTGACCGGTGGGCGCCGGCGGGTCGCGGGGGTCCGGGTCCTCCTTCTCGCAGCCAAGAGCCCCTCCCGGTGAGGTGGCAGAGGCAGGTTCAGGACCCGTGCCTCCGCAGCCGATGGTGTGGTCCCGCGGGATGAGAGCGTGGAGCCTCAGCTCGGCGCTGCGATCGCAGCTTGTACCCTACGAGAGTCTCCTGAGTCAAGGCTCCGCCGGCTGCCAGGCAGGGAAAGGGCTCAATCGTGACGGCCGGCGTCGCGCTGAGCGCGGCGGGTGCCGGCGCACCCAGAGGGCCCGCGCGTTCAACGGGTTCCGGTTCGTGGTTCGACAGGCTCATCACGAACGGATTAGTGGGACGCCGCGAGCGCGCCACCGGAGACTTCTTCCTCGACCGCCTTCGGATGCCGGGCGTGCGGGGCGGCCCTTACCGCACGACCAGCACAGGACAGGGCGCCTGGTGGAGCACCGTGTGGGACACGCTCCCGAGCAGGAACCGGCTGACGCCGGCGCGGCCGTGCGAACCGACCAGGATCAGGTCCGGCTTCAGCGTGCCGGCCGACTGGAGGATCGCGGCCGCGGGCGCGCCCATGTTGAGCAGGCCGGACGCGGCATACCCCAGCCGTGTGAGCCGGTCCGCCACGTCGTCCACCAGGTGGCGTGCGCACTCGACCGCCTTCTCCATCAGCATGGCATCGCCCGTGACTCCGACCGGCCACAGGGGCTGGGCGAGCGGCATCACCGTGAGGACGGCGATCCGGGGCGGTTCCCGAAACGGCTTCTTGGCCAGAAAGGCAACGGCTCGCTCCGCGTCCTCCGGCTCCTGCACCGCGAGGAGTGCGTGGCCGAGCGCGCGCAGCGGCCGGTTCACCACCAGTACCGGACAAGGCGCGTGGGTGATGACCCGGTGGGACACACTGCCAAAGACCAGCTCCTTGACCGGTCCCAGCCCGCGCGCGCCGACGAGGATCAGATCCACCCCTTCTTGCGCGGCCGCCGCCAGGATCGCCTCGGCCGGCCGACCCGGCTCGATGCACCGGGCGACCGGCCCGGCGTGCAGGGGCAGCACCGAGACGATCCGGTCGAGCAGCCGCTCGGCATCCTCCCGCATCCCGACCTCCACAGTGGCGTAGAGCTCCGCGGCGACCTCCGGCAGCATCATCGGGTAGGCCGGCTTGGGCACCTCGATCACGTGCAGCACGAGGAGCCGCTCCGGGGGGGCGAGGTGGCCCACCGCGCGCGCGGCCTCGTAGGCATTGTCCGATCCGTCTACGGCTAAGAGTATGCGCATGGCCCCATCCTTTCGTGCGGTCATTGGTTCTCGGCTTTCCGGGGCAGCGGTTGGGCCGGTCGTCTGTCGTCGCGCACCTGGGCGCGGTAGTACGCCGCACACTCGGCTTCACGCCCGCGCACGAGCCGCTTCCCCCGCCAGGGGTTCCGTTGCGCCGTGATCACCGTGTATTGCCGCTCGCCGTGGCCGGTGTCGCAGTAGAGAATGACCCAGTCTCGCGTCTTGCCCAGCTCGTGCGCGCGGGCCGTGTTCGAGAACAGCACGGTATAGTGCCGGTCGCCCCGCTGCGTGTGGAGGATCGGGAGCCAGGCCTCGTGCGAGGGGTTGAACCGCCGCGGCGCGATCGTCCGCAGCCAGCCGGCGCGCGCCTTCTCGCGGTACTCGCGATCCACGTCGAGCAGCTCGGCGACTGGAGGTTCTCCCGGAGGCGCTCCGGGCGAGGATCCCGGGCGGGCGAGGGGCCGGAGGCGGCCGAGCCGGGTCGCCAGCGAATCCACGATCCCGGCCAGGCGCTTCTCGCCGATGCCCGCCAGCAGAGCCAAGCGGCCGTCGTGGGCCGCTGCCTCCAAGGCCTCCAACGAGTCGAGCCCAAGGTCATCGTGCAACTTTCTGGCCAGCGCTTGGCCGATTCCCGGCACGGAGGCGAGCAGCGCCACAGGGTCCGCGCCACCCCGCAGCCGGTCCAGCATCGGGAGGCGGCCGGTGGCGACGAGGTCGTGGATGGCACGGGCCAGGCTCGGGCCGATGCCCGGCAGCGCTTGCAGCCCGTCCAGGCCTTCGGCCTCGAGCACCGCGGTCACAGGCCGATCCAGCCGCTCGATCGTCTCCGCGGCGTGGCGGTACGCCTGCACCCGGTAGCGGTTCGCCCCCTGCTCCTGAAGCAGACGCGCGACCTCCCGCAGCCGCTGCGCGATCTCGACGTTCAGATGCTCGGCCATGACCTGCCCTGATTTTTGCATGCTCACGGGATGAGCCGGCGTCTGCCTGGCCAATCCTGCAGCAATCGTGCCGCGTTCCGGTGCGAGCGCCGCCGCCTCCCGTAAGCTCGACTCGGCCGGGCGGTCCGCTTCTGCCACAGTCGGCGGAGAGGCACTGTGGCAATTGGACACAGGAGAGGCACATGGATCGCATCAAGGTGCTGATTCTCGGCGCGGCGGGGCGCGCCTTCCACAACTTCAACGTGGTCTTCCGGGACGATCCCCGGTACGAGGTCGTCGCCTTCACCGCCGCGCAGATTCCCGCCATCGCGGGGCGGCGCTACCCGCCCTCGCTGGCCGGGCCCCTCTATCCAGAGGGGATCCCGATCCTGCCCCAGGCGGAGTGTGACGCGCTCCTGGAGCGCGAGCGGATCGCGCAGGTGGTCTTCGCCTACAGCGACGTGGCGCACGAGGAGGTCATGCACGTGGCCTCGCGGGCGCTCGCCAGGGGCGCCGACTTCCGCGTGCTGGGCCCGCACGCGACGATGCTGACGGCCGCCAAGCCAGTCATCTCGGTCTGCGCGGTGCGGACCGGCTGCGGGAAGAGCCCGGTGACCCGCAAGGCGGCGGCGCTCCTGCGGGAGGCGGGGCTGCGCGTCGCAATCGTCCGGCACCCGATGCCCTACGGCAACCTCGAGCGGCAGGCCGTCCAGCGGTTCGCGACCCTGGAGGACCTGCGTGCAGCCGACTGCACGATCGAAGAGATGGAAGAGTACGAGCCGCACCTCGTCCGCGGCGACGTTGTCTACGTCGGCGTGGATTACGCGCGGGTGCTGCGCCTCGCGGAGGCCGACGCCGACGTGATCCTCTGGGACGGCGGCAACAATGAGTTCGCCTTCTTCGAGCCTGCTCTAGAGATCGTCCTGCTCGATCCGCACCGCGCCGGCCACGAGCGCGCCTACTTTCCGGGCGAGGTGAACCTGCTGCGCGCGGACGTGCTCGTGCTCACCAAGCTCGACACAGCCGATCCGGCGCGGGCCGAGGCCGTACGCCGCGCCGCGCGCGCCGCCAACCCGTGCGCGATAGTCATCGAGTCCGCCATGCCTCTCTCGGTGGACGCGCCGGGGCTCCTGCGGGGCGCGCGGGTGCTCGTCATCGAAGACGGGCCGACGCTCACGCAGGGCGGGATGGGCTACGGGGCGGGCCTGCTCGCCGCGCTGCGGTACGGCGCGCGGGAGTTCGTGGACCCGCGGCCCTCGGCGGTCGGCAGCATCGCCCGCGTGTTCGCCGACCATCCGCATCTCGGCGCCGTGCTGCCGGCGATGGGCTACGGCCCGGCCCAGCTCGCGGAGCTGGAGCAGACCATCCATCGCGTGGACTGCGACCTGGTGGTCATCGCGACTCCGGTGGATCTGCGCCGGCTCATCACGATCCCGCAGGCCACCTGCCGGGTCACCTACGAGTTCGAGGAGATCGGCGCGCCGACCCTGCGCGAGGCGCTGGCCGGCGTCATGCGGAAGGCGATGGTCCGCGGGTAGCTTGAGCGGGCGGAGGGACGTTGCGCGTGCCCGGTGGGTGCGGTACGCTGGCGACGATCGTGCCTGTCCGGTGTCCGCTGTCTGCCACCGGCCCCGGGGGACGGCCGTGAAGCAGAAACCCACCTTCAAGAACCTCCCCAAGCTGCAGGCCAAGAAGTTCGCCCGGCTCCGGCGCGAGAAGACCCGGCAGCGGATCAAGACCCTCATCCTGCGCTGGCTGGGCAAGCGCGGCCTGTCGGCGGAATGATCGTGCGCATCGCCGGTGCCGCGGGGGCCCGATGATCGAGATTGACGGCGCCCGGTTCTCCGGCAGCGGGACGATCGTCCGGCAGTCGGTGGCGTATGCGGCATTGACCGGCCGGGCGGTCCGGATCGTGAACGCCCGGGCCGGCCGGCCCAACCCAGGCCTGCGGCCCCAGCACGTCCGCGTCGTCGAGGCCATCGCGCGCCTCGTGGGCGGCGCGACCGAGGGGCTGGCGCCGGGCTCGATGGAGCTGGTCTTTCGACCCGGCGCGCTCGCGGTCGGCCGCCAGTACACGTGGGACATCGGCTCGGCCGGCTCGACGACCATGCTGGCGCTGG
Organism: Nitrospira sp. Kam-Ns4a; assembly: GCF_965152595.1. Classification (NCBI taxonomy): domain Bacteria; kingdom Pseudomonadati; phylum Nitrospirota; class Nitrospiria; order Nitrospirales; family Nitrospiraceae; genus Nitrospira; species Nitrospira sp. Kam-Ns4a. The sequence goes on along the minus strand of NZ_OZ224218.1, from coordinate 1,062,600 downwards.
CGATCGCGCCAGTGCTCGCGTTCGGCGGCTCTGTGGTCCGGGTCGAGTTGCGCGGCGGCCTGTTCCAGGACTTCGCGCCCTCGGCCTTCCATCTCCAGCACGTGGTCCTGCCGCTGCTCGCCCGCATGGGATTGGCGATGTCGGTGGAGATCGTCCGGCCGGGCTATGTGCCGAAGGGGGACGGCGTGCTGGCGCTCACGGTGACGCCCACCCGTGCGCCTCTGCAGGCCCTCTGGCTGGAGGAGGCCGGACCCGTGGAGCGGGTCTGGGGCATCGCGCTGGCCTCGCATCTCGTGGAGCGGCGCGTCGCCCGGCGGTTGGCCGAGACGGCGCAAGCTGAGTTGGCGCGGGTGGGCTATCGCGCCGAGGTCGAGCGGCGCGAGGATACCGCTGCGCCGCAACCGGGCGCGGCACTCGCGCTCTTCGCCGACCGCGGAGGCGGCGTCCGGCTGGGCGCGGACCAGGCGGGCGCGATCGGCCGGCCAGCCGAAGCGATCGGCCGGCACGTCGCGCGGCAGATCATCGAGGCGCTCCGCTCCGGGGCGACGCTGGACCGGTTCGCCGCGGACCAGATCATTCCGTTCGCTGCGCTGGCCGAGGGCGAGAGCCGGTTTTGCATCGGCGAGCCCACCGACCACGTGCTCACCAACGCCTGGCTCGCCCAGATCTTCCTCGGCGCTGCGGTGACGGTGCAAGATGGCTGGCTGTCGGTCACGGGCGTTGGATTTCACCCGGCCGGCCACGGCTGACCGGCATGCCGCCCGCAGCTCCCCCTCTGTCCTTCAACGTCTGGCGGCGGCTTCCGCGGCCAGCCGTTCCGCGCGGCGGAGCTGCGCCGCGAGCAGGCTGGGTGTGAGCGCCCAACCGGGGGACAGGGGGAGGCCTGCCTCGCGGAGCGCCGCGGCGGCGTACTGGTGGCACTGGTGGAAGAGGTGGTAGGCGCGGACGGCTGGATAGAACGTGCTGTCCCCGGAGACCAGCAGCGGCTCCCGCGAGGCGATCGTCCCTTCCAGGTGCCGGCGCAACCGGTCGTAGCCCTCCTCCGTGAGCAGGAAGGCGAAGCGGTCGGCGGGGGGCTGCGGGGTCCGGTCGGCCCAGACCCGGTCGTGCCGGCCGACCTCGACCACGCCAGCGGAAGGCCAGAACAGCGCGCGCAGCACGCCGGGGACGCCCTGGCGGCCTTCGAGGTACCAGCCCTGCTCGGCGTAGCCCCACTCTTCATAGAAACCGTGAAGCGTGACGGGGGACGCGTGATGGGTGCCGGAATCCAGAGAGGATTCGAGCGGCAGCGCGAGCATCGCGTGCCAGGTATCGAGCGAGACGATGACCGTGCGGGTCGGGACATCGGCCGGTGGCGGCCAGAGCCCGGGCACCGGGCCGGCGCAGCCGAGCGTGCCGGCTAGGAACACAGCGGCCGCGAGTGAGCGGATCGGAGCGCTGCGGGTCGTCTGCATGGGAAGCTTTCTGAGGCGACCGATCATGAGCGCGCGCCGCTCGAAGATCAACCCGGGGCCCGCCCGTGGCATTTGGCGACAGGGCTGCCTCTCGCCCTGTCCCCCAATTCCCCAGCGGCGCGGCGCGCCGCCGGAGGTTCTGGATCGAATCCGTTGGCGCCACAGCGGTTTCGCCGAAGCGCCCGCAGACTCTTAGTATGGCATCCTCCCTGCAGAAGCTCTGTGAAGGGGCCCAGGGCTATGTGGCAAGATCGGTTCGAGGCGGGCGTGCGGCTGGCGGAACGGCTTGGCGTCTGTTACGAGGATCCCCAAGGCGTGATCCTGCCCTGCCGCGAGAGGGCGTCGCGGTGGGCTACGCGCTCAGCCTCGCGCTCCGGCTCCCGCTCGATGTCTTCATCGTACGAAAACTCGGGGCCCCGGGCAACCCGGAGTGCGCCATCGGCGCCGTGACCGAGACCGGCTCCGTGTACTTGCATCCCGATGCACCGAAGGTCTTGCGGGTTTTCTCGGCGCCGGCAGACTACCTCGAAGCGGCGATCCGCGCGCAGCGGCAGGAGATCGCCCGGCGGCAGGCTGTGTACCGGCAAGGCCGGCCGCTGCCCTCGCTCGCTGGCAAGACGGTGCTCCTGGTGGACGACGGCATCGCCACCGGCGCGACCTTCTTTGGGCGGTCGAAACCCTCCGGCGGCTTGGCCCGGCCCGGCTGCTGGGCGCCGTCCCGGTCGGCCCGCCCGAGACGCTGGCGCTGCTCGAGCCAGCGCTCGACCGGCTGGTCGTCCTCGAGACCCCCGCCGCATTCCTGGCCGTCGGAGAGCACTATCGGGATTTTCGCCAGGTGGAGGACGAACTAGCCCTCCGGTACCTGGCCACCGCCACCGCGCTCCGGAGGCCGAGGGCCCCCTCGCCAATCTCAGGGAAGGAGACCGAGTATGATGAATCAGCCAGGACGGCCCGCCAATCGGCTCGCGCGCCGGGACCGGGCGGTCCAGGAATGGCGACACGACACGTATAGCACCAAGCGGAAACCCCCGCTGCCCACCGCCTGCCCGCAGTGCGGCGCGCTGTTCCAGAAGGGGCGCTGGTCGTGGAGCGCGCGGCCGCCGCAGGTCCACGAGGCCCTTTGCCCCGCCTGCCGGCGGATCAACGATCATTACCCGGCGGGCGAGGTCACGCTGGGCGGCGACTTTTTCGCCGCCCACCGGGCGGAGATCCTCGCGCTCGTCCGCAACGAGGAGGCGCGCGAGAAGGCCGAGCACCCGCTCGCGCGGATCATGCGGATCGAGGAGACCGAAGGCGGGGCGGTGATCACGACGACCGACGTGCATCTCGCCCGGCGCCTCGGCGAGGCGCTGCGCCGTTCCTACCAGGGGACCCTCGAGCTGCGGTACAACGAGGACCAGCAGTTCGTCCGTGTGACGTGGTCGCGGTGATTCTTTATCGCAGGTGCCGCCGGAACCAACGAGCGGCGTGGTCGGCGACCTGCTCTAGGGCCCCCGGCTCCTCAAACAGATGCGTGGCATCGGGAATGATGACGAGGGACTTCGGGCAGGTGAGTCGGGCGAGGGCGGCCTCGTTGAGGGCGATGACCGGCTCGTCACGTCCCCCGACGAGGAGGAGTGTCGGCGCAGCCACCCGCGGGAGATCGTCCATCGCGAGGTCGGGGCGCCCCCCGCGGGACACCAGAGCGGCGACGAGGTCGGGCATCCGGGCGGCAGCCCGCAGGGCTGCGGCCGCGCCCGTGCTGGCGCCGAAATAGCCTAACGGGAGGTCGCGCGTCGCCGGCTCCTGCGCGAGCCAGCGGCCGGCGGCGAGCAGACGGTCGGTCAGGAGGTCAATGTCGAACACCTTGTGGCGGTCGGCGGCCTCCCGCTCGTCCAGGAGATCGAGGAGGAGGGTGGCAAAGCCGGCGTCCTGCAGAACCGCGGCCACCGCCCGGTTGCGGGGACTGTGGCGCCCGCTCCCACTCCCGTGAGCGAAGAGCACGCCGCCCCGGGCGGCGTCCGGCAGCGCCAGGACTCCCTGGAGCGTCGTCCCGGCGGCCGGGACGAGCACCGGACGGTCCTGCCCGTTGCGCCGGCGCGGTGAGGCTATGACCGCGGTGCCCCCCGGTCAGACGCCGATCGGGACCACGTCGGCGCGGGCCGCCGCATCGAGCCGACGTGCCTTGGCGGTCAGGCGATCCAGCAGCCGGGCGATGCGGGACGGCGTGGCCGTCCGGTTCCGGAGGATACCCGGCTCCACGACGGCGCCGCAGTTCACGCAGCGCCAGGCGCGCAGCCACAGGTTCCCGTCCACGTCCGCCAGATCCACGAAATGGTCCACCACCATCAGCCCGCGACAGCGTTCGCACCGCATGATCGCACCTCTTGGGAGAAGAGCCTTCAGTCCTCTAGCAATCAGCTTCGTCATTCCGGCGAAAGGTCCCACTCTGTCATTTCGGCGAACGCCGGCATCCAGGACAAGTCTAGACCCCAGCTTCCGCCGGGGTGATAGCCCTGCTGAGGGCTGACGGCTGACTGCCTCTTCAATGGCACTCCGTCGGGCAGAAGAAGACCAAATAGAGGACGATCGCGGCACCCAGGACCACCGCGCCGAGCCACAGCCAGGTTGTACGATCCACGGCGTCTCCTTCCTGCTCGAGTCCTGCCCGGTAGTCCAGCAAGAGCGGTGCCACCGGGGAGAGCCAACAGCAGAGAGCGGGGAGCGGAGAGCGGAGAGCAAAACAAACAGAGTGCTGCTGGCAGAGGGCCCTGTGCGCCTTGCTGTGAGCTGCTCGCTAGGAGCGGCTGGCTGGTTTCCTTGCTGTGGCCTTCCGCTACAGCAGCGTCAGGGCGACTGTAGCAGGATCTCCCTCGACTGGGAGGTGGGTGGGGATGGTGGAGGGCGGCCCGTGAAGGCGGGCATTGAATGTGCTCCCCGAATCCTTTCTCGATCCGTCGGCTCTATACGGACGGACGTCCGCGTGAGTGAGGTGCGGTAGTCCAGGCAAGCAGGGATGGAGGAATGCCCATGAAGCTCAACGCGTGGCTCCGCTTGATCGCCGGCGTGTTCGTCTTGCTGGCCGTAGTCCTTGGCGCGACGGTGCATCCGTACTGGAACTATTTTGCCGCCTTCGTCGCGGTGAACCTGATCCAGTCCGCCTTCACGGGCTGGTGCCCGATGATGGCGCTCCTGCGGCGGCTCGGCGTCCGGGAGTGAGTTGGCGACTGCGGAGGCGTCGGTGGCGCGCGTAGGAGAACGCTCCTATAATGGATGCGGGTGTGAACTGTTGATCGGGACGCGGCGGAGGCCGGCGGAATGACGCGGTGGAGCGTGTCCCTGTTGGCGCTGCTGGCAGCCTGCGGGCCCGAGGAGGCGCCGGCCCCGCCCGCCGCGTCCGCGCCGACGCCCGCGGTCGTCCGGGCCGCAGTCCTGGAGGTGCGTCCGGTCCCGGTGCCAATCTGGGTCGAGGTGACCGGCCAGGTGGCGGCGGTCACGCAGGCGACGCTCGCGAGCAAAGTCCAGGGGATCATCCACGAGATCCGCGTCCGCGAGGGGTCCGCAGTCGCCAAGGGCGACACGCTCGTCGTGCTCGACAGCCGGGATCTCCGGGCCAACCTCGCGCGCGCCGAGGCCGAGCTGGAGAACGCCCGGGCGCACCTCCAGCGGATGCAGCACCTCTTCGAGCTGGAGGGGGTGTCCAGGCAGGAACTCGATAACGCCACGCGCGCCTTTAAGGTCGCGGAGGCCGGCCGGGCGACCGCGCTCGCCCAGCTCAGCTACACGGTCGTCAAAGCCCCCTTCGACGGCGTGATCACCGAGAAGAAGGTTGAGGTCGGCGAGCTGGCCTCGCCCGGCCAGCCGCTGCTCCGGATGGAGGACCCGACGCACCTCCGCTTGGAGGCCACCGTGGCCGAAGGTGACCTCAAGGCCGTGGCGCGCGGCGACAAGGTCCAAGTCATCGTGGACGCGCTCGGCGCGAAGGTACTGGCGGGCACCGTGGCCCAGATCCTGCCCACGGGCGATCCCAACACGCACACCTTCCTGGTCAAAGTGGATCTGCCCCCGACCCCCGGCCTGAAGACCGGGATGTTCGGGCGGCTCCAGCTCGAGAAGGGGGTGACCGAGAGCCTGGTCGTCCCGAGCAAAGCCGCGGTAGAGCGCGGGCAGCTCACCGGCGTCTACGTCGTGGGCCCGGACAACGTCGGGCGGCTCCGTTGGGTGAAGATCGGGCGGGTGCTGGGCCAGGACGTCGAGGTCCTCTCCGGACTGAACGTCGGCGAGCGCATCCTCGCCGACGCCGCGCAGGGTGCGGATGGCGTCCGGGTCGAGCCCGTGCAACAGAATTGAGAAATGGTTCATGGTTGATGGTTGATGAGGAATTCGAGAGAAGTGAAGATGACCGGACTCGGGAGCCTCCCTCAACGGGGAGGCTATTCCGCATCGTTTCTTCGTCGCCCATTGCCCCTTAACCATTGACCATGGCTTCTCCTGCGCCATCCGGGCTGGCGGGCCGCCTCGCCGCCCTTTTCATCGAGAGCAAGCTCACCCCACTGATCATCCTCGGCTCCCTGTTGCTCGGCACCTTCGCCGTCGTCGCGACCCCGCGGGAGGAGGAGCCGCAGATCGTCGTCCCGATGGCGGACGTCTTCATCCCCTTTCCCGGCGCTGCCGCCAAGGTCGTCGAGGAGCAGCTCACCAAGCCGCTCGAGCGCAAGCTGTCCGAGATCCGCTCCATCGAGTACGTCTACTCCATTTCGCGCAGCGGGGGCGCGCTGATCATCGTGCGCTTCTACGTCGGCGAGCCCATGGAGCAGAGCCTGGTGGATCTCTACGACAAGCTCATGTCGAACCAGGACCTGTTCCCGCCCGGCGCGGGGCCGTTCATGGTCAAACCCCGCGACGTGAACGATGTCCCGATCGTCACCCTCACCCTGTCCAGCGAGCGGTACCCCGACTACCAGCTCCGACAGCTGGCCGAGTACGTGCTGGAGGAGACCAAGAAGGTGCCGGGCACGGCCGGCGGGTTCATCGTCGGCGGGCGCCAGCGCGAGCTTGAGGTGCGGATTGATCCGGCCCGCCTGAAGGCCTACGGCCTGACGCCGTTGCAGGTCGCGGCGGCGATCCAGGGCGAGAACGTGGCCCGCTCGGCGGGCCGCTTCGAGAGCCTGAACCGGGAGTTCCTCGTCGAGACGGGCCGGTTCATCCGGTCGCGCGAGGACCTGGAGGCGCTCGTCGTCGGCGTGTCCGAGCAACGGCCGATCTACCTGCGGCAGATTGCGGACGTGACCGACGGTCCCGGCGAGGCGACCAGCTACGTGTGGTTCGGGCTGGGCCCCTCCGGGGCTGGTCACGCCTCGGCAGGCCTGGCCGGCGACGCGGCGACGCGGCGAGTGGGCGACACGGCGCCCCCCGCGCCTCGGGAGTCGCCGGCTGTGACCGTCGCGATCGCCAAGCAGGCGCGAACCAACGCGGTGACCGTGGCGCAGGCGGTGATCCGGAAGGCCGAGAACCTGAAGGGCACGCTGCTCCCCGCCGATGTGCGCCTGACCGTCACGCGGAACTACGGCGAGACGGCGGACGAGAAGGCCGACGAGCTACTCCGGCACCTCGGCATCGCGGTGGTCTCGGTGGTGCTCTTCCTGGGGCTCGCGCTCGGCCCGCGGCCCGCGATGGTCGTCTCGATCGCGATCCCGCTGACCCTCGCGCTCACACTGTTCGTCTCGATGCTGCTCGGCTACACGATCAACCGAGTCACGCTGTTCGCGCTGATCTTCTCGATCGGCATCTTGGTGGACGACGCGATCGTGGTCGTCGAGAACATGTACCGGCACCTGCTGCTCCGGCTCCGGCCGCACCGCGAGGCCGCGCTCTACGCGGTGGACGAGGTGGGCAACCCGACCATCCTGGCGACCTTCACGGTGATCGCCGCGCTGCTGCCCATGGCCTTCGTCTCCGGCTTGATGGGCCCGTACATGCGGCCGATCCCGATCAACGCCTCGATCGCGATGTTCTTCTCGCTGCTCGTCGCGTTCGTCGTGATCCCGTGGTTCTGCCAGAAGTGTTATCGGGAAGACACGGGGCGCGGGGCGAGCGGCGCGGGCCGAGCGGAAGAGGCAACCTCGCGCAGCGGTCCGCGTTCAGCGCTCCGTGCTTCCCGGATGTACCGCTTCTATCGGCGACTGCTGGCGCCGCTGCTCGCCCATCCGGCGCTCGCCGTGGCGTTTCTCGCGGGCGTGGCCCTGCTGCTGGTCGCCTCGGTCTCGTTGTTCTACACGAGAGCGGTCGTCGTGAAGATGCTCCCCTTCGACAACAAGAGCGAGCTGCAGCTTGTCGTGGACATGCCGGAAGGGACGACCCTGGAGGAGACCGCCCGGGTGACGCAGGCGCTCACCCGCTACGTCGCGACCGTGCCCGAGGTCCGGGACTACCAGGCCTACGTGGGGACGGCCTCGCCTTTCAACTTCAACGGGTTGGTCCGCCATTATTTCCTGCGCGAGGGGCCGCACGAGGCGGACATCCAGATCGCCCTCGTCCCCAAGGGCGAGCGGCGGGCGCAGAGCCACGAGATCGCCCTGCGCCTCCGACCCCGGGTCCAGGAGATCGCGCGCGCACACGGCGCCAACGTGAAGGTCGTAGAGGTGCCACCGGGGCCCCCCGTGCTCTCCGTCCTCGTGGCCGAGGTCTATGGGCCGGACTACGACCGCCAGATTGCGGTGGCGAAGGACGTCCGGCGCCTCTTCGAGGCCACGCCCGGCGTCGTGGATGTGGACGACTTCGTCGAGGCCGACCAGGTCAAGTATGTCTTCACCGTGGATCGGGCCAAGGCCGCCCTCGCCGGGGTGCCCTCCGAGGAGGTGGTCCGGACCATCCGGATGGCCCTCGAGGGGGAGCGGATCGGCCTCGTGCACATCCCGAAGGAGAAGAGCCCCGTGCAGATTGTCCTCCGGTTGCCGCGGGCGGAGCGGGCGGGCCTGGAGCATTTCGGCGAGATCGCGCTCCGCGGGGCGTCTGCGGCGTCCGTAGCCGCGCGGTCTCGGCCGGGCGGCGCCGAACCCGGCTCCGGGAGGCTGGTGCCGCTGTCGGAGCTGCTGCGCATCGAGCAGACGGTGCAGGATAAGGCGATCCACCACAAGAACCAGAAGCCGGTCGTCTACGTGGTCGGCGACGTGGGCGGCGGGACCGAGAGCCCGGTCTACGGCGTGCTCGATGTCGGGAGGCGGCTCGAGGCCTACCGGCCGCCGGAGGGCTACGCGATCGAGCAGTTCTATGCGACCCAGCCCTGGTCCGAGGAGCGGCTCGGCGTGAAGTGGGACGGGGAATGGCACATTACCTACGAGACCTTCCGCGACATGGGGTTCGCCTTCGCCGTGGCCATGCTGTTGATCTACCTCCTGATCGTCGGCGAGTTCCAGTCGTTCCTCACGCCGGTCGTGATCATGGTGCCGATTCCGCTCACGCTGATCGGGATCGTCCCCGGCCACTGGCTGACCGGGTCCTACTTTACGGCGACCTCGATGATCGGGTTCATCGCGCTCGCCGGGATCATCGTGCGGAACTCGATCCTGCTCGTGGACTTCATCGAGTCGGAGCGGCGCGCGGGCGTTCCGCTGGAGGAGGCGGTCGTCCGCGCCGGCGCGATCCGCACGCGGCCCATCCTGCTGACCGCCGCCGCGCTGATGGTAGGCGCCTTCGTGATCGTCCTGGACCCGATCTTCCAGGGCCTGGCCGTGTCGCTGCTGTTCGGGGTCGGCGCCGCCACGCTCCTGACGCTCGTCGTGATCCCGGTGCTCTACGTCAGCGTGAGGCGCGCGCCGCGCCGGCCCGCCGCGCCGCCGGCGGACGGCGCGGCGCCCGGCCGGCCCGAAGAGCCGGCTCCCGAGCCCGCGCTCGCCGATGCGGGGCGCCGCCGGCGTGAGCTGCACTGTGGCGTCTCGCGCCAGCGGGGCCGGCGGGCCTGTGGCGTTTTGGCGCCGGCCTGCCGGGACTCTGCCTCAGGCGCTGCCGAAAGCTTGCGATGGTCTCATCGTATCGGCTTGTCCGGGGGCCCAGCGACAGGCACGGAGTTTGCCGGTTGACAGGCTTTGATTGAGCCGTGGAGCATGCCTTGCCGAACCGGGCGTCCCTGCCACACGTTTTAGCCGGTGGCTCCACCGGAACGCAGCGGCTGATCGTCGCCCTCGGCGCCTTGCTGACGGTCGGCGCAGCCTACTACGCTTACGACCGCTGGGTCTGGCGGCCGCCGCTGCCAGAGGGCCTGATCCAGGCCAACGGTCGGATCGAGGGGGACCGCATCACGATCGCGAGCAAGTTCCCCGGACGGATCGTGGCGCTCCTGGTTCGCGAGGGCGACCAGGTGACTGCCGGTCAGGTGCTGGTGCAGCTCGACGACAGCCAGACCCGCGCCCGGGTGGAACAGGCGAGGCAGGCCTTCGCGGCCCTGGAGCACCAGACCGAGGCCGCGCACCAGGAGTATGCCGTGCTGAACCTGGAGGTGCCCCTCGCGATTGAGGCGGCCCAGGCGCGGGTGGATCAAGCCAAGACCCTAGTGGCCCGGGCCCTCTCCGTGGAGAAGGAAGCCCGGAGCGACCTGGAGCGCTATCGCCGGCTGGCGGCCAACGACAACGCCTCGCGCCAACAGCTCGACCAAGCGGAGCTGAAGTGGGAGGTCGCACACAACGAGGTGAGCGCCGCCCGTGCCACGCTCACGCAGGCCCGGAAGCAGCTTGCGCAGGCGGAGCTGGGCTGGAAGCGCATCCGCACGAAGGAAGGCGAGGTGGCCGCGCTGGAGCGCCAGCGCGACCAGGCCGAGGCGGCGCTCGCGGAGGCGGAGAGCGTGCTGGCCGACCTCACGATCCGCGCGCCCACCGACGGGACGATCACTACCAGGCTGGCGGATGTCGGGGAGGTTGTCTCGGCGGGCGCACCCCTGCTGGAGATTGTGGACCTGGACCGGCTCTACCTCCAGGTGTACGTGCCCGAGGCGCAGATCGGGAAGCTGCGGCTCGACCTCCCCGCCCGCATCTACACGGACGCCTTTCCCGACCGGCCCTTCGAGGGCCGGGTGCGATACATCGCCTCACGCGCCGAGTTCACGCCGAAGGAGGTCCAGACGCCGGACGAGCGGGTGAAGCTCATCTACGCGCTGCGGATCTACCTGACCGAGAACCCGGAACACCGTCTGACGCCGGGGCTCCCGGCCGACGCCGTGATCCGGTGGAGGGAGGAGGCGCCCTGGGTGAAGCCGAGATGGTGAGACGAAGCTGTGAGCCCTCCGCCGTCAACTTTCGGCCATCGGCCCAGGTGAACGAGAACCATGACGCACACCGCAACCCAGGATGCCGTCGTCGCCGAGGGTCCCGTGGTCCGCGTCTCCGGCTTCGTCAAACGCTATAAGCGACACGTCGCGATCGAAGGTGTAGACCTCACGGTCCGCCGCGGGGAGATCTACGGCTTGATCGGCCCGGACGGAGCGGGCAAGAGCAGCCTGCTGAAGGCGATCGCTGGCGTCCTGGCCTACGAGGCGGGGACGGTTGAGGTCTTCGGCGTGACGGTGGACTCCGAGCGCGCGGCGGAGCGGGTCAAGGGCCGGCTGGGGTTTCTCCCGCAGGGATTGGGGCAGCACCTCTATCCGGACCTCTCGGTCGAGGAGAACGTCGACTTCTTCGCGCGCCTCCGGCTCGTGCCAGAGGCGGACCTGGTCGCGCGCAAGGAGCGGCTGCTCGGGCTCACGAGGCTCGCCGAGTTCCGCGACCGGCCGGTGAAGCACCTCTCGGGCGGGATGAAGCAGAAGCTGGGGCTGGTGTGCACGCTGATCCACGAGCCGGCCCTGCTCATCTTGGATGAGCCGACGACCGGCGTGGACCCGGTCTCGCGGCGCGACTTCTGGGCCATCCTCGCCGAGCTGGTCAAGGGACGGGGGCTGACCGCACTCGTGTCCACAGCCTACATGGACGAGACGCCGCGCTTTCACCGGCTTTCGTTCCTGTTCCAGGGCAAGGTCCTGGCCGTCGGCGAGCCGGCCGCGCTGCAGGGGCCCGACGCCGGCACGGAGGAACACGATCCGGAGGAGGTCTTCGTCGCGCTCGTCCGCCGCCAATCGGTTGCCGCGCCCCTCAGCCCGCCGCCGCCTCTCCTCCGTCCCGCTCCCGCTCCTGCGGATGGCGCGGCGATCGAGGCCCGGGGTCTCGTGCGGGACTTCGGCGCCTTCCGCGCCGTGGACCGGGTCAGCTTCCAGGTCCGGCCCGGCGAGATCTTCGGCCTCCTTGGCGCCAACGGCGCGGGCAAGACGACAGTCATCAAGATGCTGACCGGGCTCCTGCCACCGACCGCCGGAGAGGGCTGGGTTGCCGGGGGCGACGTGCGCCGCGCCGGGCTCGCCATCAAGGAGCGCATCGGCTACCTGTCGCAGGCCTTCTCTCTGTACCTCGACCTGACCGTCTGCGAGAACCTGCGGCTGTTCGCCGGCCTCTACGGGTTGGACGGCCGCGCGGCGGGCCCGCGCGTGGCGGTGCTCCTCGACCTGGTCGGCTTGCAGGGCGTCGAGCATGACTTGGCTGGACGTCTCCCTGTGGGCGTCCGCCAGCGCCTGGCCCTCGCCTGCGCGCTCGTGCACCGGCCGCGCGTCCTCTTCCTGGACGAGCCCACCTCCGGCGTGGACCCGCTCGGGCGCCGCCGGTTCTGGGAGATCCTGCTGCGCCTCGCCCGCGAGGACGGCGTCGCCCTGCTCGTCACGACCCACGACATGGGGGAGGCCGAGCACTGCGATCGCCTCGCGCTGATGTATGCCGGCCGCGTGGTGGCGGAAGGCTCGCCAGCGGAGCTCAAGCGCCAGGTGGAGGCAGAGACCGGCCCGCTCCTCGAAATCGTCGCCGATCGGCCGGGCGAGGGGGTGCTGGCCCTCCAGCGGGCCGGTTTTGCTGGTGCCACGCTGTTCGGGACCCGCATCCACCTCTTCTGCCGCGACCCGGTCCTCGACCGGGACTGCGCCTGCCGGGCGCTGGAAGCGACCGGCGTGGCGGTCCGGTCTGTGGCGCGGCGGCCGCTGAGCCTGGAGGATGTCTTCGTCTATCGGGTGACGGCGCTCGAAGGGCAGGAACGGACCAGGCGTCCGGAGGCCGTGGCATGAGCCTCCGCCGGATCGCCGCGCTCATCGCCAAGGAATGGCGCGAGACGGTCCGCGACCGGCTGTTCCTGTCTCTCGCCTTTCTCCTGCCCGTCCTCTGGATGACGGTCTTCGGCAACGGCCTCGTGTTCGACGTCGAGCACATTCCCTACGCAGTCCTGGACCGGGACCGGACGCCGTTGAGCCGAGACTACCTGTCCCGCTTCTCAGCGTCGCGCTACTTCGACTTCCGCGGGACCCTCGCGAGCGAGCGCGAGGCCGACGCCCTGCTCCGGCGCGCGACGATCCGGGCGGCCATCATCATCCCCGAGGACTTCGCCGAGCGGCTCCTGGCGGGCCGGCCCGCCGCGGTCCAGACCCTCCTCGACGGGACCTTCCCGCTCCACGCCGACAGCGCCAAGGGCTACACGATTGCCATCAACCAGGCCTTCTCCGAGGAGCTGCAGGTGGACCACCTCAGCCGCACGAGGGGGCTGGAGCGGGCGGCGGCGCGACGGCTGGTCCGGCCGGTGACCCTGCAGGTTCGGTACCTCTACAACCAGGAAGCCCGCAGCACCTGGTCCATGGTGCCGGCCATGATAATGTTCACGCTGATGCTCGTCTCCCCGCTGCTGACGGCGCTCGGGGTTGTCCGCGAGAAGGAGCGCGGCTCGATCTTCAACATCTACGGCTCGACGGTCGGCCGCCTGGAATTCCTGATCGGCAAGCTGGCGCCCTACGTCGGGATCTCCGCCGCGAACGCGGTCGTTCTGTGGGTGATCGCCGTCGTGGGCTTCGCCGTGCCCTTCAAGGGCGATCCCCTGTTCTTCGTGGCGGCCTCGCTCCTGTTCTCGCTCGTCGGCACTGGGATCGGGCTGGTCGTCTCGCTCCTGGTCCGGACGCAGATGGCTGCGCTGATCATCACGATCGTCCTGGCGATGCTGCCGACGATCCTCTTTTCAGGGCTCCTCGTCCCGGTGGCGTCGCTGAGTGCCGGGGCCAAGGTCCAGGCCCACCTGTTCCCGGCCATGTACTACACGGCCATCGTGCGCGGCAGTTTTCTGAAGGGACTCGGCCCTGGCGGGCTGTGGCGGGACCTGCTTGCGCTGGCCGCGTTCGCCCTGGTCCTGTGGCTGCTCGCGTACGGCCTCTTCACGAAGCGGCCCAAAACCTGAGAGGAGCGCTCCGAGCGATGACGGTCCGAGCGAGCGTCAGGACCTGGTGGCTGCGGCTGGCCGTGCTGACCAGAAAGGAGCTCCTGCAACTGGGGCGGGACCTACCGCTGCTCCTGTTCCTCGTGTATTCTTTCTCGCTCTCCGTGTACGTCAGCGGGGTGGGGATCACGATGCAGCTCACGAACGCCGCCCTGCTTGTGCACGACGGGGACCACAGCGCCCTGTCCCGGGACCTGATCCACCGATTCCGCCAGCCCTATTTCCGCCTGCTCGGGGAGATCGTCCACCCGGCTGAGGGACAGCGCCGGCTGGACGAGGGCTCGGCCATGCTCGTGCTGGATATTCCACCCCGCTTTCAGGAGGCGATCCGGGGCGGGGTGCCGGGGACGCTCCAGCTCCAGGTGGATACGACCAACGCGCCCCAGGGCCTCTCGGCGGCCGGCTACGCGGCGCGAATCGTCGGCCAGTTCGGGCAGGACACCAGGAGCTTGAGCCTTGGCCTAGCGGCGGACGCTGAGGCCCATCTGCCGCTTGTGAGGAGCGAGTACCGCGTCTGGTTCAACCCCAACCAGGACGAGACCTGGTTCCAGTCCATCTCGCACGTGCTGCGCATGATCACCCTCTTCGGCCTCCTGCTGCCCGCCGCCGCCCTGGTCCGCGAGAAGGAGCGTGGCACGGTGGAGCAGCTCCTGGTGGCGCCGGTCACGCCGTTCCAGATCATGTTCTCCAAGGTCCTGGCGATGATGGCCGTGATCCTCGCCGCGACGGCCGGAGCGGTCTACGGGGTGCTCCAGCCAGCCTTCGGCGTGCCGATGAAGGGCAGCGGCGTCCTGTTCTTCCTGCTGACTGCCCTCTACGGCTTCACGACGGCCGGCCTCGGGCTCCTGGCCGCGACCGTCGCGCGGAACCAGGCGCAGGTCGGAATGATCTCGCTCCTCGTGGTCGCGCCGATGCTCATGCTCTCGGGCATCTCGACGCCGTTCGAGGCGATGCCGACGTGGGTGCAGTCGCTCATGGCCTTGTCGCCGCTCCGGTACTACATCGACGTGACCTATGGCCTCTTCTTGAAGGGAGCGGGCCTGGCGGATCTCTGGAGGCCGGTGGGGACCATGCTCCTGCTCGGCGGGACGCTCTTGTCGTTCGGTCTGTGGCGTTTCCGTAGGCAATTCGGTTAAATAGCGCCTACAGGAGGGGGGTGTGACCGAGACGAAGACGGACGCGCAGCCGACAGAGGACATCGAGCCCGACGTCTCGCTCGACGGGGCGGGGACCCTGCGATGCACGGGCTCCTGGACGATTCCGCACCTCGCCGGCGTGGAGGCGCGGTTGGCGGCCCTCCTCCGGGGCGGCGGCGACTCGCGCGGGTGCGTGGTGACCTGCGAGGCGAGCGGGATCACCGCCATGGACACGGGCGGGGCCTGGCTCCTCCGGCGGACCCTCGAGGGGTTGCGGGCGCAGGGGCGCGAGGTCGCGTTGCGAGGGCTGGAACCGCGGTTCGTGGAGCTGCTGGAGATTGTGGGCCGGCACGCACCGGCCGATGAGCCGGAGAGCGCGCCCGTCGCGCCGCCGCTGGAGCGGCTCGGCCGCGCCGCCTGGAGCCGGGTGCTCCAAGGGCCGCAAGCCCTCGCCTTCCTGGGCGAAAGCACCGCGGTGCTGATCCGGCAGCTCCTGCATCCCCGGCGCATCCGCTGGGCCGCTCTCTTCGGCAGCCTGGAGCGGGACGGGGTCAAGGCGCTCCCGATCATCGGCCTGCTCGTCTTCCTGATGGGGGTGGTGATCGCGTATCAGGGCGCCGAGCAGCTCAAGACCTTCGGCGCCAACATCTTCGTCGTGGACCTCGTCGGCATCTCGCTGCTGCGGGAGATCGCCCCGATGGTCACGGCGATCCTGGTGGCGGGCCGGTCCGGCTCGGCCTATACCGCCCAGATCGGCACCATGTCGGTGACCGAGGAGGTGGACGCGCTCCGCGCCCTCGGGCTGTCGCCGATGGAGCTGCTCGTGATTCCGCGGCTGCTCGCGCTCGTGATCGTCATGCCGCTGCTCACCGTCTACGCGGACGCGGTCGGGGTCTTCGGCGGCATGCTGATCGCCTCCGTCGAGCTGAACGTGAGCTTCGCCGAGTTCATCGCGCGGTTCGAGGAGGCGGTCGCGTTGCGGCACTTCCTGATCGGGATCGGCAAGGCGCCGGTCTTTGCGGCCGTAATCGCCTTGGTCGGCTGCTACCAGGGGTTTCGGATCCGCGGCAACGTGGACAGCGTGGGCCGGCACACGACCATCAGCGTCGTCCAGGGCATCTTCCTCGTGATCGTGATTGACGCGGTGTTCTCGGTGCTCCTGAGCTGGAAGAGCCTGTGACCTTGATGGCCACCGTCTCCGGGCCAGTCCTGATCGAGGTTCGCCACGTCGCCACCCGCTTCGGGGCCGCCGTGGTCCACGAAGACGTGAGCCTCGAGGTCCGCCAGGGCGAGGTCTTCGCGATTGCCGGCGGCAGCGGGTGCGGGAAGACGGTGTTGCTGCGGGAGATGCTGCTGCTTCAGCAACCCACCGCGGGCGAGATCCGCGTGTTCGGCCAGGATCTCGCGACGATGAGCGATGCGGAGCGACTCGCGCTGCGCCGCCGCTCCGGGGTCCTCTTCCAACAGGGTGCCCTGTTCAGCGCGCTCACGGTCGCACAGAACGTGGCCGTGCCGCTGCGCGAGCACACGCGGCTGAGCCCGGCCCTGATTCGGGAGCTGGCGGCGATCAAGATCGCGCTCGCGCGGCTGCCGCCGGAGGCCGGCGCCCTGTATCCGAGCGAGCTGAGCGGCGGGATGCGCAAGCGCGCCGCCCTGGCCCGCTCGCTCGCGCTCGATCCGGAGTTGCTCTTTCTCGACGAGCCGACGGCCGGTCTGGATCCGGTGAGCGCGGGCGCCTTCGATCAGCTCGTCCGGGATCTGAAGACGCTCCTGGGGCTCACGGTGGTGATGGTCACGCACGATCTGGATACGCTGTGGCGCGTGGCGGATCGGGTCGCGGTCCTGGGAGCCGGGCGGGTGCGGGCGCAGGGCACGATGGCGGAGCTGGCGCGCTCGACGGACCCGATCGTCCACGAGTATTTCCACGGGCCGCGCGGGCGAGCGGCGACCGTCGCGGCGCACGGAGGCCGGTCCTAGCGCGCTGGCGGTGCCGGGGCAGGCGGCGGGGTGGCGTATGGAAACCAAAGTCAACTACGTTCTGGTCGGGCTGTTCGTGGTGCTGCTCGGGGTCCTGCTCGTCGGCGGGGTCCTCTGGCTGAGCAAGGGGGACTACCGCGGCGCCTACGACCGCTACCTCGCCTTCATGCGGGAGTCGGTCGCCGGCCTCAGCGTCAATGCGCCCGTGAAGTATCGTGGCGTCGAAGTCGGACGGGTGAAGGAGATCATCCTGAATCCCGACAATCCGGAAGAGGTGCGGCTGACGATGGACATCCGGCGCGGCACCCCGATCAAGGAGGATACGGTCGCGGTCCTCGAAACCCAGGGGCTGACGGGGCTGGCGATCGTGAACCTGACGGGCGGTAGCAAGGAGTCGCCGCCGCTCGCGCCCAAGCCGGGCGAAGACTATCCCGTGATCCAGACCGGCCCGTCCTTCATCTACCGGCTGGACGCCGCACTGTCCCGCCTCCTCGCCGACCAGGGGATCACCCGCCTGCTCACTGACGCGGAGGGTGCCCTCCTGGACGCGCGGGCCCTGATGGACGCGGACAACCGCGCCGCGGTCCGGCAGATCCTCGCCGACCTCTCGACCGTGTCGCACACGCTGGCCGCGCGAAGCGGGCACCTGGACCAGAGCGTTGCCGGTGCGGCCCGGGTCGCCGACAACCTGGCGCGTCTGTCCGCGACGATGACCGAGCAGATCCCGTTGATCCTGGCCCGCGTGGACAAGTCGGCCGCGGCGTTGCAGGCCATGACCGAGGAGCTGGCCAGGACGGGGCGGGCCGTGGGATCGGTCGTCAAGGACACCCGGCCCGACATCGAGCAGTTCACGGGGCACACGCTCGCCGAGGCGGACGCGCTGGTTGCCGAGTTGCGCGATCTGACCGGAACGCTGCAACGGGTGGCGCGGCAGATCGAGCGCGAGCCCGATTCGCTGCTCTTCGGCCGGCGCGGCGGGCCCCGAGGGCCGGGTGAGTGACGTGAGATGGAGATGAGCATCCGCGGCAGGGCGACGAGGCGGCGCAGCCGGGCCACGGCGGCCTGGTGGCTCGTCTGGGGGCTGGGCGCGGCGCTCGCGGCCTGCACGATCGGGGGCGGCGGGGAGCGGGTGCTCCACACCTATCGGCTGGGGAGCGACCGGATGGAGCGCACCGCGCCCGCGCCGGCCGATCCCAAGGCGACCGCGATCCTGCTCGTCAGCCCGCCGCAGGCGCTCGCGGGGTTCGACACGCCGCGCATGGCTTACGTGGCGCGCCCCCACGAGGTGAGCTATTACGCGACCAGCCAGTGGGTCGACGCCCCGGCCCGGATGGTGGCGCCCCTGCTGGCGCAAGCGTTCGAGCGTACAGGAGTCTGGCGTGCCGTCGTGCAGGGGCCGAGCTCCGTGCGCGCGGACTATCGTCTTGATGCGGACAACCTCGCCGTCGCGCACGAGGTCATCGAGCGGCCCAGCCGGGTCCGGCTCACCCTGCGCCTGCAGCTCGTCGAGACGCGCGAGCGGAAAGTGCTCGGAACCCGCGGCTTCGAGGTGGAGGAGGAGGCGCCGGGCGACGACGCCTATGGGGCTGCGATCGCGGCGAACCGCGCTCTACCCAAGCTCCTCGACCAGGCGGCCGAGTGGCTCAGCGGGTGCATGAAGAACGGCGCCGCGCTGGGGTGTTAGCGACATGCGAGACTCGTGGCGCACGGGGTTCAGCTTCGGGCTGACCTCTGGCATCATCACGACGTTGGGGCTGATCGTCGGGCTTTATTCGGGTACGCACTCGCGCGGGGTGGTCGTCGGGGGTATCCTGACGATCGCGCTGGCCGACGCCTTCTCCGACGCGCTCGGCATCCACGTCGCGCAGGAGGCCCAGAATCGCCACACGGGCCGCGAGGTGTGGGAGGCCACGGCCGCGACGCTGGCGTCCAAGTTCCTGTTCGCCCTCTCGTTCCTGGTGCCGGTGCTGGCGCTTCCGCTCGGCGCCGCCGTCGGCGTGAGCATCGTCTGGGGGGTGCTGCTGCTGGCGGTTTTGAGCCTGGCGATCGCGCGGGCACGGGGCGTCCGGCCCTGGCCGGTGATCGGGGAGCACGTGGCCATCGCCGTGCTGGTGGTGGCGCTGACCCATCTGGTGGGCGGGTGGATCGGGGCGCGGTTCAGCGAGTGACGGGCGGCACGCTAGGGCTGGCCGCGCCGATATGGTAGGCTAGCCTGAAAAAGTGGCAGGGTCTGTGGTCAGGTATCACTAGCATAAGGAGTAGGTCATGCGCGGACGAACGATGGCAGCGGCGGGCGTGCTTGTGGCGATGGGAGCGGCGGGGTTGGCGCTGGAGGCAGGAAGCCTCGTGCCCCAGGAGGGGAAGACCGGCGCGATGCCGGAAGCGGCGCACCTGGTGATCCTGGACGGGATCGCGGTGCCGGACATCGGGCCGCTGCCGAGCGTAGTGCCGATCCCGCCGACGAACCTGAACTACAAGGCGAAGGTCGAGCTGGGCAAGCAACTGTACTTCGACGGGCGCTTGTCCAAGAATAACCAGGTCTCCTGCGCTTTCTGCCATATCCCCGGCGCCGGCTTCGCCGACCCGCGCCAGACCTCCATCGGCGTGGACGGCAAAGTCGGCGGCCGGCAGGCACCGACCGTCTTCAACACGGCGTTCAACCACGTCCAGTTCTGGGACGGGCGCGTGAGCTCGCTGGAGGAGCAGGCGATCGGGCCCATCCAGAACCCCGTCGAGATGGCCGAGACCCATGAGAACGTCGTCAAGAAGCTCCAGAAGATCAAAGGCTACCGGGAGCAGTTCCATGCGGTCTTCGGGACCGACGTGAGCCTGCAGGGCATCGCCGAGGCGATCGCTGCCTACGAGCGAACGGTCATCTCGACCAACTCCGCCTTCGATAAGTACATGCTCGGGGACCAGCAGGCGATGAGCGAGGCGGCGGTGCGCGGCCTCGCGCTGTTCAAGGGCAAGGCCCGCTGCATCCTCTGCCACAACGGGCCGAACTTCACCGACAACCAGTTCCACAACCTGGGCGTGCCGCAGGTCGGGCCCTTGAAGGAGGATCTGGGCCGCTACAATGTGACCCGGCAGGCGGCGGACCGGGGAGCGTTTAAGACGCCGACGCTGCGCAGCGTGGCCCTCACCGCGCCCTACATGCACGACGGGGCCTTCAAGACGCTCGAGGAGGTCGTGGACTTCCTCAACCAGGGCGGCGGGCCAAATCCCAACCTGAGCCTGCTCGTCAAGCCGCTGGGCCTGACGGATCAGGAGAAGGCGGACCTCGTGGCCTTCCTAAACGCATTGACCGGCGAGCCGCTGAAGTTCGAGATGCCGAAGCTGCCGAAATAAGAACGACACCCCTCGCCTCGCGCCAGGTTGATGTGGCGTCTCGCGCCACTGCCCACCATCGGGTCTGTAGCCTTTGGCGTCAGCGCTCCCGCCATCCCACACGGTCCCTTCCCGCCGATGCGGTCGAACTCGCCGACAACACAGGCGTTGTGTGTTAGGCTTGCCGCCAGTCCGGCTCTGGCACGCCAATCGCAGAAGTTCAGCACGACTCGTGCGGACCGTGGCACGAAGCCCCGGACTCTCTAACCAGGAGGTGTCTTCGATGAAGGCATTGGGAATCGGCGTGGCGCTGCTGACCGGGACGGTGGTGGCGGCGGGCGTGGCGCTCGCGGATGAGGGCCACGGCAAGAAGGACAAGCTCCAGGCGAAGGTCGAGAGGGCCGCGTCGGCCGCCGTCGCCATTGACCAGGCGATCAAGGCCGCCTCGGAGAAGGTGGCGGGCAAGGTGATCGAGGCGGAGCTCGAGTCCAAGCACGACAAGACGGTCTGGGAGGTCGAGGTCGTCACCGCTGACAGCAAGGTCATGGAGGTCCACGTGGACGCCGCAACCGGCGCCGTCATTGACGTGGAGGAGAAGAAGGCCGAGCGGAAAAGAGAGAGGATGAAGGAGCGCAAGCGGGAACACAAGGACGAAGGCCGGCGGGAGCCGCGGTCCTGAAGAAGGAGACGGCCCATGACGACGGTGGACCACTCGAACCTGACAGCGAAGGATGTGATGAAGTCCCGGGTCATGGTGGCCAGCCGGAAGGCCTGTGCGCGCGACCTGGCCGTGCACTTCATCACGGGGGTCTTCAGCGGTCTGCCGGTGGTAGAGCCCGATCTCAAGCTGGTCGGCGTCGTGAGCGAGTTCGACCTGCTCAAGGCGATCGAGCAGGACCGGGATCTGGCGGCGCTCACGGCCGAGGACGTCATGAGCAAGCCCCCGATCACGGTGGAGGAGCAGACGCCCGTCAAGGACGTGATCCGGCGCATGACCAGGACCAAGGTGCTGCGCGTGCCGGTGGTGCGGAATGGGAAGCTCGTCGGGATCATCTCGCGATCGGACCTCCTGGATCACCTGATGACGAAAAAGCTCTTCGCCGCCTACGGCGGGTTCTGAATCCTTTGCAGGCGAGTGGGGCTCTCAGATGGTGACACCAATTCTGACGACCCTCGAGTCACAACCAACCAAGAGGTGCAGCCATGACGTGCAACGTGGGGGGAGTCGAGCGGCCGATCCGGATCGTCTTTGGGATTCTCCTGGTGAGCCTGGGTGCCTTCGGTGGGCTGCCCGCCGGAGCGGCGTTGGGGGCCTACATCGTGGGCGCGATTGCCCTGGTGACGGGGGCGGTGGGATTGTGCCCGCTCTGGACGCTGTTGGGGATCAATACCTGCGCGACGAAGCCGTCGGGAAAGCGGTGAGGTGACGCGGGGGCAGGGAGACAGGGAGATTCGGCAAGCGCCGTGTCGCCTCTTCTCCGCGTCGCCGTGTCGGGGCGTGTCCATCGCCGCCGGTTGCTGAAAGCTGACGGTTCTGCAGGAAAGAGAGAACATGGCGCGTGTGGAGATCGTCGGGGCGTCCATCGGCGGGCTGCCGGCGGCCTACGAATGCGGGCCCTGTTGGGCCAGCGGCACAAGGTGACGGTGATCTCGAATGTGGATTTCTTTCACTTCGTTCCGTCCAATCCCTGGGCGGCCGAGAGAGTCATGACGCTCACCGTGACGTATCAGGGCGGCACGCGCTTCACTGTAAGCAACGGGCGGCACGCCGTCGTGGCCGACCAGCCAGTCGAGGACGGCGGGACGGATACCGGGTTGAGCCCGCTCGAGCTGTTCGTTGGCTCGCTGGCGAGCTGCGTCGGGTATTTTGTCGCGCGCTTCTGCGCGCGACGCGGGCTCGCCGCCGACGGCTTCACGGTCGAAGCGGAGTGGGAGCTGGCGGAGGGGCCGCACCGGGTCGGTGCGGTGCGGCTCACGGTGCGGCTCCCGGGCGCGCTCGCGCCGGAGGACCAGGTCCGGTTGCTCAAGGTCGCCCGCGGCTGCACCGTGCACCAGTCGCTCGCCGTGCCGCCGGAGGTGGAGATCCGGCTCATCGCACCCGCCCCCGGCATGCCGGCAGCCAGGGCGCGAGGCACGCCGTCGCCTCGACGGACCTGATGGGTTTGGAGAAGGAGGCCGCGTGGGGAAGGAAGGCGACGAAGCTCTGGCACCACGGGGCAGGCACGCGGTGATTCGCGTCAAGCGCGTCTATGAGCCGCCGGCGCGGGGCGACGGCATCCGCATCCTGGTGGACCGCCTCTGGCCGCGCGGGATCTCCAAGGAAGCACTGAAACTCGAGGCCTGGCTGAAGGACGTGGCGCCGTCGGACGCGCTCCGCCGCTGGTTCGCGCACGATCCGGCCAAATGGGACGAGTTCCAGCGCCGGTATGCCGCCGAGCTGGCCGCGAACCCCGAGGCCTGGCGCCCCATCCTCGAAGCCGCGCGCTGCGGGCCCGTCACGCTTCTGTTCGGGGCGAAGGACGCCGTGCACAACAATGCGGTCGCGCTGAAGGCCTTCCTCGATCGCCGGCGGCGGCCACGGGCCTGATCGTTCGCGCTTCGCCTGTTGCGCACGGGCGCGCGATGGAATGGGAGAGCAAGGAGGATTGGCGATGAAGCACGAAGCGTTCACCGTGGCCTCCTATTTCGAGCAGGACCATGATCGGCTGGATGCGCTGCTGACGACGTTCCATAAGCTGAAGCGCACGGATTTCGCGCGGGCCACGGAGCGGTTCCGGGAATTCAAGCTCGGGCTGCAGCGGCACATCGTCTGGGAGGAGGCCCTGCTCTTCCCGCTCTGGGAGGAGCGCAGCGGGATCACGGACGGGCCGACCGCCGTCATGCGAATGGAGCATCGGCGGATTGGGGCCGCGCTGGAAGCGCTGCACCACAAAGTCAAGATCGGCGACCCGGACTGCGATGCGGAAGAGCGGGCGCTGCTCGCGCTGCTGGAGGCGCACAACCTGAAGGAGGAGCGCGTGCTCTATCCCGCGATTGACCAGGCCATCGGGGATGCCGAGCGGGCGACCCTCTTCCAGCGGATGCAGGACCTCCCCGAGGAGCGGGACCACGTCTGCTGCGGCCCGCCGGAAGGGTGATCGAGATCGGGTTGGCTGGAATCACGGACACGATGATGCTATACAGAAGGCGACGGCGCGGGGTCTCCGGCGGCGCCGGATCCGCGCTCCGGCTCGTTGCGGTCAGGACCGGTTGGTTCCCGAGGAAGCCATGACTCTGTTGCAGCCGCCGGACAGCCAGTCGCCGGGATTCCACACGCCAGTGGGCACGCGGCGGACCTTCTTCCAGTGGGTGACCGCAGCCGCCGCGGCATGCATCGGGTTGGGGCTGGCCGTTCCGTTGGTTGGGTATGTGATCTCGCCGGCGCTGAAGCGGCGGGAGCGGCCCTGGGTCGAGGTCGGGACCGTGGACGCACTAGTGCCCGGGGAGCCCGCCCAGCTTGAGCACGTGCAGACCGTGGAGGACGGCTGGTTGAAGACCACCGTGCACAAGGCCGTCTGGGCGGTCAAGCAACCGGACGGCCAGGTGACCGTCTTCTCCCCGATCTGCACTCACCTCGGCTGCGGCTACCGCTGGGACGAGGGCGACCGCAAATTCAAATGTCCCTGTCACGGGAGCGTGTACGACGTGACCGGCAAGGTCCTGGCTGGACCGGCCCCGCGGCCGCTGGATCGGCTCCCCGTGAAGGTCGAGAACGGCCGCCTCCTGGTGGTCTACAAGGAGTTCAAGTCGGGCCTCCCGACGCAAGTCGAACTGTGACGGGTGACGCGTGACTGGGGACGAGTGCCCCGTCCCGCATCCCTCGTCCCGCGTCACGGTATTTGATGGCTTCACGACTCTACGACTGGCTCGACAGTCGGATCAAGCTGCGGCGGCTGTCGAAGACGCTGCTGGATGAGCCGATCCCGGGCGGCGCGAGCTGGATCTACGTTTTCGGCTCCGCCACATTGTTTCTGTTCGGGCTCCAGGCGATCACCGGGATGTGCCTCGCTGTCTACTACGCGCCGACGCCCGATCACGCCTACGACAGCATCCAGTTCATCGAGACCGAGGTGACCTTCGGCGCCTTCGTGCGCGGGCTGCACCATTGGGGCGCCTCCGCGATGGTCATGGCGATCGGACTGCACATGCTCCAGGTGTTTCTCTACGGGGCCTACAAGCCGCCCCGCGAGCTGATGTGGATGGTCGGGGTCGTGCTGTTTCTGCTCACGTTGGCCTTCGCCTTCACCGGCTATCTCCTGCCGTGGGACCAGAACGCCTACTGGGCGACCCAGGTCGGCATCAACATGGTGGGGACCGTCCCTGTCGTCGGGGACCTCCTCGTCCGCGTGCTGCGCGGCGGGGAGACGCTGGGCGCCCTGACCCTCTCCCGTTTCTTCGCCGTCCACGTCCTGTTCTTGCCGGCAAGCTTGGCGCTCGGCATCCTGGTCCATCTGTTCATTCTGCGCCGGGTGGGCCCCGCTGGCCCCTGGCGGGAGGACCAGGCCTCGCTGGGAAGCGAGACGTTCTATCCGCGCCAGGTGTACATGGACGCGGTCGTGATGGCGGCGATCTTCGCCGTCGTCGCGGGGCTCGCGATGACGGTGCCGTTCCCCCTCGCCGACAAGGCCAATCCATCGGACACGAGCTTCGTGCCGGTGCCCGAATGGTACTTCCTCTTCTACTACCAGCTCCTCAAGTACGTGCACGGGCCGCTGGAGCCGCTGGCGACCTGGGTGCTGCCGGTGCTGTTCTTCCTCGTCCTGCTGGCCTGGCCCTTCATTGACCGGAACCCGGCCCGCCACCCGACCGCACGCCCTGTCGCGCTCGGTGCCGGAGGGCTGTTCCTCGCGGTGGTCTTCGCGCTCCTCGGCGTCTCGCTCAGGGACCTGTACGCGGTGCCGCGCGAGGACCCCTCGGTCTCGCGGGGCAAGGCGCTCGTCGCCCAGTTCGGCTGCCTGGGCTGCCACCGGATCCACGGCACCGGTGGCGCGGTCGGGCCGGACCTGTCGTACGTGGGCGATGTCCGTCCGGATCGTGAGTGGCACTATCGGCATTTCCGCGACCCGCAGTCGGTCTCGCCCGGCTCGATCATGCCGAAGTTCCCGCTCTCCGACCAGCAGCTTCATGACCTGACCAGCTATATGTTGAGTCTCAAGCGGCCGGCCTCGTGAGCCCGCCGGCCATTCTGCCCGATGACGGTGCGGCCGCCCGCCCTCTGCGCGTGCTGGTCTGGGTGGGCCTTGCGGGCGCCTGGGGGACATGGGGCATGCCGGCCGAGGCCGCCGCCCAGGTGACCGTCGAGGCCGCGAGCGCCTTCTACTACACCGACGACGTGTCGCTGTTCTCGGCCGCCCGGCGCTTGGCGCTGCGGGAGGATCCGACCCAACCGGTGATCGAGCGCAAGGGGCAGGGCGACGACATGGTCTATGAGCCGTCCCTGGAGCTTCGGCGGGTGTCCCAGTCGTCCTGGGGCAAGACGGAGCTGTCGCTGGAGGCTCAGGGCTTCCTCTTCGCCCGCCATTCGGCTTTCAACCACGGGAGCGGCCGCCTGGGAGTGGCGCAGAGCGTCGCGAGCGGCACGACGATCCGGCTCTTCTATTTCCTCGTGCCGGACCTCTTCCTGGGGCGGAACACCGACCGGCGCGGCGGGAGCCGGCCGCTCGCGGCCGAGCGGCTCACCACTCAGTTCGGGAGCGTGCACCTCGAGCAGCAGGTCGGCCAGACGGTGAACCTCCGGCTGCTCGGCCGGTACGGGGTGCGCAATTACAACGAGGCCTTCGCCCAACGCGACACGACCTTCTGGACGCTGGGCCCGCACCTCGAGTGGCGGATCACCCCCCGTGTGGACCTGCTGCTAGGCTACCACTATGAACGGGGACTGGCCGCCGGCCGCAACCGGCCCCAGCTCAACGACGATATCTCCTACATCAATCATTACGTCTCCATGGAAGTCGTCGCGCGGGTGCTGGAGCGGACCTCGGTGGGCCTGGGCCTCCACTACGAACGGAACGACTTCACGAGCGAGCTTGCAGAGGACGAGCGGCGGGGCAGCCACGAGAATGTGTACCAGGTGGAGGTGGACCTCCGGCAACGGATCACGGAAGGCTTCGTCCTCACGGCGGGCTTTCAGCGGTCCGAGCGCAAGGCGAGTTTCGAGCCGACCGCGTTCATCGACGTCAATCTCTACGTCGGCGGCGAGTATCGGTTCTAGCCCGCGTTCTTCTTGAGCGCTTCCGCTGGGCCCCCCATTGCTCCGTGCAGGCGACCAGTCCCCTGCCTACGGCGGACGGAGGGCCCTCCTCGTCCTCAGGCCGCCCGCTCCCTCGGCGTGCTCGAGCGAGCAAGGGCCGACCCTGCCTCGCATCGCCTTGACCGGCTGTGGTCTAACGCTACAGTGGGCCGGACCCGCACTGTAGCAGGACTCCCCGGGCGGCAAGCGAGCGGAGCGTCGCGACCGGCAAACGGCTGAGAAATCCTGAAGTTTTTGGCTGCTCGCGAGTCGCTGCTCGCCGGCGTTCGGTGGCACCTCTCTTGCTCCCCTGTTCAGCGGAATCCGATCGGTGCATGAGGCCGAACGATCTTTGCAGGGGCGGCCGCGGCGATCGCGAGCGAGGGCGGGAGGAGGAGGGAAGGATGACGACCGACGCGCGGAAGCTCTGCGTCATGTGCGCCTGGCGCGGGACGTGTCAGTTGAAGTACAGCATGCCCGGCGGGGTGGCCCTGCATTGCGTGGAATATACGCGGGATATCACCCTCAAGGAGCCGGAAGAGGAGATCCGCAAGCGCAACGTGCTTGTCGTGGGTGCGGGGAGCATCGGCAAGACGACGTTCGTCCGACGGGTGCTGGAGCGGACCGGCCTCCGCGCGGGCGGGTACCTCCAGCGGGAGGCGCGGGCGGGATTGTTCGGGACCAGCCAAGAACTGGTGCTTGTGGGGGGCGGTTCCGAGGTCGTGGTGGAGCTCGTCTCGACCAAGGCGAAACCGGGCTGGACGACGCTCGGGAGGCTGTCCCTGAACCTGAGTGGGCTGGAGGGGCAGGTGGTGCCCCACCTGAAGGAAATGGTCGCCTCCGACCGGATCGAGCTCATCGTCCTGGACGAGATCGGCCGGCTGCAGTGCGTCTCGGCCTCGTTCCGCCAGCAGGTCGTGGACTGCATCACGTCACCCAAGAGCGTGCTGGCCACGATTCCTGCGGGGGAGGATGAGGAGTTCGTCTCCGCGCTGCAGGCCCGGGCGGACGTGACGGTCCTGCACCTGACGTACGACAACCGGGACAGGCTCGTGGCGCAGGTGGCGTTCCTGCTGACCGGGGCGCGGGCGTCGACATGAGCGCGGCGGGCGGATGGACGATGGAGCGGGTGAGCTTTTCGAAGATCCTGGTGCCGACTGACTTCTCGCCCTGCTCGGAGGAGGCGTTCCAGGTGGCGCTGCTGCTGGCGCGCCAGTTCGGCTCCGAGGCCCTCCTGCTCCATGTCGTGGACACCAAGACGCTCGACGCGCTGAACGCGCTGGGGCTGGCCCGGCCGTCGGAGGAGGCTGGGCAGCGGAAGCGCCTGCGGCATCGGGCGCGCCTGAACGCCCGACGCCTGCTCCACGACGCGGAGGCCCGCGGGGTGAAGGTGCGGCGGCTGCTGGCCGAGGGCTCGCCCTTCGTCGAGATCGTGCGCACGGCGCGGAGCGAAGCCGTGGACCTCGTGGTCATGGGCAGCTACGGAGGCCAGACGGGCAACGTCGAGAAGATCTTCTTCGGGAGCACCGCCGAGAAGGTGGTCCGGACGGCCGGGTGCCCGGTGTTGTGCGTGCCGCTGCGCGGGAGGCTCCAGCCGGCCCGCCGGGCGGGAAGCGTTGAGCCCAGGAAGGAGCCCACATGAATCGCAAGCATCGGAACTGGCGGGGAAAGGGGAGCGGCCGGCTGGTCCTGGCTGCGGGGCTGGCCCTGGCGTTGCTCGCGCCGGTGGCCGCCCAGCAGGAGCAGATCGTCCAGGTGACGATCAAGGACTACACCTTCATCACGAAGCAGACGCCGCTGCAGCTCAGCACGCCGACCATCATCGTGATCCGCAACGAGGATGCAGTGCGGCACGACTTCGGCTCGGCGATCTTCCAGGGGACCATGACCCGGGTCGAGGCCGACGGAGTGACCGCCTACGGCACGGGGATCGGCGGCGCATACGTGGACCCCGACCGCCAGGTGGTGATCCGGCTCACGATCGAACGTCCGGGGAAATACGAGTTCCGGTGCTCGATCCATCCGGAGATGAAGGGCGAGATCCTGCTGCTGAGCGTGAACGCGGTATGAAGGCCCTGGCGCAGCGCGTGTTGCTGGCGACGGACTGCTCGGAGGCCTCGGCCTCGGCGGAGCTCTACGCGCTAGGGCTGGCGATCGCCTGCGGGGCGGCGCTGGAGGTGGTCCATGTGCTGGAGCTTTTGCCGGGGCTGGACCCGGAGTATCCGGTCAACCGCCTGTATCTGGAAGAGCTGCGGAGCCGCGCGGCGCCGCGACTCGGCGAGCTGATCGCGCAAGCGAAGGCGGCCGGCGTGTCGGCTGTCGGGCACGAGCTGGTGGGCGATCCAAGCGAGCGGATCCTCGCGCGGGCGCGCGAAGCCGGGACGGACCTGATCGTGCTGGGCACCCACGGCCGCACAGGACTGGGGCGAGTCCTGGTGGGAAGCACCGCGGCGCGACTCGTCGCGCAGGCGCCCTGCCCGGTTCTGACCGTTCGACTAGCTCACGGCAGGCCGCAGGCTCACGGCGGGCGGCAGGAGCCCGGACGGACCGCCGCTGAGGCGGCGCCCGATCGCCTGGCGATCCGGCGGATCCTCACGCCAGTGGACTTCTCCGATTGCTCGCTTGAAGCCCTGGAGCAGGCCATCCTGGCCGCCAAGCAGTTCGACGCCGCTCTGACGATCCTGCACGTGGTGGAGCCGGTCGCCTATGGGCTGGACTTCACGCTCGGCGGCGCGGCCGAAGGCCAGGCGCTGCGTCTGCGGTGGGAAGCGAAGCTCGCGGAGCTTGCGGCGGTCGTCACGGCGCAGGGCCTGGCCGCGGACTGGGCGCTGGCCAGCGGGGTTCCGGGCGATACGATCTTGGCGCGTGCTCGAGACCGGGCCTGCGACCTGATCGTCATGGGCACGCACGGGCGGCGCGGCCTCCGGCATCTGGTGGCCGGCAGCGTCGCGGAGGCCGTGTTGCGTGCGGCCGACTGCCCGGTGATGACGGTCAAGAGCCCAAAGTTCGAGCGCGAGCGGGCGCGATCTTAGGAGGGACTGAACCATGGCGAAAGCGGCACGGCGGAATCCGGCGGGCACAGGCCGCGGCGCGCGATCGAGTGGGAAGGGCGGTGGCGCTCTGGCAACGGGGGCGGGAGCGCCAGCCACAGCCGGCGCCGCCGCGCGAGCCCTGACCCCCGACGAGCTGTGGGCACGGATCGCGAAGAAGGCCTACGAGCTGTACGAGCGGCGCGGGCGGGGGGACGGCCGGGCGCTCGAGGACTGGCTGGAGGCCGAGGCCCTCGTCATGCAGGAGTTGCATGCACCCCGTGAGTGACACCCTGCTGGAGGCGTGGGCTGTGCCCGAGCCGGAGCTGGGAGCTGTCCTGGCCAGGCTGGAGGCCCTGGCCCAAGCCCCCACCTTTGCCACGCAGCGTCGGATCGCGCTCAGCCGGGCGTTGCGACTCTACCTGGAGTACGGGGACGCGGCGCCCCTGGAGCCGACGCCGGAGGAGGTTGGGCTGGCCCTCCTGTATCTCTACGTCGACTTCTTTCCCGAGGACGGGCAACTGTCCCTGATCGAGCAGCTCCGGGACCTCGTCGAAGTCCATGTGTCGCCCAAGGAGCGAGCCTGGCTCGATCCGCTCCGGCACTCTTACATGGACCTGCTGGAGGTCGTGGAGGCGAGCCGGGAGGACGGGGCCGGGACGCTGACGCTGCGGTCCCTGGGTGATGGCCGCACGGCATGCGCGGCCGCTGGCGCGCCCGTCCACCGGGTGCGTCCGGGCCAGGTGCTCCTCACGCGGCTCATCCGGGGGAGCCAGCGGGCGGTCTTGCCCGGACCGGCCGTCGTCCTGGCGAGCGGCCGGGCAAGGGCGATCAAGGAGGGTGCCGACGAGTGGCGCCGCGAACTCGAGACGGAAACCGGCACCTTTGCGCTCGGCGAGTGGAGAGAATTCGCCAAGCGCTTCGGCTACGTCCTGCTCTGGCAAGTGGCGCAGGCTCGGCTGAAGCTGCTGGCCGAGGCCTCCGCGCGCATCCGGTACCGAACCGAGGCGGGCGAGCCGATTCTCTACGCGATGGCTCTCTACGAGCATGCCGATCCGGAGAGGGTGGCTCGGGAGCTGTCCGCGCAGGACGGCTGGACGGCCGAGCCGGAGGGGAGCTGGGTGCTCCTCAGCCGTGCGACCGGGGCCGCTTCGCTGGAGCCGGTGGGGCGGCTCACGGTGACGCCGACCCAACTGTGGGTGGAGGCCGACGGGCAGGAGCGGCTCGACGCGATCAAGCACGAGCTGGCCGCGACCTTCGGCTATCGGCTGCGTTTCCAGGGCGAGGCTGCCACTCCCCCCCTGCATCCCCTGCCGGAGGTGACCCTCTCCACCGATGAGGATCCGGTGCTCACGGTGACCGTGCCAGCGGAGGCGGCGCGCCGGTTGATCGCGGCTTTCCTTGAGACCTGTTATCTCCAGTGGGCCGACCGGGCCTCCCCCGCGTTGAACGGCCTGACCCCGCGACATGCCGCGGCCGACCCGCGCCTGCGCCCTCGCGTGGCCGCGTTGATTGACCGGATGGAACAGGACGATCCGGGCCGTCGCCGAACCGGCCAGCCTGGCTACGACTACGGCCGGCTGCGCGCCCACGTGGGGCTCTGACCGGGCCGCAGAAAGCTGTTGCGCGCCGCTCAAGGAAAACGGGTAGAATGCGGCCATGGATCCGGCTCGACCCACCTCTGCCTCGCCCGGGTTCCTGCCCGCCGCCTCCCTGCAACACCTGATTGACGTCCTGTGGGCCACGGGCTACCGCATCCTGGGACCAGTGGTCCGCGACGGGGCCGTGCTGTGGGACGACGTGCGCCGGGCGGACGACCTCCCCCGCGGCTGGCGGGATCACCAGGAGCCGGGCCGGTACCGGCTGGAGCGGACCGGCTCGGCACGCTATTTCGACGTCGTCCACGGCCCCGAGTCGCTCAAGCGCTTCGTCTTCGCCCCGCGCGAGCCGCTGCTGACGATCGAGCGGGCCGGGCGCGGCGTGACCGTCCGTCCCAGCACGCCGCCCAGGACGCCCACCGCGCTCCTGGGCGTGCGGGCCTGCGACCTGGCCGGACTGGCGATCCAGGACCGGATCTTCCTGCGGGGCGCCTTCGCGGATCCCTATTACGAGGCACGCCGGGCCGGGCTGTTCCTGGTCGCGGTGAACTGCACGCGGGCGCTGCCGACCTGCTTCTGCGCGTCCATGGACACGGGCCCCCGCGCGACCTCCGGCTTCGACCTGGTTCTGACCGAGGACGAGGAAGGCTTTCTGATCGAAGCCGGGACCGCCGCTGGCGAGGACGTGCTCCGCGCGCTGCCCGTCTCCGCGACGGGACCGGCACGGGCGGCGGAGGCTGCGGCCGCGATCCAGCGCTGCGCCCGCAGCCAGACGCGCCGGCTCGACGGCGCTCGCTTGCCTCAGGCCCTGTATGCCGCGCACGACCATCCCCGCTGGGACGACGTCGCGACGCGCTGCCTGTCGTGTACGAACTGCACGATGGTCTGCCCGACCTGTTTTTGCCACCGCGTCGAAGCGGTGCCGGACCTGGAGGGACGGCGGGCCGAGCCTGCGCGGCTCTGGGATTCCTGCTTCACGGAGGAGCACGGCTACATCCACGGCAAGAACCTGCGGCCGACCGTGAAGGACCGCTACCGCATGTGGCTCACCCACAAGCTCGCGAGCTGGATCGACCAGTTCGGCATGTCGGGCTGCGTCGGTTGCGGGCGCTGCATGACCTGGTGCCCGGTGGGGATTGATCTCACCGAGGAGCTGCGCGCGCTGCTTTCCGGGAAGAATGGGTGATGGAAGATGGCCAATGCGATGAACCCCTACGCGATCATGCCCGCGACCATCGTGGACAAGCGCAAGGAGGCGCAGGACATCTACACCTACCGTCTGCGGCTGGACGATCCGGAGGCGCGCCGGCGCTACCGCTTCGCCGGCGGGCAGTTCAACATGCTCTACGCCTTCGGGGTGGGCGAGGTGGCGATCTCGATCGTCTCGGATCCCGACGAGCCTGAGCTGCTGGAGCACACGATCCGCATCGTCGGCCGGGTCACGCGGGCCATCGGGCGGCTGGAGCGCGGCGATCCCCTCGGGGTCCGCGGCCCCTTCGGCCGGGGCTGGCCGCTGGAGGCGGCGCGGGGGAAGGACGTGGTCGTCGTGACCGGCGGGCTCGGTTGCGCCCCCGTCGTCGGGGCGATCGAGTACATCTTCCGGCGGCGCGCCGCCTACGGGGCGGTCACGATCCTGCACGGGGTCAAGTCGCCCCACGACCTGCTCTACCGGGCGCGGTTCGACGCGTGGCGCCGCCAGCCGGATACCGAGGTCTATCTCGCAAGCGACCAGCCGGGCAGGACGTGGCGCTACCACGTTGGGGTCGTCACGGAGCTGTTCGAGCGGCTGACCCTGGACCCGGCGCGGACGATCGTGCTGATGTGTGGGCCCGAAATCATGATGCGGGTGGGGAGCGGCATCCTGATCCAGCGCGGGCTGCCTGCGTCGGCGATCCATGTGTCGCTGGAGCGGCACATGGAGTGCGGGATCGGGCTCTGCGGTCATTGCCAGCTCGGCCCGTTCTTCGTCTGCCTGGACGGCCCGGTCATGCGATTCGATCGGGTGGCGACGTTCCTGGGCAGGCCGGGGGTGTAGGGCGGGCCGCGCCACGATGTACTGATGATGACTCGAGGACCTCAAAGGAAACCTGACGCCAACCGGGCGCGAAAGCCGAGGCTGGCGGTCTTCAAGTTCGCCTCCTGCGACGGTTGCCAGCTCAGCGTCCTGAACCTGGAGGACGAGCTGTTGGCGCTGGGGCAGGCGCTCGACATCGCCTATTTTCCCGAGGCGTCCAGCCGCATGGGAAGGGGACCCTACGATCTTGCGCTTGTGGAAGGGTCCGTGACGACGCCGGAGGACGCGCGGCGGATCGCGAAGGTACGCGAGCAGGCCAAGGTACTCGTCACGATCGGCGCCTGCGCGACGGCCGGCGGCATCCAGGCCCTGCGAAACTGGGGCCACGTGGAGGCCTTCAAGCGGGCCGTCTATCCGAGCCCGGAGTACATCGCGAGCCTCGGCACCTCGACCCCGATCGCCGAGCACGTCCCGGTGGACTTCGAGCTGTGGGGCTGTCCGATCAGCCGAGAGCAGGTGCTCCACGTCCTCGCGGATCTCCTCGCCGGAGTGCAGCCCCGGCTCCCGAGCCACAGCGTCTGCCTCGAGTGCAAACGGCGGGGCTACGTCTGCGTGATGGTGGCCAAGGGCCTGCCGTGCCTGGGGCCCGTGACGCGGACCGGGTGCGGCGCGATCTGCCCCGGGATGGGACGGGATTGCTATGGCTGCTTCGGCCCCGCCGAGGGCGGACCCAAGGGGCCGGGCTCGCCCCCGAACACGGCGTCCCTGGCCGGGCAGTTTCAGCGGGGGCTGCAGCTCATCCCGATCGAGGTCCTGCGGCGATTCCGGGGAATCAACGCCCAGGCCCCCGCCTTCCGGAGCGAAGGCGACGCCTGGCAACGGACGGGGGACGCGTGACGGGTGAAGGATGATGGGGAGGGGAGAGGGGAAAGGCCGGAAGAGCGGGAAGACCCGGACGATCGCGGTGGAGCTGCTCGCGCGGGTCGAGGGCGAGGGGGCCCTCCGGGTCCGCGTCCGCGGCGATCGCGTCGAGGACGTGCAGCTCCGGATCTTCGAGCCGCCACGGTTCTTCGAGGCCTTCCTCGTCGGGCGGCACTACGACGAGGTGCCGGACCTCGTGGCACGGATTTGCGGGATCTGCCCGGTCGCCTACCAGATGAGTGCGGTGCACGCGCTTGAGCGGCTCTTCGGAGTCCGCGTGGACGGCGTGCTGCGGGACCTGCGTCGCCTCCTCTACTGCGGTGAGTGGATCGAGAGCCACGCCCTGCACGTGTACCTGCTGCACGCGCCGGACTTTCTCGGCTACGACAACGCGGTCGAGATGGCGCGGGACCACGGGCCGGCGGTGGCACGCGGGCTGCGGCTCAAGAAGGCCGGCAACCGGATCCTGGAGGTGCTGGGCGGGCGGTCTGTGCACCCCGTGTCCGTCCGGGTGGGCGGGTTTTCCCGCGTGCCGGGGCGACGGGACCTAGCCGCGCTCCGCGAGGAGTTGCTGTGGGCCCGGGACGCCGCCGTCGAGACCGTCCGGTGGGTCGCGGGCTTCGACTTTCCCGACTTCACCCAAGACTACACCTTTGTGGCCCTCCGGCCGCCGGACGAGTATCCGTTCAACGAGGGGCCGATCGCGTCCAGCCGGGGGCTCGAGATCCCCGCGGACGAGTTCGAAGCCCGCTTCGCGGAGCACCAGGTGCCGCACTCGACGGCGCTGCACTGCACGCTGGACGGCGGAGCCTACCTGGCCGGGCCGTCGGCCCGGCTGCACCTCAACGCCGAGCGGCTGTCGCCCCTCGCCCGGGAAGCGCTGGCGGCGACGGGGCTCTTGCTGCCGCTGCGCAATCCCTTCCACGGGATCGTGGCGCGTGCGGTCGAGATCCTGTACGCCGTGGAGGAGGCCTTGCGCGTGATCGCGGTCTACGAACCGCCCGGGGCCCCGTCGGTTCCTGTGACGGTGCGGGCCGGGGTCGGCGTCGCCTGCACGGAGGCGCCGCGCGGCCTCCTATACCACCGCTACGAGGTCGGCACGGACGGGACGGTGCGCGCGGCGAAGATCGTGCCGCCGACCTCCCAGAACCAGCGGCGGATCGAGGAGGACCTGCGCGCCTTCGTCCCGCGGGTGCTCGCGCTGCCCGACCGGGAGGCTGCCCTCGGGTGCGAGCGGGTGATCCGGTGCTACGATCCCTGCATCTCCTGCGCGACGCATTTCCTGCGCCTGGAGGTGGAGCGCACATGATCCGGGTCCTGGGTTTCGGCAATGGCCTCGCGGGCGACGACGCCGTGGGCGTGCGGGCCGCGGAGCGGTTGAGGCCGCTCCTGAAGGGACGGGCCGAGGTGATCGCAGCCGGTTTGGCCGGCCACGTCCTCGTGGATCGGCTAGCGGGGGCCGACGCCGTAATCGTGATTGACGCCGTTGCGGGCGGCGGCCCGGCTGGCACGCTGTATCGCTGGGCATGGGGGGCGGGCCGCGGGGCGCCCCCTCTGGAGGCCCTGCGGAACCGGACGTCGAGCCATGGCTGGGGCGTCGGTGACGCGCTGGCGCTCGCCGGCGCGCTCGGGAAGCTCCCGCCGCGGCTGATCGTGTACGGCGTGGAGATCGGCGAGACCACGCCCGGGTGCTCCCTCGGGCCGGCTGTGGCGCGGGCGCTGGACCGCCTGGTCCGGCTGGTCCGCCGGGAGGTCGAGAGGCTCGCATGCACGAGCTCGCCTTGATGCGGGAGATCGTCCGTTTGGTGAAAGGGCGGCTCGACGCGTCGGGGAGCCAGGCGCGGATCGTCCGCCTCCGGGTCGCTGCGCACTCGCACCTGGCTGGGGGCGGGGAGGGGGCGGCCCGCCTCGCGTTCGCGCTCGCGGCGCAGGGAACCCCGCTGGCGGATGCGCGGCTGGAGATCACGCCCGCGCCGACGGCGGCGGTCTGTCGGGCCTGCGGGCTGCGCGCGGAGTGGGACGGCGCAGCGCGGCCCTGTCCGGCTTGCGGCGCGGCGGCGCTGGCGGTCGAGCCCGCGCTCGAGGTGGTGGTGCAGGAGATCGTGGTAGACGAATGACGCGCGAGTCGCCGAAGCGGATCCGCCTCGTCGTGCGCGGCGCGGTGCAGGGCGTCGGGTTCCGGCCGTTCGTCTTTCGGCTGGCGACGAAGTTGGGGCTGGCGGGCTGGGTCGCCAACGGGCCGCAGGGCGTCTGCATCGAGGCGGAGGGGGCGCAGGACGCCCTCGAGGGGCTGCTGCTCCGAATCCAGGACGAGCGCCCGCCTCGCGCCTGCATCCACGGCCTGGAGTGGTCGTTCCTCGATCCGGCCGGATACGCGGGATTCGAGATCCGCGCCAGCCTGGATGCCGGCCCCGCGGACACGGCAGTCCTCCCGGACATCGCCACGTGCGCGGAGTGCCGGCGCGAGATTTTCGATCCCCACGACCGGCGCTACCGGTATCCTTTCACGAACTGCACGAACTGCGGCCCCCGGTTCACGATTATCGAGACGGTGCCCTACGACCGGGCCGCCACCACGATGCGCGGGTTCCGCCTGTGCCCCGCCTGCCGCGCCGAGTACGAGGACCCGCGGGACCGGCGCTTCCACGCGCAGCCGAACGCCTGTCCGGCCTGCGGCCCGCACCTGGCTTTGTGGGACAGCGCCGGCAGGGTCCTGGCCGCGCGCGACGAGGCGCTGCGGCGCTGCGCCGAGGCTATCTGGGGCGGCCTGGTGGTCGCCGTCAAGGGCCTCGGCGGGTTCCACCTGATGGCCGACGCCGGCAGCGACCGCGTGGTGAGGCGGTTGCGGGCGCGGAAGCGACGGCAAGAGAAGCCGTTCGCCGTGATGGCCCCGTCGCTCGACTGGGTCGAGGCCTGGTGCGAGGTCTCCCCGCTGGAGCGCCGGCTCCTGTGCTCGCCCGAGGCCCCCATCGTCCTGCTCCGGCAGAGGGGGGACGCTCCGGGCGCGGCCGTGGCCGCCGCGGTCGCGCCCGGCAACCCGTACCTGGGCGTCATGCTGCCGTACACGCCCCTGCACCACCTGCTGCTCGCCGACCTGGGGGCGCCTGTGGTGGCGACGAGCGGGAACCTCTCGGACGAGCCGATCTGCACGGACGAGCGGGAAGCGCTGCGACGGCTAGGCGGCCTGGCCGACCTGTTCCTCGTGCACGATCGCCCGATCCTGCGCCACGCCGATGATTCGGTGGTCCGGGTGGTGCTGGGACGAGAATTGGTTCTGCGCCGGGCGCGCGGCTACGCGCCGCTGCCGGTCCGCCTGAGCCGCCCGCTGCCGCCGATCCTGGCCGTGGGAGGGCACCTGAAGAACACGGTGGCGGTGTCCATAGGGGAAAACGTCGTCATCAGCCAGCCTATCGGCGACCTCGACCGGCCGGAGACGGTGGACGCCTTCCGCGCCGCCGTCGGGCAGCTCCAGGCGCTCCACAGGACGAAGCCGGAGCGCGTCGCGTGCGATCTGCATCCGGGCTATCGCTCGACGCGCTACGCGGAAGACTCGGCGCTGCCCCTCCACCGGGTCCAGCACCACCACGCGCATGTGGTCGCCTGCATGGCGGAGAACGAGGTGGAGGGGCCGGTGCTCGGGGTGGCGTGGGACGGCACGGGCTACGGCCCGGACGGGACGATCTGGGGAGGCGAGTTCCTCGTGGCGGACGCGACGACGTTCCGGCGCGCGGCCTCGCTCCGGCGCTTCCGGCTTCCCGGCGCCGACGCGGCGGTCCGGGAGCCGCGTCGCGCGGCGCTGGGGCTCCTCTACGAGCTGCTCGGCGACCCCCTGTTCGAGCGGGACGACTTGGCGCCCGTCCGCGCCTTCGACCGCTCCGAGCGTCGGCTCCTCCGGCGGATGCTCGCCCGGGGCCTGAACGCGCCGGTCACCTCCAGTGCGGGACGTCTGTTCGACGCGGTCGCCTCGCTCGTGGGCCTTCGGCAACGGGCCGGCTTCGAGGGGCAGGCGGCGATGGAGCTGGAATTTGCGGCGGAGGGCTGCCCGACCGACGAACGGTATCCCGTCCGGATCATCGGTTGCGAGCCGGATGGGAGCCCCTGGACGCCCGACTGCCTCGTGGACTGGGAGCCGACCGTTAGGGGCCTGCTGGACGATGTTCGCAGCGGCGTGCCTGTCCCGCTGATGGCGGCGCGGATTCATAACACGCTCGCCGCGGCGATCGCCGGCGTGGCCGCACGGCTGGGCCGGGAGCGGGTGGTCCTGACCGGGGGGTGCTTTCAGAACCGCTGCCTGCTCGTGCGCGCCGTCGCCTGCCTGGAGGCGGCTGGCTGCCAGCCCTACTGGCACCAGCGGGTGCCCCCGAACGACAGCGGCCTAGCGCTGGGACAGGCAGTGGTCGCGGCGCACCGGATGGTGACGAGTGACGGAGGATGGGGGACGGGGGACGAGCGGCGTCGGCCCTGATTTGTCCCGCGCACGGAGGTAGGTCATGTGTCTGGCGGTTCCTGGAAAGGTGCTGCACATCGGGTCCGACGCGCTGCGGACGGCGACCGTGTCGTTCGGCGGCGTCACGAAGCAGGTCTCGCTGGCCCTGGTCCCGGAGGCGGCGATCGGGGACTACGTGATCGTCCACGTGGGCTTCGCGATCAGTCGGCTCGACGAGGCCGTGGCCGAGCGGACGCTGGAAGAGTTATCAACCGTCAGCCGTCAGCTTCGTCATTCCGGCGAACGCCGGCATCCAGGTGGACCCCGGACCGAAACTGTCCGGGGTGACGGCCTTGCTGAGGGCTGACGGCTGAGGGCGTCTTGCATGAAATATGTTGACGAATTCAGGGACGGCCGGGCCGCGGCGGTGCTGGCGGATATCATCCGGCGGCGAGTCACCCGCCCGTGGACGATCATGGAGATTTGCGGCGGGCAGACCCATACGATCGTGAAGTACGGGCTCGACGCGCTGTTGCCGGAGGCGATCACTCTGGTGCACGGCCCCGGCTGCCCGGTCTGCGTGACGCCGCTGGAGATGATTGACAAGGCCGTGGCGATCGCGGCGCGGCCCGAGGTGATCTTCACCTCGTTCGGGGACATGCTCCGGGTGCCCGGCTCGGCCACGGATCTCCTGACCGTCAAGGCGGCGGGGGGCGACGTCCGGATCGTGTATTCGCCGCTGGACGCCGTGCAGCTCGCCCAACGGCACCCCGCCCGCCGCGTGGTGTTCTTCGCGGTCGGATTCGAGACCACGGCCCCGGCCAGCGCCATGGCGGTTCTCCAGGCGCGTCGGCTCGGGCTGCGGAATTTTTCGCTCCTGTGCGCGCACGTGCTGGTCCCGCCGGCGATCGAGGCGCTGCTCGCGTCCGAGGCGAACTGGATCGAGGGATTCCTGGCCGCCGGCCATGTCTGCACGGTGATGGGCTATGAGGACTACGTGCCCCTGGCCGAACGCTTTCGCGTGCCCATCGTCGTGACTGGGTTCGAGCCCGTGGACATCCTCCAGGGGATCGCGATGGCCGTCGGCCAGCTCGAGGAGGGACGCGCGGACGTGGAGAACCAGTACGCCCGCTCCGTCCGCCGGGAGGGGAACCTCCCGGCGCGGCGGCTCCTTGCCGAGGTCTTCGAGCCGGCTGACCGGCCCTGGCGCGGGATCGGGTTGATCCCGCGCAGTGGGTACCGCCTGGGGGAGGAATTCGCGGCGTTCGATGCGGAGCGGCTCTTCGAGACAGCCGGGGTCAGCGCGCCAGAGTCGCCGCGCTGCATCGCCGGCCAGGTCCTGCAGGGCCTGAAGCGGCCGCCCGAGTGTCCGGCCTTCGGCAAGGATTGTACGCCGGAGCGGCCCTTGGGGGCCCCGATGGTGTCCTCGGAAGGGGCCTGCGCCGCCTACTATCAGTATGGGAGGGTGAGGGGTGGGGGGTGAGATGCCCGACGGCGATCCCTATTCGCTGCAGTGTCCGGTGCCCCTCTCGGGCGGCGACCGCGTCGTGCTCGCGCACGGGGGCGGGGGCCGGCTGACCCAGCAGATGATCCAGCGGCTCATCCTGCCTGAGTTCTGGAACGAGCTGCTGGCGCCGCTGCACGACGGGGCGATCCTGTCCGTGAACGGGACCCGGCTGGCCTTCACCACGGACTCTTACGTGGTCAGCCCGATCGTGTTTCCCGGCGGAGACATCGGGCGTCTGGCCGTCAACGGGACGGTCAACGACCTGGCGATGTGCGGGGCCCAGCCGCTCTACCTGTCGGCCGGGCTGATTATCGAGGAAGGGTTCCCGATCGAAGAACTGCAGCGGGTGCTCCGCTCGATGACCGAGGCGGCGCGGGCGGCGGGCGTCCTGCTCGTGACCGGCGACACGAAGGTGGTGGACCGGGGGAAGGCGGACCGGATCTTCGTCAACACCTCGGGCGTGGGCGTGATCGAGTCGGGGGTCGCGATCGCGCCGCAGCGGGCGCAGCCGGGCGACCGCATTCTGCTGAGCGGGCCGATCGCCCGGCACGGGATCGCCATTATGTCGGTCCGGGAGGGCCTGGAGTTCGACTCGCCCGTGGAGAGCGACACGGCGCCCCTGGGCGACCTGGTGAGGCGGATGCTGGGCGCCTGCCCGGAAATCCACGTGCTGCGGGATCCGACTCGAGGCGGGCTCGCCAGCGCGCTGAACGAGATCGCCGCTGCCGCGGGGGTGGGCATGCGGATCGCCGAGACCCGTATCCCGATCGAGGACCACGTCAGAGGCGCGTGCGAGATCCTCGGGCTCGATCCTTTGTACGTGGCCAACGAGGGACTTCTCATTGCTGTGGTGCCGCGGGCCTCGGCCGACGCGGTGTTGGCGGCGATGCGAGCGCACCCGCTCGGCGCGCGCGCCGAGGTCATCGGAGAAGTCGTGGCGGAGCATCCGGGCACCGTCGTCCTGGCCACGCGTGTCGGAGGCACCCGGGTCGTGGACATGCTTTCGGGCGAGCAGTTGCCCCGGATCTGCTGAAGGCACATCACTCAGCGCCCCTCACTTCCCTATGATCTACACCATCACCTTGAACCCGGCGCTCGACCACTACCTGGAGGTGGACGAGCTGCGTCTCGACGACGCCAACCGGGTACGATCGGAATGTCTCTACGCCGGTGGCAAGGGTATCGACGTGTCGCGGGCGATCCGGCGCTTGGGCGGGGACAGCCTGGCGCTGGGCTTTATCGGCGGCCACAACGGGCAGATCCTGGTGGACCTGCTCAAGCACGAGGGCATCACCCCCTATTTCACCCCGATTGCGGGCGAGACCAGGCGGAACGTCATCATCAGTGCGAGCCGGCATGGGACCCAGACCCTGTTGCACACCAGGGGTCCGACGGTCACGGCGGAGGAATGGCGGGGGTTCCTGGGGCACTTGCGCCTGCTCGATTTGCGCGACGCCTTCGTCGTCCTCGGCGGAAGCCTGCCGCGCGGCATCCCCGCCGACGCCTATCGGGAGCTCGTGTCGCTCGTGCAGGGCCGCGGCGCCCGGGCCGTCCTGGATGCGGACGGTCCCTGCCTGAAGGCTGGCCTGCGGGCGAAGCCGTTTGCGATCAAGCCGAACCTGCACGAGCTCCGGCGAGCGACGGGCCGGCGGCTGGAGACTGAGGCGGAGATCCTCACTGCGGCGAACGGGTTGAACCGCTCGGGCGTCGCCGTCGTCATCGTGTCGTTGGGGCGGCGCGGCCTGGTGGTGGTGGCCGGCGGGCCGCGCCGCCTGCAGACGACGATTCGGGCGATCCCGCCGGCGGTGCGGGTCCGCAGCCGGGTCGGGGCCGGCGACTCCACGGTGGCCGGGTTCCTCGTCGCGTTTGCGGGCGGCAAGCCGCTCGAGGACTGCGTGCGGGCCGCGACCGCGGCCGGCACCGCGGCGACGCTCGCGCCCGGCAACCAGCTCTGCCGGTTGGCGGATGTGCAGCGGCTCGCGCCGCGGGTCAGGCTCAGAACCGTGACGCGGGACGGTGACGCGGAACAGGTAGCAAACTTGCTTCATAGATGAGAGCCATGCCTTCCCAACGTCACCGGCCACGCGTCACCCGTCGCGAACGCGCACACGTTTGGTGAGCGACGGAGCGGAGGGATCGGGCCACGAAAGGAGCGAGGCGATGAGGGTGCTAGTTGGGGTGGACGGGTCGAAGTTCGGGTGGTGGGCGATGGAGTGGGCGGCGCGCATGCCCTTCACCGATCCGGCGAAGGTGGCAGCGGTGCACGTGATGGATCTGGCCTCGCTCCGGGCCCCCGTCATGATCCAGCCGGTTGTGATCGGCACGGAAAAATACATTCAAGAGGAGATCCGGCGCACCCAAGCCCACGGCACGCGGGTGGCGGCGGACGCCAAGGCGCACATGGCTGCCCTCGGGCTCGCGGGGAAGGTGCTGCTCGAGCGCGGAGCGGTCGCCGCCGCGCTCCTGCGGCATGCGGGCCGCGGGAGCCTCGCGGTCCTGGGCCACCGCGGGCTCGGCGCGATGGACCGCTTCCTGCTCGGCAGCGTGTCGAGCCAGGTCGCGACGCACGCGGGCGGCTCGGTGCTCGTCGTGAAGGACGCACCCCGACCGCTCCGGACGATCGTCCTCGCGACGGACGGCTCGAAGTCCTCCCGGAAGGCGGTCCAGTTCCTGCTGCGTCGGCTCAAGCCGCGGCTGGTGCTGCCGAGCGACGTGCCGGTGGACGTGGAGGTCGCGGTGATCCACGTGATGCCGTTCCTCCGCTACCCGGAGCTGAAGGAGGCGGGCCGGGCCCTCGTCCACCGGTGCGCGGAGCCGCTCGCGAAGGCCGGGTATCGGGTCGTGGAGGTGTTGAAGGTCGGCCACGCGGCGGAGGAGATCATCCGGCTCGCGGAGCGGCGGAAGGCCGACCTGATCGTCGCGGGCGCCAAGGGGCATGGTGCGGTCGCGCGGTTCTTCCTCGGCAGCGTCTCGATGAAGCTAGTTCACCACAGCCCCTGCTCGGTGCTCATCGTGCGGTAGGCGTTCCGCCTTGCTCCCGCGCGGTCGGCACAGCGCTGCCCGCAGTCTTCTACATTTCGCACACGAGGACCGGAACCATGCGAACATGGCGACTCGCGTTGAGATGCTGGGGGGTGGGGCTCGGGCTGCTCCTGCAGG
Source organism: Nitrospira sp. Kam-Ns4a (assembly GCF_965152595.1). NCBI lineage: Bacteria > Pseudomonadati > Nitrospirota > Nitrospiria > Nitrospirales > Nitrospiraceae > Nitrospira > Nitrospira sp. Kam-Ns4a. Next base: position 1,019,487 of record NZ_OZ224218.1, on the reverse strand, counting down.
GCTGCATCGGGATGTGGCCGCCCGACATGATTGCGCGTGACGACCACGTCGGCCTCGCGAAATACTACGAGTACGAGGCGAAGGCGCTGCGCGAGAAGGCCCGCGTCTGGGAGGCCTGGGCGGAGTCGTACGAGCGCCATCGGCCGCCGCACGGCACGCTCGAGGTGGAACAGCACGCGGCCCATTGCCGGGCGATTGCCCAGAGCTACGCAAAGGCCGCCGACGAAGCCGAGGCGCTGGCGCGGGATCACCGGGCGATGCGCCCGCACGGGGTGGTCAATTAACCGGGATGTCCTCCCGCAGGCCGGGACGCTGTACATCCTGGCCGCGCTCCGGCACACCCGGGTCGCGCTTCAAATGGCCTGAATGCTTGGTGGCCGGCTCGCTCGAGCAGCCGGTCATCAGGGGGGAGACGTGAAACCTTGGTCTGGGGCTTGTTTTTGCTGAGTGCGACGGTGGTCGTCCTGACCGGCACCAAGCTCTCGCAGTACGGGGACCGGATCGCTGAACTGACGGGGTTGGGCCGGCTGTGGATCGGCGTGCTGCTGATGGCTGCCGCCACGTCCTTGCCGGAGATCTTCACGACCATGAGCGCGAGCTTTATGCACGCGCCGGACCTGGCCGCCGGCGATCTTTTTGGCGCCGGCATGAGCAACATGCTGACGCTGGGGCTGATCGATTTGCTTCACCGGAAAAAACGGGTCTGGCAGCAGGCCGCCTTCGAGCACACGCTCGTGGCTTCCCTCGCAATGGTCTTGACCGGGTTGGCCGCTGTGTTCGTGCTGCGGCGGGCCGACGTGGAGCATGCGGGCGTCGGCGTGGGCAGTGTGGTGCTGCTGATCCTGTATGTGTTGGGAATGCGGGTCGTCTTCCGGCAGGAAGACGTGAAACGCCGTCAGCGGGACCGGGAAGCGGTCGCGGAAGCGGCCGCGTTCGCTGCGGACGTCCCGGTCGCCAAGCGCGCGGCGCTCCGGCGGGCGTCGGCGGGGTTCGCCGTCGCGGCGCTGGCGTTGTTGGTCGGGGCGCCGTTCCTGGCCGGCTCGGCCAAGACCATCGCCGAGGAGACCGGCGTCAGCGCGACGTTCATCGGCACGTCGCTGGTGGCGATCACGACCTCCATGCCCGAGCTGGTCACATCACTGGCGGCCGTGCGCCTGGGCGCGTTCGATCTGGCCGTCGGCAATCTCTTCGGCAGCAACGCCTTCAACATGGCGGCCTTCTTTTTCGCCGATGTGGCGTTTGTCGATGGACCGCTGCTGAGCGCGGTCGCTCCCGCGCACGCGCTGACGGCCTTGTGGAGCATCGTGCTGATGAACGTCGGCCTGATGGGGATCATGTATCGGGTGGAACAGCGCTACCTTCTGATCGAGCCGGACAGCATGGTGATCATCGTTGGCTATTTCCTGGGACTGTGGCTGTTGTTTCTGTAGCAGGCTCATGGGCCTTCTAACAATACAGTCAACAGCGAGCAGCGAAGAGCTCAGTGCTATTGGCTGCTCGCGACTCGCGATGTTCTAAGCGGATACCGATCAATGATCCATGCGCCCTCTCTGAAACCCGTCTCCTGGCACACGATGCCGCCCGACGCGGTGGTTCGCGAGCTGGCCTCCGACCTGGATCGAGGACTGAGCGAGCAGGAGGCCGCGCGCCGACTCGCCGTGCACGGACCGAACGAATTGCCGGAGGCCCCGCCGGCGTCACCGTGGTCTCTGTTCCTTGCTCAGTTTTCCAGCCTCATCGTCTGGGTCTTGATCGGCGCAGCGGTCGTCTCCGGGCTGCTCCAAGAATGGATCGATGCGGGGGCCATCCTCGCGATCGTCCTTTTGAATGCGATCCTGGGATTCGTGCAGGAGTTCAAGGCCGAACGCTCGCTGGCCGCGTTGAAAAGGCTCTCGGTCGCGACGGCGCGGGTTGTGCGGGACGGGACCGCCCGAGCGATTCCCGCCCAGGAATTGGTGCCGGGCGACGTCATCCTGATCGAAGCGGGCGATTATGTGCCCGCCGACGCGCGGCTCAGCTATGCGGCCGCCCTCCGGACGCAGGAAGCGGCGCTCACCGGGGAATCCACGCCAGTGGACAAGGCGCCGGCTGTCCTGGCCGGCGACGATCTCCCGGTCGCCGAACGACGGAACATGGTGTTCATGAGCACGGTCGTCGCGGCCGGGAAAGGGCGCGCGCTGGTCGTCGCGACCGGGTTGAACACCGAGCTGGGTCGGATTGCGACCATGCTCCAGACGGCCGAGCCGGAGGCCACGCCGCTGCAGCGCCGGCTCGAACAGCTCGGACATCTCCTGCTCTATGTGTCGCTGGGTGTCGTGGCGGTGGTCTTCGCGCTGGGGCTGTGGCGGGGAGAGCCGCTGGTCGGCATGTTCCTGACGTCGGTGAGTCTGGCCGTCGCGGCCATTCCCGAGGGACTTCCCGCGATCGTCACGATCACGCTGGCGCTGGGCGTGACCAGGATGGTCGCGCGCCACGCGCTCATCCGCCGACTCCCCGCGGTCGAAACGTTGGGCTCCACGACCGTCATCTGCACCGACAAGACCGGCACCTTAACCAAGAACGAGATGACGGTGACGCGTCTCTTCGTCGACGGCCGCGCGTTCGAGGTGACCGGCGAAGGGTATGCGCCGGAGGGCGAGATTCGCCCCCTCGCCCCGAGCTTGTCCCCTGCGGGGAACGGGCTACGCGAGCTCCTGACCGCGGCGGTCTTGTGCAACGGAGCGACGCTCCGCCAGGTGGACGGGGTCTGGCAGGTGCTCGGCGATCCGACCGAGGGCGCGCTGCTGGTGGCGGCGGCGAAGCTCGGGCTGTGGAAGGAATCACTCGGAACGCAGTCGCCCGTCGTCGGGGAGATTCCCTTCGATCCGGAACGCAAGATGATGACTGTGATCCGTCATGCCCCGGGCGGGATCACCGCATTCGTGAAGGGCGCGCCGGATGTGCTGATCGAACGATGCACCTGGATGGTGACGGTTGATGGCGCCGTCGAGCCGCTCGATGAGTCGGCGAGGCGGGACATTCTCGAGGCCAACCGGGGATTTGCCCACGAGGCGTTGCGGGTGTTGGGAGTCGCCCGCCGGCAACTGGAGGACAAGCCGGCCGATCTGCGAGCCGCGGAGATCGAACAGGCGCTGGTGTTTCTCGGGCTCATCGCCATGAAAGACCCGCTGCGGCCGGAGGCCGTGATCGCCGTGCGACAGTGCCGACAGGCGGGGATCCGCACCGTCATGATAACAGGCGACCATAAGGAAACGGCGGTCGCGATCGCGAAAGACTTGGGCCTGGTGAACGGGCGAGCGTCGGCGCTCGCGGGAACCGAGTTGGACGCCCTGTCCGACCAGGCCCTGACGGATCGCGTGGAACAGGTGGTCGTCTATGCGCGCGTGTCGGCCGAGCATAAGCTCCGGATCGTCAGGGCCTGGAAGGCGCGGGGTGCGGTGGTGGCGATGACGGGCGACGGCGTCAATGACGCGCCAGCGATCAAGGCGGCGGACATCGGAGTCGCGATGGGGCTGAGCGGCACCGATGTGACCAAGGAAGCCTCGGATATGGTGATCACCGACGACAATTTCGCCTCGATTGCCGCCGCCGTCGAGGAGGGCCGCGCGATCTACGACAACATCCGCAAATCCGTCCACTATCTGCTGTCGTGCAACCTCAGCGAAGTGTTGCTCATGCTCCTGGCGACCCTGTCGGGGCTACCCCTGCCTCTGTTGCCGGTCCAGATTCTCTGGATCAATCTGGTGACCGACGGATTCCCGGCGCTGGCCTTGGCCGCCGATCCGAAGGATCCCGACATCATGCATCGCCCGCCGCGCGACCCGAAGGCACGGTTCCTGTCCCGCCGCCGGCTTCTGCTCCTGCTCGGCCAAGGCACGCTCATCGCCGCGAGCACGATGCTCGTCTTCGCGTACTGCCTGTTCGCCATGGACCAAAGCCTCGAACGGGCGCGCACGGTGACTTTCACCGTGATGGTCCTGGCGCAGTTGTTCCACGCGTTCAACTGCCGGAGCGACCGGCGGTCCGTCTTCTCGATCGGCGTCTTCTCGAACCGGTCGTTGATCTGGGCAGTGGGGGGCTCGGCCGCCCTGCAGGTCCTGATCGTCGCGCTGCCGGCGGCGCGCGAGGTCTTCAAGGTCAGCCCGTTCGATCCGAAGCACTGGATGTTGGTCATGGCGGTCGGCCTGGTGCCGCTGCTGGCGATGGAATTGTGGAAGGCGATCCGGTGGAGGCGGGATTCCTGAGACTCGTCACGTCGTGCAGGGCGCCCGTGAGTCGTGGTAGGATTTGTTGTGCCGATGACGGCAGGTTGCTGCCGGGGAGGGGACCATGGTTCGCAGCATGGCAGAACTCAAAGCCTTCCTGACGACAGTCTCGGCGCGGCGCGGCGCCCGGCCGGCCTTCAGTCCGGATGAGGCCTCGCTCCATCGTCTCGCACTGCCTTCCTGGAGGACCGTGCTAGCCGCTCCGCTCCTCTACGCCATGATCGTCCCGCTGGTGATGCTGGATCTGTCCCTGGAGTTGTATCACCGGGCAGTGTTCCGGCTGCTCGGGATCCCGTTCGTGCGCCGGCGCGACTACATCCGGATCGACCGGCACCGGCTGCCCTATCTTTCGGCTGTGCAAAAGCTCGCCTGCGCCTATTGCGGGTACGCGAACGGCCTGCTCCAGTACGCGGCCCGGATCGCCGGCGAGACCGAGGCCTACTTCTGCCCCAGCAAGCATCAGGCGACCGAGGGGTTCCACCCGCCGCCGCACCACGAGCGGTTCGCGGAGTATGGCGACGCCGGCGGCTTTCGGCGCCTGCTCGAGCAGGCCCGGCGGGCCGCCGGCCGGTGACCCGGACGGGGCGGATGGCACACGAGCACGGCGTCGCTGGAAGGCCCGAGGTCGGTTGTGTTGTTCGACCGGTCTTGCTAGAATGCCCGCGCGGCAGGCCTGGTGTCTTCCCCTAAGCAATGAGGGCCCTGTGAGCGAGGCGCCTGAGCCGTACCGCGGCCCCGAACGACGACAGGCCCCGCGGCTGAGCCGCTCCTTCCTCGTGCACTATCGCCTATCGCACCTCGCGAGCGGGAAGACCTCCGAGGCGCTCGGCTCTGGGAGCGCCTGGGCTTATGATCTCTGTTGCCGCGGGATGCGCCTGCACACCCTCGGCCCGCTGCCTTGCCCGTCCGCCGAATTCCGCCGCGCCTCCCTCCGGATTGACTGCCAGGTCGCGGGCGAAGAAAGCCAGAACCACTGGCTGTGGGGACGGAGCATCTGGGTCGCCTCGCCGGCTCCAACCCGTGGCGATGAGGCGCACGAAACCTTCTATATCGGGATTGAATTCGCGGACGCGCCGGAGATCCGTCAGACGATCGAGCAGCTTCTGGGTCAGCATCCGGTCCCGTCCAATCCGTCGCTGGACCAGCTCGCCTCGCTGCTCGAGCTGAGCCACCTGCTCACCTCCGCGGTGGACCTGGACCACCTCCTCCAGCTCATCCTGATCACGGCGAACCGGCTGATGTGCACGAACACCTCGAGCCTGTTGGTCGTGGATCCCGCGACCGACGAGCTGGTCTTCAAAGTCCCGCTGGGCCCGGCGAGCGAGCGGCTGAAGGAGATCCGGCTCAAGCCCGGCCAGGGGATCGCGGGCTGGGTGGTCCGGGCGCGCCGGCCGGTGCTTGTGAACGACGTCGCTAAGGACCCGCGCTTCGACGGCCGCGTGGACAGCGTCACCGGGTTCCAGACCACCTCGATCCTGGCCGTCCCGCTCCAGGACCGGGGTCGCATCCTCGGCGTGATCGAGGTCCTGAACACGACCAAGGAAAAGCGCTTCGAGCCGGCCGACCTGGACCTGCTCTCGGCCTTCGCGGCGCACGCCTCGGTCGCGTTGCGGAACGCGCAGCTTGTCACGAACATCAAGGAGGAGAACCGCTATCTGCAGGGCGTCCTGCAGGACCGATACCGGAGCCTGGTCGCCGAGAGCCCGGCGATGCGGGAGCCCGTCGCGGTGGCCCGCCGGGTGGCGAAGGCCCACACGACGGTGCTCCTCCTCGGCGAGAGCGGCGTCGGCAAGGAGATCCTGGCCCGGTCCATCCATGCCTGGAGCCCGCGCGCCGCCAAGCCGTTCGTGGCCGTCAACTGCGTGGCGCTCTCCGACCACCTGCTCGAGAGCGAGCTGTTCGGGCACGAGAAGGGCGCGTTCACGGGGGCGCACCAGCAGAAGAAGGGCCTGCTCGAGGTCGCGCACGGCGGGACGTTGTTCCTCGATGAGATCGGCGACATGAAGCCCGAGCTGCAGGCCAAGCTGCTGCGGGTATTGCAGGACCACGAGTTCGAGCGGGTAGGCAGCACGCAGCCGATCAAGGTGGACATCCGCGTCATCGCGGCGACCAACCAGGATCTGCCCGCCGCCGTGCGGGCCGGCAAGTTCAGGAAGGACCTGTACTACCGGCTCAACGTCGTGACCATCACCCTGCCGCCGCTCCGCGAGCGCCGCGAGGATGTCCTGCCGCTCGCCCGATGCTTCATCGAGCGCTTCTGCCGGGACATGGGGCGCGCGCCCATGTCGTTGACGCCCGCGGCGGCGGCGATGCTGGAGGGCCACGACTGGCCGGGCAACGTCCGGGAGCTGGCGAACGTGATCGAGCGGGCCGTCGTGCTGTCCTCCGACGACGTGATCGAGCCCGTGGACATCGCCCTTGGCGTCGCGGCAGTCGAGGCGCCGCCGGCCGAGTCTCTGCTCGACCTTCCCTTCCGCGAGTCCATCGAGGCGCACAAGCGCACCTTGATCCAGCACGCGATCGTCAAGGCCGGCAGCAAGAGCAAGGCCGCGCTCGCGCTCAAGCTGCATCCCAACTATCTCTCCCGCCTGTGCCGACAGTTGGGGATTCCTTAGATCCCGATCAGCCCACCGCCGTCTGGCCCTCAGCAGGTCGTCACGGGCGGGGAGTGGCCAGCGCCTCGTTCAGGAGCGAGGCCAGCCGGGCACTGGCCAGGGCCAGACGCGCCTCCACGATCGGGAGGCTCTGGCGCAGGTACCGGTCGTCCAGGTTCCGGTTCGGCGGCAGGTCCAGGATGATCAGCAGCGCGACCCCGTGGGATTCCAGGGCCCAGGCGGCGGGTGCTGCGCTGTCCAGCTCGGATTGGGGCCGGCTTTCGAGCGAGGTGCGCAGCCTCTCGAAAAGGTCCCGTTCGCCCAGCCCGGCGCGCTCCAGGAGTCCGGAGTCCCAGACCGCGTGGAGGTTCCACGGCTGGAGCGAGATCGGGTGCTGCTCTTCCCCGAAGAACCGCACGAGAATCCGGTTGCCCCCCTCCTCGTCCTTGAGGCAGTGGAGGGGCTGGTGCACGTCGGCGACGAGGTGGGTGAGGAACTTCAACGCCTCGGCCCGTTCGTCGCGTCCCCGCGTTGGATCGGCAAGAACCGCCCGGAAGTGCTCGATGGCGGCCACGACGCAATCGCCCTGCCGCGGGGCGGCGCAGTCGCGGGCGGGGTCGTAGTCGTGCCGGTCTCCGGGGATGTTGACGTAGTGCCAGGGGGCGGTCTCGCGGCGCTCTTTCCGGATGTCGTCGGCCCAGGCGGCGATGCTGACCAGGCCGCCCTCGCCCACGAGGGCGCCGACCGCCCGGCGGGCGTCCGGCGTGAGCCGGGTCTCGGCGAGGGCCGCGACGAGGCGATGGCCTTCGGGGCCCCAGGCGGAGGCCGAAGGGGAGAAGCAGGCGGCCGCTCCGACGAACGCCGCCGCGACGGCGAGGACCCGGGCGCATGTTATCCGACCAGGACAGGTCACTAGCGAGCCCGCGAGGCCGTCTCCCGGGCCACGAGGAGATAGCCGAGCGTCGCCTCGTCGTCCTTGAGCGCCGCGAAGCTGATCGCCAGGCGGGCCACCCCGCCCGTCGGCCGGAGCACGTCGAGCGTCACCTCGTAGGGCGGCCCCTCACCGCGCGCGATCGCCTCGAACAGCTCCGTGACATAAGCGGCGGACTCGGGCGAGAGGATGGTGGCCAGGGGCAGACTCACCAGGTCCATCGTCATCCGGCCGGAGATGTCTTCCGCCCGGCGGTTGACCGCCTGAATGACCCCCCTGGGGTTCACGTAGATCAGCGGCTCGGGGATGAGGTCGAGGATGTACCGGAATCGCCGCTCGCTGTCCTGGAGCGCCTTGGCGTTGTCCCAGAGCTGCTGCTCGAGGCGCAGATTGGCTACCTGCAGCTCGCCCTGCTGCTTCTTGAGCTGGGCCTGCTGCGCAGCCAGGATTTCCTCCACCCGCTTGAAGGCCTCTTCGAAGCGCTCCATCTCGTTGCCCGGAGCGTCCGAGAGATCGAGGCCGGAGTGGTCGTCCCGGATCTTGAGCCGCGTTTCCATCCGGGTGACCAGGTTGCTCAACGGCCGCGTCACGGTCCGCCGCGTGGCCCAGTCCACGATCCCGATGAAGAGCACCAGGAACACAACCCCGCCGCTCACCGTCGCGAGCAGCTCCCGGCGCGCCTGCTCGATGTACTCGTCCACGGGGATGGCGATCTCCAGGCCGCCCATCACGTCGTTCAGCTTGAAATCGTGCTTGGGGCTGCGGGGATGGGCGTTGTGGCAATCCACGCAGGACTGGGCGACAGCGCGGTCGGCGGTCATGAACCGCATGACGGTCTTGCTCTGGATTTTCTCGATCCGGTAGAATTTGCCGTTCGGAAAGCTGCTCAGGTAGGCAAAAGCCTCCCGCTCGAACTGGTCGGTGACCCCCTTGTCGGGGTTGATGGGCCACTGGCTGATCAGGTTGGCCTGGAAGCCGCCCTTGTGCGCGGCCGTGTATTCCGAGACCTCGCGCAGGAACGTCGCGGGCAGCGGAAAGCGCCCGTGGGCCCGCTGATAGTCCACGTCCACGGTCCCGCCGATCTCCAGCAGGCGTGGGACGATGACCGACGCGTAGTACTGCCGGTCCGCGAGGATCTGGAGCGAGATCGCCTCGGCCCGCTTCGTGAGCAGCCGCTCGAGGTCAGCCGCGTTCCGGAGGTGGAGGGCGTACGCAGCGACTCCCGTCATCACGACGATGAGCGGGGTGATGCTGAGCAGGAGCTTGGATCGGATGCGCCAGTGATGAACCGCGGACATAGCGTCCCTAGCCGGGAATCGCGGAGCGATGTCTGAGTGCGGCGGGGGAAGACGTCGGCTGACAGCTTACTGTAATGGAAATCATAGACGGCCGCAAGGACATGGACCTTATATGGCACTCCGTCACCGCCTGGGCAGGCGGATCACTTCGGCTCAATGGCCCCCCTCACGAGGCACCCCTCCTAAGAGCCTGTTGCACAAACCCCTTGACACCTAGGCAATTATATGTATACTGTCTTCCCGAGTCATGACCGAAGGGAGGATGCGATGGGCTACAACTTTCTGCCGTGTGAGCGCGAGCAACTGTATCTGATGCCGCCGGCGTTGCAGGATTGGCTGCCGGAGGGCGATCTGGCCTGGTTCATCCTGGATGCGGTGGCCCAGATGGATCTGACGAAGATCGAGCGGACGTACCGAGCCGATGGCTGGGGCCAAGCGGCCTACGAGCCGGCCATGATGGTGGCGCTGCTGCTGTATGCGTACTGCCTGGGGGAGCGCTCCAGCCGCCGGATCGAACGGCTGTGCGAGCGGGATGTGGCCTTTCGGGTGCTCGCGGCCAATCAGCGGCCCGATCACACCACGATCGCCCGATTCCGGCAGACCCATGAGGCCGCGTTGGCCGCCCTGTTTACGCAGGTGCTGACGCTGTGTGCGGCGGCGGGGTTGGTGAAGGTCGGGGTGGTGGCCCTGGATGGCACGAAGATCAAGGCCGACGCGGCGCTGGCAGCGAATCGGACCGCCGAGACGATTGCGGCGGAGGTGACGCGGATGCTGACCGAGGCTCAGGCCACCGATGCCGCCGAGGATCGGCTGTACGGACCGGAGCAGCGGGGCGACGAACTGCCGGAGGCGTTGCGGGATCGGCGGAGCCGACTGGCCCGGTTGAAGGCGTGCCAGGCACGGTTGACGCAGGCGGCGGCCGAGGCGACCGCGCAGCAGCAGGCCAAGCTTGAGGCCCGCCAGGCCGAGGAAGCCGCCACCGGGCAGAAGAAGCGGGGCCGCAAGCCGAAGGCGGCCGAAGCGGCAGCGGATGCCACGGCCAAGGCGAACGTGACAGACCCGGACAGTCGCATCATGAAGACCCAGGCCGGGTACGTGCAAGGCTACAATGCCCAAGCGGTCGTGACGGAGGCGCAGATCATCGTGGCGGCCGCCGTCACGCAGGAGGCGAACGATGTCCGGCAACTGCATCCGATGCTGACGCAGGCGCAGGAGAATCTGCAGGCCATCGAGCACCCGCAGGCCATCAAGACCGCCCTGGCAGATGCCGGCTATTGCAGCGAGGCCAACCTGACGGAGGCCGATCCCGCCGGACCTGAGTTGCTGATCGCGCCGAACCAAGATTGGAAACAGCGCAAGGCGCTGCGGGAGCAGCCACCGCCACGAGGCCGCTGTCCGAAGGGGCTGACGGCCCGCGACCGCATGGAGCGCACGCTGCTGACGCAGCGCGGACGTCGTCTGTACACGCAGCGCGGCCAGACGGTGGAGCCGGTATTCGGCCAGATCAAGAGCACCCGTGGCTGTGATCGCTTCATGCGCCGTGGCCGCCAAGCCTGTGACGGCGAGTGGAAGCTGCTCTGCGCCACGCATAACTTGTTGAAGCTCTGGCGGAGTGGGAAGGCGGCCTGGACCGGTCGGCGCAGGGGCAGCGAACCGCGACGGCTTGGCCGGGGAAGCGGAAAGAAGACAAGGGGATGACTCTCTCAAAGGCCACGCTCCCTCGCGGTCTCGGCAGCGAGAAGCCCACATGGGAGCGAAGCGAATCAATGTCTGGTGACCAGAGGGCTCGATCATGAGTTTGAGCAACAGGCTCCTAACCTAGCCCAAAATACATCTCTAGGCAATTATTTTTACGGATTCCGACCGCGTAGCGGGGGCAGAATTTGGGCGTGGACTGTCAAGGCAGCGGGTGAGTCCGGGCGCTCCATGGCTCGCGCATGGGCATAGCAGCGGCTCGCCTGCGTGCCGGAGCCGCGTGATCGGCTCAAGGCGGCTGTTTGTACGCCTCAAGGCAAGCGGGGCTCAGGCTGTGCGTGAACTCCGCCTCCGAGTGGTCGAGGATGTACTGCTCCAGATGGTACCAGTTCCCCTGCTCGTCGCGGATCTTCTTGCAGGAGGCGCAGATGGGCAGCAGCCCTCGCAGCATCTTGAGCTCGGCGGTCAGCCGGCGCTGGACCACGTTGACCGCGACGGCGAGCCAGATCGCGATCACGGTGAGGAGGCGGTTCGTCCAAATGATCCAGGGCACGCCGCCTGGGGGAGAGAGCCACGCGCCGATCAGCACCAATCCGGTCGCGCTGATCGCCGCCAGCGGCGAGGCCCACCGGTGCGGAAGCCAGCCAGCGAGATACGCCGGGATTACCAAGAGCGTCGCCACGTCCACCCCGCTCGGGGTCAGCGCATCGAGGAGAAAGACCGTGATGGTCGTCCCAAGGATGACCGGGACCAGCCACGGCGGGAATTTGCGGAGAGGTGAGACCGTGTCGCCTTTCATGGGGGCCGCAGAGGTCGTGGCGCACATTGTAGCAGGAAGGTCTCTCGCCGTCATGCCTTTGACGGAATCCCGCCGGGGCCGTGCTCTCGCGCCACGACCCCCGGAGAGCTCCGCTCCGCGGGGGTCGTGGGGGAAAGAGGGTTCGCGCCGGGCACCTGTGCCGTCCGGCTTACCGGGAGTCCGTTGACCAGACGGGTCCGTCGTAGGGCTTCACCTTGGGAACAGAGGCAGCCACGGCTTCCTTCCGGCAGGGCGTGACTTCAACCGTATCCGTTGACCAGATCTCCCCGGTGTAGGGCTTTACCTGGGAGCACGGAAGCAAGGATTTCTTGGGTGCCTCTTTGATCATGTCGTCGTCCTTGTCCGTTTCCTTCGGAGGCGAAGGGGCCGACATCTGCTCGCAGGTCGCCGGTGGCACCGTGTCCGTTGACCAGATGGGGCTGTCGTACGGCTTTGCCTTCGGGCACGGGGCCGCCTTCGACACAGGCGGGCTCGGCGGAGCCGTGTCCGTTGACCAAATGGGTTCCGGCGAATCGGCGAGCGAAAGAACCGCCCCGCCGACGAGGCCTAGAACCGCCAACACCGCTACCATTCCGATCGCGCGTTGCATGACACCCTCCTTCTAGCCGCGGGTTCCTTCCCGCGACCTGGCTAAGGTTGATGGATGCCTCCGTGTCGGACAACTCCGACACGGACTTGACTGGCGGTCCGGTCGCCTCGTCGGCAGGTGGCGGTTCCTGTCGGTTAGTAAGCACTGGCACGCGGAGCGGGGCGTTTGCCCGCCGGGCTGGCGGAAAATCGGGGGGAAGGCAGGTCTTGCCTGAGCGGATGACCTGCGCTCAGAATAGACGGCGCAGGCAACGAACGGGAGGCACCTATGCGAGAGACACGCGGTTATGCGGCCATGACGGCCGGCGCGCCCTTGGCGCCCTTCACGTTTTTCAGGCGCGACGTGGGGCCATATGATGTCCTGATTCAGATCCGCTATTGCGGGATCTGTCATTCCGACATTCATCAGGCGAGGGATGAATGGGGCGGGTCGCTGTTCCCCATGGTGCCCGGCCACGAGATCGTCGGGACGGTCAGTGAGGTCGGGTCGGCGGTGACGGCCTTCACAGTGGGCGATACCGCCGGAGTTGGCTGCTTCGTGGATTCCTGTCGGGAATGTCCGCAGTGCCAGAACGGCATCGAGCAATATTGCGAAGGCCACCTAGTGTTGACCTATAACGGCACCGAGAAAGACGGGCACACGCCGACCTACGGCGGCTACTCGAGCCAGATCGTGGTGGATGAGCGCTATGTCCTGCGGGTCCCCCGCGAGCTCCCGCCTGAGCGGGCGGCGCCGCTGCTCTGCGCGGGGATCACCACGTATTCTCCGCTCCGGCACTGGGGCGTGGGGAACGGACACCAACTGGCGGTCGTCGGGCTCGGCGGGCTAGGACACATGGCCGTCAAGATCGGCGCGGCCTTGGGCGCGGAGGTGACGGTGTTGAGTCACTCCGAGACGAAGCGACTCGACGCCAAGCGTCTTGGCGCAGCCGACTTCATCCTGTCCGCGGATCCTGGCGGCCTCAGCCGGCTCGGCCGGCGGTTTGACTTCATCATTGACACGGTGTCAGCTCCCCACGACATCAACGCGTATCTCAATGTGCTCAAGACAGACGGGACGATGATCCTGGTCGGGGCGCCGGCCGAGCGGATCCCGCTGGGCGCCTTTTCCCTGCTGCTCCGCCGCCGGCGGCTCGTGGGCTCGCTCATCGGCGGCATCCGCGAGACCCAAGAGATGCTCGAATTCTGCGCCCAGCACCAGATTCCCGCGGACGTGGAGGTGATCCCCATCCAGCAGGTCAATGAGGCTTACGAGCGGATGCTTCGGGGAGACGTCCGATACCGCTTCGTCATAGACCTGGGTTCGCTTTAAGGGCGGCCCGGTTGCGCCCTCGACCCATTGCAGGAAGAAAGACAATGGGTACCCCAGCGCGGCGGCCACGCTCGCGAAGTGTGGTGGGCCGTGCAGGGATCGAACCTGCGGCCCGCTGATTAAGAGTCATTTTCGACCACAACGACAGAAAGGCAGCGAGTACGCATAATTGCGATATTTCAATGGCTTATAGAATAGATCCTATTGTGCGATTGACACAGACCACTAGGGATTGCTATCTCTCCCGTCTACAAAATGTCTACATTCCAGATCCGCTGATTCCGGTGCTGACGAAGCGAGAGAGTCGGGAACCCGTGTAGACAGCATGTAGACTGAAGGGGAAACATGGCGAGGAAACTCACAAAACGGGTGATTGAGCAGACCCTGTGTCCGGCGACTGGGCAAATCTTTCTCCGGGACACGGAGCTCAAGGGCTTTGCGGTGCGACTCACGCCCTCGGCGAAAACGTTCGTGCTGGAAAAGCGGGTACGAGGACGGGTCCGGCGCATCACACTAGGCCGCTATGGCGTGCTGACGGTTGAGCAGGCGCGGGCGGAAGCGATCAAGAAAGCGGCGGAGATTGTGACCGGGGGCGATCCCGCAGCGGCGCGGCGAGCAGCGCGCGCTGCTCCGACCTGGCAGGACTTAGAGGACCGCTACCGGACGGAGTGGCTCCCGCGGAAGCGGAGCGCGCGCAACGACAAATCGCTGCTCGACAATAAGTTGGCAGGCTGGCGGACGAAGCCGTTAGCCGCGATCACGCGAGCCGAGGTGGCGGCGATGCATGCCAGCATCGGCAAAACGCGTCCCTATCAAGCGAATCGCCTACTGGCGCTGGTCCGCAAGATGTTCAATCTGGCCGAGGTGTGGGGGCTCTATCCAGGGCCTAACCCGTGTAAAGGCATTCCGCCGTTTCCGGAAGAGAAACGGGACCGATTCGTCACGCCGGCCGAGCTGCCTAGGCTTTGGCGGGCGATACAGGAGGAACCGAATGTGTTTGTGCGCGCCGCATTCTTCCTGTGCCTGCTGACGGGTGCGCGTCGCGGCGAGGTGCTCGCCATGAAATGGGAGGAGCTGGACTTCGAACAAAGCGTCTGGCGGATTCCACAAACGAAGGCCAATCGGCCACACTATGTGCCGCTCCCTCGTCCTGTACTGGAGGAGTTGAAAAAGCTCCCCCGGCTGTCTGGCAACCCATATGTCTTTCCGGGGCGTTATGGGCGCGGGCATCTGGTGAAGGTGTCGAAGCCCTGGCAAGAAATTCGCAGGAAGGCCAAGCTGGAGGACGTACGCATCCACGATCTGCGCCGAACGCTAGGAAGCTGGCTGGCAGCGAGCGGGGCCAGCCTCCCGCTCATTGGCAAAGCGCTCAATCATTCCCAGCCGAGTACGACGGCGATCTACGCGCGGCTGCAATTGGACTCAGTGCGCGAGGCGCTTGAGTTGAATGCGGCAAAGATGCTGGCCGTGATCGGTGCGGCGCGGCCGGGCGAAGCTCCTGGTGAGGTGCTGGACAGCGCAGAGGTGCCGGTCGAAGCCGTTGCGACGAATGCGCAGTAGGCGGAGGTCTTGTCAATAGGTGTGTAAATGGAATCAGGCGGCGGCCTCCTGTCGGGTGACCATGGTTGACTGCTTCACGCCGTCGACAAACTGGACCCCGGCATAGACGGCCGGGAGCAACTCCGGCGCGTTCAGGCGCCGGAACGTCTGCTCGGCGACCTGGAGGACTTTCCAAATCAGCGCCGTGGCGGACTCGACCCGCTTGTAGCGCTTCCCGGCTGTCGTCCGCAGCCGCACGGCGGCGAACGGGGACTCGACCCCGTGGGTCGTCCGCAGATGCTGCCAATGCGCTCTCGGGAACTGATAGAACGTGACCAGCCGTGCCCAGTCCGCCTGTAAGCGCTCGACCGCCTTCGGGGCCAGCGCCCGATACCGGCGGCTGAACTGATCCCGGAGGCGCTCGCACTCGGCCTGCGTCTCGGCATACGGCATCGCCGTCAGCAAGGCCTTCGCCTCAGCTTGGTGCTTCTTGGGCATGGCGTCCAGCGCGTTGAGAATCTTATGGTTCCAGCACCGCTGCTCGGCCGCCGTGGGCTGTTGCTCGGCTAAGGCGGCCCAGATCCCGAGGTGCCCATCGGCCACCGGGCCACGCCAGGGCTTCAGCCCTCGTGCCCGGAGATCGCGCAGCACGGCCCCCCAGGACTCCTTGGACTCGCGTTGGCCGCTCTCCACTGCGAGGACGACCTTGCGGCCATCAGTCAGCGCGCCGATCAGGACCAGCAGCGCCGCCTGGCTGTCTTCCAGACCGGCTTTCCCGGACAGCCCGTCCGCCCAGGCGTACACGACCTCCAGGTCCTCCAACCGCCGCTGTTTCCAGGCGTCGTATTCCACCTGCCAGTGCGCCTTGAGCCGCTGGAGCGAGGCGGGCGACAAGGGCGCGCCCTCGCCCAACAGCCCCCGCAGCGCCAGCTCGAAATCCCCGAGCGCGAGCCCGTGCAGGTACAGCTGGGGCAGGAGCTCGCCGACCTGCTTCGTCCGGCGCTTGAACAGCGGCAGGATGCGGCTGACGAAGCGCTCGGCCAAGCCCCGCACCCGCGGCCGCCGCACGGTGATCGTGCCGCACGTCAGGGTCAGCTTCCGGGGCTTGCCGTACCCATTGCGGTACCCCTCCGGGGCGTCCACTGCCGCTCGGCGCGCCGACTTCTTCCGCCCCAACCGCTCCGTCACTTCATCCTCCACCAGCGATTGGATGAACCGCTGGATATGCCCCCGGACAAAGTCTTCCAGATGCTCCCACCACTCCTGGCTTGACGGCGACCCATTTCCTGTGTTCTGCTCCTGCATGGCGGTGCCTCCTTTCTTGGCCGGGCCTCGGCCCGGTGGGTTTTGCCACCCGGAAGGATGCCACCGCCTTTTTCCTATTTCCACACTTTTTGACTATACCTCCAGTAGGCGACGCACAACGCTTGTGGCAGACTCTCGCGGTGCCAACGATCTTACGGAGCGGTCCGTACCGCGTGTACTTTTTTAGCCACGAACCGAACGAACCTCCGCACGTCCACGTGGATCGCGATGATCGTTCGGCGAAATTTTGGCTTCGGCCGGTAGCACTCGCGCGGAATGCCGGGTTTTTGCCGCGAGAGTTGCGGCGAGTCAGAGCCCTGATTGAAGCGCATCGAGAACAACGCCTGGAGGCATGGCATGGGCATTTTGGCCCTGAGCGCTGACGAGCGAGTGCGGGATGTGCGCGTCTCGGCAGACACGTTGACCGTCGATTTAATGGACGGTCGGACGATTGCCGTTCCCTTGGTCTGGTACCCGAGGCTGCTGGGTGGCACGGCGAAGCAGCTGGCCAATTGGAAGGTGTGCGCAGGTGGGTACGGCATTCACTGGCCGGATCTGGACGAGGATCTCAGCACGGAGGGCTTACTGCGTGGGGCGCCAGCGCCGGCGCGGGTCGGGCGGTCCCGAACCAGCCGTACCAAGCGCCAGCGACCGCAGAATCTCACGGGGATGAAGCGGACGGGATCGGGCGGAAGGATGGCAAAATGACACGGGTGAGACGATGACGGAGTACGTCGAGAGCAATCCGGCCAGCCTGGTCGTCGGCAAGGTGTACCGGCAGCTCCCGAATCCGCATGAGGCAAAATGACACACAGTGTGGCAAAGATGCCAACGCACACCCTACGCTGGAAAACCATCAAATACGATCCATTACGATAACATACGTGGCATGATATGTGCTGGAAAATGACGGCGATGAGCCGCGATCATATACCTATAGCTAAGCGCGCACGGCGCTGGCTTGTGATGACGGCGATCTTGCTCGGCGCCAGCGCGGCGCTCGGCGCGACGTGGTACCTCGGGGCGACGGTCGCTATGCCTGCCGCCCTCCTCTGGTCGCCAGCGTATCGCGGGGTCCTGCGCGCCATGGCGCGGGTCCATGATTGGATAACGCACGGCTGGGTGGCGCTCCTGACCTGCCTGGAGGATCTCCTGGCTGCGACGCTGCCTGTGCCGACGACCGTCCGCCGGCTCCCTCCGCTCACCACGCGGCCCGCACTGCGGCTCCTACTCCCTATTTGTCGTTTCCTCCGCGCACCTCCCACTCTCGCCTAGATAGGATCTCGACACCGATCGTACCTCCCCGCGCTGAGCGCGAGAGAGGCATCCATCTATTTTCTGGTGGGGGGAACCATGATTACAGAAATGTACCTCGATGAACAACAGGTCGCGGAGATGCTGCGCATCTCGCGCCGGACGCTCCAGGCGTGGCGCCTGCGCGGCGGCGGCCCGCCGTACGTAAAAATTGGATCCCGGATGGTGCGGTACCGCGAGACAGAAGTGCTCCAATGGCTGACCACATCCGCACAGCCGAGGGCGCAGCTGTGCCCGGTGAAGTGACCAGATGCACGGGCTGCCGCGTGGCGGCCCGCCCCAGATGGCGGATTCACCATACTGACTCACTCCACGGAGGTCTCTGATGACTCAATGGTCGCGATGCGGTCGCATCTGCCGATCGCCTCGCCTCCGGCCCCCAGGCGGACCGCGACGCCTACGCGCATCGCATGCGAGCGGGGCAGCAGACCCATGAGTGGATGTTGGTGCGGATTCGCGAATTTCGCCGCCGTCACGGCCGCTTGCCGAAGCCAGGAGAAATTATTTTTTCGCAGCTCTATCACGACGACCGACAGCCATAGACCGATTATGCTGTCCATTACCTCCATCGCCGCCGACCGGGCGAGTGCATATTACTCCCAGACGGACGGGTACTATTCCGAGCGCGAGACCGCCCCCTCGCAATGGCAAGGGCAGGGGGCGGCGCGGCTTGGCTTGCGGGGTCCCGTGAGTGCGGAGACGTTCGCTCAGTTACTCAACGGTCGTACGCCCGACGGCTCCGACGAGCTTGTCGCTGGGAGCCCGGCCAATGACGGGGCGCATCGAGCCGGATACGACCTCACATTTTCAGCCCCAAAGTCGGTGAGTATCGTGTCACTCGTCGGTGGCGACGAGCGCCTGATTCGCGCCCACGACGAGGCGGTCAAGGCAACCTTGAGCTACGCTGAGAGCCGGTACGCCGAGAGCCGGCAGTACATCGATGGCACCCAGCGGCGAGTGCAGACCGGCAATTGGACGATCGCCACGTTTCAGCACAGTACGTCACGAGAGCTCGACCCACAACTACATTCACATTGTATCGTCTTGAACGTCACCCAGAGAGAGGACGGGCAATGGCGGGCGATCACGGGAGAGAAATTGTTGTCCGCCAAAATGGAGCTGGGGGCCATTTATCGGAATGAGCTGGCCGCCCGCGTGCAGCAGCTCGGCTACCGCATGGATTGGGGGGAGAAGGGGTTGTGGGAGATCCACGGCGTCAGCCAGGTCATGATCGAGGCCTTCTCCCGCCGTCGTGAGCAGATTCAGCTCGTGGTCGAGGACCTTCGCAGCCACTATCCTGGCGTCGACGCGTCCAAACTGAGAGAGTGGGCCGCGCTTGGCTCGCGCCAGGCGAAGCAGACGGGGATCGATCAGGATACGCTTCGTCAGGCCTGGCAGGAGCGCGCAGCACTCGTCCATGGGCAAGAGGTGCAGACGCTCATCGTAGAGGCCAGGCGCCGGAGCGGGGCTGCTGAGTCGGGACGGGGCGAAGACGGCTCCCATTCGCCCGACCGTGTGCACGCACCTAGCCCTGACGTGACCTGGCTGGACGCCCGTGACATCGCGCGGCTCGCGGCTCAGCGGCTCACCGAATCCGAGAGCGTGTTCACTCGCCAACAGTGGATGCAGACCGCCAGCCAGCTTGCCGGCGGGAAAGCCACGACCGCAGACCTCGACCGAGCCATGGATGAACTATTACCGGGAGCGCAAAATACTTGACGCCTTTCACTCAGCCGCATAGCGGACCGCAGGGTGATGGAAGAAGGATTGCACCACGGCCGGCATGCGCTGGGTGCTGCGAAGATAGCGACGGACGTTGACCGCCAGCTCATCTGCGTCCTGGGGCGGCCGACGGCCCAGCGCGTTGGTCTTGACGTCTTGGTTCAGATATTCGTCGGGATTCAGTTCCGGGCTGTAGGGTGGCAGGAAGAACAGACGCAGCCGATCGCGGTGACGGTGGAGCCACCGCTGGGTGACAGCCGCGGTATGCACGGGATGCCCATCCACAATCAGAAAGACCGGATGCCTCACGTGCCGGAGCAAGCGGTGGCAGAATCGGAGGAAGACTCGTGCGGTGAAGCGATGCCGGAACACCATAAAGTACAACCGGCCGCGATTGGTGATGGCCGAGATCATGTTGCAGCGAAAGCGCCGACCGGGGCCACGGATCACCGGGGTCTGGCCGCGCTTGCCCCAACTGGTCCCCGCCTGATGATCCGAGCGCAGCCCCATCTCATCACCCCAGTAGATCTGGGCCCCCGCGCGCTTGGCCGCTGCCCGAATTCGGGGGTACTCGACCTCCAGCCAGCGTCGCACCGCCTTCGGGTCCCGCTCGTAGGCCCGTCGCAGCGGCTTCTGCGGGGTGAAGCCCCAGGCCCGCAGGTAGCGACCGACGGTCCAGACCGACAGCCGAAGCCCGTACCGGCGCGCGATCAGCTCGCCGACCGCTTCGCGGGTCCACAAGTAGAACGGCAAGTGCATCTGCTCCGGACAGCAGTGGGTCAAGGTGCGGACGACCTGGGCCGCTTGCCAGCCCTTGAGCTGGCCGCCGCGCGGTCGGCCCCGGGGTCGCGCTTTCAGCGGGTGCCGGCCCCCCCGCGCATGGCGCTTCAACCAGGTGTACAGGGCTTGCCGACTGATGCCCAAGAGCCGACAGACTTCGGCCTTGGAGCGCCCCTGCTGCTTGACAGCGGCCACGGCCTTCTCGCGCAAGACTTCTTGAGCTTCGGGCGACAGGTGCCGCGCATCCCGGGTTCGAGCACGCATGGCCACGTGATAACCATCGCCCGTCAAATGTCAAGTATTTCATGCTCCGATTAATAAGTCGAGGACGACGAGACCGGGCGGAAATACCGTTTCTTCGCATCCGCGAGGACGGAGAGCCACTCTACACCACACATGACATTTACAAGGCCGAGCGCGACGTCATTGCGTACGCACGGGCCGGGCGCGGCCAACAGGTAGCCGTGATGAGCCCTCAGCAGGCCGAGGCCCTGCTAAACAGCCGCCACCTGTCTCACGATCAACGAGATGCGGCCTTGGGGATTCTCACGAGCCAAGATCGGCTCGTGCTTGTCCAAGGGGACGCGGGCACGGGGAAGACGACCATGCTCCGCCACGTGCGCGAGGCGGCTGAGGCGGCCGGATGGACGGTCCGCGGACTCGCCTACACCGGCCAGGCGGCCAGGGAGCTCCGAGAGCACGCCGGCATCGATGCTGACACAGCCCACAAGTTTCTCGCCCAGGTTGGCGATCAGTCATCGCCCGATCGCTCGCCCGGGAAGGAGCTTTGGATCGTCGATGAAAACAGCATGCTCGGGTCAAGGCAGATGAAGGAGCTCATCGAGCGAGCCGAAGCGCGTCAGGCCAAGCTCATCCTGGTCGGGGACACCAAGCAGCTCGCCGCGATTGGATCCGGGCGTTTATTTTCGGAACTTCAGGAACGCGGAGTGGCGCAGACCTATTCTCTGACCCAGATCAAACGCCAGGTCGAGCCCAGCTACAAAGAGGCGGTGGAAGCGATGGCCGCCAAGCACCTTGACGCGGCCATCACACGACTCTCCCAGGATGGCCGTCTCCATGAGTATGCGCGACACGCCCAGGACAGGGCCGCGCGCGACCAGGCGAAGGCCGATGTCCACCAGGCCATCGCGATCGCCTATGCCGACCGCGTCCAGGCGGGCCAAGACGTGCTGGCCGTGTCGCCCTATCGAGAGGACGCCCGCCAACTGAATGCGGCGATTCGAATCGAACTCCAACGGCGTGGGCTCGTCGGCACTGAGAACCACACTTGGCAAATACGCGAGTCCAAGAACATTGGGCCCACGGAGCGAGGGTTTGCCGCGTCTTATCAGGTCGGTGACACGCTTGTGTGTCTCGTGCCTCACCGGGACCAGGAGGGCCACGGCTGGAAACCGGGAACCGTTGCGACGGTACGGGCTGTGGAGACCTCCACGAATGCGTTGACCGTCGAGATCGCCAACAAGCACGGATCAGCAGAGATCCGCCGGATCCACCTAACCGCGAACGTCGGCCCGGACGGTCGGCAGCAAGCCGACTGCTTCGCCGGGTATGAGACGCGGCAGCTCCCATTGAGCCAAGGGGACACCGTGGTCTTCTTAAAAAACGACCGGCAGATTGATGTCCGTAACGGCCAACGCGGACAGGTCCTGGAGGTGAGTGCAGCGCATATGACCGTCAAGTTGAGCGACGGGCGGATTACGAGTTTTGGGGCAACAGAATACAACTACCTGGCGCACGGCTACGCGGTCACAGACTACAAGAGCCAGGGGACCACTACGCAGACGGTCCTTGTTCACGCCGACGCCGGGCAGCAACCGCATTTAAACGCGGAAGGCCACTTGGCCCCAACCCGCGGCAACTATCAGAGCTTCTATGTCGCGGTGACGCGGGGCCGGGAGGATGTGCAGGTTTATACCCCGGATGTGGCCGAGCTCCGGCGGCACGCGAGCATGGAAGTGCGGAAAACGAGTTCGCTCGATCGCGATCAGGTTGGGCCCGAGACGGCCTGCGTCCCGCAACCCCGGGTGGACGGCCATCGCGGACAGGCAGAGAGGCAGCGCGAGGAAGCCGGCTCTGCCGGCAACCCAGCCGGCACCGCGGACCGCGCCGCGGACATCAACTCGACGCACGCTCAGGCCAGGGTCCTGGAAGAGAAGGCCGCGCACGCTCAGCATGAACGCGAGTGAATCTGAGAAGGAGGACATCATGGACAACACTATCCGACTGACGGATCAGCACACTCCTGCGGCGCTGCTCGATCTCGCCGCGCACCTGCGCGAGCAGGTTGCGATTCTGCGCGACCTGCTCCGTGAGGGGGCGTATTTTCATCCTCATCCTCCCAAGGAGCAAGTGGACGAGGTCACCACGCTGCTACAGTACTTCGAGGGCCAGGCCCACGCTCTCGAGGCGGAGGCTGCCCGGCGCGAGCGTGCGCGCGGCGGCTGACTGAGGTCGGAGTCGCGGCATGCAAATCAAAGTCACGTTCTGGGACCCGACCGTCCAGGCTTTCCTCGCATCTATGCCACCACGGCGGCGGGCGACTTGGCTGGCGTTGGCCGCGGCGTACTGGATGCGCACCCAGGAGGGCCAGGTGACCGCTCAGCGGATGGCCGGAGAGGGACCGGAGAAGTTTCGCGGTCTGGAGCATCCCGATGTGCGCCAGCCACGGGAGCGGAGATCCCGGTCCCTTCGCCAGCAACCGAACCAAGTCGCGTTGCATTCCACGCCGTGGGATGACGCAGCGACACCACCAAAGGAGGATGAGTCATGAAACGTTCGACGTCACATCGGATCGTGCCTGTGGCACGGCAGGACAAATCTGCGCCGGCCGCGATCGGACTCGACGTCGGCTATGGCGATGTCAAGCTCGTGACCCCCGTTGAGCGGGTCTCCTACGCGAGTCTCATTGCGCCGATCGACAGTCGGGCCCAGGTCGCCGAGGACGACTCGGACATTGTGACCATCAATGGGACACGGTATCTCGTGGGCGATGGGGTCTTGAGCCACGGACAACGCCTCAAGGATCACGAGGGGATCGATGAATGGTGGGAATCTGAGGCCTACCGAGCCTTGCTCGCCAGGACCCAGGCCGCTCTTCCGCGGTCCGGCCACGTGGTCGTCTGCATTCCGGCCCGCGCGTTTTCCTCCGATGCCGTCACGCGCGTCCGCCGGATCGTGCAGAGCGTGCTGGATGCGCAGACCGTGGACGTGATCGCCCAAGGGACGGCCGCCGCGATCGGGCACTTCCTTCGGACCGGCCGCGAGCCCCAGAGCGGCGAGACGACCGGCATCATCGACGTAGGAAGCCGGACCACCGAAGTCATTGGCCTAGACGGACGGCGACCCGTCTTTCCCAAGACGACGGGCCTCCTCTTTGGGCTGTCGCGGGTCTGGGAGACCGTCGCCCGCCAGGCTGGGGAGGAGCTGCATCGGACAGTCGATCCTCGGGAAGTCGCCTTGGCCGTGCGGCAGAGGCGGCCCTTGCGGACACGGGGGCGCATGTTCCCCATCGAATCTCTCCTCACCGAGGTGCAGGCGGCGGCCAACGCGATCGCTCACGACCTCATTGCGGAGATCGAGCGGGTCTGGCCGCCCGAGTTTCCGGAGACCGTCCTCCTCGCCGGGGGTGGGGCCCATTATCTGGCCGATAGCCTGAAGGCGTGGCGGCCGGACCTCGTGGTGTTGCCGGAACCGGAATGGGCCAACGCCATGGGCTGTTTTTTGTATGGCCGCGTTCGGCTCGGATTGCCCCCGCGCTGGCCCTCCCTGGACGAGGCCACGCAGGAGAAGCACGCTGCGGATGCCGCCGCAGGGAGCCGCTGGGAGACAGGACAGGCATGAGTGGCGCAACCGCTGGGGCTCACACCGGGCGCGGCCGAGACATCCTCGAGATCGCTCAGCGCTCCATGTCTCCCCTACGATGCGACGGAGGCGCTGGGTCTCTCTCGGGCCTCGTGAGAGACCTGGTCGCGGCCCCGATGGGGCCCTGTTTGGTGGCCGGCTCGGCGCACTCTGACGAGCCGCGTCGGCCCACGAGCCAGCCCCACCCTCGGACTCTTTTTTTGCTCACACCCATCGCTTTCGGTGAAAGCCATGGGCTGTCGAACACGAGGTGGAGTCCTCGGGCGAGGCGGGCTCGGATATCCGGCAGTTCTGTGTTCGAGGATGACAACGCCATTGTCGAACAGGCCGATGGTCACAAACACGGTGTGCGTCTCGACAGAGGCGGGTCCTGGCGCGTCGAACCTGGCAATTACGTAGTTATATGAGCCCACGAAGTAGGCCGTTCAGGGTTGTTCGATACGCCCGGTTTTCGGCTGCCGTGTTTCGCCGTAGCGTCACGCGGTTGTGCTGTTCGACGGCAGGCATGAGATGGTTGGCCGGACACGGTGCCACCACTGGACCATTGCCAAATGCGATCCAGGTACGTCCATCGCCGTAGGGCAGGCATGGCGACACCGAACCGCAGCAACGAGCGCATCGGGATTCGTGTGACGCGAGAGGAACGCCAGGTGCTTGAGCGTCTCGCAGGTCACCGGGGCCTGTCGGCAGCCGTGCGGGACATGCTCGCACGGGCTGTCCGTCAGCTGGAGGAGGACAAGGTACGCGAGGAGCTCCGCCGCGATCTCGCCAAGGTCGAGGCCGTCGCCGAGGGGCTGGCCGGGAAGCTGGATCAACTCTGCGCTGCCATCGGGTCGTTGGCCGAGCGGATGGACATCTCCATTCGCCTCGCTGAGGCCGCGGCCAAGCACGCCTACGTGGCGGCAGCGCGGATCCACGCGCTCGGACTGGCCCAGTTGAGACACATGACCGATATCCGCGAGGCATACCGTCGCGAGTCGGAGGAGATTACCCAGCACAGCGAGGAATTTGTGAAGCGGATACGGGCTTCGTAGAGGAGGACGGGACAGCCAAGACCGACAGGAGATGAGACAAACCAACCACGGAGGTGCCCAGCATGAACAGCGATTCCTACTCGGACCATCTCGACCAGGCAACCAAAGCAATCCTTGAGGCCGTCGCAGCGGCAATTCGGTACGATGACCGCCTGGCTGGCCGAACCCGAACCGAGATCCTCGCTGCCCTCACCGCTGCCGCCAGCTATGTAGCCAACCCAATGGCTGGCAACGATCCCATGCCCTTTGGGGCGGAATTGGAGTTCACGCGTGGAGCACGCATACTCGCCCACTCGGGGTCAACGCTTGTAGCGGTGTTTCTCGCGCGCCTGGCTCAGGCTCTCCTCGAGCCTGGGGACGCTCAGCCCTCGCCAGGGACCTGATATGCCCTTGGGATCGAGGCCTAAACTTCCGCGTGGCACCTGGCTCGGCTGGCATAATTGGGTCCTCCGGGCCAGGCTCCATGTCGAGGCTGTCCTGCAAGGTGTCGTCTTCGTCGGAATCCTGCATCTGGTAGCGGCCGGAGTGCTATGGTGGTTTTGGCACTCCGCCAGTGTCCGGGAGTTCTGGGCCTATGTGGCGCGCGAGCTCGATGCTCATCGGATTCCGGCGTTGCAGGCGGTTGTCGAGTTTCTCCAGTTTGCGAGTCACACTTACAGGGAGGCATGGGCCAAGACCTTGCCCGTCTGGGCGCTGCTCCCCGTGCTCTGGATGACAGCTGCCAGGACAGCCGAGGCCCTCCGCTCGCGCACGTATCTCCGGGGCAGCCGGATCGACGTCGCGCCCACGCTCCCCGCGTATTGCTCTCCCACCCAAGGGCTTACGCTGGGGAGTGTCTGGCTCAGCCGACGCGATGAGATCCGCCACGTCTTGACCATCGGACGGCCCGGGGTGGGAAAGACCGTGCTCTTTCATGCGGCACTCGAGCAGTTGCTCGTGCGGCACGAGGATGCCAAGCTGCTGATCTACGATTTCAAGGGAGATTATTTCTCCCGGTTCGCCCGACCGGGCGATCTGCTGTTCAATCCCATGGATGCGCGATCGGTCTCCAGGAACATCTTCGACGATCTCGAAGACGTCATGGACATTGACGCGGTCTGCCAGAGCCTCATCCCCGAATCCCGCGACGAAGAAAAATTCTGGGTCGATTCGGCACGGGCTGTGTTAAGCGGGATTCTGCATTACTGTTGGCGGGCTGGCACGCGGACCAATGCAGCGATTTGGGAGTGGGTCACGCGCCCAACCAAGGACCTGGCCGCGGCCCTCGCGTCCATTCCCGAGGGGCAACGGGGGTGGAAAGCGATTGAGGATGCCAGTAGCAAACAGGCGCTCGGCGTCATGGCGACGCTGATGCTCTACGCCAAACCATTCGAGTACATGGCGTACTGGCCTGGAGGATGGAGCGTCCGGAGCTGGATCAGCGCACCGGGCCCCAGCGCGCTGTACGTCAGTAACACGCCGCGGGTAAAAGACACGCTCAAGCCAGTCCTATCCCTCTGCATCGACCTGCTCGGCCGGACGTTGCTCTCCATGCCTGACGACTTGCAGCGTCGTGTCTACTTTATCATTGACGAATTCGGCACCCTCCAGCGGCTAAGCACCATTGCTGACCTGCTCACGCTGAGCCGGAGCAAAGGGGGGAGCGTCTGGTTGGGGGTCCAGGACATCGGGCAAATCGACAAGGTGTATCACCGCGACGTACGTCAGACGATCATCAACGCATGCGGGAACACAATCGTCTTTGCGCTTGCGGACCCGGAGACCCAACGGTACGTCAGCCAGCTGATCGGAGAAGAGGAGTATGAGGATCCCGACCTCTATCACAGCGTCGCCGGCGATAAGCACGGCAGCTTCAGCCTCCGGCGACAAACGAAGACCGCGCCGCTGCTGCTGCCCAGTGAGCTGCAAGCGCTCCCGGACCTCACCTGCCTCATCCGCACAAGCAGCAGCAACGGGGTCTGGGCGCGCACGACGCTCGCCTACCGTCCGCGTCCCACCAGAATGGATGCGTTCAAGCCATTGCCGCAACTCGTGCTGCCGCATATGGGAATGTCCTCAACGATCTGACTGATCACCGGTCACCAGCTCTTGGCGTACCTACCCCCTCGGCCTCAGCGCTCGCGAATGGGAGGGATGTTCCAGTATCCCCAATGAACCGGTCGCTCGCACCCTCACGGTCACGATTGTCCAGGTCGCTGCCGAGTTGGCGTCGACCAGCCAGACCGAGACGAAAGCACGAACACCGTAGGAGGGCTGAGGATATCCGGGGGAAATTCTCCGAGGATAACGGCTCGATGCACTTGAACGATGCTGTCGCGGAGGACGTCTCAGGGCACGCCATTCAGGAATGGCGTCCTGGGATGGCATCACCTGAGCCCGAGATCCAGCAGCACGTCCTGTCGCTCCCCGACATGGTCCGCCGGCCGGCGATCACCGAGCGGGCACTGCGGCCCATCGCGCACATCGAGAATCACAAGCAACAACTGGCCGCCTTCTCGACAGTGCTCGGCCATGGCTCTGCCTCGAATGCGTAGGCCAACTCTTTATGGCCGTGGCGCAACCCTTACTCGTGCCCGTACCAGTGCCTGCACTCTCTCGCGCACCTCTTCGTACACCGTCACGCCAACATCCGGTGCCACCTCCAACGTCGTGGCCAGCGCATAGGGAACCGCGTCCTCAAGCGCTCCGGCGTCGGCCCGGCAGCTTACTAGAATCTCAAGGTTGTCTCCATCTACGAATGCGGCGGCACGCTCACCCTCCAGAATCTCATGCTGAACGGTTCCCCTCTGCACGGCTCGCCAGTCAGCCTCGAGCCGATTCACCTGAAGAGGGGCCGGCGGCGGTGTGAACCATAGGTCAGCGCGACGCCAGCCTTGGTGGACGGTGTTGACGGGCGTGAGCCACGCCAGGGTTATGGTTACACGACGACGTCCAGCCTGACCGCTCAACGAAGGTGGAAGGGGGAAGCGGTGGACATGCGCCTGCTCGGCTTGGAGCAAGCCACCGCTCAACGCCGTCACCCGATACTCCGTGCATTCTCGAACGCGTGTCACGTCGAGGGCACCGTAGCCGACAAGCCGCGTCAGGTACTCCTTGAACTGCCTGCTATTATTCGGAGTCCGCAGGATCTGGTGAAGAAGATCGCCGGCAGGGCCCCAGCTCGCCCCATGCACAAGGAGAGCTTTCAGCCAGACAGAGCGAGGGAGGCTGTCGACAAGTTCCCCACCGGGTAACGAGCGAAGCTCGTCAAGGACGTCATAGAGCTGCGCAGCAGCGCGGCTGGTCAAGGCAGTTGCGTTACTGGTTCCACGTGTGTGCCACGTGTACGCCAAATCTCCGGGGTTTGGCCCAGGTGCAGCCACTCGCTGTCCAGGGGCATGAGATTGCACAAGCACTTCGAAACGGTCACTCGGCGTTTGTTCCAGGCTCTCGCGCAGAACCAGACGCCCACCAGGCAGCAGGATCTCCGGCTTGATTGCCCGCCTGTATCCCATCCCCTGGGCATTAATCAGGCTGGGGAGATCGTGATTGACGAACGGATCGCGCGTGTTGGCAGGAGGCTGATCAGTTGATGCGTCCCTGTGGATGGAGCCGACCGTAAGGGCGTTGACGGCCTCTGCAGGCGACAGCAGTCGGCGACTGCGAGCGTCGCCCGCCACCACGCGTATTACTTCGGCCTGGAATTCTTCGGGGGTCATGGTTGTCGTTCGACCACGAGGACCCGGAAGGTCAATATCATGGGCATGGTTTCCGGCACTTACCAGGAAGAGGAGGCGGTACTTCCAAGCGAGCCAGTCGAGTAGCCTTGCCAACGGGCTCAAAGCGCCATCGAACACCCTATCTCGAATCCCGATGGACAGGTTGATGACACAAACCTGAGGTGCGACAGGAGGCTGGTTTCCATCCCCCTCGAAGAGCCGGCGGACTGCGCGATGAAGGAGGTCGACCACGAGCGTGTCTTCAGAAACCACCTCTGGTCGCGGCTGTCTCCAGTCACGTGGGTCGGGACGGAGAATTGGGCGCACGTAGAGGCGGCGCGTGATCCCAGCTTGCCCCGCGTCAAGATCCCCGTGAAGGACAAGTGAGGCCATCGCTGTTCCATGCCGACGCTCTCTCGCCGGATACTGGGCCTCATAGCCATCAGGGTCATCGACTACGAGACGGCCTGCGAGGCGCTGATGGTTTTGTAGCGGAAGTCCATCGAAGAGGGCCACGACCGGTTCACCAAGTGGCTCGCGCGGGGGTTCAACGGGGGGGCCCGCTGTTCGTGCGTCTTCGACGATAACGCCAGCCATCTGACCAGAGGCCCTGAAGAACTGGATCTGCTCGCACTGAACGAGTGCCGTGTCACGCCCCCCTTCTTCAAGTAGAGGCTGGACCGCAGCGATGGGAAGACGCACAAGCACCGCGTGATAGGCAATCTCCTCTATGATCGCTTCTTGAACAATCCGGCCTTCGAGCCCCTCCACAAGACCGACCACTCGGTCTCGTGCCGCTCTCCGACGTCGAGGGTCGTTGCGGAACCAGAGTTCGATCTCCAATGGGATGACTTCATCGTTGTGCGCAACGCGTTCGCGCCAATCATCCAGTATGCCCGTCTCTATCAAACGATCCTCTACGCCCCATGGCCGAACATCGCGCAATTGGGCGAAAACATCAGCCCACTTTCCCAAGCCACGAGGGAGAGCGTTCCCGGCTTTCCACGTGTCCCAAAGCGATAGCAGTTGCTGGAGGGCCTGCTGGTTCGTGAAGATCAGAAACGCGCGCCCACGCAGCATCTTTCCTTGGCGCGGAGCCCCCTGTCGATCCGCCACGAAGAAGTCGTCATCCGGGGGAATATCTTCTTCCTCGATCTCTCCTAGCCACTCCAGCCCATCGATATTCCGCACAGCGACGATGAAGTCCTCGACAGGCCCGACCGTTTCCAAGACGACAACTTCTTCGGGAACGATTCCAGCCGCCTCTGTCTGCAGACGGGCTCGCCGAGCCTCGAGTGCCTGTTGGAGAAGCGAAAAACGAGGGACCAGACGTTCTGCCTGTCGCTCGCGAGTCGGAAGGTGAGGCCGGCCTCCCCCTCCGCTCTTCTGCTTCCGTCGTTCGGGTTCGCCCGGAGACGGAAGGATCAGCAGCGGCCGTTCCGGCATGGCTTCACTCCCCCTTGTCCGACCTGCCCAAGGTGAATCGCTGCTCCCACTGCTTGACGCGGTCTTCTACGATCCGGCGCCTATCTGCGTCAGGCAGTGCCAAGGTGTAGCGGCGCTGGACATCCATCCTAAACTCTTCTAGCTCGCTGAAGTTCAGTCCTTTGAGCTTTCCCGCAAGTGCGCGGGGTGAGCTGCCGAGCTTGGTGCCAAGGTGCTCTTCAAATCGGCGGCACCACTCTTCTACCTGCGAGAGGTCGGGCGCAGGAAGATGCAGCCGAAGCTGGAAGCGACGCCATACGGCCCGATCCAAGAGCTCCGGGTGATTCGTAGCGACGACGACGACCACGTGGCTAGGGAGAGCGTCCACCTGGAGAAGAAGAGAGCTAACGACTCGTTTGATCTCACCCGTCTCGTGCTCGTCACCTCGTTCCTTCCCGACAACGTCGAACTCGTCGAAGAACAAGACCGCTCGGCACGTGCGCACGTAGTCAAACAGACGCGCCAACCGCACCGCCGTCTCCCCCAGGTAGCTGGCTATGACCGCTTCGTAGCGCACCACGAGAAGCGGCACCATGAGTTCGGTCGCTATGACTTCAGCGAGGGAGGTTTTGCCATTGCCGGGGGGGCCTGCAAGAAGCACGCGATGGCGGGGCTCCAGATTGTGTGACCTAAGAAGGTCGGCTCGGTGCTGCTCCTCGATCAGCTCCTTGCATGCTGCAACAACGGAATCTGGCAGGATGAGCGACTCAAGCCTGCGTTGCGGGTGGACCTCATAGAGCAAAGAGGCAGCGTCAAGAGGGGTTTTGCTCACATTGTTTGAAGGTGGAGCGCTGTTGAGATAGGCAGCGAGGCGATCGGCGAGCACGTTGTGCTGCTTGCCCCTTTCGTCAGCGATAAGCGCTTCCAGGGCCTTGCGGAACAGCGCTCGGTCGCCGCTACCCCCGGCCTTCACCAGGTTGAGAAGGAGGTCAGCCCGCGCCATTACAGCCTCACCTCCTCCTTGAACGATGTGCATGGCTCTACGCGCCCCCCCAGGTAAAGGCCATGAAGGGGGATTAGAGGGGACACCCCACCGACCAGACTCTGTCCGAAGTCGCGTCTTCTATTCATCGCGGCACGCACGTACTCATTCTTTCTCGAACCCATGGGTCTTGAACTTCAAGGCCCGACAGTTCTCCGTGACGATCCTCACGATCGGCTCGGGCACGCCGTCGGGCACATCCGCCCGAATCTCCAACGTCACTTCGACGTGGGAACCCACGAGCCCGGCCAAGTGCTGGACCACTTCCTCCGCGACGCGGCCCGCGTCCCGCCCGATGCGTGTGGGGTCCAACAGCACGGTGGCGTGGAACCGACGAGGAGGAGCGGCGACCGGAGGGGTGGGTGGCCCTTCACCCGGCTCTTGGACCTTTGTCGCGGCGCCGGATTCACCAGCGGGCTGCGACGGCGTCTCCGCTTGGCGTTCCCTTTCCGCCTGCATCTGGGCGAGGGCGGCCTCTGGCTTCACGAGGAGGCTGCGCTCGTCGAGCGTGACCCGGACGCCCGGCCCCGTCTGCAACCCGACGTACTTTCTCTTCTGTTCGTCCCAGTGGTCGGCGTAGGCGAAGGTTTCTGACTGCCACGTCAGGCGGGACAGGCCGTCCCGGATGGCGTCCGCCAGCACGGCGTCGTCGGACAACCGGGGGAGATAGAGATAGGTGGCGAAATCCTCGGCCAACTGTTTCGTGCCCACATGGTCACCGCGCCAGAGCGGAACGCGGTCGAGTTCGTGCCTCAAGCGCGGGCCGCCGAGCTGGACCAGCAACAGCTCCTCGTTCTTGAGCTTCTTCGAGGCGCGAACCGCGAGCGCCTCCTGGCCCTGCTGCCGGATCTCCTGCCATTCGACCGGCCCTTTCGGGTCGGGCTGGGTGGGAACCAGTAACCACTGGTAGGCTTCCGGGATGCGGGCCTCGACGGTCTCGTCGGCGGTCCTGCACTTGGTTTCGGCCTGGCGAGACTGGAAGGCATCGAGGTTCAGGGACTCGCGCTCTTCCCAGATGGATTTCCACGCCAGGTACTGTCGCGTCGCCTGTTCCAAGTCCTTCAGCCGCCCGCCGTCGCCCGCCAAGAAGACCAACGTGTTCTTGTAGGTTCTAGGACTCGTGCCTCGGGAATCGAGCAGGGCGGCAGCTTCCCTGCGGGCGGGGCTCGAGGGGTCTCGGCCGGTGTGGGGATACTCCGGCGCGAGGATCACGAGCCGGGCCTCGCGCTCGTCCGTCACATCCCCGGCGGACGCGCAGGCGTGGACCTTGGCGAATTCTCCGCGCGTTCGTGCCTGAAGGCGAAGCCGGCGCTTGATTTCTTCGAGGACGTCTTCCTCGCGGAGCTGAGCGGCCCGGTCATCGGCCAGGCGCGTGACCGTCGGCTGGGTGGAGAACCAGTATCGCCTGCCGTCCACATAGAGGTACGTGGCGCGATCCGTGAGACGGCGAAGCGCGTCACCGAAAATGGCGGCGGTCTCACCCGGCTGGACGCAACCCAGCCGCACCTGCCGGTCGTCGATCCCGCGGTTCGCGGCCCGCTGGGTCGGCGCCGAGCCGAGGTAAATCGTCCGCGCCACCCGCCGGCAGGCGGAATAGCGGCCGAGGTTCGGGTTCTCGCGGTCGAGCGCAAGCGGCAGGGAATTGGGGCCGTCCACATCCTTTTCGATCACCGGGACCCACTGGTCTTCCAGATAGCGGGTCAGTTCGAACTGTACCCGCGGGTCGTCCACGGGCACGTTCGCGGGCATGATGAGCAAGTTGCCGTCCTGCCGCTCCCAGAGGGAGTGAATGACGGCTGCCATCAGACGCAACACGCCGCGTGTGCGCTGGAACTTCTCCAGCGTCGACCAGTCGTTGTAGAGACGGTCGAACAACTCCGGATGGATGGGATACGCGGATTTGATCCGCCGCTCGTAGCTCGCCTCGCGGCACTCGCCGGGGAAGTCCTGCGGCTGCGTGCCATACATCTCCACGAAAGCCCTGGCCACCTGGTCGCGCTCGACAAAGAGCTTCGGATCGGTGATCGGCTGGAACAGGCGCCGGCGGACAATCTCGAACCCTTCGTCGGGGCTGGCCGGCCGCCAGGAGGCCTCCACGCGACCGATGGCGTTCTTCAAGCGCACAAGCGCCGCCCGGCCCCGCTCGCCCCCCACTTCGATGTCGGAAATCCGCTCGCGCCCTTCCTGCGGGCTGGGACTCTCGGAGGCGGGGATGCTGACCACCAGGAGCGTCTTCGTCGCCGCCTTCGCGGCCTCGGTCAGCGCCTGGGCAAAGGTGAACTGGGTATCGAAGGTGCCCCCCGCCAAGCCTCCGTTGTCGTGAAGCTGGCGCGCGTAGGCGACCCATTCGTCAATCAGAATCAGGCAGGGCGCGTAGCGGTTGAAGAGCGCCCGCAAGGCGTCGC
This sequence comes from Nitrospira sp. Kam-Ns4a, assembly GCF_965152595.1. Classification (NCBI taxonomy): domain Bacteria; kingdom Pseudomonadati; phylum Nitrospirota; class Nitrospiria; order Nitrospirales; family Nitrospiraceae; genus Nitrospira; species Nitrospira sp. Kam-Ns4a. The sequence goes on along the minus strand of NZ_OZ224218.1, from coordinate 985,838 downwards.
CGGGATTCGTCGCGGTCTCGTCGGCCTCCTTGACGAGCTTGTAGCCTTCCTTGCCGCCCAGTTGCCAGGCGATCTCGCCCCAGAGTGTGCGGATGACCGTTCCGTCGGGTTTCCTGTGTGCCTGCCCAGGGGAGATCTTGGTCCCGACCACCACCGCCCGCCGGACCCCCTTGGGCAGCGTGAGTCCGCTTTCCCGCAAGAGGTCTTCCACCCCCGGCAAGCTCGAAGCGCTCGCGCCGGAGAAGAGGTGATACAGCGCGAGCATCGAGTGCGTCTTGCCCCCGCCGAAGTTGGTCTGCAGTTCGACCACAGGGTCGCCGCCGTGACTGGCCAGGCGCTCGACGGCCCGGGTGAGAAGCTGCTTGAGGCCTTCCGTGAGGAACGTCCGGCGGAAGAACTCGGCAGGATCCTTGTACTCGTCCGATCCTTCTCCAAGGTAGACCTGCCAGAGGTCGGCCGCGAACTCGGCCTGCTGGTAGCGCCCGGAGGCCACATCGGGATGCGGCGTCACGATCTCGCGCCAGGGCTTGAGGTTCCCCGCGGGTTTGCCTTCCACGGGCGCGACGGCGGCCTTGCGGGCCTCGGACCTCCGCTGCTCCTCGAAGCGCAGGCGCAAGAGCTCCATCTTCTGTTTCTCGAGCTCGCCCGCCTCGGGCGCGGAGACCGCCGTGAGCAGCCTCCCGGCGCTGTCCAGGGCGCGGTAGACGTCGTCGGTGCTGAAGCTCTCCATGTGGGCCCAGCGGTTGCGGATGTCCCGCAGCTCGCTCACGAGGCTCCGCTCGGCGTGCCCCAGCACATTCTTGAAGACCGTGTTCCACTGATCCCACATGACCACCAAGGTCGTCTGCGGATCGGACCAATTGATCTTCTTGCCGCCGAAGGATTGCGCGGCCGTCTCCATCCATTGGTCCTTGTACACGGCTTTCAGCTCCCGCTCCACGAAGGGGCGAAGCCCCTTGTTCAGCAGCTCGAGGGCTTCGCCGACGCGGTCACGGTTGGTCTTGGCCATGTTGCCTCCAGTAGAAAGAAGTCAGGAGGAAGAAGTCAGAATGGCACCGGCTTCTACCTTCTACCTTCTGCGTCCTGTTTCCTACCTCCTGCGTTCTGCCTCCTGAATAGGAGGAAGAAGTTAGAATGGCACGGGCATATCCGCCGAGAAGCCGCCCGACTTCATCGGCTGCCTCACGCAAATCTTCCGTCCTGGCGTATCCCAAGTCCTGCGCCAATATGAGATAGTATCTGCACTCTTCGAGCGACCCCTCCGCCGTGTTCAGGAAACGGGCCTTGTCCCCTTTGCCGCGCTTACGGAATCCTTCGGCGATGTTGGCGGGCACCGACACCGCCGCGCGGCGAAGCTGGCTGGTCAAACCGTAAAGTTCATGTTTCGGAAACGCTGCCGTCATGCGGTAGACCGCCAGCACAAAGCCATGGGCCTTCTGCCAGACCACCAAGTCCTGAAACGACTGCGCTGGCGGCATCATCCTCCCTCCTCAAAGAGTTCCTTCTGACTTCTTCCTTCTTCCTTCTGACTACTGGCCAGCCTCACGATTTCGGGCCAGGCGACGACGAGGCCGTTGTAGGACAGGGCCTCCTTCGACCAGCCCTTGCGCTCGCAGATCTTGTAAAGCCGATAGGAGAGTTCCCGCGCCACCTCGCCTGTGGCGCTTCCGAGTCGCCGGAGCAGCTCCGCCGCCGCGCTTTCGCCCCCCTGTTCGAGGGTTCGGATCAGATGCTGGGTCCCTTCCCAGACGGTCAGTCGCTTGTCCTTGGCCGGGTCCCAGTCCGCCGGCAACTCCTCCCGTCCGACGAGCCGGACCTTCCCGCCGCGCGCCGAGATGATGCCCGCCTCCACGAGGCCGTTCACCGCGGTGTTCTTGGCCTTCGAGAGGGTTTCGGCGTCGCCGAACTGTCCTTCGCCCGTCCCGTACTGCTCGAACCACGCCAGCGCCCAGCGGGTATCGGCGTCGAACTCGGCCTCCTGTTCGGCGAGCACCTCGTCCAGCGTCTGGTTGATGAGCGCGAGGGCTGTGCGCACCGTCATGGGATTGCCGCTCGCCTCCATGACGCGGGCGTACCGGGAGAAGACGGCCATGCCGGGGCCGATGGAGGCCTGCGCGAGGTCCACGGGGGCGATGTTCCCCTGCTGGAGATGCTTGAGCGCCTGCGGCAGCTCGCGCTTGAGTTCGGCGATGAACTCCCGCCGGCTGCACTGGGGTGCATCGGCCGGACGAGGCCGGCAGGCCAGTACGATGTAGGAGGCCAGGGCATTCGTGCCCATGGCGACCATGCGCCACTTCTGCGACGCCCGGACCGGCCAGGTGGCCGTGATCTGGAAGCCGCTTCCCAGGAGCGCCTCCAGCAGCGTCTCCCATCCGGTCGTCCGGTCCACGCCGTTGGAGGGCTTGTCCGATTCGTCGTTTTCAGCCTCATCCGTTCCCGCTTCCTCGTCCTCCTGCTTGAAGGCGTAGTACACCGTGAGCGGGAAGCGGGCGTCCATCTTTTCTCGCAGGGCACTGAACGCCTTGCGGAAGCCGGCCTCGAAGTGCTCCTTGGCCTTCTCCTTGTCGCCGTCGAACCGCTCCGGCGCGGCGACGAGCTCCGGCTCCTTGGGTACGAGGATGGTCTTGAACAGATCCGGGTAGAGGTCGCCGATGGTGCGGCGCAGCCAGACGTAGAAGAAGTCCGAGAGCGCCGCGTAGCCGATGTTGTCGTAGTAGGGCGGGTCGGTCGAGACGAGGACGCCTTTGAGTTCGTCCCAGGAACTCGCTGCGTCGATCTGGCGCGGGATGCCGAAACACATCCGCGCCGTCGGTACTGTCTCTATAGCATCGGCACATATATTCACTGCGGTGTGCCAACACACTGCTTTTTCACCCATAATATTGGGTTCGCAAAAATCCCATACCATGGGGATCGCTTGTCTAGCGAAAAGCTGGAGCGACTGCTGTCCGCTCGGCTTCCACCTGCAAAGCGAATTGTTGAAATCCGCGCACCTATCCAGCGCCAGCGCCAGAAACGTCACCACCGTGGCGGCGTAGGCTTCGGCTTCTCGCTTGGCGAGGCCCGCGTCCGACGCATCCCGCACGACGTCCGCCCGGACCGCCTTGACCAGGTCCGACAGCGTCACCATCGCCGTGAGCTGCCGGGGGGTGAATAGGTCACCATAGCTCTCAAGCCCTACCGCTGGCGGCGAGAACCATCGTGGATTGTCAGGCATCTGTTGGTCGGGTTTCCAGCTCGGCACTGGTTGCCGTGCAACGTCTTCATGTTTCTGCAGAGCTGGGAGATACACTCGCCCACGACCCGAGTCCGCCACAATCGCTACCAACCTCACCATCATGTGCCCGCGTTGACCTTGGGCGATGACGTGACGCTCCACAATGGGCTCTCCGGTAAGCAAGCAGCGGAACCGCCATCGCTTGGGATGCGTCTTGGTTCCCGCCTTGATTGCTGCCCTCTCCCTCGGCTCGCCCGTGCGCACCGGAAATGTCCACGTTCCGGCACTTCGGTCCACCACCGGCTCCAGCCACGCCTCGCTCCCCTTCTTGCTCGAAAGCCAAAAGGTGCTCATGAGCGGCACATGCGCCCCGCGTGCCGCCGGGTTGGGGCTCGCCACCGTCCTTGCCCAGAGCCACGCGATGACGTTGGCTTCGCGGACGCTCTTCTTACCGGAACGGATCTCCTCATCGGTTGCGTGCCGCCAGGTGCCGTCCTTCTCCTGGACAATGCGGACCTTGGGATACAGGTGGCCGATCTTCGCGATGGCCCGCTCGCGGATGACGCGCCCGTAGTAGCGCACATCCTCGGCCAGGCCGCTCGCCCCGCGCCAGCCAGCCGCCGTAAGCCTTCTTCCTCCTGTCTCCTGACTTCTGTCTTCTGGATTCACCGGCGGCTGGTCCATCCAGCGCGGGACAAGTTCCAGGTTGCACTTGTTGAGCAGGACCGCGACGGGGTTGAGGTCGGCGGCATGCGCCTCGAGCCCGAGCCGGGCCGCTTCCAGCGGAATCGAGCCGCCGCCGGCAAAGGGGTCGAGCACCGGCGGCAGCTTCCCGCCACAGTGCTTGAGCATCTCGGCCCTCGCCTCGGCGTAGCTCTCGGGATGCTCGTGCATTTTGTTCTGCATCAACCGGCGCAGGATCTCGAAGAGGCGCTCGCGTTCGGCGTTCTGCATCTCCTCGGTGGGAAAGCGCTCCGGATGCGAGGACGGGTCATCCACGACCGAGGCGAAGAGCACCGCCCGGGCGGTCGGCAGCGGCAGCCGCGCCCACCAGTGGTGGATGCCCTTGGGATGCGGCCCGATGCCGGGCATCTTGTCGTAGGCCGAGGCGTCGTTGATCTCCGGCAACGGCAGCGCCACCTCGATGAGCTTTTTGGGATATTGCATCAGCCTACAACCTCCGGAATGTTCGCCAAGTATGCCTTCCGCACTGCGTCGCACAGCGGCTTGGGGAATTCTTCCGGCTCCATCGCGGCGAAGTGTTCCAGTGCCGCGATAGCCTTGCCCTTCTTCTCGCCCTGCGCGCGAGATACGCCGGCGACGCCCTCGAAGTCTGGCTTTAGGACTTCGACGGAGCCGAGGGACGTGTCTACCTTGGCTTGGATACGGGCGTTTTCGTCAAACAGGCGACGGCATTGTTCAACCTTTTCATTGGTCCACTCGGCCGGCACCGCGTCTGGCAGGGGATCCTCGTCATGCACGACGCAGTACGGGATGTGAAACGCGTTCAGGATCGCGATGTAGAGCCTGAGGTTGTACTTGCTTCCGCAGTCGATTACTGAGACGTCCGAGTCCAGGCAACCGAGCTGCTTGGCCAAGTAGGGCAGGATCACCTTTTCTGTCTCTCCCTCAACCAGAATGACCTTCTTGGCAAAGAAGAGCTCGCCGCGGTCGGGATTGATCCACATTGCCATGTGGAGGCGGCGTTTTCGGTCCTCCGCGTCTTGGCCTTCGAAGAGGTCTTGCTTGCACTGGCGGATTTCCGTCCCAGCGCTCGCGCCGGGCTTACGGCAGATGGCAATGCACCGGTAGCGGTCGAGGTCCACGAAGTGCGTGGAATGCGTGCACACGAATACCTGGTGTTCGGCTGCCGATGATAGGTCTACGAGGGCCGCGGCCAACTGGCGCTGGGCGTGCGGATGAAGGAAAAGTTCGGGCTCCTCGATGGCGAAATAGGACGATTCGGATGCTTTGCGCGCGGTCTCCGCGGCCTCGGCCGCTGTGGCAACCGTCAACCTCAGAACCTTGGCCCATGCTCGAAGCAAGGCAAATATCACGGCCCGCTGAAGACCATGCCCCTTCCTTTCGGCCAACGTCCGCAGTCCATCATCAAGGTGGAGTTCGGTCCCAAGTTCGAGAATCTTCTCAATCTGAGGCGGCCTCACCTGGATGGAAACACCGACCCCCCAAGTAATCAGCTCGCCGGATAGGAGGGACTCAAGTTGGGCTAGTTGCGAGGGCTGTTCCCCCGGCCTCTGAGTGCGATCATTCAACTCGCTGATTAATTGCTGCATCCTGTTATGCAGGTCCACAAAGCGTGGATCGCGCTCGGTCATCTCCTGAACGGCCCGCTGGAGAAGCCTGCCGAAGAAGGCCGTTCCGCGTATCTTGGTCTCGTCGCTCAGGTCGCGGACTGCTGGGACCAAGTAGAACTCTGGCAGTATACCGCCACCAACGTTCTTCGCACCAAGAAGCGGGCCCTCTTCGAGGACTTCTGAGAAGCTTAGTTCGTTCCTGTGCTCCTGAATGAAGGTCTCCTGGAATGCCTGGATTCGCTGCTTGGTGATCCTGCTGCCACCTTCAAGAATCTTAAGGAGCGCAGGCACTTTCTTCGCCTCCGCCTCTACCATCTCCTTCGTCTTGAGCCTCTCGTAGGCTGATTCTTTCAGCCACCACTGCTCAGGTTCCTGAACGTAAGCACGGTAGCCGACAGTCACGTTTCCGGCATCATCGAACGATGCCGTCTTACGGATGCGAATCGTCTTGTCGGTTCGTAGGTACTTTTGGAAAGTCTTCTGCTCTTGGGGCGTCAGCTCCGCGAACGTCATCTCCACCCAGAGGCATTGCTCGTCCGGTTCCCGGAAAGCGCACAGGTCATCTCGGACTGGCTTGGCGGATGTGGAAAGCCCGAACTCAAGAGCACCGAGGATGTTTGACTTGCCGTGATTGTTTGGCCCCAGCAGAACCAGCATGTTGGGCACTTCGATATCCACGTGCTTGATGCTGCGGTAGTTGTGGATTGTTAAATGCCGTATTCTCATGACGGTGCCTCCCCGCGACGCAGCAGTTCCCGCAGTTCATAACTCACGCTGGTCACGCCCAAGTCGGGTTCCCTCTGGAACGGCCGGCGGATGTAGACCAGCTTTCGCGCCGCGTCACCGTCCACTTCCACGACGGCCAAGATGAAGTCGTCCGGCTTGTTGAGGGCCGTCAGGATCTCGTTCTTGGTGATCGTGACCGTGGTGGCACCGGCGGCCCGGCCCTTGACCTCGATGAGGCGCAAGTGGCTAATGCGCGGGTCGCGTCCCGGTTGCCGGGCGATCACGCACCTCAGGAACGCAGACCCGGACGGCAGAGGCATCGGGAGCCCTGACGGCGCTGTGGAATTAGGGTGGAATTGCACGTTGGACGCGCCGAATTGGGTTTTAGCCCCGCTGGCCAACTCTTTGCCTGGCAAGCACTTAGCAGGAGAATTGCGTCGGAATTGCGTCTTCATTGCGTCGAATTGCGTTTTAGGCTCGCCGGAAACCAGCGGGGTCCACTGGCGAGCGCTATGGAACGGGTAGGCGACGACCCGAGTTTCGACCAGGAAGGCGATTGCCCACCGCCAATTGCACCTGAATTGCACCCGCGTGCAATCCGGCGGTGCATTATGAAAGCCTCTCCTTCGCAAACGGCCATATGGCTCATCTTTGGTTCAAGGCAACGTATCCTCATGCTGTAGATCCCTTGATTTTCACACTCTATGGCTCTCTCTATGGCTCATCTATGGCTCGTTGCTTCGTTCCTGAGCCATAGCACTACCATGCTTGCCCGGGGTCATGCGTCTCCGCTGCAAACCAGCGTGCCCACCGACGCGCGCCTTCGAGATGGGCTTTCCCTTCGCGGCGTAGTTCGTCCAGGAGCCGCTTGATCATCGCCCGTGATAGATGCGGCACGACCTGCTCGATCTCGGCCATGGCGCATCCTTTGGGAAAGGCATCCTGAAGGTGCCGCAGCAACAGAGCTTTGTTGGTTTCCCGGTCGAGGCCCCGCCTGCGTGTGTAAACACCTGGCTTGCCGAGAAACCGATAGAACCGGCGCGAGAGCAGGTAGCGGACGCCCCGGCCGCGGCCGACCCGCTCGATGACGCCTTGGTCGAGCAGCGCCTCGATCCGCGGTTTCAGGTGATCGGGCACCGGCTGCTCCCGGTGCACGAGATCCAGAACCAGAAAATCTTCTGTGGCAAACGAAGCCAGGCGCTCGCGGCCGATCTCTTCGAGGAAGCGGAGAAACTCGGGGTCCTGGATCTGGCCGTGCAAGGTGACCCAGACGGAATGTTCGCTCGTGCGGGAGAAATCCGGAAGCGGCTTGCTCTGCTGGATGCAGGTCCGGTAGATGAGGTCGAAGCCCTGGCCGGCGCGCTCGACCAACCCGCACTTGCCGAGCACGTCGGCGATGCGGCGGTTGCGCGGGTTCTGTTCCCACAGGATGTTCTTTTCGTTGATCCCCGGGGGGAAGCCGCCCGGGCTCACGATCTCGATCCGTCGCGGATACTGGCGCACGAAGACCGAGCCGCCGAGGCGATAGTCGCGATGACTTACAGCGTTGAGCAAGGCCTCCCGCACGGCGCGTTCATCGAAAGTGGGGACATCCCAGACGAAAAGGCCCTGCTGAAAGTGCTGAAGGTCGTTGCGCAAGTTGACGGCCTGCCACACTTCGTCGAGCACGGGGAGGAAGCCCCGCCGGAACTCCCGGCGATCGGCGGCCGGACCCGGCGCGTCGTTCGGCCGGTACTCGAAGATCACTTCGGCTTGGCCGAGGATCCGGCCCAGGGCTTCCCGCGTACCGAGCAGAATGAGCGCCGCATACGTGAGCTGCCCTCCGACGATCAGTTCGGTATCCACCAGGAGACGCTCGACGGGTCGCGTCGTGATTCCTTGGCCCGGCGTCTTGCGTTCCCAGAGGTTGCGCAAGAGCTCGATGGCTTCAGGGTCCAGGTCCGATAGGCGCGCGCCAGGGCAGATCTCTGCCGAAAAGTCGGGGCCGGTTTCGTTATGGATCCGCCGTAGCTGTTCGTCGGACATGGGCACAAGGCTCTCGCCGGCCCGCATCCAGTAGGTGCCCCGGTCATGCCAGGCGGTACCAGGCAGCCGCGATGGCACGTGGACGATCAAAACGCGCCGTCCTCCGTCACGGTACTCCTCGATCGAGACTCGATGTCCAAGCCGGTCATACAAACCCGCCTCGGTGCGCCCCGGCTCGTCGAATGCCTTGGTTCCAACCACGCGGCGGGGGCGCTTGTCCGTGACACCGAGCACCATGCGTCCGCCCCCTTCGTTGGCGAGGGCGACGCAGTATTTGACGAGCTCATCGAAGTGAAAGCCGCCCGAGGCTGCTTTGAACTCGACACCGCTCCCCTCTGGACTCTCCAGGAGCGTACGGAATGCTTCGGGCGTGGTCACCTCGGCACCTCGGCGCGCGAGAGGAGCTCCGCGAGGTTGTAGTTCACGCTGGTGACGCCGAAATCCGGTTCCTTCTGGAACGGCCGGCGGATGTAGACCGGCTTTCGCGCCGCGTCGCCATCCACTTCCACGACGGCCAGGATGAAGTCGTCCGGCTTGTTGAGGGCCGTCAGAATCTCGTTCTTGGTGATCGTGACCGTGGTGGCGCCAGCGGCCCGGCCCTTGACCTCGATGAAGAGGAGCCTGCCACCCTCGGGGACCTTCGACTCCACGTCGTAGCCCAGGTTCTCGGAGCTGACATCACGGGGCTCCCGGCCCATCTGCCGCTCCAGAGCCATGACGGCCTCCATCGCCAGCCGTTCGACCCGCCGGGTTTCACGGGCGAAGTGTTCAGGTTCATCCGTCCGCTCGCCCTTGAGACGCCGGATCAGATTGACGGGGACGACCAGGGCCCCGCCCGTCACCACGGGCGGCAGGGGTGAGAGGCGCCGTTCCTGTTCCAGCTCCTCCATGCGGCGGCGCAGGCGCGCCTCAAGCTCGTTGGCGCGCTCGCGCGCCCGGCCGGAGTTGATCCGGGCATTGGGCCTGCCGGCCAGTTCCTGTTCCTTGAGCTCCTCGGCCCGGCGGTCCCAGTAGTTGATCTCCTTGGTCAGGCGATCCTTCACTGCGGCCATCGTGCGGACGACCATCTCCTCCTTGAACTTCTTGACCTCGTCGAAATGACGCGGAACGAGATGCTCGATGTCATGCGAGAGCGCCTTGCTCTCCAGGTCGCCCTTCAGCCACTCGGCGCCGAGCTCCCCTTCGATGAGCTTGCGTTCCTCTTCGGTGATCGGGCGATAATCCAGGTAGGGGGCGTAACCCGCCATGCGGACGCCGCCCGCCTTGTCCATCTCCACGAACTGCATCTGCCGCGAGACGATCCGGCGGTTCCCCTGGCGGTCGGTGCGGGCATCCTGGATCGAGTGCTCCAGGTAGAAGAGGACGCGGATCTCCTCGCCGCCCTCCTCGCGCGGGTCCACGAGTACGGCCCCGCGTTTGAGGAGGTCTCGGTAGCGTTCGAGGACCAAGTCAATCGTCGCATCCAGGAGCGGGTGCCCCGGGCAGACGAACGCTGCCAGCGGCTTCCCCGGGACGCTGATCAGATCTTTGTGGAAAGTGATCCGTTCGTACTTGGAGAGGACCGGAGCCCCGGTGCCGATCAGCCGGTCCCGATTCCGAACAACGGCCGGTACGTGGGTGATCTCGTAACGGCGGGGCTCGCGCTCGCGCACGGTCCCTCCCAGGAGCCGGAAGGCCTCGAGGAAGAAGGAGGCGACGAAATGGGGCTGAAGCCGCCTGGCTTCGGCGCGATCCATGTCCTCCTTGATGCGCCGGATGGTCGCCGCGTCCAGGGCCTCATGGGTGAGGGCGCGTTCCTCGAGGAGTTGTTGGAGGTGGCCACGGTCCAGGGCGGCATCCACCACCTGGCGGAGCCGATCGCGGACTTCGGGCTTCTCCCCGTAGCGGATCGCCTCGATGAGAAGGTCGCGGAGAGGCTTCTCCTGGAACACCTTCCCGAGGACGTCGAAGACGCGCCCGCCGAGCGCCTTGCGCTGCTCGCCGATCTTCTCCAGCAGGAGCTCGAAGACCTCGCCTTCGCGGGTCTCGTGGGCGACGAGGTTCCAGAGGTGGCAGACCTCGGTCTGGCCGATGCGGTGGATGCGGCCGAAGCGCTGTTCGAGCCGGTTTGGGTTCCAAGGGAGGTCGTAGTTCACCATGAGGTGGGCCCGCTGGAGGTTGATGCCCTCGCCCGCGGCGTCCGTGGCGACCAGGATCTGGGTCTCCTTGTCCTGGGTGAAGGACTCCTGGGCCTTGCGGCGCTCCTCCCGGCCCAGGCCGCCGTGGATCATCACCACCGCTTCGGGTCGCCCCAGCAGGGTGCGCAGTCGGTCGGCCAGGTAGTTGAGCGTGTCCCGGTGCTCGGTGAAGACCACCAATTTCCGCCGGTGGCCATCGGGATGGAACATCTCGGGCGTGTTCTGGAGGACCTCGGACAGCTTCTCCCACTTCTTGTCCGTGCGGCTCTGGCGCACCTTGAGGGCCAGCTCCTCCAGGCGCCGCAGCGTGGCGATCTCCGCCTCCAACTCGGCAATGGTCCGGGCGGCCGACGCCTGGTCAACGACCTTCTCCTCGGTCTCTTCGACCTCGGCGCCGGGGGCGTCATCGAGGTCTTCGATATCCTCCTGCGTCAGCATCGGCAGTTGTGGAGCCACGTCCACGGGAACCTCGGCCCCGCGCTTGAGGAGTCTTTCCTCCCGGAGGCGCTTCTCCAGCCGCTCGCGGCGGCGCTTGAGGGACTGGTAGATCGCCTCCGGGGACGACGCCAGCCGTCGCTGCAGGATGGTCAGGGCGAAGCCGACCGTCCCCCGACGACCCTCCTCCAACGCGTCGGCCCGGTTGAACTCCTCGCGGACGTAGTTGGTGACCTCGGCATAGAGCCGGGCCTCTGCATCGGAGAGCGTGTAGGTGACGGTGTAGGCCCAGCGCTCCGGGAAGAGCGGGGTCCCGTTGAACCGGACGAGCGTCTCCTTCGTGCAGCGGTGCATGAGGTCGCCGACGTTCGCCACGTGGACGCCGTCGCGGAACCGCCCCTCGAAGCGGTCGGCATCCAGGAGTGCCATGAAGAGCTGGAAGTCCTCCTCCTTGCCGTTGTGGGGTGTGGCCGTCATCAGCAACAGATGCCGGGTGAGGCGGCCCAGCACCTTGCCCAGCTTGTAGCGCTTCGTCTCCTTGACCTCGCCACCGAAGAACGACGCGTGGAGTTTGTGCGCCTCGTCCACCACGACGAGGTCCCATTCGGACTGTTCCAGCTTCGCCAGGACATCTTCGTTGCGGCTCATCAGGTCGAGGCGGCTGATGACGAGGTTCTTGTCGAGGTAAGGGTTCCCCGTGCGGGAGGCTTCGATGGCCTCTCGGCCGACGATGTCGAACGGCAGGTGGAACTTGGCATCGAGCTCGTCCTGCCACTGCTCGGCGAGGTTGCCGGGGCAGCAGATCAGGCAGCGATGCAAATCCCCGCGAATCATCAATTCCTTGATGAGCAGGCCCGCCATGATGGTCTTTCCGGCGCCCGGATCGTCGGCCAGCAGGAAGCGCAGCGGCTGGCGGGGCAGCATTTCGCCGTACACCGCGGTGATCTGGTGCGGCAGGGGCTCGATGATCGAGGTGTGGACAGCCAAGAGCGGGTCGAACAGATAGGCCAGGCTGAGGCGACGGGCCTCGGAGGCGAGCCGAAACTGCGCGCCATCGCCGTCGAAGCTGAACAGCGTCCCTTGCGTGACGATCTCAAGGGTGAGCTCGCGGTCCCGGTAGAGGAGATCGCTCCCCAAGCGACCGGACGCGTCCCTGTAGATCACCTCTACCACGGTCGAGCCATGCCACTTGACGTCCACGATGGTCACGAGGCGGTCGGGCAGGATGCCCTTGACCGTCGCGCCTCGTGTCAGGTCTTCCAGTCGGGCCATCGGGCTATCTCTATCCTCTTCTTCATGGACGATTCCCGACGAGGTGCTTTCGGGCCTGTTTCCTCGGTGGGTGCCGGGCTGCCGGAATCGTCTCCGCCTCGCGCCAGCACCTACTCGTCCACCTCCGAGAGCTTGAACCCAGACCTGACCCAGCCTTCGTCAGGAGCCATTCCCGCAGTCACCTCGCCGAGACAAAGAGCGTCCATTCCTGACCATGAGTTCTCAACAGAGTATGGAAAATCGGCCGGCTTCGTCAAAGCAAAAATCACCATACAATTCCGAAGGGCAGCCGCGGCCGTTCCGAGAGAGAAAGGTCCGACACCGTGGCATGTTGAGACCGTCCCAACGAGGCCCAGGGCCAGGACGGGCTCCGGTTGCAGAAGGGATAAGATCAGATCCTGCGGGCCGACGTGCTTGTTGGTGTAAGCGTAGGCAGCCTGGTTGATCAGCGTCTCGATGGCGAGGGGATCAACTCCCTGATCTCCGGCTAACCCTTGACCATAACGCAGACGCCCTTGCCTGCCTGTGCCGTACCCGGCACGGCAGACAAGTCGGTCTTCACAGAAGGGCAATCGACCCGTCACGTCGTCGCTTTCCCTTTGTCCACCGCTTGGCTGATGTCCTCCCTGTGTTTCCCTCACCCACGAGACCGGAGGACTTGCCAGCGCCTCGGGAACGAATCGGCCCGGGTCCGGCCTTCAGTCAGGCTGAGCGTCCCCCGCGGTGGGGTGGGGCCAGTCGCGTTTCCATGGCTCCCGTCCCAGCGACTGCTCCGCCGGTCCCGCACGGGCCGCGCCATCCGCCTCGCTCCCGTCACGGTCTTCCCCGTGCTTTCCGGTCCCGCCGGGTCGCGGGCCGAGAGCCCTGGTGATCCTCCTTGGTGTGCCCCTCCGTGGCGGGCGGTTGCGCTCCACAAGCCGGGTGAAAGCGCAACCACCCTTTCACCAAGGAGGATCACGATGAACGACTGGCCCAACCCCACACACACCAACGACAGCGACCGGCCCGACCTGTACGCCCGCATCACGGCCCAGATCGTCGAGCACCTGGAGCGCGGCGTCCGCCCGTGGACCCAGCCCTGGACCGCTGGTCTGCCGATCACCCGCCCGCTGCGGGCCTGCGGGACGCCGTATCGCGGTATCAACACGCTCGTCCTCTGGGCTGCAACCATGGCTCGCGGCTATCGCTCCCCATACTGGTTGACGTACCGCCAGGCGCGGGAGTTGGGCGGTCATGTTCGCCGAGGCGAGCACGGCGCGCACGTGGTCTACGCCGGCTCCATCACGCGCACCGAGCGGGACGACGAGACCGGCGAAGACCTTCAACGCGACATGTGGTTCTTGCGCGCGTACGTGGTCTTCAACGCCGATCAGATCGCCAACTTGCCCGAGCGCTATCGTAACGAGGCGCCGGTGCTCCTGTCGCCGGAGCACAAGAGCGACCGCGCCGAGCAGTTTTTTGCCGCGTGCGGCGCGGAGGTCATCCACGGCGGCAGCCACGCCTGCTACTGCCCGGCAGCCGATCACATCCGCATGCCGGACTTCACGGCCTTCCATGCGCCTGACTCCTACTACAGCACGCTGGCGCACGAACACGTCCACTGGACCGCGCACCCGTCCCGGCTCAACCGTCCGCTCAGCCATCACGTTGGCGATGAGAGCTATGCCGGGGAGGAACTGATCGCGGAAGTGGGCGCGGCGTATCTGTGCGCCGATCTGGGCTTGACCCTCGAGCCGCGCCCGGATCACGCGGCCTACCTCGCGGACTGGCTTCGCGTGTTGAAGAACGATCCGCGGGCGATCTTCCGCGCCGCCGCGCAGGCTGAGAAGGCGGTGGGGTATCTCCATGGTCTTCAGCCTGCGGGACGGGCTTCCGAGCTGGCAAGTCCCCGAGCCGGGTAAGGCCCGGCCTGTCCGGGCGGGCAGAGTTGCCTTTGTCCGCCCGGTTTCCTCAACCGGACGCGATGCTCAGCTCGGAAAGAGAGGATCATTCTGCGCCAGGAAGGTGGAACGAGTTTCCTGTCACGCTCGCCCCACCTCGTTGATCGTCAAGCGCGCCTCGAGCCCTGACGATCCAGGCCCTTTCCGCTTGAAGCCATTGCCCTCTCCTCTGTTCTCACGCCTCGCTGGAAACCCCTTCATGTGGTGCGCCGGGGCTCAAGAGCAACCGGCACGCCCTCCCTGCTCCCCTCCCTCCAGGCACCCTCCCGTCCGGTCCTCGAGACCGTCACTGTGCTGCGATTCGACCCTGATCGGCACGTTCGCCTCCTAGAGCTCGCCGGGCGCACGGCGACGCGCTCACGTCCCTGCTGCTCCCGGTGTTATCGCTAGCCACCGCGGAGCTGTTCGACTGAGCTGTGAACCATGGAAAAGACAACAGGGCTGTTGCACGAATTGCTTGCCTCGTCAGCGGGCTCGGCTGGCTGGCCTTCACCACTTCCGGCTTTGTTATTGAGATCCTCCCTCGCATCTCAGATCGGGAGATCATCGAGCGACTTCCCAAGCTGGAAGAAGGCCAAGCTCACTCGCGCGCCGAAATGAACCAGCGGTTTGGAGGAGATGAATCGTCGCTTTGGCACCCGCCAGTGGAGAGCGTGATTGTTCCTCACCATCGCGGTGGCGATCTTTGCGGATATCGCTCGGATGCTGTGGCCGTCGTCCTCCTCTATCGCGCTGGATACTACGTATTATAACCATAATTGGTAGAACACCTGGTGGCGATTTTGATCACGGGTCCGATCCCGATTCAGGCGGTCGGGATTGCGGTGTTCGAACCACCACGGTGGTGCAGCGGGACGTCTTGGAACGCGCAAAAGCGATGGTCGCAGATCGCACCTTGTCAGTGATTCCCGACCGCTACCTGGCGCAGGAGTGGCAGCACTATGGGGTGACGCTGCGGCATCGCGCGCGACGTTTGAATCACGGCTACAGCTCACGACACGAGCGATTGCAAGAGGTCTATCCCGAGCACGCGGGGATTGCGGCTCCCGTGAAGTGGGGGCGAACCGAGTACCATCGCGCCCGATGTGGACCGGGCGCGGCGCGGCAGGAGGTGGCTGAGCGAGGGGATTCGCGGCCGGATATGAGCTGGCATTACGTGGGAGGGGGACGGGCCGGTGATCGCGCCGGCTATGGCGCCGACTGTCTACACGGTGTCTACAAGATGTTCGTGACTGGCTGGAGATATTTGTAACTTGTTGAAATTTGGTGGGCCGTGCAGGGATCGAACCTGCGGCCCGCTGATTAAGAGTCAGCTGCTCTACCAGCTGAGCTAACGGCCCACCGGTCTGAAGAAGTGAACGGGCGACACGTGAGACGCCAGACGCGAGGAGGGAAGGCAACCGGGGCTCCGCCGACCGTTCCTTTCACGTCTCGCGTCTGACGGTTTCGTGGTGGCGCGCCTGACAGGATTTGAACCTGTGGCCCCTAGCTCCGGAGGCTAGTGCTCTATCCACTGAGCTACAGGCGCATCCATGTCAGTGAACGAGAGCGACACCTTATCACACTGCCGGAGGTCCTGTCCAGGCACCTAGCCGGCTGGGCGCGCCCCTCAGCCGCGCCGATTCGACCCGCCCGGCAGCAGCCGCTCGGGGAGAAAACCGTAGGTGATCAGCAGCTCCTCCCCTGGACCGGGCGCCGCCGCGAGCGCCGTCGCCTCCCGCTCGGCCAGCCGGTCTTCCTCCTCGTGGAGCGCACGGGAGAGACGCACGATCGGCACGGCGGTCTGGACGGCGCAGGCGCCGTGAACCGTCCCCTCGGCCTCGACCGGAATGCCCATCAGTCGACAGGTCATCGGCCGGAACGCGTACACCCGGCACCGGCCTTCGGCATCAAGGGCGGGACAAGGCAGGTCGGCGAACCGGGCGGCCACAGCATCCGTCTCTTCGTCGGTCCACCGGTCCAGCAGAGGCGACTCGCGCAACTGCGGAAAGGCCGCCTCGATCCTTGCGGCCTGCTCGCACGCCCGGGCGTGGATGGCCTGCCGCTCGGGCGCCGGGAGGAAGGCCAGGCCGCGCTGCAGGGTGCCGGCGTCCAGCCGGGTGATGGCGAAAGGGCCGATGCAGCACCGACAGCAGCCAGGCCGGCAAGGGATTTCCCCCAGCAAGGCCGCTCGGGCGCGCTCGAACCATCGCTCGGCCCGGTCCAGTAGCTCGGCGTGGGAGACGGCGGCCATAGGTGGCAGGCCCGCTACACCATGTCGATTTCGGATGAGATCTCGTCTTGGAACTCGACGATCAGCTCGCCTTTCGGGGAGAAAAACCCCTGACCGTCCATCTGGACGATACCGTTGCAGTTCTCTTGGAAAAACTCCAAGATCCACCCGTTGAAGTCGTACCCATCTTCCGTGATGTCTTTCTTGTCGAACTGGGTGGTGGCGATGAACCGGGCCCGGGTCACGTGCTCCCGGACCAACTGGGCTTCGATGTCGTCGTAGACTGACAGCCGGTCGAGGAACTGGGCGCGCTCCTGCTCGAAGGCGTCTTTGTAGGTGCCGCGGTCGCGCAGGCAGAAGAGCTGGAGCGGCTTGCGCTCCCGGTGGTAGCCGAGCGAGATCCGCACCCACGACCAGTCGTCGAGCGCGGCGGGGTCCATCTTGGGAATCAGCGGGATCTGCCCGCGGGATTTGAGAAAGTCTAGCAGGAGGCGCAGCGGCGGCGAGTTCTCCCGCGCGCAGAAGACCCGGCAGTAGGCGAGTTCTTGCTTCGGTGCGCCCGGCTCTGGTTGCCCGGGGGATGAGACGATCGGCAGTTCCTTGCCCATGGGACTCCTCTGGTTCGGCGGCAGTACCCGTGCCCCCTCACTCTACTCGTTCCGGAGGCGTCCTGCAAGGCTCGGAGCGGGCGAGGCGGCTCGCCCGCGCGTCAGGCTTGCTTTTTGTGGTTGACAGGGTAGGGGACTTTCGTTACACTCCCGGCCGTCCTGGGTTGCGTCCCGGGTTTCCGAGCTGATAATAGCAGGCTCTCGTCGCGCTCATCTCACGCTTTTCCCGGTTCAAGAGAGTGCCACGGCAGTTCACCCTTTGAAGGAGGTCCGTATGGGTAAACCGATGACTAAGTCGCAGATTGCTGCTCATTTGGCCGATCGCGCGGGCATCGCGAAGAAGACGGCCACGCAGATCCTGGACGATCTCTCCGCGCTGGCCTACAAGGAAGCCAAGAACACCTTCGTGGTCCCGGGGATCGGCAAGCTGGTGCTGGCGAACCGCAAGGCGCGCATGGGTCGCAATCCGCAGACCGGGGAGGCGATCAAGATTCCCGCGAAGCGGGTTGTCAAGTTCCGCGTGGCGAAAGCGGCCAAGGACGCCATCCTCGGCAAGAAGTGACCCGAGCGCATTCCCTCCCGTGAGAGGCGCGGTACTGCTTTTCTAACGCTCATCACCCAGCGAGTTTCGGGTTGGAGCCAAGGGCCGGCCTCCGCTGTGGAGGGCCGGCCCTTGTGTTAAGGCTCGTGGCTGTCCCCCCTCGGCCTCCCGGCGCGTCAGGCATGACTGGGGGCCAACCCGGTGCCGCCCATCCCGTCGTGCGCGACCAGCTTGATCGCGTCGCCATCGTAGACCTTCGTGTCTTCGCTGGCAATCCGCTTGTTGACGGTGACGAGCACTTTCTTCTCCCGCATGAGCTGGAGAACGTCCCGGAGGGCATCGCCCTGGCGCTGGATAAGCTGGCGCACCGTGAGCGGCTCGGTGATCCGGCAGGCAAAGTCCCGCTCGCCGTCGGCGGTCTGAAGCTGTCCCATCAGCGTGATGGTCACCATGGTCCCATCGTACTCCTTATGCCCCTCCTGCTCCGCGCCGCGGGTTCGGCTCCTGGCCAGTCCGCCCGTGCGCCTATATCCGATTGACTGGATCGGCCCAGTCTGCTAAGCACGGGCCATGCAGTCGCTGGATCTCCACCGGCCAGGCATGCCGGACCTGCAGTTCGTCCTGTTCGTCGCCGCCCTTTGCACCTCGGGGCTGCCGTCCCTGAACGTGCCGGAGACGGTGCGCGCAACGGTTTTCGACCGCTGTTGGGCGCTGCTCCACGACGACCCGCCTCCGAGCAGCCCGGAGGCACGGGTGTTGGACCTCCGCGGCGGCACCGAGCTGACCCTCGAGGCGATGGTGGCGACGATTCGGGAGACCTTCACTGAGGCGGGCATCTCCGTCCTGACCTGGGATCAGCCTCCCGCCGAGCCGACGCGGCCCAGCAGCCCTCAGGCGCTCCCCCTCATCGAGCGACTGCAGCAGCTCTACCCGCATCCACCCGATGTGACGGATCCGGGCTCCGAGCCGGACCGGTCGTGAAGACACCCGACGGCTGGTGCTTCGGGGTCCGCTCAAGGCTTGGCGTAAATCTCGAAAAACGCGTCCACGCTCGCCAGCAACTGCGCCTTGATCTCCTCCGGGGTGCCGTTGATCACATGCAGGGCCATGCTGCCGACCGACCCGTCCGGCAACAGGACCGGAACGTGCGGGTGCAGCCGCTCGGGCGCGGTCCCCTTGTCCAGTCGCAGACCATAACAGAGCGTGTACTGGTCCCTGACCAGCGTCAGGTGCGGCCTCCGGCCTGGCCCCCGGCTTCTTCGTCGCTTTCCCTGGCTCATCGGCGTGGCTCGCGCTGCAAGGCTCCGGTCGCCTCGTCGGTATTGTACCCGGAGAACGGGGCCGGCCGAAAGGCGCGAGTCCTCACGGCAGCACCGCCAGGATACGAACCGGCCCGCCGGTGCCACCCTTGATCTTGATCGGGAGCGCATAGACCATCGCGCCCCGGGGCGGCAGGCGGTCGAGCGCCGCCACGTTTTCGAGCGCGTACACGTTGGCCTCGTTCAACACCCGGTGCGTCTGAAAATCGTGCGACCGGCCGGGGTCAATGCTGGCCGTGTCAATGCCAACGCCGCGGACACTGCGTTGCACGACCAGGAACGCCGCCGCCTCGCGGCCCACCCCGGGAAAATGCAGGCTGTGCGCGTCGCCCGGTGTGGCCGTGCCCAGGTACCGTTGCGGGTCCGGCCAGCGCCGCCCCCAGCCGGTGTACACCAGGACCAAGGCGCCCGGCTCGATGCGGCCGTGGCGCGCCTCCCAGGCCGTGATGTCCGCCACGGTCAGCTCGTAATCGGGGTTCGCCTCGCATTTCGCGGCGACGTCAATCACCACGGCCGGGCCGACCAGCCGCTCGAGCGGGATTTCGTCCACGCTCTGCCGCCCCGCGCCGAAATGGATCGGGGCGTCAATGTGGGTGCCGCCGTGCTCGGAGGCGGCGAAGTCGGCGGAGGCGTACCAGAATCCGCCCGGGGTCGTGCCCCAGGCCGTTTTTTCCCTGTGGAACGGCTTCTGCGTCGGCCAGTAGATCGTATGCTCGTCGAAGGGGTAGGTGAGATCCACCAGGGTCTGCGAGGCCGGCGGGGCGCAGCCGGCCAGGCTGGAGAGGGCGACCATCGCGACAAGCGGCATTCGCGTGCGGGATCCGGTCCGCCTCATGGTCTCGTCCTCCCTCGACTTCGGTCCTCTGTGGGCGCCAACCCTACCAGGATTGCCTACGGGGACGCAACAGCCCGGCTTCCCCTCTCGCTTCCTGATCGGCTAAGATACGCCCCTCAATCGGTCCTGGAGGGAGGGATGAGGGGGCTATGAAGTTCATCGAGACGGCGCTCAAGGGGGTCATTCTGGTGGAGCCGGACGTCCACGAGGACCCCCGCGGGTTTTTCATGGAGACCTACCACGCCAAGAAGTACGCCGAGGGCGGCATTCCCGGCCCGTTCGTTCAGGACAATTACTCGTTATCGGTCCGCGGCACGCTCCGGGGCCTCCACTACCAACTCGTCAACCCGCAGGGGAAGCTCGTGTGTGTCTTCGAGGGCGCGGTCTTCGACGTGGCGGTGGACATCCGGCAGGGGTCCCCGACTTTCGGCCGGTGGATCGGCGTGGAGCTGTCGGCCACCAATAAACGCCAACTCTACGTCCCCGTCGGGTTCGCCCACGGCTTCTGCGTGCTCAGCGACACCGCCGGCATGGTGTACAAGTGCACCGACTTCTACAACCCACAGGGCGAGCGCGGCATCATCTGGAACGACCCCGACATCGGCATCGCCTGGCCGATCACCGCCCCCCTCCTCTCGGCGAAGGATGCAGGCTATAAGCGCCTGGCCGATATGATGGGCGATCTCTTCGAATACAGGAGCTGACTGCGACCCGCGCATTGACCTGGCGTATCCAGCCGTGGTATATAGGAATGATTCCTAGCAAGGAATGAGATGCAACTGACGCCCGAGGAGATCCGGCGGCGATTCCGGGAGCGGGGCCTGAAGGTCACGCCGCAGCGCATGGCCATCTACCGGGCGCTCGCCGCCAGCACGGCGCATCCGACCGCCGAGGATCTGCTCCGGCAGGTCCAGCGCGAGCACCCGATGATCTCGCCGAACACGGTCTACTACACCCTGGGCGCCCTGCGCGAGGCGGGGCTCGTCCAGGAGGTGAACTACTGGCACGACCGGTCGCGGTTCGACGCGAACATCGCCCTGCACCACCATCTCATCTGCCTGGGCTGCCGGAAGATCCAGGACCTCACGGACGTGGCCCTCGACCGCTTGGCCGTGCCGCGCCGCGTCCGGGGCCAGTTCAACGTGATCGGGCACCGGGTGGAGTTCCACGGCTACTGCGCGGCGTGCCGCCGGCGGGCGACCAGCCGGGCAGCGGCCGCGCGCCGACCTCATCGTTAACCCGCAGGAAGGAGGATGACATGGGCAAGAGTCTTAAGGGGACCAAGAGCCATGAGAACCTGAAAATGGCCTTCGCCGGCGAGTCGCAGGCGAACCGCCGCTACCTCTATTTCGCGCGCCGGGCCGATATCGAGGGCTACCCGGACATCGGCGGCCTGTTCCGGGACACCTCCGAGGCGGAGACCGGGCATGCGTTCGGCCACCTGGACTTCCTGAAGGAGGTCGGCGATCCGGCGACTGGGGTGCCGATCGGCAACACCGAGGCGAACCTCAAGTCGGCTATCGAGGGCGAGACCTACGAGTACACGCAGATGTATCCGGGCATGGCGAAGACGGCGCGCGAGGAGGGGTTCGAGGAACTGGCCGAATGGTTCGAGACGCTCGCGAAGGCGGAGCGCTCGCACGCCAATCGGTTCACCAAGGGACTCGAGAGCCTCAAGCAGGGCTGAGCAGGCGCGCGGGAGCGGGCGATGCCCGCTCCCGCCCGGCGCGCAGTCGCCGGTCGCTCGGCTAGATCGGGAGGATGGCGTGAAGGGCCTGGAGCTGATCAGCAACCAGTGGGGGCGGGCGGAGCTGACGCAGGAGACGCTCCGGATCTACGAGGTCTGCGACGGCTGCCGGCGCTGCTTCAACCTCTGCCCGTCGTTCAATACGCTCTTTGATCGGATTGACGCCGGCGAGAGCGACCTGACCAAGCTGGTCGGAGCGGACTTCGAGCGGATCGCCCGCGAGTGCTTCTATTGCAAGCTCTGCTACAACCATTGTCCGTATACGCCGCCGCACCAGTACGCGATTGACTTCCCACGCCTGATGGTCGCCTGGAAGAAGCGGCTTGCGGCCGAACACGGCGTGCGCTGGCGGGACCGCCTGCTTATCCGGACGGATCTGATCGGGACGGTGGGGAGCCGGCTCGCGCCAGTGGTGAATCGGGTGATGCGGATGCCGTGGCTCCGACGGCTCCTGGAGTGGCTCGCCGGCGTGCATCGGGACCGCCAGGTGCTCGCCTTCCAGCGGGAGCCCCTCCCGCGCTGGTGGCGCCGCCGGGCACCCGCACCCGGGCCGCGGCCCAACGGGAAGGTCGCGCTCTTCGCCGGCTGCCTCGTGACCTATCAGGCCACGGATGTCGGCAAGGCGGCCGTGCAAGTGCTCGAGAAGAATGGCATCGAGGTCGTGCTGCCGGAGGCGCGCTGCTGCGGGATGCCGTCCTTCGACATCGGCGACACAGAGGCCCTGGTCCGGGCGGCCCGGGGAACCATCGAGACGCTTCGGCCTTGGTTCGAGGCGGGCTATGACGTGGTGGCACCGGTCCCGAGCTGCAGCCTCATGCTCAAGCGCGAATACCCGGTGCTGGTGCCCGGCGAGGACGCGGCGCGCCTGGCCGAGCGTACCTTCGACATCTGCGAATACCTGATGCGGCTCAAGCGGGCGGGCACCCTAGCGACGGACTTCGTCCGGCCGCCCGGGCGCGTGGCCTATCAGATCCCCTGCCACCTGCGGGACCAGAACATCGGGTTCAAGTCCAAGGAGCTGCTGGAAGCGGCCGGGGCGACCGTCGAGGTCATCGAGCGCTGCTCGGGGCACGACGGGACATGGGGCGCTAAGGCCGAGTTCTTCGACCTCTCGATGAAGCTCGCCCGCCGGGCGGTCCGGGAGATCGAGCAGGCGCCCGCCGACCTCGTCGCCTCGGATTGCCCGCTGGCGGGCCTCCAGTTGGACCAGGCGGGGGCTGCGACGCATGCCGGCGGCCGGCGCACGCGGCACCCCATCCAGATCGTGCGGGACGCCTACGGGTTATCCTCATGAAACCCTTGACCCAGGATGACCTGCTGCCCTACGCCGAGTACGAGCGGGTCCGGGACGGCTTCCGGCGAGAGATCATCGCCCTGAAGCGCCGGCGCCGGTTGGCGATCGGCGACCGGGTCACGCTCGTGTTCGAGAACCGCGCGACCGTCCGGTTTCAGGTCCTGGAGATGATCCGGACGGAGCGGATCTTCGACCCCGCGAAGGTCCAGGAGGAACTGGACGTGTACAACGCGCTCCTGCCGGGGGCGGGCGAGCTGAGCGCGACGCTGTTCATCGAGATCACGGAGCAGGCACGCATCAAGGAGGAGCTGGACGCCTTCCAGGGCATTGACCAGACCGGCACTGTGGCGCTCCGCGCGGGCCCGGAGACGGTCTTCGCGGAGTTCGAAGGCGGGCGGAGCAAGGAGGACAAGCTGAGCGCCGTCCATTTCGTCCGGTTCCGGCCGTCCGAGACCTTTGTAAAGGCCCTGGCGACCCGAGAGAGCCCCGTCGTCGCGCTGGTCCAGCATCCGCGGTATCAGGCGGAGAGCCCGGTCCCAGACGCGATCCGGGGCCAGTGGCTGGCCGATCTCGGCCAGCCGGTCCCGGGCTGGGCCCAATGACCAGGCACGCCAGCGTTGACAGACGCTCGGCCGGATCTTTATGATGGGAGCCAAGCGTGACGGGGTTCACAGGGAGGCCGAACATGTTGACGATTACGCCAAAGGCGGAAGAGAAGATTCTCGAGCTGATGAAGGAGGAGCAGGACGTCGTCGGGCTGCGCATCTACGTGCGCGGCGGCGGCTGTCATGGCTACCAGTACGGGATGGCTTTCGAGAGCAAGCTGTCCGATGACGATACGGTGCTCGAGAAGGGCGGCGTGAAGGTGATTTTGGACTCGCAGAGTGCGCCGTTGCTGCAGGGGGCTGAGGTGGACTACGTGGACAGCCTGCAGGGGTCGGGCTTCTCGATCAAGAATCCCCAGGCCAAGACGACCTGCGGGTGCGGCAGCTCCTTCAGCGCGTAGCGGAAGCTGTCAGCATCCCCCGTTGTGCTCGGGGAGCAACGGGTCCCCGGCCTTCAGCCGGGCAGGAGGCGAGAGAAGAGGGCCGGGTTGCCTGCAACTCCGGCCCTTCTCGTTTGCCCTTCCCGGCCGGACGCTGATCGCTGAAAGCGCTGCGGCGGCACGAGCGTCTCATGAGCCAGGTCCGGCTGACCAAACGCATCGAGTTCGCGGCGGCCCATCGGTACCATCGCGACGAGTGGGACGACGCCCGGAACCGTGCCACCTTCGGGGCCTGCCATAACGCGCCCGGCCACGGCCACAACTATCTCCTGGAAGTCACGGTAGCGGGGCCAGTGGACCCCGTCCACGGGATGGTGGTGAACCTCTACGATCTGAAGCAGGTGCTCAAGGACGTCCTAGAGGCATTCGATCACAAGCACCTGAACCTCGACACGCCCTACTTTGCACGCGACATCCCCACCAGCGAGAACCTCGCCCACGTCCTGTGGGGCTTGCTCGATGCGCGCCCCGAGATCGGCACGCTAGAGCGGGTCCGGCTGTACGAGGACGAGGATCTGTTCGTGGACGTGACGCGGGGGGACCGGGCGGTCGGAGGCTCGGACGAGAAGCGGGCCGCGGTGACCCGACGGTACGCCTTCGCGGCCGCGCACCGGCTGGCTCTGCCTGGCCTCTCCGAAGCCGAGCAGCGGCGGCGGTTCGGCCGCTGTTTCAGCGCCGACCCGCATGGGCACAACTACGTGCTGGCCGTGACGGTCCACGGCCCGATCGCGCCCGAAACCGGGATGGTGGTAGAGCTCGGCGCCTTGGACCGGCTGGTGCGCGAACGGGTGCTGGCGCGGCTGGACCACCGGGATCTGAATCGGGATCCCGAGTTCGCGGAGCGTCCCCCCACGGGCGCGGGGCTGGTTCGGCTTGTCTGGGGGCTCCTGGAGCGGGCCCTCGCGCCCGGCCGGCTGGCGCGGATCGAGTTGGAGGAGTCCCCGGAGGTCCGGTACGAGTACGCAGGGCCGGCGAGCCGCGAGCCACGTCTCAGCCGCGCAAGAGATAATCGTTGATCAGCGCCGCCAGCTCGTCCGCATCGAGCTTCCCCTCTCGAGTCATCACGAGCGTGCCCTTCGCGAAGAGGTGGGTGGTGGGGTATGTCTCGAACTGGTGCCGTTTTTTGATCTCCCGGCACCGGCCGGGGATGTGCATCTTGGCCTTGCCGATGCGGACCGACGGGAACTTCGCGGCGGTCTGCTCCAGGATCGGATCGTAGAGGGCGCAGGGCTCGCACGAGGCGATCCCGTAGGCGACGACGGCGGCGGGCGCCTGGACGAACTCCTCGTAGTTCGCGTCGCTGACATCCTCGACCGTGCCGGCCACCGCGCCCGTCCCTCCGTGCGGGAGCGACGGGCGGAGGGCCCTCGGCGGAACCCTCCGCCCGCCGCCGCGATTAGTTCAGCTTCTTGAGGGCTTCGAGGATCTCCTTGTCGTCCCGCGCGGTCTTGATCTCCTGGACCTTCACGTAGGCCACCTTGCCGTTCTTGTCCACGATGACGGTCGCGCGCTTCCCGCAGTTCAGCGGCTCGAAGTACAGGCCGTACTTCTTGACGACCTCGCGGTTATAGTCGGACAGCAGCGTGTGCTTGAGTCCCAGCGCGTCGGCCCAGGCCTTGTGGCTGAAGAAGCTGTCGGTGCTGATGCCCAGGACCACGGCGTTCAGGCCCTCGAACTTCGGGAAGTCGTCCGTCAGGCACTTGTTCTCGTTCGTGCAGACCGGGCTCCAGTCGAGCGGATAGAAGGCAAGGACGACGTTCTTCTTCCCGCGAAAGTCGCTGAGCTTGACGTCCTTCTGGTCCTGGTCCTTCAGCGTAAAATCGGGGGCGATGTCCCCCACTTTGATTTCGGGAGCCACGTCTGTCGCCATGTCGAACCTCCTTCGCAGGGTTAGTTAGGAGCCCGTCTGGCCTCAGACGAGAGGTGGTAGCACGCCCCTCGAAAGTTTGTCAATTGCCCAAAAGGCCTAAGCCGGACTCCTCGCATCGTGAGACTCCGCAAGTTTCCAGCCTGTTCCGAGAGTTCAGCCGCCGCTGCCCAGCGGCGTCCATTCGACCGCGCGGAGCTGGAGGGTCCGGCCGGACGGGGCCGCGGTCCGGTAGCCAACGACCCGGACCGTCAAGCCGAGCAGGGAGAGGGACACCGCGGCACCCACCTGAGGCATCTGGCCGAGCCGCGTCAGCTCCTCGGCGATCTCTAGCAGGCGCTCGGCCACCGGGCCGACCGGCAGGCCGGCGGGCCGGAAGGTTTCCAGCTCGTCGAGGCCGAGCTTCGCCAGCC
Source organism: Nitrospira sp. Kam-Ns4a (assembly GCF_965152595.1). NCBI lineage: Bacteria > Pseudomonadati > Nitrospirota > Nitrospiria > Nitrospirales > Nitrospiraceae > Nitrospira > Nitrospira sp. Kam-Ns4a. The sequence goes on along the minus strand of NZ_OZ224218.1, from coordinate 959,850 downwards.
CCTGCGTGTAGATCCACTGGCGACCGGCGTCCTCTCCCTGCTCGACCCCGACATGGTCGCGGAGGCGGAAGTGGTTGAGCGGCCGAGCCTGCCAGTCGGAAGGATTCAGGTAAGCCATGGTGAGGCCGTCGAAGGCCGTGCCCTCGGTCAGCAGGGTCAGCCCGCGCGCCAATCGAGCCGCGTGCAGGGCCAGGTTGGCCGCTTGGGCGGGTAGCAGGGCGGGCCGGAAGACGACTGCGGCGTGCGGATGGCGCCAGCCCAGCGCCGCGCGCCAGCTCTCCGCCTCGGCCGCCGGCACGGGCAGGCGGAGGCTCGTCGTCCACGGACCATGGGTCGCCCGGACCGTTGTCGATCGTGCGTCACCGGTGCCGGCGGTGCGCTGGTCGGCGCTCAGCGTCAGCGGCCCGCCGTAGTTGACGTTGAACCACTGGACGAGGTCGGCCAGGGCGGGCGGCGCGGACGAAAAGCCGATCACGTACTGCGGACGCGCGGCCCGCTCCGGCTTGGGGGGCTTGCGGCGGATCTTCATGATGGTGCCGTCCGGAGGGCAAGGGCCTCCGCCTGCGGCGGTCAGGCCTTGCGGTCCTTGCGTGCCTTGCGGCGCTCCTCGGGGTTGAGCAGGCGTTTCCGGATGCGGATGCGGCTGGGCGTCGCCTCGACCAGCTCATCCGGGCCGATGTACTCGAGGGCGAAGTCCAGGGTCACCTGCCGGGGCGGCGTGAGGGTCAAGGCCTCGTCCGATCCGGAGGCGCGCATGTTCGTGAGGTGTTTCGTCTTGCATACGTTCACGTCGAGGTCCTCGTCCCGGCTGTGCTGGCCGACCACCATCCCCTGGTAGACCTCCTCGCCGGGCCCGATGAACAAGCTGCCCCGCTCCTGGATTATGAAGAGGCCGTAGGCGTTGCTGACCCCATCCTCACAGGCGACGAGCGAGCCGTGCGGGGCGACGAGCGGCGCGCGGTCCTCGACGGGCTCGTACCCTGCGAAGACATGGTGCAGGACGACCGTGCCGCGGGTCTTGGCGACCAGGACGTGCTTGAGCCCGATGACGCCGCGGGTGGGAATCACGTACTCCAGGTGCATGTCGCTGGCCTGCCCCTCGCCGTGCACGAGCTTCATGTGCCGCAGCCGGCCGCGGCGTCGGCCGACCTCTTCGATGACGGCCCCCTGATACTCGGCGGGCACGTCCACGGTCAGCTCCTCGTAGGGTTCGAGGAGGACACCGTGTTCCTCGCGGAGGATGACCTCGGGTTGCGAGACCTGCAGCTCATAGCCCTCCCGGCGCATCTGCTCGATCAGCACGCCCAGGTGCAACTCGCCGCGGCCGGCGACCAGGAACCGGTCGGAACTGTCCGTCTCCTGCACCCGCAGCGAGACGTTGGTCTCCAGCTCCTTGAACAGGCGCTCTCGCAGGTGGCGGGAGGTGAGGAATCGCCCCTCCCGGCCCGCAAAGGGGCTCGTGTTCACCCCGAAGGTCATCTGGACGGTTGGTTCGTCCACGAAGACTGGCGGCAGCGCGGCTGGCCGCGCTGCGTCGGCGATGGTCTCGCCGATGCCGATCTCCGGCAGGCCCGCCACCGCGACGATCTCGCCCGCCTCCGCCCGCTCCACCTCGACCCGCTCCAAGCCCGCGAAGACCGTGAGAGCCGTCACCTTGCCAGGGATAATGTCCCCGGCGCGCGTAATCCGGACGACGCTCTGGCGCTTGGCAATCGCACCAGATTGGATCTTCCCGATGCCCATCCTGCCCTTATAGGGGTCATGGGCGAGCGCGAGCACGAGGATCTGGAGCGGGGCCGCCGCGTTGATGGTCGGGGCGGGGAGGTGCGCGACGATCGTGTCGAGCAGGGGCGCGACGTCGGTCCCGGGCTTGGTGACATCCAGCGTGGCCGTGCCGTTGAGGGCCGAGGTGTAGACCGTCGCGAAATCGAGCTGGTCGTTGGTCGCCCCGAGGTGAACGAACAGGTCGAAGGTCCGGTTCAGCACGTCGTCCGCGACGGCGTCCGGCCGGTCGATCTTGTTGATAACCACGATAGCCCGGTGGCCCAGGGCGAGCGCCTTGCGGAGCACGAAGGTGGTCTGGGGCATCGGGCCCTCCTTGGCGTCCACGAGGAGCAGCACGCCGTCCACCATGCGGAGGGTGCGCTCGACCTCGCCGCCGAAGTCTGCATGGCCCGGGGTGTCCACGAGGTTGATCTTGACGCCTCGGTAGAACACGCTCGCGTTCTTCGCGCGGATCGTGATCCCGCGCTCGCGCTCCTGGTCCATCGAGTCTAGGATGCGCTCGCCCATCTCCTGAATCTTGCGGTGGGCGTGCGTGTAGCGGAGCATCGCGTCCACGAGCGTCGTCTTGCCGTGGTCCACGTGGGCGATGATAGCGATGTTGCGGATGTCAGCGCGGCACCCCGTCGCCGAGCGGGACGCCGGCTCTTCCAGATCCGTGGTCTTGGGATCCATCGGGTCGTGCGCTCCTCCGGACAAAAAAAGACGCCGCGGGATCGCGGCGCCCGGCGGAGTCTAGCAGAAGGCTCTGCCCGAAGACAAGCGCGCGGCGCCGCCCGTGGGGCCTACTGCGACAGCCGGCGAAACTTGAGTTTCGAGGGGGCGCATTGTAAGGTACAACGACGCCTGCCGCGCCCCGGTCCCCGTGGAGCCCTGCACCTATGTCGTCCCATTTCAGAGACCGTCTTCCGGAGCGTCGCCGCCGCGGCCCGCGCCGCTGGGGCCGCCGGCTCGTGCTGGCGGTCGTCCTCCTCCTCATGCTGGTGGGCGGGGCGGCGGCGGGCCTGCTGTGGTACGTCTCGCTCGACCTGCCCCCGCTCGATACCCTCCAGGAATACCAGCCCAGCCTGGTCAGCCGCGTCTATTCCGACGACCGGCAGGTCATCGGGCAGTTCTACGTCGAGCGGCGCATCCTCACGCCGCTAGCCGACATCCCCCAGGACCTGGTCCAGGCTGTGATCGCGGTCGAGGACGCCCGGTTCTTCGAGCATCCGGGGCTCGACGTGATCGGCATCCTCCGCGCCGTCTGGACAAACCTGCGCCACGGCGGCAAGGTCGAGGGCGCGAGCACGATTACGCAACAGCTCGCCCGCTCGCTGTTCCTCTCGCCCGAGCGGACCTACGGGCGGAAGCTGCGCGAACTGATCCTCGCTTACAAGATGGAGCTGATCCTGACCAAGGAGCAGATCCTGGAGATGTACCTGAACCAGATCTACTTCGGTCAGGGGGCCTACGGGGTCGCGGCGGCCGCCCAGACCTACTTCGGCAAGAGCCTTGCCGAGCTGACGCTGCCGGAGTGCGCCTTCCTCGCCGGCCTGCCGAAGTCGCCCAACAACTATTCGCCGTACAAGAACCTAGAGCGGGCCAAGCGGCGTCAAGAGCACGTGCTGGCCCGCATGGAGGACGCCCGCTTCATCACGCCGGAGCAACGCCAGGCGGCCGCGGCCGCGCCGCTCTCCTTCCGGCATCCGGGGTCCGAACAGATCGCGCCCTATTTCATCGAGTACGTCCGGCAGTACCTCGTCGCCAAGTATGGCGAGGCGATGGTGTACAAGGGCGGGCTCGAGGTGTTCACCACGCTGAACGTCCCGATGCAGCAGGCCGCCGAAGCTGCCTTGCGCAGGCACCTCCACCTCCTCGACAAGCGCCAGGGCTGGCGCGGCCCGCTCGGGCGCCAGGACCCCGCGCAGCTCGCGGCCGTGGCGACGCCGGCCTCGGCGCCGGTGCCCGCGCCCAAGCTGGGCGCCCTCCTCCAGGGGGTCGTCACGAAGGTCGCGCGGGACCACGTCCTCGTGCAGGTCGGCCCGATGGTGGGCCGTCTGGCCTTCGACGACATGGCCTGGGCGCGCCGGCGGCTCAAGGGCCGCGATCCGGTCAAGGACGTGACGGTGGTCGCGAACGTGAAGCAGCTCGTCAAGCCGGGGGATGTGATCGAGGTCTCCGTCAAGAAGGTGGAGGGCGACACGGTCCACCTCCAGCTCGACCAGACGCCAGTCGTCGATGGCGGGCTCGTCGCCCTCGATCCCCGCACCGGCGCGATCCGCGCGATGGTCGGCGGGTACGACTTCACGCGAAGCGAATACAATCGCGCCGTGCACGCGCGTCGCCAGCCGGGCTCCGCGTTCAAGCCGATCATCTACGCGACCGCGCTCGCCGAAGGGTTGAGCCCGGCCACGATCGTGGTGGACGCGCCGGTGGTCTACGAGCACGAGGATCCCGAGAAGACCTGGAAGCCGGAGAACTACGAGAAGAAGTTCTTCGGCCCGGTCAGCCTCCGCGAGGCGCTGATCCATTCCCGCAACCTGGCGACGGTGCGGTTGTTGGAGCGCGTGGGGGTGCGCAAAGTCATCGAGTTCGCCCAGACGATCGGGATCACAAGCCCGCTCAACTACGACCTCTCACTCGCCCTGGGCTCCTCCAGCGTCACGTTGCTAGAGCTGACCTCCGCCTACGGGGTCTTTGCGAACCAGGGGCTGCGCCTGGAGCCCTACGCGATCGTGCGGGTGCAGGACGCCGCCGGCGAGGTCCTCGAGCAGACGCTCTTCGAACCCAAGCAGGTGATCGCCAAGGAGACCGCCTACCTGCTCACCGACATGCTCAAGGACGTGATCCAGCGCGGGACTGGCCAGCTCGCCAAGACGATCGAGCGGCCGATCGCGGGCAAGACCGGCACGACCAACGATTACACGGATGCCTGGTTCATCGGCTACACGCCGAACCTGGCGGCAGGCGTCTGGGTGGGCTTCGACGACCTGCGGACGCTCGGGGAGACGGAGTCGGGCGCGCACGCGGCGCTGCCGATCTGGGTCGAATTCATGACCGAGGCGCTGAAGGGGCTACCGGAGATGCCCTTCGAGATCCCGGAGGACATTCTGTTCGTGAAGGTGGATCCCGCGAGCGGCTTGCTTCCTGCGGAGCAGGGCGGGGCCGGCCAGGTGGAGCTGTTCGCCAAGGGCACGGAACCCACGGAGACGGCGCCGCCGCGAATCGCGCCAGCGGACTTCTACCGGCTCGATCAGGAGCTGCCGACTGGCGGGAGCGGGCCGGACGGAGCGGAGGCGCGGTGACGATGGGACGGGAGGTCAGGAACGGGAGTCCCGATATTCCTGGTGCCAGGCCATCTGGATGGCCTCGAGGATCTTCTCGTTCGACTTCTTGGGATCGTCCTTGAACTCCGGCAGCGCGCAGATCCACGCGTGCATGTCGGTGAACCGGACGGTCAGAGGGTCCACATCCGGGTGGGTCTCCAGCAGACGAATCGCGATCTCTTCACTGTCCTGCCATTTCAAGTCCATCGTTGCTCCTCAAGCTGATAGCGAATAGCAAGGAGCTCATAGCTGCGAGCTCGGGAACGGGTCGCTATGAGCCACTCGCCGTTATGGCAGATCCGACAGCTTCCTGTTCTGCAGCGCCTCCTTCAGCGTCGTATCCATCAGCACTTCGGCCAGGTGGTGCGTCGCCTGCTCGAGATCGGCGATCCGGGCCCGAATGGCTTTGTGGTCCTCCTGCGCCCTCGCCGTTTCCAGCGCCGCCGCCGCGGCCTTGATGGCCGCCACTTCCTCGCCCCCGATCAGGTGGCCCCCCTGCCCCAAGGCCTTCTCGGTCGCCCGGAGGATGGCGTCGGCCTCCGTCCGCGCCTCGATGAGCTGGCGCGCCTTCAAGTCCTCCGCGGCGAACTTGAACGAGTCCGTGATCATCCGCTCCACTTCCTCGTCCGTCAGCCCGTAGGACGGCTTCACCGCAATGGACTGGCTCTGGCCGGTCCGGACATCCCGTGCCGTCACGTTCAGGATGCCATTCGCGTCGATCAGGAAGGTCACCTCCACGCGCGGAACCCCGGCCGGGAGCGGGGGCACCTTGAGCTGGAACCGGGCCAGGCTGCGGTTGTCCTTGGCTAGCTCGCGCTCGCCCTGCAGGATGTGGATGTCCACCGAGGTCTGCCCGTCCACGTAGGTCGTGAACATCTCCTTCGCGCTCGCTGGGATCGTCGTGTTACGGCGGATGAGCGTGCTCATGACCCCGCCCATGGTCTCGATCCCCAGGGAGAGCGGGGTCACGTCTAGCAGCAACATGTCCTGCGTGCCGCCGCTCAGGATGTCCGCCTGGACCGCCGCGCCCAAGGCCACCACCTCATCGGGGTTCAGCTCGCTGTGCGGCTGCCTGCCAAACAGCTCTTCCACGCGCCGCCGCACCAGCGGCATGCGCGTCGCGCCGCCGACGAGGACGACCTCATCCACCTGGGCGGGCTGAAGCCCCGCGTCCTTCAGGGCCAGGCGGCAGGGACCGAGCGTCCGCTCGACCAGATCCAGGACCAGCCGCTCCAGTTCGTCGCGGGTCAGGTCGCGCCGGAGCGTGCCCTTGCCCTCCGGCAGTTCGATCGCCACCTGCGTCTTCAGCTCGTCCGAGAGCCGGATTTTCGCCCGTTCGGCCTCCAGCCGAACCGTCTGCATCGTGTCGGGGAAGCGCTCGAGGTCGAGGCCGTGCTGCTCGCGCACCTCCCGGACGAGAAGGTCCGCGATCCGCCGGTCGAAGTCGTCGCCGCCGAGATGGGTGTTTCCGTTGGTCGCGAGCACCTCGAAGATGCCGTCCTTCAGCTTGAGGATAGAGATGTCGAAGGTGCCGCCGCCGAGGTCGTAGACGGCGATGAGGCCCTGCGTGCGCTTCTGGAGCCCGTAGGCGAGCGAAGCGGCCGTCGGCTCGTTGATGATCCGCACCACCTCCAGTCCTGCGATCAGCCCCGCGTCTTTCGTGGCCTGGCGCTGGCTATCGTTGAAGTAGGCCGGCACGGTGATGACGGCCTTGGTGATTTCCTCGCCCAAGTAAGCCTCCGCCCGGCTCTTCAGCTCCTTCAGGATCATGGCGGAGATCTGGGGCGGGGAATAGGCCTTGTCGCCGATCTGGATGCGGATCACCCCGCCCTGCTCGTGGAGCCGGTACGGGAAATACCGCAACTCCTCGGCGACGTCGGCCAGGCCCTTGCCCATGAAACGCTTGACCGAGTAGACGGTGCGGGCGGGGTCGCGCACCAGGTACTCCTTGGCCGCGTCGCCGACGATCAGGCCATTGTCGGTCAGTGCGACCACCGACGGCACCAGGGTCCGGCCGTTCCGGCCCGGGATAACCTTGGGCTGCTGGCCGTCCATGTAAGCGACCAGCGAGTTGGTGGTGCCGAGGTCAATGCCGACGATGCGCGCCATAGCCGATTCGCGTCCTTTCCGCTCAGCCGAGGGTGCTGACCAAGTCGTCCACGATGTTCCGGAGATACGTCCGGTTGGAGAGGAGTTCGCGCATCTCGTGAAGGATGGCGGTCTTCTCCGCCTCGGGGGCCGTCGGCCGGTCCTGGAGCGCATCCCAGGCCGCAAACAGCTCGAACAGGCGGCGCTCCATTTCCTGCTGGCGCCGCTCCAGATCCTCCCGGTCCTTCTGGAGCCGCGCGTGCAGCTCCGTCACTCCCTCGCAAGCCTCGCCGGCGGAGGCGGAGCGGAATTCCTCCAGGTCCTCCTGCAGGGCGAGGATCTGCTCGAAGAGATCGGCGGGCGGCGCCGTCCGGATGTCCTTGCACGCGCCAGCTTCCAGGCTCAGCAGGTATTCCGCCCGCTTGATCGGGTCCTTGAGCGTCCGGTAGGCGGTGTTGAGCAGGGCGGAGTTGCCGAGCGCGATCGCCTGCTCGGTCTCGCTCTTGCCATGGAAGAAATCCGGATGGAAGGTCCGGCTGAGTTGGTAGAACCGGGCCTCCAGCGCAGCCGGGTCAATCATCAGGCGCCGGGGCAGCCCCAGGCAGGTGAAATAGTCCAGCTCCTTGGAGAGCGGCTGGACCTTCACGCACCGCTCACACAGGTATTCCCCGTGGACCTCAGACTGGCAGTGCCAACACATGCTCCGGGCCATCGTCAGCTCGGTGCGGCCCGTAACCGATTTCTGCGTCCGTTCCATGGTGGCGCCTTCCTCGCGTGATCCGCTCAGACCACGGGCCCGGCCCCCTCGGCGCCGGGCCCGTGGTCGCGCGCGAGAACTGGAAAGGGAGATGGCCTAGGGATCAGGCCGAGAACGATTCCCCGCACCCGCAGGTCTTCTGCGCGTTCGGGTTGACGAACTTGAACGCGCCGCCCATCAGGTCCTTGTGGAAATCCAATTGGGTGCCCTGGAGATAAATGGCGCTCTTGGCGTCCACGATGACTTTGATCCCGTCGATCTCGTACACCGTGTCGAACTGCCCGATCTTGTCGTCGAAGTTGATCGTGTAGCTGAGCCCCGAGCAACCACCGCCCTTGACGCCAAGCCGCAGGCCGCCTTCCGTGATGCCCTGGACGTTCATGAGCCGCTTGACTTCCTTCACGGCGCTCTCGCTGAGCGTCACAATCGGGGTGATCGGTGTCGTCTCTGTGCTCATCGCTGCTCCTCTGTTCGTTGGAGCGGTCGCGCGTGACCTCACTCCGCGGCCTTGGCCGCCTGCGCCTGCTCCGCCTTCTTCTTGTAATCGTTGAGGGCTGCCTTGATCGCATCCTCCGCCAGCACCGAGCAGTGGATTTTCACCGGCGGGAGGTTCAGCTCCTGGACGATGTCCGTGTTCTTGATCTTGTAAGCTTCCTCGATCGTCTTACCCTTCAGCCATTCGGTCGCCAGGCTCGAGCTCGCGATGGCCGAGCCGCAGCCGAAGGTCTTGAACTTGGCGTCCACGATCCGGTCGCCCTGGACCTTGATCTGGAGCTTCATCACATCGCCGCACTCCGGCGCGCCGACGATCCCGGTGCCCACGCCCTCTTCGTCCTTCTTGAAGCTGCCCATGTTGCGCGGGTTGTTGAAGTGGTCAACGACTTTCTCGCTGTAAGCCATGGTCCGCTCCTCCTTCACGCCTGCTCGGGACTCAGTGAGTGCACGATTAATGCGCCGCCCATTGGACGGACTTGAGGTCAATGCCTTCCTTCGCCATCTCGTACAGCGGGGACATATCCCGCAGCCTGTTGACCGTCTGGATGATGCGCGTAATGGTGTAGTCAATTTCCTCTTCCGTATTGAACCGGCCGAGGCCGAACCGGATCGAGGAGTGCGCAAGGTCTGACCCCACGCCCAGCGCACGCAGGACGTACGAGGGCTCCAGCGTGGCTGAGGTGCAGGCCGATCCGGAGGACAAGGCGATCTCCTTGACGCCCATCAACAGCGACTCGCCCTCCACATAGGCGAAGGAGAGGTTCAGGTTGTGCGGCAGCCGCTCGGTCGGATGCCCGTTGAGATAGACCTCGTCGAGCGCCTTCAGGATGCCGTCCCTCAGCTTGTCGCGCAGGGCGGCCAGCCGAACGGACTCGGCACCCATCTCCTGCCCGCACAGCTCGCAGGCCTTGCCGAACCCCACGATCAGCGGCACGGGGAGCGTGCCGGACCGCATGCCCCGCTCGTGACCGCCGCCATCAATGATTGGCGCCAGGCGGACCCGCGGCCCTTTCTTCCGGACGTACAGCGCCCCCACCCCTTTGGGTCCGTAAATCTTGTGTGCACTGAACGACATGAGATCAATGCCCATCGCCTGGACGTCCACTGGAATCTTGCCGACCCCCTGGGTCGCGTCGCAGTGGAACAGGACTCCCCGCTCCTTGGCGATCTTGCCGATCTCCTTCACCGGGTGGATGGTCCCGATCTCGTTGTTGGCCAGCATGATCGAGATCAGGATGGTGTGATCCGTGATCGCGTTCTTCACGTCGTCGGGGCTGACCATCCCGTGCTTGTCCACGGGCAGGTACGTGACCTTAATGCCGCGCTTGGTCTCTAGGGCCTTGGCCGTGTCCAACACGGCACGATGCTCGGTCTGGCAGGTGATGATATGATCGCCCTTTTCGCGATACATCTCCACCACGCCCTTGAGCGCCAGATTGTCAGACTCCGTCGCCCCACTGGTAAAAATGAGTTCTTTCGGGTCCGCGTTGATGAGTTTGGCGATCTGTTTGCGCGCGTTCTCGACCGCCTCCTCGGCTTCCCACCCGAAGGCGTGGTTGCGGCTCGCCGCGTTCCCGAACTTCTCGGTGAAATAGGGAAGCATGGCCTCCAGGACGCGTGGGTCCGTGGGGGTTGTGGAATGGTTGTCCAGATAAATCGGAAACTTCATCACTCGACTCCTTGTGCTGCCGTGATGGACTGAACCGTAATCAATGGAGGACCGCCCAGCATATCCTCGATCGTCATGCTGTTCAGCAACTGATGAATGCTGTCCTGGACCCTGAGCAACGGGGTCCTGATGTTGCAGTGCCCGTGCTGGAGACAGGAGGTGCCCTCCTTTTCATGGTAGCAATCCGTAATGGCCAAGGGGCCCTCAATCGCCTCGAGGACCTCCGCGATCGTAATGGTCTTGGCTTCACGGGCGAGGAGATATCCGCCCTTGGGCCCGTTCTGGCTTTCCACGATGCCGTGCCGTGCCAGAGTCTGGAGAACTTTTGCCAGAAGTTCCAGCGGGATGTTATATTCCTCCGCGATTTCCTTGGTGTTCACGATGCGCGGACTCGTCCCGAAGGATGACTGCAAGGACGCCATATACTGCACGGCCATCAGTGCGTAATCCGCCTTCTTGGATAAGCGCAGCACGGGTTGACCCTTCGGAGATTTCCGATTAAAATGGTCGGCGATTAGAACGATCGCCGATCAAAAAAGTCGGACTAACTTTACCATCGGATCCGCCTGATGTCAATCGAAAGATCTATTAATGTTTTCAATGCCTTGTAACTAATTATTCTGGCGTGCACTGGCTTAGTCCCCGTGGTAGAGTCAGGTTGAACTGGTTGGTCCAAAGGAAGGGGTGTTCATGGGCGGTAGCAATCCCTACATCGAGCGGGCCGAGGTGGAACTCCCCACCAAGCCCTATACCATCACGTTCATTGCGCCCGATAAGACTGAAACCAAGGTCCAGGTGGACCCCAGCAAAATCCCCTATGGACCAACGGGCCTTCCCGGGAGCATCCTCGACATCGCCTTGGGGGCGGGAATTGATCTCGAGCATGCCTGCGGCGGGGTCTGCGCCTGCTCAACCTGTCACGTCATCATCCGTCAAGGGCTGCAGTCCTGCAACGAGGGGACCGACGACGAGTTCGATCAGCTCGAGGAGGCCCCAGGAATCACGCTCCAGTCGCGCCTGGGCTGCCAATGCGTTCCCAATGGCACTGCCGATCTGGTCGTCGAGATCCCGCCGGTGAACAAGAATCTGGTGAAGGAAGGACACTGAAAGGCCGTGATGTGTGAAGGGTGACGGAAACAACGGAAGCCGATCCAGGGGGCGCTGGTCCCTTGTCACCAGTCCTGGCTTTTAGTCATAGGTTTCGTGCCGGATGTCCCGCCGATCAATCCCTCGCTCGGCGAAATAGGCCCGCAGCGGCTTGACGAACGCCTTGACCCCGCAGACCAGCGGCAAGACCTCGGCTCCGTCCGCGAGCAGCGCCGTAAGGATATTGCTGACTCTACGGTGGGGCTCCTCCTGCGGCGCGTCCTCCTCGATGAGACGGACGTAGCGGAAGGCTATCTGGCTCAATGCAAGGGTCTGGAACTCGTCGTCGTAGATGAGTTCGCGGTGGCTGGGGACGCTGTAGACCAAGGTCATGGGGCCGAGGCGGCCCTGCGCGACGAGCGCGCGAATCATGCAGCGGACCGGCACAATGCCGGTGTAGCGCGCGACAAACAGCGGCGGCTTCGGGGGCGGGTCGGGGAGGATGAAGTGACCGAACGGCCCCGCCGCCGGGACACGATCCCCTTCTTTCAGCGTGAAGAGATAGCCGGAGCCCAATCCGTTCGGGACTCGATCGAACACCAGGACCAGGCGGCCTGAAGGCGATTCCGGTTCCGCCATGGAATAGGCCCGGACGAGCGGAGGCCGCGGGCCCACGGGCAATCGGAGGGACACCCACTGGCCCGGCTTGAACGGGAGCGGTCGTTCGAGCGGCTGCAGCACGAGCTCGCGAACCGTGGGAGTGAGGTCGCGGACGGCCAGGACCTGTGTGTCTTGGATCGGCTCGCCCATGTGGATGTCCGGTCTCGCCTCACTTCATAGCAGAGACGGGGGAGCGGATGAAAGGGCGGCCGAGCTCGCGTCGGCTGCAGCTTTACAGCGGTCGTGGGGCGTGGTATAGATACGACTCCTACCCGGTCTCCTGTGTTTCCTGACCTTGCGCTTCCCCTGATCAAGGAGAACGGCATCCAGGCATGAGCGACATTCGAGTCCGATTTGCACCCAGCCCGACCGGGTACCTCCACATCGGCGGCGTCCGTACGGCGCTGTTCAACTGGCTCTTCGCACGGCGGGAGAAAGGCACCTTCATCCTCCGCATCGAAGACACGGACCAGGAACGATCCACGGACGAGGCCATCCAGGCGATCCTCGATGGCATGCGGTGGGTCGGCTTGGACTGGGATGAAGGGCCCTACCGGCAGACCGAGCGGATGGATCTCTACCGGCAGCACGCGATGAAGCTCTTCGAAGAGGGCTGGGCCTACTGGTGCGTCTGCACGGCTGAGGATCTGGAGGCCCGGCGCAGGGAAGCGCTGGCCAAAGGCCTGCCGCAGAAGTACGATGGCCGCTGCCGCGCGCGGGGGATTACGAGCCCCGCCGGGGAGGCGGCCCTTCGCTTCAAGGCGCCGCAGGAAGGGCAGACCGTCGTTGAGGACCTCGTCAAGGGCACTGTCGTCTTCGATAACGAGGTGCTGGACGATCTGATCATCCTGCGCTCCAACGGCTATCCCACGTACAACTTCTCGGTGGTCGTGGACGACGCGCTGATGCGAATCACGCACGTCATTCGCGGGGACGATCACCTCACCAACACGCCGAGACAGGTGCCGATCTTCCAGGCGCTCGGCTTTCCGGTTCCCCGCTTCGGCCACCTGCCGATGATCCTTGGCAAGGACAAGACCAGGCTGTCCAAGCGGTATGGGGCGACCTCGATCCTTGCCTATCGCGACGAGGGCTACCTGCCGGAGGCCATGGTGAACTACCTGGCGCGGCTGGGCTGGTCGTACGGCGACCAGGAAATCTTCTCGGTGGCCGAGCTGGTCGAGAAGTTCTCGTTCGAACACGTGCAGAAGTCCTCCGCGGTCTTTGATCCTAAAAAGCTCCTTTGGATGAACGCCCACTACATCAAACAGGGCGATCCCAAGCGGCTCGCTGGGCTTCTGCGGCCGTTTCTGGAGCGGCGTGGGTACGAAGCGGCTGCCCGGGCATCGTCGGACGAGTGGATGGCGAAGCTGGTCTCCGCGTTGCAGGAGCGCGCCAAGACGCTGGACGAAATGGCCGAGGCCGCGGTGCCCTACGTAGCCGACAGTCCGCCCATGGAGCCTGAAGCGGTCGAGCAGTATCTGACGCCGTCCATCATGCCAGTCCTCGCGGCACTGGCGGATCGTTTGGACGGCTTGCCCGAGTTTTCGAAGTCGCTGCTGGAGGAGACCTTCAAGACCCTGATCGAGGAGCGGGGGATGAAGCTGGGCCAGCTTGCGCAGCCGGTCCGGGTCGCCCTCACCGGACGGGCGGCGAGCCCGGGCATCTTTGAGGTGATGGACCTGCTCGGGCGGGAGCGGACCGTGGCCCGGCTGCGCCAGGCGGTGGAGCGGATCGGCACGCCGCGGCCTTGACTCGCCAAGGCCGGTTATATTAGGCTTCACATTCGGTTGGGGGATCGTCTAGTGGTAGGACGTCAGACTCTGGATCTGACTACCTAGGTTCGAATCCTAGTCCCCCAGCCAACCCCTTCCTTTAACGTAGCATCCATCCGTCTGAGGAAGCCACGCAAGGGGTTCATTGCCCCTGGTTATAGGAACCTCCCTCCTCATCAGGTCTCGGCAGATGCCTGATCGGGACTTCGTCTAAGTTCTTCCAGCCTGAGACCACGCCGTTTTCGAAGTACACCCGGTACTGAGCCGTCTGGCAAGGATCCGGTCCTCCGGGGGGGTACAGCCACACCTCCACCGGTCGGCCCTTATGCGTAATCGTCTTCTTGCACATCGGCTCGCCCCGCGCCAGCCACACCTGCTCCTGGGTCATCCCGTGCATCACATAGCCGCGGGCGATGGCGTGCCGCACGTTGGGCGGGAAGGCGGCAAACTTCTCGGCCATCACCCGGTCGTGCTCGGTTTCGCAACTCGTCAAAAGCAGGCCGCCGAGCAGCACCCACGGCCATGCGACTCTCTTCACTGGGCACTCCAGTGATATCGTTTGTATCGGCACGTCGTTCACGACCCAGGCGCGCCGCGCGCGGCAGGAGCATAGCACAGACGGCTGGGAATGTCCCACGGCGATTGCAATGTCCGGGAGGCTTATGGTAGGGTGCTGCCTCTTGCCGCAGTCGCCGGAGCCGGCCCGTCGCCGGACTCCCGGAGACGCCGACAACACAGCTTTCCGTGATGCAACGACCGGGTGGTCCCATCGTCTAGCCTGGCCTAGGACGGGGCCCTCTCAAGGCCCAAACACGGGTTCGAATCCCGTTGGGACCACCAATCGTCAGTTCGCCGCCTGGCGGCCACGAGCCGCCAGGGGTTTTCGTAGGTGAGCTGCACGGTTCGGCCCGCCAGCCGAAGGTTCGAGCCAATCCGGATCGTCCACTCCTTGAGCGAGTCCAGATTGTCCGCGGAAGCCACGGCATGGGCCTGGTGAGCCGCGCGGACGAACCGCGCCAGCGGTTCGAGCCAATGATTCCCCTGCCGCTTAACCGCCGCGAGCCGCGCTGCAAGAGCCGATTTTTCCAGCAAGAGCTTTTCTTTTCGTCCCGCGTACTCTTCCCGTGAGATCAGCCCGTCCAGGTGCGCGTCGAGTAGACGCTCCAACTTAGCGTCCAGCGCGGCGAGCGTGTCTTTCAGCGGTTGAGCGGCAGCGCCCGACGCCTGGGCTTCTGTGTGCTTCCACTCCTCGATCTGCGTGAGCATCTGCTCCGCCCAGGCGTCGGGCAGGGAAGCGGTTTGAACGGCCAGCCGAAGCTGAGCGGCAAGGGCCTCCTCGCGCACGTAGGGTTGCGAGCACGGCCCCTTCTTCTTGGAGCAGCGGTAGTAGTGGTGGCCCTTCTGCCGCTCAGCGGTGATGGCGCCGCCGCATTCCCCACAGCGAAGCAGGCCGATGAACGGGAACAGGTGCGTGCGCTTTTCGTGCGCCTTGCCACGCCGCGCCATCACCTGCTGGACCCGTTCAAACACCTCCCGGGGAATCAGTGGCTCATGGGAGCCCTCGTACAGCTCACCGTTGTACTTGAAGAGGCCAACGTAGAACGGGTTCATGAGGAGCCGTTTCACGCTCGCGAGCACCGGGGGCTTCCCCGCGCGGCTCACCAGGCCCGACGACACGACAAGGGCTCTGATCTGTTGGAGCGTGTAGCGGCCTGAGGCGTAGGCCTCGAACATCTGGCGGGCGAGCGGCGCGGTGGCCGGGTCCACGACAATCGTGCGGAGCCGGGGCTCATTCAGATAGCCGACCGGCGGCTTGCCGGGGAACTCGCCCCGGCGGAGCTTCTGGCGAAGCCCTCGCCAGATGTTCTCGATGAGATTGTCCACGTAGTACTTCGACTGCCCAAACGCGATCGTCAGCATGAACTTCCCCTGCGGCGTGTTCTCAAACCAGAACGTCGGGAACTTGAGCGACGAGAGTGTGCCCGTATCTAACAGATACACGATCCGCCCACCGTCCACCGAGTTCCGGGCCAAGCGGTCCGGGTGCCACGCGAGGAGGCCCGTGGGGCCTTCGCGCTCGGCCAGTTCGATCATCCGGTTGAAGATGGGACGGCCCGGCACCTTGGCCGACATGGATTCGGTGAACTCCTGGACAATCGTGAGCCGCTCCTTCTGGGCAAACTCGCGGAGCTCCGTGAGCTGGCTCTCAATGGACAGGATCTGCCGGTCGTCCTCGTCGGTGGACTTCCGGGCATAGAGGAAGTATTTCGGCGGGTTCATAGCGGCTTCACCTCCTCAATCGCGTTTGGGCAGTGCTCAGCCCGCAATATTCATGGCGGTTCGTGGCGAAATCGCGCAGTCGCGTTGCGAGACGGGCGCGTGGAGCTGCGAAGGACTGAAGCGTACTTGAAACAGTACGTCGAGGGACTGAGCGGCGAGCCCGCCCGCCTGCACGCCGTGCAAGGCGCGTGCAGGCTTGTCGTAGCAGCGAATCCACGATTGCAGCAGAAGCGTTCATGGATAATGCGGGCGTAGTCGCGTCGTGAATCTGGATTCGCTCAACGGAGTGGGCTCCGGATTGGCTGATGGCTGTTGCGAAGCAACGGCCTCCTTCGGCTGGCGGGCCGAACCGTGCGGCTCGATTATGAAAACGCCTGGCGGCTCGTGGCCGCCAGGCGGCGAACTGACGATTGGTGGACCCTCTTGCAGCGCGTTCGAACCTTCTTCGAGTCTCAAGGTCCCTGATCCTCGCACTCCCACCGCTTGAGCGCCTGTCACGCCCCTTGCGTCCCCCCAATTGTGAATTGGACGTGAGGTAGCAAGGGGGCGTGCCAGGCGCGCTCTGCCCCTGCCTGCGGCAGGCAGGTCGGTCACTCGCCTTGCACAGGCTCTGAGGGTCTCTGTCCTCGGGCTCCAGCCGTGAAGCGTCTTCCGCTCCCTGCGGGTAGAGCCCCTCTGGAGCCGCAAGGCTCGTGCCCTCGGCTTCCGGGTCGCACAGAACTTTTCGGACCCTGAACCCACGCCAGCGAGCGCCGCCCATGCTTCCGCCTCTCGTCTTGAAATTCCGGTGTCGGCGCGCGCAGGCAGGCGCCTGCCTGTCGGCAGACAGGGAAACCGTGAGTCTGTCGACCAGTTGAGCCCCGAGCACGCCGACAGCAGCGGTTTAAGAGCCAGAAATGACTCCTGTATAAATTTCTCCTCATTCTCAGCTTAAGGAGGGTGTGGTATGGCTTGCCATTCCAAATGGTCTCATTGCGTGTCAGCCCTGTATCTCAAACGTCAGCCCCAACTGCCGCGCGGCCTCCTTCATCGCCTTGAGCGCGGGGTCGTTCTCGCTCAAGGGCCGGTCTTCGGGCAGAACCATCTCGAACTGCACGCCAAGACCGAGCCTCTTCAGGTTCATCCGCGCAGCAGGTCCCACGAAGCAGCGGAAGAGGTCGCCCCAGTTCTCGACCGGAACGTCGCCGCGGACGACGAACCGGCGAACCGTGCCTTTGACCCCAGGCTTCGCCGCGACGGCGGTTCCCGAGGTTTCCCCGGTAGTCACGCCGGGGCCTGTTCCGCCTCCGACCCTCGATTCTCCTCCACCGACACCGGCTCCAGCAGTCTCTTGGCCCCCCGGAACCTTCGCCGGCTCCGGCGTGAACGGCGGAATGATCCACACGCCTTCCTCGCTCGGATCGAGGGACACCGACTGCTTGCAGTACCGGGTCTGCAGTGTCGAGAGGCTTCCGCCTCGACCAACGCCTACCAGGCCGTCAGCGCAGGCTTGGGCGAGTCCTGCGGTCACCGCCTCCTTGGCCGCGACCATGGGCTTGTCCGTGAACCGCAGGAAGGCCTCGACGGCATCCTTCAGGCGCAGTCCGCCTTCCTTCGGGATCAAGCCCGTGCTCTCGAGCGTCACCGAGCCGACGCGCCGAAGAATCCACTCCTCGTCCTCGACGAGCGTCGTCCACACGTAACCGAGGTGTTCCTGGAAGGTCCGGCGCGCGTCCGAGAGCGCGCACGGCTCGACCTCTTGCCCGCGCATCCGAAGGGCAACGGTGTAGGCGGGGCCCAGCGCCTCCAGAGCGGCTTTGCGCGCCGCGTCCAGGCGCTTCTTGAGATCCTCCTGCTGCTCCTCGTCGAGCTGATCCCAGTAGTCCGCGCGCACGCCCTCCAGAGCCGCCCGCTCCCGGTGTGCCTGCCGCAGTTTGCTCAAACCCCGAGCGGTTCCCACCAGGAAGAGCAGCGTGTTGCGGTAGAGGCGGTCCTTTCCACCGCACCGCGTGCTGATCGCCTTTACACGCTCCTGGATCGCGTCCTTCGCCCCGCCGTTCTCGTCCCAAGCGAGTGCCGGTGGAAGGACCAGCAAGGTGAGCGACTTCTGCTCCGGCAGGTCCTCCGCGGGGTTGACGATCACGCGCCACGTCGCACCGGCGAGCGCGCCCTTCTGCGATTCGGTCCGGAGGTCCTCGAGGATCGCCTCGTCAAAGTTCTCCTTCGCCATCTGCTGGCGGTACTGGACGACGAGCTTGTTGAGCGTGGGCTTCGTTCCGAACCAGTAGCGCTTACCGAGGCTCCCGGCCGTCGTCGCGTGGAGGTAGAAGCAGCGGTTCTCCAGTTCTAACAAAGCCCCGTCTACGTAGTTCCAGTTCAGGCCATGCCGGGAGCACGCGAGCTTCAGGTCCTTCGAGCTGAACCCGCTCCGGCCGCCTTGGCCGCCGAACGAGCCGAGAAGGATGGCGGACGCCAGCCCCTGCCCGATGGCCTCGCTCCGGTAGTCGCCGCCGCGCTCCTCGTCGAAGGCGCCGGCGTTGGACCGGTCACCGATCACGTCGGCGGCGGCAACTGACTGGTACGGGGGCCCCCAGAGTCGCGTCAAAGCAGCCTGCAGGGCATCGACGGACCATCGGATGTGGCACGGCTGGATCAGGTGCTGGATCTCGGTGTTCCCCTGTCGGCGCTTCCAGAGGTCGCCCACGATGCTGGCGAGTAGCCGCAGCACGCCCCGTGTCCGCTGGAAATCCGGGTGGCTGCCCCATCGGGTGTAGAGGGCGTCGATGAGGAGCGGATGGAAGGGATAGGCACGCTCGATTTGCTCGCGGTAGGTGTTCTTCGCGGCCTCCGACGGCACCTCGCCCGCGTGGGCCGCGTACATCGCCTGATAGACCTGCGCGACCTTCTTGGGATAGTCGGGGTCGCTGTCCGGTGCGATGGACTCGAACAGGCGGGCCCGCACGACCTCGTAGATCTCCTCGTCCGCGACCGGCTTCACATCGGCCCCAAGGCGCTGGAAGCGCTTTTCCAGCGTGACGAACGCCTCCTGCCCCTTCTCGCTCTGGGCGACCTCGTACTTGCTCGCCGGGAGCGTGGCGACCACCACCGCGCCCGGGACCTGCTGCACGGACTCGGTCAACTGCTGAATGAAGGAGACGGTCTGATCGGCGAGGCTCGTATCGCCGACCGGCACCGCCGCCGCGCCGACGCAGTAGTCGGCCAGCTCGTCCAGAAGAATCAGACACGGCGATGCGGCTTGCAGAATCTCGAAGAAGATCCCCTGCGGCACCCGCTGGCTCTCGTCGTTCGCCCGCACGCGCTCGTAGAGGGCCTTCCCACCGAGTTGGTAGGCCAACTCACCCCACAGCGTGCGCAGGTGAACGCCGCCTCCGACCTGGCGGCCCTGGGTCGCGTCGCAAGTCTGGTTCGTGAAGACCGCGACGCCTTTCACCTTCTCCGGCAGTCGCCCGCCGACGGCCTTCCGAAGTCCCTCCGCGTGAGGCGACCCCTTCAACCGATCCGCGTGCTTCGCCAGGTGCCACAGGGCCACGAGCGTGTGCGTCTTGCCGCCGCCGAAGGCGGTCTGCAGACTGATGATACGGTCCCCGCTCTCGCCGCCGCGTCGGAGCGCGCCCGCGACCCGGCTCAGCACCGTGGACAGTCCGCTCGTCAGGTAGGTCTTGCGGAAGAACTCCTCGGGGTCGAGGTAGACCTCGGGCGCCGTACCCTGGACCACGGCCCAGACATTCGCGGCGAAGACGGCCTCGGCGAGACGTCCCTCGCGGATGTCCTCGTGAGGGGTCGCAACGGCGTACCAGGGTTTCAACGCTTCGCTCATTTTCGATCTCCGATTTCCGATCGCCGATTGTCTTTGGCCGTTCTCTTCGATGCGACCATGATCGCAACCAGCTCGTCCGCTTCTTGTAGGAGCGGCGTCACCCGGTCCTTCGGCATGAGGCCGCCTTCGATGATCAACTCGAGCCAATAACTGCTTTCATCCGCTTCCTCTTCGACGATACCCAGCTTGGCTATGAACTCGGCCTTGGATCGACCTCGACAGGCTGCTCGATAGTTCGCTCCAACGGCCGTTCCTGAGCGAACAAGCTGACTCCCAATTGCTCGACCCACGTTGTTGTTAGGCAATGCGGCAACCAACTTCATGATGCCCAGTCCGAACTGCTTTGTCCTTTGCCGAAGTTCATCAGTATTCATGCATTCTTCCCGTCAATTCTGAAATCGGCAATCGCAAATCGTCAATCAAACATTTCCTTCTGCGCGTCCCTGTACGCCGTGCTCTTGCCCTCCGTTCGCAGTGTCTGGCGCTCGCCCAGCAAGGCGTTCACCAGCTTCCAATCCTCCAGGTCGCGGGGGAGAACCTCGAAGAGGGCCTGCGCCAGCTTCCAGAAGGGGCCGTCCTCCAAGAGGTCGCGCTCGCCGAGATACCCGATCAGGTCCCTGCGCTTCTCCTGCTTCCAGAGGAGCATGCTGCGATGGAGCGCGTCGATGAACGGCGGGTTCTGATCGATTCCGAGTCCGCGACGACCGGCGCGGTCCGCAAGAACGGCGAGGCGGCACTTGGCACCGTCCACGACGAAGATCCCGTGCCCGCGGGCTACCTCCATGGCGTTGTCCTCGTCTCCACCGATCTGCACGACCAACCGGGCATCGTCCCACGCCTGTTCCGCCGCGCCGTAGAGGTTCGCCCAGACGTAGTAGAGCGTCGAGAGGTTGTCGCCGCGGAACTCGCCGGCGATGGCGTCCCGCGCCGCCTGCTTGGCGAGGTCCAGCAGTTCGGGAATCCCCACAGGCGTGCCGTCGGCCTTTTCCACCCCCTCGTACTTGCCGAACACGCCGACAGCCGGCCCGTAGCAGGCGACGATGAGGTCTGCGCCGCGGAAGCCGTAAGACCAGAAGCGCTTCACGCTCTCCGCGACGACTTTCTCGATCTCCTTGCGCACGTCCTTGAAGGCTGCGGCGGAGCCCGCGACGCGGGGGCGGCAGGTGACGGTCACGGAGGAAGACAGCGCGGACATGCTCGCCTTGAGCGCCGTGACCAGTTCCGTGTCGATCGGCCACGTGGCGTCCACCGTGAGCCCCGCCTCGAAGATCGCATGGACCAGGGCCGTCCATGCCTTGGTGGACTGGTGCGCGAACATGATGGAAACGACGCCGTCGGGTTTCAGCACGCGATGCCCTTCCGCGAGCACGCCGGCGAGCTTCGACTTGAAGTGCGCGTCCGCCTTCTCCGCATCGCCTTGATGACGGTGCTGAGTGCGGTTGCCTCGTCGCCCTTGGGCGTGAGCGGCGTAACAAGCGCTTCGGGAATCACGTCGCCGAGGCCGCGCTTGAGCCAGACGTAGAAGTAGTCGGAGAGGTCGCCGTAGGCGATGGCGTCGAAGTAGGGCGGATCCGTGACGACGACATCCGCGGCATTGTCTTCTATGGCAAGCGCCGCACCATCTCCGCGCATCACCGTGGCCGATTGCGGGTATCCCGACTCGTGCAGGATCACGCGCTTCATCCAGTCGAGGCCGCCTTCTGCTCCGCCAGTTGCTTCGGAGAACGGGTTCGCTTCGGGATAATCCCAAGTCATGGGGATGGCCTGGCGGCCGAACGGGTGCTGCAGCGTCTCACGGCTCGTGTCCCAAATGCCTACGTTCGAGCTGCGCTGCGCGATCCGGCTCAGCCACAACCCCAGATACACCCCCACCGCCTTGCGGTACTCGTCGTCCTCGATCTCCTTCTTCATCTCCGCCAGCGCCTCGTGCAGGCAGGCGACAAACGTCTGCATCGCCACGAGCTGGCGCGGGTTGAAGAGCGAGCCCCAGGTCTTCATGCCGTAGAGATGAACTCTGATGCCGGTGGAGTTCGACACGTCGTCGTCCGCGTCGTCGGCGTTCACTTCGGGCAGGATCAACTCCGGCGGGCGTTCGGCAGGGATTTCGGACGCTTGCTGGAACGCCTTCAGATCGGTGTCTTCGACCGGGCGGTATTGCTTGCCGCCTTTGTCCTCCGCAATCACAGCGACCATTTGCTCGCCCATACGGCCCGCAAGTCCGGCGGTGCGCAGGTCGGCCACGGGAGTGACTTGCTCGCAGTAGGGGCATCGGGTGTTCCCGCGGTTCTGCATGGTGCCAGCGGTTGCCTTGATGGCCCTGCCCTCCGCGATCCCGAAGCGAACCGTCTTGCGCGCCTTGTCCACCTCCATTGTGAGCGCGACCTTCTTGTCCGGCTTGTTGCAGACGAGCAGGCTCCGCAGGAGCGGGATCTCGCCCCGGCAGGAGGGATTGGAGCAGGGCGCGGTGCGCGCCCAGAGGTAGCCGACCACCGGCCGGCCGTCTTTGCCGGGGGGATAGACATGCCCGATCCGCTCCCGCGCCCGCTCGAGAATCCAGTTCGCCCACTTCTCCACGTCGTGGACCAGGACGTTCGGGACTTCGATCTCTCGCTCGACCGTCTTGCCGAACTCCTCCATGACAACCTTGCGCCGCCCTGGCTTGCCGTACTTCTGCGGGAACTCGCAGGTCGCGCGCAGGATGAGATAGGCCACCGGGTTGTAGTCGTTGGCGATGGCCTGGCAGCCGAGCCGTCCGGCTTCGAGCGGAATCGCCCCGCCGCCGGCGAAGGGATCGAGCACGGTCGGGACCTCGCCGCCGTGAGCGATCTTCACCAGTTCCCGGGCAATCCGGAGAACCTCCCGGCCCTGCGGGTCCTCGGGATCGGACGTCTCCCACTTGACAAGAGAGCGGTCGTCGAGCAGGTACTTGGGGTCGGGCTCCTTCTTCGCCTTGCCCCCCTCGAAGGCGAGATATTCCGGCGACCACTTGGCGATGAACATGAGCAGGCGGTTCCGCAGCGTGTCCGGCATGCCTTCGTAGGGCCGGTACGGATCCTCATCCCGATGAACCTCCCGCCCGCGGTAGTAGTACTTGAGCTCTGCCGGCACATGTGTCTTGAGGTGCCGCTCCACCGCCGCGCGGAACTCCTTCGGGCAGCGCGGGTCATCGGGATCGGGCACGAGCGAGGCGAACACGACCGCGCGCGACGCCGCCAGCGGCCGCCGCGCCCACCACAGGTGCAGCGTCGAGATATGCCCATGCCGCAGACTCTTGTCCCGCACGCTCTCCGCCGAGATCTCCCGGATCGGCAGTGCCACCTCGATCAGGCGGGGGCAGGGGTTATTAGCGCCGCCGTTATCCATTGGCCTTTGCAAACTCCATGATATTCCTGCACAGCTTCTCGAGAGACTCCGATTTCTTGCCGGCTTCCCAGGCTATCTGGAGGCTCGATGCAATGTGCAGCGTATTCTTCCGCAAATTCCCGACATGGCCGTATTTGGTATCAGCCTCAGATCGATACTTATCCCAGTCCCCTTTTCCAATCTCTTGTTCAATCACTTGCCCGATGTCAGAGGGCCACATGACCACGGTGTCTCCCCAGAACGTTTCGGACGGGAACGCCTCGGGCTCGGCTACGCCACACAACTTCAAGATTGCAAGGTTGTCTTTGCGGTGTTTCTCCTTGCTGCCGCTCTTATCAGGCTTATCTCCGTCCGAATCGAAGACTACGAAAACCGGGATCTTGAGGGATTTTGCGACCGCCAGGGGCTGGAGCATTTCGCTCTTTCCATCGGTCGGGATTAGATGACACCCGAGTCTCCTGTATTCATCCCACAAACCCAGAACGTGAAGGTATGTAGTCAGATAGGCAGCGTCCTCAAGTCCCTCGACGAAGACGATCCTGGAAGCGAAAAACATCTCGCTGAGTCCAGGTTGAAGCGCCTGATGAATCTTGGCCAATTGACCGGTGGGCTTTACGGGGCTCTCTCCTCGCGCCTCCGCGACTGCTTTTGCGACTTTATCGTGCGTCGTCCTGGTGATCGAAGTTACCCCGTCAGGCTTGCGAACCATCCTTACGCTCTCGAAACCTTCTCCGGACACGAAGTACGGACTATGGGTCGCCACCAAAATCTGGCAGTTCTGTTCGCTCAGCCTGAGCAGGACGTTGTAAAGGTGACGTGCCTGTGGAGGATGTTGGTACAGTTCTGGCTCCTCACATGCAAGAATCAGCCGCGGACCTGCCGCGACGTCGCTAGCAGCAAGTTCCTGCAGAAGCGCCAGGAGAAAGGAGCGTTGAAGCCCATGGCCGAAGCGCGTAAGCTCGCCTTCGAATCCTGCCTCACCGAGAATGGCCTGAGCGAAAGGCTCATCGACACGTACCGCCTTTTCAGGATCCTGGTGCCATTTCAATCGAAGCGTCGCGTCCTGGTGTGCCCACGCTACAAGGCGATCTCTCAGTGCTTGAGATATTTCCGCAAGTTGCTCCTGGCTATCAGCGAGGAGCTTTCCGTACTTCTCCTGCATTTCTCTGCGAATATCATCAAGCGGGTCCTTGAAGTTGACCTTGGAGCGAACGGTGCGGGCCAAGAGCTTCCCGAGAGCTGTGTTCTTGGACTCTGTCTGCTCGCTCGCAGCATCCTTGACCGCGGGCACGTACACCCACTGGATGTATCTCTCGAGGAGGTTCTTCCCCTTTGAGATGCCGTAGAACTCGTCGCCACTGGGGAGCTCCTCGCACTTTTCCGGATGCCTTTCCTCATAGTCACGAAGAGCCTGCATCATCGCGTCCTTTGTGCCGGGACTCGGAAGATCAGGGTACTTCTCTCGCGCTTTGTTGTACTCTTCTTTGAGCTTCGCGACCTTCTCCCCGCCCTTTTCGGCTTCGAAGAACGGTGCAAAGTCCTTGATGACCATCCGGCGACCATACTGCTTGACTTCGGCCGTGCCCGTACCAGCATCAAATCGCGCTTCTACTGACACAACCAATTGATCGTGGCGCACATAATGGCCGAGTTCGTCTTTGGCTTCCGGCGAAAGGTCTGAAAAAGTGACAGTTATCTCGATAGGCTGGTCTTTGTTCTTGCTATGAAAGTCCTCCTCGCCAAGCAGATGAGTGTTGAGGCCCGGTATCTCCGATTCGCCGAAGAAGACGTTGAGGGCATGGAGCACATTCGACTTTCCCGAACCATTGGCACCGACGAAGCACGTGTAATCGTCAAGCTCCACCGTCTGATCTTTGATCGAGCGAAAGTTGCGGATCCGCACTGACTTGATCTTCATCCGAACTCTCCCCCAACTGATACTTCCTCGCCCTGCTGCGCCCAGTCGCCCTCCGCGACGACGAACTGGATCTGCCGGTACAGCATCTCCGGGTTCAGCCTTGAAATCGGGTCCTGGATGATGCCTGGGCGGGCGCAGGTGCGATGAGGCTGTACGGCCTCTGGGTGCGGCGAGCTCTGAAGCAGCTCTGAAGGCAAAGTCTTCAGAGCTCGTTGCAGAGCAATTCCCGTCGCCCACGGCGAAGCCGCATTCGAATTGGAACGGGCCATCTTAGCCATTCTTTCTTTCCTTCAGGACGTATACGCGATAGGGGTCATTAGGACCACGCCCCACCTCGACGAGCAGCCCGTTCCTCACCATGCCGAGCAACCGGCTGCGCGCTGTCCGCGCCGATGTTTTCCAGAGCTTGGCGGCCTCCTGCGTCGTGATGGGGCCTTTCCTAGCGAGATGCGCCAGGAGCGCGGACTGCCACTCCGGCCTTTCCGGAGCCTTCACGCGCTCGCCGAACAAGGTGACCCGGAAGTTGGTCCCCAGCTCTTCGAATCGCGGAGGCTGCAAGCCGGCCTTGTCGCAAGCGGCGGTCATGCGCCCGAGGCCCGAACCCCATTGCTCAATCAGTCCCAGCTCACGGAAGGCGCGGCCGATCACCCGATTGCGGAGCCGCGAAACGCCAGCCAGGGCCGCCTCCAGCGTCAAGCCGAACGGAAGAAGTCCAGGATTTGTGATCTCGATGCGGCCGTCGAAGATCGCGACCTTGGTTCCCGCTCCGCCGATGCTGTAGTCAGCGTGAACGACGGCGTTGATCACCGCCTCGCGCACTGCCTCGACCGGGTACTCCGGCACCTCACGCCTCCGGACACGCCCGATCTCGATGCCCTGCCGCGTGTGTCGCTCGATGAAGACGACGACGCTCTCCACGGCCTTCGGCAGATGTTCGTCGATTTCGGTTTGATCCAGAAACCTGGCCGTGTCCGTCCCGAGGAACCGAGCGCAGCGGATCGTGGCCGATGGGAATAGGCGTCCTCGGTTCTTCCCGAAGAGCAGCACAGCTCCAATGCTGGGGATCGCGCGTTCGCCCTGTGCGACGACGAGGCCGAGGGAGCGCTGCTTCGCAGGTGTCAGAGGCCTGGACACCGCCGCGAAAAGCTCGGAAGCAGCTCCGAAGTCGATGTCTTCCGAGCTCGCGTCGGCGCAGGGTTGTTCGTCGAAGAACGTGTTCCGAGCGAGGCGCTGGAGTTCCGCGAGCAGCTCCGGCCCCGCCGGGCGATTGGTCGAGCCAAGTCGGACATACACGCCGCCTTCGGGCCCCTCGGATCGGACATAGAACGGTCCGACGGCGTGCGGAACTGCGACAACGATCAGATGGAGCTTCCGCCAGGCGTGGATCTGGATGTCGGGGACCAGCAGCGGCCGGATGCCGTCCGCGAAGGCGTTGGCCAGCCGCTCTTCTTCTGCAAGCGGATCGGCGACGCCGACCACCTCTTTTGTCTTGTCCTTCACGCCGATGACGATGTGTCCGCCCGCAGTGTTGGCGAAGGCGACGGCAGTGCGCACGATGCTGGTGATCGGCCGGCAGTTTTCTTTGAACTCCAGCGTCTTGCCTTCGTCGCGGGCGAGGAACGACTCAATCATGCTTCCCCTCCCAGAGAGAGGACTTCCTCACCCTGCTGCGCCCAGTCCCCTTCTTCGACGAGGAACTGGATCTGCCGGTACAGCATCTCCGGGTTCAGCCTTGAGATGGGGTCCTGGATGATGCGCAGCCGAGGACGCTCGCCCTTGCAGAAGGTGACCACGTACAGCCAGGCCCGCGGCCCAAGCTGGCGGAGTTTGTCCACCTCGGGACCGGTCAGGACGATGGCCCCCGATTGGGCGCGGCCCTTGACCTCGATGAATCGCTTCTCTCCGCCCGGCCCCTCGGACCGGACGTCGTAGTGCTCTCCGTCGCGGCTGACGTCCGTCGGCGTCCACCCGCGGCTGCGCTCGTAGCGCATGGTCACGTCCATGGCGATGGCCTCGACCTCGTCATCGCGACGCATCGGAACGCCCTTCGACGGCCCTTCTTCATCGGTCTCGACGGTGGCTACGGGGACGGGGGCGATCACGGCCTCCGTCAGAATGTCCGGGAGGTTGGCGGTCAGCTTCATCATGAGCTCCAGCTCTTTCAGCCGATCCGCCTTCCGCGCCTTCAGTTCCTCGATCCAGCTCCGAAGCTGCTCCACTTCGTCGCGGTTGTCCTCGCCGAAGAGCTGAGCCTGCTGCAAGTCGTTCAGTTCACCCTGCAGCTCGAGGATGAGGTCCGTGAAGGCTGTGTTCAGGTACTCCCGGCGCAGATCGCACTCCTCGGATCGAATGGCCTTCACCTGATCGAGCTGCCGCTCGGTGATCTGCTCGTAGGCCCAGGCCTGAATCTCGTCGGTAGTCCTCGATTCCACGTCGGGAACCGGCACCGCCGTTTCGGGAGCGACGCAGTTGAGCAGATACGACGGCGAGGTCGTGCGAAGGCCCATGTGGTCTTGAACGACTACGGCCAGCCGCTCGTGCGCCGGCGGCTTGCGGCGGTCCTGCCGCCATTGCCGACGTCCGTCCTCGATGGTCGAGCGGACGAGCCAGACCCGCTGGGGCTTGGCGATGTTCGGGTCCACGAGGGTCGCCCCTTTGGCGAAGGCCTGGCGTGCCTCGCGAATCGCCCACTCGATCAGGGTGTCGAAGAGCGGATGCCCGGGCCCCATGAGCTTCGTGCGCTCGGGGACACGCACCTTGCTTGCGACGCTGACGAGCTGTTTGTCGAAGACGAAGGGCGTGTCGTACTTGTCCGACAGAGGCTGCCGGCGCTCGCGGGCGAGTTCGAGGAGGGCGGTCGGCGTCGAGCCAATGTGCCACACCGGGAAGTGGTCGTCCGTGCGGATGGTCCCACCGCAAGCCGTCCAGGCGCGCTCGAAGAACCGCTGGATGAAAAGGGGCTGAAGCCGGCGCTCGTCCGATGCATCCCGCAACTCGCGCGCGGACCTCAAATCAAGGCGTGAAGCAAGGGAAGATTTCTTCTGGAGCGCCATGAGCCGCTCGGCCCTCTCGTTCGATGCCGTCGTGAGGGCGGCGTCGGTTTCCCGGGCGCTTGCGGACTCATCGTCGCTGTCGATCGCGCTCTCGATCAGCCGGACCAGCGGCACGTCCTCGAGCCACTCGTCGATCACGTCGTAGACGCGGTCGGACCCCATCTGCTCACGCATGACGTCCATCTTCGAAAGGACCTTTTGGAGGACCGATCCCTCCCGGGTGTTCTGAGCAACCAGGTTGTAAACCCAAACATCGTCGGCCTGGCCGTACCGGTGGATGCGCCCCATGCGCTGTTCGAGCCTGTTCGGGTTCCACGGGATGTCCCAGTTGATGAGGTAGCGGCAGAACTGAAGGTTGATGCCTTCGCCCGCGGCGTCGGTGGCGACCATGATCTTGGCGCGCGTCCTGAACTGTCGCTGGGCCTGCTTGCGGGAGTCCACGTCCATGCCGCCATGGATCGTGGCGACCGTATACCCCTTCTCCTCGAGCCGCTTGGCGAGACTGTTCAGCGTGTCCTTGTGCTCGGTGAAGATCAGGAGCTTCTCGTCCTCCGCGCGGATGACGTCGGAGGAATCGAGAACGGCGAGGAGTTCGGCGAACTTCGCTTCCTTGTGGTGTTTCAGGCTGTCGGCCAGACGGAAGAGCCGTTCCACTTCGTCCCGCTCTTCCTCGACCTTGTCCGGGTCATCGGTCAGCACCTGACGGAAGATCCTCTGGTCGATCCGCTCGCGTTCCTCCTCGGTCAGGTCCTCGTATTCCGTGATGTCGCGCGGATCGCTGGGATCGGGGGTTCCCCGGAACAACCGCTTCTTCTCCGCCTCGGACCGGCTCGGATCTCGAAGGATGGAGAGCACCTCGTTGAGCGCACGGAGACGGTTCTCGAGGGTCCGAGTGATCGCGTAGAGGCTGCTGGCGAGGCGGCGCTGCATGACCATGAGGGTCAGTTCGACGTTCCGGTTCCTTTTCGCCTTGGCCTCCTTGCGCTTCGAGCGGACGTAGCTCGTGACCTCGTCATAGAGGGTCTTCTCCTCGGGGGTGAGGTCGTAGCCGGTCGTCTTCGTATGGCGATCTTTGAAGAGGGCGTGGTTGTCCCAATCGACCATCTCCTCCTTCAGGCGACGAAGGAAGAAGCGATTCCGTGCCTTGCTGATCGGACGCTCGTCCTCGAAGTCCTCTTCCCCGGATGTTCCGTAGGGCGCTGCCTGCTCGCGAACCCGGTCGGCGACATGTTCATCCTTCTGGAAGAGGTCCTCATCGAGCAGCAGGAGCAGTCGGCGGAACGTGTCCTTTCTTCCTCGATGCGGAGTCGCCGTGAGGAAAAGCAGGTGGTCGGCCTTGTGGGCGAGCGCCTTCACTGCTTTGTACCGTTCGCTCTCTTCCAGCTTCGTGCCGTACTCGTAGGCCGAGAGTTTGTGGGCCTCGTCGACGACCACGAGGTCCCACTGGGTCTCGGAGGCGGCCTTGAGACAGCCCTCATTCCGGGCGAGGAAATCGATGGACGTGACGAAGATGCCCTCCTCGTAGCGGGAAAACTGGCCTGGCTCGGCGTCGAAGGACGCACGATTCACGAGCCGCGCGTAGAGTCCGAACTTCTCCTGGAGCTCCTCCTCCTTCCACTGCTTCGTCAGGCCGCCAGGTGTGATGATGAGGACCTTCTGGAGTACTCCACGGAAGAGCAGCTCCTTGATCAGCAATTCGGTCATGATCGTCTTGCCCGCCCCGGTGTCATCGGCGAGCAGGAAGCGGATGCGTGGCAAGGGGAGGAGATACCGATAGACCGCCTCGACCTGGTGCGGAAGCGGGTCGACGATGCTGGAGTTGACCGCGAAGAGGGGATCGAACTGGTGAGCGATGCGGATGCGCTCTGCCTCGGCGCCGAGGAGGAAAAGCCTGGCATCGCCATCGAACGATCGAACGTATGCTGCTGGCCGCGAACCTTGACGAGGGCCCCGAGCTCCTCGGCGGCCAGTGGACGCTTTACCAAGCGGCGGGACTGAAGCCCTACTCCCTCAACGAGCGTCTTGCCACCGAAGGGAGCGACGCGCTGGATCTCGACGAGCTCGGAGGACTCCAACCCCGAGACCACGTCGCCCGGGGCCAGGTTGCTGTCGTCCTTCGTCGTCACCGTGGGGTCCTTCTCACTCATCTGGACGTTCTCTTCCCCGGCGGCTTCGTGTCCCGGGAATCCAGTTCCTCTTTCATCTCGACCAGTCGCTTCACGAGGAATGGGAGCGGCACCCGCTTGCCGTTCTCCCAATGGTTCACGGTGCTGTAGGTGACGCCGACCCTTTGGGCGAACTGCTCCTGGGTAAGATCGAGCCGCGAGCGAAGTTCCTTGACGAGGGATGGGATGTCGTGGTTGTTCCTCATCTCGATAGTCCGAAGCCGTTGAGTCGCGTGCGGACCCCCATTGAGGGCACCATGTTATGCTACATAGCGACCCTTGGCAAGTGCGCAGGAACGCGAGGAGGAATAGCGGCGGAACCAGTGCCTTGTCGTGAGTCGCTATCTTTGGGGGGCTGGCTCACCGAGGGCGCATGCGGAATCCGCCATAGCCTTGGCGGAGGCGGATGAAGCCGCCCGACTGAGACAGCCGGGCGGGTGGGGGACTGTAGATGAAAGATTGATTGGCTTGGTGGCAGCGGCCACGAAGCCACACCTTTATAAGCCCGCGAGCGGGAGTCTGCCGCAGGCAGTCTCCCGCGAACTCTTCGGGGGTCGATCTTGTTTGCCCGATTCTCTTGGGCGGGGCTGAAGCATGGGCGGCGCCCGCTGGCGTGGCTCAGAGTCCGAAAAGTTCTGTGCAATCCGAAAACTGAGGGCGCGAGCCTTGCGGCTCCAGAGGGGCTCTGGCCGCAGGCAGCGGAAGACTATTTGGGCTGGAGCCCGAGGACAGAGACCCTCAGAGCCTCTGCAGGGCGAGTGACCGAGGCAGAGCGCGCCTGGCACGCCCCCTTGCCACCGCAAATCCAATCCAAATGGGCGCACGCAAGGGGCGTGACAGGCGCTCAAGCGGTGGGAGTGCGAGGATCAGGGACCTTGAGACTCGAAGAAGGTTCGAACGCGCTGCAAGAGGGTCCACCACGCTTACCTGGGCCGGCGCGCCCACAGTTGGGCGCGCCGGGGCACCCTTTGCTTGTCCCTGCAATGGGGCGCGAGCGCGGCGGAGCCAGACCGCCAGCGCGCTTCCTGAGTTCCTACTCATTCGGGCCGCTCGTCCTCCCGCCCTATCCGCCGTTAGCAGGCGCCTCTCTCTTTCGATAGGGCCTGCCCGCCCTCCCCAAGCCCGGCTGGCCCCGGGCTCGTCCCTGGCACAGCGTGAAGAAGTGGCGTACGACCCGGCACGTACGCGCGCCAGGCCCCAGGCCGCGCCGCGCGGCCGCTCGGACGGTAAGGCGGGTTAGGAGGGCCGGGGCGTTTCCAAGACCTCCCGCACGCTGCGGAGGAGGACGGAGGTGTCGAACGGCTTCTGGAGGAGCACGGTGCCCGGATCGAGGACGCCGTGGTGAACCACCGCAGCTTCCGAGTACCCGGAGATATAGAGCACTTTGAGGTCCGGGCGATCCTGCCGCAGGCGCTCGGCCAGCTCCCGCCCACTCATCTGGGGCATGACCACATCGGTCAGGAGCAAGTGAATGGGGGCAGGGTCACGGTTGGCCACCAGCAGCGCTTCCACGCCGTGCCGCGCTTCCAGGACCGTATACCCGTGGCCCAGCAAGACGTCCCGGAGCAATGTCCGGACC
This sequence comes from Nitrospira sp. Kam-Ns4a, assembly GCF_965152595.1. Taxonomy (NCBI): domain Bacteria; kingdom Pseudomonadati; phylum Nitrospirota; class Nitrospiria; order Nitrospirales; family Nitrospiraceae; genus Nitrospira; species Nitrospira sp. Kam-Ns4a. The sequence continues at coordinate 928,055 of NZ_OZ224218.1, read as the reverse complement.
GCCGGGTCGTCTTCCACCAGGAGAATCCGCTCCGTGCCGGTCGCCGGCATGTGGTCGCCGGGCGGCCGGGCGATCGCCGCGACGGCCTCATCCACCCGCGGGAGGTAGATCCGGAAGGTGGAGCCCTGGCCGGGTTCGCTGTAGACGAAGACGTAGCCCCCGCTCTGCTTGACGATTCCGTAGACGGTGGACAACCCCAATCCGGTCCCCTTGCCCCGTTCCTTGGTCGTGAAGAAAGGCTCGAAGATCCGGGCCTGGGTCTCCCGGTCCATGCCGCAGCCGGTGTCGCTGACCGAGAGCGTCACATAGCGTCCGGGCCGGACGATCTGCCTGTGCCGGTTGGACTCGGTGATGTCCCGGTTCCGGGTCTCGATCGTGAGCTTGCCGCCTTGCGGCATCGCGTCGCGGGCATTGAGCACGAGATTGATGAGGACCTGCTCGAGCTGACCGACGTCGGCTTTCACGCGCCCGATGGCGCGATCCAGGTCGAGGGCGAGGTCAATGCCTTCGCCCAGGAGCCCCTGGAGCATGATGTGGATCCCTGCGACCACGCCGTTGAGATCAACGACGACGGGCACGAGGACCTGCTTCCGGCTGAAGGCCAGAAGTTGCTGGACCAGCGCCGCGGCGCGGTCCCCAGCCTCCCTAATCTGCCGCAGCTCGCTTCCTGGCGACTCGCTTGTCCCGTACCGATCGAGGAGGAGCTTGCTGTACCCGTTGATCACCATGAGCAGATTGTTGAAGTCATGGGCAATCCCGCCCGCGAGCTGCCCGACCGCTTCCATCTTCTGCATCTGGCGAAGCTGCGCTTCCAAATTCGCCTCGCGCTCCCGGCGGAGGTACCCGTCGTAGAGCACGCCGACCGCGTGTGCGAGGAGCTCGATCTTGGCCTGCTCCGCGTCCGTGTAGCCCCCCGGCCGATTCGCGACGCCGATCATGCCCACGATGCCTGCGCCCCCCACCACCGGGACCCCCATGAAGTGCCGCAGGGGCGGATGGCCGGGCGGCAGCCCGCCCGAGCGGGGATCGGTGGCCGGATCGTTGGCGATCACGGTCGCGCCGCTGGTGATGACGCGACCGAAGAGCGTGTCCAGGTTCGTGAACTCCAGGTAGCCCTGCGCTTCGTAGGTGCGGACCGCCTGCTCATAGAACTCCCGGTTCACCGCCGGATGCCACTCCAGCCCTTCGTGCGCGAGAATGCGGAGGGCCGGGCCCTCCGCGACCACGCCGATGAACCCGTACTCGCTCTCCGTCTGCCGGAGCGCCCCGCGGAGGAGGGCGGCGCTGGCCTCCCGCCAATCCCCGTTCTCCAGGAACTTCGTCATGGTCTCGGCGATAAGCTCCAATTGGCCCGTCTGGGTGCGAAGCGCTGCCTCCGCCCGCTTGCGCTCGGTGATGTCCTGAATCTGGGCAATGAAGTGCGCCGGACGCCCCTCGGCATCCCGAACGAGGGACACGCTCAACAGAATCCAGACCACGTGCCCCTGCTTGTGGATGTAGCGCTTTTCCATCTGATACGTCTGGATCTCGCCCGAGAGCATCTGGCGGACGTAGGCGAGGTCGCGCTCGAGGTCGTCAGGGTGCGTGATGTCCTGGAAGGTCTTGGTGCGCAGTTCTTCTGCCGCATAGCCAGTCAGGTCGCATAGGGAGCGGTTCACTTTCAGCCAGCGGCCGTCGGGGGCGACGAGCGCCATGCCGATCGCCGCATGTTCGAACGCGCGGCTGAATTGCTGTTCGCTGGTGCGGAGGGCCTCCTCGGCGCGCCGGCGCTCGCGAATCTCCGCCTCGAGCGCGGTCTGCTTGGCGAGTGCGTCCGCCGCGCTCACTTCCGCCGCGTGGCGGGCGCGGCGCTGCCCGTGGATCAGGCCCACGGCGAGGAGACCGATCACGGCGTAGAGCCCGAGATCGAGCAGATCGGCCGGCTGCGTGACCGCCAGGGAATACCGAGGCGCGATAAACAGGTATTTGGCGGCGGCGAGCGCAAGCCCCAGCGCGAAGAGCGACGCGCCCCGGTTCGTGTAGAGGATGACGACGAGGACCGCGATGACAAAGGTGACGAAGGGGTCCCGGTCAGCGAGGACGGGATCGAGCAACATGCGGGCGCCGGTTCCGAGGAGCACGGCAAGGAGGGCAAGCCCGTAATGGACCAGCCATGAACCTGGCAGCGGAGAGGGAAGTCGCATTGCCCCCGTTCTCACTGGGGGTATATCGGAACGTCTGCAGCCCTCATCGAATGCTGTCCCCTGCAGCGGGGAAGGTGCTTGAGCGAAAAGACGTATGGGGGACCCATGCTAGCGGAAGTGGCAGGAGAGGTCAACAGGGATTCCTGGCGTTTGACGGATTCCAAGCCGCAGGATACTCTAAGGTATAAGGTTGCCAGTAAAGGCGGACGGCAAACCTGCCGAAAAAGGCTCAGTCGGAACGTCCGGACGCGCCGCGGGAGGGTGGCCGGGGGAGCCATGGGACCCAACGCTGCAGACGGACAGGAGCGCCGCCGACAGCCTCGGTTCTCCATCCGCCTTCCGGTCCTCTTCTCGACGGAGCAGATGACCGGAGAAGCGGTGCTGACGGACCTCTGCGGCGACGGGTGCTTTCTGAAGGGCGTCGGCCAGCTCCCGCCCGGCACGATCCTCACCCTGCGCCTCCGCCTCCCCGCCCCCTATTTTCTCGTCACGATCGAGCAGGCGGTGGTCCGCTGGGTCGGGGACGGGGTCGGGGTGCAGTTTCTCGCCCTGAGCCAGCAGGACCAGCGGGAATTGGAGCGGTTTCTCAACCACCAGTTCGACCCGAAGCGCGGCAGAAGCTAGCCGCGCTCGCTGGTCGCCTGAAGGGGCTCACCACGAGCCGTAGCCAGGCGAGGGGACCTTCCGTCCGCGCCCACGGGTCACGTCCCGCCGTGTGTTCTACCCCTGCCGACCTGAGGGCACTCCCTGCCAGCCCCTGTGCAGAATTGACGCCCACTCGATGGTTGTGTATAAGTAACGCAACCGTTTGAGGTCAGGCTCTGAGGGAGACCACTATGCAGCACCGCGAATTTCGCGACGGGGCGCAGGACGGACTGGAGCCGCTCGAGCCGTTGGATCCGGAACGAATCCGGTCCTTCTCGGATCTCCTGGTGGCGATGCGCAAGACGGCGTTCGGCGGGCGCCGTTTAGGCGAAGCCTTCGAGGTCCTCTCGGCCATGATCGAGGATCCCGACTGCTTCGTCGTGATGACGCTGTCCGGGGCCATGACGATTGCCAAGATGGGCAAGATCATCAGCACGATGATCGACCGCGGCATGGTGCAGGCGGTCGTATCCACGGGCGCCTTGATCGCGCATGGGTTGAGCGAGTCGGTCGGCAAGGTCCACTATCGGCGGCCGCCGACCATGAGCGACACCGAGCTGTTCCAGAAGGGGTACAACCGGGTCTACGACACGCTGGAGATGGAGGCGAACCTGAACTATGTCGAGTTCATCGTCTCCAAGACGCTCAAGCGGATTAATCCGGAGGAAGCGCTGTCGTCGGAGACCCTGACGCGCGAGTTAGGGCGCACCCTGGTCGAGGAGCACGACGGGGCCGGCGTGCTCAAGAGCGCCTACCTGCGCCAGGTGCCGGTGTACATCCCAGCCTTTACTGATTCGGAGATGGGTCTCGACGTGGCCACGTGGGCCATGTCCCAGAATCTCGACCAGGCCCGTGCGCGAGCGCAGGCGCAGGGGGAGCCGGGCGACCTTGGCGTCCTGCGGGCGCTCCATCGGATCTGCCCGTCCTTCAACCCTTACCTGGACCTAAACAGCTACACGGACCGGGTGCTGTCGGCGAAGCGGCTGGGGATCTTCACGATCGGTGGCGGGGTGCCGCGCAACTGGGCCCAGCAGGTCGCGCCCTACGTGGAGATCGGCAACATGCGGCTGGGGCTCAACGTCAGGCCGCCCCGCTTCCAGTACGGGGTCCGCATCTGTCCGGAGCCGGAGCATTGGGGCGGCCTCAGTGGCTGCACCTACGAGGAGGGAGTCTCCTGGGGGAAGTTCGTCCCGCCGGAGGAGGGCGGGCGGTTCGCCGAGGTGCTCAGCGACGCGACGCTGGTCTGGCCCCTCCTCATGATGGGACTCCTGGAACGGGTCCGCCCGACCGACAAGAAACCTACCTGATCGCCAAGTGCGTCGGCGCCCTGACGGGCCATATGAAACCTGCGCCCGGGTCTGGTACACTGCGCTTCAGCACGGATCGCGCGACTTTGGAGCGCGAGGTCGTGGTGCACACCTACCGCGCGGGCGGGCCGGGCGGCCAGCATCGCAACGTCACGGACTCTGCGGTGCGACTGCATCACCCGCCGTCAGGCGTCACGGTGACGGCGGCGGACTCGCGCTCGCAGCATCGGAACCGAGAAGTTGTCTTCGAGCGGCTGATCCGCCGGCTCGAGGCGCTCAACCGGCGGCGGCCGCCCCGCCGGCCGACGCGGATGCCCGAGGCGGCGGTTGAACGGCGCCTGGCGGACAAGAGGTGGCGCCAGCGCGTGAAGCAGCGCCGGGGGCGCGTGCGCGATCTGGAGCGCTGATCGCAACGGAGGCCGAGTGGGACGTGGGCGGACAGCAGCCGGACCGATGCAGGCGGGTGGGCGTCTGCCCGGGGGCGGGTCCCCCTCCGGTGGGGGCCTGCGATGATCGGCCGAAGTCTCCCAGTCCTCGCCTGTGCCCTCCTGTTGCCGGCGCTGGCCGGCGGAGCGGAGCTGGAAGGGCTGGTCCGCGACGATGGGCGGAGCCGGGGGAACCCGCAGGCCCCGGTGACGATCATCGAGTATTCGGACTTCACCTGCGGGTTCTGTCTGAAGTTTTTCCGGGAGACGTGGCCCAAGCTCCTGGCCACCTACATTGAAACCGGGCGGGTGCGGTTCATCTATCGCGATTACCCGCGGGCTGCCCAGGGGCCGGCGGTGGAGGCAGCCCTCGCCGCCCGCTGCGCCGGCGACCAGGGTCAGTACTGGTCCATGCACGACCAGCTCTTCGGCAACGGGGCGCGGGTCGGCCCGGCGGATCTCCTGCGCTACGCCAAAGCTGTCCGCCTGAACCTGGCGGCGTTCACCCGCTGTCTTGAGGAACGGCGGTACGTCGAGGCGATCTTCCAGGACCGGGAGGAGGGGGTGGATGTGGGGTTCCGGGGCACGCCGGGGTTTCTCTTGATCCGGACCGGCGCGGACGGGCGCCACAAGATCGTCGCCATTCCCGGGGCCTTTCCGTACGAGGTGTTCCAGGAGCAGATCGAGCGGTTGCTCCGGGACAGCCTGGCCAGACAGAAGAGTTGAAATTTCCACGCGGGACTCCCTATGCTGGAGGGAGTTCTAGCGTGGCAGAGGGGAGCATCAGGGAGTCCCATGGCACAGTCACAGACGTTTTGGCCCGTCGAGTGCGAGGAGGGCGAGCCTGACCTGCTCGTCTGCATGTCCTGCCTGAGCGAGGTCTTCCGCCGGAAAGTGCCGATGCCCGACTGTCCCACATGCCATGGCGTCTCGACCTATGAGGCGTTCACCCTGGAGTCGATCCGGGACTGGGGCACCGAGGACCTGATCGCCAAGGCCGTCGCGGCGCAGCAGGAGCCCGTGGCGGCGCCCCCCGGGCCGTCCGCTGACGGAGCTGTGGACGAGTGGTCGGAGTCGGCCGATCGGCCGTAGCGAGCGTGCTCCGTGGGAGAAGCCCGTCCCTTTTTGATCGGCGACCAGTGGCGGCGGACCGCCGACCGCGCACCGGTGACCGATCCCTTCACGGGAAAGACCATCGCGGAGGTCTGTCGGGCTGGGCCCGCTGAGGCGGAGGAGGCCGTCCGGGCCGCCGTCGCGGCGTTCGCCGACACCAAGCGGCTGCCGGCCTGGCGCCGGGCCGAGGCGCTGGCGAAGATCGCCGCCGGGCTGGCGGCGCGCCGGGAGGAGCTGGCGCGGACCATCACCGCCGAGGCCGGTAAGCCGATCGCCGACGCTCGCCGCGAGGTCGAGCGCGCGATCCGGACCTTCACCGCTGGCGCCGAGGAGGCCAAGCGAATCCCCGGGGAGCTGATCCCGATGGATCTCGCGCCGGGGTTCGAGTCCTATACAGGCCTTGCGCGCCGCTTTCCCGTCGGGCCGGTCCTCGGGATCACCCCGTTCAATTTCCCCCTCAACCTCGTCGCCCACAAGGTCTCGCCGGCCCTCGCCTGCGGCAACCCGCTCGTGCTCAAGCCCGCGCCCCAGACCCCGCTCACCGCTCTGCTCCTCGGGGAGATCGTCCTCGAGACGGGGCTGCCGCCCGGGGCGTTCAGCGTCCTCCCCTGCGACAACGCCGTGGCCGAACGGATGGTCACGGACCCGCGGTTCGCGATGCTCAGCTTCACGGGCAGCGCTGCGGTGGGATGGATGCTCAAGGCTAAGTGCGGCAAAAAGCGGGTGGCGCTGGAGCTGGGGGGCAACGCCGGCGTGATCGTCGAGGCGGATGCCGACCTCGGGCTGGCCGCGCAGCGCTGCGCCACGGGCGGGTTCAGCTACGCGGGGCAGACCTGCATCTCGGTCCAGCGGATCTTCGTGCAGGAGGCCGTGTATGACCGGTTCGTCGGCCTGCTGCTCGATCGGGTCGCGCAGCTCAAGGTCGGCGACCCTGCCGACGAGGCGACGGTGGTGGGGCCTTTGATCGACGAGGCGGCGGCGCGGCGGGTGGAGGACTGGATCGCTGAGGCGGCGGCGCAGGGCGCGCGGGTGCTAGCCGGTGGGAGGCGCTCGGGCTCGCTCGTCGAGCCGACGGTGCTCGCCGACGTGACGCCGACGATGAAGGTCTCCTGTCGCGAGGTGTTCGGCCCGGTGGTGACGGTCTCCCGCTACGCCCGGTTCGCCGACGCGCTCGCGGCGCTGAACGACTCGGACTACGGGCTCCAGGCCGGCGTCTTCACCCGGGACGTGGCCCGGCTGTTCCGCGCCTTTCGGGACCTGCAGGTCGGCACGGTGCTGGCCAACGAGATCCCGACCTTTCGCGCCGATCACATGCCGTACGGTGGCGTGAAGGACTCCGGGCTGGGCCGGGAGGGCGTCCGCTATGCCATCGAGGAGATGACCGAGCTGAAGCTGCTGGTCCTGAACCTCAAGGACCTGGATCAGGCGTGACGCGCCCGCCGGTCCAGGGCCGGCTACCCCTCCGCCGGCGCTGGGACCCGCCAGAAAAATTCTTGCCCGCGATATTGCGAAACCCCCTCCAACTTGGTACAAATGCGACCCTCGGGCGAAGGGCGCACGCCCCTCGCGGGCGGATGAACGACACGGGCCAGGCGTCGGTCTCTCTCGTCCGCGACCCCGCGAAAGGGCAGATGCGACCGGTGCGCGGCGAGCACGGGCTCGTGGCCAAGGGAGGAAAGATGGTTCCGACTCATATGTTTCTCACCAGAGGCGTCGGGGTCCACAAGGAGAAGCTGGCGTCGTTCGAGCAGGCGCTGCGCAGCGCCGGGGTTGCGTACTGTAACCTGGTCAGCGTGTCGTCAATCCTCCCGCCGGCCTGCAAGATCCTGCCACGGAAGCGCGGCGAGAGCCTTCTGAAGCCAGGTGAAATCACCTATTGTGTCATGGCCCGGACCGAGACGAACGAGCGCAACCGTCTGATCTCCGCGTCCATCGGTCTCGCCATTCCGACGGACCGGCGCACGTACGGCTACCTCTCGGAGCACCACGCCTACGGCGAGACGGACGAGGAGTCGGGGGAGTACACCGAGGACCTGGCCGCCCAGATGCTGGCGACCACGCTGGGCATCGAGTTCGACGCCAACTCGGCCTGGAAGGAACGCGAACAGGTCTTCAAGATGGGCGGCAAAATCGTCCGCACGATGAACATTACGCAATCCGCGATCGGGAAGGCGAACCGCTGGACCACGGTCGTGGCGCTCGCGGTGTTCATCCCCCCGGAGAACCTCCCGAAGAAGGTCCGCACGAAGAGGTAGGGCGTGGCGCTGCCGGAAGGCTGGCTCGGCGCGGATCGCAACTTCCTGGGCCTCGATGAGCCTTGGTGCTGCCCCGACCGGGCCGGTGTCGTCGTCCTGCCGGCCCCCTACGAGCACACCTCCAGCTACGTGCCGGGATCCGACCGCGGGCCGTCGGCCATCCTCGAGGCCTCTCACCAGGTCGAGCTGTACGATGAGACCCTGGGCGTCGAGCCCTACCGCGAATGGGGCGGCATTGCGACGGCCGCGCCGCTGGACCTGGGCGGCCGCGTGGACCGAGAAGCGGTGGAGGCGATCGAGGCGTTCGTCCAGCCCCACGTGCGTCCGGACCGGTTCGTGCTGACGCTCACCGGGGAGCATACCGGCGCCCTCGGGGCGATCCGGGCCCACGCCCGTCGGTACCCGGGCCTCTGCGTCGTCCAACTTGACGCGCACGGCGACCTGCGCCGGGCCTATCAGGGCAATCCGTACAGTCATGCGAGCGTGATGGCCCGGGTCGTGGAAGACGGCCTCCCGCTCGTCCAGGTCGGCATCCGCTCCGTCTGTCCCGAAGAAATGGACCTGATCCGGCAGACCAAGGCGATCTCGACCTTCTTCGCCGCCAAGCTTCTGGACCCGTCCGGCCCCTACGGCGGGCTGGCGGCGAGTTGGGTGCCGGACGTCGTCAAGGCCTGCACCGGACCGGTCTACCTCACCTTCGACTGCGACGGGCTCGACCCTTCGCTCGTGCCGGCGCTGGGCACGCCGGAGCCGGGCGGGCTCGGCTGGTACGACACGTTAGCGCTCGTGAGTGCCCTGGCGAACGGGCCGGGCATCCTCGGCATGGACGTGAGCGAGATCGCGCCAATCGAAGGCTTCGTGGCCCCGCAGTTCACGGTCGCACGCCTGCTCTACCGGATCCTGGGTCGGGTGTGGGCCGGCCGGAGAGGCTGGGACGCGGGACGGGTGACGACGATGCGGGGCGGTGGGCGTACGAGGGGCCGTGGGCGGCGCTGGGGATTGGGTCGCCCGGGCTAGTCGTGCTGCCCGGTGGGATCCGGTGCGTCCACCGACAAGGGGAGATCGGGCGGGAGCGCGCGCGGGGCCTCCTGGTCTCGACCGCTCCGGTCTGGCTCCGGCGAGGGCCTTGGCCGCCGGACCAGCAGGTTCAGGACTCCGATCAGGATGCTGCCGATGATGAGCGCCCGGCTCGTCTCCTGGATGGATCGGGTGCCCTCGTCTCGCATGTCCTTGGCGACCTCCGCCACCGTCTCCAGCAACCGATCCAGGGCGAGGCTGACCTGAATGAGCTTGGGGCCCGCATTGTCGGCCGCGTGCAGCTCCGCCTGATGGCGCAGCGCTGCCGCCTCCGCCGGCGACCGCGCGTTCCAGGCCTGGACCAGCAGCGTGATCGTCCGGCTGGCGGCCGAGAAGTAGGCGTCCAGGCTCTCCCGGACGGCGCGCAGGTCTTCCGGCTCGCTCCGGCCGCTCCGCGACACGCGGAGGCTGGCGGCGGCGTACCGGTCCACGGCGTGCTGGATGCGCGCGTGCTGGTCCGGGAGCGGCGCCGTGATCCGCTCGAACTCCTTCTTGGTCGGCGCCTCCAGCGCGCGGATGATGGTCGTCCGGTAGCGGATGACGTCCGCCGAGATGTGGGCGAGGTCCGCCGCGGCCAGCGTATACTCCGTGTACATGATGCGGAGGTCCTGATCCACCGCGCTCAGGGCCCGGGCGCCCGTCATTCCCAATCCCAGGATGAAGGCGCTCATCACGAACTGACCCAGGGTCGGGCGCGGCAGGGTGATGTTCAGGCGCAAACGCATGCGTGGGTTCTCCAGGCGCCCTGGCAGCGGGCGGGCCGGGCCGGGCTTCGTTCAATCCAGCGACAGGCGGCGGTCCACATGGGCTTTCAACGTCGGGTCGTTCGAGACAAAGATCACCGACCAGGGCTCCTCCTTCGAGCAGATCCGCCGCAGGATCGTCTCGCGCGTCGTCTGCGGCATGCTGTGCAGGGTCCCGTCCAGGATCAACAACTGCGGGCGCGTGACGATGGCCCGTGCCACCAGGATCCGCAAGATCTGGCTGGTCGTAAAGGTTTTGCCCCGGGCCTTGACCGGGGTGCGCAACCCGAGCGGAAACGCGTCCACGACCTCCTCCAGCTCGACGAAGCGGAGGGCCCAGAGGACGTCCTCGTAGGTGACGCCGGGCCGGGCCAAGGAGATGTTCTCCTCGATCGTGCCGTCGAACAGCGAGAGCTGGGAATCCAGCACGAGGCCACGGTGCGCGTTGAGCACGTCGAGATCCAGGTCGCGGCGGTCCACGCCGTTGTAGCGGATGACGCCGGCTGTCGGCACGTACAGGCCAGCCAGCACCCGCGCCAGCGTCGTCTTGCCCGTGCTGGTCGTGGAGAAGATCGCCACCTTCTCGCCCGGCGAGACCTCGAGGTTAAAGTTCTGGAAGATCGGCGGCGAGCCCGGGTACGCAAAGCCGAGGTCCTTGCAGAGCACGTGGAGGCCGTGCACGGCCGGATCCGGCAGCAGGACCGCCCGGCCCGCTGGCGCGGTTTCCTTGGGGAGCGAGAAGAGCAGATCCAGCTCCGTGAGCGCGGTGAAGAAATAGAACACCGCATACATGCGTTTGACAGCCGAGTCAAAGTTCAGGAGAAGCCCCCCGACAATGACCTCCGCCGCGACCAACTGGCCGAGGGTGAGCTGTCCGATGGACAGCAGCCAGCCCGCGGTGCCGAGCAGGCCACTGTGCCCGAGGGCCTGCCAGCCCACGGACCCCAGGTACTGTCGGATGAGGATCGTGAAGCGCTTCCGCCTCGCTTCCAAGTAGGCCTGCACCAGCTCGTCGGTTTTCTTCAGCAGGAAAGGGCCGCTGGCCGTCGCCTTGAAGTGCAGGAGGTTGTGCGCCATCTCCTGGAGCCAGTTCACGGTCTCATACTTCGCGTGTGACATCGCCAGCGTGGCGCGCAACCCCCCGTGGCTCAGGACGCCGACCACGATCGCGAAGCCGGCCAGCAGCACGGCGTTAAAGAACAGAAAGTAGGGGTGGTAGAAGACCAGGATGGTCATGCCGACCGCGCCGCCGACGATCACGTTGACGCTGTCCACTAAGGTAGCGGACAGGGCCCGCTGCATGAAGATCGTCTCGAAGAAGTAGTTGGCGTATTGGGGGAGGAAGCTCTCGTCGCGGAACCGCGGGAACGCCCGCGTCAGGCCGAAGGCGACACGGGCGAACAGCCGCCGCTCCAGCATTTCGACCGCGCAGAACTGTAGCGCCCGGAACCCGCCGACGAACAGCAGGATCGCGACCATGATGCTCACGAGGGTCATGATCATGATCGGCTGGATGGCGAAGGCGAAGGTGTTGACCAGCTCCTGGACGGTCAAGGGGACGATGAGCGAGAAGAGCCCGATGGCCAGCGCGTAGGCCAGGATCAGCGTCAGGGCGCGCCGCTCGAGCCGCAGGAGCAGGCCGAGGCGGGCGATCATGGCCCTCGTCAGATCGCCCGGGGCGATCTTGTTGTCGGGCTTCTCCGTGACCATGGGGCCTTGGCGTGCAGATCCGCCTTCCCTCGGGCTTGGCGACAGGCTGCACTCGGGTTGTCCCCAAACGGAGCCGGGTTCAGGTGTTGCTCCGCCAATAACGGTAGCCTAGCAGAGGATATGGGGAAATTCCATGCCTTTCGGTGGGGGGAGGGCGGAGCGCCTGCGGGGCCGCCTGGGCGAGGCAGCCCGATCAGTCGAGTTCCACGCGGCGGTCCACCTGGGCGATGGAGGCCTGGTCGTTGGTGACGACAATCAGCGACCAGGGCTCCTCCTTCGAGCAGAGGCGGCGTAGGATCCGCTCCCGCATGTCGGGCGCCAGGGTCTGGAGGGTGCCGTCCAGGATCAGCAGGCGGGGGCGCGTGACGATGGCGCGCGCCAGAAGGATCCGGAGGATCTGGCTTGTGGTGAACCGGTGCAGGCCTGGGCCGACCGGCGTCTGCAGGCCCACGGGCAAGGCCTCGGTGTCGTCTTCAAGCTCGACGAAGCGCAGGGCCCATTGCAGGTCCTCGTAAGCAATGGACGCACGGTCGAGCGCGATATTCTCCTCCAACGTCCCCTTGAACAATGACAGGTGCGTGCTCAGCACGAGCCCACGGCAGGCGTTGAGGGAGTCGAGGCTCAGGTCGCGAAGGTCCACGCCGTTGTATTTGATGACTCCGGAGGTCGGCGTATAGAGCCCAGCTAGCGTCAGAGCCAGCGTCGTCTTGCCCCTGCTGGTGCGGACCACCAGGGCGACCTTTTCCCCGGGGGCGACCTCCAGGTTGAACCGCTCAAAGATCGGCGGCGAGTTCGGGTAAGCGAACGAGACCGCTTTGGCGCTCAGGTGGAGCCCGTGCGCCGGCGGGTCCAGCAGGGGCACGGGCAGCGTGGCGGCCGCCGAGTCTTTCGGGAGCGCGAGCAGGGCGGATAGCTCAGCCAGCGAGGTGAACACGTGGAACAGAGCGTACACCCGCCGCGCCACGGTCTCGAAGTTCACCAGCAGGGTGCCCACGATCACCTCCGCCGCGACGAATTGGCCGAGGGTGATCTCGCCCGTGGAGAGCAGCCAGCCCGCCACGCCGATGAGCCCGCTGTGGCCCAGCGCTTGCCAGGCGAACGAGCCCTTGAGCTGCCGGTGAAGAATATCGGAGCGCGATTTCCTCGCGGCGATGTAGGCGTGCACCAGCTCGTCGGTTTTTCTCAGCAGCAGCGGGGTGCTCGGGGTCGCCTTGAAATGGAGCAGGTTGTGCCCGATGGCCTGGAACCAGGTGAGCGTCCGGTAGTGAAGATCGTTGACCACCATCGTGATCCGCAGGCCGCCCTGGCTCAAAACGGTGACCCCGGTCAGAAAGCCGGCGAGCAGGACCGCGTTAAAGGCCAGGAAGTACGGGTGATAGAAGACGAGTATCGTCATCCCGACGATCCCGCCGATGGTCACGTTGATCAAGTCCACCAGCATGGCCACGAGGGCCCGGAGGAGGAATTCGGACTCGTTAAAGTAGTTGACATAGGTCGGGGAGAAGGTTTCGTCCTTGAAGCGCGGGAGCGCCTTCGCCAGGGCCAGCGCGATGCGCGTGTACAGCCGCTGGTTCAAAATCTCCGCCGAGCGGCTCTGGAGGATCTTCAGGGCTCCGATGAAGATCAGGGTCGTCGCCATGATGCCGACCAGCGTGATGACCATGATCGGCTGGATGGCAAAGGCGAAGGTGTTGACGAGCTCCTGCACCGTCAACGGCACGACGAGGGAGAAGAGGCCGATCGCCAGGGCGTAGGAAGCGATCAGGGCGAGGATCTTCTTCTCGAGCCGCAGGAGCAGCCCGAGGCGGCGGATCGTGTCCAGGGTCAGGCCGACCGGAGACGCTGGCCGGGGGCTATGCGCGTGCATGCCGATGCTCGCTCGCAGGGGCGACCGCTGGACCTGCGCGCCAGTCTCGCGCCGGCGCGCCGCCGGGGGCGTCCGAAACCGCGCTCGGCCGACGCCAGCCGGGCCCGGGGCGCTCGCCGCTCACGGCCGCTGCTTGTACTGCACCGGGATGACCGTGGCGGGAGTCTTCGCCCAGGCCCCGATGGCCCACTGGTAGAGGGCCAGGGCCTTCTGGTAGTCCGCCCGCGCCCGGATGAGCTGGTTCTCGGAGTCCACGGCGTTCCGCTCGCGCAGGTTCACAAAGAGAACGCTCGTCGCGCCGAGGTTGAACCGGAACCGCTCGCCCTCTTCCAGCGTCTTGGCCATACGGAGCGAGTCGGCCGCGGCCGCGATCCGCTGCTTCGCCCGCTCGATGGCCGAGAGCGCGTTGTCCACGTCCACGATCGCCTGTTGCTCCCGATATCGCTGGAGCAGGACCAGCCGGTCCGCCTTCCCCTGCGCTTCCAGCACCTCGCCGCGCGACCGCCGCTGGAAGATCGGCACGCGCAGCTCGACGCCGAACTTGTAGCCGAGTCCGAGGACGAACTTCTCCGGCGTTCGCGGAGGCTCGGCCAAGGCATCGAGGCTGGGAAGCAGGTTGTTCTTGGCCAGCTCCAGGTCAATGTTGTTGAGCTGCGCCTCGATGGCCACCTCCTTGATCTCCGGCCGGACGGTGCGGGCCGTGACCTTGTCCGCCGCCACAACGTCGGCGGGCGGGGGCTCGCCCTCCTTGGGGAAGTCCGGGGCCCGCTCGACGGGCGGCCGAGTGGGCTCCCCGCCGCTCCACAGAAATAGCGAGAGCTTGAATTGCTCCTGTTCGACCAGCCGCGTGGCGGCGATCAGGACCTCCTTGCGCCGCTGCACCTCCTGATTGGCCTCCACAACGTCCAGGGGGGCGACCGCGCCGGCCTTGGCGCGCTGCTCGATCTGCTTGAAGCGATCTTCGGCGACCTTGAGCGCCCGCCGCTGCACATCCGCGAGCTTGACCGCGGCGACCCAGTCCCAATACTGACTGGCGCCGGCGAGGAAGAGATCCTGCCGGGTCTGCGCAATCTGCACCTCGGCCTTCGGATCGGCCAGCTCGGACCGTCTGAGTTCGGCGTTCTCCGGGTTCACCAGCAGGCCCCGGAGTAAGGGAATCGTTCCGGCGAAGAGCCCCTGATTCCGCCCGTCGGCGAAGGTCAGGTCCGGATTCAAAATGGGGTTGATCCCCTGCCGGACCCCTGCCAGCCCCCTGATGCCTGACGGGTGTCTCATCTCGACGAAGGTGTCGTTGAAGCCGCCGATGCGGTCGTTCCGGATGCCTTTGAGCGCTTCGGAAGAAGGAATGAACCGTTCCAGCTCGAAATCGTTGACCAGGACCGGCTCGAAGGCACCCAGGGCCTTGAGCAGCTTGCCCTTGGCAACAATCTTCTCGGTCCCGGAGCCCTGGAGCAACGGGTGGGAGCGGTCAATCCACCCCAGGACTTCCTCAAGCGTGAGGGGAATGGGGGGCAGCGCCGGAGGACCGGGGCGATCTCCGGCTCGTGCCGGCGCGACGGCGCCGAGACACCACCAGGCCATCAGAGCCCACAGCGAGGCGTACGTTAGCATCCGGGTCATGGGGATACTCCTTTCGTCAAGCCCACATCGCTGAGTAGGCAGCGAGCCACGCGACGACAGGACCGGCGCACGCAGCGGATCGTGGGGGTTCCGCGAGACTCTGGCTCACTTCGCACTGCGGCCGGCCCTAGGCAGCAGCGTGTCGAGGAGGCTAGGCGGGCCCTCTTGATAATCGGGTGGGAAGAGATTGAAGCGGCGCCAGAGCTCATACCACAGGGGGACCCGGTTGAGGATGACCCAGCCCATCACCTTGGTGCCTTGACGGACATGGGACTGGTCGGGCCAGGGCCGGTCGTTCGGGTCCGGCACGACCCAGAACCGGAAGTTGCCCTTGCCGTCGTCCACCTGGTCCACGACCTTGATGACGCCGCCGAAGGTCCCGGCCATCAGCTCGGGCCAGGCCGGCAGGGGAATCGCGGGAATGCCGTAGAACAGCAGCCGGACCTTGCGGCCAGGGTTCAGCAGCGGCGCGTCCAGGCCGTCCGCGAACAGCTCGACCGCCTTGTCCGCGCTGGCGGGGGAGATCCGGACGAGCCGGTCGCCCTGCCGGACCGTCTCTCCGGCGCCGACTTGCGCCATCCGGACGACGGTGCCGTCAATCGGGGCGATCACGCGGCTGGCGATCCGGCGCTGCGTCGCGTTCGACAGGCGCAGCGCCACGTCTGCGAGCTGGTCCGCCGCCCGCGCGGCTTCCGCGAAGGCGCCGGCGCGGGCCGCTTCGGCGTCGAGTAGGCGCTGGAGAACCTCTGCCTGCACCTGGTCGCGGCCGAAGCTGAGGGCCCGCATGGCCTGTTGGGCGGCCTTCAGGTTCGCCTCTGCGGCCTGCAGGTCGGCCTTGGTGCCGATGGCGGCCTGGATCGAAAGCTCCAGCTCCCGCTGGGAGACGAGCCCCTGCTCCGCCAGGAGCCGATGCCGGTCCACGTTCAGCTCCGCCGTGTCCACCGCGATCTTGGCGGCAGCCACCTTCTGTTGCGCTTCCCGGACCTTGTTCTCGGCCTCGACCACCCGCGCGCTGGCGGACGGCACGGCGGCCTTGACGAGGTTCTGCATCTCCGCGATCCGCTTTTCCAGTTGGTTGGCGCGCTCCAGGGCTGCCTTCCGGGTCTGCTCGAGCGCGACCTTCCGCTGCTCGAGCTGGACGAGCAGGTCCGGGGCCATGTAGAGGGGGTCCACGTCGTCGAGCTCCAGGATCAGGTCCCCCTGCTTGACCCGGGCGCCCTCGAACACGTGCCACTTCTTGATGCGGCCGGTGATCTGGGCTTCGATGTCCTGGGGGCGCTCGTAGGGCGAGTAGGCCGACAGTGAGCCGGTCGCGGTGATCGTCTGGGTCCAGGGGACGAACGCGATCAGCAGGAAGAAGAAGATAAGGACCTTGACGGCCATCCGGCCGTAGCGGCGCAGGTAGTCAGGGATGCGCACCAGCTCCCAGGCCTGGAGCTGCGCCGAGGTGGCGAAATCGTCTATGGCAATGTCCTCGATCCCAGTGGGATGGGTGACCAGCGACTTGAGCTTGCCTGTGAGGCTATCCTGAAACCGGGCCATCTCCGACCTCGCGCCGGGCGACGCTGGCGGCCTCATCATAGAGGATTCGCTCGGGCCGGTCAAATCCGGCCCCCGGCTCCGCGCCGGGACCGGGAACGGGCGGAATGGGCCCGCGGTCCGCGCTCGGCATAATCCAAAGGTGTCGGGCGAGGTGCGCCCAAAGCCCTATCGAATGAGGCGAAAGGTTGCTTGAAAGTCCCGCGCAACCTGGCTAGGATACGGCCTCGTGCGCTAGGGAGGCCTTGGGCCGCCTGTCCAGGCTGCACATCGGCGGGCGGACCCTCCTGGGGTCAAGTTTCTCGAAAAAGCACACGGCGGTAGGGTCGCCGGCGTTCTCCAACGAGAAGGTCGGTGACAGTGCAAGCCAGCTCATCGGTTCCGGTTCAGGCCGGAACGGAGGCTGGCTTTTTTTTTGGGGCTGGAGCCTGTATGGCCGAATGGGCGGAGGAGGCTGCGGGCGGACCTGAGCTGCTGACGGCCGCGGAGCGAGCCCATCTCCGGGCCTTGGTCACGCAGGCGAGCGAGGCCGTTGCCCGGAACTGGCCTGTCCGCACGATCATTGCTCGGAACCCGCTGGAGGGGTACGAGCATCTGCCGTTCGACCGGGCGGTGCGGCACGGCCTGGAACTGTTCGGAGGGCGCGGCTACCTGACGACCGACGAGTATCGGACGCTCTACCGCCAAGGCCGAATCGCGCGAGAGGATCTTCTCCAGGCGCTGCGAGACTGGTCACCCCTCGCAGAGATCCCATCGCCTGTGGGCATCGGCCCGCATCGCTTTGAGCCGCTTGAGGTCGCGTTCCTGTCCCTCGTCCATGGGGTGGAGGCTCCCGCCCCAGCGGGGCCGTCCCTGTCCGGTCCGTCGCCGGGAGCGGCGTTCGAGACGGACCTGTGGGAGGCTGCGCTGGCGCAAGCGGCTAGGCTGTCGCGGGATCCGACAGAGCCTCGGCCGACCCGCGCGACGCCCGACCCGGACGAGCTGACATGTCGCAGCGAGCTGTTGCGGGGGCGCGCCGGCGTCCAGCTCAACGAGCTGGTGAACCAACAGGCCATGAAATGGTGCCGGGCCTTCCTGGATGAAGGTCTGGCCGCCTGGCCCATGCCGAACCGGCAGCAGGGCTTCTTCCGCGCCTGGCGCAGCCTTGCGGCCCATGATCGCTCCATGGTCTTTCATGGAGTCCGGACCTGGCCGCTGCTCATCCAGGCCATTGCGGCGAAACCTGAAGACTGCATCGCCTGGTGCCTCCGCAACTTGAAGGTCCCGGAATCGGCCTGGCTCCAGTACCTGCTGCGCCACTTCGTGCAATTGCCGGGCTGGGCGGGGTTCATTCGGTGGCGGTCCCTCCAGCCGGGCTATCCGATGCAGCGCGGCTGCCCGATCGACCCCACGGACTATGTGGCCGTCCGGCTGGTCTACGAGGTGGCCTTGGTGGACGCGCTGAGCGGAACCGAGGGAGCCAGCGAAGGCCCCCGTCCTACCGCCCGGGAGACCCGGGTTGACCCCGACGAGGGAGGTCACCTGTCCAGAGCCCGGCTCCTGTTTCACCTGGCGCAAGGGCTGGGGATCTCCGGGCCGGCGCTCCGCCGGGCCTCGGTGGAGGAATGTCAGGCCTTGCTCTCCGTCCTCGATGCCGTGCCACCCGAGCAGCACGAGCCGATCTGGCAGGAGGCGTACGAGGGGACGTACCGTCGCGCGCTGCTCGCGCAAGTCGCGCAAGCCGCACGCGCGGTCCCGCGGCTCTCCTCCCCTCCTGCCCGGCCAACCGCCCAGGCAGTCTTCTGCATCGATGTCCGCTCGGAAGTATTTCGTCGGCATCTCGAAGCGCAAGGGGCGTATGAAACGCTAGGCTTTGCTGGGTTCTTCGGCGTGGCGCTGAGGTTCCGTCCCTTCGATCAGGAGGGGGAGCAACTGTTGTGCCCGGTGCTCATCTCGCCTAAGCACACGGGAGTCGAGATTCCTAAACCGGGACAGGATGAGCGGCTGCGGCGCTATCTGGGAGGATCGCGCTGGGCGGGCGGGTTGCGCCATCTGGTGCACGCCCTCAAGGCCCACCCGCTCGCCTCGTACCTCGTGGTAGACCTCGTCGGGCTCGTCTATGGACTGGGTCTCCTCGGCAAGACGCTGCTTCGGTCGGTGACTCGCTGGCTCCGCGAGATGGGAGGACAGTGGATGCTCCCCCCAGTGGCCACGGCCATTGCGGTTGCCCCGCAAGCGGGCCAACGGGAGGCGAAAGCTGCGGGGTTGTCTCCGTCGGAGCAGGCCGCCTTCGTCGAGACCGCCCTGCGCCTGATGGGCCTCACCCAACGGTTCGCGCCTCTGGTGGTGTTCTGCGGCCACGGGAGCACGTCGGAGAACAACCCGTTGGCCGCCGCGCTGGATTGCGGGGCTTGTGGCGGCAATCCAGGGGGCCCGAACGCCCGCGTGCTCGCGGGCATGGCCAACCATCCGGCGGTCCGGCGGCTGCTGCGCGAGCGTGGCATCGCGATCCCGGACGACACGTGGTTCGTCGCGGGCCGGCACGATACGACCCTGGATCGGGTGACGCTCTACGATTCGGAAGACGTGCCGGAGAGTCACCGGAGGGCGCTCGCGGACCTGCGCGTCGCTCTAGAACGAGCGGGGCTGGCTGCAGCCCGCGAGCGTTGCCAGCGGCTGCCTGGAGGGCGCCGGGTCTCCACGCTCCAGGAGGCCGCTCGGCACGTGCGCCGGCGCAGCGCCGATTGGGCGCAGGTCCGTCCCGAGTGGGGCCTCTCGGGCAACGCCGCCTGCGTGATCGGGAGACGGGGGCTGACCCGCGGGCTGAATCTGGAGG
Organism: Nitrospira sp. Kam-Ns4a; assembly: GCF_965152595.1. Taxonomy (NCBI): domain Bacteria; kingdom Pseudomonadati; phylum Nitrospirota; class Nitrospiria; order Nitrospirales; family Nitrospiraceae; genus Nitrospira; species Nitrospira sp. Kam-Ns4a. The sequence goes on along the minus strand of NZ_OZ224218.1, from coordinate 908,756 downwards.
GGCGGGTGTTTCTGCATTCCTACGATCCCGCACAGGACGAGCACGGCACGTACCTGGAGTTTCTGATGACCGCCCCGTTGCTCGTCATGAAGATGATCAATCTCCAGTATTACTTTTCCGCCGTGGACCCCTGGACCTACGGGAGCGGCAGCAAGGTGCTGCACAACGTGGTCGGCGGCGTGGGTGTCATGCTGGGGCGGGAAAGCGATCTCCAGACGGGGTTGGCCCTCCAATCGCTGACAGACGGGTCGGCCCGCGTGCATGAGCCCCTGCGGTTGCTCGCGATCATCGAAGCGCGGACGGGCGTCGTCGAAGCCATCATCGGGCGGCATCGGGAGCTGCGCGAGATGTTCGACAACCAATGGGCCCGGCTCGTGACCGTTGATCCGGTGACGGGCGAGAGTTGGCTCTATCGGCCTGGCGGTCGCTGGATGCCCTGCCCGGTGCGGTCGGAGGCGGCATGAAGGACCTCCTGACGCGGGCCGCCCTGCTCTTCCTGCTCTGGTTCGTGCTCTCCGGGCAGAGCGACCTGTTTCATCTGGGGGCAGGCCTGCTGAGCGCGTTGGCTGTGGCGTGGCTCGCCGCGCACGGCCGGGGCGGCGAACCCGGGCCGTTCCCCTGGAGGCGCTTGCTGGTGTACCTCCCCTGGCTGTTCGCGCGCATCGTGCTGAGCAACCTGCATGTCGCCGCGCTGGCCTTGGACCCCCGCCTGCCCATCGCGCCGCGGCTCATTCGGTATCGGACCGCGCTCGCGGAGCCCGCGGCCAGAGTGCTGTTGGCCAATTCCATCACCTTGACGCCGGGCACCATCACGGCTGAGCTGGACGGCGACGAACTCGTGGTCCACGCGCTGGACGAGGCCTCGGCCTCGGATCTGGAGACGGGCTTGCTCGAGCAGAAGGTCGCCTGGGTCTTCGCGCGCACAGGATGAGTTGGATGCACAGCCTGCTGCTCGGCGTGTTTGTGGCGCTGGTCGTGTTGATGGTCGTCTACCTCTACCGGATGGTCCGGGGGCCGACCCTCTTCGACCGGCTGCTCGGGCTCAACGGCCTGTCTGGCAAGGTGACCGTGCTGATGCTGGTCATCGGGACGCTCTACGAGCGCCTGGACATGTTCGCCGACATCTCGGTCGGCTACGCGCTGCTCAACCTGATCGGCGCGGTGGCGGTCACCAAGTACCTCGAGCTGAAGGGGGTACCGGCGGAGGCGCCGGCACGGGCGTCCCGGGAGGTGAGCCGATGAAGCTCGTCGGCTTGCTGTTGGTCCTGGTCGGGCTTGGCTTCGCGACGGTCGCGGCGGTTGGCCTGCTGCGGTTTCCCGATGTGTACAGCCGGTCGCATGCGGTCGGGATCAGCGATACGCTCGGGCTGACCCTCCTCATCGTGGGGCTGGCGTGCTACGAGGGCCTCACGCTCACCGCGCTGAAGCTGCTCCTGATCGTGGGGTTTCTCTTGCTGGTCAATCCCGTGATCTCGCACGTGACCGCGCGGGCCGCCTTGCGGTGCGGGCTGCGGCCCTGGACGCGCCAGGAGCGATGACGCGATGAATCTCTGGGTCAACAACTCATTGCTCGTGCTCCTCGTGCTGACGGCCGGCGGGGCGATCCTCATGCGCGATTTGATCGGTGCGGTCTTGATCCTGGCCTGCTACAGCTTCGTCCTGGCCCTCATCTGGGCCGCCCTGGGGGCGGCGGACGTGGCGTTTACCGAGTGCGTGGTCGGCGCCGGGCTCTCAACGGTGTTTTTTCTGCTCACCCTGTTTGCCACCTCGCCCGTCGAAGTGCGCCAGCCGCGCCCGCGGCACCCCTGGCTGGCCGTGGCCGGGCTGGTGGCCCTGGGAGGCCTGCTGGTCCTCGGGGCGCGCGATCTGCCCCGCATCGGCGATCCGCTCTCGCCGCCCAACGTCCATGTCTCCCCGGCCTACCTGCAGCGAAGCCTGGAGGAGACGCGCACGCCGAGCGTGATCACCTCCGTCATTATGGACTATCGCGGGTTCGATACGCTGATCGAGACCACCGTGATCTTTGCGGCCGGGATCGCTGGGTTGCTGCTCCTCCGGAGAGACCATGGACCGTCCCCATGACAGCCTGATCGTGCAGATGGTGGCCCGCGCGCTCGCGCCGGTCATTCAACTCTACGCTGCCTATGTGCTGTTCCACGGACAGGTCAGCCCGGGAGGCGGCTTTGTCGGCGGCGTGGCCTTCGGCGCGACGTTGCTCCTCGTGCTGCTGGTCTTCGGGAACGGACGCGACGAGCGGTACATCCGGCAGATGGCAGCCTGTGGCGAAGGGGTGGGCCTGCTCTTCTTTGCGGTGGTCGGAGGGGCATGCTTCATCGGCCTAGGCGAGTACCTGAACTATGCCAGTCTCCCCGTCTTGGGGATGGATGTGCCCACGCGCCGATACCTGGGGATCCTCCTCACCATGGTGGGTGTGGCGGTGGACGTGGCGGTGGTGGGCATCTCGATCTTCTTCAGCTTGTCGTCGCCGGCTTCGGAGGACCCGACGCATGATTGACGACTGGCTCGGTCGCACCAACTTTCTCGTCTTTGTGTTCCTGTTCCTCTGGGGGCTGTCCATCATGCTCACGCACCATCATCTCGTGAAGAAGCTGATCGGGATGTACCTGGTGCAGACCAGCGTGATGCTCTTTTTTCTCACCCTCTCCGCCAAGGTCGGCGGCACGGTGGCCGTGTTGCTCCCGACCGCCGGACCGGTTCGCCCTGAAGATTACGCGAACCCCTTGCCGCCTGCGCTCATGCTCACGGCGATCGTCGTCGGTGTGGCGACGTTGGGAGTCTCCCTTGCGCTCGTCATCCGGATCTATCGTCGGTACGGCACGCTCGATGAGGCGGAAGTCTATCAACGGATGCAGGAATGACGAGGCACCTTCCCGTTCTGCTGTTCTTGACCCCCTTCTCCACCGGGGTCGCCATGCCGGCCGTGGCATTGGTGCGGCCGACCTGGTGCCGCCCGCTGGCCCTGGGGGCGCTCGCGGTGATGTGCGGGGTCGCCGGCGTCGGCGTCTCGGTCGTGGCCCAGGCGGGCCCGGTGCACTACGCGTTCGGTGGCTGGGCCCCTCCGCTCGGGATCGAATGGGTCCTCGACGGCTTGAGCGCCGTGGTGCTGCTGCCGATCAGCGGGATCGCCTTCGCGGCGGTCTGGTACGGAGGGCCCACGCTGAGCCAGGATCTGGCCGAAAAGACCATGCCGTTCCACACGCTCCTCCTGCTGCTAGTCGCCGGCCTGACGGGGATCGTGCTCGCGGCCGATTTGTTCAACATCTTCGTGTTCGTCGAGGTGACGTCCCTGTGCGCGTACGCCCTGGTCGGTATGGCGGGCGCGGCGGCGCTGATGGCGGCTCTGCGGTATCTGATCCTGGGGACGCTGGGAGCGTCGCTCTATCTGCTCGGGGTAGCCTATTGTTACGCGGCGACGGGGACGCTGAACATGGCCGATCTCGCGCAGCGGCTGCCAGGGCTCCTGGAGTCTCAGGCGGTGCTCTGGGGACTGGTGCTGATGATGGTCGGCTTGAGCATCAAGATGGCGCTGGTGCCCTTGCATGGCTGGCTCCCGGACGCCTATACCCATGCCCCGGATGCCGTCAGCCCGCTCATCGCCCCGCTGGTGACGAAGGTGGCCCTCTACGCTACGGTCCGGATTCTGTACTGGGTGGCCGGCGTCGACCTCGTGCGCGACCACTTGCCGCTGCTGGCGTATTGGGGCTGGCTCGGTGCGGTCGCGACGCTGGTCGGAGCGTTGCTGGCCTTGGCCCAGCAGAATCTCAAGCGGATGTTCGCCTACGCCGGCGTCTCCCATCTGGGGCTGGTCGTGCTCGGGATCAGCCAGGGTACGCCCACCGGCCTGGCCGGCGGCGTCTTCTATCTCATCGTTGATGCGGTCATGCAAGCGGGGCTGTTTTTCTTCGCCGGGGCGGCGATCCGGCAATGCGGCGCCTCCGAGCTCGATGCGCTCGCCCGGATGCGGGGGGGCATGGCCTGGACCCGGACCCTCCTCGTGCTCACCGGCGTCTCGATGGTGGGGTTCCCCCCGACCGGCGGATTCTTCGGCAAGTGGTACCTGGTCCTCGGCGCCCTCGAGGCCCGAAACTACGCCGCGGTGATGGTGATCCTGGTCGTCACGTTGGTGACGCTCGCGTATTTCGCCAAGGTGTTTGCGCGCGTGTTTCTCGAGCCGGCCCCGGCGGAGGCTCAGCCTGCGGCGGAGGTGCCCTGGCCCATGCGCCTGAGCATGGGGATCGTGATCGCGGGGATTTTGGGGTTAGGGCTCTTCAGCGACGCGATCATCGGATTCCTCGGCGACCTGGTCGTCCCAAAGGGCGTATGACCGCGCACTACGCATGGCTCCCGTTCCTCCCGCTGCTCGCGTGTGCCGCCATCGCGCTGAGAATGCACCGCCTTGCCGGGCCGAGCCACCGCGTGGCCATCGCCGCCGTCGGCGCGTCCTTTACCCTGTCGGTGGCGGCGCTCCTCCGCGTGGCCGCCGTCGGCCCCTTCGTCGTGCCGCTGGGCACCTGGCTAAAATCGGGGGCCCTGGTCGTGGCGGCCGCGTGGCAGTTCGATGGCTTGTCCGTCGTGCTGCTGGTGCTCGTGACCGGCGTGAGCGGCCTGGTGCACGTCTTCGCCTGCCGGTACATGGAGGGAGATCCCCGCTATGACCTGTTCTTTGCCGTGCTCGCGCTCTTCACCGGCTCGATGCTGGTCCTGGTGCTGAGCACCAATCTCCTCCAGGTGTACATGGTCTGGGAGATCATGGGCCTCTGCTCGTACCTGTTGATCGCCCATGCGGGAGAGCGGCCGGCGGCAGCGCAGGCTGCCACGAAGGCCTTTCTCGTGAACGGGGTGGCGGACTTGGGCCTGGCCCTGGGCATTGTCCTGGCCTACCGGACATTCGGCACGCTCGACCTGCCCGCCATCCTGGAGGCGGCGCCGGGCAAGGCCAGCCAGACCGTTGACCTGCTGGGTTGGGCGGGACTACACGGGCCTACCCCAACCCTCGTGCTGATCGGCATCCTCTTCTTCTGCGGGGCGATGGGGAAGTCGGCGCAAGTCCCCCTGCATGTCTGGCTGCCCTATGCGATGGAGGCGCCGACGCCCGTGTCGGCGTTGATCCATGCCGCGACGATGGTCAATGCGGGCGTCTATCTGGTGGTGCGGCTGGGGCCGCTGTACCAGCAGGCCCCGGCGGCCATGGTCCTGGTCGCGGTCGTCGGGGCGATCACCGCGCTCTTCGCCGCGGTCGTAGTCCTTACGCAGAGCGACATCAAGCGCATCCTGGCCTACTCGACAATCAGCCACCTAGGCTTCATGATGCTCGCGGCCGGGGTGGGCGCGCCGCTGGCCGCGATCTTTCATCTCGTGGCGCACGGCCTGTACAAGGCGTTCTCGTTTCTCGCGGCAGGAAGCGTCGTGGGGCACCTCCCGGCCGCGCATGCGCCCGCGGCGCGTGCGCCGGAGTCGCTCCCCGTCAGGGTGAACCCCGGCCTGCTGGTGCTCGCCTTGCTCCTGGCCCTGCTGCCCCCGCTGTTCCTCTATGCGACGCCGTACCGGCATCTGTGGACGGCGGCGACCGGATCGTTCGCCCGGCCTGTATTCTGGGCGGTCAGTCTGGTGGCCGTCTTCCTGACCGCGCGGGCCTGCGTCGGCTGGCTGGTCCGCGCCCATGACCAACCGATCCCCTCAGGATGGGAACCAGTGCGCGGGGTCTACGAGGATCGCCAGTGGCTGTTTTCTCCGCGCGTGCTGGGAGCCGGCGCGCTCGGCGCCGGCCTGCTCTTCGGGGGATTCGCTTGGTTCTGTTCCGCCTCCACCGCGCTCCTGGCGCCCGCGCTGCTGCCCGGTCGGGCCGAGGCCGGTCTAGCGGTGGGCGCGTTCAAGGGGCTGGCCGCGGGAGCCGCCGCGGCGCTCGCCGGCTGGGCGGCCGGGGCGGTCGGCGCGGTCAGATTGAGGCGCGTCGGCGTCCGTCCGGGTGTCGCCGCCCGGCTGGCCGAGTGGAAGCGCCGCCTGTATGTCCACGCCCTGAACGCCGGCTATCTGGACGAGGCCTATGACCGGTGGGTCGTGCGGCCCTGTCTGCGTTGGGCCCATCGGCTGTGGACCCTTCTGGAAGCCCGGGTCTTCGACCGGGGCGTGGCTCAGTTTGCGGAGCTCCAGGTCTCCCTGGCGTCTTGGCTGTGGCGGCGTGTGGATGTGGGCGGGGTCAATCGGAGTATTGACGGGCTGGCCTCTCGGAACGTGGAGGCTGCGCATTGGCTCTGGCGCACGGTGGATGTGGGGGGAATCGATCGGACGGTGGACCGCCTCGCCCGGCAGCATGAAGCGGCGGCCTGCTGGCTGTGGGAAACGGTGGATGTGGGGGGCCTCGACCGGACGAGCGAGGCGGTCGGGCGCGGCGTGGCCCGGTCCGGTCTGTTGTTGCGGCGCGTCGAGCCGCGCCTGCTCCAGTACCACGTGCTCTTGCTCATCGGCTCGCTCGTCGTGGTGATGGGGCTGGTGCTCTGGATGGTGCACTGATGGCCTGGCTGGCGGATCATCTCGTCACGTGGATGGCGGTCCTCCCGCTCGCGGGCGTGGTGCTGCTGGCGTTCCTCGAGCATCCGCAGGCCCTCCGGCGCGTGGCCCTGGCCTTCACGCTCCTGGACGTCCTGCTCTCGCTGGTGCTGTGGCACGGGTTCGATCCGTCGAATCCGGCCCCCCAGTTCGTGGACCGGGTGCTCTGGATGCCGACCTTCCATGTCCAATACGCCGTCGGGGTGGACGGCATCAGCCTGCCGCTGCTGCTCTTGACCTCGTTGCTCTCCCCGCTCTGCGTCCTCTGCTCCTGGCGGGAAATTACCACGCACCTCAAGGCGTTCCTGATGCTGATCCTGCTGGTCGAAGCCTCGATGATCCTGGTCTTCGCCGCTATGGACCTGTTCCTCTTCTTCATGCTCTGGGAGACCACGACCATTCCCATGTACTTCATCATCGGTCTGTGGGGGGGCCGCCAGCGGATCCAGTCCGCCATCAAGTTCGCCCTGTACAGCCTCACCGGCAGCCTGTTGCTCCTCGTTGGCATCCTGGCCTTGTATCTGGAGGGCGGCCACACCTTCGACCTGCAAGAGCTGGCGGCGCCGCACGTCGGCGTCGAGGTCCAGCGGTGGATCTTCGCCGCGCTCTTCATCGCGTTCGCGATCAAGACTCCGATGGTGCCGTTCCACGCCTGGCTGCCCGACGCGCACACCGAGGCGCCGACGGCCGGCAGCGTGCTCCTGGCCGGCGTGTTCTTGAAGATGGGCGGCTATGGCTTTATGCGGATTTGCCTGCCGGTGTTGCCCGCGGCCACCGCCGCCGTCACGCCGCTGGTCCTCTGGCTGTCGGTGCTCGGCATCCTGTACGGCGCGTACATGGCCCTCGCGCAAGCCGACCTGAAGCGGCTGGTCGCCTACTCCTCGATCTCCCACATGGGCTTCGTCACGCTGGGCATCTTTGTCGCGAATACGCAGGGGCTGCAAGGCGCGTTGCTCCAGATGGTCAACCATGGGGTCACGACCGGGGCGCTGTTCCTGGCGGTGGGGCAGGTCTACGAGCGCACCCACAGCCGGATGATTGCGGACTACGGCGGATTGTTGCGGCTCATGCCCCGCTTCACGGTGTTCCTGTTCGTGTTTGCCGTGGCCTCCTTCGGTCTGCCGGGCACGAACAATTTCATCGGGGAGTTTCTGGTCCTCGTGGGCACGGCCACGCGCAGCTATCCCATGGTGATCCTGGCTGTCGTGGGGATCCTGCTGGCGGCGGCGTATATGCTCTGGATGGTCCAGCGCGTGGCGATGGGGCCGGCCCACCAGGTTGGTCACGGCCCGCTGCCCGATCTGGACCGGCGCGAGATGGCCATCTTGCTCCCCTTGATCGTCCTGGTCTTCTGGGTCGGGCTCTACCCGCGGCCGGTGTTGGGGTTGATGGAGGCCAGCATCACCCTCCTGGTGGAGCATCTCCCGGTGGCGAGCAGCGGCTAGCGAGCGAGCGGCAGGGCACCATGAAAAAAATCGAACTCATCGTGGAAGGAGACCTGCTCCGGCATGTCGAGGATCTGCTGGACCGGCTCAAGGTCACGGGCTATACCGTGATTCCCAACGTCGCGGGCAAGGGGCATCACGGGGTGCACGAGAGCGGGCACCTCTTTAACGAGGTGCACAGTCAGGATCTGATCATGACCGTGGTGCCCGAGGAGCTGGTCGACGCGATTGTCGCCGGGGTCCTGCCCCTCTTCGAGAAGCATCCGGGTGTCATGTTCATTTCCGACGTTACCGTGGTCCGTCCCGGATACTTTCAGAAGTAGAGGGCGATTCTCACCCGATGCCGGATGTGCCTCCCCAGGTGCTCTTCGGTTGGCCGGCGCCCGTCGTGGCCACGGCCATTCTAGTGGCCACGTACGCCCTGATCGTGGCGGACCGGCTCAATCGCGCCGTCGTGGCGTTGCTAGGCGCCAGCCTGGTCATCGCCTCCAGGGTCCTTGACCAGGACCAGGCCTTCCGGGGGATTGATTTCAACACCATCGGCCTGCTCGTGGGCATGATGATCCTGGTGGCGATCATGAAAGAGACGGGCGTCTTCCAGTTTCTGGCCGTCAAGGCGGCCAAGGCGGCCCGCGGGCATCCCTGGGGCATTTTGGCGATGTTGGCGACCGTCACCGCCGTGCTCTCCGCGTTTCTCGACAACGTCACCACGGTGCTGCTGGTGGCGCCGGTGACCCTGCATATCGCGAACGAGCTGCGCCTCGATCCGTACCCCCTGCTGTTTGCCGAGGTGAACGCTTCCAATTCCGGGGGCACCGCGACGCTCATCGGCGATCCACCCAACATCATGATTGGCTCGGCCGCGGGCTTGAGCTTCAATGACTTCGTCCTCCACCTGACCCCGCTCATCATCGTGGTGTTCCTCGCCACCCTCGGGCCTCTTTGGCTGGTCTACGGCCGCCATCTCACCGTCGCAGAGGACGCTCGGACGCGGCTGCTGGCCTTCGACGAGTACAAGGCTCTTACCGACTGGCCCTTGCTCTGGCGGTCGCTGGTCGTCTTCGGGTGTGTGCTGGCGGCCTTCGTGCTCGCGCGCCTCCTCCACCTGGAGCCGGCCACCATCGCGCTCGCCGGCGCGGGGGTCCTGCTCTTGCTCGTGACCCTCGGCCTGGGGCGGGAGCAAGCGGCGCAGAAGCTCCACGAGATCTTCAGCCAGGTCGAATGGGTGACGATCTTCTTCTTCTGCGGTCTCTTCGTGATCGTGGCGGGTGTGGAGCACGCGGGGCTCCTCAAGGTGCTCGCTCGGTGGACGTTGGACTTCACAAGAAACGACTTCACCCTCACCGCGCTCGCGGTTTTGTGGGTCTCCGCGTTCCTCTCCGCCTTCATCGACAACATTCCGTTTGTGGCGACCATGATCCCGATGATCAAGGACATGCTCCCCGCGTTTCAGGAGGCCGGGATCCCGGCCGACCGTCTGACCGGCCTCTGGTGGGCCCTCTCGGCCGGGGCATGCTTGGGCGGCAACGGCACGTTGATCGGAGCCTCGGCCAACCTGGTCGTGGCCGGGATCGCGGAACGGAACGGGATTCCCTTCCGGTTCTTCTCGTTCATGAAAGTGGCGTTTCCGATCATGCTGCTCCAGGTGGGGATCAGCATGGGGTATCTCTGGCTCCGGTACCTCTGATCGCGGCGCGGGGTCCGCTCGAGCCGCGGCAGCTTCACCTTGACCCGCGCGACACGGGACGCTAAGGTGTCAGGGGCTAGGCGGGATGAGCCCGGTCCGGAGAGGAGGCGCGCATGAGAGGTCAGCCCAAGAGACGGGGGCCGCAGGGAGCTGCGGATGGAGAGGGGCCAGGGGAGGACGCCCCGCTGGTCGGCGTCCTCGGAGGGAGCAGGAGCGACTTCCCGGTCCTGGAACAGGCGGTGGCGGTGCTGACTCAGCTCGGCGTGCCCAGTGAGCTGCGGGTCGTCTCCGCGCACCGCACCCCGGACCGGCTGTTCGACTACGCCGCGCACGCCCACGAGCGGGGGATCGAGGTCATCATCGCCGGGGCGGGCGGCGCGGCCCACCTGCCCGGCATGCTGGCGGCCAAGACGCATCTGCCGGTGATCGGCGTGCCGATTCCGACGGAGCCTCTGCGCGGCCTCGACTCATTGCTCTCGATCGTCCAGATGCCGCGCGGCGTGCCGGTGGCGACCGTCGCGATCGGAGGCGGCGAGAACGCCGGCCTGCTCGCGGCCCAGATCCTCGCGGGGCACCACAAGGACGTGCGGGAGCGGCTCATCGAGTATCGCCGCGCCCAGACACAGGCGGCTGTTGCCTCGTCCCCCGAGATGCAGCCGGCGCGCCCGGCCGGCAGGAGGCGGCAGAGGCGCTAGCGATGGCGGACCGGATCGAACCCGGCGCGATGGTGGCGGTCCTGGGCGGGGGGCAGCTCGGGGCCATGTTCGCCGTGGCGGCCCGGCGGCTCGGCTACCGCGTGGCGGTCTGGGATCCCGACCCCGAGGCGCCGGCCCTCAAGGGGGCCGACCGGCCGCTCTGCGCGCCGTTCACCGACCCCGGACCCGTGCACGAGCTGGCCGGCGCGGCCCGCGCCGCGACCTACGAGTGGGAGAACATCCCGGTCGCGACCGCGGCGGAGCTGGAACGCCGCCTGCCGCTCCGTCCCTCTGCCCGCATCCTGCAGCTCCTTCAGAACCGGCTGGAGCAGAAGACCTTCCTGGCTGGGCACGGGATTCCGGTCGCCCCCTTCTGTGCGGTCCGCGAGCCGGCCGACCTGCGCGCGGCCGAGCGGCTCGGCTTCCCCTGCCTCTGTAAAACAGCCACCTCGGGCTACGACGGCAAGGGCCAGTGGCGGCTGGCCGGCCCGGCCGAGGCGGAAGCGCTCGCCGCCCGGCTGTTCACGCAGCCGCCAGGCGAGGGGCCGGCCCGCTGGATCCTCGAGCGGTTCCTCGCGTTCGAACAGGAGCTGTCGGTGCTCGTCGTGCGCGGGGCGGACGGGGAGCGCCGCACCTATCCCGTGGTGCAGAACCTCCATGAAGGGGGCGTCCTGCGGCTCACCCGCGTGCCGGCGTCCGTGGACGAGGCTACGGCCCGGCGGGCGCAGGAGCTGGCGGGCGCGGTCGTGGAGGCCCTCGAGGGCGTGGGGGTCTTTTGCGTGGAGCAGTTCCTGATGCCGGACGGCGGCCTGTTCGTCAACGAGGTGGCCCCTCGCCCGCACAACTCGGGCCACTACACGCTGGACGCCTGTACGGTCTCGCAGTTCGAGCAGCAGGTGCGGGCGCTCTGCGGCCTCCCGCTCGGGGAGGTCCGGCTGCTCTCGCCGGCGGCGATGGTGAACCTGCTGGGCGACGACCTCACCCGGGCGACTGTCGGCGAGGGACTCGCCGCGCTGCTGGGCCGGCCCGGCGCCGCGCTCCACGTCTACGGCAAAACGCCCATCCGCCCCGGCCGCAAGATGGGCCACGTGACGTTCCTGGCCGAGAAGGGCGAGGAGGCCTGGGAGGCGGCGACGGCCTTCCGGCGGTGGCTGGGCCATTGACTGGTTTGAAATTCAACCGGATCGCGGAACTGAGGAGAAGCCTCCGCGAAGATGGCGAGACGGCCTTGGCGCGGCGCCGGCGAAACGCTTGTGCCCCTGGCTGGGTGCCGTCCTGTGGATGCCTCGAGGCGCACGGCTTAGAGGACAACGTCGAAGAGAGATGAAAACGAGAAGCCGTGGATCGTGTCCGGTGTTCTGCCTTCTGTGCAGGCTTGAACCGCCAATTTCTTCCCCGCCGCCTCGGCAAGGTCGGCCAGCGCCTGCTCCAGGTTTGCTTCCAATTGCACGTCCTTCCGCTGTTGCTGCTCGGGCCGATGGCCAGCCAACGCTTTGCCCGGCACCCTGATCCTGAGCGCATCGTCGGTCCAGATAAGCCCCTGGCAGTCTCTTATTTGCACGGCATCCAGGTGTACCCGGACAGGCCGAAACGCCCAGCCGAACATCTCCGCGCCCCCATACCAGAGTGGAACGTCGGTGGTGGCGTCGACGGCGAGAAACGCACCGACAGCCGCAGGATTCCAGGCCGTGGCTGCGCCTATTGCGACTGTCCACGCCGACACGTGCAGCAGCCAGCCGGTTAGCCAGTATTGCCAGCGGACCTTCCCGTAGTCGTGCACGAGCCCGGTGACCACGATATCCGCTCCTGTCTCCTCGCCGAGCGCTCGGATTTGCGCGTCGGTCAGCGGTGCTCCTGGGCGCCCAATATCCGCAAGGAGGCGCCGGGCATCCTCGAAGGGGACGACAGTCACTCCCGGTTGCTTCGCCAGATGCGCTGTCAGGAAGCGCTGGGCCTTGACCTCGATCTCCTGCTTCAACTGGGCTAACAAGACAGAGTCCGTCTCCGCCGCCGGCGCTTCCTCGAACGAGTAGATCTGCGCGCTCGTGGTGATCGGCGCCTCCAAGATGATCGGCCCCACGACAATGCGCAAGGGCGGTACTGGTGAGGCCGGCGGTTGTCCTTCCAGCATGCTGCAGCTCACGAGCACTCCACAGAGGATGAGCCTTCCAAGTACAGACGCGGTCTGAGAGGTTGTCAGCCAGGTGCCAGGCATCGTCATCTCCTCTCGATGGGGATCCGCCATCCGTGACTGGGCGAACAGGGATCGCGCACACCTCGTGTGGCGAGCCCCGCGCTCCGCGTGAGCGGCCAACAGTCACGGCTTGGCACTGAGCGACAGAAAGGCTTGCTGCAGAGGAGCGTTACGCAGCGAGAGGAGGATGAAATGGCAGAGTGACGGGACCCGGCAGGGCCGTCGTTGGAGCCTCGATGGCCCTCAACTGGATAGGGCAGCAAGTTGCAGGGGCCGCGTGGGGTACCGACACAAAGGCGAGGTGGCAAGGACAGCCATCGTCGCCTGTCTGGCCCATGTCCACAGTCCGCGTCACTGACTGGCTCCGCCCGGTCGGCGATGCGTGAGACGAGACGCTGGCCCACTCATCGAGACACGTCACACCGGATAACTGGATCACCATCAGCAGGATGAATCCGGTCACGCACAGTCTTGTCCGCGGTCGTGACACCATCAGGGATGACTCGCTTTCGTTGAGATGCTGTCCATGGACGTTTCGATTACCAGTCAGACTCCCAGCGGCGATGGCGCCGCGGGGTGAAGAAGCGCACCTCCGGGCGCTTGAAGAGGCCGATCAGGGCCATGCCCGCCACGAACCCGCCGATGTGCGCGAAGAACGCGATCCCGCCGCCCCCGCGCCCGAGTGACATCCCGCCGCTCAGCACCTGCATGACGAACCAGAGGCCGAGCACGAGGGCGGCCGGCACGTACATGATCCGGGAGAAAAACCCGAGCGGCACCAGCACGAGCACGCGGGCGTGCGGGAAGAGGAGCAGGTAGGCGCCGAGGACGCCGGAGATGGCTCCGCTCGCGCCGACCATAGGGACGGTGGAGGTCGGGTCGATCAGCCCGTGGCTGAGCGCCGCCAGGATGCCGCAGGTCAGGTAGAAGACCACGAACCGCGCATGCCCCATTACGTCCTCGACGTTGTTGCCGAAGATCCAGAGGTACAGCATGTTGCCGATCAGGTGCATCCAGCCGCCGTGGAGGAACATGCTGGTGAGGAGGCTCGCGTAAGCCGGGAGGCCTGCCCACTCGGGGGCGCTTGCGGCGTGCCCGAGGAACAGGGCCGGGATCGCCCCGTACCGGTACACGAACAGCTCGGCTACGTCCTCCGGGAGGGAGACTTCGTAGAAGAAGACGAGCACGCAGGCGGCGATCAGCGTGATGGTCACCACTGGCGTGAGCGTCGTGGGGTTGTCGTCGTGGAGGGGAATCATAAAGGCGGTGATGGGTGATGCGCGACAGGTGACGAACTGGAAGCGGTTGGGGGCACCATTTCACCCCTTCGCCCGTCCCACGTCACTTGTCACGGGCTTTTCCTGTCAAGGGGCCCAGCGGTTCGGGCGCGTCCGGTCCCAAGGGCACCGAGAAGCCCGCCGCGTGCCGGTGGCCACCACCGCCGTAAGCGGCGGCGATCGCGCCGACGTCCGCGCCGTCCGGCTGGGACCGCAGGCTATAGTAGCGCCGGTGGTCCCGGTCGTGCCAGATGATGCAGAACGGATAGCCCGGGGAGAGGCGTTCCCCGAGCTGGCTCGTCAGCACGGCGCTGCACACCGCGGGGACGGTCGTCCCGTGGAAGGAGACCAGCACCGCCCCGGCGGCGATCTTGCCGACCAGTTCCCGCTCGTAGCGCAGGATTGCCTGCCCATCGGCCTCCAGCCGGTCCTGGCGCAGCCTGTCCCAGACCTCGAAGTCGTAGGGGTAGGAGGCGAGCGCGGCGTTGATCTCCCGGCTAGCGGGCAGCGCCCACTCCCACAGGTCCTTGTCCTGCACGTACTGGAGCAACCAGGGGACCGGCTCCCGATGCGCCCATTCCCAGGCCATCACGGCGCCGGATTTCTTCTCCTCGAAGCGCGCGTAGGGCAGGCCGGCGAGCGCCTGCTGGGCCGTCACGTGGTGGTCCAGCACGAGCAGGCTCGCCGCCGCCTGGGCCAGGGCCTCGAGCGTCTCCCGCGGATAGCTGAAATCTACGATCACGACGTGGCGCCCGGCCAGCCCGGGCGGCGGGGGGAACCCGTGCTTGACGGCAACGTACTGCGCGGCGGGAAACCGCTTCCACAGGGCCCAGGCGGCACCGAACCCATCGGCGCAGTCCGCATGGTACAAGACCACCTCGGGGGCGGGCGAGGGTTCCGGGTGACGCGAAGGCCAGCTCATACCTCAAGGGGCACAGGATACCATGATTGCCGGCTGTGACCAACACCCCGTCCGGCGGCTCAGGGACGCGGCCGGCTGTCCGGGCTGCCGCGGCGTGTCCTACGCGGAGTTGCCGACCACGGCGGGTTGCGGCACGGTGTTCAGGCGGTCAATGAGCTGCCGCAACCGGCCGGCGCTCTTCCGGTTGTAGTGGAAGACCAGCCGAGGGAGGTGCTGCAGCTCCGGCTCGTCGTGCTCGCCGGGGAGCGGGCCGCCCTGCTCGAACCGGCCATCTGCGAGGAGGTCGGCGAACTCCTCGTTGATCCGAGCAAGCGAGGCCTCGGGCAGAGGGTGCTTCATCCGGACGACGAGGTGCCGGTGCACGAACCGGATCGAATGGTAGTTGCGGTAGAAGGCCTCGATCTCCTCGACCGCGTCCTCCGCCGAGTCGAAGATCTTGAACAGGCACAGATCCTCTTCGTTGATGAGCTGGCGGGCCAGGAGCTGGTCGGTCAGGAACCGGCGCCAGTGGTCCCAGTAGTCGCAGCCGGGGGCCTGCAGGCACACATAGGGTTGGGGCGCGCTTTTCCCGGTCTGGGCGAGGGTCAGCACCTCGAACCCCTCGTCGTGCGTGCCGAACCCGCCGGGGAACATCGCGGCGGCGCAGCACTCCTTGACGAACATCAGCTTGCGGGTGAAGAAATACTTGAACGTCACCAGCTTGGGGTCGTCGGCGATCACGGAGTTCGCGCCTTGCTCGAACGGCAGCATGATGTTGACGCCGAAGCTGTGCTCCCGGCCGGCGCCTTCCTGGCAGGCGCGCATGATCCCGTCCGCGCCGCCCGTGATCACCATGTAGCCGCGCTCGACGAGGCGCCGGCCGAAGCGGACCGCGAGCTGATAGTTGGGGTCATCGGGCTGGGTGCGCGCCGAGCCGAAGACGCTGACCTTCGGACGGTGACGGTAGGGCGCGAAGACCTTGAGCGCGTAGCGCAGCTCCTTCAACGTCCGGTGGAGAATCTTGAGGTCGAGGTTGTCGAGGGGGCTGTCCCGCAGCTTGAGGACCGCCTCCAGCATGTGCTTCTGCAGCACCTTCCGGAGGCTGTCGTCCGGTTCGTCCAGCAGCGCCTGGACCTGTCGAAGAATCTCCTGATCCGTCATGGTAGCTCGGCCGGCCCCGATCTCCGCCCCCGGCCGCTCTGCCCTGCGCAACCCGGCGCGTGCCTCTCAGGAGATCGGAGTTGAATCTTACCAGGTCGCTCGCCTTCGGTCAAAAGGGAGGCGCGATCCGTGTGGCTGCGGCCGTCCCCGCCCCTTGTCAAGGAGGAGGGCGGACGACTAGACTACAGGCCGTTGGCCGCCCCCGCCCCCCGGAACTGGACATGGCTGCCCCGGACCACAGTTTCGTCGCCCGCGCGGCGCGTCTCGCGCGCCACGGCCTCGGCCTGTCCGTGGACGTCTACCAGCCGGACCTCTGGGAGCTGCTCGAGGCGCTGGATCGGGAAGGGCTCTGCGCCGACTACCTGGAGCTGTTCAAGGCGCCGGCGCCGATCCTGGAGGCGGTCCGACGCCGACTCCCGGCGCTGCCGATCGAGTATCACGCCGAAGGGCTCTGGCTGACGCAGCCGGACTGGGAGACAGCCTATCCGTGGGAAGCGGAGGTCACCGCCGCCGCCGCCCACCTGCGTCTGCTCGGCAGCGCGTGGCTGACCCATGAGTGCGCGGCCAAGCAGATGGCAGGCTACGCGTTCGGAACCTATCTGCCGCCGTTGTTCACCCGGGCGAGCGCCGCGGTGACGGCGCGGCACGTGCGGCGGCTCCAGGCACAGCTCGACCGGCTCGCCTCCGCGGCACCGGGACGGGCCGCGCCGCTCGTCCTGCTCGAGATCCCGCCGCTCCCCTACCTCGGATGGGGGGATCTGCGTCCGGCCGCCTTTTTCCGCCGAGTGGCGGAGCTGGCACCCTGCGGGCTTGTGCTCGATCTCGGGCACGTCTGGACTCAGTACCGCTACTCGGGCGCGTGGCGACGGTCCGCGCTCCGCGATTACGTGGCTGACTTCCTCGATGAGTTTCCCCTCGAACGAGTCATCCAGATCCATCTAGCCGGGCTCGCAGCGCACGAACGGGATCCTCAGGGGCAGGCGGCGGTCCCGCCCCGCTGGCTTGACGCGCACGCGGCGCCGGTGCCCGAGGCACTGTACGACATGCTCGCCCAAACGCTCGCGCACCCGGGGCTCGCGAACCTGAAGGGCGTCGCGTTGGAGGTGGACACGAAGGCGATCCCGCAGATCGTGCGGGAGTTCGGGCGCCTTCGGGAGGAGTTCGGAGCCCGCGTGGCCGCGGCCACGCAACGGCCCGCCGCCGGAGCGGTGCTGGCCGCACGCGACGGCCCGCGGGAGCCTCCGGAGGTGGACGGCCCCCGGTCTGAGGAAGCAGAGCTGACGGGCCAGTACGAGCGGTATGCCCGGATCGTCACGGGTGCCGCCTCAAGGGGGCTTCCCGGCCCCGCACCCGATCCGGAGGGCCTGGACCTCTATCGCCGGGTGTACCTGCCGCACGAGATCCTGGCCTGGGGTGGGGCGCTGCAGGACATGTTTCCGGAGACCTGCCGCCAGCTCAAGCGCGCCGGTCTCGCCGTCGAGCGTTTCGTGACTTTCTGGTTCCAGGCGCCGAGAGTCACGAATGAGCCCTACGATTTTTTCCTGTTGAAGGTGCGTCGCTTCGTCGAGTTTATCGAGGAGGTCCTCCCGGCCAGCGCGGCGATCGCGCGGCGCGAAGCGGCGGAGCTGTGCGCCGCCTATCGAATGGCGTGCGAGGCAGTGGCGGGCAGCGCCTAACGAGTCAGGCGGGATCAGGAATCAGCATGACCGATCGCCCCTTACCCCTCACCCCTCACGGCTCTTTTTGGCACGACATTCCCCGCCCCATCATGGGGTTGGCGCCGATGGATGGCGTCACGGACGCGGCGTTCCGGCTGGTCGTCGCGCAGCAGGGACCGCCGGACGTCACGTTCACCGAGTTCACGAGCGTGTTGGACGTCTGCCGCGGGCCCGACGCGCTCCTGGCGTCGCTCCTGTACAGCGAGCTGGAGCGGCCGGTCGTCGCGCAGCTCTATGGGAAGGACCCCGACCTGTTCTATCAAGCCGCCCATGCGGTCTGTGCGCTGGGCTTCGACGGGCTCGACATCAACATGGGCTGCCCGTCGCGCAACGTGGTCTCCTCGGGTTCCGGCGCGGGGCTCATCCGCACCCCGGACCGTGCCCACGCTATCCTGCGGGCGGCCCGCCAGGGGATTCTGGACTGGGCGGCGGGGCAGTCCTTGGAAGCCGCCGGGCTCAGGCCGGCGCGGGCGGCGCGGCTGCGCGCGATGAACGAGGCGCGGGGCGGCCGCCCGGTCGAGCGGCGCGTCATCCCGCTCTCGGTCAAGACCCGACTCGGCTACGATCAGGTCGTCGTCGAGGACTGGGTCGCGCATCTGCTGGAGGAGCGGCCGGCCGTGATCTCGGTCCACGGGCGCACGCTCGCGCAGATGTATCGCGGGGAGGCGGACTGGTCGGCGATCGCGCGGGCGGCCCGGCTCGTCCGTGGCACGGGCACGCTGCTGCTCGGCAACGGCGACCTCCAGTCGCTGCGCGACGTGGTGTGCCGCGTGCAGGCCAGCGGCGTGGATGGGGTGCTGGTCGGGCGCGGCGCGCTGGGCTGCCCCTGGTTCTTCCGCGGGAAGGAGGCGGCCCGCGCGCTCGCGCGGGCCGCGCGGCCCGACGAGACCGCGCTCGCGATGCTGGACGAGCCACCCGTGGAACCTGCCGAGCGGTTCCGCGTGATGCTCGACCACGCCCGCCAGTTCGAGGCCCTGTTCGGCGTGCAGCCTTTCCCCCGCATGCGGAAGCATCTCGGCTGGTACTGCAAGGGGTTCCCCTACGCCGCCGCCATGCGGGCCGCGATGGTGCGGGCTTCCTCGAGCGCCGACGTCGAGCGGATCGTCGCCGAGTTCGTCGGCGCCGCTCCTCGCGCGGCAGACTCCGCGTCCGGGCCGCTGGAGTCGGCCGTGGCGGTCCCCTTCGCCTGCGCGTAGCCGATGCGGTTGGTGCTCGCTTCCACCTCGCCTCGACGCAAGGATCTCCTCGCGCTTCTCCAGGTTCCCTTCGAGATGGCGGCGCCGACGTTCGCCGAGGTGCTCGGCCGCGGGACCAGCCCGCCGGACCTAGCTCTACGGTTCGCCGAGGGCAAGGCCGAGTCGTGCGCCGCCCGATTCCCGGACGCGCTGGTCGTCGGCAGCGACACCCTGATCGAGCTGGACGGCACGGTGCTCGGCAAGCCGGAGGACCTCGCCGACGCTCGGGGCATGTTGCGCCGGCTCCGGGGCCGGGCGCATCTGATCCATACGGCGGTGGCGCTCCGACGGGCGAGCGACGGCCTCGCCGATGGGGCGGTCGAGACGGTGCGGGTCTGGATGCGTGCGTTCAGCGAAGAGGAGCTGGAGGCCTACCTCCAAACGGGGGAAAGTCTGGGGAAGGCGGGGGCCTACTCGATCCAGGGCGAGGGGGGACGGTTGATTGAGCGGATCGCGGGCGATTACCCGGCGGCGGTCGGCCTCCCGTTAGGGCGGCTCGCGGCGCTGCTCGAGCGCCACGGATGCCGGGTGCCAGCCGATGTGGACCGGCTCTACTGGGAGCGTCCCTACCCGAACTGGGTCCGGTTCGCGTGACGGGGAACGGCGGGCGGGTTTGCAATGGTCCAGCCGTTTTTCTTACAATGGCGCCGGCCTGACGAGTCGGCGGCGCGGCGGTGAGCCAGGAGGAGGGAGGCATGCGGGAAGCGGCGAGGGCAGGGAAGCGAGCGAGCACCAGTCACGCAGGGCCCGGAGCGGTCGTCCTCGGCGCGATCGCGCTCTGGGCGGCCGGAGGCGGGCCCGCCGCCGCGATTGACGTGAACCTGACCATGGAGGAGGCCAAGAAGGCCCTCGCGGCCGGCCGCGAGCCGCTGGAGGCTGCCTACAAGTCGCCAGAGCGGGAGAAGGAAGTCAAGAAGGTCCTGCAACAGGCCGCCCTGACCACGCGGATCGGCGCCGACCCAGAAAAGAATCCCTGCGGCGCCAGCGCGGTCCTCCGCACCAAGCGGTACTGGCTGGAAGCGTTCGGCCGCCGCGAGGCCATGGAGTCGGAAAAGCAGAAGCGCGAAGTGCGGATGCCGGACGACAAGATCCAGAAGTACCTGGAGATGCCCAACCTGGAGATGGAGATCCAACTCTGCGGGGACGATGAGTATTTCGCCGATGGCGTCCAGGTCGCCCTCCAGCAGGGGAGCAAGACCATCCGGCCGGTGGACGTGAGCCAGGCCGAGCGCGGCCGCAAGAACGAGGGGCAGGGGCCCGCCTACCGGTCGCGGTTCACGGCTCGGTTCGCCTACGACAGTTTCGATCCCAACGCCAAGACCAAGGTCGTGATCTTCTTCCCGGACGGCAAACAGGAGGAGTTCGAGGCGGACTTCTCGAAGGTCAAATAAGCGAACAGCGAGCAGCGGGTAGCTCCTAGCGCGCGCTCCGGCGCGTCCCGCCGCTGTTTGCTATGAGCCGTTCGCTTCTTGCTCTCGCAAACGCAGCGTGTAGAGATAGTGGTAGAGGCCGCGCCGCTCCATGAGCGCGGCGTGCGTGCCTTCCTCGACGATCCGCCCCTTGTTCAGCACCAGGATCCGGTTGGCCCCTTGCACGGTCGTGAGCCGGTGCGCGACGACGAAGGTGGTCCGGCCCGCCATCAGCCGGTCCAGCGCCTCCTGGACCAGCCGCTCCGACTCCGAGTCCAGCGCCGAGGTCGCCTCGTCCAGGATCAGCAGCCGCGGGTTCTTGAGCACCGCGCGCGCGATCGCGAGCCGCTGGCGCTGGCCGCCCGAGAGGTTCACGCCCTTCTCGCCCACGACGGTCCGATACCCGTCCGGGAGCGCCGTGATGAACTCGTGTGCGTTGGCCGCCCGGCTGGCGGCGACGATCTCCTCTTCTGCGGCGTCTTCCCGCCCGTAGCGGATATTGTCGAGGATCGTGCCGCCGAACAGGACCGTCTCCTGCGGCACGAGCGCGATCTGGCGGTAGAGGCTCTCGATCCGGACTGCCCGCAGGTCGTAGCCGTCCAGGGTGATCCGGCCTGCGGTCGGATCGTAGAACCGGTGCAGCAGGTTGATCAGGGTGGTCTTCCCGGCGCCGGTCGGCCCGACGATCGCCACGACCTCGCCGGGCTTGGCCTCGAAGGAGACCCCGGCGAGCACCGGCTGGCGCGGGTCATAGGCGAAACTGACGTCCTCGACCCGGACATGACCCGCGAGGGGCGGCAGCTCGATCGCGTCCGGGCGGTCGCCGATCTCTGGCTCGGTGTCGAGGATCTCGAAGACGCGCGCCATGGCGCCCTGCGCTTCCTTGAGCTGGGCGAAGACCCGGGCGGCGGAGCCGAAGGGGCCGATCAGGATGCCCGCGAAGAGGACGAAGGCGAAGAGGTCCCCCGGCGAGACCGTGCCCTCGATCACCTGCGTGCCGCCGTACCACACGACGGCGCCCGCGGCGGCGAAGGTCAGGAGCGTGATCGTCGGGATGAAGAGGGCCAGGACGGCGGCCCGCCGGAGCGTGATCGCGAGCGCGCGCTCGACCTGGCCAGCGAACCGGGCCACTTCCCGGCGGGTCTGGACGAAGGACTTGACGACTCGGATCCCGGACAGCACCTCCTCAGCCAGCGTCGTCAGCGCCGCCTGCTGGTCCTGGATGGTGGTCGAGAGGGCGCGGAGCCGCCGGCCGAACAGCCGCGCGACGAGCACGAGGAGCGGGAGCAGCAGCAGGATCAGGAGGCACAACCGCCAGTTCATCACGAACAGGAAGGCCACGCCGCCTACGAAGGTGACGAGCTGCTTGGCCGAGTCGATCGGGGTCTCGGTCAGCGTGGACTGGATGATGCCCACGTCGTTCATCAGCCGGGAGAGGAGCTCCCCGGTCCGACGCCGGGCGAAGAAGCTCAACGAGAGCCGCTGCAGGTGGGCGAACAGGTGCGTCCGGAAGTCCGCCAGGATCCGCTGCGAGACCCGCGCGGTCAGGTAGCTGTGGCCCATCGAGAGGAGGCCCTGCAGGAGGACCAGTGCGAGGAACAGGCCGAGCGCCGCGGTCATGCCCGCCTGGTCGTGCTGGACGGTGATCACATCCCAGAGACGGCCCGCCAGGCGCAGGAGCGCGAGATTGACGACGGCGACGCCGGCGACGAGCAGCGCGGCGCCGGCCATCTGCGGCAGGTAGGGTTTCAGGAAGGGAGCGAAGCGCGAGTAGTACGACACGAGTCCGAGTCGGTGGAACTGACTCGCTTACAGTTGCGTGATGGATTCGATCAGGTTCTTGTTGACCGACACGAAATCGGCGTGCTCCTTGTCGTTGACGGTCACGTCGGTCAGGTTGATGAACAGACGTTGCTCTTCGTTCAGCACGTCGGAGACGCGGTTCCGCATTGGTGGGATGACGAAGTCGCCGACGTAGGTGTTGTTCAGCGTTCGGACTCGAATCCGAGCCTTTTTGCCTTCGGGCACGCCGCTCCTCCCTCCCCGGGGCCGCGCTATCGGAGCCTAGGTCCGGCGCCGCAGGAACTTCATGCGTCTGCGTAGTTTCTTGTGCTTATGCTTCCGCATTTTCTTGCGGCGCTTCTTCAACACGCTGGACATGCGCAGGCTCCTACGATGGGAGAAGTGTAGAGGGTTCTTCGCGTAATTGCAAGCAAACCGGCGTCTTGCCGCGCGCCCCCGCGAGGCCGTGCTTACGTATCACAACGGCGCGCAGGGTGTCAAGAACCGCACGGAGCGGGCGCGGCTTGACGCTCCCCGCGCGGCCTTCCTATACTCCCGCATGATGTCGGATCGCCCCGTGGCCGTGGCCGCCGTCCTCTGTGCGCTGCTGGGCGCGCTCGGCGCCGTGACGGCCTGCTCCCAGAAAGAGATCCGCTATCCCGCCGACCACGCCCGCTACCAGCGGATTGACGCCGCGGTGGAGGCCCTCCGCAAGGCCTACGTCGAGAAGGACCGGAGCGCCCTGCACCGCCTGATCCTGCCGGTGGAGGCGCTCGACCGGACGGGGGTGGACATCGAGCGGGACTTCGAGCAGTTCGAGGAGATCAGCCTGGACCTCTCCATCGAGCGGATCGTCATCGAGGGCGAGACGATCCAGGTGTTCGTCCACTGGCAAGGAAACTGGAAGCGGAAGGCGACCGATCCCGGCATCCGCGAGCGCGGGCACGGCGTCCTGCGCTGGGTCGGGGTCCAGTCCATCCTGCTCAAGGGCGTTGACGGCGACCTCTTCTTCGGGATGGCCACGCGGCATCCTGCGAGCGAGGCTAAGCCGGACGGGTAAGAGCGCGCGATGCGACGGGCGAGCGTAACGGGCCAGGCGGGGTTGCCCGAGACGGATTTCCTCGTGATCGGGAGCGGGGTCGCGGGGCTGCGGGCCGCGATCGAGCTGAGCCGACACGGGCGCGTCCTCATCCTCACTAAAGGGCATCCGCTCGAGAGCAGCTCGATCTACGCGCAAGGCGGCGTCGCCGTCGCGCTCAGCGAGGAGGACGATGTCGCGATCCACCTGACCGACACGATCAAGGCGGGCCACGGCCTCTGCCGGCGCGAGGCCGTCCGGGTGCTGGTCGAGGAAGGGCCGGACCGGATTCAGGAGCTGATCGGCTGGGGCGCGCGGTTCGACAAAGTCGGAGAGAAGTTCGCCTTCGCGCGTGAGGCCGCGCACAGCCGCAGCCGCATCCTGCGCGCGCGGGGCGACGCGACCGGCAACGAGATCGTCCGCGTGCTCATGGGGCAGGCCCGGCAGCAGCCCCGCATCGCCTGGCTGGACCACCACTTCACGGTGGACCTCGTGGTGGTGGACGGCGTCTGCCGGGGCGCGGTGGTGCTGGAAGAGGAGAGCGGGGCGCGAGCGGTCGTGCCGGCTGCCGCGGTCCTGCTGGCGACCGGCGGGGCCGGGCAGGTCTATGCCCGGACGACCAATCCGCCCAGCGCGACCGGCGACGGGATGGCGATGGCGTGGCGCGCCGGGGCCGTGCTCGAGGACATGGAATTCGTCCAGTTCCACCCGACGGCGCTGTACCTGCCTTCCAGCCCGCCCTTCCTGCTCTCGGAGGCCATCCGCGGCGAAGGCGGCCGGCTCCGGAACGTCAAGGGCGAGTTGTTTATGCACCGCTACCATCCGGCCGGGGAGCTGGCGCCGCGCGACATCGTGGCGCGCGCGATCTGGTCGGAGATGGCCGCGACGCGGGCCCGCCACGTGTACCTCGACGTGACCCACTTGAGCGCAAGCTTCATCCGCCGGCGGTTCCCGACGATCTACGCGACCTGCCTGCGCTACGACATTGACATCACGGAGGAGTGGATCCCGGTCTCGCCCAGCGCCCACTACATGATGGGGGGCGTCCGGACCGACCTCGACGGAGCGACGAGCCTGCCGGGGCTGTTCGCGGCCGGCGAGGTCGCCTGCAGCGGGGTGCACGGCGCGAACCGGCTCGCTAGCAACTCGCTCCTGGAGGGCTTGGTGTTCGGGGCCCGGGCGGCGCGCGCCGCCGTGACTGTCCCGGCGCACGCGCGGCCGGCTTGCCCGTCGCTGGAGGAGCTGGACAGCCGGCCACCGGGGACGTTGGAGGATGCGGACAAGCTCCGCAGCTCGCTCCGCCGCCTCATGTGGGGCAAGGTCGGGCTGGTCCGGACGGGCGATTCGCTCGCCGCGGCGCTCGCGCAGCTCTCGCGGTGGGAGCGGCTTGTGGCCGGGCCCTTCGCGACGCGCCGCGACCTCGAGGTACGGAACATGGTCCAGGTGGCGCGCTGCATCGCGGAGGCGGCGCTCTGGCGGGAGAACAGCGTCGGCGCCCATTACCGGGCCGACTTCCCCGACGCGAAGGGGCGAGCCTCCCTGGTGCACAGCCGGCTGGTGCGGGGGGAGCAAGCGGCGGAGCCGGCGCGGCGGCGCCAGGTCACTCGCGGCGCGGCGGCAGCGAGACGCTGACTGCGGGCTCCCGGTCGCCGCGCGTGGCGGTCGAGGAGGTCCGCGAGAAGGTCCGGTAGAAGCGCAGGACCTTCTCGACGTAGCGGCGGGTCTCGTCGAGCGGCGGCACGCGCCACCCCTCTTCCACGCGCCGCGCGCCCGCGTGGTAGGCGGCCAGCGCCAACGCAAGGTCTCCCCCGAACCGGTCCAGCAGGGCCCGCAGGTGGCGGACGCCGGCGCCGATGTTTTCCTCCGGATCGAAGGCATCGCTCACCGCCAGCCGCCGGGCCGTCTCCGGCATGAGCTGCATCAAGCCGAGAGCGCCGGCCTTCGAGACCGCTGTCGGGTCGAAGTCTGACTCGGCCTTGATCACCGCCCGCACCAGGTTTGGATCGAGTCGATGCGCCCTCGCGTGACGCACGATCGCACGATCGAGGCCCGGCCCGTGCAGCCGGGGCCGGAGCGAGCCGGGTCGGTCGGGCTCGCGCCAGATCCGGTAGCGGGGATCGGTCGGCGTGTCCGTAAACGAGACGCTGCCGTCCGGTTGGACAAGGTAGTAGATCTCGGCCGAGGCCGGACTCGACGCGAGCAACGCGAGCATGGCCAGCCGGGCGAGGCGTGCGGCCCGGGGGCGAGGCGCGAAGTGCGGCGAGGCGTGCATGGAGACAGAGGCTAGCACCGGGGGGCGAGCCTGTCAAAGCTTTCGGGGTTTCGCGCGCGATCACCCGCGCGGATCGAAGAGAAAGCGCGGGACGCCCGCGCGAAAGAGGCTCCGAAGGCGGAGCGTCAGCGAGCCGGGCCGGCCGGAGCCGACCGGCGCGCCGTCCACCTCGGTCACCGGCATCAGCTCCATCGTGGTATTCGTGAGGAAGCACTCCTCGGCCTGCCGCAGGTCCTCGGGCCGGTAACGGCCCTCCTCGACCGGCAGGCCGGCCTCCCGCGCCAGCAGCAGGACTACCTCACGGGTGATCCCGTCGAGGATCCCGCAGTCCAGGGCTGGTGTGCAGAGCCGCTCCGCCAGGATGAAAAAGAGGTTGCTGGCCGTGCATTCCGCGAGGTACCCGTCCGCGTTCAGCATGAGCCCGTCGAAGGCTCCCGCGCGGACCGCCTGCCGCTTGGCCAGGATGTTGTTCAGGCAATTGAGCGACTTGATCTGCGGCGGGAGCGCCGCCGCGAGGTTGCGGCGCACCGGGACGATCGCGAGCCGGACACCCTGCTCGAACCATGCCGGCGGGTACACGGGCAGCGGCTTGGCGATGATTACCACAGTGGGGCGCGGGCAGAGCGCCGGGTCCAGCCCGATCTCGCCTTCGCCCCGGGAAACCGTGATCCGCAGGTATGCGTCCGCAAGTCCGTTGCGCCTCAGCGCCTCGCCGAGCAGCGGCCCCCAGTCCTTCTCCGGGATCGGCAGCTCCAGGCCGATCGCGCGGGCTGACCGCGCCAGGCGCGCCAGGTGCTTCGGCAGCATGAAGATCCGGCCGTCGTAGGCGCGGAGCGTCTCGTACACGCCGTCCCCGTAGAGGAACCCATGGTCGAAGACGGAGACCCGCGCCTGCTCGCGCGGAACGAACCGGTCGTTGAAGAAAATCCACATTGACTTTTCGCGCCGTTCGCGACTCGTTGTTCGTCCTCGTTTGCGAGAGACGAGCAACGAGAGACGCTTCACGAGGTTACAACGGGCCTAGTGCCCTGAAGAGCGCCTGAGCTTTGTAGAGCGTCTCGTCGTATTCCCGGGCAGGGTCGGAGTCGGCCACGATCCCGGCGCCGACCTGGACGTAGCCGCGGCCTCCCGCGAGGACCAGCGTCCGGATGAGGATGTTGAAGTCCAGGTCCCCGCTCCAGCTCAGGTACCCGAGCGAGCCGGTGTAGGGGCCGCGGCGGACTGGCTCCAGGGCCTCCAGGATCTCCATGCAGCGGATCTTCGGCACGCCTGTGATCGTGCCACCCGGGAACATCGCCCGGATCAGGTCGAAGCCATCCAGCCCCTCCCACAACTCGCCCGTCACGTTGGAGACGATGTGGCTGACGTGGGAGTAGCGCTCGACGACCATCAGCTCATCCACCCGCACCGAGCCGTAGCGGCAGACGCGCCCGAGGTCGTTGCGCTCCAAGTCCACGAGCATCAAATGCTCCGCCCGTTCCTTGTCGTTGGTCAACAATTCCTTGGCCAGCCGGCGGTCCTCCGGCAGGGATCGGCCGCGGGGGCGGGTGCCGGCGATCGGGCGGGTGTCCGCGCGGCGCCCCTGGAGGCGGACGAGCCGCTCGGGCGAGGAGCTGACGAGACAGACCTCGTCCAGGGCCAGCAGCGCGGCGAAGGGCGAAGGGTTCACCCGCCGCAGCCGCCCGTACAGGGTTGCCGCGAGCGCGCCGGGCTTGGTGCCGGCGGGCAGCTCGATCGTAAACCGTTGGGACAGGTTCGCCTGGTAGATGTCGCCGGCCCGGATGAACTCCTTCACCCGCTCGACCCCCTCCATGTAGGCGGACCTGGGCTGATCCGCATGGAGCGCGAGCGGCTCGGCTGGCAGGGGAACGAGCGGGGCGGCGGGCGCTGACAGCCGGGCTTCAAGCGCGGCGAGCCGGTCGCACCCCTCCCGGTAGAGCTTGTCCCGAGACTCCCCCAGCAGGCGATCGAGCGGGGGCGCGAAGATCAGGTACAGCTCGCCGGTCAGATGGTCCGCCACGGCGACCAGGTCCACGAAGGCGAAGGCGAGGTCGGGCAGCCCGAGGTCGTCGACGGCCAGCGCCGGCAGCCGCTCGAAGCGGCGCCCGAGGTCGTAGCTCAAGAATCCGACAGCCCCGCCGAAAAAGGGCGGGAAGCCCTCCGGCCGGGGCCTCCGCGACGCGCGAAGCCGCGCGGCGAGCGCCTCGAAGGGATCGCCCTGCATCCGGACCGTGCCCTCGTCTGAGCACAGCTCGTACGCGTCGCCCTTGCCGACGAGCAGGAGGTAGGGGTCGCCGCCCAGCACGGAGTAGCGGGCGGTGACAGGGCCGCCGTTCCCGCTCTCCAGGAGGAAGAAGGGGCGGTCCGGCTGGGCGAGTCGGCGGGCCAGCTCAAAGGGGTCCGCGCCCGGGAGCGGCACGGTCGCCATGAGCGGCTCGGGCTGCGCCTCCAGGAGAAACCGGGCCCGCGAGGGACGGATCATGGGGTCACCCCTCAACCTGTGCGGATCCCGTTCCGATCATGGAGAGACTTGTAACACAACCGCCTGGCCGATTGGGAGGTCGCTCGTCTCCTTCGCTCGGCGCGGCGTCCCCGAGGATGGATTCCGAATGCCGGAGTGGCAAGTGGTGACCCGGGATCGGCTATCGTGGTGGCTCATGGCTGTCTGCTCCCGCTCGAGGACCACCGCTGGAGGCCGAGCCCATGACGTTCGGGACGCTGTACCTTGTGCCGTTGATCGTCACGCCTGCCCCGCGGCGCCGGCCGGCGCGTCCGGGGCGGGCATCGGCTTGACTTTTTCCCCTTGAGTTTGCTTGAATGCGGCGTCTTGATCGGCCGCGGGGCGTCGGCCCGCGCGGCGCCACGTCGGAGACCATGCCGCCCTCGACGGATCCGTTCTACGCGGGCCTGGGGCAGGCCGTTCGGCTGGGCACCGAATTGCTCGCCGCGCTGATCGTCGGGGGCGGCCTGGGCTGGCTGCTCGACACCTACCTGTTCGCTTCGGGGCCCTGGGGCCTGGTCGCGGGGTTGGTCCTCGGCACGATCGCGGGGATTCGGAACGTGTACCGCGCCGCCCAGCGGTGGTCTCAGTCATAAGCCCGACAGAGAGGACAGTCCTTGGACAACCCGCTCCATCCCTTTGAGCTGCACCAGATCGTGCACCTCTCGCTCTTCGGCCTCGACGTGTCCATCAACCAGGCCGTGATCATGATGTGGGTGGTCGTGGGGCTGACGGCGACGCTTTTCCTGGTCGCCGCTGGCTCGCGCCGGCTCGTGCCCACGAAGCTCCAGAGCCTGGCCGAGCTGTTCGTGGAGTTCATCCGCGGGATGATCACGGACACGATGGGGAAGAACGGCATGCGGTTCTTTCCGCTCATCGCCACGCTGTTCGTCTTCATCCTGTTCTGTAACCTGCTCGGGCTCGTGCCCGGCACCTATACGGTGACCAGCCAGATCGTGGTCACAGCAGCCTTCGCGCTCGCCGTGTACACGCTCAGCATCCTGCTGGGGTTCGTCCTGCACGGCGTGAAGTTCCTCGGCATCCTGGTGCCGCCGGGCACGCCGGGGTGGCTGCTCCCGCTCATGGTGCCGATCGAGCTGATCAGCCAGCTCGCGCGGCCGATCTCGCTGGCCGTGCGGCTGTTCGCGAACATGACGGCCGGGCACACGATCCTGGGCGTGCTGTTCGGGCTTGTGATCACGGGTGGCCTCCTCATCGGCTGGCTGCCCTTCGCGTTCACGATCGCCATGAACGCGCTGGAGGTCGGCATCGCGTTCATCCAGGCCTACATCTTCACGATTCTGTCGTGCGTGTACCTCGGCGATGCGATCACCTTGCACGGACACGGCGACGCCCACGCGCATTAGGTGACCCATGCCGCAATTTGAGACCGAGTTCTTCTCGTCGCTGATTTTCTGGGAGGTCGTCTCGTTCGGCGTCCTCCTCTGGGTGCTGTACAAGTTCGCCTTCCCGCCCCTTCTCGAGGCCCTGGAGACCCGGGAGCGGAAGATCCGCGAGAGTCTGGAGCAAGCCGAGCGGCACCGCGCGGAGGCGGAGCGCAAGCTCCGGGAGTACGAGGCAAAGCTGAACGCGGCGTCGCGCGAGGCCGAGGCGCTCCTGGCCCAGGCCAAGGAGCGCGCCCAGCGCGTGCAGGAGGAAAATGAGCAGCGGCTGCTGGCCGACGCCGAGCGGATCAAGGCAGAGGCCCTGCGCGAGATCGAGCACCAGCGGCGCAAGGCGGTGCAGGACATCCGGCGGGAGACGGCGGACCTCGCGCTGCTGGTCGCCGAAAAGGTGATCGAGCGGAGCCTGTCGGAGGCCGACGCGCGCCGCCTGGCAGACGAAGCCCTCGAGGCGGTAGCGGATTTCTCCTGTAAGGGGGGAGAAGTGAGCAGGTAGCTCACTGGCCTCTCACCCCTCGCCCTTCACCAGTTCGCGCCGCCCTGCTTGTAGCCTTCCAGATCGAGCGTGACGAAGCGGAACCCCAGTGCCTTCAGGCGTGCGGCGATGCGCGCGCGTCTGGGCTTCTCCAGCATCCGCCCCACCTCGTCGCTCGCTAGCTCGATCCGGGCGAGGTCGCCGTGATCCCGCACGCGGACCTGCCGGAACCCCTCCTGAGCCAGGACCGCCTCGGCCTGCTCGACCCGGCTCAGCCGCTCGCGCGTGATGGGAGCCCCGCGCGGGATGCGGGAGGAGAGGCAGGCGGCCGCTGGCTTGTCCCAGTTGGAGAGGCCCAGCTCCCGGGCCAGGCTCCGGATGTCTTCCTTCGACAGCTCCGCTTCCACGAGGGGACTGCGGACGCCGAGTTGCCGGGCTGCCTGGATGCCAGGCCGGTCGTCGCTGAGGTCGTCCAGGTTGGTGCCGTCCACGATCGCGTTGATCCGCCAGTCGTCGCGGAGCTTCCCCAGCGCCTCGTACAGATCGCTCTTACAATGGAAGCAGCGATCCGCCTCGTTCCGGACGAAGTCCGGGATGGCCAACTGGTCGGTCTCGATCACGACGTGGCGCGCGCCCACCTCGGCCGCGACGCGGCGGGCGGTCTCCAGCTCGAGCTCGGGGAATGTCGGGGAGACCGCCGTCACGCCGACCGCCAGGTCGCCGAGCTGGTCGTGGGCGACTTTGAGGACGAGCGAGCTGTCTACGCCGCCGGAATAGGCGACGATGACCGAGCCGAGGTCCTCCATGAGGCGTCGCATTCGTTCCAGTTTGCCGAGCGGCATCGTCATAACGTCCGTGACCAGTGATGAGCGATCAAGTGCTAGGCGACGACGAGGAGCGCGACACGCCTCGCGTGCCCCTCGTCGCCCGTCACGCGTTCCTATTGCTTGACCTTGGCCTTCTCGAGGTTGCCGACCAGGACGAGCGCGTAGCGGTCCGGGTGCAGGTACTGCCGGGCGACCCGCATGACGTCCGCCTTGGTCACGCGCTCGATCCACTGGGGGTAGTCGGTGAAGTAGTTCAGGCCCAAGCCGTAGAATTCCACCTGGCTCATGACGTCGGCCAGCTTCGCCGTCGTGTCCAGCCGCAGCGGGAAGCTGCCCACCAGATAGGCCTTGGCGTCCGCCAGCTCCTCGTCGGTGACGGGCCGCTCCTGCATCCCCCTGATCTCGGCGAGCACCCCGGCGATTGCCTGGTTGGCCATCTCGTTCCGGGTCTGGAGGCTGACCAGGAACGCGCCCGGCATGAGGTTGGCGTCGAAGTGGCTGCCGACGGCGTAGGCGAGTCCCTGGTTGTCGCGGATCGAGTCCATGAGCCGTGAGGAGAATCCCCCGCCGCCCAGGATGTAGTTCATGACGACGATCGGATAGTAGTCCGGGTTGGTCCGGCTGACGCCGAGGTGCCCGACGACGATCGTCGCCTGCGTGAGATCCTTGGGGATCAGCTTGACGATCGGCTTCTCGATCGGCGCAGGCTGGGCGATGGGACGGGCCGGCGGTTCCCCCCGCTTCCACTCGCCGAAGTACTTGTCCACCAATGTGCGGGCCCGCTCGACCGTGAGGTCCCCGACGATCGTCAGGATGGTCTGGTTGGGCAGGTACTCGCGGGCGTAGAAGGCCTGCACGTCCACGCGGGTCAGCGTGGGCACGGTCTGCTCGGTCCCGTTCGCGGGCCACCGGTAGGGATGGCCGTCGAAGACGAGCTGGTTGAAAGCCTTGGAGGCGACCGCCCCGGGGTCGTCCTGCTCGCTCAGGATCTCGCCCAGGATCTGGCTGCGGACCCGCTCCAGCTCGGCCTCGGGAAAGGTCGGGTGCAGGAGGATGTCGGCAAGCAGCTCGAAGCCCAGCTCCGCATCCTTGTGCAGCACCCGCGCCGCGGCTGTGGTGAAGTCCTCGCCAGCCTTGACCGCCAGCGTGCCGCCGACGAACTCGATCTGCTCGGCGATCTGCTTGGCCGAGCGGGTGGCCGTGCCCTCGTCGAGCAGGGCGGCGACGAGGTTCGCGAGACCGGCCTTGCCCTCCGGATCGTGCGCCGAGCCCGCCTTGACCAGGGCCTGGAGCTGGACGATCGGGAGCGAGTGTTGCTCCAGGACCAGCACCGTCAGCCCGTTGGGAGTCGTGAAGCGGACTGGCTTCAGCTCCGCCGCTGGGGCCCATCCCGGGCCGACCGGCAGGCTGAGCAGGGCGACCAGGGTGCCGACCGTGAGAGCCGGCCTGTGCGGAGTCCGCCTCACCGCGCGGCCCTCGCAGTTTCGCCCGGGCTGGCTTCCCGAGCCGAGGGCGTCGGGATCAGGATGCCGACCGTGCGCCGGTCGGCGACGAAGTACCGGCGGGCGACCCGCTGGACATCCGCGGCCGTCACGCCCCGGAGTCGCTCGACGAAGTGTTGGATGTCGCGCCAGCCCGCCCCGACGGTTTCGGCCTGCCCGAGCAACATGGCCTGCCGGAAGTTGGAGTCCTGCCCGAAAATGTACGCGGCTTCCACCTGGTTCTTGGCGCGCTGCAGCTCCTGCTCGGTCGGCGGGGCCTCCTGGAGCCGCTCGATCTCGCGGTAGAGCGCGCGCTCGGCCTCCTCCGGCTTCTGATCGGGCTTGAGCACGATATAGCAGTAGAACAGCTCGGGGTCGGCCTGCAGCCGGCTGTACTCGGCGCCGGCGGCGAGCGCGAGCTTCTGCTCGTAGACCAGGCTCTGGTACAGCCGGGAGCTCTTGCCGCCGGCCAGAATGGTCTCCAGCACCGTGAGCGGGTAGGAGTCCTCGCTGCGGAAGTTCGGCACGCGGTAACCGGCCATGATGAAGGGCACCTGCGCCTCCCGCTTGACGATCACCCGGCGCTCGCCCCGCTGCTCCGGCTCCTCCACCGACGGGGGCGGTGGGACCGGCTTCTGAGGGATCGGCTCGAAGAGCCGCTTGATCGTCGGCAGCAGCGCCTCCGCCTTGATGTCGCCGACGACGACCAGGGTCGCGTTGTTCGGGACGTAGTAGGTGTCGTAGTGGCGCTTGAGGTCCTCCCGGGTCATCGCGTTCAAATCGGGGAACCAGCCGATGATCGGCCAGTGGTAGGGATGCATCATGAAGGCCTGGGCGAAGAGCGTTTCAACCAGGAAGGCCTGGGGATCGTCCTCCGTGCGGAGCCGGCGCTCCTCCTTGACCACCTCCCGCTCGAGCTGGAACTCCTTGTCGTCGAGGAGCAGCCCCCCCAGCCGGTCCGCCTCCAGCTCCAGGGCGAGCTGGACCCGGTCGGCGGCCAGGTTTTCGAAGTAGGCGGTGAAGTCCTGACTCGTGAAGGCGTTATCGTTCCCGCCGTTCTTGCGGATCGTGCGCGAGAAGACGCCTTTGGGATACCGGGCGGTGCCCTTGAACATCATGTGCTCGAGCATGTGGGACAGCCCGGCGCGCCCCGACACCTCGTTCCGGGAGCCGACCTTGTACCAGATCTGAACGGTAGCGACCGGGGCCTTCGGCTCCTCGACCAAGAGGACTTTCATCCCGTTGGCGAGGATGGACTCGTGGACCGCGCCCGCGAGCGGGGCCCCAGGCCGGGCGAGCAGGAGAAGAAGGGCGAGCAGGAGAGCGGCGGGGACAAGGCGGTTCCGGCATGGATTCATGATTCAGCGCTCCGCGGTCGGCGGTTGTACTTCTAACAATCGGCAGGAAGGGGTGTCAAGGGGCGCCTCACGGCGAGATACGCCCGCCGCGGCCGCGATCCTGTGCGGGCGCGGTGAACAGTTTCAGGAGACATGGATACGGAAAGGGCTAGGTTGAAGCCGACCATCCAGGAAGCTGGCCCAGTTGCCCGCAGGCTCCCAGGATGTCGCGGCCCTTGCTCTTGCGGATGAAGACATCCAAGCCGGCCTGACGCAGAACGGATTGGAAGCGCAGGACCGTTGCGTCGTCTGGCCGGCGGTAGGGGCTGCCCTGGAAGGGATTGAAGGGAATCAGGTTCACCTTGCAGCGGATGCCGCTGACCAGCCGGACGAGCCGCTTCGCGTCCTGCTCGCTGTCGTTCTCGCCCGCCAGCAGGACGTACTCGAACGTCAGCTTCTGCCGGGGGGAGGGCCTCCGGTGGCCTTCCCAATGCAACGGGTACAGGGCGCGGCAGGCGTCGAGTAGTGCCCGCAGGGGGTAGCGCTTGTTCACGGCCGGCATGAGCCGGTTCCGCTGGACCTCGGTCGTCGCGTTGAGCGACACGGCCAGGTTGACGCCGAGCGCCGCTACGTCCTGGAGGCGCGAGGCGAGGCCGGCGGTGGAGAGGGTGATCCGGCGTGGCGGCAGGCCGACCCCCCAGTCGTCGTTGGTCAGGCGCGCGATGGCCTCGGAGACCTCCGCCAGGTTGGCGAGCGGCTCGCCCATCCCCATGAGGACGAGGTTCGTCAGCCGCTCCCCGGGCTCCAGGCGGTCCTGGACGCTCAGGACCTGGTCCACGATCTCGTGTGCCTTGAGGTTGCGTTTCAGGCCCATGGTCCCGGTCAGGCAGAAGCGGCAGTCCAGCGCGCAGCCGACCTGGGTGGAGAGGCAGAGAGTGAGCCGGTCCTCGTCGGGGATCAGCACGCTCTCAACCTGGAGGCCGTCCTCCAGCGGGAAAAGGAACTTCCGCGTCCCGTCCGCGGACGCGAGCACGCGGGCCTCCGCGAATCGGCCGATCCAGGCGATCGCAGCCAGACAGGCCCGCTCGGTCTGGGAGAGGTCGGTCATGTGCCCGATGTCCCGGACCCGCTTCCGGTACAGCCAGCGAAGGATCTGTTTGGCCCGGTACCGGGGCCAGCCCAACTCCTTCACGAGGCGCTCGGCTGATGCCAGGTCCAGGCTGAGCAGGTTCGTGTGCGAGGCAGCGCTGGGCGCAGCAGAGCGTACGGCCATGCGGCGAGCCTAGCACAGGCCGAACGAGCGGAACAAGGCGCGTGGACCGTCTCTGGATCGCTCTGGTATAATCCGGCTTGGTGCTGCTATCTGGGCGCCAGGTACCGCTCCTCACGGGGACTCTCTGCCGGCGCACGGCGACGGCCGTGATGCTGCTTGTCGCCGTCCCGCTGTCGTCCGTGTCTTCGGCTCCCTCCGGCACTCTTCCCGAGCTTGCCTGCGAGACCGCGGAGTCCTGCTACCGCGCGGTGCTGGCAGCGCGACCCGCGGCGCGGCTGCGCGGGGATCAGCTCCAGGCCCAGGTCGAGCGGCTGCGCCTGGTGCAGGAGCGACATCCCGGCACCGTCTGGGCGCGGCGCGCGGGCCTCCTGCGGGGCGTGCTCCTGCTCCAGCAGGAACCAGCGGAGGCGGTGCGCTTTCTCCGGGCGGCGCAGCGGGACTTCCCCATGCTGGACGATTACGTTCGCCTGTGGATGGGGGAGGCGCTCCTGAACGAGGGCGAGCCGGCCCACGCCGTTGCCTGGCTGGAGTCCGTCCCCGAAGCGGCGCCGGATACCCTGTTGCAGACCCGCGTGGCAGCCCGGCTGGGACAGGCCTGGGCCCGGCTCGACCAGTGCGGCCGGGCGAGCGCCTGGCTGACGAAGGCGGTCGCGCTGGGCCCCCAAGAGCCGACCGCGGCGCCCTCGCTCCTGCTGCTGGCGGATTGCCAGGCCAAGGAGAGCCGGCCCGCAGACAGTCTCGCCGCCCTCCGGCAGCTCTGGGTCCGCTATCCCCAGACGCCCGAAGCGCGCGAAGCGGAAGCGCGCCTCCGGCGCAGTGTGGGGAACGGCGACTGGACGCCGACGCCCGAGGATCTCTTCGAGCGAGCGCTTTCCTTCGCCAACTTGGCGCTCCACGCCGAGGCGGTCGACGAGCTGCAGAAGTTTCTAGCGGCCGCCCCGGCGCATCCGCAGCGGGAGGCCGCGTTGTTGCGGCTCGGCACGTCGCTGGCCCGGTTGCGGCGCTACGAGCAGGCGCGCCCGGTCTTTCAGGCGCTCGCCGCGGAACCCGGCCCGTCGCAAGGAGAGGCGGTCGTCTGGCTGGCGCGGGCTCACCTCCGGTTGGGCGATGGCGAGCGTCTGCTGGCCCTCCGCCAGGCCCTCTCCAAGTGGGTGCTCACGGCCGAGCAGCGGGCCTCCGTGCTCATGATCGTCGGCACCTGGCACGAGGACCAGGGGCAGGATGAGCTGGCCTTGGCCGCGTACCAGGATGCCGCCCGGCTCGGCGGCGGCCAGCGGGCGGAAGCCTTCTGGCGGATCGGCTGGATTCGTTACAGGACCGGCCAGTACCGGCAGGCTGCGGAGACCTTCGAGAAGGTGCTTGCCGGAAAGGACGAGACGGTGCCGCCCGCCCAGGCCCTTTATTGGACGGCTCGCTCGCTGGAACGGCTCGGCGACAAGGGCGCCGCAGACCGCTACCGGCAGGTATGCCGCCAGTACCCCTTCACCTATTATTGCCAGCTCGCTCGGATTCGCACCGAGGTGGGCGTGGCGGTGGCGGCCGAGGGGCCGGCGGCCCAGTCGGTCGCCGGCGGCGACGAGGCCATTGTAGGGGATGCCCACTACCGGCGGGCGGTGGAGCTGAAGCTCCTGGGGCTGGAGGCCGAAGCGGCCCGGGAGGTCGGGGCGGTCCTCGAGCGGTTTGCGGGCAATCGCCGGCTGCTCCTTGCCCTCACCCAGCGGCTCAGCGAGGCCGGCGCGTACGGCCAGGCGCTCCGGATCGCGCGCCTGCACTTCCGCGACCACCTGGAGAAGGGCGGGGACGGCGTGCCCCCTGGCCTGTGGCACGTCGCGTACCCCACCGGGCACCTGGCGACGATCCGGGCGCACGCCGGCGGGTCGGTGGATCCGTTCCTGGTCGCCGCGCTGATCCGCGAAGAGAGCCAGTACGACACGCAGGCGGTCTCGCGCGTCGGCGCGCTCGGACTCATGCAGCTCATGCTGCAGACCGCGCAGACGGTCGCCAAGCAGCTCGGGGGCGCCGACGTGCTGCGCGAGGATCTGTTCGACGAGGAAACGAACATTCGGCTCGGTGTCGCCTACCTGGGCGGGCTCCTGCGCCAATTCTCGGGTAACGTGGTGCACGCGGTCGCCGCGTACAATGCGGGCCCTGCCGCTGTGTCTGCCTGGATCGCCAAGTACGGGACCCGGGACCCGGACGAATTCGTCGAGCTGATCCCCTTCCAAGAGACCAGGCAGTACGTCAAGCGCGTGCTGCGGAGCTACCGCGAGTATCATCGCCTGGCCGGAAGCAATTCCTGCGCCGCGTCGCTTGACAAGGTCTGTTGAAGTTCCTATAAGGAGCCGTCGGCGATCAACAGCCAGCCCGATGAGCGCTGAGCGCGTCACGACGGGGGAACGATGCCGCTGGAAAAATTAGAGGCGTTGGAAGAGCGCGTTCGGGGGTTGATCGAGCTAATCCAGGATCTCAGGCGAGTGAACGAGAAACTGCAGAAGGAGTTGCAGGCGATGCGGGACCGTTTGCTGCGGCAGGAGGAGCTGAACCGCCGCTGGGAAGAGGAGCGCAGCGACATCAAGGTGCGCATCGAGAAGGTCTTGCACGAACTGGACTGCCTGGACGGTGTGGAGGGGCCGAAGGAGGTGGCGCTTGACTAAGGCCGTCGAGGTCGAGATCTACGGGCAACGCTACACGGTCAAGGGCGAGGGGGACGCGGCCTATATCAAGAAACTCGCGGCCTATGTGAACGACCAGATGCAGCGGGTGGCCAAGGGGATGAAAAGCTCCACCCCCGCCAAGCTCGCGGTGCTCGCCGCCATCAATATCGCCCACCAGTTCTTTCAGGCCGAAGCGCGGCTGCGGGAGGAAGAAGCGGACATCGAGCACCGAGCCGCGACGCTGTTGGCCTCGATCGAGCAGCAGCTTGCCGCCTCCCGCCACCGGTAGCCCAGGCCCCAAGAACGTCTTGCAATGGTCCGGTGTATCTGGTACCCTACCTCGGTGCCCTCCCCAACAGGGTGGGGTGTTGTGGGACGGTTAGGCAATCGGCTCCGGTGTGGGGGAAGCAGGACACGTCGAGTTTTCCACAGGCTGGTCAGCGTTCCTTGAACGTGAAAACATGCGGGTGTTCGCCAAGAGGTTCTTTCCGGTCTGCAGGGTGTTGAAGGAGGTCGTGCTCACGGTCGCCCCTCGGGGCGTCGGGACTCCCTGTCGCGGGTGGCTGCTCACACGGTGGGAGCGCGAGCCCATCCCGCTGCGCCTTCGAGCGAGCGAACGGGGGCGCAGGATGGTCCCGTTGCATCGGCAATGGGTGCCGGGCGGGGGCTGGCCTCCGAGTCCTCTGCGGATTGGCGTTCGGTAACGGGTCATCAGCCGCAAGACGCACGTCCCGTCTTTTCCTTCACCTCGTTCGGGGTTATTCCCGAATCCGCGTCCGTCGCCTTCCGGTTGCCCTCCGTCCCGACTCGCTTGTTCGGATCAGACCGAGTCCGGCTGAAAGGGGGGTGGAGACCATTCTGACGAGCATCGCGACATACGTGGTCGTGGCGATTCTGGGCGCGCTGGCCGGCGTCGGCTTGCACATGGCACTCCGCCGGAAGGCGCTCCAGGCCGCCACACTCCAGGCTCAGGAGCAGGCCCGCCAGCTCGTTCAGGGAGCGGCGCGGGAGGCGGACACGCTGGTCAAAGAGGCTAGGCTGGAGGCCAAGGACCTCCTCTTCCAGGCGCGCGCTGAGCTGGAGAAGGAGCAGAAGGAGAAGCGGCTCGAGCTGGGCGCCCAGGAAAAGCGCTTGCTTCAAAAGGAAGAGAACCTGGACCGCAAGGCGGGCGCGCTGGAGAAGCGGGAGACCGAGTGCCAGAGACGCGACCAGATGCTGGATCGGCGGGAGGAAGCCCTAGCCGCCAAGGAAGCCGCCTGCGAGCAGCTCATGCGGGAGCACCGCCAGGCGCTCGAGCGGGTGGCGGGCATGACCGTGGACGAGGCCAAGCGCCAGCTCCTGAGCGAGATCGAGAGCGAGGCGCGCTTGGAGGCGGCCGGCGTCGCCAAGCGGATCATTGACGAGGCCCGGGAGAACGCGGAGCGGGAGGCGCGGGAGATCATCGCCCGGTCCATCCAGCGCGTCACCCGGGACTATGTCTCGGAGGCCACCATCTCGGTGGTGCCGATCCCCAACGATGCGATGAAGGGCCGGATCATCGGCCGGGAGGGGCGGAACATCCGCGCCATCGAGGCCGCGACCGGCATTGACCTGATCATTGACGAGACGCCCGAGGCGGTGATCATCTCCGGATTCGATCCCCTGCGGCGGGAGATCGCCAAGGTCTCGCTCGAGCGGCTCATGCAGGACGGCCGGATCCATCCGACGCGGATCGAGGAGATCGTTGAGAAGGTCAAGTCGGACCTCGACAAGCTGATGATCGAGGAGGCCGAAAAGGTCATCTACGAGGTCGGACTCTCGGACTTTCATCCGGACCTGATCAAGATCCTGGGCCGGCTCAAGTACCGGACGAGCTACGGGCAGAACAACCTCTACCACGCGCGGGAGGCCGCCTTCATCTGCGGCATCATGGCGGCGGAGTTGGGGCTCGACGTCAAGCTCGCCAAGCGCGGGGCGTTGCTCCACGACATTGGCAAGGCGGTCAGCCAGGAGGAGGAGGGGCCCCACGCGCTGCTCGGCGCCGATCTTGCCAAGCGGTATGGTGAGTCGCCGAAGGTCGTGAACGCGATAGCCGCCCATCACGAGCAGGTGGAGCCGATCTGTCCGGAGACGGTGCTGGTGGCCGCGGCAGAGGCCTTGTCGGCGGCCCGTCCCGGGGCCCGGCGCGAAGCGCTCGAATCCTACGTCAAGCGGCTGGAGAAGCTCGAGTCCCTGGCCACGGCCTTCAAGGGCGTCCAGAAAGCCTATGCGATCCAGGCGGGCCGGGAGATCCGCGTCATCGTGCGCCACGAGGAGGTCAGCGACGCCGAATCCTCCCTGCTCTCGCGGGATCTCGCCCGCAAGATCGAGCAGGAGCTGACCTATCCTGGCCAGATCAAGGTGACTGTCATCCGCGAGAGCCGGTTCGTGGACGTGGCGAAGTAAACCATGAAAGTCCTGTTCATCGGCGACATCATGGGCGAGCCGGGGCGCCGGGCGATCAGCCGGACGCTGCACAAGGTCGTCGGCCAGCACGCGGTGGACCTCGTGATTGGTAACGGCGAGAACGTCGCGGGTGGCTTCGGGATCACGCCGGAGCTGGCGCACGAGCTGTTCGACATGGGCCTTGCCGTGATCACGACCGGCAACCACGCCTGGGATAAGAAGGAGATCCTGGCCTTCTTCAAGCAGGAGCCCCGCCTGCTCCGTCCCGCGAACTACCCCGAGGGCGTGCCCGGCAATGGCAGCATCGTCGTGGAGACGCCGGGCGGCGAGCGGCTGGGTGTCCTTCAGCTCATGGGGCGGGCCTACATGCCGACGCTGGACTGCCCGTTCCAGGTGGCGCGCCGCGAGGTGGCGAGGCTCAAGGAGGAGACCCGGGCCATCATCGTGGACATGCACGCGGAGACCACGTCGGAGAAGATGGCCATGGGCTACTTCTTGGACGGGGAGGTCTCGGCCGTGGTCGGCACGCACACCCACGTCCAGACCGCCGACGAGCAGATCCTGCCCAAGGGCACGGCCTATCTCACCGACATCGGCATGACCGGGCCGATCCATTCTGTGATCGGCATCAAGAAAGAGCTCGCGATCGAGAAGTTCCTGACCCAGATGCCCCGGCGGTTCGAGGTCGCGTCCGGGCCGGCGCTGTTATGCGCCGTGCTGGTGGAGCTGGACGGGGCGCTGGGGAAGGCGGTGCGCATCCAGCGCCTGCGGATTCCTGAATGACCGGCGGCGCCTGGCCGTCGTCGGCCAGGACGGCAGACTGACCAGCGGTCAACACCCGGCATGCCCGAGGGCATCCCTTCCAGACGCGTCCTCACCGTCAGCGAGCTCACGGCGCTGGTCCGGGAGCACCTCGCGACGGCGTTCCCAGACGTCTGGATCGAGGGCGAGCTGTCCAACCTGCGCGCCCCCGCCTCCGGCCACCTCTATTTCACGCTGAAGGACCCCTTCGCTCAGATTCGCGCGGTGCTGTTCCGCTCCGGCGCGCAGCGCCTCCGGTTCGCGCTCAAGGAGGGACTCCAGGTGATCGCGCGCGGGCGGCTGGGTTTGTACGAGGCGCGGGGGGAATACCAGCTCATCATTGAGTATCTGGAGCCGAAGGGGGTTGGGGCGCTCCAGCTCGCCTTCGAGCAGCTCAAGGAGAAGCTGGCACGGGAGGGGCTCTTCGATCCGGCCCGAAAGCGCCCGCTCCCGTTCCTCCCGCGCCGAGTCGGCATCGTGACGTCGCTCTCGGGCGCGGCGATCCGCGACATGTTGACGGTCCTGGGGCGTCGCTGCCCGATCCTGAGCGTGCTGATCTGCCCGGTGCCCGTGCAAGGTGACGGCGCCGCGCCGCAGATCGCCGAGGCGATCCGGGCGCTTGGCGAGTCGGGTGCGGTGGATGTGATGATCGTGGGCCGTGGCGGCGGGTCGCTCGAAGACCTGTGGTGCTTCAACGAGGAGGTCGTCGTCCGGGCCATCGCGACCTCGCCGGTCCCGGTCGTCTCGGCTGTGGGCCACGAGATCGACGTCACGCTGGCCGACTTTGCGGCCGATTACCGCGCGCCCACGCCCTCCGCGGCGGCCGAGGCCGTCGCCCCGGTTCTGGAAGATCTGGTCCGCCAAGTCCGTGATCTGGTGGAGCGGCAGGCTCGAGCAACGCGGAACCGGCTGGCGCTCGTCCGCCATCAAGTACCGGCTGCCGAGGAGCTGGAAGGGGCGCTCCGGGTCCGGGTTGAGCGCGAGGCGCAAC
This sequence comes from Nitrospira sp. Kam-Ns4a, assembly GCF_965152595.1. Classification (NCBI taxonomy): domain Bacteria; kingdom Pseudomonadati; phylum Nitrospirota; class Nitrospiria; order Nitrospirales; family Nitrospiraceae; genus Nitrospira; species Nitrospira sp. Kam-Ns4a. Next base: position 867,169 of record NZ_OZ224218.1, on the reverse strand, counting down.
GACTGGACGACGCCATCGGCCGGCTGGCCGGGTCGGTCGGCGAGGCGCTGCAGGCGGCGCGCACGAGATTGGTGAGCGCCCGGCACGCGCTCCATGTCCACAGTCCCCTGGCGCGCGTCCGGCGGGCGTTGAGCGTGCTCCCACAGCTCTGCAAGCGGGCGGAGCAGGCCGCGCTGGCAACGCTGACGTTGAAGCGGCAGGCGATCCGTGCGCTCGTCTCCAGGCTGGACAGCCTGAGCCCGCTCGCCGTGCTCAGCCGCGGCTACAGCTTGGTCCAGCGGGCGCGCGACGACCGCATCGTTCGGGATGCGCGCGAGGTCACGATCGGCGACGCGGTCCGCGTCAGGCTGGCGAAGGGACGGCTCCTCTGCGACGTCCGTGAGGGATGGCCCAACGCCGACTAGCTTGACCATGACGTTCGTCGCCGCGCTATAATACGCGGCGAGGGCTCCTGTGCACGGTGCGGTCAGGACAGAGCGGATCGAGGAAGACGGAGGTCCCGTGGCGGCGTTGAAGTTTGAAGAGGCGATGGCCCGGCTTGAGACGATCGTGTCGGAGCTGGAACGGGGAGACCTTCCGCTCGATGAATCGCTCAAGATCTTCGAAGAGGGGATCAAGCTGTCCAAGACCTGCCTCAAGATGCTGGACGACGCCGAACGCAAGGTGGAGATCCTGGTTCAGGACAAGGACGGGAAACGGCGGCTCCGCGCCTACAGCCTCGACGACGCGGCGGCGGAGGAGTCGCCGGAGTCGGACTAGCCCGCCTCCGCGCCCGGCGTCGGCGGCCTCGCCGGTGTCTTCTCCCGGTTCCCCCCGACAGAGCAGCACGATGGCCGACAGGGTCTCGGCGAGTCGAGAGCGGTTGGATCGCGTGTTGGTGGCCCGCGGCTTGGCCGAGAGCCGGGAGCAAGCCGGGCGCCTGATTCTGGCCGGCGCAGTGACCGTGGACGGGGTTCTGGTGGACAAGCAGGCCCGGCTCGTGCCGACCGACGCGGCGATCGAAGTCGCCCGGCGGGGGGACGAGTTCGTCAGTCGAGCCGGTGCGAAGCTGGCGGCCGCGCTCGACGCCTTCGGCGTCATCGTCACCGGGCTCGTCGCGATGGATGTGGGCGCCTCCACCGGCGGGTTTACCGACTGCCTCCTCCGGCGGGGGGCGCGGCGCGTCTACGCGGTGGACGTCGGGTACGGGCAGTTGGACTGGCGGTTGCGCCGCGATCCCCGGGTCGTCGTGCTCGAGCGCGCGAACATCCGGTATCTGGCCCCCGAGGCTGTGCCCGAGCCGGTGGACCTGGCGGTGGTGGACGTGTCGTTTATCTCGCTCACGCTCGTGCTCCCGTGCGTGACGAAGTTTCTCGCTCCCGAGGCGACCGTGGTCGCCTTGGTGAAGCCGCAGTTCGAAGTCGGCCGCGGGCAGGTCGGCCGCGGGGGGATCGTGCGCAACGAGGAGCAGCGGCGGGCGGTGACGGAGAAGGTGCTGGCCTGTGCGGCCGGGCTGGGGCTCTCCCGGCTCGGCGTGCTGGATTCGCCGGTGGCGGGGCAGAAGGGCAATCGCGAGGTGCTGGTCGGCCTGCGGCGAGTGCGCGGCGGGGGCTGAGCCGGACGCGGGCTTCCGCAGGGCGCCGCAGCGCGGGCAGGATCAGCGTGGCCGGGAAGGAGCGCTATGCGAATCGTGGTGACCGGCGGGGCCGGCTTTATCGGGTCCCACCTTGTGGATCGCCTGGTGCTGGAGGGGCACGAAGTCGCGGTCGTGGACAACCTCTCGACCGGCAAGCGTCGGAACATCAACCGCGCGGCCCGGTTCTACAAGATGGACATCCAGAGCAGCGCCCTCGAGCGGGTCTTCCGAAGAGAGCGGCCGCTCCTGGTCGTGCACCTGGCGGCGCAGATGGACGTCCGGCGGTCAGTCGAGGATCCCGTCTATGACGCTCAGGTGAACATCCTGGGCACGCTCAACGTCTTACAGCAGGCCGTTGCGCATGGGACGCGCAAGGTGATCTTCGCCTCCTCGGGCGGTGCGATCTACGGCGAGCAGGAGGTGTTCCCCGCGGCGGAGACCCACTCGACGCGGCCCGCCTCGCCCTATGGAATCAGCAAACTCACAGGCGAGCACTATCTCGCCTACTACGAGCAGGTTAGCGGGCTGCAGTACGTGAGCCTCCGCTACGCCAACGTCTACGGACCCCGGCAGGACCCGGAAGGGGAGGCCGGCGTGGTCGCCATCTTCACGCAGAAGCTGTTGCACGGCGAGCAGCCGGTGATCAACGGGAACGGCCGGCAGACCCGGGACTTTATTTTCGTCGAGGACGTGGTCGAGGCCAATCTGGCCGCGATGGGAAAGGACGCACGGGGCACCTACAACGTCGGCACGGGGGTCGAGACCTCCGTCAACGAGCTGTTTCAGATGCTGGCCGATCTCATCCAGCCGGGCAGCAAGGCGCTCCACGGCCCGGCCAAGAAGGGTGAGCAGGCCCGCAGCGCCATTGACAGCGCCAAGCTCCGCCGGGAATTGGGGTGGGAGCCCCGGGTCTCGCTGAAGGAGGGGCTGGCGCGGACTGTGGAATATTTCCGGGCAGCCCGCGCCTGAGGCTTCCGGACCCGACGGGGACGCGGACGGGGTCCCCTCGTTGTTATTGATAGCGCGGGACCGATGGATCCACCTGAACCGACCAGGCGTCAATCCCCCCGATCAGGTTCTTCACGCTCTTGAATCCCTGCTGGAGCAGAAAGCTCGTGGCGTCGGCGCTGCGCATCCCGCGATGGCAGGTCACCACAATCTCATCGTCCTTGTTCAGCTTGTCGAGCGATTGCGGCAACGTTCCGAGGGGAATCAGGACCGACCCTTCGATCTTGGCGAGTGAGTATTCCCAGGGCTCCCTCACATCGAGGAGAAAGATCTTGTCCCCCTTGTCCAGGCGCTCCTTCAGCTCGCGCGGAGTGATCGTATAACCCATGGTCCGACCTCCATCTTTTCGGAGAGGCTATAGTATGCTGCGGTCTCCGAGGCTGTCAACGGACGACCGAGGCGCCCTGAACGGAACGGGGCCAACCTCATGGCTGCGGCTGAGTCGCCGCCGGAAATTGGTGCACAATGGGGCAGAAATTGCACGGCTGGCTGCTGCACGGGTCGCGACCCAACAAAGGAGCCTGGCTCCAAACCCCGCACGTTGTCAAGGAATTAGGGCCCTTGAGCGGAAAATCATCGCGCGGGGGTGCGTATCTTGCTTCCCCTTAGGGGGCAGGTCGGCCCCCGACTGGGTTAAGAAGGAGGCCCCAGGTGGCCGATTTAGACAATGAAATCGTAGTGTTTGTAACCACGACTTCCGAGACTGAGGCGCTCCGGATCGCTCGGGCGGTCGTTGAACAGGAACTGGCGGCCTGTGCCAACGTGCTGCCGGCAATCCGGTCGGTCTTCCGATGGGAGGGGAAGGTATCGGAGGAGCACGAATGCTTGATGATCCTGAAGTCCCGGGCGGCGCTCTTTGACGAGTTGGCGGCAGCGATCAAAGACCTGCACAGCTACAGCGTGCCGGAGATTATCGCGGTTCCCATCCAGCGTGGATGGCCGGACTATCTGCGCTGGATCCACGAAGTCACACGTAAGCCGCAGAAATGACTTGTCATTTTCATTAATTTCTTGACCGGCGAAACGGGTTTTCATTAGACTGGGGGCCTTATTGGAGAAGTGGGCGACAGAGGAGCCTTTGAGTCCGGAGTATGTTCCATGAACCGACCTGACGATGCCTACACGATCGTGATCTTCAGAGGGCCGACCGCGACCCCGCTTCGGTTCAGCCTCCCCCGGCGACTGGTCCGTCGCCTCGCGATCCTCGGTCTTGTCCTCGCGCTCGGGGAAGTCCTCTTGCTGTCTCAATACGTTATCAAAACCGGCCAAGTCTGGGAGTTGCAGGAGATCCGGGCCGAGTTGATGACCGCCCGAGAGCAGACCAACGCCTTCTCCAGTGCGGTCGAGGATCTGAAGCGCCGGTTCCTGGCGATGAAGGAGGTCAACCAGCGGTTGCGGGTGATGCTCGGGCTGGATTCGCTCAGGCCGGAGGACTACCTGAACGGCCAGGGTGGCAGCGAGACGCCGATCAGTCCGGAGGAGACGCCGATCCCCGAAGGCCAGGCCGGGTTCCTGGCTCCGGAGGTCTCCGAGGACAAGTCTGCGGCCGCCCAGCCGGCAGCCGATCGCGAGAAGGAGGCCTCGCCCGGGGCTGTGGCTCTGCAGGTCCAGCAGGAGATCGAATGGCTGCGGAACGAGGTGGTGTTTCAGGAGCGTAGCCTCGAGGAGCTGAGCGAGGTCGCGAAAGAGCGCTGGACCCAATGGGCCTCGACGCCGTCCATCTGGCCAGTCAAGGGCTGGATTACCTCCGGGTTCGGCCCCAGGGTGTCACCCTTTACGGGCCGGCCGGCGATGCATGACGGGCTGGACATCGGGGCCCCTCCGAACGCCGATGTGCTGGCGCCCGCGGCCGGCCAGGTGACCGCGGCCGGGTTCGATCTCAGGATGGGCTACGTGATCAACATTGACCATGGCTATGGGATTCAGACCCAGTACGGGCACCTGGCCAAGATCCTGGTCAAGCAAGGCCAGAAGGTCAAGCGCGGCGACCGGATTGGGCTCGTCGGCAGCACCGGGCTTTCGACCGGGCCCCACCTGCACTACATGGTCAAGGTCAACGGCCGACCGGTCAATCCCCAGCGATACATTTTGGATTAGGCTCCCTGCGGCTATGTCCCGCCGTGCCTCCCCCTCGCCTCTGACAGCAGATTCCGGTAAAGTCCCGGCATGACCGATCTGGACATCGCCCGCTCCGCAACCCCGCGTCCGATCCTGGAAGTCGGAGAGGACCTCGGCTTCCGGCCCCATGAGCTGATCCCTTACGGAGCTTTGAAGGCCAAGGTGGCCTTGAGTGTCCTGGAACGGCTGGCCGACCGGCCGCTCGGCCGCTACGTGCTCGTGACCGCAATCAATCCGACGCCGCTGGGCGAGGGCAAGACGACTACCGCGATCGGCTTGGCCATGGCCCTCCGGCGGTTGGGCCACCGGGCGGTCGTCACCTTGCGCCAGCCGTCCCTAGGGCCGGTGTTCGGGGTCAAGGGCGGCGGGACTGGGGGCGGCCGTGCTCAGGTGATCCCGATGGACGAGATCAACCTGCACCTCACCGGCGACGCGCACGCCGTGGGTGCCGCCCACAACCTACTCGCCGCATTCCTGGACAACCACCTCGCGCATGGCAACGAGCTGGACCTCGATCCTGCCCGGATCGCCTGGCCGCGGGCCATGGGGATCAGCGACCGGGCGCTGCGGCAGGTCCGCCTCGCGGGGGCCGACGGCTCGACCGGCCGCGACGCGTCGTTCGTTATCACCGAAGCCTCCGAGGTCATGGCCGTGCTGGCGCTGGCGACCGGACCCGGGGACCTGCGCCGCCGGCTGGGCCGCATCCTGGTAGGCGTGACCCGGGCCGGCCGGCCCGTCACGGCTGAGGACCTCAAGTGCGCCGGCGCGATGGCCGTGCTCCTCAAGGACGCGCTGCTCCCGAACCTCGTCCAGACGCTGGAGGGGACGCCTGCCTTCGTTCACACCGGGCCGTTCGGGAACATCGCCCACGGCAACTGTTCGATTCTGGCGGACGCCATCGCGCTGCGCGTGGCCGACTACGTCGTCACCGAGGCGGGGTTCGGAAGCGAGTTGGGCGCGGAGAAGTTCTTCCACATCAAGTGCCGGGTCTCGGGGTTCCGGCCGGCGGCTGCAGTCGTCGTGGCCACGCTGCGCGCGCTCAAGCTGCACGGCGGCGGCGGCACGGTTCGGGTCGGGCAGCCTTTGCCCGCGGGCCTCACCGGGCCGAACCGGGAGGCCTTGGTCCGGGGCTGCGCCAACCTGGAGCAGCACCTCGCTAACGTGCGCGCGTTCGGCGTCCCGGCGGTCGTGGCGATCAACGCCTTTCAGGACGATCCGCCGGAGGAGCTGGACTATGTCGCAGCACGAGCCGTGGCCGCCGGTGCCACTGCTGCCGTCTCGCGACATTGGGCCGAGGGCGGCAAGGGCGCGGAGGAACTCGCCCGCGCGGTGATCGCGGCCTGCGCGCGCCCGTCGGCCTATGCTCCGCTCTACGCCGAGACGGACCCCATTAAGAAGAAGATCGAGACGATCGCGATGCGCCTCTACGGCGCGGCTGGTGTGGCCTACGAGGAGCAGGCGAACGCCCAGATCGCGGAGGCGGAGCGGCTGGGCTTCGGGCAGCTTCCCGTCTGCATGGCCAAGACTCCGCTTTCACTGTCCCACGATCCGGCGCTGAAGGGGCGGCCGTCGGGCTTCACCCTGCCGATCCGCGAGCTACGGATTCTGGCTGGCGCGGGCTTCCTCACAGCGGTCTGCTCCGGGATTCAATTGATGCCGGGGCTTCCCAAGCGCCCGGCTGGCGAGCGGCTTGATCTGGACCCGGAGACAGGGGAGATCGTCGGACTGTCGTGAATGGGGGGCGGCCAGGAGGTGGTCGGTGGTCAGGGGGCAGTCCACAGACTCCGGACCACGCCCGAGCATAGTCAGCGCTGTTTGAGGTACTTGAAGAACTCGGAATCCGGGCTCATGACCACGGTCGCGCTGCCGTTGAAGGCCTTCTTGTAAGCTTCCATCGAGCGGGTGAACTCGAAGAACTTCGGGTCCTGCTTGTACGCGGAGGCATAGATGCGGAAGGCCTTCGCGTCCCCCTCCCCGCGCAGCTCCTGCGCGGCCTTGTACGCCTCGGCGAGGATGATCTCCCGGTCCTTGTCGGCCTCCGAACGGATTTTCTGCGCCTCCTCGGCGCCCTCGGCGCGGTACTGCTTGGCCTGCCGCTCCCGCTCCGCCTGCATGCGGGCGAACACAGCCTTCTCGTTCTGCTCGGGCAGGTCCGCCCGCTTGATCCGCACGTCCTGCACCTCGAGCCCGTAGGCCGCAGCCTTCTCCTTCGCGCGCTGGGTCACGACCTGCATGATCTGCGCCCGGGTCTTCGATACGATCTCGGACAGGTCATGCCGTCCCAGCTCGACCCGCAGCTCCGAATAGATGATGTCGTGGAGTCGCTGGAGGGCGCCGCGCTGGGTCTGGAAGGCCTGGTAGACCTTCAGGGGGTCCGTGATGCGCCACTTGGCATAGTTGTCAATGAGGATCGTCTTCTTGTCCTGGGTGATCACCTCCTGCGCGTCGGAGTCGTAGTCCAGGAGCCGCTTGTCGAAGTACGTGACCTGCTGGATGAAGGGGATCTTGAGGTAGAGCCCCGGCTCGGTGAGGTTCCGAACGGGCAGGCCGAGCTGGACGACGATCGCCGTCTCGGTGATGTCCACGATGAAGAAGGGCGAGGCCCCGAGCACGAACAGGAGCATGACCGCCGCGATGAGGCCGACGAGCAGGTTCTGCGTCCTCATGGAGCGGGCCTCTTCTCATCCGCGGCCTGGGGCGCCGCGCCCTTCTTGAGCCGCTCGAGCGGCAGGTACGGCAGCATCCGGTCCGCAGCCTTGCCGTCAATGATGATCTTCTCGACGTGCGGGAAGATCTCTTCCATGGTCTCGATATAGATGCGCTTGCTGATGACGTCCTTTGCCTGGTTGTATTCCTTGAGCGCCTTGAGGAACCGGTTCGCCTCGCCCTCCGCCCGGGTGACTCGGGCCTGGGCGTACCCCTTGGCCTGATTGACCAACTCGGCCGCCTCGCCCTTGGCCTTGGGAATGATGTCGTTCCGGTAGCTCTGCGCCTGGTTGATCATCTTTTCCCGGTCTTCCTTGGCGCTGGCGACGTCCTTGAAGGCGGCGGCGACCGCCTCGGGCGGGTTCACGTCCTGGAGCTGCACCGCCGCGACCTGCACCCCGGCCGCGTACTGGTCCAGGATGCCCTGGAGGAGCTGGTGCGTGTCGTCCTGGATCTGCGCCTTGCCCGTGGTGAGCACTTCATCGATCTTGCTCCGCCCGACCACCTCGCGGATGGCGGCCTCGGCGGCCTTCTCGATGGTCTCCTCGATCTCGGCCACGTTGAAAAGGTACTCGCGCGCGGTCTTGATCTTGTACTGGACGATGAACTGGACGGCGACAATGTTCTCGTCCCCAGTGAGCATCTGCGCCTCGCGTGGGAGCATCTGCTGGCGGCCCTGCCGGTCGGTGCGAAAGCCCACCTCGATCCGATGCAGCTTGGCGACCTTGGGTTGGAGTACGGTCTCGATGAAGGGGATCTTGAGGTGGGGGCCGGGGCCGACGATGCGCGTCACGTCCCCGAACCGCTTGACCACGCCCTCCTCGTCTGGAGCGACGATGAACGTGCCCTGCCACACGAGGATGACCGCGGCCAGGATCAGGATCAGGCTCCGGAGCCCCCGGCCGGGGAGCCACTGGCGGAGCTGGCCCTTGGCGCGGCTCAGCAGGTCCTCCAGGGGATCGCTGGGCCGGCTCCAGGGATCTTTGGGAGCCCAGACCATAGGCCCCCACCTTAGCAGAGTTGGAGACGCGGAACAACCCAAGGAGCGCTTAGGTCCCGGACGACTTCACCGTGGACTTCATCAGGCCGTCCGCCTGAGGCGGCGAGAAGCCCAGGTAGCCTTCGCGCCGCTCCGTCAGCTCGAGCACGGAGAAGGGGGCCCCGTCCACCTCTTCGGGCGCGGTGAAGATCTGGCGCAGGGGGCCCCCGCGGGCGCCCACGATCTGCCCCGCGAACCGGACGCCCGCGCGGCCGAGCTGGGCTATGGCCCGCTCGATGTCCTCGACCCGCACGGCGACGTGGTGGAGCGTCCGGTCGCCGAAGCGGGCCACCCAGGCCGGAATGATGCTCGTCCGGCCGCGTTCGCCGGGATAGGCCTGGTCGATGAACAGGGCCGGGTAGCCCGGCTTGCGATAGACTTTGGCGAACCAGTCGTCGTACTCGAGCGTTTCGGCGAAGGCGTAGCCGAGCCGCAGGAACTCCTCGGCCCGGCAGTCAATGTCGTTGGTGCGGAAGGTCAGGTGATCGGCCACGGGCAGGAACCCGACGCCGACGTCGTCCAGGCGCTCCTTGAGGAGGCGGGCGGCCGCGTTGCGAGCGACGAAGTCGGCGACGTAAGCGGCGAGGAGCTGATCCAGCTCGCGGGGGGACGACACCACGCACCCTCCGGAGTCTCAGGGACGCGTAAGTCTCAGCCTAGCCTGATCCGGCCGAAATTACAAGATCGCCGCACGGGCCAGTTATTCCTCTGCAGTCTCGCTCTCCCCCAACCGGCAATAGAGGGTGCGCCGGCCGATCCCCAGGAGTTGCTGTACGATGAAGGCTGCGGGGGCGTGCCCGGAAGCTTGTCCCAGGTCGTCGAATGCCCGCAAGAGACGCTGCGCCTTCCCGTCGATCACCGACAGGGGAGCCACGAGTTCGTGCGCCACCCCGCCGCCTGGAGGCGAGCGTACGGATGGTGCCTTCAAAATCGCTCTTGTGCCGCGTCACCGAGGCGGCACGGCCGTTCTCGCCGACCCTGACAACGGGTTCCGTGCCTGGAGCTTCCTGGCTCTACACCTTTTGGGGGCGGCCCGGGACGGGCATGCACGATGCACAAACGCCCTAAAAGCCGGGAGAGGCAGCACAACCAGTCGCCAACGTTCATCTAAGGTGGATCAGACTGGCGCCCGCTCACCGTGCGCGCCGTCACCGGCGACGTGTGGACGCTGCCGGTGGCCCGCGCGGACTTGCTGGCGGGCCTGAAGAAAGGCGATCGGGTGAGCTTCGAGATAGACGACTAGGAACGAATCGTCAGGCTGGTCAAAGTCACTGAAGATAAGGAGCGGTTGAGGACACGGAGGGAGAGATGTCCTATGCCGAGGCTTGTCACTCATCGGGACAGGGGTTCGGGCAAGGCTTCCGACCAGCAGCCGGCGCGGGATGGCGATCCGGTCCTCGATCCGGTCGCGACGCAGGAGCCTGCCTACTCCCGGCAGCCGGTTCAACCGGCCGATGCGCCAGCGGATTTCGACTGGCGCAGTGAGGGTCGGCCGAGTTAGCGCATCACAGGCGCGCCCTTCTTCGACCAGTAGTAGTACAGCGAGACGTTCGGGTAGATCGCGTTGATGTTGTTCTGCCCGGCGATGGAAAACAGGACGCCGGCGGCGCCCACGAGCGCGCCGTTGTCGTCGTGGAAGAACTTGTATTGGATCGCAGGCTCCACGCCGAGGAGGCTGAAGCTGGTCGGGGCGAGGTTCAGGGCGTGCCCATCCAGGCGGAAGGGCAGCCCGTGCAACGTGACGAATTCCAGGTTGACCCCGAACCCCCGCCGGTCGTCCACCAGGTATTCCACGATGAAGCGCGTATTCACGATGTCGCCGTTGTAGGTATTCATCCCGCCTGTGCTGCCGGGCGCGGTATAGGAATAGTACAGGCCGCCGTTGAGCCGGAGCGGCTGCAGGTTCTTCCGGAACAGGACGCCCTCCGTGAACGACAACCCGCCGAACTTCGTGCCCGGCAGCCGGCCCAGTGGGGAGAACCCGCCAGGAATGCTCTTGGTGCCGAACCACTGGCTGCTGGGGAGGGTGAGGCCGTTGTAAAGGGTGATCGAAGGGCGCCAGGAGTCCGGGTCCTGCACGACCGGCCGGTATTTGAGATAAAGGGTCGTGTCGCCGATGCCGGTTTCGGTTTGGATGTCGCGGCTCCCCGTCGCATTGGCTCGGCTGGACTGGAACCAGACCACGGACGGCGCGGCGTTGAACTCCAGATGGTCCGTGAGGCCGTATGCGAAGATCAGCGTCGGCGCGATCGCTTGCAGGTGAAAGGGTGAATCGTTCGCGCTGGTGGTCAGCCTGTTCGGAAACTGTTGGTGTCCGAACTCCATGAAGGCGAAGGGCTGAACCAGGAACTGTCCCTTGGGCTGGATGTCCACGCCGGTGTTGAGGATTGGCCCGTGCGAGAAGGGATTCCAACTCTTCCGATACTTGAGGATCTCCTCCTCCGATGGGACCCAGTCGAAGGCGAGGAGCCCGCTCGCCGGCGACCAGGCCATGGCAGTGGCCAGCAGGAAGACTGACGCACATCCGGCGCGGCGCCAGCGCGGCAGGCGCCGCGAAACGGCCCCCGCGCGTCGCTTCACGAGAGCCTTGTGAAGGCCAGATAGGCGAGGCCGGCGAGGAGGCCGGAAGCGGGCAGGGTCACGATCCAAGCCAGCACCATGTCGCGCACGGTGTCCCACCGCACGGCGGCCGGGCCTTTCAGCAGGCCGATACCGATGATCGCCGAGCCGCTGACATGGGTGGTGGAGACGGGCAAGCCCATCGTGGCCGAGACCAGCACCAGGGATGACGTGGTCAGGTTCGCTGACAGGCCCTCCGTGTGGTCCATCCTGACGACTTTCTCAGCCAGGACCTCCGTCACGCGCGCTCCCCCAAGGTAGCTGCCGAGTCCCATGGAGAGGGCCACGCCGGCAAGGCCGAGCGTCTGGAGGGTAGCACCGGGCCAAGATGCCAGCGTGCCGCCCAGCAGGAGCATGGCCGCGATCTTGGGGGCGTCGTTGGCGCCGCGGGCTAACGCGGCGAGCCCGCTGGAGATCCAGTGGATGGTATCCAGTCCCATGGTCAGGCCCTTGAGGCCGGCCCGGTCGCAATGGGACGGGATCGCGGCGACCGGCTGGCCAAAAGCCGTGGCTTGCAACAGGGTGCGAGTTGTGCCTTGGGTGTCTATGGTCACCAACGCTCGCGCGCTCGGCAGCAGACACAGGCAGGCTCCCTCCCAGCGGCTGGCTAGCGCCCGGATGCCCGGGTGTAGCAGGCCCGAAAGGGAGAAGGCCAGCACCGGGCTCAGGAAGAGCGGCAGCGCGATCTTGCCGAGGATGGCCGACCAGAGCAGGCCGTCACGCCCCACAGCGACCCACCCGGCGCCCACGATGGCGCCGGTCAGCGCGTGGGTCGTGGAGACGGGAAGCCCGGTCCGGGAGGCGAGGAGGACCCAGGCCATGGCCCCGGCCAGGACCGCCATGGCCAGCTCGGGTGGGGCCGTGATGGCGGGGGCGAGCACCCCGCTGCTGAACGTCTTCACCATCGCCGTGGCGATCAGTCCGGAGAGCCCTGCTCCGACCATGGTCCAGACCGTTCCCCAGAGGATTGCTGTCCGGTAGGTGGTCACCCCGCTGCCCACCAGGGTCGCGATGGCCTTGGCCACGTCGTTCGTGCCGTTGGCGAAGGCCAAGGCCAGGACGAGGAGAAACGCGAAATGGGGGAGGTCCATGGCGAGCAACGGCTAGCGCGAGACCACCGCCCCGCCGCAGGAGGAGCCGGCGCCGGCCGTGCAGCCGTAGCAGTGGTTGCCGGTCACGATCTGGCGGGTGTGGAGGCGGGCGGGATCGAAGTCCCGGATGTGGCGCGGTGCGTCCTCGCGCACTGGAAGGTCGAGCATCTGGTTGAAGTCGCAGTCGTAGAGCGTCCCGTCCCAGCCGACCGAGAGCGTGTAGCGGCACATGACGCCCGCGGCCGCAGCGGGGTTGAACGCGTTGGCGAGCCGCTCCATGTAGCCCTCGTAATTCCCGCTCTGGACGAGAAACTCGAGAAATCGGCTGATCGGCATGTTCGTGATCGTGTAGAGCCGGGTGAAGACGATGCCGTAGGCCCGTTGCAGCTCGCGCCGGAACTGGGCCTCGATCGCCTCCTGCTTGGGCGGGAGGAAGGCGCCGACCGGGTTGTGCACCAGGTTCAGGATCAACCCGCTGCCCTCGACGCCGTAGCCCAGCCGGTTCAAGAGCTGAAGCGCCCGGATGGACTTCTCGAAGACGCCCTCGCCCCGCTGCGCATCGGTCTGGGACGGGCGGAAGTACGGAAGCGACGCGATGACTTCGACGCGGTGGGCGGCGAGGAACTCCCCGAGGTCGGCCTGGGACGGTAGCAGCAGGACGCTGAGGTTGCACCGGTCTATGACGTGCCGGCCCAGGGCCCGCGCCTCCGCAACGAGCCACCGGAAGTTGGGGTTCAGCTCGGGCGCGCCGCCGGTGATGTCCACGGTCGGGATGTCCGTCCGCGCCAGCGCGCGCAGGCACAGCTCGGCTGTCTCGCGGGTCATGCTCTCCACGCGGTCGGGACCCGCGTCCACGTGGCAGTGCCGGCAGGTCTGATTGCAGAGTTTGCCAACATTGATCTGGAACACTGTGATGCCGGTCGCGCGGAGCGGCTCGAGGCCGAGCGGATGGAGGCGAGACTCGAACGACGGGCAGGCGGCGGCGGCCAGCAGCCGGCGCTGTTCAGCCGCGGGTGCGAGCGGGCTTCGGCGTGCCAGTAGGGTCAGTCCCATTGCCCCTCCGTGCGCCTTCTCGTCCGCGCCTGCCTAGGGGCGCGCCGGCCGACTCGATCGGCCAGCCGGTCCTCCGGGAACCGGATCTGGCAGCAGCCGAAATCCAGACCCCGCTCGTCGCGGTCCCTGAAGACCCGGCGGAGCCTCGGCGCCACGCGGTAGCAGACCCGCCGCCCCGCGCGCAGGCCCTCGATCAGCCCGGCTTCTCTGAGGATCCGGAGGTGATGCGACACGTGCGGCTGTCCCCGCCGCATCTCCCGCACCAGGTCGCTCACGCACTTGTCCTGTAGGAGCAGGGATTCGAGGATCCGCAGGCGCGTCTCGTCGCCCAGCGCCCGCAACACCGCCGCGCACTGGGGCGTGGTAAGGGACGGCTGTCGCACCAGCGCCTCCGCTCAGCAGCAGGCTGGGCCGGGTCCACAGGACCCGGCGGCGCCCGACACCGCCTGCCCGGTCCGGTTGATGATCGCGAAGTGTGGGCGGTAGGGCGTTGCCTCTAGCACCGCCAGGGTCTTCGAGCAGATCTCCAACGGCCGCCCGCGCCGGAAGCGATGCTGATCGTCGTCGTCGGCCTCGGTGAAGGGCCCGGTCAGCAATGCAAAGTGCCCCCGCCAGACGCAGGGTGCCGGTTCGGGCAGGATCGCCAGCCAGCGGGGATCGGCCGGCTCGAGCGGCGTTGGCCGCTCCGACAGCTCGAAGAGCCCCGCGAAGGCTGGCGTCTTCAGCACCGCCGCGGTGCGCGCGTGCACGGCGACCGGGACGCCCCGCTCGTAGGTCTGGCCCAGCTCATCCACGACGCGGCTGAATGGCCCGCGCAGCGTGGCGAAGCGGACCCCGTTGGGCGCCACGGTCTCTGGCAGCTTGTACCCGGTCAGGGTCAGTGAGAGGAAATGAATGCCGTCAATGACCTGCCAGGGCATGACCTTGACCTGGTGGACGCCCAGGAAGCCAGCCCGGCACAACCCCTCGAGGTAGTCGCCGACCTGGAGCGCACCGGAGAGGCAGTCGCCCCACTTGTCCCTGTCATACAGCAGATAGTTTGGCACGGGCTGGTCCGCCACGATATCCGAGATCGTGAACCGGCCTCCGGGCTTGAGCACCCGGTACATCTCGCGGAAGACTGCGGGCTTGTCCGGGGACAGGTTGATCACGCAGTTCGAGATGATCAGGTCCACGCAGGCATCTTCGACCGGCATAGCCTCCGCCTGGCCCTTGCGAAATTCGACGTTGGGCGCCGCGTACCCGAGGTTGGCCGCGACGGCCGGCGCATGCCGGCGGGCGATCGCCAACATCTCGTCGGTCATGTCGATCCCGATGACCCGACCGCTGGGCCCGACGCGCCGGGCGGCGTCGAAACAGTCAATCCCGCCGCCGGACCCGATATCCAGCACGGTCTCGCCCGGGCGCACGGTCTCGAGCCCGACCGGGGTGCCACAGCCGTAGGAGATTCTGAGTACCTCCTCCGGGATGAACGCGCGCAGCTCGTCGAAGTCGTAGCCGGTCGGGCAGCACATCGGCTCCCCGGTCGCCGCCGCCCTCGCATAGCGTTCACTGACGGCCTGGGTGATCGTCTTATCCGTCATAGACTACCTTCAGCTCGGTAGACATATGGAAATGTTTCCATATAACAGGTTGCACCATAAGGCGTCAACTCCTCGGAGTCTGTGAGCTAGCTCACAGACCACATTCTATTTCGGGCTCTTCAGGAAATCGTGTGGGTAACTGACTCGGCTTGCGCTATGCTCGGGCCCTCAAAAGGAGGACCCGAGCGATGCGCGACTTCGAACTCTATCAAGCTGTGCTGGGGCTGCAGACTGCCTGGACCGTGGTCAACGTGGAGCTGGATGTGAAGGGGAAGCAGGTGACGGTGACCGTCGAGGCCGGACCGGAGCCGTATCCCTGCCCCGAGTGTCGGGAGCCCGTCCCGGGCTCTGATCGCAAGCGCCGCCGGTGGCGTCATCTGGAGTCCCTGCCAGTTCACGACGTGGATCCAGGCGGACCTCCCCCGCGTGAGCGGTCCGACCCATGGGGTCAAGCAGATCGCGGTGCCCTGGGCCGAGCCGGGGAGCCAATGCACGGCTTGGTTCGAGCGGTGGGCCATTGACTTGCTCCGGGAGTGTTCGGTGAAGGGGGCCGCCGGGCTGCTGCGCATCACGTGGGACGAGGCCTGGGGGATCAAGGCCCAGGCGGTCGCCCGGGGGTTGAGCCGCCGGACCCAGGCTATCATCCCGCACCTGGGCGTCGATGAGAAAGCCATCGCCAAGCGGCACCGCTCCCGCACAATCGTCGCCGACCTGGAGCGCAGCCGCGTGCTCTACCTGGCCGAGGATCGCAAGCAAGAGAGTCTGGACGGGTTCTGGGCGACGCTGACGCCCGCTCAGCGCGAGGGGATTGAGGCGATCGCCATGGATAGGTGGGAGCCCTCCCTCCAGTCGACCCATACTCACCTCGATGGGGCAGAGGCCACAATCGTCTTCGACAAGTTCCATGTGGCCAAACATCTCCATGAGGCCGTGGACCGGATCCGCCGCACGGCGCAGCGGGCCCTGAAGCAGACAGGCGATGACCGGCTGACGGGGACCACGTCCCGCTGGCTCATGCGCCCCAAGGACATGACGGCCGAGCAGCGGGCCACGTTCCGCCTCTGGCCGCGCATGGACCTCAAGGTGGCACGGGCCTGGACTCTCAAGGAGCGCTTCCGCCAGTTCTGGGACTACACGTACGGTGGCGCGGCCCAGCAGTGCTTCGCCCGCTGGTTCTGGCGCGCGACCCATAGCCGGCTCCGGCCGATCGCGGCGGTGGCCCACCTGATCCGGCGCCACCTCCCCAACGTGCTCACCTCTCGGCAGCCTGGCATCACCAACGCGGGGAGGGAAGCCGTTAACGCGACGATCCAATGGGTCAAGAAACCCGCTCGCGGCTTCCGCAACGTCGAGCACTTCAAGACCGCGATCTCCTTCCATTGTGGAGGATTGGATCTCTATCCAACCCACACGAAAGCCTGAAGAGCCTCTTTTTTAACGTCAGGGCCTCGTATTCCCTGTTGACAGAGGCCCTATTCATGGGAGGTGTCCATGGCGAAATCGAAAGCGGAGCGAGGCCGCTTCTCCTCGCACAAGAAGGTGGAGGCCGTGCTGCGGGTGCTGTGCGGCGAGGATCTGGACTTGGTCTCCCGCGAACTGGGGCTTACGGCAGCCACACTCTCCGCCTGGCGGGACCAGTTCCTCGCCAGCAGCCAGGCTGGGCTGAAGAGTCGGGCGGCTGATGGGCGGGACGAGGAGCTGGCCCGGTTGAAGGCCCTGGTCGGGGATCTGACGGGGCGCCTCGAACGCTCGCGGGAGGCCGTCCAGCGTCTGTGAGGTGGCCTTCCGTTGGTCACCGGGCGGCCGACGCGATGAGCCACGCCCCGTCGCCTTCCCAGCAGCGCCGCTCTGGGGTGGTCCGAGTCTGCCAGGAGTGGGGCATGAGCCGGGCGACGTTTTATCATCAGCAGGACCGCGCCGCGCCGCAGGCGCATGAGCCGGCCAAGCGGGGGCCGAAGACGGCGTATACGGACGAGGCGCTCACAGCCCACATCCGCCACGTGCTGGCGGCATCGCCGTTTCTGGGCGAAGGGCACCGCCAGGGCTGGGCGCGCCTCCGCGTCCAGGGGATTCGCACCTCGAAGCTCCGGGTCCTCCGGCTGATGTGGCAGGCGGGCCTCTTGGCCCCGAGTCGAGCCCGGCGGGTCTTGGGGCCGCAGGCCCACGACGGGACCATCACGACCGAGCGGCCCACTCAGAGGTGGGGCACCGATGTCACCAGCACGGTGACCGTGGAGGACGGCCTCGTGACGGTGTTCGTGGGCGTGGACCATTGCACGCTGGAAGGCGTCGGCATCCATGCGGCGAAGACCGCCACCCGCTTCGAGGCCCTGGAGCCCATCCGCCAAGGGGATCGGCGGCAATTCGGGGCCGTCACGGCCGGAATCGCGACGGGGTTGCAGGTCCGGCATGATCATGGCAGCCAGTACATGAGCGATGACGTTCAGGCCGAACTCCGGTTCCTGGGGATTGCGTCCAGCCCAGCCTTCGTGCGAGCGCCCGAAGGCAACGGGGTCGCGGAACGCTTCATCCGGACGCTCAAGGAACAGCTCCTGTGGGTGCAGACGTTCCGCACGGTCGAAGAACTCCGCCAGACGCTCCAGGCCTGGCTGGTCACGTACAACGAGCCGTGGCTGGTCGAGCGCCATGGCTGTCGCTTGCCGGCCCAGGTGCGCCGCGAGCTCCTGGCCGCTCAGGAGGCGGCGTGAATACCCTCAACCGCGTGTCCAAGAAACCGGGGGCGGTACAGCGATCCCGATCCTCCACAATGGAGGAGATCGCGGTCTCGGGGGGCGAGCAACCGCGTCCCTGCCTGGCTCCCGCCAGCGGATTAGAACGTGAGAACCTGGTAGTTCTGGTCGATAAGCCGTTTGAAACTGGGGTGGCCTTCGTACTCGCCCAAGAGGGATACTCCACAAGCCGTGACGGATTCCGTCGCTCCGAACGCACCCGCACAGAACCGGCAGGCGCCTGCGATGCGATCCCTCACGGCGTCGAACAGGCCTTTCACCTTGTGATCCGCCTTCGACAGTTCACCGACCCACTTGGTTCCGGCGCCGTCAAAGATCAGCTTGACGTCGTCTTTCGCTTCCTTGAATTCCTTGACCGCTTCGAGGGCGTTCACCAGACGCCCGAGTCCCTCGTGCGTCTCCGTATCCGCTAGCACAACGATCGCGACCTTGGCCATGGCTCCTCCTTGTGTGTGATTACCCGTTACCTAGGCCTCTGGAGCAATTCCCAGCTTCTGTAGCCTTTGCTCTCCATCCCCTTGTGAGGCGGATAGCGCGGGCTTTGGGAACTTACCCTGGAAGGGGTGCTCCGGACCCCTAGCATACGTCGGCGCAGAAGGCGCCATCTGTGGGCTGGCTTACACAATGGAGCGTTCTTTCTATTCGGTCCTGTGGGGTGGCTTACAGAAGCGCGTCAAGCGAGTCAGTACGATTGCGTGCGGGATGGAGGCATTGCCCACATAGAGAGGCGGGTCGTGACGTGTCACCGGTGTCACGGGCTGATGACGAAGGAACAATACTGCGACGTGGACGATCTCAGCAGGAGCGTCTGCATTGACACCTATCGGTGCCTCCAGTGCGGCGAAATAGTGGACACAGTGATTCTCAACAACCGGAGGCGGGCTGCTGACTCTCCCGGCTCGACCAGGTGAGTGCGGGCGCGCCTTCCACGTCCCACATCTACCTCGGCATGAAGAAAGACAATGCTCAGGGTCACGAGCTCAGGAGGCGCAGGTGCGAGTCCAGGACGTGATGTCAACCCGGGTGGTGATGGCCAGGAAGACGGATACGGTGCACTCCGTGGTGGTCAAGATGCTGACGCGGCGCTGCGGGGCCATCCCGGTGGTGGAAGATGGGGATCGACTCATCGGTGTCGTTACCTTGCGGGATGTGATGATGCCGCTTTACCCGAATTATGGGGATTACATTCACGACGGCGTGCACAGCCGCGATTTCCTGGAAATGGAACAAGGCTATCCCGACGTGCTGGCTAAAAAGGTCGAGGAAGTCATGACTCACAATCCCCTGACGGTGTTGCCGACCACGCCCATACTCGAGGCCGCTTCATATATGGGGCTGAAGAATCTCCGCCGCATCCCAGTAGTGGACAAGGGGAGACTCGTCGGCATCGTCAGCATTGGGGACATTCACCGAGGACTGTTCTTCGCCAGGGGCGGGTGCGGGCATGAATCAGTATGAGACGTAGGTGGCAGCCTCCGGATATCCGCTCAAGCACACAGGCTTACGCCGACGGTCGTACGGGCGGTCAGTGGATGGTTCTGCTCGGGAAGACAGGATCACAGGAAGGGTGACGCATGTCCTCGTAAGCCGGTTTACTGCGGCCGGGGCATGCGGATGATAAGGTGCCTTGATAGTTGAAATGCGCTCTTTCGCGGAGGACAGGACACAACCTTTGCCGAGGAAAGGAAGGACGTTTATGTGGGAGCCATGAATCCCGAGTCCTGCGACTGATGACAGCAAGGGTCTCGTTTGGGAACACAACCAATCTGAAAGGAGGTTCACATGGACGTCAAAACGAAGCAGAACGTCGTCTACTCGGCATTGCTGGCCGCACTGAGTTTGGCGGGAACCCAGGCCTTTGCCGCCCCGCCCAAGATGCCAGAAATGCCCTCGGGTTGGGAGGCTTGCGGGGGCGTGGCCAGGGCCGGGATGAACGACTGCGCGGTCAAGACCAGCCTGCATTCCTGTGTCGGCATGGCCAAGAAGGACGGGGAGTCGGATTCCTATGTGTTCCTGCCGAAAGGCCTGTGCGCGAAGATCGTCAACGGTAAGGAGCCTGTTGCACAAACCCCTTGACACCTAGGCAATTATATGTATACTGTCTTCCCGAGTCATGACCGAAGGGAGGATGCGATGGGCTACAACTTTCTGCCGTGTGAGCGCGAGCAACTGTATCTGATGCCGCCGGCGTTGCAGGATTGGCTGCCGGAGGGCGATCTGGCCTGGTTCATCCTGGATGCGGTGGCCCAGATGGATCTGACGAAGATCGAGCGGACGTACCGAGCCGATGGCTGGGGCCAAGCGGCCTACGAGCCGGCCATGATGGTGGCGCTGCTGCTGTATGCGTACTGCCTGGGGGAGCGCTCCAGCCGCCGGATCGAACGGCTGTGCGAGCGGGATGTGGCCTTTCGGGTGCTCGCGGCCAATCAGCGGCCCGATCACACCACGATCGCCCGATTCCGGCAGACCCATGAGGCCGCGTTGGCCGCCCTGTTTACGCAGGTGCTGACGCTGTGTGCGGCGGCGGGGTTGGTGAAGGTCGGGGTGGTGGCCCTGGATGGCACGAAGATCAAGGCCGACGCGGCGCTGGCAGCGAATCGGACCGCCGAGACGATTGCGGCGGAGGTGACGCGGATGCTGACCGAGGCTCAGGCCACCGATGCCGCCGAGGATCGGCTGTACGGACCGGAGCAGCGGGGCGACGAACTGCCGGAGGCGTTGCGGGATCGGCGGAGCCGACTGGCCCGGTTGAAGGCGTGCCAGGCACGGTTGACGCAGGCGGCGGCCGAGGCGACCGCGCAGCAGCAGGCCAAGCTTGAGGCCCGCCAGGCCGAGGAAGCCGCCACCGGGCAGAAGAAGCGGGGCCGCAAGCCGAAGGCGGCCGAAGCGGCAGCGGATGCCACGGCCAAGGCGAACGTGACAGACCCGGACAGTCGCATCATGAAGACCCAGGCCGGGTACGTGCAAGGCTACAATGCCCAAGCGGTCGTGACGGAGGCGCAGATCATCGTGGCGGCCGCCGTCACGCAGGAGGCGAACGATGTCCGGCAACTGCATCCGATGCTGACGCAGGCGCAGGAGAATCTGCAGGCCATCGAGCACCCGCAGGCCATCAAGACCGCCCTGGCAGATGCCGGCTATTGCAGCGAGGCCAACCTGACGGAGGCCGATCCCGCCGGACCTGAGTTGCTGATCGCGCCGAACCAAGATTGGAAACAGCGCAAGGCGCTGCGGGAGCAGCCACCGCCACGAGGCCGCTGTCCGAAGGGGCTGACGGCCCGCGACCGCATGGAGCGCACGCTGCTGACGCAGCGCGGACGTCGTCTGTACACGCAGCGCGGCCAGACGGTGGAGCCGGTATTCGGCCAGATCAAGAGCACCCGTGGCTGTGATCGCTTCATGCGCCGTGGCCGCCAAGCCTGTGACGGCGAGTGGAAGCTGCTCTGCGCCACGCATAACTTGTTGAAGCTCTGGCGGAGTGGGAAGGCGGCCTGGACCGGTCGGCGCAGGGGCAGCGAACCGCGACGGCTTGGCCGGGGAAGCGGAAAGAAGACAAGGGGATGACTCTCTCAAAGGCCACGCTCCCTCGCGGTCTCGGCAGCGAGAAGCCCACATGGGAGCGAAGCGAATCAATGTCTGGTGACCAGAGGGCTCGATCATGAGTTTGAGCAACAGGCTCTAAGGTGTTGTCGATTACGAAGCAGGATTTCGAAGAGATGAAGGCGAAAATGAAGAAAAGGTAGGACGCCATCTCGATGCCTGGGCAAGTCCCTGGCCCGATCCCGGCTCGCGCCGGGATCGGGCTGCGCTCGCAACATTTTCGCACGATCCTGGAGACTGCCCCGCCGGTTGTCTGGGTGGAAACCCATCCGGAGAACTATTTCGGGGATGGGGGAGCGCCGCTTCGCATTCTTGAGCGCATCAGGACCCGCTACTCACTGAGCTTTCACGGAGTCGGACTTTCGTTAGGCTCGGCCGATCCGATCGACCGTGCCCATCTGCTCAAGCTGAAGGTCTTGGCCGACCGCTTCGAACCGGCCTTTGTGTCGGAGCACCTCTCCTGGAGCTCCATAGGCGGTCGGTTCCTGAACGAACTTCTGCCGCTTCCCTACACCCCCGAAAGCCTGGATCACATCTGTGCACGGATCCAAGTGGTTCAGGAGGCATTGCGGCGGCCCCTGGTCATCGAGAATGTCACGCGCTATCTCACATGGAGGGACTCCACTATTCCGGAGGGAGCGTTCATGGCCGAGGTAGCCCGGAGAACCGGCTGCGGGATTTTGCTCGATCTCAACAACGTCTACGTCAACGCGATCAACTTCCGCCTGGATCCACTCGATTGCCTGAGCGCGTTTCCCGGCGACGCCGTATGGGAGATTCACCTGGCAGGCTTCGATCGCTTCGGTATATGGCTGATAGACACCCATGGTCAAGTGGTGCATCCAGAGGTCTGGAAGCTGTACCAGTGGACGATCGAGCGCATCGGCCCGCGTCCGACCCTGGTTGAGTGGGATACCAATCTGCCGCCTCTTTCTGTCCTGGTGGACCAGGCGAAACAGGCGGACACTCTTCTCAATGGTTACCATGCCGCGGCTTCCTGAGGTCCAGCAAGCCTTTTACGACGCGGTCGTCCGTGGAGCGTATCATGCTGTCACAGGGGGCATCGCGCCGGGCAGGTCGGCCCTGCGGAGCATAGCGCTCTATCGCCGCCTGATTCGTGACAACTACACACAGGTCCTGAAGGTCACCTACCCGGTGCTGTGTCGGCTTGTAGGCGAACGATATTTTGGAATCTTAGCGCGGGGCTATTTCAAGGTTCACCCTTCGACCAGCGGAGATCTGTTTCCCTATGGGCTCCATTTTCCAACATTTCTCAAAGAATTGCAGGCCACCCCTCAGTTGGTGGAGTTGGCGCGCCTGGAATGGGCCTGCCATGAGGTACATCAGGCCGCTGATGCCCCGCTGCTTTCCGCGGCGCAGCTCCTGGCGATGGCGTCACAGGATCCGTCGCATGTGATCGTCCGACTGCATGCAGCCGTGCGACTCCTCCGCTTTCGGTTTCCGGTACATCGAATCTGGCTCGCTCTGCAGCCTGACGTGCCGGAAAGCGCCGCCAACCTCCCGCTTGAAGAGGAAGCCACCGGCGTCGTCGTGACGAGGCGAGACGGCCACGTCCGGGTGACGCCTCTCGCCATACTCGACTTCATCTTGCTTGAGGCCATGGCGAGCGGACAGAGCCTGACCGCGATTGTGCGGATGGCAATCGCGTGTCAACCGAAGTTCGATTTGGCCGGGTTTTTTGCAGAGGCTCTGAATCTGCGCGTGATCAGGGATTTCTCGGTGGTGGAGAGCCCATGACCTCCGGCCTGGGACATCTAAAGCGCAGCGTGTCCCTTGCCTTCTCCGCCTACGGTCGCCTTGTTCGAGTGTTGGAAGGGCTGATCCCGATTTATGACCTCACCGTCCGGTTGTACCTGGCTCACATCTTCTGGAAGGGGGGCATGGTCAAACTCTCCAGTTGGATGTCGACCGTGATGCTCTTCACCATGGTCTACGATGTGCCCTATCTGCCCACCGAAGTCGCTGCATATCTGGCGACCGCCATCGAATTGGGCGGGTCGTTTCTCCTGGCGATCGGTCTGGTGGGACGATGGGCGGCCCTCTCGCTATTGGGGCTGAACATCGTCGCAACGATCTCCTATGGACAGCTTTCGGAGGCCGCGCTACAAGAAACGTTCTATTGGGGGATTCTCTTCCTCTATTTCATCCTGCATGGACCGGGACTCCTTTCGGCCGATGCCCTCCTGCGTCATCTGGCCCGGCGAAGGCGAGCCGCGCGCGTCGGGGGTGAAGACGGGTGAACGTTCTTGAGGTTGCGCCGGGGCCGCCGTGCCAACCTCATTGGGACAGCGAATTCGGCACGCCGTTTACAGTGCACCGAGATATAGAAGGTCAGCCGCTTCCGGTCCTGGTCCAAGGCTTGGATGATCGGGATCACCTGGGCGTTGTAGTACCCGTCTTCCTGATATTGCAGCCGGATCTTCTCGGCGCTCTCCTTCGCCTGCTGCTGATCCAGGAACGACTGGCTGCGGATGGTGATCTTTTCCTTCAGCTTGTCGTCGCTGAGCTCTTCGTTGCCGTCGAACACGATCTCGGTGATGAAAAGCTTCTCGCGGATGACGAAGGTCACGGCGACGCCGCCGGGCGCCGGCTCGGTCTCGACCTGGACGTCTTCGAAGAACCCCATTTCATCCTCGATTTCGCAGGGGGCCGAAGGCATTGCGCACGCGTGTTGAGCGGGTGAGCGCGTGATTTCCCGCATAAAAACGGCTCCTCTCGTGGTAACAGGGAAGTGGACATGTCCGACTTCCACCAGCGAAAGGAGCCGCTTGGAAAGGGAGTCCATCTTCGCACGCATCGACCGCGCTCGCCGACAGAACCATTCGGGAGACCTTCACCCTTCGGCGGGCGACCCGCTACGGGGGGCAACCTGCTGAGCGACTTCGTCCGAGCCCAGGGGATCGACCGGGCCTTCGCGGGGGCCTTCGGCCGGGACAAGGCGCCGTGGGCGACGTACTCGCTGCCCGAGAGCCTGCGCCACATCCTGGACGGGTACCTGCTCGGCCTGGAGCGGATCTGGCACTTCGAGGAGCTGGAGCAGGAGCCCCTGCTCTTGGTGAAGCGGGGGCACAA
Organism: Nitrospira sp. Kam-Ns4a; assembly: GCF_965152595.1. Classification (NCBI taxonomy): domain Bacteria; kingdom Pseudomonadati; phylum Nitrospirota; class Nitrospiria; order Nitrospirales; family Nitrospiraceae; genus Nitrospira; species Nitrospira sp. Kam-Ns4a. Next base: position 842,894 of record NZ_OZ224218.1, on the reverse strand, counting down.
GCGGCTGCCGGACTTCACGCTCCTCTGCCGGGAGCTGGCGCGGATCGATACCCCAGAGTAGCTGGGGCGCCTGCGGTGGGTCGGCGAGCAGCTCCTTCGCCGGACGCTGGCACGGCAGCGCTGGTACGTGCTGGACTGCGACTCCCCCGTGGAGACCCTGTATGGGGAGCAAGAGGGCGCTCGCCTGGGGCCGACCCCCACAAGCGGGGGCGCCCTTCGTATCATCCGCTCCTCTGCCGCGAGCGGAAGAGCGGGTTCGTCGTGAACAGCCGCCTGCGGCCCGGCGACCGGGGCCGAGCGCGTTCTCTGCCAGAGCGTGGCCTGGCTGCCTGGAAGCCCCGGCGCACGATCCTCCTTCGTGCGGATCGCGGCTTCGACCACGAGGCGCTCTACGTCCGTTGTGAGCGGGCGGGGCTGGCATTACGTGGTCAAGCTCCGGGTCACGCCGGATCTGGCCAGCCGGATCTGGACGCACGCGCCGGAGGGCCGCGGGCGCCGAATCGAGACCGGGGACGAGACGCTCCTCGAGGTGGCCACCATCGAGTTCCAGCGCCAAGGCTGGAGCCGCTCGCGGCGCGTCCTCCTCACGCGGCGGCGGGACTCCGAGACCCCGCCGGGACACTTCTGGGATGCCCTCGGCTACAACGACGCCGCCTCCGGGACAGATCTGGACTGGGCCCCGGAGGACATCGCCCGCTTCTACGGCAAGCGCGCCGACGTGGAGCAGGCGATCCACGAGCTCAAGTAGGACTTCGGGAGCGACCGGGTCTCGACGGGCCAGTTGCTCCCGAACGCCGCCGCCCTGGAGCTGAAGGTCCTGGCCTTCAACCTCCTGGTGCTCTACCAGCGTCAGGCCCTGGGGTGGAGCCTCCTTCAGCGCGCCAAGACGCTCCGCCGCCGGGTCTGTGAGCCAGCTCACGTTGGATGTGGTCTTCCTGCCAGGCTGCGACGGAGAATGGCTGGTCCTGAGGACTCGTCCCGACACGTTCTGTGGCAGGCTGTCATGGTTTGCGCGGCCTGTTGGGACCGAGTACAATGGCCTCCGTATCGATCCATGAGGGCGGCCATGACCCCGCGTTCCACCTCATCCAACAAGCTCTGGTATCTCAAGCACATTCGTCTCTTCGATGGCCTGACTCCAGAGGAAATGCAGGAAATGGAGCGCATTACCCGCATGCAGGAGGTCAAGAAGCGGCAGCCGCTCTATCTGCCCGGCGACCCCAGCAGCAACGTCTACCTCCTGAAGCAGGGACTCGTGAAGATTGCGAGCACCGCGCCCAGCGGCAAGGAAGTCACGTTCGAACTTCTTGAACCCGGTGAGATTTTCGGCGAGCTTGAGGTGCTGCAGGATGTGCCGCGGGAGACTGTGGCTGAGGCAGTTGACGACACGTTGATTTGCGTCATTCGGCGTGAGGACTTCGAGCGGTATCTGGCCATGCATCCCAATGTGACCGTGAAGCTCACGAAGCTGATCGGATTGCGACTACGCAAGATCCAGAGCCGCGTGGCGGATTTGGTCTTTCGAGACGTGCCGGCCCGGCTCGCTCATCTGTTGTTGGAGCTGAGCAGGAGCGAGGGCGTCCCGGAAGCTGGAGGGATGCGACTCCGAGCCAGGCTGACCCATCAGGAGATGGCCAACCTGATCGGCTGTAGCCGTGAAACGGTCAGCACGACCCTGGGACACTTCCGGGACCAAGGACTCATCCGGATGGACGGTCGCACGATCACCATTCGCAACGAGACCGGGCTGTCCGAACTCATGCGATAAGCAGCCTTACCGCTATGGGCTGGGGACTGTTTGCTGGTATCTGATCGAGCACCTCGGTGACCACTGCATAGCCCTTTCGGTACAGTATCGCACCGGCTCTTTTCACCGCGGCTGGATCGGCCTCGATGCCCAATCCCTCCACCCAGCGGTTCATGAAGCAGAAGTACGTGCAGATCAGGGCCGCATGCGTAACCGCGGTTTCGTCCCCGCCCGCTTCATACAAAGCCTCCCCGTCCGCCAGGGTCACGTGCGCCGGCGTCACAATCAGCGTTCGCACATACCGGAACACCGGCTTGAGCCGTGGGGTGATCGGAGCGGTATCCACATCGACGAGGAGCTGATCCGCCAGAAGGCTGGGCGTCCCGTAATGCCCGCAGACCTCGGTGTGAGAGGCCTGGCAGGAGCCGCAGCTGTTGAAAGCAGACACATAGGCCGCGATCAGCTCCCGTTCCTGTTCGGTGAGCGGAGACGGCCCGCGCCTGCGCCGCTGGGCGAACTCATGCAGCGGTCTCGCGAATTCGGGTGTGCACAAAATGTGTCCATCAACGACGCGTTGGGCATGGAGCAGTCGTAGGCCATTGTTCATCCCTCCGTTAGGTTCGAAACCGAACGAGCCAGAACCACTCTGAAGTGGTGGAGGCATCGCGTGTTTAATCCAGAGGTATGCCACAGGAGGTGCATGGCGGCTGGGGTTCGTCAGTGGCGGGGTTCGGGCTTGTCTGTGTGACTGGCGCAGTCGCGGCGACAGGCATGTCTCCTCGAAGAAGACGGACCCACCAAGCGGACGGATACTGAACGACAAGTCTGGGGATCAGAAGAAACAACATGACCGTGATCAGACCGAGAAGGATCAACAGCCACTCGCCAGAGATCACGCTGTGCCCCGCATAGGTCAATGCGAAGGTTGGAGCAAGCATCCCAAGCAAGGTCGCCACTGCGAAGGCCCGAAGAGACATATTGGTTAAGCCAGCCCCGTAGCTGATGAGATCGAACGAGAAGATTGGTACCAGCCGTGCGAGGAAGACGAACATCGTCAGGTGCCGATCCGAGCAGCGCTCGCAAAACCTGATCTCGGTCCGAAAGAGCCGCCGAATGGCCTCCCGTCCCAGGGCTCTCCCGATGAGAAAGCTGATGATGGCTCCGATCTCTGCGCCAATCACCGCATAGGCAGTCCCCGCCGCTACCCCGAAGGCAGCCCCGGCGGCAAGATCGAGGGGAAGGCTTGGGATCGGACTGATCACGACCGCCAGGGCCATCAGCAGGATGAACATCACCGGTGCCAGTGGACCGGCGGCCTGGAGATGAGCGACGAGCTGTTCCGTATTCAGGAATTCCTCAACCTCAAGCCATTGCACGAGAAAGTAGGTTCCGAAGACCAGGAAGAGGAGGGTGCCCGCCTTGAGCAGGTGTCCCTTGGTGACCCGTTTTGCCCCCATAGCCGCGTTCACGAGGATTCGGCTCGTCATCATAAGGGGCAACATTACAACGGACACGCCGGAGCCATCGTCGCGTCTCTCTTCTTGGTCAGCCACATGGTGACCGACCACTCCGCCACGTAGGGGCGGCAGCCTAATGCAGGATTGCGCCGGCTGTTTCGCAGGCTCGGAGGAATGGGCGCACATTCATTGGCCGGGAAGTCGAAGGGAATATTTCCCCGCACCTTCCAACGTCAACCGCAGATGTCCAGCCCGACTTAGGTGATCTACAGCCAGGAGCACCTGGTTCCAGGTGAGGTCCGGGCATGCCATCACCAATTCCTCAAGCAGGCAACCTGGAGAACGACGCACCGCTTCAACAATTCGGTCGGCGGCTGCTTGTTCTGGTGTCATGTCGCCCCTCACTGCTCCATTGGTGAGGAAGCGTTCGCCCACGTTGCTCAGGTTCCTCGTTGTGCAGGTGCGACACTTTGATGACGTTGTCCGTCAAGGCCAGTCCGCGGGTATCACAGACCCCGGGTCCATCGAAGACCCCGAGGCAGCCCGGACAGATGTGGGCCAAGAGCATGTCAATCTGGTCAACTGTTTCGAAAATGCCCCCACTGTCTCTCTGTTATGCGACTGGCTCAAGGATCACACGATGGCCCAATCGTTCCAGGCGCTTGACGGCTCGGCGGATGGCCTGGTCTCGCTCGCGCTGGTCGAGGTAAGTGGCGCCGAGTTCTTGGTACGGGATCTGGGGCTTCAGCATGTGAGAGACAATCACGAGGATGGTGTGGGCCACAGCGACCACGGCCTTCTTATGCCCCCGATGGCGCATGATGCGCCGATAGCGGGCGGCGAGCCGACTGTCTTTGACGCGAATGGCCGCCAGCGCGGCCTCCGTCAAGGTGGCGCGCAGCCAGCGATTGCCCTTGCGGGGCGTGCCGCGTTGGTGCTTGCCCGCACTCTCATGATGCCCCGGACAGAGGCCGGCCCAACTGACCACATGGCGATCCGACGGAAAGGGGCTCAGGTCCAAGCCGATTTCCGCCACGATCCCTTCAATCGTCCGCTGGTTCACGCCCGGGATCGCATCCAGGGGCGTCAGCCTCGGGGCGAAAGGGCGCAGCGGTTCGGCGATCGCCTCGCTGAGTCGCTCGATGGCCTCCTCCAAGGAGTCCAGATGCGCCAACCGTTCACTGACCAGCAACGTATGGTGCCGCCGGAAGCGTCCGACCAGGGCCTGCCGCAATGCCGGCAACTTGGCGCGCAGGCGGCCTCGGGCCAGTTCGGCCAGCACGTCGGGATCGGTGGTGCCCTGCACCAAGGCCCCCAGCATTGCGCGGCCGGACACGCCGAGAATGTCCGTGGCGACCGAGGCCAGCTTCACGCCCGTATCTTCCAGCACCTTGTGCAACCGCTGCGCTTCGCGGGTGCGCTCCTGGGTGAGGACTTTGCGGTAGCGGACCAGGTCGCGCAAGGCCCGGATCGGCGCCGGCGGCACGAAGCTCCCCCGCAAGAGCCCGCACTCCAGCCATTGCGCGATCCAGACACAGTCCTGGACATCCGTCTTCCGTCCCGGGACGTTCTGCATGTGCGAGGCATTGACCAGCAGGCAGGTGAACGCCTCTTCGAGCACGTCAGAGACCGGCTTCCAGTAGACGCCTGTGCTCTCCATGGCCACAGGCGTGACCTGGTGCGTCTGCAGCCACTCCTGCAGAGCCAACAGGTCCGCGGTCATCGTGCCAAACGTGCGGATGTGCTGCAGGCGGCCCCCGGCGGGCCCTGGCAGTCGCGCACACACGGCCACGGTCTTCTTGTGGACATCCAATCCGGCGCAACGCTCAATCAAGGCCTCCATGGCGACCTCCTTCCGCTGAGGGGGCCGGGGCCCGAAGGAGCCTTCTCGTGGACGACTCTGTTTCGCGTGCTCCTGGCAACAGTGCGGGGTACCGAACGCTCCCACGTCAGACTATCGCTCTCGGACTCGCGGGTACCAAGGTGACCCGACGTTGGCCGGGCCACGGCCCCCTCTACGATAGCGCATTTTTCTGGTGCAGGGTGAGCGCATCGCTCATGAGGACTATCAAGCAGTTCCTGGAGAGGCTTTCCATTGGCCGCGTCAAATCGAAATCTCCAGGGCAGGTGCCGGACACACTGTCTTCACGAGTCGAAAGATGGCTTCGGTCTGCCAACTGGCCACTGGGCCCCAGTAGCGGCGGCGCTGGAGATCCAGCGCCGTGATGGGCGAAACACAACCAGCATCGCCCGGCACCAAGGCGCCCAGCCAAGCCCTACCCTAGTTGAGGTCCTCCTCCCGGTACCTTCCAGTGGCCGCTCACCATTCCTTCGTGGGCGCTCCTAGGACACCGGGACTGCCAACAATCGCTTCAGCACCAGTCCGTCGGAGTGATTCCACCTTTGAGAGCTCTGGTAGCCTAGTCGCGATCACTCGGGACAGCAGTCAACGTCATTGTCACAGAGTTTGTGTGTGCGTGCCGTAAGGTAGCTTACAGGTGGCGATGATCCGCTTAACGTCTCTGTAGGTTCAACGCCGCGAGTCAGGCGATGAGGAGCGGCGCTTTAGCTCCCGCCTCCCTTTGGTTGGGGAATTGCTTTGATTGGGCTCCGGTGTCGGAGGCGGGCCAAGAGTGCTTTGAAGTGCGGCCTTATGTCGCAATCTCCAGCCGGAAGTCTTCCGATCTGGTTCATCCAGGAGGCTCTCGTAGATCGCTTCAAACTTCTCGGCTGTGGTCCGGAACGCTTCCAGGACACGCGGGTCAAAATGACACGGCTGGACCCGGCCATCCCCCTCCAGGATGATCTGCATCGCGTGCCGGTGTGAGAAGGCAGGTTTGTAGCACCGAGGGTTGCGCAGGGCATCATACACATCGGCCAGGGCGGTGATCCGTCCGGACAGCGGGATCTGCTCCCCTTCGAGCCGGAGTGGATATCCTGAGCCATCCCAGCGCTCATGATGGCTGAGCGCGATCTCCCGAGCCATGGCGAGCCGCGGAGCCTCACCGATAATGAGGGCGCCGGCGATTGGATGCTCTCTCATCTGGGCCAGTTCCTCCTTCGTCAGGGGGCCCGTCTTCTGCAGGACGTGCCGGTCCAGGTGGATCTTTCCGACGTCGTGCAACTGGGCCGAATAGCCGATGGTCTGGACGAAAGTCTCCGGTTGGCCCAGCACCGCCGCTAAGCATTCCGCATACCGCCCCACCCGCAAAATGTGGTTGCCGGTATCCTCGTCATTTACTTCGCTGGCCCTAGCCAGCGCCGTGACGGTGTAGCGGAATGCGTGATCAATCTCATCCCGCTGGACCATGATGGTTTGAAGGGTGGAAGCGTAGGAAGTCAGGACCTTGAGCACTTGGGCATCATAGGCATCCGCTCTCCCTGGATAATTGAACAGGATCAGCGCGAGGGGCCCAAAGCGGTAGGTGGCATAGTTGCGGATACACCCGATCTGGGCTCGGACAGACGGGTGAAACTGCTGCTGGAATCGGTCGAGGCCGTTGGGATCGGAAGGCGCGTTGGCGTACACTGCGTGCTCCCTCCCCCTGGTGACCGCGTAGTGGGAGCGACTGCTGATCTGAAGCAGCTCCTCATCCCTGATCAGGTCGCCCATGCTTGCTCGGTAGAGAAAGCCTGAGATCCACTCCCCCTCTTCGTGTCCCACAAACGCGTGTGAAGGCCCTCGTGACCACTGTCCGGGAGCCTTCAAGAGCGTTCGCAGCAATTCATGGGTCGCGGTCTCCGGAGCACACTGAGCCGAGTCGGTTTGGCGGAGCAGCCGCTCGCTGTAGTCGGTCAGCAGTTGGATCTGGTTGGCCGCCATTGTGCAGCGCCGACCTTCCTCAAACCGCTGCCGGATTTTTCTCACCCACCTGGGCATCGGCCCTCTCGTACGGCGTCACTTGGCAGCGGTGAACACGAGCGTGTCCGGATGGAACGCCGTCCAGGCAAACCAGAACGCCATCACTGACGGCAACGGCCGACCGTCCGAGTCGGTGACCGAGACGCTCAGGGCGCGCGGGTTGAAATGGATCCGAATCGGGCGTCCGTTGACCCGGTCCTGCAGGGGGCTGTTTGCCTTCTTCAACTCGGTGAACGGGTAGGCTTTGAAGAGGCCGTTCACCTCGACGCCGAGCACCCATGCTTTGGGGTGATACCGTCGGTCCGTGTGGGTGACGGCGAACATCAAGTCGGGGCGCTGGGCATAGCCGAGATAGGGATCCCGGTCGTAGTCCCGGAGATGCCCGGTCTTCGTAGAGAGAACCAACGTGTCCGGATGGCTCCGCTGCCATTCCCCCCAGGTTGTATGCTCCAAGAACAACGGGGTGAGCTTCGTGCCCGTCATGGGCCCCGCCACCGCCACCATCGCGATCTGGGACCAGAGGCTTTCGGTCTGGTGGTCGTACATCAGGAGATCGCTCTGGTACAGAAGCCCGGAGACGCCGAAGGTGTGCGGTTGGCCTTGAATGACCGCCTCGAACCCGATGCCGGTCCCGCAGAGCGGGCAGTAGGTGATCACGACCGGCTGGTCGCCGCTTGTGTCGTTGACGATCTCGTGCCAGTTGAGGATCTTGACCGGATAGGCTTTCGCTTCGAGACCTCGGGTAAGTCCGAGGACACGGTCCTCGTCAGCGAGAAAGGTCGCTTGTGGGGCCCGCACGAAGAGAGGCTTGAGGATTGCCGGGATCCCGTCCTTCCCGGGCCCGCCGGACACAATCTGGTCCAGGGGGACACTGTGCCGTGAGAGATCGAATTGGTCTGAAGGTGGCACGGCCAAGCTCCACCAGGCCAGGGCCAGCAGAGAGGTTCCTGTGAGCCCCATCACGAATGAAGGCCGAAGTGGCTTCACGGCAGCTTCCTTACCATAGGGTTCTGCGCCGTCCTGGCCTCACACAGGGCACGGATCAACCACTCCTTGCGAGGTATGCCCACGGCGATGAGCTCGCCGTTTAAGACGAAGGACGGGGCGATCAGAATCCCCAACACCCGTGCCCGGTCCTCCTCGCAGTCACGGATGAGGACCTGCCAGGAAGGAAATTCCCGACGAATCTCGTCCGCCAAGGCCAAAGCTGTGCGTTCGGACTTGCACCCGGCATGGACAAAGACTTCGACCAGTGGCATGTCGCTATCCTACGGTCTCTCTGGTAAAAGGTCTGTGAGCCGCCTTACAGATAGACCTCGGCCGGACAAGTCAGGATAAAGTGGTTCAACAGCGCGTGGCGCTCGTAGGACAGCAGGTACAAGTGGACCTTGGACGGATCGTGGGCATCCCGATGGAGGAGAGGGCCGTCCACGCCCACCGCGTGGTGGTCGATCCAGCGGTCCTGCGCATCCAAATGAACCCCGTAAAACGGACGCCGGAGCGGTGGCTTGGCCAACACCTCCTCGTAGGATTCGAAAAAGCCGGGATTGCCGATCCCCAGGGGAGCCTGCCACCCGCGCCATGCCTCTTCCGGGGACACGACGGGGAGCGAGCGAAGATCGAGACCGCCGACAATCAGCCGGGTCGGTTCCGCTGTCCGGCTGTGCCGGAACGCCAGCTCCAGCTCGAACAGCGGGTCGGGCCCGGCCGGCGTCCGAACCTGCCGGAGCGTGGCGCCCATGAAGTCGGCCAGGTATGCGAGTTGGGTGTCGCGGGGGTGCGCGACTGAATAGCGGCCGGGCGGGATGAAACTCGCGAACTGGACCGGCTGGCTGTACCAGTCCCGATAGGCGTAGACCGGCGGGGTCAGAATATTCCGCCGTTTCGCCCGTTGCTCGCCCCGCCAGAGCGGGGCTTCCTCCCAGCGTGGGTCGGCCTCAACGGTCCATTCCCGCTCGACCGTCCGCAACCGGTCTAGCCGGATCGGCGTCCCGGTGGGGTCCACCCAATGCTCGAGCGACCACCAGTAGTCCCAGTAGGACAGGCCGGTCACCTGCTCGAACAGCGCCTTGTAGAGTCCCAGTGGAAACGTGAACCAGAGATGCTCGTACACGCGCTCCTGTCCGTCCTCGACGGTGAAGAGCAGGACTTCCCAGAGTCCTGCGTTCAGGCAGTTCCGGGCGAGGTCCACGCGGCTCAGCTGGTGCTGCTCGAAGCCGTCACCCCCCTCGCGGACCCGCACGAAGGGCGACTCCCGCGGGAAGCGCACCTGCTGGCGGTTCCATTCGCGATCAATGAGCCCGACCCGGGTCAGGTCTGGATCGGTCTGGACCCACGGCGGCACGGCGGCTACGAAGTGGGCTAGGTCCACCTCGGGAAGCTCGATCGTCGTGGCATGGTCCGATCCCGGCTCGATCAGAAACCGAAACCGGGTCTCGCCGAGCCACTGGATTCGCAACGACCGGTGCGGATAGTTCCCGAAGGCAAGGCTCCGGTCTTCGGGGTCCTCCGGGTACTCCGCGTTACTGAAGGCGGTCAGGACGACGGTTTGCTCTGGCGCGTCGTCGTAGCGCACATCGAACCACAAGATGCTTCCCAGGAAGATGAGTGCAGCGAACCCCAGCAGGACCGCAATGAACAATGACGAGCGTTTCAGGACAGTGGGCGCCATAGTCAAGCCCTCCCTCTCAGAAGGCAGATGCGTCGCCGGAAAGGTCACACACACCTCAAGCAGGCGCACGGCAAGACCGGGCGCGGGCCGAGGAGACCCCTCATGCGGAGACAGTTGCGTCCTCAGCAGCAATATCCAGGGAGCGTCAACTGATGCGGGGTTAGAAGGACCGGGGAGGGGCGCGGGCCAGGATCGAAGAAGGGGAAACGGACAGGACCGGGAGCAGAAGTGGCGCCGGCTGACAGCGCGAGACGCCCGGTCGAGGGACCGGGTGTAACAGGCCGTCGGCGAGGCCCGCTTCGCCGCTGGTGCCGATCCAGGTGCAGACCTGATGATGAGGGGAAGCGGATTCGCCGGGCTGGGGCAGGCCGGCTTCCAGCGCCCAGAGATGCATCCAGACCGCGAGCGACAGGTAGGCCAGGCTCATGGTCCAGGACAGGATGCGGAACGGCGCGTGTCGAGTCGCGCTCATAGGGTGCTACCCTACGCTCGGAGAGAGGTTCTGTCAATCGGAGGGGCTCGGGAAAGAGGCTGGCTGCGTCCGTCGTAGGCTGCCGGGGCCGGCCGGAACGCTCCCGTTGCAGGACCGGTGGGGGATCCTGCAACGGGCGGCCTCGGTTATTTCTTCGGGCCCGGCGCCGGCGCGTCCTTGGGCTGTCCGTCCTTGATGTCGAGGATCTTCACGTCGAAATAGAGGGTCTTCCCGGCCAGCGGATGGTTGAAGTCCAGCACGACCGTCTTGTCCTTAACTTCTTTGACCTCGACCACGACGGTCCGGCCGTCGGGGCGCCGACCGGTCAGCTTGGTCCCCACCTTCAGGGCGTCGGGCGGGATCATCTCCTTGCTCACCTCCTGGAAGGCTTTCGGGTCGTGCTCGCCGTACCCGTCCTTCGGCGCGACGGTCACGTGTTTGCTCTCGCCCTTCTTCATGCCCTCCAGCGCCTTCTCAAGCCCCGGGATGATCTGGTGCGCCCCCTGGGTATAGGTGAGAGGTTCCTTGCCGACATTGGTGTCGAGAACGGACTTGTCCTCCAGCCGCAGTGTGTACTCGATGGAGATTTCTTTCCCTGATGAGACCGTCATCTTGTCTCCTTTCAGGGGCTCAGCTTGCGCCCCGGCGGCGCCGAGCGACACGGAGAGGACGAAGGCGGCCGTGAGCCTCTCTGTGACCTGAAACGACGTCATTGTGATGGACCTCCGGGTGAAGGGTAAACAGGAACGATAGGCTGGAAGAGCTCGCGGGTCGCGCGCTGGGCCGCGGGAAGGGCGATCAGTTCCAGACTATGGGTGAAAGCTCGACGATTATGCTAACACGGTTCGGGCTCCTCGCGCTACCGCCGCCTCATCGGACTTGCGGCCGCCCGACCTGCCAGTAAATCCAGAGGTTCAACGTGACCACCCCGGCGCCGAGGGTCCCCCATATCTGCGCCTCCAGATGAAATAGAGGGTCGGGATGACCAGGAGGGTGAGGAGCGTGGAGGTGACCACCCCGCCGATCATCGGCGCCGCGATGCGCTTCATCACGTCGGCGCCGGTCCCATGGCTCCACATGATCGGCAGGAGCCCGATCAGGATCGCCGAGGCGGTCATCATCTTCGGCCTGACTCGCTGGACCGCTCCCTCGATGATCGCCTCTCGAAGATCAGCCGGCGAGCGCAAACGCCCCTCCTGCTGCCAGCGCTCATAGGCCTCGTCCAGAAAGAGGATCATGATGACGCCCGTTTCGGCCGCGACGCCGGCTAGGGCGATGATGCCGACCCACACCGCCACGCTCAGATGATACTGGAGGAGGTGGAGGAACACGACCGCGCCCACGACGGCGAACGGCACGGACAGCAGCACGATCAGGCTCCGGACCACCGATCGGAAATTCACATAGAGCAGCACGAAAATCAGGACGAGCGTCACCGGCACCACAATCGTGAGCCGGGCCTGCGCCCGTTCCAGATAGTGGAATTGCCCGCCCCAGGCGAGCGAGTAGCCGGGAGGCAGGGGCACTCGCTCGTGGACCAGGCGTTGCACCTCCGCGACATACCCGCCCAGATCGCGCCCCGCGACGTCCACGAACACGATCCCGGCCAGCGAGCCGTTCTCATCCCGAATCGCCGGGGGGCCGCTCGTCATGGTGATTCGAGCGAGCTGGGCGATCGGGATCTGGGCCCCGGTCGGCGTCGCGACCAGCACCCGTCGCAGCGCCTCCGGATTGTCCCGCAACTCGCGCAGGTAGCGAACGTTGATGGGGTACCGTTCCCGACCCTCGACCGTCTGGGTGATGGTCTTCCCGCCGATGGCCGTTTCGATGGTGTCTTCGACATCCTCCACGGTCAACCCATACCGGGCGGCCTCCTCCCGGTTGACGTGAACGTCGAGGTAATAGCCACCGGTGATGCGTTCCGCGTAGGCGCTGCGAGTGCCTGGAACGCCTTGCAGAAGCCCTTCGATCGCCAGACCGATCCGCTCGATCTCCGCCAGGTCCGGGCCGAGGATCTTGATGCCCAGATTGCTGCGGATCCCGGTCGCCAGCATCTCCGTTCTGGTCTGAATGGGCATCCACCAGATGTTCGGCATTCCGGGGAATCTCACGACCCGGTCCATCTCCGCAATCAGCGAGTCCCAGGTCATCCCTGGCCGCCACTGCTCGTCCGGTTTGAGCGTCACCACAGTCTCCGCCATGCTCAAATGGGCCGGATCGGTCGGCGTCCTCGCGCGGCCGATTTTGCCGAAGACATGCTCCACTTCAGGAAATTGCTTGAGCAACTGGTCTTGCCGCTGCAGCAGCCGGCCGGCCTCGGTGATCGAGATGCCAGGCAAGGCCGTCGGCATGTACAGGATCGTGCCTTCGTTCAGCGGCGGCATGAACTCGGATCCGAGCGTCCCGTACAGAGGAACCGAAGCCGCCACCGCCAGGATGGCCAGAGCGACGACCAGCCAGCGCGCCCGCAGGGCCCCGGACACCAGCGGCCGGTAGAGCCCGATCAAGGCTCGGTTGATCGGGTTTCGCTCCTCCGGCGCGATCCGTCCTCTAATCAGCCAGACCATGAGGAGCGGCGCCAGGGTGATCGAGACCAGCGCGGCAAAGAACATCGCGGCGGTTTTGGTCAAGGCCAAGGGCCGGAACAGCCGCCCTTCTTGGGCTTCCAACGTCAGGACCGGTAGAAATGAGACCGTGATGATGAGCAGTGAAAAGAAGAGCGGCTTGCCCACCTCCTGGGCCGCCCGGATAATCACGTCGGTGCGGGAACCGGGGCGTCCGGCGCTCTCCCATTGTTCCAAGCGCTTATGGGCGTTCTCGACCATCACGATGACCGCGTCGACCATGGCTCCGATGGCGATGGCGATGCCGGCCAGCGACATGATGTTCGAGGTGATGCCCAGGTAGTACATCGCGAGAAACGAGAGCAGGATCGCGATTGGCAGCGTCAGGATGGCGACCAGAGCGGAGCGAAAATGAAACAGAAACACCAGGCTGATGACACTCACTACGAGGCTGATTTCAATCAGCTTCTCTTTCAGCGTGGCGATGGCGCGGAGGATCAGTTCGGAGCGGTCGTACACCGGGACGATCTGAATTCCTTTCGGCAGAGACGGTGCGATCTCCTGGAGTTTGTCCTTTACGCGGTCGATCACCGCGAGCGCATTCTCGCCATAGCGCATGACCACGATACCGCCGACCGTCTCCCCTTGACCGTCCAGCTCGGCGAGGCCACGACGCATGTCCGGCCCGACCGTGACCTGGGCCACATTCTGGACCATGATCGGGGTGCCCTGCCGGTCGGTCCCCAACGGAACGTGTCGGATATCGTCCAGTGACCGGATATAGCCCCTCCCCCGCACCATGTATTCCCGCTCGCTGGCCTCAATCACCCGCCCCCCGACGTCGTTGTTGCTGCGCCGGATGGCCTCGATCACGGTCTTCAGCGGGATGTGATAACCCAGGAGCTTGGTCGGGTCCACCTGCACCTGGTATTGCTTGACGATGCCGCCGATCGAAGCCACCTCGGCGACTCCTGGGACGCTCTGGAGCCAGTAACGCAAGTGCCAATCTTGAAAGCTTCGCAGCTCGGCGAGGTCGTGCTGGCCGGATGGGTCCACCAATGCGTACTGGAAGACCCAGCCGACCCCGGTCGCATCGGGACCCAAGGTGGGCGAGACGCCGTCGGGCAGCTTGCCGGTGATTCCCTGCAGGTACTCCACCACCCGGCTCCTGGCCCAGTACAGATCGGTGCCGTCCTCGAAGATGATGTAGACAAACGAGAGGCCCAGGAAGGACTGCCCGCGGACGGACTTGATCCGCGGCGCGCCCAGCATAGAGGTCACAATGGGATAGGTGATCTGATCCTCGACCAGGTCCGGGCTGCGCCCCGGCCATTCGGTGAAGACAATGACCTGGACATCCGAGAGATCGGGGATCGCATCCAGCGGAATATGTACGACCGCCCAGAATCCCCAGCCCGTCAACAAGAGTGTCGCCAGGACCACCAGGAAGGCATTCCGGGCGCTCCAGTCAATCACGCGCGAGATCATCGCGACTCGCTCTCGGAAGGCGGCGCTGTCCCGCCGCCCATGCGCATGCCACCCATCTCCATCTTGCCCATCTGGGCCTGCTCCATCCGGATCCCGCCCATGCCCAGGGCACCCATCAGGTTCGTGGCGGCCATCAGCTTGCTCTCCGAGTCAATCAGGAAATTGCCCGAGGTGACCACTCGCTCGCCCTCCACGATCCCCTCCCGGACTTCGTAGTAGGCGCCGACCTTTGGGCCGAGCGTAACCGTACGCGGCTCGAACATCCCTTCTCCCCGTGCGACAAAGACAAGGGTCCGCGTGCCGGAATCGAGCACGGCCTGCTCTGGAATCGCCACTTTGCTCCCCCGGTTCACCGGGATGACCACATCCCCGTACATGTCCGGCTTGAGTCGCAGGTCGGGATTGGAGAATTCCAGCCGGACCTTGACGGTCCTGGTCTCCCGGTTCAGGTAGGGGTAGATGTACGACACGTGGCCGTGGAACGTTTCCCCCGGGTAAGCGGCGAACGTCACCGTCGCCGGCTGTCCCGTTTTCACGAACGACGCCTCGTGCTCGTAGATCTCGGCGTTGACCCAGACCGTGGCGAGGTCCGCGATCGTGTAGAGGGTCATCTCCGGCCGGACGAACATGCCCTTGAACACGTTCTTGGCGACCACGTGTCCCCGGATCGGCGAATAAATCGGGACGTACGTGAGCGGCTTGCCGCGCTGGGCCAGGTCGTTGATCTGGGCGTCGGTGAGAGTCCACAGCCGCAGCCGGTCCCGGGCGGCTTCCACCAACTCATCAGCCTGCTGCCGCACTTCCGGAATCGGACTGTCTTTCACCTTGGCCTGTGCCCCCAGGGCCAGTAGGAACTCCTCCTGGGTCGCCACGAGATCCGGGCTGTACAAGGTCAACAGGGGGTGCCCCTCGTGGACTACCTGTCCGGTGTAGTCCACGAACAGGTCCTCGACCCAACCAGAGAGCCGCAGGTTGACGTGGGCCACGCGCTGCTCGTCGTAGTCCACTCTGCCGACCGCTCGCACGAGGGTCTCCAGTGGACGTCGCTCCACCACCATGGTCTTCACCCCGATCAACTGCTGTTGCCAGGGCGACAGCATAGCGAAGGCCTGCCCCGGACCACTGGCTTGGGCGGGAGCCGACGGGCTCGCCTGGGGCCCGAGCCTTTCCGGACCTGCCGGGACGGCTGTCCCGGCCGTCGGTTGGGTCGGCGCCGCGCGGTGCGGTCCCTCTCGGTCTGCCAGGAGCCAGAGGCCGAGCGCCAGCAGGACGACCCCGGCTCCGATCGCGAGCCGCAAGGCTCGCCCTCGAACGATTGCACGCGTCTCCATCGGCCCCTTCCTCCTTACAAGTCTGCGCCCACCACCTGCTCCAACTCGGCCAGGCTGGCTTCCCGGTCCACAAGCGTCCGGTAGTAGGCGAGCCGGGCCTCCCGGAAGCCCCGGTCGGCCTCGATCAGCTCCAGAAGGGACGTCTTGCCGGTCCGATAGCCGGCCCGGGCCGCCTCCACGCTCTGCTCGGCCTGGGGCAGCAGGGTCGTTCGATACAGCACCGCCATCTCCCAACTGGCACGGACCTTGGCGAGGAGGTCCCGAATCTGGAACCGCGTCAGGTTTTCCAGGATATGGAGCTCTGCCCGGGCGGCGGCGACGGCCGCCGTCGCCTCCCGGACGGCCGCGTCGTATTTCGGCTTGGTCCAGAACGCGAGCGGTACCGTGATGGACGCCACGGCGCCGAACCCGTCGGGCGCATTGAAGTTCTGGAAGCGCTGGAAAGCCAGTTGCAGGTCCGGGTAGTACTGGCGTTGCGCGAGCGCGCGGGCGCGTTCGTTCCGCTGGATGGCTAGCTTGCCGGCCTTGAGCTCGGGTCTGGCCTCGACCGCGATCTGGAAGAGCTCTTCAAGGTCCCGGTCGAACCGCTGGTCCCGCGGCGCCTGCGGGGACGCCAAGGGAACCCGAGGGTCTCGATCAAGCAGCGTGTTCACCTTGGCCTGGGCAGTGTCCCGGCGCTGCTCCAGCCCGGGGAGCTGCTGATAGAGCGTGGACAGCTCGACCTGGGCTTTGAGCACGTCCACCTGGCTGCCTTTTCCGGTCCGGAACCGGGCGATCGCGCTCTCCACGAACTGTTGCAGCAGCGCCACCTGCTCATGGTGGATCTCGATCGCCTTATGGGCCAGGAACAGGTCGTAGTAAGCCTGCTTGACCCTAGCGATCAGGTCTCGCTCCTTGGCCCGAAGCGCCTGCTCGGTCATGTCTGCTGACCGGCTGGCCACCTCTCCTCTGAGGGCCAGCTTGCCGGGGAATGGAAAGGTCTGCGAGACACCGAAGATGCTGTTCTGCGTCTGGGTCACGTTAAAACTCTGGGGGACGTTCCAGAGCTGCACCTGCACCGTGGGGGCATCTAGCGAACTGGCTTGGACCACCCGATGCGTCGCTGCCTCCCACTGTTGTCTCAAGGCCTGGATCTCGGGATTCTTCGCTAAGGCCTCCTGGATCAGCTCGGACAGGGCTAACGTCTCCTGCGGGGACGGCTCGGCCCCGCAGGCATGTTGTGGCGGACCGCTTGAGAGCGCCAACATCGCCGCCACCACGGTAAGGTGGGAGAGTCTTCTGTGCCGTCTCATGACAATCGCCTCCTTAAAGAGAGTCGGTCCCCGGGCTGCCGGTCTGTCTGGCTTGTCGCCCCTGAATCGGCCAAGAGACGGGCAGCGGCCGATGCTCAGGAGACGAGCGGGAGCGAGGACCCTGAGAATGGATGACGAAAACGCGGGGGCGAGAGGATCAGAGGCGAAGCACGGTGGTCTTTAGGAGGCAATCGCGGGCGTGGCAGGCGAGCGGTCGGTCGCACGGGGTGCTGTCCAAGGCGGGGAGGGGAGCAGCCGGCAGGGACGCGGTCAGTCCATACGGAACGGTGAATGGGGCGTCCTTCTGCAGAGGGGACTCCGAAGCGCCCTGAACGCCAAGAGTCGTGAAGGCGTCGCAAAATTGCCGGGTAGGCTGCTCTTCAGGCGCGGGGCAGCCTGCTTCCATCGGGCCGGCCGAGGCGGTGAACAGAGGAACGAGGCAGGCGTAAGCGTTGAAGCTCAGGCCTAGGAAAAGCAGGACCAGGGTCCACGCAAGCACAGGGGGCATCCGCTCCATCGAACCGACCTCGTGGCTCAGCACCATACCCCCAGACCTCCGCCTCTGTCAATTTCTGGGTGGGGGCTGCCCCTCCTTCATTTTTAGGGTATGCCTGCGAGTGAGTTTGCGGCACAATCAGTTCCAGACTTTGACCCAGTACGATAGTGTAAGTTGTAGCATCTTGCACGGCGCGCGGGGGGTGGGGACATGGCTGCGGCGCTCACGATCGGGCAACTTGCCAAGGCGGTCGGCGTGAACATCCAGACCGTCCGGTATTACGAACGGCGGCGGTTGCTGGCGCCCGCGACCCGCAAGCCGTCCGGCTACCGCCTCTACGGAGACGAGGAAGTCCGGCGGCTCCGCTTCATCAAGAACGGGCAGCGCATGGGCTTCACCCTCCGGGAGATCACCGAGTTGCTCAACCTCCAGGTGAGCTCCAAGGCGCGTTGCGGGGACGTGCAGCGGAAGGCGCTGGCCAAGCTGGCCGAGGTGGAGACCAAGATTCGCGATCTGCAGGCGCTCGCCCGGGCGCTTCGCGACCTCGCGCGCACCTGCGAGGCCGGCCTGCCGACCGCCCGCTGCCCGATCCTCAAGAGCCTGGAACAGGAAAGGAGGGGCTCCCGTGCCGTTCAACCGACCGGCTGTTGAAGTCTTCACCGAGGCTGTCCCATCTGCCAAGAGGCTGTTGACCAGATCCGCGCCGCGCTCGACCACCGCGTGCGCCTCGCACTCTATGACCTGCGCACCGGCTAGAACCGGGCCGACTGGTTGGCCAAGGCAAGCCGGTACGGCGTCAACCGCGTTCCGGCCATCGTGGTGAACGGGACGCGGCTGGATTGGTCGCGGCACCAACCGATCCCTGTGGCGCAGCTCCGCTCAGCCGGGCTGTGCGCCGCTGGCGCGTCCTCTGCCCGGACCGACTCAGCCATCCACTCCCCCACCGACCGACCTTAGCAGAGACCAAGACCGTTCAGACTTTTCTGGCCAACAGCCCCGGGCAGCTTTCCGTGTCCCACGAAACTGCTTGACTCTATACCTAGATCAAAGGTGTAAGGTTATTGCCGTCCCGTCGGCATAGGAAGATCTGGGCCGCTGGACGGCTGTCGGCACGCGCCGACCACGACCGATCGGTCGAGAAGGGCCTGGGCTGGTCAGCCTTCGTGGGAGGGAGACGATGAAAGCCAAAACGACGAAGGCGTTGCTATGGACAGGGCTGGTCGGCTCAGGGATTGTCGCGCTGTGCTGCTTCACGCCCGCTCTGGCCGTTCTCTTGGGCGTCATCGGACTAGGAGCCGTCACAGGGTACCTGGACGCTGTCCTCCTTCCGGCTCTCGCCGTGTTTTTGGCGATCACCGTTTATGCAGTGGCGCGAAACCGACAGGCAACGGGAGCCGCATGTTGCGCCGCTCATGAAAGCGATAGTCCGAAGCGATGAAGGAAATGCACGGAGAGACGAATGACTGACTGTTGCCAGATGCCTGCGAGCGGCACGAGCAAGGGACGGGGAGCTCTCCCCCTGTGTCATCAATGCGGCCAAGAAGGCCGCCCGGTTGACAGGATCACAATTCAAGCGCTCCTCAAGCCCGAGGCGCGAGGCGCGGTGACCGGGGACCAGTACCTATTTTGCGAGACCCAGGACTGTCCTGTGGTGTACTACGGTGGGGATGGGACCCAGTTCAGCAAGGATCAGATTCGGGTGCGGGTCGGGCTAAAGGAGAAACAGGATCCGGTCCCGGTCTGTTATTGCTTGAAGGTGACAGAGCGTATGATCCGCGAGGAGATTGAACGGAGGGGGCGATCTACGGCGTCCGCCCGCATTCGGGCCGCGGTCAAAGCAGGGAACTGCCGATGCGAGGTGGAGAATCCGTCAGGGCGGTGCTGCTTGGGGGAGGTCATCCGGGCGGAGAAGCGGGCAGCGAGTGAGCGCAGCGGGAGGGATGCAGCCTTCGTGCATCCGTAAGAGAGGGGAGAGGGGGGCGAATGTGCGCCCACCTGTAGAGACCCTGGGTCGAGTCGCGCCGATCGAGCCGCTTGCGACCGAGACAGCCAGACGGCTGCTCGGCCTAGTTGAATCCATGCTGGGATGGAGGCGCAGACAGGCCGGGCTTGAACCGCGAGAGGAAGCGGTCCGGCGGTATGTGCTCACGCAGTACCCGTTGCTGGGCCGTGCGCCCACTTGCCAGGAGATGGCGGCTGCGCTGGGTCTTGACGAGCCGGATCGCGTGCGGGCGACGCTTGAGCGATTGCATGCGCTGGACCTGCTTGATCTGGACCCGGGGTCCGGTGAGATCCGGCTCGCCTATCCCTTTTCCACGGTCCCGACCAAGCATCGCGTGCAATTCTGCGACTGGGCTGCGGCGAAGCCGGTCTATGCTCCCTGTGCCGTCGATGCGCTGGGCATCACCTTTCTGCTGAACCGCGATCTTTCGCTCCGGTCCGCATGCGGCACCTGCGGGATGCCCATCGCGATCGACGTGCGAGACGGGAGAATCGCGAGTCACACCCCGATCGAGACGGTGGTGTGGATGGAAACCGCATACTCGGGCCGCGCCTGCACGTCGGTCTGCCCAACGATCGATTTCTTCTGTTCGTCGGCACACGCCACAGCCTGGTGGCAAGCGCGGCCGCACGAGTCGGGGTACGTGCTGAGCTTAGGGGAGGCCCTCTATCTGAGCAGAGAGATTTTTGTGGATCTGCTCAAACGGCAACCTGACCTATCGTCGTCCAACATCACAGCAGTCTCTCCGCCTGGAAGGGGAAACACGGCGATCGCCGCCAGCTCGATCGGGAGTCTCGTCACCGCCTTTCTGGCGTCGGTGTGCTGCATCGGGTCGGTGGTGTTTGCCGCCCTCGGCGTGGGCGTGGGAGCGACGGGGTTCCTCGCGAGCACGGCTGGGTTCCTCAAGGCGCTGGTGCCCTATCGCCCGCTGTTCATGGGGCTGACCGCGGTCTTGCTGGGCGTCAGCTTGTATCTGGCCTATCGGAAGCCGAGAGCCGTGTGTGTTCCTGAGGCTGTGTGCGTTCCCTGTGCGGCATCTCGTGTGAATCGGACGGTGCTTTGGCTGATGGCTATCCTGGCGGTCGTCTTGATCCTGGCGCCATATTGGTTGGAATGGGTGACGGGCTCCTGAGCAATCAAAGCCTTGTCGAGCTGGAAGGAGGTGCATCCGAATGAGAAGGGCCTTGCTTGGAGTTCTGTGGATCGTCGCCGGAGTGATGTTCTGGGGGCAAGCCGTGGTGGACGCCGCTCCGTCACAGGATGCCCCGCTGGCTGGCCCGGCTGACGAGATCATCACGCTCAAGATTGACGGCTGGACTTGCGCGAGCTGCGAAAAGGGGATTCGGCGGGCGCTGCTCGCGGTGCCGGGCGTCAAGCGCGCCGACGTGAGCTACGCGCGCGGTGGGGCTGTCGTCGAAGTCGCCCCCGGTCGCGTCAGCCACGAGCAATTGATCCAGGCGGTCGCGAGCGCCGGCACGATCCTGTCTTCCTATCGGGCCAGCGTGGTGCCGAACGGAACGCTGATGGCCCGGTCTGCCGAGCAGGAGGGGCCATGGAGCTGGGTCTGGGACCGCTTCAAGTAATCGTTCTGCGGACCAATGCACAGGTGCGGAGGGCCGTCGTGTGTGGGGGCCGGTCTCTCGGGAGCGCGTTTGTCGCGCTGTCCATGCTGGCGGCGGGGCTGCACGCTGGCTGGGGGCAGGTTCAGGCAGGAGAGCCTGAACTGCCCGGCCAGGTGGTTCGCCTGCTCATTACCATCAAGGCGAGGGAATTCCGGCCTTCTCCGGTCACGGTGCCGGTGGGGCGACGGGTGGAGCTGGTCTTCCACAACCAGGATGCCGAGCTGCACGCGGTTGTGCCGAAGCGCTTGCTGGAGGGGGTGCCGCTTCATGTGGACGGCAACGGCGCGACGCAGTTTGGGGAGAAAGGGTTGGAACGGGTGCTCATTCCGTCGGGCGGGCGGGAAGAGATTCAGTTTGTGCCGACCGCGGTCGGCACGTTTGAGTATCGCTGCGATTTGCCAGGGCACCAAATGGTCGGGAAGATCGTGGTGGAGCAGCAGCCAGCCGGGCCCCGCGCCGTCGTGGAAGCGGCCCCCCAGGCTCAGGGACAACGATAACAGGAGAGGAGGGAGAGGAATGCCAGATCATACGGCGGTCCCGACCGGACGGGTCACGGAGTTTGAAGAGCTTCGCCGACTCAGTCCGAAAGTCACCGGAGGCTTACTGCGCATGCGGCAGGAGGCCTATCGCGATGCGACGGTAGCCGCGAAATACAAGCTGCTTACGGCCATGGCGATCTCGGTGGCCATCCGCTGCGAACCCTGTATCCGGGCCTATGTGCAGATGGCCTGCGACAAAGGGATCACACGAGAGGAGTTCATCGAGTTTCTCGAGGTCGCGATGACCATGCAAGGGTGCCCGGGGGAGGAGTGGGCGGGCAAGGCGTGGGCAGCGTACAAGGAATGCCTTGCCGGCACCGGGCCGGTGCAGCGAGAGGACTGTTGTGGCCACTGAGCCTGGTCTGACCCTGGGGCGCCGGCGCGTCCGTGGACGCCGCGTTCTTCTGCCAGTCCTGCTGGCGAGTGTGTTAGGGGGGCCTCTCGATCCGGCAGCGGATGAGGGGATCGGCCCAATCCTTGCGGAGGCCGAAGCCTTTCTTCACCAGGGCACCTTGTACCTGGCGCTCGAGCGGCTGCGAGAGGCCGCACGGCTCGCCCCGGGTGATTACCGACTCTATAAGGTACGGGGCGATGTGCTGATGTCCTTCCGGCGCAATGAGGAGGCGGTGGCGGCCTACCGTGAAGCCGCGGCCCGCGCGCCGGATGCGCTGGACGTGCAGTGGGCCCTGTGGGCGCTGCTGGATCGCATGGGGGCGCAGCGCCAGGCCATCGAAAGCCTGCAGGAAATTGTGAGGCTGGATCCCGACAATCCCTTAGCGCATCTCCGGCTGGCCAGAGCGCTCAGCCAAGCGGATCGCCTGGAAGACGCCGCCCTGAGCTATCGGCGCGCCGTTGAGCTTGAGCCGGATCATCCCGCGCTGCGGTTGCAGTTGGCCCGCGCGCTGTTTGACATCCTGGATTATCCGGGGAGTCGTCGCGAGGTGGACAGGGTGTTGACCCGCACCCGCCAAGGCGAGCCCGAGTGGGCCGCGGCGCAGGACTTGCTTGCTCTCCTGCGAGGGGAAAGCTATGACAGGGGCCGGCGGTGGGATCAATCGCAGACCCTCCGCAAGCTCCCGTGGTACTCTTCGCGAAATCTGAAGGAGGCAGTGTTGACCCGGGGCCAGGCGTGGCGGCTGATCGAGCAAGGTCGCTACCGCGAGGCCGAACCCGTCCTCCAAAAGGCGCTGACGCTGAACCCCGAAGACCATCGGGCGTGGTACGACCTTGGCCTCACCCGCATGGAACTGGGTCGCTATGAGGCGGCCATCGAGGCGTTCGAAACGGGGATCAAGCTGACGAAGTTTGCGGAGTTCTATCCGGATTCCGTGTTTCAAATCGGCCGGTGCTTGGCGAAGCTGGGCCGCTGGCGCGAGGCCATCGCACGGTATGAGCGGGTTCTGGCAATCCGGGATTGGCGGCACGAGGACTTCTATGCCCTGAATTTTCCGGACCTGGCGAAGGTGCAGGCGGCGCTTGAGGAAGCGCGCCTCCATATCCAGGCTGATCTCGGCACCCATGAGGCGTCTGAGGTGGTGGTCCAGGGTGAGCGCTTGGGACCCGAGCCCTATGAATATCCGCTGCCCCCGTTGCGCAACGGTCACAAATATGTCGAGCCGTTGCCGACCCTGGACGAACTCACCCCGATCGGCACGGACACGGTGCATGGCGCGTTCCGGCAGCTCATCACGGCGCGCACGGTGATCCAGGACGATGTTCAAACCGGGCTCCATGAGTTCATCCCCGTCAACCCGACGGATACCTTTCAGCAGCAGGACCCGGAGGTCTACCTGGTCTTTACCCTGACGAGCAACCAAGAGGACCTCGAGGTCAAGGTCACCAGCCGGTGGGTCGCCGAACAGGTGAGAGGGCTGGCGCCGGGCACCCTGGTTGGCACCGACACGATTCTGCTGGGCCTGAACGAGCGATCCGGGTATTTCCGGTTAGTCCGGCCCCAAGGTGGCTGGTCCCCCGGCCTCTATCGCGTCGACCTGTATCTAGGGCCGCAGGTCTCCGCCTATACGCACATCGCGGATCTGCGATTCCGGATCGTCGCGGATCCTCGTCCACGATAGGCCGCACATTACAGAAATCCCGCGCGAGGCCCCAGCGAGGCGCGGAAGGAGTCCCCGCATGAACGACCGAGTCGCTCTGACGTTGCGGATAGAGGGAATGACCTGTGAGGGCTGCGCCCGCCATGTCGTTGAAGCGTTGCAATCGGTCCCTGGAGTGGAGGAGGCACAAGTCGGCTCATGGCGGGCGGGACAGGCGACGGTGGTCGCGAGCATCGAGGTGGACACCACAGCCCTGCTGGACGCGATCCGTAGGGCAGGCTACCACGCCGTCCTGGCTGAACGTCGCAACCTGGTACCGTCTCGCAAAGTCCCTGCCTCTGGAGGGAGGGACTACGACTTGATGACGATTGGCGGTGGCTCGGCCGCGTTTGCCGCGGCCATCAAAGCCGCCGAACTGGGCGCCAGGGTGGCCATCGTCGAGAAGGGCACGATTGGCGGGACCTGCGTGAACATCGGGTGCGTGCCATCGAAGACGCTGATCAAAGCGGCGGAGCTTTGCTATCACTCGGCCTACCCGCAATTCGAAGGCCTGACGGCCTGCCCGCCTCCATCGGATTGGCAGCGGGTGGTGCAACAGAAGGATGAGCTGGTTGCCGCGTTGCGCCAGGGAAAGTATGTGGACGTGGCGTCGGTGTATCCCACCCTCACGATCCTCAAGGGAGAGGCCCACCTGTTAGGCGGGCGCCTGGTGCGCGTGAACGGGACGACGTATGAGCCGGACAAGATCGTGGTCGCCACCGGCTCCCGGCCCTGGGCTCCTCCCATCCCGGGCCTTCACGAAGCGGGTTTTCTCGACAGTGAGCAAGCGCTCAGCTTGGAGGCGCTTCCGGTGTCGCTGATCATCATCGGCGGCGGGAGCATCGGTTTGGAGTTTGCGCAGCTCTTCACGCGATTTGGGGTCCAGGTGATGGTGCTCGAAAGCGGGCCGCACGTGGCGAGAGCGGAGGAACCGGAGATCGGCCAAGCGCTCGTCCGCTACCTGGAGGACGAGAGAGTCCGGATCTGTACCAACGTCACCATCAGCCGGGTTGAACGCCGGGACGGCGACTACTTCGTGCACACTGAGACAAACGGGAAACCGGAGATCTGCCGAGCGCAGCAATTGCTGGTTGCCACAGGCCGGCGGCCCAACACGAGCGGGTTCGGGCTGGAGGCGGCCGGGGTGAGATTGGGATCAAGAGGTGAAATCGTGGTGAACGAACACCTGCGGACCACCAACCCGGATATCTATGCGGCCGGCGACTGCCTCGGCGATCCCATGTACGTCTATGTGGCCGCGTATGCTGGCGGCCTGGCGGCCGAGAATGCGGTGACCGGGGCGGGCCGGGTCTTTGATCTCACGGCCTTGCCGCACGTCACGTTCACCGACCCGCAGATCGCGAGCGTCGGACTGACGGAGGAGAAAGCCACACAACAGGGACTACGCGTGCGAACCGCAGTCCTCACGCTCGATCACGTCCCGCGCGCCTTGGCCGCCCGAAATACCAAGGGTCTCATCAAACTCGTGGCGGAGGAAGGCACCGGCCGATTGCTCGGCGCACACGTGCTCGCTGCCGAAGCCGGCGAAGTGATCCAGGAAGCGACACTCGCCATTCGCTTCGGGCTCACCGTCCAGGATCTGACCGAGACCTTCCATCCCTACCTGACCATGGTGGAGGGCCTCAAGCTGGCGGCCCTCACGTTCAAGAAGGATGTCAGCAAGCTCTCGTGCTGCGCGGCCTGATTCATGGTGATGAATCGAAAGGAGTGCAGGTGATGAAGACACTCTGTTGGTTCTTTATGGCGTGCATCGTTGCGGGAGTACACCTTTGGCCCGCTGAAGCGCGCGCGGAGCAAGCGGCCGCGTCGCGGATTTTGATCCATATGAAGACCTCGTTGGCGGAAGACGACGCACAAATCTGCGCCGTCCCCAACGTCGCCTGGGCCGCGGT
Source organism: Nitrospira sp. Kam-Ns4a (assembly GCF_965152595.1). NCBI lineage: Bacteria > Pseudomonadati > Nitrospirota > Nitrospiria > Nitrospirales > Nitrospiraceae > Nitrospira > Nitrospira sp. Kam-Ns4a. The sequence continues at coordinate 817,345 of NZ_OZ224218.1, read as the reverse complement.
GAAGGCTGGGCACCAGGTGACGATTCTGGTGGACGCCAGTGCGGTCACCTCGGTGACGAAGGGCTTCGGCTGGGTCAGGCGCCTGCTTGGGTCCGACACCACAGCCCTGGATCGCGCGGCCTTGCCAGAGCGCGAGCGACAGAGCCTGTCGGAGCAAATGGGGGTGCCGTTGGAGCAGATTCCGCACAACTACGGCGAGTACCTCGACTTCCTCAAGACGCTGGGGGTGGAGATCTACGGCAACCGGACGATGATGCTGCTCTATAAGATTGATCCGGCCCGGGTCGCCTCCGCCGTGACGCCGATCCCGCTGGCCAAGATGGTGGACCTGTTCGCGTCAGCCGACCGGATTATTGTGTACTGAGCCAGCCGCAGGCGCTCGCAGGGCTGGGGCGCGCCCCGGCCCTCTCGCCCTTCTGGTCCCGCAAAACCCCTCAATCCCCCTTGACTGGTATACCCCCTACCCCTATAATGCCAGCATGCCCGATGTCCCTGAAAGGAGGGCTCCGATGAAGGTCCCATTCCTTGGAGAGAAGACACAGATCATAAGTGAGGAACGAAAGGCCGCCGCGACGGTCCGTTTGAATCGCATCGAGGGGCAGATCAAAGGCCTCAAGAGGATGGTTGCGGAAGGTCGGCCGTGTGTGGAGATTCTGACGCAGTTGGCCTCGACCCAAGAAGCGCTTCGAGGGCTCACGAAATTGATGATGCGCAACTATCTGGAGAACTGCGCGACCGAGGCGATTCGCTCCAAGGCGAGTGACGAAATCTATGACGAGCTGATGGATGTCATCTTTAAGCTTGCCCGATAAGCCCATTGTTGAACCCAGGGCATCGCGAAGCGTCAGATGATCGTCGAAGAATTCCTCCGAGCCAATGCCGACCTACTCTTTCATGGCTCTTGGCTGGTCCTCGGCATCGCCTTGGTGGCTGGCCTGCTCAGCAGCGCCATTTGCCCCTTCACACTGCCCGTGGGCCTCGGCGTGGCCGGAGTCGTCGGCACCGCGGAGAGTCGAGACCGTGGTACTGGCTTCCCGATCGCTGTGGCCTTTTTTGCCGGCCTCGTCCTCAGTCTGACCGTGCTCGGCGCAGTCGCGGGAGCCTTGGGCCTCGTCGCCAGCCAGGTGGTTGGCCAGTGGTGGATGCTCATCATGGCGGGATTGGCCTTCTTTGCCGCGCTGGCGGTGCTCTCAGGGCCGTCCCTTAGGCTACCCGATGTCATAGCGTTACGACGGCCAGGAGTCCTCGGGGCCTTCCTCTATGGGCTTGTGTTCAGTCTCGGCACGCCGGCCACCTCTTTGCTCCTCGTGCTGACCGTTGCTGCCGCCAAGCACCGACCGGCCTATGGCGCGCTGTTGGCGTTGGGGTATGGCGTGGGGCGAGGCCTGCCCTTTCTGCTGCTTGGGCTGTGTTCCGGCGTGGCGACGCGGCTGCGCTGTCGGCCTTCGTGGTCCCGCGCGATTCGAGTTACCACCGGCAGCCTTTTGCTGGTGATCACGGGCTATTACCTCTGGATCTTTATCAAACTAAGCTAAACGGAGGCTCTTATGGGCAACATCCGATCGCAACCATCGAAGACGACCGTTGAATCTTCTCCACGCTTCTGGAGCGAAGAACCGTCCAACCGGCCGGGGCGGTGCCGCATCCGTGCCCGTATCGGGGGGCTCCATTGCTCGTTGTGCACTGGCACGATTGAACAGGCGCTGGGCCGTCGCCCCGGCGTCGACAAGGTGGCGGTGAGCTTGACCCATGAACAGGCGCTGATCGAGTACGACCCGGGCGTGACGCGGGCCGAGGAGCTGCTGCAAACGCTCAAGGACATCGGCTACACCGTCTCCGATCCGCGCAAGGTGCGTCCGTTTGAGGAAGAAGAACGTGCCCTGGTGCGTGAGCGTGGCCGGTTCCTGACGGCACTGACCATGAGCATTGCTGCGATGGGGTTAGCCGGATACCCGATCAGCAGCGGCTGGTTTTGGCTGTGCGTGTTTTCCATCGCGAGCCTCGTCGTCTTCTCCTTCGTCGTGTTGCGCGGCTCTGGTGTGGGTCGGGCGTTGGCCGGCTCGGCCTTGCTCGGCGCGTCGGGGACCAGCATCTACGCGCTGCAATTAAGCGGTGCGTTCGGCGCCACGACGCCCTGGTTGGCCGGGGGCCTCGCCGTGTCCCTCATCTTCGGCGTGGGCAGGCACATTCTTCACATGGCAGCAGCAGCCCTGCGGCGGGGCATCCTCAACCAGCACGTGCTGGTTGAGGTCGGGGCTTTCGCGGGGCTAGCCGGCGGGATCATCGGCCTGGCATTTGACCCGCCAGATTATCCCACAACCGCGTTTTTCTCGGTGGGCGTGATGGTGCTGACCTATCACATTTTTTCCGAATGGCTGTCGCTCATCGTCAAGACTCGCAGTTCGCAGGCGGTGAAAAAGCTTCTCGATCTGCAACCGGACGTGGCGCATGTTGTCAGGGATGGCAACGAAGTTGATGTGCCGCTTGAAGACGTGCGCGTCGGCGACTTGGTGCGCATCCGTCCTGGTGAGCGGGTCGCGGTAGACGGCCTGGTTGAAGCGGGAGAGTCGGACGTTGATGAATCGCTCATTACCGGCGAGCCGATCCCCGTCGAGAAGCGCCCGGGAGACCGGACGCTGAGCGGTGCCTTAAACGGTCACGGCACACTCCTCGTGCGCGTGACTGTGGTCGGCGAAGAGAGCTTCCTCCGACAAGTCATCCGAAGCGTCGAAGACGCCCGAGCCCTGAAACCGGGCCTGTTGCACCTGGTGGACCGCGTGCTGCGCGTGTACACACCGGTCGTGCTGCTCACCGCGGCCGGCTCGACCCTCTTCTGGCTGCTCGGTCCGCTGTTGGTCGGCGCCACATCCGATCTACAGCGTGCGATGTTCGCCGGTCTGAGCGTGCTGGTGATGGGGTATCCCTGTGCAGTGGGGATCTCCGCGCCGCTGTCGATTGTTCGTGGGGCGGGCGAAGCGGCCGAACGCGGAGTGCTGATGCGTACCGGCGAGGCCTTTCAGGCGCTCAGGTGCGTACAGCGCGTCGTCTTCGACAAGACCGGCGCGCTGACCGAGGGCCGTCCCGCGGTGCGCCACATCGTTCCGGTCGCAGCCTCCGAACACGAACTGCTCGCGCTCACAGCGGCCGTCGAGGCTGGGTCCGAGCATCCGCTCGCGCGTGCCGTGGTCGAAGAGGCGTTCAAGCGCAACATCGCGCTGCCGGAGGTCCAGGGATTCGAGGCCATCCCGGGCAGAGGCGTCACCGCGCGTCTCGGCGGGATCAGGTTGATGGTCGGCAGCCCGTCGTTTCTCGTGAGCGCGGGTGTGAACCTCGCGCCTCAGCACGCACGAATCAATGAACTCGAAGCGCAGGGCCTGACGGTCATCGCGGCTACACGAGACGGCGAGCTGCTCGGGTGGCTGGCGCTTGGCGATGCACTTCGGCCCGACGCGGCGGAGACGGTTCGCCGACTGCACGCGCTCGGCATCCGCACGAGCCTGATCACCGGCGATTCCGAGCGAGCGGCGCTGCATGTCGCCCGTGCCGCCGGAATCGAAGAAGTCCATGCGCGCGTTTTGCCAGCCGAGAAAGCCGCGATAATCCGCAAGCTCCAGGGGCGCGCGCGTGTGGCCATGGTCGGCGACGGCATCAACGACGCACCGGCGCTGATGCAAGCCGAGGTCGGCATCGCCTTCGGCAGCGGAGCGGATATCGCAATCGAGTCCGCCGATGTCATCATCCTCAACAAGCGGGTGGCCGCCGTGCTCGACGCCTACGCGATCAGCCGGTACAGCTATCGAAAGATGGTGCAAAACGTCATCTTGGCATTCACGTTCAACGGGTTGGGCATTCCGGCGGCGGCGACGGGATTGGTCTATCCAATCTGGGGGATGGTGGCCATGGCGGCGAGCGTGACCGCCATTTTCATCAATTCCCTGTGGGGTCGTGGCGCCTATTTCTTCGAGGCGATCAAGACGGTCGGGCGTGCGTCAGAGATCCCGTCCAGAGCGCAGGCATCAAAGAGAGGGGTTACGTTTGCTTAAGTCCATCACATTCGAAGTCGTCGGGAATCAGCGGCTCACCTGCGAGGGGTGCGAACAGCGCGTCGAGCGTCTCCTCAAAACGCTGGAGGGAGTGCGGCAGATTCGCGCGCAGGCGCGCAGCCAACAGATCGAGGTGCTGTATGACGCGGCCTTGCTGGGGGCCCACGCGATCGCCGCACGCTTAGGTGCGGCCGGGTACCAGACCAGGGTCGCCAGCTCAACGTCAGGTTCAACCTAAATCCGGCGTGAAAAGTGTACTCAGGGCTTGATTCTCTCGATCTTCTGCAGAGCGTATTTCCAGGCGACCTCCCTGGGGCCACTGGTGGGCATTGAGCTTCCCCCCATTGTTTGGACAGGATTTAACCGACAATAAGCTAATGGATCTTTGTCCAGTCTCCTCCTTTCGTTCGGGATTCTCCTGCTGCGGGTTTCCTCCTCCGAAGCCGCCTGGGTGCCAGGGTACATGGTGTGGGCTCGGGGGCACCTCACAACTTCGCGCCAGGATCGGTTATACGGGGCGATCGCCAGCTGGTCCATACCTGAGTAGCCCCCCCGTTTCACCCGAAATGCACCTCAGCCGGGGTCCGTCGGCCCAGGCTCTGGTGCCGGCGTTCGGTGTTGTAGAACGTAAAATACCGCTGCAACCCGCTCCAGGCTTCCGCCCCGTCGGCATAGTCCCGCAGGTAAATCTCCTCGTATTTCACGCTCCGCCACAGCCGCTCGATGAAGATGTTGTCCAGCGCCCGGCCGCGGCCGTCCATACTGATGCGGATCCCCGCGCCCTCCAGCCGTCCCGTGAACTCGTCGCTCGTAAACTGCGCCCCTTGATCCGTGTTGAAGATCTCCGGCTGCCCGTTCCCCAACGCGTCCTCCAAGGCCTCCAGGCAGAACAGCGCGTCCAGCGTGTTGGACAAGGCCCAGGCCAGCACGTAGCGGCTGTACCAGTCCAGCACCGCGACCAGGTACAGGAACCCGCGCCGCATCGGGACGTACGTGATGTCCGCACACCACACGTGGTTTGGTCGCGCCACCGCCAGATCCTGCAGCAGATAGGGATATGTCGGATGCGCGGGCTGCCGGCGGCTCGTGTGCGGGCCCGGCAGGACCGCCTGGAGGCCCATCAGGCCCATCAAGCGGGCGACCCGCTTGTGGTTCACCGCGTGCCCCAAGGTCTGGAGCCAGTCGGTCATCCGCGGCACCCCATAAAACGGCCGCTGCAGGTACAGTTCGTCGATCAGCCGCATCAACGCCAGATTCTCCTCGCGCTCCGGCACCGGCTCGTCGTAGTAGGTCGAGCGCGCCAGGCCCACCAAGGCACACTGCTGCACGATCGACACTCCGTGGGGCTCGGCCTGGATCCATCCACATCGGGTTTCCCGGGGCACGCTCAGAGCTTTTTTTTAAGCCACTCGAGCTCCATCTTCAGCCGGCCGATCTCCTGGTACAGCGGGGCGGTCACCGCCTCCTCGCTGCGTCCCCCGCCCACAGGGCCCCGCCGGAACACCTCCGGCGCCCCCTCCAGCAACTGCCGCTTCCAATGGGCAATGACCGTCGGATGGACGCCGTGGGCGGCGCTCAGCTCACTCAGCGTCCGTACGCCCTTGATCGCCTCGAGCGCCACCCGGGGAGGTATGATCAAAAGGTGTGGAAATAGGAACAAGGCGGTGGCAACCTTTCGGGTCATGCAACCCGGCCGGAGCGAGTCCGGCCATGACATGAAAGGAGGCACCGCCATGCAGGAGCAGAACACAGGAGCCACGTCGTCGTCAAGCCAGGAGTGGTGGGACCATCTGGAGGAATGGGCGCGGGGCCACATCCAGCAGTGGTTGCAGGCGCTGTTGGAGGAGGAAGTCACCGCGCGGTTGGGGCGGAAGAAATCGGAGCGCCGGGCCGCCGTCGATGCTCCAGAGGGGTACCGCAATGGGTATGGCAAGCCCCGGCGGCTGGCCTTGAGCTGCGGGACGATCACGGTGCGGCGGCCGCGGGTGCGCGGGCTGGCCGAGCGCTTCGTCAGTCGGATCCTGCCGCTGTTCCAGCGGCGGACGAAGGAGGTGGGCGAGCTCCTGCCCCGCTTGTACTTGCATGGCCTCGCGCACGGGGACTTCGAGCTGGCCCTGCGAGGCCTGCTGGGTGAGGGGGCGCCGCTGTCAGCGGCCTCCCTCCAACGGCTGAAGGCCCAGTGGCAGCAGGAGTACGAGGCCTGGAAACGGCGGCGCCTCGACGACCTGGAAGTCGTGTATGTCTGGGCGGACGGGCTATACGTGAAGGCCGGCCTCGAGGACAGCAAGGCGGCGCTGCTCGTGCTGGTGGGGGCACTCACAGATGGCCGCAAGGTCGTCCTGGCGGTGGAGAGCGGCCAACGCGAATCCAAGGAGTCCTGGGGGGCGGTGCTGCGGGATCTGGGGGCGCGGGGGCTGAAGCCTTGGCGCTGCACGGTGGCCGATGGCCACCTCGGGATCTGGGCGGCGTTGGCCGAGCAGCAGCCGACGGCCGCCGAGCAGCGGTGCTGGAACCATAAGATTCTCAACGTGCTGGACGCCATGCCGAAGACGCACCAGGCTGAAGCGAAGGCCTTGCTGAAGGCGATGCCGTATGCCGAGACGCAGGCCGAGTGCGAGCGCCTCCGGGACCAGTTCAGCCGCCGGTATCGAGGGCTAGCCCCGAAGGCCGTCGAGCGCTTACACGCTGACTGGGAGCGCCTGGTCACGTTCTATCGGTTTCCTCGTGAGCATTGGCGCCACTTGCGGACCACGAACATGATCGAGTCCCCGTTCGCCGCCGTGCGGCTGCGGACCACGGCGGGCAAGCGCTACAAGCGGATCGACTCCGCCACGGCGCTGATCTGGAAGGTGCTCCAGGTGGCGGAGGGCCACTTCCGGCGCCTGAATGCCCCGGAGCTGCTGCCCCTGGTCTACGCGGGCGTCCAGTTTGTCGATGGCGTGAAGGCATCAACCAGAGTGACCCAACAGGAGGTCGCCGCCTGATTCCATTTACACACCTCTTGACAAGACCTCCACCCGGGCTTTGAATTCCTCCGCATGCGTCTTCCGTTTCTGCGCCATGGACCTCTCCCCGTTTTTTCGACCGTCGTTCTACCACAATCTTGGCTTCACGACCTGTCCCAAAAAAGGGGGTAACTTCACATAGCCAAAGGCGATTGCCAGTCTTCGGGGCCCTTTTGGCATCGGAATGAACCCTACCTATAGGTAGCATTCATTCCGTCACGTCAAGATGCCACACACACGCAGTAGCTGTGGCCTAAAACGTGTCCGATGCCAATCTCGGCGCAGGATTCAGGTTCAAGTCAATGATGCCAACCCATGGGAGGGCCGCGAACCACTCTCTGGAGCTTTTGAAGGAGGGGGGCGTTGGGGCATCGAGGGTTACCACGGCGCCCTTTTTCTCAGAACGTGATGCCCTGATAGCCGCCGGCCACGAGTCGTCTGAAGCTCGGGTGCCGGTCGAACTCCTCCAGCGGAGGGTGTCCCACTCCGTCCGGTTGCAAGCCGACCCGCAACCCGGGTAGGCTGAAAGCGTCTCCGGGCCGATTCGACCCACCCCGGACCTGAGTCTGCAGGAAGGCCCTTCGTGAGAGCGGTGCAAGGTTCCCAACGACATCTCGGCCATCCTCCCGCCCAAGGAGGCTCCGATGAAGCCGATGGTTGTACTTTGCCTGTTGGTGCTCCTCGTTCTCGGAGGGACGCACAGCGCCGCCCGCCTGGATCTGCTGCCTTCGGAGCTGAAGGCCAAGCTTGAAAAGGGCGAGCACGTGTTCGTGGATGTCAGTGCGCTCACCGACAAAGGCCCGATTGAGCCCGGCCCGCTGACCGAGGTCGTGGTCCGCAAGCTGCAAGAGGTCGGCTACTCGACGGTCACCGATCGGGCCCAGCCGCACGACGTCGTGTTCAGCGTGACCTGCGAGCAGCGGAAGCTAACGGTGACGGCGACCGCGTCCGGTGGAGACGCGGATCTTCCCGACTCGCCGTCCCGCTCCTGGAAGGGGCCGGCTTGCCTGCTCACGTACCAGATCGAGGGCAAGCGGACCGGCTGGATCAAAGAGGTGCGCACCGACTTCCAGGATGCGAAGGCGGCGGCCGAGGTCGCGAAAGCCGGCGATCCGGGGGCCTATGCGATGGCCAAGCTCCGGGAGCGGCTGGAGGACTACGATTTTCCGATCCTGGTCGCGGCGGAATGGGGGCAGGCCAGGCGGCTCCTCCGCCTGCTGGACGACCCCAAGACGGCCCCGGCGCGGAAGGTCAAGATCGTGTCGCTGCTGGGGGAGATGTCTGCCGAAGAGGCGTTGCCTCGGCTGGTGACCGCCCTCAAGGATCCGGATGTCGGGATCGCTGGCGCGGCTGCAGTGGCGATCGGGACGATTGGCCGGAAGGAGAGCATCCCGGTCTTGCTTGAGGTGCTCACCGCCGGCCGACTGGAAGTCCGTGCCGCTGCGGCGAAGGGGCTGGGCAAGGTGGCGGCGCTGCACGGGGAGTCCTCGGTCGTCCCGGCGCTCATCGAGGCGCTGCAGTCGCAGGATCCCGTGCTGCAGGCGGAAGCGGCCTGGGCCCTCGGGAAGGTCCCGGACAGACGGGCCTACGAGCCGCTGGCCGCCTTGTCCAAATCCTTGCAGGACATGCGCTCGGATGACCCGAAGCTGCGGCGGCTGCGGGAGGCGGTGGCCTGGAGCTTTAAGCAGCTTGCCGCTCTGGAGGAGCCGAACTGAACGACCGGTGCCCTGCCGGGGTGATTTATGGGATAATAGCCCATCGGTCAGTCGGACGCCGTCACGGTTCCGGTGGAAGGAGAATCATGTCATGGGGGGCCTGCTGGATCGGCTGGTTGTGATGGGGTGGGTGCTCACCCTCGCGTGGCTTCCGGCCGGCTGCATCATGCCGGCCATTGACGCGGGGCACGAAGGGGTGCTGGTGGAAAAGCCGTTCTTCTTCGGGCACGGTGGCGTGGACCCCGAGCCCGTGACGACCGGCCGCGTGACGGTCGCGCTGACCACCGAGCTGATCCCGGTGGACATCAGACCGGTCCAGTACTCGGAGCATTTCGACATCATCTCGGCGGAGAATGCGCCGGTCTCGTTCAACGCGTTTCTGATCACGCAGGTCATCCCGGGGCGCTCCCCCGAGCTGATCAAACGATTCGGGCCCAACTGGTACGTCAACAACGTCAAGGAAGCCTTCCGCACTTTCGTGCGCGAGGAGGTCCAGAAATACAAGCTGTTCGAGCTGACGACCGACCCCGGAACGCGGCCGAAGCTCGAAGCCGCGATCGAGCGGGAGGTCCAGACCAAGCTGATTGAGGCGAGCCGCATCCCCGTCAAGGTGATCCGCGTCGTCGTCGGCAGCATCATGCCGCCGAAAGGCGTGCTCGACCAGACGGCGCAGACAATCATCCAGCAGCAACGCCGCATCACGATGGAGAAAGCCCGGGAAGCCGAAGAGGCCCGGGAGAAGGCCGAGCGCCAACGGGGGATCGCCGACCGGGCCTACCGCGAGCACCTGGGCCTGTCCGCCGCCGAGTTCGTGGATCTGCGCCGGATCGAGGTGCAGAAGGAAATGGTCGAGCACGCCCCCGATCAGCTCAATATCATCATGGGGATGGAGAAGGTCGGGATTCACAAGCCGCCGGTGAGCACTACGACCGAGCCGTAACCCGCCGCCCGGCCCGGTCGGGCTCCGGGGTCCCGTTACCGCTCCAGGATCGTTTGCAGCTCCCGTAGGAGGTCTCGGAGGCGGGCCTTCGTCTCCTCGAGGGGCGGCGCCTGCGCCGGCTTCGCGGGCTGAGTCGGAGCCGCGGCCGGCCCGGCAGGGCCCGGCTGCCCCCGCCCCTCCAGGAAGCCCTTGAACTGCGCCAGCGCCTCGCGGACTTCCTGGTACTCCCGGGTCCGCCGTGCGGCATCGGCCTGCGCGGCCTTCAGCTTGAGCTCCAAGAGGTCCAGCTCCTCCTTGAGCTTCCTGGTCTGCACGGTCAGCTCTTCAGACCGCCGCACCTCCTGCTCGTAGGCCTGCCGCGCGGCCTCGGCCTCCTTCTTCGCCTGCTCGAAGGACCAGAGGCTGGCGCAACCGCTTGGGACAAACCCTACGAGCAAGGTGAGCGCGACGCCGACGGCTCTGCTCCTTGTCATGACGGATCCTCCTGAGCGCCGAAGCTTGCCGGCTAGAAGAGGCACGGCGCCGGGTCCAGCTCGCCTGGCTTCCGCGCTTCGGGCGGCTCCGGATAGACGAGCCTCCCGTCTTCCACGCGGGCGAAGATGGTCAGGTGATGCGGCTGAGCCTCTTGCGGCGACACGATGTGCCGCACAGCCCAGCCGCGGCTTACCGCCGCGTCCGCGATCAGCGCCCGGTGGCAGCGCCAGGGCACCGCCTCCGCGCACAGGATGGCCGTCGGGACTTCCTCGGCGAGCCGCAACAAGCTCACCAACCCTTCCCCAAACAACGCGGTCTGCATATAGTCAGCATACCCCCGGAACCCGGCGTTTCGCCAGCCGCGATTCACGGAGTCGGGGCGCGCCGGCCGTCGTCCGCCGAGCTGCGGGAGATGCCGGTACTCGAGGCCCGCCTCCGCTAGGGTCCGCGCGAGCGTGGTGGTGTTGAACTGAGGATTGCGCCGCGAGGAGGGCACGGTTCGCACGTCCACGAGCCGCTGGATGCCGTGCGATTTCAGGAGTGCAAGGAACTCCTCGCTCGTGCGCGTCGAGTGGCCGATCGTCCAGAGGGTCCGAATCTGGTCGCTGGGCATGGCAGCCTGCACCAATGTTCCCGGATCGTTCGCCGATCCGTCCGGGCGCTGGTCCCAGGACGGATGGGGAGCGGCCGCGGACGGCCCGCCCCGCCCAGGCTGTACGCTGCTCCCGATCTTCGAAAATGTCAACCGGGACTTCCTCGTGGGTTCTGAGGGGCTGGCGGGGATTTGGCCGGAACGGCGTCATGCCGCACAGCCCGTGCCCGCCGAACATGGCTCGGTAGGTCATACCGCGGAGCCCGCCCATCAATCGGTCCAGAACAAAATCCCTAACGCCGTCGGCTTTCATCGGCGTCCTCATTCTGCTAGCCGCCGCTCAGCGCGCAGACGATGTGGACTTGATCCGTCGGCTGCAGCGGTGTCGTCAGGTCCTGGGTCTGCCGCTCGTTGACGAAGATCCGGATATGCTCCCGAATCGTGTCCTGCTCCGTGATGATGCGAAAGCGGAGGCCCGGGAACTGCCGGTCGAGCGCTGACAGGGCCTCCGCGAGCGTGGCGCCCTCAATCGCGACGTGGCTCCGCCGTCCGGTATAGGAGCGCAGCGAGCTCGGGATGAAGACAGTCATCGGGTCACGCTGGCTGCTTCCACGGAATAGATTTCCGGCAGGTGCCGCGCCACGCAGGTCCAGCTCGCGCCGGCGGTGCGGCTCGCCCACACCTCGCCGCTGGTCGTGCCGAGATAGAGGCCGACCGGCTCGTGGGCATCCGCCGTCATGGCCTGGCGCTTCACCGTCCACCAGGCCTGCGACCCGGGGAAGCCCTGGTCTAGTCTCATCCAGGTCTTCCCGCCGTTTCTGGTGACATACGCCGCCGGTTTCCCCCCGGGGCTCACGCGCGGCCACACGGTCGAGCCGTCCATCGGGGACACCCAGACGGTCTCGGGGTCGCGCGGGTGGACCACCATGGGAAACCCGATGTCGCCGACGGCCTTCGGCATGGCCTTCCCGACGCGCACCCATCGGTTCGACGGCCGGTCAATCCGGTAAATGCCGCAGTGGTTCTGCTGATAGAGCCGGTCCGGGTTGCCGGGACAGAGGCGGACACAATGGGGGTCGTGGAAGGTCGGGACGGCCGGGTCGAACCCCTCGACCACCTCGAGCCCTAGAAGAGGCGTGAACGTCTTCCCGCCGTCCACGGACTCGTGCACGCCGCCGCCGGACATCGCGAAGTACAGGTGCCTGGGGTCGCGCGGGTCCACGATGATGGAGTGGAGCTTCGGCCCGTCCGGCGTCCCGTCCTGCACGGTGCCCATCCACTCGCGGTATCGCGGATCGTCGTTGATGGAGGAAAACGGCTCCCAGGTGGCGCCGCCGTCGTCGGACCGGAAGAGCCCCTGCGGGGAGGTGCCTGCGTACCAGGTGTTCGGCTCGCTGGCGTGGCCCGGCGTCAACCAGAAGACGTGGTCCACGACCCGCCCCTGTTGCCCCTCGGGGGCTTTGGGAAACGCCGGCAGCTTCCTGGCTTCCTTCCAGGTCCTCCCGAGATCGGTCGAGCGAAACACGGTCGGGCCCAGGTGACCGGTGCGGGCGGCCATCAGCATCGTGCGCCCATCCCGCGGGTCAAGGACCAGGTGGTGGACGATATGGCCGAGGAAGATCGGCTCTGAGAGTTTCCAGATTTGGCGGGCCCGATCGGACTGCAGGAGAAACGCCCCTTTGCGGGTGCCGATCATGACGAGCACGGGGCCCGTGGCCGGTCTGGGGGCAGGGGTGAACGGGTTCCTCGTCGGACGACGGGTCGTGCCGTCAAGAGCGGATCGAGCACTTGCCCGCAGCGATTGCCCCAGAACATGTCGGCTACCGGCCAGCACCACGGCGCCGGCCGAGATGGCCCGGTTGAAGGCTTTCTTCACCTCCCGAACCGTCAACATCGGGGTGATAGCCTGATAGCCTGTGGGAATGGGCTTGACCGGTGATGCCATCGCTTCCCCCTTCTGGTTCGTCCCGTAGCAGCCTACTGTGCCGCCGTGGCCTCCGTGCGCGGGCGCCCTCGAACAGGCTTTGCACGTACCGCCTGAAATGCCGGAGATGCACCTCAACCGGTTGCCGGTCCTGCTTCGCCTTGGCGAGGATCAAGGCCCCCTCGAACACGGCGATGAAGTGCTCCGCCAGGCTCTGCGTGTCAAAGGCAGCGCGGGGCACATACTTCGCTTTTGCTGCATCGAGGTCCCGCTTGAACGTCGCCGTCCATTGGGCGAAATGGGCGGCGCACTGTGACCGGATCTTCGGGTAGCTGTCTGACAGCTCCTGCGCGAAGCTCCCCAACAGGCAGCCGCAGAAAGGTTCGGAGGTTGCGACATCTGAATCATGAAGTCCAGATAGCCGTAGACGCGCCGCAGCGGATCGCGCTCTTTTACAAAGGTCCTTGCTGGAAGAGCTTCGCCTTGCCCTGGACAAACCGATCCAGCGCCACCCTGGCTAGATCTTCCTTGCTCGCGAAGTAGTGGAAGAAGCTGCCTTTGGTCAAGCCCGCCGTCTCGCAGATCTCGTCCACGGTGGTGGCGACGAACCCCCTTGGCCAGCATGAGCCGCTCGGCTGCCGCGAGCAGTTTCTCTTTCGCGGGAGAATCCTTCTGGGGATAGCGCATGCCGCCGTAAGATACCGACCGGTTGGTATGCGTATAAACGAATCCAACGGCCCGGTTAAGCGCCTCCAGTTCGCCACCCTGCGGTGGGTGCCGCTGCGTATAATACGGCCATGCGGCTGGCGGAGCTCGTTAAGCTGGTCGCCCGGGTCCGGGCGGCAACCAAGAAGACGGAAAAGACGGCCCTATTGGCGGAGGGGCTCCGGCGGACCCTTCGGCCTGGCTCAGGGCAGGCCGAGGGTCGGGAGATGGAGCTGGCTGCCCTCTATCTCACCGGGGTGCTCCGTCAGGGAAAGATCGGCGTCGGGTGGCGGCTGATCGAGGCGGCCATGCCCGACGGGCGGGCGGACGGGGACCCGCTGACGCTCGCGGAGCTGGACGAGACGTTTGAGCGGATCGTTGCGGACCAGGGCTCCGGGTCGCAAGAGCGGCGGGTCGATGCGTTGCGGCGCCTCCTCGCGCGGGCCGACGCCGAAGAGCGCCGCTTTCTCGTCCAGTTGCTGATCGGAGAGGTGCGGCAGGGCGCGCTCGAAGGGCTGCTGCTCGACGCGATCGCCAAGGCCGCTGGCCTCCCCGCATCGGATGTGCGCCAGGCGATGATGTTCTCGGGGAATCTGGGCGAAGTCGCCCGGGTAGCATTGCTGGAGGGGGCGGCCGGCCTGGCTCGGTTCGCCCCGCGGCTCCTGACGCCGATCGCGCCGATGTTGGCGAACAGCGCAGAGGACGTCGGAGAGGCGCTGGAGCGGCTCGGTGAGGCGGCCTTCGAGTTCAAGCTGGACGGGGCGCGCATCCAGCTCCACCGGGCGGGCGACCAGATCAGGATTTTCACCAGGCAGCTTCAGGACGTCACGGAACGTCTGCCGGAAGTGGTGGACTGGGCACGCAGCCTGCCCGCGCGCGAGCTGATCCTGGAAGGGGAGGCCATCGCGCTCCGGGCGGACGGGAGGCCCCAGCCCTTCCAGGTGACGATGCGCCGGCTGGGCCGGACCAAAGACGTGGAGGCGGTCCGGCGGGAGATCCCCCTAACGTCCTTCTTTTTCGACTGTCTCTACCTCGAAGGCGAAGGGCCGTTGCTCGCGCGGCCGTACCGGGAGCGGGTGGAGCGACTGACTGGGACGCTTCCCGCGGCTTCCGTCATGCCGCGGATCGTGACGCGCGATCCCGGCGAGGCGGAGCGGTTCCTCGCGCGCGCCTTCGAGGCGGGCCACGAGGGCCTCATGGCCAAGGCGCTCGACGTCCCCTACGTGGCCGGCCAGCGCGGCTCCCACTGGCTTAAGCTCAAGGCGGCGAAAACGCTCGATCTCGTCATTCTGGCCGCGGAGTGGGGCAACGGCCGGCGGGAAGGGTGGCTCTCCAACCTGCATCTGGGCGCGCGCGATCCCGAGAGCGGGCAGTTCGTCATGCTGGGGAAGACCTTCAAGGGGCTGACGGACGAGATGCTCAAATGGCAGACCGACAAGCTCCTGTCGCTGGAGCTGGAGCGGGACGCCAATACGGTCTATGTGCGGCCCGAGTTGGTGGCCGAGATCGCGTTCAGCGAGATCCAGGAATCGCCCCGCTACCCCGCTGGGCTGGCATTGCGCTTCGCGCGCGTGAAACGCTACCGGCCCGACAAGCCCGTCGGCGAAGCCGACACGATCCAGACGGTTCTGGCTCTGTTCCAAAAGCAGCGGGAGTAGGAAGTGCGGCTGGCGAAGGATGCGGTCGGGGCGGGACTTTCTCTTCGTGCGCAACTTCCGGCGGCTCAGGGCACGGCTTCGGGTGAAAGCGGAAGCCCAGGGGAGTATTAAGGACGAGGATGTGTTCGAGCACGTTTCATGAGGGTGGTGCTCGACACCAACGTCCTGGTAGCCGCCTTGATCGCCCACGGCACGTGCCATGAGATCCTGGAGGCGTGCGTGATGAGCACGAGCTTGTGGCTTCATCCTTCCTCTTCGAGGAACTCCACCGAGTCCTGACCAGAAAATTCGGCTACAGCCGGCAGGAAGCGAACGAAGTCGTCGCCCTCCTGCGACCACAACTCGTCCTGGTCACTCCTCAGCCACTCGATAGCCCTGCTTGTTCGGGTCCTGACGACGACAAGATTGTGGGCACTGCCTTGGCGGGCGGCTGCCGCTGTCTGGTCACCGGAGACAAAGAGGTACTGGCGCTCAAGCGGTACAAAACCGTTGACATCATCGCTCCAGGAGACTTCTGGCGTTACGCGGCCAACGAGGAGCGATAGACAGGAAGCAGGCCCAACTTATCAAATTCAAGATCTGGCCCCGGGCCGTTTCCACCGCACGGACCATCACGGCGCTGTTCCAGAAGCAACGGGAGTAGGGAGAATGAGAACGCGTCGGGCCGCAGAATACCCCTGCGTGCCCGGCGGCTTTCCTGCGCGACAGGTTGACGCCAGCTCCGGCTGATGATAGCATTTTGCTATCAACTCAGGCGGGAGGGTGCGGCATGGCCCAAGTTCTGGTTCGGCAGCTTGACGACAAGGTGGTGGAGCGGTTGAAGCGCAGGGCCAAGGAGCATGGCCGCTCCTTGCAGTCCGAGGTCAAGGCGATTCTCGAAGAGGCCGCACCGGACTATGAGGCAGCCTGGAAGCGGATTGAACGCTTTCAGAAGCGGCTGAAGGCGCCCGGTCGCCGGTTCACCGACAGCGCCGAACTGATCCGTGAGGATCGTGACCGGTGATCCGGTTCGTGGTCGATGCGAGCGTCGCGATCAAATGGTTCATTCCTGAGCGATTCTCTGAGGCCGCCCAGCGACTGCGTCAGCCGGGTCTTCGGTTGTCGGTGCCGGCCTTCTTTTGGCTGGAAATCGGGAATGTGCTGGTCAAAAAAATCCGCCGGGGCGAGCTCGCCCGTGAAGAAGGCGACTACATCCTGAAGGAGCTCCGCCATCTGCCGCTTCAGCGCCACGCCGATGAGCGACTCTTGCGCCCGGCCTACGCGCTCGCGCTTCAAACTCGACGCAGCCTCTACGATTGCCTCTACCTTGCCCTGGCAGAAGCCCTGGACGGCAGCCTGGTGACCGCGGACCGAAAGTTTTACTCGGCCGTGACGAAGGAGGAACAGGGGCGGCGGCTCCTCTGGGTCGAGGATATACCATCGGGGACATGACCAGGCCCGCATGTCGAGCCTCCTCAAACACTGCCGCGGCTGACGAGGCAGGAGTGAGGGGAGGGGAGCGGACGCGTGCCGTGCCCTTGCTCCGGGCGCGGGCTAGGGTTCCTGTTACCGGCCATGCTCGATTTCAGCCGGGCCAGCGTCAGGGTCTTGCCGGCCTTTAGGTCGTCGCGGCCGCGAACGGTTTCCTCCAGAAGGGTGAGATGGATGTGTTCCCGCTCCAAGCGATGGTGGTGGTCGAGTCGTTTCGCGTCGATCAAGGCGACGCAGCTTTCGCCGTTCTTCGTGATGATTTCCTCCTGACCCTTCGTGGCCACTCCGTCGCACATCTCCGTGAGGGCGGCGCGGGCTTTGGAGAGCGGAACGATGTCTTTGGTGAGATCGCCATGGCGGCCTCCCGGTTGAGGCGACTGTCAATTCGTCCAGGATCTTGTCAATCTGGCTGGTCCCAGGGTTCATGGGCATGGGATCATTGCGGTTGAAGATGTGGGAAGGGCCGGGCCGCCATAAAGCGGCGTGAGGCTGCTGATGGTTGCACTTCCTGACGCGTTTCAATAATCTCGGCACGTGCTTGAGCGATTGCGTGCGCTCATCAAAGCGCGCCGATACCGACTCACTCTGCACGCGGAACAGGAACGTGATGCGGACCAGATTACCATCGGCGAAATCGAGCAGGCCTTCTCTGGGGCCAGGGCCGAGGTCTGTAGTCAGTGCGGTGAAACGTTCTTGAAGCCCGCCGTACTTGAGCTGATGGACCGGTAGTGGCTGGAGGAAAAATCGGGAAAGCGCGCGTCAGTATCCCCCTCATCAGCTTGCCTGACAAAATCAACGCTTAACCGTGCCTGACGAACGGCGGCCACTCCATCTCGGCAGCTATTTCTTGAACAGATCGTGGAAGGCGCGCCGAGGGTCTTGGGGGGACCCCGATGCCGAGGAGGCTACGCGCTCCACGGTGACGCGCAGCGCGAAGAACGTGCATGCGTTGCGCGCGCGCTTGTCGGGGATACGCTCCGGGACCGGCTGGGTGCACTCGAACCGTTGGCCCGGCGCGAAGTGAGTGCACTGCTGGCAGGCGTGTAGCTCTGCGCGACACTTGGGACACTGGCCGGACCCATCGGTCATCGGCGGGAGGAGCGTCCCGCAGTCTGCGCAGCGGGAGACGGTTCGACTGGGAACCATCGCCGGCTTCCTCGGGGCCGACGGGCCCTCGGGTCTTCCCTGTCCCGCACGTTCGGATTCCCGATACCCCTGCTGGCGGTATTTTCGGTCCGTCATGGCTGTCACCCCGGGGGTTCCGGCTTCAGCCTACCCCAATGGGGAGCCTTCTGTCACGCATCACCTTCAAGATGTAGACAAGCCTTGATCGCGATCGAGCCGAGGCCGCTGCAGGGTGGCCGGATTTCTCGGCGGCGTTCGCGCCTGCACCCAGGATCACGGCGGAGTTGAAGGCTCAAGCCCAACCTGTCCCGCAGGGCACAGCTCGTCAGCCTCGGCGGGGCAAGCGGGGGCACGCGCTGCGACGCCGCGCCGTGCTCCCGTGCGGCCGCATTCCTCCACCGGTTGGAGGGTTTTCCCCTTGCGGCCGTGCCTCGGCCGTGGCTACAGTGGTCGAGCGAGACGCGGGCCGAAGGTCTGTGGGGACCAGGGGAGGGACACGCCATGGCGGACAAGCAGGTCATCGCGGTGGTGGGCGCGACCGGGATGCAGGGCGGCGGTCTGGTGCGCGCCATCTTGGAGGACAAGGTGAGCGGCTTCGTTGCGCGGGCGCTCACGCGCAACGTGAACTCGGACAAGGCGCGGGAGCTGGCCAGGCTCGGCGCGGAGGTGGTCGTTGCCGATCTGGACGATGCCGCCAGTCTCACGCGAGCCTTTGCGGGGGCCTATGGCACCTTCTGCCTGACCAACTTTTGGGAGCATTGCTCGCCGGAGAAGGAATTTGCTCAGGCCAACAACATGGCGCGGGCGGCGAAGGAGGCCGGCCTCCAGCACGTCGTCTGGTCCACGCTGGAGGATACGCGCCGCTGGGTCCCGCTCTCAGACGAGCGGATGCCGACGCTCATGGGCAAGTACAAGGTCCCGCACTTCGACGCCAAGGGGGAGGCCGACCGCCTGTTCACCGACCTCGGCGTGCCAACGACGTTCCTGCTCACGTCGTTCTACTGGGAGAACTTCATTCATTTCGGTATGGGGCCGAAGAAGGGCCCGGACGGCACGCTCGCGATCACGCTGCCCATGGACGACAAGAAACTGCCGGGGATCGCGGTTGAAGACATCGGCCGGTGTGCCCTCGGCATCTTCAAGAAGGGGCGCGAGCTGATCGGCAGGATCGTCGGCGTCGCCGGCGAGCATCTGACAGGGGCGGAGATGGCCGCCAAGCTCAGCCGGGCGTTAGGGCGGACGGTGCGCTACAACGCCGTGCCCCCGGAGGTGTACCGCAGCTTCGGGTTTCCTGGCGCCGAGGACCTCGGCAACATGTTCCAGTTCAAGCGCGACTTCAATGAGATTTTCTGCGGGGCGCGCGACCCCGCGGTCGCCCGCAGTCTTAACCCCTCGCTTCAGACGTTCGAGCAGTGGCTGGCGCGCAACAAGGCTCGCATCCCCATCGAGTAAGAGAGGCGACGCCGGCCCGTCGGGGATCCCGTATCGGTTCGCCGGCCACGGGGCGCTTAGCGTGTCCCGGGTGGCTCCTACGCTCACCCTGGCCCGAGCTCTGGCCGTTCCAGCATCACTCCTTCGTGTTAGTGAATGGCATGTGCACGGACAGATCCCACGTGTGCCTCGCACCACGACGGCTGCCGTGCTTCCCGGCACTTTGGAGGGATTGGGTCGGGCAAGCGGCGAGGAGGTGTGCTACAGCAGGATCTGCTGGTAGTCTGTTGTCGCCAGGGTGCCGGCCTGGAGATTCCAGTCCACGGTAAAGATCGCCGAGCGGTCGGACCGCAGGGACAGGAGCCTAGTCCCGTCCTTGGCCACCACGCTCTCGGCGGCGGTGAAGGTGAGGGTCCGGTCCGGCCCCGTCCGGTTGCAGACCAGGAGCGGGGCTCCGGTGTCCCGCGTGCAGCGTTCCCATTGGCCGTTCGGGCCGTGCAGCCCTGGCGCCCAGGCGGCCGCCGAGATCAGCATCTGCGCGCCCTGGGCTTGGAGACTTCGACAGATCCCCGGCGAATGGGCATCCGCGCAGATCAGGAGCCCGATCCAGCCGACGGGATTCACGAAGATGGGCGCGACTCGGTCGCCGGGAGTGGACCAGGCCTCCGACGCGGCGCGCAGCGCGTTGATTTTCCGATGCCTGCCGGCGATGGCGCCGGTCGGCCCGATCACGAACAGGCTGTTGTACAGCTTCTGGGAGCGCGGATCCCGCTCCGGATGAGAGAGGAACAGGGTAACCCGCAACCGGGCGGCCAGCCGGGCGACCACCGCCATCCACGGATCGGGTTGCGGCAGGATCCAGTCCGTCCTGATCTGATCGGCAAAGGCGTACCCGGAGACGCAGAGCTCGTGCGTCACGATCCAGACCGCCTTCAGCCGGGCCGCTGTGGTGATCGCCCGCTCGATGAGCCGCCGGTTGTGCGCAAGGTCGCCGGGCCGCGGCGCGAGGTGGAGCAAGGCGATGCGCAAGGCCGCTGGCGCCATGGCTGTTTCACCCGCCTGCCCGGGCCACGAGGTCCAGGAGCCGCTGCCGCTCCTCATGACGGTGGCGGACAAACTCCAGGCCGAACGCCAGCCCGGTGTCGCCCTCGCGCACCCACCGCACCGCGGCGTGGTCCACCTTGATCGTGTTGACCTCGTTCGGCAGCTTGATGAAGAGGGCGAGGTCGGTGCCGAGCCCCAGCGGGGTAGCGCTCGACATGGCGCAGCCGCTGACCGACAGGTTGAACAGCTTGCCGGTTTTCAAGCCAATGCCACGGCCCTCCGGCGTGGCAAAGAGCACGGTCAGCTCGACCGCAGTCCGTGGAGTCTCGCGCCGATCCATGTCGCTCTTCATGGAGGAGAGGCAGCAGGGTGGCCCGCACTGTACTCCAGTACCGTCATGCAAGGCAACTGCCGCGCCCGCGATCGGAAGTCCTGCTAGCGGGGATGGACATCCGGTCTCGGGTCCGGGACGAAGCCGTCCCGGTTGGGCATGCGGACGGCGGGGAGCGTTGTGGGATCCATGACGGCGTCCTCGGGGATGATGCCGTTGCGGTGGAGGATCCAGGCGACGAGCGCATAGACCTCGTCGGGCGTCAGCGACTGTGGGGCATTGTAGGGCATCGCGCGGCGGATGTAGTCGAACAGGGTCGTCGCGTAGGGCCAGTAGCTCCCGATGGTCTTGAGCGGCGCTTCGGAGGCCAGGGTGCCCTGCCCGCCAACGAGGCGGTCCCGCGGGCCCTCGGTTCCCGTGGGGCCGTGGCAGGCGGCGCAGCGCGCCGCGAAGATCCGTGCGCCCGCGTGGACCGTCCCGCGCCCCGGCGGCAGGCCCTCGCCCGTCGGCGCGATGTCAATGTCCCAGGCCCGGACCTCCGCGCCGGTCGCCGGCCGGCCCAGCCCGAGCGGGGGCTGGGCCTCCGGCGGCGCCGCGGCGGTCCATTCCCACAGGGCCAGCAGCGCCAGCCCGGCAAGCCCTGTCAGCGGTGACCTACACGTGGATGTTCTCCACCGTCCCATCGCGGGCGACCCTCCAAGAGTGGATGCCGTTGAAGTGATAGATCGAGTGCTGGCCGCGCACCGCGAGCAACGCCGCGCGTGTCGGCTGCACGTAGCCCGTCTCGTCGGTGCACCGGGACTGTAGGATCGCCTCCTGGCCGTGCCAGCGCCAGGGCAACCGGAAGCGTGTGTGGCATTTGGGGAGGACCGGCTCCTGCAGCGCCGCTGGCTGCCAGGTGCGCCCGCCGTCCGTGCTGACCTCCACCGAGGCGATGCGGCCGCGGCCGCTCCAGGCCAGGCCTCGGATCTCGACGAACCCCTTGGACAGGCGCTGGCCGCCGGAGGGGCTCGTGATCACGGACTTGGCCTCCATCACAAACGTGAACTGCCGGGCCGTGCCGTCTGGCATCAGGTCCGTGTAGTGCGAGGTCTCCTCCCGCGTCATCCAGGGGGCGGTGCCCAGCTTCAACCGGCGCAGCCACTTGATGCAGGCGTTCCCTTCCCACCCGGGTAGGAGCAGCCGCAGGGGATAGCCTTGCTCCGGGCGGAGCGCCTCGCCGTTCTGCGCGTAGCAGAGCAGCGCTTCGTCCAGGATCGGGGCCAGGGGGATGCTCCGGGTCATCGCGGCGGCGTCCGCACCTTCTGCCAGCATCCAGGTCGCCTCGGGCTTGACGCCGACCTCGCGCAGGAGCACGGCCAGGGGTACCCCGGTCCATTCGCTGGTGCTCATGAGCCCGTGGGACTGCTGCACCGTGCGGGCGCCCGGCTCGCCCCATTCGCTCGCGCTGTTGCCCGAGCATTCGATGAAGGCGAGCCGGGACACCGAGGGGAAGCGCCGCAGGTCGTCCATCGTGAAGATGAGCGGCCGCGCCACGAGCCCGTGGACCAGCAGCCGGTGCCGGGCGGGATCAATGAGCGGGACGCCGTTGTGGTGCCGTTCGAAGTGCAGGCCGGACGGGGTCACGATTCCGTCAAGGGCCTCCAGCGGCGTGAGCGAGTGGCTGAAGCTTGTGAGCCGCTGGGCCCGCTCGAACCGGGCCCGGCGTCCGTATTCGGTGGGAAGCGAGCCGGGGACGCGCGTCGGGTCCTCGGGGACCGGCGGCTCGTCGGCCCGAGCGCGCGGGACCACGAGCTGCGCGACGGTCAGTCCCGCGAGCGTGGCGGCGCCAGCCAGGAAGGCGCGGCGGTTGAGCCCGGGGCGGTGCGAGCGGGCCCTGTCCTCGGGCTGCCTCGTCGTTGGAGCCGAATGGCCGGTGTCTGCTGCGTCCTTGTTGTCCATCTTGGTCTCCGTCGGTCAGAAGGCGACCTCTACAATGCCATAGCCGCTCAGCCGAAGCCAGAGGCTGAGCAGCACCACGGCGCCGGTCAGGGCGAGGGCGGTGTAATCCGTCCCGCGCAGGCGCAGCTCCAGGAGCGTCTGCCGCCGCCCGCCGGGCCCGAAGCCCTTGGCCTCCAGCGCCATGGCCAGCAACCGGGTGTGCCGGAGCGTATGCCCGATCAGCGGGACGAGCAGGGGCGGATAGCGGAGCAAGCGCGCCATCACACTTCCCGCGGCGAGATCCAGCCCGCGCGACCGCTGGGCCTGGACGATCGCCGCCGCCGAGCCGATCAGGCTGGGGACCCACCGGAAGGCCAGGGACAGGGCGAAGCCCACGACGCCCGGCAACCCCAGCCGCTCGAGTCCCAGGGTGAGCTCCTCGATCGTCGTCGTCGAAAGCAGAAGGAGCCCGCCGATCAACATCAGGTCCAGGCGGAGCCCCATTCCCAGGCCGAAGAGGGCGGCCTCTTTAGTCAGCCGGAGCGTCCGCAGCTCGGCGAGCGGCGTCTTCCCCGTCACGAAGAAGGGCCAGAGCAGCAGGCAGTACAGGAACAGGAGCGTGAACAGCAGCCACAGCTTGCGAAGGTTGGCCCCGGCACGGGCCGCCGCGACGAGCGCCAGCGCGCCCCCGGTAGCCGCGGCCAGGTACCGCGGGTCGGAGAAGAGCAGGGCGACCGCAAAGAGGCCCGTGACGCTCAGGATCTTCGTCCGTGCGTCCAGCCGGTGGAGCCAGGTACCCCGGTCCAGGTAGAGGAAATACTGGGTCATGGCGTTGCGCTGCCGGTCGCGCGTGACGGTTTCACCAAGGCGGCCTGGATTTCTTCCACGGTCAGGAGTGTGCAACCCCAGCGCGCCGCGAATCGCGTGAGCGGCGGTACCGCGAGTCCCAGCTCGGCCGCCCGGTCGGCGGCCTGGCCCGACGGGCCGGCCAGGTGTCGGAAGATCGCGCGCGTCGCGCCGTCGGCGACGATCCGCCCGTCCCGCAGGACGATGCAGCGCCGCGCGTAGGCCGCGGCGAGGGAGAGCGTGTGCGTGATCATGAGCACGGTATGCCCTGCCCGGTTCAGCCGTTGGAGCATCCGCATCATGCGGTCGGTCTCCTCGGCGTCCAGGCCGGTGGTCGGCTCATCGAAGATTAGGACCGCTGGCCGGGCTGCGAGCACGGAGGCGACCGCCACTCGCTGGCGGTCGCCCTTGGTCAAGGAGAACGGGTCCAGCCGGCGGACCTCCGGCCGGTCCAGTCCTACCGCGTGCAACGCTGTGGTGACGCGCTTCTCGCACTCCTCCCGGGAAAGGCCTAGGTTGCGGACTCCGAAGGACACCTCGTGCTCCACCGTCTCGGCGAAAATCTGGTCGTCGGGGTCCTGGAAGACGTAGCCGACACGGGCGGCGAGCTGGCCGGCCCCGAGCCGGCGCGTGTCCAGTCCTTCGACGAGGACCCGGCCGCGGTCGGGCAGGTGAAGACCATTCAGGAGCTTGGCCAACGTGCTCTTTCCCGATCCGTTCTGGCCGATAAGCGCGACGAATTCGCCCGCCCGGATCGTGAGGGTGACGTCCGTCAGGACCGGGGCGCCGCGATCATAGCCATAGGACACCTCCTGGACCTCGATGATCGCCGGCGTCTCGGCGGCGGGCGGCGACTCCGGCGGGTCGGGCCGCGGGGCGAGGGTCAGCCGGTGGTCGTCGGTAAGCTGCCAGGCTTCCTCGACGGTGAGCGGGAGATCGGAGAGCCCGAGCCGGGCAAAGGCTTGCGCCAAGGGCAGGGGCCGCAGGCCGAGCTGCGCCGGGAGCTCGGCACGGTCGCCGCGGCCGAAGAGGTCCCGGGGCCGTCCCTCCCAGATCAGTTTACCCTGGTCGAGCACGCAGACTCGATCGACTGTCGCGGCCACCTCCGGGTCGTGCTCCACCAGGAGCAGCGCGGTGCCCGACGCCTTCAGCCGGGCGAGCAACGCCGTCAGTGCCCGGCGCCCGTCGGGGTCTAGGTCCGTGAACGGCTCGTCGAGCGCGACGAGCGCGGGCTCCCGGATCAGGATCGAGCCGATGACCAGCCGTTGGCGCTGGCCCCCGGAGAGCGAAAGCGGATTGCGCCGCTCCAGGCCCGCGAGGCCAACCAGCGCGAGCATCCGCGCGATCCGATCCCGCATCGCGGCGCGTGAGAGCGGCCGGCTCGCGTCGGCGGCCTGCTCCAACGGGAACGCCAACTCCGATTCGACGTTGGTCGAGACGAGCTGCGCCTGGAAGTCCTGGAAGACCAATCCGACCGTGCTGGCCTGCTGCCAGACAGGACGGGCGAGGGAGTCGTGCCCGCTCACGACGACCCGGCCGGACCACTCGCCGCCGAGCAGGCGGGGGATGAGCCCGTTGAGCGTGTAGCAGAGCGTGGACTTGCCCGCACCGCTCCGGCCCATCAGCGCCACTGACTCCCCGCGGTCCAGACGGAGCGACAGGTCGTGGAGCGCCGGCCGGGCCGAGCCCGCGTAGGTGAAGCAAACGTGCTGCAGGGCGACAATGGCAGGAGGAGACGTCTCCGACGCGGTGTCTTGCAGCCCCGTTCTTACCGCCGCCCCGTCGCGTCTCGCGTCTAACGTTTCACGAATATCCTCGTACCGGAGCCCCCACCGCTTCACGCGCTGGTGCAGAAAGCACAGCAGGGGTGGCGCCAGGAGCCACGACATGAAGACGTTGTTGAGAAAGATCGCAGCGGCCAGGACCGTAAACGGGACCAGGCCGAGCAGCTCCACGCCCCAGGCGATCGGCAAGGCGCAGGCGAGGGAGGCGGCGACGCAGACCAGCGCGAACTCCAGCACCTGCCTCCAGGAGCGGGGTTCGGGCTCTTGGCCGGAGGAGAGCGGGCCCAGGCGGCCCCAGAGCAGATAGGGGACGTAGCCGTACAGGAAGTTGCCGAGAAAGCCGAACAGGCTGGCCGGGCCCAACGTGCCGAAACAATCCCCAATGAGGTTGCCGAGCCCGGCGCCCCAGGCCGCGGCCGGGCCGAAGAGCAGGGAGGCGACGACCGGCAGGGCATTGGCGGGGCGCAGCTCGACGAAGCCGGGGATCAGCGGGATGCCAACCTTGAAAGGGATCAGGACGGCCGCATAGACGGCGGCGGTCTGCGCGACCAACACGATCAGGCGCGTGTCGCGCCAGACCCCGATGAGGTCGTCGAGATGCTGACGAGCCGAGCGCAGAGCGTCCCCCTTCGCGTGACGCGGCCGCATTATCGAACGGGCGATCCCTGGCGGTCAATGCGGCTGGCCTGGCTCGATGCTGCGCCTGAGGACGCCCGGCTCCTGCTCCTGTCACAGTACCAACTTCTCGTCCTTCTCCGGGCCTGAGTGCTGCGCCGGGCCCGTCGGCCGAGCGGCTAGCTCGGCTGGTTCTGTGTCGCCTGGCCCGACGCTGCGCGCTTCTCCTGTTCGACGACCGCGCCGCAGTTGACGCACCGCCAGACATGGAGCCATCCGTCCGGGCTCACCCGCAGATCGAAGATCTGATCGCTGACCATAAATCCGTTGCAGCGCCGGCACGTCATCGCCCTCACCTCCTTACTCATCCGCACGTCTGCTCCTGAGGGAGGTGCTGCCCGCCGCGGGGCGTCCGGCGAGTCGGAGTGCGGAAACGGAGCCAAGGGTTAGGGTTTGGCCGGAGGGCTCGAGCCGAGGGCCTCGGCGGCGGGCAGCTCCCAGAGGTTGAATAATGTCCCTGGCGCGACGATCAAGGGCCCGGCGGCTGGGCCTTGACTCCCGAGAAATCCGGATTACTGCAGTACGCGGTACGACGAGCCGGGCCCGGCGGCTCCGCCACGGAGGAGCCGCCGTCAGCGACCTGGCGTCGGTTCGACGCAACGCTTACAACAACTCTGGATCCAAGAAAGGAGGGACAGACGTATGCTGAAACGCGTCCTTATTGCGGGGTATGCCCTGTCCCTGCTCCTTGGCTGGGCGGTGCTGACCCCTACGACGGCTCACGCAGCCGGGTGGATCTCGCGGACCGACTCCTTTGCCGCGTCGTGGGTCAAGGAGATCGAGCAGGAGCTCTACAAGCAGGACTACCGCGAGATGTTCTTGAACGACCCTCGCACGCCGCAAGCCTCCGTGTTGAAGCTGCTCAATCAGGCCGCGATGGCGTACGACGAGAAGAATGAGAGCCTGGCGCAGCAGTTCGTGCGCGAGGCGATCAACGTGCTCGAGACGGGAGTCGCCAAGAACTATTACACCCAGGCGGATGTCGAGCCCATCATCAGGTATATCAAGTCCCACGTCCCCGTGAAGATGTGATCACGGCGCGCCGGGAGTGGTCGGTCGGCCTGCGCGGGCGCCGCCGGCCGCCTCCCGGGTGTGGGCAGGCGGGGGCGCCTACGGCTCAGCGGCGCGTGCCACGTGCTTTGGGCCGCCGGCCTGGTACCGGCAGGCGTGGGTTCCCTGCCGGAGCCCGTTCCCCGCGCGTCAACCGGTGCAATTCCTTGAGCACCGGCATTGCCTCAAGGTCCTCCGCGGTCAGCCGGCCCCATGCGACACCGGCAGGGGTCGGCGGTGGCCGCTTCACGTGGATCGTCTCCGTCGGCGTGACGATAACCGAGAGGGGCAAGTCGGTCGGATCCCACGGCAAGGCCTCCACGATCTGCACGTCGTGGACCGTCGTCGCGACCGGCACGGGCGGATGTCCCAGCTCGCGCAGGATCGCGTATTCGAGGTCGCTGTAGCCCTCACCTTTTCCGCACCGGCGTCCATCCCGCGTCACGGCCACGGATCCGCAGACAATGGCATCCAGCCTCGGCAGCTCGTCAAGGGGCACCTCCTCCGTCCAGCAGCCGCTCTTGGTGAGTGCCGCGGCCTCGGGAATTTTCTGAACCGGGATCTTCGCCGGATCGAGCTTCTTGAACCCGCCGTGCAACCGGGGCGTCGGGACGAAGACGGTGATCCCGCGGCGGAGCGCCTCTTCGCGTACGTGCCGTTGCGGTGCGTCGGGGTTCACCTTGATCCGTTGCGCGGACCGCCAGGGCTCCAGCTCGTACAGCCGCCGCGCCGCTTCCTGCGCCCCGGCGAAGTTGGGAATCCGGCCGTGTGGCGGGAAGGGGAACCGCGCCAACCCCTCCGCCTGGAGGCGATCCCAGACGGCCTGCCGGGCCTCGTCTTTGTCGGTGAAGCGCTGGGGCATGGACGTCACCTGGGCTCGCCCGCGATCACGGCTTAGCCCAGTGTTGGGTGCGAGCCGAGCTGGCGGATCACCGCGACGGCCTGCGGGTTCTCCAGGCTGGAGAGATCCCCCGGGTCTTGGCCCAGGAGGGCTGTCCGGATGACGCGACGCAGGATCTTGGCGTTCCGGGTCTTGGGCAGTTCGGGCACGACGTGGACGGCGGCCGGCCGGAGCGCTTTCCCCAACTGCTCCGCGACCCGGACGGTCAGCTCGCGCTCCAGTGCTTCGCCGGGGGCCCACCCGGGCCGGAGTACCACTAGGCAGACGAGCGCTTCGCCCTTCACGGGGTCCGGGACGCCCACCGCGGCGGCCTCGCTCACCGCAGGATGGCCGGTCAGGACCGCCTCGACTTCGGCCGGGCCGAGGCGCTTGCCGGCCACCTTGATCGTGTCGTCCGAACGGCCGAGGATGTACCAGAAGCCTTCCGCATCGGTCATGGCCCAGTCGCCGTGTACCCAGACCCCAGGCCACCGGGCCCAGTACGTCTCAAGGTAGCGTTCCGGGTCCCGCCAGAATCCCCGTGTCATGCCGGGCCAGGGCTTCGTCACGACCAGCTCGCCGACCTGCCCGCGGACGGGCCGGCCCTCGGCGTCGAAGATCTCCACGGCCATCCCGAGACAGGGACCAGTAAAGGCGCAGGGCTTGCCGGGTTGCAGGACCGTGCCGCCCAGGATGCCGCCCGAGATCTCCGTGCCACCGGAGTAGTTGATGATCGGGCAGCGCCCGCCGCCGACCTCGTGGAAGAACCAGCGATAGGCCTCCGGGGTCCACGGCTCGCCGGTGGACCCCAGGACGCGAAGCGAGCTAAGGTCAGCCCGCCGCAGTGACGCCTCTCCGTGCCGCATAAGCGCCCGGACGGCGGTGGGCGCCAGGCCCAGGATGGTCACCCGGTGCCGCTCGATGAGTTCCCAAAGCCGGCCCGGATGCGGCCAGTCGGGTACTCCCTCGTACAACAGGACGGTCGCTCCCAGAGTCAGGGCGCCGAGGATCTCCCAGGGGCCCATCATCCAGCCCATGTCGGTAAGCCAGAACAGGGTGTCGTCCGGCTGGAGGTCGAAGTGGAAGGCCAGGTCATGTGTGGCCTTGATCGGGAACCCGCTGTGGACGTGCACGGTGCCCTTGGGGCGCCCGGTCGTGCCCGACGTGTAAAGGATCATGAAGGGCTCGTCGGCCTCCGTGTCCTCGGTGGGCGGAAGATCCGCCTCGGCCTCCGTGCCTCCGGGCCACCAGACATCGCGGCCAGCTTGCCAGGACACCGGACAGCCGGTTCGTCGCACGACCAGCAGGTGCTCGACCGTCGGGCACCGTGCGGCCGCCTCGTCGGCGACCGGCTTCATCAGCACCACACTGCCGCGCCGGAAGCAGCCGTCGGCGGTGACCAGCAGCTTGGCCTCGCAGTCCTGCACCCGTGCCGCCACGGCCTCTGCGCCGTAGCCGGAGAAGACCGGCATGAAGACGGCCCCCAGCTTGGCGCAGGCCAGCGCGAGCAAGACTGTTTCGGGAAGCATAGGGAGAAAGAGCGCCACGCGGTCGCCCCGCCCGATGCCCAGACGCCTGAGGATGGCCGCCGCGCGGGACACCGCCGCATCCAGCTCCCGGTAGGTGAGGATTCGTTGCGTTCCATCTTCCCCCTCCCAGCGGATCGCCGCGCGAGCGGCATCTAGCCCGGCCCGGTGCTTCTCCACGCAGTTGTGCACGAGGTTGAGGCCGCCGTCCACGAACCAGCGCGCCCAGGGGAGCCCCCGGCTCAGGTCCAGGACCCGGGTGTACGGACGGGTCCAGGCGATCCCCATCTCCTCCAGGGCCGCCGGCCAGAACCAATCTGGCTCGGCGATCGAGCGGGCGTACAGCGTGGGATAGTCGGCGATCCGATGGCGCTGCATGAAACGGGCGAGTCGGCTCCGGCGGACGACTTCGGGGGAGGGTTGCCAGAGGGCCGTCATCAGCGGTGCTCGATGCGGACGAAGGCTTGGGGCGGCGGCCCGGTGTAGCGGCTCCGGGGCCGGATCAGCCGGTTGTGGTCCTGTTGCTCGATGATATGCGCGCACCAGCCCGTGATGCGGGAGCAGACGAAGACAGGGGTGTAGAGCTCGCGCGGGATGCCCATGAGGAGATAGGTGACCGCGGTGTAGAAGTCCAGGTTGGGATAGAGGCCCTTCTCCTCCCGCATGACCCGTTCCACGATCGTCGCGATCTCGTACCAGCGGGTGTCGCCGCAGGCGCGGCTGAGCGCCTCCGCATGCCGCTGGATGATGCCGGACCGAGCGTCGCCGGTCTTGAGCACCCGGTGCCCGAAGCCCATGATCCGCTGTTTCCGGGCCAGCGCGTCCCGCACCCAGCGCTCGGCCCGGTCCCGGGTCTTGATCTCCAGGAGCATGGCTGCGACCGCCTCGTTCGCGCCCCCGTGGAGCGGCCCCTTGAGCGCTGCGATGGCGGCGGTGACGGCCCCGTGCAGGTCCGTGAGGGTGGAGGCGGCGACCCGGGCCGCGAAGGTCGAGGCGTTGAACTCGTGCTCGGCGTAGAGGATCAGCGAGACATCGAGGACTCGCGCCATCGCGCGGGCCAAGTCGTCGCCGGAGCCCTGCGGGGCCTGGTCGGTCAGCAGGTACAGCAGATTCTCGGTGAACCCCAGGTCTTCCCTGGGCCGGACCTGCCGCTTGCCGTGGGCCAGGCGGTAGGCCGCAGCGATGATCAGCGGGATCTGCGCCAGCAGGCGGACCGATTTCCGGAGGTTCGCCTCGTGGGAGCCGTCGGCCCCGTCCGGGTCGGTCATTCCGAGGAGCGAGACGCCGGTCCGCAGGAGGTCCATCGGGTGGGCGTCCGGCGGGACGACGCCGATGAAGGCCTCCACCGGGCCGGGCAGCGCGGCATGGCGCCGGACCTGTCCGGTAAAGTCGTCCAGCTCCTTGCGCGTCGGCAGCTTGCCGAACAGGAGCAGATAGGCGACCTCGAGGAAGGAGGCCTGCTCCGCCAGGTCGCCGATTGCGTACCCGCGATAGCGGAGTCCCGCCGCGCCCTCGTCAATCGAGCAGAGGGCGGTCTCGCCTGCGATCACCCCCTCCAGCCCCGGCGAATAGGCCAGCTTGTCAGGCAGTGTCTCTGCCATGTCGCTCGTGCAGGTCCCGATCCACCCGTTCGTAGTCCGCGTAGCGCAGCAGGTCGTAGAGCTGTTGCCGGGTTTGCAGCTTGCCCAGCGACTCGCGTTGGGTGCCGAGGTGCTTGAGCTCGATCAAAAGACCTTCAACCGCCTTGGCCGCGGCCCGCAGCGCTGTCACCGGAAAGAGGACGAGCCGGTAGCCCAGCGCGGCGAACTCCTCCACGGTCAGATAGGGCGTCTTCCCGAACTCCGTCATGTTGGCTAGGAGCGGGACCTTCACGCCGTCCCGGGCGAGGGCCTCCGCAAAGCCCCGGAACTCGTCCTGTGACTCCAGGGCCTCAGGGAAGACTGCGTCGGCGCCCGCCTCGACGTAGCAGCGCGCCCGGCTCACTGCGCCCTCGAGCCCCTCGACGGCGCGCGCGTCCGTTCGGGCCACGATCAAGAAGTCCGGATCCTCCCGCGCGCGGACGGCGGCGGCGATCTTGGCAGCCATGGTGTCCGGTGTCACCAGCCGCTTGCCTGGGAGGTGGCCGCACTTCTTCGGCAGCTCCTGGTCCTCGAGATGCAGGCCGGCGAGCCCCGCCCGCTCGAATTCCCGGACCGTCCGCATGACGGTGAGCGGCTCGCCGTAACCCGTGTCGGCGTCGGCCAGGACGGGGAGCGCGACCGCGTTCGCGATCGTCCTGGCGTCGGCGACGACTTCGCTCATCGAGAGCAGCCCGATGTCCGGGAGCCCGCGGGACGCGGCCAACGCAGCGCCGGAGACGTAGAGTGCCTCGAAGCCGGCGCGCTCGATCTGGAGCGCGGTCAGCGCGTTGAACGCACCGGGCAGGACGACGGGCCCGCGGGCGATCAGCTCCCGCAGGCGGCGCGCCTTCGTAAGGTGTCTCCCGCCCGTCATCCGTCACCGGGTACCCGTTGCATGCTTCGAAGCAACGGGTGTGCGCGTCACGATCCGGAGCAGCGGCATCAGCTCGCCGATGTCCCCGCAGCGATCCAGCTTCCAGACGAAGTCAATGACCTTGCCGGCCCGGGCACGGTCGAGCGTGCCGGCGGCCAAGAACCGAAACTTCTCTTCCACCTCCCGGTCCGACATGGGGTTGCGCGGGTGGCCAAGGGGGAAGTCCACCTGCTTGACGTATTCCTTGCCCGCGCCGGTCCGGACGGTGAGGCGCGTCGGCATCGCCTGCGGATACCACCCGGCGAAGTCCTCCAGCTCGACCACGCGCACCTTCTGCATGAGCGCCTGGACGTCCGCCCTGCGCAGCCGCTTCGGCGTAAAGGATTCCAGCGTGACGGTGCCGTCCAGCAGCGCCACGGCCACGCAGTAGGGAAAGCTATGGTCGGCGGTCTCGCGCGTGGCGGGGCGCCACTTCTCGGGATCGCGCCCAATGATCTCGATCGCCACGTCGTAGCTCCCGATCTCCACCTCCGTGATGCCCGCCAGGCCCGCGCGCCCTTCGGCGTCGAGCAGCGAGTCCCGCACGACGAGGGCGGCCTCGACCGCCGTCTGCGCATGGTACTCGACCGGATAGTGCTTGATGTAGGTGTCGAGGATTTTGAACGGCGCGGGCGCCCCGCCGGCCTCGCGCTCGCCGCCGAATGCACCCAGCTCCAGCGGGCCTGAGACCAGCTTCATGAAGCCCTTCTCGCCTTCGAAGATCGGCGAAGGCCCGGTCATGCCCTCCCGCGCAAGCCCTGCGGCGAAGACGCCGTTGCGGGCGGCGTTGGAGAACGCGCAGGCCTTCCACATCGAGAGGTCGCCGACCCGGGTCTGCCGGAGCGCCACGTTGGCCACGGTGGCGAGGTTCACCGCCTGCACCGTCTGGGCCCGGGACAGCTTCCAGACCTTGGCCACGCCGAGGGCCGCGCTGATCGGGCCATAGGTGACGTGGTCCCAGCCGCGCGGGCGCAGCGCCGCCGCGTCGCAGAGGCGGCAGTGGACCTCGTAGGCCAGGGCGAGCGCCTGGATCACCTGCCGGCCCGAGGCCCCGACCGCCTCGCCAGCCGCCAGAACCGCGGAGAGGTTGTCCGAGGGATGAGCCGGCTCCCGGGAGAGATACGTATCGTTGAAGTCGAGATAGCGGACGAGCGCCCCGTTCGCGAAAGCCGCAAGGTCCGGCAAGGTCTTATACCGCGTGCCCCACAGGGTCGCGCCGCCTGGCCCCGTCACGACTCGGGCGACCCGGCGAGCGATCCGGCACGGAGGGGCGTCCCAGGCGCCGAAGGCGCAGCCCAGGCTGTCCAGCATCCGGCGCTTGACTTCGTGGACGACGTCAGCGGGCAGGCGGGCGGCGGAAAGGAAGTGCGCGTAGTCGGCCAACCGATCCGCAATCACGGAGGCGATACCTCCAATGGAGGCTATTCTAACACACCGTCATGACGGAGGAGCGCATTTCTGCTAGGATGGGACGACGGACCCGGCGCAAGGGGGGAAAGAAATATGGCCGATGCCTATGTGACCGTGACCACCCAGGACCGCATCGCCACCGTGACTTTGGACAACCCGCCCTCGAACGTGCTCAACACCGCGGTGCTGGTCGAGCTGGATCACCTGTTCAGCACGCTGGAGGCGGACCGAGCCGTGCGGGTGGTCGTCCTGACCGCGGCCGGCCGGTTCTTTTGCCCCGGCGCCGACGTCAAGGAGATCGCCACGCTGCAGACTGCCCACCAGGGCTTCGAGTTCTCCGCCCGCGGCCAGGCGTTGCTCAACCGGATCGAGCGGTTCGACAAGCCGGTCATCGCGGCGATCACCGGCGCTTGCTTCGGCGGCGGCCTCGAGCTGGCGATGGCCTGCCACATGCGCGTGGCCGCGGCCGGGATCTCGCTCGGCCTACCCGAGATCAAGTTGGGCCTCATCCCGGGGTTCGGCGGGACGCAGCGGCTGCAGCGGATTATCGGTCCGTCCAGGGCAGCCGAGCTGATCCTCACCGGCGAAGCCATCACCTCGGAGGAGGCACTCACCTTGGGATTGGTCAACCGCGTAGTGCCCGCTCAGGAGGTTGTGGCGCAGGCGAAGGTGCTGGCTGGTCTGATCACGAACAAGGGCCGACTGGCCACCCAGGCGGCGCTCCGGGCGATTCGGACCGGGCTCGACAGCCCGCTAGCGGAAGGGCTTGCGCGCGAGGCCGAGCTGTTCGGCGAGCTGTGCGAGACTCCTGAGAAGAAGGAGGGCACGACCGCCTTCCTCGAGAAGCGCAAGCCGATCTTTCCCGATTCCTGAGCCTTTATCGCGCCCTGCGCCGGCAATCCATGCAACGCCTCCTTCATCAGGCTCCGATCCCTTGTCCGTCGGCCAGGCCGGGCCGTCCCGGTTGTTGGTTGACGGACCCGGTGGTATGACGCGCCGCCAGGTCTTCACGGTCTGCTTCTTTGCGGCGGTCGCGCTCCTCCTCTACCAACTCGCGCTGGTCTTTCAGCCGTTCCTCTGGCCAGCGCTCTGGGCCGCGATCCTCGCGCACCTCGCCATGCCTGCCCACGTGCGGCTCGCCCGCCTAGCGGGCGGGCGCGACGGCGTCGCCGCCGCCCTCCTGACCGCCGCGATCATGGTCCTCGGCGTCGTGCCGGTCCTGATCCTGGGCCTGCTCCTGGTCCGCGAGGTCGGCTCCGCCTACGCGGCCCTGACCGAGTGGATCCGGGCCGGGGGCATGCAGCAGCTCCTCGGCGAACTCGGCTCCGGGACGCTTGGCGGGCCGCTCCTGCAGCCCCTGTGGAGTTGGTCGCTGGTGACGCCAGAGAAGCTGGAGGCCTTTCTGCTCCAGAGCGGCCGGGTGCTCAGCGAGTTCGTGGTGAACCAAGCCGCAGGCCTTGTGACCAACGCCTTCCGGCTGGCGGCTGACTTCTTCGTCATGATCTTCACCCTGTTCGTCCTCTTCCGGGACGGTCGCCGGCTCTACGCGGCCCTGTACCAGGTGATCCCGCTCGATCACGCCCATAAGCAGCGGATCTTCACCCGGCTGGACGAGACCTTGCGGGCGGTAGTCAAGGGGGTGCTCCTGACGGCGGTCGTGCAGGGCCTGCTCGCCGGTGTCGCCTACGCGACCCTCGGCGCGCCGTTCCCAGTCTTCCTGACGGCCATGACCATGGTGCTGGCCCCGCTGCCCTTCGGCGGGACGGCCTTGGTGTGGGCACCGGTCGCGCTGTCCCTCTATTGGGCGGGACCGCTGTGGAAGGCGCTGGTGATGCTGGGCTGGGGCGCCGGGGTGGTAACGCTGGCGGACAACATCCTCAAGCCCCTGGTGATCGGCCAGGGGGCCCGGATCCCCGCCGTCGCCGTGTTCTTCGGCGTGCTCGGCGGCCTGGCGGTCTACGGCCTCATCGGCATCTTCCTGGGGCCGATCCTCGTGGCGCTGCTGCTGACGGCGCTTGAGATCTACCGTGAGGAGTACCTGCCGCAGGACGAGCCGGCTGGGCCGGCGGTCTCAGGCTCATGACGACCCGCTGGGCTGGAGCGCGGCGATGGCCTCGACCAGCTCAGGAATACCCTCGCCCTTGAGGGCGACCGTGCGGAGGACCCGCGGCACCCAGCCGGCCAGGTCGCGGACTGTCGCGTCCGCGCCCTCGTGGTCGCCCTTGTTCACCACGACGAGGTCCGCAACCTCCAGCAGCCCCGCCTTCATGGCCTGCACCTCGTCCCCGAGCCCAGGGGCCACGACCACCACAACCGTGCGAGCGAGGTGTCGGATACCCACCTCTTGCTGCCCGACCCCGATGGTCTCGATGAGGATCGTCTCGTAGCCGGCCGCCGCCAGCACCCGGACAGCCTGGCCGGTCGCCCGCGCGATGCCGCCCTGGTGGCCACGGGTCGCCATGCTGCGGATGAACACGCCGCGGTCCGCCGCGTGCGCCTGCATCCGAATCCGGTCGCCCAAGAGGGCGCCGCCGGTGACCGGGCTCGACGTATCCACGGCGAGGATGGCGACGCGCTTGCCCTGCCGCCGGTAGGCGGTGACGAGTTGGTCTATCACCGTGCTCTTGCCTGCGCCGGGATAGCCGGTGATCCCGACGATCTGGGCCGGCCTGGCCGGTGCCGGTAATCGCTCCAGCACAGCGAGCCCCTCCGGCTCCTGGTTCTCCAGCAGGCTGATCGTCCGGGAGATGGCCCGGACCGCTCCGGCTGCGACCTGCTGCGCCAGAAGCGAGACATCCAGGGGGCTTCTGTTGTGCGGACCGGACGTGGGCGCGGTCATCAGCCATCTTCCTTGTCCGGCCCTGGGCCACAGACCTGAGCGAGGTGGGACCGCAAGGCATGTCCCAAGGCCGCGCTGAGCTGCCGCGCCGCGTCCACCACGCGCAGCTCGTCCACCAAAACGGTCGCGCCTGAGGCTTTGAGCGCATAGACGAGGTCCTCAGTGGCCACGTTCCCGGTTGCCCCCGGCGCATAGGGACAGCCTCCCAGGCCTCCGGCGGAGCTGTCGAAGGCGGTGAGACCGTACTCCCCCCAGGCGGTCAGGGCGTTGGCCACGGCCATTCCGTAAGTGTCATGGAAATGCAAGGCCAGGCCGGCCCGGCCCAGGTGGGGCAGCACGGCGTCCAGCAACCGCCGCACGTCCGCGGGCGAGGCCTTGCCGATCGTGTCGCCTAACGAGATCTCCTCCACGCCGAGGTCCAAGAGCCGGCGCGTGACCTCCAGCACACGCGCGGGCGGGATTCGGCCCTCGTAGGGGCAGAACACCGCGCTCGAGACATAGCCGCGCGTCGCCATCCCCTCCCGTTTCGCCGCAGCGACCACCGGCTTGAAGCGGTCGAGCGACTCCTGGATCGTGGCGCGGATGTTGCGCTGGACGAAGGTCTCCGAGGCTGCGGTGAAGACCGCGATCTTCTGCACGCCCGCCGCGCGGGCGCGCTCCAGGCCGCGCTGGTTGGGCACCAATGCCGAGTAGGTCACGCCGGGCACCCGCTCGATCTTGCGGAACACGTCGTCGGAGTCCGCGAGCTGCGGGACGGCGCGTGGCGAGACGAACGCGCCGGCTTCGATCTCCCCGACCCCGGTCCGCGCCAGGGCGTTGATGAACGCGACCTTGGCCTCGGTGGGGACCGGCCGCGGCTCGTTTTGCAGCCCGTCGCGCGGGCCGACTTCGATGATCCGGATCGGTCCGGTCGGCTGCGCCATACTTTACCCTGTGCCGCGGGCCCAGGCCGGCGGGCGCTTCTCGAAGAACGCGCGCAGACCCTCGCTGGCCTCCGGCGAGAGCCGGGCCTGGACATTGGCCTGGGCGCAAGCCGCCGATCGCTCTGCGTCCGGGAGCGAGGCCAGGCGGCGGAGCAACGCCTTGGTGGCACGAACGGCCTGAGGGCCCGCCCGTTGGATCGCTCCGACCAACTCGTCGGTTCTTTTATCGAGGGCGTCCTTCGGCACCACGTCGTGGACGAGACCGGCCTGTCGGGCCACGAGGGCGGAGAAGGACTCGCCGGTCAGGGCGTAGCGCCGCAAGAAGGATTCCCCCACCCTTCGCAGCAGGTACGGCAGGATGATCGCTGGGACCAATCCCAGGCGGGCTTCGCTGAGCGCGAAGACGGTCTCCTCAGCGGCGACGGCGATGTCGCAGACGGCGACCAGCCCCACGCCGCCGCCGAACGCGGCGCCGTGGATGCTGCCGATCACCGGGCAGGGACACTCGTCGATCGCCTGGTACAGGCGGGTCAGCCGGTCCGCATCGTCCCGCGCCTGCGCCTCCGACACCGGCGTCTCCGGCCGCAGCCAGCGCAGGTCCGCTCCCGCGCAAAAGGCGGGGCCCGCCCCGGCGAGGACAATGGCTCGGAGCCTGGGGTCCCGGCCGAGGGCTTCGGCAGCGTCGCGCAGCTCGACGGCCATCTGCGCATCGAACGCGTTGCGCCGCTCCGGCCGCTTCAGGGTGACATGTGCGACCCCCTCGCGAGTCTCCACCGCGATCGCCGTCCCGCAGCCCATCCTTCGCCTCAC
Organism: Nitrospira sp. Kam-Ns4a; assembly: GCF_965152595.1. Classification (NCBI taxonomy): domain Bacteria; kingdom Pseudomonadati; phylum Nitrospirota; class Nitrospiria; order Nitrospirales; family Nitrospiraceae; genus Nitrospira; species Nitrospira sp. Kam-Ns4a. The sequence goes on along the minus strand of NZ_OZ224218.1, from coordinate 779,693 downwards.
ATCCGGAAGACCGGGGCCCGGGTCTCGCGGACCGGCGCCGCCAGGGCGACATCGAGACACAGGCCGAGCACGCGCCGGGTGTCCACGGGATCCAGGATCCCGTCGTCCCAGAGCCGCGCCGTGCTGAAGTACGGGCTGCCTTCCTGCTCGTATTGCTGGTGGATGCCGTCGGCGATCCGTCGCTCTTCCGCCGCGGACAGGGGCGGCCGGCCGCGCTCGCCCTGCTGGTGCTTGATCGTCGTCAGCACCTGCGCGGCCTGCGCGGCGCCCATCACCGAGATCCTGGCGTTCGGCCAGGTGAACAAGAACCGCGGCGCATACGCCCGCCCGCACATCGCATAGTTGCCCGCACCGTGCGAGGCGCCAATGATCACGGTGAGCTTCGGCACCTCGGCGGTCGCGACGGCCTGCACCATCTTGGCCCCGTCCTTGATGATCCCGCGCGCCTCGTACTCTTTTCCGACCATGAAGCCCGGCACGTTCTGGAGGAAGATCAGCGGTACGCGGCGCTGGTTGCACAGTTGGACGAAATGGGCACCCTTGAGCGCAGCTTCGCCGAAGAGGATGCCGTTGTTTGCGAGGATGCCGACCAGATGGCCCATCCAGTGCGCGAACCCGCAGACGAGCGTAGGGCCGTATCGGGCCTTGAACTCGTGAAACCGGCTCCCGTCCACCAAGCGGGCGATGACCTCCCGCGCTTCGATGGGCTGGCGCGGGGTGCTCGGGATGAGGCCGTACAGCTCGTCCGCCGGATACAGGGGCTCCTCGATCGCCGTGCGGTCCGCGTGGCGGAGCTTGACAGGTCGGCGGCCCAGCGTGGCCACGATGGACCGGCAGAGCGCCAGGGCCTCCCGATCGTTGTCGGCCAGATGGTCGCTGACGCCGGAGAGCCGCGTGTGCACATCCGCGCCGCCGAGTTCTTCCGGGGTCACCTCTTCGCCGGTCGCGGCCTTGACCAGCGGCGGGCCCGCCAAGTAGATCGTGCCGGTCCCTCGCACGATCACGTTTTCATCGCACAGGGCCGGCACGTACGCCCCACCGGCGGTGCACATGCCCATCACCACGGCGATCTGGGGGATGCCCAGCGCGGACATCCGCGCCTGGTTGTAGAAGATGCGGCCGAAGTGCTCCTTGTCCGCAAAGACTTCGGCCTGCAGGGGGAGGAAGACCCCGCCGGAGTCCACCAGGTAGATCGCCGGGAGCCGGTTCTCCAGCGCGATCTCCTGCGCGCGGAGATGCTTCTTGATCGTGATGGGGAAATAGGTGCCGCCTTTGACCGTCGCGTCGTTCGCGGCGATGACGCAGGGTCGCTTCGCGATATAGCCGATGCCCGTGATAAGACCGGCGGCGGGGACCTGGTTGTCGTAGAGGCCGAAGGCGGCGAGGGGGCTCAGCTCCAGCCAGGGGGCCTGCGGATCGAGGAGTGCGGCGAGCCGCTCGCGGGCCGTGAGCTTCCCGCGCTGCTTGTGGAGGGCGACGGCGTCGGGAGGCCCACCGGCCTGGACCTGTGCGAGGTGCTTCTTGAGGTCGGCGAGCAGACCCTGGTAATGGGCACGATTCCGCTTGAAGTCTTCAGAGGCCGGCGCGACGGCTGTCTGCAGCACCCGCATGGTTACGGTCGGAGCCCTTTCACGAAGTCCACGATCTCGCTCATCGGCGTGCCCGGCCGGAAGATCGCCCGCACCCCGGCGGCTTTCAGCCGAGGAATGTCCTCATCCGGAATGATCCCGCCGCCGAAGACCGCGATATCCTCCGCGCCCTGCTCCTCAAGCAGCTCGATCACGCGCGGCAGGAGGTAGTTGTGGGCGCCGGAGAGCAGGCTCAGGCCGATCGCCTGCACGTCCTCCTGGATCGCCGTGCTGACGACCTGCTCCGGGGTCTGGTGCAGGCCGGTGTAGATCACCTCGATCCCGGCGTCGCGCAGCGCGCGGGCGACCAGCTTGATGCCCCGATCGTGCCCGTCCAGCCCGACCTTGCCCAGCAGGACCCGGATCGGCTTGCTGGCCACGGTCATGCCGTCACCTCCTCGAGCGAATACCTCCCGTCCCGCGCCTTCCGCAGACGCCCGATCGCGGCGGTTGGGTCATGCTCGAACACGAGCAGCCACTGCTCGTCGTAAGCCCGCTCGAGCACACGGCGCTTCGCCTCCAGCGTCTGGACCGGGTAGAGGTCGTAACCCATGATGTAGGGGAGCGGCAGGTGTGCCCTCGTCGGAATCAGGTCGCCGAGGTAGAAGGCCACCTGGCCCTCGGACTCGATCCGGACGGCCTGGTGGTGCGCGGTGTGGCCGTGGGTCACGACTACGGAGACCCCCGGCAGGATTTCGGCGTCCCCTTCCACGAACTCCCAGCGGCGGGCCTGCGCGATCGGCAGGAACGTCTCGGGCCGGTAACTGGCCTTCGTGCGTTCGTTGGGCAGGACCGCGTCCTCGTACTCGCCCCGCTGGACGAGGTAGGTCGCCTTGGGGAAGGCGGGAACCAGCCGGCCGCCCGCCTCCCGCCGGGTGTTCCCGCCCGCATGGTCGAAGTGCAGGTGTGTGTTGATCACGAGGTGAATATCCTCCGGTCCCAAGCCCAGCCGCTTCAACGAGTCGAGCAACGGCGGCGTCCGGTCCACCGCGTACAGGTCCCGGAACTTCCCGTCCCCCTGCTCGCCGATGCCCGTGTCCACGAGGAGGTGCTTGCCGTGGGCGCGGATGAGCAGGGGGGTCAGGGCCAGCGGGATGCGGTTGCGCTCGTCGGCGTGGCAGCAGCGCTCCCAGAGTACCTTCGGCACCACGCCGAACATCGCTCCGCCGTCCAGCCGGAACCGACCGTCGCTGACCGGAAATATCTCAAATGCCCCGAGCTTCATGACGCGTCACTATTCGGAAACAAGCCCACGCGCCGTTCGTCAGCCGCGACACTCTTGCCCGCCCTTCGCCAGCCGAGGTCTCACAGCACTACCGGCTCCCGGTATGTCCCGAACACCTCCTTTAGCGCCGCGCACACCTCCCCCAGCGTCGCCTTCGCCTTCACCGCCTCGATCAAGTACGGCATCACGTTCTCGCCGCAGGTCGCGGCCTCCTGCAGGGCCTCTAGCGCACCGGCCATCTTGAAGGGATCGCGGGCCTTCCGCAGGTCCGACAGCCGTGCGACCTGCTCCCGCTCCACCTCCGGGCCGATCTTCAGGATCGGGATCGGGCGCGCCTCGGGCTCCACGTGCTCGTTGAGGCCCACGATGATCCGGTCCTTCTGTTCGACTTCGCGCTGGTAGCGCTGGGAAGCTTCCAGGATCTCCCGCTGCGGATACCCCCGCTCGATCGCCGCGACCATCCCGCCCATCGCGTCCAGCTTGCGAAAATACTCCCGCGCGCCTTCTTCCAATTGGTTCGTGAGATGCTCGACGTAGTAGGACCCGCCGAGCGGGTCCACCGTGTTTGCGACCTCGCTCTCGTGGGCGATGATCTGCTGGGTGCGGAGGGCGAGCTTGACCGCCTCTTCGGTGGGCAGCGCCAGCGTCTCGTCCATCGAGTTTGTGTGGAGCGACTGCGTCCCGCCGAGCACGGCTGCGAGGGCCTGGAGCGTCGTGCGGACGACGTTGTTCAGCGGCTGCTGCGCGGTCAGCGAACAGCCGGCCGTCTGCGCGTGACAGCGGAGCTGGAGCGAGCGCGGATCTTTCGGGTGGTAGCGCCGCTGCATCTCGCGGGCCCAGAGCCGCCGGGCGGCCCGAAACTTGGCGATCTCCTCGAAGAAGTCATTGTGGACGTTGAAGAAGAACGAGAGGCGGGGTGCGAACACGTCCACGTCCAAGCCGGCTTTGACCGCCTGTTCCACGTAGGTCAGGCCGTCGTAGAGCGTGAAGGCCAGCTCCTGGACCGCCGTCGAGCCGGCCTCCCGGATGTGGTAGCCGCTGATGCTGATCGGGTGCCACTTCGGGACGTGGGCCGCGCAATAGGCGACCGTGTCGGTGATCAGCCGAAGGGACGGCTCGGGCGGGAAGAGCCATTCCTTCTGGGCGATGTACTCCTTGAGGATGTCGTTCTGCAGCGTACCGCCGAGCCGGTCGAAGGGGATCCCGCGCCGTTCCGCCACCGCGAGGTACATGGCGAAGAGGACCGCGGCCGGCCCGTTGATCGTCATCGAGGTGGTGACCTGGTCGAGCGGGATGTCCGCGAAGAGCCGTTCCATGTCGGCGAGCGAGGACACCGCCACGCCGCAATGGCCGACTTCGCCGTGCGCGCGGGGGTCGTCCGCGTCGAGCCCCATCAGGGTCGGCATGTCGAAGGCGACGCTCAACCCGGTTTGCCCATGCTCCAGCAAGTATTTGAATCGGCGATTGGTAGCCTCGGCCGACCCGAAGCCGGCGAACTGGCGCATGGTCCAGAGCCGGCCCCGGTACATGGTCGAATAGACGCCGCGGGTGTAGGGAAAGCCGCCCGGTTCGCCGAGGTCAGTCGCGGGATCCCAGTCCTTGAGGTCCTCGCGGGTATAGACCCGCGCGATGGGCAGGCCGGAGAGGGACGCAAAGTGCTGTTTTCTCTCGTCCATCACGACGCCTTCGGAGTGTGGAGTCTCACCGCTGCGAGCGACGCGTCACGAACGACGGTCATAGACGTAGAACCCCCGGCCGCTCTTTCGTCCCAGCCGGCCAGCCGCGACGTACCGGCGCAGGAGCGGGCAGGGGCGGAACTTCGGGTCGCCCAGGTCCTGGTGCAGGACCTCGCAGATGGCGAGCACGGTGTCGAGCCCGATCCGGTCGGCGAGCGCGAGCGGGCCGACGGGCTGGTTGGTGCCTGCGGTCATCGCCTGGTCAATCTGCTCTGGGGTCAGCTCGGGCTGCTCCTGGAGCAGGAAGATCGCTTCGTTCAGCATCGGCATAAGGACCCGATTCACGATAAAGCCGGGCCCGTCCCGGCAGACGACGGGGGTCTTGCCGAGGCGCTGCGCGACCGCAAGGGCGACCGCCGTGGTCGCGTCCGAGGTCTCGAGGCCGCGGACCACCTCGACCAGCCGCATCACCGGCACGGGGTTCATGAAGTGCAGGCCGACCACGCGGTCGGGCCGGCCGGAGGCCGCGCCCAGTTTCGTGATCGAGATCGCCGAGGTGTTGCTGGCCAGGACTGCCTCGGGCTTGCAGAGCCGGCCGAGCTCCCGGAACAGCTCCCCCTTGAGGGCGGCGTCCTCGGGGGCAGCCTCGATGACGAGCTGCGCCTCCGCCAGTGCGTCGAGACGGTCTGTCGGCCGGATCCGGGCCAGGCACGGTTCGATCTGGTCCGGCGGCAGCCCTCCCTTCTCGGCGGCTCGCGCCAATCCCTCGCCGAGTCGGCGCAGGGCAGCCCGCCGCGCGGCCTCGCTCACGTCGTAGAGCAGCACGGACCACCCGCTCGCCGTGGCGACCTGGGCGATGCCGGCGCCCATCTGCCCCGCTCCGACGATCCCGATGCTTTTGATCTCGTCGGCGTTCATCTGACGCCCAACCGATCCTCCCGCTAGTCCCTTGCCGCTTCCCTCTCGCCCCGTTCGACCAGGATCGCCAGCGCCTCCCCGCCGCCGATGCAGAGGCTCGCGATCCCACGCCGCCCGCCACGCGCCTCCAGCGCGTAGAGCAACGTGGTCAGGATCCGCGCACCCGTCGCGCCGATCGGATGGCCGAGCGCCACGGCCCCGCCGTGGACGTTCACCTTCGCCGGGTCGAGCCCGAGCTCGCGGTTGATGGCCAGCGAGACCGCCGAGAAGGCCTCGTTGATCTCGAACAGGTCAATGTCGCCGAGGGACAGGCCGGTCTTCTTGAGCAGCCGGCGGATCGCCTCCACCGGTGCGATCGTGAACCATTCCGGATCCAGCGCCACGCCAGCGTAGCCGGCGATCCGGGCCATTGGCGTCAGGCCCAAGGTCTTCGCTTCGTCCTCTGCCATGACGACGAGGGCCGCCGCGCCGTCGTTGCAGGAGGGAGAGTTGCCGACCGTCAGCACGCCGTCCGCCTGAAAGACCGGCTTCAGGTCGCGGAGGCGGCTCAGGTCCACCCGGTTCGGCTCCTCGTCCTCGGTCACGGTCAGCGGCCCGCCTTTCTTCTGCGGGACCTCCACGGGGACGATTTCGCGCTTGAAGGCGCCCGAGGCGATGGCTTCGCGCGCCCGCCGGTAGCTCTCGAGCGCGAAGTCGTCCAGCTCCTGCCGGGTCAAGCGGTACTTGGCTGCGCAGAGCTCCCCGCCGTTGCCCATGTGAAAGTTGTTGTAGACGTCCCAGAGCCCGTCCTTGACGAGGCTGTCCACCAGCTCCGCATGGCCGAGCCGGTAGCCCTGGCGGGCCTTCTCCAGCAGATAGGGCGCGCGGGTCATGCTCTCCATCCCGCCGGCGACGACGATCTGGGCGTCGCCCATCCCGATCGCCTGCGCGGCCATGATGATGGTCATGAGGCTCGAGCCGCAGACCTTGTTGACCGTGGTGGCCCCGACCGCGGTCGGGATGCCCGCGCCGATCGCGGCCTGCCGCGCAGGGGCTTGGCCCAGCCCCGCGGCGAGCACGCAGCCCATGTACACCTCGTCCACCCGGTCGCCCGGGAGCCGGATGCGCCGGAGCGCCTCGGCGATCGCGAGGCTACCCAGCCTGGTCGCGGGCACGGAACTGAAGACACCGTTAAAGCTGCCCAGCGGGGTGCGGACGGCGCTGACGATGACGGCTGCTCGGTTCTTCACAGGAACTTCTCCCAATCGCTTTGCTCCAAAAAGGCCTTGACCTTTGCCATGAACCGGTCGGCCGTAGCCCCGTCAATAACCCGATGGTCGAAGGAGAGGCTGAGATAGGCCATCGGCCGGATGGCGATCGCGTCGTTGAGCACGACCGCGCGCTTCTGAACCGCCCCGACGCCCAGGATAGCGATCTGAGGCTGGTGGATGATCGGCGTGCTGAAGAGGCTCCCGCCGCCGCCGTGGTTGGTGATCGTAAAGGTGCCGCCCTGCACCTCCTCAGGGCTCAGCCGCTTGGTCCGGGCCCGCTCGGCAAGATCGGCGATCTCCTGGCCGAGCTGCCGGAGCCCCCTCTGGTCCGCGTGGCGGATCACCGGCACCAGGAGCCCGTCTTCAAGCGCGACCGCGATCCCGATGTGGATGTCCTTCTTGATGAGGATGCCCTGGTCGCCCCACGAACTGTTCAGAATGGGGACTTCTCGGATCCCGCGGGCCACGGCATGGATGACGAAGGGCAGGTAGGTCAACGCCAGCCCTTCCCGGACCTGCACGATGCGCGAGAAGTCCGCTTCGAAAAACGTCGCGACGTGGGCCGCGGTGCGGCGACTTGCGAGCATCCGCTCGGCGATGGTCTTCCGCATGGCGGTGAGCGGGAGGATTTCCTCCCCCTCGCGCGGGAGGCTCTGGGCAGTCGCCTGAGGGCCGGGCGTCGGTTGCGCCGTTGCGGGAGCCGATGTGGCCGACGCCCCCGTTTTTTCCAGGAAGTCGAGCACGTCCCGCTTGGTCACGCGCCCACCGGCCCCCGTGCCCTTGACCAGCGAGAGGTCCACCCCGCGCTCCTTCGCGAGCTGCCGCACGGCGGGCGAGTAGTGGTCTGCTGCCCCTTCGGCTGGAGCCACGGGTTTGACGACCACCCCGCCGACGCGGTTGACGACCCCTGCGGCGGGCCGTTCCTCCTCCAGGCGTGCCAGCAGGGTCCCGATCGGGACCGTCTGGCCTTCCCGGACGAGGACCTCGGACAAGAAGCCGCCCGTCGGGGAGGGGATCTCTAGCGAGACCTTGTCGGTCTCCACCTCGACGAGCGCCTGGTCCTTCTCGACCCGCCCGCCGATGGGAATGAGCCACTTGATGACGGTGCCCTCGGCGATGCTCTCCCCGAGCTGGGGCATGATGATATCAGTCGCCACCGAAGCCCTCGTGATGAGTGATCGGTGATGGGTGACGGGTTAAGGGAGAGAGCCTAAGAATCCGACCCCTCACACAGCACCCATCACCCATCACCGTTTCTAGTAGGCGGCCAGCTTCCGGGCCGCGGCGATCACGTCGCCCGCCTTCGGGAGAAAGTACTCCTCAAGCGGCGTGCTGAACGGGACCGGCGTGTCGGGCGCGGCGATCCGGAGGACCGGGCCGTCCAGATGCTCGAAGCAGTCCTCGGCCAGCAGCGCGGCGATCTCGGCGCCGATCCCGCCGGTCTTGTTGTCCTCGTGCAGTAGGATGGCCTTGCTGGTCTTCCGCACCGAGGCGTAGATCGTCTCCTTGTCCAGCGGCGTCAGCGTGCGGAGGTCCACGACCTCCAGGTCAATGCCCTCCTCGTCCAGGGCCTGCGCAGCCTCTAGCGCGACGTGCACCATGGCGCCGTAGGTGATGACCGAGATATCGCGCCCGGCTCGTTTGACGTCGGCGACCCCGATCGGCACGATGTAGTCCTCCGTCGGCAGCAGGGCCTTGATGCGTCGGTAGAGGAACTTGTGCTCGAAGTAGAGTACAGGGTTCGGGTCGCGGATCGCTGCCTTGAGCAATCCCTTGGCGTCGTAGGGCGTCGAGGGCGCGACCAGCTTCAGGCCCGGCGAATGGAAGAACCAGCCCTCGGGACACTCCGAGTGGAAGGGGCCGCCGTGCACCCCGCCGCCAAAGGGGGCGCGGATCACGAGCGGGACCGGCGCGCCCCACCGGTAGTGGTTCTTCGCGGCCACCTCGGTGATCTGATCGAAGGCGCAGGAGATGAAGTCGGCGAACTGCATCTCCACGACGGGCCGCAGGCCCATCATGGCCGCGCCGATGGCGGCTCCGACGAACCCGGACTCGGACAGCGGCGTGTCGAGCACGCGCCATTCCCCGTACTTGGCCTGGAACCCCTCCGTGATTCGGAAGGCGCCGCCGTAGGGGCCGATGTCCTCGCCCATCAGGAACACGCGCTCGTCGCGGGCCATTTCCTCGTCGAGCGCCTGGGAGATCGCCTCCAGATAGGTGACCTCCTGCCCCGTCGTGTGGGGTGCGGTCGCGGTCGTCATGGCCTTACCTCCTCGTCGGTCGCGAAGACGCCGGTCAGAACCTCTGGGCCCTCCGGAAGCGGGCTCCGCTCGCCGAACTCGACGGCCGCCTCGACCTCCTTGACGACCCGCTCGCCGACCTCCTGGAATGTCGCCTCGTCCGCGTAGCCCAGCTCGCGCAGCAGGCGCTCGGCCCGCGGAATCGGATCCTTCGGCTTCCACTCCTCCAGCAGCGCGCGCGGCACGTACTTGGCCGAGTCGTGCTCGGAGTGGCCGTGCATCCGCATGGTCTTGCATTCGATGAACGTCGGCCCGCCGCCCTCGCGCGCGCGGCGGATCGCCCGCTTCGCCGCAAGGAAGACCGCGGCCACGTCGTTCCCGTCCACGATCTCGCTGGGCATGCCGTAGGCCTTGGCCCGGTCGGCGACGTCGGGGATCGCCATCTGCAGGGACAGCGGGGTGGAGTAGGCGTATTGGTTGTTGTTGCAGAAGAAGACCACCGGTAGCTTGCGGACGGCCGCGAAGTTCATCGCCTCGTGGAAGTCGCCGCGGCTGGTCCCGCCGTCGCCCGTGTTCGTGACCACGACGCGGGCCTCGCCTCGGATCTTGAACGCCAGGGCCGCCCCGGCTGCGACGGGCAGGTTGTCCGCCAGGTGGCTCACGAAGCCGATGACGCCGCGCTTCAGGTCGCCGATGTGCACGTTTCCATCCTTGCCTTTGGTCGGGCCGGTGCGCTTGCCGAGGTATTGCGCCACGATCTCGCCGGGGGTGATGCCGCGGACCAGGAACGCGCCTACGTCCCGGTGATAGGGTGCGATGATGTCATCCCGCTCGAGCGCGGAGGCGTAGCCGACGGCGATGGCTTCCATGCCGTTGCTCGTGTACACGCCGCCCACGATCCGGCCCTGCCGGTAGAGGGCCGTGATTCGGTCCTCCAGCGACCGGGTCAGGCGCAGGTAGTAGTACATTTGTAGCAGCTCCGCCCGCTTGATCGCCGCCGCGATGTCCTCGAGTGCCTTGGCCATAGGTCCTCCTTGGAAAAGTCCACCGCTGTCAGCCTACGAGCTAGCGATCGGCAGAGGCTGATCGCCACCGCCCCTCAGAATTCCGGTATGTCCTTCCACGACAGGAGCGGCTGTCCGGCGCGGCAGAGCGGGCACTGGGCCGGCTCCCACTGCGGCATGTCCAGGTCCGCCGTGTAGTAGAACGGGTAGGTGGACGCCAGCTCGTCCACCAGCGGGAACTGCCCGCTGTCGCGGCGGGCGAAGACCAGCATGCCGGCTAGGATGCCGCCGTGGTCGGTGACGACCTGGCCCAGCTTGCTCACGCAGTTGCCGCGTGTCGTGACGTCGTTGAGCACGACGAACCGCTCGCCGGTCCGGATGGCGCCGGTAGCGATCTCGGTCCCGATCCGGCCGGTCTCGGGGTTGTAGGGCGTCAGGACGATCCGTAGGCGCATCCTCTGATGGAGCAGGTCCGCCACGCGCTCGGCGAGGACGTGGGCGCCCGACGCGGGTGCCACCAGGCCGACCAGGGGGTCCTTCTCGTAGTGCTGGCGGAGCCAGTCGGCCATGTCGCGCGCGATCAGCGTGACGAGTTGCGGGAACCGCGTGATGGATTCGAACCGCAGATAGGTCGCCGTATGGTGGCCGGAGACGACCTCCACGTGCGCGTCGAAGAACACTGAGCGCGAGCTGCGCAGGATCCGGTGCACGTCCCAATCCGAGAGTTTGGATTGCGGCGCGTCGCGGATGATGCCTTTGAGCTTGGGCTCGACCGCCGGGCCGTCGTAGAGTCGGCGATGGTGCTCGATCAGTTGGGTCAAAGCGGCGTTGTGTGTGGCCTGAACAGTCATGATTTCCTCTCTTGCTGTACCACCCGATTCCTTAAGATCCCGATCGGCTGGATCTCCAGCTCGACCACGTCCCCCGGGCTGAGGAACCGGTCCAGCTCCAGCCCGCAGCCGCCACCGACGGTGCCGGAGCCGAACAGCTCGCCGGGGTAGATCGCCTCGTCGCGGGAGACCCGCGCGATCATCTGGGGAAACGTCCAGTGAATGGTCCCGAAGCGGCCCTCCGACCAGACCTCCCCGTTGACCCGTGCGACCATCCGCAGTGCGGCGAGGTCCGGGATCTCGTCGGGCGTGACCAGGCAAGGGCCGATGGCCGTGGCGAAGTCCTTTCCTTTCGCGGGGCCCAGCCGACAGGCCATCTCCTCGAACTGGACGTCGCGGGCGCTGAAGTCGTTCATGATCGTGTAGCCCGCGATGTAGGCCGGGGCGTCCCGCTCCGTTACGTTGATCCCCTGGCGGCCGATGACGCAGGCCAGTTCCAGCTCGTAATCCAGCTTTGTCGTCTCCAGCGGCCAGGGCAGATCCTCGTCCGGCCCGATGATCGTGCGGGGGTTCCCCTTGTAATAGACCGGGGCCTTGTACCACTCCGGCGGGATCGGCTGGCCCCGTTTTTTCGAGGTGGCGGCGATGTGCGCCTCGAACGCGATGAAGTCGCGCAGCGAGGGCGGGTTCGGCAACGGCGCCCGGAGCCGCACGCGGTCCGGCTCGTAGAAGATCGTCTCGCCGTCCGGTCCCTCGATTCCCTCGCCGCAGCGGATCGCGTAGTCGAGCGCCTCGCGCGCGGCACGCATGGCGGAGTCTCCGCCCTCGAGCAGCGCCAGCATGGACGAGGGCACGGTGCAGTTCGCGAGCCGGTGCGGCTGCGGCTCCTGGCAATCGGCCAGAAGCCGCGCGTAAGCCATGTTCAGGTCCACGATCCGGTGCTGATGGAGGGCGCCGGTCCGGACGAACCGGCCGACCGGGGTTCGGATCTCAAAGCTGACCAGCTTCATGGCGGCCCACTCAGCTCCAGCTCATCGCATAGTCTTTGACCTCGGCCGGCTCGAGCGCCGGGAGCACGGCGAAGGGCCGCCGGGACTCGATCAGCACTGCCACTTCGTCCGTCTGCGTTTTGCTCTTGCTGGCCTCCACGGCCTGTGGCTGCGGACCGTGATGGATGCCCTGCGGGTGCAGCGTCAGCATCCCTGCCTGGATGCCCGCGCGGCTGAAGAAACTTCCCGCGTGGTAGAAGAGCACCTCGTCGTAGTCCATGTTCCGGTGATAGAACGGCACGCGCAGCGCTTGCGGATCGCTCTCCAGCGGGCGGGGCGCGAAGGTGGAGACGAGCAGCCCACCGGCCTGGAACGTCGTGTGCACGCTGGGCGGCAGATGGTAGCGCGGGCTCGTGACCGGCCTGAAGTCCCGCACGTTCAGCTTGGCCGCCCACAAGTCACCCTTCCAGGCCACCACGTCCAGCGGCCAGAAGGGATAGACGACCCGGGTGACCTCGTCGTTCCGCTTGATACGAACTTCCCACTCGCGCCCGTCCCGTTCTGTCCACGGGTGAGCGTCCAGCTCGGGGGCCGCGAGCACGCCGCGGTCGAACAGGGCATGGTGGCCGAGCAGGCCGCGGTCCGGCAGCTCGATAGGCTCGGGCGTCTCCACGATCAAGAACAGCGACGGCCCCGCCTCCACGACGACGCGGTAGGTCGTCCCCTTGGGGAGCACGAGGTAGTCGCCCGGCTCGTAGGGGAGGATTCCGTAGTCGGTCTCGAACCGACCCCGGCCGCGGTGCACAAACTGGACCTCGTCGCCATCGGCGTTCCGGAACAGGTACGGCATGGTCTCCGCGCGGCGGGACAGGAAGACGCGCGCGTCCGGGCTGCGGAGGATCTCGACGGGTAGGGCGTCCGCCGCCCGCTCGTCGGGGGCGGGGAGGGCCGCGCAGGCGAACGCACGGGGCCGCAGGGGACCGTCAATTCGCACCCACCTGGTGGGGGGGTGTCGCCTGTAGAGGTGCGATGACGGTCCGGAAAACCCGCGGCGGCCGTGCTCTTCTTCGCAGAGGCCCTCGGGAATGGCCACATGGGCCTGGGCCGGGGCCTGCCCTCGCTTTAGGAGATACATCGCGTCCCTCCCCGTGATCCCTCTTGACCGCGGCGTTCAAGGCTCGTCGCTGAGCGCTCGTCGTTGCCCTATGAAGCCCGCTGGAACCGCTGGTCTTCGGCCAGGATCGCCTCGTAATCAATGATGGTCTGCTGGACCCCCTGAATTTGATCCCGTTCGATGTCTTTGTAAAGGGCCTCGACCGTCTCGCGCACGAAGGTCTTGGATTGCTCACCCCCGTGCTGGCGTTGCGTCAGCTCCAGGAACACCCCGCTGTCGGGGAACAGCGGATAGGTAAACCGCTGTTTGAGCGGGCCGAAGCCGTCCCGTCCCTCTTTGAGCGGCCCGCTGAACCGGACCCCCCTGGCCTCCCACTCGCGGCAGACGGCTTCAATGTCGTCCACTTCAATTGCCACGTGCTGCACGCCTTGCCCGTACCGCTCGATGAACTCGGTGATTTGAGACTTGACCATTTTGTCCCGGCCCTGGATGAGCGCGATCTTGGCGCTGCCCCGTTGGACGACGACGGTGTCCATGCAGGACTTCTCGGTGCCGACGCCGAACGCCGACCAGACGACGTCGAATCCGAGGATCTTGGTAAAGAGATACTCCGCAGCGGCGAGATTTTTCACGAGGAGGGTAATGTGATCAATCCCCATCGCAGCGCTCATGATGCGACCTCCTGGATCCGGCCATGGTTCGTCGAAGCGGTGTGCATCGGACTCGCTGAAGCAATATGTCCCAGTATAACAGAGATAGTGCATTGTGCAATAAAAATTTTTTATGATCATGAGTTTCACATAACTAATTGATATAAAATCGTGTTCAGTCCATCAATCGGACGGCTTCCCGCCCTGATGGCCGGGAATGCAAGAAAATTGTTGCAGTTATCATAAGAAAGTTATATCATAGGCGCTATCAAGGGCTACAAGGTGCGCGGTGCGAGTCGCGCGGGGGCGGGGAGGTCGGCCATGTCGTTCTATCAGGAAATGCGGGCGTTCGTCCTCCGGCACGGGGCCATCAATAATCCGTATCTGGACCGCTTTCGGACCGGTGAGCTGACCGACGAGGAATTCCGGGAGTTCGCCGTCGAGTTCTACAACTTCGCGCGGTTCTTCCCCAAGATCCTGGTGTCGCAGCTCGTCAATACGGAGGATGAGACCGTGGCGGAAGAGCTGACGCGGGTGCTCTACTCGGAATTGGGGGAAGGGCGGGCCAGAAACCGCCACGAGCTGCTCTATCGCGACTTCTTGCGGTCCATCGGGATTGACGTGCACGAGGCCATGACCCGGCCCATGCTTCCCTCCACGCGCGCCTATATCGAGGGCATGGAGCAGCTCTACAGCAGCGGGAACCACCATCTGGCGTTGGGCGCATCCTTCGGGCTGGAGAACATGGCCATCACCATGTGGGACCATCTCATCCCAGGATTGAAGAAGCTCCGCGACGCGCGCTACCCCTGCATGGACATGACCTACTTCACGTACCATCGCGAGCTGGAAGCGACACACGAGGATGCGATGCAGAAGGCGGTGGTGGCCGTGGACGGCGGGGAGGCCGGCGGCCGCCTGTCGGGTGAGGAGCGCGAGCAGTTCCACCGCGGCGTCCGGGCAGTGCTGGATTATCTCGAAGGATTCTGGATGGGGCTGGAAGCCCGCCGCCCCACCGCCCTCGCGGGCTAGCCGTCACCCATACGAAACTCGCCCATCGAGGCTCCGCTTGTTTGAGATCGCCCACTATGTCGAGGAGGTCAAGCGGCGCTACCGCTTGCCCAGCGACTATGCGCTGGCGGCCAAGCTGGGGATCGCTCAGCCGGAAGCCAACCTGATGCGGCGCGGGCGCAAGGTCCCCAAGCCGGAAGTCTGCATCCGGATCGCCAAGCTGTTGGACCGGAATCCTGTGGAGCTGCTCCTCGTCGCCCAGAAGGACAAGGCCCCGCCCGCCGCCAAGGAGTACTGGACCGTCGCCCTCACCGCTGTGGACGTGATGCTCCACGTCCCCCAGAGCCCCCGCTACATCCCTCGCAAGGTCGAGGCCATCGGCCGGGAGCTGCGCCAGCTCGAGTCCCAGAGCCTGGTCTACGAGGGCGCCGCCGCGAGCGCCGAGGCGGTGCGTCTGATGGAGTCCGCGGAGCGGACCGTGGACGCGATCATGGAGCGCTGGAACATCTGGAAGAAGGGCGAGGCGCTCTATCCGAACTACCTGCTCGCCAACCAAGCGGCGGCCCGCCGCAACGTGGCGATCCGGCGCCTGCTGATCCTCGCGCGGGCGCAGATGCAGCAGCCGGCTCAGGTGGCCGACGCGATCCAGGTCATGGACGATCAGCACCGGGCGGGGATCAAGATCTACTATGCGTTCCGGGAGGAGCTGGGGCGCTCGCCGACCTTCCAGCGGCTGGCCGAGGACTTCAAAAAGCACGGCGCCGCGCAGGACATCAACGCCGCGATGTTCGACGGCGAGATCCTCATCTTCTCCCGCTCCTACGGCCAGGTGCCGCTGGGCGTGGTCGGCAAGCCGACCCCCATTACGATGATCAACCAGTTGCAGATCACCTGGAAGCCCGAGCTGATCCGAGAACTGGACCCGGCCCCCCTCTTCGACATGACCCGGTACGTATTCGAGTACGACGGCGCGAAGCCGTTTAAAGCGCAGTTGGCCCGATTTCTAAGGAGCTCCCCGTGAGATTCCCGTCGGAACCCTTCAAGATCAAGGTCGTCGAGCCCATCAAGCGGACCAGCAGGGAGGAGCGCGACCGGCTGCTCCGGGAGGCCGGCTTCAACCTGTTCAAGGTGCCGGCCGAGAGCGTGTATGTGGATCTCCTGACAGACAGCGGCACCGCTGCGATGAGCGACAACCAGTGGGCCGGCCTGATGCTGGGGGACGAGTCCTATGCGGGGAGCCGGAACTTCTTCCATTTCGAGGAGACCGTCCGGTCCATCTTCGGCTACCGGGTCGTGATTCCGACCCACCAGGGCCGGATGGCGGAAAACCTGCTGTTCTCGACCGTCGTCAAGCCAGGCATGGTCGTCCCCAACAACATCCACTTCGACACGACCCGGGCCAACGTGGAGCATCAGGGCGCGCAGGCGCTCGACCTGGTCGTCAAGGAGGCCTATGACCCGCGCTGCGAGCTGCCCTTCAAGGGGAACATGGACCTGGTCAAGCTGGAGGAGACCATCGTCCGGGTGGGGCGGGAGCGGATCCCGCTGGCCATGATTACGATCACGAACAACAGCGGCGGCGGCCAGCCGGTCTCGATGGATAATATCCGGCAGACCCGGGCGCTGCTGAACCGGTACGGCATCCCCCTCTTCTTCGACGCCTGCCGGTTCGCGGAGAATTGCTTCTTCATCAAGGAGCGCGAGCCGGGCTACGAGCGGGCCTCCATCCTGGAGATCGCCCGCGAGCTGTTCAGCTACGGGGACGGCTGCACCATGTCGGCGAAGAAGGACGGATTGGTCAACATCGGCGGCTTCTTGAGCCTGAACAACGAGCAGTGGGCGCAGGAGATCACCAACATGCTGATCCTCGTCGAGGGCTTCCCGACCTACGGCGGGTTGGCGGGCCGGGACCTGGAGGCCATGGCGCGCGGGCTCCAGGAGGTGCTGGACGAGGAGTACCTGCGGTTCCGAATCAGCCAGGTCCGGTACCTGGGCGAGCTGCTTGACCAGGCGGGGGTCCCGATCCTCAAGCCGGTGGGCGGCCACGCGGTCTATCTGAACGCAAAGGAATTTCTTTCCCACATTCCCCCCGAGGCCTTCCCCGCGCAGGCGCTGGCCGTGGCCCTGTACCGGGAGCACGGGATCCGCGGGGTGGAGATCGGGACCGTGATGTTCGGGAAGAAGGATCCGGTGACCGGCCGGACGATCCATCCGGAGCTGGAGCTGGTCCGGCTGGCGATCCCCCGCCGGGTCTACACCAACATGCAGATCACCTATGTCGCGGAATCCATCGTGGACCTCTTCCGCCGCCGGGACGAGATCCGCGGGCTCAAGATGGTCTACGAAGCGCCCGTCCTGCGGCATTTCACCGCCCGGTTCGAAGAGCTGCTTCACTGACCGGTGAACCGGATTCGCCCGTCTATCGCCGCATTCAGCGGCCGCGTGCGGAGCGCGTTCAAGAGCAAGTCTCGCAGAGGGGTCTGCCGCTCGATCCGGTCGCGCGCGTCCGCGAACATCGTGAACCCGTCCCCTCCGTCGGCCAGAAAGGCGTCCGTCGCGACCGTGTACCGCCGCGTCGGCTCCAGCGGGCGCCCCCTGACCGTGACCACACGCGCCCGTGCGCCGGGCGGCTGCGTGAGGTCGTAGGTGACGGCCAGGCCGGACACCTGGAGGAAGCGGCCGTCGGCCTTGGGAAGCTGGGCGACGCTGTGCTCCAGGGCCAGGCGGAGCTGCTCGCCGGTGATCGAGAAGGTCACGGCGGGCGAATCGAAGGGGAGCACCTGCAGCACGTGCTTGGCCTCCACGGGACCGGCGGGGATGCTGTCCCGGATCTGCCCGCCGTTCACGAGCGCCACGTCCGTGCCGTACTCCGCCCGCAAGAGGTCGGCCAGGAGGTTGCCCAGATTGGTCTCCTTCGTCCGGACCTCGGGGCTTGCGCCCTCCAGGCGAACCGCTGCCTTGCCGACGACTGTTCCGGCGAGCGCGTCCAGCCGCTTCGCGAAATTGTCCAGGAGCGCCCTGACCTGGGGATGCGGCTCGACCTCGGGCGTCACCGGCAGATTCGTTGCGACGGCGCGCGCGACCGTCCATCTGGCTGCTCCGCCTTCCCCGCCTGCCGCCTGCCGCTCGAGCGTGAGATCCAGCCGGCCCAGGGTCCGGCCCTGCCGGTGAGTCTTGACGAGCACCGGGCCCGGACGGGTCGCGTCCGCCGCCGGGGCAGCGGCCCCGGCGGTGAGCAGGCCGTCGAACCCCTCCGTATGGCCGCCGATGATCGCGGCGAGTTCCGGCGCCTGCGTTAGGAGCGCCCGGTCCTCCTCCGTGCCCTGGTGCGTGATCGCGATGACGAGGTCGGCCTTGTGCTCGACCCTGAGGATTCCGGCCAGCCGCCGGACGGTGTCAACCGGGTCGCGGAACTCGAGCA
Source organism: Nitrospira sp. Kam-Ns4a (assembly GCF_965152595.1). NCBI lineage: Bacteria > Pseudomonadati > Nitrospirota > Nitrospiria > Nitrospirales > Nitrospiraceae > Nitrospira > Nitrospira sp. Kam-Ns4a. Next base: position 761,737 of record NZ_OZ224218.1, on the reverse strand, counting down.
GCTTGACGACCTCGCGGTTGAACGTGTCCGGGAAATTGCTGCGCCCGAGCAGCCCAATCACCCCGACCGTGAATGGGCCGGCCCGCACGACCGCGAACGCCTTGCACGGCAGCGCGGTGGTCTTTCCACCGACGTTCGAGCAGAGGATCGGAAACGTGGCCCATTCTTGCAGGCGGCGCAAGTGGTCCAGGCCGAAGTCGAAGTCGTGGTTGCCCGCAGCCATCGCCTGGTAGCGCATGAGGTTCATGGCCTGGATATCCGGCTCGCCGCGGAAGAACGACGAGAGTGCGGTGCCGATCAGGATGTCCCCGGAATCCACCAGCAGGACCGCGTCCGCTTGGTGCCGGACGGCCTCGACCAGCGTCGCGCGGCGCGCCAGGCCGCCGACCTTCGGCTGGCCCCGGGGGCCGAAGGGCAGCGCCGCGCCGTGGTGCTCGCTGGAGTGCAGGATCGTGAGAGTCTCGGGGAGCGCGGCGGTCGGCAGCCCGCCCCACAGGAGGCAGGCGGCGAGGGCGAGACGGAGCAGCTTCAGCGGCGACAATGACGGAACCCTCTTCCTCTTGCTCTGGTTGCTGCTGGGCAAGCGGCCTGGGCAGCGGCGAGATCTTCAGCCCATTATTCACGGGGCCGCCAGCTCGCGCAACAGGTACCGGGCACCGGCCAGGGGGTTCGGATAGTACGCGGTGGTCTCCCGGAACCCCAGGGACTCGTAGAGCGTCTGAGTCCTCGGTCATGCTGGGGAGGGTGTCCAGGACCAGTCGGGCGTACCCCATGCCGCGGGCGCGCGTGATCGTGGCTTCGGCGAGCCGCCGGCCGACGCCACGACCGCCAAGGCCGCGGCACCGCCCGCCGGTGCAATCCGAATATTGCTTGCCGCGTTCGGCCCATCTCGCCTATGAGCCGAAAGGTCCATCAGCGGGTCGTTCTGGCCGTCCAAAAGTGATTGTCTGAGGCCTGTGGCCACTCCTATAATGGCGCGCCACTCTGCTGGAGGGAATATCCGATGAGGGAAGGGCGCACCCGCGGTGAGGTCGAAGCAGCCATTCGCAACGCCGTCATCAAGTTCGAGCAGGAGTTCATGGGCCGCGGCCCCGACGATGTCCGAGCGTTCATCGTGCGCGATATGGTGCTCATCCGGCTGAAGGGCGTGCTGACAGCGGCGGAGCGGCAGCTCGCCAAGACGCCCGAGGGTGTGGAAATGGTCAAGCGGCTGCGTCAGACCTTGATTGCGCAGGGACGGGACAAGCTCTGCGAGCACCTGCGCGACATCACCGGCTCGGAGGTGACTGCGCTCTTCACGGACATTGACACTCAGGTCGGCGAGCGGGTGCTCGTGTTCACCCTGGACCGGGACCTCGAAGGCACGTTCCGGTAGCGCGCTAGGCTTCCCGGCTGACGTGGAGTTCCCAGAGCAAGGAGACCTTTTCGTCGCGCGCAAAATCGGCGGGCGTGACGAACCCGCGCTTATCATAGGGGATGTCAATGCCGAGGCGTTTATAGCATTCGAACACGTACTCCGAGCGGATGTATTCCTGATCCCGCTTGATCTCGCTCTTCTGAATCCGAGGGCGCTCCCCACGATGCGGGCGGTGATGCGGGCGATTTCCTCGTCATCGTAGGGGTACGCGAACCGGTCCACCGCAAACTGCGACATCTTCTTCAGCCTCGCAGGCGAGGCCTTGGCGGCGAAGTCTTCGTGGCGGGCGATGGCGAGGCGGCCCTTGTAGCCGGAGCCGGTGCCCTCTCATAGCGGACTTTCTGCCACTTTGGAAACTGGGCCATGGCCGGTCCTCCTTCCTGCCGGGGAATCGCAGCATGCCATGATGGGGCAAGTGACTCAAAGGCTCATTTCGGGATCTTTCCCCACGTTGAATCGTGTGGAGAGACTGCGTTATCCTAATGGCCCGTCTCATCCGACGAGGGGGCTGTGATCACTGCTCAAGCCGTGACTGACTACATTCGCAAGGCGATCCCGGACGCCCAGGTCTCGGTCGCGGACCGGACCGGGACGATGGACCACCTCGCGGTGCGGGTGGTCTCGGAGCTCTTCAAGGGCAAGACCCTGCTCGACCGGCACCGAATGATCTACCAGGCGCTCGATGAGCCGATGAAGGACGGGCGGATCCATGCGCTGGAGTTGACGGCGGTTGCCCCGGGCGAGGGCGCATGATGAGTGATGGGGAAGAAGGAGGCCGGACCATGGCGGACCCGATCGATGAGGAAATCCAGCGGGAGATCAAGACCCACAAGATCCTGATTTACGGGAAGGGCACCAAACAGATGCCCATGTGCGGGTTCACCCGCGAGACCATGCAGTTCTTCGACAAGTACGGGTATCCCTACGAAGTGATCGACGTGCTCAACAACCCGGCCAAGCGCGAGGCGCTGACCCGGCTGACCAACTGGCCGACGCTGCCCAAGGTCTTCATCAACGGCCAATTCTACGGGGATACCGACATCCTCGACCCGATGGAGAAGAAGGGCGAGATCGAGCCGCTCTTGAAAGCTGCCTTCGGCGACAAGATGGGCTAAGGCGGTTGGCGGCGGGCGGAGGAAGGGCTGGGCTTGCCGCCCAGGTGTTCTTCATCCGTTCCTCTTCTTCATCACGTCGTGTGCGATTGAGCGCCGCATCTGACCAATCTGGTCACATCTCCCGTTCTGGCATTCAGTTTACTTTTCTCGGCGTAAGCGGAGCCGCGCAAGAACCTGGGACGGGCGCGCAGTTCCAGGCCCAGGATCGCTCCCGACGTGAACGGGGCACAAGGGGCGACGGTGCGAACGGACCCGATTCAGATCAAGCCGGGGGGCGCGGGACGGCTCATCGTACTCGTGCCGTATGCTCCCGAGCGCGTGGCGAAAATGAAGACGGTCGCCGGCCGCCACTGACATCAGGGGGAGAAGTGCTGGTCTGTTCCCCACAACGATAAGGCGCTGCGCCATCTGCTGACGCTCTTTGCCGGCGAGCCAGTTGAGGTGGAGCCCACACTCCGTTCCGTGAACATCCCCGGCAATCGGGAGCCGTCCCATGAGCCGGTAACCCCGCACGCGGTGGCGACCATTCCCCAGCTCTTGGACCGGGTCCGCCAGGCGATTCGTGCTCGACATTTTAGTCATCGAACCGAGGATGCGTATGTTGGGTGGATCAGGCGATTCATCATTTCCAACTACAAGCGACATCCGGCAGAGATGGATGAAGAGGGGTCAAGTCCTTTTTTTCCTGGGCTCTTCAGGAAATCGTGTGGGTCACTGACTCCGCGTGCGCTCTGCTTGGACCTTCGAAAGGAGGGCCCGAGCGATGCGTGACGTTGAACGCTCTCAAGCTGTGCTGGGGCTGCAAGCCCCCTGGACCGTGGCCAACGTGGAACTGGATGTGACGGGGCAGCCGGTGACCGTCACCGTGGAGGCGGGGCCGGGTCCCTCTCCCGGCCCCGAGTGTCAGGAGCCCGTCCCGGGCTCTGATCGCAAGCGCCGCCGGTGGCGGCATCTGGAGTCCCTGTCAGGTCACGACGTGGATCCAGGCGGACCTGCCCCGCGTGAGCGGTCCGACCCATGGGGTCAAGCAGATCGCGGGGCCCTGGGCCGAGCCGGGGAGCCAATGCACGGCTTGGTTCGAGCGGTGGGCCATCGACTTGCTCCGGGAGTGTTCGGGAACGGGCGCGGCGGGGCTGCGGCGCCTCACGTGGGACGAGGCCTGGGGGATCAAGGAGCGCGCCGTCCGACGCGGGCTGGCCCGGCGGAAGCAGGAGGGCGTGGCCCATCTGGGGCGTGGACGAGCAGGCGCTCGCCAAGCGCCATCGCTACCTCACGGTGGTGGCGGACCGGGACCGGAGCCGGGTCCTCTACCTGGCCGACGACCGCAAGCAGGAGAGCCTGGACGCGTTCTGGGCCACGCTCACGCCCGAGCAACTGGCCGGGATCCAGGCGGTCGCCATGGACATGGGGGCGCCCTACGTCCAGGCCACCCACGCCCATCTCCCCGAGGCCGAGACGACGAGCGTCTTCGACAAGGTCCACGTGGCCAAGCACGTCCATGAGGCCGGGGATCGGGGGCGGAAGGCCGAGCCCCGAGCGCTGAAGCAGGCGGGCGACGAGCGGCTGACGGGCACGAAGTCCCTCTGGCTCATGCGGCCCAAGGCCATGACGGCCGAGCAGCACGCCACCTTCCGCACCCGGCAGCGCAGTGAGCGGACGGTGGCCCGGGCCTGGACCCTCAAGGAGCGCTTCCGCCAGTTCTGGGACGATGCCTCCCCCGGTGCCGCGCAGAACTTCTTTGCCCGCTGGTTCTGGCGCGCCACGCACAGTCGGCTGCGCCCAATGGCCGCCGTCGCCCACCTGATCCGGCGCCATCTTCCGAATGTGTTGACGTATCTGAGGCATCGGCTCACCAACGCGGGGCTGGAAGCGGTCAATGCCACGATCCAGTGGGTCAAGAAGACCGCCCGCGGCTTCCGGAACAGCGAGCATTTCAAGACCGCGATCTATTTCCATTGTGAAGGACTGGATCTGTATCCAACCCACACGAAAGCCTGAAGAGCCTTTTCCTGTAGAAGTGGTCATGGCGCTGATCACTCCGGCTGTCCGCTTCAAGCCACCTGACGCTGGACCGGATCGCGCTCCTGGCGGATCGTGTCCAACTCGCGCCGGAGGCGCGAGGTCATCCGCAACCCGCGCCAGCGTTGTGCCGCCGTGAGCCAGGGGGCGAACACCAGCGTCAGACAGGCGGGCTCGGTCGGGAACCGCGGAATCACCTTCGTGCGGCGCCGTCCTTCCCCGAACGTCCGTTCGAGGAGATTCGTCGTCCGAAGACTCTTGTGATGCTCCTTGGGAACCTTCAGATAGACCAGGCAGGCCTCCAGATCCTGTTCCAGACAGGCCATCGCCGCTGGATAGCGGGTTCGCCACCGCGCGATCAGCGCCCGGCCCCGAGTCAGACCTTGCTCCTAGGTGGCGGCACAGAAGACCTGGCGGATGAGGGGCTTGAGCAACGCCCGTGCGGCCTGCGGCAGCTTGGCCAGGCTGGTCCGCATCTTCTGCACCCGACACCGCTGGTGGGACGCCCGGGAGAACACCTCCCGCCGGCCTTGCGCAGGCCCGGCGGGCCATCGGAGATTCCCAGCAACGGCGCCGCCAGGCCGCGCGCGGTCAGATCATGCAGGACGCGCAACCAGGCGTCGGAGGACTCGCGGCTGCCCAGGGCCAGAGACAGCAGGACCTGCTGGCCCGATTCCAGAATCCCGTACGCGCAGAGCACCCCTTCCTGCTCGTCCGTCCCCTGCCGCACGGCTAGATAGATCGCGTCCAGGCCCAGAGAGACGACCTTCAGAGCACTCAGATCCCGCCGCGGCCAGGCCTCGAAGTCCGCCTGCAACTGGCGGCTGAGCTCGCTCACCCCCGTGCGGGAGATCACGCGGTCCCCCACGGTCTCCAAGAACAGCGCCTCCACATCGGCCTGCGAGAGCCCGCGCACCCACATCCGGGCGGCCAGCCGCGCCGCCGCCGGGCGCCCCGCTGATCATGGGCGCGGCCCAACCACTCCGTCACTTCGTGCTCGGAGGCCACCGGCCACACGTACCGGGCGCCCAATTTGATGAGCTCATCCAACGGATGCTCCGCGCTCTCGCTACCGTGCTCCAGGATCGTCGTCAGGGCTTGCTTCAACTGTTCGCTCGGTGGTCCCCGCTTCCGCATGGCGTCAGTCCTCCTTTCAGCTTGGGGCCTTGGCCCCGGGTTGATAGACGCCGGAGGAATCTTACGCCATTGTTGTTTCTGCTCAACTCACTTTTACAGGAAGTATAGGACATCACCCGCAACTTCGAGGCGCTCTACAAGAAGAACGTCAAGGATGATCCTCAGGAGGCGATGCTCCACGATGTGAAGGCGCGACGGCTTGCCCAGTATCTCGCTGGAGCCTTGGACCGCATGGCCGACCAGCTTCGGGCGGCCCTGAAGGATCCGAAGATCAAGTGGGTACGTGTACCCAGCGCGCTGCCAGGAGGCAAAGACGGTGTGGGAATCAAATCAGGCCAGCTTTACCACGTCATCAAAGACCTAAAATCCGAAGAGGTCTTGCAGCTAGAAGATCGGCTGAAGAAGGAGCTGCTCAAGAAGATTCTCGGTGAGGCGGCGGTCCATGAAGCACGACACGGCGACAGGGACTACTTCTGCGCGGCTGTTGAGGACTGGCAGCGTGCTCTTGGTTTCGAGCCGAAGATCAAGGAGGCCTGAGGCGGTACCAGAATGCCACGGGACTCGATTCAAAGGCGGCATAACAGCCGGTTGCAGCGGACGGTCCGCTGCGCGGCCCGCCGCTGAACCGGAGCGTTAGGTGCCATCATGGCTCCGACGTATCGTTTTCCGTTTGCGGCACACGTTGATACCAAGACCCGATCGGGAATTCTGGCTGAATGGGCCGAGAATGTCTCGACTTTCTGCGCCGCTGTGGACACTGAGACGATCGCGGTTGGGGGTTCCGACAATCCAAGGCCCCGTCCGTGCTCTTGTTTCTCCGTTCTGAGGAGTCAGCCGGGCGGAGCCAAATCCTCGCTGAGGAAATCCGAACCCCCCGTCCTTCCTGACCTGGTTGCGGCCCGTTCGGCCTTGATCCTCCGGCGCCTTGCAATCCGTAACCCAATCGGTTACAGTCGATCGCGTGATCCGCGGGTTCAGGCACAAGGGCTTACATCGATTCTTCGAGACAGGCAGCAAATCAGGTATCCAGGCCCAGCACGTTGAACGGCTTCGCCTCATCTTGGCTCGACTGAACGCGGCCACAGCCCCGCGAGACATGGCCCTCCCAGGGTTAGACCTCCATCCGCTCAAGGGTGACCGCAAGGGTACCTGGGCTGTATCGGTTAGCGGGAACTGGCGGGTCACGTTTCGCTTTATCGGAAAGGACGCGGATGCCGTGGATTATGAGGATTATCACTAGCGAGGTCGTCACGATGCGTATGCACAATCCCCCCCACCCCGGTGAAATCATCAAGCGCCTTTGCCTCGACCCACTTGGTGTGAGTGTCACGCAGGCAGCTCAGGCGCTGGGTGTCAGCCGAAAGACCCTGTCGGCTATTCTGAATGGCCGTGCGGGCATCAGTCCCGAGATGGCCGTTCGCTTGTCCATCGCGTTCGGCACGTCGGCTGAGAGCTGGCTCAACCAGCAGACCCAGTATGATTTGTGGCACGTCGAGCAGCGCCGAAAACAGCTTCGCGTGTCCAAGCTCGCGGTGTAGCAAGTTGCCTAACTTTGCGCTCCAGCCGACTCGCTAAAATGCGCGGCTGAGCTTGGCGTGAGGCCAATTCGAGGCCCCTGCGATAGGGGTTTGGGAAAGGGCGAGGTTGAGTCGCTCTTGAAAGCTGCCCTCGAGAAGGCTTAGGTTGAGGTTGAGGGGAGTTCCTGAGCCTTAACCTAAGCCTCAACCTTCTCAGACCCCCCACCCTCCGCTGACGTGGATGTTCGTGCCGTTCACGTAGCGAGCCTCGTCCGAGAGCAGGAAGCGGACCGCGGCCACCGTGTCCGTGACCTCGCCGACGTAGCCGGCGGGGATGCGTTTGACCACGCCGACCAGTTCTCCCGGCGGGGCGCTGCCCGAATCAATGAACCCCGGGGAGATCGCGTTGACCGTGATCCCGTGCGGCGCGAGCAGCTTGGCGAGGGTCCGCGTCAGGATCAGGATGCCGGCCTTCGCGATGTAGTGTGCGGTCACGTCCGGCTGCGCGACCATCTGGTCGGCGTTGGCCATGCTGAACGTGACGATCCGGCCGTAGCGGCGGGCCTTCATGCCCGGCGCGACCGCCTGCGCGAGGTAGAAGACCGGGTGGAGGTTGTTCGTGAACATCTCCGTCCAGCCTTCGGGGGTCTCCTCCAGCAAGCTGATCCGATGATAGGGCCCGGCGCAGTTGATGAGGACGTCCAGCCGGCCCCAGGTCTGCTCAACCTGCTGGACCAGGGCCCGGGCGGCCGCGGGGTCGGACACGTCGCAGCGCACCGCGAGCGCGCGGGCGCCGCGCTCCTCGAGGGCCTTCCGGGTCTCCTCCGCCTCCTTCTGACTGGTTCGATAGCAGATCGCCACGGCCCATTGGGGCGAGGCCAGGTCCAGCGCGATCGCGCGCCCGATCCCGCGGGCGCCCCCGGTGATCAAGGCAACTCGGTCCTCCATAGGGAGCCTCCCCGGTCATAAGTGTTCAGCCGTCCGGTTGGTCCGTCCGGGCGGGCAGCCGCTCAGCCAGCAACCGTAACACCCCGGCCGTCCGCTTGGAGAGGTCCGGAACCCCGGCGGCCGGCTTGCCACTCGTGCCCTTCCGGTCGAGCCCGCACTCCCGAATCACGGCCCTCAGGTCTTCGATCGTATCCAGATCGCGGCAGGGCGGCAAGAGGGCCGTCTTGAGCCCGAGCGCCCGGGCCTTCTGCTGCGTGCACGCGAGCACCTGATCGGTGGACCAGGGGATGCCCGCGAACAGGTCCGGTGCGGGCCGGCTCAGGCCGATGAGATAGTACCCGCCGTCCACGGCGGGGCCTAGCACCAGCTCATGCGAGCCCAGCAGGCCGCGCGCGTGCTCATAGGCGGAGGCCGGGAGCCGCGGCACGTCGGTGCCCGTCAGCACGACCCGCCCGTAGCTCCGAGCGAAGAGGAGGTCGAAGATTCGGCGCATCCGGGTGCCGAGGTCCTCGCCGACCTGGTCGAGCAGGCGGACGCTGTAGCGTTCCTCCAGGATTTTGAAGAAGACATGGTTGGACGTCGGGGCGCAGGCGACGAACCGGTCCATCCGGGCCGCCGCCCGGGCGCGCTCCAGCGCGTCCAGCACGAGGCTGCCATGGAGGCTCGCGGCCTCGTCCGGCGTCAACGGCGGGCAGAGGCGCGTCTTGACCTGGCCGGGCACCGGGGCCTTGGCGAAGATGACCAGAGCAGCGTTCATCGCACGTGACCATAGAGGTGCTGCAGGCGGTGCGGGCTCACGCCCAGCCAGTAGAGGAAGCGCAGCAGCCACATCAGGAGGATCGTCCGGACGGGGCCGCAGGCCTCCCATCGGCGGAAGGACGTGACGACCGTGGACCGGAGCGGCACCAGGCGGCCGGCCCGCTTCAACCGCCGCGAGAAGTCCACGTCCTCCATGAGCGGCACGTCCGCGAAGCCGCCGAGCCGCTCGAAGACCTCCCGACGGACGAAGATGGCCTGGTCGCCCGTGGCGATCCCGGTCCAGCGGGAGCGCAGATTCATCAGGTGGCTCACGAGCCAGGCCGCCCCGCAATCCCGATCGAAACGCACGTCGAAGCGGCCCCCGACGCAGGCGGGGTCGCGCAAGGCCTGCTCGATCGCCCCGCGTGCGTCGTCGGGCAGCCGGGTGTCGGCGTGGAGGAACAGGAGCACGTCGCCGCTGCTCGCCGCGGCCCCTGCGTTCATCTGCCGGGCGCGCCGGCGAGCGCCGATTCGGCCACGGCGCGCGTCCCGTCGCGGCTCCCGCCGTCCACCACGATCACCTCGTCGAAGCCGAGCGAGAGCGCGCGCCGAAGCGTGTCGGCCAGGACCCGCTCCTCGTTCAGCGCCGGAACGACGACGGAGACGCGCATGGGCGGTGCTATTTGCTCGCGGCGCTCTTGAACATGAAGAAGCTGACCATCAGGACCGTCGCCCAGAAGATGGCCTGCTTGTGCCAGAAGTGGACTTCCCCGTAGTGGAAGAACCCGAGGGCCAGGACGATCGCGACCGTGATGACCCCGTAACGGACCGAGGGGTTCCGGATCGCCGAATGGGCCCAGATGGCCAGACCCGCGAAGTACAGGATCAGTGGGAACACGTTGATCTCGAAGCCCCCACTGATCGAGAGCAGCACGTTCAGAAAGCCGATAAACATCATCGCCGTGCCGATAAGCTTCTCGGCGGTGGCGAGCTGCCGCTCCTCGCTCGTGTCGGGCTCGGCCTCGCTCGGGGCGTGCGGCGGTGGCCGCAGCGGCGCCTCGGTCCCCTCCGGCGCCTCGGTCCGGTCCTGCTGCCTCGGCTCGTCCATGAGTCCTGCTCGGGTCAGGCTTTGAAGTGCTTGCTCAGCGTCAGCCCCTGTCGCTGATAGGAAGACCCCAGGGAGGCTCCGTAGACCTGGGTGGGGGGCTCCACCATCCTATCATAGACAACCTTAAAGAAAGTCTGTCCGTCGTAGATCAGGAAGGGCACGTCGTGCGGCCGCACCTCGAGCACCACCTGCGTGCCCTTCAGCTCGCCGTGCCCGTAGCCGAAGCCGGGGTCGAAGAAGCCCGCGTAGTGGGTACGCAACTCCCCGCAGGCCGCCTCGTAGGCCACCATCTCGGCGGCGAACCCGGGTGGGACCCGGATGCGCTCCTTGGAAGCCAGGATGTAGAACTCTTCCGGCTCGAGCAGGAGACTGCCGTTGCGATGGCGGCGGATCGGTTCCCAGAAGTCCAGGGCGGCATAGTAGCCGATCTTGGAGAGGTCAATGACGTGGCTGTTCTTCTTGGCCCGGTAGCCGACGATCGGATCGGCGGCCCGGTCCGCGCCCTGAAGGTCGATGCGCAGGAAGAGGCCGCGGTCCGTGCGGAGCGCAGCCTCCGCCACGGGCTTGCCCCCCGGCTGGTTGTGGTAGAGCAACGGCGTCCGGCGGTGCACGGCCCGCAGATCCACGTCCGCCACTGTGGGAGAGCCCCGGATCAGGCGGATCTGGTTCAGCGACATGCCCGTCTGGACCTTGATCGTGAACGAGCGTGGGACGACCTCCAGGTACAGCGGGCCGGTGTAACCGGCATGGATCTCGTCGAAGCCTGCGTTCAGGTCCGTGATGACCCGCGTGAAGACGTCGAGCCGCCCGGTCGTGCTCTTCGGGTTCGCCCGGGCACGCAACATCCTCGGCAGACGCAGGCTCTCGAGCAGCGGCACCAGGTACACGTGCCCGCGCTCCAGGATCGCGCCGCCCCTCAGGTCCATCTCGTACATGACGAGGTCGGACTGGTAGAAGTCCAGCACGTCCTGTCCTGAGCCGGTCGAAGGGTCGAGCCGGCTACGGATCTCGGACTGCTCGGGCAGAAAGCTGCTGAGCAGCCGGTAGGCCTTGGTGCCCAGCCGGAGATCAAGGCTCGCGGGCTGGATCTGGCGCGGCTCGATCGGCGCTTCCGCGCGGATCACGCCCGTGGCGATGAGCTGCTTCAGGCGCTGGTAGGGCAGGATCCCCTGCCGGTCCCGGCCGCGGCTCACAGGTCGTCCAGCGCTCCCTCGCAGCAGTCGCCGAACCGGGATTGGGCGGCGACCATTGGCAGCTCGCGCAGGCCCGTCGGCCCTCCGGACGAGGGCGGCTGCGGATAGTGAAAGGTTTGGTTCTCGTAGTTGCGGAGGACCACGCCGTCCTGATCCAGGCTGACCAGGTACTCCTGGGGCAGGAGCGGAATCTTCCCGCCGCCGCCGGGTGCGTCAATGACGAAGTGCGGGACTCCCATGCCGCTCGTGTGCCCCTGGAGGGCGCGGATGATGGCGAGCCCGGTTTCCACGGTCGTGCGGAAGTGGTTGGTGCCCTTGGTCAGGTCCGCCTGGTACAGGTAGTAAGGCTTGACCCGCGCGAGCAGGAGCTGATGGACCAACCGCTTCATTACCTCCGGGTCGTCGTTGACGCCTTTCAGCAGGACGGTCTGGGCGCCGAGCGGCACGCCCGCGTCCGCGAGCCGGCCGCAGGCCTCCTTGACCTCCGGGGTCAGCTCGTCGGGATGGTTGAAATGCAGGTTCATGTAGATCGGGTGGTACTTCTTGAGCATCGCGCAGAGCCGCGGCGTGATCCGCTGGGGCAACGTCCCCGGCACCCGCGAGCCGATCCGGATGATCTCCAGATGGGGGATCGTCCGGAGGGCCTTGAGCACGCGCTCCAGCAGGTGGTCCGGCAGCAGCAGCGGATCACCACCCGAGAGGACGACGTCGCGCACTTCCTGGTGCTCGCGCAAGTAGGCGATGGCCCGATCCAGCTCGCCCTTCTTGAGGAACCCGGGTTTGCCGACCAGGCGCTTGCGCGTGCAGAAGCGGCAGTAGATCGGGCACTGGTTGGTCACCATGAGCAGGACCCGATCGGGATACCGGTGCACCAGGTGCGGCACCGGGCTCATGGTGTCCTCTTCCAGCGGGTCGTCAGGGGCGTCGAAGTCCTCCATCTCGGCCGGATCGGGCACCACCTGCTTCCAGATGGCGTCGCCCCGCTCTTTGATCATCCCCAGCACCGTGGGCGTGATGCGCATCGGATACTCGCCGACGACCTCCTCAATCTCCTTCTCGTCCACGCCGAGCCGATCGGCCAGGTCCTTCGGTTTCACCACACTCTCGGCCAGGATCCGTCTCCATTCCTCCATGGGCGCTCCAGCAAGTAGTGAACGGCCACCAGCGCGCCGCGCGGCGCTATTCGCTCTCGGCTGTGTGCGGTTCGCTGTTCCCGTAGTGCGCGTCGAGATACTCGAGGATGTCCCGTGTCTCGGTCAAAACCCGGTCGCCGTCCTTGAGCACCGGCACGAAGTATTGTCCCGACACCTCATAGACCTGCTGGCGAAACGGCCGGAAGTCCGGGACTAGGACTTCTTCGTACGGGACGCCCAGCTCCTTCAGCTTCTCCCGCACGATGGCGCACTCGGGGCACCAGGTCACGTGATAGAGCGTCACAGGCATGGTAACACGTGAGGCGGGGCACCCCTGGCATGCTTCAGAGCCATGGGGCCCGGAGACGCGTCCAAACGGGTTGTTTGTGTGTTCTTTCCCACGCGTGTCACCAGTCACTCGTCATCCATCACGGGTGTCTCGAACGCGCAGGGCACCATGATCGCATCGCGCATGCCGTGGATGAGCTTCTTCTCCAGCGAGCACACCGTGGCCAGGATGCCGCCCAGTTCCACGCGGTTGCCGGCGACGAAGTAGTAGGGCGAGAGCCGCGCCCGTCCCGCCATCGGGACAATCTCCCCCGAGCCGGGCTCGCCGTACGCCAGCATAAACTGCCGGCCCTTGTGGAATTCCTGAAGGATGTAGGGCGTCGTCGAGAACGAAGCCAGCGCGGCTTCCAGCACCCGAGCCCACTCGGCCTGCGGGAGATCATGGCCGACCGACACCCCCCGGCTCCCCCAGGCCAACTCGGAGAAGCCGGACGGCTTGACGACGTAGCGACGTTCCTTCTGCGTCAGCTCCGCGAGCGCGCGCCAGTCGTTCACGGCGCGTCCCCGGACCCGCAGGTCAGGCACGACCGCCGACGGTGGAATCGGGCGCGGATCGAGCACCCAGGTCCGGGGCATGAGGGCGGCCAGGATCTTGAACGTCTCCGTCCCCAGCTCGTCGGCCCAGAAGGGGGCGAGGACTGGATGGTGCAGTAAGGCGAAGGCCAGCTTCTCCTCCAGCGCCGGCTTGAAGGGCGGGGTGACGACCGTCCGCTCTTTCTTGGCGCTGTACATGATCAGCTCCGCCTTGGGGACGTTCTTGAGATCGAACAACTCGAAGAACCGGTACACCACCGCGACGGGGCGCTCGCGACCGTCGGCGGCGGCCAGCAGCAGGGCCTCCTCGGTGAATCGGATGTCGCGCGGCTCGACGCACCAGGCGTCGAGCCCCCGCTCGCGCAGGCGGCCCGCCAGCCAGGCCATCTCGGGGCGGTAGCCCTTGGCCTCGTCCGACACGACGATGGCGACGCAGCCAGGCCGGTCGCCGACCTGGTGACGCAGCATCGCCGCGAAGCCCCGGACCATACCGTCGGCCCCGCCGACCAGTTCGAAAGGGTGAAGGGGGGCACCCATTGCATGCTTCGGAGCCATGGGGCCCGGTGATGGGCGAGGGGTGGAAGATGAGGGTTGGGCTTTGCTCGCGTCCCATCGCCCATTGCCCATCGCCCATTGCCCATAGGCCTCGGCCAGCGCCCCCGTCAGGCCGATGCCCCCGGGGACTGAGTCCAGCTCGGTGATGACCATACCCTGCTCGGTGGGAATGATGTCCGGCCGGATCACCGCGGGGAGCTGGTCGCGGAACCGTTTCATGCGCGCGAACGAGACGAGCGAGTCCGGCTTGCCCTGGTCGAGATAGTCGGCGACCCAGGCCGGTTGCGCACCTCGGACGCTCTCGACATACAGGCGATTCAAGGCCCGGTAAAAGGCCAGCAGGCGGCCGCCCAAGTCCTCGAAAAAGGCGACGTCGCCTCGGGACAGGAAGAAGGGCTCTGGTGCAATGCGCCAGCGGGTGGTGATGCCGGGCTGATCTCCGGCCTGTCGCGCGCAGGGGGCTCCCTCCTCCGGCGACTCGTCGTACAAGCCGTCCCCGATCAGTTGAGCTCGAATCTCGGCGCAGCGGCGCTGACGCGCCTCGGCTGCGGCCGGACTCGAAAGGTCGTGTGCGAGTGCCAAAGGCCCTCCCATCACCGGGCACCGCCGGCCGGGGCCGCACCGGCCGGACCGGGACTGTCCGGCTGCCTCTGGATGTCGGGGTAGGCACGGTGAGCGCGGTCAGCACGGTGATCGCGATGAGATCGTCCGGCGGGATGGAGCGGATCGGTCGGCTGCATGCGGCTCCCCTCGAGAACGGCGGTGATCGTAACATGGCGCCTCGCGTCCAGACAAGAGCGGCGCGGGGGCGCACAACGTGGAGCGCCGCGAGCTCTTCCGACGCGCTTTCCGGACTGAAGGGCGCTCGGTAATTTGAACTAGGGGGAGGCGGGGGGCCTGCGCCTTGCCTCATCGGGGCTCGGGGCGTATGATTCCGCCTATGGACTTTCAGGCGCAGGCCTGTCCGCCGAAACCTGCCCGACTCCGGGTGCTCCCTCAGATCGTTCCCAGCCAGGTTTGCCTCCGGTGCGAGGTCTGTTGCCGGTTCCCGGAGCCGGACAGCTTTCTGCGTCCCTATTTCACCGCGGAGGAGATCCGCCGGGCGGTCGCAGCCGGCGTGGATCCTGCCTCGTTTCCCGATCCCCAGGGGGGCCAGGTCCGGGTCGTCCCCAACCCTGCAGGCGAGGGGTACCTGTGTCCGGCCTTCGACCCGGCTACCTCGCACTGTCGCATCTACGAGGTCCGGCCGCTGGATTGCCAGCTCTATCCCTTCGCCCTGATGTGGAGCGCCACGGGGGACCAGGTGGTCCTGGGGTGGGACACAAAATGTCCGTTCATGGCGCAACGTGCAAGCTCGGGGCAGGGCGGGCGAGGCATGGAGCCCGATCTTGAGGCGCAGGCCGAGCGCCTCGCGGAATTGCTGGAGCACGCGGAGACGCTCGACGCCGTCGCGCGACATCCCCGGCTGGTCGGCCCGTTCCAGGACGACGTCGTGATCGTCCGCACGCTGCCGCAGCTCACCGAGCGGGTGCGCGCCAGCGGCACCCCTTGCCGTTCGCTGAGCAACCGGTCCTCGGTCTCAGAGGCCTCCTTCGCCCTTCATCCCTCATCCCTCACCCTTCAGGACCGCCCGCGGTTCGAGCAGGCGACGGCCGCGGTCACGACCCCGCTCGGGGCCTATGGCTTCGCCTATCATTTCATCTGGCATCGTCTGTTGGCCTACTCGGCGGCCGACTGTGCCGGCTATCTCTGCCTGTTCGCGGAGTCCCCGGACGGCTGGTTCATGCCCTTGCCGCCGCTGCCGGCCGGGGATGCGGGAGACCGCTCGTCGTTCCGCGAGGTGCTCGCCCACGTGTTTGCCTTCATGCGGGAGCGGAACGGGGCACGCGCGGTGACCCGCATCGAGAACGTCCCGGAGGAGCTGCGCCCGCTCGTCGAGGCGGCCGGCTATCGGGTCGTGCCTAAGGACGCGGAGTACCTCTACCGCGCCCGGAACCTGGCGCGCCTCGCGGGCGACCGGTACAAGTCCCAGCGCGCGGCCTGTAACCGCTTCATGCGACTCTACCGGTACGAGTACGAGCCCTACCGGCCCGAGGACCGGGAGGCCTGCCTGGCGCTCTATCGTCGGTGGGCGGAGCAGCAGGCGGCGCGAGAGCTGCCCTCGATGGCCCGGCAGATGTTGGAGGACGCGGCGCTCGCCCATGACGAGGCGCTCTTCCATGCGGAGGCCTTGGGCTTGGTGGGGCGCGTGGTCCGCGTGGGCGAAACAGTCGCGGCCTATACGTTCGGGTATCGCCGGTCGCCGTCGGTCTTCTGCGTGCTGCTGGAGGTGGCGGACCGGAACCTGCCGGGCCTGGCCCAGTTCCTCTTCCGGGAGTTCTGCCGCGAGGCGGCGGAGGCGGGGTACGAGTTCATCAACAGCCTGGACGACTCGGGGCTGCCCGGCCTCGCCGCGTCAAAGCGCGCCTACCGTCCTGTCTGCCTGGTCTCGAGCTACGTCGTCACGGAGGCGTCTCCATGAAGGCCTCGCCGGCGCCCCGCCCGCACCGGAGGCCCTACGCCTGGCTCACGGTGCTGATCCTCGTCATGACGGTCGTTGCGGTGGGGGCCGGCGTGCTGGCCCTCCACTATGTCGAGGCCCGCCTCGTCGCGATGGCCGGCGAGAGCCTCTCCCTGGCCGCCGCCGAGGTGGCAGACAAGCTCGACCGGTTCCTCTTCGAACGGTACGGCGATGTGCGGATGATGGCGCAGGCCTTCAGCGGGCGGCGGCCGGATCCCTCGGAACTGACCCGGTACCTCCAGCGGATGAAGCAATCCTATGGCGTCTATCTCTGGTTAGGCGTCGCGAACGAGCGGGGCCGCGTGATCGCCGCGACGGATCCCGGGACCCTAGGCATGGACGTCCGTCGCCGGACCTGGTTTCAGGCCGCCCGCGCCGGGCCCGTGGTGCTGGTGGGGGACGTCGAGCCCTACGAGCTAGTGGGCGGGATGGACTCTGTCGCCTTCACGGCGACACTGCTGGGGCCGAAGGAGGAGTTTGCCGGCGTCGTTATGACCCGGGTGGGGCTCCCGGCGATCGAGGGCATGGTGACGCGCACGATCCGGTCCTTCCGCGAGCGGGAGAGCTTTTTGGGAACCATTGAATATCAGTTCCTGACCCGGGACGGGCTGGCCTTTGTGGATTCGGACCTCGCGCACAAGGGCGGCGTGAATCTCAAGCGGCTCGGGCTACCCTCGGCGCGCCTGCTCGAGGCGGGAGCGCCCGGCTACACCCTGGAAGCGCACCTGCGCCGCCACGTGCCGGTCCTGACCGGCTACGCCCGGACGCAGGGCCTGGGGGAGTTCGAGGGCTTGGGCTGGGGCGTGCTCGTGCGGATGGACGAAGCCGACGTGCTGGCCCCGATCCGTGCGGTCCTCCTGAAGCTCACGCTGGTCGGTGCGCTCATCTGGGGGCCGATGTTCGTCTTGTTGCTCTGGGCCGTGGGACGGGTGCGGCGCGAGTACGCGCAGGCCCAACAAGAGAGCGCCCGCGCCCGGGAAGCCGAGGCGACGCTGCGGGAGGGCGCGCGACGGCTGCGCGCGCGGCACGCCGCGACGCAGGTGCTCGCCGAAGCCCGGACCATGAAGGAGGCGGGCGGACGAATCCTGCAGGCGATCTGCGAGAGCCTGGACTGGGAGCTCGGGGTGATCTGGATCGTGGACCGGCCGGCCCAGGTGCTCCGGTGCGTGGACCTCTGGCGTGCCCGGACCCGCGACGTTGGGGAGTTCGAGGCCGCCACGCGACAGCGGACCTTCAGCCTCGGCATCGGGTTGCCCGGGCGGGTCTGGGCGAGCGGGGAGCCCGCCTGGATCCCGGACGTGGTGACGGATCGCAACTTCCCCCGCGCGCCGGCCGCCGCCCGGGCCGGCCTGCACGCAGCGTTCGGGTTCCCGATCCGCCTCCAGGGGCAGGTCCTCGGCGTCATCGAGTTCTTCAGCCATGAGATCCGGCAGCCCGACGAGGATCTCCTCCTCCTGTTCGCCGACATCGGCGGCAAGATCGGCCAGTTCATCGGGCACAAGCAGCTCGAAGAGCAGTTCCGGCAGGCCCAGAAGATGGAGGCAGTCGGGCAGCTCGCCCGTGGCATCGCGCACGATTTCAACAACCTGCTCACGGTGATTGCCGGCTACTGCCAGCTCATGCTCCGGCGGCCCGAGATGCCCGCCTCCCTCCGCGCCGACATCGAGGAGATTCGGAAGGCGAGCGACCGCGCCGCCGGGCTCACCCAGCAACTGCTGGCCTTCAGCCGGCGGCAGCTCCTGCAGCCGAAGCCGATGAACTTGAACCGGACCGTGGCGGCCATGGAGCCGATGCTCCGGCGCCTGATCGGCGAGCACATCGAGCTGGTCACCGAGTTGGCGCCGGACCTGGGGCAGATCAGGGCGGACCCTGGGCAGATGGAACAGGTCGTCATGAACCTGGTCGTGAACGCCCGGGACGCGATGCCGCAGGGCGGCCGCCTCACGATCCGAACGGCCAACGCCGATCTCTCGGGTGCCTCCGCGCAACGGCCGGATCTCCCACCGGGCTCCTACGTCGTCCTGCTCGTCAGCGATACGGGAACCGGCATGGACGCGGTGGTCCGCTCGCACATCTTCGAACCGTTCTACACCACGAAAGGGATCGGCAAGGGAACGGGGCTGGGGCTCTCGACCGTCTATGGAATCGTCAAGCAGAGCGACGGCGACATCGTCGTCGAGAGCGAGCCGGGGGCGGGCACGACCTTCACGATCTACCTCCCGCGGATGGACGAGGGGGGCGCCGTCGAGCCGACGCGCGACGACGGCGGCGACCGCGCGGAGCAGGGCTCCGAGACCATCCTGCTGGCCGAGGACGAGGACATGATCCGGACGATGGTGAGCCGGGTGTTGCGCGCGCGGGGGTACCGAGTGCTAGAAGCCCGCGACGGCAGCGAGGCGGTGCGCCTGGGGACGGAGGCCCGCGAGCCGATCCATCTGCTGCTGACCGACGTCGTCATGCCGGGCATGAACGGCAAGGAGGTGGCCGCCACGCTCGCCGCGGCCCATCCAGAGATGCGCGTGCTGTACATCTCCGGCTATACGGACAACGCCGATGTGAGCTGCGGCGTGCTGGGCGAGCGCGCGGACTTCCTGCAGAAGCCCTTCACGCCGGAGACGCTGACGCGACGGGTCCGCGAGACCCTCAGCAGGCCCCGCGATCCGTGACGCGGACCCTCCGCCTTGTGAGAGGAGTGCGCGGGGGCATATAATGCCGCGCATCGCGCCTCGAAGGTAGGACCGGGATGGACCAGGAGGATCGCATCGTGCCAGTCAAGGGGCAGGAGCTGGACATCGAACGCTTCCGGGTGCGGGAGGAGCCCTACTATCAGGAGGTGAGCGCCGAGATCGGCCTGTTCACGATCGCCGCGCGGAGCAAGATGCCGGTCATGTTGAAGGGGCCGACCGGCTGCGGGAAGACGCGGTTCGTCCAGCACATGGCCTATCGCCTCGGCCGCCCCCTCATCACCGTGGCCTGTCACGAGGACCTGACCGCCTCCGACCTGGTCGGCCGCTATCTCCTCAAGGGTGACGAGACGGTCTGGGTGGACGGACCGCTCACCCTGGGCGTCAAGCATGGCGCGATCGTCTATCTTGACGAGATCGTCGAGGCGCGCAAGGACACGACCGTCATCATCCATCCGCTGAGCGACGACCGGCGCCTGCTCCCGATCGAGAAGAAGGGGCAGGTCATCGCCGCGGTGGACGACTTCATGCTCGTGATCTCGTACAACCCCGGCTACCAGAGCGTGCTCAAGGACCTGAAGCAGAGCACCAAACAGCGGTTCATGGCGATCGAGTTTGGCTATCCGCCGCGCGAGATCGAGGCGCGGGTGATCGAGCACGAGGCGGGCGTGGACAAGGACACCGCGTTGCGGCTGGTCAAGCTCGGCGAGAAGGTCCGGAACCTCCGCAACCACGGGCTGGAGGAGGGCGTCAGCACCCGGCTGCTGATCTACGCAGGCGAGTTGATCCGGCAAGGCGTGCCGCCGGCCCGCGCCTGCGAAGCGGCGGTCGCGCGGCCGATCACGGACGATCCCGACATGCAGCGGAGCATCCTGGACCTGGTCGGGGCAATTTTCGGGTGACGAGCGACGGGCGAGGCGTGCCTGGGGGCTGGTTGCGGACCGCGAGCAGTCGTTTCAAAACCTCAGGGCCATGCTTCATCGGCGCAGCGCGAACGGAACACGCGCATGGTTTCCATGGCACTCCGTTCGCCCTGAGCCTGTCGAAGGGTGAACGGAGGGTTTTGGAAACGACTTCTAGGAGTGAGTCGGGATCAGGAGGCGACATGACGAGGTCGGGACGATTGGCAGCGATAGGGCTCATGACGCTCATGCTGGCGGGGTGCGGAAGCCTGATGCATCCGAAGGCGGGCGAGTTCCTGGCGCAGGCGAGGGGGGCCAGCGGCGTCGAGACCGCGATCAATCTCACGACCATGATCGAGAGGACGATAGCCGAGCTTCAGGGCAAGTCCGACTACGAGGCCGGGCTCGATAGGTTGCACAATCAGCTCTACGCCCTCAAGAAGGCTGGCTGCCAGGTCACGGAGAGGCAAGCCAAGACGGTCGCCTACGCGAAGGCCGTGACGCTGCGGCGGGAGGTCGGCACCGTCTTCCACCGTCTCTGGAAGAACCGGGAGGACCAGGCGCTGCGGGACATGCACCTAGAGCTGCTCGCCAAACGGGTCCAGGAGCTTCGGGACGCCCTCCAGGGGGTCAAGGGCTGAACCCGAACCTGGCCTGGGCTGCGGCGCCCGCCTCACTGGGCTCCGCCCCGACGACACTATGCGGGTCCTGATCCTCGGAGCGGGGTACGGTGGCCTTCGCCTGGCGCTGGAGCTGGACCGCGGCCTGCGCCGCGGGCAGTGGAAGGGGCAGGTCATGCTGGTGGACCAGTACCCGCTCCACCAGCTTGTGACCGAGATGCACCAGGTCGCCGCCGGCTCGGTCCTCTCCGACTTCGTCACGGTTCCTCTGGACAAGGTCCTGGGCGGCCGGCGCATCGCGTTCCGCCAGGCCGCAGTCACGGGTTTCGCCCTCGCCGACCGCAGGGTCGTCACGACCCTGGGCCCCCTGGTCTACGATGTTCTGGTGGTCGCCCTGGGGGGCGAAGTGGACTATTTCGACGTGCCCGCCCCACGCATCCCGGGTCTCCGCCAGCACGCCATTGGCATCCAGACGATGCAGCAGGCCAACGCCGTCCAAGCCCGGCTGCAGGAGACGGTCTATCGCTATGCGAAGGACGGCCGTGGCCCCAAGCCCCTGATCCTCGCGGTCGGCGGGGCGGGCATGACGGGGGTCGAAGTCGCTGGGCAGTTGGCTGACGAGGCCGGTCACTGGTGCCGCGAATACCGGCTCCCGCCCGACGCAATTCAGGTGTGGCTCCTGGAAGCGCAGGACCGCATCCTGCCCGGGGTCCATCCCCGGATCGCCGACTATGCCGCCACCGTGCTGGCACGGAAGGGCGTGCGGATCCGGGTCCGGACTCCGATCGTGCGCGTGGAGCCGGATCGGCTCGTGCTCGCCTCCGGGGAGGAAGTGGCGGTGGCGCTGCTGGTCTGGGCCGGCGGGGTGCGCGGGCCCGGGGTGCTGGCCGACTCGGGGCTGTCGCTGGACGCGCAGGGGCGCGTCCGCGTCAACGGCTACCTGCAGGCCGAGGGGCAGGCCGACGTGTACGCGATCGGCGACTGCGCGCTCGTGCTCCATCCGCAGACCGGCCAGCCCTGCGTCCCCTCGGCGCGGCTCGCGCTGAATGAGGCCGCCTGGCTCGCGGGCTACCTCACGGGTCGTTGGAGCTTCCCCTTCGTCCCCCACACGACCGGCGTGGTCATCGCGCTGGGGGCGGACGCCGCCGTGGCAGTGATCGGCCGCCTGCGGTTCTTCGGCCGGCTCGCCTCCTTGCTCAAGTTGCTGATCTCCCTGAAATACCTGTATTCGATCGGCGGCCTCCGGCTGGTGCTCTACCAGCTTCGGGTCGGTCTGATGGGGAAGATTTGAGCCTCGTTATTCGTTGCTCGTCAGTCGTTCAGCCCAGGCACGCCTCGAAGACCCGATGGCGTTGCCCTCTCGCAGGAAAAACAACTGGCCAATAACGTGTCACCAGGACCCATGACTAATGCCAGTCCCCTCATCCGCGACACCCCGGAAGGGGCCGTGCTGAGCGTCCATGTGCAGCCGAAGGCGGCAAAGACCGAATATGCCGGGCTGCACGGGGCGGCGCTCAAGATTCGGGTCGCCGCGCCGCCGGCTGAGGGGGCGGCCAACGAGGCCCTCTGCGCCTACCTCGCCGCCTGCTTCGGCCTCCCCAAGGGCGCCGTCGAGGTGCGGTTGGGCCGGGCCGCGCGGGAGAAACGCGTCCTGCTCCGTGGCCTGTCCGCCCACCGAGTCCGCGAAGCTCTGGATCGGCTCCCGAACGCCGGGCTGGCCCCTCGATGACAGCGGGTCCCTCCCTCCCGGTCGGCAAGCTGCCCGTGCGTCTGCTCCGCTCCCTGTTGACTGCCGTCCGGCGAGGAACCACCCGGCGGGCGGCCGTAGCCGTCGGGCCGGGAATCGGCCTGGATGCGGCGGCGATTGACCTCGGTGACCGGTACCTGGTCGCCAAAACCGATCCGATCACGTTCCTCGCCGAGGATGCCGCTGCCTACCTGCTGACGATCAATGCGAACGACCTGGCCTGCTTGGGTGCGCGCCCGCGCTGGCTGCTGGCAACGGTGCTCCTTCCGGCCCGCGCGACGCGCGCCGGCACGGTGTCGCGGATCTTCCGCCAGCTCAGCCGATCCTGCCGCGCGCTCGGCGTTGCGCTCTGCGGCGGCCACACGGAAGTCACCGACGCGGTCACGCGGCCGGTGATCGCCGGCGCGTTGCTCGGCGACTGTCCCAAGGGGCGCTTGATCACCGCCGCCGGCGCCCGTGTCGGCGACGTGCTCCTGCTCACCAAGGGCATTCCGATCGAGGCCGTGTCCGTGCTGGCGCGAGAGCGCGCCGCTGCGCTGCGGCGACTCCACTCGGCGCGCTTCGTCGCGCGCTGCCGGCGCTACCTGACCGACCCGGGCATCAGCATCGTCCGCGACGCCCGGCTTGCTCTCGCTGCGGGCGGCGTGCACGCCCTCCACGATCCCACCGAGGGCGGATTGAGCGCGGCGCTCTACGAGCTGGCTGAGGCGGCCGGGGTGGGGCTGCTGGTGGAGGAACGCGCCATTCCCGTGCTGCCGGAGGGGGCGGCGCTCTGCGCCGCGTTCGGGCTCAACCCGCTCGGCGCCCTTGCCTCCGGGGCCCTGCTCATCTGCGCGGACCCGCGGCGGGCGCCAGCCATCCTGCACCGTCTGGTCCGGGCGGGCGTGCCGGCCGTTCGCATCGGAATGGTGCGGCCGCGGCGCGACGGGGTGCGGCTGGCGACCCGGGACGGGCGCCAGCGGGCCTTCCCTCGCTTCCGCGTTGATGAAGTCGCACGAGCTTTGGCGGCGCCCGGCCGGTCCCGTCCTTGCGGCCGCCTCGCACAGGCGCTTCCTGACCGCTTGCGTCAGGGGCCGTAGGGGACTACGCTCGGTCTCGCAGGATCTGCCCCGATGCGGCGCGATGCGCCAGCGGCTCTAGCCGGGGAGGGGGAGAAGTCGCGTGCAGGACGTGGCGCCAAGCCGAGCCGATCTGGAAGCGCTCGCCCGCCGGCATGGGATTCGTCGCGGACCCCCTGTTCCTCAAGACGATGCTGGAGTCCTGTCGTCTGCGCTACGGAGATCCGAGGGAGTCCAACGGCTCCGGCTCTCCGCGTTCAAGCGGTATCAGGACCACCGCCGGTTCCTAGAGCTCGAGCGCCGGCTGGCTCGATACCGGACCTCCTCATGATTGATGTCGAGCTCGTGACGCGCAAGCTGGCCGGCAAACCGCTTCAAGAGTTTCTGCGGGCCGGCGCCTAGAGCAGAAAGCACCCCGGGAAATCCGCGAGCAGGCACTGCATCCGGATGGAGAGCCGCTCCAGCCGCGTGAGGTCCGCGGCCGTCGGCTCGGCGGGGTCAAACGTCTGCAGCCACTCGTGGTCCCACTTCAGCTTCAGGAGCGAGAGCGGCGAGGTGCCAGGAATGCGCGTCTCCCAGCGCGCGGCGAGCGCCACGAGTGGGCGGAGCGTGGCCACCTCGTCGGCCAGCTCGATCCGGTTCGGCTCGAACCGGTAGGGTGCCCGGTCCTGGTCGAGCCGCTGGAAGAGCGCGACCAGCCACCGGACCGTCGCGGCCATCCGTTCATAATGCAGCGTGTCGGGCAGGTCGGTCGGCCGGTGGTAGCGCGGCGTCCGCCCCGCCGAGAGGAACAGGAACGGCACGCCCGCGTTCCGGAAGGCGTCGTAATCGCTGAACGACACCGGCCCCACGAGGGGAACCGCCTCGACCAGGTGCATGCCGACGGGCAGTACGGAAAGCTCGCCTGCGTCTGCGCGCTTTCCCCGCTGTCCGGGGCTCGGGGCTTGGGGCTCGGGGCTAGCGGGAGAAAGCCCTCCGCGAGCCTCTAGCTCCTTGCCTCTAGCCGGTGCCGCCTCTCTCACGCGCCGATACAGCCCGGGGCTTTTCTCCGCACCGGCCGCGAAGACGGAGTCCCGCAGGGGCTCCCAGTGCGCGCCGCCCATGAGGTCCATGATGACCGCGGCCTGGAGGTTGGCCAGCGAGCCGATCTCGACCGGCAGGTGGTCGGCGAAGTATTGCGAGCCCATTTGCGGGGTGCGGATGTAGGGCGGCTCCTCCGTGTTGAAGGCGACGAAGAGGAGGGCATAGTTCGAGAGCGGCGGCAGGAGCCGCGCGGTCTCCAGCAGGATGGCGACGGCCGAGGCGTTGTCGTCCGCGCCGAGGTAAGCCCCACCCAAATGGTCGTAATGGGCGCCTAGGAGGAGCCAGCGTCCAGTGCCCGCGCCGCTTGCGGGACGGACGCCGATCAGGTTGTCCCCCAGCGCCTCGGAGATCCGCTGGCCGTACCCCCCGAGCGAAGGGAGCGGCTGCAGGGCCAGCTCGCGGAAGCGAGCGGCCAGGTACGCCGCGGCGGCGCGGTTCCCCGGCGTGCCTGGCTTGCGACCCGCCAGCTCCGGGCTGGCGAGGTAGCGGACATGGGCGCGGAGCTGCTGGGCCAGGTCGCTGGCCAGGGGGAGCGTGCAGGGATCAATCGCGGCCATGGCCATGAGGCCCGCGGCGAACGCGACGGTCGCCGTACCGGCGATCGCAAGGAGAGCGGCCGGCGCGGCCCGCGGCCCGCGGTGCGGCGAGGGGGCCGGCTCAAGGCGGAGCCGACGCCTCGGGCGGGCCGGCCGCGGCCTCCTCGGGGCTCGCCGCCGGCGGCGCGGAGGCCCGGTGCCGGAGCGCGCGGCCCTTGTCCGGCGTCGGGTCGCGGACGAGCCCGTAGACCTGGCGCCCCTCGTGGTCCGCGGGGAGATATTCGGTGATCGGCAGCCCATCCTCGCGCACGAACAGGAGGCAGTGGCAGTACTTATAGATCTGCATCTCGTCACAGGCGCAGATCCACCGGCGCAGCTTGGCCTCGGCCTGCTTGTCCGGGTAGAAGTTGCACGGACAGAGCGGCTTGCCCAGCTCGTCCACGTGTGCGGCGAGCCCATGCACCACGGCCTCGGTCACCGCCTTGTTGGGATGGAAGGTCGTCCCGCTCTTCTCGGCGAACCCTGTCACAAATTTCCACATCCGGTCCAGGCTCTGTTGCGACGGAGCGCCCATCCTGTGGTCCTTTCTCTCTGGTCAGTGCGGTGGCCTTGGTTCCGGACCGTCCGGCGGCGCGTATCTTACCATCCCCTGCAGACCGATCGCCATTGGGGCCCTGGCTTCGGCGGGATCTGCCAGTCAAGAGGCGGGGCCATTTCGACGTTTACAAGCGGAGATGGCTCCCTATAGAATCCGGAACCTCAAGGGCAGGGCGCGGGGAAAAGGTATGACGCCGGATGAACAGTTGACCGCCCGTCTTGCCAGCTCGCTCGGTCGGGCCGAGGCGGCCGCGCTGACGGCCGAGCTGGCGCGGGCCGCGGGGCCCCAGGCGCTCGCCGCCGTGCTGGCGTTGCTCGATGAACTCGCCGAGGCGTCGCCCAAGGCTGCCGGGGCGGCTCTCGCCGCCCTCCCGGAGCTAGCGCGGCACGGCGGGCTGGACGTGGTCGTCCCGTGGTTGGATCTGGGCGTGGCGCTGGCCGGCTCCTCCGGCGCGGCGGCGCTCAGGTATTTCAAGGAAAGCCCCGCAGGGCTGGCCCTGATCGCGCCGCCGCCCGCGCGCCGGACTGCCCTGGCCCTGGCGCTCGAGCTAGCGGAGCACGACGCCAACGTCGCGCTCGAGTGCTTCCGCCAGGCGCCCGACCTGCTCCGGGTGCTATCGGGGGCCGAGCTGAAGCCCTGGGTCGAGGTCGGGGTCGAGCTCGCCCGGTGGGATTACGTGCTCGGCATCGAGTTTTTCAAACAGAGCCCCGCCGCGGCGCGCGTGATCCCGTTGGATCAGGTCCGGGCCTGGGTCGGGTTCGGCATGAAGCTGATCACGAGGAACAGCCTCGGGAAGCCCGACTATATCGGCACCCTGGAGTTCTTCCGGACGAGCCCGGCCATCCTCGGCGAGCTGGAGGGCGCGGCCCTGCGCCAAGCCGTCCTTGACGTCGGCTCGCTGCTGGCCGACCACGAGCCCGCCGCGGCGATCGCCTGGCTGGCCGAGGTGCCAGCCCTCGTCCGGCGGATCCCGAGCGAAGAGTGGCGGCTTCGGGCGATTCGGTATGGCGCCCTGGTGGCGGAAAAGGACGCCGGCGCGGCGCTAGACTACCTGCGCCGGTGCCCGGAGATCCTCGGCCTCCTGGGGAGCGCGGCGGGCGCCGCGGCCGCCTTCGAGACCTGGTTCAAGGGTGGGATGGAGGTGCTGGAGTACAGTGCCGAAGGGGCCCGGGCCTATTTCGCCCTGGAGACCCGGCGCGCGCTGGCGTCGGTCGAGCAGGCGTTGAGCGGCGTGCCGCTCCGGCAGGTCGCCCGGTCGCTCACGCTCTTTGTCCAGGCCCTGTGCGGCCGAGACGTGACGATCCGCTCGCTGCCGGAGCCGGTGGAGCCGGAGCAGAAGCCAGCGCGGCCGGCGGTGAGCCCGGATGGGCGCACGATCGCGCTGCCGGCGATCCTGCGCCGCTATCCGACGCGGGAGGAGAACGTCCGGCTGTACCTCGTCATGGTGGCCCACGAGGCGGGACACTTGGAGTTCGGAACCTATGATCTCTCGCTCGCGCGGCTGGCCGACCTGATCGAGGCCGTGCGGCGCCGCTCCGCCTCCGCCCTTCAGTCTGCTCTCGCCGTCCGGCATCTGGACGACCTGTTCCGGCTCTATCCGCAACCCGGCGTGATCCGGGACCTGTGGACTGTGCTCGAAGACGCGCGGGTCGAGCACCGGCTGCGCCAGGACTATCCCGGTCTCAGCCGAGACCTCGCGGCGCTCGCGCGGGACGCAGTGACGACCCGCACGCTGCGGCACGGCATGTCGGTCCGCGAGCTGGTGGTGGATGCGCTGCTCCTGCGCACGACCGCCGAGCCTGACGCGATCCGGATTCCCGAGGCGATCGCCGACGTGGTGGAACGGGCCTGGACGGTCGCTCAGCGCGTCTTCGCCCCCGGGGCCACCGCCGAGGACGCTGTCAGGATCGCAGACCGGATCTACGGGCTGCTGGACGAGCTGCTCCCATCTGCGTCCGGCATCGAAGGAGCCGCTAGCGGGACGGCCACGGAGTCAGACGTGGGCGCCGGGCCCCAGGCGTCTGAGCCGATGGCGACGACCTACCGGCCGGTCACCAACTGGGCCTACCGCGGGGAGATGCGTCCGGAGCTGATCGGTGCCCGCGAGGCGCTCGATGACGCCCAGGCTGGCGCGAGCGGGCAAGCAGGTGAGAGCGCCCAGGACGAGCCGGGCCTGGCGGGCGCCGGGGCCGCGGGCGGTGCGCTGACAGGCGGCACCCGTCACGGTCAGGAGGTCGGCGGCGCCGCCGGCGCCAGCCCCCCATCGGCGGTCGAGCAGATCTTACAGGTCGCAGAGGACCGCCGGGAGCGGCAGGACACGGGGCCGGCGGACGGGCGGGTCTTTCTGTACGAGGAATGGGACGGGCTCATTCGGGACTACCGCTCCGCCTGGTGTCGGGTCGTGGAACGGGCGGCGCCCGCCGGCGACGCCGGGTTCGCGGCCGAGACGCTGGCCGCCCATGGCCCTGCGGTGCGGCTCCTGCGCCGGTACTTCGAGTCGCTGCGCCCGCCGGGGCTGCGCCGAGTGCGCGGCCAGGCGGACGGCGACGACCTCGACCTGGACGCGGCCGTAGCGCGCCGGGCGGACCGCGCAGCCGGGGCCGATGCCGCGGACCGGATCTACGTCCGCCGCGAGAAGCGGGAGCGGGAAGTCGCTGCAGCCTTCCTCGTGGATCTGAGCGGCTCGACCAGCCGCCGGATCGAGCCGGACGGGTGCCGGGTCATTGACGTGGAGAAGGAAGGGCTCGTGCTACTCTGCGAGGCGCTGGAGGCCGTCGGCGACCAATACGCGGTCTACGGCTATTCGGGCCGGGGCCGCCGCCAGGTGGACTTTCTGGTGCTCAAGGACTTCGACGAGCGGGGCCGCGGGATCGCGGGCGCCCGGATCGGCGCCGCGGCCCCGCTCCAGCAGAACCGGGACGGCGCGGCCATCCGCCACGTGACGCGCAAGCTGCTCGGGCGGCGCGCCCGCCTCCGCCTGCTCGTGCTCCTGAGCGACGGGCGGCCCCTTGACGACGGGTATGCGGACGAGTACTCGTTGGAGGACACGAAGATGGCCCTGCGGGAGGCGCGGATGCAGGGGGTGGAGCCCTTCTGCATCACGGTGGACCGCGAGGCCGACGGCTACTTGCGCCGCATGTACGGCGAGGTGCGGTTCCTGATCATAGACCGCGCGGCCGCGCTCCCCGAGCGGCTGCCACGTATGTACCAACGCCTGACTCGCAGCTAGAAGCCAGCGGCGAACGGCGAGCACCTTCGGATTCGGAAAAGGAGCGCGCGGGTTTGCTTCTTGCTCTATGCTAGCAGGTGGCGGCTATTTGCGATGACTGAGCGCACCGTGCCCCCTTGGCTCTACAAGCTCTTCACCGGGCACCAGTATCCCTACGTGCGCCGGCAGGCGAAGTTCGCGCGGACAGCCTCGGTGCCGGGCGAGGAGCGCCGGGAGCCCACGAAGGAGGAGATTGATGCCAAGTTTTGGGAGATCTTCCCCCGGTGCACGGCCAAGGTGCTGGAGGAAGTGAAAACCGGCATGATCGTCGCGTTCAACGAGCTGGGGAGCTATCCGCCCGGCACCTACCAGGAGCTGATTGACCATCCGGAGGAGTTCCTGGCCAGGACGTACGGCAAGAAGAAGATCAAGGTCAACTTCTACGACGGCGAGAACTTTGTCTGCACGATCAACTTCAAGGTGGGCGGCTGGACGGAGCACGAAACCAGCGCACAGCAATAGCTGACGCGAATAGCTCAGAGCTGCCCGCTGTTTGCTGTTGTCTACTCGCTCCATAGGGAGAAGCAATGGGACGACCGAAGGTCACGGTGGTGGGGGCCGGGAACGTCGGGGGGGCGGTCGCGCAGCGGCTGGTGGAGCGGAACTGCTACGACGTGGTGCTGGTGGACGTCGTCGAGGGGTTGCCGCAGGGCAAAGCCTTGGACCTCGCCCAGGCCGGCCCGATCTGCGGGTACCACGCTGCCATCGTGGGCAGCAACAGCTATGAGGAAACGGCCGGTTCCGCCGTGGTCGTCGTCACCTCCGGGGTGGCCCGCAAGCCGGGGATGAGCCGCGACCAGTTGTTGGAGACCAACGCGCGCATCGTGCAGGACGTCGTTCGTCAAGCGGCAGCCCAGTCGCCGGAGGCGATCCTGATGCTCGTCACGAACCCTCTGGACGCGATGACCTATGTGGCGCACCGGGTGAGCGGGTTCCCCAAAGCCCGGGTCATGGGCATGGCCGGCGTGCTGGACGCGGCGCGGCTGCGGAGCTTTATCGCCGCGGAGTTGAACGTGGCCGGCGACGACGTCGCGGCGATGGTCCTGGGCGGGCACGGCGACACGATGGTGCCGTTGATCCGGTACACGACGGTCGCGGGCCGGCCCGTGAGCGAGTGGCTGCCGAAGGAGCGCCTGGAGGCGCTCGTCCAGCGGACCCGGGACGGTGGGGCGGAGATCGTCAGCCTGCTCAAGATGGGGAGCGCCTTCTACGCGCCCTCGGCGGCCGTCGTCGAGATGGTGGAGGCCATCCTCAAGGACCAGAAGAAGATCCTGCCCTGCGCCGCCCGCTGCGACGGGGAATACGGCATCCAGGGGCTGTTCGTCGGTGTCCCCGTGCGGCTCGGCCGCGGTGGGGTCGAGGCCATCGTCGAGTACGAGCTGACTCACGCGGAGCGGGCGGCCCTCCAGACCTCGGCTGCAGCCGTGCGGGAGCTGTGCGCGGTGGTGGACCGGCTGCTCGGTCACTGACAGCCGTACGTACCCACCACAGATCGCTCCCGTCGCCGCGTTCCGCCGCCCCGTTTGCGCGGGCTGCGCCCTTGACATTCCGGTCCGACTGCGTTAGAGAGTTCCCCGTCAGCAGTTAACCTAGGGGTGGTGAAGCGATGACGTTCCTCGAAGACCCATACAAGACGATGGGGGCGGGATTCGGCCTGACCGTGGTCTTGGCCGGACTGTGGGTGGCGATCGCGGGGATGCCGGAGGGCGGCGCCTGGGTGGAACAACTGTTCCGATGGACGCACTTTCTGGCGGGGATCACCTGGATTGGCCTCCTGTATTTCTTCAACCTGATCAACGCGGGCTTCCTCAAGTCCCTGGATGCGGGGCAGAAGGGCGTGGTCATCCCGCGGCTCATGCCGGTCGCGCTCGCCTGGTTCCGGCATGGCGCGACGGTGACGGTGCTGGCCGGATTGGTGTTGATCTTCATGCTCCATCCGACCCTGGCGGGGACGGGCGACAAGGCCATCTGGCTTGGCGGTCTGCTGGGCATCGTCATGATGATCAACGTGCACGCGATCATCTGGCCCTGCCAGAAAGAGATCATCCGCATGACCAAGGAAGCCGCGGAGAGCGGGAAGCCGACGCCGCCCGAGATGGCCGCCCTCGCCAAGAAGGCGCTCTACGCCTCGCGGATCAATTTCATGCTCTCGATCCCGATGCTCTTCTTCATGGGCGCCGCCAGCCATCTTCCCGTGAAATAAGGGCATAGACCGGTCGGATGCGGCTCGCCCCGGTCCCTCGGCAGGAGGGGCTCGGGGCGAGCCTGTTTCCAGGCCGATGCTGCGGCGGCGCGGGCCCGACCGGTCCAGACCGGGATGAGGCTGTGGCCCTAAGTGATTGACTTTCAGGCCCAAGGGGACGATTCGGCCTTGACGGGAGCGAGAAGGCGGCTTTATAGTGAGGGACTCTTAGCCATTCGGTTAGATGTGAGTTGCCCTTGGAGGACTGGCGAGTGACGGCCGCTGCACCACGGCTCCTGCAACCCCTGAACGGGGCTCCCTGGGATATCGAGGCCTACC
The DNA here is from genome assembly GCF_965152595.1 of Nitrospira sp. Kam-Ns4a. Classification (NCBI taxonomy): domain Bacteria; kingdom Pseudomonadati; phylum Nitrospirota; class Nitrospiria; order Nitrospirales; family Nitrospiraceae; genus Nitrospira; species Nitrospira sp. Kam-Ns4a. The sequence goes on along the minus strand of NZ_OZ224218.1, from coordinate 730,398 downwards.
TCAAGCTGGGCGGCTACGAGGCTTGGCGCAAATGCCTGACGGAGCTGAGCCGCGAAGCCATCGTGGCCGAGGTCAAACGATCGGGGCTGCGCGGTCGCGGCGGGGCCGGGTTTCCGACGGGCGTCAAGTGGGACAAGGTCCTCAATCACCGGATCAAGGAGCGGTACTTCGTCTGCAACGCGGGAGAGCACGAGCCCGGCACGTTTAAGGACCGCTACCTCCTCAGGCATTATCCGCACCGGTTGCTAGAAGGCTGCCTGATCGCCGCCTACACGGTCCAGGCCAAGGCCTCCTTCATCTACCTCAACCACGAGTACGAGGAGGAGCGGAAGCATCTGGAGCAGGCCATCGAGCTGGCCCGAGCCCGGGGCTTCCTGGGCAAGAACGTGCTGGACACCGGGCTCGACCTCGAGATCGAGATCTTTTCGGGGCAGGGCAGCTACGTCGCTGGCGAGGAGACGGCGATGCTCGAATCCATGCAGGGCCGGCCGGCGATGCCGCGCCAGAAGCCGCCCTTCTATCCCACGGACTTCGGGCTCTACGGCAAGCCGACCCTCGTGAACAACGTCGAGACGCTCTGCAACATCCCGCTCGTGCTTCGCCACGGCGCCGCTTGGTTTGCTTCGGTGGGCACGGAGAAGTCCCCTGGCACTATGCTGTTCTCGCTCAGCGGCGCGGTGAACCGGCCGGGCGTGTACGAGATGCCCCTGGGGACGCCGCTGCGGCGCCTGATCGAGGAGTTCGGCGGCGGCGTGGCCGGAGGCCGAAACGTCAAGGCGGTCTTTCCGGGCGGACCGGCCTTCTCCATGGTGCCCCCGGCGGACTTGGACCTGCCGATGGACTTCGACTCGCTGAAGAAGGCTGGCACGGGCCTGGGCTCCGCCGGGGTGATCGTCGTGGACGACGCCACCTGCATGGTGGCCCAGACGCTCAAGTTCTCGGAGTTCTTCAAGACCGAGAGCTGCGGCCAGTGCCCGCCGTGCCGGATGGGCACGATCAACCTGGCGACGCTCGTGGCCAAGATCGAGCACGGCGAGGGTACCCCGAAGGATCTGGACACGCTGCTCCAGGTGTGCGGGTTCGTGAAGGGCACCGGGTACTGCACGCTGGTCACCGGCGCGGCGGTGCTCGTGCAGAGCGCCCTCCGGCTGTTTCGCCACGAGTTCGAGGAGCACATCGCCTTGGGGCGATGTCCCTTCAAGCCGGAAAACGTGCTGGCGGCGAACAACCAATAGCCCACGGCGCGCGGGCGGGACCCAGACGCTCGCGGCCTCAGCGATTCGCGGCGAGCTATTCGCTGTTCGCGCGTGAAGCCTATGCCGAAAGTCACGTTTCTGCATCCGGACGGCAAGAGCGGCGACGTGGCGGCCAACCTGACGTTGCTCGAGGCGGCGCTGGAGTTGGGGTTTCCCTTGAACCACGACTGCGGCGGCAACGCCTCCTGCACGACCTGCCGGGTCGAGGTGCAGGTCGGGCTGGAGAATCTATCCGAAATTGATTTCGACGAGCAGGACCTCCTGGACCGCGAGGGCTTGACCGAGCCCTACCACCGGCTGGGGTGCCAGTCGCGGATTCTGGGCGACGTGGTGGTCCGGGTTCCGGAGCACAAGTGGGAGCGTCCGACCTCGGGCGGGGAGCCCCGGGCGGGGCAGGTGGAGATGGACCAAGCCGGGGGGCGTGCGGTGTCGGAGGCCTCGACGGCCGATCCTCGGTCGGTGGCTACATAGGGAGGACAGGAGCGGGCCGGAAAGCGTAGGGTGGTGCGGCCCCGCCGCGCGCTTGACCCGTTGCACGAGGGAGAGCAAGGGGTCCCCTCGGCGAGCGGCCCAGGCAAGCGTGGAATGGAGGACGCGATGGTCACGATCACGCCGAAGGCGGAAGAGAAGATCCTGGAGCTGATGAAGGAGGAGCAGGACGCCGTCGGATTGCGCATCTACGTGCGCGGCGGCGGCTGCCACGGGTACCAGTACGGCATGGCGTTTGAGAACAAGGTCTCGGACGACGACACCGTCCTCGAGAAGGGCGGGGTGAAGGTTATCCTGGACTCCCAGAGCGCCCCGCTGCTCCAGGGCGCGGAAGTGGACTACGTGGACAGTCTCCAGGGATCGGGGTTCGCGATCAAGAACCCGCAGGCCAAGACCACCTGTGGGTGCGGCAGCTCGTTTAGCGCGTAAGCGAAGAGCCATCGGCCGTCGGCGCTCAGCCGTCAGCAAACGGAGGAGCAAGGCTGCAGAAGGGGCCGGATTGCGGGCGGATGGCCAAGCCCAATCCGGCTTCGTTCTTTTGGGCCTCCTTGACTGACGGCTGAAAGCCGAGCGCAGACAGCCGGGGTTTTCCATGGACGAAGTCAGCACCACGCGGCGATACCGGTTCGTCGCACAGCACCGGTTGCACTCGGATCGCTTGTCCGAGGAAGAGAACTGGCGCGTGTTCGGGAAGTGCAACAATCCGAATGGACACGGGCACAACTACGTCGTGCTGGTGACTGTGCGGGGACCGGTGGATCCGCGGACCGGCCAGGTCACCGACGCCGACGAGCTGGACCGGCTCGTGACCGAGACGGTGGTGCAGCGATTCGATCACCGCGACCTGAACGGCGACCCGGAGTTCGCCGCCCGCGTGACGACCGGCGAGAACCTGGTGCGGTTCATCTGGGATCTGCTAGTCAAGCGGATTCCCGCGGGGCGGCTGGAGAAAGTCGGCCTGATCGAGACCCGCGACAACTATTTCGAATATGCCGGGTAGGTTCAGGAGAGAGGACGGCGGGCCCGTGGGGACGAAGAAGCTGGGGAGCCAGAAGCTGGACGTGCGGGGCAACGGGGGTCCGGACGAGCTGCGGGACCTCGTGGCGCGCCTGCTCGTCATGCTGGGCGAGGATCCGAGCCGGATCGGCTTGCAAAAGACACCCGAGCGGGTCGAGAAAGCCCTCCGGTTCATGACCCAGGGCTACAGCCAGGACATTGACGCATTGCTGAACGGCGCCCTCTTTCCGGTCGAGTACGACGAGATGGTGGTCGTGCGGGACATTGATTTCTTCTCCCTTTGCGAGCACCATCTCCTGCCGTTTTACGGTCGCTGCCACGTCGGCTATCTGCCCAACAAGAAGGTCGTCGGCCTGAGCAAGATCCCCCGGGTCGTGGACGCGTTCAGCCGGCGCCTGCAGGTGCAAGAACGCCTGACCGTCCAGATCGCCGAGACGCTCCAGGCCAAGCTCGACGCGCACGGCGTGGGGGTGGTGATGGAGGCGCGCCACCTCTGCATGATGATGCGGGGGGTGGAGAAGCAGAACACCCTGGCCGTCACGAGCGAGATGCTCGGCGCCTTCCGGACCCAGCAGCAGACCCGCGACGAATTCCTCCGGCTGATTCGCAGCGGTCCCGCCAGTAATCCGTTCTGACCCCGAGCCTCGTGCCTATCATCCCACCGTTTCCAAGAACGACAGCAAGGAGGCATTGAACGCCTCGGGCTGCTCTAGGTTGGAGAGATGGCCGGCGCCGGGGATGAGCGCCAGGCGCGCGCCCGCGATGCCCTCGGCGATGAGGCGGGCGTCCGACGGCGGGGTACCGACGTCCTCCTCGCCCACGATGACGAGCGTCGGGCAGGCGATCGCCTTGAGGGTCGGCACGGAGTCCGGGCGGTCGTGCAGGGCGAGGAGATCGCCGAGGATGCCGCTGAACGGCGTGCTCACGATCAGGCCCCGGATCCGTTCGACCAGATCGGGCCGACCCGTCTGGCCGTGAGGACTCAGCATGATCGGCATCATGAGGTCGGCGACGGCCGCCGGGCCGTCCTTGTACAGGGCCTGCGCCATCGCGATCCGCTTGGCGCGCCCCTCCTCGGTGTCCGGGGTCGCCCGCGTGTCGGCGAGCACGAGGGCCTTGACTCGGCCCGCATGCCGCCGCCAGAAGGCAAACAGGATGTAGCCGCCCATCGAAAGCCCGGCCAGGACTGCCCGCTCGATGCCCAGGTGGTCCAGCAATCCCTTCACGTCGTCCGCGAACTCGTCCATCGAGTAGCGCCACAGGGGCGCGTCCGATTCGCCGTGCCCGCGGAGATCCACCGCGATGACTCGGTAGCGCTCCCGCAGCGCCGGGATCTGCGGCTCCCACATCCGCCGGTTCAACGGAAAGGCGTGGAGCAGAACGATGGGCAGCCCCTGCCCCTCGTCGGTGTAGGCTAGCGTGATGCCGTTGATCTGCGCCTTCATGCCTCGCCTCCTCGAAGCTTCGCCGCGCCTTGCTAGCACAACGGGGAACGGAGCGTCAACCGATCGTGCGGGATCGAAGCGCCGACGGCAGGCCGCATTTGCGGCCCCCGGCCGTTCCGGCTAGAATCCTCTTCTTGGACCTCATGCCGACGTGGTGCGCGATGCAGGATGATGCGGACAGCCCCGATCTGTTTCAGCCCGCGTCCGAGACCGCCGAGCCCGAGCCGGCGGCCGGGGCGCCGCTGGCGGAGCGGATGCGCCCGCGCGACTTCGCGGAGTTCGTCGGCCAGGAGGAGATCCTGGCGCCGGACCGGCCGCTCCGCCGCGCGATCGAATCCGACACCCTCTCCTCGGTCATTCTCTGGGGCCCGCCCGGCTGCGGGAAGACGACGCTCGCCCGCCTGATCGCGCGGCACACCAAGGCCGCCTTCGTGCCCTTCTCGGCCGTGACGAGCGGTGTGCCCGAGCTGCGCCAGGTGATCAAGGCGGCCGAGCAGCGCCGCGCGCTGCGTGGGCAGCGCACGATCCTCTTCGTGGATGAGATCCACCGGTTCAACAAAGCGCAGCAGGACGCCTTCCTGCCCCACGTCGAGCGGGGGACGATCATCCTGCTCGGCGCGACGACCGAGAATCCGTCGTTCGAGGTGATCGGCCCGCTGCTCTCGCGCTCGTTGGTGGTGGTCCTCCAGCCGCTCTCCGACGAGGCGATCGGGCGCCTCCTCGACCGGGCGCTCGCGGACGAGGCGCGCGGGCTGGGCCGGCGGCGGGTGGACCTGGCGCCCGAGGCCCGTCGCCGACTGATCGGCTTCGGGAACGGCGACGCGCGGGCGGCGCTGACCGCGCTCGAGTTCGTCGTCACCCAGACGCCGCCGGGCGCGGACGGCCGGATCCGGCTGGACGAGCGGGCGCTCGATGCGGCGCTGCTCAAGAAGGCGCTCCGCTACGACAAGGGCGGGGAGGAGCACTACAACCTGATTTCGGCCTACATCAAGAGCCTGCGGGACTCCGATCCGGACGGGGCGCTCTACTGGCTCGCGCGGATGCTGGAGGGCGGGGAGGACCCGCGGTTCATCGCGCGCCGGATGATCATCTTCGCCTCGGAGGACATCGGCAACGCCGACCCGCTGGCGCTGCTCGTTGCCACGGCGGTGGCTCACGCGGTGGAATTCGTGGGACTGCCGGAGGCCCAGATCAACCTGGCCCAAGGGACCACCTATCTCGCCACGCGCCCGAAGGACAACGCCTCCTACGCCGGCCTCTTGGAGGCGATTCAGGACGCCCGGGCGCACGGGAACCTCGCGGTGCCGCTGCACCTGCGGAACGCGGTCACCTCGCTGATGCGGGACCTGGGGTACGGGAAGGGCTACCGGTACGTCCACGAGGACCCGGCGGCGAAGAAGGAGCAGAAGCACCTCCCGCCGCCGCTCAAGGGCAAGCGCTACTACCGGCCGAAGAAACAGGGATAAAGGCCAATTGGATGGCTGCTGCAGCGCGGGCGGCTGCTCTGCAGGCACTCGGCGCCCTTCTTGCGCGGGCTGGTTACGTGTGGAAGTCGGCCGCCTTCCTGATCCGCTTGATACCAGGAACCCGATCGAACCCCTTGTCGAAACTCGCTATCCACTGGACGCCTCCTTCCTGGGCGATGAGCGTCAGTAGGCAGTCATTCAGCGACAGATGACCCTGGTGTTCCTCCAGCGTGTCCAGGGCGCGTTCCCATAGTCTAGGAACCTCACTCCCGGTCCAGGCCAACTGCGCCACCGGCAATTCGCTCCGGACCCGCCGAATGATGGGCTTGCTCTCCAGCTTTCGCTCCCGGGCTCGCCTCGCGAGGACAGTCACGGTTTCATTCACCACGAAATCCAGATAGATATAAACTGCCTCACGGGCCCGGAAAGCTTCGTGCAGCGCCCGCGCGGCTCGATGATGAACGTCCCGTTCGTCCAGTTGCGCAACCAGAAAGCTCGCGTCCACAAGGACCTTATCGGTCATAGAGTCGCTGCTTGTCCTTGAGCGCGTCGCCCCCCACCCGGACCAATCCCGTCAGCTTGTCGGACCGGTTGGCCGGGACGCCCTCCAACCCGAGCCGCCTGACCGGTCTGGGATGCAGAATCAAGTCGCCCTCTTTGACTGCCACTTCGAGTAGATCACCGGCTCGCAACCCAAGCCGCTCCCGGAGTGCCTTGGGGATAATCACAGCCCCCTCGGTTCGCAGCGCCACGAGAAGGGGACCATCCCGTTTCACGATCCTGGCCACTTGTGACCCTCCTACACAGTGATACAAGATTACAATGTCACAAGCCTGAGGTCAAGATTGCCTTCGGTGCCTTGATCTACGCGCACGCGTTGGATTGGGACCGACAGGAGGAGAGAGTCAAGTCGTTGGGCTGATGAAGAACAAAGCCCTTCGCAGCTCTAACGGAACCATGCCCGTCGGTTGAACGCGCTGGTAACGCGATCTGGAGATCGTTGACAAGCCTCCGAGACCGGTGGAGAATCGCTCAGCCGCCCCCCGGTCTCGCCAGAGCGGGATAGGCAGGTCAGTATACTCGGTGGTTAGGGCGCCAAGACTCGCTTATGACGAGAGGCAGCATGAGGAGACCGAGTGGCCCAGCGTAACGCATTTAAGACGAACTCTAGCTTCTTCCGAATGCTGGCAGTCGGCGCTGTCGGTGCCCTGACGGTCCAACAGTATTTGAATTCGCTCGGACACGATATCGTCGAGCTGGAGCGCGAATCGCTTGCGACCCGGATTTGGCGCGATGTGAAGCGAAAACGCGTTCGAATACCCGACCTGTGTTGTACGCGATGTGGAGTACGCATCGAGTCGCGCGCGAAGACGAACGCAGACCTGAGCATGTCGCACTCGCCCAGCGACGCGGAGCGAGCCTGGCACTACGGTATGCTCGACTCGGACTGGGTTGCCTTTCCTATCCTTTCAGCGGACGAAAGCGTCTGGAGTGCGGGCGGTCTGCATGAGCAGCGCTCACTCTGGAGAGAGCGTACGTTGACGACTTGGCACGTCGAAGGTTGGATAAACTTGTTCACGGTGGCATCTTTTAGACGTGTCGCACCGAAACAGCTCAAACCCAAGGGAGTCAGTGAGGGGTCCGAGGTCCAGGTGAAGTGGAAGGCTCGCTTCGCGGCCAGCAGCGGGAGAGTCGTCGTGGCAAATAGCGGGCGTCTGGACTATCTGCTGGATGACGACCCCAGTAAACCCCGGCACTTCCGGCTTGCCACAGATGAGCGACCATTCTTGGCCGCCGGAGAGAACTTTCAGCCCAACCAAGTACTCGCTGGCCAAATCGAGCCCTTGAGAACTGCCGCATCTCGCTGTGTAGGAGGATGTGACACAGCTAAGATTGCGCAGATGCTTGCTTCACGCGAGCGCACCGTCCGTTTCACTGGCTGCAAACTCGCTAGGTTGGCGAAAGCGGCCGCGCTTGTGAATGAAGTCCGGGAACTGGCAGAAGACAGCGAAGAAGACGCCTACGTTCGCATGGAGGCGAAATCATACCTCTGCGAGGTTGCCGGAGACTCCGCTGACAATCAATTCCGCGAAATTCTGCTCGAAGACCACGACGAACAGATGCGATTAGAGGCTGCGGTGACCTTGGCCGAGACGCGCACTCCGACCTCTTTCAATCTCCTACGCATAGTGCTTGAGGACGTCACACAACCGCTCTTTCTAAGGAGCGCTTGCGCTTGGGCAATCGGGTGCCACGGGACCAAGGAGGCTGCACAAGTTCTCGTTCAGGCGTTTGCAGATGTTGCTCCTGAGATTCGTGAAGAGGCACTCGTTGCGCTCCATGATCTTGGGGCCGTCGGATTCGATCCACTTTTGAGGGGGCTGGAGGCGTCCTCCGCAGCAATCGCCGCGGGTGCTGCAGAGTCGTTGCGCCGGATTCGCGGCGCACCAGCAAAAGAGATTGCGGCACTAGCAGAAAAATTCAGCTCCACTTGGCCGACTTGGACGCTCGCGCATCTCTCCAAGGATGCGGTCGCCCCCTACGTCGCAGCCCTGCAAAGCAAGCGGCCAGACGTCCATTACGCGATATCTGTGCTCTGGAACTTCCTAGAGAGCTGGATCGCCAACGACTGGACGCCGAGGGCAACACCATGACAAGAATCAACACCACCACGCCCTTCTGGGCACTACCAGCGCCGGTCTATACCACCCGGCGTGGGGCGTGCTACCTCGGTGATTCTCTCGAACTTCTCAAGCTCCTCCCGGACGACTGCGTTGACCTTGTTGTCACATCTCCTCCATTCGCCCTCCTGCGGCAGAAGGCATACGGCAATAAGGATCAATCCGAATACGTCGAGTGGCTCTGTCAGTTCGGGGCTGAAGTGCGTCGTGTGCTTCGCGAAACGGGCAGCTTTGTTCTCGACCTGGGTGGTGCATATCAACGAGGCGTTCCGGTACGCTCGCTGTATCAGTATCGCGTGCTCCTGAGGATGTGCGATGAGGTCGGCTTTTACCTCGCGGAAGAGTTCTTCTGGTACAACCCTGCGAAACTGCCTTCTCCTATTGAGTGGGTTAACAAGCGAAAACTCCGGGTGAAGGATTCCGTAAACACCGTATGGTGGTTCTCAAAATCCGAGTGGCCGAAGGCCGACGTGCAACGGGTTCTTGCCCCTTACTCCGAGCGTATGAAAACGCTTCTGAAAAACCCGGATGCGTTCTACAAGCCAAAGGACCGTCCGTCAGGCCACGACATCAGTAAAGGCTTTGGATCTGACAACGGTGGTGCTATCCCTTCAAACCTGCTGCAGATTCCCAATACCGAAAGCAACTCTTCCTATCTACGGCTCTCCACGCTCGTAGGGATCGAAGCACATCCTGCGCGCTTCCCCGCGGGGCTTCCAGAGTTCTTCATCAAGTTTCTAAGAGCCTGTTGCACAAACCCCTTGACACCTAGGCAATTATATGTATACTGTCTTCCCGAGTCATGACCGAAGGGAGGATGCGATGGGCTACAACTTTCTGCCGTGTGAGCGCGAGCAACTGTATCTGATGCCGCCGGCGTTGCAGGATTGGCTGCCGGAGGGCGATCTGGCCTGGTTCATCCTGGATGCGGTGGCCCAGATGGATCTGACGAAGATCGAGCGGACGTACCGAGCCGATGGCTGGGGCCAAGCGGCCTACGAGCCGGCCATGATGGTGGCGCTGCTGCTGTATGCGTACTGCCTGGGGGAGCGCTCCAGCCGCCGGATCGAACGGCTGTGCGAGCGGGATGTGGCCTTTCGGGTGCTCGCGGCCAATCAGCGGCCCGATCACACCACGATCGCCCGATTCCGGCAGACCCATGAGGCCGCGTTGGCCGCCCTGTTTACGCAGGTGCTGACGCTGTGTGCGGCGGCGGGGTTGGTGAAGGTCGGGGTGGTGGCCCTGGATGGCACGAAGATCAAGGCCGACGCGGCGCTGGCAGCGAATCGGACCGCCGAGACGATTGCGGCGGAGGTGACGCGGATGCTGACCGAGGCTCAGGCCACCGATGCCGCCGAGGATCGGCTGTACGGACCGGAGCAGCGGGGCGACGAACTGCCGGAGGCGTTGCGGGATCGGCGGAGCCGACTGGCCCGGTTGAAGGCGTGCCAGGCACGGTTGACGCAGGCGGCGGCCGAGGCGACCGCGCAGCAGCAGGCCAAGCTTGAGGCCCGCCAGGCCGAGGAAGCCGCCACCGGGCAGAAGAAGCGGGGCCGCAAGCCGAAGGCGGCCGAAGCGGCAGCGGATGCCACGGCCAAGGCGAACGTGACAGACCCGGACAGTCGCATCATGAAGACCCAGGCCGGGTACGTGCAAGGCTACAATGCCCAAGCGGTCGTGACGGAGGCGCAGATCATCGTGGCGGCCGCCGTCACGCAGGAGGCGAACGATGTCCGGCAACTGCATCCGATGCTGACGCAGGCGCAGGAGAATCTGCAGGCCATCGAGCACCCGCAGGCCATCAAGACCGCCCTGGCAGATGCCGGCTATTGCAGCGAGGCCAACCTGACGGAGGCCGATCCCGCCGGACCTGAGTTGCTGATCGCGCCGAACCAAGATTGGAAACAGCGCAAGGCGCTGCGGGAGCAGCCACCGCCACGAGGCCGCTGTCCGAAGGGGCTGACGGCCCGCGACCGCATGGAGCGCACGCTGCTGACGCAGCGCGGACGTCGTCTGTACACGCAGCGCGGCCAGACGGTGGAGCCGGTATTCGGCCAGATCAAGAGCACCCGTGGCTGTGATCGCTTCATGCGCCGTGGCCGCCAAGCCTGTGACGGCGAGTGGAAGCTGCTCTGCGCCACGCATAACTTGTTGAAGCTCTGGCGGAGTGGGAAGGCGGCCTGGACCGGTCGGCGCAGGGGCAGCGAACCGCGACGGCTTGGCCGGGGAAGCGGAAAGAAGACAAGGGGATGACTCTCTCAAAGGCCACGCTCCCTCGCGGTCTCGGCAGCGAGAAGCCCACATGGGAGCGAAGCGAATCAATGTCTGGTGACCAGAGGGCTCGATCATGAGTTTGAGCAACAGGCTCCTAACGACTGAGAATGACCTAGTTCTGGACATCTTCGCAGGCTCAAACACGACGGGCAGAGTGGCAGAGCAACTTGGACGCAGGTGGATTGCTATGGAGATAGATGCGGGCTACGTGGCTAGTTCGGCACTTCGGTTCATGGACCACCTTCCGGAGAGTGAAGTGGCAGCATGCTTCGCCCGACTGTCGGCAAGTTCAAGGAGCACCCCCGTTAACCTTGCCGGACCACCCATGTTGTTCGATCAAGCAAAGGTGGAAGGTAGCGTCTAACAACCGGTTGCAGCGGACGGTCCGCCGCTGAATCGGGGCGTCGGCCCGGCTCCACGGCAGTCGGCCGCTCCTCGGCCCCGTTCCAGTGCCTTGTCCAGCCGTTGCCGTTCTGGGCGTCTCCACGTTGCCGACCTGAGGCAACTTGTACTGACCGCCCGGCCAAGGCAGCTCGCTGGCGCTCGTGCGCCGAGCAGGTCCAGAATCAGCGAGACCCATTGCCGAAGCACACCTTGGGATCGCTCGAGATGCGGGAGAGTAATGCTTCCCTTGTCGTGGGCACACCTCCGGCGTCCATCGGTGTGACGCAGCCGCCGCATTCTGGAAGAGGAACACGCCGTTCTTGCAGCAAGGTTGGAGGCAAGCACGATGCTGGGCGCGGAAGGACAACGGACCGTTGAAGGGCAAGATGCCGCATGCCCGCCTGCGCGGGAATGGCATCATGCGGCTTACGTCGCGATGGCCAGCCTCTGCTTGACCGCCTCCAGTTCCTTTGACAGGGTCTCCCAGCGGCCCGTCAGCCGGTCCAGCTCCCGCTTCCAGCGCTCCTGCTCCTCGTAGAGCGCGTGCCAGCGCCCGTAGTCCTGATAGAGCGTGGAGTCGGCCAGCTCCTGGTCGCGCGCGCGGACCTTCGCCTCCAACGCCGCGATCTCCTCCTCGGCCTTGGCGACCTGCTTCTCCAGCCGCGCCTGGTTTTTCGACAGCTCGCGCCGTTCGCCGCCGCCGAGGCTCCGGACGGCCTGCTGCGCGGTCGGCGCCGCGGTCGGGGCGGCCTTCCCAGCCGGGTTGGCCGTTCCGAGTCGCGCGGGTGCCGCGGCCAGCTCCTCGCGCGTCTCCTTGATGGACTCCAGCTCCTGGGCCCGCTTCCACAGGTAGTACTCGTAGTCGCCGAAGTAGTCCCGGGCTTGACCGGCCTCGATCTCGACGACGCGGGTGGCGACCCGACTGAGAAAGGTCGGGTCGTGCGAGATGAAGACGATCGTGCCGGGGAACGCCGTCAGCGCGTCGGTCAGCACGTCCACCGAGGCGGGGTCGAGGTGGTTGGTCGGCTCGTCGAGCAGCAGGGTGTTGGCTGGCTCGACCAGCATGCGCGCGAGCGCCACACGGTTGCGCTCGCCTCCACTCAGGGCCTTGATCGGCTTCTTCTGATCCGGCCCGGAGAAGAGGAAGGCGCCCGCGATCCCGCGCAGGAAGTTCATCTCCGCTTGGTTGGATATCTCGGCCAGGGACTCCAGGATCGTGTGCTCGGGGTTCAGGGCCTCCGCCTGGTGCTGAGCGAAGTAGTGCAGGGTGACGCCGTGCCCGACGAGCCGCTCGCCCCGCTCGAAGGGGAGCACGCCGGCCAGGATCTTGAGCAGGGTGCTCTTGCCCGCGCCGTTCTCCCCGACGAGCGCGACCCGCTGGCCGCGCTCGACGACGAAGTCCAGGTGCCGGTAGACGACGGTCTCTCCGTACCGCTTGGCGACCCCGCGCAGCTCCAGCACCAGCCGGCCACTCGGCGGCGGGTCCGGGAACTTGAACCGCACGCGCTTAGGGTCGCGCGTCCGCTCGATCAGCTTGATCTTTTCGAGTTGCTTGATCCGGGACTGGACTTGGCTGGCCTTGTTCGCCTGGTACCGGAACCGGTCGATGAATTTCTGGACGCGGGCGATCTCCTTCTGTTGGCGGTCGGCGGCCGCCTCCTGCTGCGCCTCCCGCGCTTTCCGCCACGCGAGGTACGTGGAGTAGTTGCCCCGGCATTCCAGGATGCGGTGGTGGCGGATCTCCCAGATGTGCGTCGCGATCCGGTCCAGGAAGCCGGTGTCGTGGCTAATCACGAGGATCGTCATGGGCGACTTGAGCAGGAACTGCTCGAACCAGGCCTGGGTGGGCTTGTCCAGGTGGTTGGTCGGCTCGTCCAGCAGCAGCACGTCGGGCTGGCTGAGGAGCAGGTGGGCGAGCGCGACGCGCATGCGGTAGCCACCCGAGAGGGACTCGACGGGCCGGCCAAAGTCCGCCTCCGCGAAGCCCAAGCCGGAGAGGATCCGTTTGGCCTCGTGCTCCGGGTACTGGTCCCGGTGGGTGGCATCGAGCACCGTCGTCCCGGTCAGGGCTTCGAGCTCCTGCGGCAGGTAGCCGATCCGGAGCCGGGGGCGTTTCCGGATCGTTCCCTTGTCCGGAGACTCCTCGCCGAGGATCATGCGGAGCAGCGTCGTCTTGCCCGCACCGTTGGGCCCGACCAGGCCGACCCGGGAGCCGGGACGCAGGTGGGCCGACGCCTCCTTTAACAGGACACGGTGTGCGAATTGCTTGCTAACCGATTCGATCTGGAGCATACAAACAGCCTGGGCTCGCGGCTAGTGGCGACGGGCAAACGGCGCGGGGCTAGGGGCTAGAGGGTAGGGGGTAAACGACTAAGGAACCGGCGCAACGAGAGCCGGGCACGAGGCTTCCCTTCTATCCTCTCGCCTCGCGCCTCTCGCCTGCCGAACGGTTGGTGGAGCTGGCGGGGATTGAACCCGCGACCTCGTGAATGCCATTCACGCGCGCTCCCAACTGCGCCACAGCCCCACCCCAGTGCGCTGACGAGGAGAGTTCGACGAAACCCGCGAAATTTCGCGCATGCTAACACGCAGCCGGGAGGCAGTCAAGGCGCGGCTTGGCTCTCCGACGCAGAGACCGGCTTGCTTGACAAACCCCGGGGGGCATCATAGTATGACCGGCGCCTTGGGTATTGGGCGTCGGCTCTGATCGATGCGGTCAGGGCTCTTTTTTTGCGGAGAAAGCGAGCAGCCCGCGGCGCATAGCGACCAAGTTCGTGGTAGGCGGTGCGTTTGCTGCTGGCTGGAAGCTCAGGCCATGCCGAACCTGGTGGTCGTCGGGACCCAATGGGGTGATGAGGGGAAGGGGAAGATCGTGGACATCCTGGCTCGGGATGCGGACGTCGTCGTCCGCTTCCAGGGCGGGTCCAACGCGGGCCATACCGTGGTCAACCGGCTCGACACCTTCGTGTTCCACCTGGTCCCCTCAGGCATCCTGTACCGGGGGACGCTCTGCGTGATCGGGAACGGCGTCGTCGTGGACCCCGAGGCTCTGATCGAGGAGATGGACCGGCTCCAGGCCAAGGGCGTCAAGATCGGCAAGAACCTCGCGATCAGCCAGCGCGCCCATCTCATCATGCCTTACCACAAGGCCATTGAGAAAGCGTCGGAGCAGTCCAAGGGGTCCCGGCGGATCGGCACGACCGGCCGCGGAATCGGCCCCTCCTACGCGGACAAAATGGCCCGGATCGGCATCCGGATGGGGGACCTGCTCAATCCGCCGCTCTTCCGGCGCAAGCTGGAGGAGAACCTGGTCGAGATCAACTGGTTCCTCGAGCGCCTCTACAAGGTGGATGGGTTCCAGCTCGAGAAGGTGTTCCAGCAGTACATGGCCTACGCCGAGCGGCTGAAGGGCCACATCGCCGATACCGCCCTGCTGCTGCACAAGGCCGTGGCGCGAAAGCAGACGATCCTGTTCGAGGGCGCGCAGGGGACGCACCTGGACGTGGACTTCGGGACCTACCCCTACGTGACGTCCTCCAGCGCGGCGGCCGGTGGCGCCTGCACGGGGACCGGCGTGGGCCCGACCGCGATTGACGCCGTGATGGGCGTCGCCAAGGCCTACACGACCCGGGTGGGCAGCGGCCCCTTCCCGACGGAACTGAAGGACGCGGTGGGCGGGGGGCTGCAGGAGCGCGGCAGGGAGTTCGGCGCAACGACAGGACGGCCGCGGCGCTGCGGCTGGTTCGACGCCGTGCTCGTCCGGTACGCGACGCGGATCAACGGGCTCTCGTCGCTGGCGGTCACCAAGCTGGACGTGCTGGACGGTTGCCCCGAGATCAGCATCTGCGTGGGCTACCGGCATGCGGGCCGGGTGTACCGGGAGATGCCGGCGGATCTCCAGGTGCTCTCCGAGTGCGAGCCGATCTACGAAGTCATGCCGGGGTGGACGACCGGGACGACCGGGGTGACGGCTTACAAGGCCCTGCCGCTCCAAGCGCGGCGCTACCTGAGCCGGATCGAGGATCTGGCCGAGTGCCCGATCGATATCATCTCCACGGGCTCGCACCGGGACGAAACCATCATGCTGCGGAACCCGCTCGCGTCGGCGCGGCGCCGGCCGACCGGGTTGCGCCCGCGCCGGTAATCGGCGTTCGGCATCCTCCGCAAGGAGGCGCGCATTTCTGGACACTCTCTTCATCAAATATCAAATAGGCAGATGAGCCGGTAGCTCAGCCGGTAGAGCATCGCCCTTTTAAGGCGAGGGTCCTGGGTTCGACCCCCAGCCGGCTCACCATGTCCTTCCCGGCGCATGAGGTCCTGAGGTCCCGTCCTCCCGGGCTGTCTGACCCCAACTTTACGATCGCAGCCCGTGAACCTCGGACGACAGTCGCGCCTGCCTTGCCTGTGCCGCCGATCGGGAACGGAAGTTCATCTCCATTCTACGAGAAGGAAGCACCGAGAGGAGAAGTTCCGGCTGGGTGAGGCTCGTTCTTCCAAGCCGTCTTGCGTGAAGGCGTCAGGGTATGACCGTCACGCCCTTGGTCGGCACGATCACGCCGGGGGACGAAGCCGCCGCCGATTGCAGAACATTTGGTGACTGTGCCGCGCCTGACGCAGCTCGAGTCGTCGGAGAAGGAAGTCAACGCGGAGTTGCACCGAGCCCGGCAAGTTGGCTCTACACTTTGCAGAGGACTTGAACCGTTGAATCAATCATGAAGCTCGCAACTCGGATCCTCATCCTCGGCGCCTTGTTCGGCGCCCTCGCCGGCTGCCTGTTTCCGGAGTTCTGGGGTCCTCAGGCGACGCACAGCGACTTCGACGAGGCGCGCACCTCCCTGAAGCACCAAGTTGAGGCCGGCCGGATGGCCAAGGCCGATGCCGAGCGCACCTGCCGGTTCCTCCTGCGGTCCGTGCACGCCGGGCACAAGGCGCCCCCTCCCTACACCGAGGAGGTGTGTGCGTTCGACTCGCCGGCTGCCAAGAAGTATGAGCTCACGAAGGCGGTGGAGCGCGGCCTCATGACCGTCGCCGACTGGGAACGGGAATGCCGCGCGGTGACAGGTGGCGACGGAGCGGCCTGCCGGTACGATCCCCTCGGCGAGAAGATCGCGGCCTGGAAGGCTGCGGTCGCCAAGGGATACGCAAAGCGGGAGGCGGCCAGGGAGGACTGCCGAGCACTGTGGAAGGGGATCGAACAGCGGCCCGGGATGCCGTCACCGGAGGTCTGCAAGTTCTAGCGGGCAGGCTGCACGGTGGGGGGCCGCCTGGCTTGCCATTTGGGCGGTCTGCCGAGTAGCCTGGCGGAGCAGGGGGCACGAGAGAGGGGCATGACCCAGCGGTTGGTGATCGTCTTGGTGGCTGGCGCGCTCGGAGGTGTGGGGGCCGTAGCTCTGCCGGCGGCCGCGCAAGTGACGCCAAGTGCTGTCGGCGCCCAGGGGCAGGTCGCGCAGACCCCTGCCGTCGGGTCGCAATTGCCCGCGTTGCCCGGCGGCGGGGTTGGCCCGATGCCGGGCCAGGCTCCTGGGGCCGTCCAGGTCCAGGGGACGGCTCAAGTGCCTGGGGTGACCCAACTCCAGGCCTCAAGCTCCGGGAGGTTGTCGCCCTCCGCCGGCCACGGCTTACCGGGGATGTCCGGTGGCCCGCCCGTCAACGCGCCGATGGGGGCTGGTGACCCCTCGGCCCGCTACATGAGCCCCCTGGTGATTGGACCGCTGGCCTGCGATCTGGTCGCCGATCCCGCCTGTCTGTGAGCATCCTCCAAGGCGGTCTCCGGCCGCCTTATTACCGGGAGCGCAAAATACTTGACGCCTTTCACTCAGCCGCATAGCGGACCGCAGGGTGATGGAAGAAGGATTGCACCACGGCCGGCATGCGCTGGGTGCTGCGAAGATAGCGACGGACGTTGACCGCCAGCTCATCTGCGTCCTGGGGCGGCCGACGGCCCAGCGCGTTGGTCTTGACGTCTTGGTTCAGATATTCGTCGGGATTCAGTTCCGGGCTGTAGGGTGGCAGGAAGAACAGACGCAGCCGATCGCGGTGACGGTGGAGCCACCGCTGGGTGACAGCCGCGGTATGCACGGGATGCCCATCCACAATCAGAAAGACCGGATGCCTCACGTGCCGGAGCAAGCGGTGGCAGAATCGGAGGAAGACTCGTGCGGTGAAGCGATGCCGGAACACCATAAAGTACAACCGGCCGCGATTGGTGATGGCCGAGATCATGTTGCAGCGAAAGCGCCGACCGGGGCCACGGATCACCGGGGTCTGGCCGCGCTTGCCCCAACTGGTCCCCGCCTGATGATCCGAGCGCAGCCCCATCTCATCACCCCAGTAGATCTGGGCCCCCGCGCGCTTGGCCGCTGCCCGAATTCGGGGGTACTCGACCTCCAGCCAGCGTCGCACCGCCTTCGGGTCCCGCTCGTAGGCCCGTCGCAGCGGCTTCTGCGGGGTGAAGCCCCAGGCCCGCAGGTAGCGACCGACGGTCCAGACCGACAGCCGAAGCCCGTACCGGCGCGCGATCAGCTCGCCGACCGCTTCGCGGGTCCACAAGTAGAACGGCAAGTGCATCTGCTCCGGACAGCAGTGGGTCAAGGTGCGGACGACCTGGGCCGCTTGCCAGCCCTTGAGCTGGCCGCCGCGCGGTCGGCCCCGGGGTCGCGCTTTCAGCGGGTGCCGGCCCCCCCGCGCATGGCGCTTCAACCAGGTGTACAGGGCTTGCCGACTGATGCCCAAGAGCCGACAGACTTCGGCCTTGGAGCGCCCCTGCTGCTTGACAGCGGCCACGGCCTTCTCGCGCAAGACTTCTTGAGCTTCGGGCGACAGGTGCCGCGCATCCCGGGTTCGAGCACGCATGGCCACGTGATAACCATCGCCCGTCAAATGTCAAGTATTTCATGCTCCGATTAATAAAAGATGATCCGATACCTGAGCGGTCTGGCGCGAAAGCGGCGAGCACAGTTCTGACACTGGAAGGGGAAGAAGCCCAGCAGGCTCAGGACGCGCTCCCAGCCCTTCCGGCGGAGTCGCCAGAGATGTGTGCTGCGGCAGTCAGGACAATGAAGCATGGGGGCGAGTATATCTCGCCCGGCGAGGCTCACGCTTCCCCCTATAGGGGCTAGCGGCGGCCGGGGAGCCGTGCGGTTGCTTTTCTCTCGTGACCTGTTACACTTCCCTCCGATCGGTGGGGGCGATAGGGCGGGAGGCGGCCCCGTAGGGAGGGCCATCGGGCCAAGGCGTTCCGATCAACGCAAGGAGGCACCGTGAAATCGAAAGCCTTCATGTTGCTGGTTCCCATGCTCGCTGGGTTTCTGGGGGGTGTCCTGGCCGCGGTCCTGGTGCTGGATCCGCCGCTCTGGGCCTTTGCGCCGAGTACCGCCCCCCGAATTGTCTCCGCCAATTCCTTCGTGCTGCTCGATGAAAGCGGCACCGTGCGTGGGATCTGGACGGCGACGAAGGAAGGCGCGACCGGCCTCTACATGATGCGGCGGAACGGTCAGACGGTCAGCGGGCAGTTCCTGGTTGACGCCGGCGGCGAGCCGCAGCTCACGCTCTTCGACAAGCAGGGCAATACGGTGTGGGTCGCACGGCCGAAGTAATCCCACCTCGAATGGCCGCGCCTCGGTCCCGTTGCCTCAACTTCGCCCGGGGGTGGCCCGCCCACCCATTGACAACCGCCAAGAGATTGATTAATACCCTCACTCGCCTTTGCGGCCCCTCGAAAGGACCGGGGGGAGGAAAGGACGGGAACGGGAAACGTCTTGGACAGGACAGGTTCTCTGCGAGAAAGGAGGATGGCATGGGCAGGACGGTGATGCGAGGGCTTGTAGTCTTGGTTGCGGTGCTGGCTGGCCTGGGGACATGGCTTGGCAGCCCGCTGGGGCAGTGGGGAGGCTTCGGCTCTGCGGCGGCAGAGGAGCTGAACGTCGAGAATCTCCCAAAGGATGCGAAGGCCTACCGGGCGCAGGTGGATCAGATTATCGCCAAGGTGGATGCGCTGATTGGCAAGAACAAGGACAACGCCAAGGCGCTGGCTGCAGTCCTCGATCTCATGCAGACGCGTGACAATGTCCTGCGGGAGATCTACAAGATCGAGAACCAGCCGGAGGGGTCCAAGTGGACGGCCGAGCAGATGCGGAACAGCGTGGATGCGATGTTGAAGCTCCTCAAGAACCATTATGAAAAGGTAGCCGCGCAGGCTGGCTAAGCGCTGCCTCAGACCGGCCGGTCGCGTATCGTGGCGCGGGCGCGCCTTCCCTGCTCATCGGGGTGGCGGGTGCCCGCGTTTTTTTAAGATCGCTGGGACGCTTCCTGACGCGGGACCTGCCTTGCGCCACGGGTCGTTCCCGACGCGGCGGCGGTCTGGGTCGGGTAGGGGCAAAGCCGGTTGACAGGGCAGGCCGGGCAGTCCGGCTTGCGCGCCAGGCAGACCGCTCGCCCGTGGGCCTGCAGCAGGTGGCAGAACCGGACCTTCTGGGGGTCCGGGACGAGCGGATTCAGCTCGGCTTCGATCTTGTCCGGATTGGTCTGGGTCGTCAGCCCCAGGCGCTGCGCCAAGCGCCCGACGTGGGTGTCCACGCCGATCGCCGGCTGGCCGAAGGCGTTGCCTCTGAGGATGTTGGCGGTCTTGCGCCCCACGCCAGACAGCGAGATGAGGTCGTCCAGCCGGTCCGGGACCGTCCCGCCGAAACGCCTGATCAGCTCCCGGCAGCATTCTTGAATCGCCTTCGCCTTGTTGCGGTAGAAGCCGGTGCTCCGGATCTCCGTCTCCAGCACGCGCCGGTCAAGGCCGGCCCAATCCTGGGGCGTCCGATACTTTTTGAACAGCTCCGCGGTGACCTGGTTCACCCGCTCGTCCGTGCATTGGGCGGCCAGGATCAGCGCGATCACCAGCTCGAGTGGAGTCGTGAACCGCAAGGCCAGCCGAGTGTCGGGATAGGTGCGGTCCAGTATCCGGTAGATCTCTCGGACCCGGCGTTTCTTGGCTTCCGCGGACTCCGTTCGCCCCATTGGTACGACCCGCCTCGCCGCGCTCGAAGCATGACACAGTCGCTCCGGCTCAGGCAAGCCGGGTCCCCGCTTCAGCTTTGGCCCGCTTCCGCCGACAACGGGTCTGGAGGCTTGTGACGATTGCGGGCGGGGCCGTGCCGGACCCGCCCGATCACATAGGAGCAGGTTGTGCCGCCATGTAGGCGCTGGCGCGTGCCCGCCGTCGCGGGCCTTGACCGCGTGACGCCCTTCGTGTCGCTGGGGTTGGTCGGTGCCCTGGGCCTCTTGGGGTGCCTCGGCGGGCTTGGGCTGCCCGCGCTGCTGCCGTTGCTTGCCTTCGCCCTGTGGGCCTCGGTCCGCTTGGCGCAGGCGCGCACCCAACACACGCGGACCGAGACCTCGCTCGAGACGCTGGCGCACTACGATCCGCTGACGGGCTTGCCCAACCGGCGGCTGTTCCTGGACCTGCTGCGGAAGGCGCTGGCCCGCGCGCAGCGGACGGGCCGGGCGATGGCCCTCTACGCCCTCGACCTGGACCGCTTCACGCTCATCAACGACTCGCTCGGCCATGCGGCCGGGGACCGGCTGCTCGCGGCCGTCGCGGAGCGGTTACGGGGATGCCTGCGGGTGGCCGATGTCGTGGCTCGACCGGGCGGCGACGAATTCGCTGTGATCGTGGAGGACCTCGGCGGCGCGAATGACGCCGCCGAGGTCGCCCGCCGTCTGCTCGATGCGCTGGCGGCTCCCCTGGTCGTGGATGGGCAGGAGCTCCACGTGACGGGCAGCGTGGGGGTCGCGCTGTCCCCGGCGGACGCCGCCGACCTCGATCGCCTGGTCGCCGCCGCCGACGCGGCGATGCACGCCGCCAAGCAGAACGGGAGCAGCTTCCGGTTCTATTCGGCGGAACTGAACCAGCGGACCGCCGAGCGGCTGGCTCTGGAGATGCAGTTGCGGCAGGCGCTCGCGCGGAGCGAGCTGGTTCTGCACTATCAACCGCTGCTGGACGTCCGGACCGGCGCCATTGTCGGCGTCGAAGCCCTGCTGCGCTGGCAGCACCCCGAGCGAGGGCTCGTGCCGCCCGACCTGTTCGTCCCCCTGGCGGAAGAGACCGGCCTGATCGTCCCGATCGGCGAATGGGTCCTGCGCACGGCCTGCGCGCAGGTCAAGACCTGGCAGACGGCCGGCCGCCCGTCGCTCCGCCTGGCGGTCAACCTGTCCCGCCGCCAGTTCGCGCAGGGCGACCTGCTCGCCACGATCACCCGAACGCTCCGGGAGACGGGCTTCGATCCGCGCCGGCTCGAGCTGGAGTTGACGGAGAGCCTCCTCATGCAGCATTCCCCGGAGATCCTCTCGACGCTGCAGGCCCTGCACGAGCGGGGCATCCGGCTGTCCATTGACGACTTCGGGACCGGCTACTCGTCGCTCAGCTACCTCAAGCACCTCCCGGTGGACCGCGTGAAGATTGACCGTGCGTTCCTGCGCTCGATCCCGGGCGACGACCGGGACGTCTCGATCGTGAAGGCCATCATCATGTTGGTGAGGTCCCTGAGGCTCCAGGTGACCGCTGAAGGGGTGGAGGAGCCGCAACAGGCCGATTTCCTCTGCATGCAGCGTTGCTTCGAGATGCAGGGCTTTCTCTTCAGCCCGCCCCTGTCTGCGGAAGAGTGCGCCCGGCACCTGGGCGAGTTCGCGATCGCCGGCCCGCGCGCCTAATCCGCATCAGTTTGCTCCCACCCGCCACGCACCGGCGTCCGGGCAGTCCCCTCCCGCCTGTTGCCGAGGTCTCGCCCATGTTGCACTTGACGCGCGTACCCGGCTCTGCAATAGTCTCTGCCCTGTGTCCGGACCAGGCCGGGGCGACGAGGCGGCGGGGAGGAATCCATGACACGCGCGATCGGCGAGGCCGGCGGGACGAGTGGGATGCGCACGATTCGCACGATGCGCAAGATGCGATGGCCGGCGGGCGTCGGGTTGTTGGCGCTGGCCCTCGGGCTCGGGGCGCCGACTGGCGGAGGGGCCCAGGTCACCTACGATCAGCTTGCGCGGTACATCCTGGAAACGGTGAAGGCCTTTCGGACCGCCTACGTCCTCCTCGTGGTGGACCATGTCAAGGACTCCGGCGTCCTGCCCAAAGAAGAGTGGGTCAAGGATGTCCACGCGATTCCCCTGCCGGCCCAGTTCGTCAAGGTAGCGGGCGCGGACATCGGCAGCTTCGAGATCGGGCTCATCGGCCTCACGCCCGTGTACAAGTCGAATCTTCCGAAGACCCAGGCGGAAGCCGACGCGCTCGAGAAGATGATCGCCAATCCCCAGCAGAAGATCGTGACCTTCGTCGACGGCGACCAGTTCAAGGGCCTGTCGGCCGACTTCGCGATTGTCCAATCCTGCGTGGATTGCCACAACGCCCATCCGAACAGCCCGAAGCGCGACTTCAAGAAGGGTGACGTCATGGGCGCGATCATCGTCAGGATCAAGCGATGAGAGGGGGGCGCTCCAGAGGAGCCGGGCAGGCGCTGCGCCGGGTAGGGACGGCGGGGGCGCTGGCGACGGCGCTGCTGGGCGGGATGCTGGCCTTGGCCGGGCGGGCCGGAGCCCATGTCTCGGATGAGCCCGGCGAGGTCTTCGTGCCGTTGGGCCATGCGGGCGGGGTCATAGCGGTGGCCTTCTCGCCGGACGGGCGGCAGGCGCTCTCGGCGAGCGAGGACCAGACGCTCAAGCTCTGGGACGTGGCGACCGGGCAGGAAGTCCGCTCCTTCAGCGGGCACCAAGGCGTGGTGACGGCTGCCTGGTCTTATCCGGCAGCCTCGACGGCACGATGCGGCTCTGGGAGCTCCAGAGCGGCCTTCCAATCGCGACGCTCGTCGGGTTTCGCGACGGCGAGTGGATCGTGCTCACCCCTCAGGGGTACTACAAGGCCTCGGTCGGAGGGGATGCGGACATGAGTGTGCGGATCGGCTCCCGCGTGTATGGGCTGGATCGCTTTCGCCCCACGCTCTATCGCCCGGAAGTCGTTGAAGCGGCGCTCCGGCTCGGCAGTAGCACGCAGGCGTTGGCCCAGGGCCTCGGCGGGACGAAAGACGGGCCGCCAGCCGGGCCCGACCTCCGGTTCCATGGTATCGAGCCGCCACGGGTGACGGTGCAGGCGCCGGCCGACGGCGCGACGCTGCCCGCGCCGGAGGCCACGCTCTCCATCCGAGTGGAGGACGGGCATCGCCCGATCCAGTCGGTCCGGGTCTATGTGAACGGGGCGCAGGTCGCTGAGGCGGGCGCCGCGGCCGCGCCGCGGCCGATCGGGGGCACGACCGTCCTCGCCGCGCTTCCGCTCCCCGCCGGACAGCGGGCTACAGACCTCTCGATCCCCGTGCGGCTCGAACCCGGGGTGAATGTGCTGGAAGTGGTGGCCTCGAACGGCTTCGCCGACATGCGCCGGACGCTCCGGGTGACCGCCCCGCCGCCCCGGCGGGATGCGGCGGCCCGTCACCTGCCCACCTTGTGGGTCATCGCCATCGGGATCAATATCTATCAGGACCGTGCGATCCCTTCACTCGCCTATGCCGCGGCGGACGCCGAGGCGGTGGGGAAGGCCTTCGAGCAGCAGGCGGGCAAGCTGTTCCGCGAGGTCCGTGCCTTCCGGCTGACGGACGGGCCACCTGCCCCTCAGGACTCGTCGAGCAGCCGCATGGCCCCGACCCATGAGAACATCCTCCGCCAGCTCGCCCTGCTGGGCCAGGCCGGCCGGATCTGCTGGTGTTGTTCCTCGCGGGACAGGGGGTGCGTGATGCCGCCGGCAGCTTCGTGTTCCTGCCGGCCGACGCCGCGTTGCATAGCGCCGGCACGTCCGGCCTGGCCCGGGCGATCACCTGGCACGATCTGAAGCCGGTTCTGGAGCTTCCAATGAAGAAGGTCATCTTTCTGGACGTCAGCCGCGCCGAGCTGGCGACCGAGGCCAAGGTCGGCCCGCTGGACGGCGACCGGCTCGTGAAGGACCTGCAGGAGTTCAACGCGGCGGTGTTCGCGGCGACCCGTGGACGGGAGCTGTCGCAGGAGTACGAGCGCTGGGGGCGCGGCGCCTTCGCTTTCGCGCTGGTCACGGGGCTCGGTGCCGAAGGCAAAGGCGATCTCAATAAGGACCGGCGGGTCACTGTCGCGGAACTCGACGCGTACATTTCCGACGCGGTCCCACTCATGACCAATGGCGCGCAGTCGCCGCTGACTTACACCCCCGAGGGGTACGTAGGCCTGCCGCTTGCGACGGCCGAGTGAGCGACTCGGGCCCCATTCAACGCACGATCCCTGGTGGAGGCCATTCCATGGAGATTGAGGAGAAGCGGTCAGGCCGGGACCGGAGGACCGGACAGGACCGGCGCCGGTCGGAGCGCCGAGTGGGCGAGCGGCGGGGAGTCTGCCGAGGCGGCGAGGATCGCCGGATGGCCGACCGGCGACAGGGGGAACGGCGGCGGCACGAGCGCCGCCAGACCGGGTGCGGGCCCATCCATGACCGCGGGACGCTCTTCCAGCCGCCGGCGCTGGATCGGGGCACGATCCTGGTGGTGGATGACGAGCCCATGATCCGGCAATGGCTCCAATCCGCGCTCGAGCAGTTCGGGTATACGGTCCTGCAAGCCTCAGACGGCGCGGAAGCTCTTGAACTGCTGTCGCACAACTGGGAGCCGATCCATCTCGTCCTCACGGACGTCCAAATGTCCGGCATGGACGGGCTCGAGCTGGCCGAACGCCTCGCGGTGGCCCATCCCGAGGTGAAGGTGCTCTTCATGTCCGGCCACTTCCCCAGTGGCGGCGACCCAGAACGGATCGCCCGGGTGGCTGCCCACTACCTGCCCAAGCCTTTCACGGTCGAAGTACTGATCGCCAGAATTCGCGCGCTCCTGGGCCGGGAAGACGCAGGCCCCGCGGAGCCGCCGGGCTAGGAAGGGGCGCGGGCTCAGCGCCGAGCGCCTGGCAAATCGAGATGGACCTCGACCGAGGACTCGCGGACGGCGGGCGGGAAGGGGGGGAAGGGCAGAGAGGCGAGCACCGCCTGCAGGCCGGCCTCGTCCACCCTGGGGTCTCCTGAACTGCGCTCGACTTGGATCAGTTGCGCGAACCCGTCGGCGTAGAGTCTGAACCGGACGCGAAGGCCGCGGGCGGCAGCGCGCGACCCGATCTGCGCGAGTTGATGTTGCCAGCGTCGGCTCAGCGCTTCCCGAACCGCTCTCCAGTACACCGGGCTTTGGGCCGCGGGAGAACCGCTGCCGAGATCCTCCTCTTGCACCTCCTCGGGGGGCAGGACGGGCTGGCCCTGGGCCGCTGGCTGCTCAGGGGCCGAGGCGGGATCCGGCATGGGCGCTGGCTTGTCCGCGCTGGGCGCGGGGTCGGCCGCGTCGGGGCGTGTCGCAGGGGGCTGAGTTCCGACCGTGAGGTACACCGTGCGCTTGAGCACCGGCTCGATGCGCATCCCCCGGAGGCGGGCGATGGCGACCTCAATCCGCAGGGCGCGGTCATCCATCCCCACCGCGAAGGGCCGAGGCTCGAACACCACGGATGTGACAGGGGCCCCTGAGGGCCCATCGGGCAGCAGGGGCGCGAGCCTTCTGGGGAAGGCGGGGCTCTCGAAGATGGCCACGAGCTCTTCCGCGCCGGTGGACTTCCACTCCATCAAGCGGACCGACAGGGCGAAGGCCTGTCCCGGGGCGAGTGGGCCGGTCTCGCTTCCTCCGGGGAGGTCGAACTGCAGGGTCGGGCCGGCCTGGGGACCCTCGCCAGCCGAACGGGGGGGCAGCCACGCGGAGAGGAAGACCGCAGCGCAGCAGGCGGCGGTGCAGAGCTCCCGGGCTGTACGGCCACCCATCGTGTGACTCCCAGTCGGCACCGCGCTCACGGGGGCAGACCCTGGCTGCGGCGCAGCAGTTCTTAGCAGATCGCCGGGCGCTGCGCAAGGAGCCCCGACCGCCGGCGCGGTTCCCGGTTGCGATTTCAGCTTGTTTGCATTACTGTATGGGCGCACGGCGGACTTCCTGGACGGTCATTGCTGGCATCATCCATCACCAACGGTCGTCCCCATCGTCTAGCCAGGCCTAGGACGCCGGCCTTTCAAGCCGGCAACACGGGTTCAAATCCCGTTGGGGACGCCACCTCGCTTGCGCGGCCGCGAGCCCCCGATCCTGTGGCGAGCGGCTCCTGCCGCTCCGTCCAGAGGTGTTGACTTCCGCCCGCATTTGACCCATCCTCATACTTGCATTTCCTGAGGCCGGATCTCTTCCGGCCGATCCATCCTTCACTCCGGAGCTTTCATGAGCGGGGGGCGGCGATGAGAAGCGTGACCAGAACGATCCTGCAGGCCGGCGTCCTGATCCTGGCCGGGACCCTGACCCTGGGGGCTGGCGGGCAGCCCGATGGCAAGGACAGCGCGGGTGCCTCCGATCAGGAGGGGATTCCGATGGGGAAGGACGGCGCGCCGATGATTCTGATCCCCGAAGGCTGCTTCAAAATGGGCACGGACAACGTGGGAACGGAGCAGTTCCAGGGCTTTCCCAACGAGAGCCCCGAGCACACCGTCTGTCTGAAGCCCTACTACATTGATCAGTTCGAGGTCACGATCGCTCTCTACGCGAAGTTCCTGGAGGAGACCAAATACGATCCTCCCTCGCTCTGGGACGACGAGGCGGTCGCGACGGCGGGCGATCGCCCGGTGGTCGGCGTGACCTGGACGGCGGCCGAGGCCTACTGCAAGTGGGCGGGCAAGCGGTTGCCGACGGAGGCCGAGTGGGAGAAGGCTGCCCGCGGGACGGACGGACGGCGCTATCCTTGGGGGCACATGCAGCCGTTCGTGGACATCGCCAACTACAACCGCGGCCAGTGGGTGAGCTATCCGATCACGCTGGCACCAGTCAAGAGCGGCATCGCGGGGATGAGCGTGCGCCACGGCACGAAGCAGGGAGGGCGCAGCCCCTACGGCCTGTACCATATGGCGGGCAATGCAGCGGAATGGGTGGCCGATTGGTACGAGCGCGATTATTACAGCAAGAGCCCCAAGGACAATCCAACCGGACCTGTGAGCGGGGACCGCAAGGTCTTCCGCGGCGGGAGCTGGAACGACCCGCCCCGCAACCTGCGGGTGACCGCCCGGTTTGTCGCCGAGCCTTCCTACGAGGATCAAACGATCGGATTCCGGTGCGCGATGGACGCGCCAAAGTGATCTTGCGAAGGGCGCCGCGGGCCCGCGGCGCCTGCCCCGTCTCGCCACGAGTTCCCCTTCTGAGATAGGCAGCCCCATGCGACCAGGCTTCGTCACCGAAGAGAACATGGCGCTGCTCACGGACCTGTACGAGCTGACCATGGCCGCCAGCTATTTCGAGCACCGGCCCCGGGACCGGGCCACCTTCGACCTGTTCGTCCGGCGGCTGCCGCCCCAGCGCTCGTATCTGATTTTCGCCGGCCTGGAGCAGGCGCTGTTCTACCTGACCCGCCTCTCGTTCGGCGCCGAAGCGATCCGCTACCTGCGCGCCACGCGGCTGTTTGCCGAGCCGTTCCTGGCGTACCTGAGCCGGCTGCGGTTCCGCGGGGACGTGGACGCGATGCCGGAAGGGACCGTCTTCTTCGCGAACGAGCCGGTGCTGCGCGTGACGGCGACGCTCGTGGAAGCCCAGCTCGTGGAGACCTTCCTGGTGAACACGGTGACGTTCCAAACGCTGATTGCGTCGAAAGCCGCCCGGGTCGTGGAGGCCGCGCAGGGCCGCCCGGTCGTGGAGTTCGGGCAGCGCCGGGCACAGGGCCTGGACGCGGCGGTCAAGGCCGCCCGCAGCGCCTACCTCGCAGGATGCGTCGGGACCTCGAGTGTGCTGGCCGGACAGCTCTACGGGCTCCCGATCTTCGGGACGATGGCGCACGCGTTCGTCCAGGCCTACGCCTCCGAGCTGGACGCCTTTCGCGCCTTCGTGGAGACCTTTCCGGAGGGGACCACCCTCCTGATCGATACGTATGATACGCTGGAAGGCGCCCGGCGGGCTGGGCAGGTGGCCCGGGAGCTGGCGCGCCGCGGGCGCCGCCTCGGGGGCGTCCGGCTCGACAGCGGGGACCTGGCGGAGCTGAGCCGGCGCGTGCGGCGGATCCTCGACGCCCAGCGCCTGCACGACGTGCAGATCTTCGCGAGCGGGAACCTCACGGAGGCCCGGGTGGCCGAGGTCCTCCGCCAGCGGGCGCCGATTGACGCGTTCGGCGTGGGTACCGACCTGAGCGTCTCCGGCGATGCGCCGAGCCTGGACTCGGTCTACAAGCTGAGCGAAGTCGAGCGCGACGGGCGCTGGGTCCCCGCGCTCAAGCTCAGCCCCGGGAAGCAGACCTTTCCCGGCCGGAAGCAGGTGTACCGGCGCGAGCGCGACGGGCGGTTGCTCGAGGACGTGCTGGCGCTGGAAGGGGAGCCCGTCCGCGGGCGGCCCCTGCTGCGCCCGGTGCTGCGCGGGGCCGGCCGGTCGCCCCGCTGCCGACGCTCGCGGAAAGCCGCCGGCACGCGGCCCATGAGCGGGCCGCGCTCCCGGCGCGCCTGCGACGGCTGGAGGTGAGCCGGCCCTATCCGGTCCGGGTCAGCGCAGGGCTGGCGCGGCTGACGGAGGCCTGCCGGCAGGCGATCGGGGGAGGGACGGAGGCGGTGGCCACCGACCGGGCGGCCCACGGGACCTAATGGAACCGGTCAAGGACGCCGAGCGTGGCCCCAAGCGGCCGCGCACCGAGCAGGAGTGGACCCTGATCGTCGTCACGATCTCGCTGGGGCTCATGCTGTTGTCGTTCCTGTACCTCGGGCCGAAGAAAAAGGGCCCGGCGCCGCCGCCCGAGACGCCGGTCCAGGTGACGCCCGAGTCGGTGCCGCTGGTGACCGGGGAAGAAACGGTCAGCACCATCTTCACGAAGGCCGGCTGCGCGGTCTGCCACACGATCCCCGGCATCCCGGGAGCTGACGGACGGGTGGGGCCAAAGCTCGTGCTGGGGACTACCGGACCGGAGCGCCTGGCCAATCCCAAATACCGCGGCAAGGCCAAGACGGTGCGGGAATACATCGTCGAGTCCGTCCTCGATCCCGGTGCCTACGAGGTGCCGGGGTTCCCTAAGCGCGCCATGCCGCGCTGGTACGGGCAGAAGTTGAGCGCGGCTGCCCTGGACAAGATCGCAGCCTATCTGGAGGGGCTGAAGGAGGAGCCGCTGGCGGGCTCGTGAGCCGACGGGGTCCCGAGGGAACCCTGCCGCTCCCGGGTGCCAGTCGGTTCTCTGTGGAAAGGAGGTCGCTCATGGGAACGCGCATGCGTGCGCTGATCGTCGGAGCCTGCCTCGTGGCGTTCGCGCTGTCCGGGGCCTCGCCGCTTCGGGCAGCGGGCCCGATTGACCGTGCGAAGATCCTCACGGACACGGGCGTCTACGGCACCTACGCGCTGTTCAGGATTGATCCCGAGTGGTACCGACTCGACCGCGCCTCGCGGGACCGGGGCGTCGCGGAGGCCAAGGCGGTGCTCGCGCGGCACGCGGACACGGTGCTGGTCGAGACGTACCTGGTGCGGGGCCTGCTGGAGAACGCGGACTTTCTCCTCCGGCTACACGCCTACGAGCTGGCCCGGAATCAGGAGCTGCTGGTGGATCTGATGGCGACGGAGTTCGGCCACTACCTCCGGAACACCCAGACGCTGAACGGGCTGACCAAGCCGCTAAACTACCTGCCGAAGCTCGAAGACCTGAGCGCGAAGATGAAGGCGGCGCTGACGGACGCGGGGCCGATGCCCTACGCGATCGTGGTCCCGATCAAGAAGGATGCGGCCTGGTGGCTGAGCTCCGAGGAGTCGCGTCTAGAGATGATGAAGGAGCACACCGAAGCGACTTTGGGGTATCTGAAAACGGTCCGGCGCAAGCTGTACCACTCGACGGGGCTGGACGACTGGGACTTCGTGACCTACTTCGAGACTGCGAAGCTGGAGGACTTCCACAACCTGGTGCTGAACCTCAAGCGGGTCCGGGAGAACCGCCACAACGAGCGGGTCGGGCACCCGACCATCCTGGGCACGGCGCGGGGGGTGGACGCGTTGTTCGACGCGCTGCGCTAGAATTTTCTCACCGGTCCGCCCGGCGGCAGGCCCTTGATCTGGAACCCCGGCGTCTTGCCCAGCTCGTCCTTGGCGGCGACGCCCGCGCCTTCCTCGTCCTCCCCCTTCAACAACCCGGCCAGCTTGATCTTGAGCCGCAGGTTGTTGGCGCTGTCCGCATTGGCCAGGGCTTGGTCCAGGCTGATCTTGCCTTCCTTGTAAAACTGGAAGAGGACGTGGTCGAAGGTCTGGCAGCCTTCCTGTACCCCCTGCTCCATCGCCTCCTTGAGGCTGTCCACCTCGCCTTTCTTGATCAGGTCCTTCACCCGCGGCGTGTCCATGAGGATCTCGAGCGCGGCCACGCGCTTGCCGTCCACGCCGGGGATCAGCCGCTGCGAGATGATGGCCCGGAGGTTCATGGAGAGTTGCAGGTAGATCTGGGGATGCCGCTGGGCGGGGAAGAAGTTCATGATACGCTCGATCGCCTGGTTCGCGTTGTTCGCGTGCAAGGTCCCGAGGCAGAGGTGGCCGGTCTCGGCGAAGGCGATCGCGGCCTCCATGGTCTCGGTGTCGCGGATCTCGCCGATCAGGATGACGTCGGGCGCCTGGCGGAGCGTGTTCTTGAGCGCGGCCGAGAACGAGAGGGTGTCAAACCCGACCTCGCGCTGGGTGATGACCGACTGCTTGTGCCGGTGGACGAACTCCACCGGGTCCTCGATCGTGACGATGTGGCCGGGGGCCGTGGTGTTGCGGTGGTCGATCATCGCTGCGAGCGAGGTGGACTTGCCGGAGCCGGTGGCCCCGACGAACAGGACCAACCCGCGCTTGCTCATCGCGATGTCCTTGATGATCGGGGGCAGCCCGAGCTTGTCAATCGGCGTGATCTCCACCTTGATCTGCCGGATGACGAACCCGACGTTGCCGCGCTGCCGGAAGATGTTCACCCGGAACCGGCCCAGCTCGGGATAGTGGAGCGCAAGGTTCATCTCCATCTGCTCCTCGAACTCCTTCCGCTGCTTCTCCCGCATGATCTCGCGGGCGAGGCCTTCGAGCTCCTCGTTCGTGAAGGGAGTGGTCCCGATGGGCTGGGTGACGCCCTCGATCCGGTACATGGGCGGCAGATCTACGGTCAAATAGATGTCGGATGCGTTGCGCTCGACCATGACCTTCAGGAGCTCGCGGATGTCCACCATATGCGAACCTCGCGTGGCCGAACCGTTGTGAGTGTTGCGGTATGAGTCGAGGCTTCTCCGATTCAACGCTCAACATGCATAATGCAAAACTCGGAAATTATGCGACGCCGGCGGCGCCGAACAAGTTCGGGGTCATGCTCCGGCTCTGGGCCTCGGCCTTCGTGACCAGCCCCTTGGCTACGAGGTCCATGAGCGCCATGTCCATGGTCTGCATCCCGTCTTTCTTGCTCGCCTGCATGATGCCCGGGATTTGGTGGAGCTTGGCCTCGCGGATTAGGTTCCGGACCGCCGTCGTGGCGACCATGATCTCCAGCGCGGCCACCCGGCCGCCGGTTTTCTTCTTCAGCAGGGTCTGCGTGATGACGCCCTCGATGGATTCGGCGAACTGGGCGCGGATCTGCGCCTGCTGGTTCGGCGGAAAGACGTCGATGATACGGTCCACGGTTTTGGGCGCGCTGGAGGTGTGCAGGGTGCCGAAGACCAGATGGCCGGTCTCCGCGGCGGTCAGTGCGAGCTGGATCGTCTCGAGGTCCCGTAGCTCGCCGACCAGGATGATGTCGGGGTCCTCGCGGAGGGCGGACCGGAGCGCATTCGCGAACGAATGGGTGTGCGGGCCCAGCTCCCGCTGGTTGACCAGGCATTTCTTGGACTTGTGGACGAACTCGATCGGATCCTCGATCGTCAGGATGTGGCCTTCGAAGGTGTCGTTCAGGTAGTCCAGCATGGCGGCCAGGGTCGTGGATTTACCGGAGCCGGTCGGGCCGGTCACCAGGATCAGGCCCTTCTCCTTGTCGCAGAGCTGGCGGATGACCGGCGGCATGCCGAGTTGCTCGAGCGACAGGATCTTCGTCGGGATCGTCCGGAAGACGGCCGCCTCGCCCCGCCGCTGCAGGAAGACGTTGACGCGGAACCGGGCGATTTCGCCCAGCTCGAAGGAGAAATCGCACTCGTGGGTCTCCTGGAAAACGCGACGCTGCGCGTCGTTCATCATGTCGAAGACCATCGCATGGACCTCCTCCTTGGTCAGCGGCGGATGGTCCAGCTTCTTGAGGTCCCCATGGATGCGCAGCATGGGCGGCTCGCCCGCGCTGAGGTGGCAGTCCGAGGCGCTTTGCTCAACGCCGAAGGTGAGTAACTGGGTGATGTCCATCGGTTCCTCCCCCTAAGGACCGGATGGGGAGCGATGATAGCACAGCTCGCCGGGGCCGGCTACGCAGGCGGGGATTTGGTGCAGGCCGACCCCGGGCCGGCTTCGCCGATCAACCCCAGTTCGCGGCCGGCAGTCTCGAAGGCGTTGAGCGCCGTCTCGATCTGCTCCGGCGTATGCTCGGCCGTCACGGTCGTGCGAATCCGGCTCGTCTCTTTGGGGACGGTCGGAGGCCGGATCGCCGGCGCAAAGACGCCGAGCTGCCACAGCCGCTCCGCCAGCGCGAGGGCTTGCGCCGGGTCGCCGATCAGGACCGGGATAATCGGGCTTTCCGTCTCCGTCGTCCGGAACCCCAAGGCGACGAGCCCGGCGTGGAGGCGCTTGCGGTTCTCCCAGAGCCGGGCCCGGCGCTCCGGCTCCTGCGCAACAAGCTCCAGCGCGGCGACCGTCGCGGCGGCGAGCGCCGGCGGCGGCGCGGTCGTGTAGAGGAAGGGCCGCGCCCGGTTGATCAGGTACTCGATGAACCTGGCCGGGCCCGCCACGTAGGCGCCGCTCGTCCCGAGGGCCTTGCCGAGCGTCCCCATCTGGAACGGGAGGCGGGCCTCCACGCCGAAGTGCTCGGCGAGGCCGCGCCCGTGCGCGCCCAGCACCCCGGTCCCGTGCGCGTCGTCCACGAGGAGCCGCGCGCCGTACCGGTCGGCCAGGGCCAAGAGGTCGGGCAGGGGCGCGAGGTCCCCGTCCATGCTGAAGACCCCGTCGGTGACGATGAGCGGCTTCCGGCGGCGCGCGTGCTTGGCCAGCAGGTGCTCCAGGTGGTTGAGGTCCCGATGGCGGAACACCCGGAAGGTCGCCCCGCTGAGCCGGCAGCCGTCGATCAGGCTCGCGTGGCAGAGGCGGTCCGCGAAGACCACGTCGTCCGGGCCGGCGAGGACCGGGATCAGGCCGAGGTTGGCCAGGTAGCCGGAGCCGAAGACCAGCGCGGCCTCCGTGTGCTTGAAGCGCGCCAGCGCCGCCTCCAACTCCTGGTGCGGCGGGAGCGTCCCGGAGATCAGGCGCGCGGCGCCGGCGCCGACGCCGTAGCGGCCGATCGCCTCGATCGCCGCCTGCTTGAGCCGCGGATGCGCCGCCAGCCCCAGGTAGTCGTTCGAGGCCAGCAGGATCACCGCGCGGCCCTCGACCGTGACGACCGGGCCGGTCGCCGACGCCACGAGCCGCAGGCGGCGCAGCAGTCCCCGGTCGGCAAGCTGGCGCAGCTCCTCGTCGAACATGGCCCGGTACGCTACCCCCGTGGCTTCGGCCCTGTCAACGCCGGCGCGGCGGATGCACGCCACCGCGAGCGACGCTTCACGAGCGACGAGCGGCGCTGCGCATCCTCCGGAACGCGGCGTTGACAAGACGCGCAGGACGCGCGTATAACCCGTTCACCCATGCCGTACAAGATCAAAATCGAGTCCAAGCGCGCGCCGGTGGACGAAGCCGACCTGCTGAGCGGGGCGGAGCGCTTTCTGTTCTGGGTGGAGCAGAACCGAAAGGCCGTCCTGGTCGGGCTGGCCGTCTTCCTGCTCGTGGTGGCGGGGATCGCCGGTGTGATCTGGTATGACCTGCGCAATGCAGAGCGCGCCGCCGAGCTGAGCGCGCAGGCGACCCGGCTGTACCTGGACCGCCCACTCGACCAGCCGGCCAAGGCCAGCGATAATCTCAAGCAGGCCATCGCGCTGTACCGGCAGATCGTGGAGCAGTTCCCGCGTAGCCCCAGCGCGCCGATCGCCCTCTTCGAGCTGGGGAACGCCTTGATGCAGGCCAACGACGTCACGGGCGCGCTCGAGGCCTATCGGAAGTTCATCGCGGCCTACGGGGCCAACAAGACCCTGCTCGGGTTGGTGTATCAGCGG
Source organism: Nitrospira sp. Kam-Ns4a (assembly GCF_965152595.1). Classification (NCBI taxonomy): domain Bacteria; kingdom Pseudomonadati; phylum Nitrospirota; class Nitrospiria; order Nitrospirales; family Nitrospiraceae; genus Nitrospira; species Nitrospira sp. Kam-Ns4a. Next base: position 696,108 of record NZ_OZ224218.1, on the reverse strand, counting down.
ATGGGCTACGCGCACCTGGTGAACGGAGACCGCGAGCAGGCGCTCAAGGCCTTTACGGCGGTGCTGGAGGTCCCCGGCGCGGTCAACAAGGATCAGGCCCTCTTCGAGCTGGGCAAGCTGGAGGAGGCGATGGATCGGCCTGAAGGCGCCCTGGCCCGCTACCAGGACCTGATGAAGAGCTATCCCAACTCTCCCTTCGCCGGTGAGGCCTCGGTGCGCCTGAAGGCGCTGGAAGCGAAGAAGGGCCCGGCGCCCGCTGCGCCTGCATCCGCGGCGGGCCAGGCCGCCCCGACAAACCCGCCACCGACACCCTGATTGCTGCGCGGCCCGAACGGGAAGACACCGTCACCGCTGGACGGCGAGGAGGTCGCCCGGCTTGATCTTGCGGCCGGCGAGGCGATTGAGCGCGACCAGGTCCTTCACGCTCATCTGGAATCGCTTGGCAATCTTCCACAGGCTGTCGCCGGCCTGCACCCGATACCAGCTGCCGTTGGCGTTGCCGTGCCGGACGAGGCTCCGGCTCTTCTTGGACGGGGACGTGCGGGCGGGCTTCCAGGTCGGCACGCGATCGAGCGCCTGCGCGATCTGCTCCTTCATGGCGACGGGCACCTTCAGGAGATAGACAGGATCCGTCGGCGGCGTGACGTCCTTGCGCAGCTCCGGATTCAGCCGCCGCAACTCGGCGTAAGGCACGCCGGTCACCTTCGCGATCTCGCTCAAGTGAAGCGGACGGCGGACCGCCACCTCCTCGAACTCGTGCGGGTCGGGCGGAACGGCGGAGAAGCCGAACTGGTCGGGGTGCTTGGCGATGATGGTGGCGGCCATGAAGCGGGGAACGTAGTCCTTGGTCTCCCGCCGCAGGTAGCGCGTCTTGGCGATCTCCCAGAACGATTCAGCCCGCGCCTTCTCCAGGGCCCGCTGGATCTTCCCTTCGCCGGCGTTATAGGCGGCGAGCGCGAGCGGCCAGGTCCCGAAAAGATCGTAGAGGTCGCGGAGGTAGCGCGCGGCGGCCACCGTGGATTTGATCGGATCGCGCCGCTCGTCCACGTACTCGTCCACCCGCAGCCCGTACAGGCGGGCGGTGCTCTTGATGAACTGCCAGGGGCCGGTCGCTCGGGCGCGGGAGTAGGCATGCGGGTTGAAGCCGCTCTCGACGAGCGAGAGGTACACCAGGTCGCTGGGCAGATCGAATTCCTTGAAGATGCTCTCGACGTGTGGCCAGTAGCGGCCCAGCCGGTGGAGCCACTGCTCGAACCGGTCGCGGATCGCGACGTTGAAGAACCGGATGTGGGTCTCGACCTTTTCGTTGCGGATGATCGGGACGTCGAAGGGATTGTCGGGGCTCTGGGCGGTCAGGCTCGGCTCAGGGGCGGTGCTGTCCTGTGCGGGCCCGGAGTCCAGCCCGGGCTCGAACAACTCGCCGTACCGTGAAAGCTGGCCTTCCGGTCTGAGTTGGACCACGGGAGCATTGGGGCTCAGGAGCGTGAGCGGGCCGTCGGCGTCCTCCTCTGCCGCGGCGACCGCCTCCTGGCTTGCAGGCTCCGACGGGAGGTTGGCAGAAGGGGCCGGCGGGTCCGCGGCCATCGCCAGCGCCGTCGCCTTGGCGTCGGCGGGCAGAGTCTGGGCCGCTGCCGGAGCCGGGGCGAGGCCGAAGGACAGCCCGACCGCCGCCAATACGATCGCCATGCGGCCCGGGCTGATCCGATCTCTTTGGGGACACGACATGGGCACTCCTAGGGATTGTCCAGTACCGGGGGACGTCCGGCACAGCCGGTGAGCCTAGCGGCGAACGGCGACGTTGTCAATAAAAAGATCGCAGCCTGCTCCCTTTCGGGGACGGGACCGGTCGAACCGGTGTCCCTGGCGGCATCGCTTGGGCAGTCCGTTTTGCGGGGGGACGCCGTCTCGCCGCCGCCCCAGCGCCCGCTCCGCAGTCGCCTTGACAGGGTAGGGGGTGTGGTAGCGTGCGGGCTCCCCACGCCGCCAGCGCATGACCCGTCCAACCGGTCTGCCGGATGATCAGTTCACGATGCTGGTAAGGAGAGCGGAACGATGCTGAAGCGCTATCTGTTAGCTCCGGGGCCGACGGCCGTGCCGCCGGAGGTGTTGCTGGCGATGGCTCAGCCCATGATCCATCACCGGGCGCCCGAGTTCGCGCAATTGTTCGGCGAGGTGCGTGAGGACCTGAAGTGGCTGTTCCAGACGCGCAACGACGTTCTGATTCTGGCCGCGTCGGGCACTGGCGCGATGGAAGGGGCGGTGTCGAACTTCCTCTCGCCGGGCGACAAGGCGCTGGTCGTCAACGGCGGGAAGTTCGGCGAGCGCTGGGGGAAACTCTGCAAGACGTTCGGGGCCCAGGTGATCGAGCTGAAGGTGGAGTGGGGCTACGCGGTCGATCCCCAGCAGGTCGCCGACGCGCTCAAGAAGGATCCCGGCATCAAGGCGGTCTACGTCCAGGCAAGTGAGACCTCGACCGGGGTGGCCCATGACGTTCGGGCGCTGGCCGAAGTGGTCCGGCCGCTGGAGGACACGATCCTCGTCGTGGACGCGATCACGGCGCTGGGCGTCTTCGACATCCAGACCGACGCCTGGGGCCTGGACGTCGTCATCACCGGGTCGCAGAAGGCCCTGATGCTGCCGCCGGGCCTGGCCTTCGTGAGCGTGAGCGAGAAAGCCTGGCGGCTGGCGGAGAAGGCCAAGAACGCTGCCTTCTATTTCAATTTCAAGAAGGAGCGAGAGTCCCAGATCAAAAACCAGACCGCCTATACGCCGGCGGTCTCCATGATCCTCGGCCTGCGAGAGGTGCTGCGGATGCTGAAGGCCGAAGGCCTCGCCCAGGTCTTCGGGCGGCAGGCGCGGCTGGCCCAGGCGATGCGCGAGGGCGCCAAGGCCGCGGGGCTGGCGCTCTTCCCCAAGCAGGCGCCGAGCAACGCGCTCACCGCGATCTCGGCGCCGGAGGGCGTGGATGGCCAGGCGATCTACAAGAACCTCCGCGTGCAGTACGGGATCACCGCGGCGGGCGGGCAGGACCATCTCAAGGGGAAGATCTTCCGCATCTCCCACATGGGCTACGCGGACACCTTCGACATCATCACGGCGCTCGCCGCGATCGAGATGGTGCTGAAGGGCTTGGGCTATCCGGTCACGCTGGGCAGCGGGGTCGCCAAGGCCCAGGAGCTGCTGATGGTGAAGGGTTGAGAGCCTAGCAAGCAGCGAATAGCCCATCGCGTCTCGCCCGGAACTACTCGCGGCTCGCAACGAGCTGCTAGCTGGAACAGACCATGAAGATCCTCATTAGCGACAGCCTCTCGAAGCAGGGCATCGAGATCCTCCAGAAGGCCGGCTTCACGGTGGACGTGAAGCCCAAGCTCTCCAAGGAGGAGCTGCTCAAGGAGATCGCGCAGTACGACGGGCTGATCGTCCGGTCCGCGACGAAGGTCACGGCCGAGGTGATCGAGGCGGGCCAGCGCCTGAAGGTGATCGGGCGGGCCGGCTCGGGCCTCGACAACGTGGACACGCCGGCGGCGACGCGGCGCGGCATCGTCGTGATGAACACTCCGGGCGGCAACACGGTCACCACGGCCGAGCACACGCTGGCGATGATCTTCTCGGCGGTTCGCCGCATCCCCCAGGCCACGGCCTCCATGAAGGCGGGCAGGTGGGAAAAAGAGAAGTTCATGGGGATGGAGCTGTACAACAAGACGCTCGGCATCGTCGGCATGGGGCAGATCGGCGGCTACCTCGCCAAGCTGGCCCAGGGCATCGCGATGAACGTGATCGCCTACGACCCCTACCTGGCCGAGGAGCGGGCGCGGAAGATGGGCGTCGAGCTGGTGGCGCTGCCGGCGCTATTCCGGCGCGCGGACGTCATCTCGGTCCACACGCCGCTCACGCCCGAGACTCGGGGACTTATCAACGCTGACGCGATCGCGCAGATGAAGCCGGGCGTCGTGATCGTGAACTGCGCGCGCGGCGGGATCGTCAACGAGGCCCATCTCTACGAGGCGCTCAAGAGCAAGCGGGTGGCCGCGGCCGCCTTCGATGTCTTCGAGGAGGAGCCGGTCAAGCCCGATCATCCGCTACTGACGCTGGACAACTTCATCTGCACGCCGCACATCGGGGCCTCGACGAGCGAGGCCCAGGAGAACGTCGCGATCGGCATCGCCGAGCAGATCGTGGACTACTTCACCAAGGGGATCGCGCGTGGCGCCGTCAACATCCCCTCCGTCCCGCCCGAGGTGCTCCCGCGGATCCAGCCCTACCTCAGCCTGGCGGAGAAGATCGGCCTGCTGCAGGCCCAGCTCTGCGAGGGGGGCATCGAGCGCGTGACGGTCGAGTACTATGGGGAGGTCTCCGGCTTTGCGGCGGCCCCGCTCACGATCGCGGTGCTCAAAGGGCTGCTGACGCCGATCCTCGAGGACGTGGTCAACTACGTCAACGCACCCGTGCTTGCGAAGGAGCGGGGCATCGAGGTCAAGGAGGTCAAGAGCAGCGACGCCGGCGATTACACCAGCGTCGTCCGCGTGCGGGTCGAGGCGGGCCGGAAGGCCCGTCGCGTCGCGGGCACCCTCTACCATCGGAAGGACCCCCGCATCATCGAGATCGACGAGTTCCAGGTCGAGGTGGTGCCGGAGGGGCACATGATCCTGATTCTGAACGAAGACAAGCCAGGCGTGATCGGCGCGGTCGGCCAGGCTCTGGGCGACCATCAGATCAACATCGCGCGGATGCAATGCGCTCGGGAGGAGCGCGGCGGCACCGCGCTCCTCATCATCGGGCTCGATGCCGCGCTGCCCGCCGGCGTGTTCGAGACGATCAAAACGCTCAAGCACATCCTGTCGGTCAAGCTCGCTGATCTCACCCGGGGATTGTAGCCCGGGCAACCCTGCCCAGCCTATGCCACGCCGATCCTCATCCAGCGGTTCGCGTCAGCCGCCTCGGCCCGAGGCGCCGTCCTCGTCCCGGGACGCCCGCTCGCTTATCCCCTCGGGGATGGCCACGATCCTGCCCCACACGGCCCAGCGGGTCCGCCGGCTGGAGGACACGTTGCTGGCCTGCCTGGGCCGTTGGGGCTACCAAGAGGTCATTCCGCCGACCTTCGAGTACCTGGATGTCCTCGCGGCGGGCCTGGAACCCGAGCTGATCGAGAAGTGTTACAAGATCGCCGACCGGACGACCGGCCGGATCCTGCTCCTGCGGCCGGACGTCACCGCGCAGATCGCCCGGATCGTGGCGATGGGCATGGCGGGCGCGGAGGTGCCGCTCCGGCTCTGCTACCGGACCACGGTGTTCCGCTACGAACCCGAGCATGCGGGCCGGGAGCGCGAGATCTTCCAGGTCGGCGCGGAGCTGATCGGCGTGGACTCGGTTGCGATGGACGGGGAGATCATCGCCTTGATGGGCGACTGCCTCCGGCAGCTTGGTCTGTCTGCGTTTAGGATCTCCCTCGGACACGTGGGGTTCTTCAAGGGCCTGCTCGCCCGCTCCGGCCTCTCGCAGGAGGGGCAAAAGCGGGCCGAGCAGGCCGCCGCGCGAAAAGATCTTCCCAAGCTCGCGGACATTCTGCTCCGGGAGCGGGTGCCGGGGCGGACCGCGCGGGCCCTCTTGGAGGCGCCCAGGCTCTTCGGAGGCGACGAGGTCTTGGAGCGTGGCCGCGCGCTGGCCGGCCGGAACCGCGAGCTGCGGGCGGCGCTGGACCGGCTGACGCAGGTCTACCGGCTGCTGGACGCGGCCGGGCTCAAAGGGCATCTGCTGCTGGACCTGGGGGAGTTCCGAGGCTTCGAATACTACGACGGGGTCGTCTTCGACGTGTTCGCGGAGGGGCTGGGGTGCGAGCTGGGCGGCGGCGGCCGTTACAATCACCTGATCGGTCGGTTCGGCCGGCCGCAGCCCTCCACCGGGTTCGCCTTCGACGTGGACCGCCTGTTCCGGGCAATGGAGCGGAGCGGGAACGGAAGCCCGCCCGTCCGGGCCGACGTCCTGGTCGCGGCCCAGGCCCGGGCGGGTGCGCGGCTGTTCCAGGCGGCGCAACGCCTGCGGGCGGCGGGCCTGCGCGTGCTGCAGGACACGGTTGGGCCCGCGGGGCCCGCGGCGCAGCAGGCGGCGCTGGCCGCGGCGCGCCGCGCCGGAGCGCTGGCCGCGGTGCTCGTGGGACTGCCGGGCTGCGCTGCCGACGAGGCGCTGCTGCTCGGCGCGGGCACCAGGACGTCGCGGATCGTCAAGATCGAGGACCTTCCCGCCGCGCTCAGGGGAGGGGCCTTTGGGGGAGGGGCCTCATGACCGCGGAACCCGCCCGCCTCCGCGACCTGTCGGAGCCGCGGCTGCCGCCCCAGAATCTCGAGGCCGAGCAGTCGGTCCTCGGCGCGGTCCTGCTCGACAACGCCGCCCTCGCCAAGGCGATGGAGCTGCTCACCGAGGACGACTTCTACCGGACCGCCCACAAGAAGATTTTTCAGGCGATGCTCGAGCTGTCCGAGCACGGGGAGGTCATTGACCTCATCACGCTCTCGGAGCACCTCAAAACCCGCGGTGAGCTGGAGGCCGTGGGCGGGGCGGCCTACCTGGCGGAGCTGGTCCAGGTCGTCCCCTCGGCCGCGAACATCCGCTACCACTCCAAGATCGTCCGGGACAAGGCGATGCTGCGCGGGCTGATCGGCACGGCGACCGAGGTGATCGCGCGCGGGTACGAGGGGACGGGCTCTGTGGACGAGCTGCTGGAGTTCGCCGAGCGCTCGATCTTCGGCTTGGCGCAAGGCAAGATTAGCCGGTCGTTCGCCGAGATGAAGCAGCTCATCCTCGAGGGCATCAATCGGGTTGACGAGCTGTACAAGAAGAAGGAGCAGATCACCGGTATCCCAACCGGCTTCCTCGATCTCGACGCGATCACGGCCGGGCTCCAGCCTTCCGACCTCGTGGTGATCGCCGGCCGGCCCAGCATGGGGAAGACCAGCCTGGCGCTCGGGATGGTTCAGACCGCCGCGCTCGAGTACCGCAAGGCGGTCGGGGTCTTCAGCCTCGAGATGTCCGGCATCCAGCTCGTGCTCCGGATGCTCAGCTCGGAGGCCCTCGTGGACTCCCACCTGCTGCGCACCGGCAAGCTCTCCCCGGGGGACTGGACGCGGTTGACGGCGGCGGCCGACAAGCTCTCGCAGGCGCCGATCTTCATCGACGACTCCGGCGCCCTCACCGTCCAGCAGATGCGGGGCAAGGCGCGGCGCCTCAAAGCCGAACGCGGGCTCGATCTCCTGGTCGTGGACTATCTGCAGCTCATGCAAGGCCGGGCCGACGCGGAGTCGCGCCAGCAGGAGATCTCGGACATCTCCCGTTCGCTCAAGGCCCTGGCCAAGGAGCTGGACATCCCCATCGTCGCCCTGTCGCAGCTCAGCCGCGCAGTGGAGACCCGCCAGGACAAGCGCCCCGTGCTCGCTGACCTCCGGGAGTCGGGCGCCATCGAGCAGGACGCCGACGTGGTGATCTTCATCTATCGGGACGAGGTGTACAATCCGGACACCACCCAGAAACCGGGCGTGGCGGACATTCTGGTCCGCAAGCACCGCAACGGCCCGACCGGCGACATCGAGCTGACCTTCCTGGAGAAGTACGCGAAGTTCGCAAACCGCTCGGACCGGGAGGTTTGACACCCTCCGAGCGGGCTTCGTATAATCCGCCTTACGCGCCCTCGGCGGCCCTGAGCGTGAGCGAGGTTCCCGAGGTTCCAATTTGATGACCGGAAGCACCACCAGGCAGGGGAAAGCGCTGCGAGGGGACCTGCCGTGTCGCTGCGGCCGGGGGCTGCTCGCCGTCCTCGCCATCCCGCTGGTCGTCGTTTCCTGCGCCGCCGTCCCGGAGGCTGGGACGGGCGGCAACGGCGTCGGGCAGGCCGCCACCGCACCGCCCCCGAAGCCGCCCGCGCCGTCGGACCCTTTGGCCTACTACCACTTCATCCTCGGTCATCAGGCGGAGCTGGCCCAGGACCACGAACGGGCGATCAGCGAATACCTGACCGCGCTGCGCGCGGATCCGGCCTCGATGTTCCTCAAAGCCCGGCTGGCCACCCTCTACCTGTCGAAGGGAGATACCGCCGCGGCGCTCCGCTTCGCCGAGCGCGTCGCCGAGGCGGACGTCCGCGACGTCTCGGTCCTGCTGTCGGTTGCGGGCGTCTATGCCGCAGCGGGCCAGGTCCAGCAGGCGCTCTCTCTCTACGACCGCGCGATCGCGGCGAGCGGGGAAGGGGGTGACGCCTATTTCTCCAAAGGGCTCCTCCTCATGAACCTGAAGCGCTACGAGGAGGCCCAGCAGGCGTTCGAGCAGGGGGTCCAGAAGGCGAACGGGTCGCCGATGGGCTTCTACTACCTGGGGCGCATCGGGCTCGAGCTGAAACAGTACGAGCGGGCTATCGAGAGCTTTGAGCGCGCGATCGCCGTGAACCCCAGCTTCGAGCCCGCCTATGTCGCCCTGTCGAGCGTCCACGAATCGCGCCAAGACTACGAGCGCGCGGCGGCGGTGTACCGCCGGTACCTGCAGGCGGTGAATCCGAACAGCAAGGAGGTCCGCCAGCACCTGGTGCGGTTGTACCTGCACGGCAAGCAGTACAGGGAGGCGCTGGCGGAACTGGAGGTCATCCTCGCGCAGGACCCCGACGATCTCGACGCCCAGCTCCGCGCAGGTCTCGTCTACGGTGAGACCAAGGAATATGCCAAGGCGATCGCGCAATTGAACAAGGTTCTGGCCGCGCGGCCCGCGGAGCTGCGGGTGCGCGACTACCTCGGCATGATCTACGAGGAGCAGCGGGACTACGAGAAGGCAATCCAGGCCTACCAGGAGAACCTAAAGATCCAGCCGAGCTACGTTGACGGCCACATGCACATGGGCTTTCTCCTGTACAAACTCAAGCGCTATCCGGAGGCCATCACCCACCTCACCCAGGTCCTGAAGCTGAACGGGAAGCACCCGGACGCGTACCTCCTGCTCGGGCTGACCTACCTGCAGACAGAGCAGTATGCGAAGGCCACCGAAACCTTCGAGGAGGGGGTCCGGCAGAACCCGGACAACCCGGACCTGCACTTCAACCTGGGGACGGCCTACGACAAGCTGAACCGCTTTGATGACCTCGTGCGCGCGATGGAAGCGGCTCTCCGCCTCGACCCGAAGCATGCGGACGCCTTGAACTACCTCGGGTACACCTACGCCGAGCGTGGCATCCGGATCGAGGAGGCGGTGGCGCTCACCCAGCGCGCCGTCGCCCTGAAACCCAACAACGGGTATTATGTGGACAGCCTCGGGTGGGCCTTCTACAAGATGGGCAAGCTGAACGAGGCCCTCGCGGAGCTCAAGCGGGCGGCCTCGCTGGTCGAGGACGACCCAGTCATCTTCGAGCACCTCGGCGAAATCTATCTAAAGCAGAACCAGATCCAGGAAGCCCGGGAAGCCTGGCTGCGCTCCCTCATGCTCGATCCTTCCAACACCAAGCTCGCCGAGCGCTACCGGGCGCAGGGCTGGGGCGATCCCATGCTCGACGAACGGGTGCGACAGGCGCAGCGCAAGGTGTCCCAGAACAATTCTGGTGCCAAGCCCGCGCCCTGACAGCCCTTGCCTTCTCGTCCGCCGGTTTCCCGCCCACCCCTGGCAACCCGACGAATGACGGCCCCCTGCACGTTCCCGTGGCGTGCCAATTTTTGGCTCAGGCGGACAGAAATCGGACGTGCACCCGCCCGCTTGACCCCGCTTCGGCTCGACCGCGGGCCCTAACCCATTGGAATCCTGAGAAAGGAACTGTCTGTGTTGCTGGCTCAGCGGGGCATGGAATCTGCTTAAGTACGTTCCTTGCTCCTGCAAAGTGGAGGGCCTGAACTGAGGGGAGATGAGGGTCCTCTTGTCTGCTGCTGACAGGTCAACCCCAACAACCAGGAGGAGACGACATGGTGACCGCAATTCGGAAGGAGCAGGGCTTCACCCTCATCGAGTTGATGATCGTGGTGGCCATCATCGGCATTCTGGCGGCCATCGCGATCCCCAACTTCCTCAGCTACCAGGCGAAGGCTAAACAGTCGGAGGCCAAGACGAACCTGGGCGCGGTCTACACCTCCGAAGTCTCGTACTTCGGCGAAAACAACGCATACAGCAACGACTTCGGGCAGATCGGGTTCACCATCGCCGGGTCCACGGCGCGCTACCAGTACTCGCTTGGCGGCACGGCGATTGGCGCCACGACGAACGGCTGCACGCTGCCGAGCGGCATCGGAGTCCAGGCGGCCTCGGGGACCACGCCGCCCGGCTTTACCGCTGGCGCGGCCGGCAACATTGACAACGATGCCACTTGCGATGGCTGGACCATCAACGATCAGAAGAGCATGGTTAATAACCCGAACGATGTGACCACGAACTAGGCGCCGATGACTCGTCCTGCGGAGGGGACCCACGGTGCAGGGGTCCCCTCCATAGCGACTTGCCGCGAGGATCCTTCGCGTGTGACGGGCACATAATTTCTCGATGGAAGGTCTGTCGGGCACCGCCTCCTCCCTTCATCCTCGAGGCTCGGGCTTCCGGGCGGCGGGTCTGCTCATCGTCGGCGCGTTGCTGATCTTCTCCCCGCTGATCGAAGGCGGCACCACCCACGGCGCCGCCCTCGTCATCCGGCTGATGATCCTGCTGCTGCTGGGCCTCTATTGGGCGAGCGCCATCCGCGCCGGCCGGCTGGCCTGGCCGCGGATGGCGCTCGGGCTGGCCGTCGCGGCCTACCTGGGGCTGGCCGCCGTCTCCGTCGCGACTTCACCCTACGTCAACCAGAGCCACCACTGGCTGCTGATCCTCCTCGGCTACGCGGCCCTGCTCTATCTGCTCGTGCTGCTGCTGGATGCCTGGAGTCGCACGGCCGCGCTCCTGCTAGTCGTGGCCGGCGTGGGCTTGTTCGAGGCCGGTTTGGCGCTGGTCCAGTGGGGATGGATGGGGAAGGTGAGGCCGACCGGGACGTTTTTCAACCCGAATTTCCTGGCCGGGTACCTGGCCGCGATCGCCTGCATCGTCCTGGCGTTCCTGAGTTACCGCCGGTGGAACCGCATCCGCCGCTGGGGGGCGCGTGGCTGGATGCACGCGGTCGCGGCGGCGGGCGCCCTCGCGCTGCTCCTGCTGGCGATCGTGGGGACCGGATCCCGCGGCGGCGCTCTGGCCCTGCTGGCGGGAACCGGGATCGTGTGCGTGCTGCGGTTCGGCCGGCCCGGCTTGTTCGCGATCGTGCTGGTAGCGCTGCTCGGCGCGGTCGCGCCAAATCCGGTCCGCGACCGGATCGTCACCGAGCATCTGACCAACCCGGTGGGCTACGCCCGCTGGCAGATGTGGGAGGCCGCCCTGCGCCAGATGGCCGACCATCCCCTCGGGGTCGGGCTCGGCCTCTACCAGTACGTGTACCCGCGCTACGCGTTTCCGGTGGACGGCGAGGTGGCCCGCTACGGCCGGATGGCCGTGACCCCGCACAACGAATATCTGCAAATGGGCGTGGAGCTCGGCCCGGCGAGCCTGCTGGCCTTCGGCTGGGGACTCGCCCTCGTGGTGCGGGAAGCCGCCGCCGGCTGGCGGACGCGGCTCCGGCGCTGGCAACGGGGCGTGCTCGCCGGCGTCACGGGCGGAGCCGCCTCGATCCTGGTGCACGCCGCCGTGGACTCCAACCTCCATGAGCCGGCGATCGCGATCGTGCTGACGCTGTGCGTCGCGGTGATCCTCTCGGTCCGGCGGCTGGGGGGCCGCGGGCCGGCGGCGCTCCGGACCGTTCCGCTCCGGTTCCGGCTCGCGTGGGCCGCGGCGGGCGCGCTCGTGGTCATCGTGGCGGCCGCGCAGGTTCTCCGGATCGGGCTGGGGTGGGCGGCTTACGAGGTGGGACAGCGGGCGGCGGCGCGCCAGGACGTGCGTGGCGCGCTCGCCCGGCTCGGCGCGGCGGTCGCCTGGGATCCGGGCAAGGCCCTGTATCGGAGCGCGCTCGCGGCCGTGTATTTCCGGCTCTACGAGCAGACCGGCCAGGTCGAGGCGGCCAAGGCCGCCGTCGAGGCGCTGGAGGCCGCGATGGCGCTGAACCCGCTGGACGGCCGGCTGCCTGCGCTGCTCGGGCACGTGTCCGTGGCCTTGGCGATGAGCCGATCGGAGTTCAGCGAGGCGCAACGGGCCGCCTGGCTGCGCGCCGCCGTCTCCCTGTACGAGCGGGCCGCGGCCTTGGAGCCCTTTTCTCCCTCCTATCCGTTCGATCTCGGTCGGCTGTACCTGGCCCTGGGGGAACGGGATCGGGCCGAGGCCTCGGTCCGCCACGCGGTCGAGGTCGAGCCGAACTTCCTCCCGGGCCGGGAGTGGCTGGCGAGGCTGTACCTGGAGATCGGCCGGCTCGAGGCGGCGCAGCTCGAGCATCGGGAGATCCTGGTCCGCCAGCAACGGTATGCGAACCGGCCGAAGGACCCGATCGCGCAGCGGTTCCTCACGGCCGACGCGGCTGGGCTGGCGGCCGCGCTGCAGCGGGCCGCGTGGCAAAGGGCCCGCACGTGAGTCCGCCGGCGACCGCTGCGATCGGCAGAACCGGGCTGCGGACCGCCGCGCTGCTCCTGGCTTGCGCCGCGGCGGCCGCAGGCCTGCTCGTCGCGTTGGAACGCCAGCGGCCGGCGGCGGTCCGCGCGACCGAGCTCTCCTACCTGCCGAAGGGCGACTATCTGAAAGTGGCGGTCCTGGGGTACCGCCAGCTCGTCGCCGACCTGATCTGGTTGCAGGTCGTCCAGCAGCTTGGCGAGCGGAGCCAGACGGTCGCCGGCTATCGCTGGGCCTTCCATGCAGTGGACGTGCTGACCGATCTGGATCCCAAGTTCGCCTTTGCCTACCAGGCGACGGGCAGCATCCTGAGCGTGTGGGCCCGCCTGCCCAAGGAAAGCAACGTGCTGCTCGCCAAAGGGATGCAGCACAACCCGGACGTCTGGCAGCTCCCGTTCTTCTTGGGCTACAACTACTACTTCGAGCTGCACGATCCGGCCGAAGCGGCGAAGTACTTCCGCCTGGCCTCCGCGCTGCCCGGCGCCCCGGAGTATCTGCCGAGGCTCGCTGCGCGGATGAGCGTCGAGGCGGGTGACCCGGCCGCCGCCTTGGAGTTGCTGCAGCGGCTGTACGCGCAGACGCAGGACGACCGGGTGCGGGATGGCCTGGCGCGGCGCATCAAGGAAGTCGTGGCGGAGCGGGATATCCGGCTGCTCGAGGAGGGCGTGCGCCGCTACCGCACCCGGTACGGGGCCCTGCCTGGTCGGCTCGAGGACCTGGTGACCGGCGGGATCCTCCCCCGCATTCCCGAGGAGCCGTTCGGCGGCGAGTACCGGCTCAACGTCGCCGACGGGACCGTGACGAGCACCGGCTTGGGCGAGCGGCTCCGGGTCCATCGGACCCTGCCGCAACCGGTGCCATAGGAAGCGCTGAGGAAGAGAAGAGGAGGTGGGGCTCGACGCGATGGACGTCGTGCTGGTCGAGGGGCTGCAGAAGGTCTATCAGCCGGGCTGGCCGGGGCTGCCACCGGTGATGGCGCTGGCCGGGCTCTCTCTCTCCGTGCAGCGGGGCGAGATCTACGGCTTTCTCGGGCCGAACGGCGCCGGCAAGACGACCACGCTCAAGATTCTGCTGGGCTTGGCACGGGCGACGGGTGGCACCGCCGAGGTGCTGGGCAAGCCGGCCGGAGACGTCCGGACGCGCGCCCGCATCGGCTTTCTGCCAGAGGCGCCCTACTTCTACGATTACCTGACCGCGGAAGAGTTCCTGACCTTCTACGGACGCCTGGCGGGGCTGGGGGGGCGTGAGCTGGCGGAGCGCGTGACGCGCCTGCTCGATCAGGTCGGGCTGGCGGACGCCCGGGCGCGGCAGCTCAGGAAATTTTCCAAGGGCATGTTGCAGCGGGTGGGCCTGGCCCAGGCGCTGATCCACGATCCCGAGCTGGTGATCCTGGACGAGCCCATGTCGGGGCTGGACCCGATCGGCCGCAAGCAGGTGCGCGACCTGATCCTGAGCCTGCGGGACCAGGGCAAGACCGTATTCTTCAGCACGCACATCCTGCCCGACGTGGAGCTGCTCTGTGACCGCGTGGGCGTCCTCGTCAAGGGGCGGCTCCGGGCCGAGGGGCGGATTGACGAGCTGGTCGGCCGCGGCCGCACGCAATCCGTAGAGGTCGTCTGCGAGGGGCTCTCGGTCGCCCGGATCCCCGCGATCGCCGGGGCGGCCACCAGGGTCCTGCAGCAGGGGCGGCAATCGCTGATTGTCCTGCCTGGGCCGGAGCGCCTGGAGGAGGTCCTTGCGGCGATCCGCGCGCAGGGTGGCCGACTTGTCTCCGTGACGCCCGAGAAAGGCTCGCTCGAGGAGCTGTTCGACGAGCGGACGCCGCCTGGGGCGGAGGGGCGGGCATAGGCCGTGTGGCGGATTGGCGTCATCGCGCTCAATACCTTCCGGGAGAACGTCCGGGACCGGATCCTGTACAACCTGCTGGTGTTCGCGGTGCTGCTCATCGGCGCGTCGGTCGTCCTGGGCGGCTTGACCATCGCGGAGCAGGAGAAGATCGTGACGGACTCGGGGCTGGCGGCCATCAACCTGGTCGGCGTGGTCATCGCGATCTTCGTCGGGATCGGGCTTGTGAGCAAGGAGATTGACCGGCGGACGATCTACACGATCATGGCGAGGCCGATCAGCCGAAGCGAGTTCATCCTCGGCAAGTATGCCGGCCTGGCCCTGACCCTGCTGGTGAACGTGACCGTCATGCTGGTCGTCTTCCTGGCCGTCCTCTGGATGGTCCAGGCGCCGGTGCACGCGGGCCTGCTCCAGGCGGTGGCGCTCATGTTCGTCGAGATCCTCCTGGTGACCGCGCTCGCGCTGTTCTTCTCGACCTTCAGCACGACGACGCTCAGCGCGATCATGACGCTGGGACTCTACGTGATCGGCCACCTCACCAACGACCTCAAGGGGATCGCGGAGAAGAGCCACAGCGAGGCCGTCAAGGCGGTGACGAGCGGGCTGTACTACCTGTTTCCCAACCTGGAGCTGTTCAACGTGAAGGGGGCAGCGGCCTACGGCGAGCCGGTCAGCCTGTCATACCAGGCGCTCGCCACGGCGTACGGCGCAGTCTATATCGTGCTGCTGCTCACGGGTTCCTGTGCGGTGTTTCAACGGCGGGACTTCTGAGGTCCGAATGGCGGAGGGACTGCACACAGTGGCTGCGCCCCCCTGGCTGCGGCTGGCGGCGGGACCCGGGGCGCGCGCCGCGCACCTGCGCGACCTGTTCCTCGTGCTGACCGCCAAGGAGCTGAAGGCCCGCTACAAGAGCAGTTGGCTGGGATACGCTTGGTCCGTGGTCAATCCGCTCGTCTTCGCCTTGCTCTATTTCATGGTGTTCGGGCTCGTCATGCGGGTGGACATTCCGCGTTATCCGTTGTTTCTCATCGCCGGCCTCTTTCCCTGGCACTGGCTGGCCCACTCGTTGAGCGCGGCGCCGACGATCTTTCTCGCGAACGCCACCCTCGTCAAAAAGGTGCGGTTTCCGCACAACATCCTGGTTGCCGCGACCGTCCTCACCGACGGGCTCCACCTGCTGCTGTCCGTGCCCGTGATCCTGGGGTTCGTGCTCGCCTACGGGGCGCTCCCGTCCTGGACCTGGCTCGTCGGGCTCCCCCTGCTGTTCGCCGTCCAGTTCCTGCTGGTGTACGGAGCCGCCCTCGCGGTGGCTTCCGTCAACCTGTTCTTCCGGGACCTGGACCGACTGACGACGCTGTTCGTGACGTTCCTGTTCTTCCTGACCCCGATCGCCTATTCGAGCACGATGATTCCGGAGCGGTACCGGGACCTCATGTACCTGAACCCGGTCGCGCCCCTGATGCTGAGCTGGCAAGGGCTGTTTCTGCACGGCAGCCTCGATTGGACGCTCGCCACCCTCAGCGGGGTCTACGGGCTCGCGGCCTGCGGGGTGGGTGTGCTGGTCTCTCGCAAGCTGGCACCGAGATTCGCCGAGGTCCTGTGACGGCCATTCGCTTCCAGCATGTCTCCAAGTGGTACCCGCGGTACCATCAACTTCTCTGCGGAGTGAAGGCCTCGCTCGTCCGTCTGCCCGAGACGGTCCGGTCCCTCCGCCGACAGCGGTTGTTGGCGCTGGATGACGTCTCGTTCGAGATCGAGCAGGGGGAGACGGTCGGGGTGATCGGGCCGAACGGCTCGGGCAAGAGCACCGCGCTCGGGCTCATCGCCGGCGTCCTGGCGGCGCAGGCAGGCCAGGTGGAAGTACACGGACGCGTCTGCCCGCTCCTGGAGCTGGGGGCCGGGTTTCACCCCGAGCTGAGCGGGCGGGAGAACATTGTGCTCAACGGGGTTCTGCTCGGGTTGACGCGCCGGGAAGTGCTGGCGCGCCTGGACGAGATCGTGGCGTTCAGCGGGCTGGCGGAGTTCCTGGATCAGCCGATCCGGACCTATTCCAGCGGGATGCTGGCCCGGCTGGGTTTTTCGGTGGCCGTGCATGTGACGGCGGACATCTTGCTGATTGACGAGGTCCTGGCGGTCGGCGATACGGCCTTCAGCCGCAAGTGCACGGAGGAGGTGGCATCGCTCAAGGACCGTGGCAAGACCATCGTCTTCGTCTCGCATGATCTGGGGACAGTCGAGCAATGGTGCGATAAGGCGATTTATCTGGACCGGGGCCGCGTCCGTCGCCTCGGGCCGCCGCCCGAGGTCGTTGACGCCTACGTGCGGGATCTGGAGACCCAGCGGAGCCGGGAGCGTGATGCGAGGGCCAGGCCGCGCGCTCCCGGTGGGCAGGACGACTATCGCTGGGGCTCCGGCGAGATCGAGATTACGTCGTGCCGGTTGCTGACGGCCGCCGGTGAGGAGACGCACGTCTTCGAGCAGGGGGAGGATATTCGGGTTGAAATCGGCTTCACGGCCCACGTGGCGGTCCGGAATGCCGTGTTCGGGATCGGCGTGTTCTCCCAGGCTGGAGTGCCCTGCTTCGGGTTCAACACCCATCTGGACCGCCACGTGCTCGATGTCGCTCAAGGGGCGGGGGTCATCCGAGTGACCTTGAACCGGGTGCCGCTGCAGGCCGGGGAGTATCTCGTGGAGGTGGCGGCCTCGCAGGTGGACCTGCACGGGCACTACCTGGACCTGGATTACGTGAGCTGGCGGGCCCGGCGGTTTGCGTTCACGATCCGGCAGGTGCGGCCGACCGGGAGAGGGGTGATGACGCTCGCCCACTCCTGGGAGTTCGAGGGGGTGCAGCTTGGGAACCGAGGCCTGGGACGGCAGGATCTCTCGAGAGGAGACCGGGAGCGGATGGGAAGGGGTGGCCGGAGGGGCACGGAATGATCACGCGTCGCCTGGGGCAGCTCCTGCGCGCGGTTCTCCGGCGCGTGCTGAGAGAAGACATCCAGATGCTCTACGGGCTGCAGACGCACCTGCAGGGGGTGGACAACCGCCTCACGGTGCTCGAGCAGCGGCTCCGGATCCGGCCGCACCTCTCGAAGGCCTGGGCCGCCGGCCCAGCCCGCGTCCTGGAAGGGTTCGACTACTTCGGGTTCGAGGAGGTCTTCCACGACGAGGTCGTCGTCCGGGAGCGGCAAAAGCTCTACGTGCCGTTCTTCCTCGGCAAGGAGCCTGTGCTCGACGTCGGCTGCGGTCGGGGGGAATTTCTCGAGCTGCTTCGCGAGCACCGCGTCGAAGGAAGTGGCGTTGATAGCAACCCGGACATGATCGCCCAATGCCAGAAGCGAGGCCTCCCCAACGTCGAGCTAGGCGACTTCCAGGACTATCTCCGACGGCTGCCGGACGATCACCTGGGCGGCATCTTCTGCGCGCAGGTCATCGAGCATCTCGATCTCGAGCAGCTCAACGCCTTCTTCAAGCTGGGGTACAGGAAGCTGAGGCCGGGAGGGGTGCTGGTGGCCGAAACGATCAATCCCCATTGTCTCCACGCGTTCAAGCTGTTCCATTTGGACCCGACGCACAAGGCGCCCCTGTTCCCCGAGTTTGTCGAGTTCCTGGGCCGGTCTAGCGGGTTCACGAAGATCACCACGTGGTATCTCTGGGGCAACGAGCTGGTCCCGGACCGCTATCACGAGTGCGAGGACTATGCGGTCATTTGTGAGAAGTCGTGAGGGGCATCGCGTGTGGGAGGTCTTGCGCCGGGCCACAGGCCGAGTCCGGCGATGGCGCGACCGCCTGGCCTCGCGTGACGCCCTGGACAGGCTTCCGCTGCGCCCCCCGCTGCCCCTGCCGGCGGGGGTGTCGGAGGCGGAGCTGGTGCGCGTGCTGTCCTCGCTGCGGCTGTCGGATGAGCGGCCGGTCGCCGCGGAGCTCGAGACTTACTGCCGAACCGATTTTCGGCGATTTGTCTATACGTTGGAGCTGGTGCCGACGGACGCAGGCCGGATCCTGGAGCTGGGCGCCAACCCCTACTTCACCACGCTCCTGCTCAAGCTCTTTCGGCGCGGCGAGCTGCGGCTGGCCAATTACTTCGGCTGGTCCCAGACCTGGGGCGCCCAGCGGGTCGTCTACGTGGACCTCGACGGGCGGGAGGTGACGGACACGCTGGAGTTCGACCAGTTCAACCTGGAGGCGGAGCCGTTTCCGTATCCCGATGCGCAGTTTGACACGGTGCTGTTGTGCGAGGTGATCGAGCATCTGGTGAGCGACCCGGTGTTCGCCTTGAATCAGGTACACCGGGTTCTGCGGCACGACGGTGTACTGATTCTGACGACGCCCAACGTCGCCCGGCTTGAGAACGTGGCCCGGCTCATCGGTGGCGAGAACCTGTATGACCCCTATTCCGGATACGGCCCGTACGGGCGGCATAACCGGGAGTACAACAGGCAGGAGCTGGTGCTCCTGCTCGAGCACTGCGGGTTTCACGTCGAGACCCTGTTCTCCGCGGACGTCCATCCGAACAGCGCGGCCTCGTCCTGCGACGTGAGGCGCATGATCCCGCTCGTGGCCGCGCGGTCCCGAGATCTCGGGCAGTACCTCTTTGCCCGGTGCCGGAAGGCGCGGGCGGCGAGAACCAAGAAGCCCAGATGGCTCTACCGAAGTTACCCGGAGGGGATGCTGGAGTAGCGATCGGCGCCTGGCGGCTGCGGCGCCGCGCGGACCTGATGGTGTCGCCTTGGGCTCCCGCCCTGGTGACCGCGGTGCTCTATGCGCTGTTCCTGGCGCTCCGGCTCAGTCAGCCGGGCATGGACCTGTCCCGGTTCGTCACGGCGGGGGATCGCTTCTCGAACCCTGCGGAGGTTCCCGAGCCCCTGAGCGTGCTGAGGAACCAGGATGGCTACGACGGTCAGTTCTACTATCGGCTGGCCCTCAATCCCTTCACCGCGGAACGGAGGGAATTCGGCATCGAACTGGACAGCCCGATGTACCGGCACCAGCGGATTCTCTACCCGGTGCTGGTGCGGGCTTTGTCGGGGGGCGACCCGGAGGCGGCGCTGCGCTGGATGGTGGGGGTGAACTTCGCTGCCCTCTGCCTGCTGGGATGGATCGGAGGCCTGCTGGCGAGGAGCGCCGGAACCTCGGCCCTCTGGGGGCTGGTGTTTCCCTTCTATCCCGGGTTTCTGTTGACGCTCTCGCGGAACCTGGTGGAGATCGTCGCCGCGTGCGTCCTCCTGGCCGCGTTGCTGCTGCTCCGGCAGCGCCGCGATGTCGGCGCCACGGTCCTGCTCGCGCTCGCGGCGCTCGCGAAGGAGACGACGCTGCTGGTGAGCGTCGCGCTGCTCCTGCTGTGGCTCGTCGGCGTGGCGAGCGGCCGGGGGACGGATGCCCGGGACCGGCCCGGGGGCGTACCGCCCTCCGTGGGATGGGTTCCGATCCTGACCTATGCGGGCTGGCAGTGCCTCCTGGCCGTGAACTGGGAACAGTCGGTCTCCGCCGTGCTGGCCGGCCATCACCACGGCTCGGGCAACCTGGGCCCGCCGTTCCAGGGGCTCGGCGAGTTCCTGTTCGCGTCGTTCGCGCCGCCCCGGAGCCCCCGGCGGCTGGTCGAAGTCTTCGTCATGCTGGCGTTTGCCGTCGCGGTCTTCGGCCATCTGCGCAGGACCGGGGCGGCCGCTCACGAAAAACTGTCCTGGGCGTTGTACGTGGGGCTGGCCTGCCTCCTGACCCAGGCGGTGTGGGTGGAGGACTGGGCGTTCATGCGCGCCCTCTCGGAGGGCTACGGGCTGGGCGCGCTCGTGCTGTTGCAGGCGTGGCCGGGGCCGGCACGGCTGGCGCTGGCGGGGGCCGGTGCCCTCTGGGGGGTCATCGGTCTGTCGCTCCTGACGGGCAGGCTCTGACGAGAGGGAATCCGCATGATCGTCTATGACCAGACCGACTGCGTCCACAGCGGATTGAACACCGGGATCCAGCGGGTGGTTCGGCAACTGGGGCGGGCCCTGGAAGAGCAGGCGCCAGGGCTCATCGTGCCCAGCGTGCGGCGCAATGGCCGGTTCTATCCCCTTCCGATCGGGGGACAGCTCGACGGGACCGTGTCGCACGGCGTTCGCAAGCTGGCGTGGAAGCTGGGGGATGGCCCGCTGGCCGCGTTGCGGCGGCTGAGCAATCGCAATCGGACCCTCTTGCGGCTCAAGCGGTGGATGTTCTCGTGCCTCGAGATCGTCGAAAGCCGCAAGACGGCGCTCAAGCTTACGGCCGGGGACTGGTACTTTACCGCGGATTCGATCTGGACGAGTCCCGAGATCTTCGACCAGTTGCCCCTGCTCAAGGCCAGCGGCGTGCGGACGGCGATCGTGCTCCTCGATCTGATCCCGATCACCCATCCGCACCTGGTCCATGTTAACAATCGCATCCGATTCGTGCCCTATGCCGCGGCCTTGCCGTCCTATGACGTCGTCTTTTGCATCTCGAACTTCGTGCGGGAGCAGTTGATCCAGTTCTGCCGGGAGCGCGGGCACCCGGTGCCCCCCCATGTGGTGACGATCCCGATGGGGTACCGATTCTCCCAGCCAGACAGGGAGGCGCCCTCGGACCACGAGCCGCGGATTCCGGCCGGACGGTTCGCGCTCTGCGTCGCGACGTTCGAGCCGCGGAAGAACCATCGCGTGCTCTTAGACGCCTTCGACCTCCTCTGGGAGCGCGGGGTGGACCTCTCGCTGGTCCTGGTCGGCATCCCGTCCTTCGACTACGAGGACCTCATGGAGCGGATCCATCGGCATCGGCTGTGGGGAGACCGGCTCTTCTACTTCCCCGGATGCCCCGACAGCGAGCTGGAAGTGCTCTACCGGCGGTGCGACGTCACGGTCCTGCCGAGCGTGATCGAGGGGTACGGTCTGCCGCTCCTCGAGTCGCTCGCGCGGGGGAAACCCTGTGTGTGCAGCGACATTCCGGTCTTCCGAGAAGTCGTCGGCCCCTTCGGAGTGTACGTGGATCCGCGGGATGCACGGGACATCGCGGACGGGATCGAGCGGCTGTGCAACGATCCGGCCCGGTACGCGGCGCTCGCGGCGGCGATTCGCACCCAGTTCGTCCCGCCGAAGTGGGAGGACAGCGCCCGCCTGGTGCTGGAGACCCTCAACGTGGCGGCGGCGAGGCTGGCCCGATGAGGCCCGTGCCCAGCATGGTGCGGCGACTGTTCTGCCGCGTGGTCGGCGAGCGGGGCTTTCTGGCCGCGCACGCGCTCCTGGAGCGCCTCGGGAGCCTGTCGGCCGGGGGTGGGCCCCGGAGGGCGACGCCAGGCTTCCGCCGTGACCGGGCCACGTTTGGGGTTAACATCGCCGGCTCGGTCGTCTCCGAAGGCGGGGTGGCCGAGGGGGCGCGCGGGATCATCCGGGCGGCCCAGGCGGGGGCGATTCCCCACGTCGTGAACCGGTTCGACATCGGGGTGCCGCGGTACGCGGATCGAGCCCTTGAGCACCGGGCATCTCGGGACAACCCCTACGGCGTGAACCTCGTGCACCTCAATCCGAACCAGGTCCCCCGGTTCTTCCGGGCAATGGGGCGGGACTATGCCGCGGGCCGGTACAACGTGGGATTCTGGGCCTGGGAGCTCGCCGCGTTCCCGCGGCGCTGGCTGGATCGCTTCGCCTACTTCGACGAGATCTGGACGCCCAGCACGTTCTGCCGGGAGGCCTTGGAAGCCGTCGCGCCGGTCCCGGTGCGGGTCGTCCCGCATCCGATCGCGAGCGGCAACGGGGGGGCGCCGGCTCGGCGGCGGTTCGGGTTGCCGGACGACCGGTTCGTGTTTCTGTTCATGTTCGACTTCTACAGCGTGTTCGAGCGCAAGAATCCCCTCGCCGTCGTGGAGGCCTTCCAGCGCGCCTTTGCGCCTGCCGAGCCGGTGCTGCTGGTGCTCAAGTTCTATAACGCGGAGATCAATCCGGCTGGCCATGCGCGGCTGCGAGAGGCGGCCCGACGACCGAACGTGCGTCTGCTGGACGGCTGGATGCCTCAGGAGACGCTCCGGGTCCTGCTGGCCTGCTGCGACGCCTATGTGTCGCTGCACCGGGCCGAGGGGTTCGGCCTGACCCTCGCCGAGGCCATGGCCTTGGGCAAGCCCGTCATCGCGACCGATTATTCGGGGAACCGGGACTTCATGACCCCGGAGAACAGTTTCCTGGTGCGAGCCCGATTGACGGCGCTTGCGCGGAGCTACGGGGCCTACGAGAAGGGGCAGGTCTGGGCGGAGCCGGAGGTGGACGACGCAGCCCGGTGGATGCGCTACGTCTTTGCCCACCGGGAGGCGGCCCGGCAAGTGGGCCGGCGCGCCGCCGCAGATATCCGCGCGCGGCTGGCTCCGGCCGCCGTCGGGTCGCTCATCCGGAGCGAGTTGCGGCGGATCTTT
The DNA here is from genome assembly GCF_965152595.1 of Nitrospira sp. Kam-Ns4a. Taxonomy (NCBI): domain Bacteria; kingdom Pseudomonadati; phylum Nitrospirota; class Nitrospiria; order Nitrospirales; family Nitrospiraceae; genus Nitrospira; species Nitrospira sp. Kam-Ns4a. The sequence continues at coordinate 673,310 of NZ_OZ224218.1, read as the reverse complement.
CAGGAGTCGGAGCCGGTCGCGGGATCCGCCGGTGGGCCGGGTGAGCCTTGCGGAGAGGCGGGACGATGACCGAGAGGCACGGGAGGGCGATGGCCGGCGCGGCTGCTGCCTCGAGGCCGGTCAAGGTGATGCTGTTGACCGTCGGGCTGGATGTCGGCGGGACGGAGGCGCACGTCCTGGAGCTGGCCTCGCGGCTCGACCCCCGCCGCTATCGGGCGACTGTCTGCGGCCTCAAAGGGGACGGCTGCCTCGCCGCGGAACTCCGGCGGCGCGGGGTCCCGGTCGCAACGCTTGGGGGCGCCGGCCGGCTCGATGTCCGTGTCCTGCCCCGGCTCCTGCGCCTCATCCGGTGCGAGCGCCCGGATGTCCTCCATGCGTTCCTGTTTCGAGCCAACCTGCTGGCGCGCGTGGCAGGGAGGCTCCTGCGCGTGCCCGTCGTCATCTCCTCCTACCACGAGCTGGAGCTGCTGCGCGTGCTCCGCTACCGGCTGCTGGATCGGTGGACCGCCCGGTGGTCCTCGGCGATGAGCTGCTGCTCCGAGGCCGTACGCACGTTCATCCTGGACCGCGTCGGCGGGGACCCGGCGCGGTACGTGACTATCCCCTTCGGGGTGGACCCAGAGCGGTTCCGGGACGTGCCCGCGGCCGATCGGCGAGAGTTCGGGCTGCCGGCCGAGGGGCCGGTGATCGGAACCGTGTGCCGACTGGTGGAACCGACCAAGGGGCTCTCGGTCCTGCTCCGCGCGTTCGCCCAATTGACCCGGGAGCGCCCTGAAACGTCCTGTCGGCTCCTCATCGTCGGGGAGGGGCCGGCCCTGGAGCCGCTCAGGCGGCAGGCGGCGGCGCTGGGTATCGAGCCGGCCGTGGGGTTCACCGGGCTCCGCCGGGATATTCCGAGGTTGCTGCCGCTGATGGATCTGTTCGTCCTGCCCTCCCTCCACGAGGGGTTCGGCATCGCGATCCTCGAGGCGCTGGCGGCGGGGACGCCGGTGGTGGCCACGGCCGTGGGCGGCATCCCCGAGATTGTCACCCACGGGAAGACCGGGCTGCTCGTCCCGCCCGGCGATCCCCAGGCCCTGTGCCGGGCCCTGCAGATGATGCTCGCAGCGCCCGGTTGGGCCCGGGTGCTGGGCCGGCAGGGCCGGGAGCACGTGCGGGCGCGGTTCTCCATCGAGACGATTGTCCGGCAGCACGAAGCTCTCTACGCGCACCTGATCGGGCGCCGGCCCGATGGCGCGAAGCTCGCCGGCGGCCCGTCGGAGCAACGGGCTGAGTCTCGGGCCGTTCCTGCGCCGCTGGCATCAGACCAGAAGGAGGCTCTCTCATGGTCCTGCTCCTCCTGACCTTCGTCCTCGCGTTCCTGCTCGCGCTCTACGGCGTCCCCGTGGCGCGCCGGGCGGCGCTCAGGTACGGCCTGGTGGATGCGCCGGACGGGCGGCTCAAGCACCAACGGGAGCCGGTGCCCTACCTGGGCGGGCTCGCCGTGTACCTGGCCTTCCTGGTGAGCCTCGCGTTCACCTTCGAGTTCCGCCAGGACGTGCTCGGGATGATCCTAGCGGGCACGCTGCTCGTGCTGCTCGGCCTCATTGACGACTTCGGCGTGCTCTCGCCGGGCGTCAAGCTCGCGGGCCAGGGCCTCGCCGTCTTCGTCCTGATCAAGAGCGGGGTGCAGATCAAGATCGCGGCGCTGCCGGACTGGCTGGCCCTGGCCCTGACGGTCCTGTGGATGATCGGGATCATCAACGCCTTCAACCTGCTGGACATCATGGACGGGCTCTCGGCCGGGGTCGGGCTCGTGAGCGCTATCTTCCTGCTCGTCGTGGCGCTGCTCAACGGCGACCAAGTGATCGCCTTCATGGTGACCGCGCTGGCCGGAAGCCTGCTGGGCTTCCTGCGCTACAACTTCCATCCGGCGAAGATCTACCTGGGTGACACGGGGGCCCTGTTCCTGGGCTTCATGCTGGGCGCGCTCGCGATGATCGGCCAGTACCCCGGGGATCATCCGGTCGCGCTCGCGGCGCCGCTGCTGATCCTGGGCGTGCCGATCTTCGACACGCTCTTCGTCGCATACATCCGGTCGCTCCGGGGACTACCGATCTTCCTGGGGAGCCCGGACCACATGGCGCTCCGGCTGCGGCACTGGGGGTTGACGGTCCCGCAGGTGGTGACGCTCAGTTGCGCGGCCTCCGTGGTCATGGGCGGGGTCGGGCTCGCCGTCATGTTCGTGGGGCTGGAGACGGCCCTCCTGTTGATCGGCGTCACGGTTGGCGGGCTGGCGTTTACCGCAGTCGCGCTGACGCGCGTCCCCATGCCGATTCCGTCGGCGACGGCGCCGCTCGCGGACGCGAACGGGCGGGGCTTGCAGGCCGGAGGGAGCACCCGATGATCGCCATCGTCGGCGCCGGCCTGGCCGGACTCAGCACCGCCTTCCATCTCCAGACCCTGCCCTACCGCCTGTTCGAGCGGGAGCGGGAGGCCGGTGGGCTCTGCCGTTCCTACCAGGTCAACGGCTTCACCTTCGACATGACTGGCCATCTGCTGCATTTCCGCCAGGCGGAGATCAAGGCGTTGGTCGAGGGCCTGTTGGCCGGCCGCCTGGCGCGACACCAACGCCGTTCCTACATCTACTCCTACGGCACCTATACGGAGTATCCGTTCCAGGTGAATACACACGGGTTGCCGAAGGAGATCGTCCGGGACTGCTTGCTGGGCTTCATCGCCACGCTCACCCCCTCCCGCCCCCTTCCCGCCCAGGCGGCCTCGTTCAAGGATTGGATCCTCGAGAACCTGGGCGAGGGTTTCGCCAGACATTTCATGGTGCCGTTCAACGAGAAGCTCTGGCAGGTGCCGCTGGAGGAGCTGACGGCCGACTGGGTCTCCTGGCTCATTCCGAAGCCGGAACTGCGGGACGTGGTGAACGGCGCCCTAGGGATCAAGGACAAGGCGTTCGGCTACAATCCGACCTTCCTGTACCCGGTGGAGGGGGGCATCGAGATCCTGCCGAAGGCCCTGCTGCCAGCGGTCGGCCAGATCGCCTACGAGGAGGAGCTGGTCGAAGTGGACACGGCGAGGCGCCGCGCGGCCTTCCGCAGCGGCGCGAACGGGACCCGCGTCGTGGACTACGACCGGCTGGTCTCGACAATCCCGCTTCCGGAGTTGGTGCGGCGCTGCACGGACCTGCCGCCGCCCCTGCGCGAGGCGGCGGTGGGGCTCCGCTGCGTGTCGGTGTATAGCGTGAACCTCGGCGTGGTGCGCGAGCGGCTCACGGACAAGCACTGGATCTACTTCCCCGAGCCCGAGTATCCCTTCTACCGGGCCGGCTTCCCCATGAACTTCTCGCCGTCCCTCGGCCCCGCCGGGTGCAGCTCCCTCTACGTGGAGATCTCGCACCGGCCGGAGGAAGCCATCCCCGAGGCCGAGGTTCTCAGGCGAGTTCGGGTCGGATTGGAACGGGCGGGGATCTTCCGGCCGGACGAGGAGATCGTGGCGGCCGATGTGCGGGACATCCGTTACGCCTACGTTCTCTTCGACCGGCACCGGGCTCGTGTGGTGGGGCCGCTCCTGGAATGGCTAGAGCGCCGGGGGATCCATTCGATCGGCCGTTACGGACGCTGGGAGCACAGCTCCATGGAGGATGCGCTCAGCCAGGGGAAACGGCTGGCCGAGCGGCTGCAAAGGGGCCGGGAGGGCGAGCCGCTCGCGGAGCCGGCCTTGGCCCGGACATGACCTGGCCGGCCGCCGTCGCCCATGTCATCACGAAGCTGGAGCTGGGTGGAGCCCAGCAGAACACCCTCTACACGGTCTCGCATCTAGACCGCGCGCGGTTCCGTCCCGTCCTGATCACTGGCGAACCTGGCCTATTGGACGACGAGGCCCGGGCGCTCCCCGACGTCGAATTCCATCAGGTCCCCGCGCTGGTCCGTCCGATCAATCTCCTCTCGCCGCTCGCCGACCTCCGGGCGCTCCTCGCGCTGACCGCGCTCCTCAAGCGGCTGCGCCCCGCGATCGTCCATACGCACTGCTCCAAGGCCGGCATCCTCGGCCGCTGGGCGGCCCGGCTGGCGGGCGTGCCGATCCTCATCCATTCCATCCATGGGTTCGGGTTTACGCCGGATCAGCCAGCGGCGCTGCGCCGCGCCTTGATCGTGCTCGAGCGCTGCACCGGCCGATTCACCACGCGGTTCTTCGCCGTGTCCGAGGCGAACCGGCGGGCGGGCGTCGCGCTCGGCCTGTTCCCGCCGGACCGGTGTATGGTGGTCCGGAGCGGGGTGGACCTGGCGGCGTTCCGGTCGTGCCGCGTGGATCGCCGTGCGAAGCGGGCGGAGCTGGGGCTCGGCCCGGACCGACCCGTCGTCGGGATGATCGCGCCGCTCAAGCCGCAGAAGCGGCCGCTGGATTTCGTCCGGGTCGCCGCCGCGGTCCGGGTGCGCCGACCCGACGCGCAGTTCTTGCTGGTGGGCGACGGCGAGCTGCGGCCGCTGATCGAGCACGAGATCCGGCGGCTTGGCCTGTCCGAGCTCTTCGTGCTCCCCGGCTGGCGGCGCGACGTACCGGAGATCCTCCGGTGCCTGGACGTGTTCGCGCTCACCTCCGCCTGGGAGGGGCTGCCGCGGGTGTACCTAGAAGCGCTGGCGAGCGGGGTGCCGGTCGTCGGCACCGCGGCGGACGGCGCGGCCGAAGTCATTCGCGACGGCGAGAACGGCTTCCTCGTCGAACCGGGGAACGTGCCGGCGCTCGCGGAGCGCGTCCTGCGCGTGCTGGCCGACCCGCACTTGGCGGCTGATTTGGGCAGGCGCGGACAGGCCCTGCCGCAGGAATTCGACATCCGGGAGATGGTGCGGCGGCAGGAGCGGGAGTACGAACGGCTGCTGCTGGAGCAGGAACGGCTAAAAGGCTTGAGCGCGGCGCGTGACTGTGGTACACCAGCGCATCGCTGAGCGGCGCTCGGAGGACATGCCCCGTGCAGGTGCCCCTGCTGGATCTCAAGGCGCAGTATCGGCAGATCAAGGCGGAGGTCATGGCCGCCATCGAGGCGGTCTGTGAGGAGCAAGGGTTTATCCTCGGGCCTCGGGTGGTCGAGCTCGAGCAGGCGGTCGCCCGCTACGTGGGCGCGACTCACGCGGTCGGCGTGACCTCCGGGAGCGACGCGCTGCTGCTCGCGCTCATGGCGGCCGGCGTCGGGCCCGGCGACGAAGTGATCACGGTCCCGTTCACCTTCTTCGCCACCGCCGGCGCCGTGTCCAGGCTGGGGGCGAAACCGGTTTTTGTGGACATCCGGCCCGACACCTTCAACCTGGATCCGTCCCGGATCGAGCGAGCGGTCACGCCGCGGGCGAAAGCCATCATCCCCGTGCACCTGTTCGGCCAGTGCGCGGAGATGGAGGCGATCAACGAGGTCGCCCGACGCCGGGGCTTGGCGGTCATCGAGGACGCCTGCCAGGCGATCGGCGCGAGCCGGAACGGAGTCAAAGCAGGCGTGCTGGGGGATGCGGCCTGCTTTAGCTTCTTTCCGACGAAGAACTTGGGGGGGGTCGGGGACGGGGGGCTCGTCACGACGAACGACCCGCGTCTCGCGGACGCGGTCGCGATGCTGCGCGTCCACGGGTGCCGGACTAAGTACGTGCACGAGCGGATCGGCATCAACGGCCGGCTGGACGCGCTTCAGGCCGCCGTGCTGACCGTCAAGCTCAAGCACCTCGACCGCTGGACCGAGGGGCGGCGCCGGAACGCAGCGCGCTATGAGCGTCTCTTCGAGGAGGCGGCACTGCTGGATCGCGTCGTGCTTCCCAGGACGCAGCCGGGCAACGAGCACGTGTTCAATCAGTTCACGATCCGCGCCCAGAGGCGCGACGAGCTGCGGGCCTGGCTCAAGGATCGCGGCGTCGGCACCGAGATCTACTATCCGCTCCCGCTCCACCTCCAAAGCTGCTACCGTACGCTGGGCTACCAGAAAGGGGCCTTCCCCGAGTCGGAACGCGCCGCCGAAGAAGTCCTCTCCCTGCCCGTCTACGCCGAGCTGACCGACGACCAGCTCGCCTATGTCGTCGAGTCCATCAAGGCCTTCTACCAAAGCCACTGACCGGGGCCGGAGCGCCCTTGCGAGCGGCTGAATCGTCAACGAAATGAGATGGATCGGGTTGCCGTCGCGGAACGACGGATCGGGTCGGTTGACTTGGTTCTATGTAGGACTATACTATCAAAAACCGAGTTGGGTGGGAGGGAACAATGATAATGATGAAGGGGGGGCTTACCCTCGCGGCTACGGGTCTGGTGGAGCCCGACCAGGATCGGGGCAGCGACCAGCCGGCAGCCGGGGATGCGGAGTGGCTGGATGCCTACTCGCAGGCGGTGGTCCGTGCGGCCGAGCGGGTCGGCCCTTCGGTCGTAAACATCGCCGTGCGGCGCCGTCCCAGGGGCAGGCGCCTGCCGGACGTGGAGGGCAGCGGCTCGGGGTTTATCGTGACGCCGGACGGGTTCATCCTGACCAACAGCCACGTCGTCCACGGGGCAGCCGAGATCGACGTCACGCTCCTGGCGGCCAGCGTGTCCGGGCCGACCTCGTCGGCGACGACCCGGACACGGACCTCGCGGTGATCCGGATCGCGGCGCCGAACCTGGTCGCGGCGGCCCTGGGGGACTCTCAGGCCATCCGGCCGGGGCAACTGGTCGTCGCGATTGGCAATCCTTACGGCTTCTAATCCACGGTCACGGCCGGGGTCGTCAGCGCGCTGGAGCGAACGCTTCGGTCGCGGTCCGGGCGGCTTATTGACAGCGTCATCCAGACTGACGCGGCGTTGAATCCCGGCAACTTGGGCGGAAAGGACGGTGACCTCATGAAGGCGCGCTGCCTGGGCCACGTGGTGCTGTATGTCGGGAATCTGGAGCGGTCGCTGGGTTTCTACCGTGATCTGCTGGGGTTCATGGAGATCGGCCGGCTATTCGGTGGCGCGGCGGCCGCCTTGACCTCGGGGCGCACGCATCATGAGCTGCTGCTGATCGAGGTGGGCGACGCGCCGGGCCCGCCGCCGGGCCGACGTCGCGGGCTCTACCACATCGGGATCAAGGTCGGGGACAGCCTGGAAGAGCTGCGCGCGGCCAAGCGGGAATTGGATCAGGCGGGCATCCCGATCACCGGTATGAGCGACCATACGGTGAGCCAGAGCCTCTATCTCGCGGACCCGGACGGGAACGAAGTGGAGCTGTACGTGGATGCGGACGAAGCGATCTGGAAGCAGAATCCGCAAGCGGTCCTCGCGCCGATCAAGCCGCTTCGGTTATAAGGTCCACCGCAAGACCTCGCCGGGGACAGAGCCAAGGAGGAGACCCGATGGCGGTTCAGGTGTACGGCTGCAACCACGTCGCGATCGAAGTCACGGACGTCAGGGCCGCGGTGAAGTTTTACGAGGACGTATTCGGGCTGAAGATGCTGCGTGGGGGAGAAGGCGCCGCCTGGTGCAAGCTCGGGGAGCACCAGTTCATGGCCATCCTGGAGGTGGAGAGGCTCGAGCCGGACCGCGCCAGGCATTTCGGCCTCATGGTGCGGGACGAGGCGCAGGTCCGGGAAGTCCGCGAGAAGCTTGTCAAGAAGTACGGCCTCAAGCTGGAGCCGGGCTTCCAGTGCGACTTTCGCGACCCCTGGGGCAACCGGATCCAGGTCGGGGATCTCCACGATGAATCGCTGGCCTGGCTGCTGCCGTATGCGGAGGTCCAGTCGCTCGGGATCACGTTTGAGCCTCAGGCTGCACGCCGACCAGCAAGGCGGAAAAAGAACCGAACTCCCTGAGGTTGTCGCACAATTCCCCGCGCGGCGCCCGCCCGTCGCCCCGGCTCTTGCCGACTCGCGTCGAGAGGCGTACCATCCTGTCGGGGTGAGCCGGTGGTGGAGGCGACGCCATGAGTCAGCACCTGGCACCCAGGTCGGATCGTCAGGACAAGCGGGGCGATCCGCTTGACGAAAACATCAGCCGGCTGCGCGAGCAGCTCGCCCACCTGACCGCCGTGCTGACGAAGACGAAGGCGCAGGCCGCGCCAAACTTAGAGGACTTCGATCTGGACACCGAGCGCGTGATCACGCGGGCCTTTGGGGAGGCTTCCGAGCTGCTCGAGGCCTACCAGTACGCTCAGCTCGGCGACGCCTCCGGGCTGGTCAATCTCACCGAGGAGGCGCCGGAAGTCGGCACCCACGACGCCGGCTACGAAAGCCTGCTCCAGCGGAAGCGGGTGCTGGAAAGTTGCCTGGCGGAGCTCGAAGCGCGCCGGGCCCAGGTCGGCGGCAAACCGGTTTGGGTCTCGCAGGCGATGATCGGGCCCCAGGTGGCCGACCACATGACGGCCGACGTCCGTAGCGTGCATGCCGACGCGTCGCTCAAGGAGGCGGCTTGGCTGATGCGGGATTGGAAGGTCGGCTCCCTCCTGGTCGCCGACGACCGCCGGTACGTCGGCGTCATCACGGACACGGACCTGGCCCGCGAAGTCGTCGCCGGCGGGCTGGATCCCGCCGTCACGCCGGTGCGCCGCTGCATGCGGCAGCCGCCCGTGACGATCGAGGCGGACCGGCCGATCATCGAGGCGGTCCGCCTGATGAAGGAGCAGGCCACCCGCCACCTCGCGGTGACCCAGGACGGCCAGATCATCGGGGTCATCTCCGTATCCAATATTCTCCGCTACTACTCCGGCGTGGCTTGAGGCGAATCCGGCCGCTGCACGTGCTCGTCTAGGCCGGGTGGACGCTACCCCTTCGCCTCTGTTTCTCGACCAACCTCACCGCTTTCTGGCAAGAAGGTTCGCTAGCGGCGGAAATCCAGACTTGACCATATATATGAAAAGCTTGCCCATAGCCCACAAGATGTAGTATAAGGTTCACTTGTTGAGGACATCGCCACCGAACAAGTCCATGACCTTCAAACCTTTTCACACGACGGGTTTCGGAAAAGCATACCTCGGCGATGCACTGCCCATCATGACCGAGATGGCGAGCGACTCCGTAAACCTCATTGTGACGTCCCCACCATTTCCTCTTACATTTCAGAAGAAAAAGCCTTATGAGGCCGCGCGCTTGGACAAATTCGTCGAGTGGATCCTCCCTTTCGCCGTGCAGTGGAAGCGATTGCTCAAGGAAGACGGAAGTCTGATCATTGACATCGGTGGTGTATGGAACAAAGGCGTCCCAACGAGAAGTTTGTATCAGTACCACTTGTTGCTGGCACTGTGTGAACGAGTCGGGTTCCATTTCGCCCAAGACTTCTACTGGTACAACCCGGGTGCCATGCCTGCGCCTGCCGAGTGGGTGAACGTCCGTCGAATTCGGGTCAAATGTGCCGTCAACCAAGTGTGGTGGCTCAGCAAGACGCCTTGGCCAAAGGCGAACAACCGGAACGTCCTCAAGGAGTACAGCGACGACATGCTCCGCCTCCTCGCTCGTGGATATCGCGTGAAGGCTCGCCCGAGCGGCCACAACATCACCGCGAAGTTCAACAGGAACCACGGCGGTGCGATTCCGCCAAACTTGATCGAACTTGGGAACAACGACTCAAACGGTGACTATCTCAAGCGTTGTCTGGAGGCGGGGCTGCCGGTGCATCCGGCACGGTTCCCCAGGGGATTGCCTGAGTTCTTCATCAAACTCTGCACCGATCCCGAGGACCTCGTCCTGGACCCGTTCGCCGGGTCAAACGTCACCGGTGAAGCGGCCGAACGACTCGGCCGACGGTGGATCGCGATCGAGGTGGTGAGGGATTACTTGGAAGGTTCGAAGTTTCGGTTCGCCGAGCCTCCGCTTCTGGCTTTCATGCATAAGAACAAGCCGAAAGGGAAAGGCGCTGCACAAGCCTGAGTCAGTTGAGGCACTTCAAGCGTTTATTCCGGACCCTCCTTGACATTTACGGCGACTCCATCCCTCCCGTTCGAGAAATCCGTCTGGCCCTAGCGGTTGGAAGAGTTCTCAGTGGGGAGCCCCTGGCTAAAGTCTGTGCTGAGCTGAAACTCCAACGCCGCCGGGTCGAGAACCATGCCAACCGCGTTCGCGCCAAAGACGTGGCCGGACTCTCTGTCGCCGAATACCCGATCAGCTTGGATAACTTGGCCGCAAGGCGACAGGGGATCTCCCAGATGCTCCTGGGCGCGCTCGCGGAGCGCCGTTTCGAAGAGCTCACAGATATCATCACTGGCGGGAGGGTCCTGAAGATTGAGGATCATCGCCCCTCGAGGAGCGACACCGACTACAGGCTCCTTAACGGGAATGGGAACCCGATCTGTCGCCTGAACATCAAGTTCCATGGCACCCTGTTCCGAGACGCCGCGCGCTATGTCGGTCTCGAACCGCTGGATTGTTTTGCTTTGGCGACGTACAAAATTCACAACGCGCTCAAGCGACAAGAGGCTGAACGATTGCCGTATGTCTTTCTTGTCCTAAGTATCCCAGACCTAAGGTCGGCGGACTTGGGTCCGCTCATACCCGATGACTATGTCTGGGCTTTGGCGGTCCTCGAAGGTAAGCGAGCACTGGAAGAAGCCATTGTTGATCGGCTTCGCTCAACGGGCCACCGCGATCACTTCCGTCCAATATTCGAGCGAATGACAGAGGGCCAATTCCGGATCATTTCGGCTCAGAAAGCGTACAAGTTGCTCCGCGAGAAGCTTTTTGAACGAGTCCATGCCCTAACGTTAAAGGGCTTCACCAGGAGATTCCGGAACGCCGAAGTGGACATGCACTTCTCACTGTCAACCGAGCTGACCCCCATCCGGACCTTTCTTGAACTCCTAGTCCGTGAAAGCCCTCAGAAATTCGCCGTCGGCCTCTACATCGGGGATTATTAACCAATCCATCGGGGCTCTTCTGCCACTGCTCGCTTCCTCTCGCTGGAGCCACGGATGGAGCGGAGGGTGCGTGAGGGCGCGCAGCATGGCGGGAAACTGCCTGTGGAAAACCGTGAGGGCGCCCCGAGCCATGCTGTGACTCCGATCGGGCAAGCGGCCAACAGTATGGCTGCGGAAGGCGGCCCTTTCACCAACGCATCATGCTGCCGCTAGGCGCGTGCGCCGTTCGTCAGCCGAGGCCGCTAGCTCGTCACCGCACCCTCTGATGCCGACGACACGTGCCGGGCGTACTTGGCCATAACGCCACTCGTGTAGCGCGGGGCGGGGTGCTTGACCTTCTTGAGCCGCGCCTGAATCTCCTTCCGCGTCAGCTCCACGTCCAGCCGCCGCTTCGCCACGTCGAAGACGATCATGTCGCCGTTCCTCAGCGCCGCGATCGGGCCGCCCTTAATCGCCTCCGGGGCCACGTGGCCGGCCATCAGGCCGTGCGTCGCGCCCGAGAAGCGGCCGTCGGTCAGGAGCGCAACCGAGTCGCCGAGCCCCTCGCCCACGATCGCCGCGGTCACCGCCAGCATCTCGCGCATACCGGGCCCGCCCGCCGGCCCTTCGTACCGGATCACGACCACGTCGCCGGCCCGGATCTGCCGGGCCTTCACCGCCGCGAAGGCGTCCTCCTCCCGGTCGAAAACCTTCGCCGGGCCGCGGAACTTCGCCATCGAATGGCCCGCCACCTTGACCACGCAGCCTTCCGGCGCGAGGTTGCCTTTCAGGATCACGAGCCCGCCCGTGGGCTTGATCGGGTTGGTCAGCGGCCGGACGACCTCCTGGCCAGGCGTCTCGACGGCCTGGGCCGCCTCCTCGCTGATGGTGCGTCCCGTCACGGTCGGCCGGTCGTGGTGGAGGAGGCCTGCGTCCAGGAGCCGCTTGGCGACCAGCGTGGTCCCGCCTGCCGCGTAGAGGTCGGCGGCCATGAACCGGCCGCCGGGCTTGAGGTCGGCGAGCAGCGGGACCCTCCGGTTGATTCGGTCGAAGTCGTCCAGCGTCAGCTTGACACCCGATTCGCGGGCGACCGCCAGGAGATGCAGGACCGCATTCGTGGAGCCGCCGGTCGTCGCTACGGCCGCGATCGCGTTCTCCAGCGACTTGCGCGTGATGATCTGCTGGGGGCGGAGGTCGCGCTCGAGCAGCGCCATCACGAGCCGGCCGGCCTCGAAGGCCACGTCGTCCTTGCGCGGGTCCATGGCGGGGATCCCATTCCAGCCCATCGGGGAGATGCCCAGGAACTCAAAGGCGATCGCCATCGTGTTGGCGGTGAACTGGCCGCCGCAGGCACCCGGGCCGGGACAGGCGTGGTCCTCCAGCTCCTTCAGCTCCGCGTCGGTCATCGTGCCGGCCGCGTGGGCACCGACCGCTTCGAAGACGTCCTGGATCGTAACGGGCCGGCCCCGGAACTGGCCGGGCAGGATGGAGCCGCCGTAGAGCATGAGCGAGGGGACGTTCAGCCGCGCCAACGCCATGACGGTTCCGGGGATCGTCTTGTCGCAGCCGGAGAGCGCGACGACGGCGTCGAAGAGGTGGCCGCGCGCGACCAGCTCGATCGAGTCGGCGATGACCTCCCGGCTGATGAGCGAAGCCTTCATGCCCTCGGTGCCCATCGCGATGCCGTCGGACACGGCGATCGTGTTGTACTCGATCGGCGTCCCGCCGGCCGCGCGGATGCCCGCCTTCACGCGCTCGGCGATCCGGCGGAGGTGGTAGTTGCAGGGCATGACCTCGATCCAGGTGTTCGCGACGCCCACCAGGGGACGGGCCAAGTCCTCGTCGGTGAAACCGACCGCTTTGAGCATGGCCCGGGCCGGTGCCCGGCCCGGGCCTTCGGTCAGGTCGCGGCTCTTGCGCTTGAGTTCGCTCGACATGGGGCTCCTCTGTGATGGTGACGACGAGCTGGCACTTTCTCACAGAAGGGGAGAGGCGGTCAATCGGATGGGTTGGGCGGGCGGATCGGTGCCAAAGGCCCGCCCGCCGGGGCACAGATGCCCCGGCAAAGGCAATGCACGGTCAGCTCCGGGCGGGAATCGTGCGGGGCAGGGCGATGTCCGCGACCTTGCCCTCCTCGTCAATGAGCAGGAGGATCTGTTCGCCTGGCGGAACCTTCGCGAGCTTCTCCAGGACGAACGGCCGGAGCTCGTAAGGCTTCTCCTCGCCCCGCTCGGTCTTGATCGTGATCCAGTTCACTGGCTTTACGATCGTGCCTTTGACGCCTTCATAGGGCGCTTTGGGCGGGGACTTCTTCCAGGTCATTGCGGCGCGATACAGGACATGCTCGCTCCCGAAGGTCGCATCCACGACCTTGTTGGCCTGGTCGAGCAGGAAGATGGCCGGCACATTGGTCGGAATCGCGGCAACCTTGCTTCGCGCGAGCGGCCGCACCGCGACAGCCTCCTCCTTGCCGTCCTCCATGCGAATCACGGCCCACTCGTGGCCGACGGGCAACGGCTGAGCCAGTTGGCCCAGGACGATCCGATACCACGGTTCCTGGTCGGCAAGACGGTAATCGATGACGAGGTTCTGGTCGTTCACGGCGAGCGTGAGCCGATCCCCGCGCTTCAACGGGGGCAGCCCCTTCTCTAGGGCTTCCTTGACCGGGATGAAACGCGGCTCGACTTCGCCCGTGTTTATCCGGACCATGTCGCCGACCACACGCTCCACGGTCGCGGAAAGAAGCCGGTGTCCAGGGAGAAGGACGATCTGGGCCTTGCTCGCCTGCCCGGTCTCACCGGACTTGCCAGGCTCCAGACCTGTGGACGGTACCGCTCCTGTGCCGGCAGAGGCCGGTAGGGCCAGCAGAACAGCCAGGAGCACGGCAACTCCACGCGTCTTGAGTTGAAGCAGCTTGCCTCCGCGGTTGTTCATGCACACCCCTCCTTCCTTTGCTGATCACGGCATCAAGGAATAATGCAGCTCGGTGGGAAGTCAAGACCTCGGAAAGGATCGGGCGGACCAAGTCGGGCGGGCCTTGTGGGCGGCGGGGTGTCCCGCCGCCGCGGCGCTATGTCAGTCCTTGACCTCGACGAGCTTGCCGTCGTGGGCGTCCACGTGGAGCTTCTGCAGGTTCCCGTCGCCGGTGACAATCTCGACTTCCCAGAGCAGCTTGCCGTCCTCCTCCTCCAGCTCGGCCTCGACGACTTTGCCGGCCACCTTCTGGCCGGCAGTCTTGACCGCCTCCTCAAGGCTCACCTTGGCTTTGCCGGCGAAGCGGACCTTCTCCTTGTCCTCGCTCTCCCGCTCCGCTTCGGCTTCCCTGCCGTCCCGCTTGCCGTACAGTTTCATCCGCTCATGGACAGCCTTGAGCTTGTCGCGCTGCTCCGGTGTGAGCACCGCCTTCGCGTCGCGCTTGGCCTTAATCGCCGCCATGCGGAGCCCCACTTCCAGCTCCTCGCTCTGCTTCACCTTCGCTTCGATCGCGGAGAGGTCGGATTTCTCGTCGTCGAGCAGGGCTCGCAACTCGCGCTCGGCGATCATGATGTCGGCCTCGGTCTTGATCCGGGTCTTGTCAAGGTCGAGCTGGATGGCCTTGAGCTTGGCGACCTGCTCGTCCGTGAGGCCGAATCCCTTGGCATATGTGAGGAGACTGCGGATGAAATGTCCGGTGCTGCCGTGGGCCATGCTTCTATGCCCGCCGTGGCTGCCGTAGCCGCCGCCGTGGCCCTTGCCGTAGCCCTGCTCGTGCCCGTACCCCTTCCCGTGACCGGACTCCTTCGAGTAGCCCTCCATCTTCCCGTGGCCAACCTCCGGGTCTGCTAAAGCCGGCTGAACGCTCAGCCCGAGTACCGCCATCAGCGCTAATGCTCGCATGAAGACCTGGGATTTCATCCTTCTTTCCTCCATTGCTCGCTTGCGTGGCGACGGACGCTCCCTTGGTCGCTGCTGCGACCGCCGAAGTAAGGGTGCGAACGCCCGCCTCGTGGACGGGTCAGCGCTAGGCCGCTTTGTGGCCGCGCGGCTCCGCCTTCGCCGGGCAGGTGTTGATCCCGAACAGCTTCCACGCCGGACAGAAGCCGACGGCCCCCGTGACCAGCGCGACGGCGCCGACGACGTAGGCGACGCCGGCGGCCCAGCCGGGTAGCCCCGCCGCATAGCCCAACACGATCAACCCCGCGCCCAACGCAATCCTGATGGCTCGCTCGACTCCGCCGAGGTTGCAGGACATAGCCACACCTCCATTCCTTGCTTGCCTGGGCCGCCGCGCTGCCTATTGTGCGCGGCGGGGCCGTACCTCCGCGGCCTAGTTGCGCCCTCCAGTATGGCCGTTCCTTCCTCGGAAGTGCAAGCCGCGTCGTTGCGGGTCTATGCCGGGCGCTCCCGGGCTTTGCGCAGCAGGTCAGCGCGCGGGTCCGGACGCGGGATCCGCGCGAGCTGCTCGTAGAGCCGCCGCTCCTCCTCCGTGCCAGCGGCGGGAAGGACAAGCTGGAGGACGAAGAACAGGTCACCGGAGTCGCCCGACCGGGTCGGCAGCCCCTTGCCCTTGAGCCGGAGCTTGCTGCCGGAGGAACTGCCCGGCGGGATTTTCACACGCACCGTATCGGTGAGGGTGGGGGCGACGACCTCGGCGCCGAGCGCAGCCTCCCAGGGCCAGACCGGCAGGGTCACGTGCAGATCGTGGCCCTGTCGCTGGAAGACCGGGTCGGGCTCGACCTGGATCTGAAGGTAGAGATCGCCTCGTCGCCCGCCGTTCGCGCCCGGCCCGCCCTTGCCGGGAACCCGAAGCCGCGTCCCGTCCTCGACGCCGCGCGGGATGCGCACGTCGAGCGTGCGCGTGTCGGTCCGATGGCCGGCGCCGGCGCAGACTGGGCAGACATGCCCGCGCTGGCCCCCGGTGCCCGCGCAGGCGGTGCAGGGGACCGGCTCGGAAAGCTGCAGGCGGCGGGTGGTCCCGGTTGCCACCTCGCGGAGCGTCACGCGCACCGAGGTTTCCAGGTCCTGGCCCGGCTCAGCGGACTCCGAGAATCCCCGAGACGACCTGGCGCGCGTCCGGCCGGAGAAGAACCGTTCGAAGAGATCGGCAAACTCGAAGCCCTCCCCGCTGGTCGCGCCGGGCTCCGCTTCCCAGCCGAAGGTCGAGGCCCAGCCCGCGGCGCCGCCGCTCGCGGCCGCCTCCGCCCTCGCCCGTTCGTACGCCTCGGCTTCCTGCCAGCGGTGTCCCCACTGGTCGTACTTCTTGCGTTTCTCGGGGTCGCTGAGGACTTCATAGGCTTCGTTCAGCTCCTTGAACTTCTGCTCCATTTGGCTCTTGCGGGCGCCCGTGTGCAGGTCCGGATGGTACTGCCGGGCCAGGCGACGAAAGGCCTTCTTCAGCTCGTCCTGGCTCGCCGTCCGGGGGACGCCGAGGACCTCGTAGTAGTCACGCTGGGTCGTGGCCATGCTTCGACAAGCTCCGAGACAGTCTCAGCTTACGGGCTCGGCGGCGGCTTTGCAAGCTGAAGAACGCCTCAGGCCCAAGGCATGCGGCGGTCCGCAAGGAACAGGTGCAGCCGGTCGAGCGGGAGATACAACGTCCGCGGGGCGCCCGGAGCCACGGACACGCCGCGCGCGAGCCGCACGGCCAGCCGGCGGTCGCCGACGACGACGTGGAGCAGCCGGTCCGCGCCCAGGTCCTCCATGACGTCCGGATCCGCCTTCACGCACAGCTCCGGGCGGCCTGCGGGCTCGAGCCGGATGTCCTCCGGCCTGATCCCGAGCGTGGCGGGACAGGTCGGCCGCGCCGGCAGCTCACGCGGGTCCGGCAGCTCGAGCGTCAGCGCGCCCGCGCGAAACAGCCAGGTGTCGCCCTGCCGTTCGAGGACCCCGTCCAGCAGGTTCATGCCGGGACTGCCGATGAACGCGGCCACGAAGGGATCGGCCGGCTCGTCGTAGATGCGCTGGGGGGTGTCGGCCTGCCGGATCCGCCCGCGCTCCATCACGATGATGCGGTCGCCAAGGGTCATCGCCTCCACCTGGTCGTGCGTGACGTACAGGATGGTCGCACCCAATCGGCGGTGGAGCCGCTTCAGCTCCACCCGCGTCGCGGCGCGCAGCCGGGCGTCCAGGTTGGACAGCGGCTCGTCGAACAGGAACAGCTTGGGCTTCCGGACGATCGCGCGCCCGATCGCGACCCGCTGGCGCTGGCCGCCTGAGAGCTCGCCGGGCCGGCGGTCCAGCAGGGGAACGATGTCGAGCAGCTCCGCCGCTTCCGCGATCCGCGCCTCGATCACGGCGCGCGGCTCGCCGCGCATCCGGAGCCCGAAGGCCAGGTTCTCGCGGACCGTGTAGTGCGGGTAGAGCGCGTAGTGCTGGAACACCATGGCGATGTCCCGGTCGCCCGGCGAGCGATCGTCCACCGGGGCACCGCCGATGAGCACCTGGCCGGCGGTCTGCGGCTCGAGCCCGGCGACGATGCGGAGCAGCGTGGACTTGCCGCACCCGGAGGGGCCTAGCAGGACGGCGAACTCCCCGTCCTCGACCCGGAGCGAGACGTCCTCCAGGGCGGCGACGCCGCCGAAGGACTTCCGGATGCCGCGCAGCTCCAGCTCGGCCATCGCTCACCCCTTGACGGCGCCGGCCGAGAGGCCCGCGACGATCCGGCGCTGGCACAGCACGACGAGCAGCACCAGCGGGAGCGTCGCGAGCACGGAGGCGGCGGCCAGCTCCCCCCAGGGCATCGTGAACTCGCCCTGGAACAGCGCGATCCCGACCGGGAGGGTCTGCAGCTCCGGCCGCGTGAGGATCAGGAGGGCAAAGAAGAACTCGTTCCAGGCGTAGATGAACGTCAGGATCGCCGCGGTGAAGAGGCCGGGCGCGGCGAGCGGGAGCAGGATGAAGCGCAGGGTCCGCCAGGGGCCGCAACCGTCCACGCGGGCGGCCTCCTCCAGCTCGACCGGGAGCTCCTTAAGGAATGTCGCAAGGATCCAGACGACGAGCGGCAGCGTGAGCGTGACGTAGGGGAGCAGGAGACCCCAGCGGGTGTTCAAGCCGCCAAGTCTCTCCAGGAGTCGCCACACCGGCCCCGCGATCGCGATCTGGGGAAACATCGAGAGGCTGAGCAATCCGCCGAGGATCCACCGTGTCCCCGGCAGGCGGAGCCGCGCCAGCGCGTAGGCGGCGGGGAGGCCGATGCCCAGCGCCAACACGGTCGTCAGGCCCGCGACGATCAGGCTGTTGGCGAGGTAGTCGGTGAGATGGTACGACCCCAGGACGGACCGGTAGAACTCCAGGCTGCCGGAGGGCCACCAGGTCGGCGGGACGGCCTCCACCTCCCGCTGGGTCTTCAAAGAGGTCAGGAGGAACCACAGGAACGGGAACAGGCTGCCGCCCACGGTCAGCAGGATTCCGAGGCCGAGCAGGAGTCGTCTCGTCATCGCGGCTCCTTGGCGAGCAGGCTCGAGCCCACCGCCCGGATGTAGAAGAGCGACAGGACGAAGATTGCGAGGAAGACCGTCACCGAGACCGCCGCGCCGTATCCCACCCGCCCCTCGGCGAACAGGGCCTGGTAGCCGTAGAACTGGAGCACCGTGGTCGCCCCGCCGGGCCCGCCCTGGGTCATGACGAAGACCAGGTCGAAGACCCGGAACGCGTCCATCGTCCGGAACAGCAGGGCCAGGAGCAAGGCGGGCCGGAGGAGCGGCAGCGTGACGTGCCAGAAGCGCCGCCAGCAGCCGGCCCCGTCGAGCCGCGCGGCGTCGTAGAGGTTCTCCGGGATGGTCTGCAGCCCCGCCAGGATGAGCAGGCCCGCGAAGGCGGAGGTCTTCCACACGTCGGCCAGGACGATCGCCAGAAAGGCGAAGCCCGGATAGGCCAGCCAGGGCACATACTGGGCCACGCGCTCGCCGAACAGGAGCAGGTTGGCGAGCCCGAACTGGTCGTTGAAGATGTAGCGCCACATCTGCGAGGCCACCACGGTGGGGATCGCCCAGGGGATCAGCGCCGCGGCCCGTACCCAGCCGCGCGCGGGAAACCGCTCGTGGATCACCAAGGCGAGCCCGAGCCCCAGGGCCAGCTCCAGGGCGGTCGAGCTGAGCACGAAGGCGAACGTCACCACGAAGGCCTGCCGCGCCGCGGGATCGGCGGCAAGGGCCCGGTACTGGTCCAGCCCCACGAAGGGCTCGCCGAGCGACGGCAGCGCCAGCACGATCCGGTGGAGGCTGAGGACGAAGGACTCGGCCACCGGATAGAGGGCGAACAGCCCCGTGCAGATGAGCGCCGGGGTCACCATGACCCAGCCGGCGCGGGTCTCGCCGCCAGGTCTCACGGCTCGCCTCCGGTCAGCGCGAGCAGGCGGGCGATCTGCCGGTCGGCCGCGGCCGCTTCGCCCGCGAGGTCCGTGTCCCGGACGGCGAGCGCGCGGCTGAAGTAGCGTTGGAGCCGGTGCGACAGGGCGGGGTAGAGCGGCGTGCGCGGCCGCGGCGTCGCGGCCTCGAGGGCCGGGCGCAAGGCTTTCCACTGGGGGGCCGCGCGGCGCACCTCCGGCTCGTCGAAGAGGGCGACCCGGGAAGGTGCGATCCCCGCCTGGACCGCGAAGAGCCGCTGGATCTCCGGGCTGGCGAGGAACCGGATGAAGGCCCAGGCCGCCTCCGGGTGGCGTGACTCGGCATTGATGCCGTACAGCCACCCGCCGAGCGCCGCGGCGCGCCGGCCGCCCGCGAACCGCGGCAGCGGCGCGACGCCGACTCGGCCCGCGACTGTGGAGCGGGCTGGATCGTTCGCGATCTGCCAGGCGTAGGGCCAGTTCCGGTGGAAGACCGCGTGGCCCCGGACGAAGGCGGCCAGCGACTCCGGCTCCTGATAGGTCAGCACGGCCCGGGAGGCCAACCCAGTCAGCAGCCGGTCGCGGACGAACCGGACGGCGGCAAGCGCCTCGGGTGCGGCCAGCATCGTCTGGAGGCCGTCCTCGGCGAGCAGCCGCCCGCCGCCGCTGACGATGAATTCGAGCATGTTGCAGACGAGCCCTTCGTATTGCTTGAACTGGCCAGTGTAACCGCGGAGCGCGGGGTGCCTCGCGGCCTCGCTGGCTACGATCGTCTGCGCCTGGTGTACGAGTTCCTCCCAGGTCTCCGGCGGTGCGAAGCCGTACCGCTCGAGGAGGTCGGCACGATAGTAGAGCAGCCCGCCGTCAATCCGGCTCGGGACGCCGTAGAGGCGGCCCCGATACCGGCCGGCCTCGACGGCGGCGGGCAGGAACTGCGCCTGCTCGGCGGGCCCAAACCAGTCGTCGAGCGGCCGCACCCAGCCGGCCGCTGCGAACTCCGGCACCCAGACCACGTCCATGAAGAAGAGGTCCACCGCGGCGTCGCGGTTCTTGAGCTTCTGGGTCAGGAGGTCGTGGTAGGCGGTCGAGGAGTGGGGCGCGATCTCGCGCACGATCCTGATCGCCGGATGGGCCTCGGCGAACCGGGCGATCGCCTCCTCCCAGACCCGCGGATGGTCCGGCTTCCAGGAAATGAACCGGAGCTCGATGGCGGGGGCGGCTCCGGCGGGCGCGTCGGCGGGCCCCGCGCCGGGCATCAGGAGCAGGCTGCTCGCCCACATTGCGAGCGTCTGGCGTAGGCGCATCGTCGGCTCTCCCCCGCCCACCTTACACCAGCCGCCGGG
This sequence comes from Nitrospira sp. Kam-Ns4a, assembly GCF_965152595.1. Classification (NCBI taxonomy): domain Bacteria; kingdom Pseudomonadati; phylum Nitrospirota; class Nitrospiria; order Nitrospirales; family Nitrospiraceae; genus Nitrospira; species Nitrospira sp. Kam-Ns4a. The sequence goes on along the minus strand of NZ_OZ224218.1, from coordinate 652,871 downwards.
CTTGCGCAAAAATCTCTGGGGCGGGAGGGGGCGGGCTAGTCCTTCTCGTCGAGCCGGCTCAGGCGGACCCGCGCGAATTCCTTCACGGACTCGTAGGTTTCCTTGTCGATCTTCTTGCTGGCGAACAGGCGGGAGGCCTCGCCCTCGACGGCGAGGACAGCGTCCTTGGTGCGCGCGAGCTCCAGTTGTCGGACCAGCGACTGAAAGACGGCCTCGACGATCCGGTAGGCCTCCTGATCGCTCAGCGTGCTGCTGCCAATCAGTACCTCGTCCACGGCGAGGGGCTTCGTTTCCTTGGGCGGGAACTTGGCGGGGGTGGGATAGCTCGCTGTGGGAATGCTGGTCACGTCCAGGAACGGATGCGACCGGTGGATGCCCTCGGCACGGTCCACTTCCAGCAGGGCAAACCGGCCCTTGCCGGCCAGGTCCTTGACCGCTTCCGTGCTGTAGGCGGTGAGAAAGATGGCGATCTGGATCTCGTTGGCTTCCAGCGCCTCTTTGGCCAGGCCGAAGCTCCAGTCGTGGCCGACGATCGCAAGGTCCACCGGCCCGTCGGGCCGCCCGTCGAGATCCGTGGAAAACCCGTAGTGATCGAGCACGAGGCTCGCCACCTTCCGCGTCCCGCTGCCCTCCGCGCCGATAAAGGCCTTGCCGGACGGCTGCTTGGCGAGGGTCCGGATCTCGCTCGGCTCGAGCGTGCCTGGGCCGCCCGTGCCGGCGGCTCCGCTCTGCTTCTGCAGCTCGATGCCCTCTTCGGCCAGGGCGAGCTGCGCTTACCCCTGCCGGATACGCATCACGTTCTCCACAGCGCCGCGGGACGGCAGGTTGCTGAAGATGATCCGGCGCCCGCGCGGGAAGCCGGGGAAGGCTGCAGTGTCACACGAGCGCGAGGCCGCTGCCCGTGGTCCCCTTCGTCAGGTTGGTCGAGGGGCCGGCGAGTGGGTGAGTGGCGCGACCAGCCGCGCAGCGGAGTGTTCAGCCCGGTGCAAGGGGGAGCGGGGCGCTAGCCGGTCGCGCCGGCTTTCGCGCGCGCCATCATCTTGCAGTAGGTGCAGGTCTCGCCGGTCGTGGGCTGCCCGCAGGTGGCGCAGGGGCGGAGCGCGGCTCGGTCCTTCTCGGCCATCGAGGCCTCAGTGGTCTGCGCCTGCCCTGAGGCCTGTTGCAGGGCCCGGGCCTGCCGCTCGAGGAAGCCCCAGTAGAAGGTCTGCTTGGTGCCGGGCGACTCCATCTCCAGGCGGTTGAGGACGTCCTTGTACAGGAGCATCTTGGAGCCCTTGGCCATGGGGCATTCCTCGACGATGTAATCCAGGCGGTTCAGGACGGCGTAGGCGGCGATCTCGCGCTCGGTCAGCCGGTAGAGCGGCTTGACCTTCTTCGCGAAGCCCTCCACGGAGGCCGGCAGCGCGGGGCCTTGCTTCTCCAGATACTCCTCCTGCCAGTGCAGGAGGTTCCCGAGCAGGCGGGCCGCCTCGTCGTCGAGGTTGTGGCCCGTCGCCATGACGTCGTAGCTGTGGGCCACCGCCGCCCGGTTGAACTGGTACCGCTTGATCGTGCCGCAGGTGGAGCAGGTGGGGCGATGGACCAGGTCTGCCAACTCCCGGATGCCTGCCCCCTCTTCTTCCTTCACCTGGTGGATCAGGAGCTGTGCCCCGTGGGCTCTGGCCGTGGTCTCGGCGAACCGCTCCACCTTCTCGCGGGACTTGGCCGAATAGCCGGGGATGCCGAGGTCCACGTACAGCGCGTCGGCGCGGTAGCCCAGCTTCAGCAGGATGTCCCACAGGGCGAGGCTGTCCTTCCCGCCAGAGACCGCGACCAGGATGCGGTCGTTCCGCCCGAACATCCGCTCGCTCTTGATCGCGCGCGCGACCTGCTCGTGGACGAACCCGTTGAAGCAGGGCTGGCAGAACGCCGCATTGTGGCGCGGTAGCCCGATCATCGCCTTCGTCTTGCACTTGATGCACTTCATCGCTTTTCCAGTCGGGCGCGTTCCCCCCTGCCCCTTGCCGCGAACCCCGTGCCCGTGGCGCAGCCGCCCGAGATCACCGGCCGCACCTCGACCCGGTCGTCGTCCCGCAGCCACTCGTCCTCGGTTACGAGATCGTCGCCCCGGATGACGAGGTGCGCCTCGGGAATCAGGTTCAGCTCGCGCAGCAGCTCGCCCGCGCGCTTGGGCCCCTTGACCTCGACGTCCCGGTCCGGATGGCTGAGGCGCACCTTCATAGGGCGATGATACGCTGAGCGCCGGCGCGGGGCAAGGGGCGGTTCTTAGATCTCCGCGTCCCGCAGGAACGTCGCCGCCTCCTCCGGGGCGACCGGGTTGATGTAAAAACCGGTCCCCCACTCGAAGCCGGCCACCTGCGTGAGCTTCGGGATCAGCTCGATGTGCCAGTGGTAGAAGTCGCCGGTCTTCTCGTGCAGCGGCGAGCTGTGCAGGATGAAATTGTACGCTGGGCGGGCGAGCACCCGGTCCTGCCGCCGGAGCGCCTCCGAGAGCATGCGGGCGAGCAACTCGAACTGGGTCTTCTGGCTCTCTTCGAAGTAGGCGGCGTGCCGCTTGGGGAGGATCCAGGTCTCGAACGGGAAGCGCGGCGCGAAGGGGGTCACGCAGAGGAACTCCGGATTCTCGGCGACGAGACGGGAGCCGTCGGCCTGCTCCTGCCGGATGATGTCGCAGTAGATGCAGCGCTCCTTCTGTTGGTAGTGCGCGCGGCAGCCTTCGATTTCGTCCGTGACACTGGTCGGGACGATCGGCAGCGCAATGAGCTGCGAGTGCGGATGCTCCAGCGTCGCGCCGGCGGCCGCGCCGTGGTTCTTAAAGACGAGGATGTATCGGAGGCGCAGATCCCGCTTGAGGTCCACGATGCGGTCGCGGTAGGCCCAGAGCACATCCTCGATCTGCTTGGCTGGGAGGTCGGCCAGGCTGGCCTTGTGCTCGGGGGTCTCGATGATGACCTCGTGCGCGCCGATCCCGTTCATGCGGTCGTAGAGCCCGACGCCCTCCCGGCCCAGCTCGCCCTCGATCTGGAGCGCCGGAAACTGGTTGGGGACGACGCGCACGTGCCACCCCGGCTGGTTGGCCGGGCTTCCGGGCGGGCGGTAGGCGAGGATCTCTGGCGGGGTCAGCGACTCCTGGCCCGGGCAGAAGGGGCACTGGCCGCCCGCGGCGGGCCCCGCAAGCTGGTGACGAGTGAAATCGCCTGGCCGCTGGGCGGAGATGATCACCCACCGGCCGACCACTGGGTCGCGGCGCAACTCGGGCATGCCGTCAGACCCTCCACATGATGGACTCGAAGTTCCGGTCGGGCACTCGGAGGCGAAGGGGGTGGTGGCACGGGTGCCGTTCCACTTCCAGCCCCTCCTGCGTGACGAGCAGGCTGAGCCTAAGCTCCTGGCCTGCCGAGAGGCCCAGGACCTTGAACGGTACCGCCAGCTCGATGACCCGTTGCCGGCGGATCGTGTCGATCCGGCCGGCCTCGACCCAGGCGCCGCCGGGTGCGGCCGACCAGAGGGTGCACGCGTCCGGCCCGGGCGGGCCGAGCGGGAAGGCCAGCTTATGGCGGGCTGTCTCGGTGGCGATCTGAAGGTCCACGGCGGCCGGTCCGGCTGCCTGGTCGGTGGCTGGATCGAGGCGGAGGAACAGGGTCTCGAGATCGAACCCGAACAGGATCGCGGCGAAGCGCGGTTGCCCGCGCCACATGGCGCCCAGCGGCGCGGCAGGATCGATGTGCCCGGCGCCGCGCCACTCGAAGAAATCCGTGACCAGGCCGTCTATCACCGGGCGCAGCAGGCTGACGGGCCAGCGAATCGCGTCCGGCTCCCGCGCGCCGAGCACCGGCTCGCTGAGGAACTCTGGGACGGGAAGCCCAGCCCGCAGGAAGACGTTCCGGAGATGCGTCCGGAACAGACGGTCAAATTCGGCCTTGTAGTCGGAGTGGAACTCGTCCCCGTACCACCAGAACCAGTCGCTGCCCTCGGCCGCGTAGATCTCCTCCCAGGCGTGCCGGGCCTGCTCGGGCGCCAAGCCGGGGCTCGCCTCGGCCAGCCGGGCGCGCGTCTCGCGGAGATAGTCCCAGCCGCGGTTGTCCTCGGGGTGGCCGATCCAGATGCCGAAATCGGCGTTGATCCAGGAGCCCGAGTGGAGCCGCTCCAGGCGCGTCGCCGGGGGGTGATGGTCCAGGGCCCGGCTGACCGTCTCGGTCTGCAGCACCGCGCCGTGAAGGATCTGCTGCGGCGGCTCGGTCAGACGTCGGTAGAGGTCCGTCAGGAAGGGCTCGCCCCCGCCGGGATAGTGCTCCCACGGGTTCTCGCCGTCGAGGATGACGGCGACGAGCGCCTGGTCCCCGGGTGCCTGCCGCCCCGCGGCCTCCACCCGGCGGAGCACGTCCTCGACCGCTGCGGCCGGCGGAGTTTTGGCGTAGACGAAGCCGAAGGCGTCGGACAGCTCGCGGTCGCGGAACAGGATGGCGACCTCTTCACCCGGCTCCCCAACCGTATAGGGCTGGTACAACGCGTCCGCGCGACGCCACGGGCGGTGCGCCGCCTCGAGCGAGCGCGCCAGCACGCCCTCGTCGGTGGCCAGCCAGCGCAGGCCCGCGCGGCGCACCATCGGAACCAGCTCGGGACAGACGGCGCCTTCGGAGGGCCAGAGCCCGGCCGGCGGGCGCCCGAACACCTCATGGTGAAACGCGACGGCCCGCTGGAGCTGCGCCTCCGCGTCCTCTGGCGTCCGGAAGCGCCGCGGCAGGGCGGTCTCCGGCCGCGCTCGGCGGGCCAATGCCGAGTCAAGGAGCAGTGGGAGGATCGGATGGTAGAACGGCGTCCAGGCGCCGGTACAGGGGGATGATCTCGCCGATGACCCGCCGTTGAAGTTCGAGCACCTCCCGCTTGTCCGCCTCGGTGAACCCCCGGTCCTGCAGGCGCAGCTCGGCGAGCCGCGGGTGCCGCGCGACGGCGCCGAACCCGAACCACGCGAGGTTGTGCCAGACCTGGAGATCGAGCAGCTCCTGCGTCGAGAACTGGCGCGCCGCCCGCTCGAAGTCGAGCTTCCGGATGTCGGTACCCCGCTTGAGCAGGAGATCGTGGTAGCGCGGCCAGGGGCGGACCATCGTGTCCCAGTTCGCGGCGAAGAAGTGGCGCAGGATGAACGCGCGCTCGGTCAGCGTCAGGTCCGCGGCCGGGCGCGCGGCATGCTCCAGGAAGAGGTCGCCGCTCGTGCCTGCTGCCAGGTCCCGGAGCTGCAGGAGCAGCGACGGCGTGAAGTTGAACGTGGCCTTGACCGCGGGAACGCGCTCGAGGAGGAAGGCCATGTCGAAATAGGCCTTGATCGCGTGCAGACGGACCCAGGGCATCGCGGCGGCGCCCGTCGCTCGGTCCACGTACAGGGGCTGGTGCATGTGCCAGAGAAAGCAGAGCCGGACCGTTTTCATCCCTCGCCTTTCGCTTGGTTGCTCTTGCGCGGGAGCGCCGCAGTATTGCACAGGGCGTCCGCTCCTTCAACCGGGAGCGGCCGCCGCCTTCGCTCAGCCGGACGCCTCCGCCGTCGTGGATCGGGATCGGGAAGTCGCATGGCAAGCTGCTCACCGACGCCAAGGCCACGCTCAGTGACCTGCGGTCTGGGCTGGGGCCCTGGTTCCAGAAGCGGGCCAAAGCCGATGCGACTTTAAACACCTCAATCGCCATGGCCTGCTGGCCGATCAGGCGCTGGAGCTTCTCGCGCTCTCGCTTCGGCGCCTCCTCGTTGGCGGGGAGCCCGTCGGCTTCGCTCCCTCGATCCCTTCCAACACGCAGGCCGGATCACGGCTACCTCCCGGTCGAGCGCCGGCGAGAGCCATGCCACCTTAACCGACCCACAAGATCGAGAGCCGCACCAGCTCGGCCGCCTTCCGCTGCTGTGCGTCTGCCGTGACCAACGGGATGCGGATGCCGGAGGCGACCTGAACCGTCATCACCGATGCGACATGGATCGCGTCCAGGGTGCGAAGGTCCAGGGTGCGCACCAAGTCCTCAGCCTGCGCAAGAACCTGGGGGCTTACTTCCACCAATTCCCAATAGGCGCGATCCTGTCGGAGGCGAGCGATGATCGCCTGGAAATGCCGGTCGGTCAGGTGGCCGGCTCGATGGCGACGGCTCAGCGCCGACATCAGCTCGACCGGAAAAACGGCCGAGGACAACAACCGATGCCGTCGAAGAAGGGCCCGGGCCTGCGCCGAGGTGTCCGCCCGGACATAGCGCTTGAGCAGCGCGCTGGTATCGAAATAAGCCCAGGCCGGCCGCATTACGATGCGTCGCGCTCTTCGCGCAGCGTCCGGGACAACGGCTTTCCCCGCAGTGGGCGCGGGGTCCAGGGCGGCAGCGGTGACGGCTTGGACGCGGGGCGCAGAACCCCGCTCGCTTCGAGGTGCCGCATCAGCACTTCACCCCTGGCGTCCCCGTGCAACGGCTTGATCACCGCGATCGGTTTACCGCGTTCCGTCAGCACGACCTCTTCGCCGGCTTTCACGAGCTTGACCGCCTTGGAAAAGTGCTGATTCGCTTCGCGCAACCCCATGCGCATGGCGCCAGCCTCCTCTGCAGGTAGTGACGTCACTACTCTATCCGTTGGCCGGGCGTTCGTCAACGGGCTCCACATCGGTTCCAACGCCAGAGTTCCACTAGCAGCCGCGCCGCGCCTGTCTGCGCCGCAGCGCGGCAGGCGGGCCATCGAAGGCGAGCAGATACCGGCTGGCCTCGAAGACGGGCAAGCGCCAATCGAGGCCCTCTCCACCGCCGATCGGGGCGTCACGGCGAAGACGTAGTCTCGCAATTGGTTCGAGCGCGAGAGCCTTCCTCGTACGCCGTTCGGCGTATGGGGAGACTCTTGCCTTCACTGCCCTTGGATTGCCTACCATAGAGATGTCCGGGGCCTTCTCGTCATCGGAAGGAGGGGCGCCATGCGTCAGGCTCTCCTCAGCGGACTGCTGCTGGGCGGTGTGACCGCTGTGCTCGCCTTCCCGCCGGCTGCCGCCGACTTCAGCCAGCCCGACGCCTACGCCGTCGTGATCGGGATCAGCCAGTACCGGGAAGAGGTCATTCCCAAGGTGGCCTACGCGGTCAAGGACGCCGAAGCGATGGCGAAGCTCCTGGAGACCCAGACGGGGATTCCGAAGTCGCACATCCGGTTGCTGACTGACGCCAAGGCGACGCTCAGTGACCTGCGGTACGCCCTGGGCCCATGGCTCCAGAGGCGGGTCAAACCCCCTTCGATTGTCTACGTGTACTATGCCGGGCACGGAACGCCGAATGTGCAGATCCAGTCCGGCTCCATTGTGCCCTGGGACGGTCTGCCCGATTATCCGGACGGCCTCTATCCCCTCAAGGAGCTGGAAGAGACGCTTGGCAAGCTGCCCGCCTCCAACGTGCTGGTATTTCTAGATTCGTGCTTTTCCGGGGCCGCTGGCCGCTCCGTGCTGGCCACCGGCGCTCGGCCGATGGGGCTCTCCTTGGAGCATTCCCTCCTGGCGGCGGGCAAGGTGGTAGTGCTGGCGGCGTCCACCGGGGACCAGATCAGCTCGGACTACGACAAGGCGAGGCACGGGCTCTTCACCTACGCGCTGCTGACAGGGCTCCAGGGCGCGGCCGATCAGGACCACGACGGGGTGGTGACGGTGCGGGAGTTGTATCCCTATGTCCGCAAGCAGGTGGCGGAGACGGCCGTGGAGGAGCTGAACCGCGAGCAGACGCCTGTCCTGCTACCGGGCAAGGAGCTGCTGGGTGCACGGGCGGCCCTGCCGGTGGCTCGGGTGGCGCCAGCCGCTCCGGCCATGCCGAGCGCGCCGACGCTCCTGCTGTCGCCGAGCAAGGACGTGGACGTGAGCGTGTATGAGCACCTGGACACCTTGGCCAAGCTGGGACCGAGCAGCGGGAGCAGTCGTGGGCGAAGGTCCGGGCCTTTGCGGGCAACCGCAGCCTCGCAACGGCGCGGCGTCTCGCCGCGCTGGAGAAGTTCCTCGCGGACTTTCCCGAGGACACCCCCCCACGGCGCCGAGGCGGAGGCGCTCAAGCAGCAGATCCAGCAGGAGATCCAGATAGCCAAGGTGCCGGCCTCTGCCGCGCCCCAGCAGGCTGGGCGGGAGATCACCGGCCGGGACGGGGCGCCGATGGTCCTGATCCCCGCCGGCACTTTCTGGATGGGGAGTACGGAGGACGAGGTCGAGCGGGTGGTGGACGAGTGCCAACGGGTCGTCGGCAAATATGAAGATGAATCTGAGTGCCGGGGCCTTATCAGCGCGGAGCTGCCGCGCCACCGGGTCACGCTCGATGCCTTCTACCTGGACGTCTACGAGGTGACGAATCGCCTGTTCGAGCGGTTTGTGAGCGCGACGGGCTACCAGACGACGGCGGAACGGGAGAGCACGGCCGTCGCGTTCGTCGGGGGCAAGGGTTGGCAGGAAGTCCGCGGGGCCTCCTGGCGGCAGCCGGAGGGGGGGCCAGACGGTGTTCGTCTCGAACTGGCGGGAGCATCCGGTCGTCTCCGTCTCCTGGCACGACGCGGAGGCCTACTGCCGCTGGGCGGGGAAGCGGCTGCCGACCGAGGCCGAATGGGAATATGCGGCCCGGGACGGGGTCCGACCGCCGAACCGGGACGTCAAGATCGGGTTCCGCTGTGCCCAGGACGTTCCGAGGTAACCCTCTGGGCTGTAGCCCTGTCTCCCTGTGAATCTTGAATCCGAGGTCCCCTCACCGCCGCCGGCCGCGCCGCCTTGGCCCGGGAACGCGGGCCTATCGAGCTGATCCGGTTCTTGCAGCAATTCGAGACAGGGACCGGCCATTGCTCGAAGGACCGACCCCAGTGGCGCAGCGATCAGGACATCGAGGCCCTGGCCGAATCCATCCCACAGGCCAGGCCCTTCATGCCGGAACGGGGGCGGCGAGGACCCCGCCGGCGCGCCGCCGTGATCGGGCCATCAACTTGGCGAAGTCGTCGGGCGGCACCGGCTGGCTGAAGTGGTACCCCTGCAGCTCGTGGCAGCGGGCGGCTTCGAGAAACGCGGCCTGCGCCTCCGTTTCCACCCCTTCGGCGATCACTTTCAGGTTCAGGCAGTGCGCCATGGCGACGAGCGCCTTCACGATGGAGGCATCGTCCCCGTCGGCTGGGATCTCCCGGATGAAGGATCGGTCGATTTTCAAGCTGTGGATCGGGAGGCGCTTGAGGTACCCCAGGGCCGAGTACTCGGTCCCGAAATCGTCAATGGCCAGGTGAATGCCCATCTCGCTCAGGGCCCGGAGCGTGGCCATGACGCTGCCCCGATCCTCGATGAGGAGGCGCTCCGTCAGCTCCAACTCCAGATTGCGCGCCGGCAGGCCGGTGTCCTTGAGGATCCGCGCGACGGTCTTCGGAAAGTCGGCTTGCTCGAGTTGGCGCAGGGAGACGTTGACGGCGACGCGCAGCAGGGGAAAGCCCAGGGCATGCCAAGCCTCGGCTTGCCTGCACGCGGTGCGGAGCACCCACTCGCCGATCGGGACGATCAACTGCGTGTCTTCCGCAATCGCGATGAACTCGCTCGGCAAGAGCAATCCCTGGTCGGGATGCTGCCAGCGGATCAACGCTTCCATCCCGACGATGGTCCGGCTGGCCGCCTCCACCAGCGGCTGGTAATGCAGCAGGAATTCGTTGCGCTGGAGGGCCGTCCGGAGCCCCGTTTCGATCGCCAGGCGCTCTGTGGTCGCCCGGTGCATCTCTGCCGAGTAGAACCGGACCGCGCCACGCTGGCGTTTCGCGACGTACATGGCGGTGTCGGCGCACTGGAGGAGGCCGTCTCCGTCGGCGGCATCGGTCGGATATAGGGCGATGCCGATGCTGCAGGTGACGAAGACCTCATGGCCCCCGATCATGAAGGCCGGTTCCAGGCGCTCCTGGATTCGGCGGGCAATGCAGGCCGCGTCGTCGGGACCCTGGAGATCCTCCAGGATCAGGGTAAACTCGTCGCCGCCCAGCCGGGCCAGCACGTCGTTGGCCCGCAGGCAATCCCGCAACCGCTGCGGCACGGCTTGCAGCAGCAGGTCGCCCGTGCCGTGCCCCAGCGTGTCGTTGATCAATTTGAAGTGATCGAGGTCAATGAACAGCAGGGCCAGGAGCCGATCCGTCCGGCGGGCCCGCGCCAGGGTGTGGGTGAGCAGGCTCATGAAGAGCCGGCGGTTGGGCAGCTCCGTGAGCGGATCGAAGTGCGCCAGCTCGTCCAGGCGCGCCTGCGCCGCTTGACGCTCGGTGACGTCGCGGATGGCCAGAATGGCGGTCTTCTCGTCGTCGCGGAAGCGGGTGCAGGCGCCGGCGATTTCCAGCGCCAGTCGTGCGTCTCCCTGCCGGAACTCGTAGGTGTCGCGGCCCTCGCAGTCGCCGGCCAGGATGCGGGTCACCGGATGGTCTTCCGGGGGGAGCACGATCCCGTGCCGCTCCAGCGGCAGGAGCGTGGTCAGCTTGGCGCCCAAGACCTTGAGGTGCGGCCGGCCGACGAGGCGGTCGCAGGTCGCGTTGCACCATTGGACGACCCCGTCACCGTCGGTCCAGACGATGGCTTCCGCGATGGCGTCCAGCGTCACCTCCATCTTGCCCAGCGTCGCCCGGAGCGAAGTGATGAGCCCGTGCGTATCAGCGCCCATGCCCGGTCTCTCGGTCACGCCCGCGCCGCGAGCGGCCGGAGCGACGCGGCAAAGACCCACTGGCCGTCCTGCTGGTCCGCGGTGATCAGCAGCTCGACGGCGAGCTCCCGCCTGTCCCGGGCGACCAGCTTCAGCTCGAGCGGCTGGTTGAGCAATTTGGGCTGGCCGGTGGCCAAAAAGCGGGAGAAGCCCAGGTTATGGGCGTCGTGCATGGCGCGCGGAATGATCGTGGTGAGCGGCCGGCCGACGAGGTTGTCGGCGGTCCACCCGAAGGCGCTCGTGAAGGAGTCGTTGATGCCGACAACGATCCCGCGATGGTCCGCGAGCAACATGGGGACGTTGGCGTTCTGGCACAGGTCGGCGATGGTGGCCATGGCGAGCCTCCAAGGGCAATAGGGCCTCCTCGGGCGGAGGACCCGTTCCTGTGGTGCATCCAGGGAAACCGGCCTCGATCAAGGGCGAGGACGGAGCACAGAGCCTCGCAACAGAGTCGGAATGTTACCGGAAAACCTTGAGTAGGAATCCCTGAAGGAGTGGGGGCGCGACGCTACCAGGCGTAGGCTTCCGGGGCTGGGCCGCCGGGACCGGGAAAGATCCGGTCCAGCTCGGCCAGGGTGTCCTTGGCGAGGCTGATCGCTAGCGCCCGGAGGGATTGGTCGAGCTGCTCCACGGTCCGGGGGCCGATGATCGGGGCAGTCACGGCCGGTTGGTGGAGCAGCCAGGCCAGCGCCACATCGGCTGGCTGCTCGCCGAGCTTGCGGCAGAGCTGCTCGTAGGCCGCAAGCTGCGCGTGGCGCTCCTGCGCTTCCCGCTGCACCTCCTCCGAGGCCCGGCGGCCCTGGGAGGGAGGCGTCGCGCCGCCGGCGAGCAGCCCGCGGGCCAGCGGGCTCCAGGGGATCAGCCCGATGCCGTAGGCCTGGCAGGCGGGAATCACCTCGAGCTCGACCGTCCGTTCGGTAAGGTTGTACAGGCTCTGCTCGGAGACCAGGCCGAGGAAGTGACGCTGCCGGGCCGCCTCCTGGGCCTGCGCGAGGTGCCAGCCGGCGAAGTTGCTGCTCCCCACGTAGAGGATCTTCCCGTCCCGGGAGAGTCGTTCCATCGCCTGCCAGATCTCGTCCCAGGGCGTCGCGCGGTCCACGTGGTGCATCTGGTAGAGGTCCAGGTACTCGGTCCGCAGGCGGCGCAGGCTCGCCTCGCAGGCGCGCGTGATGTGGAGGGCCGAGAGCTTGGATTCGTTCGGCCAGTCGCCCATGCGGCCGTACACCTTGGTGGCCAGCACGACCTTCTCCCGGCGGCCGCCACCCTGCGCGAACCAGCGCCCGAGGAGCTGCTCGGTGAGCCCCTCGCCGCGCCGGCCGCCGTAGACGTCTGCGGTGTCGAAGAAGTTGATCCCGAGCTCGAGCGCCCAGTCCATGATCGCGAAGCTCTCCGGCTCGCCCGTGTAAGGGCCGAAGTTCATCGTGCCGAGACAGAGCCGGCTGACCTGCAAACCCGAGCGGCCCAGGTGAACGTACTGCATCCTGCCTGCTCCCGTCATGTTCAGTGCCAAGCCTCCGGTTCCAGCGGGTCTGGCGGAGCCGGATCGGCTCAGAACGGCAGCGCGAAGCCGCCCGGCGCACCGCCGCCGCCAGGCTTGGCGAGATGGAGGAGGTTCTTGCCGAGGTTGAGCCGGCCGGCCAGCTCGGCGGCGATCCCGTCGAGTCCGCCCAGGCTGCCCCGGAGCTCGGCGAGCGGGCCACCGACCTGCTCCATGATGGCGGCCTGGAGCTGGGCCTCGAATTTGGCGAGCTGAGCCTGGATCTGCTTGCCCACGGCCTCCTGCAGGACGCGGTCGAGGTCGGAGGAGAGCTGGACCTCGTACTGGTCGAGCGTGCCGGTAATCCCGGCCTTCACGGAGAAGCCGTGGACGTCGGCGAGGGCTGCCTGGATCGCCTGCTGGAGCGCGCCGGCGTCGGCCTTCGCGCCGCTCGCGATCTGGAGGGACTGGAGCCGTGCCGACAGGCCCGCATCGAGCGCCTGCCCGGCGACCGTCGCCTGGAGATCCAGGTCCGCGGACCCCTGCTGCAGGGTCAGGGGCAAGTCCGTGCCCGCCGCCAGGGTCAGCGAGCCGAGGCTCACGCCCCGGGCGAGGAGCTGCACCTCGTCCTTCGGGCTGGTCGGATGGACCCGGCTGAACGTGCCGGTCAGCTTGGCCGCCTGCAGGCCCTGGAGCTGCTCCCCCGCCAGCTCGAGGGTCAGCGGCGCGCCGAGCACGTCCTGGTCCGGCGTGATGTTCCGCACCACGCCCTTGATCGTCCCCTGCGGGATCTCGAGCGAGACCCGCGCGGTGCGGATCAGGAAGTCGGGGCGCGGCGCGACTTCCTTGAACCGGACGTCTACGCCCGCGCCGCGCAGGGGCGTGACGACCTCGACCTCCGCCTTGCGCTCGGCGTTCCGCATCAGGACCGGCTGGAGCTTCCGGTACCAGCGGAGCCCTGTCCGGGTCCACTCGCCCAACGGGCCCCCGAGTACGGCCGCGCTCAGGTTGGCCAGGCCCTGCGGGGAGATCGCGTACTTGTCCCGCAGGCGGCGGAAGTCCGCCTGCGGCGCCTGCTGCACCTCCTCCACCCGCTTCCGGAGCAGGGTGACCGAGCCCTCGAACTCTTTCTTGACGGCCTGGAGCTGCTCCAGGTCGCGCTTGAGGTCCTCCTGGATGGCGAGCGCGTCGCTGGCCCCGCCCAGGATGCCTCCGAGGCCGCCCTTCCCCGCCGACTTCAGGCCCTCGAGGCGCTTCTTGTACCCGTCGAATTTAGCCTTGTCCGGCAGGGCCGCGAGCTGCTTCTGCCACCGGTCCTTCGCGCCCGCCACGTCGGCGCGGACGGACTCGACGAGCTTGAGCGACTCGATCGCTTCGTGCTTGAGGATGTCGCGCGGGTCCCGGAGTTGGAGCGGCGGGAGCTTCACGCCGGCCAAGAGCTCCGCCTGACTGTCCGGGGCCTTTTTAACCGGCTTGGCGACCGCCCCGGAGCTGGTCCGCGGGGTGTTGAGCCGGATGCGCTCCGCGGCCAGCTCCTCGATGAGGACCTTGCGGCGGAGCAGGTTCAGCCCGTCCATCGTGAAGGCGATCCGGGCGATCTCCACGGCGTTGGTCATCGGCGCCTCGGGGTTCGTGACCTGGAGCCGGGTCAGCGTGAGGCCCAGCGGGAACAGCGAGAGGTCGGCGGCGTCCAGCTCCACCTTCGCGCCGACGAGTGCGGTGCCGGTCCGCTCGATCAGCCGCTTCATGGCAGCGTCCACCAGCAGGACCCAGATGCCGCCGAGACCCAGCACGAGGACGAGGAACACGACGACGCCGGGCCAGCGGATCCAGCCCTTGCGCCGCGGCTTCTTTGGGGAGGCTGCGGAAGGGGGCGGGGGCTGGCCGCCGGGCTTGGTGGGGCGCGCCGTCACAGGCCGCCTCCCCAGCCCGAGACGTTCTGGTAGAGCTGGTAGAACCGGCTGGCCGTGAACGCCTGCATGATCCGGGTCTTGAGGACCCACTGCATGACGCGCTCGCGGTACCGGCGAACGGCCCAGTTCAGGGCCGCGTAGAGCGGCGCGCAGAGCGCGAGCGAGACGACCAGGCTGCCCATCACGATGGAGTTGTTGAACCGCTCCAGCCGCCAGAGCGTCGAGTTGTAGAGGGCGGTCCAGAGCCCCTCGAGCCACGGAGCGGTCAGCACGGCGAGCCCGATCCGATGAAAGAGCGGGTCCAGCGCGACGGCCAGCCCGGAGAAGACCCCGAGGCCCAACAGGAAGGCCGAGAGATTCACCCGGATGACGAGGACGAGGAACAGGACTAGGAGGTTGTGCAGGCTCCAGAACGGCGTGAAGCCGGCGATCATCGCGAAGCAGAAGGCGAGGCTGATCTGCCCGGGCTCCGTCTCGGAATTGAGGACCTTCAACAGGCTGGCGAGCATCTGGAGCATCGCAGCCGAAGGATACCCCGTTTCTCCGAGCTTGCACAAGCGCTCGCGCAGAAGCGGGTCGGGTCTTTCTTCCGGCACGGATGACCGATGACGGATGATGGATGACGGATGACGCGTGGCGAAGTATAATGCGCGCGGGATGGCCATGATTCAGCCCTCGCCGCCGAAACAGGACCTGGCGCCACCCGACCGTGTCCGGGTCGCCGAGACCGTGCGCACCAGGTTGCCGTTCCTCGCCGAGCTGATCGCGATGGCGCCCCTGGCCGGGGACGCCTCCAACCGCCGCTATTTCCGCCTCGCGCTCGCTGGCGGCCCGCCGGCCTCCGTGATCCTCATGCAGCTTGCCGAGCCCGAGGCCTTCAAACAGTCCGAGGAGGCGCTCAGTGGGACTACGGTGCCGATCACGGAGCTGCCGTTCATCAATATCCAGCGGCACCTGGCCAAGGCTGGCGTCGCCGTGCCGGCGCTCTACCACTACGACCAGGAGGCCGGGCTGCTGTACCTGGAGGACTTCGGCGACCTTCTGCTCGTTCAGGCCTGCGAGGGGGCGCCGGCCGAACGCGTCGCGGGGTTGTATCGGCGGGCGATTGACGGGCTCGTCCGGATCCAGGTGCAGGCGTCCGACCGGCGGGACGGCGGGTGCCTGGCCTTTCACCGCGCCTTCGACGTGCCCCTGCTGATGTGGGAGTTCGAGCATTTCCTCGAGTACGGGGTGCTCGCCCGGCGTCAGGCGCCGATACCTGCGGAGGACGCGCAGGCGATCCGGGCCGAGTTTCGGCGGATCGCCGAACGGCTCGCGGCGGCGCCCCGGGTGTTCACGCACCGCGACTACCACTCGCGCAACCTGATGGTGTGCGATGCCGGTCCCCGCACGGACAGGGACGAATCCGGCCGGCTGGGGGTGCTGGACTTTCAGGACGCGCTGATGGGGCCAGCCACCTACGACCTGGCCTCGCTGCTCCGGGACGCCTACATCGCGCTCGACGAGGCGCTGATCGAGGAGCTGCTCGCCTACTACCTGGACCGGATGGCCGCGGCGGGACGGCCGGTCTCCGACCGGGCAGGCTTCCGGACGCTCCACGACCTGACGAGCATCCAGCGGAACCTGAAGGCCGCGGGCCGGTTTGTCTATATTGACCGGGTGAAGGGCAACCCCAAGTTCCTCGCCGACGTGCCCCGCGTGCTGGGCTACGTCCGCCGCAACCTCGCCAAGTACCCGGAGCTGGCCGCGCTGCGCAAGCACCTGAGCCCCTATGTGCCGGAATTGGAGTAGCGAACAGCGAATGGCCAGCGGCAAGCCGGGTCTGGGGGCGACTGGCTCTTCGCCGGGCGCTGAGTGCCACGCATGAAGGCGATGCTCCTCGCGGCAGGGCTGGGCACGCGCCTGCGCCCGCTGACCGACAGCCTCCCCAAGCCGCTCCTGCCGATCGCCGGCCGGCCGCTGATCGTCTGGACCCTGCTCCTGCTCCGCCAGCACGGCATCCGCGAGGTGGTCATCAATCTCCATCACCTGGGCCATCTGATCGAGAAGGAACTGGGCGATGGGGGGCAGCTCGGCCTCCATATCGAATACTCGCGCGAGCCGGTGTTGCTAGGCACGGGCGGCGGGATCAAGCAAGTAGAAGCCTTCTTTGGCGGGGAGCCGTTCCTGGTCGTGAACGCCGACACCCTCCTCGAGGTGGATCTCGGCACGGTCGCGCGGCTGCACGAGGAACGAGGGGCGCTCGCCACGATGGTGCTGCGCCACGACCGCGACGCGGAGCAATGGGGGGTCGTGGAAGTGGCGGCCGGGCAGCGGGTGGTCCGGATCAACGGCCGGGGGCTGGCTGCCCCCGGTCAGACGGAGCGGCTCATGTTCGCCGGCGTCCACGTGATCCACCCGCGGCTGCTGCGCGACGTGCCGGCCGGCCGCGAGTCCTCGATCATTGACGCGTACGTCGGGGCGATCCGGATGGGTGAGCTCGTCGCGGGCTACCGTATGGAAGGCTACTGGTCCGATCTGGGGACGCTCCAGCGGTACGAGCAAGCTCTGCGGGATGTGGAGCACGGCCGGATCAACCTGACCGCGCGGGCGCGCGCGCCCCTCGGCGCGCTGAGCCCGCCGCTGTGACTGGCTGGGCCAGGCGAGGTCAGGCAGGGCGGGCGGGCGGTGGCTGCGATTGCCGCAGCGCGGTCATCAGGCGGGTCTTGCGGAGGGACATGAGAGCCAGTTGGGCCTCCGTCGGGGCCGGCGCCTTTCGTGAGCCCTGCGCGTGGGTCCTGAGGAATCGGTCCACGAGGCCCAGCGCCTCCTGGTACCGCCCGGTCCGCTCCAGCAGATCGGCCAGCCGTGGGTAGCAGGCCAGAGCCAGGGGGCGATCCCGATCCTGCTGCGCATGCTCGATCGCGAACCGATACTGCGTGATCGCCAACTGCGGGTCTCGGCCCTCGGCACGGAGCGCCCCGAGGACGCAGAGGGAGACCTGGTCCGCCACGGTGCCGCTTCGCCGCGCCTGCGTGCCCTCGAGCAACCGGTCGAGCTGCTCCGCGGACAGCCTGAGACGCCCCTGCGTCAGGCGAAGCTGGGCCACCAGACGCTCGGCCTCCGGCCAGGTCCCGGCGAGCCCAATCGTCACGCAGCGGCAGCCGGCCGGGTTCGCGCAGCGGCCCTCGATCGGCGTGAAGGGCTTGCGGGCGAACAAGACGGGCAGGAACGCGGTGCCGCTCGCAGCCCGACAGGCGTCGCAGGCGGCGCCGTCGTCTGGCGTCAGATGAATGAGCAGGCGAACGCCGTCGCGGCGGAGGATGTCCACCGCCTTGATGCGTCCGGCCCGAACCTGGATCTCGTGAAGCTGCCAGAGCAGGAGCAGGCCCAGGATGGCCAACAGGTAGGGAAGCGTGTCCGGGACGGTCAGCGTGTCCATCGGGGTGCAGGCATCCAGCCAGCCCTCCTTCCTTTCTACCACGGGGTTGCGGCAGGACGAAGCCGAAGGGCGGTTTCTTGCAGGGCCGCGTGACGGGCTCGCGGAGGTGTGGGCAGGCGCATGACGCAGGAGTTACCCTGGTGGCAGGGTGCGGTGATCTACCAGATCTACCCGTGGAGCTTCCAGGATTCCGACGGGGACGGCATCGGCGACCTCCCCGGGATCGTGGCTCGGCTGGGCTACCTGAACGGCGAGCCGGACAGTCTCGGCGTGGACGCCGTCTGGCTGTCGCCCATCTTCCCCTCGCCGATGAAGGACTTTGGCTACGATGTGGCCGAGTACTGCGACGTGGATCCCCGCTTCGGCAGCCTGAAGGACTTCGATCGGCTGGTTGAGGCTGCCCATCGGCGCGGCATCCGCGTGATCCTCGATCTCGTGTTGAACCATACCTCCGATCAACACCCCTGGTTTCGGGAGGCGCGCGCCTCCCGCGCCGCCCCGAAACGAGACTGGTACTATTGGGCGGAGCCTCGCCGGCGCCTCGGTGGGTGGTGGCGGACTAGGCCGAGCAACTGGCAATCGGTCTTCGGCGGCCCGGCCTGGGAGTGGGACGCGCGGACCGGGCAGTATTACCTGCATTCCTTCTTGAAGGAGCAGCCAGATCTGAACTGGCGCCACCCCGCGGTGCGCGAGGCCATGCTCGCGGTCGTGCGGTTCTGGCTCGAGCGGGGGGTGGACGGCTTCCGGCTCGACGCGATCAACTGGATCGGGAAGGACACGAGCTGGCCAGACAATCCCCGGCGGCTTGGGTTGCGCGCCTACACGCGGCAGGTGCATCGCTACGACCGGGACCAGCCGGACACGCACGAGGTGCTGCGTGAGCTCCGGCTGGCGCTGCGGGAATACCCGGAAGCCGTGCTGATCGGCGAGGCGTCCGCGGATACGCCGGGCGGCCCGGCCGTCTTCTACGGGGACGGGAGCGATGAGCTGCACCTGGCATTCAATTTCCGGCTGCTCAAGTCCCCTTGGCGCGCCGATCGGTTCCGGCAGGTCATCCGCGAGTGGGATCGGGCGGTGCCGCCTGGAGCCTGGCCCACCCAGGTGCTGAGCAACCACGACCAGTCGCGCCACCGCACGCGCTACGGCCGCGGCGCGGATACGGCGGGCGCCGCGCGCCGCGCCCGCGCCGCGGCGCTCCTGTTGCTCACGCTGCGCGGCACGCCGTTCCTCTACTACGGGGAGGAAATCGGCATGGGCGACGTCCGCCTGACCCGGAGCCAGCTTCGCGACCCCTTCACCCGCCGCTACTGGCCCTTCCGGCGAGGACGCGATCCCGCGCGGACGCCCATGCAGTGGGATGCGTCGCCCCACGCGGGCTTTACGACGGGAACGCCGTGGCTTCCCGTCTCGCCCGACTTTGCGCGGGTGAATGTGGCGGCGGAGTCCGCGGACCCGGCTTCCCTGCTCGCCCTCTACCGGCGGCTGATCCGGCTGCGGAGGGCCTCGCCGGCCTTGCGCCTCGGCGCCTACCGGGAGGTCCCCGAGGCGCCCGATGACTGCCTCGTCTATCTCAGAGAGGCGGCATCCGAGCGCGTGCTCGTCGCGGTCAACTTCACCGACCGGGGCCAGACCTTCGCGCTGCCCTCGCTGCGCGGGGAGGGCGAGCTGCTGCTCTCGACGGATCCCGGGGTCCGGTGGGGGCCGTTCGATTCGGCCCGCGTGCGGCTCGGGCCCGACGAGGGCATCCTGGTGCGAATGGGTCCCCGGGGCGGCTCACCCTGACGCGCCGTGACGAGGCAGGCGGGCCGGTGCACCGGCTCCCGCATGGGGGGATCAACCCATGGCACGGGCGTTCGTCGGGACCTCAGGCTGGAACTATCCGGGCTGGCGGGGCACCTTCTATCCGGAGGACCTGCCGAGCCGGCGCTATCTCGCCTTTTACGCGGGCGAGTTCGGCACGACCGAGGTCAACTACTCCTTTTACCATCTCCCCAAGCCTCAGACCTACGCCAACTGGGCGGCCCAGGTGCCGGAGGGCTTCGTCTTCGCCGTGAAGGCGAGCCGCCTGGTGACCCATATCAAACGGCTCAAGGGAGTCGAGGAGCCCTGGGGCAAATTTGTCGAGCACGCGCGGGCGCTGGGGGAGCGGCTGGGGCCCATCCTGCTGCAGTTTCCCCCGAGCTGGGCGAAGGACGAGATGCGGCTGGCGGCCTTCCTCGCGCTCGCGCAGGAGGCGGCGCAGGGAAAGACCGGGCTGCGGCTGGTCTTCGAGTTCCGGCACGAGTCCTGGTTTGTGGAGCCGGTCTATCGGCTCCTCCGCCGGCATGGCGCGGCCCTGTGCATCGCCGACTCGCCACGGTATCCCCGCCGCGATGTGATGACCGCCGACTTCGCCTACTTCCGGTTCCACGGGCGGACCAAGCTCTTCGCCTCCCGCTACACGGAGGCGGAGCTGGCGGCGGAAGCCCGGGCCATGCGGCGCTTCTTGAAAAACGGGCTCGACGTGTACGCCTACTTCAACAACGACGCGGAGGGCCACGCGGTCGCCAATGCGCGGGCGTTGAAAGCGCTGCTGGTAGGCATACGTTGACTCCCTAAACCGAAAAAGAGTATAAGCAGGAGCCTTTGAGGGCCTTTGCCCCCTCGCGAGCTCTGCGCACGGCCGGCCAGTGCCGGCGGTCGTCCCTGCGCGAACCTTCTAAAGGGTGACGCTCCGATGAAAGTCCTGGCGGTCCATCCGGGCCCGCTCATGTACACGAAGATCTATCTCCGCCTGGAGCCCCTGGGGGTCGAGCTGGTGGCGGAGGCGGCCCGGCGGGCCGGCCACGCGGTCCAGCTCATTGACCTGCAGGTGGAGACGCATCGCGACTACTTCAAGCTGCTCGACCGGTGGCAACCGGATGTCATCGCCTTCGGGTGCAACTATCTCGCGAACGTGCCGGAGATCGTGGACCTGGCCAAGGAGAGCAAGCGGCAGCTCCCCGGGGCCTTCATCGTGGTCGGCGGCCACAGCGCGTCCTTCGTCGCCCGGGACTTCCTGGCTCACGGGGAGGGGGCGATTGACTGCGTGCTGCGCGGCGAAGGGGAGGCGGCCTTGCCCCAGCTTCTTCAGGCGATCGCGCACGACCGCAAAGCGATCACCAAGGTGCCCGGCGTCGTGGCGCTGGACGGAGAGGGGCCGCCGCCGGTCTTCGTGGAGAGCCTGGACGATCTCCGGCCCGCCCGCGACTTGCTCCGCCACCGCCGCAAGTACTTCATCGGCGTGCTGGACCCCTGTGCCTCGATCGAGTTCACGCGCGGCTGCCCCTGGGACTGCTCCTTTTGCAGCGCCTGGACCTTCTACGGCCGCAGCTACCGCGCCGTCAGCACGGACCGGGTCATCGAGGACCTCGAACGGATCAAGGAGCCGGGGATCTTCATCGTGGACGACGTGGCCTTCATCCAAGCCAAGCACGGCTTCGAGATCGGGGAGGCCATCGCTCGGAAGGGCATCAAGAAGCAGTACTACTTGGAGACCCGCGGCGACGTGCTGCTGCGGAACAAGGAGGTCTTCGAGTTCTGGAAAACGCTGGGCCTGCAGTACATGTTTCTCGGCATCGAGGCCATCGACGAGGACGGCCTGAAGATGCACCGCAAGCGCATCTCGCTCGGAAAGAACTTCGAGGCCCTGGAGTACGCCCGCTCGCTGGGCATCACGGTCGCGATCAACCTCATCGCCGATCCCTCCTGGGACAAGCGGCGCTTCGAGGTCGTCCGCCAGTGGTGCCTGGAAATCCCGGAGATCGTCAACATCAGCGTGAACACACCCTATCCGGGGACCGAGACCTGGCATACGGAAGCCCGGAAGATCCAGACCCGCGACTACCGGCTTTTCGACATCCAGCACGTGGTGCTGCCGACCACGCTCCCGCTCCGCGAGTTCTACGAGGAGCTGGTCAAGACCCAGCAGGTGCTCAACATGAAGCACCTCGGCTGGGCGGCGCTCAAGGACACGGCGAAGATCGCGATCGGCCACCTCCTGCGCGGGCAGATCAACTTCGTCAAGATGCTCTGGAAGTTCAACAGCGTCTATGATCCCGAGCTGCAGCTCGCGGACCACCAGCGCCCCGTGAAGTACGAGATGAGCCTTCCCCCGCCGCACCAGGACAAGGTCAAGTCCAACCTCCTCTACATCCACAGCGCCCGCGGCCGGCAAGGCCGCGCGCTGGACGACGCGACCGAGCAGTTCGTCGAGGCCACCCGCATGGGGACGAGTGCCTAGCCTCCCCCGCCCGGCGTTCGGCACGACGGCCGGGTCAAGGCGCCGGAGTGCTGGCGCCCATCACTTCGATGCTGATCCCCGGGCATCCGCCTTGAGCCTCGAGGAAATCCGCAAGGAGCGGTCGTTGGCCCAGTCGGCAACGAGGGGCAAGGGCGCGCTGTGCTCGTAATGTTCATCGGTCCGTCCCGCGTGCCAGCCCCTGTCGTCATGATGCCCCGCGTACTGGAAGCCTCCCGGATAGGCAAGGCCCAGATGCGCCACGTACGGAATCGAGGCCTCAAGACCCGGCCAGAAATCCTTGCCGTGCCCCACCTCTGCACGGAAGGACTGGCGGCCAGTCAGAGCGAGGCAGAGCGTGGCGGGCAGCAGGACTTCTCGACCGCGAAGCCCGCGGCGCGCGAACCCGGACGGTCCCGAACACGCAGGTGTGGGCCTTGTGGTGGCTCTCATCTCGTTATCGCATCGGCTGGCGCCGCTGCGAGGCCTCTTCAATTTGCTTCATCAGGGTGTTGACCTTCTTGGCGCCGTTGCGCACGGAGGTATTGACGAAGGTGCTCAGGATCTCGGCCAGCGCTTCCTCGCTGGCGGCGGTGGCGATGGTGTTGTCTATGTAGACGAATTCTGTCCCCAGATACCGTTTGACCTCGGTCGCCAGCTCTTTGTTGCATCCCTCTGCGACCAGGGAGTCCGCCCATTCGCTCCAATCCACGGACCCCACGAGCACGCTGCCGAACACGCCGAACCGCTCTCCCCTGACGGTCTTCGCTTCCATGGCGCTGAGGATGATCAGGAAGCCGTCCACTGTCCCGCTCTTGACCTGGTAGCCCTCCGCCCGGAGGTGGCGCTTGAGCGCGCCCTCGACGAGCATGGACGTGGGATCGCCGCCTTGGTTGTAAATGGACACCACTTGGGCTTCGACACCGTTGGCAGCGCCGAACAGCACCGCGAGGACGATCAGGGACTGGATCCAGGCCATCATCGGAGCACCCCCTCGGTTAGAGGCTCACAGCACAATGCTTGTCCTTTCACGTCGCTCGACCCTGCTCAGCGCCGCCGTCCCCTCGGAACTGGTGTCCGGTCGTAGGGGCCCGGCCGGCTCTCGCAGGCGATCCCGTTGCGGTCCCGATCCAGCCGGTGCGGATCGGACGGGTCCTTCCGCAGCTCGGCCTGCGCGGCGGCTTGACTGGGGAAGTCCTGGCAGTCCAGGTCCCCGGGCCGGCCGTCCTTCCGTCGGGCGCCGCTGGCGGAGCGTGCCTCCTGCTCGAGGCTCCCATGAGGCTCCAGAGGCAAGATGGTGACCTTGACCTTGGTATGGATGGTCCGGCCCCGCTCGGTCTGCTCCAGCACCGTCACGTTGCCCGCGCGACCCTGTGCAAGCGTCTGAACGAGGTCCTCGACGGTCTGCGCGTTCTTGATGGTCGAGGCCGAGCGGATCTGCACCTGATACTGCTCGACGGCCTTGCGAACGGCCAGCGTGCGCGCGGTCTGCCGGGCCTGCACCAGGCTCTCGCCGTCGCCATAGGTGTAGGTGTCCTCTGCGATGATCTCCACCGGGACGGGCTCGCCCGCGGCGACCTTGCCGCCTGCCGCGGACAGGGTGGTCGCGAGCAATGCCGTGAGGACGCCGAGCCGCGCGGCGGTCATGGAGCGCCTGCCTTGCCGACGTAGAGCTCGGAGTGATCGGCGTGGGTCCGCCAGTTGTCGGCGTATTTCTGCGCGAGCGCCTTGTCCGTGACCAGCAGCAGGTTTTCGGCGTTCGACTCCTCGGCGGCCTTCGTGAAGTTGAAGGAGCCGGTGATGACGAGCCGCCCATCCACGATCATGATCTTGTTGTGGGCCTTGGCGTGCTCGGCGTCAATCCGGGTCGGCACCCCGGCATGGGCGAGGAAGTCGGCGACGGTGTACTGGTCCCGCCGCTGGCTCTTGTCCAAGAGGACTTCGACGGCCACGCCGCGCTTATGCGCGTCCACGAGCGCCTGGGCAATCGGGGCGGAGGTGAAGGAATAGGCTTGGACGAGCACCGAGGTCTCGGCCTCGTTCAGCACGGTGACGATGCGCTCGGTGCAGTTGTCCGGCGGGGTGAAGCAGACGGTCCACTGCGGCTCGGCGGCGAGCTGGCCGTTGCCACACGCCGCTCGCGTCATGGCGGGTGACAGCCAGCAGGTGAGCGCAATGATCAGGGTGGCGCGGGCGAAGAGACAGGTGGTCTCCTTGGTCGAGGTGGCCGATCCGCTGGCGCACGGATGCTGGGCAAAGGCGGGATGGACACGGCAGGCATCCGCGCGAGCCAGGGACCGGTCCGGCATGATGCCTCCGGTGCGGTGCGGGTGAAGCCGAACTCGTAGGTAGGAACTGTACTGTAACCGCTATGAAGGGGTCAAGATAAGGGGAGGAGAATTCCCAGGTGGCAGGTGCGCCAACCAGCGGCGCAGGGCGTTCCTGATGCTAGCGGGCAACTGGCACGTGGTAGCGGAGTGGCGTGACAGGGCCGCGAAGGGGAGCGGGCCGGCCCGCTCCCCGGTGAAGGATCGCTGAGGTCCTCAGTCGGCGTGCGCCTGGTGGTTCCCGTTCCGAAGGGTGCCCGAGACGCTGAGGACGACGGTATTGCTCGCGTCCTTGATCTCGATCGTGGCCATGTCGCTCTTGCCCGGCTCGCCCGCATCGGTGAAGGTCCACTTGGCCGTCGCGCCGGCGACACCGTTCAGCCGCCCGGTCCCCTCGCCTTTGTAGGTGTCCAGCGGAGCGGCCGGCGGGTTCGGCGCGATGGCCGGGTCGTCGCTACAGGAGGCCATGGTAAGGCTCTCGAGGTGGAACTTGTTGCCCTTTCCCCAGTTGATCTGGAGGTTGTTGGGGCTCTTGGTCGCGTCACAGTGAAGCTCGAACCCGTGTGTCACGCGGCCCACCGTGCTGCTCATGACGCTCCCGCCGCCGGTCATGCGACCCTTCGCCGTGCCGGGCGGCGGCGGGGGCGGGGCCACGATCACATCGCTCTTGAACTCGAAGACGTGGTCACTGCCGTGCATGGAGCCGAACACGGTGTTCGGAAAGGCGACGCGGGTCATCCCTGTCGGGTCCAATGTGCCGGGCGGAATGGGGAAGCGATCGATGCCGCTCGGATCCGTGCTGGCGACTGGCGTGACGACCGGGGTGATCGTGGCCTCGAGGACGCTCGGGCTGAAGTCCACGGGCGTCGCCGTGGAGGCGGTGGGCGTCAGCATCTCCGTGCTCGGAGCCACGGTGGTGCTGGTCGGGCTCGCCGCCATGACCGTCAACACGCTCACCTTATCCGCCATCGCCTCGGTGAAAAAGCTCTGCAGGGTCGAGCCGGAGCCCGATGCCGCGACAGCGTGGGGCATGTCGATGCCCGCCTTCGTGTACTCGTCGATCACATCGTCCGCCGTGCCCAGGCTCCCATCCGGTCCGGCCCGCAGGCGACCGATGAGGTTGGCCCCGGTCACGGTAAACCAGAGGCTCCCTTCGGCGTCTTTGGCGATGCTGTTGGGCATGCCGAACCCTCCCGTCGCAAACCCGGGCGTCGGGATCGTCCAGCGCTTGAGCTCCCCGGTCGCCGGGTCGAGACGGAGGATCTGATCCGGCTTGCCGCCATCGGCAAACGCGGTGGCGAAGACGATCCCGCTCTCAACGACCAGGAAGTAGGGGTTGTTGCCGACGTCCCACTTTCTCACTGCGCCCGTCGGCGGATCCAGCTCGATGAGTTGACCAGGAAAGTTGTTCCCGAAGTACACCTTTCCATTGGACTGATCGACCCGGATGCTGGTTGCCCCGAAAGCACTGACATCCCATCTGCGGAAGCTCCCGCTGCCGGCGAAGTTCATATACGGGCTGAACGCGGAGTTGCCGTGAACCGTAGCCCAAGTGTCGCCGCCGCCGAACGTCAAGGGGGCGCCCGAGGCGGCCCGTCGGTCAATGTCGAGAGCGAACTGGAAGCCACCGGTCACACAATAGGTCTTAAACGCGTTCGCCACCGGGTTCCAGAACAGCAGTCCGCAGAATCCGCCGCAGGTGTTCTCCATCGAGGTCACCATCGCCGGCGCACCCACGTGCACGGTCAAGCCCGCCACATCATCGATGGTTTCATGGGGATCGAACCCGTTCAGTGGGCTGGCGCCGACGGCCCAGGTCTTGAATGTGCCGGAATGGGGTTCCCCGTCGAAGCCAGAGGCAGGCTGCTCGCCGGCCCCCATGAAAAGCCAGAGAAAAACCGCCGTACCGCCGACCAGCCAGGCCCTCCATCGGGACGCTCTCGTAGACATAGTGCCCTCCCTCCTTTGCTGAGGCGCGATCGGCCCTTCTGGTTGGATCTCCCTCAGGCGCTGCCAAGGCAGATCGAGGCCTAGGCACAAAAGCGCCCGCACAGTGGTACGCCAGACTGAGAAAGTCGGGTAGGGTCATTTGTCCCGTTTTGACGACTTTTTTGTCCCGACCGGTTTGAGGGCGGCTCGACAAGGGGGGAATTAGAGGGGACCGGCCTTGCGGAGGAACAGTCAGGACAGGGGCGGCGTAAATCGTCGGAGGCGCAGGGCGTTGCCAACGACGCTGACGGAGGACAGGCTCATGGCGGCGGCGGCCCAGATGGGGTTGAGGTAGCCGAGGGCAGCGGCGGGAATCAACAGCACATTGTAGATGAACGCGGCGAAGAGGTTCTGCTTGATATTAGTCGTGGTCGCGCGGGAGAGCGCGATCGCGGTAACGACGCCCCGCAGGTCGCCGCTCATAAGCGTGACCGGCGCCGCCTCCATCGCGACGTCGGTGCCCGTCCCGATCGCGATACCCACGTCGGCCTGGGCCAGCGCCGGCGCGTCGTTGATCCCGTCGCCGACCATGGCGACGACCTTGCCTGCCTGTTGCAGTGTTCCCACGACCTGGGCTTTCTGCTCCGGGAGAACCTCAGCCTCGACCCGGTCAATCTTCACCTGATTCGCGATGGCCTGGGCGGTGCGCGGATTGTCCCCCGTGAGCATGATCACTTCGAGGCCCAGCCGGTGCAGCGCTTCGACCGCCTCGCGCGCGTGGTCTTTCAGTTGATCGGCGACCGCGATCAAGCCGACGAGCTCGCCGCCCTCCCGCGCGGCGGCGGGCCGCACCGCCAGGTACATGACGGTCTGGCCCGCCTGCGCCAATTGCTCGGCCTTCCGCTGTGCCTCTGGGGGGACCGGCACGCCTTCGGCCTCCAGCAGCCGCAGGTTGCCGAGCAGGACAGTCGAGGCGCCGGCTCCGGTGCCGACCTTGGCGCGGACGCCGTGCCCGGGCACGGCGGCGAAGTCCTCCACCTCCTCTTCGATCGTGAGCCCGCGCGCCTGCGCGTGCTTGACGACGGCCTGGCCCACTGGGTGCTCGGAGCCTCGCTCGACCGCGGCGGCGAGCGCAACGGTCCGGTCCACTGGCCAGTCGGCCGCGAGCGGAACGACCGCGCTCACCGACGGCTCGCCGCGCGTGAGCGTGCCGGTCTTGTCCAGCACGACGGTCGTGAGCCGATGCGCGCGCTCGAGCGCGTCGCCGCCCCGCAGCAGGATCCCGTGCTCCGCGGCTTTGCCGATGCCGACCATGATCGAGGTCGGCGTCGCCAGACCCAAGGCGCAGGGGCAGGCGATGATGAGCACGGCGACGAAGTTCACCACCGCGTGCGTGAGCGCCGGAGCCGGCCCGAGCCAGAGCCAGAGCAGGAACGTGGCCGCCGCGACGCCGATGACGGCCGGGACGAAGTGGGCGGCCACCCGGTCGGCCAGCTTGGCGAGCGGTGGCTTGGCCGCTTGCGCCTCCTCCACGATCCGCATGATCCGGGCCATGGCCGAATCCGCCCCGACCCGCGTCGCCTCGATCCGGAGGCTGCCGGTCCGGTTCAGGGTCGCGCCGATCACCGGGTCGCCCGGCTGCTTGTCCACGGGCAGGCTTTCGCCGGTGAGCATGGACTCGTCAACCGCTGAGATGCCTTGGCGGACGATACCGTCCACGGGCACCTTCTCGCCGGGCCGCACGATCACGAGATCGCCGACCTTGACCTCTTCGATCGGGATGTCTAGCTCGCGCCCGTCCCGGATGACCCGCGCCTGTTTGGGCTGGAGGCCGGCTAGCTTCCGGATCGCCTCGGACGCCCGCCCCTTGGCTCTCGCCTCCAGGAGCCGCCCGAACAGGATCAAGGTGATGATCGCGGCGGAGGTGTCGAAGTACACCGCAGGCGCGAGGCCGCCGGCTGTGAAGAGGCCGGGCGCGACGGTGGCGGCGAGGCTGTAGAGGTAGGCGGCCGACGTTCCGACGGCGATGAGCGTGTTCATGTCGGTGGAACCGTGCCGGGCCGCAGCGAGCGCGCCCCGATAGAACGGCCAGCCGGCCCAGAACTGGACCGGCGTCGTGAGCAGGAGCTGGAGCCAGAACGACACCGTCTGCGGGATCGGGAGCCCCAGGTGTTCCGACATGCCGAGGACCATGACGGGCAGGGTCAGCCCGGCCGAGACGAGGAAACGCCGCTTGAGCGTCTGGGTGGCCTGCGCCTGGCGCTCGTGCGCGGGGGCGTCGGTGCGGGCGTGATGCGCAGGGGCGGCCGGCGGCGTCACCGGGGTGTAGCCGAGCCCCCGGATCGTGTCGGCGATGGTCTGCAGGCTGGTGACGTCCGGCTGGAACTCGACGGTCGCCTGCTCGGTAGCCAGGTTGACCGCGGCGCGCAGGACGCCAGGCGTCGCCTGCAGGCCGTCCTCGATCCGGGCGACGCAGGAGGCGCAGGACATGCCTTCGATAGGGATGGTCGCCGTCTGACTGGGCGAGCGGCGAGCGGCGAGCGGCGAGCGGGGAGTTGGTGCCCCTCGCCTCTCGCCACTGGCCTCGCGCCTGGCTTTCGGCAGGAGCGTGACCATCGGCGGTGCGGCCATGCCCTTGGGCCCTTCACGAAGCACGCGCTCGGGATCGGCGAGGAAGGTCCGCTTGCAGCCCGGGGCGCAGAAGTAATAGGTCTTGCCGCCGTGCTCCGCGGAGGCGGGTGCTGTCGCCTCGTCCACCGTCATGCCGCATACGGGATCAATGGCCATCGGACCCTCGCAGAGAAGCTGCCTGTATCCTACCAGCCGTGCGGCCAAAATCAAACCGCGGAGGGCGTCGCCATGATGTTCTTCTGCTTGATCAAGCGGGCGAGATAGGTCCGCTGGAGCCGGAGCAGTTCGGCGGCCTTCGTCTGGTTGCCGTGGGTACGCTGGAGGGCCCGCTGGATCAGGCGCCGGCTATGCTGCTCCATGGAGGCGTGGTAGGGGAGGTCGAGGAGCGCGTCCAGGGTCTGCGCACTCGGCCCCCTGAGCCCGTCGCCACCGGCGAGACCCAGGTCCTCGGGCCCGATCGCGTCGGTCGGGCTCAGCACGACGGCCCGGGCGATGGCGTTGTCCAGCTCCCGGATGTTGCCGGGCCAGGCGTAAGCCTGCAGGGCGGCCAGCGCCTCCGGCGTCAGCCGGAGCTGGGGACGCTTCGCGTCGCGCGCGTGGCGCGTGAGGAAATGCTCGGCGAGCTGCGGGATGTCCTCCCGTCGCTCCCGGAGCGGCGGGAGCGTCAGGGTCACCACGTTGAGCCGGAAGTAGAGGTCTTCCCGGAAGGCGCCGGCCCGGACCGCCTGCCGAAGGTCCTTGTTCGTGGCCGCGATGACCCGGATGTTGACCCGTACCAGCCGACTCCCGCCGACTCGGTGGAACTCGTGGTCCTGGAGTACGCGGAGCAGCTTGGCCTGGATCGCCGGCGGCATGTCGCCGATCTCGTCCAAGAAGACCGTGCCGCCGTCGGCCAACTCGATCTTGCCCTTCTGCAGCCGGTCGGCGCCGGTGAAGGCGCCTCGTTCGTGGCCGAACAGCTCGTTTTCGAGTAGCGTGTCGGTGAGCGCGACGCAGTTGATGACGACGAAGGGCATGGCGCGCCGCGGGCTCCACTGGTGTAGGGACCGCGCGAACAGCTCCTTGCCCGTGCCGCTCTCCCCGAGCAGCAGCACGCCTGCGTCGGAGGCGGCAGCTCGCTGGGCGAGGGCCACGACGGCTTGGAGCGCCGGGCTGTTCCCGACGATGGCGGCGTAGCGCGTCGCCACGTCGGACCGCAGGCAGGCGATCTGGCGCTGGAGCGCTTCGCGCTCGAGCGCCTTCCGGATCACGGTGGCCAGGTGATCTGTGTCGAAGGGCTTCGTGACGAAATCGTAGGCGCCTTGCTTCATGGCCTCGACCGCGCGCGAGATCGTGCCGTAGGCCGTCATGACGATGACGGGCAGGTCGTAGCCGTCGAGGCCGGCCTGGCGTCCCTGGGCGAGCCGCTTGAGGATCTCGAGGCCGGGGATCTCGGGCATCTCGAGGTCGAGCAGCAGGAGATTCGGCTGGTGCTGCTCGATCAGCTCGAGCGCGCGGGGGCCATCGCCCGCGCCGAGGGTGGCGTAGCCGAGGGATTCGAGGTGGTCGCGCAGGACCGTGACGATGTCGGGATCGTCATCGGCGACGAGGACGGTGCCTTTCATCGCTGGCTCTCGTCGCAACCCGGCTGGTGCGGCGGCCGGTGGAACCGGTGCCAACACCCGGCCGCCGTCTCCATGGAGGACGCTCAGCGGCAGGCGTACGTTAGGCCAAACGGTGGAAAATTCGCAGTCCCTAATAGGGAGGGGACGAAGAGCAGCCCATCTATTCCATGAGGTGGAGCACGAGGCCTGTGAGCGGCTTAGGGAAGAAATAGGTGGACTTATGCGGCATGCGGCCTCCCGCCGCGGCCACCGCGCGGACCTCGCTCACCTTGGTCGGGTTCAAGAGGAACGCCGCCCGCGCCTCGCCGCGCCGGACCAGCTCGAGGGCTTCGCGGTCGTCTTTCGTGTAAAGGACATCCGCCTCTTCGAGTGCAGGCACCCGCAGCGTCGGGAGAAGCAAGTTGTGCAGGACCGACACATCCAGCCGGTCCCTGGCCGGCGCGCCGGCCGGGAGGGCCGCGCCCGCCTTGAGCGTGAGCAACAGGTAGCAGTCAGCCCCCTCCAGCGCGAGTCCGAAGGCCTGGCCCGCCTCGCCCGCCGCGCGGAGCTTGCGGAGGAACTGCGCGCGGGTCTCGGCCTCGCTCTCGGGCGTGAAGGGCAGGCACTCAACGGTAAAGGCTTCCCGCAGGAGGGACGTGATCTCGCCGAGGCCGGGGAGCCCGAGCTTGAGCGCGCGGTGGGTGGGGAGCACGGTCAGCCCAGGATCCTCCAGGCAGGCGAAGAGCATGAGCACGCGGTCGTAGGGTTGGTCCCCGCCCGTCGGTGGCAGCCCGGCCGCTTCGCGACGCTGCCGCCGGTAGGTCAGGGCGGTCTCGTACCGGTGGTGCCCGTCGGCGATGAAGAGCGGCTTCGGTTGCATGGCCGCCGCGATCTCGCGCAACACGGCGGGATCGGTGATCGTCCAGAGCCGCTGCCGAAATCCCTCGTCGTCGCGAAAGTCCAGGCGCGGCTTCTCGGTGTTGACCGACTTCTGGATGAGGGAGAGCACGGAGTCCTCCGGATCCGAGAACAGGGAGAAGATCGGGCTGAAATTGGCCCGGCAGGCTTCCAGCAGCCGGAGCCGGTCGGCCTTGGCCGCGGCGCGCGTGTTCTCGTGCGGGTAGATGCGGCCGGTCCCGAACTCCTCCAACTGCACGGTCGCGAGGAACCCCTTGAGGACTCGCACCGCGGTGTCCGCCCCCACGGAGGGGGCCCGGTATTCGATGGTATAAGGATAGATAGCCGGCTCCGGGTCTCGGCGAAGCGCTCCGCTGACCAGCCAGTCGCGCAGCCAGGCGGCCGCGCGCGTGTACTTGTTCCGCGCGGGGCCGTCGCCAGGCTCGTCCAGCCCCAGCTCGAGACGGATTACGTTGTGCGGGTGGCGCGCGTGCAAGACCCGTTGGGCTTCGGCGTCAATTACATCGTAGGGCGGGGCCACGACCTTCGCCACATCGCCGACGACCTCGGAGTTGTAGAGCACGCCCCTGAAGGGGATCAGATTGGCCATAATCCGCTCGCCCCTCGCCACTTGCCTTTTGCCGTCACTGGTATCGGGTCACTTCGAACCGGAATAGCTGAACTGGTTCGAGCGGGCCGACCCCAGCCTTGACCCGCGCCGCGTTCACCTGGTCGTCCACCGACTCGATACCCTCGATGTCCGGCAAGAGAACGCTCCGCCGCTCGCCTGACCGGAGCACGAGGCCGTAGCGGCGGGGATCCAGCTCGTCGGGTCCGGCCACCGGCTCCAGCGGGCTGAGCAGATCCACCGAGATTGCCAGCTCCAGCAGCTCGTCGAGCCGGACCGGTTGAAACCGGGGATCTCGGGTGGCGGCGCCGATCGCGTTGTGAATCACTTCCTGGGCCGCGGTCTCGCACAGGGGCTCGGTCGTCCCGATACACCCCCGAAGCTCGCCTTTCCGCTTCAGACACACGAACACCCCGGCCGGCTTCAGGGCCTCCGGGACGGCCACGAACAGCCCGGCTGGCGGTTCGATGATGCGCTGCTCCGAGAGATACACGGTGATGGCCTCGGCCGCCAGCCGGAGGAGCGGATGGGGGGAATCTCGGGTGACGGGTGACAGGTGACAAGTGACAGGCACGCGACTCATAAGCAGCGACGAGTGATGCGTGATGCGCGACGACCCCTACTTTATCAGCGCTGATTCCACGCGTCACCTGTCACACACCACGTGTCACCGCTTTCGGACTAGCGATCGCGGTTGACCATATAGTCCGACACGATGGCGAGCGCCCGCTTCGCCGGGGAGTCCTCGAACACCGTCAGATCCCGATTCGCGGCGGCGACGAACGTCCGCGCCCGGTCCATCGCGTAAGTGATCGAACCGTATTCCTGCATGAGCGAAACGATCCGGAGGAGGTCTGGCTCCGGCAAGGTCCGGGTCTCCATCCGGTCCTTGATCATCCGGCGATCCTCCTCCGAGCAGTGCTGGAGTAGGTGCAGGAGCGGAAGCGTGGCCCTGCCCTGCCGGAGATCCTGGCCCAGGGTCTTACCCAGGCGGTCCCCATGCGCCGCGTAGTCCAACGTGTCGTCCGAGATCTGGAACGCGATGCCGAGGTGCTGGCCGAACCGGAACAGGGCCTCCTGCTTGTCCGGCGCTGCCCCGCCCACGATCGCCCCGA
Source organism: Nitrospira sp. Kam-Ns4a (assembly GCF_965152595.1). Classification (NCBI taxonomy): domain Bacteria; kingdom Pseudomonadati; phylum Nitrospirota; class Nitrospiria; order Nitrospirales; family Nitrospiraceae; genus Nitrospira; species Nitrospira sp. Kam-Ns4a. The sequence goes on along the minus strand of NZ_OZ224218.1, from coordinate 620,018 downwards.
TGCGGCAGGAGGCGGCGATGAGGCTGGCGGTCTTGTACTCGATGATGCGGAGGTACTCGGGCTCGGTAAGCGCGGGGTTTCCATTGTAGTAGAGCTGGAGGACCTCCCCCTCCGCCATCTTCCGGCAAGCCTCGGAGAGCACTTCGTTGATCGCTTGGTTTCGGAACCCGACGATGTGGCAGATTGCCTTGGAATAGAGGTAGTCGCCGACGAGGATGCTGACCTGGTTGCCCCAGACCTTCCGGGCGGCCCGCCGGCCCCGGCGGAGGTCGGCGTCGTCCACCACGTCGTCGTGGAGGAGCGTGGCGGTGTGGATGTACTCGACGAGGCTCCCCAGCAGGAGGTGGTCCTTCGCGGTATAGCCGCAGAGGCGGGCACAGAGGAGCAGGAGCAGGGGCCGGATGCGCTTCCCACCGCTGGAGAGGAGGTGCGCGGCCACCGTGTTGATCAAGGTAACCGTCGAATCGAGGTTTTTACGGACCTGATCCTCGACCTCGTCCAGCTCTTCCCGATAGGCGTCCCACACGTCCGCCATCGTGTGGAGTGTGGGAGTGGCCGGCCCGGTTTTCATGGCGGGATAGTAGGTGGAGGGGTCCCGGTTTGTCAAGCCGAAGAGGTGGACGGTCAGGGCCGTTTGCACGCCAGCGGAGCCTGCGGTCGCGGGCGCGGTTCGCTTGACAGATCGGCGCACGTTCCAGTAAGGTGCGCATGACGCCGCAACCGGTGCACGACGCGTTCGCGCAGGGCCCCGCGGGGCCCAGCCTCTCCCAGCCGGCGGCCGGTCGGGCCGCGCGGACACGTGTCTTAACCATCACGCGGGATCATTCGACCATGACCGTTCCGGGATTGCCTCCCCAGCAGGGGCTCTACGACCCTCGGCAGGAACGTGACGCCTGCGGGATCGGCTTCGTCGTCAACATCAAGGGCCACAAGTCGCGCGAGATCGTCCTCAAGGCGCTGCAGGTGCTCCAGAACCTCTTCCACCGCGGCGCGCAGGGCTGCGATCCCTGCACCGGGGACGGGGCGGGGATCCTGCTGCAAGTCCCGCACGAGTTCCTCAAGCGCGCCGCGGCGGACGTCAAGGTGAAGCTGCCCGACGCCGGCGAGTACGGCGTGGGGATGGTGTTCCTGCCGCGGGCTGCGGAGCCGCGCCGGCAGTGCGAGGCGCTGTTCGAGCGCGTGATTGCGGAGGAGGGCGCGCGGCTCCTCGGCTGGCGGGACGTCCCGGTGGACAGCGACGCGATCGGGGTCCAGGCGCGCCGGACCGAGCCCGTCATCCGGCAGGTGTTCATCGCCCGCGACAGCTTCAACGCGGCGCAGTTCGAGCGGAAGCTCTACGTCATCCGCAAGCGCGTCGAGAACGCGATCCGCGCGTCCGCGATCGAGGGGCGGGAGTACGTCTACATCCCGAGTCTCTCCGCCAACACCATCGTGTACAAGGGCCTTCTGCTCCCGAGCCAGATGGATCGGTACTACAAAGACCTGGCCGAACCCGACGTCGTCTCCGCGCTCGCGCTGATCCACTCGCGCTTCAGCACGAACACGTTCCCGACCTGGCCGCTCGCGCATCCCTACCGCTACATCTGCCACAACGGCGAGATCAATACGCTCAAGGGTAACGTGAACTGGATGCGGGCGCGGCAGGGCCGGCTCCAATCGGAGCTCTTCGGCCAGGACATTCCCAAGCTCTTCCCGATCGTCTACGAGCACCAGAGCGACAGTGCCTGCCTGGACAACGCGCTGGAGTTCCTCGTGCTGGGCGGCCGGTCGCTCCCGCACGCGATGATGATGCTGATTCCGGAGCCCTGGGTGGGCAACCCGCAGATGGACCTCGATCGGCGCGGGTTCTACGAGTACCACGCGGCGATGATGGAGCCCTGGGATGGGCCGGCGGCGGTCTGCTTCACGGACGGGACGCTGATCGGCGCGACCCTAGACCGGAACGGGCTGCGGCCCTGCCGCTACCAGGTCACGACCGACGACCTCGTCGTGCTGGCCTCGGAGGCGGGCGTCCTGCCGACCGACGCGACGGACATCCGGCTGAAGGGCCGGCTCCAGCCGGGGCGCATGTTCCTGGTGGACACGGCGCAGGGGCAGATCATCGACGACGAGGAGATCAAGGCGAACATCGTCAGCCAGAAGCCCTACCGGGCCTGGGTGACCCAGTACCGGGTGTCGCTCGACGAGCTGCCCGAGCCGCTCAACGTCCCGCAGCCCGACCACCCGACGCTCCGGCAGCGGCAACAGGCTTTCGGCTATACGGTCGAGGAGCTGAAGATGGTGCTGACCCCGATGGTCGTGACCGGCGAGGAGCCGGTCTCCTCCATGGGAACGGACACGCCGCTCGCCGTGTTGTCGGACCGGCCGCAGCTCCTGTTCAAGTACTTCAAGCAGCTCTTCGCCCAGGTGACCAACCCGCCCATTGACCCCATCCGCGAAGAGCTGGTCATGTCGCTCGTGACCAACATCGGGCCGAAACCCAACGTGATGGCCGAGACCCCGGAGGCCTGCCGGCGGATCCGGGTCAAGCAGCCGATCCTGACCAACGCGGACCTGCAGAAGATCCGCGAGATCGCCGACCCGCATTTCAAGAGCAAGACGCTGCCGATGCTGTTCCGCGTCGCCGACGGGCCGGACGGGCTCGCGGTGGCTGTGGACGATCTCTGTCAGCAGGCTTCTCAGGCGATCCGCGAGGGGTACAAGTTCCTGATCCTCAGCGACCGGGGCGTCAACGAAGATTGGGCGCCGATCCCGAGCCTGCTCGGCATCTCGGCGCTGCACCACCACCTCGTCCGCGAGTGCACGCGGACGGAGGTCGGGCTGATCGTCGAGACCGGCGAGCCGCGGGACGTCCACCACTTCGCTTGCCTGATCGGCTACGGCGCAGGGACGGTCAATCCTTACCTCGTCTTCGAGACGCTCGTGGACATGGAGCGGGAGGGCTTCCTGCCGGAAGGCATTGACGCAGCGACCGCCGAAGTCAAGTTCATCAAGGCAATCAACAAGGGTCTGCTCAAGATCTTCTCGAAGATGGGGATCTCCACCGTCCAGTCCTACTGCGGCGCCCAGATCTTCGAGGCGATCGGGTTGAACCGCCAGACGGTGGACCGGTACTTCACCGGCACCGCTTCCCGGATCGAGGGCATCGGCATCCGCGAGATCGGCGAGGAGACCCTGCGGCGCCACCGGCAGGCCTACGAGCCCGCGCCGATCCGCCAGCTCGACTTCGGCGGGGAGATTCACTACCGGGTGCAGGGCGAGCACCACAATTGGAACCCGGAGACGATCTACAAGCTCCAGCACGCGACGCGCACCAACGATCCGCACACCTACAAGGAGTTCGCGGCGCTCGTGAACGACGAGAGCCAGCGGCGCTCCAACCTGCGGGGGCTCTTGGACTTCAACTACGCGCCGGAGCCGATCCCGCTCGAGGAGGTCGAGCCGGCCACGGAGATCGTCAAGCGGTTCACCACAGGCGCCATGTCCTTCGGCGCGATCAGCAAGGAAGCCCACGAGACCCTCGCGATCGCGATGAACCGGATCGGCGCCAAGAGCAACACCGGCGAGGGCGGGGAGGACCCGGAGCGTTTCGTCCCGCTCCCGAACGGCGACTCCAAGAATTCCTACATCAAGCAGGTCGCCTCCGCGCGCTTCGGCGTGACGATCCACTACCTGGTGAACGCGGGCGAGCTGCAGATCAAGATGGCGCAGGGCGCCAAGCCCGGCGAGGGCGGCCAGCTCCCCGGCCACAAGGTGGACGAGATCATCGCCAAGCTCCGGTACGCGACGCCGGGTGTCCAGCTCATCTCGCCGCCGCCGCACCACGACATCTATTCGATCGAGGACCTGGCGCAACTCATCTTCGACCTCAAGAACGCGAACCCTGAGGCGGAGATCTCGGTCAAGCTGGTCGCGGAGGTCGGGGTCGGCACGGTCGCGGCCGGAGTGGCCAAGGCCAAGGCGGACAAGGTCCTGATCAGCGGCGACAGCGGGGGCACGGGTGCCTCGCCCCTTTCGTCTATTAAATACGCCGGCATCCCCTGGGAGCTGGGTCTGGCGGAGACCCACCAGACGCTGGTGCTGAACGACCTGCGGGGGCGCATCCGGGTGGAGACCGATGGGCAGATGAAGACCGGCCGGGACGTCGTGATCGCGGCCCTGCTCGGCGCGGAGGAGTTCGGCTTCTCGACGGCGCCCCTCATCGTCGAGGGCTGCATCATGATGCGGAAGTGCCACCTCAACACCTGTCCGGTGGGGATCGCGACCCAAGATCCGGTCCTCCGGAAGAAATTCGCCGGGCAGCCAGAGCACCTGGTTAACTACTTCTTCTTCGTAGCCGAGGAGGCCCGCGAGCTGATGGCCAAGCTGGGCTTCCGCACGATGAACGAGATGATCGGGCGGGTGGACAAGCTCAAGGCGCAGAAGGCGGTGGATCACTGGAAGGCCAAAGGGCTGGACCTCTCGCCGCTGCTGTACCTGCCCCAGGTGGGCCCCGAGGTCGCCCGCCACTGCGTGCAGCGGCAGGACCACGGGATTGACGAGGTGCTGGACCGGCGGCTCCTCGAGCTGTGCCGGCCGGCGCTCGAGCGCGGCGAGAAGGTCACGCTGGACCTGCCGATCCGCAACGTGAATCGGGCGACCGGGACCATGCTGTCCAGCCGGATCGCCAAGAAATACGGCCTTGAGGGGCTGCCGCCCGACACGATCACGATCAAGTTCACCGGGTCGGCCGGCCAGTCGTTCGGCGCCTTCCTCGCCCGGGGGGTGACCCTGATCCTGGAGGGCGAGTCCAACGACTACCTGGGCAAAGGGCTCTCCGGCGGCAAGATCATCGTCGTCCCGCCGAAGGGGGCGCGGTTCGTGCCGGAAGAGACGATCCTGATCGGCAACACCTCGCTCTACGGGGCCACGCAGGGCGAGTGCTACTTCTACGGCACGGCGGGCGAGCGCTTCGCGGTCCGGAACAGCGGCGTCCGGGCCGTCATCGAGGGCACCGGCGACCACGGCTGCGAGTACATGACTGGCGGCGTCGTCGTGGTGCTGGGGCGGACGGGCCGGAACTTCGCGGCGGGGATGTCCGGCGGGATCGCCTACGTGCTGAACGAAGACGGCAAGTTCGAGTCGCGCTGCAACCTGGGGATGGTCGAGCTGGAGCCGGTGGCGGCTGCGGAGGACAAGCGGACGCTGCGGGAGATGGTCGAGGCCCATCACCGCTACACCGGGAGCCGCAAGGCCAAGACAATCCTGGATGCCTGGGAGGTGATGCTGCCGCGGTTCGTCAAGGTCATGCCGATCGACTACAAGCGGGTGTTGGCGGAGCGCAAGGCGGCGGCCGCGAAGGAGCAGGCGCACAAAACCGTTAAGGCGTGATGGGTGACGGATGATGCGAACGCCGGCGCGCATTCTTGAGCTGAAACATGGCAGATCCTAAGGGCTTCATGAAATATCGCCGGGAAGGCCCCAAGCGGCGGCCGGTCGAGCTGCGCGTCCTCGACTGGAAGGAATTCTACGAGCCGTTTCCTGAGGAGAAGCTCAAGGCCCAGGGGGCCCGCTGCATGGACTGCGGCGTGCCCTTCTGCCAGAGCGCCAACGGCTGCCCCGTCGTCAACCTGATTCCCGAGTGGAACGACCTCGTCCATCGGGGTCGCTGGAAGGACGCGCTCAAGGCGCTGCACACGACCAACAATTTCCCCGAGTTCACTGGCCGGCTCTGTCCCGCGCCCTGCGAGTCTGCCTGCGTCCTCGGGATCAACGACGACCCCGTCTCGATCCGCGTCATCGAGTGGAACATCATTGACAAGGGCTTCGACGAAGGCTGGGTCGAGCCGATCCTGCCGGTAGCCCGTACGGGGAAGACCGTGGCGGTGATCGGTTCAGGGCCGGCCGGGCTCGCCTGCGCGCAACAGCTCGCGCGCGCGGGGCACAGCGTGACGGTCTTCGAGAAGGCGGACCGGATCGGCGGGCTCCTGCGCTACGGCATCCCGGACTTCAAGATGGAAAAGTGGGTGCTGGACCGCCGGCTCGAGCAGCTCAAGGCGGAGGGGGTCGTGTTCCGGCCGAACGTGCACGTCGGCGTGGACCTCACGGCGGACGAACTGCGGCACGAGTTCGACGCGATCTGCCTCGCGATGGGCGCCGAGCAGGCGCGCGAGCTGCCCGTCCCCGGGCGCGAGCTCAAGGGCATCCACCTCGCGATGGAATACCTGACGCAGCAGAACAAGCGGAACGCCGGCGACGTGCTCGCCGACGAGCCGATTACGGCCAAGGGCAAGCGCGTCGTCATCATCGGGGGCGGCGACACCGGCTCCGACTGTCTGGGGACCGCACACCGGCAGGGCTGCGTGGAGGTCCACCAGTTCGAGCTGCTGCCCGAGCCGCCGCCGCAGCGGGCCCCTTCGACCCCCTGGCCCCTCTGGCCGATGCAGCTCCGCACCTCGCACGCGCACGAGGAAGGCTGCGACCGGCAGTGGAGCGTCTCGACGACCGCCTTCAGCGGCCGGAACGGCCACGTCACCAAGCTGCACGCGCAGCGGGTGCGCTTCGAGGATGGGAAGTTCATCCCGATCCCGAACAGCGAGTTCGAGCTGGAGGTGGACCTCGTGCTGCTTGCGATGGGGTTCGTCGGGCCGGTGAAGAAGCCGCTCCTCGACAGCCTCGGCGTGCGGTATGACGCGCGCGGGAACGTCGCCGTGGACGAGCGCTTCATGACCAGCGTCGACGGGGTCTTCGCCGGCGGGGACGTCAAGCGCGGCGCCTCGCTCATCGTCTGGGCGATCGCCGAAGGCCGCAAGATGGCCGCCGGGGTGGATGCGTGGCTGCGGGCGGGAAAGTCGGCGAAAAGATAGGGCGTCTCGGCTGACGAACGGCGCTTGGGCTCGCTGGCGCCATGATGCGTTGTGCTCCAATGGCTACTCCGATCCGTCCTGTTGGCCGCTCGCCTCATAGGACTACCGGACCGGCTCCCTGTGCCGTGATTCCCTTTCTCCCAGGCAATCGCCCGCCATGGCGCTGCGCTCGCCAAGCATCCGTTCCATCCGAGACGTAATCGGAACGGCGAGGAGCTAAGGGCTGGAATGATAACGAAGAAAGAAGCCAGGGACTACGTGAAGCGCTGGCGCCTGGTGAATAAGGCGCTCGAAGAGGAGCTGCGGCGCACTCCGATCGAAGTTAAATTTCAACAGATGGATGCGGCTTACCGGATGGCCGTGGGGTTGGGGTTTCTGCCACGGATGAAAGCCGAGAAGCGTAAAACCGAGCACGAGGTCAGACGGCGGTGGCTTCGACTGAAGGCAACCAAACCATAGAGCCTCCCGTTCTCGTCTCTCTTTTTCCCGTCCTCCGTGCACTCTGCAACCTGCTCAACACTTCCCAGACTCCCGGCATGATCATCGGTGCGGTCGCGGCCAGTCTGCGCGGACAGGCTCGCGCGACCGAAGACGTGGATGTCTCAGTAGTCCTTGACGAGGGCGCGCTCGAGCGTTTTCTGGAGCTGGCCCGTGCCGAGGGCTTCCGGCCGAGAAGGCCTGATGCCATTGCTTTCGCCAAGAGGAGCGCCGTCCTGCTGCTCGAACACGAGCCGACCAGAGTCGGTGTGGATGTCACGATCGGACGTCTACCCTTTGAGAGGGAGGCGGTCGCGAGGGCACAGGACATGGTGATCCAAAACCTGCACGTTCCCGTCGCGACAGCGGAAGACCTGGTGATCATGAAGGCTGTCGCTCACCGGCCTCATGACCTTGAGGATATCCGCGCGATCGTTGCTGCCAACCCGCACCTTGACGTCTCGCGGGTTCGCGCGACCGTGCGCGAATTCGCCCGGGCGACGGACATGCCTGAGCTTTGGACGGATATCGAGCCGCTGCTACCACGAACGAAGAAACCCGAAAAACCCGCACGCCGAAAAAAGAAGAAGTGATTTGCCAGACCGAGAGGGGCTGATGCAGGCGGCCGGCCTTGACCGTACTGTTGGCCGCTCGCCTCATCGGAATAACAGAACGGCGCCCGGCACTCTCTCGGCTCTCCGATTATTCCGCCCGCCCGTTAGGCCACCAGCCTCCGTACAAGGTAGCCTGATCCGCGTCATTCGAGTCCCGAGCCCTTCCGCGTCCAGGACCCTGCGATTGCAGGCATGGTTCGAGTGTATTCGGACGCTCAAGGAGCCTTGGGGCAGAAGGATGTCAGCACCACGATGATCTCGCCGCGTGTGTTGAATCGCGGGGCGAGGGAGTCCGCAGTCCGGCCGACGGGCTGATGGGCCCCGTGGGCTCTTGTCAGGTATAGCGGTGCTATACGGAACCGCCTATCATGGCCGCGCGGGGACAAGGATCAAATTGACAAGTACTTGAGAATAAATGAGAGTGCGGTCACTGGTCGATCGGTGGTCGGAGGGCATACACTGATCTGTATACTCACTGTTCGGACGGATGGGGAATACGTCGACATGGCGCCTAAGGATGCGACAGGCCAGGACCTCAGTGCTCTTTCAGATCGCAAAACTGTAGCGTGGTTGCGGTGAAGCGGATTCGCGTAGCGAATCGGTTGCTGATGACCGTGTTGGGCTCGCTGGCGGTCGGCATGCTCATGCTGGCCACCGAACAAATCGACTTGCTGGTGGGCATCGGGTTGGCAGCATTGAGCGTTGTGACGGTCGGCGTGCTCGAGGCGATGCGCCGTGTACGCCGCGCGCTGAGTCGGCCATCTGGAGCACGAGGAGATCTTGAAGCAGCACGTGGGCTGATGCCGCTCCTTGCATGGCCGCTCGTCATAGCGTTTGCACCCGAGGTATATGAAAGCCTTGGCTGGAAGAGCTACATCGCCGCTGGAGCCTTCTGCGTCACCGCGCTTGGGTGGCTGGCGGCAGTCCTGACGCTAGGCGATGCGCTGAATCACCTCTGCCCAGCTTGTGGCGCGTTTTGGGATCCGGAAGACGATGTGTTCTATCTGACGTCCCTGTGTCCGCAGTGCGCGCGATCCAGAGCGGTTGAGTCGTGCCTGGGGCTTTCCATCGTCGTGAGGTGGCACGCGGTGCTTCCCGTCGTCGTGATGTAGGGGTGGCGACGCAACCATCCACTTGGAGGGTGGTCCATGGTTCCGGAACTCTGGATTCTCGCAGGATTCTCGAGGGTGCTGCCATCGGCGCGGCTGAAGCTATGATCCCCGCCTATATCGCCGCCAGGGCCGAGACGAAGCGTCAGCATCAGCGGCTCGCAATCGACGCCGGCCTTCGGGAGGGGTCCCTCATACTTGAGCACGCCGATGCAATGGCGAGAGCGTGGCTAGGTCGCCACTTTGAGGTCGCGCCAGTGTTTTCCTTCATCCTCTTCTACTCGCTAGTCGCCGAGCTTCTTGAGACGAAGCAACTGACGACCGAAAGGCTTCGAATGCTAATCCGAGCGCGCGACGTTTTCATCGAGACCGCTGCGCAGGTAGAGCGCCGTGAGACGAAGGATGAACACGGAGGGTCGAGACCGACGCGTTCAACTTCGCAGTCGACCGGACCGCTGGCTCGCATTCGCTCGCAGCGGCCGGTCACCGCGGCGTTAGGCCTTACGAGCAACAACCGATGGAGGTTTGCGTGCGGGAAAACTGCACAGCGGTCATCAAGCAGTCCGGTCCTTGGTGGATTGGATGGATTGAGGAGGTGCCTGGGGTCAACTGCCAGGAGCGGACGAAGGAGGAATTGATTCAGACCCTAAAGGTCACACTCCAGGAGGCGCTGGAGCTCAACCGGCGTGAGGCGCTTGAGGCGGCAGGCGAAGGCTTCGAAGAAGAAGAGCCGATCGCCGTATGAAACGAGAAGAACTTCTTCGTCATCTCAGAAGGCATGAGTGTGAGTTGTTGAGGGAAGGCAGTCGGCATTCGTGATGGCATAATCCTAGCCAGAACAAACGTTCGGCAGTTCCGAGGCATAACGAAATCGATGATGACTTGGCACGGAAGATCTGCAAGGATCTTGGGGGCCCAAGAATCAAGCGAAGCCTAACGAAGATATGGAGCCCACTCGCCGAAGCGAGCCGCTCACGCCCGACGTCAGGCGGTTCCACCAGTGACCTCATGTAGCGCGAATCCTGCGGTGCCACGATGCAACCCGAAATTCTACCGGAGAATGGCCTGCGCGCCCTGCAGGGCAATCCGAATCGGCGGGAGGGAACTGGGAAAGGTCCCACAGTTCTTTCGGGAAGAACGGAGGTTTACCGGCGGGGGCGGTGGTGCGTCGGCTGCCGGGGGGGCGACCGAGCCGCCAGCCATTTCTTGGGCGAGGCCTGGCTTTCACGGGGAGCCGATGATGGGGGCCGCTGAGGTGGAATCGGCCGCGGCAAAGGGGAAGATCCCATGGGTGCTAAACAAACCGTAAGGGAGTTGTTGGACCGCCTGCCGGACGACTGCAGCCTAGATGATGTTCTCTACCATCTGTACGTCGTTCAAGAGATTGAGAAGGGTCGTGCGGAGATCGCCGCGGGAAAAGGCGTCACGCATGAGCAGGTGACCGCGGCTCTCCGGCGGAAATGGCAACTCGGCGCCGACGCATAACTTGGGCTCCCAGCGCTCAGGCCGCGCTGGATGCAGCGCTCGGCTATATTGCGCAAGACTCGTTGGAGGGGGCGCAAAAGATTCTCCACGCGGCTCTCGACCTTGCAGATTCCCTCGAGACGCTCAGCGAGCGCGGGCGTGTCGTTCCTGAGATCCAGAATCCCGCTATCCGCGAAGTCTTCGTGTATTCTTATCGCCTCATCTATGAAATCCGAGAGTCCGAAATCGAAGTCGTCGCCTTTCTTCATGATGGGGCGCGAGACTTCGTCCGCTGGCTTCGAGAGCAATCCTAGGCGGGAAAGGGATCGGGAGTCTTTCCCGGGAGATCACAGGCGCATCGGCGGCCTTGGCGACGCGCTTGCTGCGGGGACCTGAGCGGCCGCCAGCCATTTCTTGAACGAGGCCTGGCTTTCGCCGGAGCGCCGGCTGTCCCTCCCACCTCCACTACGGCCCGGAGCGCCGGCTGCCGCGGAGCTGGCCGCGGATCTCCCCACCCGGGAACTGGTTCGAGTGGACGTTGGCGTAGGTCGCCCCGGCTCTCAGCGCCGCGAGAAGCTCCCCGAACTCCCCCGCGGCGATGCCTTGCGCGGCCGGCCCGATGACGTTGGCGGCGGTCAGAGTCCCGGTCACCGTGCCCTCTTGGAGGCAGGGCGGAGCCAGGCCGGTGGGATCGGGGAAGCCGGCCGTCTGGCAGAGGAACACGATGATGCCTCCGTTGACCCCGGGTTGCGCAAGGTGGATGTGGGCGAACCGCACCGGAGCTTGCAGTCCGCCATAGCTCAGCTCGTAGGCGATGGACTGCTCATCCCCGCTGATCTTGCCTCGTAACTCGCCCACCGCAGGTGTCGAGACGGCCGGCACCTCGTCGTAACCGGAGAGCGACGCAAGGAATCGTTCCTCCGCTGTGGCGATCGAGGCGCTGCCGACCGCGAACAGGCACACCGTCAAGCGGGCCAGTCCACTCGTCGCTGTCATGGGGGTCCCTCCTGGTTTGAACGAACATCGCGTAGGGCAGGGGAGGGATTTTAGAGGGAAGGCCGTGCCTGGCAAGCCGCCAAACTATCGCCCCCTCTCTGGGGCCAATCACTTGGGTGGGTGGAGTGTTGAGGAGACGGGGCCAGGGCAGCGGCAGCCGCCCTACTGGCCGAAAGCCCGGCTTGCAGGCATGGGAGCGCAGGATTGCTCAGGTCTTCCCCGGCGCGCCGAGGGCCTTCGCGATCTCGCCGATGAGGCGCCGCTCGATCTCCGCCGTCTCCTCGGCGCCCGCCGCCCGGGCGCCGCCCGCAGTCAGCTTTTCGAACTCGGCTTTTACGCTCAGGCGCGTTGCCCGGGACGGCAGGGTCTGGAGGAACAGAAGATACTGGTTGCGGACGCCGGACACTTCCAGCGAGGCGGGGGCGGTGACCTTGCGCTCGGTGAGGTAGACCGCCTTCTGCTCGGTCTTCATCGCGACCTTCAGCGCGTAGCCGTGCTTGGCGAGCACCTGTTCGGCCGCCTTGCAGACCGCCGCCATCGGTTTGGCGATCTCTTCCACCTGGCCGCCCTTGTCCTCCACGCGGAGGTTCTCCTCGGCCCGGGCCCGCTGAGAGGCCACACGCTGGACATCGGCGGCCAGCTTGCGGTTCTCCGCCGCTTGGGTCGCCAGCTTCTCGGCGAGCGCCTTCCGCTCTGCCTCGACGCGCTCGGTCTCCTTTTTCGCCTCCCGCAGCTCGCGGTTCAGGAGATCGATCTGCTGCTGCATGACCTTGGACCCGTCCTGGAGCGAGGCGATGACTGACTCCTGCTTGGCGAGTTGCTTGCGGAGCGTCTCGACTTCGGATTTGAACGGCTGGTCGTTGGGCTGGCAGGCGGCGAGCCAGGCGGCCGCCGCGCATGCGGCGAGGAAATGGCACTGCCGAGTCCAGGTCTGCCAGTCACGAGGCGGGAACCGAGCCTGAGTCATGTCAAGCGATGCTCCGGTGAGAGGGGCTTGCGGCGGAATTCTAGGCTCGATGCCTCCGCAATGCAAATGGTCGCTGCGAGGTCCAGCCCCGTGCGCCGTTGACCCCGCTGACCGGCCGGGCTATCCTCCTGCGCATGGGAGGGGCATGGCACCATCCGACCATGCGGACTGCGCTGCTCGTCGCCGTGCTGCTCGGAGTGGGGCCGGTAGTCCCGCTCGCCGGCACACCAGCCGCCCCGCCCACCGACCAGCTCGATCCCGTCCCCCCCGAGGAGTATCCCGTCTATGACCAGGTCGTCGTGCAGAAGTTTCTCACGTCTCAAACCCGCTTGGTGGTCATCCGCCCGATCACGGCGACCCGGCTCGTGCCGGGGGGCGGACCGGCCACCCTCGCCTTCTTCCGTGAAGGCGCCTTCTTCGAGGGCCGGCTCAGCGAGGAGCTGATCCGGGATTTCGTGCTGAAGGCCGCCCGGCCCTTCCGGCTGGAGGCGCGGTTCGATTTCGGCGTGCCCTATCGGTTGCGGGCCGGCGACGAGCCGGCCGGTCCCGAGGTCTTCCTCGCACCGATACCGGTGGCCTTAGTACAGGCGCCGCCCGCCACCGTCGGCGTGCTGGAGTTCTCGCGCGTAGCCTTTAGCGCGAAGCGGGACCAGGCCCTCGTCTACGTCGGCGACGACCGGCCCGACGGCAGCGGGGCGGGCTTCCTTGCGCTCCTGCACCGGACCGGCGCGCGGTGGAAGGTCACGGAGACCGACGTGCTGTGGGTCGCGAGACCCGACGCGCCGCCGCCGGAATAGGGGGGCGGGCCTAGGAAAAAGAGATGGTGCAACGCACCGGACGATTGGATATAATCGCGCCCATGCATTTCGTGACCGAATCGCTGCTGGTCGGCAATGTGGACGACGCGCAGAAGCCCCCGCCCTACGTCAACGGCGTGCTCTTCCTCGCGCAGGAGTTCAACATCAAGCCGCCCAGAGGGGTCGCCTACGAGTTCGTGCCGCTCAAGGAGTTCGGAGAAGCCAGCCCGGATGATGTCAAGAAGGCCGTGGACTGGATGGAGCGGCAGGCTTCCTCCGGTCGCCTGATGGTCTGCTGCCGGGCCGGGATGGGGCGGTCGGTGTCCATGGTCATCGCCTACCTGGTGTGCGTCAAGGGCATGAAGTACGAGGAGGCGGTCCAGTTGCTCAAGGCCCGACGGCCTGGCGCCACCCCGCTCCCGAACCTGGAGCGAACGATCATGGCGGTCCAGCGGATGAGACAAGGCCATGGGACGACGCAAGACCGCACCCCGGACCAGGACACCGGGCACAATCCGCTCCGCACCTCCGGCCTGCGCTGACCTGCTCCCGGCCCGCCGGCGTTCCCTGCCCCTGCTCCAGCGCGCGATCGCGGCCTGCCGCGCCTGTCCTTCGATGAAGCCCTGGCGCCGGTTCGGGCTCGCGGCGTACGGGAAGGGAACGACGGGCTACCTGCTGGTCGGGGAGGCGCCGGGCTACGTGAGCTGGCGCAACCGGCGTCGCTTCACCGGACCCGCGGGTCTCCTGATCCGGCGCGCGCTGCGGCACGTGGGCCATCCGCGCTATCGGGACCTGGAAGACCTCTTCTATATGACCGACGCGGTGAAGTGCCATCCGGCGCCGCCGCACAATTCCGCCTCCAACCGGTCCCCCAGTCGGGGCGAGATCGCCGCCTGCGCGGGCTTCCTCGCCGACGAGCTGCGCGTGCTGCGGCCGGCCGTGATCGTCACCTTTGGCAAAACGGCGGCCGAGGCGGTCGCCCGGGCGCTGGACGCGGCGCAGGCGGCGGGGCCGGGCGGGCGCGTCCCCGAGGTGCTGTCGTTCCCGCACCCCTCGCCGCGCAACCGGGTCGCGATCCAGAAGCAGTATCCGACGATGCAGGCCTTCGAAGAGGCACTCGCCGCGACCTTCCGGCGCCTCATTGCGAGACTCGAGCAGGCCGGAGGGCAGTCCAGCGTCCCGCGTCCCGGGTCCCGGTGATGTATGCCTGAGTTGCCGGAAGCCGAGATCGTCGCCCGCCAGCTCCGGGGCGCCATCGTCGGCGCCGTGCTCAAGGACTGGTGGGTCGGCCGGCCCGACATCGTGCGGCAGGGCCTCGAGACCCTGGACTGGTATCGAGGGGCTCGGATCACAGGGGTGCATCGCCGCGGCAAGAGCGTGGTGCTCGCCCTGGCTCGCACGGATGAGACCCGCTACCTGGTCGCCGAGCTGGGGATGACCGGGCTCTTCTTCTTCCGGCCGCCGTCGCCGCACTATCACAAGCATACCCACCTCATCCTGTCGCTCGAGGGCGGACGAGAGCCGGAACTCCGGTACTGGAATCCGCGCCGGTTCGGCCGGATCTATCTGCTCGATCAGCCCGGGCTCGATCGGTTTCTCGCGCGTCGGTTCGGGGCGGATCCGCTGGACACGAGCTGGGAGGCCTTTCGCGCCCTCGTGCGGGCCCGGCGCGGCCGCCTCAAGCCGTTGCTCATGCATCAGCAGGTCCTCGCCGGGATCGGCAACATCTACGCGAACGAGATCCTCTACCGGGCCCGCCTCCATCCGTACCGTACCGCCAGCCGCTTGCGCGAGGCGAGCGTTCGGCGACTCTATGAGGCCATGCGCACGGTGCTGACCGAGGCGATTGCGGCCGGCGGTTCCAGCGTCCGGGATTTCCTGGCTCCGGACGGGACCCGTGGGCGGTATCAGGAGCGACACCTCGCCTACAACCGGGCTGGCGCACCCTGCGTGTCCGGATGCGGCAAGGTGATCCGGCGGTTGCGGGGCGAGCGCAGCTCGTTCTATTGCCCGGCCTGCCAGCGGGGGTAGTCCGTAGGGGAAGGAACGTGGCGCGGGTCAGGGCCGGCTTCCTGGCCGGGGCGCGGCGCTGCGCATCCCACCACAGGCCCCCGCCGGTGGCTCGGGGGTGGCAAGCGCACTTTGGCCTTGACCGGGCCTCACCGGAGTCCTTAGACTTAACCACCCGTCCATCCAAGAAATTCAGCCCCCTGCGCCCAGGACCGGCACCGGCCAGGTAGGGCTTTTGTTCGCCCCGAGTGGGCCCTTCGGCGGATTGAGATGGGCAGGGAATTCCGCTAGGCTAGGCGGCTCTCCGACGAGGATTTCTTACCCGGCAAGGAGCGGCGCATCATGGCGAAAGTATTAGAAGGCCCCGGCATGGGGTTGATGAAGAAGTGGGGGATCGCGGTGCCTCACTTCGCGGTGGTGGCCTCGGCCGAGGAGTTGGCGAAGCTCGGGGAGGCGAACGAGTGGTTGAAGCAATCCAAGCTGGTCGTCAAGGCGCACGAAGCGCTGGGGTCCCGGTTCAAGCTGGGATTGGTCAAGGTC
Source organism: Nitrospira sp. Kam-Ns4a (assembly GCF_965152595.1). Lineage (NCBI taxonomy): Bacteria > Pseudomonadati > Nitrospirota > Nitrospiria > Nitrospirales > Nitrospiraceae > Nitrospira > Nitrospira sp. Kam-Ns4a. The sequence goes on along the minus strand of NZ_OZ224218.1, from coordinate 604,199 downwards.
GGCCTGGACCTGCCCGGCGCGGTGGCTGCGGCCAAGGAGATGCTGGGTCGCCAGGTGGGCAGCATTACTGTTTCCCAGGTGATCGTCTCCGAGATGGTGCCGCACAAGGAGGAGTATTACGCTGCGGTCAAGTCCACCCGGGAGGGCGCAGAGGTCCTGCTGGCCAACTGCGGTGGGATCGAGGTGGAGTCCAACTGGGACCGGGTGAAGCGGCTGACCGTGGAGATCGGGCGCACGCCCGAGGAGACGGCGCTAGAGAAGCTGGCGCAGGAGGCCGGGTTCGCCGGTCCGCTCGCCGGGCAGGTCGCGGCGTTCGCCAAGAAGCTCTTCTCCTGTTTCGACAACGAAGACGCGCAATATCTGGAAGTCAACCCGGTGGTCGTCCGCGAGGGCGACGGCGAGCTCGTCGCCCTGGATGCGGTGACCCTCCTCGACGCGGACGCCAAGTTCCGCCATCCCGACTGGACCTTCCCCTTCGCCGCCGAGTTCGGCCGTGCCTACACCCAGAACGAGCTGGACGTGATGGCGGTGGATGCCAAGATCAAGGGCTCGGTGAAGTTCATCGAGATTCCCGGGGGCGACACGGCGATGCTGCCGGCGGGCGGGGGCGCCAGTGTCTACTATTGCGACGCGGTCGTGGCCCGGGGTGGGAAACTCGCCAACTACGCGGAGTACTCTGGTGATCCGCCTGACTGGGCTGTGGAAGTCCTGACCGAGAAGGTTTGCTCGCTACCCGGCATCAAGAACATCATCGTGGGCGGCGCCATCGCCAACTTCACCGATGTCAAGAAGACCTTCGGCGGCATCATCGCGGGCTTCCGGAAGGCCAAGGCCGAGGGCAAGCTCAACGGCGTCAAGATCTGGGTCCGCCGCGGCGGACCCCGCGAGAAGGAGGGGCTGGATGCCATGCGGGCGCTCCGGGACGAGGGATTCGATATCCACGTCTTCGACCGCCACACCCCGCTCACCGACATCGTGGACATGGCGCTGCAACAGAGCAAATAGCCGATTGCGACTATCGAATAGCCAGCAAGAAGAACCGGAATCTTGCTTTGCTGTAAGCTGCTCGCTGTTAGCTGGAGAATCCCATGAGCATCGTGGCGAATAAGGACACGCGGGTGGTCATCCAGGGCGGGGCGGCCGGGCTGAACGCCGCGCGCCGGATGGCGGAGTTCTGTTACATGATCAAGCGGCCGTTGAACGTGGACGCCTTCGTCTATCCTCCGGAGGCGGGGAAGATGAACGAGGTCCCCTACGGGAGCGGGCTGATTACAGTGCCGGTCTATAAGACGGTCGCGGAGGCGACGGCGAACCATCCGCAGATCAACACGAGCCTCGTCTATATCGGGGCGGACCGGGCCTTCCAGGCCGGGATGGAAGCGCTCAACGATCCACGGATCCAGCTCGTCTCCATGATCACGGAGGGTGTGCCGGAGAAAGACGCGAAGCTCCTCGGCCACCACGCGCGCAAGCTTGGGAAGATCTTCAACGGTCCCTCCTCGATCGGCATCATCTCCGCCGGGTCCTGCCGCCTGGGCGTGATCGGCGGCGCCTTCGATAACCTCGTCGCCTGCAAGCTCTACCGGGAAGGCTCCTTCGGCGTCATCACCAAGTCAGGCGGCCTCTCCAACGAGATCATCTGGATCTGCTCTCAGTTCGCCGACGGCATTACGACTGCGATCGGGATCGGTGGCGACGCCTATCCCGGCACGGATTACGTCAGCTACCTGGAGAAGTTCGAGCAGGATCCGCAGACCAAGGCCGTGGTGATCGTCGGTGAGATGGGCGGTGATCTCGAGGAGCGGGCGGCCGAGTGGTATGGGGCGAAGAAGCGGCGGATCAAGCTGCTGGCGGTCGTGTCCGGCTTCTGCCAGGAGAGCCTGCCGAAGGGGATGAAGTTCGGCCACGCCGGCGCCAAGGAAGGCGCGAAGGGCGAGGGCTCGGCGCGCGCCAAGTCGGAGGCGCTCAAGAAGGCGGGCGCGATCGTGCCGGAAACCTTCGGCGCCCTCGGCCCGGCGATCAAGGCGGTGTACGAGGAGCTGGTGAAGACCGGCCAGGTCGTGCCGGTCCCCGAACTGCGGTCCGAGGATCTCCCCAAGCTCCCGAAGACCGTCGAGGAAGGCATGAAGGCCGGCGAGGTCGTCGTCACGCCGCTGATCAAGACCACGATCAGCGACGACCGCGGCGACGAGCCGCTCTACGACGGCTATCCCGCCTCCGAGCTGATCAACAAGGGCTACGACATCCCGCATGTCATCGGGCTGCTCTGGGACAAGCGGCTGATCTCCCGGCAGGAGGCCGAGATCATCCGGCGGATCATCATGCTCTCGGCCGACCACGGGCCCTGCGTGAGCGGGGCGCTCGCCACGATTCTCGCGGCCTGCGCCGGCATCGGCCTGGCCCAGGCGGTGGCGGCGGGGCTGATCATGATCGGGCCCCGGTTCGGCGGGGCGGTCACGGACGCGGGCCGCTGGTTCAAGTACGCGGTGGACAACAAGATGTCGGTCGATGAATTCCTGGCCTTCATGAAGAAGGAGGTCGGGCCCGTCCCCGGCATCGGCCACCGAGTCAAGAGCGTCCGGAATCCGGACAAGCGGGTCAAGGAGCTGGTCGGGTACGTGAAGAGCCTGGGCATCCCGACCCCGCACCTGGACTTCGCGCTCGAGGTCGAGAAGGTCACCTCGGCGAAGAAGGAAAACCTGATCCTAAACGTGGACGGGACGATGGCCGCGGTGCTCGTGGATATCGGGTTCCCGGTGGACAGCTTGAACGGGTTCTTCATCCTGGCGCGGACGATCGGGTTGATCGGGCACTGGGTGGACCAGAAGCGACAGGAGAGCCGCCTGATCCGGCTCTTCGATTACTTGGTCAACTATGCCGCGCCGAAACGGCGGGAGGTCCCGCCGCTGAACTGAAAGAGAGCTGGCAGCCAGCCGCCGATAGCTCGCAGCGACTCGCTACGAGCTGCTGGCTGTAAGCCGAGGGAGAAGCCATGTCGCTCGAATTCGTCAAGAACCTCTACGCAAGGATGCCCGAGGCGGTCGCGAAGGCGCGCAAGCGGTTCGGCCGCCCGCTGACGTTGACCGAGAAGATCCTGGTCGCGCACGCAGATAACTTCGACGCCCAGCACTGGGAGCGAGGCAAGGCCATGCTCGCGCTGCGGCCGGACCGCGTCGCCATGCAGGACGCCACGGCCCAGATGGCCATGCTCCAGTTCATGCAGGCCGGGAGGAAGCAGGTGGCGGTCCCCAGCACGATCCACTGCGACCATCTCATCCGGGCCGAGGTCGGCTCGCAGAAGGACCTCCTGCGCGCGATGGACGAGAACCGGGAGGTCTACAACTTTCTGGCGTCCGCGGCGAAGAAGTACGGGATCGGGTTCTGGAAGCCGGGGGCCGGAATTATTCACCAGGTGGTGCTGGAGAACTATGCGTTCCCCGGCGGGCTCATGATCGGGACCGACTCGCACACGCCGAACGCGGGCGGGCTGGGGATGCTGGCGATCGGCGTCGGCGGGGCGGATGCGGGCGAGGTCATGGCCGGGCTGGCCTGGGAGGTGCTCCACCCCAAGCTGATCGGTGTCCGGCTCACAGGCAAGCTGAGCGGCTGGGCCTCGCCGAAGGACGTGATCCTGTATATCTGCGGCCTCCTCACCGTGAAGGGCGGGACGAACAAGATTCTCGAATACTTCGGCCCCGGTGCCGAAACGATCAGTTGCACCGGCAAGGGGACGATCACCAACATGGGCGCCGAGTTGGGCGCCACCACCTCCATCTTCCCGTTCGACGCCAAGATGGCGGCCTACCTGCGGCTGACCGACCGGGAGGAGCTCGCCGCGCTGGCGGAGGCCCACCACGAGCTGCTGGTCGCCGACCCGGAAGTCTACCAGGCCCCAGAGAAGTACTTCGACCAGCTCGTCGAGATCGATCTCTCGGCGCTGGAGCCACACGTCGTCGGGCCGCACACCCCGGACCTGGCCCGCCCGATCTCAAAGATGGCGGCGGAGGCCAAGGAAAAGGGCTATCCGGTCGAGCTGAAGGCGGCGCTGATCGGGAGCTGCACGAACTCCTCCTATGAGGACATCAGCCGGGCGGCGCACGTCGCGAAGCAGGGCCTCCAAGCCGGCCTCAAGGCCAGGACCGCGTTCCTGGTGACGCCAGGCTCCGAGCGGATCTACCACACGATGAAGCGGGACGGCTTCATGGAGACCTTCGAGCAGATGGGCGCGACCGTGCTCGCCAACGCCTGCGGTCCCTGCATCGGCCAGTGGAAGCGGGCGGACGCGGTGAAGGGGCGCGCCGACTCGATCGTCAGCTCCTTCAACCGGAACTTCCCCGGCCGGAACGACGGGATCAACGAAACGTTGTCGTTCCTCGCCAGCCCGGAGATCGTGACGGCCTACGCCTTTGCCGGCGACCTGACCTTCGACCCGGTCCACGGCACGCTCAAGGGGGCGGACGGGCGGGAGATCAAGTTCCAGCCGCCGGAGGGCGAGGAGCTGCCGGCGCGGGGCTTTGCGAAGGGCGAGGAGGGCTACGTGCCGCCGGCGGAGAACGGGGACGCGATCCAGGTCGAGATCCCCCCGGACAGCGAGCGGCTGCAGCTCCTGCAGCCCTTTCCGCGTTGGGACGGGCAGGACTTCGTCAAGTTGCCGCTCCTGATCAAGACCAAGGGCAAGACGACGACCGACCACATCTCGCCGGCCGGGCCCTGGCTCAAGTATCGTGGGCACCTCGACAAGATCAGCGACAACATGTTCCTGGGTGCGACCAACGCGTTCTTTCCTGAGCTGGGCAAGGGCACCGATGTGCTGACCGGCGAGTCCGGGCTCACGATCGCGCAGATCGCGCGGCGCTACAAGGCCCAGGGGATCGGCTCGGTCGTGGTCGGCGATGAGAACTATGGAGAGGGCAGCAGCCGGGAGCACGCGGCCATGTCGCCGCGGTACCTGGGCGTCAAGGTCGTGCTGGTCCGCAGCTTCGCCCGCATCCACGAGACGAACCTCAAGAAGCAGGGCATCCTGGTGTTGACCTTCGCGGACCCGAAGGATTACGACCAGGTCGAGCAACAGGACCGGGTCAGCGTCGTGGGACTCAAGGACCTGGCGCCCGGCAAGCCCGTGACGGTGATTCTCCACAAGCCGGATGGCCGGGAGGTCCGGATCCAGGCGAATCACAGCATGACCGAGCAGCAGATCGGGTGGTTCAAGGCCGGATCGGCGTTGAATGCCCTGAGTTAGGTAAGAAGACAGACAAGACGGTTCGGGGTCCGGTGCGGGAGGTCGTCTGTGGGGGACCTTGGCATTGGACAGCGGGCTCAGGCCACCACAGACTTCCTTTCAACCAGCGAGGTGAGGAATGGGCTACGTCAAGTTGACACCGCCGACCAAGGGGCAGAAGATCACGATGGGACCGGACGGCAAGCTCCGCGTGCCGGACAATCCGATCGTCCTCTTCATCGAAGGCGACGGGACCGGCCCGGACATCTGGGCCGCCTCGGTGCGTGTCTTCGACGCCGCCGTCGAAAAGGCCTACGGGGGGAAGCGCCGGATCGAGTGGTTCGAGGTCTACGCCGGCGAGAAGTGCAACAAGGTCTACGGCGAGAACACCTGGCTGCACGACGACACGGTCAACGCGTTCAAGGAATATCTGATCGGCATCAAGGGACCGCTCACGACTCCGGTCGGGGGCGGGTTCCGGAGCATCAACGTGGCGTTGCGGCAGATCTTGGACCTGTATGTCTGCCAGCGGCCGGTCAAGTGGTACCCGGGCGTCCCCGCGCCGGTCAAGAAGCCGCAACTCGTGGACATGGTGATCTTCCGCGAGAACTCGGAGGACATCTACGCGGGGATCGAGTGGGAGAAGGGGACCCCGGAGGTCAAGAAGGTCATCGAGTGGCTCCAGAAGGAAATGGGCGTCAAGAAGATCCGGTTTCCCGAGACCTCCGGCATCGGCGTGAAACCCATCAGCGAGGAGGGGACCCACCGGCTCGTGCGGGCGGCGATCAACTGGGCGCTGGCCCACAATCGGAAGAGCGTGACCCTGGTTCACAAGGGCAACATCATGAAGTTCACCGAGGGCGCCTTCCGGAAGTGGGGGTACGAGCTGGCCAAGAAGGAGTTCCCGGATAAGACCGTGTCCTGGGACGACTGCGGCGGGAATCCGCCTCCCGGGAAGCTCCTGATCAAGGACGCGATCGCGGACAACTTCCTGCAACAGATCCTGACGCGGCCGGCGGAGTACGATGTGATCGCCACGATGAACCTGAACGGCGACTACATCTCCGACGCGCTGGCGGCGCAGGTCGGCGGCCTCGGCATCGCGCCGGGTGCCAACATCAACTACGTCACCGGGCATGCCTGCTTCGAGGCCACCCACGGGACGGCGCCGAAGTACGCGGGTCAGGACAAGGTGAACCCCGGTGCGGTGCTGCTCTCGGGCGTCATGATGTTCGAGTACATGGGCTGGGGCGAGGCAGCCCGGCTGATCGAGAAGGGTATGTCGAAGGCCATCGCCAACGGGACGGTCACCTACGACTTTGCCCGGCTTATGCGGGAGGAGGGCCGGACCGACGTCAAAGAGATCAAGTGCTCGGAGTACGGCACGGAGATCATCAAGAACATGTAAGAGCGAGCTGGTAGGCGAGAAGCACGAGGCTAGAGGCTGGGGGGAGAGAACGGCCCTGGACCTCTAGCCCCTCGCCCCTTGCCGCTAGCCCATGAGCAGCATGGCCAGCGAGTCTAACAATCTGCAGGACGTTATTGACCAGGAGGAGGTTCTCCGCCCCCGCATGGTCTCGGTGGAGATCGCCGGCAAGACCTATCACGTGCCGGAGGGCATCACCGTGATCAAGGCCCTCTGGTACACGGGGCACGAGGTGGTCCGCGGGGCCGGCTGCTTAGGCGGCTTCTGCGGGGCCTGCGCTACCTACTACCGGACGAAGGACGATCCGAAGGTCAAGACGTGCCTGGCCTGCCAGACCGCCGTCGAGGACGGGATGTCCTTCTCGATGGTCCCGCCGTTCCCAGCGCGCAAGGCGACCTATCACATGGCGGAGCTGAAGGACCCGAAGCAGGACCTCTTCACGCTCTACCCCGAAGCTCCCCTCTGCCGGAACTGCAACGCCTGCACGGAGGCCTGTCCCCAGGGAATTGACGTCCGGGAGGGAGTCTGGCGCGCCGTGTTCGGGGACTTCAAGGCCGTCTCCGAGATGTTCATGGACTGTGTCATGTGCGGCCTCTGCGCGCCGGTCTGCATCGCGGACATCGCGCCCAACCTCGTGGCGCTTTACGCCAGCCGGGTGCAGGGCGTCTTCTTCACGCCGAAGCCAGAACGCTTGAACGTGCGGATCAAGGAGATCGAGGAGGGCCGGTACGACGAGGAGTGGAAGAAGATCCTGAACATGAGCGAAGAGGAGCTGAAGCAGGCCTGCGCGGAGCTGAAGTGAATGGACATCCACGAACTCCAAAAGATCGTCCACAAGACCCGAGACCAGCGGCGCAGCCAAACCATCCCCAAATACTCGCCCGCCGAACGGGACACGCTCATCAAGAAGTACCATCCGGATTTCCGTGAGTCCGCCTACCGCCGCATCCGGTTCGGTCCCAACAAGGACGAGCTGACCGTGCGCGAGCTGGCCGCGCTGCTCGAGGGCGAAAGCCCTGTGCCCACGGACCTCGACCTGACGCCCCAGTACACCGTGGACGTCCTGGTTGTCGGTGGAGGGGGGGCCGGCTGCGCCGCTGCCCTGCACGCGCACCAATCCGGCGCGAAGGTCCTGCTGGCGACTAAGCTCCGGCTCGGCGACTCCAATACCATCATGGCCCAGGGCGGCATGCAGGTCGCGATCACGAGCGAGGATTCGCCGATCCAGCACTTCCTGGATACGCTCAAGGGCGGGCACATGAAGAACGACCATCACCTCCTGAAGGTCATGGTCGAGGAAGGCCCGTCCGTCGCCAAATGGCTGTTGGAGCTGGGGGTCCTCTTCGATCGCGATCCGGACGGCAACCTGCACGTGAAGAAGGGTGGCGGCAGCACCAAGCCCCGGCTGCTCACCTGCTCCGACTACACCGGCCTCGAGATCATGCGGGTGCTCAAGGACGAGGTGCTGAACCAGAAGATCCAGCTTCTCGAGTTTGCGGCGGCGGTGGAACTGCTGAGCGACGGCCACGGGGCCTGCACGGGCGCGGTCCTCCGCGACCTCGACAACAAGCGCTTCATCGTGGTGGCCGCGAAGGCCGTCATCCTGGCGACCGGCGGGATCGGGCGGCTGCACATCCAGGGCTTCCCGACGAGCAACCACTACGGGGCCACGGGCGACGGGCTCGCTATGGCCTACCGGATAGGTGCGAAGCTCGTCCAGGTGGACACCTTCCAGTACCACCCCACTGGCGCCGCCTATCCCGAACAGCTCGTCGGCGCGCTGGTTACCGAAGGGATCCGATCGGAGGGCGGGCACCTGGTGAACGCGCGGGGGGAGCGGTTCGTCAACGAGCTGGATACGCGCGACGTGGTGTCCTCCTCGATCATCCGCGAATGCGAGGAGGGGCGTGGTATCCGGACCATGTCGGGCCGGATCGGGGTCTGGCTCGATACCCCGTTGCTTGAGGTCGAGCACGGACCCGGGACGCTCGAGAAGCACTTTCCGGCCATGGTCCGCCAGTACAAGCGATACGGCATTGACATCGCCAAGGATCCAGTGCTGGTCTATCCGACCCTGCACTATCAGAACGGCGGCGTCCAGATTGACGTGAACGGCGAGTCGGGTGTCCGGAATCTCTTCGCGGCCGGGGAGACGTCCGGCGGGCTGCACGGCCGCAACCGACTGATGGGGAATTCGCTCCTGGATCTGATGGTCTTCGGCAAGCGCGCAGGGCTCACCGCGGCGGCGCGGGCCGCCTCCATCCCGCAGGGCAAGCTGACCCTCGACCACCTCGCCCGATTCCGGGAAGAGGCCCGGAAACACGGCGTCACGACCGAGGTCGTCTCCCCGATGGTGCTTCCGGCCTACGCGAAAAAGGACTAGCCAGCAGCCAAGGGCGAGCAGCACATAGCCGGCAAGAAAAAGGGTTCCGGAAGCTGCTCGCTATCAGCTATTCGCTACTTGCTCGAAAGGTACCCCATGAATATCCACGAATTCCAGGCCAAGCAGTTGTTCGCGCAGTTCGGTGTGCCGGTGCCGACGGGCAAGGAGGTCAAGACCGCCCTGGCGGCCGAGAAGTGGGCGGCCAAACTGAACGCGCCGGTGTACGTCGTCAAGGCGCAGATCCACGCCGGCGGGCGCGGCAAGGCAGGCGGGGTCAAGCTCACTAAGAACCGGGGGGAAGTCCCCGCGCTAGCTAAGGAGCTGCTGGGCAAGACGCTGGTGACGCACCAGACTGGCCCGAAGGGGCGGAAGGTCCGCTGCGTCCTGATCGAGGAGGGGGTCGGGATCGCCAAGGAGCTGTACCTCAGCCTCCTGATAGACCGCCATTCCGGCTGGCCCGTGTTCATCGCCAGCACGGAGGGCGGGATGGAGATCGAGGAGGTTGCGGCCCGGACCCCGGAGAAGGTCCTCAAGGAGGCCATTGATCCGGCGGTCGGCTACCAGGGCTACAACGGGCGCAACCTGGCCTTCGGGTTGGGCCTGCCCGCCATCGAGCCCGCCGTACTGACCCCCTTCGTCGCTATGCTCGGAAATCTCTACCGCCTGTTCATGGAAAAGAACGCGTCGCTCGTGGAGATCAACCCGCTGGTGATCACCACGGACAAGAAGCTCGTGGCGCTCGACGGGAAGGTTTCCTTCGACGACAACGGGCTGTTCAAGCATCCCGACGTGCAGGCCCTCCGCGACCTGCACGAGGAGGAGCCGCTGGAGATCGAGGCCGGGAAGAACAACCTGAACTACGTCAAGCTGGACGGCAACATCGGCTGCATGGTGAACGGAGCTGGGCTGGCGATGGCGACGATGGACGTGATTAAGCTCGCCGGGAGCGAGCCGGCCAACTTCCTGGATGTGGGCGGCGGCGCGACGAAGGAGACGGTGGCGGCGGGCTTCCGGATCCTGCTTAAGGACCGGAACGTAAAGGGGATCTTCATCAACATCTTCGGCGGGATCGTCCGCTGCGAGCGGATCGCGCACGGCGTGATCGAGGCGGCGAAGGAAGTGAACATCGAGGTGCCGCTGGTCGTGCGGCTGCAAGGCACGAACGCCGAGGAAGGGCGAAAGCTGCTGAAGGAATCGGGCCTGAAGGTGGACGTGGCCGACGATCTGTGGGAGGCGGCCCAGAAGATCGTGGCGATGACGGGGAGAAAACGGGCGCGGGCGGCGGCGACGGCGTAGCTTTGGAGCCTCGGCTGACGAGGGGCGGCCGGCTCCCCAAGAGCAATCCGAGACGGCAGGCCCGGCCCGCCCGCTGTGCCAAAGAGCCCTCGCCTTGCAACGGGTGATGGAGAGGGAACGGGGAGGGGATGTCCAATCCCAGGACAGAGGCGAGGATCGAGGCGCTGGTCGAGGCGCTCAAACGCTATCAACCGGAGCGGGTGTACCTGTTCGGCTCCACGGCGCGGGGAGAGGCGGACGAGCTGAGCGATCTCGACGTGGTGGTGATCAAGCGGACTGCCACGCCCTTTCTGGAACGACTGCGGGAAGTCGTCAAGCTGCTGCCGATCGAGCTTGGCGCCGTGGATGTTTTGGTGTATACACCGGAAGAGTTCACGTCGATGCAGCGGGAGGGAAACGCCTTCGCAGAGTTGATCGTCGAGGAAGGCCGCGTGATTTATGCCGGGCCAACGGGTCGGTGAAGCCAGGCGGTGGTTCCAGCAGGCCAACTACGATTTGAAGGCCGCGGCGTGGAACATTGAAGGCGGGTTCTTCAATACAGCCTGTTTCCTGGCCCAACAGTCTGCCGAGAAGGCGCTCAAGTCGCTTTTGTACTATCACGGCAGTAGGCGAGCCGCCCTCCTGACTCATTCGCTGCTGGAGATGGTGAGGGAGGTCGGGACGCAGGTGCCGGCGGTGGCCGGTCTAGTGGAAGAGGCGCGGGCGCTCGACATCCACTATGTCCCGTCCCGTTACCCGAACGGGCTGCCAAGCGGATATCCTCATCAGTTCTACGGGAAAGTGACCGCGGAACAGGCCGTGAGGGCGGCCGAGGCGATTGTTGCATCGGTTGCCGAACATTATCGAAGCCGTGGCGAGCAGGAGATCCTGGCTGAAGACGCTCAGCACTGAGTGACGCCGAAGGGAGACGGACGTGAGCATTTTAGTGAACAAGGCGACGCGGGTGGTTGTGCAGGGGATCACGGGGAAGGAGGGGTCCTTTCACGCGGCCCAGTGCAAGGCCTATGGCACGCAGGTGGTCGCGGGCGTGACGCCGGGGAAGGCCGGGCAGGAGGTCGAGGGCATCCCGGTCTTCAACACGGTGCGGGACGCTGTGGCCAAGACCGGTTGCGACACCTCGCTGATCTTCGTCCCGCCGGCCTTCGCGGCCGACGCGATCCTCGAGGCCGCCGACGCCGGCATCCGACTCATCGTCTGCATCACCGAGGGCATCCCGGTCAACGACATGGTCCGGGTCAAGCGCGCGCTGCGGGGCCGCGATGTGCGGCTGATCGGGCCGAACTGCCCCGGCATCATCACGGCGGACGAGTGCAAGATCGGCATCATGCCGGGCTTCATCCACAAGAAGGGGCGGGTGGGCGTCATCTCCCGCAGCGGGACGCTGACCTACGAGGCGGTCAACCAGCTCACGACGCTCGGGCTGGGCGAGACGACTTGCATCGGCATCGGCGGGGATCCGATCATCGGGACGGGATACATCGAGCTGCTGGAGCTGTTCGAACAGGACCCCGAGACGCAGGCGGTCGTCATGATCGGCGAGATCGGCGGCGACGCCGAGGATCGCGCGGCGGCGTTCATCAAGGAGCGCATCAGGAAGCCGGTCGTCGGCTTCATCGCCGGGATCACGGCGCCGCCCGGGCGCCGCATGGGCCACGCGGGCGCGATCATCACGGGCGGGAAGGGCACGGCCGTGGAGAAGATGGCGGTGCTGGAAGCGGCCGGCGTCCGCGTGGTCCGGAACCCGGCAGAAATCGGCGCCACGGTCAAGGCCGCGCTGGGCGCCTGAGCCGGCGCCGCGGCCCGGTCAGACCGGGATGCCCCACAGGCTCCTCGCGATGGTTCCGATCGCGTAGGTCACGGCGACGGCGCCGGCGAGAATGGCGAGGTTGATTAGGATGCGCTGCCGGATGTCCATCCCGGCCAGGAAGGCCAGGACGGTCGAGACGAGCGCGACCACGGCGCCGGCGGTCAGGGCCGAGGCCAGCGCGCTCGTCGCCCCGACGAGCACCGGCAGCACCGGAATCATCGCCCCCGCGAAATAACTGGCCCCCACGACGAGGGCCGCGCCGACCGGCCGCTCGATCGGGTCCGCCCCGTCCATGGCCTCTCCCAGGAACTGGCGCTTGTCCGCCTCCGCCTTCCTGACCTCCCGCTCCGAGCCCATCGCCACATAGGCCCCGGCGCCCATGGACAGCGAGCCGGCCACGGCGGTCGTCGCGGCCGCGATCAGGACCGTTGTCGCGTCCCCGAAGGCTCCGAAGAACCCGCTGACCGCGCCCAGGATCTCCACCAGCCCATCGTTGAGCCCGAGAAAGATGTTCCGGATCCGCTCCGGGTTGATCTTCCGCTGCTCGATCCGGGTGACGATCCGATCCTCGTGCTTGAACTCGTCCAACAGGATGGCCTTGACCCCGGCCGCCAAAGGGCTCTCCTGATGGCGCTTCCACAGCGAGAGGTACTTGCGGATCCCGTACACCTCGATCGCCTGCAGCACCAGGTGGATGGCCGGCTCCCCGACAAGCCGGCAGAGGGTCACGAGAAGCCAGAGCTTGATCCGGCGCGGAAGGTCCAGCGCGTTCAGCTTGAGGCTGAAGGCTTCCTGCCAGAACGCCAGGTGCTTGGTCTCGATCTCGATCAGCTCCTCCAGCATGACCTGCACGTCCCCTTGGGAGACGTCTCGCAGGGCTTGATAGAGGGAGAGGTCGAACAGCTCGTCGAGGATCAACGTGCGGGCGAGCCGAGGATCGAGTGGGGAGGACGTGTCGGTCGGCATGATGCGCCCATTGTAGCAGAAGAGCGGTCAGCAAGGACGGCGACGGTCCCTGGTCGGTGCCGAGGAGACAGAAGTCTGGCCTCCGGGCCGCCGCGGACGGCTGCGGGCTAGGTGGAGACGGCCGGCGTCGCGATGTGCTCGGGCCGGACGCCGATGCCGATCAGCCGCGCGGGCAGGCGGCGCAGAACGGGGAAGCGGTTGAACAGCCGGAGCAGCAGCGGGGGCTCCAGGGAGCCGGATCCGCTCAGGACCTGCGCCACGACGCGCTGTTGGATAAGCACCTGCATGGCCTGCACGATACGGGTGGGCAGCAGCCGGCGCCGCTGCACCCGGTGCAGGTGCTCGGTCGTGAGGCGTCCCGCGCGCAGCGGTTCGGCGAGCAGGTTGGCGGCGGCGACCGCGTCCTGGACCGCGAGGTTGACCCCGACGCCGCCGATCGGCGACATCGCATGGGCAGCATCGCCGATGCACAGCAGGCCGGGCCGGTACCACCGGGCCAGCCGGTCCACGCGGACGGTGAGCAGCTTCACGTCGTCCCAGCCACGGATCTCGCTCCTGCGGTCGGCGGCGAAGGGCGCGAGCGTCGCCACGGCCTGGCGGAATGCCTCGATTCCCTGCTTGCGGTTCTCCTCGGCTGAGCCCTTCATGATGATGTACCCGAACTGCCAGTATGTTCCCCGGTTGATCATGATCAAAATCCGCCCGGCGTCGAACCGGCCCATGGTCTCCTCGGGATCACTGGGCTGCCGGGAGATGCGAAACCAGAGCACGTCCATGGGCGCGCCGAGCTCCTGGACGTGGAAGCCGGCCTGCTCCCGGACGAGCGAGTGCCGGCCATCGGCGCCGACGACCAGGTCCGCCCGGATCTCGAGCGGGCCGTCCGCCGTCCTTGCCCGAACCCCGACCACCCCCCTTCCTCCTCGATCAACCCGATCGCCTCGGTGTTCTGCCGGAGGCGGAAGGTGGGATAGCGAGCCCCCTGCGTCGCGAGAAAGTTCAGGAAGTCCCATTGCGGCATGAGCGCGATGAATTTGCACTGCGTCGGCAGGTGGCGGAAGTCTGCCAGGGGGATGGACTGGTGCCGATCTGGACCTTGAGCACGCGCGCCTTCTCATGCGGGAGCTTCAAGAACTCCTCCAGCAGGCCAAGTTCGTGCATCAGCTCGAGCGTGGAAGGGTGGATCGTGTCGCCGCGGAAATCCCGGAGAAAGTCCGCGTGCTTCTCGATCACCACGGCCTCGATGCCGGCGCGAGCCAAGAGCAGTCCCAGCATCATCCCGGCCGGGCCCCCGCCGACGATACAGCAGTGGGTCGTCATCGTGCCCACGGGTACGCCCTCCTGCGCGTGGGGTGACTCTGCTCGACGAGGGGTACAAACGATGGCAATATGCCGCAAGCGGTGGGGCAGGTGTCAAGCCAAAACCCGGCTGCCCCCCAAGTAATCACCGCTCCAGCACTTAGTTTTGGATCTTTAGTGGTAGCTATTCCTACGACAAAATTGTCTGGTGCAAGCGGTTCGGCCCGCCTATACTAATCCTCGGCCTTCCTGGTGACCACAAGGAAATGCCGCTCCAGTCACCCTCAAACTGCAGGGAGGTTCGCCATGAGCTGGCCCAACGTCGTCTTGCTCGCCTTCTGCACTTTCCTCTTGGCAATCGCTCTTGCCCCGGCTCCCGCCGCGGCTAGCCCCGACCTGGTCGAAACCGGCCGCTTGCTGGCCATCCTGCTGGATGCCGGCCGGGTGACGGTCGGCGCCAACCAGCCGCTGATCAACGATGCCAGCAAGGGGGACAAGGGCTTCACGCCCGAGGTCTTCGAGAAACAGTTGATCGAAAAATTCAAGGCCCGGTCCGGCGTGGACCTGGCCAATCTGAAGGCGGCCAAGGTGCCGGAGACAGCGAAGACGCTCCTGCCGGAGTTGGTCGCCGCCTCCAAGAAGACCGTCGCCGACAACCAGGCCAACATCAACCGGAAGGGGGTGGGATTCAAGGGCTTCACCCCGGCGCACTTCGGCACCCAGGCCGCGGCGGCGTTCAGCGCCAAGACGGGCATCTACCTCAAGCAGACCACCACGGACAACCTCTTGCGGAATCCCAAGAACAAGGCCGACGAGTTCGAGGCCGGCCTACTCAAGAAGTTCGCCGATCCCTCCTACCCCCGGCAGGGAGATAAGATTCTCAGCGAGACCGTGGAAGGCGGAAAAGCCGTCCGGGTCCTGCTTCCGCTCTTTTACGGAAAGGGTTGCCTGGGTTGTCATGGGGAGCCGAAGGGCGAGACCGACATCTCCGGCTACAAGAAGGAAGGGGCCAAGGAAGGGGACCTGGGAGGCGCCATCAGCGTCAAGCTCCCGGTCAAGTGAGGGGCTCCGGCCTCGGTTCGGCCGCGCGTGAAGCGCCGCCGAAAGGGCCGCCCCCCCGGCGCGAGGCAGGGGGCGGCCCCCTGCCTTGGATGTGTGGCGTCGGGGCGAGGTGCGCGGCCAATCTTCACGGCTCGCGCGCGAGCCGTGGCGCGTCAAGGCGGTGCGGAGATCCTCGGAGCAACACCGCATGGCGATCCGGGCACGGCGCGGCGGCCCTCACGCCGGCTCGACGGTCACCGCGGTGGCCACCGAGTTCGCGATGAAGCAGCCGTGGTGCGCCTCCTCATGGAGCTTCTGGAGCTGCTCGGCGCGGGCTGGGTCGGCCCGCCGAACACGACCTTCGGGTGCAGGATCACGCGCGTCACGGCCAGCTTGCCCTGCTGGTTCTTCTCCAGGAAGCCCATGGCCTGATCGCTGTGACGATCCACGACGAATTTCCGCTTGGCCGCCACCGCCAGAAACGTCAGCATGTGACAACTGGACAGGGCGGCGACCAGGGCGTCCTCCGGATTCACATGGGTGGGATTCCCGCGATAGGCCGGCGCCGCCGATCCGGCTCGCCTTGCCGATTATCTTGCCGCCGACTTTCGGGTGGGCGATGCGGATGGCCCCCTGCGTGGTGTCTTCCGCGTGGCGCTGCCCGTCGGCAACCACGCTGCGCAGGCCTTTGAGCGGCTGTGTTGACGAGGTACGCCCCGGGGGCTAGGATGACCGGCCAAGAAGGAGGTTCCACGTGAAATGCACGGTCCGTAATCCTGCCGCTCCGCAGCGCGCCCGTGAGCTAGAAGGGCTGGTGGACTCGGGCGCCCATTCAGCCAAATTCCGGGGCGCTTCTCGAACAGATCGGCCTCACTCCGTTCGGCATCCGCCGCATCCACTACGCCGACGGCACTGTCTCGGCCTTGACCCCGCTGAAAGACCCTCATCCCGCTCCTCGCCCGCAGGCGTGATGCTACCCTTCTGATTAAGAAAGACTCCCGATCCCTTTTCTTCCGCTCTCTCGGTCATGGAACACCCTCCTTTCGCCTCACGCGTGCAGTTGGTGACCGGCTGCATGCCGTGGGGCGAGCGGCGGGACCTGATAGCGCTCCCGGACGCGCTCGATCGGCTCCTCCGCGACGGCCCATAAGTCCCATTCCGGCGAGAACAGGTCCACCGTGACCGAAGAGCCTCGCGTCCACGCCACCCAGAACTTCTCCGGGTCTAGCGCGCCGATGGCGGACCCGGCGAACTTGTTGATCTCAATGCCCAGGTACCAACTGAAGATCACCGGCAGGATGTGGCCTTCCATCGGGAGCTTGGGATGCATGCCAGCCGTAAACGTGGAGACGAGGAGCTCTCCCTGCGGCGTCGTGTCGTAGCCGCTGAGCACGTGTGTGGAGTCGTGGGGGCCGGGCGAAGGCCGCGTTGACGCCGCGCGGATCGCCCGGAAACGCGTAGCCGTTCTTCTTGTAGATCTCCCAATAAGCCCGGCCGAACGAGTGCTGCGGCAGCGAGCCCAGAGCCTCATGCCGAGCCACCAGAGCCGGATCAACCCGGTCGCCCTGGTACGGCAGGATGAGCGCCATGACGTCATCTTCGTCCCGCCAGGGTTGATCCCACAAGCTCCTGATGTTCTGCTTGGTCATATCAGCCAAAGCCCAATCCAGCTTGTGACCGATAGCGGCTTCGAGCTGCCTGAGATAGCCCTCACGGATGTCGAGCGTGCCGGCATAGTCCAGCACGATCTCGATCTTGGCCTGATCGAGGACGCCGTCCACGAGCGCCGTGACCGCCATGAAGCGTAAGGCAGCTTCGGCCAGGGATCGCCCGGACAGCGAGGCGGACAATTCCTGAGCGGGAATCGGCTTCAGCTCCTTACCCGCCACTGCGTCTGGCGCACCGAAGACATGGCGAGCGGCGGCCTGGAGCGACCGGCGGCCGGCATCCGTCAGGGGCTTCCTCCCACCAGCCGTAGCCACCCAGCCCATCGCCCGGAGAATCGCCTCTGCCTCAGACGGGCGCGCCGTGACCAACATCGCCTTGCCTTCCCCGGGTCGCCGTTCGCTCGGAACTGCCGGAGCCAAGCCTGCCGCACTCAATTATAGCTTAGGAAAGTGAGAAAAGGGGGGCGGGAGTCTTTACAGCCTCATGCGAAGGATACGTTGAGCATCTTCTCGGGATGGCTACGCCGCGTTCGAGGCGATTGGCCAAGACTCGAAGCGCCAATGCGTGAAGTGAAAACCAGAGCCTGCTCTTTGGTTGCGCCAGAGGCCAGCACGCCAGGTGGCTCAGCCGCTTCAGTAATCTACCGGCCGTCTTCTTCGCGATCAAACTCGCTTCGAAGCTGGGTCTGGCTCATCGGTGCTTACTCTTCCGTTCCTGGACGTATAGCAAGCCCCAACCTGCCACCAATGCAATCCCAATCAGCAGAAACGTCAAGGTCGGGCTATCCATACCCTCTCCCCGGAGGGAGAGGGAGTGCTGTGTGATCCTGGCGAGGCTGGGAGGGAGGGGTCGCGAGGATCGGGCGCTGGCGGGATGAGAGGCTAAGCAGGCTGGAAGGGTGCCGCTGGCCGTTCTACTATTATTCTGATGAGGCGACCGGCCAACAGGGAAAAACGGAGGGCCGGGCTTGCCTCGCGCAATCAGCGAAGGCGAGGAGCGCACGGCGCGATGAATAAAGAGCGCCACGGTTGTGCGCGCCGCCGAGACGGTGAGGCGGCCGGATCTTACCGCGACTTAGCGAGCCGATGCGGCCGGCGAAGCCGGCGGCGGAGGACTGTTCGAAGCTGCATTCGAGCGGAGCTCGAAATGGAGCAAGTTCCGCAGCCGAGCAGAGGCGAGGCTTAGCGCGGTCGAGCCGGAGCTGCTGAGCAGGGCAGCCCCGGCCCTCCGTCACGTCCCCATCTCCCACGAGGCCAGGTACCGCTCCTGCTCTTTCGTCAGCTTATCAATCCGCACACCCATGCCGGCGAGCTTCAGCCGCGCGATCTCCTTGTCGATCGCCGGCGGCACCGGATAGACCTTCTTCTCCAGCTTCTTGTAGTTCTTGACGAGGAACTCCGCCGCCAGCGCCTGGTTCGCAAAGCTCATGTCCATCACGCTCGACGGATGCCCCTCTGCCAGCGCCAGGTTCACGAGCCGCCCCTCGCCGAGCAGGCAGATCCGCTTCCCGTTCTTGAGCGTGAACTCCTCGACGCCCGGCCGGATAGTCCGCCGCTTCCGGGAGAGCTTCTCCAGCGCGGGGATGTCCAGCTCCACGTTGAAGTGGCCCGAGTTCGACACGATCGCGCCGTCCTTCATCGCCGCGAAGTGGTCCCGGCGGATCACCTTCAGGTTGCCGGTCACCGTCACGAAGAAGTCGCCCACCGGCGCTGCCTCCTCCATCGGCATCACCCGGAACCCGTCCATCACGGCTTCGATCGCCTTGACCGGGTCCACCTCGGTGACGATCACGTCGGCCCCCAGCCCCTTCGCGCGCATGGCGACCCCGCGCCCGCACCAGCCGTAGCCGGCCACGACCACGGTCGAGCCGCAGACCAGCCGGTTCGTGCCGCGGATGATCCCGTCCATCGTGGACTGGCCCGTGCCGTAGCGGTTGTCGAACAGGTGCTTGGTGTCCGCGTCGTTCACGGAGATCACCGGGAACTTGAGCACCCCGCGCGCCGCCATGCTCCGCAGCCGAATCACCCCAGTCGTTGTCTCCTCGGTGCCGCCAAGCACATGCTTGAGCAGGTCCTTCCGCTTGGCGTGCAGCGTGGAGACCACGTCCGCGCCGTCGTCCATCGTGACCTGCGGCTGGTGGGCGATGGCCTGCTCGATGTGCCGGTAGTAGGTCTTATTGTCCTCGCCCTTGATGGCGAAGACGGCGATCCCGTCATGCTGGACGAGCGAGGCCGCGACGTCGTCCTGCGTGCTGAGCGGGTTCGAGGCGCAGAGCCGCACCTCGGCACCCCCGGCCTGGAGCGTCTTGACCAGGTTCGCCGTCTCGGTCGTGACGTGCAGACAGGCCGTCACGCGGATGCCGGCCAGGGGCCGCTCTTTCCTGAATCGCTTCCTGATCAGCCGGAGCACGGGCATGCTCATCTCGGCCCATTCGATCTTCAACTTGCCCTGGCCCGCCAGAGCGATGTCTTTCACGTCGTAATCCACTCTTCTCTTCCTCCTCAGCGAATAGCGAATCGATAAGAGCGAGTAGCCAGAGTTTCTCACCAGGTGCACAGCGAAAGAGCGACGAAGGATGGGAGCGAACGGTGGATACCGATTCGGGCTGCTCGCTATTCGCTACTTGCTGCTCGCTCCGGTGTGTCTACAGGCCGGCTTCCTTCCGCAGGATCTTGGCCTTGTCGGTCCGCTCCCAGGTGAACTCCGGCTCGGACCGCCCGAAGTGGCCGTAGGCGGCCGTCTTCCGGTAGATGGGCCGGCGCAGCTTCAGGTGCTCGATGATCCCACGCGGCGTCATCGGGAAATTCTTGCGGACAAGCTTGTCGAGGATTTCCACGTCCACCTTCTCGGTGCCCTTGGTGTCCACGAGGATGGAGACCGGGTCTGGGACGCCGATCGCGTAGGCGAGTTGGACCTCGCACTTATCGCAGAGCCCGGCCGCAACCAGGTTCTTCGCGATGTAGCGGGCCATGTACGAGGCGGAGCGGTCCACCTTGCTCGGGTCCTTCCCGGAGAAGGCTCCGCCGCCGTGGCTGCCGTGGCCGCCGTAGGTGTCCACGATGATCTTCCGGCCGGTCAGGCCGGTGTCGCCCATCGGGCCGCCGGTCACGAACCGGCCGGTCGGGTTGATGTAGTACTTGACGCTGACGGGATCGAAGATGTCCTTGGGCATCACCGGCTTGATCACGTGCTCGATGACGTCCCGCTCGATCTTCTTGCTGGTCACGTCGGGGCTGTGCTGGGTGGAGACCACGATGGTGTCAATCCGGACCGGCTTCCCGTTCCGGTACTCGACCGTCACCTGGGACTTGCCATCTGGCCGGACCCAGGGCAGGAGGTTCTTCTTCCGGACCTCGGCCAGCCGCCGGGTCAGCCGGTGGGCCAGCACGATCGGCATGGGCATCAGCTCCGCCGTCTCGTTGGTGGCGTAGCCGAACATGAGGCCCTGGTCGCCCGCGCCGCCTGAGTCCACGCCAATGGCGATGTCGGGGGACTGCGCATGGATCGAGGTGATGACCGAGCAGGTATGGTAATCGAAGCCCCAGGAGGCGTCGGTGTACCCGACGTCCTTGATGACTTCCCGGATGATGTCTGGGATTTCCACGTAGGCCTTCGTCGAGATCTCGCCGGCCACGAACGCGATGCCGGTTGTCAGGATGGTCTCGCAGGCTACCCGGCAGTGCTTGTCCTTGGCGATGATCGCATCCAGGATGCCGTCGGAGATCTGGTCGGCGATCTTGTCCGGATGACCCTCGGTGACAGACTCGGACGTAAAGAGGTAATTGTTCCTCATCAGGCTCCTCGTTTGTTAGGACCCAGCTTCGCTAGCGGAAGGGAAGTTAGCCACGTCAGTCCTGACGACTGGCATCCGATAAATAAAAGGATAGATGTGGGGCTGCAGGCCTGCGCTGGTTCGGTGTCGGCGCTACTTCTTAACCCAGAAGCCCCAGTTTGTCAACGACTATTCCGGGCTAACCCGGGCCGGGCGTCGTCCGGTCTGCTTGACACCCTTCGGAGGCGGCCTGTAAGATACCTGTTCATCCGCCATAGCGGGGCGGCTTGCCGATCCGAGCCCGAGGCCCGGAAGGGTTTTTTGTGTCATCTTAACCCATGATCCTCGCACTTTCCATTAGTTACGCGAAATTCCCTGGGTTGCGCAGCTCCTACCCCGGAACCGTGTTTCCAACGTCCACCTCTCAACAAGGAGAGGCGGAGGTGTTATGAACGGCAAGCCCCCGGTACTGGCGGAGGGAGAGGCGGCCCGGCGCGCGGCGTCCGGGTTGGGGTGGGCCGAGGTGTCGGCCGAACTGGTCGAGTTCTTCGCCTCGATCAAGCTCGCCATGTTCCTGTTCCTCGTTCTAGCGATGACCGCCACAATCGGGACGGTGATCCAGCAGGGCGAGCGACCCGACGTCTATATCAAGGAATACGGCGAGGAGGCGTACCGCTGGTTTCTCCGCCTGGGGTTCACCGACGTCTATCACACCTGGTGGTTCACCAGCCTGCTGGCGCTGCTCTGCATCAACTCCCTGACCTGTTTCTACAAGCGATTTCCCGCCATCTGGCGCTCGATGATGCAGGACAAGGTGAACGTCGCCCTGCCGTTCATCCAGACCTTGAAGCACACTGCCGCGCTGCATGTGCCCGGCTCCAAGGAGCAGGTGGCCGAGGGGATCGCGCAGGCCCTGGCGGAGAAGGGCTACCGCGTCTTGGCCCGAAACGACCCGCAGGAGACCACGTTGTACGCCACTAAGGGGATCATGGGGCGGGTCGGCGCGCACATGGCCCATCTGAGCGCGACGGTCATCGTGCTGGGTGGGCTCATCGGCAGCTACTGGGGCTTTCAGGAGTTCGGGGTCTGCCTCGAGGGCCAGACCTACCACATTCCCAAGGGCAACTTCGATCTGCGGATCGACAAGTTCTGGATTGACTACTACGACAACGGCGCGGTGAAGTCCTACAACAGCACGCTGACCGTCCTGGATCAGGGCCGGGAAGCGCTGACGAAGACCATCACGGTCAACGATCCGCTGGTCTACAAGGACATCTGGTTCTACCAGTCCAGCTATGGGGACGCCTGGGACCGGATCGAGATGGCTCGGATCAACGTGAAGGACAAGGAGACGGACAAAGTTCTCGCGACGGTGGACCTCGAGTGGCAGAAGGAGAAGCAGGTGGACAACCTGCCGCTCAAGCTGACCTTGACCGATTTTGTGGCAGACTTCAGCTTTAGCTCAGCCGAGAAGAAGGTCTTCTCGAAATCAGTCCAGCACGACAACCCGGCAGTCCGACTTGCGATCCTCGAGCGCGACGCGCTGCACGCGACGCCCTGGATCTTCTATCACTATCCCGACCTCTTCGAGATTCAGGGGTCCCAATATCAGTTCGAGCTGGTCGGCTACCAGCCGAAGAAGTTCACGGGCCTTCAGATCACGAAGGATCCGGGTGTGACCATCGTCTGGATCGGCTCCACCATGATCGTGGTGGGCATCACGCTCTCGTCCTTCATCTACCACCGACGGCTGTGGGCCAAGGTGATTCCCTGGGACGGCGGTGTGACGGTCCACATCGGTGGGAACACGCACAAGAGCCAGATTGATTTTCAGAAGGAGTTCTCAAAGCTGACCGAGCGGATCAAGACGCTGAAGACATGAAAGGTGAACCGTCTCCATCTCCCTAACGTTTCACCTTTGACGTTTCACGAGGAGGGCATCCATGCTGAAGTCGCTGTTCCTCTTCGACATGACTTTCTGGCTGTACCTGGCGGCACTGGCGCTGTACGTCCTCTACGTCTTCGCCAGGCGCCCGACGATGCAACTGGCGCCGGCCGGCCATCCTGTGTCGGCGGCCGGCGGCGACTACGGCTGGGCCGCGCAGATCGGGCAGGTGGCCACGATCGTGACGTTCTTCGGCTGGATCGTAAACACCCTGGCGCTGGGCACGCGGGCGTACGAACGCATGCAGTTGTCCGGCACGTTCGCTCCCTGGTCCAACCAGTTCGAGGCCATGTCCTACGTAGCCTGGGCGGTCATCCTGGGGTACATGCTGCTGGAGTACCGGTACCGCATCAAGGCGATCGGCGCCTTCGTCGTCGGGATCGGGTTCATCGCGATGGGGGCGGCTTCGTTGCTGCCCTATCGCTACCAGACGGCCGAGCCGCTGGTGCCGGCTCTCAACAGTTACTGGATCTATATCCACGTGTCCGTCACCCTGACCAGCTACGCTGCCTTCGCGATGGCCGGAGGCTTGGGGCTCATGTACCTGATCAAGGAACGGGGTGAGAAGAAGGGGAGCCGGTCCCGGGTGCTGGCGGCCTTCCCCGACCTGGAGACAATTGACGAACTCGGGTACAAGGCGATCATGGTGGGCTTCCCACTGCTGGCCTTCGGCATCATCCTGGGGGCCATGTGGGCCAACTACGCCTGGGGCGGTTACTGGAGCTGGGATCCGAAGGAGACCTGGTCGCTGATCGTCTGGCTGATCTACGGCGCCTACATCCACGCGCGCATGACGAGGGGGTGGGAAGGGCGTCGCGCCGCGATCTACGCGGTCTTCGGGTTCCTGATGGTGATCTTCTGTTTCTGGGGAGTCAACTTCCTGCTTTCGGGCCTGCACGCGTACGCGTGAAGGGCAGCCAAGAGCTGATAGCGAATAGCCGGTAGCGCATGCTGGCTGTTTGCGGCTCGCTACTCGTTGTCGTGCATATGGCCGAAGAATCGATCACTGGGCAGATGCAGCAGCAGGTGACATCTGACACGGAGGCGTTGCCGCCCCGGTCGAACCGGCTCGTCATCATCGTGGCCTCGCTGGCGATCGTCGCGCTGGCCTTCTTGGTGGTCTGGCTGCAGAGCTCGAAGTACGAGCCGCTCACGGTAGGGAAGGAGGCGCCCGACTTCGAGTTGCCGGACCTCGACGGCAAGCCGGTCCGGCTGTCGGACTTCCGCGGCAAAGTGGTCTTCCTCAATTTCTGGGCCACCTGGTGTAAGCCTTGCAAGGAAGAGATGCCCTCCATGGAGGTGCTGTACAAGAACTTCGAGAAGGACGGCCTCGTTATCTTGGCCGTCAGCATTGACCGGGTTACCACGAAGAAGGACATCCCGCCGTTCGTCCAGGCCCTGAACCTGAGCTTCCCCATTTTAGTGGACTCGTGGGGACAGACCGACAAGCGGTATAAGTTGATGGGCGTCCCCGAGACCTACATTATTGACCGGCAAGGCGTCCTGCGGGAGAAGGTCATCGGGCCGCGCGACTGGACCCTGCTGAGCAATCTCCAGGTGATCACGCAACTGCTGAAGACCGGCGGCGCGGCGCCGCCGGCCGCCTCCACGACGTGACCTCCTGCCATGCTGGAGAGGAGCTGGATTCGGGCAACCGCCGTAGTCGTGTCGCTCGTCGCCGGCTCATGGCCCGTCGCCGGGCGCGATGAGCTGGCCGGAGCTTCCACGCACGGACCGTGGCCCGTGCAGCAGCGGCCGACGGTCCCTATGGTGGGCTCGCTGGCGCCGCCCTTCCAGCTCCGGGATTTGAGCGGGAAGCCCGTGTCGCTGGCCAGCTATCGGGGTAAGGTGGTCCTGATCAATTTCTGGGCGACCTGGTGCGGGCCCTGCCGCGTGGAGATGCCGGCCATGGAGCTGCTCTACCGGCAGTTCAAAGGCCAGGACTTCGAGATCCTGGCCGTCTCGACCGATGCGCAGGGGACGGTGGTGACGCGGCCGTTCAAAGAGGTGCTGGGCCTGACGTTCCCGATCCTCCACGACTCGGACTTCCGCGTCGGGATCGCGTACGGGGTCCGGACGCTGCCTATGTCGTTCATCGTGGACCGCCGGGGTGTCATCACCCACCGAATCCCCGGCGCCCGGGACTGGCAGGCGGCCGGGACCAAGGAGTCCATCCAGGCCCTGCTGAAGGCGCGCTGAGCATGCCCGAATCCCTGCAACCGATCTCGATGGCTGCCGCCTTCATGGCGGGACTGCTGTCGTTCGTTTCGCCCTGCGTGTTGCCGCTGGTGCCGTCCTATATCTCTTACATCACGGGCCTCTCGATCGAGCAGCTCGCCGATGCCGCGGAGCGGCAACGGCGTCGCAAGGCCATCGTGATCAACTCCTTGCTGTTCATCGCGGGCTTCTCCTGCGTGTTCATCGCCTTCGGCGCCTCGGCCAGCCTGATCGGCCAGGTGCTGATCACCTACCAGGAATACCTCCGAAAAATCGGCGGCCTGCTGATCATCGTGTTCGGGCTCTACCTGCTGGGCATCCTGAACCTTCAGTTCCTGACCACCGAGAAGCGCCTGCAGTTCCGGAGCCGGCCGGCGGGCTACGCTGGCTCCTTCCTCATCGGGGTCGCCTTTGCCGCCGGCTGGACGCCCTGCGTGGGCCCGGTCCTAGGCACCATCCTGCTGTATGCCAGCACCACGGACGCCCTGATGGACGGCGTGGCGCTCCTGACCAGCTACTCGCTGGGGCTGGGGCTGCCCCTCTTCGTCGCGGCGCTCGGGGTGGACCGGTTTCTCGCCTGCTTCAAGCAGGTGCGCGGCTATCTCTGGGGCGTGTCCGCGGTCAGCGGGGTGCTCCTGGTCGTCGTCGGCGTCTTGATCTACGCCAACTCCCTCACCATGGTCACCAGCCTGCTGGAGCGCTACGGAATCGGGTGGTACGTCGGCCAGTGACCCGCCCCGCGTCGGCCCTTCAGGCACATCTCGCTTTCTTCCGGTCTCCATTTCTGGTAGCGTAGCCGCCTAATGACTCCAGCCCAGACCGTCACTATCGCCGGGGCCGGGCCGGCGGGCCTCACGGCGGCCATCAACCTGGCCAACTCCGGATACCGGGTGGTGGTGCACGAGCAGCGGGAAGACGTCGGGATGCGCTTCCACGACGATTTCCAGGGGCTCGAGAACTGGAGCTGCGAGGACGATGTGCTGGACTCCCTGCGGGAGATGGGAGTCAAGCCTGACTTCTACTGCCGTCCGTTCCACAGCGGAGTGATCTATGGGCCACAGACCCAGGCCACGATCAAATCCCCTAACCCGCTCTTCTACCTGGTCCGGCGGGGCCGGAGCCTCGATTCGCTCGACGATTCGCTGAAGAAGCAGGCGCTAAACGCCGGCGTCGATATCCGGTTCAACAGCCCCGTGGACCACCGGGCAGCCGACATCGTTGCGACGGGCCCCAGGCGGGTCTGGGCCGTCGCCGTCGGGATCATCTTCGACACGAACCTGCCCGATACCGCGGCTGTGCTGCTGGACAACGCGCTGGCTCCCAAGGGCTACTCGTACCTGTTGGTGGCCGACGGGCGCGCCACGCTGGCCACCACACTGTTCGAGCGGTTCGCCCTCGGTAAGCAGTGCCTGGAGCGTACCATTGCGCGCTTCCAGGAAGTCCTCGGTCTCGAGGTCCGCAATCCGAGGAGCTTCGGAGGCTACGCGCAATTCTACGTGCCTAGCTCAGCGACCCGGGACGGGCGCCGCTACACGGGCGAGGCGGCTGGGTTCCAGGACTGCCTGTTCGGGTTCGGGATCCGGTACGCCATGATGTCGGGCTACCTGGCCGCGCGGAGCATCATCGAGGGCGTGGATTACAACGCCCTCTGGCGCCGCCGGTTTGGGCACCAGCTTCGCACGTCGGTCGTCAACCGGTTCTGGTACGAGCTCGGCGGGCATACCGCGTACGAGCTGCTGGTCAGGAGAAGCGGGCGGACGGACGATCCGATCCGGTTCTGGACGAAGGTCTACAACATGTCATTCTGCCGCAAGATGCTCTACCCCGTCGCACTGCTCGTCGCGCGCCTGCGCCGCCGCCATCTCAAGCCGTAGCGGCGTGATCGGGCGCCGTCCTGTTGTTGGCCGAGGCCGGCAGCGAGGGCGGGCGGAACCGGTAGCAGGGGATCAGCAGCGGACGCCGAGGCGGCAGAGCGTGACCTGGGGCGCGATCCCGTTTCCGGCGGCGGCCCCGTTGGGAAGGGTGCTGACCGGGGCGACGACCGCTCCCGCCCCGGCTGGGAGATGGTCGAGCCTGGCCACTGCGGACGCGCCCTTGCCGTTCGCGCCCGGCTCCGATCCGGCGGCGACATCGACGGCCGGCGCCGCAGGCGGGGCCAGTTTCGCCAGCAGCTTCCGTCCCTCCTCCTTGAACTTGCTGCCGGGATATCGCTCGGCCAGCGCAATCAGCCTCTCCCGCGCCCAATCGTCGATCTGCAGCTCGTGGTAGACCTCGGCCAGGTAATACAAGGCTTCGGAGGCCGGCTCCATCTCGGGGTAGACGTTGACCACGTACTCGTACCGGTGGGCGGCGGCGAGCCAGGCTTCCTTCTTCCGATAGAAGTGTCCCACCATCAGGTTCATCTGGGCGAGCAGTTCGTGGCACCGGCGGATCTTGTCCGTGGCCTCCGCGTCGTAACGGCTCCCGGGGTAGGTCCTCAGGAGCTTCTCATAATGCTCGATCGCCTTGTAGACCGGCTCGGGGTCCCGGTCGACCGTCTTGAACATCTTGAAGTGGCTTTCTGCCAGCTTGTACTGGGCGTAAGGGGCCAGGGTGTGGACGCGGTGCAGGTCCAGGAAGTGCTGGTATTCGATGATCGCTTCCGGATACTCTTCCTTGTCGAAGAAGGCCTCGGCCCGCTTCATGATCACGTTCGGGTCGTAGTTCTTCTCGATCGTGTCCCCGATGAAGATTTGCTCGTCGGTGCCGCGCGCGGCCGGCGCGTTCGGGTCGGTCGGCTTGGGCTTATTGGAGCAGCCTGCGACCACACCCACGAGGAGCGCGGTGCACATCACGAGCCAGCCAAATCGCATGGACGGCACCGAGTAGAGTAGAGAATTCTGCTGTGCCGCGCCTCGGCGGGCACAACGCGGCAAAGCTAGCAAATCCCTCCCCGAAAAGCAACCCACATTGACGAGGGGTGAAGGGCGATCTATAATCCCGCCGAAGAGTCAGCACCAGCACACACGTTCCCGTGCAACGGCGGACCCGTGAGGGCTGGCCGGCGGTGGCTGGGAGCCGCCGGACCAACGGGTAAACCCCTAAGGGCGCGGTCACCCCTATCGAATCCGGAGGACCGTGGCGCACAGCAGAATCGTCGGGACTGGCTCCTATGTTCCCCCCGGAGCTGTGACCAACGCAGACGTCGCCCGGATGCTCCACGTGGACGAGGCGACCGTTCACCGGCTGACCGGCATCCGCGTGCGGCACTGGGCTGGCGCCGACGAGGCCAGCTCCGATCTGGCGGTGCAGGCCGCGCGGCGGGCGCTGGAGGCGGCCGGCGTGGTGCCCTCCGCCGTGGACACGGTGCTGGTCTCCACGACGTCACCGGACACGGTCTTTCCCGCAACGGCCTGCCATCTGCTCCGGCGCCTGGGCGCCAAGGGGACCGCCGCCTTCGATCTGGCTGCCTCCTGCTCGGGGTTCCTCTACGGCCTGTCCATGGCGGACGTCCTCATCCGGAGCGGGCAGGCCCGGCGGTGTCTGGTCGTCGCAGCCGAGGTGAAGTCCCGGTATCTGGACTTCGAGGACAAGGCTACCGTCATGCTATTCGGCGACGGAGCCGGCGCCGCGCTGGTCGTCGAGGAGCGGGGCGGCGGCCCGGTGGCGCCGGGCCTCCTCGGCGTGCGCCTGTACGCAGACGGGTCGCGGCATCGGCTGATCAGGGTCTGGGCGGGCGGCTCGCGGCAGCCGGCGAGCGACCGCACCCTGCGGGAACGGCAGCACACGCTCCGCATGGACGGCCGGCCGCTCTTCCGGATCGCTGTCACCCGCCTGGCCGAGGCGGTCTCGGAGATCCTCAAGGAGTTCGGGGTCGGGGCCGACGAGGTGGCCCAGGTTATCTTCCACCAGGCCAACGGCCGGCTGCTGGCCGCGCTCTGTAAGCGGCTGGCGTTGCCGGCCGAGAAGGTGTATTCCGTGATTGAGGGGCTCGGCAACACCTCCTCGGCGTCGCTCCCGATCGCGCTGGATCACGCGGTCCGGGAGGGACGCATCCAGAGCGGGGACGTCGTGCTGCTCGGGACGTTCGGCGGGGGGCTGACCTGGGCGACCGGCCTGCTCCGCTGGTGAGCGGCGGCCCAGCGGGACGGCGCACCGTTCGCGCAGGGGTGAGGGCAAGGAAGGGAAGGGGGAGCGATGTTCAACTTCATTCCCCGCGAGGTCGCGTTCTTCGAGCTGTTCCGGAGGGCGGCCCACAACATGATCGAGGGCAGCCGCCTGCTCAAGGACATGATGGAGACGTTTCGGGATCCGGTGGAGCAGGCGCGCCAGATCAAGGACATCGAGCACGTGGGCGACGGGATTACCCATGACATCGCCCGCCGGCTCAACCAGACCTTCATCACGCCCATCGATCGGGAGGACATCCACGCGCTGGCCAGCGCGTTGGACGACGTGCTGGACCTCGTCGAGGCAGTGGCCGACCGGTTCGTCGTGTTCAAGATCGCGCAGCCGACCGAGACCGCGATCAAGCTTGCCAACATCCTCTACCAGGCCGCGGAGGCTGTGGGCGCCGGCATAGACCGGCTCGGCAAGCCGCACGCAGACATCACCGAGTGCTGCATCCGGGTGAACAGCCTGGAGAACGAGGCGGACCGGATCACGCGGGACGCGATCTCGCGCCTGTTCGAGGAGGAGAAGGATCCAATCGCCGTCATCAAGTGGAAAGAGATCTACGAGAACTTCGAGGACGGCACGGACCGGTGCGAGGACGTCGCGAACATCCTCGAGCGCATCGCGCTGAAGCACATCTGAAGCGAGCGATGCGTGATGGGTGATTATCGATCAGGGCTAAGCCCCATCACGTGTCGCTCGCTGGGTATGACGCATCCCTCTTAACGCAACTCGTCACCCATCGCCCACCTGATGCCTGACCTAACCGGAATGCTGTTGCTGGTCGTCGCGCTGGCCCTGCTGTTCGACTTCTCGAACGGATGGCACGACAGTGCGAACGCGATCGCCACGGTGGTCTCCACGCGCGTGCTCAGCCCGGGCGTCGCCGTGGTGATGGCGGGTGTGCTGAACATCGCCGGCGCGTTCATGTCCACGGCCGTCGCGAAGATGGTCGGAGCCGGGATCGTGGAGCCCTCGGTGGTCACGCAGGGGGTCGTCGCCGCGGCGCTGGGAGGTGCCATCGCGTGGAACCTCTTCACGCTGCTCCTGGGGCTGCCGACCAGCTCGTCGCATGCGCTGATCGGTGGGCTGGTCGGGGCCGGCCTGGCGCACGGCGGCCTGGCGGTGGTGAAGCTCACGGGCCTCCGCTCGGTGATCGAGGCCATGGTCCTGTCGCCCCTGCTGGGCTTCCTGATCGGCCTCGTGCTGATGGTCGTGATCAGTTGGCTGTTCTTCCGCACGCCCCGCATGTTTGCGGCGCGCCTGTTCGGCCGGCTCCAGCTCGTGTCGGCCGGGTTCATGGCCTTCAGCCACGGGGCCAACGACGCGCAGAAGGCGATGGGGATTATCACGCTGGCGCTGCTGTCGGCCGGTCAGATCGCGAGCCCAGAGGTCCCGACCTGGGTCATCGTCGCCTGCGCGCTCGCGATGGGCCTGGGGACGGCGGCCGGCGGGTGGCGGATCGTGCGCACGCTGGGGATGCGGATCCTGACGTTGGAGCCGGTGCACGGCTTCGCGGCGGAGACCGGCGCGGCCGCCGTGCTGCTCGCCACCGCGCACATCGGCCTGCCCGTCAGCACCACGCACACCATCACATCCTCGGTGATGGGCGTCGGCGTGATCAAGCGGCTCTCGGCGGTCCGGTGGGGGGTCACCGCCCGAATCCTGTACGCGTGGGTCTTCACGCTGCCCGGGTCGGCGCTGCTGGGGGCGGCGATCTACCTGGGCTTCGCCGCGCTCTTCCGCTAGCCCGCTAGGCGCCCGCCTCTGAGTCGCGCGCCGCGGGCAGCCGCACCACGAACCGGCTCCCGGTCGGCTCGTTGGTCTCGACCCAGACGCGCCCGCTGTGCGCCTCAACGATGTGCTTGACGATGGCGAGGCCCAGCCCCGTCCCGCCCAGCTCGCGCGAGCGTGCCTTGTCCACCCGGTAGAACCGCTCGAAGATCCGCGGCCGATCCGCTTCGGGGATCCCGAGCCCGGTGTCCGCCACGCTCAGCTCCACCCAGTCGGCGCCGGATTCCGGCTCAGGCAGGGGAGCGGCCCGCGCCGCGACGTGGATCGCGCCGTTCGGCGGCGTGTACTTGACGGCGTTGTCGAGCAGGTTGGTGAGAACCTGGGCGAGCCGGTCCTCATCTCCCATGACTGCCGGCAGGTCGGCTGGTACGGCGACGGTGAGGCGATGGCCCTTCTTGTCCGCCAGCGGCGCGATCAGCGCCACCGTGCGCTCGACCACGTCCTTGAGGCGGACGGGGTCGCGCTTGAACTGGACCTGCCCTGACTCGATCTGCGAAAGCTGGAGCAGGTCGTCCAGGATCAAATTGAGCCGGTCGGTCTGCTTCAGGATCACCTCGAGGAACCGCCCGGCCTGCTCGGGATGATCCTTCGCCCCGTCGAGCAGCGCCTCCACGTAGCCTTTGATCGAGGTCAGCGGCGTGCGCAGCTCGTGCGAAACGTTCGCGACGAAGTCCTTGCGCACGGTCTCGAGCCGGCGTAGCGCGGTCACATCGTGAAACACGAGCACGGCGAAGGGCTCGGCTTCGCGCCGGAAGCCGGCCACCGACGCCTGGACCCTCAGCGTCCGGCCGCCAGGCGGGATCGTGATCTCGCCGCTCTGGTTCCGTTGGGTCTCGAGCACGCGGTCCACCAGCTCGTTGAGCTCGTCGTGCCGGATGACGTCGCGGTGCGGCCGGCCCTTTGTCCCGGCGTCGCACAAACCGAACATGCGCTCGAGCGCGGGGTTGACCTGCAGAACCCGGCCGCCGTAGTCCAGGACCATCACCCCTTCCACCATCGCCGTGAGCATGGCCAGGAGCTGCGAGCGGTCCTCGGAGACCTCCCGGATCTTGGCCTCGAGCTGCTCGGCCATCTGATTCAGCGTCGCGGCCAGCACCCCGACCTCGTCGTGCGCCGACGTCCGGATGCGCTGGCTCAGGTCGCCTCGCGCGAGCCGACGGGCGGCGGCCGCGATGTCCGAGAGCGGCCGGGTGAGCCCCCGGGCCAGGAGCACGCTCGCGGCGAGCGACAGCGCGAAGGCGACCGCCAGGGCGATCGCCAATGCCCGGCGGACGTCGCGAATCCGCGCCTCCAGCGCGGTGAGGGGCAGAGAGAGGCGGACGATCCCGGCGGGGGTGCCTCCCGGGGTGCGGACCGCGCGCGCGAAGTAGAACATCCGCTGGCCGGTCGTCTGGCTCAGGCGGATGTCGGTGCCCTGTCCGGTAGCGAGGGCTTCCTGCACCTCGGGCCGGGTCAGGTGGTTGTCCAGCTTGGTCACCGCCTCGTCCGGCGTGTCGCTGTCCGCCAGTACGACCCCCCGCATGTCCATCACGGTGACCCGCGCCGCGGCGGCGCGGCCCAGTTCCCGCGCGAGGCGCTGGAGGTCCCGCGCAGCATCGGGACGTGCGGTCGCAGGCAGGGGAGAGATCAACGGGCCCAGGGTGTGGGCTGCGAGACTCGTACGGGCCGCGAGGGAGTCGCTCAGGCTAGCGAGCTCGATCTGCTCGAGGGACCGGACGGTGAGCCACCCGGCGATTGCCAGGCTCAGGGTGGCCGCCATCAGCGCGCCCAGGGCCACCTTCCAGCGGATCG
The DNA here is from genome assembly GCF_965152595.1 of Nitrospira sp. Kam-Ns4a. Classification (NCBI taxonomy): domain Bacteria; kingdom Pseudomonadati; phylum Nitrospirota; class Nitrospiria; order Nitrospirales; family Nitrospiraceae; genus Nitrospira; species Nitrospira sp. Kam-Ns4a. The sequence continues at coordinate 571,427 of NZ_OZ224218.1, read as the reverse complement.
AGAGGATCATGGAGGATGTCTCTCGCGAAGCGTCGTTCGTGAAGCGCGCCATTCCTGCCTCTGCCGGTTTGCGGACGACGCTTCACGAGTCGCGTTCCTTTAGTTTGTATCCCAGGGATTTCACCGAGACGATCGCGTCGTTGAGTGCGGGGATCTTCTGCTTGAGGCGGCGGACGTGCACGTCCACCGTGCGTGTGGTGCCGTAATAGTCGTAGCCCCAGACGGAGCTCAGCAGTACCTCGCGCGTCAGCACCCGGCCCGGATGCCGCAGGAGGTGCTCCAGCAGGCCGAACTCCTTCGCCGTGAGGGGGACCTCGCGGCCGTGGACCAGCACCTCGTGGCGCGCGAGATCCATGACGAGCGGGCCGTAGGTGTACCGGGTGGTCTCGTCGGGCTTGCGCTCCAGCCGGCGGAACAGGGCCTTGACCCGGGCCATCAGCGCCTTGGGGCTGAAGGGCTTGGTGACGTAGTCATCCGCGCCCAGCTCTAGGCCGACAATGGTGTCGGCTTCCTCGGCCTTGGCCGTGAGCATGATGATCGGGAGCAGGGCGGTCTTGGGGTCGCTGCGGATGCGCTTGCAGAGCTCCAGCCCGTCCATCTCGGGGAGCATGAGGTCCAGGACGACGAGGTCGGGATGCTCCACCTTGACCAGCTTGATCGCTTCAACGCCCGTCGTGGCCGTGCAGGTGCGGTACCCCTCCTTTTCCAGGTACAGGCGGACGAGGTCGAGGATATCCTTGTCGTCCTCGACGATGAGGACCTTTTTACTCACGAGCGTGCCTCTTGTGGCGACAGCGTAAAGGGACAGGGGAGGGGTGTCAAGGGCGAGGGTGTCGGGGCGGCGTGCCACCCTGGATTGACCCGGCGGCGACGGACGGGGCGAGAGGCTCCAAGCCTCTCGCCCTCGGGCCCCTTTACGACATCTGGCTGATCTTCCCCAGGACCGTTTGGGCAATCTGGCGGCCTTGAGCTTCAAGCGTGAGCGGGAGCCGGCTCGCGGCTCCTGGCTGGTGAGCGTCACGGCGATGACCGTGCGTTATTCAGTTGACGACGAGGCCTGCTCTGCCGTAAGGTTAAGCCCGCTTGCCGTTTTAAGGATACGCTTCACCGCGAGGAACAAGGAACAAGGAACGATGAAGATCTATCTCGCCAAGCCGAGGGGGTTCTGCGCGGGCGTGGACCGCGCGATCGAGATCGTCGAGCTGTCCCTGAAGGCGTACGGGGCCCCGATCTACGTGCGGCACGAGATCGTCCACAGCCGGCACGTCGTGAACTCGCTCCGGCAGAAGGGCGCCGTGTTCGTGGAGGAGCTGACCGAGGTGCCGGACGGCGCCATCGTGATCTTCAGCGCACACGGGGTCGCCAAGCAGGTCTGGGAGGAGGCGCGCCGGCGCCACCTCAAGGTCATTGACGCGACCTGCCCCCTCGTCATCAAGGTGCACAACGAGGTCAACCGCGACTACACCCAGGGGTACGAGCTGATCCTCATCGGCCACGCCGGGCACCCCGAGGTCATCGGCACGCTCGGGCAGGTCCCCGACAAATTCCACCTGGTGTCCTCCGTAAGCGACGTCGAGACGCTGCAGGTGGAAAACCCACAGCACCTCTCCTATGTCACCCAGACCACGTTGAGCGTGGATGAGTGCCGGGACATCGTCGCGGCGCTGAACCGTCGCTTCCCCGGCATCAAGGGGCCGCACCAGGAGGACATCTGCTACGCGACCCAGAACCGGCAGAATGCGGTCAAGGAGTTGTCGAAGGTGGTGGAGGTGATCCTGGTCATTGGGTCACCTAACAGCTCGAATTCCAACCGGCTGCGGGAGTTGGGTGAATACTGCGGCATCCCTTCCTACCTGATTGACTGTCCGGACGATATCAATCCCGAATGGGTACGGAACGCCCATGCGGTGGGCATCACCGCCGGAGCCTCCGCGCCAGAGGTCTTGGTCACGCAGGTCGTGGACTATCTCAAACAGTTCGGCCCCGCCGAAGTGGAGGAGCTCGCCGTGATCGAAGAAGACGTCGAGTTCATGCTCCCCAAGGAACTGGTTCGGTTCAAGACGAAGTCTCCAGCCGAAGCCTCCCGGGTTTAGGAGCGAAGTTCCCACCCAGCCGTGCCCGGGTCCCATCCGTTCCGCCACTTCTGCCTGAACCCACTAGAGGTTGTAGGCCCTACGGCCTTTTGACCATATATACTGCGTTTCTTTTTGATTTTTTGGTTGGCTTGTGCTACAAGGGCTGGACTCGGTCTTCTGGGCACGGCTCCATTCCAGCTCGCCAGAGGAGGACGAATGTACCTTAAATCCGTGGAACTGACGGGATTTAAGTCGTTTGCGGAAGGACGGATCGAATTCCCGACCGGAATGACGGCGATCGTCGGGCCAAACGGGGTGGGGAAGAGCAACGTGGTGGACGCCATCCTCTGGGTCTTGGGCGAGCAGAGCACCAAGACCTTGAGGAGCGAGCGGATGGAGGACGTCATCTTCAACGGGACGCAAACCCGGAAGCCGCTCGGCATGGCCGAGGTCTCCCTGACGCTGAGCGGCGTGGATGGGCAGAAGCTGGCCGGCTTGCCGGGGCTGCCTGAGGGGATCGGGCACTTCCACGAGATCATGATCACGCGCCGGCTCTACCGGAACGGAGACAGCGAATATCTCATCAACAAGACCCCCTGCCGCCTCAAGGACATCCGCAGCCTCATGCTGGACACCCGGGCCGGCTCGAAGGGACACACGGTAATCGAGCAGGGCCGGATCGAGCAGATCCTCAACGCGTCCCCGCAGGAGCGACGCGAGCTGATCGAGGAGACGGCGGGCATCGTCCGCTACAAGAAGCAGAAGGCCGAGGCGTTGCGGAAGCTGGAAGCCACCCAGCAGAACCTGCTGCGAGTCCGCGACATCATCGCGGAGCTGCGCTCGCGCCGGAGCGTCCTGGAGCGGCAGGCCCGGCAGGCGCGCACCTACCGGGAGCTGCAGGCTGAGGCCCGCACGTTGGAGATCCAGTTGCTGGTCCGGGACTATCGGGGCTTGCTCGCCGCCCAGGCGGCGGTGGAGGGGGAGATCGGGGCGCTGGAGCTCGGAGAGGCCGAGCACTTGGCGAGCCAGGCCCGGCTGACCCGGGACCTGGAAGCGGCACGGCTGAAGCTGGCCTCTGGCGGACAGACCCTCGAGCGGATTCGGGAGGAGCTGAACGGCGTGCAGCAGGCGCAGGCCCAGGCGCTCACGGCGGCGGAAGTCGCGCGGAGCGCGCTCCGCCTGTACGAGGCGCAGCGGCGGCAGGCCCAGGAGGACTCTGTCCGGCTCGCGGTGGAGGGCGAGCAGGCGGAGGCGGCGATCACTGGGCTGCGCGACCGGCTGTCGGGGGTCGAGCGGGAGCTCGCCGAGCACGCCCGCCGGCTGGCGGATCTCGACCAGGCTGCGGCCCGGCTCGCCGTACAGCACGCGGCGGCGCTGCAGGCAGAGGAGCAGGCGCGCGCGGCCATCCTCGAGGCCGCAGTCCAGGTCGCGCGGGGGGAGAACGCACTGCAGGCGCTGGAGGCGAGCCGGCAGGACGTGGCCCGGCGCGCCGACCGGCTCGATCGGGAGCAGGCCGAGGCGGAGGCGCAGGCGGTCTCGCTGCGGGCCCAGCTCGAGGACTGTCGCCGGCGCCGCCTGGCAGTGGAGAAGGCGTTCCGGACAGTGCGCGAGGAGCGCGAGGCCGCGGCGGCGGCGGTCGCGGCGCAGGAGGAGCGGGTGCGGGAGGCCGACCAGCTCATCGGCCGCCAGCAGGAGGAGCTGGCGGGAATCGAGTCGCGCCTGCGTGCCCTCCAGGGGGTCCTGCGGGAGGACATGGGGTACGGCCGTGATGGCGAGGAGCAGGCCACCTCACTGCGTGTCGCGTGCCCCGGGGTGCACGCCGCGTTGGCCGAATGGCTGGTCGTGCCGCCGGGGCTCGAGCGCGCGCTGGAGGCCTTGCTGGGCGAGCGGGTCCGCGCCTGGCTCGTCGAGGAGCCGGGCCAGGCCCGGCAGGCGATCGAGTTCCTGAGGACAAGGGCGCTCGGCCGCGGCGCCTTCGTGCCCAGGCGGCCGCGGTGGGCTGCGCCGGCCGAGCATTCCCCATCGCAACCCTGGTGGCCGGCGGTGGAGGGGCAGCCGGGCGTCGTTGGCCGCGTGCTGGACTTCGTGCGCGGGCCCGCTGAACTGGAGGGGCTGCTGGCCTGGCTGTTCGGCGGCGCGGTGATCGTGGAATCGCTCGAGGACGCGCTCGCGCTGTGGGAGCGGGGCGGATGGTCCGCGCCCGCTGGCCCGACCCTGGTCACGCGGGACGGCGAGGTCGTGGATCCGGCTGGCGTGGTGAGCGGCGGCACCGTTGGCGCCTCCGGCGGCCTCCTCCAGCGGCGGCGCGAGATCCAGGAGCTGGAGGCGCAGCGGGCGGAGCGGCGCGACGCGCTCGGCGCGCAGCGCGCCGCCCGGGAGCAGGCGGTGGCGGCCCGCGAGGCGGCGCAGGCGCGCGTCGTGCGGCTCGACGAGACGATCCGTGAGCTGGAGCTCCGCGAGCTCGCCGAACGCAAGGATGAGCAGGGGCTGGTCGAGCGCCTCGCCCGGCTGGACCAGCGCCTCGAGACGGTTCGGGCCGAGCGGCAGATGGACGAGGGCGAGCGCCTCCGGATCGAAGCGGAGATCGAAGCGGGGCGTGCCCAGCAGGCCATGGCCGTGCAGGAGAGGGCGAACCGGGAGGCAACCCTCGCCCGCTGCAGCCAGGCTCGGGCGGCGCTGGAAGGGGACATCCAGGCCTTGACCCAGCGCAGCACCGAAGCCCGGCTCGCGGCTGCGTCCCTAGAGATCCAGCGCGAGCATGTCCGGGCCGAGCTGGCGCGCCTCGAGCGCGAGCGCGAGGACCGCGTAGGTCGTCTTGAGGCGCTCCGACAGCAGCTCGCGACGCTCGTGGAGTCCATGCGGGAGCGCGAGGCCGAGCGCGAGCGGAGCGAGGCGCTCGGCCTCGAGTGCGGGCGGAGGGCGGACGCTCTCCAGGCCGAGCTCGTGGCAGCCCAGGAGGCGCAGGCCAGAGAGGCGGAGGCGGCGCGACAGGTGGAGGAGGAGCTGGACGCGGCCCGCCGGGCGCTCGGAGCCGACCGGGAGGTCCGCACGACGCTCGAGGTCCGCCGCGCCGAGATCAGGACGCAGCTCGGTCTGTTGGAGAACGCGCTGAGCGGCACCTATCAGCTCACCGTGGAGGCCGCGCTCGCCCAGGTGCCGGAGGAGCCGGCGCCGGAGGCCGCCGCGGAAGCGGGCGGCGAGACGGGCTCGGAGACCGTGCGGGACCCCACGGCGGCCCTGAAGGCGCGCCTCCAGAAGATCCGCGAGCGGCTGGACCGCATGGGCCCAATCAACCTGGCCGCGATCGAGGAGCACCAGGAACTGGAAACGCGCTATGCCTTCCTCACCGGCCAGGAGCAGGATCTGGCGCATTCGATCGCGTCCCTCAAGGAGATCATCAGCAAGATCAATCGGACGACCAAGCAGCTCTTTCTGGAGACGTTCAACGAGCTGCAGGAGAAGTTCGGCGAGGTGTTCTCCCGGTTTTTCCCCGGCGGGCGCGCCGAATTGGTCCTCGTCGAGCCCGAGCCGCCGGCCGAGGGCGAACCCAAACCGGCCGATGAGCCGGGCGTGGATATCGTGGCGCAGCCGCCGGGCAAGCGCCTCAAGAGCATCACGATGCTCTCCGGCGGCGAGAAGACGCTCACCGCGATGGCGCTGATCTTCGCGAGCTTTCTGATCCGGCCTTCGCCGTTCTGCATCCTGGACGAGATTGACGCACCGCTCGACGAGGAGAACATCGGCCGGTTCGTCTCGGTGCTGCGCGAGCTGGCCGAGGGCGTCCAATTCATCCTGATCACGCACAACAAGCGGACCATGGCGGTTGCTGATTCGCTGTTCGGCGTGACGATGGAGGAGCCGGGCGTCTCGACGCTCGTCTCGGTCCGGCTGGCGGATTATCAGCACGCGTGAGCGGCGGCTTCCCACGTGGTCGCGCCGCATCGGCTTGACACCCCCAACTCCTTTTGTTATAAGGGCCCTATGAAGTTTTCCCTGGTTGGCTGCAGGGGCCCATCCGCGCGTTGGGAGGCGTCCCTTCTTCCTCCGGCTTTCTCTCCCACTGTCACGTGACGCCAAGGCCAGTATGAAGCTCCTGAAGGGGTTGCTGACCCGTCTGTCCGATAGTTTGTTCGGGGCCGTCCCGGCGCGTTTGAAGGGCCGGGGGCGCGGCCGCCCGGCGCCGCCATTGCGGCTGGTCGCGCACAACCCGCATCCGGGTGTCCAGTCCGAGGCCGCCGCCCGCCGTGCGACGAGCCCGTCGTCCGGTCAGCTCGACGCGATTGACGAAGCCATGCGCCGGAGCCAGGCCTGGCTCCTCAGCCGGCAGGATCAAGAGGGCTTCTGGGTCGCCGAACTGGAAGCGGACTCGACGTTGACCTCCGAATACCTGATGCTGCGGCGCTTCGTCGGTCTCGTGGATCCAGAGCGCGAGCGCAAGGCCGTGCGCTACCTCAAGTCGGCGCAGCTTCCCGACGGAGGCTGGCCCATCTACGCGGGCGGGCCGGCCGAGATCAGCGCCTCCGTGAAGGCCTATTTCGCCCTGAAGCTGGCGGGGGTCTCCCCGGACGAGCCCTTTATGGTCAAGGCGAGAGAGCGGATCCGCGCGATGGGGGGGGTCGTGATGGCGAACGTCTTCACCAAGATCGCCTTAGCCCTCTTCGACCAGTACGACTGGCGTGGGATCCCGAGCATGCCGCCGGAGATCATGCTTCTGCCGAAGCGCTTCTACTTCAGCATCTACGCGATCTCCTACTGGTCCCGGGCCGTGCTGATCCCGCTGCTGATCGTCTTCGCGCACCGGCCGGTCTGTCGCATCCCGAAGGAACAGGGGATTGACGAGCTGTACGTCACGCCGCGGGACCAGGTGAAGTACCATGAGGTGCCGCCGCTTCGCAAGGACCGGGTACCCATCTGGCGGGCGGGGTTCACCTGGCGGAACTTCTTCATCACCTTGGACGGTGTCCTAAAGCTGTACGACCGCATGCCGGTCCGATCGCTCCGCGAGCGGGCCGTGGCCAAGGCCGCGGCCTGGATGCTCGAACGGCTCCGCGGTGAGGGCGGGCTGGGCGCGATCTATCCGGCCATGGCGAATTCCGTGATCGCGCTCCGCTGCCTGGGCTACGCCGTGGACCATCCCCAGGTCGTGAAGGCGCTGCGGGAAATCGAGGCCCTAGAGGTCTACGACACGGTCACGGTGGACGGCGAGCGGGTCGAGGGGCTGCACCTGCAGCCCTGCTTCTCCCCCGTTTGGGACACCTCGCTCCTCATCAACGCGCTGGTGGAGTCCGGGCTGCCCCAGGACCACCCGGCACTCCTCAAGGCGGCCGGCTGGCTGCTGCGCAAGCAGACGACGACCGTCGGGGACTGGAAGGTGTCCGCGCCGCAGGCCGAGCCCGGTGGCTGGTACTTTCAGTTCGAGAACGAGTTCTATCCGGATGTGGACGATTCGGCGGTGGTGCTGATGGCGCTGGCGAAGGTGCGGATGTCTGATCCGGCCGTGCACCGGGACGCCGTCGCGCGGGGCGTCCGCTGGGTCCTGGCTATGCAGGGCTCAGACGGCGGCTGGGGCGCGTACGACAGGGACAACAACCGGATCATCTTCAACCTGATCCCCTTCGCCGATCATCGCGCACTGCTCGATCCGAGCACGGCTGACCTGACCGGTCGCTGCCTGGAGCTGCTCGGCACGCTCGGCTACGACCGCAGCCATCCGGCCGTGGCGCCGGCCCTGGAGTTCCTCCGCCGCGAGCAAGAAGCGGACGGGTCCTGGTACGGCCGCTGGGGGGTCAATTACATCTACGGCACTTGGTCGGTGCTCGCCGGGCTCCGGGCCATCGGCGAGGACATGACGGCCCCCTGGGTGCGCCGCGCGGTGGCCTGGCTGGAGTCCAAGCAGAACCCGGACGGCGGGTGGGGCGAGTCCTGTCACTCTTACGCCGACCCGTCCACGGCCGGCGAAGGGGAGAGCACGCCCTCCCAGACAGCCTGGGCGTTGCTGGCCCTGCTCTCGGCGGGAATGGCGGACTCGATCAGCGTGGTCCGCGGGATCAACTACCTCCTGCGGCAGCAGCGGGAAGACGGAGCCTGGGAGGAGCCCCGGCACACAGGCACCGGGTTCCCGCGCGTGTTCTACCTGCGCTACCACTGGTACTGCCAGTACTTCCCCTTGTGGGCGCTTGCCATGTACCGGAGCATGCGGACGCGGGGGCAGACACGGGCCGATGAGCTGCGCCGGTCTGCGGCCCAGACGGGGCGATTCCGCCTAGAATCCTGACGAGCGCCCGCCTCGCTCCGCAGACGCCCGGCGGCCTCCCGCGAGGTGTCTGTGCCAGAACCGATGGAGCACGGAGGGCCGCCGCGCCCGAGGCTGTCGAGGCGGCGGGACCGGTGATGCGGATCGGCGTGTTCTCCGCGACGCGCTGGGAGTTCGACGCGGTCCGGCGGGTCTTCCGGGGCGAGGAGGACGGGCCGCGCGTGCCAGGGACGCGGACACGGGCCGGGCGTCACGGCTCCTGCCGGGTGGTCCTCGTCCAGACCGGAGTGGGACCGGAGAAGGCCGGCACGGTGTGTCGAACGGTGCTGGCGCTCGTGCCGTTGGACCTCGCCGTCTCAACCGGCTTCGCCTGCGCGCTGGTCCCTTCCCGCATCGGCGACTTGCTCATCGGCACGGAGGCTGCGCGGTATCGCGCGGCGACGCCCTCGCCGGGCCCGGACCTGATCGTCCCCTGTTCGACGGAGGCGGTCGCCCGAGCGGTGCGGACCGCCGAGGTGGCGGGCCTCCCGGCCCACACCGGCCGCGTCGCGACAGTGCCCGCGGTTCTCTGGCGTGCGGCCGAGAAGCACGCCATGGCGGAGGGAGCCGGCAGCGTCGGCCTGGACATGGAGAGCGCCGAGATCGGCGCGGCGGCGGCGGAGCGGCGAGTGCCGTTCCTGGTAGTCCGGGCCGTGTCGGACCTCCTGGACGAGGACCTGCCGCTCGACTTCAACCTGTTTCTCGCGCGCCGCGGCTGGGTGCAGGGGGCGTGGGCGGTGCTGGCGAATCCGGCCAGGCTGGCTGGCCTGCACCGCCTCCGCCGGCAGTCCGGCCGGGCCGCCGAGCGAATGAGCGCGTTCTGGAGCGCGTTTCTGGATGGGCTGTCGTAGATGCTGATCACGGTGGTGCAGCGGACGGGACAGGTCGCGCTGTTCGTGGTCCAGGAGATGGGGCGCATGCTCCTGTTTCTCCTGGCCACGCTGGGCTGGTTCCTCCGCCCGCCGTTCCGACCCTTCCAGATCGTCAAGCAACTGCACGTCATCGGCTACAAGTCGGCGTTCGTCGTCGTGCTGACCGCGGCCTTCACCGGCATGGTGCTCGGGCTCCAGCTCTACTACACCCTGCGGAAGTTCGGGTCGGAGGCGGTCCTGGGCTCGGCGGTCGGCCTGAGCATGATCCGGGAGCTGGGGCCGGTGTTTGCCGCGCTGATGGTGACGGCGCGTGCCGGGTCGGCAATGACCGCCGAGGTCGGGATCATGCGGATCACGGAGCAAATTGACGCCCTCGACACGATGGCGATCAACCCGCTCCAGTACCTGATCGCGCCCAAGGTGATCGCCAGCCTGCTCGGTGTCCCGCTGCTCGTGGCTATCTTCGACGTGGTCGGGATCTACGGGGGGTACCTGGTCGGCGTGGAGCTGCTCGGCGGCAATCCGGGGTCCTATTGGTCGTCGCTCGAGTCTGCCGTCGAGTGGAAGGACGTGTACGGCGGGATCCTGAAGTCCCTCAGCTTCGGGGTGATCGTGAGCTGGGTCTGCTGCTACAAGGGCTACTACACCCAGCTCAGCGCCGAGGGGCTGGGCCAGGCAACGACCGAGGCGGTCGTGCTGTCGTCGGTCCTGATCCTGGTCTGGGATTATTTTTTGACGTCGGTCTTGCTCTAGCGAACAGCCAACAGCCAAGAGCTCGGAACTGCTCGCTGTTGGCTGGTGGCTTTTCATTATGATCAAGCTCATCGGCGTCGAGAAGGCGTTGGGCGGCCAGCCCGTGCTCCGCGGGGTGGATCTCGAGGTCCCGGTCGGGAAGATCACCACGATCATCGGCCGGAGCGGCGAGGGGAAGAGCGTCCTGCTCAAGCACATGATCGGCCTGCTGCAGCCCGACCGCGGCCAGGTCTGGGTGGATGGCGTGGAGATCTCGCGCCTCAAGGGGCGGGCGCTCAACGACGTGCGACGGCGCTTCGCGATGCTGTTTCAGGGGGCGGCGCTGTTCGACTCGCTGACGGTCTTCGAGAACGTGGCTTTCCCGCTTCGCGAGAAGCTGCGCCTGCCTGACACGGAGGTGACCCGGCGGGTGGAAGAGAAACTGGAGCAGGTCGGGCTGGCCGGCATGGGACACAAGTACCCGGCCGAGCTGAGCGGCGGGATGAAGAAGCGGACGGGGCTGGCCCGGGCGCTGGTCATGGAGCCGGAGATCATTCTTTTCGACGAGCCGACGACCGGGCTCGATCCGTTGATGGCCAAGACGATCCACGATCTGATCGTCGCGACCCATCGGGCGCTGGGTTTCACGGCCGTCATGGTGAGCCACGAGATCCCGGAGATCTTCGTGATCTCGGATTGGGTTGCGATGCTGAAAGAGGGGAAGATCGTCGCGATGGCGCCGTCGGCCGAATTCCAGCGGACGACGGACCCGGCGGTCCGGGAGTTTATCTCGGTGGGCGGGACCGTGGCGCTGGCCCCCACACAGGCGGAGCGGTGACATGGAGCGAGCGAAGCTGGAGCTGGTCGTCGGCCTGTTCGTCCTGGTGGGGCTCGCGTGCCTCGGCTACCTCTCGATCAAGCTCGGCAAGCTGGAGTTGGTCGGGGGGCACTACTACCGATTGGAGGCCGAGTTCACGTCGGCGTCGGGGCTCAAACCCGGTGCGACGGTCGAGATGGCCGGCGTGGAGATCGGGCGGGTGCAGGGGATCACGCTGAGAGACGAGCGGGCCCTGGTGGCACTCGCGATCAAGGAAGGGGTCAAGGTCCATAGCGACACGTTCGCAACGATCAAGACCCGCGGAATCATCGGCGAGAAGTACGTCTCCCTGTCGCCGGGCGGCGGCGGCGACCTGCTGAAGGACGGGGACACGATCCGGGATACCGAGGCGGGGCTCGACCTGGAGGAACTGATCAGTCAATTCATTCATGGGGATGTCGGGAAGTCCAAGTAGCGTCCAGGCGCGGAATGAGATGCATGAAAGGATGGCCAGATGGTGGGATGGGCTGAGACAAGGAGGCGGGGCGGCGGGCGCCTGGCGACGGTGCTGAGTCTGGTGGTGGCGGCGGCGGGTCTGTCGGCTGCCGCCCTCGACTCGGCGGTGGCCGGGACCGCCATGGAGGCGGTGCAGACCGCGATCAACGAGGTGATCCGGATCCTCCAGGACGAGGAGCTCAAGAAGCCGGAGCGAGCGAAGGAGCGGCGCCAACGGCTCGAGCAGGTGATCAACGACCGGTTCAGCTACGAGGAGATGGCGAAGCGGACCCTGGGGGCGCAGTGGAACAAGCTCACGGACAAGGAGCGGCAGGAGTTCGTGGACCTGTTCAAGCGCCTGCTCACGAACTCCTACGCCGGGAAGATCGAAGGGTACTCGGGCGAGCAGGTGGAGTACCTGAGCGAGCGGACGAAAGACGACTACGCGGAGGTGCGGACCAAGGTCGTCTCCGGGAAGGCCGAGATTCCGTTGGACTATCGCATGCTCCACAAGGGGGGCGCCTGGCGGGTGTACGACGTGGTCATTGACGGCGTCAGCTTGGTCAACAACTACCGCGGCCAGTTCGCAAAGATTCTCAAGGACTCGTCCTACGCGGAGCTGCTGGAGACCATCCGGAAGAAGGCCGAGGAAAAACCCAAAGAGCCGAAGCCCGAGGGCAAGAAGTCGGCCTCCTAGGACCCGATCGGGTTATGCCAGGTCCCCCCCGACGCCTCGCTCCGCTCTGGCTGGTTCTGGGGGCGGCGGCCGTGCTGTTCGCGAGCGCCCTGGCGTCGGCCGAGACCTCCTACTTCCTGATCCCCTCTGTCTCCACGAGCAAGAACGACGGCAACGACGCCGGGTTCATCGTCCCGTTCCTGGTGACTGAGCCCGACGGCGAGCTGAAGTACATCATCACCCCGATGTTCATCGTAAACTCGTTCGTCGGGGCGCGGGGGACCCTGAATGTCTTCCGGTACGATACGGGCGGGCGCGAGTTGCGGTTCATCGGGTCGTTTTCCGAGCGGATCGAGCGGAAGCTGGTGCTGACCTATACCGACCCGGCCTTCAGCCACGGCCGGTACGCGCTCAGCTTCGGGGGCTCCTTCTTCAAGAACGCCACCTCCCGGTTCTTCGGGATCGGGTCCAACACGGTGGAGGCCAACCAGACGAACTACACGGCGCGGGAAATCCGCGCGCAGTGGAAGTTCGGCGTGCACCTGAACGAGGTGACGCAGGTCGCGATCGGCGAGCGGTTCCGCGACATGGAGATCCAGCCCGGGGTCGTGACCTCCTTCCCGTTCAGCGCCACGCAGTTTCCCACCGTGCCGGGGATGCAGGGGGCGACGATCCTGGGCCACCGGGCCACGTTCCACTACGACACCCGAGACAACCTGGTGTCCCCCACGGACGGCACGCAGGTGACCGTCTATGCGGAGGTCAACCAGAACTTCAAGAACAGCGAAAACCCTTTCTACGCGCGTTACAGCCTGGAGGCCACCAAGCTGCTGCCCAGCCAATCGAAGCGCATGATCCTCGTGGTTCGGGGCAACGTCCAGGCCACCTTCGGCACCCAGGTGCCCTTCTACGAGCAAAGCTCGTTGGGCGGACAAAACAACCTGCGCGGCTACGGGGTGGACCGCTTCATCGACAAGCACCTGATCGTCGTCAATGTCGAGGATCGGCTGCACGTGCTGCGCACGCGCATCCTGAACGTGGTGGCGGATTTCGAGGTGGCGCCCTTCGTGGACATCGGGAAGGTCTTCAGCAAGTTCGACGCGCTGACGCTGAGCGGGGCGCAGATCACTCCGGGCGTCGGGTTCCGCGCGCTGGTGCGTCCCAACGTGGTGGGACGGGTGGACTACGGGTACAGCAAGGAAGGCGGCGCGGTGTTTGCGGGGCTGGACTTCCCCTTCTGACTGAACGGACGGCGGATTAGACGAGGGCGCGGTGGTCCGGGCTGTTCTTCGGCTTGCGGTGGGCGGGGCGGTCCTCTGGGCGATCCTGGCGGGGGCCGACCCGCAGGTGCGGGCGGAGGGCTTCGGGCCGTTCTCGGTCCGGAATTTCCAGCCGTTCCAGCTCCTCGTGCTCGGCATGCCCGGCGACCGGGCCGCCGTGGTCAAGCAAGGCACCCTGGACATTCGCGTCGAGCTGGCCGAGACCGCGAGCATCTTCGACTCGAACACCCCGCCGGTCAACACGGTAGTGAAGTTCGAGCAGCTCCGGTCCGGGCTCTTCCTCCGCTACGGCCTGACCGACCGCATGGAGGTCGGCCTCGAGGTGCCGGCCCTGTATCGCTGGCGGGGGTTCGGCGACGGCGCGATCCGCGCTGTCGAAGGGATCACGAGTGGGGTCAACCCCGCGCGGAAGCGCCTGCAGAACACTCCCTATGCCTTCAACGTGACCAAGGATGGCCGGCCGCTGTTCAGCGGCGCGGAGGGCGCCCTCGGGCTCGGCGACATCACGCTCAGCACGAAATATCAGATCGTCACGGAGAGTGAGCGGCGCCCGGCGATCTCGCTCCGGGGCGCGCTCAAGGTGCCGTCGGGGGCCGCCGGCCGGTTCTTCGGCAGCGGGCATCCGGACGTCGGGGTCGGGGTCGCGCTGGAGAAAAAGCTGGGCGCCAGGTGGATCGTCTATCAGAACCTCAACGGTATCGTCCCCACGGGCACCATCGCTGGGCTGGCGCTCCAGCCGGGCCTGTCCTCGATCACCGCAATCGAGTATCTCTGGTCGCCAGCCCTCTCGCTCACGGCTCAGTTCGATTACTACTCGAGCTTCTACCGGGACACCGGCACGCCGGTGCTGGACCGTGGCGTCACCGAGATCACGGCGGGCTTCAGTTATCGGCTGCGGCCCAACGTGATCTGGCAGGTGTACGGCGTGGAGAACGTGGACCTGATCACGGGCAGTGCGGCGGACTTCACGCTGGCCACCGTGGTAACCTATCGATTTGGCCCCTAACCCTGAAGAGGCGGCCTAGGGTGAAACGCTTGACTAGCGGGGGACGATGTGGGAGACTGGCGGAGCCGATGCACCCGATCGCCTCGTCCCGCGGTGAGATCCACCGCGGCGGGCGGTCCCCGCGCAGACAATCACAGGCAAAATCCATACGAGGGCGTCGCGTATGTCGTTACTGAAGCAGATTCACAGCCCGCTGGACCTGAAGCGCTTGTCGCCGGAGGCGTTGCCCGAGCTCTGCCAGGAGGTCCGGGAGCAGATCGTCTCCGTCGTTTCCAGTGTCGGCGGCCACCTGGCGTCGAACCTGGGCGTCGTGGAGCTCACCGTCGCCTTGCACTACCTACTGGATACCCCGAACGACCTGATCGTCTGGGACACGAGCAACCAGGCCTATACGCACAAGCTGCTGACGGGCCGGCGCGAGCGGTTCCACACCCTCCGGCAATACGGCGGGTTGAGCGGGTTCTGCAAGCGGGAAGAGAGCGTCTACGACACCTTCAATGCGGGCCACGCCGGCACCGGCGTGTCGGCAGCGATCGGCATGGTCGAGGCGCGGGAGCAGCTTGGCCAGACCCACAAGGTGGTCTGCGTGGTGGGCGACGGAGCCATGACCGCTGGGATGACGCTGGAGGGGCTGCACCACGCCGGCGGGCTCGGCAAGGACTTCCTGGTGATCCTGAACGACAACCAGATGTCCATCTCGAGAAACGTGGGCGCGATCTCGGCCTACCTGAACCGGACCTTCACCGGCGAGTTCTACACGCGGGTCAAAGAGGAGACGGGCCAGTTCCTGCGCGCGATCCCCCATATCGGCAGGGAAGTCGAAAAGATCGCTCGCCGAGCCCAGGAGTTGGCCAAGGGCCTGATCCTGCCGGGGGTGCTGTTCGAGGAGCTGGGCTTCCGGTACGTGGGGCCCATTGACGGGCACCGTTTCGATCATCTGCTTCCGACGCTGGAGAACGTCCTCAAACTCAAGGGCCCGACGCTGCTGCACGTCATCACGAAGAAGGGGCTGGGCTACGAGCCAGCGATGAAGAACCCGGTGTGGTTCCACGCCTGCCCGGCCTTCGTGCGCGAAACGGGCGAGCCGGCGAAGAAGCCGCCGCGGCCGTCCTACACCGCGCTAGCGGTCCAGGCTCTGATCACGCTGGCTCGGCAGGACCGGCGCATCGTGGCGATCACGGCGGCCATGTCCGAAGGGACCGGGCTCACCGCGTTCGAGAAGGAGTTTCCCGATCGGCTCTACGACGTGGGGATCGCGGAGCAGCACGCGGTGACCTTCGCAGCCGGGCTGGCTGCGCGAGGCCTGCGGCCTGTCGTCGCGATCTACTCGACCTTCCTCCAGCGGGCCTACGACCAGGTCGTCCACGACGTGGCCACGCAGAACCTGCCCGTCACGTTCTGCATTGACCGCGGCGGATTGGTGGCGGAAGACGGGACCACGCACCACGGCGCCTTCGATTTCGCCTATCTGCGCCACGTCCCGAACATGGTCGTGATGGCGCCGAAGGACGAGAACGAACTCCAGCACATGGTCAAGACCTGCCTGACCCACGACGGGCCCGCGGCGGTGCGTTATCCCCGCGGCACCAGCCTGGGCGTCGCTATGGATCCGGAGCCGCTCCCCCTCCCCATCGGGAGGGGCGAGCTGCTACGCGAGGGCACGGATCTCGCGATCGTGGCCGTCGGCGTGACGGTCTGGGAGGCGGTCAAGGCGGCCGAGCGGCTGGCGCAGGAGGGCATCTCCTGCACGGTTGTGAACGCCCGATTCGTCAAGCCGCTGGACGCCGACCTGATCGAGTGCGTCGCGCGTCGGGTGCGGTGCCTCGTGACGGTCGAGGAGGGCGCCAAGATGGGCGGGTTTGGCTCGGCGGTCCTCGAGTGCCTGTCCGAGCGCGGCGTCGTCGGGCTGCCGACCCGACTGCTGGGCCTGCCGGACTGGTTTATCGAGCAGGGGCCTCAGGACCTCCTGCGCGAGAAATACGGGCTGACCGCCGAGGGCATCTACGAGGCGGCGAAGGCCCTGCTCGCCGGCGCGCCAGACTGGAGCGCGGGCGCTGACCGGGCGCTCGCAGGATGGACGCAGTCGCGGCGCCGACGAGAGCTCGACCACGGAGACGACCAGGGAAGCTGACGGACGTGCATATGTACATCACCAGGCGCAAGACCAGGCAGATCAAGGTCGGGAAGGTCAAGATTGGCGGCGACGCGCCGATCTCGGTCCAGTCCATGTGCTCGACCGACACACGGGACGTCCAAGGGACGATCGAGCAGATCCGCCGGCTCGAGGAGGCGGGCTGCGAGCTGATCCGGGTCGCCGTCCCGGACTTCGAGGCCGCGGCGGCGCTCCCGAAGATCAAGGCGGCCATGACCGTCCCGCTGATCGCGGACATCCACTTCGACCATCGGCTCGCGCTCAAGGCGGCGGAGGTCGTGGACTGCGTCCGGATCAATCCCGGCAATATTGGCGCCTGGTGGAAGGTGGCCGAGGTCATCAAGGCGGTCACCGACCGCGGGATTCCGCTCCGCATCGGCGTGAACGGCGGGTCCCTGGAGCGGCCGCTGCTGGAGAAGTACGGCTATCCGACCGCGGAGGCGCTCGCCGAGTCCGCGCTGAACGCGGTGCACGCGCTCGAGGACGTCGGCTTCACCAATATGAAGGTCTCCCTCAAGGCGTCCGATGTCCATATGGCGGTGGATGCCTACTGGCTCTTCTCCCAGCAATCGGACTACCCCCTCCACCTCGGGATCACCGAGGCTGGTACCGCCCTGACCGGCGCGGTCAAGTCGGCCATTGGCATCGGCTGGCTGCTCTCGCAGGGCATCGGCGACACGATCCGGGTCTCGCTCGCCGCCGATCCGGTGGAAGAGGTCCGGGTCGGATTCGAGATCCTGAAAGCCCTGGAGCTGCGCCATCGCGGGATCAACGTCATCGCCTGTCCGACCTGCGGCCGGGTGGAGATTGACGTGGTCAAGATGGCCAACGAGCTGGAACAGCGGCTCGGCCACATCAAGGCGCCGCTGAACGTGTCGGTCCTCGGCTGCGTCGTCAATGGGATCGGCGAAGGCAAGGAGGCGGACATCGGGATCGCCGGGGGCGAAGGCGTCGGCATTCTGTTCAAGAAGGGCAAGCTGGTCCGCAAGGTGCCGATGGCCGAGCTGATGGACACGCTGATCCAGGAAGTCGAGGTGCTCGCCAAGGAGAAGGCAGCCGAGGGCGCGAGCGAAGAGGCCGAGCCGGTCCCGTCGCGCGGGGGCAACGGCACGCCGCCGCCTCTGCCCGGGGCGCAACCCTCGTCCACACTCGGGCGCGAGCTGCCGGTCCTGCCGAGCAAGCGATAGCGCAGGTCGCGAGCCTTCCCTGCTCAGACGCTCCGGCTCGACCGCACTAAGCCTCGCTGCCGCTCGGCTGCGGAACTCGCCTCATCTGATCGCTTCGCGACGATTCGGCTCAAACAGTCCTGGCCGTCCGGCAACGAGTGCCGGACCGCCGCGGCTCGGTAAGTGCCGGTAGCCCTCGCCTCCGCGATTCGCGATGAAGGCCCGCGACCCTGCACAGCACACGCGCACGGTTCCTTGATCATTGTTTTTAGATGGGCCCGCTCGCTATAATGCCCGCCAAGGCGCCGTACCCAAGTGGTTAAGGGAGCAGTCTGCAAAACTGCGATGCGGCGGTTCGAACCCGCCCGGCGCCTCCACACCACGCTCGCGCGGCTGGCCGCTTGCCAATCGGAGTTGCGGATACGCGTGCGCGCGCAGCTTCTCCTCAATCCGGCTCAACCCTGACCGTCCGAACTGCGCCCGGTCTTCCTGATGCATCTCCAAGTCTCACAGATCCTGTATCTGGCCAATCAAGGTCCCTCTTTTTCCCTTTGCATCCTTGGACCCCTGGCGCCGGCGTTCGACCAGCCGCTCGTTGGCCAGGATCTCGGTCATCTCGGAGTCGTCCACGAAGGCGGATTCCCGGATATGCGCCATGACCGCCGTTTCGATGAAATTGGCGAGCGACCGGTTCTGCGCCTTGGCGTGCTTGGCAAATGCGGCATAGGTCTTGTCGTCGATTCGAATCGTCAACGTCTTCGGCATGGTCCACCTACGGACGGCACCGGCAGCAGGCCACCCTGCACGAGCGGCCTCCGTGCCCGGGTTTTCCCTCATCCCCGCTCGCGCAGGGCAAAGCCGGCCGCCCGCGCGGCCTGGATCACGGCTCGGTCCTCGTCCTTCGAGGAGGCGTCATCTTGTGGCATGAGCGTCATCCAGCCGCCCGGCAGGTCTTGGGCGGCGTAGAGCCCCGGCTTGGGCCGCGGCTCGGGCTCGGCGGCCGTGACCTCGAACAGCAGCGCGCCCGGCAGCGAGCCACCGTGTTCATCCGTCAAATACCCCAGCACGTACACGGGCCGCCCGCCCTGGCCCGCGTAGAGAAACCGAACCTTTCTCTTCATGCGATCCTCCGTGAGTCCTGACCGCGTCGAGCCGGACCACTGGCCTCTGTCCGGGGCGGCTTGCCCGCTCGCGCGCTCGCGACGCCATACGTTACTTGAAATGGCGCCAGGTTGTGTAGTAGGGTACCGGGCCGGCGCGCCTGTTCGAGAGGAGAGGGTACTGTCGTGGCTGTCCCGCTTTCCCAGATGTACACGGTTGCCAAGTACGTCCTGACCCAGCGGGCAAAAGGCGTCAAGCGCTATCCGCTTGTGCTCATGCTGGAGCCGCTGTTCCGGTGCAACCTGGCCTGTGCGGGCTGCGGGAAGATCCAGTACCCCGACCATGTCCTGGACAAGCGCCTGACGCCGGAGCAATGTTGGGCCGCTGCCGAGGAATGCGGGGCCCCTATGGTGAGCATCCCGGGCGGGGAGCCCCTGATTCATCCGGAGATGCCGGAGATTGTCCGCGGGCTCGTAGCTCGCAAGAAGTACGTTTATCTCTGCACCAACGCGATCCTGCTCGAGCGGAAGCTCGATGACTACGAGCCGTCCAAGTACCTGACCTTCAGCATCCATATGGACGGCCTGCGCGAGGAGCATGATCTGGCGGTCTGCCGTGACGGCGTCTACGATATTGCGGTGCGGGCTATCAAGGCGGCGCTCGCGCGCGGCTTTCGGGTGACCACGAACACGACGCTGTACAACGACGCCAATCCCGAGCGGGTCCGCCAGTTCTTCGACGAGATGATGCGCCTGGGCGTCGAAGGGATGATGATCTCGCCGGGCTACAGCTACTCCAAGGCGCCGGACCAGAAGAATTTCCTCAAGCGTCAGAAGACCCGCGAGCTGTTCGCGGCGATCCTGAAGGACCGGAAGCGCGGCTGGCGCTTCAACCAGTCGCCGCTGTTCCTGGAGTTTCTGATGGGCAAGGTGGACTACCAGTGCACGCCGTGGGGGAACCCGACGTACAACATCTTCGGCTGGCAGCGCCCCTGCTACCTCCTGCAGGACGGCTACGCGCGGACCTTCAAGGAATTGATGGAGGAGACCCCCTGGGAGCAGTACGGGACCGGGCGGAACGAGAGGTGCGCCGATTGCATGGTGCACTGCGGGTACGAGGCGTCCGCCGTCGAGCACACCTTCGGCTCTTGGTCCGGGTTGGCCCGCACCGTGCGGGCGACGCTGATGCCCAACGCCTGAGGGCGTTCCGCCGACTCGCCGATCGTACCGAGCTTGTCGTCGTGCCCGACCTGCAACCCCATTATCCAGAAGTCCCCTCACTGGAAGGACGGGTGTTCCGGCCATCCAATCCCCGGGAGCTTGCCGAAGCGATCGAGCAGGCCTTCGATTACCGCGGCGACGTGACCCTGTACCTCGTATCGGGGGAGACCGTCGAAGGCTACCTGTTCAACCGCGTAGCCTCGGGACCGCGCCCGCTCGTCCAGGTGTTCGCCAAGGGCTTCAACACCGCCAGGGACATCGCGTACGCCGAGATCGTCGCGATCGCCTTTACCGGGAAGGATACGGCTTCCGGCAAGTCTTGGGAAGCCTGGGTCGCCAAGAAGGACGCGCAGCGGCGTGCGGAGGCCGAGCAGGCCGAGGCGGCGGCGCGGGCGCGCGGGCACCTCTAGCCCTGGCCTGGCAGCCCTCCCCCTGTGTGGCGTCTGGCCCATTCCATGCAGCGATGTCCCTGTCCAACTCCCCGCTTCCCCCAAGTCTGGCGCGGCCTTCCAACTACAGGGAAATTATTGACAAAGATTATCGTCTATGCTAGAAGTGTGCGCCCTAAGCCGGCCGGGCTGGTTTTTTGCGGGATTTTAATGCGCAGAGCGCCAGGCGGAGGCAGCACGCGAGGCGCGGTGTGATAGGCCCGATGCATGGGACAGGGACGTCACGAGGCAAGTGGGACCCTCCGTTGGGGACCGATGGCGATCGCGGTTCTTGGTGCCGGCCTGCTTGGGACATCCGCTGCGCTGGCGACCCACGAGGTGGACCATCGCTTTGTGGTTGAGGGCTACGTCTGCGGGCCGGACGGACAGCCCCGCGCCGGCGTGAAGGTGACCGCCCGGGATACCCGGGCCGACATCGTCGCCTCGGCGCTGACCGATAGCGACGGCTTTTTTTCGGCGAGGCTGCACCTTCATAATGAGAACCAAGGCGATCCGATTGCCATCTTCGCCCTCGATGAAGAGAAGCGAATCACCGCGCAATTCGACCCCAAGGACGTTCATACCGAGCGCAAGGCCGTCGTTCACTTCGGAACGGGGTGCGAACAGTCGGCTCGTGGGACTCCGAGCTGGGTCTACTATGGCGCCGGGATCGGCGCGGTAGCTGTTGCTCTGTTCGCGGGAGTGAAATTCGTTCGCAATCGGCGTCGGGTTCGGAAGCAGGGCAAGGCGCCGCGGAAGGCGCCTGCCAGGGCGTAAGCGGCGTCCGACAGTGCGCCTCCTAATCCCGGCCCGAAACGGAACCGACTCGGCGGCCAGCCAATCAGGTGCCGACGATCTGGGCGGGTGGCGCTTTTGCTCAAGGCCGGGAGGACCTGGGCGGAAGCGTCTTTTTTGTGGTGTCTGTTGGGCCGAGAGTCCCGGTTGCTGGGTGAGAGGAAGGATCTCGATTCGTCGAGAAAGGAGCGGGTGAATGGCTATGAGCTTCAAGGCAACAGTTAAGATGGCTTTCCTGGTCGGCGTGGCCGGAGCGGGGCTGGCGCTGACGAGTTGCGGTGAAGGTGGAGAGGGGCCGATTGTGCCGCCGCCGCCGCCCCCGGCCGAATATGCCGACAAGCACATGCCGGCGGGATGGTGGGCCGATCCGAAGATCGCGGAAGAGGGGCGCGAGATCTTCATCGGTGCGAAGAACCCCGACGTGAACTGCGCGAGCTGTCACGGCAAGGACGGGAAGCCGGTGAAGGCCGGAGCCCGCGACTTCCGTAACGCGGAACGCATGAAGCTGTACTCGGATTCGGTCTGGTTCTGGCGGATTTCGGAGGGTGTGCCCAACACCAAGATGAAGCCCTGGAAGAGCAAGCTTTCTGAGGAAGACCGCTGGAAGCTGGTCGCGTTCGAGCGAAATTTCGCGTTGAGCGGCAAAGAGTTTGACGTAGTTAAGAAAGAGTGGGTGCCGATCGGAACATCCGGGACCGCGTCGGCGGCGGCACCGGCGGCTGGTGGCGCGGCTCCGGGAGGGGATGGCAAAGACAGCATGGCGCCGGCGGCTCCGGCGGACGGAGCGCCGGCCGCTCCCGCGGCCGGCGGCAAGTAACCGGCTTGGAACTGGGGAGGAGGGGCGGCGAGACATCATGAAAGCGTGGCAGCGCAGTGTCCTGGTTCTGCTCGGCCTTCTGGCGGTCTTCGGGGCGGAGGCGTACGCGCAGGTGCCGAACCCGCCAGCGGCCGAGTTTCCCTACACCGGGAATCGGACGGCCGTGTGGATCGTCGCCCAACTCCACATTCTCTTTGCGGCATTTATTCTCGGCGCTCCGATTTTTGTCGTGATTTCGGAATGGCTGGGGTACCGGAACCAGGATCCCCGTTACGACCGGTTGGCCAAGGAGGTCATGAAGGTCACGGTCATCCTGTACAGCATGACCGCGCTCACGGGCGGGCTCTTCATCTTCGTGCTGCTCGCCGCCTACCCGCAGTTCACGACCTGGCTGATCAATCATTTTTTTCTGATCTTCGCGGTGGTCTATCCCCTGCTGTTCATCGGCGAGACGATCGTCCTCTACCTCTACTTCTACACCTGGGACGCTTGGAAGGGGGATAGGAAGGCCCGCCACATCGCGCTCGGGGTGCTGCTCAACATCGTCGGGACCGTGACGCTCTTCGTCATTGACGGTCCTACGGCATTCATGAACACGCCTGCCAAGGCCGAGGGGGTGTCGCTCGTTGAATACATTCAGCAGGCGACGCTCTGGGACAAAATTTACAACTATAGCTGGATGCCGCTCAACTTGCACCGGCTCGTAGGGAACGTGACCTTCGGCGGCTTCATCACGGGGCTGATCGCCGCCTACATGTACATGGGTTCGAAGACCGATGAGGAGCGGTCCTACTACGACTGGATGGGGTTCGTCGGCAATCTGATCGGGGTTGGCGCGCTGCTCCTGTTGCCCTTCATGGGCTATCTCCTCTCGTACGAGCTGTGCGACTACGACGCCTCCATCTGCCCCTACATGATGGCCGACCAGCTCTCGATGTTCTTCGAGATGCAGGGGGCGATGATCGGGCTGATCTTTCTCGCCAGCAACTACTACATCTGGCTCAGCATGAAGCGGATCGAAGGCGTGGAGCGGGTCCGGATGTCCGTGCTGACGGTCGTCGTCATGCTGGCCATCCCGTTCGTGATGACCTATACGTGGACGGTCTTCCCCGTGCCGGACCCCATGTCCCTGGCGGTGCTCCTGCCGTTGGCGCTCGCGCCGGCGATCCTGGGGAAAGTCATTCCACCGCTGGGCCGGATCACGGTCTCCTCGCGGACCGTGATCAAGGTGGGCTTCCTGATGGTAGTGGTGGGGAACGCGATCTGGATGACGCCACACGGCTTCGTTGCCACCCAGGCCCTCGCCACCGAACATCTGGAGCTGCCGTCGGACTGGGGGTTCCTGGCGCTGATGCCGGCCAAGAACTCCGCGGCCTTCACGCTCGTGTTTGTGACGGTCGTGAACTATATTCTGTACAACCGGGCGATCCGTCAAGGCACGATCGTCTGGGGCAAGATTGACTTCGCCTCACAGTTTATCCTGATCTTCCTCGCGTTCAGCGCCATCTGGACGATGGGGCTGATGGGCGCGGTCCGGTCGCTGGTCCGGAAGTACTTCCACACGTATAACCTCGTGCCGGACTTTACCGCCGAGTCCTTTACGCCCACGCTGGCCTACTCCGCCTGGTGGATCACCGGGATCACGCTGGTCTTCTATATCGTGGTGAGTTTCGCCATTCTCGTGACCTTGCGTGCGGCGGAGGCCAAGAAGGTTGTGGCGGAGGGCGCACCGGTTCCGGCCGGCGCGAAATGACGCGCGGGGGAGCGACGCGGCCGCCGGACAGTCGGGATTGGGGAACGCATGGCTGAGCAACCGAGTTTCGTCAGGAGTGTCATCAGGAAAGTCGTGATCGGCGTGGTCGTGGGGACCGTGCTGGTCGGGACGGCCAAGGCGCTGGCATTTCCGCCCGTGTTCCAGATCATGTTCTTCGCCTACGCGATGCTCGGCGCGGGCATCTTCATCCTGTTGGACGCCCCCGCGATCAAGCCAGTCAGCGGGGCCAAGGCGGTGACCGCGATCATCGGCTTCTACATCGTCCTCTGCGCCGTGTACATCGGCGGCGCGTCGCTCTGGCCTCAGTATGATCCCGAGGACGAGAAGGGGAAGATCGAAAAGCTGCTGAAGGCCCGGCGCGCGGCGACCGAGCAGGGCAAGGCGGAGGAACTGATCGCGCGGACCAAGGCGCTCTCCGAGAAGGCGGAGGCGCTCATGGCGCGCCTCCAAGCGATCGCGGGCGACGCGGTGGCGGCGGTCCCGCCGGGCCCCGACGCGGGTAAGCCTGCTGCGATGCCGGCGGCGGCGACCGGGGACCTGGTGGCGCTCGGCCGGGAGCAGTGGAACCTTCAGGAGTGCTACAACTGCCACAAGCTCTTTGGCGAGGGCGGCAAGAAGCGGGGGCCCGAGATGGATAACATCGGGAACCTCATGAAGCCTGACGAGCTCAAACAGAAGATTCTCGATCCGCAAAGCTGGATGGCGGAGGGCTTCGAGAAGGAATACGAAAAGAAGAAGATGCCGGACAAGTACAGGGAGCTGATGACGGACCAGGAAGTGGACGCGCTCGTCGCGTTCCTCGCGACGCTCAAGAATCCGGCGGTGAACACGCCGAAGCCGATCAAGAAGAAATAGCGCCGTGCAACAGCCGAAGCTCAAAGCCCGGGTCCTCTGCACCGACCGGCCGGTCGGCGAGGTCACCCGCGTCATCGTGGATCCGCTGTCCCGCGAGGTGAGCCACATCGTGGTCGGCGGGAACGGGCTCGGCCCGCTCGAGCGGCAGGTGCCGGCTGGCCAGATCCAGACCGTGACGGACGACACGGTGCAGCTCCGGGCGGCCTCGGCCGAACTGGAGCAGTTCCCGCCGTTCCAGCGGGACGACTACGTCACGGTCAAGGAGGTCGAGATCGCCCATCTGGAGGAGCACCTCCACGTCGAGCCAGGCGAGGTGCTCGTGCCGCTCCCCGCGCTAGAGCGGGACGTCAAGCGCCGGACATTCTTCGCCAACCTCACCCACGCGATCGGCGTCCTCATGGGGCTCCCACTCGTGTACCCGGTCATCCGCTACCTCATGAAGCCGATGTACGCGCCATTTGACAATCGGTGGATCAAGATCGGGAATGTCAGCAGGATCAAAACCGAGGACGTGGGCGTCCAGTTCAAGTACAAAAAGAAGGTTAAAGAAGCTTTCATGCCGGAGGCAGAGGTCGACAAGAACGTCTGGGTCCTCAAAGCATCACCTGCCGTGCTCGAAGGCATCTACAGGGGCAAGGATATGGACTTCAAGGACCATACTGGGCGGGTGATCTGGACGAACAAGCGCGAGATTCCGTACGTGGCGTATTCGGGCAAGTGTCCGCATCTCGGTTGCGGGTACAAATGGCGTAAGGTTCCCAAGCTCGGCCGGGAGATCTTCCTGTGCCCGTGTCACCTCAGCATTTACGACGCGAGCGGCAAGGTGCTTGATGGCCCTGCGCCGCGCCCCCTGGATCCGGTCCCGATCCGGATCACAGCGGGCGGCGACATCGAGATCATTGACGTGGAATACAAGGCAGGGGTCAAGGAACAAATCCGACTTGTCTGACCACATCGAGGGGGAGTCATGAGTACCGGTAGTTGGCTGAAGGCTCTCTGTCTTGCGATCTTGGTCGTGATCCTGATCGACCTCGGATTTCTTGTGCGGGTGAACTCCTTATCAAGAGAGACCTGTCTCGCCTTGGCTGCCATGACCGCCATCGCAGGGTTGGTCCCGGTGGTATTCGCCGTCTATCTCATCCGCACACGCTGTAGCCTCTGAAGGGCAGCGTTGACCGGCAGAAGTCAGTGCGGTTCATCACACAAAGGTAGGATTATGACAGACCTTGGCGCAATAGCGATTGGAATGGGACTTGCCGCATTCGGCTTTTTCGGGGCGGCGCTGGGGATCGGCTGGATCTTTTCGACGATGATCGCCACGCTCGGTCGGCAGCCGGAGGCAGAAGCTCGTGTTGCCAAGTACATGTGGATTGGATTTGCGCTGGTGGAAGCGATCGCGTTGTACGGGCTGGTGATCGCGTTCATCATCATGGGCCTTCGTCCGAAGTAGCGTGGAGCGCTAAGCTGCTGGCTATTCGTGAGGGCTATGAATACCTTCTTCGAAAGGGTCGTCGGCTTCATTGATGAGCGCGTCGGTCTGAAGACGATCCAGGCCAAGATGCTCAACGAGCCGGTCCCTGGAGGGTCCCGCTGGGCCTACGTGTTCGGCTCCTGTCTGCTGTTCATCTTCATCATGCAGGCGGTCACGGGCATCCTCCTAATGTTCTACTACGTGCCGAGCGCCGATCACGCCTACGCCAGCACGCAGTACATCATCCATGAGGTGGACTACGGCTGGTTTATTCTGAGCTACCATTTCTGGGGCTCTTCGGCCATGGTCGTCATGGTCTTCGCCCACATGTCCCAGGTCTTCCTCTGGGGGGCGTATAAGAAGCCGCGCGAGATGATCTGGCTCGTCGGGCTCGCCCTGTTCGGAATCGTCATGGCCTTCGGGTTCACCGGCTATCTCCTGCCCTGGGACCAGCGGGCCTATTGGGCCACGACCGTCGGGGTCGAGATCATGGACAAGATCCCGGTGGTCGGCGACTTTATCGCCCGGTTCTTGAAGGGCGGGCCGACGCCGGGCCAGATGACGCTCAGCCGGTTCTTCGTGATCCACGTGATGATCCTGCCGGCGGCACTCATGGGGCTAGCCGGCCTGCATCTGTTTCTGTTCCGGAAGGCCGGGCCCGCTGGCCCGTTTCGGGGCAGCCTCGAGGAGCTTCAGGCCAAGACGGATTACTTCTTCCCGCGACAGGTCTGGAAGGATGTCGTCGCGATGGCCGCTGTGTTCCTGACGATCTGCACGCTCGCCTTCATTGAGCCAGTGGTGCTCCTGGAGGAGGCCACCCCAGATCCGGGCGACTATCACCCCGAGCCGGAATGGTATTTCCTGTTCCTGTTCCAGATGCTGCGGCTCAAGATCTTCGCCGGGGAGTTCGGGCAATTCCTCGGGGCGGTCGCGATCCCCGGCGCCTTCATGTTATTCCTGGCCGCGCTGCCGTTCATTGACCGAAGCCCGGAGCGCAACATTTTCAAGCGGCCCGCGGCGCTGGTCGGCTGGCTGATCATCATGATCGGAATCTTGGTCTTTACGGTGTCCGCCATCATCAATCGGGAATTTTTGGATTAGTTGCCGGATTCAGGGGCGTACCGCCCCGGCGTTATGTCCGATCAGCTTTCGAGCACATCTTCCGTCAAGCTGGGTCTCGCCGTCGCGTGGCCGGCCTTCTGGACAGGCGTTCCAGCGAAGATCGTCCTCGCGCTCCTGTTCCTCGCGATGGGCGTGCATCCCTGGGAGATGCCTGGCCTCGCCTTCCTGCTCCTGCTCTCCGCACCGGTGGATATCTGGGCTTGGGGGCTGTGCGCGCGGACCGTCTTCCTGGACCGCCTGCGCCTGGAGCCTCCGTCGGGGTTGGGCTTCACCCTCTGGTGGCAGGCGACCGCCGCCACTGCTGTCTATGGCACCGTGGCCTCTCTCATCGAGAGCGGCGTCATCTCGGTCGCAAAGTCGGCGGCCCGCAGCGTGATGGAGCTGGCTCTGCTCAAGAGCTTCCCGGTGGCGGAGCGGATCGGGATCGAGCTGACCCTGTGGGGCGCGCCGGCGACGATCGTGCTAGTCGCGCTCGCGCTAGGCTGGTTCTTCATCGTCGGTCGGCTCGTGCGCCGGCAGGCCGCCGCGGCGAGCCCGGCCCAGGCGCCCTATCCGGTGCTGGTCCGGACCTGGGACCTCATGCGGGTGCCGGCCGATCCGCCGCTGTTGCTCACGGCGTTCGTCGGGACCGGCGTGCTGCTGGTCTTCCTATTCTGGGGCGTCATGCCGGTGACAACGCCGCACCCGCACGAGGAGTATAAGGGCAAGCAGGCGGCCAAGAAGGTGGAGCCGCCCTTCAAGCCCACTGAGGTTTTGGACAAGACCGACAAGCTCATCGCCAAGGCGGAGGCCGCCCTGGAGGCACTCGAAGCCAAGAAGCAGGCGGAGGAGCAGGGCCAGTCAAAGGGGAAGGGCCAGAAGGGGAGCAAGGGGGGCGAGCCGGGCAAGGCTTCCGCCGAGAAACCGAAGGAAGCGGCCGTCCCGAAGCAGGCCGCGAGGCCCCAGTCTGAGCCGGGCAAGGCCGTGAAGGCTGGAGGCGACGGGCCGCATACGCACGAGGCAGGAAGCGATCACACGCACTGACCGGGATGCGGATGAGGAGTGTGGCCATGAAACACCAGAGCGACCAACACGAGCGGATCGCAACGCGGCTCGGCAACCCAGGGACGTTTGTCGCCGGTCTTCTCTTGCTGCTCGGGGCGCTGACCCTACTGGACCTCGGACTCGCCCGGCAGGCTCAAGCTGGCCAACCCGACGTCGCTTACCGCGACATTCCCTGGATTGGAAGCCGAAACGTCGTCTGGCTGGTGGCCCAGGTCCACCTGATTCTAGGCGGCTTCGTGCTCGGCGTGCCCATCTTCGCCTGGGTCTGCCACATCATCGCGGTCAGGACCAAGGACCCGCGCTACATGCGGCTGGCCAAGGAATTCACCAACCTGCTCACGGCCGCGTTTGAGATGACTGCCATGTTGGGTGCGGCCCTGCTGTTCGTTCTCCTCGCGCTCTATCCCAAGGTGGTGAGTTACATCACGAGTATCTTTCTGCCCACGTATTATATTTACGTGTTCCTGTTCATCGGGTCGACGACCACGCTCTACTTCTATTGGTCCGGCTTCGAGACCATGAAGGAGCGTCAGGGGTTGCATCTGTTTTTGGGTTTTGTTCTGAACGTGTTCGCGTTTTTCATCATGATCGTGCCGAACGCGTGGGCTAGTTTTCAGGCCAGCCCGGTGGTCATTCCGGAGGGAATGGGGCCGTGGGAAAAGGCCTGGGCTGCCATGTGGAACGCGACCTGGTGGCCGTTGAATGTGCACAGGCTCATAGCGAATGTCGTGTTGGGAGGGTTCATCTGCGGGGCTTACGCTGCGATCAAGTATCTCGGTGCCGAATCCCAGGAGGAACGCGCCCACTATGACTGGATGGGCTATGTGGGCAACTTCATCGGCATTTTCGGCCTCCTGCCTCTGCCCTTCGCAGGCTACTGGCTGATGATGGAGATCTACCGATACAACCAGCAGATGGGGATCACCCTGATGGGCGGGTTCCTCTCCTGGCTGTTCATCCTCCAGGCGGTCTTGATCGGTGCCATGTTCCTGCAGAGCAACTTCTATTTCTGGCTGGGATTGGCCTACAGGGTGGAGGGGGGCGAGAAGTACAAGAAGCCCATCATAGGGATGCTCATCGCTCTCCTGGTGTGTTTCGGGATCTGGCTGACGCCCCACAGTCTGGTAGCCAGCCTGCAAGAGGCCCGTGCGATGGGCGGCACCCACCACCCCATCCTTGGCGTCTTCGGAGTCATGTCGGCCAAGATGACGGCCGTGAACCTGATGTTGCTGATCACGTTCGGAAGCTTCCTCATCTATTGGCGTGCCGACAAAGTGGAAACCGTTCGGTGGGCCAAGGCCGGCCGTATCGCTCAGCTCGTGCTTTTCTCCGCGGCCGCGCTGTACATCATTTGGGCGGGAGTGTACGGCTACTTCGTGCCGGCCGTCTTCCGGGTCTACGTGCTGTCCGTCTCGCAGGTGTTGACAGTCCTGGCCGCGTATATCGTGGCCACGATCATCGCAGTCCTCTCCATGCGAGGCGCCAAGAGAATTCCGATGCACTGGGGAAGGATGCCGGTCCGCAGTCAGCATATGCTGATCCTGAACGCGGTGGTTGTGATCCTCACGATGTCCCTGATGGGGTATGCCCGTTCTTCCTCGCGGGTCCACTGGCATATCTACGGGGTCTTGGAGGACACCTCGCCGCATGCCTACAGTCCCGCGCTCGCCCATGCCGGCTCCTTTATGTCGTTGAGCACCTTTATCGTTCTCGTGTTGATCGCGTTTATCTTCTGGGTCGTCTCCAGCGCGGTACGGCGCCCGGCCTTCTCGTTGCAATACTTTTTTGTCGCGCCCTTTCTGTGGTGGTTCACGTCCCTGTTCGACAAGCCCGCGCAAGCGGCCGGGGTGGCCCCCAAGCGGCCTAGATATTTCCGCAAAGCCGTGGCGACCGCCTGCGGGTTCCTGATCGCGTTCGCGTTCCTCGCCTTTCAGGTCCCGCAGACGCCCTCGCTGCCGCCCGCGCGCGAAGAATTCGACGCCTCGAAGATCAAGACCCAGGCGGATATCGTCAAGGTGGGCCAAAAGCTCTTCTTCAGCAAGGGCCAGTGCGCGCTGTGTCATTCGATCGGACCTAGCGAGGCGGCCCGCTGTCCGGATCTCAAGGGGATCGGGGCCAAGCTCACGAAGGAGTTTCTCTATGAGTCGCTCACTCAGCCACAGGCGTACACGTATCTCGTCTATGACCACGCCGGACCTCCCAAACCCTTTCCGGCTAAGATGCCGGCGATCAACAAGCCGCCTGTGGGTCTGACCGAGCCCGAGTTGTTGGCCGTCATTGCTTTCGTGCAGAGCTTGGGCGGGGAGGTCACGGTGCAGCCCGAGGAAGTCGTCAAGGCCGCGATGCCGACCACGGTGGCGGCGGGAGCGCTCTGATGGAAATCGAGTCCGTCACACCACTCTTAGCCGTGGCCGTGTCGTTGGTCGCGGCTGTCCTCATCGTCGTCACCCGCCGGTGGCCGAACGTCCGCGAGGGCTGTTCGGTGCTGGCCGGGATCGTGAAGTTCCTCATCGTGCTCTCCATGGTCCCTGCGGTCCTCGATGGCAAGACCCTCCGCTACACCTTGGTCGCTGTTGCGAGCCAGGTGCCCGTGCTCGAGTTTCGGGTCGATGCCCTGGGCCTCTTGTTTGCAGCCGTCGCCTCGTTCTTGTGGATCCTGACGACGATTTATTCCATCGGCTACATGCGGTCCCTCCAGGAACATGCGCAGACGCGTTATTACTTCTGTTTTGCGCTAACGATGTCGGCCACGATGGGAGTGGCCTTTTCGTCCAATCTGGTGACCCTGTACCTCTTTTACGAGCTGATCAGTTTCGCCACGTATCCGTTGGTCGCCCATAAGGAGACCGACGAGGCGTTTGACAAGGGAAACAAGTATGTCTTCTATCTGCTCATGACCTCAAAAGGTCTCTTGCTTGCCACGTTTTTAACGTACGCGATGTCCGGGACGTTTGACTTCAAGCCGAACGGTGTGTTCCCCTCTGGAGCCGATCGGATTCTGCTGACGATCACGTATTTCCTCTTCTTGATCGGCATCGGGAAGGCGGCCATGATGCCATTCCATGCCTGGCTGCCGGCCGCGATGATCGCCCCCACGCCGGTGAGCGCGCTGCTCCACGCGGTCGCGGTGGTGAACACAGGAATCTTCTGCGTTCTCCGAATCATGTTTCATGTCTTCGGCGTGGATTTGATGAGGGAGCTGAACTTGGGAGTCATGACGGCTGTTATTGCGTCCGTCACGATTATCATGGCTTCGCTGTACGCCTTGACCAGGGATAACCTCAAAGCCCTGCTGGCCTATTCCACGATCGGCCAACTCTCGTACATGATCTTGGGCGGGGCCCTCTTGACCCCCGCGGGCATGGCCAGTGGCATCATCCACCTTGCCAATCATGCCCTGGGAAAAATCACCCTGTTCCTGTGCGCGGGCTCGATCTATGTCGCCTCGCATAAATCCAAGGTCAGTGAACTGAATGGCATCGCCAAGCGGATGCCGTTCACCATGATAGCCTTTACGTTGGGCGCACTGTCCCTCATCGGGTTTCCTCTCCTCGGTGGATTCGTCAGCAAGTGGTATTTGACGCTCGGCACGGTCGAGGCGGGGTTGTACCCCTTCATTATCGTCCTCGTCACGAGCACGATCCTGAACGCCTGTTATTTTCTACCCATCGTGTATGCGGCCTTTTTCCGAGAATTGCCGAGGGGCGAGAAGGCTATCAGACAGGAGGCCCCCATCGTGATGGTGGTGCCGTTGGCGTTGACCGCTGCCGGGATACTGGTTTCGTTCTTTGCGCCGGAAATGTTCCTCGATCTTGCGAAGATGATCGTAGGAGAGGTGAAATGACCCAGGAGCATGGGTGGAAATCCGAACCAGGACATGAGCCTGCTCCCGGATACCGGAGGATTTTTTATATCGTATTAGTCGTGGTGGTCCTGTACCTCGTTATCGTCATGGTAACCGCCTCGTAATGGCTCTCAAGGGAAAGGAACGGCTATGAAAGAGGGGCATGTGTTTGATGATCCCGGCAATGTGAAGAAATTCGTGACGGGATTTTACGTCTTCCTTGCCGTCCTTCTCGTTGGTGATCTCGTGCTCCCCAAGCACCCGTTTTTTCCTTGGGAAAGGTATCCCTTCTTTTATGCGGCCTATGGCTTTCTCGCCTATGTCGCCATCGTCTTTGGCTCGCATTTCGTCCTGCGTAAGCTGGTAAAGAGAAACGAGGATTACTATGACTAGGAGCCTCCCCCCAGCCGCCATCTTGATCCTCGGATCATTGCTTATCCCCTTTGTGAAGGGATGGCTCAAGTCTGCCTATCTGTTGCTGTTGCCGGCCAGTGCCTTTGTCAGCGTGATGAGCGTGTCGGACGGGATCCACTGGACGGTCGGGTTCTTAGATTACGAACTCATCCTCGGCCGAGTTGACGGATTGAGTAGAGCCTTCGGCTATATCTTCACGATGATCTCCTTTATTGGAACCCTCTATGCCTTGCATCTCAAAGAGGATGGGCAGCACGTGGCGGCCTTCATTGCCGTGGGATGCGCGCTGGGCGCCACTTTTGCCGGCGATCTTCTGTCTTTTTTCGCCTTCGTGGAAGTGATGACGATCGCGTCAACGTACCTGATCTGGATGGGCAGGACGGCGGCCTCGTATGGAGCCGGGTTGCGATATCTTTTGGTCCATCTCTTTGGCGGTCTTTGCCTCCTTGTGGGGATTCTCATCCATCTCCAACAGACGGGTTCGATCGGGTTCGGAACGATCGGATTGGCTGGACTGGGAGCCCAACTGATCTTGCTCGGGCTCGGTATTAGCTGCGCCTTTCCCATCCTTCATGCCTGGTTGCCTGATGCCTATCCCGAGGCCTCGGTAACGGGCACGGTCTTTTTAAGCGTCTTATCCACTAAGGTCGCCGTCTATGCCCTCGCCAGGGCCTTTCCTGGCGCGGAGATACTGATCTGGATCGGAGCCGTGATGACGATCTTTCCCATCTTTTACGCGGCCGTCGAAAACAACCTCAGGAGGGTGCTCAGCTATAGCATTATCAACCAGACCGGATTCATGGTCGTCGGCATCGGCATCGGAACGGCTCTTTCCCTGAATGGGAGCGTGGCCCATGTCTTCAACAACGTGCTGTTCAAGTCGCTCCTGTTCATGTCCATGGGGGCTGTGATGTACCAGACTGGAAAGATCAACGTCACGGATCTCGGCGGGCTCTACAAAAGCATGCCACTGACGACGCTGTTTTGCATCATCGGCGCGGCCTCGATCTCGGGCTTCCCGTTCTTCAACGGTTTTGTCAGCAAATCCATGATCCTGAGCTCAGCCACTCAGGATGGGATGGCTCTGCTTTGGCTGGTCTTGCTGTTCGCCTCGGCCGGGGTCCTCCACCACGCGGGTATCAAGATTCCCTATCACGCGTTTTTTTCCCATGACTCCGGCATCAGGACCAAGGAGCCTCCTTTGAATATGCTGCTGGCCATGGGGATGGCCGCCTTTCTCTGCATCCTTTTCGGCGTATTCCCCGGTGCCCTCTATAGCATCCTGCCGAATCCGGTCGAGTATCAGCCGTACACGGCTGCCCATGTGCTTGATACCTTCCAGTTGCTGTCGTTCGCCGCGTTGGCGTTCTGCCTGTTGATCTTGTCCGGGTTACATCCTGTAGAGATGAGGGTTATCCTGCTTGACACGGATTGGTTCTACCGAAAGGGAGCCCAGGCATTCTACCGGCTTGCCACGCGCGTGCTTGGAAGCGACGAGAGCGAGATTCAAGAGGTTAGGCATGGCTACCAAGGACGACAGGTCCCAAGCTAAAAGGCGACGGATTTCGGTGCCGGCCCAGGTGGTGCTCGTTTGGGCGGGAGTCTATCTGTGCCTCAAGCTTATCAAGCCCCCACTGCCGTCGAGCGTCATCTTCATGTACATGACGATGACCTCGATCGGCCTGCTGATGTACGTCTCGATCTATGAGGACGTGCTCCAAGCGTTTACGGGGCCAATCGTTGACTTCCTGCGGGGTAACCCGCATTGGGCAGGTCCCTGGCGGGTGGCCCGATGGGCCATTCTGGCGCTGTTCCCTTGCTTGGTCGGCTGGCAAACCTACGCCCGCACCGTACCCAACGACCTGCCCCCGCCGGAGAACCGCACGATTCACCCTGCTCCGCCCGGCGAATTTACGGGTCTCTCCAATCCGGTGCCGCGGACTCCAGAAAATATCATGCAGGGCAAGGGCTTCTATGCCGCTTTCTGCTCACCATGCCATGGCAGCAATTTTGACGGAAAGGGTCCTGCGGCGAGGGGTTTCAATCCACCACCCGCGAATTTTGCCGATCCCACGACCATCGCGATGCTCCAAGAAAGCTATCTGTTCTGGCGGATCAAGACGGGCGGGGTCGGCCTGCCGATCGAGGGCATGCCCTGGAAGTCGGCGATGCCGCGCTGGGAAGTGGAGCTGTCGGACGAGATGATCTGGAAGATCATCATGGGGGAGTACGATGGGGCTCACCAGAAACCGCGCACATGGGAATAACCAACCGTGAAGGTGAGGCGTGAAACGTC
This sequence comes from Nitrospira sp. Kam-Ns4a, assembly GCF_965152595.1. Classification (NCBI taxonomy): domain Bacteria; kingdom Pseudomonadati; phylum Nitrospirota; class Nitrospiria; order Nitrospirales; family Nitrospiraceae; genus Nitrospira; species Nitrospira sp. Kam-Ns4a. The sequence goes on along the minus strand of NZ_OZ224218.1, from coordinate 536,683 downwards.
ACGCACGTGGCAGAGGGATGCAGCGATGAACCGATGCAGGTCGAGTCACGCGACAACCCGAAGGACAATGGTCCTGCTCGGTTTCGTCGGTATGATTGCCACGCTGGCCGGACTGGCAGGGCCGGCTGTCGTGCTGGCGCAGGAGAGCGTGGTGGCGCGGGCAGCCTTGGTGGATACGGTACCGGCCGATGATCCAATGGCACCGGCCTGGAATGATGCCCCCATGGCCGAGTTCCCACTGTCGCCACAGGTGCATTGGGCGCCGCGGATCCAGCAAGTCACGGTGAAGTCGGTCAAGGTTCGGGCGCTGCATGATGGGAAGAGAATGGCCATCCTGCTCGAGTATGCGGATCCGACCCAGGATCCCGACGATGCAGCGGCGCTGGAGTTCATGGTCGGAGACAAGAAGGCCCATTTCGCACACGGGCAGCCCATGGCGCAGGTCCAGGGCGGCCCCGTCAACATCTGGTACTGGAAGAACAAGGATGCTAAAGGCGTGGATATGAACGCCCAGGGGTTCGGCACGCTCAAGGCGCAAGACCATCAGGACGTCACAGCCAAGGGGAGTTACCAGAACGGAATATGGCGGGTGGTCTTTGCGCGCGCGGTTTCCACGGATCATCCCGACCAGGATGCGCAATTTGTACCGGGGGAGTTCGTCAACATTGCCTTCGCCGTGTGGGACGGCACGCGGCTGGAAGATGGGAGCATCCGTGAGAAGGGTTCGCAGAAGGCAATTTCCTCGTGGTGGTACTTCCGGCTGGAGCCGCCGCCGGATTACTCGCCGTACGTGTACGCCTTGCTGGCTGTCGGTGTCGCCGCTGTCGTGGAGTTTGTTGTGGTCTGGAGGCTTAGGAAAGGATCCAAGGCATGAGCATGTCCCGAACGACCCGCCGGCGTGCCCTCGTTCTAGTGGCCGTCGCGGCCATGGGCTGGCTGGTCTCTGGAGGCTGCGGCTTTGGCGACGAACGGGTGTCCCGCGGTAAGCAGCTCTATGCCCACTACTGTGCCCACTGTCACGGGGAGAGCGGGCGACAGAATGAGGGGTACAACTGGGCCCACATGCCGGACCCGCGTCCCAAGGATCTCTCGAACAAGGACGAGATGGGGACCTTCAAGGACGAAGAGATCTTCAACACCATCTCGCGCGACATGAAGGACACCACCCCGGAAATCGGAGACAAGATCGGCGAAGACGAGTTCGCCGTGCCCACTATGCCGACGTTCAAGTACACGCTCTCCGAGGAGGAAATCTGGGACATCGTCGCCTACGTTCGCACGCTGCACGGGATGAAGCTGACCTACAACGTTGAGGGCCGGAAGAAGCAACTCCAGGAGCAGCTCCAGGCGGCCCAGCAGGCATTTGACAAGGCCAAGCAGACCTACGAGGCCGCCGAGCAAAAGGCGAACGCCGAGGCTGAGCAGAAAGGCATCGAGGTGGACGAATCCGTCTATGCCAAGGAACAGGAGGCCATGGCTGCCGCCAGTAAGGCGCTACAGAAAGTCAAGGCCGAGCTTGTCAACTTCACGACCCGCCCGGAGTTTCCTGCTATCCCGAAGCCTGACCTAGCCATGGCGGCGGACGTGAGCGCGAAGCTCGCCGAGACCGGCAAGCGACTGTACAAGAACAAGTACGGGTGTCACTCGTGTCACCGGATCGGAGATGAGGGTGGAATCGTTGGGCCGGAGCTCGATCGCGCAGGGTTTCGCCTGAACGCCGCCTGGGTATACCGCTGGATCAAGTACCCGCAAAGCATCAAGCCTAACACCAGAATGCCGAATCTCGGTCTCTCCGACGAGGACGCGAAAGCTGTGACCATGTACCTTGCCACGTTGAAGGCACCGAGAGTGGATCAGCCGATCGCCAAGGCTGCGAACTAAACCCAAGCTTCTGCCTGTTGCTCCAGCGCCGACCGTGCCCTGTGGAGTATTCAGGCTGCCGCCGGCAAAGGAGGCCCCCATGGCCCGCCCCGTGACTCAGCCCAAGGCCGTGCGTCCGCGCCGTCTGCCCCCGGCTGGCGCGTGGCCGGCGGCGGCTATGCTGGCGGCGATCGCCCAGCTTGCCGGCTGCGCGACCAAGGGCGACCTGGAGGCGTTGAAGCAGGAGCTGCAGCAAGCCAGCGCGTCGCAGATCGAAGCGGTGAAGGGCCAAGCGAAGTCCGGATTCGAGGCGACCAAGAAGCAGCTCGAGGAGCAGGATCGGAAGATCGCCCAGGACCTCAAGGCACTGCAGGACAGCTTGAACAAGCTCGCGGAGCAGATACGGGCCAACCAGGCCAGGCTCGCGGACAGCCAGACGAGGTACGAGGACCTTGCCAAACAGACCCAGGCGCTCCGCGCCGCGGTCCAGGCCGCCAATCACGCGATGGTGGAGTTTCTACGGTCCCAAGAGGCGCGGTTGAAAGAGGATCTGCGCCATGTGCAGGGGGCCATGAAGCAGTTGGCGGGCGAGGAGAAGCTGCAGGACCCAAAGGAGTTAGTCGAAAAGCCGAAGTAGCCCACCGGGCTAGAGGAAGCCGAGCCAGATTCCGCCCAGAATCCCCCAGCCGACCCAGACGTGCTGCTTGAACATGGCGAACGCCAGGGTGGGCGGCACGTCTCGCCTGAGCTGCCGCACTTGTTGGCTGAGGAACCCGCCGATCCCCACAAGCGCCCCATAAAACGCCGGTCCCAGTCCGAGCAGCCAGCCGGTCAGCCCCAGCAGCAGGAGCATCCCTGCCAGCGACACCCCTACGGCGAGCCACGTCCGCTCGCCGAACAGGAGGGCAGCGGACTTCACGCCGATTCGCCGATCGTCCTCCCGGTCCTGGAGCGCATAGATCGTGTCGTAGGCGACAGCCCACAGGATGGTGGCGGCGTAGAGGAGCCAGACGGGAAGGGCCAACCCGTTCCGGACCTCTGCCCAGGCCATCAGCACGCCCCAGCCGAATGCAACGCCCAGGACAGCCTGGGGGAGGTGGACGATCCGCTTGGCCAGGGGATACAGTGCGGCCAGCACAAAGGCCCCAGGGCTCAACCAGCGGCTGAGCGGATTCAAGAGCGGGAGGAGCCCTGCCGCCAGGCTGACGAGCACGCAGGCGGCCATCACGGCAGCCCGCGCGCTCAGGGCGCCGCTAGCGAGCGGGCGGTCCTTCGTACGCGCCACCTGCCGGTCGAGGGACCGGTCCGCGAGATCGTTTAGCACGACCCCCGCGCTGCGCATCAGGAACGCGCCGGCGGCGAAGATCGCGAGCAGGCGCGGGGCGGGACGGCCGCCCGAGGCGAGTACGAGCGCCCAGAACGTCGGCAGCATCAGGAGCAAGGTTCCGGACTGATTGGGCAGACGGAGGAGCTGGGCCCACAACGTCCACGGCGCGCCGCGGGGCCGGTCGCTCATGTCCGTTGGGCTCGTCCGAAGCGCGGGGCGGAGCATGGCCGACCTTAGCGTAGGGTCCGTTGCGCTGTCAACGCGCGGGGCGCGGCCCGTATCCGCCCGCAGGTTGCCTTTCTCCGGGAGAATCCGGTATATACCTGACATTGTGCGGGCTTCACGTGGCGCGAGCGCTCGCCTCAGGCCGATTGCTCCCCTGCTCCTTCGTGCCGCCGGCGCCGTCGTGGCGTTGGTGGGCCTTTCGAGCTGCGGCTCTGTGTCTCCAAGCCTCTTCTCCCGCTACACCGATCCCCAAGGGTATTGGCTGCCCTTGACCGTCGGGCTGCACTTCGATTCCACCGTGACGGACGCCACCCTCGACTATACGGACGGGTGTCTCAAGCGGCAGGCGCTCCTGCTGGCCGAGGACCTCAAGGCGGCCTTCAGAAAGGAGATCGGGCTCGTCTTCGCCCACGTGAAGGAAGCGACGCCGGGCCAGCGGATTCCCGGCACGGACGGGGACGTCACGGTGTCACTGGGCTTCAAGGAACTAGAGCTGTTCATCCCGCGCCGGGCCACCAAGAGTTATCGAGCAAACCTTTCGCTGGGCGCCACCGTCGCCGTGTTCAACCTGGCGGGCGAGATGGTCTACTCCAAGAGCCTGCGCTACGACGCGCACGGCGAGGTGGAGACGGACAAGGACCAGTGCGAAGTGGCCGGGCTCGCGGGGCTGGCTCGGGAGGCCGCCGGGCGCTTGGCGGAAGGGTTCAAGAAAGGACTCGGGACCTCCGTCAAGGTCCGCGAGATGGCGCAGGCCCAGCAGCAGGGCGGTCCGGTGGCCAGTGCGTCACCCGGCCCTCCTTCGTCCTCAGCACCGCCGCCCGCCCAGGCGCCGCCCCTCGCGCCGGCCGCTCCTCCGGCGTCCGCTTCGCCCTTGACGTTTCACGCGATGCTGGGGGACGAGAACCGGAACCAGGTGCTGGAGAGCGGCGAGCGGGTGATCCTCGAGATCGAGGTGGGCAACGCCGGGCGCGAGCCGATCAAGTCCGTGTCGATCGTGCTGACCGGCACGCCCGCGCTGGTGAACGAGCTGGGTACCCCGCTCGTCGTTGGCGACCTGCAGCCGGGGCAGAGCAAGGTCCTACAGGTGAAGGGCCGGCTGCCGGAGGTGACGGAGGAGCAGGAAGCGGCGTTGATCGTCTCCCTCGAGACGCCGGACAGCAACCTCGCCAGGCCTGTGCCGAAAAAGTTCGTCGCGGCCCTCCGGCCCGGTCGGCGCTCCGCTCCCGGGCGGCCGCCCGTGGACGTGGACCGGATCCCCGCCCGCGCCGCGAGGGAGCGCCCACAGGCCGTGGGGCTTGCCATCGGCATCGGCACTTTCCGGGATCCGCAGGTGCCCGCCCTGCAGTTCGCCGCGCGCGACGCGAAGACCATGGCCAAGTACTTCTCGCGAGTGGTCGGCATTCCCGCGCAGCGGGTCAAGCTGCTCACGGACGAGCAGGCGCTCAAGCAGGATCTGGCCGAGGCCCTGGAAGAGTGGTTGCCGCAGCAGACCGGCGCGGGCGGAGAGGTGTTCGTCTTCTTCTCGGGTCGCGCCGTCGTGGATCCGGCGACGGGCGCCGTTCTGCTGATGCCCTATGAGGGACACCCAGCCAACACGAATCGGCTCTACTCGCTGCGCCGGCTCCGGGCCGCGCTGGCGCGCCTGCCGGCCCGGCACATGGTGCTGATGCTCGAGGTCACGTTGACCGCGCTCCCAGGCTCGCCCGGGCTCAACGGCGTCAAGCCTGACTGGTATCCAGTAGCGACGACGGCGAGTCAGGGCGAGCTGGTGCAACTGGTCGGAATCAGCGGTACACAGGAGGCGGCGGAATACGTCGAGGCCCGCCACGGCCTGTTCACCTACTACTTACTCAGCGGACTGAGCGGCGCCGCGGATCGCAACAAGGACGAGGTTATCTCGGTCGCGGAGCTCTTCGACTATGCGCGGGCCGAGGTGACCCGCGCCGCGAAGGACCTGTTCGGCTTGGTCCAGGAACCCCAGGCCATCCCGGTTCCGAACAGCCGGTTGAAAGTCTGGGCCTTCCCGATGGTGCGCCTGCGGTAGGAGCAGGGCCTCCCGGGATTGTGCAGTCCGCTGCGGATGGTCCCGGCCGCGCCGGCACGGTTGACAGCGTCTGCCCGTCCTGAGTATGATCGCCGCCAGTCTCTTGGGACCTTAGTCCTGCCAGACCGGACTTGCCAACGGACCGGAAGCCGGCGTAGCTCAGCGGTAGAGCAGCTGATTCGTAATCAGCAGGTCGGTGGTTCGACCCCACTCGCCGGCTCCAAAAATCAAAAGGTTACGAAAGGCCACTCGACGAGAGATCGAACATGTAGACGCCATGTAGACAGCAGGCCCCCGTCAGGTCAGCGAGGCTGGGGCCTGTCGGCCTCCCTTCAGACTCGGCATCCGTGACCACGTCGCTTCCCCCTTGACCGCCACCTCCCCTCACAGCTGCCGCCCCAGGTAGTGCGTGGCAATCTCGGCGCGTGAGTGCCCCGCCTGTTCGGCCACCTCTTGCCGCGCTGCCCGGTCCACCTCGGCCGGGATGACCTCCGGATCGCCGCCTCTGACGGGCGCGGGGCGCCCCGTGTGCTCCTGGTAGACCTCCTGGAGTCGTTCATGACGCAGCCCGTGACTCGTGATGCCGTCGTCGCGCGAAATGCCACAGGAGCGGACGACGTAGTAGTAGTGCTGCCGCCACTGCCGCCACTCATACCGCTCTGGGATCATCGAGCCCATCCGGTCGCCCACCAGCGCTTTGGCGCGGTCCAAGACGTCCCGTTGCCCTGCCGTGGTGATCGGGACGACGCGATCCCGTCCGCCTTTCGTGCCGTGATGGACGCTCAGATACGCGCCTTTATCCGCAAGATGGGGCCGAAGCCGCGCGGCCTCCGCCATCCGCAAACCGAAGGCCCGCTGGAGTTCAAGCTGCATTGCCGCGTGTTGATCCTTGGCGCGGACGAGGGCCAGCTTGTCTCGCAGGTCGACCCCTCGCCCTGACCAGCTCCGATCCGCGCGCCCGCTGGTCCGCGCCGGAATCCCATAGCTCTCCGTCGCCCGCACGATGCCTGGTTTGCCGATCCATTTCGCGAAGACTCGGAGCACCGAGAGCTTATTGTGGATGGTGCTGATCGCTTGTCCATCTTGACGCCATTTCTGGATCAGCGCCTCAATATGTTTGGGTTTCAGACTCCGGACGTCCTCCAGCTTGTACCCGAGCCCGCGGAGCTCTCGGAAGGCCTTGAATAGCACGTCCGAGCGCTTCGCGGTGGTCTCATATGAGACTCGCTTGGCGTCGTCGGCTGAGACCCGTCCGTGCTCGCGGAGGATGTCCGCGAGCGATCTTGCCCAGTCACCCATGGTTCTCCTCCGTTCTTTCCCCCTGCTACGGGTGGGGCTCAGGGCGGGCGCGCGCCCGCCCTGAGCCAGCTCTGTGGCATACGTGAGTGTCTACACGCGATGATCCGAGCGCATTTCGGCGTCTCGGTCATCCCCGGTGACCCGGGCTGGCCTTGCGCCAGGCCGGAGTGCTCCCACTCCGACGCACAGCCTGATCCGTGCGATTTCGATGCGGCTGACAGGTGGGACCGATCCTGCCACCAGATCGGACGTGCCAGCCCCATCGTCTACGCTGACTTGCTACCGGCTGCGACCCCTCCGCTCGGGATTGGTCCGCTCGCCGGTCTCGGCGATCCCTCTCGCGTCTCGCCGAGCACGATCGCTCCACCGGGAACGATGTCGTGAGCGTGTGATCTCGCCGCCTGCGGATGTGTCCACTCGGACTCCGGTGATTCCCCAGCACGTTGCGGCGTTCCACCACATCTGTATATATCCGTACGGTCTATGACTGCGTATGACGGTCATCGTCTCGGTACTGCGACGGGTACTCTGATCTCGGCCTGCCACACGCCGCGATGCCGCCAGACCTGAGACGGTGTCCCTCCTCCGTGTCCCGCAATGACTTCGGCTTTTTTCAGCGCTTTATCTCGGTCGTCGGGCTCGCAGTCGAGTATTTCGGTTCGCACCTCGTACCATTGACCGCTGCGCTCATGGTAGAGATACCGCTGCCGGCTCTCTCCATCCCGGAGCCCCACGAGACCGAGCGCTCGCCGTCGCCAATTGCGTTTTTCTCGCAATGCCTCTTCTTTGGCTTGCCGGAGTGCTTGGATCGCTCGTTCCTGTTGGCTGAGGTAGGCGTTCGCCTGGTCGAGGGCGGCCCGGGCGCGCGCCACCTCGGCGCGCGCCCGGGCCCCGTCCTCCTCCGCTTGCCGTCGCGCTGCCCGCTCCTGGTCGAGGAGCTGGCGCTCGACATGCGTGGCCTCTCCCTCGCTCGTCACCACCCGGGCGGTGAGCCCCCCGAGCATCCCGGTCGTCAGGACGATGTAGTGCATGCCTGCCATTCAACTTTTCGTCATCCTGTTGGGTCACTATTGAATCTGCGCCATAAGTCCGCGTCCTGTCTCGCTGGATGCGCCCCTCTCTGTTGAGCGCCTCGCGGCGCTGCAACAGAGAGGGGCGGGGGCTCCGCCCCCCGGCCGGTGGCCGGCTCCCCCCTCCCCCCGGATGGGGTCGGGCCGCCGCGAGTCGGCGGCCCGTGCATATCTGGTCACGAAACCTGGCATCCTGCTGCCTCTGTTCGCGTGCAGGTCGCCAGCCACTCCGCGACATCGGACTCGCGGTACCGCACCATGCGCGCTCCGATTTTGGCGAATGGCGGGCCGCCACCACGGATTCGCCATGCTTGCAGTGTTCGGCGTGAGACCTGGAGCATGTTGGCGACTTGCTCCTCGGTCATATATCTGTCTCGGGCTGCGTGATCGATCCTCATGTCGCACCTCCGATGTGTCGTGTCCAGAGACTGGATAGACGTGGCCCTCCCGCGTGAGCGGGGAGGGTCTCACGGCTCTGTTGGTCAGGACACTTGCGGAGGTGCTCGAAGGAGACTCGAGGTCGGGAGCAGGAGCCGGCGAGTAGGCCGCGTAGCGAGCGGCCGGAGCAAGCACGCGGTCGTCGGCACAGGCAGCGTCGCAGACAGGAGATCCGCCAGGCAGGTTAGGAGCGCCAGCCAGCACGCGCGCATGATGCGTGCGTGCACGCGCGCGATGTCGTCCAACACCCCGACGTACGCGGGCGACCAGAGCAGCGCGGCAGGCATCGCGACCGTGCCGCCGAGGTACCAGACGATCCCGAGTCCTGTGCCGGCCGCCAGGAGTGTGACGGTCATGAGGAGCCAGCGCCGTGCGCGCTTAGTTATAGGTATATGATCGCGGCTCATCGCCGTCATTTTTCTAGCACATATCATGCCACGTATGTTCTCGTAATGGATCGTATTTGATCGTTTCGCCGCGTAGGGCGCGTGTTGGCATCTTTGCCTCACGTGTGTCATTTTGCCTCACGCGGATTCGGGAGCCACCGGTACACCTTGCCGACGACCAGGCTGGCCGGATTGCTCTCGACGTACTCCGTCATCGTCTCACCCGTGTCATTTTGCCATCCTTCCGCCCGATCCCGTGCGCTTCATCCCCGTGCGGTTCTGCGGTCGCTGGCGCTTGGCACGGCGGCTTCGGGGCCACCCGACCCGCGCCGGCGCTGGCGCCCCACGCAGTAAGCCTTCCGTGCTGAGATCCTCGTCCAGATCCGGCCAGTGAATGCCGTACCCACCCGCGCACACCTTCCAATTGGCCCGCTGCTTCGCCGTGCCACCCAGCAGCCTCGGGTACCAGACCAAGGGAACGGCAATCGTCCGACCGTCCATTAAATCGACGGTCAACGTGTCGGCCGAGATCCGCACATCCCGCACTCGCTCGTCAGCGCTCAAGGCCAAAATGCCCATGCCATGCCTCCAGGAGTTGTTCTCGATGCGCTTCAATCAGGGCTCTGACTCGCCGCAACTCTCGCGGGGAAAACCCGACATTCCGCGCGAGTGCCACCGGCCGAAGCCAGAACTTCGCCGAACGATCATCGCGATCCACGTGGACGTGCGGAGGTTCGTTCGGTTCGTGGCTGAAGAAGTACACGCGGTACGGACCGCTCCGTAAGACCGTTGGCACCGCGAGAGTCTACCACAAGCGTCGTGCGTCGCCTACTGCGCATTCGTCACGACGGCTTCGACCGGCGCCGCTGCGCTGTCCAGCCCCTCACCAGGCGCTTCGGCCGGCCGCGCCGCGCCGATCACGGTCAGCATCTTCGCCGCATTCGCCTCCAGCGCCGCTCGGACTGCGTCCACCTGCAGCCGCGCATAGATCGCCGTGGTCCTCGGCTGGGAGTGATTGAGCGCTTTGCCGATCAGCGGCAGACTCGCCCCGCTGGCCGCCAGCCAACTGCCCACCGTGCGGCGCAGGTCATGGATGCGCACATCCTCCAGGCGGGCCCGCCGCTGAATCGCCTGCCACGGCTTCGACACCGCCACCAGATGCCCGCGCCCCCCGCGCCCCGGAAAGACATACGGGTTGTCAGCCAGCCGGGGGAGCTTCGTCAATTCCTCCAGCGCCGGCCGCGGCAGCGGCACATAGTGTGGCCGATTGGCCTTCGTCTGTGGAATCCGCCAGAGGCCGTGTTCGACGTCCAGGTCCTCCCATTTCATCGCCAGCACCTCGCCTCGGCGCGCGCCCGTCAGCAAACACAGGATGAACGCCGCGCGCACATACTCATTCGGTTCCTCCTGAATCGCCCGCCACAGCCGCGGCAGCTCGGCCGGCGTGACGAAGCGGTCCCGCTTCTCCTCCGGAAACGGCGGGATGCCTTTGCACGGATTGGGGCCGGGATACAGCCCCCACACCTCCGCGAGATTGAACATCTTGCGCACTAACGCCAGCAGCCGATTGGCTTGATAGGGATGGGCTTTGCCGATGGCCGTGTGCACCTTGCTCACCTCAGCCCGCGTGATCGCCGTCAGCGGCCATCGGCGCCAGTCCGCCAGCTTGTGCTCCAACAGCGCGAGATCGTTGCGCGCACTCCGCTTGCGCGGGAGCCACTCCGCCCGGTACCGGTCCTCCAAGTCCCCCCAGGTCGGCACGGCCCGCGCCGCCTGCCGCGCCGCCGCGGGATCGCCCCCAGCGACAATCTCCGCCGTCTTCTTGATCGCCTCCGCCCGGGCTTGCTCGACCGTGAGGACCCCATAGCGCCCCAGCGTGATGCGGCGCACCTGCCCATGAATCCGTTTCTCGAGAATGAACGTCTTCGCCCCCGGCGTGAGCCGCACCGCGAAGCCCGGCAGCTCCGTATCCCGCACAAACACCTGCCCGGTCGTCGGACACGGCGTCTGCTCGATCACCCGTTTTGTCAGTTTCGTCCGCATGCGCCTCTCCCCTCGTTGTCGAGGGCGTGTCGACCGCACCCGCGCCGGCAGGCCTGCCATCAGCACTCCGTCAGCAGTCCTCGCCGTGTAGACGCGGTGTAGACAGGACAGATAGCAATCCCTGGGGGGCTGTGTCAATCCCGCCACACCGCGATTTCTCTAAGTCATTGATATATCGCAATTGTGCGTATTCGTTGCCTTTCGGTCGTTGTGGCCGAAATTGATTCGTAATCAGCAGGTCGGTGGTTCGACCCCACTCGCCGGCTCCAGACAAATCAACAGCTTTGCCGCCGAACCGCCTTGTTCCGCGTCGCCTTCCGAGTTCCGGTGGCGGATCGCTGCGCGTTCGGGGCCACGCAATGACGAACGGGCCGCCCAGGTCATCCACGAGATGGCAAGGCTCTGGGGGCCCCCACGTGTGTTCCGCTCTGTCTGTTGTCGAACGCCTGCACCCGATCGTAGAATAGTCTCACCCCCAGACCTACCTTCGAAGCAATACGACAGAGGGAGAAGCAGCCATGCAGAAGCTGCTCTCTGTCGAAGCGGTTCTTGTCGCAGTCTGGTTGTTCAGATCGTTCTGGTGGACGGAGATTGCCTGGGCTTTGCCGGAAGTTCCCCCGCGCGTTCAGGATCGGGAGATCGAATGGCGCGGCAGCAATTTCGCTCCCGTGGACCTTTCTCAGCTCGTGAAACGGGCTCAAAAGGTTGTGTCCCTGAATGCCACGTACACGGCTGCACCGCAGACGGTCCAGCGCCTGCAAGACCTTGACCGACAGGGGCAGGAGGCGCGCATCCTGAGTCTGTTGGGCAAGGCCTCGTTCTTTGACGACCGACTGGCGGGTGAGGCGGAAATCAGCCAGAGCCCGTCCACGCTCCCAACGTCGCAAGGCCTGGGAGATGCCCAGCATCGTCTGCTGCGGTTCGGGGCGACCGGCACCCTGGGAGCATTTCGTTGTGGGCTCACATATCGCTCCGCCGGCGCAGCCTTTCTCAGCGTGCGTGATCAGGTCCTAAGAGAAATGTGGGGAGAGTGGCAGGTTGGCTTCGCCCGCTGGAGAACTTCCAGGACGGAAACGTGGAATAACCTGGAAAAGGTCCCTTCGCGAGCAAGGTTTCTCCAAGATCAGCGGAAAACGTCGCTCATTCTGGCGCCGGCGTTCTGGCCAGAACTCAGCCTCTCCTACGGTCGGACTGTCTTTTCGAGCACCCTGGAGCCGGCCGGAATGGCTCGCCAGCGAAGCCACCTCGATACGTTCGAGGGCGCCCTCTCGATCCGCGGGCCTGTGTGGACGGCCAGGCTGGCCTCACTTTATTCGCTCCGCACCGACGACTATCGATCGGGCCTGAACACAGCGGGCGTCGTCCATGCGTTCAGCGGATCCTATCAACCGGACGCCAGCCTTGCCATCGTCCCGAACCTGAGCCTCCGGGAGGATCGCCAGACGTGGTCGGGGGTCCGGATCTCCACGCTGGCGGCTGCCCTGTCGGTCAACTATGCGCTTGATCGGGAGTTCAACTTCACGACGTCCACCTCGTATAGTGAAACCCGGAGCACCGACAGGCTCGTGGACAGCGGCACGTTCAGCGCCAAAGGCGTCGTGGCGTGGAACTTTCAGACAGTGTCGGCGGTGCGTTGCGCTCTGTCCCTCGATATCGGATATAAGAACGTGTTCGATGCCATCCACCCGGCTGTTTCGATGGAAGACCTCTACGGGTTGATTCGAGTGCAATTGGTGGGGATTTAGGGCTTCTGTTCTTTCCCTACCCGTGATATCCTACTGACCGGTGCGTACCCTGTCCTGGTGATCCGGGGACCCTCCGTGTCCCATTGCGGCGCGCCCGGCAAGCAAGCGTGGGGACGGTGACCTGCCCGTGGTTGAAGCCAAGTCATCGGTGCTCGTGGGCACGATCGTCCTGCTGATCGTGGGGATTCTGGCAGCGGATGCGATGCTGCCGATCGGCATCGCGGTCGGTGTGCTGTACGTGGTGCCGGTCCTGGTGTCCGTGCAGCTCGATCGCCGCGGCGCCCTCCTGGGAGTCGCCGCGATCTGCACCCTGCTGCTGCCGGTCGGCTTTGTGCTTTCTCCGCCGGGCGTGGATGCGTGGATTGGCATCAGCAATCGGCTCTTGGGCGCGGCAGCGATCTGGCTGACCGCGATCCTCTCGTTGCGCCAGAGGAAGGCGCAGGGGCAGATCCGCATTCTGCAGGGGTTGCTGCCGATCTGTGCCTCGTGCAAGAGCCTGCGCGGGATCAATGGAACCTGGCAGCCGATGGACGAGTACCTTGAAGCCTTGTCGAATGCCCTCCTATCGAACACCATCTGCCCGCGCTGCGTCGAGAAGTGGTACCCGGAGCTCTATCCGGAGCTGACGGAGCGACACCCCGATCTCTCACAACGATCATAGCCGGCCCGCCGGCAGGCCTCAACGGAGGCGTCACCAAGAAAAAAGCTTGACAGCCTCGTGGTTGAATGGTAGGGAATAGGCACAATTACGGGCTTTGACCCATGTCGGTCCTCATCACGATGGAAGAGAGCGGGACGAGAAGGGACGGCGACGTCCTCCGCCCGGACGACGGAGCGACGTCGTTGTTTGTGTCTGCGGAGCCGGCTGCGTCGCGCATGAGCGGCAAGCGCCTCGTACACTGCCCGCGCTGCCACGGGGTGCTCTGCCATACCGGAGCCTTCTGGACATGCGGGGCCTGCACGCTCGCCATTACTGACCAGGCCCTGCGGGTGGACCTCCAGGCGGCCCAAGGGGGCGAGCCCAACGCCGAGGCGTTGAAGGCGGCCGGGTAGCGGCGCCTCTGCCTTTCCACTTTCTCCCTCCACGCTTCTGAACCGCCCGAAGCCAACCGAGCGTGTGCGACATTCCGATTGACAAGGAGCGGAAAGATCTGGCACCGAGCTGCGTTCACCCGAACGGCCGAAGTCGCTCCAGGGCTGCCCCGGTCGGGGCGCCACGGTGCCGCCGCCGACGAACACAACCAGGCCATCGGGCTCAAGGAGGTGCTGGAGAAGCTGCCCCGATCCTCCCACGCTTGACACCCTGTCCGAGCGAGGGCTATTCTCAACCGCCTACCTGGAGCAGGGACGCTGTGTCTGATGTCGTCATGAGCCCCCATGCCCCTCGTCGAGCGGTCGGCGGGCAGGCAGGGCGCGTTCGATCCCCGCAGGCTTCGTTGCTGATGCCTCGGCGACTGGCGACGGCGTTGCTCCGCCTGTACGATGTCCCCGATCCGCGGCGTCCCGACCGGATGATCCGAGGCTACGACCGGCCGCACGCGCTCCGGACCGCGCAGATGTGCGCGGCCGTGGCCCTCAGGCTCGGCCATCCGCGGGAGCGGGTCGCGACCTACCAGATCGCCTGCCTGTTACATGACCTCGGCCGCGCGGGCCTCGATCGAGCGCTGTTCGGGCGGATCTGGTCCTGGGCCAAACGCCGTGGGATCCCCACCAGGCCTCGGGAGTGGCGGGCAGTCCATCCGGACACTCCGTACGGGCGCGAGACGGAGGCGTTCCTCCGCCGCCACGGACGGGACCTTGAGCGGCAGGGGATTCGCCTGGATGCGTGGGCTCGCGAGCAGGTCGAGATGCGGCTCGGCTATGCGCGCCGACTGCGGCGACGCCTGCGCGCCGTGCAACCCCGGTTCGAGGCGCTCGGGGTGCGCTGGCGGCCCTGGATGACCCTGGTGACCCTGTACTACTACTATCCCGAAACGCTGCGCGACCAGCCCAGCTGGGTGAGGGAGCTGGCCGAGGTGCTGGTCGCCTGCGAGCAGTTTGAGGCTTACAGCAACTGGCAGCGCGGGCGGGATTACTATACGCGGTCCCGGGAGACGCTGGCCGAGGCGTTCGCCTATCTGGAGAAGCTGCGCATCGAGGGTATCCTGAGCGACCGGGTGGTCGCGGCGCTCCGCGATCTGGCCGCCGGAGGGGCCTTCGATCGCATTCTGGCGGAGGCGCGGCGACGCCCGCTCTCGCGCCGGGAGGTGCGCTATCTGAAGGAGCTGGCGTCAGGAGTTGGGCCATGCCGGTGAGGAGCATCCCGCTGCGGGTGGAGATGAGGGGCGGCACGCAGGTCGAGAACATTACCGACCTGGTCCGCAAGGCCCTGGCGGGGACCGGCCTGCGGGCGGGCCTCGTCACGGTGTTTATCAAGCACACGACGGCCTCGGTTCTCATCATCGAGGATGAGCCTGGCATCCGGGCCGACACCAAAGCGGTCTGGGATCGCCTCGTGCCGGCGGATCCCGGATGGCAGCACAACGTCCGCAACGCCGGAGAGGACAACGCCCACAGCCACCTGCGCGCGCAGCTTCAGGGCTCCTCGGTGACGATCCCTTTTAACCACGGCGCGCTCGAGCTCGGGACCTGGCAACAGATCGTCGTCGTGGATTTCGACACGCGGGCTCGCGGGCGGGACCTCGTCGTGCAGGTCGTTGGAGAGTAACCCGCATTAGACCGATGGAGCCGATCCGGATTCGGCAGCTTCTCCTTCCCGCGCTGCTCGTGCTGAGCGCCTTAGCGGGCTACGCTGCGGGGCGGACGGAGTGGGGGAGGCCCCTCGGCCCGGCCTACGAGGGGCCCGAGGTGCTGCCCCGCCCGGTCACGGTGCCGTCCTCGCCGCTGGGGGCCGACGAGCTGGCGACGATCGCGGTCTTCGAGAAAGCCACCCGCTCGGTCGTCTTCATCACGAACACGGCGATTCGCCGCGGTCCCTTCTCGCTGAACCTGTTCGAGGTGCCCCAGGGATCCGGCTCCGGCTTTGTCTGGAACAAGGCCGGGCATATCGTCACCAACTTCCATGTCGTGTACGGCGCCGACGCGATCAAAGTCATCATGGCCGATCGGACTGATTACCCGGCGCGGGTGGTCGGGGTGGATCCGGACCACGACGTCGCCGTGCTCCAGATCCAGGCGCCGCCCGAGGCGTTGGTGCCGGTCGTGATTGGAAGCTCACACGACCTCCGGGTCGGACAGAAGGTGCTGGCCATCGGCAATCCCTTCGGCTTCGATCACACGCTCACGACCGGAGTTGTGAGCGCTCTGGGACGGACCATCAAGTCCATGACCGACCGGACGATTGAAGGCGTGATCCAGACCGACGCGGCGATCAATCCCGGGAACTCGGGTGGGCCGTTGCTGGACAGCTTCGGGCGGCTCATTGGGATCAACACCCAGATCTACAGTCCGAGCGGCGCCTTCGCCGGGATCGGGTTTGCCGTGCCGATCGATACCATCAACCGCATCGTGCCGGAGCTGATCAAACACGGCCGGCTCATCCGGCCTGGCCTCGGGGTGACGCTGGTCCCGGACGCGATCGTGCAACGCTGGGGCATTAGGGGCGTCGTCGTGGGCCGCATCGCGCCCGGCGGGGCCGCCGACAAGGCGGGCCTGCGCGGGACGCGCGAGACGTTCGGCGGAAGGATCGAGCTGGGCGACGTCATCGTCGCCGTGGACGGCGAGCCGGTGGAGGAGATGGACGATCTGCTGACGATCTTGGATCGGCACAAGGTCGGGGACAAGGTCACGATCGAGGTCCTGCGGGACGGCCGGCGCAAAGCGGTCACGGTGACGCTGCAGGCGGTCGAATAGCCCCCGGCGCGCCCGGCTGCCTCATGTCCGAAGGGGACTGACGACGAACTCGAGGAGGCGGTTCTCCGCCCAAAAGGCGTCCTCCGGGAGGCGGGGGCGCTGGACGAATCCGCAGTGGCCGCCCCGCCGCGGGGCGAGCAGCCTGATGAACGGATTGGCCCGGAGAGCCGGAGTCCCGAAGATCCGGAAGGGGATGAAGGGGTCGTCCTGCGCTGCGATGACCAGGGTCGGCGTCCGGATGCCGTGCAGGACGTGTCGGGCGCCGGCGCGCTCATAATAGTCGGCGGCGTCCCTGAACCCTCCGTCCGGAGCCGTGTAGGCGTCGTCGAACGCGCTCAGGGTCCTGATCCCGTCCAGCCGCGCGAGGTCGTACCGGCCGGGGAAATAGACGGCCTTCCGACGGAGCCGCGCTTTGACCCGCGTGAGGAAATAGTGCTGATAGACCCAGTTTGACGGGCGCTCTAGCGCAGCGACACAGGCGGCCGGATCGATGTTCGGGCAGACCGCGACCACCCCACGCAACGCCGGCAGGGCCGAGCCGGCCTCGCCCGCCATCTTGAGCAGGAGGTTGCCACCCATCGAGTAGCCCGCCGCCCAGATCTCATCTAGCCCGTCCTTCTCGGCCAGCTCCGTGACTACCGCGGCCATGTCACCGCTGAGCCCGGCGTGGTAGAGCGTCGGTGTCAGGTGCTCGGTGCCGCCGCAGTTTCGCTGGTTCAAACGGACCACGTTAAGCCCGGCCTGCCAGGCTTTGTCGGCGATCCCGAGCATGTAGTGCGACTCGCTGCACCCTTCGAAGCCGTGCACCAAGACCAGCGTGCGGTGCCGCTGCCAGATCGGCTGCCAATGGCAGTAGCCAAGAAGCTGCGTTCCCGGCTCGACCGTGAACAGCCGGGCTTCGACTGTGGCACCGCGCAGCAGATGCCTCGTCGGCCGCCAGCGCGGCACGATCGTCATGAGATGGGGATGGACCAGGAGGGGATGGGGCTCGAAGGACGCCGCGGGCCTGTCGCGACTCATCACGAAAGCAAAGGGCTACCTCTTTCGGCCAGAGGCAGCCCCCGTGGTTGTTGGCTCCCCGGGCAGGACTCGAACCTGCGACCAACCGGTTAACAGCCGGTCGCTCTACCAACTGAGCTACCGGGGAACCCCGTAGGAAGCGTGAGCTGTGTGCGCTTGTGGAAAACCGGACCAGAGGCAGGGTGTATTCTAACATAACTGAGGGTGTACCTGGCCAAGTTTTTGCGCGGGACGGGCGAGCAACGGAGGCGGAAGAGATCAGACGTCAAAGTCCGACTCATTCTCCTCGTCGGAGGCCTCGGGGGGCCCCTCCGCCAGCGAGGCATAGTGGCGCGCCCAGGAGAGATAGATGTTCCCGCTGTCGCGCATGGCGTCTGCGCCCTTGACCAGCTTGGCTGCCAGATCGGGGTCCTTGCCAGTCTGCTGGATCTCCGCGGCGCGCCGCTCCAGGGCTTTGGGAAACTCGCGCAGCAGGGCGGTGATCTCCGCGATCAGCTCCCCGACCACATTGTCTTCATTCATGCCCGACTCCTCCCCCCGCCGCTCCAACAAAAAACCCCACGCGCCGGGGCCGTGGGGCTTTCCGTAAAATCCGTTGGCGGGGTCAGCCTTGATACGCCTGGCCGATCGCGGCCGATTCCCCCTTCTTGTTCATGAGCGACCCGTCGGCGCTGACGGCCTGCATGACGATCGCCTGGTGCTTGGCGGCGTTACAGACGACCACGCAGAGCTCGCAGCCCTTACACCGGTTGATATTGACCTGCGCGACCATCTTTTCAATGTTGAGGTCAAGGCAATTGGCCTCCGGGCAATACATGATGCAGAGGCGGCAGCCCTTCTTGGCGACGCATTTCTCTTCGATGACTTGGGCAACGTTGTACATGCGCGAACGATCCCTTCCTCGCCTAGGCCGCCACCGGCATGCCCACGCGCAGCTCGACGTTGTTCTTCTCGGCCCATTCGGCTCCCAGCTCATAGGCGCGCTTGACGGTGGCGAAGTTCTTCTGGAGGAGCATCTCCTTCTTCGCGAACTTCTTCTTGATCGCCTCGTCCAGTGACGCGGTGCCGCCCGAGGCCACGAATTTCTTGCCGAACCGTTCCTGCAACGCCTGATCGAGGGCCTCGAGGGACACGCACTTGGTGATCCCCGCGACCGAGCCGATCATCGTCATGTTGGTGGAGAGCTCGGTGCCGGCGATCTCCAGCGCGATCTGGGTGCCTTTGATGTAGAAGACCGCGACGTTGAGGTCCTTCAACCGCTGGATGTCTTCCTCGGAGAGCAGGGGCACGTCGGAGTTGATGATCACGACGCCGTTTTCCTTGATGCCCGAGTAGAAGGGCATGGTGTAACTCTTGCCCATCGTGATGACCTGGGGGTGGAACACCTCGATCACGTCGGGGAAGACGAGCTCGCCTCGGTCGTAGATCCGTTCCACGCCGATCCGGCAGTAACTCTCGGCTGGCGCCATGCGCTTCTCCGCGCCAAAGAATGGGTTGGAGATGGCGAATCGTCCGTCGCGATTGGCGGCCATGGCCATGACATGCGCGGCGGTCACCGCGCCCTGACCGCCCAGACCGGACATCCGGATGTTCAACCGTTTCTTGATCATGGTGGGATCTCCTCCTTCCCCCTCGTGCGCGCCGGCTCCCCTTTAGGCTTCCTGCGAGGCCAACTGCTTGGCGGCCGCTTTCTTCTCCTTCTCCTTGGCGGCAATCTCGGCCAGGTATTGCTTGGCCGCGTCGCTGACGTATTCCTTGTACGCGAACCGCTCGGTCGGTTTTTCCGAATCCCGCATTTCCTGCAGCCCTTCCATGCTGTTCTTGCCGATCTCCAGGATGCAGGGGGTGTAGAGCTGGAGATAGGTCGGGCCGATCTCCCGGGCCACGTACACGGCATTCTTGACGACCTTCTCGACCAGCGACGGCTTGCTCACCGTGCAGCAGACCACGTAGTGGCAGCCCGACTCGCGGGCGATCTCCGGCAGGCGGACCTTCTCGAATTGCTTCCCGATGGGGGCCATCTTGGCCACGAACCCCTTCTGCATCAGCCCGCTCTCCTGGCCGCCGGTGTTGGCGTACAGCTCGTTGTCGAAGCAGATGGTGGTGAACTTCTCCTGCCGGAACCAAGCCTGGAGCGTCATGTCGAGGCCGATGTCCACCGTCGCTCCGTCCCCGGCGAGCACCACCACGTCCTTGATCCGGCCGGGGAAGCGCACCGTCAGCGCCCGCTTCAGGCCACTGGCGATCGCGTTCTGATTGCCGAACAGCGAGTGGATGTTGTGCACGGCCACGTGGGGGAAGACCAGGCTCGTGCAGCCCGTGGACCCCACCATCACCGTATCCTCAGGGTTGGGCAGGGAGGCCAGGATGTATCGGAACGCCATGGACTCAGGGCATCCGGCGCAGAGCGAATGCTCTTCGATCAGCTCTTTCGCCGCCCCGATGTCCTTCCAGCCCCGATCTTCCTTCCCGTATGTCGCCCGCTGGACCAAGTCCTGATACTCGGGCGGCATGATGTCGAAGAACTCCGGCGCGATTTTGATCCGCTCCTTACTCATGAATGCCTCCTCTTCCAGGTGCCCATTGTCGTCGTCGTTGAGTGCTGTCCGCCCTCCGAAGGGCTCAGCTCCCGCGACCGGCCAAAGAAATAGCCTTGATGCCGAGCGCAGACTTGATCTCCGACACGATGATCTCAGGCGGCATGGTCATGCCTCCCGCCACGTGCGGTGCCGCGATGACCCGGTCGCTGTTTGGGATGCTGGCCTTGATCTCCCGGGCCAGCCAACCCGTCACATTGAACTCCGGGACGAAGATAAGCCGGGCGTTCTTAGTCGCCTCGCGAATCTCCTCCCCAGGCCACGGCCGCAGCGTTTTGATCTTGACCAGGCCGACCCGGATCCCCTCGTCCTCCAACATCCGGATGGCTTCCCGCCCCTGCGACACCGCCGTCCCCGAGCTTACGATCAAGACGTCCGCGTCGGTGTTCTCAGTGTCAATCAGTCCGCCCAACCACGCGATCGCGTGCTTGCGGGAGCGTTCGATGGCCGCCCAGATTTCCTGCTGCCAGCTCGCGTGGGTCGCGTAGCTAATGTAGTTGCTCTTCATCACGAAGGGGTCCCGCATCATCCGGACCGGCGGGCATTCCATATCCATGCAGGGCACCGGCGACCGATAGGGATCATACGGAGGCAGACACATGTCGGCTGGGGTCAGGTACACCACGTCCTTCGTGTGCGTGACGAAGAATCCATCGCAGCAGAGGGCGAGTGGCAGGTGCACGTCTGGCTCCTCGGCGACCATGTAACCCTTCAGGATCCAGTCGTAGAAATCCTGGGCCGTTTCGGCGTGCCAGACCAGCATGCCCGTGTTCAAGAGGTAGGAAATCTCCAACGTGTCCGGCTGGATCGAGAGCGGGGAGTTGATCCCGCGGCAGGTCACGATCATCTGGATCGGGAGCCTGGCGCCGGCCCACATCGGGAAGTTTTCCATGGCGCGCATCGTGCCGGGCCCAGCCGTCGTGGTGAAGACCCGCGCGCCGCCAAAGGCCGCCCCGGCGCATTGGGACATCACGGCAAACTCGCTCTCGCCGCGGAAGTAGTCGCCTACATACCCTTCGGCGAACAGCTCGCCGATCAGGGCAGCCGCCTCGCTCTGGGGGGTGATCGGATAGGCGATCATGATGTCCACGCTGGCTCGCCGGATCGCTTCCTTGATGACCTCGCTGCCGGTGAAAAACGAGGGCGTGCGAGGCGCCTCGAACAGCATATAGCGCGGGTCGGTGTAGGTCTGTCCCTTCTTGTTTTGCTGGCCGATCACCGATTTGGCGTCCATGGACCGTGCCTCCTTTCCAACTCGCATCTCGCGCCGAGCATGGGAACGGACGCGCCTGGCCTGAGCGATTTAGTTTGAGGCTCCGCTCTTGATCACCTTCTCTGACACCTTGACCGTCCCCTTGAGTTTCTTCACCCAGTCCGCCAGCCTCATGATCTTCTCCGGCGTCGCGTCCCGGAACGACAGCATGGCATCTTCGTGTCCGGCCTGGGCGCACATGGCGATCGTGTAACAGGAAGTCCCGCCGCGGATGATCTTGAGCGAAAGGTTCGCCTGATGGCAGTGTACTCCGACGAACATGCAGCAGTCAATCTTGTTGTGCCAGATGGTCAGGTTCGGGTGGTTGGGGTTGATTTCGATCTCGGGGTTGATCTTCGGGTACTTGGGCCGGTAGTCGGGCATCGGAATGAGCATTGGGTGCTGCTCTGGCGTCACGCATTCCTTGATCGTCT
This sequence comes from Nitrospira sp. Kam-Ns4a, assembly GCF_965152595.1. Classification (NCBI taxonomy): domain Bacteria; kingdom Pseudomonadati; phylum Nitrospirota; class Nitrospiria; order Nitrospirales; family Nitrospiraceae; genus Nitrospira; species Nitrospira sp. Kam-Ns4a. Next base: position 515,091 of record NZ_OZ224218.1, on the reverse strand, counting down.
CGAACAGGTGCCGGATCGCCGTTGCCTTCTTGGCAGCCTTCTCGTTCCACGCCCAGAGCACCAGCGGACCCGGGAAAATCGTCGGGACCTTCGCCATGAGGAATTGGCGTGCAGCCTCTTCCATTGCCCGTTCCTCGGGGACGATCACGCCGTTGATGTGGGCCTCACCTGGGTTAGGCAGGCGAATGCCCATGGTTGCCGCCGCGGGCGGCAGGAAATGCTCCGGTCCCGGCAAGACTCGATAGTGACCCGCTCCACCACCTAACTGACTCATCAGACGAAACTCCTCGGAATCGTGCTCAGTGCGATGAAGGTTTCTCTATGCAGGCTGCGAACTTGTTGCTTCACTTTAGGCGTGTCAAAGAGGTTATGCAAGCCGGCAGAAGGCCCAACCGGTCGGGAAGATGGGCTATGCTTCTGCCCAAGCCTAGGCCTTTTGGGCAAACAAGAGGCTTCATATTCTTCAATTCTCACGCTGAGTTGGACGCCGTAGTATAGCGACTCTTCGCGCGCCTTGTCAAAGGTTTTTCCGACGACATTGGAGCGGCCCGGGCCGGCTTCGCTGCCCCCTACGGGGGCGCTGGAACTGTCGCATCCTGCCAACAAGTGCCCTAGCCTGCATTATTCATGAACGCTTCTGCTGCAACCGCAGATTCGCGGCTGCGACAAGCCTGCGTGCGAATTTCAAGCACGCAGGCGGGCGGGCTCGCCGCTCAGTCAGTCAACGTGCTGCAGGGAGCACGCCTCCTTCCTTCGCGGCTCCACGCGCCCGTCTCGCCAGGCGACTCCGCGATTTCGCGACGAACCGCCATGAATAATGCAGGCTAGGAGCCTGTCCAAACATTGACCACGCTGCTGCGGCTAACGCTGCCCCGCTGGTATCCGCAGACAGGCTCCTAGTCCCCTGGTCAGGGGGCGAGCCTCCGCTGTGGGGGCACGCCCGGACAGGCGTCCCGACCAATCGTGGAGGCCCCATGGCGAAGCGATGACCAGGGACCGTCCAAGGGCTCAGGCAACGGCGGCTGCCTCAGCCGCCAGCCGGCTTCTTGGGGAATACTTGCAGGAGGGGATGGATCTCGTACCGCTCGAACACCCTGTAGAGGACGTAGGGGTCCTCCCTGATGAAGGCCTCGGCTTCCTCACGGGAGTCCACCTCGATCACGATGAGGCTCCCCGTCCCGTCCGTCAGCGTGCCGGCCAGGATCAGCCTGCCCTGCGCGTCCAGCTTCTCCAGTCTCGCCAAGTGGGCCGGCCGGTGAACCTTGCGACGGGCTTGGCCGTCGGGGCCGTCGAGTCCCAGGATGATGAATGTCACAAGCGCGCTCCATGACCCAGGGTGGGCAAGCCTGCAGGGGGCGGCGAGCCGGGAAGCCGCCGGCGCTAGTCACCAGTTTCTTGCAATGGTTGGCGGCCGATGAACCCGGTGTGCACTTCATGCCACCAGCGGATCTCGGGCTCCCCCAGCTTCCAGCACAAGAACACGATTCGGCCGTCCAGCAGATAGGGAAAATCACAGAGCCCCATGTCCACGTCTTTGACGAGCACCCCCATCTCTTGGATGGCCTGGAGGTTGCTGCTGATCTCCTGGAGGGCATGGATGTAATGGCGGCCGGCGAAGCTGCCCCCGCTGAGGTGCGCCTTTCCCGCGGCCTTTTTGATCTCATCTTTGACGCGCAGGAGCACGGCCTTGTTCCGCTTGACGGTAGTCAGATACTCCTCGAGCTGCGGAATAAGGCGGTTCGCCTCGGAGCGGGTGAAGATGCGGTCGAGGTTTTCGCCTTCTTCGCGATGCGCCATGGTCCCGTGAGTATAATAAGGTCCTTCCGGAGACTGCTCCCGCCCACCTGTGTAACACAAATGCCGGGGGGACGCAATCACGGCGTGGGCGGTCGGGCCCGCCGAGCCGCGGCCTACGCGGAATTTAGGTATTGACAAATGCCGGAGGGCCCGATAGTATTGTAACGCCTAGCTTTCCAATACGACCGGAGCTCACTTCCACCCCTGTGTAGCTTCCCAGGGCTAGTCTCGAATCAAGCCAGTAAGCCAAGATGCCGGACTGTGGCGCGCTTCGCCGGGCGGCGAGGTGGCGACCGTGGATAGATGAAGGACGAGGCGTCGGTCATCAGCCCTTCGTGGGTCACCCTCTCAAGGCACGCATAACTACCTTCGACAACTCGTCCATGTATCGACATGCAGTCTTGTCGTGGTTGATCCGGGGTTCACGCCCGTAACGGCTTGACGAAGTGGCGATTATCATGTCAAGGGAGAAAACCATGCATCTTGCGGAGTTGAAGCAGAAGAGCATTGCGGATCTGAACGAGGTTGCCCGCGAGCTCAAGATCGAGGGCGCGGCCAACCTGCGCAAACAGGAACTGATCTTCGCCATTCTGCAGGCACAAACGGAGAAGAACGGCGTGATCTTCGGAGAGGGCGTCCTGGAGACCCTTCCCGACGGCTTCGGCTTCCTCCGGGCCCCGGATTCCAACTATCTCCCGGGCCCCGACGACATTTATATTTCGCCGTCGCAGATCCGCCGGTTCAACCTGCGGACCGGCGACATCGTGTCGGGCCAGATCCGCCCGCCCAAGGAGAGCGAGCGCTACTTTGCGCTGCTCAAGGTCGAGAAGGTCAATTACGAGGATCCGGAGGTTGCGCGGGACAAGATCCTGTTCGACAATCTGACGCCCCTCTACCCCGAGGAACGCATCAATCTCGAGTTCGATTCGGAGGAGTACTGCACCCGGATCATGGATTTGATCACGCCGATCGGGAAGGGGCAGCGTGGCCTGATCGTCGCGGCGCCCCGGACCGGCAAGACGATGCTGTTGCAGGCCATCGCCCGGGCCATCCTCAAGAACCATCCCGAGATCATCCTGATCGTGCTGCTGATTGACGAGCGTCCGGAGGAGGTGACCGACTGGCAGCGCCACGTCAAGGCGGCCGAAGTTATCAGCTCGACCTTCGATGAGCCGGCCCAGCGGCACGCGCAGGTGGCGGAGATGGTGCTGGAGAAGGCCAAGCGCCTGGTCGAGCACAAGCGGGACGTGGTGATCCTCCTGGACAGCATCACCCGACTGGCGCGTGCCTACAACACGATCGCGCCGCCCAGCGGCAAGGTGCTCTCCGGCGGGTTGGACTCGAACGCGCTCCAGCGGCCCAAGCGGTTCTTCGGCGCGGCCCGGAACATCGAGCACGGCGGGAGCCTCACCATCATGGCGACGGCGCTGATCGACACCGGGAGCCGGATGGACGACGTCATCTTCGAGGAGTTCAAGGGCACCGGCAACATGGAGGTCCACCTGGATCGGCGTCTGGCCGACAAGCGGATCTTCCCGGCGATCGACATCAGCCAGTCCGGCACGCGCAAGGAAGAGTTGCTCGTGGACCGGGACCGGCTCAACAAGATGTGGATCCTGCGCAAGGTTCTGAGCCCGCTGGGCACTATGGAGGCGATGGAATTCCTGCTGGACAAGATCCAGGGCACCAAGAGCAACCAGGAATTCCTCCAGTCTATGAATAGATAGCGAACGCCAGCAGCTAATAGCGAAGTGGCCGTGCCCATGCCGCTGCGGGCTATTCGCCCGTTGCTGCCCACGAAGGAGTTCACATGAAAAAGGGGATTCATCCGGCTTACCGCGAGGCGACCGTGAGCTGCGCCTGCGGCGCCCGGTTCAAGACCCGGACGACGGTCGGGGACATCAAGGTGGACATCTGCTCGAACTGCCATCCCTTCTTCACCGGCACGCAGAAGATCGTGGATACGGAGGGCCGTGTCGAGCGTTTCAAGAAGAAGTACGCCAAGAAGCGGTAAGCTGACGGACGGGCTCGTGCGGTGGAACCCTGCCCCACGGGGCAGGCTTTTTTGTTTTTAGGGACTGGAACGGACGATGGCTGACACGCACGCCGTCGAAACCAGAGAGACGCCGCGGCTCGCCAAGTGGGAGGCGGCGACCCAGCGCTACGAGGAGCTGACCCGGCAGCTCATGGAACCGTCTGTCCTCGCTCAGCCGGCCCTCCTTCACAAGCTGAACAAGGAACGGACCGAGCTGGAGCCGGTCGTCCGGCTCTACCACGAGTGGCGAGATCTGCTGCGGCAGCTTGAGGAAGCCGGGCGGATGCTCAAGGACCCCGACCTCGGAGCCGAGATGGCCAAGCTCGTCCTGGAGGAAACGGAGGGGCTGCGGGAGCGGTTGCGGGAGGTCGAAAGACGGGCGGTGGAGTTGCTTGTGCCCAAGGACCCGCGCGACGAGAAGAACACCTTCGTCGAGATTCGCGCCGGGACCGGCGGCGACGAGGCGGCGCTCTTCGCGGGCGACCTGTTCCGCATGTACGTCAAGTATGCTGAACGGAAGCGGCTGCGCGTCGAGGTCGTCGAAGCGCACGAGACCGGCATCGGCGGCTACAAGGAGGTCGTCATGCTGGTCGAGGGCAAGGGCGCCTATGGGCACTTTAAGTATGAGAGCGGCGTGCATCGCGTCCAGCGCGTGCCCGCCACCGAGGCGAGCGGGCGGATCCACACCTCGACGGTGACGGTCGCCGTGATGCCGGAGGTGGACGAAGTGGACGTGCAGATTGATCCCAAGGACCTGCGCATTGACACGTTCTGCTCGTCCGGCGCCGGCGGCCAGAGCGTCAACACGACCTATTCTGCGGTCCGGATCACGCACATTCCCACCGGCGTGGTCGTGACCTGCCAGGACGAGCGGTCTCAGCTCAAGAACCGCGCAAAGGCCATGCGGACGCTGCGGGCCAGGATCGTCGAGGCGGAGCGGGCCAAGCAGGAGGCCGAGATCGCCCAGGCGCGGCGCTCGCAGGTCGGCACCGGCGAGCGGAGCGAGAAGGTGCGCACTTACAACTTCCCCCAAAACCGCGTCACGGATCACCGGATCGGCCTGACGTTACACAAGCTCGACCAGGTCCTGGGCGGCGATCTCGACGAGTTGGTGGAGGGTCTGCGCGCGGCGCAGGCGAACGAGACCAAGACCGACTCATGACGCCTGGTCTTGCCCAGAGGACTCCGGCGGAAGCCGGGCCCGCCCCGGCGACCGCGGGCGCGTTGCTGCGCGCTGGGGTCGCCCTGCTGCGGCAGGCCGGGATCGAGAACGCCGCACGCGAGGCCGGCTGGCTCGTCGCGGCGGCCCTGTCCTGCTCTTCCCTGACGCTGCGGCTGGAGGCCGATCGCCTGCTCGAAGCCAAGCATCGGCGCCGGGCCTGGGCCCTGTTGACGCGGCGGGCAGCGCGCGAGCCGCTGCAGTACCTCCTGGGCACCCAGGAGTTTTGCGGGCTCGAGTTTGCCGTGAGCCCGGCCGTGCTCATCCCGCGACCGGAGACCGAGCTGCTCGTGGAGGAGTTGGTGCGAGCCGGGTGCGTGCGCGGAGGCACGGTCGTCGCCGACGTCGGCACGGGGTCCGGGTGCATCGCGGTGGCGGCGGCCCGCGCGCTGCCCGGCGCGTTGGTCTATGCCACCGACCTGTCGCGGGACGCCCTTCGGGTGGCGCAGGACAACGCCGCGCGGCACGGGGTCGCGGATCGCGTCCGGTTTCTCGCGGGCGACGGTTGCCGGCCGCTGGCAGCGGAGGGCCTGCACGGGCGGCTCGCTGCCCTGGTCTCGAATCCCCCCTACGTGCCCGATGCGGAGCTCGACCGGCTGCAGCCCGAGGTCGGCCGCTTCGAGCCGCGTCTCGCACTCGCGGGCGGGCCCGATGGGTTGACGCTGCACCGGCGCCTCCTGAGCGAGGCGAAGCCGCTGCTCATCCCGGGAGGCCTGCTGGCCCTGGAAGTCGGGCAGGGGCAGGCCGGGCGGCTGCGGGAGCTGGCCGAGGCCGAGGGCGGCTACCGGTACCTCGGCACGCGACATGACGCGGCGGGCATCGAGCGGGTCGTCTGCCTGCAGCGAATGCCAACTTAACAATGCGAAAGGCAAAAGGAAAAGATGTGCGCCATCGCGGGTAGTTTTTCATTTTACATTTTGAAATTTTCGTTGCTCTGAAACCGCTATGGATCGCATCGTCATTACCGGCGGCAGGCGGCTACAGGGAAGTGTTCGGGTCAGCGGGGCGAAGAACGCCGCGCTGCCTATCCTCGCCTCGACGCTGTTGGGCGGCGGGGATTGCATGCTCGGCAACGTCCCGCAGGTCGTGGACGTGGCTACCATGGTGAAGCTGCTGGGTCTGTTGGGCGTGTCGGTTCAGGTGGATGGAACGCGCGCCGTCGCCCGCGCCGATCGGATCACCTCCACCGAGGCGCCCTATGACCTCGTGCGGACGATGCGCGCCTCCGTCGTGGTCCTGGGGCCGCTGGTCGCCCGCTGGGGCGAGGCGACCGTCTCGCTGCCGGGCGGCTGCGCGATCGGCACGAGGCCGGTCAACCTACACCTGGCGGGGCTGGCCAAGCTCGGGGCCGAGGTCGGCGTCGAGCACGGCTACATCCGGGCGAAGGCTCGGCGGCTTCGCGGGGCGCGAATCTATCTCGACATCCCGACCGTCACCGGGACCGAGAATCTCATGATGGCGGCCTGTCTGGCAGAGGGCACCACGGTTCTGGAGAACGCGGCCAAGGAGCCGGAGGTTGTGGACCTCGCCGCGTTCCTGGTGAAACGCGGCGCGCGCATCCAGGGCGCCGGGTCCGACATCATCACGATCGAGGGCGTATCCGAGCTGCGCGGTGCCGACCACGAGATCATCCCCGACCGGATCGAGGCAGCCACCTACCTGATCGCCGGGGCGATCACGCGGGGGGACGTCCGCGTCGAGGGGTGCCGCCCCCGGCACCTCGAGGCGGTCGTCGAGAAGCTACGGGAGGCGGGCGCGGAGGTGACCGAAGGCAAGGAGAGCCTGCGCGTCAAGGCCGACCGCCGGCCCAAGGGAGTGGACGTAAAGACGTTCGCCTATCCGGGGTTTCCCACGGACGTGCAGGCCCAGTTCATGGCCCTGATGTGCATCGCCGAGGGCCCCAGCGTCATCACCGAGACCGTGTTCGAAAGCCGGTTTATCCACGTGCCGGAGCTGCGGCGCATGGGGGCTGACATCAAAGTGGAAGGGAGCCACGCCCTGGTCAACGGCGTCGAGCGGCTGACGGGTGCGCCGGTCATGGCGTCAGACCTGCGCGCCAGCGCCGGGCTGATCCTCGCCGGCTTGGCAGCCGAGGGGGAGACCGAGGTCTCGCGCGTCTACCACCTGGATCGCGGCTACGAGCGGATCGAGGGGAAGCTCCGGAACCTCGGCGCCGCGATCCGCCGCGTCAAGGGCCCCAAGGTCGGGTGACGGCATGCTCACGATCGCGCTCTCCAAGGGCAAGCTGCTGGAGCCGGCCCTCGCTCTGCTGACACGCGCCGGCTACGCGAGCAAGGCTCAGTCGGCGGACAGCCGGCGGCTCGTCTTCACCTGTCCGGACGCCGACGCGACGCTGCTGATCGTTCGCCCCAGCGACGTCCCGACCTACGTCGAATACGGCGCCGCCGACGTCGGCGTGGTCGGGAAGGACGTGCTGCTGGAGCAGGACCGGGACGTGTATGAGCCCCTGGACCTCGGCTTCGGCTTTTGCCGGATCGTGGTCGCCGCGCTCAAGGGCCGGGAGCTGCGGGATCGGCTGTCCGCCCGGATCCGGGTCGCGACGAAATATCCCAACATCACGGAGCGGTACTTCAATCAGAAGGGCGTTCCGGTCGAGATCATCAAACTGTATGGATCCGTCGAGCTGGCTCCCATCGTGGGGCTGGCCGACCGCATCGTGGACCTGGTGTCCACGGGACGGACCCTCAGGGAGCACCATCTGGTCGAAGTGGAAGCAATCGCGGAGTCCACGGCCCGGCTGATCGTGAACCGCGCGAGCCTCAAGATGAAGCACGGGCCGATCATGGAGCTCGTGGCGCACCTGCAGGGGGACGTGGTGCGTGCCAGGAGCCGCCGAGCGGGCCTGCTGGTCCGGGGCGGCTGAGCGAAGCGGCCGGGCCCGGGCCGGGAGAAGCCGGCGGCGCGCCGGAGCGGCGCAGGGGGCGACTATGAAGGTGATGATGAGGTCGGATCGAGCGTTCAAGACCGCGCTCGCGCGCGCGGTGTCTCGGGCGAGCCTGCAGGGCCGCGCGGTCGAGGCGACCGTGCGGACGGTCCTCAAGGCTGTGGAGCGGGGAGGGGACCACGCCGTCGCCCGCTATACGAAGAAGTTCGACCGCGTGAGCCTGAAGCCGGTCCAGTTCCGGGTCAGCCCCGAGCAGGTCAAGGAAGCCTACTATCACATTCGCAAGGAGGAAGGAGACGCGCTGCGCTACGCCGCCCAGCGGATCATGGCGTTCCACGAACGGCAACGGGCCAAGACCTGGATGTACCAGGACGGTGGCGCGACCTTGGGCCAGGTGATCCTCCCGCTGGACTCGGTGGGGCTGTACGTCCCCGGCGGGAAGGCCGTCTACCCCTCGACGGTCCTGATGTGCGCGGTGCCGGCCAAGGTGGCGGGGGTCCGGCGCGTCGTCATGTGCACGCCGGCCCAGAAGACAGGGATCAGCCCCTACCTGCTCGTCGCCGCCGACATCGCCGGGGTGGACGAGGTGTATCGGATCGGCGGCGTGCAGGCGATCGGCGCGATGGCGTACGGGACCAAGACGATCGCTCGGGTGGACAAGATCGTGGGGCCGGGCAACCAATACGTCGCGGCCGCGAAGCGCCTCCTCTACGGCACGGTCGGACTCGACATGGTCGCGGGGCCGAGCGAGCTGCTGGTGATCGCCGACGAGGGTGCCAATCCGGTCCACGTCGCGGCCGATCTGCTCTGCGAGGCCGAGCACGACGAAGAGGCACGGGTGTATCTCGTGACCACCTCGGAGCGCCTGGCCAGAGAGGTCGCCCGCCAGATCGAGGAGCAGCGGAAGCGCCTCAAACGGGACAAGATCCTGGCCCGCTCGATCGGCCAGCACGCAGCGGCCTTCGTCGTCGGCAGCCTGCAGGAGGCGATTGACCTGGCCAACGAGATCGCGCCCGAGCACCTGACGCTCTCGGTGGACCGCCCCTTCGATTTCCTCGAGAAGGTCCGGAACGCCGGCGCGCTGTTCCTCGGGCGGCACACCGCGCCGGCGGTGGCCGACTACGTGGCCGGCCCGAACCACGTACTGCCCACGGGCGGGACGGCGCGGTTCTTCTCGCCGCTTGGCGTGGACGACTACCTGAAGAAGAGCAACATCATCTCCTACAGCCGGGAGGAGCTGATCAAGGCCAAGGACCACCTGGCCCGCATCGCGCAGATGGAAGGGCTCGACGCGCACGCCAAGAGCGCGGAGAGCCGGTATCTCTGAGCCAGGAGGGGCCCGTGAGAAGCGCGACGGTCGAGCGAGCCACTGCTGAGACCCAGATCAAGGTCGAGCTTGCTCTAGACGGCACGGGGCGGAGCCAGATCCAGACGACCATCCCGTTCCTGGATCACATGCTCACGCTCCTGGCCAAGCATGGGTTCTTCGATCTCACGGTGCAGGCCAAGGGCGACACCGAGGTGGACGACCACCACACGGTCGAGGACATCGGCATCGTGTTGGGCCAGGCGCTCGCGCAGGCGCTGGGCTCGAAGGAAGGCATACGCCGCTTCGGCTGGGCCTCCGTGCCGCTGGATGAGACGCTCGTGCAAGTGACGGTGGATCTCAGCGGGCGGCCGTACCTCGTCTATCGGGTCGAGCTGCAGGAGCGGCGGATCAAGGCCTTCGACCTCGGTCTCTTCGAGGACTTCTTCCAGGCCTTCGCGACGCACGGGCGGCTGAACCTGCACGTCAATCTCCTGTACGGGCGCAACCCGCACCACATCATGGAGGCGGCATTCAAGGCCCTGGCGAAGGCGCTGGATCAGGCGACCTCCCTGGACGAGCGGGTCCAGGGGGTGCTGTCCACGAAGGGCAGTCTGTAGAGGGCGAGCGGCAAGGGGCGAGGGGAGACGCTCGGAAAATGAGGGGCCGCTCGCCCGCGCGTGAGCGTGATGATTGCGATCGTTGACTACGACATGGGTAATCTGCGGAGCGTGCAGAAGGCCTTCGAGGCGGTCGGGCACCGAGCCGTCGTCACGCGGGAGCGCCGCGTCATCGAGGACGCCAGCCACGTGGTGCTGCCCGGGGTCGGGGCGTTCGCGGACTGCATGGCGAACCTGGATCGGTACGGTCTCATTGGGCCGATCCGGCGGGCGGTCGCGGCCGGCAAGCCGTTCCTGGGGATCTGCCTTGGCCTGCAGCTCCTGTTCACGGAGAGCGAGGAGTTCGGCCTGCACCGGGGGCTCGATCTCGTGCCCGGCCGGGTGCGGCGCCTTCCCTTCGGCGGGGACGGCGCAACCGGCCCGGGCGGCCAGGCGGTGGCGCTGAAGGTCCCGCACATGGGCTGGAACCAGGTGGCGATCCGGCGCGCGGCCCCGCCGCTGCGGGGCATCGAGTCGGGGGCCCACTTCTATTTCGTCCACTCCTACGCCGTCGAGCCGGCCGATCCATCGGTCATCGCGACGGTCACGGAGTACGGGCGGCCATTTGTCTCGAGCGTCTGGCGGGACAACGTCTTCGCCTGCCAGTTTCATCCCGAGAAAAGCCAGGCGGCTGGGCTGCATCTGGTCAAGAATTTCGGCGACTGGCGACCGTAAATCGTGAAGGGTGAACGGTGACCAGTGACCAGACAAGGTGCAATGTGATGAGGGGGCTGCTCGGCCGCACCCTACGGTTCACCGCGTGCTGTTCCCTCTTCGCGCTCCTGTTCGTTGCCGGTTGTGGCCCGTCCAAGGTCCGGGTGGACGAGTCCCCCAAGCTCGGTGAGTACCGCGTGCAGTCGGTCGTGATCCTGCCGTTCGAGGCACTGCCGACGCCTCAGAGCACCGATACCAGCGGCGCCGACCTCTACGTGCCGCCGGGGATGGCGCGCTCCAGCATCTCGCTGGCGATCCCGCTGGAGGCGGAGCGGCTGAACAACCCGACGGCGACCGTGCCGGCCTATGCGCCCGAGAAGGTCACCCGCTTCGTGTACGGACGGCTGCGGAAGTGGGCCGGCCTCCGCGTGATCGCCCCTGGTGAAGCGGCGGACGCGATCAAGGCGGCACAAGCGGGCAGCGGCTCGTTGGAGGAGGTCGGCAAGCGGGTGGCGCAGCGGCTGCAGGCCGACGCGGCCCTGGTCGGCCGTGTGCTCATCTACCGGGAGCGCGGCGGCAGCAAGATCGGCGGAGACCCCGCGACCGTCGGGTTCGAGCTGAAGCTGGTCGCTGCGGATGGGACAACGCTGTGGGTCGGCAACTACTACGAGAAGCAGAAGCCGATGATCGAGGATTTGCTGGGCTTCTGGCAGCGGGGTGGGGTCTTCGTCACGGCGGACGAGCTGGCCCGGTACGGCGTGGACCACGTGCTGGAGAAGTTTCCGTTCGGGGCGCCGCCCGCGCGGTATGAGCCCGAGGGGCTGTCCTAGCGTCATCACACCGATGCTAGTGATTCCCGCCATAGACCTGAAGGACGGACGCTGCGTGCGGCTTAGGCAGGGGGACCTGCGCCGGGAGACGGTCTATTCCGAGGATCCGGCGGCGATGGCGCTTCGGTGGGAGCGCCAGGGAGCGCCGCTGCTGCACGTGGTGGATCTCAACGGGGCGGTGGACGGCGCGCCAAAGAACCTCGCGGCGATCGCGGCGATCCTGGCGGCCGTGTCCGTCCCGATTCAGGTCGGCGGCGGGATCCGGACCCTGGAGACGATCCGGCGCTACCTCGCCGAGGGCGTCCAGCGGGTGGTCCTGGGCACGGCAGCGCTCCAGGACCGGGGCCTGCTCGAGCGCGCCTGCGCCGAGTTCCCCGGGCGCATCCTCGCGGGGGTGGACGCGCGGGATGGGAAGGTGGCGGTTCGCGGCTGGACCAGCCTCTCGGACCGGACGGCCCTCGAGCTGCTGGACAGCCTCTCCGGCTGCGCGCTCGGCGGGGTTGTCTATACCGACATTGCGCGGGATGGCATGCTGGCGGGGCCTAACCTCACCGCGCTGCGGACCGTCGCGGACCGGGCGGCCTGGCCCGTCATCGCCTCCGGCGGCATCGCTCGATTGGAGGATCTCGAGGCGATCAAGGCGCTGAGCCCGCGCATCCAGGGCGCGATCGTCGGGAAGGCGCTCTACGAAGGCACGCTGGACCTCGCGGCGGCCATCGCCGCCGCGGCCTGACCATGTTGACCAAGCGCATCATTCCCTGTCTCGACGTGAAGGACGGCCGGGTCGTCAAGGGCGTCTCCTTCGTGAACCTGCGGGACGCCGGCGATCCTGTCGAAGTCGCGCGCCTCTATGATCAGGAGGGGGCGGACGAACTCTGCTTCCTCGACATCACGGCTTCCTACGAGAACCGGAAAACGATCCTGGACGTGGTGGCACGGACGGCCGAACAGGTCTTCATGCCGCTGACCGTCGGCGGCGGCGTTCGGACCCTGGAGGATGTTCGGGCGCTGCTGCGCGCCGGAGCGGACAAGGTCAGCATCAACACGGCGGCGGTCGAGCGACCGGAGTTCGTCAAGGAGGCGGCGGAGCGGTTCGGTACCCAGTGCATCGTGGTCGCGATTGATGCCAAGCGTCGCAGGAACGAGGGCCCGGCGGGCGGGCGCCGTGGCTGGGAGGTGTTCACGCACGGGGGGCGCCGGCCGACCGGGCTGGATGCAGTCGAATGGGCCCGTCGCATGGAGGCGCTCGGGGCCGGGGAGATCCTGCTCACCAGCATGGACCAGGACGGCCGGCAGGACGGCTACGACCTGGAGCTGACGGCGGCGGTCTCCGGGACGGTCACGATCCCGGTGATCGCCTCGGGCGGGGCCGGGACGCTGGCGCACCTCTACGAGGGCTTCGCGCGGGGCCGGGCCGACGCGGTGCTGGCCGCCTCGATCTTCCATTACCGGACCTACACGATCCCGCAGGCCAAGGCCTACCTGAGCGAGCGGGGCATCCCCGTCAGACCGGTGGGGGCCGGCGTCTCCGCCGGCCGGTGAGCGTGACCATGGTGGATGTGAGCCGGATCCAGTTCGACGAGCAGGGGCTCCTGCCCGCGGTCGTGCAGGACTGGCGGGACGGCAGCGTGCTCATGCTCGGCTACATGAACCGGGAGGCCCTCGAGCGGACGCTCGCCACGGGCCGGGTGCACTTCTGGAGCCGCTCGCGGAGCCGTCTCTGGGAGAAGGGCGAGACCTCCGGGAACCGGCTCCTGCTCAGGGATCTGTTCCTGGACTGCGACGGCGACACGCTGCTGGTCAAGGCCGAGCCGGTGGGCCCGACCTGCCACACGGGGGAGCGCGCCTGCTTCTTCACCAGGCTCGGGCAGGATGGAACGCCGGAAGCCAGCAAGACCACCGACGCCTTCGGCGGGATCCTGGAGCGCATCGCCGCCATCATCGCCGAGCGCCGCCGATCGCCGAATCCGGATTCGTACGTGGCCAAGCTCTTCGCCGGCGGCGAGGACCGGATCCTCAAAAAGGTCGTCGAGGAAGCGGGCGAGGTCGTGCTGGCGGCGAAGGGCGGCAAGCGCGAGGACATCGTCTACGAGGCCGCGGACCTCCTGTTCCACACGCTGCTCGTGCTCGGCTATCACGGCATCGCGCTGGAGGCCATCTATCAGGAGCTGGCCGGCCGGTTCGGGAAGTCCGGCCTGCGCCAAGGGGGAAGCCCGGAGGGAGCCCAACCGTGAGCGACTGCATCTTCTGCAAGATCGCCGAGCGGCAGATTCCCGCCAAGATCGTCCACGAGGACGACAGCTGCCTGGCCTTCGACGACATCAACCCGCAGGCGCCGGTCCATGCGCTGATCATCCCCAAGCGCCACGCCGCCTCCTTGGCCGAGCTGACCGAGGCTGACACCGGCCTGCTTGGCCATCTGCTGCTGACCGGCAGCCGGGTCGCCAAGCAGAAGGGGATCGCCGAGGGCGGGTACCGGCTCGTCATCAACACCGGCCGGAACGGCGGCCAGACGGTCTTCCACCTCCACGTCCATCTCCTGGGCGGCCGCCACATGACCTGGCCGCCGGGGTGAGCCGCATTCGTCGCCGTCAAGAGGGCGCTGCCGCCGAGCACCAGGCCCAGCCGCCCGTCGTGCCCGCCAGGCCCCCGCCTCCTGCCCATCCGTTCCACCCGCGGCACAAGCGGGAACCGCGCTGCAATTGATCATCATCTTTTGCCCTATTTCTCTCCGCGGGGAAATTGGCTATAGTAGCCGTCGTCGGTCTCAATGCAGGAGGGTCGGATGGGAAGGGAAAAGGCCGAAGCCCTGGGGCTGATTCGCAAGCTGCCGGATGACGTGACGACGGATGCCAGTATGGAAGAGATCTTTTTCAAGAGGCAGGTGGATCGGGGATTGCGAGATGTGGCTGAGGGGCGAGTGCTGACCCACCAAGAGCTCAAGGAAAGACTGGCGCAATGGCGGAAGTCCGCTGGTCGCTGACCGCCAGTCGGGATCTGCAGGACCTCGAAGAGTTCATTGCCCGCGATTTTATCCTCCACGCAATCAATTTCAGCGATCGGATCGTCGAGTCCGCTGAAGCGCTCCAAAGCGCTCCGCAGCGCGGCCGGGTCGTACGGAGTTTGGGCTGGCACACAGAGAGGCCGCGGCGGACGAATGGCGGACAGACCGAGCGGGTCCTGTCGCCGAACACCCCGTCTGTCCTTGCTCCACCCATCCCCCCGTGGGAGCGCGTCTCCTTATCGACTGTTTAGCCTGGTTCGGATGAGGGATGCGCTTGAGCTTGAACCAGGTGATAGGCATGCGAGAGAAGAGGGGTCAAGTCCGCCAATTGCTGGAAATTGGATCGAGGATGCCCGACCTGGTCAGCAGTGAACTGACTCTGTCCGACCGCTCCGAGCTGTCGAATGCCCCCGAGGGTTGCCTCGCGGCGCCCTCCGATCGTGCGTTCTCGGGCCAATGCGGCGGTCGCTTTGCTCGCTAGTCTTTGCGAGGCGCCTTCGTGAGCGGTGCGTGACGCGTGGCGTGCGCGGCCTGGAGTGGGGCTCGCAGCTGGGTCAACTGGCGCGGGGCAAACTCCGTGAGCATGACGCCACGCCAGCGCGCCGCGCCTCGAATCAGCGCGGCCTCCATGAGCGTCAAGCCCGCGCGTTCGCTCGACAGCGTCCCTGCGGCATCGAGTCGCCGCCGTTCCTCGCGCACCCGGCGTTCAAGCAAATTCGTCGTCCGACAGATCCGCCGATGGCGCGGTGGGTGGGGCCGGGGTGCGATGCACGCCGCACAATCCTCTTCGAAGCAGGCGACTGCCGGTAGATAGTCGTGGCCCACACGCGTGCCACCCTCTTCGCGAGCGGCCCGGGCCCACGCTACCGACGGCGCGAGATAGGCCGCCCGGGCGGCCGCCGCACCTTCCGCCCGGATCTCGTCGGGGCGCTTCGCCAGCAGGTGGCGCATCCGATGGGCCAGGCCCCGCTGCCGCCGCGACGCCGGAAAACACTCCTCCACCGCCCGGCTCAGCCCCGGCGCGCCATCCGTGACCACGAGCACCGGGGTGCTTCGGCCGCGCCGTTTGAGGGTTCCCCACAACTCGCGACAGCAGTCGGGGGATTCTTGGGTCCCGGGCGCCACATGCAGCCGCACCTTCTGGCCCTCCTCAGTGATGGCCCCGGCCACGAGCACGGCCGCGCGCGCCGCGCCCGGCCGCAGCCGTTCGGCAAGCCCCTCCAGCAACAGCGAGCGTGGCGTGATGGCGCGGCGGGCCCGGGTGGCACACGCCTCCTCTTCGGCCCAGCGCGCTTCCGTGCTCTCCGACCCCGCGGGGCGTGCCAGCCGGGATCGCCCGTCGGCGTCGGTGCCCCGCGCTTCAAGATCGCGGGGCGAGCAGCCCCGGGCAACGAGGTCCAGGCCCAAGCGCGTCCGTGGGGGCGTGCGCCCGTTGAGCCGCCGGCGGCGGGCCTGGAGCAGGGCGGGTGGGACCGCGCGCCTTTGGGGAACTGCCTACCGCCCTTCTCCTGCGCGCGTCGCCAGCCGGTCGGTACGGGGGCCCTGGCGGTAGCCCGGCGCCCCCACAGGGCGGCGCGCATAGTCATCGCGCCCGCCCGTCTCGCGCCCCGCGGCTTCCCATGCCTCCTCAATCACCCGTTGCATGCCCAGTTTGACGAGGGCCGCCTGGGGATCCTCCTCGGGGCCCTCCTCGAGCACCTTACGAATCGCTTCCTGGGTGCGCGCTGATGGGGTACTCTCTGCATGGGGTGTCCCTCCTTTCCGTTAGGCAGTCCGAGTCTAGCACTCGGGCGAGGGCCCCCTTCTTTTTCCCGCAAGTCTAGGACATCACCAAGAGCAGTTTGCCCTATTCCTTTGCTGAAGTGCCCGGAGTGCATATCCCTGATATAGTCGAATGGTTCGGCGAATATCTCGCGCTCAGAGCAGTTGAATCCTGGGCTCAAACGATGCGCGCTTAATCAAATGCAGGTCAGTCTACAACTCTGGTCTATGACCACAGCTCTGGAGCGCATGGAGGGGACTAACGCAACCACGCATTGAGTGTCTCGCCGACCGGCACGAAGCCTTGAAGGCGACAGGCTTTCAAACGGCCTGTCGCTGGTCTGTTTTTAGGGCGGCTGGAAGGGATGCACTCGGAGGCGGGCGGCATGGCGGGAGCGGGACATCTGGGGCGGTGGGGCGCCGCGAGCCGTTCTGCTGGTCCGGTGAGGCGAGCGGCCGACAGTACGACGTGGATGGCCGCAAGGGGACAACGCATCATGCCCCCACCGGAGCAGTTCGCCCTTATACTGCTCCCCTGAGCGAGTGGACACTTTGGAGAGTGAGTGGTAAGGGATCATATCACTCAACGAGGAGGTGTCCAACATGAAGGGGCGTCACTGGACTGCGGAAGAGCAACGGGCCATTGTCCTGGAAGGAATCAAAGGGGCCAAGCCGGTCGCGGAGATCTGTCGGGAGCACCAGATGGCCCAGACCCAATACTACCAGTGGCGGGATCGCTTCCTGGAAGGGGGCCAGCGGGCCTTGACCAACGGACTCCCTGCGAGAGAGGAGGCTCTCAAGCGGGAGATCGAGAAGCTCCAGCGCCTGATCGGCAAGCAGGCTGTGGCCATTGAGCTGGTAAAACAAACGGACGAGCTGGTCGGGAGGCGGGTGATCCTGGTGGACGCGTTGCGCGAGGCCGGGTGGTCGGCGGCGACGGCCTGCCGGCTGGTCGGGCTCAGTCGCAGCGGCTATGACGCGGCTCGGCATGCACGCCGCCCCCCGTGCCGGTCCCAGATCCCTCGGATCAGGCGCTCCTGGAGCGAATCCGTGCGGTCACCGAGGCCCATCCCTGCTGGGGCGATCGGCGGGTCTGGGCCTGGCTCCGGGATCGGGAGGGCCTCCTGGTCAACAAGAAGCGGGTCTATCGGCTGATGCGGGAAGTGGGCTTGACCATCAAGCGGGCGTCGCATGCGGCAACACGGACCCCGAAGGCGAAACCCCAGGCCACCCGGCCTCGGCAGTTCTGGGGGATCGACAGGACGACGTGCCTGATCCCGGCGCTGGGCTGGGCGTCCTTGGTCATCGTGCTGGACTGGTACACGAAGAAGATCGTCGGCTGGGACCTGGCCCTCCGCAGTCGCCGGCAGGAGTGGGAGGCGGCCCTCCTGATGGGCGTGCAGTCGGAATTCCCGCAGGGCGTGCGGGGGGCCGGGCTGACGCGGGGCTCCGACAACGGGAGCCAACCGACGGCGACCGGCTTCCTGGCGGCCATGAGCCTGTTGGGAATCGAGCCGGTCGTCACCAGCTATGACAATCCCAAGGGGAATGCCGAGACGGAGCGCCTGATGCGCACGATCAAGGAGGAGCTGCTCTGGCTGCGGGCGTGCACCAGCCTAGAAGAGGCGCGGGCGGCGATCGGCCACTGGATCACGGTGGAGGACCACCAGCGCGACGTCCACTCGGCGCTCGGCTCCAAGAGCCCGCTGGAGTTCGAAGCCATGCTCGGCGTGCAGGAGGTGGCACAAGCCGCTGCGTAGGATGACTCACTCTCAGCACGATAAAAAGTGTCTTGACAAACGGGGAGCATTACACCCTTCGTCAGCCGCCGTCCTTATCCTTATGTCTGATGGTGGCAAAGAATCCGAATCCGGAGAAGGCAGGCGAGAATTTGCTTGGGGGCGCCCAAGGTCCTGGCCGCCGGGCCGGCATCCCTGGTTCCATTGACAATCCGCAGAGCCGTTTGCTATAGTCCCCTGTCTTTCTTTTTGATTTTTCAATCCTTTCCACACGTATCGCAACAGGTCGGGTTCGAGGCCGCGCGGAGGGGAGTGGGATCGCCGGTGACGCAGGGCCTCATTCCTCAAGACATCATCGAGCTGATTCGAGAACGGACCGACATCGCTGAGGTGGTGTCGGGATACGTGACCCTCACCAGAGCCGGGCAGAACCTCAAGGGCCTCTGCCCCTTCCACTCCGAGAAGACGCCCTCCTTCAACGTGAGCCCTTCCCGGCAGATCTTCCACTGCTTCGGCTGTGGGGTCGGCGGCAACGTCTTCACCTTCCTGATGAAGATCGAGGGCAAGGACTTTCCCGAGGCGGTGCGCGAGCTGGGGCGGCGTGCGGGGATTGCCGTGCCGGAGCAGGTCCAGGGCGAGCGGACGGCCGGGGCGGGCGCGCGGGAGCGCGAGCGATTGCACCGGATCAACGAGGCGGCGGCAGGCTTCTTCCACCAGGCCCTCCTGGACCCGGCAGCGGGCCGGGAGGCGCTCGCGTACTTGACCAGCCGTGGCATTCAACGGCAGACGATCGAAGCCTTTCAGCTCGGCTTGGCGCCGCCAGGCTGGGATGGACTGCTCACGCACTTGACCAAGGAGGGCTACGCGCCAGCCGAGGTAAGCCAGGCTGGGCTCGCGGTCCCGAAGGAGCCGGCCGGGCGCGGCACCAAGGCCGCGGCCGGCTATTACGACCGATTCCGCGCCCGCCTGATGTTTCCCATCCGGGACCTGCGGAGCCGGGTGATCGGCTTCGGGGGCCGCGTGCTGGGCGAGGGGATGCCCAAGTATCTCAACTCGCCAGATTCCCCGCTCTTCCAGAAGGGGCGCTGCCTCTACGCGCTGGACCGGGCCCGGGAGGCGGCGGCGCGCCTGGGTACGCTCGTGATTGTCGAGGGCTATGTGGACGCCATCACCCTCCATCAGTCTGGGCTCACCCACGTCGCCGCGACCTTGGGAACGGCGCTGACGCCGGAGCATCTCCGGCTGCTGCGCCGCCTCGTGACCAAGGTGGTGCTGCTGTTCGATCCCGACGCGGCGGGCGTGCGGGCCGCCTTGCGGACGCTCGACCTGTTCGTCGGGAGCGGGCTCGGCGTGCGCGTGGTCTCGCTTCCGGACGGGCAGGACCCGGACGAGTTCGTGCGGGCCCGGGGGCCTGAGGCGTTCCTCCGGCTCGAGGAGCGGGCGCCGAGCCTGCTCGACTTTGCGGTCGAGCACGCGCTGCGTAGCGCCGGCGCCGACACGATCGAGGAGCGCATCCGGGGGGCGGATGCGGTCCTGCGAATTATCCAGAAGGCAAGTGATCGGCTGGAGCAGGAGGAGTATCTCCGACGGGTCGCGGAGCGGCTCGGGGTCAACCAGCAGCGGCTCATCGAGCGGTATCCGGCCCTGCGCGAACGGGAGCGGCGCGGCGCGCAGAGTCCAGGGCGGCCGCCGGCCGCCGCGCCGGTGGCGGCGCCCGCCAAGGGTCGCCGGGCGGAGCGGGACCTTGTCCATCTGTTGCTGCAGGGCAAGCTCGGCCCGGCCCAGGTCCGCGCGCTGAACCCGGAGGCATTTACGGATCCGGCCTATCGGCGGATCGTCGAGCTGGCCCTCGGCCGGCTGGACCGCGACGGCCGCGTCCTGGTCGCGGCCGTGCTCGCCGAGGCCGTCCCCGATCCGCGCTGCGGCCCCGTCGCCACCGAGCTGTCCCTGCTGGACGGCCACTACGACGATGTTGCGGCCCACGTGGCCGGATGCCTGGAGACCCTCGAGCGGACGCGACGGGAAGAGCTGTTGGAGGAGCTGATCGTGCGGCTCCGGGCGGCCGAGCGCGAGGGCCGGACCGAGGATGCGACCCGGCTGCGTGCCCAGCTCAACGAGTTGCGGCTCCGCAAGGCGGTCCGCCCGAGCGCCGTGCAGACGATCCGGGGGTAGGCTGGAGGGAAGAGGGGGGGACGTCCATATGCCGAAAGAAGAACTGCTCGGAGAGGTCAAGAAGCTGATCTCCCTCGGGAAAGAGAAGGGGTTCCTCACCTACGACGAGCTGAACAGTACGTTGCCCGCCGAGATGGTGTCCTCCGAGCAGCTCAACAACCTGATGACGATCTTCGGTGAGATGGACATCGAGGTCATTGACGCGGCGGAGAGCGAGCGCTACCAGGAGAAGGCCGAGGCCGAGGAGGTCGCCGAGGAGGCGGAGGAGAGTGAGGATCTGGAGGAGGGGGAGAAGGAGATTGACCTGACCCCCGGGGTGCTCAGCCGCACCGATGATCCGGTCCGCCTGTACCTCAAGGAGATGGGCAGCGTCGCGCTGCTCAGCCGGGAGGGAGAGATCGAGATCGCCAAGCGGATCGAGGAGGGCAAGAAGGACATCGCCTCGGCGGTCTTCGGCATGCCGATGACCATCCAGTACGTCCTGTCGCTCCGAGACCAGCTCAAGGCTGGCAAGATCAACGTCCGCGAGATCGTCTCCGTCAATGAGGAGGAGTTCGAGGAGACCGACGAGGTCGTCGAACGTGACGACGAGGAGCTGAAGGATCGCACGCTTGAGGCGCTCAACCGGGTCCGCAAGGCGTCCCGCTCCCTCATGACTCTCTACGAGAAGGCCCGGAAGATCGGGCACGATCCCGCCAAGCAGCTCCGCATCCGGCGGCAGATCAAGGAAGCCCGCCGCGAGGTCGTGGAAAAGATCGAGGGGATCAACCTCCATCAAACACTCAAGGAACGCCTGGTGCAGCGGGTGCGGGACCTCGCGCAGGAAATCCGAGAGGCCGAACGCGAGATCGCCCAGTGCCAGCGCAAGCTCGGTGTGGCCGGGGAGGCGGGTGCGGAGCTGTTGCGGCGGCTGGGGCGGTCGCGGCGCGATTTCCTCGCGGTGCGCCGCAAGACCGCTCTCTCCGAAGAGACGCTCCAGGAGATCAAGAAGACCTACCAGAACGCGCGGGGCCGGATCCGCCAGCTCGAGACCGAGCAGGCGCTCGTCTCCGCCGACGAGATCAAGGAGGCGGTCCGCAGCCTCGACCTAGCCGAGGAGAAGGTGAAGCGTGGCAAGGCGGAGCTCGTGGAGGCTAACCTGCGGCTCGTTGTCAGCATCGCCAAGAAGTACACGAACCGGGGGCTCCAGTTCCTGGACCTGATCCAGGAGGGCAACATCGGCTTGATGAAGGCGGTGGACAAGTTCGAGTACAAGCGCGGCTACAAGTTCAGCACCTACGCGACCTGGTGGATTCGGCAGGCGATTACGCGGGCCATCGCCGATCAGGCCCGCACGATCCGGATCCCGGTGCACATGATCGAGACGATCAACAAGCTCATCCGCGTGTCGCGCCACCTGGTTCAGAAGCTGGGCCGCGAGCCGACCCCCGAGGAGATCGCCGAGCGGATGGACCTGCCGCTCGACAAGGTCCGCAAGATCCTGAAGATCGCCCGGGAGCCCATCTCGCTGGAGACGCCGATCGGCGAGGAGGAGGACAGCCATCTGGGCGATTTCATCGAGGACAAGAAGGCGATCTCGCCGCTGGACGCGGCGATCCGCTACGACCTGCAACGGCAGATCAACAGCGCCCTGGAGACGTTGACGCCTCGCGAGGAGAAGGTGCTCCGGAAGCGGTTCGGGATCGGCGAGAGCACGGACCACACGCTCGAGGAGGTGGGGCAGGACTTCGAGGTCACTCGCGAGCGGATCCGGCAGATTGAGGCCAAGGCGCTCCGGAAGCTCCGCCACCCGAGCCGTAGCAAGAAGCTCCGGAGCTTCGTCGAGAGCCTGTGAACGCGGGCCCATAGCTCAGGTGGTCAGAGCGGCTGACTCATAATCAGTTGGTCCCAGGTTCGAGTCCTGGTGGGCCCACCACCCGTTCGGGCCGGGCGGTCCCGTTCGTGGCCGCGCGAGACCTGGTCCCGAGACGACCGCAGAGGCAGCATTGAATCCCCAGCTTCCCGCGCTCATCGAGCTGCAGACCCTCGATCTGAAGATCCTGGAGGTCCGGGAGCACCAGCGGAAGACCCCGGAGCTAATCCAGGCCGCCGAAGCTCCGCTCAAGGAAGCCCGGGCCCGCCTGGCGGAGGTCGCCAAGTCGCTGGAGGCGTTGACCAAGGAGCGCCGGGACCGCGAGCGTGAGCTGGAAGCCCATGAGGCGCAGGTGGAGAAGCTCCGCGGCCGGCTGAGCGAGCTGAAGACGAACAAGGAGTACCAGGCCCACCTGTTCGAGATCGAGATGGCGAACCGGCGGAAGGGGGAGATCGAGGAGCAGATCCTCCTCCTGATGGAGCGGATCGAGAAGGACCAGCAGGAACTCCGCCAGGTGGAGAGCCGGGCTACCGAGGCCGAGCGGGTGTTCGTGCAGGAAAAGGCCAGGCTGGAGGCGACCGCGGCCGCGCTCACGTCCGAGCTCGCCGAACTCGAAGCGCGCCAACGGGCGGCCGCCCGCAGGCTGGAGCAGACCTTGCTCGACCGCTACGCCAAGCTCAAGGCGACCCGGAAGGACCTGGCTGTGGTCCCGGTTCGAGACGGCATCTGCCAGGGCTGCCGGCTCCAGCTTCCGCCGCAGCTCGTGGCGGAGGTCAAGCGCTCCGAGGATCTCGTGGTGTGCAGCTACTGCCAGCGGATCCTCTACTGGGACGGGGAGCCGGTCACGATCGCGGCCCGGGTCCCGGAGGCGGATGAGGACGCGGATTAGGCCTCCGACCCCGCGGCGAGCACCGCCTGGGTCGTCCTGAAGTGCAGCTTGGCGACCGCGCGGAGCCGCTCCCGCCCGTGTTTCTTCACCACCATCCGCGCGGCCAGCTCCACGGCGCTGGAGGCCCCCTTCGGCAGGGTCGTACCCACCTCCTCCGATAGCCGCTTCAAGCGCAGCAGGAACTCGGCGCGGGCCAGGATGGAGGCGGCGGCCACCGCCAGGTCCGCCTCGGCCTTGGGCCGCTGCACGAGCCGAATCCGCTTGCCCTTCTCCAGCAGGGCGTTGAGGACGAACCGCTCGTCGCCGAACTGGTCCGAGATCGCAAGCGCGCAGTCCACCCGCTCGAGCAGGTTCTCCAGCGCGCGGGCGTGGCCCCAAGCCAGGAGCCGGTTCAGGTTCCGGATCTTCTCGTACAGTTCGTTGTAGCGCTGCGGGCCGATCGCGACGACGCTGTGCGGGCACACCAGCCGGATATCCGGGGCCATCTCCAGGATGCGGCCGTCCGCGATCCGCTTGCTGTCCCGGACTGCCATGAGCCGGAGATCGCTCTCCGCCGCGCGGTCCACGAACACGGCGGCGATCACGAGCGGGCCGAAGTAGTCGCCCTTGCCGGACTCGTCAATGCCGATCCGGCCGCGCTCCGATTCGGGGAGAGACTCGGCCACGAGGGCTTCAGGAGGTGACAGGGTGGGCACGCGGCATCGGGGGACGTACTGTAGCAGAGCACCCGCGCCCGGTCAATCGGACTTGCGCCGGGGCGGCCCGGCCAGTATACTGAGCGGGCGCGGCGGAGAGGGCCGGGTGGTCGCTCGCCGGGTACCCGCTTTGCGGGTGACTGCTTTGCGGGTGCGCGTGCGGGAGGAAAGTCCGGACTCCATGGGCAGGGCGCTGGGTAATCCCCAGGCGGAGCGATCCGACACCGGCGCCACAGAGAACAGACCGCCGATGGCCGAGCGGGGGGCTCGCGCCTGGGATGGACCGCGCGGGCTCCGGTCGGATCAGGCAAGGGTGAAACGGCGGGGTAAGAGCCCACCGCGTCTGTGGCGACACAGACGGCACGGCAAGCGTCGCCTGGAGCAAGACCAAATAGGAGGACGCCCCGAACCGGCCTGCTGCCGGATCGGGAACGGCTGGCCCGGCCGAAGTCCTCGGGTAGGTCGCTTGAAGCCCGGGGCAACCCGGGTTCCAGAGAAATGATCACCCCCGCGTCGGGATCCATCCGAGGCGGGACAGAATCCGGCTTACAGACCCTCTCCACCGCGCCCTTTTGATCGCCCGCCGGAAGTCGTCCGCCGACACCCTTCCTGCGAAGGTCTCCACGCCGTCAATCAGGATCACGGGAATTCGCGAGCCGTACCGTGCCTCGAGGCCGGGGTCGGCGGCCACATCCTGATCGCGCAGCGCGAACGGCTCCGTAAGCTGGACGAGCTTGACGGTGGCGAGGGCTACCTCGCAGAGGTGGCATCCCTGGCGGGACAGCACGGTGACCTCGACCATGGTCCTCCTGGTTTCCTGCGCCGCGGTGGTTCCGGGCGGGCGCATGTGGCGCTACGGTACCCGATTTCCTCCGGTGGCTCAACCGATGCTTCGGGCCTGTGCGGGCCGCCGCTCAGGAAGACTTGGGGAAACCGCTGAGATTTCCATTGACGCGCCCGCAGGGGCAATGCTAAGATCACGAAACCTTTTTCTTTGTTTTTCACGCATTTGAAGGTCCCTGGCAATTCGCCGATCGGCACATCTGGGGTCGGGGGCGGGCGGGTAGTCCGCTTCTGTGCCCGCTGGTCATGAGGGAGCGATGAAACTCACCGGCGCCGAGATTTTCGTAGAGTGTCTCAAGCGGGAAGGGGTCAAGACCATCTTCGCCCTGCCTGGGGGCGTGGTGCTGAAAATCTTCGACGTCCTCCATCAGCAGAAGGACATTGAGGTCATCCTCGCGCGCCATGAACAGGGGGCCGGGCACATGGCGGAAGGCTATGCGAAAGCGACCGGAAAGGCGGGGGTGGCGCTGGTGACCTCGGGCCCCGGCATGTCCAACGTCGTCACGGCGCTCGTGGATGCCTACATGGACTCGGTCCCGCTCGTCGTCTTCTCCGGGCAAGTGCCCACCAACCTGATCGGCAACGACGCCTTCCAGGAGGCCGACAATATCGGCTTGAGCCGGCCCTGCACCAAGTACAACTTCCTGGTCAAGGACGTCAACGACCTGGCGGTGACGATCAAGGAGGCGTTCTACATCGCGACGACCGGCCGGCCGGGCCCGGTGCTGGTGGACATCCCCAAGGACGTCTCCATGAACAAGGGGGACTTCAAGTACCCGGGGTCCGTCTCGATCCGGGGCTACAACCCCACCTACGACGGGAACAAGTGGCAGATCAAGCAGGCCGCCGAAGCGATCATGAAGGCCAAGAAGCCGATCCTCTATGTCGGCGGCGGCGTGGTGTTCTCCGGCGCCTCCGAGGAGCTGATCGAACTGGCCGAGATGACGACCATCCCGGTGGATCTCACGCTCATGGCGTTGGGCGCGTTTCCCGGTGAGCATCCGCTCTGCCTGGGGATGATGGGGATGCACGGCACCTACTGGGCGAACATGGCCGTGCACTACTCGGACCTCGTGATCGCTGTCGGGGCGCGGTTCGACGACCGCGTGACGGGCAAGGTCTCGGAGTTCTGCCCCTACGCCAAGATCATCCACATTGACATTGATCCTACGTCCATCCGGAAGAACATCAACGTGGACATCCCGATCGTGGGCGACTGCAAGCGGGTGCTGCGGGAGCTGAACAACATCCTCAAGGCCACGGTCAACGGCGACCAGAAGGAGCTGCGGAAGCCCTGGTGGGACCAGATCAACGAGTGGAAGCAGGCGCACCCGTTGCGGTATGAGCAGGATCCGAACGGCCCGATCAAACCGCAGCACCTGATCAAGCGCCTGTACGAGCTGACCAAGGACCGGGACCCGATCGTGTCCACCGATGTCGGTCAGCATCAGATGTGGGCCGCCCAGTACTTCAAGCTGGCCAAGCCGCGCCGCTGGCTGACCTCCGGCGGGCTGGGCACCATGGGCTTCGGGTTCCCGGCTGCGATGGGGGCGCAGGCGGCGTTCCGCGACAAGCTGGTTCTCTGCATCGCCGGCGACGGGAGCGTCCAGATGAACATGCAGGAACTGGCCACGGCCGTCGTCCACAAGCTGCCGGTCAAGATCTTTATCGTCAACAACCGGTACCACGGCATGGTGCGGCAATGGCAGGACCTGTTTTACGAGGGACGCTACGCGTCCAGCTACCTGGACGTGGTGCCTGACTTCGTGAAGCTGGCCGAGGCGTACGGCGCGACGGGGCTCCGCGCGACCCAGGTCTCGGAGGTGGACGACATTATCAAGGCGGCCCTTGCGGCCGAGGGGCCAGTGGTCGTGGATGTGCCGGTGGATCAGTATGAGAACTGCTATCCGATGATCCCGGCCGGCGGGTGCAACCACGAGATGATCCTCGAAGATCCGCCCGAGCTGAAGCGGAAAGCACCCGTTGCAGTTGGCCCGTTGCAAGTGGGAGAGCAACGGGCACCCCAGCAACGGGTGCCCGGCGCTGCGGTTGTCCCCGAGGACAAGGACACGGTCTTAACGGCGTAAGCAAGCAGCGGATAGCAGGTAGCGAAAGGTCCAGAGCTGCTGGCTGCTCGCTGTGGGCTCTTGGCTATTTCCAATGGAACACATCATCTCGGTCCTGGTCGAGAACAAGTTCGGCGTGCTGTCGCGAGTGGCGGGCCTGTTCAGCGGCCGGGGCTTCAACATCGAGAGCCTGTCCGTCGCGCCGGCGCTGGATCCGACCACCTCGCTGATGACCATCGTCACCAAGGGGGATGACCGGATCATCGAGCAGATCGTCAAGCAGCTCAACAAACTGATCGACGTCATCAAGGTCGTGGACCTGAACGAAAGCGAGTTCGTCGAGCGCGAGACCGCCCTGATCAAGGTGCACACCAAGCCGGAGGACCGCGCGGAGGCCCTGCGCATCACGGACATCTTCCGCGCCAACGTCATTGACTCGACGCCGAGCACCTACACCATCGAGGTGACGGGCGACATCAAGAAGATCGAGGCCATCATCAACCTGCTGCAACCGCTCGGCATCAAGGAACTGGTCAGGACCGGCCGGGTCGCCATCGCCCGGGAGCCGATCCGGCCGGCCGCGGCGCAGCCCAAGCGGGTCGCCAAAGAGTAGACCGGGCAAGGGGGCCTCCCCCTCGCCGCTCGCCCTGAGTCTGTCGAAGGGTGCCTCACGTCAACTCTGACGGGAGCCAGTCGTCATGAAGATCTTCTACGACGGAGACGCCGATCTCCAGCAGATCCGCAGCCGCAAGGTCGCCATCATTGGGTACGGCAGCCAGGGGCACGCGCACGCCTTGAACCTCAAGGACAGCGGGGTGGACGTGGTCGTAGGGCTCCGGGAAGGGAGTTCCTGGAAGAAGGCCGAGGCGAGCGGGCTTAAGGTCATGCCGACGGCCGACGCGGTCCGGGGCGCCGAGGTGGTGATGCTGCTGGCCCCGGACGAGGCGCAGCCGGCCATCTACCGGAACGACATTGCGCCCAATCTCCGGGACGGCGGCTACCTGGCCTTCGGGCACGGCTTCAACATCCACTTCGGCCAGATCGTGCCGCGCCCGACGGTCAACGTCTTCATGGTCGCCCCCAAGGGGCCGGGTCACCTCGTGCGCTCCGAATACACCAAGGGCAGCGGCGTTCCGATGCTCCTGGCCGTCCACCAGGATCCCGGCGGGATCACCCGCCAGGTCGGCCTGGCTTACGCCTGCGCGATCGGCGGCGGGCGCGCCGGGGTCATCGAGACGACGTTTCGGGAGGAGACCGAGACCGATCTGTTCGGCGAGCAGGTGGTCCTCTGCGGCGGGCTCACGGCGCTGATCCAGGCGGGCTACGAAACCCTGGTGAACGCCGGCTACTCGCCGGAGATGGCCTACTTCGAATGTCTCCACGAGGTCAAACTGATCGTGGACCTGATCTACGAGGGCGGGATCGCCAACATGCGGTACTCCATCAGCACCACCGCCAAGTACGGCGACGTCACGCGCGGCCCGCGGATCATCACCGAGGAGACTAAGAAAGAGATGCGCAAGATCCTCGAGGAGATCCAGAGCGGGCGGTTCGCCCGCGAGTGGGTGCTGGAGAACCAGGCGAACCGGCCGGTGTACAACGCGCTGCTCAAGCAGGGCGAGGCCCATCCGATCGAGGAGGTGGGGGCCCGGTTGCGCGCGATGATGCCCTGGCTCAAGAAAAGCCAGCTCGTGGACAGGAGCAAGAATTGAAAGGGCCCTCAGCCGCCAACCTTCAGCGCACCGGCAGCCAGAAAATGCGGACGGGACCCGCCGGAAGCTGATTGCTAGGGGCTGAAGGCTGATCGTGAGAAGCATGGCGGACCGAGCCGTCGGGATTCCGATTGTCTGGGAAGGGGTGCCCTTCGTGGCGGCGGCCGGGGGCGCGGCAGCGGTCGCCGGCGTCCTGGGATGGGTTGCCCCGACCGTGCTGCTCGGAGCTGGAGCCCTGTTCGCCGCCTGGTTCTTCCGCAACCCGCGGCGCGTGCCGCCCAGTGATCCGCGCGCGGTCGTGGCCCCGGGCGACGGGCGCGTGCTCGCGATCGAGGAAGAATTCGAGCCGCGGTTTCTCAAAGACCGCGGGATCCGGATCAGCGTCTTCCTGAACGTGTTCGACGTGCACGTCAATCGGATCCCCTGCGATGGGACGGTCGCGGATGTGGCCTACCAGCCGGGCCGCTTCCTGGCGGCCAACCGGCCAGAGGCGACGGTGCACAACGAGCAGAATGCCTTGATGATCCGGACCGTGGACGGTTACAAGTTGGTGTGCGTCCAGGTGGCGGGGCTGATCGCGCGTCGGATCGTCTGTTGGGTCGAACCGGGCGAGACGGTCTCCCGCGGCGAGCGGTACGGGTTGATCCGGTTCGGCTCGCGGATGGACACCTTTCTGCCCCTGGGCGTCCGGGTACGGGTGGCCGTCGGCGACCGGGTGCGGGGGGGCGAGACGGTGCTGGCGGAGTTGCCGGAGGGGGGGCCGACATGCGCGGCGGGTTCCTGAAAGAGCCCCGGCGGCGGCGCGGGGTCTATCTGATTCCGAACCTGCTGACCACGGGGAACCTGTTCTGCGGCCTATACTCGATCCTGGCCGTCTTCAATGCGAACTATGTGGCGGCGGCCGTCGCGATCCTGGTCGCGCTGGTCTTCGACATGCTAGACGGGAAGTCTGCCCGCTGGACGAACAGCACGAGTCAGTTCGGCGTGGAGTACGATTCGCTCGCCGACCTGGTCTCCTTTGGCGTCGCGCCCGGCCTGTTGATCTACTCCTGGGCGCTGAGCGCGCACGGGATGGCGGGCGGGGCGGTGATGTTCGCGTTCATCGCCTGCGGCGCGCTCCGGCTGGCGCGGTACAACGTCATGTCGGCGACCTCGGAGAGCAAGTACTTCACCGGGCTCCCGATCCCGGCCGCGGCCAGCGTGCTCGCGACCCTGGTGATCTTCGACCACCACATCCTGCGGGTGGGGGCGGAAGTCAAGCCACTGCTGATCCTGGTGATGACCCTGGGGCTCGCGTTCCTCATGGTCAGTACGATCAAGTACCGGAGCTTCAAGGACCTCAAGTTCAAGGGCCGGCACTTCAACTACCTGGTTTGGGCCATCCTGGCGATCATGCTCGTGATGGCCTGGCCTCAGCTCATGCTGTTCCTGCTCTTCGTAGGCTATGCGCTGCTGGGGCCGGTCGAGCGCGGCGTGTGGGGGGTGGCCAAGGCCTTGGGTCGGAGAGGACCGGTTTCCCCGGAGCCGGCGACAGTGGAGACGAAGGACTGACGACCGTAACGACAGGACGCAAGGGCGCAGAAGAGGCGGAGTAGCATCGCGGACGGAGAGGGCTGGCGGGATCCGTTTCGCGGAAGCGACGCGGTGCGAGCTAGCCCGTCGGGTGCTGAACTCGCCTCGGAGCCGGATCCGTGAAGCGGGTCCAGCCTGCCCGGCGTGACAGGTCGAATGAAGGGCGGTCGGCCCCGTCGGGCGCCGGCCGCCGAATCAGGGTAGTCCCACGGAGCGCGACGAGCCTTCGTCCCTGGCCGGGAGGAAGGCTTTTCTATTTTGATGAGGAGAACGGGCCATGACGCGGACGATCCGGATCTTTGACACCACCTTGCGCGACGGGGAGCAGTCCCCGGGCGCCAGCATGAACGTCGAGGAAAAGGTGATGATCGCCAAGCAACTGGCCCGGCTCAATGTGGACATCATCGAGGCGGGGTTCGCCTACAGCTCGCCGGGCGACTTTGAGGCGATCCGGCGCATCGCCCAGGAGGTGGAGGGGCCGACGATCTGCAGCCTGGCACGGGCGCGGCCGGAGGACATTGACCGCGCCTGGGAGGCCCTCAAGGGGGCACCCAAGGTGCGCATCCACACGTTCCTCTCGACCTCCGACATCCACCTCATGCATCAATTCCGGATGACCCGGGAAGAGGCGCTCAAGCGGGCGGTCGAGATGGTGCAGCGCGCGCGGAGCTACGTCACGGACGTAGAGTTCTCCCCGATGGACGCGACGCGCTCGGACCCTGTCTTCATGCATGAGGTCTTGGAGGCGGTGATCGAGGCCGGTGCCGGGACCGTGAACATCCCGGATACGGTCGGGTACACGACCCCGCAGGAGTTCGGGCGTCTGATCCGGGGCATCCGCGAGAAGGTCCGCAACATTGCTCGGGCGGTGATTTCTGTGCACTGCCACAACGATCTCGGGCTCGCGGTCGCCAACTCGCTCGCCGCCGTGCTGGAGGGGGCCGGGCAGGTGGAGTGCACGATCAACGGGATCGGCGAGCGCGCCGGGAACGCCTCGCTGGAAGAGATTGTCATGGGCCTGCGCACCCGCAAGGATTTCTACGGGGCGGACACCGGCGTCCGCACCGAAGAGATCACCAAGACGAGCCGGCTGGTGAGCAAGGTCACGGGCATGGTCGTCCAGCCGAACAAGGCGATTGTGGGGGCAAACGCGTTCGCGCACACCTCCGGGATCCATCAGGACGGGCTGCTGAAGGAGAAGAGCACCTACGAGATCATGCGGCCCGAGTCGGTCGGGCTGGTCCAGAGCAAGCTCGTCATGGGCAAACTCTCGGGCCGACACGCCTTCCGGACCAAGCTGGAGGAACTGGGTTACAAGCTGAGCGAGGCGGAACTCAACCGCGCCTTCGAGCGATTCAAGCGGCTGGCCGATCAGAAGAAAGAGATCTACGAGGAGGATCTGGAAGCGATCGTCTCCGAGGAGATCGCCAAGGTCCCGGAGCGCTACGTGCTCAAGCGCCTTTCCGTCGAGAGCGGCACCGACAGGGTGCCGACGGCCCAGGTGGAGCTGGAGATAGACGGGAAGCTCGTCGCGCAGACCGGGACAGGCGACGGGCCGGTGGACGCGGCCTACCGGACCATTGCGGCGATGACCCGGACCAAGAGCCGGCTCCTGATGTACGCGGTTGAGGCGATCACGGGCGGTACGGAGGCGCAGGGCGAGGTGTCGGTGCGGGTCGAGGAGGGCGGCAAGACCACGACCGGCCACGGGGCCGACACGGACATCATCGTGGCCTCCGCGAAGGCCTATCTGAACGCGCTCAACAAGCTGGCCTTCTGGGCTTCCAAGCACTTCGATCCGGAGCGGAAGGCTGGCTTGATTTGGCAGTAGGTGCGGGATACAGTGACACGGAACGCGGCAGGATGCGCACACCAGGGAGCGGCGCGTGAAGGTAACGATCGCGGTCTTGGCGGGCGACGGGATCGGGCAGGAGATCGTGCCCGAGGCGTTGAAGGTGTTGAAGGCGGTCGGCGAGCGCTTCGGGCATGAGTTCGACTGTGTGCCTGGCGACGTGGGCGGCCGCGCCATTGACAAGGTCGGCGTCCCCCTGCCGCAGGAGACCTTGGCCCTCGCGAAGCGCAGCGACGCGGTGCTCCTGGGGGCGGTCGGCGGCCCCAAGTGGGAAGGGCTCGACTACAGCATGCGGCCCGAGCGGGCGCTGCTTGGCCTCCGGGAGCAGCTCGGGCTCTTCGCCAACCTGCGGCCCGCCAAGCTCTACCCCGTGCTCGCGGACGCCTCGACGCTCAAACGGGAGGTCATCGAGGGCATTGACCTGCTCGTGGTCCGGGAGCTGACGGGCGGGATCTATTTCGGGAAGCCGAAAGGGATCGAGCAGGCGCCAGAGGGCGAGCGGGGGATCAACACGGAGGTCTACACCACCGCGGAGATCCGGCGCATCGCCAAGGTCGCGTTCGAGGCGGCTCGGAAGCGCCGGCGCAAGGTGACCTCCGTGGACAAGGCGAACGTGCTCGAGTCGTCTGAGCTGTGGCGGCGCGTCGTTACCGACGTGCACCGCGACTATCCCGACGTCGAGCTGACCCACATGTACGTGGACAACTGCGCGATGCAGTTGATCCGCAATCCCCGGCAGTTCGACGTCCTCGTGACGACGAACCTCTTCGGCGACATTCTGAGCGACGAGGCCGCGATGCTGACCGGCTCGATCGGGATGCTCCCCTCGGCGAGCCTCGGCGCCTACAAGGCGCTCTACGAGCCGATCCACGGGAGCGCGCCGGACATCGCCGGGAAGAATCTGGCCAACCCGATCGCGACGATCGCGTCGGTCGGCATGATGCTGAGCTACACCTTCAAACTGGACAAGGAGGCGGAGGCGGTCGAGCGCGCCATCCTGCAGGTGCTCGACGCAGGCTACCGGACGAAGGACATCTACAGCCCCGGCACGACGCTGGTCGGCACGATGCAGATGGGTGACGCGATCGCCGCGCGCATCCGGGAGCGCTGAGCATGCTCGCCGGCGCCGCGCTCCACCTGATCCGCCCCAGGACGATCGGGACGCTAGCTGGGACCGGGGAGCCCGGCTATGCGGGCGACAGCGGCCCGGCGACGGCGGCCCGGCTGAATGAGCCCAAGAGTCTGGCCCTCGACGGCCGTGGCCACCTGTACATCGCCGACGCCGAAAACCACGTGATCCGGCGGGTGGACCTCAAGACCGGGCTCATCGTCACGGTGGCGGGGCGCCCACCGGAGGCCGACGAGGGAATCTCCCGGCCGATCGAGGTGGTGCCTGCGAGTGGGAAGGACGACGATCCGCTGGCCGATCCGCCGCCGATGCCCCAGGGCCGGGTTGCCCAGCTTGCCGACCTGAGCGGGACCGTCCGGTTCGTCGTCGGATCGGCCGCTGGGGGGCGATTTCACGGGGACGGCGGCCCGGCGGTGGACGCGGTGCTCCATTTCCCCTCGGCCGTCGTGGTGGACGGGGAAGGCCACCTGTACATCGCCGACACGATGAACCATCGGGTCCGGCGAGTGGATGCGGCGACCGCGGTCATCACCACCGTGGCGGGCACCGGTCAGCGGCGGTGCTCCGGCGACGGCGGGCCGGGGACGGCCGCCGCGCTCAACGAGCCGGCGGCGCTGGCGCTGGATGGGCGTGGCGGGCTCTACATCGCGGACCAGAGCAACAACCGGGTCCGCCGGCTGGACCTCGCGACGGGGATCATCACGACGGTCGCGGGCACCGGGGAGGCGGCCTACTCGGGCGACGGTGGCCCCGCGGCCGCGGCGGCGCTCGCGGGGCCGAGCGGGTTAGCGGTCGGTCTGGACGGCGCGCTCTACATCGCCGATACGTTCAACGGCCGCATCCGGAAGGTCGAGCCCGGAACCGGCGTAATCAGCACGGTGGCGGGCGACGGGAGCGAATATCGCTACCAGGGGCGTCCGGGGGAGTTCTCGACGAGCGTCTCGCGCCCCTATGGGATCGCGGTCGAGCCGGCAGGACACGTGCTCCTGACCGACTCCGACAGCCATCTGATCCGGCGCTGGGACTGCCGGAAGCGGATTATCACCGTCGTGGCCGGGAATGGGCTCGCCCGGTTCGCGGGAGACGGCGGACCGCCAGGCGAGAGCAGCCTGAACTATCCCTTCGGCGTCGCTGTGGACATCGCGGGGAACATCTACATTGCCGACACGTTCAATCACCGGATCCGGATGATCGCTGCCTGACGACAAAGGCAAAAGTAAAAAGGTCCCCACGAATTTTCACTTTTGCCTGGATGAGGAGAACTGATGCTGACGAAGAAAGCGGCGTACAAGGTGGCTGTCGTCGGCGCCACCGGAGCGGTCGGGGCTGAGATGATCGAGGTGCTCGAGGAGCGGAAGTTTCCGGTCGAGACCCTGGTCCCGCTGGCCTCCGCGCGCTCGGCGGGCGGCTCCGTCGCCTTTCGCGGCGCCGACGTGACTGTCGGGCTGCTGAACCGGGACTCCTTCAACGGGGTGGACATCGCCCTGTTTTCGGCCGGCAGTGACGTTAGCCGAGAGTTCGCGCCGATCGCCGTGAAGGCCGGCGCGGTTGTCATTGACAACAGCGCGGCCTGGCGGATGGACAAGGCGGTGCCGCTCGTCGTCCCCGAAGTCAACCCGCACGACGTTCAGTGGCAGCAGGGCATCATTGCCAATCCCAACTGCTCGACGATCCAGATGGTCGTGGCCCTGAAGCCGCTCCATGATCGGGCCCGAATCCGGCGGGTGGTCGTGACCACGTTCCAGTCGGTCTCGGGCACGGGCAAGGAGGCGATGGACGAGCTGCTCGAGCAGTGCCGGGCTCTGCTGAGCTTCCGCCAGCCGCAGCCGAAGGTCTACCCGTTCCAGATCGCCTTCAACTGTCTGCCGCACATTGACGAGTTTCTCCCGTCGGGCTATACGAAGGAGGAGATGAAGCTCGTCCACGAGACGCGGAAGATCATGGGCGACGAGTCCATTCAGGTGACGGCCACGACGGTCCGGGTGCCCGTCTACGTCGGCCACTCGGAGTCGGTCAACATCGAGACCGAGCGGCCGCTGACGGCCAACGAGGCCCGGGCGATCCTTTCGACCGCGCCCGGGGTGCAGCTCTACGACGATCCCGAGCGGAAGGTCTATCCGATGCCGCTCGATGTCGCGGGCAAGGACGACGTCTATGTCGGCCGGATTCGCCAGGACGAGTCCATCCCCAACGGGCTGAACCTTTGGATCGTGGCCGACAACCTCAGGAAAGGGGCGGCGCTGAACGCGGTCCAGATCGCCGAGCTGCTCGTGAGGTGAACATGGCCGAGTGGAGCGGCTTGGGGAAAGCCCTCATCGCCCTCGGGGCGCTGATCGCGCTCGTTGGCGCCCTGTTGCTGCTCGCCGCCAAGCTGCCGACCCTCGGCGGGGGGCTCGGCTGGCTGGGGCGGCTGCCGGGCGACATCTTCATCAAGCGGGACAACTTCACCTTCTACTTTCCTCTGACGACCAGTCTGTTGATCAGCGTGATCGTGAGCCTGTTCGTGTATCTCTTGTCCCGGCGGTAGCCATGGCGCGGTGCGGACCGATCTGGCTCTGGGCGGGTGTGGTGGTCGCGGTCGCGGCGGGTCCGGCCCGCGGCAGCCAGGACATCCGCGTGTTGCTCTTCGAGGACGCCGGTCGGGTCGTGGTTTCTGCTGACCGCGGGGTTGTCGCGCGGGTGCCGCCTGGCACGGAGCGGACGTTCCGTAGTCCCCTGGTCGTCGCGGTGGAGCACGGCAAGCTGACCGTCAACGGTGGGGCCCTCCGCGCGGACCGCGTCGTGTTGCGGGGCCAGCAGGACGAACTGACGATCACGGTGACTGGGGGCCCGGGCAGGAACACCCCGCAGGCGCATGTGCCGCCCGCCGGGCCTCTGGTGGTGGCCGGCCAGGTCCGGATCGTCGCCCGCGGCAAGGGGCTCTCGGTGATCAACGACGTGGACCTGGAGGAGTACGTCAAGGGCGTCGTGCCCTCCGAGATGAACTCCGCCTGGCACCTGGAGGCTCTGAAGGCCCAGGCCATCGTGGCGCGCACGTACGCGCTGTACCAACGGCGCACCGCGGCGGGGCGGGACTACGATCTGGTGGCCAGCACGCAGGACCAGGTCTACCGCGGGCGGTCCCAGCGCGACGAGCGCGTCGCGCTGGCGGTGGAGGCGACGCGCGGCCTGGTGTTGACCTACGAGCGCGAGCCCATCCTCGCCGCGTTCTCCTCGACCGCGGCCGGACTGACCGAGGACGCGGTCAATGTCTGGGCCAAGGACCTGCCCTATTTGAAGGGGGTGGAGTGCCCCTTCGACGTGAATTCTCCCTATTACCAGTGGCGGGCCGAGCTTCAGCTCACCGACGTCGAAGAAGCGCTGCGCCAGCAGGGGTTCGTCGTCGGAACCATTGCGACGCTGACGCCGGCCGCGTACAGCCGGGCCGGCCGTGTGACCCGGCTTCGGATCCTCCACTCGGGAGGCGAGCTGGTCCTGCGCGGCGAGGAGCTTAGGAAGGCCTTGGGCTACACGGTGATCCCGAGCACCCAGTTCGACGCGCGGTTGGCGGGGCCGTCCGTGGTGTTCGCCGGCCGGGGCGCCGGCCATGCCGTCGGACTCTGCCAGTGGGGCGCGAAGGAAATGGCCGCGCTCGGCTACGCTTTCCCGGTGATCCTCCGCTATTATTTCCCCGGCACCGAGCTGGCGCCCTGGCCGCCGCGCAAGCCTTGATGCTGCTCAGCGAGTTTGATTTCCCCTTCGATCCCACCCTGATCGCCGATCGTCCTGTTGAGCCGCGGGACCAAGCCCGGCTGCTGGTGGTTCCCCGGGGAGGCGGGGCCTGCTCGCATCACCGTGTGGCCGATCTCCCCGCATTGCTGAGGCCCGGGGATCTGCTGGTCGTCAACGACACCAAGGTCCTGCCAGCGCGCCTCATCGGCCGGAAGCGCCCGCAGGGCGGACGGGTGGAGCTGCTGGTGCTTGCGTGCGGGGACACCGGTACTGGGGAGGCGCTGGTCAAGGGGCGGCTGCGGCCCGGGCAGATGATTGACCTCGGGACCGGCGCCGTCCTGACCGTGTTGGGATCAGGCTCGGTCCCCGGAACCGTGCGGGTGTCGAGCAGCCGGCCGCTGCGCGAGCTGGTGTGGGAGGTCGGGCAGGTCCCGCTCCCGCCCTATATCAAGCGGCCGCCGACGCCGGAGGACCGCAACTGGTACCAGACGATCTTCGCGCGCGAGGAAGGGGCCGTGGCCGCGCCCACGGCGGGCTTGCACTTCACGGACTCGCTCCTGCAGGCCCTCCGGGATCGCGGTGTGGACAGGGTCTCGGTCACGCTCCACGTGGGCCCGGCGACGTTTCGGCCCGTGACGGCCGAGCGGATCGAGGAGCACGTCATGGGCATGGAGCGGTACGTGATCGCGCCCGAGGTTGCCGCCGCGATCAACCGGGCGAAGGCCGAGGGGCGGCGCGTCCTCGCCGTTGGCACGACGGTCGTGCGGGCGCTGGAGTCCGCGGCCAGCGCGTCCGGAGCGGTGGCCGCCGGCGAGGCCGAGACCAACCTGTTCATCACGCCCGGCTACCGCTTCCGGATCGTGGATGCCTTCATGACCAACTTCCACCTGCCACGCACGACCTTGCTGATGCTGGTCTCGGCCTTCGCCGGCCTGGAGCGGCTGCGGGAGGCCTACCGGGAGGCAGTCCGGGCGCGCTATCGGTTCTACAGTTACGGGGATGCGATGCTGATTCTGTGAGGGCTGAGCGCTTCCTGCTGACGGCAGACCGCCGATGGCTGTCCGCTCAGAGATATTCCTTGCGGATCTGAATGGGGATTCTGGCTTTGAGGGCCTCCTTGTACGCGGCGATGGCGCGCTGCTGCTTCTGGAAGAGGAAATCCTGCAGGATCCGTTCGTTCGCCGAAGGACCGGCGTCTGGCTCGGCTTGAGCCTGCCGAACCGTCAGCGCCTGCGCCTCCGCGATCTCGGCAGGGGTCAATGCCACCGAATCCCGGATGACGGTCCGCGCCTTCTCGGCTAGCAACTCGACGCGGTGGAGCGCCTCAAAGCTGGCCGGGGTCAGCCGGTTGGCGGCGAGGATCCGCTTGTACAGCTCGGGGTCGAACTTGCCGTTCCGCTGGAACTCCTCGATCTTGAGAATGGAGTCGCGCAGCTCGTCGGCGGAGACGCTCAGGCCCAGCTCCTTGGCGGCGATGGTCCAGATCTTCCCCTCGACCAGGCTCTCGATGACGAACTGCTTGAGCGAGTCCTCTTTGAATTCACCCTGGACCTTGTCCCGGTAGAACCGGTAGGTGCTTTCGTAGGTGCGCCGGTATTCGTCCCGGCTGATCGTCAAATCCCCGACAGAGGCCACGGCGTTGGACTCCTGCTCCGTGAACCCCCACCAGCCCATGGTGATGACGAAGGCGACCGCGAGCAGGCCCATGATGGTCTTGAGCAGCCACGGGTACTTGCGCGCGCTTTCGCGCATCAGCTTGATCATGGAAACCCCTCAATGCCTGCCGCGAAAACGGAGCTGATTCTACCCGTCGTCTCTGCGAAAACGCAAGGGTTCCAGAAGCGGGCTTGGCCCGTTTCCCGAGAAAAGCCGCTCTGTTTGTGCAGAGGCATTAAATTTGTTATACTGATCCGCTAATTACGCGGGAGATTGGGGAAAACCGTGTGGAGCCAACCCCACTAGCCCTGGGGGTGATTCCCAAGGCGCAAGTCCTTAATCGGTTCATTGCGAAGCTGGTGGATGCCATTATCGTGGCCGCCGTGAGTCAGTTCGCCCCGCCCGTCGGCTGGTTGGCGGGGCTGACGTATGTGCTGATCGCAGACGGGTTTTCAGGAGGGCGGAGCATCGGCAAACGGTTGATCGGGCTGCAGACCGTCATCTGGCTGACCAAGGAAGCCGCGGGCTTCAAGGAGTCCATCATCCGGAACCTTCCCCTCGCGCTGGCATACCTGTTCTTCCCCATCCCCTTTATCGGGTGGGCGATCGCCTTTGTCATCACGGCTTTTGAAGCGCTGCTCATCATCGGAAACGCGCAGGGACTCCGGTTGGGGGATGAGATTGCGCGCACGCAGGTGCTGGACATCGGGGATCTCGATCGGCCGGACTGAGGCGGGTCGGCTCCTCGGAGCGGCCGCACGCTGCGGGCGCCGGGTTGACGAAAGGACAGGCGCGTGGGGCTGACAGGCGATATCCTCGGCTGGTTTTCCAACGACCTTGCCATTGACCTCGGGACCGCGACGACGCTGGTCTACGTGAAGGGCAAGGGGATCGTCCTCAACGAGCCCTCCGTCGTGGCCGTCGAGAAACGGACCGAGAAAGTGCTCGCGGTCGGCGCGGAGGCGAAGAAGATGCTCGGCCGGACCCCGGGCAACATCGTGGCGATCCGCCCGATGAAGGAAGGGGTCATCGCGGACTTCGAGATGGCCGAGCGGATGCTCAAGTACTTCATCACGAAGGCGCACAACCGCAGCACCTTCGTCCGACCGCGCATCATCATCGGTGTGCCGTCCCGGATCACCCAGGTCGAGCAGCGCGCGGTCCGCGACTCGGCGGAGTTGGCCGGGGCCCGGGAAGTGTATCTGATCGAGGAGCCGGTCGCCGCGGCGATCGGCGCGGGGCTCCCGATCACGGAGCCGTCCGGCAACATGGTGGTGGATGTTGGGGGTGGCACCACCGACATCGCCGTGATCTCGCTCGGCGGTATCGTCTACAGCGAGTCTGTCAAGGTGGCGGGCGACCGCATGGACGACGCGATCATGAACTACGTCAAGAAGAAGTACAACATCCTGATCGGTGAACATATGGCGGAGCGGGTCAAGGTCGAGATCGGCTCGGCCTATCCGCTCGAAGAGAAAAAGACGATGATGATCAAGGGGCGGGATCTGATCTCGGGCATCCCCCGCACGCTCATGGTGGATGACGCCGAGATCCGAGAAGCATTGCAGGAGCCGATCGGCACGATTGTCAACGCGATCAAGGTGGCGCTGGAAAACACGCCGCCGGAGCTGGCTGGGGACATCATTGATCGTGGCATCGTGCTCACCGGGGGCGGGTCCCTGCTCAAGGGCAT
Organism: Nitrospira sp. Kam-Ns4a; assembly: GCF_965152595.1. Lineage (NCBI taxonomy): Bacteria > Pseudomonadati > Nitrospirota > Nitrospiria > Nitrospirales > Nitrospiraceae > Nitrospira > Nitrospira sp. Kam-Ns4a. Next base: position 475,340 of record NZ_OZ224218.1, on the reverse strand, counting down.
GGACACCCGCTTTCGCGAGGAGACCAACCTGCCCATCATCACGGTAGACGATCCGCTGACCTCCGTCGTCCTGGGGGTCGGGAAGATCCTCGACGAGCTGGATCTCCTCCGAAAGGTCTCGGTCATGTCGCAGTGCAGCAGTTCCCGCTAAGGACCCCATCCCGCGTTGCGGATGGCCATGTTGCGTTCGACATCCGGAGCTAGGCGGGCAACGCTGATCCTGTTCGGGCTGCTGCTCGCCCTGGTGTTTGTGCTGCCTCACCAGGGCCGGGCTCTGCTGCAGCGCCTCGGCCATCCGCTCGCCTGGGTCGTCGCCTATCCTGTCAACCTCCTAGCGGACCTGAACCGCAGCCTCGCCGAAGCCTGGGACGGGTACATCGCCCTGCGCCGGGTGCATGAGGAGAACCGGCGGCTGCGCCAGGAGCTCGCCGCGCTGCAGGGACAGCTCGGCGAGCTGCGGGAGAGCGCTGCGGCGGCGCAGCGGCTGGCGTCGCTGCTCGAGTTCAAGACGTTCGTCGCGCCCCAGACGGTCGCCGCACAGGTCGTCGGGCGCGACTCGACCAACTGGTTCCGCGGGCTGGTTCTGAACAAAGGTGAGCGCGACGGCGTGCGGGTGGAGATGGGCGTGATCACGCAGGCCGGGGCGGTCGGCCGCATCGTCAAGACGACGCCGTCTACCTCGGTCGTCCTGTTGATCAATGACCCCAACAACGCGGTGACGGGGCTGATCCAGCGCACCCGCGACGAGGGCATCGTCGAGGGAACGCCCGCGAAGCGGGCGCGCATGAAGTACATCCCCCTCCTCTCCACGGTCCGCGAGGGCGACCTCGTTGTGACCTCGGGGTTGGGCGGGGTCTTCCCCAAGGGGCTGCCGATCGGCACCGTCGCCCGCATCGAGAAGGCCGAGGGCGAGCTGTTCCAGTCGGCCGAGCTCGTGCCCGCCGTGGATTTCGCCAAGCTGGAGGAGGTGCTCGTGGTCACGTCGGTGCTTCCTGCCGAGGGTGGCGGCGAGCCTGCTGGGAGTCCGGCCGCGTCGGACCGGGGAGGGCGGCCGTGAAGGCGATCCTGTATGTGCTGCTGGTGGTGGGGCTGGTGCCGCTCCAAACCACGGTGCTCAACCACGTGAGCGTGTTGGATGTCCGGCCGGACCTGTGCTTGATCGCGGCGTGCCTCATCGGGTTCTTGGCCGGAGAGACGGAAGGCTTGCTGATGGGGATCGCGCTGGGGTTCGTCCAGGATCTGTTCTCGGCCGGCGCCTGGGGGCTCAACCTGGCCGAGAAGGGTGCGGTCGGGTTCCTGGCCGGCGTTCTGTGGCGGCAGATGGCCAATCCGACGGCCCCGGCGATCCTGCTAGCTGTGCTGGGGCTCTCGCTGTTCTCCGGAACGGTCTTCCTTGCGGCGCTCCGGATCGGGGGCGACCTGCCCGATCCCTTGTTCGCGGCGCGCGCGGTGGCGGTGCCGCAGGCCCTGTTCGACGGAGCGCTGGGGGCAGGCCTGTACTGGCTGCTCATGGCGTGGAGGCGGAGGCGCCTGGCGGCGAGCGGTGAGGTCCCGCGTCTCGGTCGGTAGTGGGGGCGTGGCCGGGGTTGGACGGTCCCGGAGTGGAAGGCACGCATGGCAGAGTACGGGGCATCGCACGAGGACTTGTGGGAGCTGCAGCGCCGCCTCACGATCCTCAAGGTCGGCGTCGTCCTCGTGTTGCTGCTCCTGGGGCTCCGCGCAGCCCAGCTCCAGATCCGGGAGGGGGCGTACTACCGGGAGCTGTCGGAGGACAACCGGACCCGATCGGTTCTTCTGGAGCCGGCGCGGGGGCTGATCTACGACCGTAACGGGGTGCTGCTCGCGAACAACGTCCCGAGCTTCGGGCTGTACGTGACGCTGGAGGATGTCAAGGACCAGCGGGCATTGGTCAAGAAGCTGGTAGATCTGCTCGGGCTCGACGAAGCGGTGCTGCGGGCCAAGCTGGCCCAGCATCGCCGGCGGCTGACGCCAGTGAAACTCAAGGACGGCCTCACCCTGCGAGAGGCCGCGCTCGTGGAGTCGCACCGGCTTGATCTGCCCGGAGTCATGATCCAGGCCCAGTCGAAGCGGAACTACCCGGCCGGAAGCGTGGCTGCGCATCTCGTCGGCTATGTCGGTGAGGTCTCGGCGGAACAGTTGGAGCAGGACGAAACCGGGGAGCTCCACCAGGGCAGCATCGTCGGGCAGTACGGGGTGGAAAAGACCTTCGACCGGGTGCTCAGGGGGCATCCCGGGCAGAAGACCATCGAAGTCAACGCGCTCGGCCACGAGAAGCGGACAGTCTCGGTGGAACGGCCGAGGGCGGGCGACGACCTGTATCTGACGATTGATATCCGGCTGCAGCGGCTGGCGGAAAGCCTGCTCGGTGGGGAGGCCGGCGCGATCGTGGCGCTCGATCCGCGGAACGGGGAAATACTGGCCATGGCCAGCCGCCCGGCCTTCGACCCGAACGTGCTCTCGCGCGAGCTGACCGGCCAGCAGTGGGCGGCCATCGTGCGGGACGAGGGGCACCCGCTGACGAACCGGGCCACGCAGGGGCAGTATCCGCCTGGCTCGACGTTCAAGATCGTCATGGCCGCGGCGGCGCTCGACACCAGCACGATCACCCCGGCGACCAAGGTGCGCTGCACGGGGGGCTACCAGTTTGGCAAGCGGCTGTTTCGGGACTGGAAGGCGGGCGGGCACGGCGCGATGGACGTCTCCCAGGCCCTCGCCCAATCCTGCGACGTTTTCTTCTACACTGTGGGGCAGCGTCTTGGAATTGACACGATCGCCGCGTATGCCAGCCAGTTCGGGCTGGGCCGCGAGACCGCCGTCGAGCTGCCCTCCGAGCGGATCGGGATCGTGCCCTCAACGAGCTGGAAGGTCAAGGCGCGGGGGGAGCCCTGGTTCCCCGGCGAGACGATCTCCGCTTCCATCGGGCAGGGCTATGTGACCGTGACCCCCCTGCAGATGGCCCAGCTCATCGCTGCGGTGGCCAACCAGGGCCGGAAGTATCGGCCCCGCGTCGCGCGCGCCATCATGGAGCGCGACACCGGCGCCGTGCGCGCGCTGCCGGCGGCGCCTGCGGAAGTGTTGACGGTCAAGCCGGACGTACTGGAGGTGATCCGGCGGGCGCTGGCCGATGTCGTGACGAAGGGCACGGCGACGCGCGCCCGCTCGTCCCTGGTGGCGATCGCGGGCAAGACCGGGACAGCGCAAACCGCGGCGCTCCGGACCGGCTCGGAGGACCAGGTGCCGAAAAAGCTCCGCGACCACGCCTGGTTCGTCGCCTACGCGCCGACCGACGAGCCCCGGATTGCTGTGGCGGTCCTGGTCGAGCACATGGGCCATGGAGGGACGGCGGCCGCGCCGCTGGCGAAGCAGTTGATCGAGGCGTACGTCGGACTGCAGACGGCGGGTGCCGGAGCGCCGGGCTGGGCGGAGTCGCTGTGAGGAGTCGCCGTGGGGAACCGCTGTGATTGACCGCGTCGCAGACAGCCGGGCAGTGGACAGCTTCGAATGGCGCTTCTTCGCGCTCGTGACGGCGATCCTTGCCGTCGGCGTCCTGTCCATTCACAGTGCGACCCACGCGCATCAGGCCGGCGGCATTCCCCTGTACCTGAAGCAGCTCGCCTGGATTGCGATTGGCGCGCTGGCGTTCATCGTCATGCTGCTGGTGGACTACCACGAGATCTGCCGGCTCTCGTACGTACTCTACGGGATCGTGCTCGCGCTGCTGGTCCTCGTGCTGATGGCCGGCAAGACCAGCCGTGGGGCGCAGCGGTGGTTTCCGATCGGGCCCTTCGCCTTCCAACCCTCGGAGTTCGCCAAGCTGGTGCTGGTCCTGGTGCTGGCGCGCTACTACGCGAGCCGGCCGCGCGAAGGCTGGCTGCAGCGCGTGGTGCTGCCCGGGCTCATCATGCTGCCGGGCCTGCTCCTGATCCTCAAGCAGCCCGATCTGGGGAGCGGCCTCAGCTATCTGGCCATCTTTGTCGCGCTGGTCCTCCTGGTCGGCATCCGCTCCCAGGCGCTGGGGATCCTGCTGCTGGTCTCGCTGATGCTGTTCCCCTTCGCTTGGGAGATGGCCTGGAGCTCCTTGCACGACTACCAGCGGGAACGGATCATGACGTTCGTGGACCCTGACTACGATCCGGCCGGCAAGGGGTACCACGGGCTCCAGTCGCGCATCGCCATCGGATCGGGGGAGCTGCTCGGAAAGGGTCTGTACGGCGGGACGCAGAGCCAGTTGAAGTTTCTGCCCGAAGGACACACGGATTTCATCTTTGCGGTGTTTGCGGAGGAATGGGGGTTCCTCGGCGTGGTCGTGCTCCTGGCGCTCTTCCTGGGGCTGTTCCTGCTCGCGATGGAGATCGCGTCGAAGGCCAAAGACATGCTCGGATCGCTGCTCGCGGCCGGGGTAGTCGCCATGCTCGGCTTCTGCGTCCTGGTCAACATCGGCATGACGACGGGCGTCTTCCCGATCGTGGGGATTCCGCTGCCGCTGATGAGCTACGGAGGAAGCGCGACCGTCACGACGCTGGCTGCGCTGGGGCTGCTCTTGAACGTCAAGCGGCGACGCCTGACGTTGTTCTACTGAGTGTGAGGATGCACCCGGGCGGCCGGCAGACGAGGCCGCCCGATCACTATCTAGCCGAGCCGTCTGCCGCGCGGCTGGCGCGCCTGAGGGGGCTGGGAGCCTGTCCCCCGGCGGCCAAGCTGCCCGCTCGGTCTGACGGCGGGGAGAGACTATGGGGCAGGAGATCGCGATCAGCGTCACCCGGGAAGAGACCCGGGTGGCGGTGCTGGACAACCGCGTGGTGACCGAGCTCTATGTGGACCGCGCGAAGAACAAGGATTTCGTTGGCAACATCTACAAGGGCCGCGTGGCCAAGGTGCTGCCGGGCATGCAAGCCGCCTTCGTGGATATCGGCATGGAGCGCGCCGCGTTCATGCACGTGTCCGACCTGTCCACGGACACCGAGCCGGGGGACACGCTTGTGGACAGCGAAGAGGATGAGAAGGGCCCGGAGATGCCGCGCCCGCGCCGGCAGACGATGCGCCCGATCGAGGACCTGCTCCGAGAGGGGCAGGAAGTGATGGTCCAGATCTCCAAGGGGCCGATTGGCACCAAGGGGCCACGGGTGACCACGTACATTTCGCTCCCGGGCCGGTACCTGGTCTTCATGCCGGGCGTGGACCACATCGGCGTGTCGCGCCGGATCCCCAAGGACGAGGAGCGGGCGCGCCTCAAGGAGATCATGAAGCGTCTGCGCAAGCCCGGCTGCGGCTACATCGTCCGCACGGTCAGCGAGGGCGTCAAGGAGGAGGACCTCAAGTCCGATATCGAGTTCCTGGCTGCCGTCTGGCAGGACGTGCTTAAGAACCGGGATCAGCTTCCCGCCCCCAGCCTACTCCACTCGGACCTGTCCCTGCCCTTCCGGGTGGTCCGCGACCTGTTCACCAGGAAGGTCGAGCGGCTGCTCATTGATTCCAAACCGGAGTACGAAGCCGTCAAGGACTTCGTGCAGAAGTTCCTACCCGACCAGACCTCGCGGGTCCACTATTACGACAAGGAGGAGAGCCTGTTCGATCACCTCGGTATCGAGCAGGAGATCGCGCGGGCTCTCAGCCGGAAGGTCTGGCTGAAGTCGGGCGGGTACATCGTCATTGACCACACGGAGGCCATGACGGTCATTGACGTGAACACCGGCCGGTACGTGGGCAAGCGGGACCAGGAGGAGACCATTCTCAAGAACAACCTGGAGGCGGTCAGAGAGATCGCCTACCAGATCAAGCTGCGCGGGATCGGCGGCCTGATCATCATTGACTTCATTGATATGGAGCGGGAGAAGAACCGCGAGCGGGTGTACCAGGCTCTGGTGGACGCCATGGCGAGCGACAAGGCGCGCACCCGCATCACCCGGATCTCCGACCTGGGGCTCATCGAGCTGTCGCGGGAGCGAGTCCGGGAGGACCTGCTCCGCACGATGTCGCAACCCTGCCACTATTGTGAGGGGCGCGGCTATACCAAGTCGCCCACCTCGGTCGTCTACGAGATCTTCCGGGACATCCGCCGCATCGGGAGTTTGCCGGAGGACCAGAAGATCGTGGTCGGCGTCCACCCCGCCGTGGCGGAGCTGCTCTTCGACGAGGAGCGGCAGGGGATCGAGGATCTTGAGCGCGAGTTCCAGACAAAGATCGTCGTCAAGGCGGACCCTGAGCTGCATCTGGAGCAGTACGACCTCGTCGTCCTCTGACGAGCTTTCTCCCGCGAACTCTGCATGAGCCGCCCGATCTCCCTCCGACCCTGGTTCGCCCTCCGGGCCGTCCGGGGATTGAGCGACGCCGCAATCTGCCGGCTGGTCCAGGCCTTCGGCTCGCCCGAGAGCGTGCTTGCGGCCTCGACCGAGCGCCTGATCGAGGTCGGGGGGCTCAATCGCCCGGCCGCCGAGGCGGTCCGGCGCGAACCGGACGAAGGAGTCCGTGGGGCGATCGAGCGGGAGCTGCGGGAGCTCGATCGCGGCGGGTGGTCCGTCCTCACCTGGCTGGACGAGGCCTATCCGGCTCGACTGCGGACCATTCCGGACCCGCCGCCGCTGCTCTACGTGAGCGGCCGGTTGACGCCGGAGGATCGCCACGCAGTCGCGATCGTCGGGTCCCGGCGTCCAAGCGCGGCGGGCCGGCTGCTCACAGAAGAGCTGAGCCGGGACCTCGCCGCGCTCGGCTTCACGATCGTGAGCGGGCTCGCGCGCGGGATTGACGGGGCGGCGCACCGCGGCGCGCTGGCGGGAGGGGGGCGCACCGTGGCGGTCTTGGGCTGCGGGATTGACCGGACGTACCCGCCCGAGCACCGGGCGCTCCGCGAGCGGATCGAAGCCAGCGGCGCGGTCGTCACGGAATTCAGCGTGGGCGCGCCCCCGCACGCCTATCACTTTCCGCGCCGGAACCGGATCATCAGCGGGCTCAGCCTCGGCGTCGTGGTCACGGAAGCGGCGGCGGGAAGCGGCTCGCTCGTCACCGCCCGGCTCGCCGCCGACCAGGGCCGCGAGGTCTTCGCGGTGCCAGGCTTTCCGCGCATGGAGCAGAGCCGTGGCACAAACGGGTTGATCAAGCAGGGCGCGAAGCTGGTCGAGACGGTCGAGGACATCCTCGAGGAGCTCGTGCCGCAGCTCGATCCTGCGTTCGCGGAGCGCGTCGCCCGCCGTCCTCGCCCGGCGATCCCGGGCGGCGCCGAGCTAAGCGACGACGAGCGGGCCGTGCACGCGCTGCTCTCCTGCGAGCCGGTGCCGCTGGACGAGCTGATCGCGCGGGCGGGACTCTCCGCCGCCGCCGTCATGTCAGCGGTGCTGGCTTTGGAGCTGAAGGGAATGGCGCGGCGCTTACCGGGTCCGTCGTGCGTTCGGGTATAATGGGGCTTGCAATGAGCGGTCGCGCCGGTATATATGACAGCCCCATTGCGCGCCGGTGCCGCCGCGCAGCGTGAGTCGAACATCGTTATGGCCAAAGCGCTGATCATCGTCGAGTCGCCAGCGAAGGCGCGCACGATCACCAAGTACCTCGGGCGCGGCTACACCGTGCTTCCCTCGGTGGGCCATGTCAAGGATCTGCCCGCGAGCCGGTTCGGGATCGATGTGGACCGAGACTTTGCCCCCGACTACGTCGTGATCCGCCGCAAGGACCGGAACCAGGGCAAGGTGCTGGCCGAGATCAAGAGGAAAGCCAAGGAGGTGGACAAGGTCTTCATCGCCACGGACCCCGACCGCGAAGGTGAGATGATCGCCTGGCACATCGCGGAGGAGCTGAACGGCGACAAGCGGCACGTCTATCGCGTGCTCTTCAACGAGATCACGGAGTCGGCCATCAAACGGGCGCTCCAGGCCCCCGGGCAGATTGACACCAGGAAGGTCAACGCCCAGCAAGCCCGGCGTGTTCTGGACCGCATCGTCGGCTACAAGTTGAGCCCGCTGCTCTGGGACAAGGTGCGCCGGGGGCTCAGCGCCGGGCGCGTCCAATCGGTCGCGGTCCGGCTGATCTGCGAGCGCGAGGCGGAGCGCGAGGCGTTTCGACCGACCGAGTACTGGACCATCACCGCCACGTTGCGCGGCCTGCACCCGCCGTCGTTCGAGGCGCGGCTCCAGGAGGTGCAGGGGCGGGCGGCCGAGATCCGCACCGGTGAAGAGGCGCAGCAGATCCTGCGTGCCCTCCAAGGGGCTCGGTTCGTGGTGTCCGCGATCGAGAAGAAGGAGCGGAAGCGGAACCCGCTCGCTCCCTTCATCACGAGCCGCCTGCAGCAGGAGGCCGCCCGCAAGCTGCGATTCAGCCCGAAGAAGACCATGATGCTGGCCCAGCAATTGTACGAGGGCGTCGAGATCGGCAAGGAAGGACCAGTCGGCCTGATCACCTACATGCGCACCGACTCCACGCGGATCGCGGCCGAGGCGCTGGCCGAGGCCCGGGCCTTCATCCGCGATCGGTTCGGACGCGACTACCTGCCGGAGGCCCCCAACGTGTACAGGGTTCAGAAGGCGGCGCAGGAGGCCCACGAGGCGATCCGCCCGACGTCGGTGCTGCGGGAGCCTGAGAAGGTGAAGGCCTTCCTCGATCGGGACCAGTACCAGCTCTACAAGCTGATCTGGACCCGTTTCGTCTCGTCGCAGATGACGCCGGCCTTGCTCGAGGTGACCCGGGTGGACATCGAGGCGAACGGACACCTGTTTCGGGCGAACGGGACCGTCGTCAAGTTCCCGGGCTACACCGTGCTCTACTCCGAAGGGCGGGACGAGTCGGCCCCGCCGGGCGTGGAGGCCGGCCTGGCCGAACAAGGGGCGGAGCAGGATGAGCGGGAACGGCAGTTGCCGCCCCTGGCCGTTGGGGAGGTACTGCAGTTGGTAGACGGAGAGAGCCGCGGGCTGGTGCCTAAGCAGCACTTCACGCAGCCGCCGCCCCGCTACAACGAGGCGCTCCTCATCAAGGAGCTGGAAGAGAAGGGGATCGGGCGGCCATCCACCTATGCGAGCATCATCGCGACCATCCAGGAGCGCCGGTATGTGGAGAAGGAAGAAGGCCGGTTCAAGCCCACCGAGCTCGGCCGCATGGTGAACGAGCGGCTGGTCCGGTACTTCCCCGATGTGTTCGATGTGGCGTTCACCGCGCGCATGGAGGAGGAGCTCGACGAGATCGAAGAGGGCGAAAAAGACTGGGTCGCCGCGGTCCGCGAGTTCTACACGCCCTTCATGAAAGACCTCGGCGTCGCGGAGAGCACGATGGAGGGCGTCAAGGGGAAGGAAGAGCCCACCGACGTACCCTGCGAGAAATGCGGCCGCATGATGGTGATCAAGTGGGGCCGGAACGGCAAGTTTCTGGCCTGTCCCGGCTACAAGGACGATCCTCCCTGCAAGAACACCGCGAACTTCGAGACGCTTCCGGACGGCTCGATCAAGCCCGTCGCCAGACAGGAGACAGTGACGGATGAGAAGTGCGAGAAGTGCGGAAGCCCGATGGTTGTCAAGACGGGCCGGTTCGGACGGTTTCTCGCCTGCTCGGCCTACCCCGCATGCAAGGCCACCAAGCCCCTCCCCCTTGGCATCAAGTGCCCCCAATCGGGCTGTGGCGGCGAGTTGGTCCAGAAACGGACGAAGAAGGGCCGCTCCTTCTACTCGTGCAGCCGCTATCCGGACTGCGACTACGCCCTGTGGGACCGGCCGGTGAATCAGCCGTGTCCCCGGTGTGATTTCCCCTTCCTCGTCGAGAAGACTGGCCGGGATCGCGGGGCCGCCCGGCAGTGCCCCAAGTGCGGCCACAAGGACGCTGGCTGACTCTCTTCCCGCCACCTTCCTCTCTTTCTCACGCGCCCCCAGTGCGGTTGGATTCGCACCGGCCGCAGGTGCGTCGCGGTCAGGCTCAGGGCCGGCGTCCGAATGACACTGAATCTCGATTTCTGCGAAGTTGATAATGATAGTCACTACTACTTATCTTCCTTCTTGACCAAACGGACGGCGGAAGGCATAATTCGAGGGAGGCCAGCAGAACGCCGGCGATTCGCGCCGCTGCGTGACGCACCGTTCACCCGTTCTGGACAGAAGGAGGGGAGTGGTCATGAAAGCCAAAGAAGGCGTGATCGAGCTGCTGAACAAGTTGCTCACGGCCAACCTCACGGCCATCAACCAGTACTTCGTGCACGCGAAGATGTGCGAGAACTGGGGATACGACCGGCTGTACCACAAGGTCCGCGAGCGCAGCCTCGACGAGATGAAGGATGCGGACCAGCTCATCGAACACATCCTCTACCTCGAGGGCGTCCCGAACATGCAGCGCCTCGGGACCGTGAACGTCGGGGAGACGGTGCCCGAACAGTTTAAGGCGGATCTCAAGGCTGAGCAGGACATGCTCAAGATGCTCTCCGACGGCATCGCCCACTGCACCAAGGTGGGCGATTACACGACCCGGCACATGCTCGAAGACATGGCGAAGGACGTGGATGCCCACATCGACTGGATCGAGACCCAGCAGGAGCTCATCAAGCAGGTCGGGCTGGAGAACTACCTCAGCGAGCAGATCAAGAAGGAGGGCTCCTGAGCCGTGCCGGCATCGAGGCGTCGGCACAACATGAATCTGCGTAATGGCACTGTAGCCGTGGTTTTGTCTTTGGCGGCGCTCGCCTGTACGCCGGCCCGAGTCGCGTATCTTGAGGAAAGCGTGAACACGGCCACCCAGGACGACGTGCGGAAGCAGCTGGGACCACCGGCCTCTTCGAAGGAAGAAGCCGGCCAAACGGTGTGGATCTACCGGTATGAAACAGGTCCCGAATACAGCTATGGCCGCTCGGTAATTCGCCCGGACTGTCAGGAGATCCTCACCTTCGACAAGCAAGGGATCCTGAGGGGCTGGACCCGTCTCGACTGTCGCGACTGACTGCTTGGCAGCCAGATGAAGGTCAGGGCAGGACTCGCACGAACATTTCCCACATCAGCCAGCCGACGATTGTCAGGACGACCATCCCGATCGACGTCGCGAGGCTGATGAGGATGTCCAGATCGCGGTCATGACTGCGCTGGCGAGAATTACGCATGGATGCCTCTCCGGCAGCCCTATCGGGCTGGCTAACGAGCGGGTGACCTGCGGGGAAGCTGCTTGTCCTGAGCCTGCAGGGCCTGCAGCTCGATGTGAAGCGCGGTCTGGGTGATCGCGTACCCGCAGACGCCGCAGGCCCAGAACGCGCCGGTCGGTGCCAGGCTGGGCCGCTGGCAGCGAGGACACGGGCAGGTCTTCATCGCCCTCCTCCCTTCCTGGTCCGTCAGTGGCAAGTCGGATGGTCCTGGGAAACCGGCCGACTGTGCGCCACCTGCGTCAGCAGACGGGCGACGTCGCGAGCAAAGAGCAGGAACTCTGTCCGCTCGAAATGCAAGGTCACCGGCCCATAGGTGAAATGCAGGCGTCCGCAGCCGCATTCATTCAGGGTCATCTGCCCGCTGACCCGAAGTGTGCGTTCCATGACGGGGCTCCTTCCACTGTCATAGAAGTCCAGCGACGGTTCGACCACGAGCAAGCCGCCGCATCGGGTGCAACCCACATCCTAGCCTCCTGAAGAAGACCAGGCGGGGACCCCGGAGGAAGGGGTCCCACGCCCGATCACCCGTTGGCTGCGACGCCGACTTCGTCTGGAGCTAGTCGGCCCGATTCCGACGGGCAGAGAGCGGGAGGCACATCCCGCCCGATTCTCTGATCGGGATCGTCCGGCAACGCCTCGCCGAGCCCTTCGACAAGCCCTGCGAAGCTCTGGACGAGATCCGGGTCCAGGTGTGTGCCTGCGATCGTCTGGATGAGCCGGACTGCGGCTTGGGGATCGCGGGGCGGTGCATAGGGGCGATCCGAGGTCAGCGCGTCGAAGACGTCGGCGACCGCCAGGATCCGCGAGCCCAGGGGGGTGAAGCGTCCCGGTACCCCATAGGGATACCCGGTCCCATCCCAGCGCTCGTGATGGTGCGCGATCAGCACGGCGGGGACTCGGAGGGCCGGCATGTCGCCCAGGAGCTCGACGCTCAGACGAGGGTGGCACTGGACCAGTGCGTACTCGTCCAGCGATAACGGGCCCGGCTTACTCAGGATCGCCTTCGGGAGAAGCAGCTTGCCGATGTCGTGGAGCAGGGCGGCGCAGTAGAGATCGGCAAGATCCCGCTGAGGCAATCCGATAGCCTGTCCAAGGGCTATCGCGTACACGGCGGTCCTCTGCCCATGATCACGAAGCGCGGGGTCTTCCCGCTCCATGCGCGCGAGCAGGGTACGCATGGCCTGGAGCAGGGGCAAGTCCGTTCCCCCAAGGTCCGCCACGGCGAGGTCCAGGGCTCGCAAGGGAGGGAAGAGCGCGAGGAGGTTCCGACCCGGCTGATCCTTCTGGAGCGTCTCGATTTCGATCATGCGTTCGCCTCACTGAAGTCGAAGGGATGTCAAAACAAAAGCCCATAACCGCCGGAGAGGCGGTCATGGGCTCTGGACGGAAGGTCCATTGGCCGTGAGAGCGGTTCTCGCGACACTCGCGCTTCAGCCCGTCCGTCGCGGTATCCTCACCGCGGCGCCTCCTCGATGCGCGCGATGTGTTCGGAGCGGAGGAGGCGCGGCGGGACGCCGCCGATCTCGGAGAAAGGAATCACGACCAGCCTGCGGCAGCGCTTGCATTTGAGCTGGATCCCTTCCTGGAGCCAGCGGGCCATCAATTGCCCGCACTCACAGCGGAACTCGTCGGCGATCCGCCCCAGAAACTCCGCTGGTCCGTCGGCACAGGTTCCCCGATGCATTACTATCTCCTCCTGAAATGCAAAGAGCCCACGATCGCTAGGGCGACCTGGGCTCCGGGACGCACGATCCTCCGGCCTCTTTGGTATTGCGTATGATTTTCATTCTCAATTATACGCCTCAACCAGCTGCCTGTCAACCCCTTTTTTTATTCAACCGAACGGGAGGAGGGCACCAGCCGCTTCTTGAGCACCCACATCTCGTAGAGCGGGACGGCCATCGTCACCAAGAAGCTCGCTACCATGAGAACGTCGCCGGTCAGCATCGTCAGCACGAAGAACGGCGACACGTAAGTGATGAGCCAGGGTGACACCAGGTCGAGCCCTACGCCGACGAAGGCCGCCCAGGTCGTCGCGACCTTGACGCGGTGGCTGGCACCGGTCAGGTAGAGCACGTGCACGAGGATGATGAACGTCACGGGCATGGTAAACAGGTGGAAGTGGGTGACCTCCGCCAGCTCGCGGAAGGACATCGGCTCGCCAAAGGTCGCGTCGGATCCCCGGTAGTGCTCGGCGATGCCCTGAGGGGAGAGGCCCGTCATGCTGTGGGCCCAGAAGAAGCTGAAGGCGAAGGCCACCAGCGTGAACAAGAGGAAGAGCGTGTAGATGAGCCGGATGTGGCGGTCTGTGTCGAGAAGGCGAAAGCGTGCGTTGAAGTTCCGCATGTTAGGGGTCGGGCCTTCAGCGTCCGAAGATCAGATCGAAGAAGCCCTTCTCCCGACGCTGCGCCGCAACCTGGTCGCTGCCTTTCCCGAGCGGCTTGAGATAGAACTCGTCGATCAGGACCAGTACGCGCTTGACGCCGGCGCTCATCGAGCGGACCGACATGGTGGCGCCGGAGATATTGATGATGTCTTTGTTGATCCGGATCGGATCGAAGACCGTTTTTCCCTCATATTGAACGTTGAAGCGCTTCCGGCCAACCTCGCTGCCACGCGCATCCCGAAAAACCAGCAGCTCGACGTTGGTCACCTCGCCGTCCGGGTTCACCCCAACCATATAGGTCATGTGCTTGTACTTGCCGATCGTGTTTTCCACGATCGCATAGCCGTCCACCTTGGCTCCGGTCTCGCCGACGTAGACCTGGAATTCTTCTTCGGGGAAATGCCAGCCGATCCGAGACTCGATGACCTGCTTTTTCTCGGGGGTCAATCGGATGGTTTCCTTCCGGATTCGCTCGGACTTCGGCAGCATGAGCTTGAGGGCGTCTTCCTCGCTCATGAACTCCTCGCCCCACTTGCTCATCTCCTCTTCGGTGATGTAGCGCCGCAGCTCATCGTCCCAAATCCGCTGGGCTGCCGAGGCAGTCTGGGGCATAGCCCCGACGAGGACTGCTAGGAGCAGGGCCGCGATCATGTGGGAGAACATCCTCGCTCCTTCAGGTTGGCGTTCAAACGCTTCATGACTTCTGCCACGGCTTGCTCCGAGGGCTCGACCGCCATCCACTGAAAGAGCCGCGCCCCGCCGCGGAAGCCCCAGTGCTCGCGCACCTCGTTGACGCCTACCACCGCCACGTCGTCAAGCGCCTTGACGGTGACGATCATGCGGGACCGCTCCTTGTCGTTTCCAAGGTCCCGGCCGAAAAACCCGTACGGGCGGGAGATCGCGGGCACCTCGACCCAATCCGTCTCGATGAGACCCTGCGTCTTGTCCTGGACCCGAATAGGACGATCCTTTGTCGTGGCCAAAGCCGCTTCCCAGGCCTTCTCATAGGGACAGACGACGTAGTGGGTTTCGATGCCGCCGAGCGAGCTGCATCCAGCGCAGGCCAGCGTCAGGAGCAGGGCTCGGATCAGACGGGGTGATGGCATGGTCCTCCTGATGTCGGACTAGCAGGGCAGGGGGACGGAGGAGCCCGTCCCCCTGCTGCGACTGCTAGAAGTAGGTGGCGGCCGATAGCACGAGCGCGTTGGCGCCTGTGACCGTCCGGTTGTCTATGGGGTTGAAGCCCCGCATGTTGAACTCATAGGCGAACCGGTAGACCGTGTCCTCCACGGGACGGAAATTGAAACCGATCGTGAGCTTCTCGAGGTCGCCGAACCCACCGGCAGACACGTCCAGGTTCGTGTTCACCCGGTCGTACCGGATGAAGCTCGTAAACGTGGAGCCTGCGTGAAAGTGCGCCGGGGCCAAGCGAGTCAGGAACTCTGGCAAGAAGTGGTAATTCCCCTGGATATAGAAGCCCTGGCTCCGTCGCGGAGTCGGCCGCCCGGTGTCCGGATCAATGTAGAGGCCATTGACGCAGTTGGTCGCGACGTTGGTCGCGACAACAGGCAGGCACTTGTCGGCGTCCTTGGCATAGGCCCAGGCGGACTCACCGATCAGCTCGAAGGGTCCTCGCTGGAAGGTCCAGTCGAGCGCCCAGATGCTCAACTCCCGCTTGCTGTTTGGATCGTAGGTGCCGAAGTACCCCGACCCGCCGATTTCCATCCCAAGCCTCGGGCTGACGGCCACCCGGCCGACCACCGCCTTGCCGTTGTTGTTGTCCAGCCCGTCGGAGGCGAAGGACTTACGCAGACGGGTCCCGCGGAGGCCGCTTTTTTCATTGATGGTCGGTGTGCCGTCTTTTTGGTATCCGTTGGAGCCGGTGGTTATGTACAGCTCATAGTCCACCTTCGAGAGCCGGGTGGGGTAGAACGTCCCGTAGAAGCCGGCCCCGGTCTCTGCCACGGTCGTGGGGATGACGAACTGATCCACGAGGGGTCGGGGACCAACGTCGTTGAGCGGCGAGTCGTGCAGGAGGTTGAACTTGCCGATGGGTAGCAGGAGGATGCCGCCACGCAGGTTAACCTCCTCGCGGACCAGGTAGTCGATCGTGGCGAACTCCAAGCCGAATTCGAGCTCCCGGCCGTCGCCGCTCGTCTCGCGGATGCCGTGTTCAATCTCGAGCTCGGAGGCCACCTTCACGTGGTCGGTCACATCGGCATAGATGAAGGGCACGAACCGCTGCTGATCGAAGGAGCTGCTCGTCCGCCCGATACCCGGATTGCTTGATCCCGCGCCATTATCAAGGGGGGCCTTGCGCTGGTTTGTGTAGAAGAAATCCATGTAGCCGCCCACGATGGCCTTCGGGGCTGACACGAACGGCTTGGCGTACACCATGCGACCGGACCCGGTCGTGCTGAAGGACAACGGCGCCTGCTTCTCTGTCCGGAGGTCTTTCCCGACCTCCGGCAGGGGGCCGACCCCGGGCTGCTCGACCGGCTCTGCGGGTCTGACTTGTTCGCGTTCCATCTTCTCGCGTTCTTCGAGTTTCTTGAGCGCTTCTTCCAATTGTTTGATTCGTTCTTCGAGGCCCTTGTCTTCCGCGGCGGCGGGCAACGCCATCAGCGGACACAGCACCAGAGCCCCGAGGAGTAACCACGTCCTCATTGTTGCTCTCCTTGAAGTTGGGTTGAGTGGTTAGATGTGACTCGGGACTCTTAAGGTCCTCTGTATTGGTGTCGCGCCTAGCGCGGTTGTGTCTAGGTCAGGCACCTCCTTTCGTTAGAGCCAAGGGCCTTGGCGGCTAGGGGAAGGCAAGAAGGCAACCCTTCGCCCGAAAGTTGAAATTGAGAACGATTATTACTATCTAACTCCTCCTTGCCATGTCAAGAGGAATTTTGTCTGGTCAGACAGGTGGACGGTCACTGAGCCGAACGGAGGAGGTTATACTGAATCTAGTTGAAATTGGTGAGTGGCTTCGTTCAAATCAGGTCGCTTCAACCCGAAGACGATCTGCACACGAAAGGAGTCACCGCGATGAGACCGGACACGAAGCAGAGGAAGAAGGCCATCCAGGCGTTGCAGGAGATCCAGGAGAAGCCGTGGTGGATGGACCGGATGGTGCAGGTGATGCTGGGAGGCAAACAGGCGCTCGATGCCGCGCTGCTGGACATCGGACGCCTGGTGGCGGAGACAATCATGTCCATGGAGCGCGAGCAGCAAGCGGGTCCGGACTACCATCCGACCTCGCGTGAGCTTCGGAAGTGGGCGAGCCAGCCTGGCTCGATCTACGTCGGCGACCAGAAACTGCGCGTGGTGCATCCCCGGTGACGCGGTCCTGACGGCGAGCGCACGTTGCGGAGCTACGAGCAGTTGAAGCAGCGCGGCGGCTTCTCGGAAGAACTTTTGGGAGAGGTGCTGCGGGGGATGTCAGCCCGCAAGTATGAGGAGACCGTGACCGCCGCCGGCCGTGCCTTCGGCGTGTCCGCGAGCGCGGGACTCGCGCCATCTCGTCGAAGCCACGGCGAAGCAGCGGCGCGAGTTCCGGGAACGCCGGCTCGAGGACTTCGAGGTGTTCGCCCTGTTCCTCGACACGATCCACCGCGGGGGCCAGGCCTTCATCGTGGCGCTGGGCATCGACCTGAGCGGGCAGAAGCGCGCCCTGGGGTTCTGGGAAGGCGCAACGGAGAACCACGAGATCTGCGAGGGCCTGCTGGCCGACCTGGAGCGGCGGGGGCTGACGCTGTCCACGCGGGTGCGCTCTATCACCGATGGGGGCAAGGGCATCATCAAGGCGCTGAAGGCGCGCCACGGCAAGAAGCTGGTGCACCAACGGGGCCCCAGCCACAAGGATCGCAACATCCAGAAGCATCTCCCGAAGCGGTACCGGAAGGAGGCGCATCGCCGGTTCCAGATGGCCTTGGAGCAGAACCGCTACGACGACGCGAAGGCGATGTTCGCGGACTTCGAGCAGTGGCTGCGCCGGATCAACGAGTCAGCCGCGGACTCCTTGCTCGAAGCGTTCGAGGAGTTGCTGACGCTGCATCGCCTGCAGGGGCCAGCACTGCTGCGCAAGACCCTGCACTCGACGAACCCGATCGAACGCAGGTTCTCGACGGTGCGGGATTGCGAAGGCAATATCAAGCGCTACCGGAACAGCACGATGCGTCAGCGCTGGTTGGCGACCGTGCTGATGCACTGCGAGCAGGGCTTCAAACGAGTGAAAGGGTTGCGACAGATCGCGGTCGTGGTGAAACACATCGAAGTCGAGCAGGACGCCGGGCAGCAGGAGCAGGCCGCGGCATGACATCATCAACCATGAGCCACAACGTAATTTCAACTAAGAACTTGACAACCTCAAGCTCTTGGGAGGAGAGCCGTGTCAGCTACTGGGTTACCCGAAGCGAGAAGTTGATTCGGAAGACGCTTACCATGTCGGCCGAGGAACAGAAACGGGAAATCGAAGCGGCAGGCGAAACACCGATCTTTAGTTACAACCAGACAGATTTCGTTAAGGACCGGGTAGCCGTTGAGGTTCAATTCGGCAAGTATGCGTTCGTTGCTTATGATCTCTTCGTGAAGCATCTGGCCTTCTATGTCGGTGATCGTATTGACGTCGGCGTCGAGATTCTCCCGATGAAGTCCTTGCAAAGCCAGATGAGTTCAGGCGTCGCTTATTACGAGGGCGAGTTCTACAATGTTGTTCGCCAAGGCCGAGGTGTCCCGGCAGTGCCACTTGTGCTCATTGGCATTGAACCGTGATGCGATGGGAAGTACCAACAGGGACGACGGCCGCAGCCTCTATCCGCGCCAGGTGTTCTTCCCGATGGCGGGCGAGAAGGAAGGCTGGGCGCGGCTCGCAAAGAATCTCAAGGCCGAAATCGGTGAGGAGTTGATCGAGGCCTACCGGGGCACGGTGTCGCTGCCCTTCGAGGCGGGGGAACACCAGCGAATCGCGGTCAAGATCGTGGACGACCGGGGCATTGAGAGCCTGAAGGTCATCGACTTGAACGGGGCGGCCTGATGGATTACGTGCTCACGGAACACGCCCAGGATGCTTTGCAAAAACGGCAGATTGCGCTTGCCTGGGTGGAACGGGCCTTGAACACACCGGAGGTGACCGAGGCCGACCGGGTGGACCCGGATCTGGAACACCGGCTGGCCCAGATTCCAGAGTTTGGCAACCGGGTGTTGCGCGTGACAATGGCAAGAAAACACCGCCCATCGTCGTGACGGCATTCTTTGATCGAAGGAGAGCTACGCCATGAAGCTCAAAGTGGACCAGCAGGCCGACGCGCTGTACCTCACCCTGAGCTGTATGTGCTAGAATTTAATCTGACAGTCAGGTAGAATCCTCGCTGTTCCCCCTGGGGGAGAAAGGAGCGAGGACGATGACGACGGAGCAGAAGATTCTGAAGACCAAGCTGGGGTTGTTGGAGCTGGCGAAGCAACTGGGCAACGTGTCAAAGGCCTGCCGGATCATGGGCTACAGCCGGGATAGCTTCTACCGGTTCAAGGAGCTCGACGAGACCGGGGGCGAGGCGGCCCTGGCGGAGATCTCCCGGCGCAAGCCGATTCTGAAGAACCGCGTGCCGGCCGAGGTCGAGGAGGCGGTCGTGCACCTGGCGATCGAGCAGCCGGCCTGGGGCCAAGTCCGGGTGGCC
This sequence comes from Nitrospira sp. Kam-Ns4a, assembly GCF_965152595.1. Classification (NCBI taxonomy): domain Bacteria; kingdom Pseudomonadati; phylum Nitrospirota; class Nitrospiria; order Nitrospirales; family Nitrospiraceae; genus Nitrospira; species Nitrospira sp. Kam-Ns4a. The sequence continues at coordinate 456,181 of NZ_OZ224218.1, read as the reverse complement.
AATGAGCTGCGCCGCCAGGGGCTGACGGTCTCCCCGGCCGGCGTCCGGGGCCTCTGGCTCCGGCACGACCTGGAGACCATGCGCAAGCGGCTCAAGGCGCTGGAGGCGAAGGTGGCGCAAGAGGGGCTCGTGCTGACCGAGGCCCAGGTGGTGGCCCTGGAGAAGGCGAAGGGGGACCAAGAAGCCCATGGGGAGTTCGAGAGCGAGTGCCCCGGATCCTGTGGGGCGCAGCATCCCTGCTCCGTCGGGACGCTCAAGGGGGTGGGCCGCAGCTCTCAGCAGACCTTCATCGATCCCGACAGCAAGGTCAGCTTCGCCAAGCTCTCTGACCGCAAGACGCCGATCACGGCGGCGGATCTCCTCAACGATCGGGTGCGGCCGTTCGTTGAGGCGCATGGCATCCCGCTGAGCCGGATCCTCACCGATCGGGGGACCGAGTGCTGTGGGGCCCCGGACCGGCACGAGGACGAACGCTCGTTGGCGGTGGAGCACCTCGACCACACCCGGACCAAGACCCAGAGCCCGCAGCCCAAGGGGATCGGCGAGCGCGTCCACAAGACCCTGCTCAACGAGTTCGACCGGGTGGCCTTCCGCAAGAAGATCTATCGCAGCCTGGAGGAACTGCAAGCCGACCTGGATGCCTGGGTTCAGGAGTACAACGAACGGCGGCCCCACCAAGGGCGCTGGTGCTCTGGCAAGACCCCGATGCAGACGTTTCTCGACAGTGTGCCCTTGGCGAAGGAGAAGATGATCGCGGCATAACCGATGAGGGCGAGGACTCCGTGACCGTCAGATGAAGTCTTGACATTTACCCTGAATCCGGCGTGAAAAGCGCGGGCGTCACAGCCTAAGTCGCTGGATCTGATGCAGGGCGTACTTCCACGCGGCCTCTCGATAGCCGCTGGCCGGTAAGGTCAGGGTGGGACGATTGCGAGCGCGCCGCAACTGGGCGGGCATGGAGAGGATCCGCTGACGCAAGGTCTGAAGGGTGGCGTTCTGGAATTCCAGAGGCAAGCAGAGTCGCTTGAACCAGTTGACGAGGTTGTAGGCTAGCAGAAGAAGATGGAAGTAGGTCTCGTTGGCAAAGAAGTGACGGGTGGGAATGCTGCCCAACGCGTAATCTCCCTTGAGCTGTTTGATGAGCAACTCGACTCCGGCGCGATCGTTGTAGAACCGCCAGAGGTTGAGGGGTCGCAACGGGAGATTCGTGACGAGGACCTGGTAGTGGTACTTGCCGAGCTTGAAGAGTGTCAGCTGGGCGGTGGGCTCTTCGGCCTGCGGGCGACGGATCACGACGAACCGACAGGGATGGGGCCAGCGGGTAGGCTGGTAGCGGAACTCGGCCACCTCGATGCCTCGACTGGGACTGACGTACCGCAGACCCGACAGTTTGCGCTTGATCGGGGCGGTCAGGCGAGCCACGATCACAAATCGGGCCCTGTGTTCTTCCAGCCACTCGATCAGCTTGTGGTCGTAAAACCCTTTGTCCGCGCGGACAATCGTCAACCGGACCCCGGCCGGGATCTTCGCGAAGCACGCCGCGAGGAGGTCGAGCGTCCCGCTGGCGGTATGCGCATCCCCTGGCCGCAACTCGCCGTGCCAGAAATCTTTGGTCTGTCCCTCGAAGCAGAGCAAGGGGTGATACGACGGCCGGCCCCGCTTGACCGGGTTGTAGCCGATCCGAGCTTGCTCCTGACGGCCATAGACCACCAGCACGGTGGAGTCCACGTCCAAGATCAGCCGGGTCGGGGGCCGCGGCCGAACGGTCATCCGGCGCAGAAAGCTGTCGTGCAGGGCGCGCACCTTCGGGAGCGCCGTCGGGGCCACCCGCAGCAGGAAGCGGCGGAGCGTGGTCGCCTCTGGATAGCTCGGCAGGCCGGTGAGAGACTGGAATACGCCATTCTGCCGCAGCAACTGCGTGGTTTCGATCCGTTCGAGCCCGAGGATCATGGGGTACAGCAGGGCGAGCAGCATCTCGCCCATGCTGTACCGGTTGTTCCGCTGGACCACTCGGACATGTCGGGCGATCGCGTCCTTGAAGCCAATCCGGGACAAGAAGCGATGCAGCAGGTAGACGCCGCCGTAATGCGTCAGCGACGCGGCACCGAACCTGATCGTGAGCTTCCGGGGCCCCCGCGGCATTTGAGCCAAAGCTAACACAATGATAGCTTTCGCTCAACTCCCCCGAAGGGGCGCCAGCGGCCCGAGAATGCGCGTCAGCAGAGGATCTTGTCATTACCTGGCGCCGGATTCAGGTTTACATCTATTTCCTGCTCCGCGCACTGCAGCTCCTCGCCCCCGAGCGGGGGCGGCTCGCCTTCATCATGCCGGCTGACACCTGCGAAGGCGTGTTTGCTCCTATCCTCTGGGAATGGGTGAGCCGGCACTACCGGATTGACGCCGTGGTGACCTTCGACGCCGAAGCCTCACCGTTCCCGAGGGTAGACACGAACGCGCTGATCTTCATGATTCGTCGGACGGCACCGGCGCCGGAGCTCCTGTGGGCGCGCTGCACTGAGGCGGGTACCGATGCGCTGAAGCGGTGGACGCTCTCCCAGTTTCGGTATCGCCCCACACGCGGCCTCGTCGTCCACCGGCGCAACCTGGCTGAAGGGTTGACCACTGGCCTGTCGCGGCCTCCACGCGAGGTTACACCGGCAGGCCCCTCGCTTGTGGATTTCGCGACAGTCCTGCGGGGCATTGCCACTGGGGCGAATGACTTCTTCTTCCTGACGCAAAAGCAGGTCCAAGCCCTGGCGATTCCGCGAACCTTCCTGGTGCGGGCGATCGGCCGCACGCGGGACGTGCCGGGCGATGTGATTGACGAGCAGCTCTTGGCGGCGCTCGATAGTTCGGACCGGCCAACACTGCTGTTCTGCCCGGACGGTCGCCCACTCGATCGTTTCCCAGCGACCGTGCGGCGGTATCTGGAGGTGGGCGAGCGGAAGGGGCTTGCTGAGCGGCCACTCATTGCGTCCCGGCGGCCCTGGTACAAGATGGAGGTGAGAAAGGCTCCGCCTATCCTGTTTGCCTACCTCGGTCGCCGGAATGCTCGGTTCGTGAGGAACCTGGCAAACGTGGTACCACTCACCGGGTTCCTGTGTGTCTACCCCCGGTCAGACGACCCGGCCTTTCTAGAGAGGCTATGGTCCGTACTCAATGACCCCGCGACGCTGAAGAACCTGTCGCTCGTTGGCAAGTCCTATGGCTCCGGCTGTATTAAGGTGGAACCCCGAGCACTTGAGCGCCTTCCCTTGCCGGAGGATGTCGTTAGCACGGCGGGGTTGACGTCACGAGGGCATGGGGCCGCTGCGGCTGACCGCGGGCGTTGGGCCCGCGGAGGGCTGCACATGGCGACGCACCGGCGCATCAGGGCGAGCTTGTCCCTCCCGGCTTTGCCGCGGTGGTCAAGGCGTACAGCGACGATGCGCACCGGATCATGGCCTCGACACGGTGGGCTGCTAGATCGTCAACCAGTTGTCAACCGCGGCAGTTTTGCTTGTCAATCTGGACGGCATCGAGCCGGCCCGCCGCATGACCCCGCTCAGAACGCCGCCGGCGGCGGCTCCGGCAGGCGCATCTCCCAGAGGGCTTCGCGGGTCAGCCCGGCTCCGTCGAGCGACTCCGCCAGGCTCCGCATGGCCGTCGAGAGATTGAGCCGAAGCTGGGCCTCCTTCTTCGTTCGCTCGCTCGCAGGCAGTGCCTTCAGCCGACCCCAGGCGCAGGTGGCCACCGCCATCTTGCTCCACACCCGGGTCCCCTCCTGGGTCTCGATGGCCTCGGCTTCGACGCGCACAGGGCGGCAGGCCACTCCGAAGAGATAGGCTCCGCCGAACCAGACCGGCGTGCTGGTCAGGAGCTCGAAGCCGACGTTCCCCAAGATGATCGCGGGATTCCACGCGGTGGCCACCCCGATGACCACGGTCTCCCATAGCATATCCCCCAGCATCCCCGCGGCCGCCCATTGCCACCGGACCTTGCCGTAATCGAGCACAGCTCCGCGCACAACCAGATCCGCGTCCAAGTATTCCCGCAGCTTCCGCACCTGTGCAGTCGTGAGCGAAGCGTCGCGCTCGATCCCGAGGGCGTGGCGCACTGCGTCGGTTTCCTCGAGGGACACCAGCCGAAACTGCTCGCCTGACTTCAGCCCGCTGTACAACAGGTGGCGAGCCTCCTCGCGGATCTCCCGGACCGCCTGCGCGACCAGCAAGGCTTCTCGCTCAGGAGGCAACGCTTCCTCGACCGACCGGATGGCAGATAGCGATGTGATGTCCACGTCCAGGTCGAAGCCCAGCACCGCAAGCCTGGGACGGTCTCGCTCGGGAACCCTGACCGAGTTCGTGGCCCAACACCCGGTCATCTGCGACTCACCCGCTGCGAGCACTATGACGAGCAACAGCCAGCGCATTTGAGGCGTGCCCCGCATGACGCCCCTCCTCTCCGTCCGACCGACGGGACAGAACGCTTGGATGGATAGATGCGGAGAGATTTGGAGAACGCAGGAGGAAACGGAATCAGATACGGAGTGGGGAGAGCGGGCAGGCCCTGTTGGCTCGCCTCATAATCGGTCGGCCGGTCGGTGCGGTTGAGACTTCTCCGCGTATCGCCCCGGCATAGGCGGCCACGGGCTCGGCAAGAGCGCCGCGCGCCTTCGTCGTGGAGGCGAGCTGGTTCTCAGAAGGTGAGACCCAAACGTTGGAGATGCCATCATCCTCGTCAGGCGGCACGGCGGCTGAAGCCGCATAAGGATTGGCCTCTTCGAAGACCAGGTCTTCAACGACGTCGGCGGAGGCCGTCACGCTCAGCGCCAGCGCGATCCAGGTGAGCGCGAGCAGCCAGCCGGATCGTCTTGCCGGACGCCGCATGGTCGGCCACCTGTGAGCAACCCGCTGTGACACGTGCTTCCTCTGAAGCGGCTACCGCTCCGGGTGGCGCGCGGCGGCGACGGCCTGGGCGAAGGCATGGAGGCTCTTGCGCTCCTCGTCATCGAGCGCCAGCAGCAGGTGCATCTCGTCTCGATGTGCGAGGCGGAGGCTGAGGAAGGGCTCTTCCCGGCGCTTCTCGCGGTTCTCCCAGACCGCGTCAATCACCTGCACCTTGTCCAGATCGGCCGCCGACACCACGTCATAGCGGAAGTACTGGTCGCCGATCACCATGTCGTAGATCACCTGGCCGGCCGTCAGCAGCACCAGGTTGAAGCGGCCCTGATCCTCGTACCCTTCGGGAAGAAACTTGTTGACGTGCACGAGCGCGACCTTCCGGTCGCCCAACGCCCGTTCGATCTGCACTTTCAGCGCGTCGTAGTCAATTTGCAGCGCCCGCTCGTCCGGCCCCGTCGCCGCCAGGGCCGCCGCCCGCGCCTTCTCGAAGACATCGCTCGCCGTCATCAGTCCTGCCATCTCAGTGTCTCCTTCCCCTACCCGCGCGAAGGGACCTCCCTCCGCCACGGCGAACGGGCGCTACCCTACCCGGTGTGACCGCTCCATTGCAAGGGGAAGTTCCACGTTAGCGCCCGCGATCGCCGCCGCCGGGGGCCTCACCTGTCCTCACGAGCACGGAACGCTCGCTCGAAGCGCGTGCTCCCCGCCTCGTCCACGATGGCCACTCGCAGCTCGGGCCCCCGGATGGACAGCAATCCGAAGTTGAAATACCCACTCTCAGTGTACAGGGTCGTGGGATTGAGCTCGGGGTCGAGCGGGCGCAGCAGACCCGGGGCTGCGGCGAGCGGCCCCGCGATAAACTCCCGGAAGTCGGGCACCCCATCCCGGTCCGGGTCATATTCGTTGATCTGGACATAGTGCACGTCCGCGGACAACCAGACCACGTTGCGAATTCGGCGCTCGAGCATCGCCGCGACGATCGTCTTCAGCTCGGTCTGAAACCCCGTGCCGTCCGCTCCCCGCGCCCAGCTATCGTATCCCGGCGCGGTTGGGGAGCCAGGCTTGGGAATGGCCAGCGGCACGCTCGTGGCGATGACCTTCCAGGTCGCGGTGGAGCGGGCCAGCCCGTCGAGCAGCCAGGACCGCTGGGCGGCCCCCAGCATCGTTTTCCCTGGCCCGTCCGGGTCGCTGTTGCGGCTCCGGTACTGCCGGGTGTCCAGCAGGAAGATCTCCAGGTCCGCGCCGTAGCGGATGCTTCGGTAAAGGCGGTACGGCTCGCCCGAGGACGGCGCGATCGGCCAGTACTCGAACAGCGCCTGGCGCCCGAGCGACATCAGCGGCTCGTAGGGGCCGGCGAAGTTGTTTCGGATCTCATGGTCGTCCCAGGTGACATAGACGGGGACCGCGGCGAGAAACCGTTGCAGGGCCGCGTCCCCGCGCTGGTACCGATGCTTCGCCCGAAACCCGTTCAGCGTCGTCGCCAGAAAATCTCCGCCCGGCACCGAGGGCGGCGAGGGACAGCGGTCGTCGCTGTAGACCAGGTCTCCGAGCAGCAGGGCGAAGGCTGGTTGCCGCTCGAGCATGCGATCGAAAATCGCATAGCCGCCCTCTGGGCGGCGGCACCGTTGCTGGCCGCCCAGATCCCCCGCCCAGAGCAGCGTCACGGGCTGCGAGACCTCCGCGGCTGGCGGCGTGGTAAACCGGCCGATCGCCGCCGGCACACCTGGAGGAGGCTCCCCGTCCTGCTCCGCCGAGACGAACACCCGGTACCGGTACGGAGTCCCCGGAGCCAGCTCGGAGAGCAGCAGCGATGCGGTAAAATCCCGCCGCGGCTCTGTCCGGCCTGAGACCACCCCGCCGCCGCGCCCCGTCTGCCCGGCTGACGCTCCGTCCGGGGACGGTTCGGTTTCAGGGGTCCACTCGACCCGAACGCTCGCGGAACCGACGGTCCGCACCCACAGGACGGCCGAGGTGCTGGTGAGGTCGCCCAGCGCCACGCCGTGGCTCAACGCGGCCTCCTCCGGAAACGGGCTGGAGACCGGCAGGCCCGGCCTGGGGCCGGCCTCACAGCCAGACAGAACCGCCGACAGTCCGAGGAGGGGCACCAGCAAGAGGGTCAGCCGCTCCGGATGTTTCCATTGCGTTCCCATCGAGCTCCCGGTTGAGAAGGGCGCGGGCGGGCTCGCCGCGGCGCCCGCCGTTGCATCGGACCCCGTGAGTCCGGCATACTGCACGCCAGACCGCCTTCACCCATCAGCCGCAAGGACGGCGTCGGCGCCGTCCGCGGCTCCGGCTGCGCAAGACAACGCCGACGTGGAGGACGCACATGAACGAGCAAGGTTGTCAGATCGAGGGCTGTTCCGCGCGGGTGTACGCTCCGGCGGGAACGGGCTCCTTGTGCAAAGCGCATTTTCTGAGCTACCTGGCCTGGCGGCGCAAACGCGGACCTGGCATGTTCGCCAAGTATGCGGCCTTGACGATGGAGGAGCGGGACGCGCTCGTCGCCGAGTGGCGGAAGACAGTCAAGGCCGAGGAGCCACCTACGCCCCAGACGCCCCCCGTCCGGCCGGCCCCCTGAGGCGATCCCACAGCCGATCCGCTCGACTCCCCGAGTCCCTCCGGCGGCGCGGCCCTCAGCCCATCACGGGCGAGCCGTGATGGTGGATGATCTTCCACTCGAGCCCGAACCGCTCGTAGAGATTCGTGGCTAGCACGCGGCTCACCCGCGGCTCGTCATCCTGTCGGCTGGTGATATTCTCCGTGCAGACGACCCAGGCGAGGTCCCCCGCGATATGCACTTGCACCTCCGTCAGCTCGAATCTCATGAAGAACGTGTTGTTGAAAATGAGGACCCATGAGTCCCGCACGGCCGGCCAGCCCGCCCGCAGATTCCAGCCGGGGTGGATGCAGTTGACGTAGTCCTCGTGTGCCCAAATCCGGTCCATCCGGCCGATGTCCAGACTCTCGAACGCCGCGTAGAACTCCTGATTGGCCCTGGTGACCTCTTCGATCCGCTCCTGCAGCATGGCCCCTCCCCGGCATCGGGAGCCGGTATCATACCCTAAACGCTCCTGCCGTTTCACGGCCGGACACAGGACCGCCCCGGCCACGGACGTCGGCCCGCCACGGTCAGGCGTCCGCCGCCCTGCACTAAGCTAAGCAGTTGACTCGATACCATAGTCCAAGCTGTACAGTAAGGCCCGCCTTCTCTGGCGTACCAATCCGACAATTTTGTCGGTTGGCCGACAAAATTGTCGGATTGGCCGAAGGCCGGCACGCCCCATGTACCAAAGACTGCCGGTTTTCCACCTGTTGAATGGCCTCCCGTCTGGCAGGGACCTTGCGGCGGGCCACTGCTGGGCTGGTGAAAGCACGTAGAACTTTCGTCCGGGTCTGCAAACGGGGGGAATTCAATCGGCTGGGGCGAACCGGCTGACTCTCGGGCCTTGCCCCGTCTCCAGGAACGAGCATCGGGAATCGCGATGGGGCGAAGATCGTCCCGTCCAACTTGGGAGGCGTCTATGAGAGAATCTGTCGCGGACGGCAAGGCTCCCGCTTCATTCCCGCCCCAACTCAAGCGCGGCGACGTGTCTTCGGACCGACTGCCAACGGGTCGGAACGACACCCCACCGGCTCACGCGACCGCTCCCGCGGCAACCAGGAGCGGCGCCCCGTTCGGCAAGTGGCGTGCCCGGTGGGAAGATCGCCTCGTCTGTCTCTGTAATCTCAAAGGCCAACCGCTGTATTCCGGCCGCACGAGACCCGCAGGCCCGGCATCCGCAAGCCACCGCCGGGTGGCCGAACAGCGAGACCTCAAGCCCCACATTCAGCAACTCTGCGCGCGCCTCAGGGCGCTCGCCCAGCCGCGTCCCGACCGTGGCCGGGCCCCGAGTCCTTGCGTCGCCGAGGCGGTCTCCGTGCGGCGCGGTTCCTGCCTGCATCACGTGCGCGGCCTGCTCCTCGAGCCGGCGACCGCAGGCGAGCCGCTGATCCTGGTGGTCGTGGACACGACATCCGAGTCAAAGCGGACCCCGCTCGACCTCACCTACCTCAAGAATGCCTACAACCTGACCAGCCGGGAGATCGAGGTGCTCGATTACGTCCGGCAGGGCGCCAGTTACAAGGAAATGGCCCAGGAGCTGGGTATCTCACCGCACACCATCAGAGACCACATTCTCAAGCTGAAGTTGAAGTTCCAGGCAGTCAGCCGGTGCGGCATCATGGCCCGCCTGATCGAGGAGAGCTGTCACTCCTAAGACCGTCGGTTAGCCATCCTGATCCAGGCGGTCTAGCGAGGCACCCGCTCGCGGCCCGCGGCGTACCGGGCAGACTGCCAGTTCACCAGCCAGACGCCGGCTAGGATCAGTGCGATGCCCAGGACCTCCTTGAGGCCGATCCGCTCGTCGAGAATGACAGCCGAGAGGATGACGGCCGAGACCGGGATCAGGTTCACAAACACCCCGGCCCGCGATGGGCCGATCCCCTGGACGCCATACAGCCAGGCCTGTTGGCCCAGCGCCGTGGCGAAGACAATGAGGTAGCCGAGCGCCAGCCAGCCGGCCAGGGGCACCGAGGCGAGCCCCGCGGTCATCACGCGCTGATCGGTCCAGAGCAGAGGAATCTGGAAGAGGATCGAGAGTAGGAGCGTGGTCCAGTTGACGGTGAGCGGCGAGAAGCGTTCCATCGTCCGCCGGCCACCCACGGTGTAGAGGGCCCAGCTCACCAATCCCAGCACGATCAGGACGCCGCCCAGCCAGGGATTCTCCCCGACCGCCTGGCCTTCGGTCCAGGACACCAGGCCCACCCCCGCGAAGGAGACCGCGCAGCCAGCCGCCACGACCCGGAAGGGGACATCCCGGATGATCAGGGAGGACAGCAGCGCGGTGACGACCGGACTGGCTCCGATGATCACGCCGGCCGCGGCCGCGCCGATGTAGCGCAGGCCGAAGAGCGTCAGCAGATGGTTGCCCAGGACCGCGAGGCCTAAAGCGGTCAAGCCGGCCAAGTCCGCTCGCGAGAAGGCGACCTTGCCCCCTTCCTGCCACCACCAGAGCGGGATCAGGATGGCGAGCGCGCCCAGCCCCCGGAGTACCGAGGTCTCCACCGCCGAGAAGGAGCCCAGCGCGAACTTCTGGCCGACGATCGAGCCGCCCCAGACGACGGCGGCCGTTACGAGCGCGGCATAGGCCGCAGCTTCCGATGGCTTTCCCATTCGAAGGCTCCTGTGGCGGCTCGGGATTCCTCCAGCATGCTCGCGCGCCGCACCGGCCGCACCACTAACACCCCATCCCGGATCGTCACCAGGACGGCGGTGACGCGCGGATCGGAGGCCACTAGGCGATTCAGCTCTTGGATCGTCGCGGTCCGCTCGTCCGGCGGGGGATGGATCAACACTTCGCCAGACCAGAGCACGTTGTCAATCAGGATGACTCCGTCCGGGGAGACCAGCTCCAGGGCCCGCCGGTAGTAGTTGACGTAGTTCGCCTTGTCTGCGTCAATGAAGATCACGTCGAAGGGGCCGGCGAGGTTCCGGAGGGTCTCCAGCGCAGGTCCCAGCCGCAGTTCGATCTTCCGGCCGTGAGAGCTTCGGGCGAAATACCGGCGGGCGACGGCGGCGGGCTCCGGATCAATCTCGCAGGTGACCACGCGCCCGTCTTCCGGTAGCGCCTCGGCAAAGCAGAGGGCGCTGTAGCCCGTGAAGGTGCCGATCTCCAGCACCCGGCGCGCGCCGACGAGGCGGGCCATCATCGCTAGGAAGGCGCCCTCCAGCGGCCCCACCAGCATCTGGGGAAGCTCCATCGTCCGCTCGGTCTCCTCCCGCAGTGCGCGGCGGACCTCTGACTCCGGCGTCGAGTGCGCCGCCGCATAGGCCTCGATCTCTGGCGCGACGATGATCTTCATCACTCCCTCCAACGCGGCGGCACCATCGAATCGCCCAAGTTCCCCCTTGCGCGTCCTGCGCCCCTTGCCGGGCCGGCTCGCCCTTGCGTACACTGGCCCCGCATCATAGCATCAGCCCCAAGGAGACGTCACCGTGAAAACCCTTGCCACCCTCGAGCCCCTGATCATCCGGCTCCGGCAGATCTATCACCTGTCCAGCGCCGCCTCCCTGCTCTCCTGGGACCAGGAGACCTATATGCCACCCGGCGGGGGCACGGCGCGCGCCGAGCAACTGGCGACCCTCCAACGCCTGGCCCACGACCAGCTCGTCTCGCCCGAGATCGAGGCCCTGCTGAGCCAGTGGGTAGACCTCGCGACGGGCCAGGTGCTGGATTTGGCGGAGGACATCTGGAACGAGCCGGCCCGTGCCCTGCTGCGGGAAGTCTGGCGCGACTTCAGCCGCGCGAAGAAGCTCCCCTCCGAGTTCGTCGAGCGGCTCGGCCGCGCGACCTCCCTGGCCCAGCAGATCTGGGTGGAGGCGCGGCGGCGGAGCGAGTTCGCGCTCTTTCTGCCCCACCTGCGAACCGTCCTCGCACTCAAGCGGGAGGAAGCGGGCTACCTGGGCTACCGGGACTCGCCCTACGATGCGCTACTCGACACCTACGAGCCGGGCACGAGCGTGGCGGTACTGACTCCGCTCTTCGACGCGCTCCGTGCGCGGCTGGTGCCGCTGCTCCACCGCATCATGGCCGCACCGGTGCGGATCGAGGACGAGCTGCTGTACCGCGCTTACGACCCGGCCCGGCAGGTCGAGTTCGGCCGCGTGATCCTGACCGCCATGGGCTATGACTTCCATCGCGGCCGCCTGGATCTCTCCGCCCACCCATTCACGACCTCCTTGCACCCGACCGACGTCCGCGTGACCACCCGCGTGTACGAGAAGGAGCTGCCGGCCTGCCTGTTCAGTTGCCTCCACGAAGGCGGGCACGGACTCTACGACCAAGGGCTCGATCCCGAGCACTATGGCACCCCGCTGGGAGAGGCGCTGTCGCTGGGCATCCACGAGAGCCAGTCCCGGCTCTGGGAAAACTGCGTGGGGCGGTCCCGGCCGTTTTGGCGCGGCTTTTTCCCCCTGCTCCAGCAGGCCTTTCCGGACCAGCTCGGCGGCATCGGGCTGGAGCAGTTCTACGCGGCGGTCAACCGGGTCAAGCCCTCGTTGATCCGCGTCGAGGCCGACGAGCTGACCTACAACTTACATATCATGCTGCGGTTCGAAATCGAGCGCGGGCTGGTCGAGGATCGGATCCGCGTCGAGGACCTGCCAGTGGTGTGGAACGAGGCCATGCGAAGCACCCTCGGCGTCGTGCCGGAGCAGGACGCGGACGGCGTGCTCCAGGACGTCCACTGGTCCCTTGGCGCCATCGGCTACTTTCCAACCTACACGCTCGGGAACCTCTACGCGGTGCAATTCTACGAGCAGGCGAAGCGAGAGATCCCCACTTTGGAGGCGGAGATCGAGGCAGGCCGGCTCACGATCCTCACGCAGTGGCTCAACCACAAGATCCACCGTTGGGGCCGGACCTTCACTCCGGACCACCTCCTCCGGCGCGTGACCGGCCAGTCACTCAGCCCCGAGCCGTTCCTGCGCTATCTCGAGGAAAAGTTTGGCGAGCTCTACGGATTAAGCTAGCCGTGAGTGGCTGATAGCGAGCAGCCGGCAGCGACTCCGTCCGGCTCTGTGCGATTCGCTGTTGGCTATTCCGCTATCCGCTACTAGCCCAGCGCTGCGTTCAGCCGGGCCAACAGGGAGGCCGGCAGCGTGAACTCCTGCTCGACTTGGATCCGGCCGGGCACCAGCAGGCTCGAATGGAACGAGATGTCGCGAATCGGCAGCTTCACGTCGGGTTGGTCCGGCGTGCTCAACTCGACCTGCTCGACCGACCGCATGATCGCGCTGCTGTCCTGCGGACCGTAGGTTCCGGTCACCGCCCGCAGGATCTCCAGCACGGCCGCGTTGCCCTCCGACTTCTCGCCCGCCTCGTCCAGCACCTTCAGGGCCTCTTCCGCCGTGGGAGCCAGGCTGAAGTTCTCGACCCGTTCCTTGCGCCGCAAGGCCATCAGATCGTTGTCCAGGTCCTTGCTGAACGCGCCGTACGCATAGCGGAAGAATTCGAAATGAAAGCCCTTGACCCCCTTGGCGAACATCTGTAGCTCGCAGAGGAACGCCAGTTGCTGGAGCTTCACGTCGCTCATGAGGCCGTGGGGCTCGACCAGGTGCAGCAGATAGACTAACAGTCCGCGATCCACGGTGATCTGGTTGGGGGTTCGCACCGCGCCCTTCTCCCTCCCCGGAGAATCCAGCCCGTCCCAGACGAGGCCGCTCCAGCGAATATAGGCCGGCGATCGGAGGCCCGTCAATGCGGCTCGGCGGCCGGACCGGCGCGCCGAGCCGCCGCGGGGCCGTGGCTCGGGAGCGGCGATCCCGGGTCTGTGCTTGACCCGGTTGTTCAATTTAGTCTTTAATACCCATGACGTCCCCCCCTGAAACCGGGTCGCCATGGGCAAAGCACCCCCAGAGATTGACCTCCTCAAGCAGCACCTGGCCAAACACCAGTTGAAGCTGACCCGGCAGCGGGAGCAGATCCTGACGGCCTTTCTCAAGCAGGAGCACGTCACGGCCGAGCAACTGCATTCCATGCTGTCGAAGCGGAACTCCCACATCGGGTTGGCGACCATCTACCGGACCCTGAACCTCTTCTGCGAGGCGGGGCTCGCCCAGGCCCGGCACTTCGGGGCCCAGACCCAGTACGACAACGTGTCCCACAAGGGCCACCACGACCACCTCATCTGCACGGGCTGCGGGCGGATCGTTGAGTTTCAGAACTGCGACATCGAGCGGCTCCAGGAAGAGGTCGCCCGCCGGCACGGCTTCGCCATCCAGACCCACAAGCTGGAGCTGTACGGCCTGTGCTCCACCTGCCGCCATTGACCCGCTGCGCGTCGCTTTGTTGATGCCACGTTTGCCCCGCTCGCCCCGTTCGGCGCGACGCCATGGCACGGGCGTTGAAATTGGATTTCGTTTTCACCTATAGTAGCGGGCGGTGAAGGACGGTTCGAGCAGGGGGCGCGGCTCATCGCCATGGAACCATCGAACAGCCTGCTGGTGTTGATCGGGTTGGGTGGTCTAGCCGGGGTCGTCCCCGTGTACTTAGGGATCGCCGTTGCGCTGCTCCTGACCCGGTCACTGGTACGGGCCTGGGAAGGGTTACTCGTCGGTCTCGCGACCGGCGTCCTCGTCTACCTGTTCTTCGACCTCATGCATGAAGCGGTCGAGCTGACTGGCGCGACGGATAGATTGTCCTGGTTTATTTTCCTCGGGAGCCTGCTGGTGAGCTTCGTCGGGTTGGTGTCGCTCGAGCAACTGCAGCAGAAACGGAACAGGCCGGTGAACCATCGCCTGTTCCTGCCTTACATGATCGCCCTGGGGATGGGCCTGCACAACCTGGGCGAGGGGCTGGCCATCGGCGCTAGCTACGCGAACGCGCAATGGGTGTTGAGCGGCCTGCTCGTCACGGGGTTCGCCCTCCACAACGGCACCGAAGGCTTCGGGATCATCGGCGCCGCCGGGCGCACGCCCGTGAGTCTGAAGGATGCGGCGCTGATGGGCCTGCTCGCCGGCCTCCCCACCTGCCTCGGCACGGTCCTGAGCGGCTTTAACATCTCTCCGTACTTCTCGGTGATCTGCTACACGTTGGCCGCTGGGTCGCTGCTCTACGTCGTCCTCTCGCTGACGGCGATCACCTATACGGCCACACGCCGCGTGCAAGCCGCGCTGGGTGTCTTCCTCGGCATCAGCCTCATGTACGTGACCGGCATGGTGCTGACGCTCGTGTCCGGCGTGCAGTCCTAGCTCCTTCCGGAGACCATCGCCGCGCCCCTCTTGTTGTGCGAGCAGGAGCCCGTCCCGCCGCCGAAACCCGCTGGGGCTGGCCAGCCCGTGGGGCTTCACCCGAAGAGGAGCTTTACTCCCCAGGCGACGAAAGCTGCAAGCGGCCCTGCAGCCCCGACGAGACATGGAGGCGGCCGGTCGCGTCCACGATCACGGCCTCCACGCCGGGCAGCCGCTCGACCAGCGCCATCCCGCGCTCGGGGCCCATCACGAAGATTCCCGTGTCCAGCCCGTCGGCGTCCACTCCGTCCTTCGCAATCACCGTGACGCTCTGGCAGAGGCGCGCGGGCTGGAGCGTCCGCGGATCCAGGATGTGGTGGTACAGCACCCCGTCCCGCTCGAAGTAGCGCTGGTAGTCGCCGGCGGTCGAGATCGCTTCATCCTGCAGCTCCAGGCGAGCCAGGACAGCCCGCTCGTTGCGTGGATGCTGGATGCCGAAGATGAAGCGGTGCCCGTCTGGCAGGCGCCCGAAGGTCTTGATGTCGCCCGACAGCGCGACGACCCCCGCCGAGGCGCCCGCGGCCTGCATCGCCGCAGCCGCCCGATCGGCGGCCAATCCCTTCCCGATTCCGCCGACGTCCAGCCGCATCCCGACTTTGGCCAGGAACACGGTGCCCGCCCGCTGATCGAGCCGGACAGCGCTGAGATCTGTCAACGGGAGCAGCGCGGCCAGCTCTGCCTCGCTGGGGATACGCGGCTGCTCCAGCACGTTCCAGGCATCCACCGCCGGGCCGATGGCGATGTTGAACCCGCCCTCCGTCAGCTCGGCGATCGCGAGGGCACGCTCGATGAGAAACAGGGTCTCGGGGCTGACTTTCACAGGCTCGCGGCCCGCGGCGGCGTTGACCCGGGAGACCTCACTCGTCGGAATCCAGGTGCTCAGCAGGCCATCAAGGCGCTTGATCTCCCCCAGCGCGGCGGCGGCCGCCCGGTGACCGATCGCCTCGGTCGGGGCCACGGCGGTCACGAAAACCAGCGTGCCCATCAACATCTGGCTGCGCTTGACGACGACGGGAGAAGAAGGAACCGGCAGCGGCTGGCAGGCCGCGAGCGCCCCGGCCACCAGGGCCAGCACGACCCCGACCATCCGCACGCTGAACCGAAGGGGTCGGTACACGATGCGCTGACTCACCACCAATGCCGGAGGAAGTAGCGTGGCACCCTGGGATAGGGCATAACCTCGTACAAACGAGTCTCGGCGGCGGCTGGCTCGGGCAGGAGCGCTGTGATCGGACGGCCGGTCAGTGTCGGATAATTCACTGTCAACTGGCGCTCGGCCTCCGCCTGCTGCTCGTCCTCGCGCACCATCGAGATGAGGACCATGCGGCCATAGCGAGGCGTGTCCAGGCCAAACCGCCAAGTGCCCAGATAGGTCACCGTGCCGGTGGCAACCTCGAACCGGGCCTCAAAGCTCGCCATGGAGGTGAACGGCCCCTCGCGGATTTGGATCCGAGTCACCTGGTACTCCCCCGGATCCAGATTCAGCAGGAAGAGCTTGTCGTCGGACTGCAACCAGATGCGGAACAACTCGTGGGTCCGGCGATTCTCCACCTCGATGAACTCGATTTCAGGTCCATACCACCGGGGCGAGGAACCAGTGAGGACAACCAGAGCCCGGCCAAACACGACGGGCCGATCGAAGGTGAGCGTCTCCGGTTTGGATGGAAGCGAGGTCGCACACCCAGCCAACGCCACAACGACCAGGGAATTCAGCAACCAGGCGAGGGAGGGTCCTGCACAGGGTGGAAACAGGCGGCGCGTCATGAAAACATTATACAGGGCCGGATACGGAATTGCACGCAGCTCTGGCTACCGCCCGGCCGGCCAAACCGGCTGCCTCCTCAACCCGCTCGGCTGCCAGCCGGCATGGCACTCAGAGCCTACCTCTCTCCGTTCGAGGTTATACTGAATCTAGTTGAAATTGGTGAGTGGCTTCGTTCAAATCAGGTCGCTTCAACCCGAAGACGATCTGCACACGAAAGGAGTCACCGCGATGAGACCGGACACGAAGCAGAGGAAGAAGGCCATCCAGGCGTTGCAGGAGATCCAGGAGAAGCCGTGGTGGATGGACCGGATGGTGCAGGTGATGCTGGGAGGCAAACAGGCGCTCGATGCCGCGCTGCTGGACATCGGACGCCTGGTGGCGGAGACAATCATGTCCATGGAGCGCGAGCAGCAAGCGGGTCCGGACTACCATCCGACCTCGCGTGAGCTTCGGAAGTGGGCGAGCCAGCCTGGCTCGATCTACGTCGGCGACCAGAAACTGCGCGTGGTGCATCCCCGGTGACGCGGTCCTGACGGCGAGCGCACGTTGCGGAGCTACGAGCAGTTGAAGCAGCGCGGCGGCTTCTCGGAAGAACTTTTGGGAGAGGTGCTGCGGGGGATGTCAGCCCGCAAGTATGAGGAGACCGTGACCGCCGCCGGCCGTGCCTTCGGCGTGTCCGCGAGCGCGGGACTCGCGCCATCTCGTCGAAGCCACGGCGAAGCAGCGGCGCGAGTTCCGGGAACGCCGGCTCGAGGACTTCGAGGTGTTCGCCCTGTTCCTCGACACGATCCACCGCGGGGGCCAGGCCTTCATCGTGGCGCTGGGCATCGACCTGAGCGGGCAGAAGCGCGCCCTGGGGTTCTGGGAAGGCGCAACGGAGAACCACGAGATCTGCGAGGGCCTGCTGGCCGACCTGGAGCGGCGGGGGCTGACGCTGTCCACGCGGGTGCGCTCTATCACCGATGGGGGCAAGGGCATCATCAAGGCGCTGAAGGCGCGCCACGGCAAGAAGCTGGTGCACCAACGGGGCCCCAGCCACAAGGATCGCAACATCCAGAAGCATCTCCCGAAGCGGTACCGGAAGGAGGCGCATCGCCGGTTCCAGATGGCCTTGGAGCAGAACCGCTACGACGACGCGAAGGCGATGTTCGCGGACTTCGAGCAGTGGCTGCGCCGGATCAACGAGTCAGCCGCGGACTCCTTGCTCGAAGCGTTCGAGGAGTTGCTGACGCTGCATCGCCTGCAGGGGCCAGCACTGCTGCGCAAGACCCTGCACTCGACGAACCCGATCGAACGCAGGTTCTCGACGGTGCGGGATTGCGAAGGCAATATCAAGCGCTACCGGAACAGCACGATGCGTCAGCGCTGGTTGGCGACCGTGCTGATGCACTGCGAGCAGGGCTTCAAACGAGTGAAAGGGTTGCGACAGATCGCGGTCGTGGTGAAACACATCGAAGTCGAGCAGGACGCCGGGCAGCAGGAGCAGGCCGCGGCATGACATCATCAACCATGAGCCACGACGTAATTTCAACTAAGAACTTGACAACCTCCGAGTATTGGCCCGCCTTCGGACCTTTGAAGTACTTCTTTCCGGGATATTTCTGGGGCACGCGCACGGCGTCGAGGTTGAAAACATACTCGTCGGACTTGGTGAACCAGATAATGGTTTCATATCGTCCTGAGAAGCGGCGGCTGCAATGCAGGCCGTGTTCAAAGTGCCAGATAATGCGATTGCGCATCCGAAGACCAAGCCCAGCGAAAATCGGGTAGAGAACCGTGTCTAAGGGAATGATCGCCCCTCGATCGACGTAGTTGCCGACCTGCCAGCAAATGCTCCCCATCGGGGCCAGCGTGCGCACACACTCGGCGATGACCTGGGCCTGCTGTCGGAGGTAAAGGTCAATATCCAGCCGTTTCTCGTATTCTTTGCCAATGTTATAAGGAGGAGAGGTAACAATAAGCTGCATGCATTCCGCCGGGATTGCCCTCAGCATCTCCAGACAGTCGCCCGGATAGACGACAATGCGCTCTGAAGGGGAGAATTGGTCTGAAATGCTTAGATTCTGGGCAAACAGGCTCGGTACGTATGGCTTCATTGTTGCATCTTCGTTTTCACGTCGCGCTTGTTGACGAAGGGCTGGAAGTTGGAGCCGTAGCGGATGCCGTAGGGCGGGTCGATGTAGATCATCTGCACCTTGCCCGCCATCCCCTCTTTTTCCAAGAGCGAGTTCATCACCAGGAGCGAGTCGCCCGCGATGAGGCGGTTGGTCCAGCCGTGCTTGTGCTGGTAGAACTCGATGGCCTCGCGCAGGGGCTCCTGGCGCTCCTCTTCGAACAGCGACCCTTGCACAGGCTGGCCGTTGCCGTTCCGCTTGCGGACCGCCTCGATGATGGTGCGCGGCTCGATGCGTTCGTGGACGTGCAGCGAGACCGTGGGCACCTCGAAGGAGGTGTACTCGGCCTTGCCCGCCCAGACCAGTTGCGGGTCCAGGTGCGGGTCGTAGGCGTAGGTCCTCTTCGCGCCCCCGTCGGGGTCGGTCTCCGGCGTCACCAGCCCCACCGGCGGGTTGTTGACGCGCTCCTTGTCCCGATGCTCGTAGGATTCAATCGGGCGCTTGGTCCGGTTGGCTTCTGTCTTCTTCTTTCGTGCCATCAAGTCTCGCCTGTGGGTTTCGTCGTCCGTTGCTTCGGGAGGCTAACGAACAAGTGAACCGCTGAGGCTCCTGGGATAAACGCGCGGTGTCTCTCGTTCCAGTTCCTCAGCGTCCCTGCTGAAAACGCCTGCAATATCTGCTCGTTGCGTGCCTTTGTCAAGGCGCCACCGGTTGGGATAGACGGCGGAGCCCGGCGGTGTATCCAGATATTGATCCGCGGTCTATCCAGCCATCAACGCCCCCCGGCCGGGTCGGTCGGAAACAGTCATCACCGATCAGCCGGGCTCGCCACACCGCTTCCGCCTCGTCTGTACCGGATGAGAGATAGAGAGGCGTCTCTCAGGTGAAACGGAATGTACCGAACGGGGGAGAGGGCTCCGCGCGGGCGAATGGCTAGCCCTTGACGTAGAAGGGCAGGGCGTGGACGGTGGCGGGATGGCGGCGGCCGTCGAACTCGACGGTCAGCTCGGTGCCCGGTTTGGTGAAATCGCGCAAGGGAAAGCCGAAGGCCAGGGGGCGGTTCAAGGAATAGGAGAAGGCGGCGCTCGACACCCAGCCGACTTCCCGCTCGCCGTTGAAGAGCTTGGCGCCCTTCGGGGGCACCGCCGGCTCCTGGAGCACGAGCCCGACCAGCCGCCGCCGCACGCTGCCATACGTATCCATCCGGGCGACGACCTCCTGGCCCGGGTAGCAGCCCTTCGTAAGGCTGAAGGCCTTGCCTTCGAGATTGGCCTCGGGTGGCACGATCTCTTCGGTCAAGTCGGCGCCGGCCAGCGGCAGGCCGGCCTCCAGGCGCAGCACCTCCCGGGCTTGGCTGCCGAACGGCATGAGACCCATCGGCCGGCCGGCCTCCCATAGGCGATTCCAGGTCTCCGCAAGACAGCTCCCGCCCGGGACGAGCAGCATGAAATCGAGCTCCCCGGTTTCCTCGGTTCGGACCAGCACGGCCTGCTGGCCGGCGGCATCGTAGGTGAGGAGCTCGAGTGGCTTGAGCCCCCCAACCTCGAGCCCAGTGGCCACCTTGACCAGGTCCGCCGCCTTGGGCCCGCTCACCAGGAGGTGCCCGTAGCGCTCCGTCAGGCTCTCCATCTTGGCCTTGGTGCCGTAGAGGAGGAATTTGCGGAGGGCCTGGAACGTCGCGTCGCCGATCTCGCCGACGTCCTCGAGCAAGAGGCAGTCGGGCAGGGCGTAGACCCGGAAGTAGGAGAGCATCTTCCCCTTGTGATTGAGGAAGCTCGAATAGAGGCCGTGGCCTGGCGCGAGCGGGAGGATGTCGTTGCTGATCACGCTCTGCAGCCACTTGACGCGGTCGTCGCCCGTCACGCGGAGCTTGCCCCGATGGGAGAGGTCGGCGACGCCGACGGCCTCGCGCACGGCCCGGTGCTCCGCCGCCGGGTCGCCGTAATGGACCGGCATTTCCCAGCCGGCGGCTTCGCCGAACCGGGCGCCGAGCTTCTCATGCTGGTCGTGGATCGGAGAGCGTTTCATCGTCGAGCGTAACAAGCTGTCAGCCGTTGGCCGTCAGCGTTCCGCCTGCTTGCCGGAGCGGGAGGCTGAGAGCTGACGGCTGATGACTTCCTCGATCAGTTCCTTCGTCCGCGCGGAGAACTCGTTGCGGGAGACGATCTTCGTGACCCCCAGCTCTTTCGCTCGCCGCCAGGTCTCCACCTCCTCATGGTTCGCGAAGGCGAGGATCGGCAGGCTTCGACCTGCGGCGGACCGGTGGAAGTCCTCGATCGCCCGGAACGGGTCCAGCCGCTCCTCGTTCAGGTTGATGACCAGCGCGGCCGGCGCCGCGGGGGCGGTCTTTGCGGGGACGTCGTCCTGCGTCCGTGCCCGCTCGAGCGTGTAGGCGCTGCCACGCAGCGCGTCGCGGAGCTTCGTATAGAAGAAGACGTCGTTGACCGCGACGAGGATGACCTGGTTTCCGTTCTGATCTTGCGGGTTCATCTGTCTCTGGGCTGAAGGCTGACGGCTGTTTAGTTCAGCATGCCGATCACCCGGCCGAGGGCGCGGCGGGCGAGCGCGTAGCTCGGATTCAGTGCGAGCGCCTTCTTGTAGCATTCGATCGCCTGGTCCCACTGGCCCTTCCGCTCGTACACGCGGCCGAGGTTCAGGTGCGGGAAGGCGGGGCTCTCGTACCGTTTGGCTTTCATCGCCCGCTCGAACCACGGGATCGCCTCGTCGTACTGCCCCTTCTCGATCAGGTAGGCGCCGATGTCATTGTAGGGATTCCCGAATTCGGGATCCACCTCGATGGCGCGATGGCACTCCTCGATGGCCTCGTCCAGCCGGCCCATGAAGCTGTAGGTCCAGCCGAGAAACGTATAGGCCTCCGCGGTCGGGTGGGCCTCGATGGACCGCTTGTAGAGCCGGACGGCCTCCTCCAGTTCCCCCTTCATCTGGTGCTCGTAGGCCTGCTGGAAATAATGCCAGGCCTCCTTCTTGTCCTCTTCGCTCCCTTCGCCCTGGACGAGAAAATCCTGGAGATCCATCGCCGCCGATCCCTGCCCACTCGTCATCTAGCCCTGTTTCAACTTCCTCTTGATGAGTTCCGCCCCATAGCGCCCCGAGAGCAGCATGGCGCCGAAGGCCGGGCCCATCCGCGGGGTTCCGTAGACGGCCGCGACAGCCAGCCCCACGACGAAGCAGTTGGGGTACACCTCGCCCGTCCGGGCCACGACCTCCTCCTCCGAGCGCGCGACCCACATCGCGCCGTTGCCCGGCACCGGCTGATACAGGTTCCGCTTGTGGAGCAGCTCCACGACCACCGCGTCGTGTCCCGTGGCGTCCACCACCACCTTGCTCTCGAGCGCAATGGGATCCACGTGGATCACGTCGTGGCCGGCCATCTCGGCCGTCGTGTTGTTCACGACTACGCCTTCCAGCACCCCGTCCCGGCGGAGAATCAGGTCCACGACGCGCGTAAGATTCATGATCTTCGCCCCGGCCTTGTAGGCAGCAGCGATGAGCGCGCCGGTAGCGTGCGGCGGGTCCACGAGGTACATCCCCTCGCAGTCCTTGACCGGCTTGCAGGGCACGCCCAGCTCTTCCAGAATCTCGTTCGCTGGCGCGCAGATCGTGGCCTTGTTCATCAGGTAGCCGCCGGACCAGAATCCGCCGCCGAGCGCGAGCGACTGCTCGACGATCAGCGTCCGGAACCCCATCGCCGCCAGGTCCCGGCCGCAGAGCAGCCCGGAGGGGCCGGCCCCGACGATGAGCACGTCGCTCTCGATGAGCTGGTCGAATTCCCTGTAGTACTCGCGGGCGATCTGCCGGGTGATGTCGCGCTCCCGTAGGGGGGCGGGCTTGGGCCGTTCCATGGTGAGCCTCTTTGCTAGCCGCTAACAGCGAGCAGCCGACCGCTCTGAGCTATGGGCCATGAGCTGTTCGCTATTCGCTTAGAGATAAATCTCCGCGCCTGCCTTCCGGAACTCCTCCGCCTTCTCCTTGAGGCCGATCTGGATGGCCTCCTGCTCGTCAAGCCGCTTCTGCGCGGCGTAGTCGCGCACGTCCTGGGTGATCTTCATCGCGCAGAAGTGCGGGCCGCACATCGAGCAGAAGTGGGCCAGCTTGGCCGCCTGGTCCGGGAGCGTCGCGTCGTGGAACGCGCGGGCCGTGTCCGGGTCCAGGGAGAGATTGAACTGGTCCTCCCACCGGAACTCGAAGCGCGCTTTCGAGAGCGCGTTGTCGCGGGCCTGGGCGCCGGGATGGCCCTTCGCGAGGTCCGCGGCGTGGGCGGCGATCTTGTAGGCGATCACCCCGGCCTTCACGTCCTCCTTGGTCGGCAGCCCGAGGTGCTCCTTGGGCGTCACGTAGCAGAGCATCGCGCAGCCGTACCAGCCGATCAGCGCCGCCCCGATCCCGGAGGTGATGTGGTCGTAGCCCGGCGCGATGTCGGTGGTCAGCGGCCCGAGCGTGTAGAAGGGCGCCTCGTGGCACGCCTGGAGCTGCTTCTCCATGTTGATCTGGATGAGGTGCATGGGCACGTGGCCGGGCCCCTCGATCATGACCTGCACGTCGTGGCGCCAGGCAATCTGCGTCAGCTCGCCCAGCGTCTCCAGCTCCGCGAACTGCGCGGCGTCGTTCGCGTCCGCGATCGAGCCGGGCCGCAGGCCGTCCCCCAGGCTGAAGGAGACGTCGTAGGCCTTCATGATCTCGCAGATCTCCTCGAAGTGCGTGTAGGCGAAGTTCTCCTGGTGGTGCGCCAGGCACCACTTTGCGTGGATGGACCCGCCGCGCGAGACGATCCCCGTCACCCGGCCGGCGGTGAGCGGGATGTGCTGGAGCCGGACGCCCGCATGGATCGTGAAATAGTCCACCCCCTGCTCCGCCTGCTCGATCAGCGTGTCCCGGTAGATTTCCCAGGTCAGCTCCTCCGCCTTGCCACCCACCTTCTCCAGGGCCTGGTAGATCGGGACGGTGCCGATGGGCACGGGCGCGTTCCGAATGATCCACTCGCGGGTCTCGTGGATGTTCTTGCCGGTCGAGAGGTCCATGACCGTGTCCGCGCCCCAGCGGATGGCCCAGATCATCTTCTCGACCTCCTCCTCGATGGAGGAGGCGACGGCCGAGTTCCCGATGTTGGCGTTGATCTTGACGAGGAAGTTCCGGCCGATGATCATCGGCTCCAATTCCAGGTGATTGATGTTCGCGGGGATGATCGCGCGGCCGCGCGCCACCTCGTCGCGGACGAACTCCGGGGTGATCCGCTCGGGGATCCGAGCGCCCCAGGCCTGACCAGGGTGCTGCGTCCAGAGCCGGCCGTCTCCAGCGCCGCCGCGAGAGGCCGCCTGGGCCCGCGCCAGCTCCCGGGACTGGTTCTCGCGGATGGCGATGTATTCCATTTCCGGCGTGATGATGCCCTTGCGCGCGTAGTGCATCTGGGTCACGTTCCGGCCGGGCTTGGCCCGCCGCGGCTTCCGGAGATGCGGAAACCGGATGGTGGCCAGAGTCGGGTCCGCCGCTCGTCGCCGCCCGTACTCCGATGTGAGGTCGGGCAATTCCTCCGTGTCCCCCCGCATGGCGATCCACTGGAGCCGCAGCGGCGCCAGGCCGGCCCGAATATCAATCGTCGCCTCGGGGTCCGTGTAGGGGCCGGAGGTGTCGTACACCGTCACTGGCGGGTTGGGAACAGGGCCCCCGCCGTTGGCTGTGCGCGTGGGCGTCAACGTGATCTCGCGCATGGGCACCCGCACACCGGGCATCGAGCCTTCCACGTAGACCTTGCGGGAGGCCGGAAAAGGCTGCGTCGTGATCGCCGAACCGGCGGGACCGCGGCCGTGACCGGACGTTGCGGGGGTGACGTCGGAGTCGCTCATGGACGTGTCCTTTCTGTCAAGAAGCTATCAGCCTTCAGCTTCGGAAGTACCAGACAACGGCTGACGACCGGGGGCGGCAGCCCAAACAAAAAAGCCGCACCAGCAGAGGGTGCGGCCCACCGGGTCCGTCGCGACACTGCGCTCGTCGCTTCCCTACGCTGGTATTATCCAGGTCAGGTTCGAAGGGTCGTCCGAAACCGGACTCTCAGCCGTGAGGCGCCCCCAGCTATGACGCCGTGATCGTACACCCTGGGTTTTCTGCTTGTCAATCGGCCATTGGGCCTATTAGAGCGGCCCTCCGCGCACCGAGCCGGGATGCAGGGACCGGCCGGCTTGCGGGTCCCGCGAGGGGGTCGATCGGGCCCGTGAAGGTGTGGCCGGGGTCGCCTTTCGCGCGCAGGCGATCGGCCGGAGCCTCGACGTTGATTGTTTACGCAGGCTTGGCGTAGAATGCCCCTTCACACTGCGCCTGCGGTTCCGGGCCGCTTGTGGCGCGGTTGCCGAAAGAAGATGAATCGGCGGCGGGATGGAGACCGCGGAATGACCACGCTCGAATCGGCTCACCTGGCCATCGGCGACTACCGCAACCTCTCCCCAGAGGAGCTGTTTGCGCGCACCGCGGCGGCCAAGCGCGCGCTCGGGGATCGGGTCCTCGTGCTGGGCCACAATTACCAGCGTGACGAGGTGATCGAGCACGCCGACTTCCGCGGGGATTCCCTGCTGCTCGCCAAGCTGGCGGCTCAGCACGCAGAGCGCCCCTACGTGGTCTTCTGCGGCGTCCACTTCATGGCCGAGACGGCTGACATCCTGAGCCGCTCGCAACAGACGGTCATCCTGCCGGACCTGGCCGCCGGCTGCTCGATGGCTGACATGGCCGCCATCGAGCAGGTGGACCAGTGCTGGGAGGCCTTGGGCCGGGTTCTGCCGGTGGAGGAGACCGTCACGCCCGTCGTCTACGTGAACTCGGCAGCGGTCCTCAAGGCCTTTTGCGGCGAGCACGGTGGGATCACCTGCACGTCGTCCAACGCGCGGGCGGTGATGGAATGGGCCTGGGCGCGCCGGGAGAAGATCCTCTTCTTTCCCGACGAGCACCTGGGCCGCAACACCGCGAACCGCATGGGCCTGCCGCGCGACCAGATGCTCGTCTGGGATCCCTATCTGCCCCGGGGCGGGCACAGCGCGGAGGCGATCAGGAAGGCCCGGCTCATCCTCTGGAAGGGGCACTGCAGCGTCCACCAGATGTTCCAGCCGGCGCACGTGGACTATTTCCGCAAGCAGTACCCGGACGGTCGGGTGATCGTCCACCCCGAGTGCCACGAGGACGTCGTCAACAAGGCCGACCTGGTCGGCTCCACCGAGTTCATCATCCAGACCGTCCGCGCGGCCCCGGCCGGGACGACCTGGGCGGTGGGGACCGAGCTGAATCTCGTCAACCGGCTCAAGCGTGAGCAGCCGGACAAGCGCGTCTTCTTCCTCTCCTCCACGGTCTGCCAGTGCGCCACCATGTTCCGGATTGACGCCCCGCACCTTTGCTGGGCGATGGAGAATTTGGCCGAAGGCCGCGTCGTCAACCGCATCGTCGTGCCGGACGACGAGAAGGTCTGGGCCAAAGTCGCGCTGGACCGCATGATGAGTATCAGCTAATAGCGGATAGGCGAGCAGCTCATAGCTAGGTGACAGTTCTTGAGCCTGTGGCTGCTATTCGCTGTTCGCTGCTGGCTACTCGCTTGAGGCAATGGATTACAAGGCCACGCTGAACCTACCCCGCACTGACTTCCCGATGAAGGCCAACCTGCCCCAGCGGGAGCCGGAGCTGTTGGCCTGGTGGGAGCGCGAGCGGCTGTATGAGCGCATCCAGGAGGCTCGCCGCGACCGGCCGCTCTACGTCCTCCACGACGGTCCGCCTTACGCAAACGGCCGGATCCACATCGGCCACGCGCTGAACAAGGTCCTCAAGGACATCATCGTCAAGTCCAAGACGATGGCGGGTTACCGCGCGCCCTACGTGCCCGGGTGGGACTGTCACGGGCTTCCGATCGAGCACCAGGTGCTGAAGGAGCTGGGGGACAAGAAAAAGACTCTCGACCAGCCCGCCATCCGCAGGCTCTGCCGCGAGTACGCGGAGAAGTACTATCGGCTCCAGCGAGACGAGTTCAAACGGCTCGGCGTCCTGGGCGACTGGGAGCGCCCCTACCTCACGATGGATCCGGCTTACGAGGCCACGATCCTGCGCGAGTTCGGCACGTTCGTCGAGAAGGGAATCGTCTATAAGGGCCTGAAGCCGGTCCTCTGGTGCACGACCGATCAGACCGCGCTCGCGGAGGCCGAGGTCGAGTACGAGGACCACACCTCGCCGTCCATCTACGTGAAGTTTCCGTTGGTGAACTCTCCTGAGACCTTGGCGGGGCAGGGAGGGCTCGGCCTCTCACGTCTGGCCGAAGTGCGGCAGGTGTCCGTCGTGATCTGGACGACCACTCCATGGACCCTTCCCGCGAATCAGGCTATCTGCCTGCATCCGAACATTGATTATGCCTTTGTGAGGGTCGGTGACGAGGCCTTGGTGATTGCCGAGAAGTTGGTTGACGCGGTCAGGAAGGCTTGCGGGTTCTCGATAGACGATGTACTCGGAGTGAAGAAGGGGGGCGACCGAACGAATCCATTGGAGGGCCTCGACTGCCGCCGCCCACTGTCCACCGGCCTCTCGCCGATCGTGCTGGGTGAGTTTGTCACGCTGGACCAAGGCACCGGCTGCGTCCACATCGCGCCGGGCCACGGCATGGAGGACTACCTGCTCGCGCTCGAATACAACGCGCCGAGCCATCGCGGCGTCCTGTCGCGGCCGCTGGAGATCGTCGTCCCCGTGGACGACCTCGGCCGGTTCACGGACGCCGTGCCAGGGTTCGCCGGACAGCACGTGTTCAAGGCCAATCCGGGCCTGATCGCGAAGCTCCAGGCCAACGGCGTGCTGCTTGGACACGGCGAGATCAGCCACTCCTATCCCCATTGCTGGCGCTGCAAGAATCCGGTGATCTTCCGCGCGACCGAGCAGTGGTTCGTCTCGATGGACAAGTCCTACGAGGGCCGGAGCTTGCGCGAGCGCGCGCTGGAAGAAATTGACCAGCGGGTGCGCTGGATTCCCCCCTGGGGCCGGGACCGCATCCGCGGGATGATCGAGAACCGCCCCGACTGGTGCCTGTCGCGCCAGCGGGTCTGGGGGGTGCCGATTCCGGGCTTCACCTGCACGGCGTGTAAGACGGTGCTGGCCGATCCCGCGGTGATCGAGCATCTCGCGGCGCTGGTGGAGCGGCAGGGCGCGGACGTCTGGTTCGAGCGGCCGGTGGCGGAGCTGCTCCCCAGCGGGACCACCTGCCGGAACTGCGGGGGGCGGGCCTTCGAGAAGGAGCAGGACATCCTCGACGTCTGGTTCGAGTCGGGCGTCAGCTACGCGGCGGTGGTCAAACCCCGCGGCTGGGACGCGGATCTGTACCTGGAAGGGTCGGACCAGCACCGGGGCTGGTTCCACAGCGCGCTGCTCGCCTCGGTGACGACGGACGGGCATGCGCCGTATAAGGCGGTGCTGACGCACGGCTTCGTGGTGGACGGCAAGGGCGAGAAGATGTCCAAGTCCAAGGGGAACGTCGTCGCGCCCCAGGAGGTCATGAAGGAGTCCGGGGCCGAGATCCTGCGTCTGTGGGTCGCCGCCCAGGACTACCGCGAGGACGTCCGGATCTCCAAGGAGATCCTGTCGCAGCTCGTCGAGGCCTACCGGAAGATCCGCAACACCTGCCGCTTCCTGCTGAGCAACCTCTATGATTTCGACCCGGTTGCCGACCGGGTGCCCGTTGACCGGATGCCGGAGCTGGACCGCTGGGCGCTGCTGCGCCTGGGGCAGGTGATCGAGCGCGTCCGGCGGGCGTACGAGGCCTTCGAGTTCCACGTGATCTTCCACGAGCTGAACAACTTCTGTGCGGTGGACCTCAGCGCGATCTATCTGGACATCCTCAAGGACCGGCTCTACACGTTTCGCCGCGACTCGCCCCTCCGGCGCGCCTCGCAGACGACGCTGCTGGAGATCCTCGTCGCGGTGACGAAGCTCATGGCGCCGATCCTGAGCTTCACGGCGGAGGAGATCTGGCGCATCCTCCCCCAGGCGGCCAGGGGCCGGCCCGAGACCTGGAGCGTCCACCTCGCCTCGTTTCCCGAACCGGACCCGCGCTGGGCTGATCCCGGGCTCGAGCAGCGGTGGGGCCGGCTCCTCGAGGTTCGGAGCGCCGTCCAGGCGAAGCTGGAAGACAAGCGGCGGGACAAGGTCATCGGCTCATCCCTGGAGGCCAAGGTCGTGATCACGGCCGCTCCGGACCGCTACGCCTTCCTGCTGGGGTATCAGCAGGAACTGCCGGCCCTCTTCATCGTGTCGCGGGTCGAGCTGAAGCCGGTCCCGCAGCTTCCGCCGCCTATGGATTTCACCGTCGAGGTCCTGCGAGCCAGCGGGGCCAAGTGCGAGCGCTGCTGGAACTATCGGGACTCGGTCGGCACCAATTCGGACCATCCGACGCTGTGCGACCGGTGCGTTGAGGCGATCCGGTGAAGGGGAGGACGACCCGGTATTTGATCCTGGCGATGGTCAGCGTCGGGACCATCGTCCTCGATCAGGCGAGCAAGGCCCACATCATGCAGACGATGCGGCTGCATGAATCCATCGCCGTCATCCAGAACTTTTTCAGCCTGACCTACATCCGGAATCCCGGCGCGGCGTTCGGGCTCCTCGCCTCCAGCAGCAACGGCTTCCGGCTGGTGTTCTTCGGTCTCACCTCGCTCTTCGCGCTGGGGTTGCTGGGGACGATCTTTTTCCGCCTGAGCCAGGACGACTGGCTTGGCCAGGTGAGCATCGCCGGGATCCTGGGCGGCGCGATCGGCAACCTGCTCGACCGCATCCGCTACGGGGAGGTCATTGATTTCCTCGACTTCTACATCAACGGCTATCACTGGCCCGCCTTCAACATCGCCGACGCCGCCATCACGGTCGGCGTCTGCTTCCTGATCGTGCACTTCGCCTTCGAGAAGAAGCGTCCCGAGGGGGTGTTGCAGGAAGACCGCCCGTAGGCCGCCGCGCGGCGCCCGGCTCGCCCGCTCAGCCGAGCAGGGCGAGGACGACCCCTCCGAGCAGGATCCGGTAGTAGGCGAAGACCCGCAGGCTGTGCCGCTTGACGAACGTGAGGAAGGCGGCGATCACGGCCCAGGCGACGAGGAACGAGACCAGCAGCCCCAGTCCCAGCGCGAGCAGGTCCTCCCCAGTCAGCAGGTCCCTCGACTTCAGCAGTTTGTAGGTCGTGGCGGCCAGCATCGTGGGCAGCGCGAGGAAGAAGGAGTACTCGGTGGCGAGCTTGCGGTCCATCCCGGCCAGCATGGCGCCGATGATCGTCGCGCCAGAGCGGGAGACGCCCGGGATCAGCGACACGCACTGGGCCAGTCCGACCTTGAGGGCATGGCCCAGGCCGACCTGGTCCAGCCGGTCGATGCGGGCGTCGGGCCGCCGGGCCTCGACGAGCAGGATCGCCGCGCCGCCGCCGATCAAGGCGGCCGCCACGGTCGTGGGGGTGAACAGGTAGGTCTCGATCCACTGGTGGGCCGCAAGTCCGGCGACTGCCGCGGGGACGAAGGCGAGGCCCAGGCCGATCACGAATCGCAGGTTGGGGTGCTCGGCAACCGAGCGGCGGAGGGCCTCGGGCCACGGGAGTCCCGCTGCGGCGCCGGAGGCGGCGGGGCCGGGCCGCACCCAGGCTCGCAGGGCCGCCTGTTCCCGTGCGGCGTTGGTGAGCAGGGCCGCCAGCTTGGCGCGCTCGTAGGCGACCACGGCCAGGATCGAGCCAAGCTGGATGGAGATATCCACGCTGGTGGCCACCTGCCCGGTGAAGCCGAGCCAGGAACCGACCAGAATGAGGTGGCCGGTGGAGGAGACGGGCAAGAACTCCGTCAGCCCCTCCACCAGACCCAGGAGCGCTGCGAGGGCAGGACCCCACTTGTCCATCGTTGCGCTGCGCCTCGGCGAAAGGTCCAGACTGCCGGTCCATCAGAGGACGGCTTTCGGGAAGGGTCGCGGCATCATCACAGACTGTCCGGGAGGAGTCAAGGCGATCCGGTGACCTGCGCCGCGAGGGCGCTCCCGCCCGCGGAGCGCCGCGGAGAGGGTCTGGCTATTGACAAACCCTGGCCGATGGACTACACAACAACGACTTCCACGAACGTAGGGAGGTGAGCCCTAAAGCCCCGACGGTGAGCCGGGTTGGTCGTGTCAAGGGCGGACGTGGGGAGGCACGTATGAAGAATGTCGTGAGCATTGGCGCGGTCTTCATCGTCATGATGGCGGCAGCCGGATGTATGGTCTCCAAGGACAAGTACCAGCAGGCCGTCCGGGAGGCGGAAACCGCAAAGGCCAACCTGGAAGATGTTCAGACCCGCAAGGCGGTTCTCGAGCAGGAGGTTAAGAAGCTCAAAGACCAGGCGGCGAAGCTCGGGGAGCGGACCCAGGCAGCCGAGGACGAGCTGCAGCGCATCCGGGATAGTCGGGAGAAGGAGCGGGCCAGCGTCGAGGCCCGGGTACGGGAGCTGGAGCAGAAGATCCGTGACATGACGGTCCAGTACAAGACCATGCAGCAGAAGCACGAGGAACTCAAGGCGCAGAATGACACGCTCAAGGCCACGGTAGCCCGATACCAGAAGGAGCTGAAGGAGCGGGAGCGCGCCGTCGCGTTGCCCAAGCCGCCGGTTCCGCCCAGCCCGCCGTCGGTGGGGCTGGCGCCGACGCCGGCGGGCAAGCCCTCCGGGGCGCCGCCGGGCGGCTCCCCGCCTAGCGTCGCCCCCGTCCCATCGGGCCCCAAGACGGGCTTGACCCCGGTGAACATCAACACCGCCTCGGCCAACGACATGGTGCTGTTCCTGGGGCTGACCAAGGAGATGGCAGAAAAGGTCGTCTCGAATCGCCCGTACCGGCTCAAGGGGGAACTGGTGGCGAAGAACGTGATCCCCAAGACCACCTTCGACGTGATCAAGGACCGGATTACCGTGTCCCCGTAAGGTTATTCGGACCGATGTCAGGCAGGAGCGGGGCCGTTCGCCGGCGGGCGAACGGCCCCGGTTGTTTTTGGCCTCTTGACGGCACCATCCGCAGACGCCCAGGTACTCCCTGGGAACCAGAAACCTTTTCGGCGCTCGATCCCACGATAGAAGAATGGGGGGAGGCGGGCGCGTGCCTGTCACGTCGGTCCGTGCGACGCCTTGCTTGACAGGCCTGAAACCCCCTCCCTAGAATGCCACCGAGGAAGGAACGCCCAGTGCGTAAGCTCGTCTTGATTCTGGCGGTGGTGGCGACGGGGCTCGCCATCGGTGGCTACGTATTTTTTAAGGGCGAGCGCAAGGCGCCGATCCGCTACCGGACGGCTCCCGTCGAGCGGGGGTCCATCGTCTCCATCGTATCGGCGACCGGCACCGTCAATCCGGTCACGATGGTCCAGGTCGGGAGCCAGGTCTCCGGCATGATTGAGAGCCTGCACGCGGACTTCAATTCCGCGGTCAAGACCGGAGACGTGGTGGCCCGGATTGACCCGTTTCCCTATCGGGCGCGCCGGGATCAGGCGGCGGCTAACCTCGCCAATGCCAAGGCGGCCGTCCTCAAGGCCAAGACCGATCTCGCCCAGCGCAAGCGGGAGCTGGACCGCGTCCAGTCCCTCCTCAAGCAGCAGTTCGTCTCCCAGAACGACGTGGATGTCGCGATCACGGCCCATGAGGGGGCCGTCGCGCAACTGGCGGTCGCGGAAGCGGCGGTCAAGCAGGCCGAGGCCGCCCTGCAGGCCGCCGAGCTCGATCTCAAATATACCGTCATCCAATCCCCGGTCAACGGCACTGTCATCTCCCGTCTGGTCGAGGTGGGTCAACGGGTGTCCGCTAGCTTCTCTATTCCGACCCTCTTTGTCGTGGCGGAGGATCTCACCAAAATGCAGGTCGAGGCCAACGTCAGTGAGTCCGACATCGCAGGGATCACGGAAGGGAAGGTGGCGACCTTTACCGTGGACGCGTATCCGGGCCAAATCTTTCGGGGCCAGGTCCGCCAGGTGCGGAACGCGCCGATCAGCGTGCAGAACGTGGTGACCTACCAGGTCGTCATTGGCGTGGACAACCGCGATCTGCGGCTGAAACCAGGGATGACGGCCAACGTGGCCATCGAGGTCGCCCGGCGCGACGATGTGTTGAAGCTGCCGAACGCGGCGCTTCGGTTCACGCCGCCCCGGGTCGGGTTGGCAGACGGATCGGACGGGGCGTCCGGCGGCCACGGCGGGCCTCCCCCGTCCGGCTCAGGCCACGCTGCCCCGGCGGACCGGAGCGGGGCGGCGAAGCGGGTGTGGCGGTTGGGCCCGATGGGCGATCCGGAGCCCGTCCCGATCGAGCCAGGGATCTCCGACGGCATCGTCACCGAGCTTGTCCAGGGCGACTTGAAGGAAGGCGACCAGGTCATCGTCGGGATCGAGATGCCGCGGGCGGCCCGTGGCTCAAACACGCTTCCTCCGGGGTTCGGCGCTGGCCAGCGTCGCGGCAGCTCGCGGGATCGCGGCCTGTGACCGAACGTGGTCAGTGATCGGGGGGCGGTGGTCTGTGTCCGCGGTCGGAGGATGCCGTGCCGGCGGGCGTTTCCTCACAGGGCTGTTAACCACCGACCCCTGACTGCGCCTTGGCTCTATGGCTCCACTGATTCTCTGCCAGGACCTCTGGAAGATCTATCGAGTCGGCGACGTGGAAGTCCCGGCGCTGCGTGGCGTGGACCTGCAGGTCGAGCGGGGCGAGTTCGTCGCGATCATGGGGGCCTCCGGCTCGGGCAAATCCACGCTCATGAACATCCTCGGCTGCCTCGACGTGCCCACGCGCGGGCAGTACTGGCTGGACGGGCGGGATATCGGCGAGGCGAGCGCCGACGAGCTAGCGGACATCCGGAACCGCCGGATCGGCTTCGTGTTTCAGAGCTTCAACCTGATTCCTCGGACTAGCGCTCTGGAGAACGTCCAGTTGCCGCTCTTCTACCGGGGGCTGCCGCTTCGCGAGCAGCGGGCGCGGGCTGCCGCCGCCCTGGCCCGGGTGGACCTCCAGGGCCGCGAGCACCACTATCCCGCGCAGCTCTCGGGCGGCCAGCAGCAGCGGGTCGCGATCGCCCGTGCGCTCGTCGCTGAGCCGGCTATCCTGCTCGCGGACGAGCCCACAGGAAATCTGGACACGGAGTCGAGCCGGGAGATCATGGTGGTCCTGACCCGCCTCAACCGGGAGGACGGGCTCACGGTCATCCTGGTAACTCATGAATCCGACATCGCCACGTACGCCGAGCGCCAGATCCTCATGAAGGACGGACGCATCGTCAGCGACGAGAGACCCCCGGTGCCCCTAGTGGCCGCCGGCGAGGGCATCACGGGCCCCCTGTGACCGCGTTCATCCTGCTCACCGTCGCGACCGCCTTCCGGGTCCTAGCCAGAAACCGGCTCCGGGCCGGCCTGACCGCGCTCGGGATCATCATCGGGGTCGGCGCGGTCATCGCAATGGTCAGCATCGGCGAGGGCGCCAAGGCGGTCGTGCGGGCCCAGATCGCCAGCATGGGCTCCAACATGATCATCGTGCTCCCGGGGGCCACGACCGTGAGTGGCGTGCGCGGCGGCCAGGGGAGCGCGGTGACGCTGACCGTCGCGGACGCGCTGGACCTCAAGAAGCGGATTCCGCTCCTCAGCGAGGTGGGCTGGGCCAAGCGGGATGTGATGCAGATGGTCCACGGCAACAAGAACTGGAACGGGCCTGTCAACGGAGTCTCGCCCGGCTACCTGACGATCCGGGCCTGGTCCTACGTGAGCGGCGGGCCCTTTACCCAGACCGACATGGACACGGCGGCCCGGGTCGCGCTCCTCGGCCAGACGGTGGTGGAGAACCTGTACGAGCCCGGCGAGGATCCGGTCGGCTCGACGATCCGGATCAAGAATGTACCCTTTCGGGTCATCGGGGTGCTGGCCCCGAAGGGGCAGTCCTCCCAGGGCTCCGATCAGGACGACATCGTGTTCATTCCCTTCACGACCGCAGAGCGCAAGGTGCTGGGCGCGCAGTTCCTGGGGTCGGTTGGGGCCCTGTTCGCCTCGACGGATCGCGAGGAGGACCTGGCGGAGGCCGCCGCCGCTATCCGCGAGGTATTACGCCTCCGCCATCGGCTGAGGCCGGACCAGCCGGACGACTTCACGGTGCGCACGCAGGTGGAGATGGGCAGCGTGCAGGAGGGGACCAGTCAGACGCTGACGATGATGCTGTTCGGGATCGCTTCGATCTCGCTGCTCGTGGGCGGCATCGGGATCATGAACATCCTGCTCGTCTCGGTGACGGAGCGGACCCGGGAGATCGGGGTGCGGATGGCAGTGGGGGCGAAGCGGCGCCAGATCTTGTTTCAGTTCCTGATCGAGGCGATGACCCTGAGCCTGATCGGCGGCCTGCTCGGGATCGTGGTCGGGGTGCTCGGCGCGCAGCTCGCGACGGTGCTCGCGGGCTGGCCGACGATCATCTCGGCCGACTCCATCCTCATCGCGTTTCTCTTCTCGCTCGCCGTCGGGCTCTTCTTCGGCTTGTATCCCGCCAACAAGGCTGCGCGGCTGAATCCGATCGAGGCGCTGCGGTACGAGTGAGGGAGAGGCCTCGGTGCCGGAGGGTCGCCGCTGGGGTCTCCGGCATGGTGCGTTGCTGCGGGAGCTGCTGCCGCCGCACTGTCGGCCGTGCGCCGCCACGGACCATCGGGACGGCACACGGCACCCTGCCGGTTTCTTGTGCGCCGGCCCGCCATGGCAGCCTGCCTCAGGGCGCATCCGTTCCAGCCGAGACGGGTACGTGAGAAGGCAAAAGCTATGTGGTCCTCGCGGCGGACGTCCTTTTTCCTATATATCCTGACTCGTGGGTGTGGTATATATTGAGGACGAGAGTGTGCCATGAAGACGCTGGTAGATATTGACGAACGGCTGCTCACGAAGGCGATGGCACTTTCCGATTCGGCGACGAAGCGGGAGACCATGCAGCGGGCGCTGGAGGAACTCATCCGCGCGTGCCGGCGGCGTGAGCTTAAGGCCCTGGCCGGGAGTGGCATCGTGGACATGACGTTGCCTGAGCTTCGTCGTGCCAGGCGTCGCGGGCAGGTCCACGGGCGGCGGGTGCGTTGAGTCCGGATCAGCCTCGCGGCCTGGTCCTGGTGGACACGAGCGCCTGGATCTGCTTCTTCGCCAAGTCGGGCTATCGCCGGATCAAGGCCGAGCTTGCCGATCTGTTGGAAGCCGACCTAGTCGCCACAGCCGGGCCGATCATGCTAGAGCTGATCCAGGGCTGCCGCTCGGACGGGGAACGGGAAGGGTTGATCGAACGGCTGAAGGCTCTGCACTGGCTGCCGGTGGAGGAGCGACACTGGATCGCGGCCGGCAAGTTGGCGATGACGCTGCGCCGCAACGGAGTTACCGTGAGCGCGATAGACGCGCTCATCGCCACCCTAGCCGAGGCCTACGGCTGCGCACTGCTCCAACGGGATCGCGACTTCGAGCAGATTGCGAGCCGGACGGGGCTGCGCTTACTGCCAGAGCCATCCTGACGGTGAGGCCTCTGAGCCGGTCTTGCGGGATGAGCCTTCTTCTCTACTTGAGTCGTTTTCCCGCCAACAAGGCTACGCGGCTGCATCCGATCGAGGCGCTGCGGGACGAGTGAAGGAAGAGGCCTCGGGTGACGGAGGGGGTAGCCGCTGCGGTCTTCGGCATGGTGCGTTGCTGCGGGGGCTGCTGCTGCCGCACTGTTGCCCGTGCGTCGTCACGGCGGCCCGCCTTGGGGCGCATCAGTTCCAGCCGGGATGAGTATATGAGGAGGCGCCGCGGGCAGGTGCGCACCATTCTGACAAGGGGGTATACTGCCCCACTTAACCTTAACCGAAATTAAAATTCGGGTGATTTTACGTATATTGTTGATGAAAAAAGGCCTCCTGTGTGGTACAGAGAGTGTGCACGCCAATGCAACACTCTCAACACAGGGGCTCTTCAGGAAATTGTGTGGGTCACTGATCCCTCTTGCGCTCTGCTTGGACCTTCGAAAGGAGGGTCCGAGCGATGCGT
This sequence comes from Nitrospira sp. Kam-Ns4a, assembly GCF_965152595.1. Lineage (NCBI taxonomy): Bacteria > Pseudomonadati > Nitrospirota > Nitrospiria > Nitrospirales > Nitrospiraceae > Nitrospira > Nitrospira sp. Kam-Ns4a. Next base: position 419,583 of record NZ_OZ224218.1, on the reverse strand, counting down.
GACGTTGAACGCTCTCAAGCTGTGCTGGGGCTGCAAGCCCCCTGGACCGTGGTCAACGTGGAGCTGGATGTGACGGGGCAGCCGGTGACCGTGACCGTGGAGGCCGGCCCGGGGCCGTATCCCTGTCCTGAGTGCCAGGCGCCGGTCCCAGGCTCTGATCGCAAGCGCCGGCGGTGGCGGCATCTGGAGTCCTTGCCAGTTCACCACATGGATCCAGGCGGACCTGCCCCGCGTGAGCGGTCCGACCCATGGGGTCAAGCAGATCGCGGTGCCCTGGGCCGAGCCGGGGAGCCAATTCACCGCCTGGTTCGAACGCCTGGCCATCGACCTGCTCCGCGAGTGCTCGGTCACAGGTGCGGCCGGGCTGCTGCGCATCACCTGGGATGAGGCCTGGGGGATCAAGGAGCGGGCCGTCGCGCGGGGGCTCAGCCGTCGCACCCGGGACGTCGTCGCGCACCTCGGTGTCGAGGAGAAGGCCATCGCGAAGGGGCATCGCGACCTGACGGTGGTGGCCGATCTGGACCGCAGCCGCGTGCTCGATCTGGCGGAGGACCGGAAGCAAGAGAGCCTCGATGGCTTCTGGGCGACGCTGACGCCCGAGCAGCGCGCGGGGATTGAGGCCATCGCGATGGACAGGTGGGAGCCCTACGTCCAGTCCACCCACGCCCATCTCCCCGAGGCCGAGACGACGAGCGTCTTCGACAAGTTCCATATCGCCAAGCACCTCCATGACGCCGTGGACCGCGTGCGCCGGGTCGAGCATCGGACGCTCAAGCAGGACGGGGATGCGCGCCTGACCGGCACCAAGTACCTCTGGCTCATGCGCCCCAAGGACATGACCGCCGAGCAGCAGGCCACCTTCCGGACGCTGCAGCGCAGTGAGCGGACGGTGGCCCGGGCCTGGACCCTCAAGGAGCGCTTCCGCCCGTTCTGGGACTATGCCTCCCCCGGTGCCGCGCAGAACTTCTTTGCCCGCTGGTTCTGGCGCGCCACGCACAGTCGGCTGCGCCCAATGGCCGCCGTCGCCCACCTGATCCGGCGCCATCTTCCGAATGTGTTGACGTATCTGAGGCATCGGCTCACCAACGCGGGGCTGGAAGCGGTCAATGCCACGATCCAGTGGGTCAAGAAGACCGCCCGCGGCTTCCGCAACGTCGAGCACTTCAAGACCGCGATCTACTTCCATTGTGGAGGATTGGATCTCTATCCAACCCACACGAAAGCCTGAAGAGCCAACACAGGAGGCCTGGGAATGCGCTTGAGAATAGCAAGCTTGCGGCACACTGTCAAAGGGGATCTCCGGATCGAATTTGTCCGCCAGCAGTTGACGTCGTACAGTGGCCTGGAACTGCTGCGCCGGTATTGTGCCCTGCTCGGGCTGCATCGTCGGATCCGCCAGGCGTTCAGCGCCTACGGGGTCCACGGAGATTATGGCTGCGGGCGGCTGGTCCTGTTGGTCATCGCCTTGCTCGTGGTGGGGGCGCGGCGGCTCGAGCATCGGCGGTACGTCGAGCAGGACCCCCTGCTGCGCCGGCTCTGTGGCCTGGCCCGCGTGCCGTCCGATCGCACCGTGGTCAACTGGCTGAAACCATTCACCCACGAGGCGCTTCAAGCTCTGGTCGCGCTGAACAGTGCCCTGCTGTACGAGCAGATTGAGCGCCTGGGGCTGAGTCGCCTGACCCTTGATCTCGATGGCACTGTTGTGCGGACCGGCGGCACGGTGGCGTGGGCCTTCCGGGGCTTCAATCCGCATCATCGCAAGGATGCCAGCTACTACCCGTTGCTGGCGCACGTGGCGCAAACCGGCCAGATCCTGCGCGTGCGGAACCGGCCGGGCAATGGGCATGACAGCCGGGGTGCGGTGAGCTTCCTGCGCGACGTGATCCGCGACCTGCGCGGCCGCTTCGGGCGGGGCCTGCCGCTCGAATTCCGCATGGATGCGGCGTTTTTCCAGCGTGACATCCTGACGCTGCTGGCGCGGGAGGGCTGCGAGTACGCCATCAAAGTGGGGTTCTGGGACTGGGTGGAGCTCAAGCCGCTGGTGGCCGCCCGTTCCCGCTGGGACCGCGTCACCGACGAGGTCAGTTGTTTTGAGACTCGCTTGCCGCTGGTGCCCTGGGGCCTCACGCTGCGGGTCGTCGTCTATCGCAAACACGTCCGCCATCAGACGCGGAAGAACTTCCAGCTCGATCTGTTCTCGCCAGATGATGGGCATTTCGAGTACTCGGCGGTGACGACCAACAAGGCCCTCAGCGCAGCCGCCCTGTGGGACTTCATGGCTGGTCGGGGCGCTCAAGAGAAGACCCTCGCTGAGCTCAAAGGCGAGTTCGCGTTCGATGTCGTGCCGACGCATCACTATGGCGCCAACAGCGCCTGGCAACAGCTCAGTGTGCTCGGCCCTAACCTGCTGCGCGGCTTCCAGCTTCACACGATCGCGACGCCCAAGCCGCGGTCGGCCAAGCGGACCTACGCGTACGTCTTGCAGAGCATGCGCACGCTGCGGTTTCGCCTGATCAATCGTGCGGGCCGACTGACTCGCAGTGACAATCGGAACGTTCTGCGCATCACGGAGAACCCCGCAACCGAAGCCTTGTATACGAAGATTTCCCAGGCCCTGATGGCCTGATTTATTTTCGGATTAGGGCTAAATTTGGACAGGTATGTCTTGTTTTTGACCATCCATTCTGCGTAAAACTCGGCCTGTGCCCGCCTCCCAAAGGCGCTGTGCGGCGCTTCTCGGTTGTAGGGTTCGATCCACGCCGGCAGCTGGTGCCCCACTGCCTCCAACGTTTCCAGGCACGCCTGGTACACGTAGTCTCGCTTGAAGCTTCCGAAGAACGCCTCCACCAGGCCGTTCGACTCCGGGCTCCGTCGAGGTGTATGGCAGGGGATTAGCCCCATCGCCTGCACGAACGGCCGGAACCGATGCGAGGTGTACTCCGGCCCATTGTCGCTGAGGAACTCGATCCCCCGCGCGCGGGCCCCCGCCTCTCCGAATCGCTGGAACACGGCCTCCCGCAACATCTCGGCGAGATCCTCGGCGGTCATGCGCGGGGCGAAGCGCCACGCCAGCACCATCCGGTCCGCGCAGTTGATCATGACGGCCAAGCGCCCCTTCTGGCCATCCCAAGGCCCGAATGCAGGTGATGTCCGAGGCCCACCGCCGATTCGGAGTCGCGACCTGCACCTGCCCCACGTGGCGTCGTCCCAGCCACAGCCCCAGCCGCCTCCATCCCGTTGCGAGCCAGCCCCGTCGGCGCAGTCTGCGCCATACCGTCTTGGGGTTGCACACCAGCCCTTGGCGCTTGAGCAGGGCGTGGGGCCGCCAATACCCATAGGACACCGGGCTCGCCGCTAAGAGTTGGCGGAGCGCCGCCTCCACCTCCGGGCACCGCTCCGGGCGCCTGCGCCAGGGACCTCGCCGCTAATAGAGCCAGCTCCGATGCTTGCCCAGGGCCCGACACGCCAAGGCTAAGGAGCAGCCTGCGGTTCTCGCCAGCCACCCTATGTCCCCTCGGGTAATTTGAGCCCTTTGAGCTCGCAGGCTTTCTTTAACACCTCCACCTCCAAGGCCTTCCGCCCCAGTGCCCGCTCCAGCTCCGCGACCCGCTTCTTTAGCCCCAGCACCTGGCTCTTCGGGACCATCTCGCCGGACTCCTTGAGCCCCTGGTCGAGGCTACGCTTCCAGCGGTACATCTGTGCCGCGTTCACGGCGTATTTCCGACAGAGTTCTTCCAGGGGCACGCCGTTCTTCCACTCCTGCAACACCGTCAGCTTCTGCTCAGCCGTCCACCGACGTCGAGTACCACGACCGTTCTGGACAAGTTTCACTGCCGTTTCCATGATCCCTCCTGACTAATGATGCCTGTCCAAATCTCAAGTGGGGCACCACACAGGCGGCATCGCTGTCACTGGCCGGCACTAGGTCAAGTCCTTTCTTTCCTGTAAAAGTGGTCATGACGCTGATCCCTCCGGCTCTTCTGGTCAGGCCACCTGACTCTGCACCGGATACCGCTCCTGGCGGATGGCGTCCAGCTCGCGCAGGATGCGCGGGGACATCCGCAACCCGCGCCAGCACTGTGATGCGGTGAGCAAGGTGGCGAACACCAGCGTCAAACAGGCCGTCTCGGTCGGAAACCGCGGGATCACCTTCGTGCGGCGCCGCCCTTCCCCGAACGTCCGTTCGAGGAGATTCGTGGTCCGGATGCTCTTGTGATGCTCCTTCGGAAACTTCAGATACACCAGGCCCGCCTCCAGATCCTGTTCCAGACAGGCCATCGCCGCCGGATAGCGGGCGCGCCACCGGGCGATGAGCGCACGGCCCCGCGTCAGCCCGTGCTCATACGTGGCGGCACAGAAGACCTGGCGGATCAGCGGCTTGAGCAGCGCCCGCGCGGCCTGCGGCAGCTTGGCGAGGATGTTCCGCATCTTCTGCCCCTGACCCCGCTGGTGGGACGCCCGGGGGAACACCTCCCGCAGCGCCTTGCGCAGGCCGGGCTGGCCATCCGAGACCACCAGCAACGGCGCCTCCAGGCCGCGCGCGGTCAGGTCGTGCCGGACGCGCAGCCAGGCGTCGGAGGACTCGCGGCTGCCCAGGGCCAGAGACAGCAGGACCTGCTGGCCCGACTCCAGAATCCCGTAGGCGCAGAGCACCCCTTCCTGCTCGTCCGTCCCTTGCCGCACGGCCAGATCGATCGCGTCCAGGACCAGAGAGACGACCTTCAGGGCACTGAGATCCCGGCGCTGCCACGCCTCGAAGTCCGCTTGCACCTGGCGACAGACCTCGCTGACGCCGGTGCGGGAAATCACCCGGTCCCCCACCGTCTCCAGAAACAGGGCTTCGACATCGGCCTGCGAGAGCCCGCGCACCCACATCCGGGTGGCCAGCCGCTCCAGCGCGTTCGAGCGCGTGCCCACGGCCTGCGCCAGGCGGGCGGGAAACGGCTCCTCGGTTCCCCGCACCTGCGGCACCGCCACCGGCAGCAGCCCCAGCGGGGTCTTGAGCCCCTTGGGCTCGTCGCCATTCCGCCAGCCGCGCCGCCGCCGGGCGCCCCGCTGGTCATGGGCGCGGCCCAACCACTCCGTCACTTCTTGCTCGGAGGCCACTGGCCACACGTACCGGGCGCCCAATTTGATGAGTTCATCCAACGGATGCTCCGCGCTCTTGCTGCCTTGCTCCAACACGGTCGTGAGGGCTGGCTTCAGGTGCTCGCTCGGTGGTCCCCGCTTTCGCATGGCGTCAGTCCTCCTTTCAGCTTGGGGCCTCGGCCCCGGGTTGGTAAACGCCGGAGGCATCTTACGCCATTTTTGTTTCTGCTCAACTCACTTTTACAGGAAGTATAGAGCATCACCCGGCACTATTTCGTCGGCAAACGTCTGGCTGGTCGCTCTGTCACGGCGACGATCTTTCCACACCGACGGGCACTGGTCATCAAGCCAATGGCCATGTTCACAAGCACCTGCCTTTTCCCGTTCCGGAGCCAGTGGTCAGTCCCTTGCTTCCTATCCCGCGAGGCCGAATCTGATCGGTCAGTTCTCGATGTGGTGGCGGACATAGCTCATTAACCCTGATCCGAAAATATTTGGCACGCGGAACTGCGTAAGACAGAGCGGGTGGCGTGGCGAGCGGGTCTCCCGTCGCCCGCAGCGGAAGGGGCGAACCGCACAGAGACTCGCGCCGACCCAGTGCACAAAAGAGCGGCTGTGCGCCGATCGTGTAGCGCCCCCCACGGGGGGATGGGTGGAGCGAGGACGACGGGGGTGATCGCCATGACAGGACCCGCTGGAGCTGGTGCAGGCATCAGCGATTATTTTCGGATCAGGGTTAAGAATGGTTTCCGATGTCTTGGCGGTTGTCAACTAGCGAGTGAAAGAACTCATAGACGTCTCGTCGCCAGCGCCCGCCGCAACTTCAGGAAGGGCGCCAGCGCCTCGACGAGTTTGTGGATCATTTGGCAAGGGCGCTTTTCTGGGAAGGTGGAGGCTCGATGGTGGTCATCGATCTTGCTCGCCATTGCGGCACCTCACGTTGCCATAGGGGATTATCACCACGTCTATCGGGCGTATATTGCCGGGTCACTACGGCACGGACCACAGAAACGAGCGCCGCAGAAGAATGGGGTATCTCAGGCCTGACAGGACAGCCTGCTACGGGTGGGCCGATTAGGGGCGCGAGAGAGCTGCCGTCGGGCCGAGCGTGACCTCGATCCGCGGACGGGCGGGGTCGCGATGTTTGTAGAGGTGGATCTCGACGATCCGGTTGTCGTTCAGGCCGAGGGCTTCACAGAGGGCGTCCTGGGCGATCTTGAGGCCGCCGTCCACGTCCCGGCGGAGCGGCGACGCAAAATGGAAGTGGATGGCAAGCGCGAGGTCGGCGTCGCCAAGCCGGCGCAGCAACGTCCGGCGGTGTACAGATCGGGCTAGGGCGGCGAGGACCTCCTGTGCGACGAGCGCCTTGTATGAGCGGCCCTGGGCCGAGAGAACCCGGCGACCGTTCACCGTGGCGTACTGGTGGTTGATGCTGGGCGGCACGGGCAGGGTCAACGCCAGCCGGTCGGTGAAGACTGCGGCCTCGGCCCGGACGGCCAAGACCGCACGCGCGGCCCGCCGGCGGCCGCCTGTGCGATGGAACGGCGGCAGGAGCCAGGAGTGGGCCTTGCCCAGGGGGACGACCGGCGCCGCGGGGAAGGGTGTCGCCGAGGTCCGATAGGAGGTTGAGCGGAGGACGACGGCTTTGAGGCGCGGGGCCGTTGACTGCGCGCGCTTGGCCACGGAGTCGGCTACAGTAGGTTCACAATCTTGCCGAGGTTCTGCTCGAACTGGTCTTCCGTCTTCGCCAAGTACCGCCGCCACTCGGCCGGGTTCCAGATCTCCATGCGCGTGTAGAGTCCGACCAGCACGATCTCCTGGTCGTCGTCCACCGGGATCTGCTTCCGGAGCCGGGTGGGGATCAGGATGCGGCCCGCCTTGTCCACGTCGGAGGTGCCGGCTTCGGCGACGAAGTGGTGCATGAACTGCCGGCTCTGGTCCTCGTCGAGCCTGGCGCGGGTCCGGTCGAGAACCCTCCCCCACTCCTGGACGGAATAGACCCAGAGCGACTGCTCGGGGCCTTTCAGGAAGACGACGCCGTTGCCCTCGGCCTCGATCCGCTCGCGCATCGGCGAGGGCACGATGAACCGGCCCTTCTCATCCAATTTGCACAGATATTCCCCTGCAAACATGGAGGCGCCTCCTGGTTATCGCCGCCGGCGGGCCGCGGCGCTCCGGCGCCGGAGCCACTGCTCTAGGTCCGAGCGCACGAACCGCCATTCCTTCCCGAGCTTGAAGGCGGGCATGCGGCGCTCCTGGATGTACCGGTAGAGCGTACGCGGCGCAATCTTGAGGTACCGGCACGTCTCCGCGGCCGTCATGAGCTCGTCCTTCGAAGATGTGGCGGGCATGAGCCATCACAACGCCGATCTGGCCTGGACCCCGGCTATCACGGGGGATGCTAGAGCGATTCCCTGGAATTGTCAAGCAACTGAGCCTGTTGCACAAACCCCTTGACACCTAGGCAATTCTATGTATACTCTCTTCCCTCGTCATGACCGAAGGGAGGGTGCCATGGGCTATAACTTTCTGCCATGTGATCGTGAGCAACTGTTTCTGATGCCGCCGGCGTTGCAGGATTGGCTGCCGGAGGGCGATCTGGCCTGGTTCATCCTGGATGCGGTGGCCCAGATGGATCTGAGGAAGATCGAGCGGGCGTACCGAGCCGATGGCTGGGGCCAAGCGGCCTACGAGCCGGCCATGATGGTGGCGCTGCTGCTGTATGCCTACTGTCTGGGCGAGCGCTCCAGCCGCCGGATCGAACGGCTGTGCGAGCGGGATGTGGCCTTTCGGGTGCTCGCGGCCAATCAGCGGCCCGATCACACCACGATCGCCCGATTCCGGCAGACCCATGAGGCCGCGTTGGCCGCCCTGTTTACGCAGGTGCTGACGCTGTGTGCGGCGGCGGGGTTGGTGAAGGTCGGGGTGGTGGCCCTGGATGGCACGAAGATCAAGGCCGACGCGGCGCTGGCAGCGAATCGGACCGCCGAGACGATTGCGGCGGAGGTGACGCGGATGCTGACCGAGGCTCAGGCCACCGATGCCGCCGAGGATCGGCTGTACGGACCGGAGCAGCGGGGCGACGAACTGCCGGAGGCGTTGCGGGATCGGCGGAGCCGACTGGCCCGGTTGCAGGCGTGCCAGGCACGGTTGACGCAAGCGGCGGCCGAGGCGACCGCCCAGCAGCAGGCCAAGCTTGAGGCCCGCCAGGCCGAGGAAGCCGCCACCGGGCAGAAGAAGCGGGGCCGCAAGCCGAAGGCGGCCGAAGCGGCAGCGGATGCCACGGCCAAGGCGAACGTGACGGACCCAGAGAGCCGCATCATGAAGACACCGGCCGGGTACGTGCAAGGCTACAATGCCCAAGCGGTCGTGACGGAGGCCCAGATCATCGTCGCGGCCGCCGTCACGCAGGAGGCGAACGATATCCGCCAACTGCATCCGATGCTGACCGAGGCGCAGGAAAATCTGCAGGCCATCGAGCACCCGCAGCCCCTCGGGACCGCCCTGGCGGATGCCGGCTATTGCAGCGAGGCCAACCTGACGGAGGCCGATCCCGCCGGACCTGAGTTGCTGATCGCGCCGAACCAAGATTGGAAACAGCGCCAGGCGCTGCGGGAGCAGCCACCGCCACGCGGCCGCTGTCCGAAGGGGCTGACAGCCCGCGACCGCATGGAGCGCACACTGCTGACGAAGCGCGGACGCCGTCTGTACACGAAGCGCGGCCAGACGGTGGAGCCGGTATTCGGCCAGATCAAGAGCACCCGTGGCTGTGATCGCTTCATGCGCCGGGGCCGCCAAGCCTGTGACGGCGAATGGAAACTGCTCTGCGCGACGCATAATTTGTTGAAGCTCTGGCGGAGCGGGAAGGCGGCCTGGACCGGTCGGCGCAGAGGCAGCGAGCCGCGACGGCTTGGCCGGGGAAGTGGAAAGAAGACGAGGGGATGACCCTTTCGACGGCCACGCTCCCTCGCGGGCTCGGCAGCGAGTGGCCCAGATGGGAGCACAATACAATTTCTGGTGACCAAAGGGTTCAATCATGGGTTTGAGCAACAGGCTCAACTGTACCTGCCAATGCAGGTCAATCTACGTCAATGGGGTCCGATTCCGCCGACTCGCCGGTCTCTTCCTCAAGGGCAGCGTCCAGCTCGTCCTCGAAATCCTCCCCAAGGTCGTCGCCCAGTTCCTTCCCCATCTTTTTCATGAATCGGGCCATGCTCTTCGGATCGTTCTCGTCCAGGTCGCCGTAAGAGCCAGGATCGGCCAGCGTCTCCAGCCGCGCTTCTTCGGACTTCGGCGCCGCAAAGCGGGAAAGGAGCCGTTCGAGGTTCGGGCTCTGGCAGTGCTTGCAGGACGGTGTGCCTGGGTTGCTGAGGCTGAGGATGAGCAACGCGCTGCGTTTCCCGCAGTCACGACATCGGTATTCGTAGATCGGCATTGTTGCACTCCATGAGTCTGGCCTTCAGCTTTCAGCTCTCAGCAGTCGGCCCCGGAGTCAGAACTACGAGCCCTGAGAAACCGGAAGCTGGAGGCTGATGACTGACCGCTGATGGCTTGTTCAAAGCGTGCGCGCGAGCGTGACGACGAACACGTCGCCCGCTCCCGCCTTCCGCAGAGCCTTGGCGCACTCGTTCACCGTCGTCCCGGTTGTCATGACGTCGTCGACCAGGAGGACCCGTTTGCCCGCCAGCTCCTCCGGCTGCTGCACAGCGAAGGCGCGCCGGAGGTTCTTCCGGCGGGCCGACCGGCTTAGCTCCGTCTGCGGCGGCGTCTCGCGGAGGCGGATCAGGTTCCGGTACGAGAGCGGGAGCCCCAGGCGCCGGTTGAGTCGGTCGGCCAGCAGCAGCGACTGGTTGAACTCCCGCTCCCTGAGCCGCGCCGCATGCAGCGGGACGGGGACGATGACGTCCAGGTCCAGCGGCGGGACGAAGGCCGCACGCATCAGATCGCCTAGCGCGTCCGCCAGCGCCACCTTGCGGTGATACTTGAGCAGGTGAAGAGCTTCCCGCAAGGGCGGTGCGTAGGCGTAGAGGGACTGTGCCTGCGTGAACGCCGGCCGGCTCGTCCGACAGGGTCCGCACAGATGGGCGGGGCTGTAGGTCAGGGCAACCGGCGAGGGGAACGGGCGGCCGCAGCGAGGACAGCCCGGGCCACGGAGCGGCTCGACGCCCGACCAGCAAGGCTGGCAAAAGAACGGCGTCGGTGCATCGGACAGGATCGTCCCGCAGCCGACGCACTCGACTGGGAGGACCACATCCAGCGCTCGCCGGACCAGTGTCGCCAGGAGCCCCATGCCCGCCCTCCAGTCGCCCCCGCACAGCGACTACGCGCACGCGTCGGCCAAGGCGCGCTTCCCTCGTCCAGCCCTTGTAAGAAATCGAACTGCTGCTGTCAAGGGTAAGCTGGGATAGCCCGCCGCGCCACCTGTTCGGTGCGCCGCCCCTGATGGGACGACGCACTGGCCCGTCCTTGTGGCGCCTCCTCGCTTGTGGTATAGGGGAGGCGCGGCCGGCTGGGCGACTTACGGGGAGGCGGACGGAGTGTGGTCAGATTGGTGCATGTCTCCAAGGAATATGTGCGGGGGGCGGCGCGGGTGGCGGCCCTCCGGGACATCAGCCTGGAGATTCCTCAGGGGCGGTTTTGCGCGCTCATGGGGCCCAGCGGGTGCGGGAAGAGCACCCTGCTCAATCTGGTGGCCGGGCTCGACCTGCCGACCACAGGCACCATTTACCTCGATGGCCGCTCGACCGGGGACTTCACCGATGCGGACTGGACGCGTGCACGCAGGGAGCTGATCGGAATGGTGTTCCAGGCCTTTCACCTCGTCCCGGGCCTGACCGCGGCCGAAAATGTAGCACTGCCGCTGCTGCTCAAGGGGGAGATGGGACGGGCCGTCCGCGACCGGGTCGCCGCGTGCCTGGAGACGGTTGGCATGCGTCACCGGGAGCGACACCGACCCAGCGAGCTGTCGGGCGGCGAGCAGCAGCGGGTGGCGATCGCGCGGGCGCTGGCGCATAACCCGCGGCTCATCCTGGCCGATGAGCCGACCGGGAATTTGGACAGCAAGACCGGCGAGGAAATCGTCGCGTTGCTGCGGTCCCTGCCCGAGCGCACCGGACAGACGATCTTGCTCGCCACCCACAGCCCGGCTGCTGCGCAGGCGGCCGATCACCTCATCCGCATCCGGGACGGCCAGCTCGATCGTGAACTGGGGGAGCCTCGCCCGTGACAACCCGTCCCCGGATTGACCTCTCAACCACGATCGCCGGGGTCCGGTTTCCGAGCTGTTTCATGAACGCCGCCGGCGCCCTTTGCGTGACACGCGAGGAGCTGGAGGCGCTGGGCCGGTCCCGCTCGGGCGCCATCGTGACCAAGTCCATGACGGTGGAGCCCCGGAGTGGCAACCCCGAACCGCGCTATTTCGGGTTCGACCTGGGCTCCATCAACTCGATGGGATTGCCGAACCTCGGCTATCGGGCCTACGCCCGGCTCATTCCGGAGCTGCGCACGTTCGGCAAACCGGTCATCGCGAGTGTCGCCGGCTTCTGCGAGGACGATTTCGTTCTGATCGCCGAAACGATCAACGAGAGCCGGCCGGACCTGGTCGAGGTGAACCTCTCCTGCCCGAACATCCCCGGCAAGCCCCAGATCGGCTACGACGCGGAGGCGTCGGAGCGGCTGCTCCAACGGGTGCGGAAGGTCCTCACCGTTCCGATGGGCGTCAAGCTACCGCCCTACTTTGACCCGGCGCACCAGGACGTCATGGCCGGGGTGGTGGAGCGGTCCGGCGCAGACTTCCTCTCGCTCATCAATTCCGTTGGGAACGGCCTGGTCGTGGACCCGGAGCGCGAATGCGTCGTGATCAAGCCAAAGGGCGGGTTGGGGGGCCTCGGCGGGCCACTCATTAAACCGGTGGCCTTGGCGAATGTCCGGGCGTTCTGGAAACGGTTTCAAGGAAGGCTGCCTATCATCGGGACGGGCGGGGTGGGCAGCGGGCGGGACGCGTTCGAGCACCTGCTCTGCGGCGCCTCCGCGGTGCAGGTGGGCACGGCGCTCGTCGAGCAGGGGCTGGGCCTGTTCGAGCGGCTGGAGAACGAGCTGGCCGCCCTCCTGGACAAAAAGGGCTATCCTTCCGTCGCGGCTTGCCGGGGCCGGCTGAAGGAGCTCTAATCCGGGCTAGCGGGTCGCGAAGTTCCTCGGCAGGAGACGCAACTGGAGAGCCTGGCGCAGGAGCTGCGCCACATTGCGTACCCTGAGCCGCCGCATGAGATTGAACCGGTGCACCTCGACCGTCCGCACGCTGATGTCCAGATGGTCGGCGATTTCCCGGTTCGTCAGCCCCTGGGCCACGAGGCGCAGAATTTCCTTCTGGCGCGGCGTCAGGGCGCGGGTCGCGTTGGACCGCACTGCCGGACGAGCCTTGCGCATTTTCTTCCTTGCTGATTGCCTAGGCACTGGTACTCCCCCAGCTTCTGGATGCACTGTTATGGTTTAATCTAACAGAATCCTTCGTGCCTGTAAATACCAAATTCGTGGTTTTCACTACGAATAATTTAACTCGACCGGGAAGCCCATGATCGGGGCCTTGAGCATTCTGAGCTACCGCCACATTTTGGAGCGGCCCGTCCGCACCGGCCTGACGGTGCTGGGCATCGCTCTGGGCGTCTCGGTCTCCGTGGCCATCCGGACCGCGAATGTGGAGGTCCTGCGGGCGTTCGAGGACAGTGTCCTGGCCATAGCCGGCCGGGCGACCCTCCAGGTCTCCGCGGGGGACCTGGGGCTGGACGAACTGGTCATCGCGGACTTGCTCAAGCACCCAGCGGTCCTCTCCGCCACTCCGGTCCTCCAGCAGGGAACGACTGTCGCGTCGGGGCCACACGCGGGCCAACCTCTCCTGGTGGTGGGTCTCGATCTGCTGGAAGTGCGGGACCTCAAGGGGGTGCGGATCCAAGACCCGCAGGGGGCGGAGCCCGAGTTCGAACTGCTGCTCGAACCCGATACGGTGTTCGTGGGCCGGCGGCTGGCCGAGGACTGGGGGCTCTCCGTCGGGGACGAGCTGGCGGTGCTGGCCGGACCCTCCGCGCACCGCTTGGTGGTTCGCGGGATCGTCGAGCCCGAGGCCGCCGGGCCTTCGGCCTGGGGCAGCCTGGCGGTCATGGACATCGCCGCGGCACAGGCGCAGTTCGGCCTGTTTGGCCGGCTAGACCGGGTGGACCTCGTGACGGAGCCCGGCCGATCGGTCGCCGAGGTGGCCCGCGAACTGCAGGCGGCGTTGCCCCCGCCGTTAGTGGTCCGCCGGCCGGCCGAGCGCAACGAGCAGGTCGAGCGGATGCTCCGGGCCTTCCAGCTCAACCTGGTCACGTTGAGCGCGGTCGCGTTGCTGGTGGGGGTGTTGCTCGTCTACAACACGGTTGCCTTCGCCGTGGTGCAGCGCCGGACCGAGATCGGGATCCTGCGCGCCCTGGGGATGCCTCGCGGAGCCGTGACCGCGCTGTTCCTGACGGAAGCCGCGTGGATGGGGGCGATCGGCGGGCTGGCGGGCACGGCGCTCGGCGTGGTTCTGGCCCGGGGCCTCGTCGTGCTGGTGAGCCGGACCGTCTCGGAGCTCTACGTATCGGTGACGGTGGGGACCGGCGGGCTAGCCGAGCTGCCATCGGGCCTGCTCGGCGAGGGCGTCGCGATGGGCGTGCTCGTATCCATGCTGGGGGCGATGAGCCCGAGCCTGGAAGCCAGCCGGACCCTTCCGGCGCGTGCACTGGCTCCGGGGGAATACGAAGCGGTACAGGGGCGGCGGGGCTCGGCGCTGGCCTGGACCGGCGGCGCGGGGCTCGTCGCGGCGGGGCTGCTCGCCTTGCCCGGCCCCGTCCACGGGCTCCCGCTCTTCGGCTACGCCGCGACGTTCTGCCTGCTGGTTAGTCTCTCGCTGCTCGCGCCTGCGTTGGTGCGGGGCTGGGGGACTCTGCTTCGCCTGGATCGTGGGCCGTTCCGCCAGCGCGGGGACGGGAACATGCTCGGGCTCATTGCCGCTGACCAGGTCGCCCGCGCGCCGGGCCGGAACGCCGTGACGATCTCGGCCCTCATGGTCGGCGTTGCGATCATGGTCGGTGTGGGCATCATGATCCAGAGCTTCCGTCACACGGTCAAGGAATGGATCAACCAGACGATCCTTGCGGACCTGATCGTCGCCGCGCCCTCTTGGCTGCAGGGGGAGGAATCGGGCATGCTCGCCAAACGCCTTCCTCTGGAATGGCGGGAGGTCGTGGCCGCCGTGCCCGGCGTGGCGGCCGTGGATGCCTACCGGCAGCTCTCGATCGAGCTAGCCGGCCGGCCGGCCTCGCTGGTCGCCCGCGATCTCCGGCTCCATGCGGAGCGCAGCCGCTACCTCTTCGTCTCGGGGGAGTCGCGGGCCCTGCTTCGCCGCACGGTCGAGGAACGGGGCGTGATCGTCTCCGAGGTCCTGGCCGACGCGCTCGGCACCGCGCCCGGGGAGACGCTAGCCCTCATGACCCCTTCTGGCGAGCGCCGGTTTCCGGTCGTCGGCGTCTTCTATGACTACGCTACCGACGGCGGCAAGGTCGTGATGGATCGGAGCCTCTATCGGGAGTACTGGCAAGACGAGACGGCGACGGTCCTGGCCGTGTACCTCGATCCGGAGGCTGATCCGGCAGCGGTCCGGCGGGACGTCGAAACGCGGGTCGGCCGGCAGGGGCACTTGGTCGTCATTGGCAACGCCGACCTGAAGCGGGAGATCCTCGCGATCTTCGATCGGACCTTCACCGTCACCTACGCCCTGGAGGTCATTGCGGTGGCGATCGCGCTGCTCGGGATCGTCAACACGCTGCTGACCTCCGTGCTCGAGCGGCGACGCGAGCTGGCGACGCTGCGGGCGGTGGGGGCCAGCCAGGTGCAGCTCCGCCGGCTTATCCTGTGGGAAGCCTGCTATCTGGGCTTATTGGGCGCGCTGCTGGGCATCGTCGGGGGACTGGCGCTGTCCGTGCTGCTGATCAAGGTGATCAACAAGCAGTCGTTCGGTTGGACGATCCAGTTCCTGCTGCCCCCGGGGTTGCTGCTCGAGGCTGTTGCGCTGGCGCTGGTCGCGGCGCTGGTTGCCGGCTACGTCCCGGCGCGGTGGGCCGCACGACAGCCGGTCGTGGACGGGTTGAGGTATGAATAGGGCCTGCGGAACTCGCCTCTCAGTCATTGGCTGGCTCTCTTTGTCGGCGAGCCGCTTGCGCGACGCCTTGCGCTCTCGACATCCAGCCGTCGGACCGAGCACGCCTACGGCCATTGGGCTAGGCGGTTCTCCCGTCATCGTGCACGTCCTCCAGGGGAGGTGGCTGAAGCGGACTGCAACGGCTTCCTCAGCCACCTCGCCCGGAAGGAACGGGTGAGTGCCTCCTCGCAAACGCAGGCACTGAGTGCGATCCTGTTCCTCTCCCGGCACGTGCTCGGCCGGGGGATTGGACCCCTCGAAGGCTTAATCCGTGCTCGCAAGCCCCGTCGGCTTCCGGTGGTGATGTCCAGAGAGGAGGTTTGGGCCGTGATCGGCGAGTTGCAGGGCGAGTATCGGCTTATGGCGGGCCTGATGGACGGCGCAGGCCTTCGCCTCATGGAGTGCTTGCGCCTACGCAGTCAGGAAGTGGACTTCGATGCCAACCAGATCACGGTGCGCGCTGCTGCCCCAGGTCGTCAAAGGGCCGCTGCAGGCGCATCTGAAACGGGTCCGGGCCATGCACGAGCGCGACCTGCAGGAAGGATGGGGCCGCGCGTCCCTGCCGGAGACCCTGGCCCGCAAGGACCCAAGCGCCGCGGCCGACTGGCGCTGGTAATACGTGTTCCCCGCCGCACACCGGTGGGTGAATCACCAGACCGGCGAACAGGGACGCCATCACATCCATGAGTCCGCCGTCCAGCGTGCTGGCAAGGACGCCGTCCGCAAGGCGGGGATCGCCACGCACGCCACCTGCCACACGTTCCGCCACTTATTTGCCACACACGTGCTTGAGGACGGCTATGACATTCGAACCATCTCGGCCAGAACTGACCAGGGGTCTTATGCGGAACCCGATAAGATTCCCACGGATAAGGCTCCGCCGAGGAAAAGCCATATCTCATAGGCTAGTTTGCGCAGCTCTATTGCGGGGAACCCGACGGGGGCTTATACTGCCGTCGGACCCATCCGGGGTCTTATACAGAACCACATAATCTATAGTTAGGCCGCAGTTCACGGTGCCACCGAAGAGAGGCTGAACTTGGCAGAGATAACGCGTCGTCGAAGCGGAGAGTTAGTGCGGGGTGTGTTCAAGCTGCTCTTGGCTCACCCAGAGGGCCTACCGGCGAAAGTCGTGCTCGAGAAACTCGTTGAGACCGTCCCGCCAACCGAGTTCGAGAAGACCACATACCCGCGGCGCCCAGACGTTCGCCGCTACGAGAAAATCGTGCGCTTTTCCACGATCGGCCCGGTCAAGGCCGGATGGTTGGTGAAGAACAAGGGCCTGTGGACACTCACAGATGCAGGTCGCGGAGCGTACGAGCAGTTTGTGGACCCGGAACAGTTCATGAAGGAAGCAGGAAGGCTGTACCGCGAGTGGGTGGCCGAGCAGACTCAGGAACCCGGGACCCCTGTGGACGAAGGCTCACCGGACGCCGCGACGACCCTCGAAGAAGCGGAAGAAGCAGCGTGGACCGAGATCGAGGAACACTTGGAACAGATGAACGCGTACGATTTCCAGGAACTCGTCGCGGGCCTTCTTCGGGCAATGGGCTACCACGTGGCGTGGGTTTCACCCCCGGGCCCCGATAAGGGCATCGACGTCATTGCCCACACAGACCCCCTCGGCATTCAGGGGCCTCGGATCAAGGTTCAGGTCAAGCGGCGGAGCGACAGGACGACAATCAACGACGTGCGGTCGCTGCTCGCGCTCCTTGGGGAGGGAGACGTGGGGCTTTTCATCTCCACCGGAGGATTTACACGCGAGGCGGAAGACGAGACGCGGCGCCAGGAGAAGCGACGCATCATGCTCGTCGATCTGAAACGACTCTTCGATCTCTGGGTGGAGCACTACGACCGGATCCCCGAAGTGCAACGACGATTGCTACCCATTCGACCTGTGTACTTCCTCATCCCGAAGGAATGATGCGGTCTAACAACAGGATGAACCTGCCGGTCCGCTTCGCGACCCGCAGGTTATCCGGAGCGTTAGGCAGAAGCTGGCCAGTGGCATGAGAAAGCCCTATTGTGTGATTGATGGCCCGATACAAGTTTACCGACTATTTCGAGAAGGAAGTTTTGCGGAAGCGTCCGTACCTAAAGAGGGAGTGGTGCATTCGGGTTCTAGACAACCCGATAAGAAGTGAACATCAGGAAAAGAACCGGTACCGGTTTTGGGGCCACATCGAGGAACTGGAGGGACGGATATTGAGGGTTATCACCCTCGAAGACAAGGTGACGATTCACAACGCTTTTCCAGACAGAGGGTTCAAACCATGAAGCTCAATTATTATCCCGATACCGACTCGCTGTATATTGACCTTTCTGAGCGGCCAAGCGTCGAAAGCCGGGAGATTTCTGAAGGCATTGTTCTTGATTACGATGCCGAAGGACATCTTGTGGGTATCGACATCGACAATGCTAGCCGAAAGGTCGAGCTGAAGCAGCTTACACTCAGCAGGCTGCCGCTGATTGTGCAGACTATTTCTGCCTAACTCAGCGCTTCAGGCCGATGGCTTCCAGCGACGGCTGAGCTTTGCGTTGGACGGCAGGTGAAACGGGGGCATCGGTAACGACCATGAGCCGGGTTCGCGCGACCGACCGTGAGAACTCCAGTTCTGACCTCGACCGGTGGGTTCCCGAGGAGCTACGGTCGCTTCATGACCCACAGACTGCCATTCCGGCTATTGCGAAGAACCACCGCCTGCTGAGCCTCATCGACAACGCCGTTCGGTCGCTTCCCACACGGCATGCGCTCTATCTGTGCGATTCCAGAATGTTAGACCTCTCGCCACGGTCTGTTCACCTCGTCCTCACGTCGCCTCCTTACTGGACCCTCAAGCGATACCGCCACTCCGCGGGACAGCTCGGCGAGATCGCGGATTACGAGACATTCCTGCGCGAACTCGACCGGGTGTGGAAGCACTGTTTCGATGCCCTTGTCCCTGGCGGCCGTTTGATCTGCGTGGTCGGCGACGTTTGCCTCTCCCGTCGGAAGAACGACGGTCGGCATACTGTGGTTCCTCTTCATGCGTCCATCCAGGAGCACTGTAGACGGATCGGCTTTGATAACCTGGCGCCGATCATCTGGCACAAGATCGCGAACGCCGCCTACGAGGTCGAGAACGGATCAGCGGGATTCCTCGGAAAGCCCTACGAGCCAAACGCTGTTATCAAAAACGACATTGAATTTATCCTGATGCAGCGCAAGCCCGGTGGCTACCGCAAGCCTTCAGTTTCCGTGCGCGTGTTGAGCGTGATCTCGATGGAGAACTACCAGCGCTGGTTTCAGCAGATCTGGACGGGATTGACCGGTGCTTCCACGCGCGAGCACCCCGCCCCCTATCCCATGGAGCTGGCCGAGCGGCTGATCCGGATGTTCAGCTTCGTGGGTGACACAGTGCTCGACCCCTTTATGGGGACAGGGACCACGAACGCTGCGGCTGCGCGTTGCGGTCGCCACAGCATTGGTTGCGAGGTGGACGAACATTACTTTGATCTAGCTGAACGACGCATCAGGCATGAGAGCACGGGACTCTTCTCTTCCGTCGTCGTGGAAACCCATAAGCGCTAGCGGTGAGCGATGGCGCGGACCCATGATCATCTGGTCCAGGAAATCCAGCGAGCCGTTCGCCACTTTTGGCGCACCCGGGAACGGCAGGCGAAGGCTCAGGGTCGCAAGACCGGAGAACGGGACCGAGGGGCGCGGAGCGCTGTTACAGGCGGGGCACACCTCGACGGATTTGCCGATCTCATCCGAAAGCTGATTGTGGAGGCTGGAGTCAGCGACACCGCTGTCCACAGGCGCCGCCGGGTTGAACTGCCGGGCTACTACCGAGCAGAGAAGCAGTGGGATCTTGTCGTTGTCGTGGACGGTCGCCTGCTCGCCACCGTGGAGTTCAAGGCACAGGTAGGACCTTCGTTCGGTAACAACTACAACAACCGAACCGAAGAGGCGCTTGGAAACGCAACCGACTTCTGGGCCGCCTTCCGCGAGGGTGCCTTCCAGGGCTCACCACGGCCATGGCTCGGCTACATGATGCTCTTGGAGGAGGCCCCCGGCTCCATGCGCCCGATCGCCGTGGCGCAGCCCCACTTCCCCGTGTTTGATGAGTTCCGCGATGCCTCGTACGCAAAGCGATACGAGATCCTCCTCACAAAGATGGTGCGCGAGCGACTCTACGACGCGGCCAGTCTCATCCTGTCTCCGAGCGAGGCCGGCCGGAATGGAGCATTCTCAGAACCGTGCCGGGAATTACGCTTTGCGAATTTCGCAGAGAGTCTTGTAGCGCGTGCCATCGCCTATTCCAGGACGCGGATGTGAAGCTGAAGAGCCGTCCAACAACAGGATGAACCTGACGGTCCGCTGCGCGGCCCGCCGCTGAACCGGCGCGTTGGACGGACCGGCGTCAGAAAGAATCACCATCGTCGAGCATCAGGAAGGGCCGGCCGCTCGACAGCGGGTCGGTGAGCGTACCCATGGGAATAGGCCGGAAGACCAACCGTGGTGGGCCAGGATGGGTCTCGAAACGAAACGTGTCAGTTCCCCACTGGCTGCTTGTACTCCACCTCGAGTTCAAACCCCAGATCCGTGATCATCTGCCACACCTCCGGAGCGGGTTGCCCCGGCGTGGTGAGGTAGCCGCCGACGAAGAGCGAGTCGGCCGGGTAGAGCGCGAGGGGCTGGAGCGAGCGGAGGTTGTACTCCCGGCCGCCGGCCACCCGGATCTCCGTCCGCGGGTGCAGGAACCGGAACAGGCACAAGACCTTGAGGCAGCGCTGCGGGGTGAGCTGCCGGCAGTGCGCCAGCGGTGTGCCCGGCACCGGATGCAAGGCGTTGAGCGGGATAGAGTGCGGCTGCACCTCTCGGAGCGCCAGAGCGAGATCGATGACGTCCTCGTCGCGTTCGCCCATGCCGATGATCCCTCCCGAGCAGATCTCCAGCCCGGCCGCCCGCGCGTGCTGAATCGTCCGTAGCCGGTCGCCGAACGTGTGGGTCGTGCAGATCTCGCCGTGGTAGGCTTCGCTCGTGTTCAGGTTGTGGTTGATGCGGTCCACGCCGGCCGCTTTGAGCCGGCGGGCCTGGTCCTCGTCGAGCAGGCCCAGCGAGCAGCAGACCTGGATCGGAATCTCGCGCTTGATCGCGCGGACCGCCTCGCCGATCTCGGTGACCTCGCGGTCCAGCGGGCTCCGCCCGCTAATGACGATACAGTACCGCTGCGCCTTCGCGGCGGCCGCCCGGCGAGCCCCTTCGATCATCCGCTCCTTCGGCAGCAACCCGTACCGCTCGATCTCCGCGGTGGACACGGCGGACTGCGAGCAGTAGTGGCAGTCCTCCTGGCAGGCGCCGCTCTTGGCGTTCAGCAGCATCTGGAGCCGCACCTTGCGGCCGAAGTAGCGCGCCCGCACCTTGAACGCTGCGTCCAGCAACTCCAGCAGGCGCTCGTCGGGGGCGTTCAGCACGGCGCGGCACTCGCCGTGCGTCAAGACCTCGTCGCGCAGCGCTTTGTCGGCGAATCCCTGAAAGTCAGGCATGGCGTTGTCTCCGTGTGAAGGACTGGTCAGACCGTTTCGAAGGGCGAGGCCAGGCCATGGTAGGGGACGGACGGCGTCGCCACCGGCTCGTCTCGGTGGGCCTCTGGCCGGGCGGTGTCCACCCACGGCAGTGCGACCAAGGTGTTCCAGCGGCCACAGCGGTGGCAGCGCCCAGACCAACCCGCCGCCTCTGCCTGGCAGGCGCTGCAGACGTAGGGCACGACCACGCGCTTGTTGAACCCGAGCGCCTTCTTGAGCTCCCGGACGGCCTCCTCCATCTGCTGCTTCCGCAAGTACAGGTTTGCCATGATCTTGTGGTAGTCGGCCATCTGGTCCTGGGGGCCCTCCAGCGTCTGGAGGAGGTCGAAGGCGTCGTCGATCATCTCGAGCCGGTAGTAGAGCTTGCCCAGGTAGAACTTCAGCACGGCGTTGTGCGGATCGCGCTGGAGGGCCTCCTGGTAGATCCGGATGATCTCGCCTGGCTCCCCCATCTCCAGGCATAGCTCCTCCAGGCGATGGAGGATAATGATGTTCCCCGTCTTCTTGTACACCTTCTCCAGGATCTCCGCCGCGTTCTTGGTCTTGCCCTCGTGGATCAGGATTTCGCCGAGGCCGATGTAGGCGGGGAGGAAGTTCTTGTCGCGCTTGATGGCTCCGCGGAAGTAGGGGCGTGCCTTGTCGGGGTGGCCGCGCTCCAGGAACTGGCGCCCGACTTCGTACAGGATCCCTACAAGCATCTGGGTCTCGGCGCGCTGGTCCGGCTCGGAGAGCTTGACCTTCATGAGCCGATGCTGGATGTCGAGGGCGTCCGCCCATTTCTCCAGCCGGATGTACAGGTCGCGCTTGCGGAGCAGCACGGTGAGGTTGCCCTGGTCCAGCCGCAGGATCTCCTGGAGCGTCTGCAGGGCCTCCTCGAACCGCTTCGCGCCCTCGAGATCCTTCGCCAGAGCGAGCAGGACCTCGACGTTGCGCTCGTCGAGGCTGCGCGCGGTGCGGTGCAGGCGGATGGCCTCCTGGTAGTTGTGTTCCGAGCGGTAGATGTTCCCCAGCCACAGGAGCGAGTCAATGTGGTTGGGGTCGAGCGCGAGCGCCTTTTGGAACAGGCCGATGGCCTCGGCCGTGCGCTTTGAGAGGTAGGCGTGGGTGCCCTCGCGGTAGAGGGCCTCTACCCGCTCCTCGCGCCGGCGGAGCCGGGCGCTGCGCCAGTTCAGGATGAAGTGCTTGGTCTCGCGCACGCCTACCAGCAGGGTCACCGCCAGCGCCCCCGCCGCTATGGAGAGCAGGATGAGCGAGACGGTGCCGATCTCGAAGGCGGTCGTGGGGCTGGTGCGGAAGGTGATTGTCTCGGGGTTGAGCTCATGGAAGTAGACGTAGATGAAGCTGGCTCCGATGATCAGGAACAAGGTGATGATGAACCGGAGCATCGGCTACCCCTGATTCCGCGAGCGGGCGGACCGGCGCACGGGCGTGCGCACGGGGGCGGGCGCCGGGGGCGGCCCCTGGATCGGCAGGCGCACCCGTCTCGCGTCGGCCCACAGCTTCTCCAGCGCGTAATGCTCGCGCACGTCGGACTTGAACACGTGAACGATCACGTCCCCGAAATCCATCAAGATCCATTGAGCGGAGGTGAGACCCTCGATGCTCAGCGGAGGGATGCGTCGTCGGGACAGCGTGCTGTCCACGTGCTCCGCGATCGCTCGCACCTGACGCTCGGACTCCCCGGAGCACAGGACCAGATAGTCGGCGACGGAGGTCAGCTTGGCAACATGCAGCACCAGGACGTCATCGGCCTTCTTCTCGAGGGTCGCGGCGGCGATGGTGAGGGCTTTCGCCTTAGAGTCCGGTACGATCGGTTCCCTCCTGATATAAGTTGTGTCGAATTATATAGGATTCCACCGAGGCCGGCAACAGGGATGAGATGCTGAGCCCGCGTTTCACCCGGCTCCTGATCTCCGAAGCCGACTGCTCACAGGGGGGGAGCCGGAGCAGGGTGAGGCTGGTCTCGGGCGTGAGTGGGAGGTCGAGCCGGTCGCGCGTTCCGGCGTCTAGGGCGGCGAGCGCGGCCGGGTCCAGCGGCGGGAGCAGCGCTAGGCCGGCCAGGGACCGGAACAGGGAGCCGGGCCGGGAGATCACCGCGAAATGGCAGAGTTCGCGCAGCCGGGCGGCCTCCCGCCAGGTTGGAAACTCGAGAAAGGCATCGAGCCCCACGATGAAGAAGAGCTGACTGTCCGCGGGCAACGTCTGCCGGAGCGTCTGGACGGTGGCGATCGAGTAGGACTTCATCGTCTGTCGGGCTTCGATCTCGGAGAGCGCCAGAGACGGCTCCCCGGCGATCGCGAGCCGCACCATTTCGACCCGGTGCCGGACCGGGGCCAGGTCGCCGGCCGGCTTGTGGGGAGGATCACCGGAGGGAATAAAGAGGACCTGATCGAGCTTGAGCCGGTCGCGGGTCTCGGCGGCGACGCGCAGGTGGCACCGGTGAATGGGATTGAAGGTGCCACCGAAGAGGCCGATACGCATAGATCACAGCGAGCAGCTCACAGCGAGCCGTGAGCCGCCTGCAGACCGAACAAGGACCTCGGAGCTCTTGACCATTCGCTCTTCGCGGCCCGCTATAAAATCACCAGGTTGTCCCGATGGATCACCTCGTCATACTCCTGCTGGCCGATCGCTTTCCTGATCTCGGCGGTCTTGAGGCCCTTGATCCGGCTCAGGGTTTCCGAGGAGAAGTTCACGAGCCCCTTGGCGAACTCCTTCCCGTGCCGGTCGGCACAGCTCACCGCGTCGCCGGGGCCGAAGACGCCCGCCACCGCGACGATGCCCGAAGCCAACAGGCTCTTGCCGCGCTGGCTCAGCGCCTCCACCGCGCCGTCGTCCAGCGTCAGCGTGCCCTTCGGCCGCAAGGTGTAGGCGATCCAGTGCTTGCGGCTGCTGAACCGGCGGGACTTGGGCAAGATGAGCGTCCCGGCCTCGGTCCCCCCGAAGACTGCGGGCAGGAGGCCCGGCCGCTGGCCGTTGACGATGAGCGTCGGCACGCCGAACGCGGCGAGCTTCTTGGCGGCCTTGATCTTGCTCGCCATCCCGCCGGTTCCCTCGAAGCTGCTCGCGGTGCCGGCCTGGTCCTCGACCTCCTCGGTGATGTCGGCTACCAGTGGGACCAGGGCGGCCTGCGGGTTCTTCCGGGGATCCTCCGTGTAGAGCCCCTCCACGTCGGACAGGATCACCAGGAGGTCGGCGTCCACGAGATGGGCGACCTCCGCCGCGAGCTGGTCGTTGTCGCCAAACCGGATCTCGTCCACGGCGACCGTGTCGTTCTCGTTGATGACCGGGATCACGCCGAAGTCTAGCAGCGCGGTCAGCGTGTGGCGGGCGTTTAAGAACCGGCGGCGGTCGGCGAGGTCCTGATGCGTCAGCAGAATCTGCGCGACCTGCTGGTGAAGCCGCTCGAAGGCCTTCTCATAGGCCCACATGAGGCGGCTCTGGCCGACGGCCGCGGCTGCCTGCTTGACCGGCAGGCTCTTGGGGTAGTTCGGGAGCCCCAGCTTCTTGATTCCAGAGACGATCGCGCCCGAGGACACGATCAGGACGGCGCGCCCCTCCCGCTTGAGCGCGGTGATGTCCTCGGCGAGGCGTTCGATGCGGTCCGGCCGCAGCCCGGCGTCGCGGGAAGCCACCAGGCTGCTCCCGATCTTGACGACCAGCCGCTTGACCTGGCTCAGGATCTGGTCGCGCACGGCGCCCTCAAGGCGTCAACCTGCTGGCCGGTGAACCTGATCAGCTCGTCCAGCCCCTGGCGCGCGGCCGCCGAGACCGCGAAGCACTGGAGCCGCTTCCGCTTGCAGTACGACCGGAGCTTCTCCAACCGGGCCGGATCGGCAATGTCCAGCTTCGTGCCCACGACCGCGAAGGGCTTCTCGGCCAGCGCGGCGTCGTACGCGGCCAGCTCCTTCCGCAGGGTCTCGAGGCTCGCCACGGGATCCGCGGCGGCCCATTCCGAGACGTCCACCAAGATGAGCAGGAAGGAGGTCCGCTCGATGTGCCGGAGGAACTGGAGCCCCAGCCCCTTGCCTTCGTGCGCGCCCTCGATCACCCCCGGGATATCCGCGACGACGAAGCTCCGGTCCTCGGCCCAGGAGACCACCCCGAGGTTCGGCGTGAGTGTCGTGAAGGGGTAGTCTGCGATCTTGGGCCGGGCGGCCGAGACGGCCGCGATCAGCGTGGACTTGCCGGCGTTCGGCAAGCCGACGAGCCCCACGTCAGCGAGCAGCTTCAGCTCCAGCCGGAGCCAGCGCTCCTCGCCGGGCGTGCCGGGCTCGACGCGCGTCGGGACGCGGTTCGTCGGCGTGGCAAAGTGGGCGTTCCCGCGCCCACCGCGCCCACCGCGGGCCACGACACAGGACTGACCGTCCTCGGTCAGGTCGGCGAGGACTTCCCCGGTCTCGTCGTCGCGGACGATCGTGCCGACGGGGACGGGGATCACCACGTCGGGCGCCGTCTTGCCATGGCGGTTGCTCCCCTCTCCGGGCGCGCCGGACTTGGCCTGGTAGTGCTGCTGATAGCGCAGGTCCAGCAGCGTCGTGAGCCGGTGCGAGGCGACCAGGACGACGCTTCCGCCGTTTCCGCCGTCGCCCCCGTCCGGGCCGCCGCGCGGCACGTACTTCTCCCGCCGGAATGAACACACCCCACTCCCGCCGTCGCCCGCCTTCACGAAGATCCGGACCTCGTCAACGAAGAGCATCGTCCCGCTCGCAGCTTGCCAGGTTGGAACCGCCCTGGGGTTCCTCACCGTGGGGCGACAGTATAACTTTCACCTGCTGGGATGGCAAATGGGCCTGCGGCCGGCGCAGGGGCCTGCGGCCGGCGCAGGGGCCTGCGGCCGGCGCAGGGGCCTGCAGCCGGCGTCTTGACCCGCACCCCTTGCGAAGGCCCGCCGCTTTGGGAGATGATCGCACTCCGGGAGAAGCCTGGCGCCGTGACCACGATGGTTGATCCCACGCCGCAACTGACCGTTGCCGACGCGGTCGCGATCGCCCGAGACCGGTATGGGATCGCAGCTCGGGCGCAGCCGCTGCCGAGCGAGCGGGACCAGAACTTTCTGCTCGAGACAGCCGCCGGGCCCGAGTACGTCCTCAAGATCGCCAACGCGGCGGAATCCCGCGCGGTGCTCGAGGCGCAGAACGCGGCGCTCGAGCACGTGGCCCGCCACGTGCCCGCCGTGCGGTGCCCGCGTGTGCGGGAGACCCCGGCCGGCGAGCCAATCATCACGGTGGCCGGCCCCTCCGGCACGAGCCACTTCGTCCGCGTGCTGACCTACGTGCCCGGCCACCTGCTCGTGGAGGTTGCTCCGCACAGCCCCGGACTGTTGCGAAGCGTGGGCGCGCTGTTCGGACGGCTGGACCTGGGCCTGGCCAGCTTTTCCCACCCGGCGCTCAAGCGGGAGATCCCGTGGGATCTCAGGCGGGCCGGCTCGGTGGTCGCCGCCAACCTGGCGCACCTCGCCGATCCCGACCGGCGCGCCCTCGTCGAGCGGTTCCACCGACGGTTCGTCGAAGCGGTCGAGCCGGCGCTGTCCGGCCTGCGGACCAGCGTCATTCATCACGACGGGAACGACTACAACGTGCTGGTCACCGGGCTCGATCGCGCGGGCGGCGAAGCGACCGGGTTGCTGGACTTCGGGGACCTGATTGAGTCCTGCCTGCTCTTCGAGGTGGCCGTCTGCGCCGCCTACGCGCTGCTCGGGAAGACCGACCCCGTGTTCGCCGCCGCCCAGGTGGTCGGTGGCTACCATCGCGTCAACCCCCTGTCCGAAGCGGAGATGGAGCTGCTGCCCGCCCTGATCCCCATGCGGCTCTGCGTGAGCGTGGCCCTGTCGGCGGTCGGCCGGCAGCGCCGTCCCGACAACCCCTACCTAACCGTGTCCGAGGGACCGGCCTGGGCGGCTCTGGTCCGGCTTGCCGGGATCAGCCCGCGCCTGCTCCACTACGCGCTCCGCCGCGCCTGCGGGCTCTCGCCCTGCCCGAGGACTGGAGCGGTCGTGCGCTGGCTGGAGATGCACCGGGAAGCCATCGGGCCGCTGACCGAGCCGGACGTGCGGCGGCAGAAGCCGGTACCCTTTGATCTGGCCCCCAGCGGCACCGACCTTCTTGATGTGCCCGACCCGGCCGATCCGAAGGCCATGCGGGCCGCCCTTGACCGGCGGGTCCAGGAGGCCGGCGGCGGGTTGGGCATCGGGCGCTACGACGAGCCGCGCCTGATCTACTTGGGAGAGGACTACCAGCCCCCTGGGACCGAGGTGGAGGAATGGCGGACGGTGCACCTGGGGCTCGACCTCAACCTGGCGCCGGGTGCGCCGATTCTCGCGCCGCTGGCGGGCACGGTGCACAGCTTTCGCAATAACAGCGCACCGGGGGACTATGGCCCGACCGTCATCCTCCGGCACGAGCCGGAGCCCGGGCTCGAATTCTTCACGCTCTACGGGCACCTGGACCGCGAGTCCCTGGATGGCCTACGTGCCGGCCAGGCCGTCGCGAAGGGAGCTCGCATCGGGAGAGTCGGCAACTCCGCCGTGAACGGAGGCTGGCCGCCGCACTTGCACGTTCAACTGATCACCGACCTGCTGGACCACGCTGGGACGTTTCCCGGCGTCTGCGCGGAGCGGGACCGCGCGCTCTGGCTGAACCTCTGTCCCAATCCAAACCTGATCGCGCAGATCCCCGACGTCGTCGCGGCGCCGCGTGGCCGGAGCCCCGACGCCGTCCTGGAGGCGCGCCGGCGGTTCCTGGGGCCCAACCTGCGCGTCTCCTACGAGCGGCCCGTGATGCTTGTGCAGGGAGCGAGACAGTACCTCTATGACCATCTGGGCCGTCGGTACTTGGACGCGACCAACAACGTAGCCCACGTCGGCCACGGCCATCCCGCCGTCGTCGAGGCGGCGCGCCGGCAGATGGCTCGGCTCAACACGAACACCCGGTATGTGCACGATTTGCTCGTCGAGTACGCGGAGCGCCTGGTCGCGACCCTGCCGGCGCCACTGCGAGTCTGCTACTTCGTCTGTTCCGGCAGCGAGGCGAACGAGCTGGCCCTGCGCCTGGCACGGGCCCACACGAAGGGGACGGACTACATCGTCGTGGAAGGGGGCTACCACGGCAACACGGGGACGCTCGTGGCCCTCAGCCACTACAAGTTTGCGGGACCGGGGGGGGACGGCGCCGCGCCGCATGTCCAGACGGTGCCCCTGCCGGACTGCTACCGCGGGCCTTACCGCGAGGCGCGGGACGCCGGCCCCCGGTACGCGTCGCACGTGGGGGAGGCTGTCAGGCGCATCGGACGCGCCGGCCGGCGGGTGGCAGCCTTCCTGTGTGAGTCTCTGCCGAGCTGCGGCGGGCAGATCGTCCCGCCGCCAGGCTACCTGGCGGCGGCGTTCCGATTCGTGCGGGAGGCGGGCGGGGTCTGCATCGCCGACGAGGTGCAGGTCGGGTTCGGCCGGGTCGGCACGCATTTCTGGGGCTTTGAGACCCAGGGCGTCGTACCGGACATCGTGACGATGGGCAAGCCGATGGGGAACGGCCATCCGATCGGCGCCGTCGTGACGACTCCGGAGATTGCCGCCTCCTTCCATCAGGGGATGGAGTACTTCAACACGTTCGGCGGCAATCCGGTGTCTTGCGCGGTCGGCCTGGCGGTGTTGGATGTGATCGAGCGGGAGGGACTGCAGCGGCACGCGCTCGCGGTCGGCGCCTATCTGACCGATGCGCTCCGCTGCCTGATGGCGCGGCACCCGTGGATCGGGGACGTTCGCGGCACGGGACTGTTCCTGGGCGTGGAACTGGTCCGGGATCGGGAGATGCGGGAACCGGCGGGCAGAGAAGCGGCCTACGTGGCCGAGCGGCTCAAGGACTACGGCGTCCTGGTGGGCACCGACGGCCTCGCGCACAACGTCCTCAAGATCAAGCCGCCCATGTGCTTCACGAAGGGGGACGCGGATTGGCTCACCGCTGCACTCGACCGCGTGCTGAGCGAACCGCGCCTCAGAGCCCTGCGGGCCGAACGGTGAAGGGAGGATGCAGGGGCCGGGAGGCCCGCCTCAGGAAGTCTGCTGGGGGGGATAGACGCTGACCCTCGGCCGGGCGTCGCCGCCTTCGAACTTGACCACGCCGGAAATCCGGGCGAACAGGGTGTGATCGCGGCCCAGGCCGACGTTGAAGCCGGGATGGAACTTGGTCCCGCGTTGCCGGACGATGATGGCGCCTGCCTTGACGCGCTCGCCGCCGTAGGCCTTCACGCCGAGGTACTGGGGATTGCTGTCCCGCCCGTTCCGTGACGACCCGCCACCTTTTTTGGATGCCATGGCTGCTGTCCCTCGCTGCTTACGCCGTGACGATGTCGGTGATGCGGATTTGCGTAAAAGGCTGCCGGTGGCCCTTGGTCCGCCGGTAGTTCTTCCGCCGCTTCTTCTTGAAGATCATCATGGACCGGGCGCGGCCCTGAGCCACGATCTCCGCGGTGACGCGCGCGCGCTCGACCTGGGGGCGTCCGATCACGACGCCGTCTTGCCCTGATACGAGCAGGACGCGGGTCAGCTCGACCATCCCGCCGACTTCGCCGGGGAGTTTCTCGACCTTGAGCACCTGACCGGGCACGACCCGATACTGCTTGCCCCCGGTCTCGACGATCGCGTACATGGGGCCTCCTTGAAGAGAGCGGGCTTATGTATCACGGCCCTGTCCGGGCTGTCAAGCGCGCGGCCCTGCGCCGACGGCCTGCCGGCTGGAGGCTCCGACGCGAGAGTTGCAGCGGCGGCGCCAGCGGCTCTACCATACGGTTCTCTTCACCCGCTGTACCGGAGGAACCCAACCATGCGCGACACCGTGGTCCTCGTTCTCAGCCTGTCCGTGTTCTTGGGGAATGCCGCCCTGGCTGCGGAGGAGCGCTTCACCCTCGTCTTCGACGGCGCCGCGGTCAAGGACAATCGCACCGGGCTCGTCTGGGAACGGGAGCCGGACGCGGCGCACGAGGTGTGGGGCGCGGCGATCGCGCGCTGCGCCGGCAAGACGATCGGCGGCCAGAAGGGCTGGCGCGCGCCGACGGTCGAGGAGCTGAAAACGCTGGTGGACCCGGACCAGCGAGACCCTGCGCTGCCCCAGGGCCATCCGTTCACCAACATTCGGTCCGCCGTGTACTGGTCGGCGACGCCCTCGGAGAAGGACGAGATCGTGGCCTGGCATGTGAGCTTCTTCAGCGGGGAAGCTGCCACCGAACAGAAGTCCCAGACGCGGCGCATCTGGTGCGTGCTTGGTGTGCCCGTGAAGAGCGGCGCGAAGTGAACGTCGCGCCCGGTCGTGTCGCAGGGCGGCGCCCGGCGATCCCGCCCGCAGTTGCTTGACGATCCTTCGAAGCCGCTGCTATAGTGGCCGGCGCGGGACCACGATGCTCCAGCCGAGCGAGAAGATCTGGATGGACGGCTCCTTCGTCAAGTGGGAGGAAGCGACCGTCCACGTTCTCACCCATTCGCTCCACTACGGGCTCGCCGCCTTCGAAGGGATCCGCTGCTACAAGGGGAAGATCGGGAGTGCGATCTTTCGTCTCCCTGAGCACGTGGACCGCCTGTTCGAATCCGCCCACATCACGAACCTCAAGATCCCCTTCGACAAGAAGCAGATCACCGACGCGATCATCGAGACCGTGCGCGTAAATCGGCTCGACGCCTGCTACATCCGGCCGCTCGTGTACATCGGTTACGGCGCGATGGGGCTGTATCCGGGCGCCAATCCGATCCGGGTCGCGATCGCCGCGTGGCGCTGGGGCACCTATCTCGGCGAAGAGGCGCTGACCACGGGGATCCGGGCCCGGGTGTCATCCTTCGCGCGCCACCACGTGAACGTCACGATGACCCGTGCGAAAGTCTCCGGCTATTACGTGAACTCCATCCTGGCCAAGCAGGAGGCCAAGGCGGACGGCTACGACGAGGGGATTCTGCTCGATCCGGACGGCTATGTCGCAGAAGGCACGGGCGAGAACATTTTTCTCGTCCGCCGTGGCAGGCTCCTCACCACGCCGCTCACCTCCATCCTCGAAGGGGTGACCCGGAACTCCGTCATCGAGCTTGCCCGGGAGCGGAACATCCCGGTGGTCGAGGAGCGTTTCACCCGCGACGCGTTGTATGTGGCCGACGAAGTGTTCCTGACCGGCACTGCCGCGGAGGTCACGCCGGTGCGCGAGATTGACGGCCGCACGGTCGGGACGGGTGCGCCCGGCCCCGTGACGACGGAGTTGCAGAGGGCCTTCTTCCAGATCGTCCGCGGCGAAGATCCTGCCCACGCCGCTTGGTTGACGCGCGTCTGAAGACCTTGGCCTCAGCTTCTCGTTACGGCTTTGCGGGGGACGGCTGCGGCTCGCCGGATGGGGGCCGGGACGATTCGTGCGTGGCGGGGTCGTGCTGGGCGGCGGGAGCTGAGGAGGACTCCTTCTTGTTTAAGTCAATGACGGTCGAAGAGTAGGTGCGCTCCTTCGAGAGGACGGCCAGGCCCAGGGACGTGAGCATGAAAATGATGGCGGCGGCGACCGTCACCTTGCTCAGGAAGGTGCCGGGTCCGCGGCTGCCGAAGACCGTCTGGCTGGAGCCCCCGAAGGCAGCGCCGATCTCGGCCCCCTTGCCTGCCTGGAGTAGGATGGCGGCGATCATCAGAAAGCAGACGATGATGTGGATCACGACTGCGAGGGTGTACATCCGGATCTCCGATCAGGTTAGCGGGCCGCCGGCTGCGAAACGGCGATGATTCTAGCAAAGGCCCGGGCGTCCAGACAAGCCCCCCCGACCAGCGCGCCGTCCACATGGAAGGAGGCCAGGAACCCGCCGATATTCTCCGGGCTCACGCTCCCGCCGTAGAGGATCCGCACCGTGTCGCCGGCCTCGGCTCCCCAGGTTTCCGCCAACAGGTTGCGCGCCAGCCGGTGCACGGCATCGGCCTGCTCGGGGGTCGCGGCCCGGCCCGTCCCGATCGCCCAGACCGGTTCGTAGGCCAGGGTCACCGTCCGGACCTCATCCTTGCTCAGGTCGGCGAGCCCCTGCGTGAGCTGCGTCGTCACGACCCACTCCATCCGATCGTTCTCCCGGTCGGCCAGCGATTCCCCGACGCACAGGATGGGCCGCAGCCCGTGGCGCAGGGCGGCCCGGACCTTCTTGTTGATGCCCGCGTCGGTCTCGCCGAAATGTCGCCGCCGTTCGGAGTGCCCCAGGATCACGTACTGGCAGCCAAGGTCTGCGAGCATCGGCGCCGAGACCTCGCCGGTGTAAGCGCCCCGGTCCTCCCAGAAGAGGTTCTGCGCACCGAGCTGGAACGGTGAGCTGGCGGGCAGGGCGTCGCGGACGGCCTGCAGCGCGGTGAACGGCGGCGCGAGGACGACCTCGACCGAGAGCCTCGCAGGGACCAGCTCGACGAGCTGGCGCACGAACGCCGCCGCCTCTGACGGCGGCTTGTTCATTTTCCAGTTGCCTACGATCAGGCGCCGGCGCACGGGCTCCTCCGGGGAAGGGCTGGCGTCGGGGTGGGTAAGCTCAATCAGGCGGCCAGGTCCGGCAGCGCCGCGAGGCCGGGCAATTCCTTGCCTTCGAGGAGCTCCAGCGCTGCGCCACCGCCCGTCGAGATGAAGGACATACTCTCCGACTCGCCGGCGCGGTGTACGGCCAGCGCCGTATCGCCGCCGCCGACGATGGTCAGCGCGTAGGCGTTCGCGACCGCGTGCGCCAGCGCGAACGTCCCGCGCGAGTAGGCGTCCACCTCGAACATGCCCATCGGGCCGTTCCAGAGAATGGTCTTCGCGTTCTGCACCGCCTCGCTGAAGAGCTTGACGGACGCCGGGCCGATGTCCAGCCCGTACCAGCCCTTCGGGATCTCTTGGATCGGGACGATCTTCGTCTCCGCGCCCGGCTCCAGACTGTGCGCGACCACGCAGTCCACGGGCAGGTAGAACTTCACGCCGCGGGAGAAGGCGTGCGCCTGGACGCCGCGCGCGAAATCCAGCATGTCGTCCTCGACGAGCGAGTTGCCGATCTCCAGCCCCATGGCTTTGATGAACGTAAAGGCCATGCCCCCGCCGATGATGACCTTGTCCACGCGCTTGCCCAGGTTCTCGATGATGTCAATCTTGCCGGAGACCTTGGCGCCGCCGAGGATCGCCACGAAGGGCCGCATGGGGTCGGCCACCGCGTTCTGCAGGTACTCGATCTCCTTCTTGAGGAGGTACCCGGCCGCCGCCTCCTTGATGTATTTGGTGATGCCAACGATGGAGGCGTGGGCCCGGTGAGCCGCCCCGAACGCGTCGTTGATGTAGACATCCCCGAGCGAGGCGAGCGCTTGGGCGAAGGTCTCGTCGTTCCGCTCCTCCTCGGGATGGAAGCGGAGGTTCTCGAGCAGCAGCACGTCGCCCGGCTTCATCTGAGCAACGAGTGCCTCCACCTCCGGCCCGATGCAGTCCGGTGCGAAGACGACTTCCTTCCCCAGGAGGCGCCGCAGCCGCCGGGCGACTGGGGCGAGGCTGAGCTTGGGGTTCGGCTGGCCTTTCGGGCGCCCGAGGTGGGAGCAGAGGATGACCTTGGCGCCCTCGTCCACGGCCCGGTTGATCGTGGGTAGGGTCGAACGGATGCGCGTATCGTCCGTGATCTGGTTCGCGTCGTCGAGCGGGACGTTGAAGTCTGCCCGGATGATCACGCGCTTGTTGTAGAGCTGGAGGTCCTCGATCGTCCGCTTGCGGATATAGTTGTTCATAAGTCCGCGGCCTTCCACCCGGGCACGTGTCCGGCGACACCAGCGGACGACCGCCGCGGGGCTATCAAGCTGCTTCCGTTACGCTTTCGACACGAGAAACTTGACGAGATCGCGCACCCGGCACGAGTAGCCCCACTCGTTGTCGTACCAGGCGATGACCTTGATGAGGCGCTTGTCCTGCACCGTGGTCAGCGGCGCGTCCACGGTGGCGGAGTGGGGATCGCCGTTCCGGTCCACGGAGACGATCGGCTCCTCGGAGTACTGCAGAATCCCCTTCAGCGGGCCCTCCGCCGCCTGGCGGAAAGCGGCGTTGACCGCCGCGGCGTCCGCGTCCCGCTCGGCCTCGACCGTGAGGTCCACCAGCGACACGTTCGGCGTCGGCACGCGGATGGCCATGCCGTCCAGCTTGCCCTTGAGCTGCGGGAGCACCAGGTGCAGGGCCTTCGCGGCCCCGGTGGTCGTCGGCACCATCGAGAGCGCCGCCGCCCGGGCCCGGCGCAGGTCCTTGTGGGGCAGGTCGAGAAGCTGCTGGTCGTTCGTGTAGGCATGGATCGTGGTCATCAATCCGTGCTTGATGCCGAAGTGCTCCAGGAGCACCTTGGCGACCGGCGCCAGGCAGTTCGTCGTGCAGGAGGCGTTGGAGATGATGGTATGCGCGCGCGGGTCGTAGCTCTGCTCGTTCACGCCGAGCACGATCGTGACGTCCGGGTCTTTGGCCGGCGCGGTGACGATCACGCGCGCGGCGCCGGCCGAGAGGTGGCGGCTCGCCCCTTCGCGGTCCGTGAACCGGCCCGTGGACTCGATCACCAGCTCCACGCCGAGGTCCTTCCAGGGGAGCTCCTTGGGGTCCTTCCGGGCCAGGATCTTGATCGTCTTCCCGTTGACGACGAGAGCATCCTCCTGCGCGCGGACATCGGCGTGGAGGGTGCCGTGCACCGAGTCGTATTTTAAGAGGTACGCGAGCGTCTTGGCGTCGGTGAGGTCGTTGATCGCGACGAAGTCGAGGTCTGGGTCGCCGAGCGCGGCCCGAAAGACGTTCCGGCCGATCCGGCCGAAGCCATTGATCCCGATGCGAATCGCCATGTGCGCGTGATGCTCCGTGAGAAAAAAGCCGGGCGCCTGTCCGACCGGCGAAGAGGGTTGCATAGTACCCAGGCGAAGAACAGAAGTCAACCCGTCGGAAGGGGAAGCGCGCGACAACGTCCGAGCGCATTGTCTTTGTGGCAAAGAGCCGGGGGCTTCCGCAATCTTTAGGTCAAAGCTCAGCGGCTCAGCCCCCGAGCGACGGCGCGCTTCTTGATGCCCCAGGCCTCATCCCACGTGATGCGCGGCAGCCCCGCCGCCCCCCTTGACCGAGCACGCCTGGAGCAAGTCAATGGCCAGGCGCTCGAACCAGGCGGGGAACTGACGGCCGGGCTCCGCCCAAGGCACCGCGATCTGCTTGACCCCATGGGTCGGACCGCTCACGCGGGGGAGGTTCGCCTGCAGGGAGAGGGCCCCGGGCCGGCCTCGACGGTGACGGTCACCTGCTGCCCCGTCACATCCAGCTCGACGTTCGCCACGGTCCACGGGGCCTGCAGCCCCAGCACGGCTTGAGAGCGTTCGAAGTCCCACATCGCTCGGCGCCTCCTTTCGGGGCCCCGAGCATAGCGCAACCGCAGTCAGTTACCCACACGATTTCTTGAAGAGCCTTCTTTACTCAGACTGGTGTCCTCCTGCAACTTCTTGTATTCCTCTGAAAGGTCTTCCCTTTGATCCGCTCGGCGAGTTCGGCCACCTTGTCGGTCATGACCGTCGCCTTGATCTTCACGAAGAACTTCACGCCGTCGCCGACCAGCTCGCGGTTCTGCTCCAAGACCTCGACTTGCAGGATGCCGCCAGCGATGGTTTGGATCTCGTCGGCGGTGAGCTGGTAGTGCTGGACCTTCGTGTAACTTAAGGTAGGTGCTGGCCTGTTCCAGGGCGATCTACCTGGCCTTCTGGAGTGCCATGGCCTCGGCGAAGGTCATGGTCTCGCCTTCGCCCATCGTGTAGGTCGCTTCGGCGGTCAGGACCTTGGTGTCGGCGTGGGCGGGCAGGGGAATGGCGAGGGGAAGGGCAAGAAGCAACAAGACAGGAGCAAGTCGTGGCATGGCTTGCCTCATCGGGTGAAAGGCTGGAATGCGTAGTTCTTATACCCTTACAGAGGACGAGTCCAGCCAGGAAGCTTTTGACAGCGGCAAGGGGGAGAATACAATCAAGGTCGCTATGGGCACCTTCTCCGTCAAATTCGTGTCCGGCATCCGGTCCGGCCAGCCCAGCAGCTTGAGCTAGAGGGGCTGGTAGACACTGGGGCCATGTTCACGCAGGTTCCGTCAGACTTGGTTGGCCGGATCAGGATTGTTCCGTCGGGGTCGCGGGCCGTCTATTACGCCGATGGCACAAGGGACGTCGTGCCCGTGGCTAAGGCCGATATCGCGAGCAACGGTGTTGAGACCGCAACAATCTTGTGCAGCAGGCCGGGCTCGCTCGTGCTCTTGGGCGCGACCATACTCGAAACGCTTGCCCTTGGAGTTGATCCCATCCACAAGCGGCTCATCCCCATCGAAGCCCCGATGGCTTCTGTTTAACCCCCTCAAACCTTTTTCCGTCAGAGTGACATAGGCCGGTTCGCTGTTGGAGCGGCCTCGGGCGGGGCCGCGTTGCGCTCCGGCCGTTGCTCCCCAGGCGCTCCTTCAAGGGCTGGGATGGACGGGATGAGCCTGAGCAGGCTCATCCCGTCCATCCCAGCCCGGCCCCGATCTTCATCGCCTCCTTGACCTCTTCCAGCGTCTCCCGCGCCATGGCCGTCGCGCGCTGGTCTCCCTCCGCAACGATCTCCTCGATCCGGCCGGGCTTCGCCTCGAGCGCCGCCCGCGCCTCCCAGATCGGCGTCAGCCGTTCCACCATCCGGTCCGCCACGAGCTTCTTACAGTCGATGCAGCCGATCGCGGCGGTCCGGCACTCGCGGTCCACCTGCGCGAGGACTTGCGGGGTGGAGAAGATCTTATGGAAATCGTAGACCGGGCAGACGTCAGGGTTGCCCGGGTCCGTCCGCCGGACGCGCGCTGGGTCCGTGACCATCGTCTTGAGTTTCTGCCGGACCATCGGCTCCGGGTCAGACAGGTCAATCGTGTTGCCGTAGCTCTTGCTCATTTTTCGTCCGTCCGTGCCCGCCACCTTGGCGAACTCGGTGAGCAACTCTTTGGGCTCTGGGAACACCGGCCGATAGAGGCTGTTGAACCGGCGCGCGATCTCGCGCGTCAGCTCCAGGTGCGGCAACTGGTCCCTGCCTACGGGCACGAACTCGGCCTTATAAAGGAAAATGTCGGCTGCTTGCAGCACCGGGTAGCCCAGGAAGCCATACGTGTGCAGGTCCTTCTCCTTGAGCTGCTCCTGCATCTCTTTATAGGTCGGGTTCCGCTCGAGCCAGGGAATGGGGACGATCATGGAGAGCAGGAGATGCAGGACGGCGTGCTCCGGGACGTGCGACTGGATGAAAATCGTGGATCGGTTCGGATCGAGGCCCGCGGCCAGCCAGTCGGTCAGCACCGTGCGCGTGTAGTCCTTGATCCGGCCCGTATCCTCGTAACTGGTGGTCAGAGCGTGCCAGTCGGCGACGCAGAAGTAGCAGTCGTAGGCGCGCTGTAGCGCCACCCAGTTGTCGAGTGTCCCCAGCAAGTGCCCCAGGTGCAAGGGGCCGGTGGGGCGCATGCCGCTCAGGACTCGTTGCCGTGCCGGTGGGGTCATGGGCTCGATCCTCTTTGTTGAAGCACCGTCATCCACGCGCGCTAGTCGGCTTGGATGAACCGGCCCTGCCTGACTTGAATCACGAAGAGCCGCCGGTGGAGCGCGCCGTCCGGTCCGAACCGGGCGGGGCCGCCGAGCGTCGGCCACTCGTCCCGCATGAACGAGTCCCGGATCGCCCGGCCTGAGGTGGCGCCGCGCTGGATCGCCTCCAGCACCAGCCGCGCCGCGTCGTAGGCCTGGGCAGAGAAGAGCGTCGGGTTCGCGCGGTAGCGCTGCCGGTACCGGTCCACGAACTCGCGGATCGGCGGAGACGGGCTGTCGAGGAAGAACCCATCCACGAAGAGGCTCCCCTCGACCGACCGGTCGGCGATCCGCAGGAAGTCCGGCGTGTTCCAGCCGACGCTCCCCAGGAGCGGCACCTTGATGTCGTAGAACTGGAGCTGCGGGGCGATCAAGGCGATCTGCCGGGCGTCGCCCGGGGCGAACACGGCGTCGAAGCCCGGTTGGTAGAGCACCCGAGGCAGCCCCTTGCTCGTCGTCGTGGTCTCGGCCGTGCCGTACTTCCGGAGGTCTACCTCCTTGATCCGGCGGATCTGCGGCCCGAAGTCCGTGTCCGTCTCCTTGTAGGACTCCATCGCGATGATCTCGCCGCCTCGTTGCCGGACCTCCTGGCTGAACAGGCGGGCGAGCTCCTGGCCGTAGGCGCTCTCCGGGTAGAGGACGCAGAAGCGGCGATAGCCTAGCGCGTTCATGGCGTAGGCCGCCATACGGTCCGCCTGGAGGGGGAACGTCACGGCCGTGCTGAACAGGTAGGTGCCATACCGGCGCACGTCGGCGAGCGTGGCGCCCGGCGTGATGAACGGGACCTCCGCCTGCTCGGCCAGGCCCGCCACCGACGCGAGCTCGCGCGAGAGGAGCGGCCCGATGACCGCGAGCGGCCGGTATTCGGCGAGCAGGTCCGCCAGCTCCGCCCGCAGGGACGCCCGGTCGCTTTCGCTGTCCTTGACGACGAGCCCGATCGAGGGCATGCCAGGGACGTCCTTGGTGCGGTCGAGCGCGATCCGGATGCCGTTGAGCGCCTCCATGCCGTAGGGGGCCAGGCGGCCGGAAAGGGGCAGGACAGCCAGGAGCACGTGCTGGCTCGCCTTAGCCCTGGCCTTGAAAGACCGCAGCAGGTCCGCGGCCGTGGCCGCATAGGGATGCGACGGGAACCGGTTCAGGAACAGGCGGATCTGCCGTTCCGCGAAGAAGTCGTCACCCTGCGCCTGATGCAGCTCGATCAGGCGGATGAGGGCCAGATCGCCCGGATACTCCGACGGGTAGGCGTCCCGCACATGCCCCAGAGTCTTCTTGTCCATCTGCTGGACGAGGGTGCGGATGCGGTCGCGGATCGTGGGCTCTTCCTCCGTGGGCGCCCCCTGCGCCTCTTCTTTCCAGGCCTGGATCGCGCGGAGCGGTTCGCCCTTCTTGAGCTGAACGTCGCCGATGGTCTTCAGGATCTCCCGCAACAGCGCCGGCTCCGTCGTCGCCGTCCGAGCCTCAGCCAGCACGGCGAGCGCCTCGTCGTAGCGCTCCGAGCTGGCCAGGGCGAGGCCGAGCTGCACCCGCGCCCGGGGCGCCAGTTCCGAGCCTGGGAATTCGGTGAGCAGCGCCTTGAGGACGGCGGCGGCCTCCGCGTAGTCTTTGCGGGCGTTCAACGCAGCTCCCAGGAGCAGATAGGCGTCGTCCAGGTCCTCGGACCGCGGATTGGCCTCCAGGAATTTTTTCAGCAGACTGATCGCCGCGTCCTGCTGACGGGCGTCGAGGAGGGCCTTGGCTTGCTCGATGGCGCGCGTCGGAGCCGCAGGGTGGGGCGACTGGGTCGGGGCCGTCGGCTCAGCCCGTTCGGCGCGTTCGGATGGTTGGGCGGCGGCGAGCGTCGCCGCTGCCCAGGATTCAGAGGGCGCGAAGAGGATTGCGGGCAGGACGAGCAGCGCCCACGCGGACGTGGACTGGACACGCCGCTGTCGTAACGTTGAGCTGGGCATGGTCTCCCGTCATCGCGGGCGCTCGATGAAATCTTGGCTACTATAGGCAAGGGGGGCGAGAGGTGTCAAGGTTGCGCCGAGCCCCTGCGTCCCTGCGGTTGTGTTCCGGACCGCGCTCCGCTATAGTGGCGGCGACCTGCGCGCCTCGCACCCCTACGCAGGAGACCCGAGTCGAACCGAGCCATGAATGCGCCGCCACGAGCTCCGCAGGAGGCGCGCCGCCTGGCGCGCGAGCCCTCGCGCCTGGACGCGCTGGTGGACCGGTATCTCGCCGACCTCCGCGTCGCGGGCGGCCTCTCGCGGAACACCATCGAGGCCTACCGGCGGGACCTCGACAAGCTGCGCGCCTACCTGGTCTCGACCGGGCAGGACGACCCCGCCGCGCTCACCCGCGCCGCGACCCCCGGGCTCCTCGCCTACTTGCGGCGGGCACGGCTCTCGCCGACCTCCACCGCGCGGTGCCTGGCGGCCTTGCGCGGCTTCTACCGGTTCCTCCGCCAGGAGGGATTGGTCGGCGAGAATCCCCTGGACGGGCTCAGCGCACCGCGGCGGTGGTCGCGCCTGCCGAAGACGCTCACGCAGGCGGAGGTCGCGCGGCTGCTCGACAGTCCCGCCGGCGCCCGCCCCGAGGACGTCCGCGACGCGGCGATGCTGGAACTGCTCTACGCAACCGGGCTTCGGGTGTCGGAGCTGGTCGGGCTGGAGCTGTCGCAGGTGAATCTGGAGGTCGGCTACGTGTTGCCGGTCGGGAAGGGGAGCAAACAGCGGGTCGTGCCGATCGGGGACGAGGCGAAGGCGAGGCTCCGTACGTACCTGGACCAGGCGCGCCCGCGGTTGCTCAGGCACCGGTCGTCCTCCAGCCTCTTCGTCACGCGGCTCGGCCGTCGGCTGACCCGGCAGGGGTTCTGGAAACTGCTCCGCGCGCGGGCGCGCCGCGCCGGGGTGCTGCGACGCATCTCCCCGCACATGCTCCGGCATTCCTTCGCGACCCACCTGCTGGAGCGCGGCGCCGACTTGCGCGCGGTGCAGGCGATGCTCGGGCACGCGAGCATCTCGACCACGCAGATCTATACGTACGTCGAGCGGGAGCGCCTCAAGCGCCTCCACGAGCGGCTGTTTCCCCGAAAGCGTGCGAGCCGCCCCGCCGACCGGCTTTCCCGTCCGATGCGGTGATCGTCGGCGGGGTGACGACCCGGCCGCTGCGGTTGACAAGCACAGGCGGACTTGTTAGGATGTGCAAGCTTTTGGAAGGCAAGGGTTTCGGGCGGATAGCTCAGTGGGGAGAGCGCTGCCCTTACAAGGCAGAGGTCACAGGTTCGATCCCTGTTCCGCCTACCAGCGGCGCGGTTGGCGCGGACGCAGGTTCCGGTTGGGGCTCCGACCCGGTCGTGCCTCTGTGAGCGCAGAGCGCAGTCTTTCTCTGATTCATGTGATCGTGTCTTCTTCCCGGCCCGCCGTGGCGAGCCGGACGCGCTGATCCCGAACGCTTTATCTTGCCTGTTATGGGGCCGTCGTTCAGCCTGGTTTAGGACGCCAGATTGTCAATCTGGAGGTCGCGGGTTCAAATCCCGTCGGCCCCGCCATTGCTCCCCTGCGCAAGTAGGTAGCAAAGCTCGCGCGACCGCGGTGCACATCTGGAAAGGAGGGGGACGACTAGCATAATGGCATTTCATCAGGCTCCCACGGGCCTCTTCGACTCACTCGGGACGGTTTCCAAGGTCGTTCTTCTCATTCTCTTTCTCTTCTCGGTCACTTCCTGGGCGATTATTCTGTACAAATGGCGAGCCTTCCGGATCAGCGATCGGGAGGACCGGCGGTTTCTGAGCGCCTACGGACGCGACCAGGACCTCGACGAAGTCCGCCGACATGCCCGGCGCTGCCCGGCCAGCCCGATGGCCGCGGTGTGCCTAGGGGTGCTCGAGCGGGCGGTACCCGAGGACAACGGGCTCCTGCGGACGGCCCTCCCGGTAGGATTGGGCGATTCGCCGTCCGAGCAGCCGACCATTGACCGGCAGTACTTGGACCGGGTTGCGGCACACCTTGTGCACGGACAGATCGCTAAACAAGAGGCCCTGCTCCCATTCCTGGCAACCACCGGAAACACGACGCCGTTCATCGGCCTGCTCGGGACGGTCATGGGGATCATCAACGCGTTCCAAGAGATCGGGGTGCAGGGCACGGCCAGCATCGGTGCCGTGGCGCCCGGCGTGGCCGAGGCGCTCGTGGCCACCGCGGCGGGGCTGTTCACGGCCATCCCCGCCGTGATCGCCTACAACTACTTCCTCAGCCATATCCGGAAAGCGGCCTTCCGCCTGGAGGCCTTCACGACCGAGCTGCTGAGCG
Organism: Nitrospira sp. Kam-Ns4a; assembly: GCF_965152595.1. NCBI lineage: Bacteria > Pseudomonadati > Nitrospirota > Nitrospiria > Nitrospirales > Nitrospiraceae > Nitrospira > Nitrospira sp. Kam-Ns4a. Next base: position 377,851 of record NZ_OZ224218.1, on the reverse strand, counting down.
CCTTGGCCCTGCGGGCCAGGGCCGCGGAGGTGCGCCCATGATGTTCGAGGCCCGCCACCGCCGTTTCCTGGCCGAGATCAACGTGATCCCGCTCGTGGATGTCGTGCTCGTGCTGCTGATCATCTTCATGGTCACGGCCCCGATGCTCTACCGCGGCCTGGACATCAAGCTGCCTACTTCGACGAGCAACACGATCAAGCCCGAGGAGCGGCTTGTTCTGACGATCGAGCGGGACCGGAAGCTGTACCTGGACAAGGATCCGGTCGGCATCGAGCAACTGGAGGCGCGGCTGCGCGAGGCCAGGCTCCGCAATGCGGACGTCGCCGTCTACCTGCGCGCCGACCGGGACGTGCCCTACGGGGCGGTCGTTCAGGTGATGGACGGGGTGAAGCGCGCCGGGATCGAGAAGCTCGGCATGGTGACGGAGCCGGCGGGCCCCGAGCGCGTGTCCGAGCCGTCGCCGATCGCGCCCGCAAGAAAGTCATGACGGCCCAGTCGTTCTTCAACTGGCAGGAGGGCTTCGAGGCGCCGCGCGGGCCGGTCGCACGTATGCTAGCGCTGTCGCTCGCGCTGCACCTCGGTCTGCTGGCTGTCGCGCTGTCGGTCCGGATCAACCCGAAGGTGCAGGAGTCCCTGGCCTCCTATCAGGTCTCCCTGGTCACCCTGCCGGCCCCGGCCCTGGCGCCGACCGTGCCGCCAGCACCGGAGCTGGCCCCGGTGGCTCTGTCCCCCCAGCCAGCCAAGGCGGCGCCGAGCCCGATTGCTCCCGCACCGGTCGCCAAACCGACGCCGCTTCCCGCGGTCCTGGCTCCGGCTCCGCCGGTGAGGGCATCTTCGGCCCGCAGGGAGCCACCTGCGCGCCCGGCCCCCCCTGTGGCGCTTCTGCCACATGTGGCGGTAAAGCCGCGAGCCCCGATCGCGACCCCGGTGGTGGCCGCGCCCGCACCGGGACAAGTCCCGCCGACCAAGGTGCCGTCTGACGACCTGGGGGACCTGCTGCGGGGGCTCCAGGCGCCGGCTGCGCCGAAGCTCGAAGAGATGCAAGCCGCCCCCGTTGCCTCGCCGATGGCGAAGGCTCCGGCCCGTAAGCCGGAAAGCTCCCCGCTGGAGAAGGATGTGCAGGCACTGCTGAGTAGGGCGCAGGTTCCCGACGTGCCAGTCCCTGTGCCCATGAAGCTGACGCCCGCGCCGGTGCGCCCGCGCTCGTCCCTGCTGGAAGAGGTGACCAAGCAGTTGCAGGCCGCGCCGCCCGCCCAGACCCGGCCAAGCCCGGCTCCAGCGGAGCCCCAGGCCCGGTCCGCAGTGGCTGCTCGGCCTCCGCTGGTCACGCGGCCGCAGACGACGCTCAAGGTCGCCGGGACGAACTCCGCCCTGTCCCAGTACCTGGCCCTGATCCAGAACAAGATCAGCGCCCTGTGGACGGCGCCGCCGGTGAACCTTTCCGGGAAGCCGCTGCAGGTGGTCATCAGGTTCCGCCTGCACCGGACGGGGAGCGTCACGGCGGTCGAGATCGAGCGGACCTCGGGGAACGGTTATTACGACGATGCGGGCCTCCGCGCGATCAAGGCCGCGCTCCCGTTGCCGCCGTTCCCGTCGTCCCTCACGGAGCCGTACCTGGACGCGCACTTCAGCTTCACGGTTGGGGAGCAGGAGGGGAAAGGATGAAGCGGTGGCTGATCGTCGCAGGCCTGGCGCTTGCGGCCGGGGCCGCTTGGGCGGTGGAGGGCAGCGTGTCCGACGTGTTTCTGGAGGCGACGCGGCCCGACTTCCAGAAGATTCCGATTGGGGTGCTGTGGTTCCTGGACGGGGGGGCCAGGGAACGGCCGGGCGATCTTGTGGCGGAGGTGCTGAAGGCGGACCTCCGCCGCTCGTTGGTCTTCGCGGTCACGGACGCCGTGGCGCTCGGGCTCCAGCCAAACGGCGCGGCCCAGCCGGAGCCGTCCCTGCTCAAGCAAGCTGCAGACAAGGGCGTGACCGTGCTCGTCTGGGGAAGGGTGGCACCGCGGGAGCCCGACGTGGTCATGGACGGCTACGTCTACGACGGGGCGAGCAGCGATGCCACCCTCGGGAAGCGCTACGTCGGCTCGCCCGCCGTCCTTCGTCTCATGGCGCATCGCTTCGCCGACGAGCTGGTCTATCGGTACACCGGCGAACAGGGCATTGCGCGCACTAAGATCGCCTTCGTCTCCGAGCAGGGCGGCAGCCGCGAGCTCTACATCATGGACTACGACGGCTACGGGCCCCGGCAGGTCACGGCCGACGGCTTCATCAACCTGATGCCCCACTGGACGCCGGACCGGCGGGCCCTGATCTTCACGAGCTACCGGTCGCGCAGCAAGCAGGACATCCACCGGCTCGATCTGGCCACAGGCGCACGCACGGTCCTGGTCTCCACCGAGGGCCTCAACATCACTCCGGCTCCCTCGCCGGACGGCAACTTCCTCGCGTTCGCTAGCAGCCGGGACGGCAACTCCGAGCTGTACCTCCTGAACCTGCAGACCAAGGCGCTCCAGCGGCTCACGTTCCACCCGGCTGGGGACCTCTCGCCGACCTGGGCACCTTCGGGCCGCGAGCTGGCGTTCGTCTCGGATCGAGGCGGCGGGCCGCAGATCTACCTCATGGCAGCGGACGGCTCGAACGTCCGGCGGCTGACCTTCGAGGGCGACTACAATGCGGCGCCCGCCTGGTCGCCCAAAGGGGACTGGATCGCGTACATCTGCCGGACCCCGGACCGGCAATACAAACTGTGCCTGATCAGCCCGGACGGACAGAAGCGCGTGCAGATCACCACCGGCACGGGGGTGGATGATTCGCCGGCCTGGGCCCCGGACGGCCGCCACCTCGTCTTCAGCTCGACGGCCGAGGGCAAGAGCCACATCTATATGATCAATCGCGACGGGAGAGACATCGAACGGCTGACCTCCGGGGGCACGCACCACAGCTCGCCGGCCTGGTCGCCGGTCTGACGGGCGATGGCGGGCCATCGCCAAGAGGGAGGTCGGTTAACCTCATACCAAGGAGCAGGGGGAATGGACGCACGGTATCACTGCGCATGTCTCATCGGGGCGATCGGAATGTTGCTGCTGGTTGCGTCGGGCTGCAGCAAGAAGGAGATTCAGGCGGGAGCGGACGCCGCCTCGCTCGAGCAGGCCAAGAAGGCCAAGGCAGCCGCTCGTGCGGACTCGCCGACGCGTCCGGCCGGGTCCATGGAGACGGCTGCGCCTTTGGAGACGGCCGCGCCGGGAGTCGCAGCCCCAGCGTTGCCGGAGCCGATCAACGCCGGGGAGGCGAGCGCGCCGACGACCTCGGCGCCGCGACAGGAGGAGGTGGCGCAGGCGGCGGGGGAGCCGTCGCTTGGCGCGGCCCCGGAGACGGGCCGCCTCAGAGGTCTTGATCCGGTTCCGCCCGGGCAGGCGCCGGCGGAGGAACGGGTGAATCCCGGCATGCTCGTCGCCAAGGCCGACCTCGGGGAGGCGACGCGCGAGCGGACCCGTGAGATGGAGCGCGAGCAGCGGGCGACGGCGCTGGCCGGGCTCCAGGATGTCTTCTTCGCCTTCGACAGTTGGACGGTCACGGAGGCCGGCAAACAGGCGCTGGCGGAGGACGCGGCCTGGCTAAAGGGCAATCCGAGGCAGCGCGTGGTCATCGAAGGCCATTGTGACGAACGCGGCACGCTGGCCTACAATATGGTGCTCGGCGAGAAGCGGGCCGCCGCGGCCCGGAACTACCTGATGGAGCTGGGCGTCAAGGCCGAGCAGATGAAGACCGTCTCCTATGGGAAGGAACGGCCCTTCTGCAAGGAGCACAACGAGGCCTGCTACCAGCAGAACCGGCGGGCGCACGTCGTGCTCAGTGCCGAGTAGGAGTGCAAGCGTGCGTCCGTCTGCGTGAAGGAGAGCCGAGTGAGCATGCCGGATCATCGCCGAGCCGGGTGCTGGTCGCACGTTGCGGCGGGGAGCTGCGCCCTCGCCGCGGTGTTCCTGTCCGGCTGTCTCGCGCAGGAAGCCGACCTGCGCCGGGTCAGCAGCGACCTGGATGCCAAGATCAAGAAGCTGGATCAGCGCGAAAAGGAGATCCAGAGGCAGGTTGATGAGGCGACGAAGCAGATCAAGGCGGAGAGCGAAAAGGCAGAACGGCGCGTGAACGAGGCCCGCGCCAGTTTGCGTGAGGATATCAAGAGCCTGCGTGACGCCGACCTGCCGAGTATCTTGGACCGGGCCGATCGCAACGCGCACGAGGTGCAGCTCCTCCGCACCCGCCTGGAGGACCTGGAGCACCGGGCGGGCTCGCTCGAAGCGCTGACGAGAAAGAACGCGGCAGCGGACGAGCAGCGCTTCGCCTCGCTGGAGAAGGCGGTCAAGGACCAGGCGGCCGCCCAGCAAGCCGACCGCGACCGCCTGCAGCAGGACGTGGCGAGGCTGCAGGAGGTGTTGACCTCTTTGACCCGGAAAGTGGAGGCGCGCCTTGACGGACAAGACCGGGCGATCGAGGAGGCCCGGAGCCAGGTGAGCACCCAGGCCAAGCAGCTTGAGCAGCAACTGGCTTCGCTAAACGCGGCGCTCGCCAACTTCAAGCTGGCCCTCGATGGATTGGGAGACAAGCTCGTACAGCAGGACGCTCGGGCGGCCGGGCAGGCGACCGAGCTCACCCAGCGGACAGAGGCCCTGGCGCAGAAGACGGAGGTGCTGGCCGCCAAGGTCAACGCCGACGCCAAAACGACCACCGACTATCTGGTGCGTGTGGAGAAGAACTACGCCAGCCTCGTCGAGAACCTGAAGAACCTGACGCAGAAGGTCCAGACCCGGCTGGACCGGCAGGACCAGCGGCTCGACGAGACGAGCCGGAGCCTGCAGACCCTGCACGGGCAGCTCGCCCAGTTCGTGCAGGCGGTCAACGAGCGGATGCAGGAGCAGGACCGGCAGGTCGAAGGCCTCCTCAAGAGCCTGCAGGCGCTCGACGCGCAGGTGCGCGAGCACGGTCGGCGCGTCGAGGAGGTCCACGACACCCTCCAGCAGCTCCGGCAGGCGGGGACCCGAGCCGGGCCACCCCCGGCCAAACAGCAATCGGGCGACGGCACTCACGCTCGCCCGTCGGCCGGACAGACGTCCGAGGCGGCGCCGGGCGGCGCCACGCTCGCCGCCGCGGAGGCATCCGGCTCTGTGGCCGCTGCGGAAGCCGGCGCGCCGGCGCAGCCCGCGAGCCTCGACGACCGGCAGGCCTACGAGCAAGCGATGACCCGGTACAAGCAGGGCGACTTCGTCCGGGCCCAGGAAGGGTTCACCCGATTCCTGGCCCAGTTTCCGGGCTCCACGCTGGCCGGGAACGCGCAGTTCTGGCTTGGCGAATGCTATTATGGCCAGAAGAAGTTCCAGCGGGCGATCGAGGCTTACGACCGGGTTCAGACCGCCTACCCGGCCAGCGAGAAGGTGCCGGCGGCCTTGCTCAAAAAAGGCTACGCCTACCTGGCACTCAAGGAGCGACAGCAGGCCTACACCGCGTGGCGGCAGCTCGTGGAGGGCTATCCCAAGAGTCCCGAGGCCAGCAAGGCCATGGATCGGCTGAGGCAGAGCAAACAGTCGCCGTGACGGCGCGATCGTGTAGGGTGCCATGATGCCGCAAGGGGTGTCCCTGGTCTTGCTCTCAGCCGTGCTGACCCTGTGGGTGGCCCTGGCGGCCGGGTGCGCCAAGCATTCCGATTTCGTCGAGCTGCGGACCGACCTTACCCGGTTGCAGGATCAGAGCAAGAAGGAGAAGGATGCGCTCGATCGCCGGCTCCAGGCGCTCGAGGCGAAGCTGGAGGTGAGGCCCGCGGCCAGGGCCGGGTCGGCCGCCGAGGCCGTACGGGAGACGGAGCAACTGCGGGCGCAGCTCAGCGAGCTGGCGGTGCGTGTCAAGGAGCTCGAGAGTCGGCTGGCCCGGACGGACGTCCCCTCGCCGCCCGCAGCGGCGAATCCCGCCGCTCCGCCGGCACCGGGGCCGCGCGAGGGGAAGGCCGCCGCGCCGCCGAGCGAGCCCGAGCCGCTGCCGCTGCCCGGCATGACCGGCATCACGCCCACCTCGGCCTTCAACCTGGCCTATAACGATTACTTGAACGGCCGTTACGAGCTGGCGATCGCCGGTTTCGAGCGGTTTCTCAAGGACTTTCCCGGCAATTCGCTCACGCCCAACGCGCACTATTGGATCGGCGAGTCCTACTACAGCAAGCGGGACTACGTTCGGGCCATGCAGGCGTTCGAGAAGGTCGTGACCGGCTTCCCGCGCAGCGAGAAAGTGCCGCCGGCGCTCTTCAAGATGGGGTTGTCGGCCGCCGAGATCGGCGATTCGCAGAAGGCGCGGACGCTGCTCAAGCGGGTGATCGAAGAGTTCTCCGGCTCCGACGAGGCCAAGCTGGCCAAGAATAAACTGGCCGAGATCCGATGACTGCCGCGCCGTCGGCTGTCGCCGGTCCCGCCCGCTCCTGCCCGTTCGATTCAGCCGGCGCGGCGTCCGCTGCCAGGACGTCGCGCCGAGTTTTTTGAGAGAGCCCCATGACCGTCGCCGCCGCCACGAGCAAGATCCGGATCCTGCCGGAGGCCGTCGTCAGCCGCATCGCCGCCGGCGAGATCGTGGAGCGTCCGGCCGCGGTGGTGAAAGAGCTGATTGACAACAGCCTGGATGCGGGGAGCCGGCTCGTCGTCGTTGAGGTGGCGGATGGCGGCCGCCGGCTGATCCGGGTCACCGACGACGGCGAGGGCATGAGTCGGGCCGACGCGCAACTCGCCTTCCAGCGGCACGCCACGAGCAAGCTCCGGTCCGAGCGGGACCTGGGCTCGATCACCTCGCTCGGGTTTCGCGGCGAGGCCCTCCCCAGCATCGCCGCGGTCTCGAAGGTGCGGCTGGTGACGGCGCGCCGGGAGGATCCGGTGGGCACGCGGCTGCTCCTCGCGGGCGGCGCGGTGACCCGCGTCGAGGACGCCGCCGCCCCGCCGGGAACGCAGGTGGAGGTGGCCGACCTGTTTTTCAATACGCCAGCCCGCCGGAAGTTCCTGAAGACCCCCGCGACCGAGTTCGCTCACATCTGCCAGACGGTGCAACAGGCCGCGCTGGCCTGGCCGCAGACCCATTTCAAGCTGCTCCACAACGGGCAGCCGGTGCTGGACTATCCCGCGGCCCCGTCGCACGAGCAACGGGTGGGTCAGGTGCACGGGACGAAGTTTCTTGACCAGGCAGTCGCGGTCCGGGCGGCGGGAGCCGGATGCTCCGTGGAGGGCTTCATCGTGCGCGCGGTCGGGGCGCGGACGAGCCGGACCCTCCAGGACGTCTTCGTGAACCGCCGCTGGGTGCGGAACCCGACCGTGCTCCACGCGGTCTACGACGGGTACGGCACGTCGCTTGCCAAGGGACGGCACCCCGCGTTCGTCCTCCTCCTGGAGGTGGAGCCCGACCGTGTGGACGTCAACGTGCATCCGGCCAAGCGGGAAGTCCGCTTTGCCGAGCAGGAGCGGCTGCATCACCTGGTCCGGCAGGCCGTCCGGGAGGCGCTGGGCCTGGCGGCGGATGCGGGCCCGTCGTCACGGGGGCTGTGGGCTCCAGGCATCAGCCTGGCCGCGCGGATGAGCGACGAGACGGCGGCTCCTGCGCCGGACGGACCGATGGCCAGGGCGCCGGCGGAAGCGCTAGACCAGGCAGCCGGCGGCCCGCCTGGCGCCGGCTCACCGGATGTGCGGCGTCAGGTGGCGCTGTCTGGCGCTGGTGTGGCGGATCGCGCCCGAGGCGACACAGTTCGGGATCCGACGGTTGGCTACGCAGCCGGCATGGAGTGGGAAGTCGTTCCGCTGGGCCAAGTCAGCCGGACGTTCCTCGTGGCCCAGGTCGGGCCCGAGCTCCAAGTCATTGATCAGCACACGGCGCACGAGCGGGTGCTGTTCGAGCGGCTGTGGCGGACCTGGAAGGATCGCGTGATGGCGACGCAGCCGCTACTGATTCCCGAGACCGTCGAGCTGCCGTCCCACCAGGCGATCCTGCTCAAGGACCGCCTCGAGGACTTGGCTGGCTTGGGCCTCGAGGTCGAGCCGTTCGGCGCCTGCGCCTTCGTGATCCGCAGCACGCCTGCGCTCCTGGGCCGGCTGGATGTGGCCGCGCTCCTCCAGGACCTTGTCGAGGACCTGGCTCAGTGGAACGCCTTGTCGTCGCTCGAGGCGCGTGTCCGGCCGGTCTTGGCGTCGCTGGCCTGTCACGGCGCGGTGCGGGCTGGCCGGGCGTTGGAGGCGGCCGAGAGTAAACGGCTGATCGAAGACTGGGTGCGCGAGGGGCTGCCCATGACGTGTCCCCACGGCCGGCGGGTGGCGCTCCGCCTGCCGGCGGACGAGTTGGCGAAAATCTTCGGGCGGGAGTGAGGCGAGGATAACGAAGTGTTGAGGTTATGAAGGACTTTGCAACTCAAGACTCACCCCCTGGAACTCTTCGCTGTTGTTTGTCCCTCGTCTCCTTGCTGCTGGCTCGAGGGCTGCGCCCGCTGGTTGTGCTGGTCGGCCCGACCGCGGTGGGGAAAAGCCGGGTGGCGATCCGGGTTGCTCGGGCGCTCGGCACGGAGATCCTGGCGGCCGACTCTCGCCAGGTGTACCGGGGCATGGACCTCGCCACGGACAAGCCGGCCCTGGCGGAGCGGGAGGGTGTCCCGCACCGGCTGATTGATCTGGTCGAGCCGGATCAGCCCTTCAACGTCGGCGACTACCGCCGGCAGGCCCTCGCGGAGATCGCGCGGCTGCATGAGGCGGGGCTGGTGCCGCTCGTGGTGGGCGGGACCGGTTTGTATGTCCGGGCGCTCCTGCGGGGCCTCTGGGACGGGCCCTCCGCCGATTGGGCCCTGCGCGCCCGCCTGGAGGAGGAAGCGTGCATTCATGGGGATGAGGCCCTGCATCGGCGGCTGGCCGCGGTGGATCCGGCGCTCGCGGCCCGGCTGCACCCGCACGACCGGGTGAAGATCATCCGGGCACTGGAAGTCCACCACCTCCTTGGCCAGCCTCTCTCGGAAGCACACCGGGCACATGGGTTCGCGGAGCGGCCGTTCACGCCGCTCCTCCTTGGGCTGATCCGTGACCGAGCGGCGCTCTACCGGCGGATCGAGGAACGGGTGGACGCGCAGCTCGCCCGCGGGCTCCTCGCGGAGACGCGACACCTGCTCGCCCAAGGCTATGAGCGGCATCTCAGTTCCATGAAGGGGCTGGGCTACCGGCAGATGGCAGGGTTCCTCGCCGGTGAGTACGACTACGGGGAGGCCGTGCGGCGGCTGAAGCGCGACACACGGCGGTTCGCCAAGCGGCAGTTGACCTGGTTCCGCAAGGAGCCGGGCATCATCTGGATCACGCTCGGCGAGCAAGACACGGTCGAGGAGGCGGCGGGACGCATCCTGGGCGAGATCGGGGCGTTTCTGACCCGGCTCGCGGGCGCCGTCCCGATCGGGGTGGGCGCGGGTGCGCCGGCGGCCGGACGGGCCTAAGAGCGAGACACAGGTACGTATGGCAACGAAGCGGACGCGGCCGCAGGCCGAGATTGGGATCATCGGCGGGAGCGGCCTCTATGAGATGGAGGGGCTGCGCGAGGTACGGGAGCTGCGGATGACGACGCCGTTTGGGCGGCCGTCCGAGGCGCTCATCCTCGGGACGCTGGACGGCGTGCGGGTCGCGTTTCTGTCCCGACACGGCCGGGGACACCGGCTGTCGCCGAGCGAGATCAATTACCGGGCGAACCTGTACGCGCTGAAAGCGCTCGGCGTCGGCCGCGTCCTCTCCGTGAGCGCCGTGGGCAGTATGAAGGAGGCGATCCGGCCGGGCGAGGTGGTGCTGCCGGACCAGTTTGTGGACCTCACCAGGCGGCGCCCGAGCACCTTCTTCGAAGGCGGGATCGTCGCCCACGTGGCGTTTGGTGACCCCGTTTGCCAGGCCTTGTCGGCCGCGCTCTTCAAGGCGGCGCAGGAGGCTGGTGCGACGGTGCACCGAGGTGGGATCTACCTCTGCATCGAGGGGCCCCAGTTCTCCAGCCGCGGGGAATCCCTGCTCTACCGGCAGTGGGGGGTGGATGTGATCGGGATGACCAACCTGCCCGAGGCTAAGCTGGCCCGCGAGGCGGAACTCTGCTACGCGACGCTCGCGCTCGTCACCGACTACGACTGCTGGCACGAGAGCCACGAGGCCGTGACGGTGGACATGATCCTCGACACGCTGCACAGGAACGTGGCGCTGGCCAAGCGCATCCTGCGCGCCGCCGTGCGGGTCGCGGGCGAGCCGCGGGCCTGTCCCTGCGCCCGCGCGCTGGAGCAGGCCATCGTGACGGCGCCGGATCGGATCCCGACCGCAACGAAGCGGCGGCTCGCGCTGCTCGTCGGCCGCTATCTGCCCTCCACGAAAGGAGTCCGGTGAAGATGGGAACGCTACTGGTCGTCGGCTCGGTCGCGCTCGACACGGTCCGGACGCCGTTCGGGGAGGTGCAGGAAGCGCTGGGCGGATCCGCGACATTCTTCGCGACCGCCGCGAGTTACTTCACGAGCGTGGATCTGATCGCGGTGGTCGGGGAGGATTTTCCCGAGGCGCACCTCCAGTTCCTGCGCAGCCGCGGCGTGCGCCTCGCCGGGCTGGAGCGCCGGCCAGGGGAGACCTTCCGGTGGAAGGGGGAGTATACGTATCAGCTCAACGAGGCGCACACCCTGGACACGCGCCTCAACGTCTTCGAGACCTTTCGCCCGAAGGTGGCCGAGGCCTCCCGCACGCCGGACATGCTGTTTTTGGCGAACATTGATCCCGAGCTGCAGCTCGATGTGCTGCGGCAAGTCCGGCGGCCCACCCTGGTCGCCTGCGACACCATGAACTTCTGGATCGAGCGCAAGCGCGAGGCCCTGTGGCGGACGCTGGCGCAGGTGGATGTGCTCATCATCAACGACGGCGAAGCCCGCGCGCTCGGCGGCGATCCGAACCTCGTCAAGGTGGCCAGGGCGATCCTCGCGCGCGGGCCCAAGCACCTGATCATCAAGCGCGGGGAGTACGGCGTGCTCATGTTCAACCAGAAGGAGATCTTCGGCGCCCCCGCGTTTCCGCTGGAGGAGGTCAAGGATCCGACGGGCGCGGGAGACACGTTCGCAGGCGGGTTCATGGGCTACCTCGCGGCGACAGGCAACCTGTCGCAGGCCGCCATCCGCCGGGCCATCATCTTTGGCAGCGTCATGGCTTCCTTCACGGTCGAGGCGTTCAGCCTTGACCGCCTGCGCGCGCTCGATTACAAGGAGATCGAGGAGCGGTTCCGGGCGTTCAAGCGGCTGACCCACTTCGAGGATCTGACATGAGCGGGGGTGGAGGGATTCCGGTGCGGCGGTGGGGGTTCGGCCTGGCGGTGGCGAGCCTGGTCGTGGCGGGCGCGCTATCGGGATGCACCGAGCAGCAGGAGACGATCAAGCGGGCGGACGGCCATTTCCAGGAAGGGCTGGCGGCCCTGACCCGCAATCCCCAGCAGGCGTTCGTGAACTTTCAGAAGGCCGTGCAGCTCAATCCGCATCACAAGGACGCGCACTATTACCTGGGACACCTGTACGCCCAGCAGGGGAAGCTCCAACAGGCCGAACAGGAGTTTCGGACCGCCCTGCGGATTGACCCGGACTACTCCGAGGCCTACACGTACCTAGGGCACATGCTCGTGCAGCAGGACCGGTGGCGCGAAGGCATCGAGGCCTACCGGCGGGCCCTGAGCAACCCCCTCTACGTGACGCCCGATCTGGCCTGGTTCCACCTCGGGCTGGCCCTGGCACACGAAGGCGACATGGAGGGCGCGACGCGCGCCTTTGAGGACGCCATGCTCGTGAACCCGGCGAGCGTCCCGCCGGCCCGGCTCAACTTCGAGCTGGGGCGGGCCTATTATCGGCTCGGGTACAGCCGCAAGGCCCGGGAGGCGCTAATGCGGGTGACCAGCCTCGATAAGGACGGCGAATACGGGAAGCTGGCGGATGAGCTCCTCCAGCGGCTCAAGCAGGAGCAGTAGCGAAGAGGCCATGGAACCAGTGGGCGAATACTTCAAGCAGGTCCGTGAAGCGCGGGGGCTCACGCTCGAGGACATCGCCGTCAAGACCCGGATCCATCCTGACTTCCTACGGGCGCTGGAAGACGGCAACTTCGCCAAGCTGCCGGACCAGGTCTTCGTGAAGGGGTTCGTGCGGTCCTACGCGCAGTCTCTGGGGCTGGACGAGGAGGAGGCGCTCCGCCGGTTCGTGGAATCAGCCGGGCCCTTCTATGACAAACAGGCAGACCTGGAGCGGCTCCGGCGCAAGCAGGCCGAGGACGAGCGCAAGCGACAGGCCAACCGGAAAGTGCTCGCGGCAGCGGTCGGAGTGGCGCTACTGGGCCTGTTGTTGCTGCTGACCCGGGAACAGTCCGCCGTCGCTCCGCCTCCGGCGACAGCCCCGCCCTTGTCCGAGCCTCGGCACTCGGAGTTCAGGGCTGGCCGCTCCGGCTCGGGGCCGGCTCAGTCGGCCGTGCCCGGCCCGGCGACGCTGGCCTCTCCAGAGCTTCCGAGAGAGCCTGTGCTCGGGGCCGAGGGCCTGGGCGAACCGCGTAGCGGGGAGGCGAGCGGCTCGGCCGGACGCGAGCCGGGAGCCGGCGGCTCGCGGGACGCCTCGACTTCGTCAGGGCCGGCCGCCTCGTCGGCGGTGAGGGCCGGCGTGGAGAACGAGCTCGCCGGGATGTCAGGTCCGCTGGTGTTGGAGCTGGAGGCGCACGAGCTGAGCTGGGTCGTGGTCCAGGTGGACAACGAAAGCCCGCAGGAAGCCCTGCTTCGACCGGGCGAGCGCGTGCGATGGAAGGCGGCGGACAAGCTTCTGTTGACGCTCGGGAATGCGGGCGGGGTGCGGGTTGAGCTGAACGGTGTGCCTCAAGGTCCCTTTGGTCCCAGCGGCAGAGTTGCGCGGGATATCCTCTTCAAACGGTAGCGCAGTTTCTTCCTGTCCGATGACCAATGCCCACGATCCCCCACCGGCATTCCTCGTCGACCAGGCCGTCCGGCATCTGGCCCCACGACTTCCCTGTAGGCTGCAGGTCGGCATCGTCCTTGGCTCCGGGCTCGGCAGCTACGCCGAGTGGCCGCCGGTGCGGCTCGCCATTCCTTACGCCGACATCCCGGGGTTTCCCGTCTGCTCGGTGGAAGGCCATGCGGGCCGCCTGGTCATCACCGATCGTTGCGGGCCCGGCGTCGCCCTCCTGCAGGGACGGGTCCATCGGTACGAGGGCCATTCTCTGGAGGCGGTCACGCGGCCCATCCGGGTGCTCGCCGCCCTGGGGATCCGGACCCTCATCGTCACCTGCGCAGCGGGAGCGCTGGATGAGGCGGAGCTGGGAGGGCTGATGGTGCTCGAGGACCATCTGAATCTCATGGGTGATAACCCGCTGATCGGGGTCGGGCCTGAGGGCCCGGACGCCTCCCCTTTCGTCGAGATGGCGGACGCCTATGACCGGCGGCTGCGCGAGCTCGCGGAACGGGTTGCGCGCGACCTGGGTATCCGGCTGCGCCGCGGGGTCCTCGCCGGGGTGTCCGGGCCGACCTACGAAACCCCCGCCGAAGCCAGGATGCTGGAGCGGTTGGGTGCGCAGGCGGTGAGCATGTCGGTCGTGCCGGAAGTCATCGTCGCCCGGGCCTGGGGGCTCCAGGTGCTGGGCCTCGCGGTCCTGACGAACCGAGCGGGGACCCCCCAGGGTCCCGGCGCGCACGGGGCGGTCCTCGCCGAGGCCGCACGGCGGGTCGGCACGGTCGGCCGGCTCATGGACAGCCTGTTGGGGCGTCTAGGGGAGACTGCCACGGGCTGAGCGCCCGCGAGCCGGCTTGACAAGGCGGGAGGGCATTGCTATAGTGCGGCCCCTTGAGGAGACGCCTCGCCGAATTCCGGCCCATTCGTTGATCCAAGAAAGGAGGAGCTGTGATGCGGTATATTTCGAGGTCCGTTGGTCTTTTAGCAGCATTCATGCTCGTCGCGTCCACCGTCGCCGTGGCCGAGGAGCGGGATCCCCTGAAGCCCCGGGTGCCGCCCGACCAGATCGCCGAAGCGAAGAAGCTCAAGAATCCCATTCCCAAGACCCCTGAGAATCTGGCCAAGGGCAAGGCGCTGTTTGAGGGGAAGGGCACCTGCTTCAACTGCCACGGCAAGGAGGGGAAGGGGGACGGCCCGGCGGGCCAGATCCTCAATCCCAGCCCGCGCAACTTCACCAATTGCAAGTTCCATAAGAAGCGGAAGGACGGTGAGCTGTTCTGGGTGATCAAGAACGGGAGCCCGGGAACCGGGATGGTGCCGCTGATCCCGGCTGCGATCACCGAGGAAGAGGCCTGGACGATCATCAACTACGAGCGGAGCTTCTGCAAGGAGAACGTCGAGTAGCGACGGGTCCGAGGCGGGCTCGGTGAAAAGAGCAGAGGGGAGTCTCCCCTCTGCTCTTTTTGTTTGCCAATGGTTCCGCGAGGAGGTTGCAAGCCCGGTGTCCTGCGGCAGGAGCATCAGCGAGCCGCCGACACCGCGCCAGCCGGCCGCGTCAGGGTGAGGCCGGCGAGCGGGTGGCCGGCCCGTAGCGAGGGGAGCACGAGCGGCTGGAGCTCCTGCTTGAACGTGCTGCGCGAGGCGGACGGCACGGTCTGGGTGAGGAACGCCGCCAGCTCGCCCACCGTGACGGCGCCGTTCCCGTCCTTGTCCGCGTCCCCCCGCAACCCCCGAATAAGGTAGTAGGTAAACAGCCCGTGCCGCACCGTGTCGGGCTCGATCGCGGGCTGGAATCCTGGGGACGCGATCAGGCGGGCGGGATGGTTCCCGCCGGCGTCCCAGCGTAATGCCTTCTGCGGTCCCTTGCCGGCACCCGAGGGACGGGTCGTCGGTCCGTCGAAGATCAAGAGGACCTGTCGGGTCCTGAGCTTCGCCAGGGCGGCGGCCAGGTCTTTCAGCGGATAGAGCCGGGCTGTCCCGTTCGCGCCGGCTTCGTACGGCAGGAGCGCGACGTCACCGGAAGGCGACGCGGTCGCCAGGCCGGCGAAATAGACGATCACAACCGACTGCTCAGTCACCCGGGAGGGGAGCCAGTCCAGCAGCACCTCCTCCAGATCCGGCCGCAGCGCGTTCTTGTCCCGGAGGACCTTGACGTTGGCAGCCGGGACCCCACCCAACGCCTGGAAGTAGGCGGCGACCAGCTCGGCGTCCGCCGCCGCGTACTTGCGCGTGAATGGCTGCGGGTCGCGGTAGGTGCTGATCCCAACCGCGACTACATAGAGCTGGGGCTGCTGGACCCCGGGCGGCGCGGCCGGGACTTGATCCACGTCGTCGAACCGCGGCGCCGCGGCGCCCGGACCCGGCGCGGGCTCACGGGCGGGCCGCATGGCGGCGACGAGGACCTGCGTGGCTGGCAGGCCGACGAGGCCGCTGGCCTCGGACAGCGCGATCTTCATTTCGACGCGCTGCGACGGGAGCGACGGGGGCAGGGTCCCCGCGAACTCGACCGACCGGGACTCGCCGGGCTGGAGCGTGCCGACGGGCAGGGTCGAGGCTGGAAACTGTGCGACGACGGCTGGCGTCCCGCTCACGGTGACCTGAACGTCGCGCGCGGCTAGGCGTCCCGCATTGACGAGGTCGACCCGCAGGCGCACCCGTTCGCCGCCCTCCAGGATGAGGTTGCCGTTCTCGTCCAGGAGCGTGGCCTTGAAGGCGAGCCCCGGTGCCCCCGGGGCGGCCGGTTCGGCGGGTTGCTGAGCGGCCGCCACTCCTTCCGGATGGCCCGCTCCTGGTGCCGCTGCGGCGGGGGCGGTCGGCTTCACGACCTCGCGGGCCTGCTTCATGAACTGCGAGGCGATCCCGATGGCGGCAGCATTCGCAAACGATTGGACGGAGACATAGGCGCAGCGGTGCTGCGTCGGTTCGAGCAGGAGCTTATCCTTGTGAGTCACAGCGAGCGGCTGCTCTGCGAGCAGCTTGCCGGACGAATCGTAGAAGGCGACGCCGGCTTCCAGGGTCAGCTCCGCGGGCAGGCGGTCATAGACGTTGTCGGTATTGATCTTCAGCCCGGATTGCTGGAGGGTGATCCGAGCCGTGATGTCCGGCTTGGCCGAAGGCGGCTCCTGGCCGGCAAAATACACGGTCTTGAAGGTCTGGTGGGCGCTTTCCAGCAGCATCGCTTCCAGATCTTCCCCGATCCGGATCTCGCCCGGGTGGTTACAGGCGTCCACGTACTGGAGCCGGGCGGCGGGGAGCGCGGGGTCAATCTCCATCTTGATTGCAACGGGGAGCGGCGGCCCCATGTCGGGCAACTCATGCCTTCCCAGGAGATGCTTCTCCACGCTCTTGCAACTCCCGGCTAGTCCAATCAGCGACAGGAGAAGCAGCAAGATAGCGAGCCGCCGCAGGCCTATTCGGTGCGTCCAGGCCGGTGTCTCACGCCCGGTCCTTGTGGTTCCTCTAGGCGCCATATCCTTAGAGACCAGAGATTCCGTCCAGCCGTCTGGCCACGGTACCGAAATCCCGCTCCGAATGCAACCGGAGAGTGCCGTCGGCCTTGCCAGGTTGCGCCGGTTTCTCTATGCTACCGGCGTAACGTCCGGCTTCTGGCGCGGGGGCAGTGATGCTGGTGCTCGGGTTGCTCAATCTGCGTGACGCGGCGGCCGCCCTGGTGCGGGACGGGCAGGTCGTCGCTGCGGCGGAGGAAGAACGGTTCGTCCGCATCAAGCACGTGAGGGCGCTGCCGCTCCGAGCGATCCGCTCCTGTCTGGACCAGACCGGGGTCGGGCTCGCCGCAGTGGACGAGATCGCGGTGCCGTGGAAGTACTGGGTGCTGGGTCGACGGGCGGCGCTCGCATTGGGCGCGATGGCACGCTCGCCCGCGCTGTTCAGAGTCAAGGGCCAACGGAGCCTGGAGCGGCTCTCCCACGAGTGGGCCGAGCTGGCGTTCCTGTCCCGGAAGCTCCGCACGGCCTTCGGGCCCGGCTCACCGCGCCCCGTCTTTCTTGACCATCACGTCTGTCACGCCGCGAGCAGCTTCCTCGTCTCGCCGTTCGAGCGGGCGGCGATCCTGGTCGTGGACGGTGCCTCGGAGTCGCACACAGCGCTGCTGGGGATCGGCGAGGGGTCGGAGATCCGGGTGCTCAAGCGGATCCCGCTCCCGCATTCGCTCGGCCAGTTCTACGCCGCGATCACCGCCTTCCTCGGCTTTACCCCGGACCAGGACGAGTACATCGTGATGGGGCTCGCGGCTTACGGACAACCCCGGTTCGCGCAGGTCCTGAGGGAACAAGTCCTCGGCCTGGCGCCGGAGGGCGAGTTCCGGTTGAACGTCCGGCTGCTGGACTTCCATCTCGCCCGCGTCGGCCTCTTCGTGCCCGCGCTCCTCCGGCTCCTCGGGCCGAATCGGCGGCCCGGGGAGGAGCTGACCGAGCGGCACCGGGATGTGGCGGCCAGCGCGCAAGTCGTGCTCGAGGAGGCGCTCCTGCATCTGGCACGCTATCTCGAGCGGGAGACCCGGGTCGACCGGCTTTGCCTGGCGGGCGGGGTCGCGTTCAACTGTGTCGCCAACAGTCGGATCCGGCGCGAGCTGGGATTCCGCGAGGTGTTTGTCCAGCCGGCGGCCGGGGACGCGGGAGCGGCGCTGGGCGCCGCGCTCTGGCGCTCCGTGCAGCTCGGCGCCCCTCGAGCGCCGCTGCCCCATGCTTACCTGGGCCCCAGCTTCGACGCGGAGGCCTGCCGGCGCGCGGTCGAGAGGGCTGGCCTCATGGCTGAGGCCCTGGCCGACGACGAACTGGTCGAGCGGGTGGCCGCTGAGCTGGCGAGAGGCCGGCTCGTATTCTGGTTTCAAGGACGGATGGAGTGGGGTCCGCGGGCGTTGGGGAACCGCAGCCTGCTCGCCGATCCACGGCGGGAGGATATGCGGGAGCTGATCAACGCGAAGGTCAAGCGTCGGGAGCACTTCCGGCCCTTCGCTCCGGCGGTCTTGGAAGAACGAGCGGCGGAGTATTTCGACCTGTGGGGGCCCTCGCCGTATATGCTCTTCACGGTGCCGGTCCGCCCGGAGGCCAAGGGGATCATCCCGGCGGTCGTGCATGTGGACGGGACCGCCCGCATCCAGACGGTGGACCGGGCATCTAACCCGCGGTTCCGGCGGTTGCTGGAGGCCTTCGCCCGGCGGACCGGCGTCCCCGTGCTCCTCAACACCTCCTTCAACGTGAATGAGCCAATCGTCTGCACGCCGGAGGAAGCGGTAGGCTGCTTCCAGCGCACGGAGGTGGAGTGGCTGGTGCTGGAGAACCTCCTCGTCCGACGCCCAGGCGGACGCGAGGCGTGAAGCGTGTGAGTGATGCGTAAAGCGGAGAGGGGCGCGTCCGTTCGGGAGATTCATCCCCATCCCCTATCCCCATCCCCATTGTTCCCCGCCCTCGACGCCCTGCTCCTCCTGTTCATTCTGAATCTGGTTCTGCAGCCGCTGTTCGAGCCAGATTTCGGCTGGCACCTCCGTGCCGGGCTCGACTTGCTCGCCAACGGCTGGCGGATGCCTGCCACGGATCCCTATTCCCACACAGTGCCGGACTGGCCTTGGGTGGAACACGCCTGGCTGACCGACGGATTGCTGGGGCTGATCTACCGCGGGCTCGGGCCAGTCGGGCCGCTCGGGGTCATCCTCTTCTTCGGGGCGGTCACCGCCGGAGCGTTCGGCCTCGTCATGGTCGGCGCGCGGGCTGGGCACACGGCCCGGTTGATCGCCCTCGCCGGTGCGCTGTGGGCGGCCCTGCCCTTTCTGGGGGCCCGGACCCAGATGGTCACTCTGCTAGGGATGGCGGTGCTCCTCCAGCTCTGGCGCGTGTATCAGGCGGGCCGGCGGTCCCACCTCTGGGTCGTGCCGCCCTTGTTCCTCCTGTGGGCTAACCTCCACGGCGGGTTCACGGCCGGCCTCTTTGCGCTTGCCCTGATCCTCATCGTGTCGGCGTCGGTGCGCCTCGCGGCAAATCGCTGGCCCGCCTTAGCGAGTCGGCTCGACGAGCCGGTCCTCGCCTGGCCGCAGCTCGGCCATCTCGCACGGGTCGGCGTCGTCGCGGCGCTCGTGACGCTCATCAATCCGTACGGATGGCGGCTGCATGAGGAGATCGCCCTCTCGCTATCCGACCAGTTCATGATCGAGATGCTGCACGAGTGGCAGCCGGTCTCCCTGGCGACCAAGGCCGGCGCGACCTATCTCGGCTACCTGGCTGTGGTCGCGCTGAGCTGTCTGCTCGGTTACCGGCGGGTGGAGCCGGTCCGCTGGGCGATCCTGGCGGTATTCCTCCTGCTGTCCCTCCGCCACTGGCGGAACGTCCTCCTCTTCCTCCTGCTCAGCGCCCCGCTGGTCGCCGAGGCGTTCTCGGGGGTGGCGCTGCAGGCACGAGCGCGGTTCGCTGCCGCGGCGACGGTCCGACGCAGGAAGCTGGCCCAGTTCGCCGTGTCACTGGCGGTCGCGGCCGGGATGTGGCTGTTGGGACCGGAGCACCTGGTCCACGTCGTCCAGTGCGGGCTGCATCCGGCGGAGTATTTCCGGCAGACCGAATACCCCATCGAGGCCATCCAGTGGGTCCGCGCGAATCGGCACCGGCTCGGCGTGCGCCTGTACAACGACTACGGCTACGGGGGATTCCTGCTCTGGTGGCTTCCGGAGGAGAAGATCTTCATTGACGGGCGGATGCCGGCCTGGCGGGTCGGCGACCGGTGGATCTTTCGCGATTACATGGCCTTGGCGGGAGCGGCCTCCCCGGACCTGAGGGTGCTGGACAAGTACCGGGTGGACTGGGCGCTGGTCGGGCGGGGCACGCCGCTGGACGGGGCATTGGTCCAGGCGCCTGGCTGGCGGGAAGTGTACGGGGATGCAAAGGTCAGGATCTTTGTGCGATTCAAGGCATGAGGCCGAAGAGCTTCGGCTGACGACCGGCGCGCGTGCGATGGTTGACTGCTCGCCTGCTCGGACCACCGGAACGGCTCGCGGCACCCGGGTTGGCCTCCATCCAGGCCACGTCCCGCCATGAGGCTGCGCTCGCCACGCATCCGTTCCATCTACTGTCCGTTTGTCCGGCTCGCGTACAGCCCCTTGGCGTCGTTCCGCCGCACCGCCAGCATCTCCCGCAACATGGCGAGCCCGTCCCGCAGGACCCGCACCTTCGTGCCGGGCTGGTCGCTCCAGTTGATCGGGACTTCCCGGATCCGGTAGCCCCACCGCTGGGCGACGTAGAGCAGCTCCAGATCGAAGCCGTACCCGTCAATCCGCGCGACCGAGAACAGGCTCTGCGAGACGGCCGCTCGCAAGAGCTTAAAGCCGCATTGGGTGTCGGTGATCCCGGGAATCCCCAGCCGCTGCACGACCCAGTTGAAGGTATTCCCCAGGACGGTCCGATGCCAGCGGGCCCGCACGCGGTAGCGCGGGTCGCGGGAGGCGAGGAACCGCGAGCCGATGGCGAGGTCGGCGCCCTCGTGAAGGGCGGCTTCCAGCCGCTCCAGCTCCTCGATCGGGGCGGCGCCGTCCGCATCGGCGATCAGGTGCAGGCCACCGCGCGCCGCCAGGGCGCCCGTGCGCACGGCGCGGCCCTTCCCCATGTTGCGGGACAGGCGCAGGAGTCCGACCCTCGGCTCTTTTGCGCGGAACTCCTCGATGAGCGCCGCCGTGCTGTCCGTGCTGCCGTCGTCCACGACGAGCACTTCGTAGGGGGCGCCGCGGGCCTCCAGATAGGTGCAGACGGCCGTCAGGTAGGGCAGGATCCGAACGGCTTCGTTGTAGGCCGGTATGATGACGGACAGCGCGGGCTGCCCGGACCGGTCAGGCCCGATCGCTGGAGGTCCCGCCACGTTGCTGCAAGCCTGCTTTTGTGCATGACACGGGGAGGTCAGCCTACCCGACTCGCCGTTCAATTGCAAGAATGGGGGAGGCGGCTGGATAGGGGGATGCGGATCGCAATGTCCAGGCCGGCGTCGCCGTCATCGTCTCGCCGGTCCTTCCCGACGCTGTAGAGGATGCCCTTCTCCGGGTTCCAGAGCATCGGCAGGCCGGTGAAGGGGTCGAACAGGGCGGAGCCAGCCTGCGCCACCCGGACTGGGATCGGCTGTCGGCTGGCCGTTGTGAGCAGCGTGGCCTTGAGCGTCGTTAACCGGAGGCGGGCGTCCGTCTCGGCCAGTCGCAGCAGGTGCGGCTTCCACTGCGGCTCCTCTAGGCTCGCCGTCTCGATCGGCGAGAGGAGTGTCTCGGCGAGTCCGCGGCGCGGCGAGCTCGCCGCGTCTTGGAGCCGCGGCGGGAGACCGGGCGGGGACTCCGAGGCGCGGATCAGGGCCTGATAGTAGCGCGCGTAGGTGTTGAGGATCTTCTGCCGGCGCACGGGGGCTCGCTGCCTGAGCCGAACCACAGGGCCCGGCCGCCCTCCACGGCCATGATGCAAAGGCCCAGGGTGACAATGACCGTGGGGATTGCTCGAACGGGGACTTTCTTGCATAGAGGAGCTCCCATCCGACCCTTGGTGGAGTTACGGCCCAAGTGGGCAAGGCATGTACCAGTGGAACCCCGAACTGCGGTAACTGCCGGAGGCCCAAGGGGATCGGCAGCAGTGTATTCTTCCGATTACACGTCGGGTCCTTGCGGTCGCCTCTGTTCAAATTGGTTCCTCCAGAGCAATTTCTGCGCGTTTGACGCCGGGATTTCTTTGCCCTTGACAAGCCTTGCGGGCCTCCCCTAGAGTGGCTTCCCAGCGACATAGCTACCGGGCTAAGGGAAGAGGGTGAAAGTCCCTCGCGGTCCCGCCGCTGTGAATGGGGACGAACCCCGCAGTCAGCCACTGTTCCTAAAGCGAGCAGCAAGTAGCAAATAGCGAGCGAAGAAGAAAAGCTATTGGCTAGTTGCTGCCGGCTGTTCGCTGGTGGAATGGGAAGGCGCGGGTAGTAGGCCGAAGACCCCATAAGCCAGAAGACCTGTCCGGATCCCTGCGCCGCGCTGCCTCTTCTTTGGGGCGCCGGTGGCGCGGGCAATGACCTTCCTTCCCTCGAGGGCTGGGGAACGGATGAGGATGAAGAACGGGATGCAATCCTCAGGGTCTGGGTAGGCCTTGAGGATTTTTTATTTTGGGAGCCAGCAGCGAGTAGCGAAGCGGCCGTGGTTAGCGGTCCTGGGCTATTGGCTATTGGCTGCCAGCGATTTTGCTGACCGCTCTTTATGAAGAAACGACGGCAGCAGGGCATCCTGACCGGGATGCCGTTTATGGCGAACCTGGCGTCACGTACGTTTGTTGATGACCTGACGCGCAAGATCTACCTGGCGAGCCCACCGGGCCGCGTGGTCTCCTTGGCGCCCGGGGCCACGGAGATTCTCTATGCCATCGGTGCTGGCAGCCTGCTGGTCGGCGTCGCGGAAGCCTGCGACTATCCTCCCGATGTCCAGACGAAACCCAAGGTCGGCGTCTTGCCTTCGGCCCTGGATGCGATCGGGGATCTGCGGGCCGATCTTGTCCTCTGTCCGAAAGAGGGACTGGGCAGCGAGCTGATGAGCGCGCTGGAGCGGTTGAAGGCCCCGACCTTTGTCCTGCATGCCCGGACCATCGAACACGTGTTTGCCCAAATCCAGACGATCGGCCGGATGGTCGGACGGTCCGGCCCTGCCGACGCCCTGGCTGCAGTCCTGCGGGAACGGACGGCCAGGATCCAACGGCAGACCGCGTCCCTGCCCCGGCGGCGGGTCCTCTGTCTTGTGAAGGCTGCGCCGCCGCTCGCGATCGGGGCGGGGACCCTGACGCATCACCTGCTGACCTGGGCCGGCGCCGCCAATGTCGTGGCGCGCGGCGGGGACGCCGTGCCGGTCGGCTTTGATGAGGTGCATCAGCAGGACCCGGAAATCATCGTGTTGGCGCTGGGGACCCACGAGCCGGAGCGGCCCGGTGAGTTGCCTCCGCTGGACACCTGGAGAGAGCTTGCCGCCGTTCGGCTCGGCCGGGTGTTCCGCGTCCCTGGCGAGCTGCTGACGCGCCCGGGCCCCCGTCTGGTCGAGGGGTTGGAGACGCTAGCCAGACTGCTTCACCCCGATGTCGAGCCAGCGAGTGGAAACTGAGGGAGCGGGTCCGACCTCGCTTTGTCGAGATCGCGTACGATGCAACCAACAGGAGGGGATATCAAGAAGGAAGCATAGAGGAACGTCCGGCGGTGACGGGGAAGATGGTGCGAAGCCATCACGGTGCCGCCACTGTAAGCGGGGAGCAAGCCCGCACGGGAGCCACTGTTCCTTAAGCGCATAGCGAGTGGCGCATAGCGAGCGGCAAGCCAAGCTGCTCGCTGTGTGCTGCCGGCTGTTCGTTTCCGGGACGGGAAGGCGCGGGCGCGCGACGATCCGCGAGTCAGGAGACCCGACCGCCGGACTCTTCCACTCAGCCCTTCGAGCATAAGGGAGGTGGACGATGGCGGGTGTTGCGTGGGCCTGTGTCGCCAGCCTGTGGGGCGTCCTGGCTGTCATCGGGTGGCCCGGGGTGGGACTTGCGGAAGATCCCGAGACGTCGGGAGAGGTCGTGAAGACGGAGGACGTCGTCGTCAGCGCAACGAAGACGGAGGTGCCCGTCAGCCATTTAACCAGCGCGGTCGAGGTCATCACCGGGGAAGAGCTGCAACGGCGGAGCCTCAAGACCGTGGCGGAGGCGCTGCGGTTCGCGGAGGGAATCTCCTTCGTTCAGTTCGGCGGGCCGGGTACGTTGGCGACCGCCCGGATGCGGGGCGGCAACCCCGAGCAGACCCTGGTGCTGATTGACGGGGCGATCGTCAACAGCGCGACCGCCGGCTCCTTTGACTTCAGCAGCCTGACCACCGACAACATCGAACGGATCGAAATTCTCCGAGGCAACCAGAGCATGTTGTGGGGCTCCGACGCGCTGGGCGGAGTGATCAACATCACGACTAAGCGCGGGACGGGTCCCCCGAAGCTGGGCGCGTTCCAGGAATACGGCTCCTTCCAGTCGCTCCGGGAAGGGGCGAGCCTCAGCGGCCAGAAAGGGCCGGTGGACGTCTCTGCGACGCTCACCCGGTGGGACGTCACCTCGTTCTCGGCCATCAACTACCGCCGCGGGGCGACGGAGCGGGACGGCTTCCATAACTGGCAGGGCTCCGGCCGCCTGGGGGTCGCCCTGCCGAAGGAGGGGCGGCTAGATTTTGACGTCCGCTGGCTCCAGAGTCTGCTCAACATTGACGGCTTCAACGGCGCCAATCCCGCCGATGTCCTCGGCGCCATCAACCGGCGGGATCAGTATGTCTTCACCGGCTCCTACCGGCAGCCCTTCACCGACTGGTGGAAGCAAAAGCTCACGGCGGGCCGGTATCAGGAGAAGCTCTTTTCGCACCCCGGGACCTTCTTTCGGGACCTCAGGACGGGCGCGACCGGCGTGCCATCCGGGTCGCCGGTGACGATCCACCTGCTGAGCAACCGGATCGAATGGCAACACAACGTTCAGGTAGCCCCACCGCTGCTCGTGACCGCCGGCTACCAGTTTCGGGAGCAGCAGGGGGAGAACGATCCGAGATTTACGAATCGGATCATCTCCTCCCATGCCGGGTTCGCCGAGGCGCAACTGGATCTTTGGGATCGCGTGTTTGGCACGGCCGGTCTGCGGCAGGATGCGTACAACGTCTTCGGGAACGCCACCACCTATCGGGTCACGGGCGGGTATCTGCACAAGGAAACGGGGACGAAGCTCCGCGGGAGCTATGCGACCGGCTTTCGGGCCCCCACGCTCAACCAGCTCTTTTTCCCCGGCTTCGGCAACCCGAATTTGCAGCCGGAGAAGAGTCAGGGCCTCGATGCGGGGGTGGACCAATACCTGTTTGATCAACGTGTGACGCTGAGCACGGGCTACTTCTGGACCCGGTACCGGAACCTGATCCTCTCGGTCTTCAATCCGGCGGTCTGCGGCCCCCTCAGTTCATCGGGGTTCTGCGCGCAGAACATCGGCCTGGCCAAGGCCCAGGGGTGGGAGAGCAGCGTCAAGGTCGTGCTGGCCAGGGACCTGCCCTGGATAAAAAGCCTGGACTTCCACGGCCAGTACACCTATACGATCACCAGAGACCTCCAGCGGAACGTGGGACGCCGTCTGCCGCAGTGGCCGGTCAACCAGTGGAGCGCGGTCGTCAGCTACCAGCCCATAGAGCCCCTGCGCGTCAACGTCGAGTTCCGGTACATGGGCGAGCGGTTCAACGACGCCTTGAATGCCCAGAAGCTGCAGGCCTTCGATGTCTGGAACCTGGCCGCGACCTATGATCTCACCAAGCGGGTCCAGGTGTACACGAGGGTGGACAATCTGTTTGATCGGCGGTATGAAGAGATCCTATTCTTCGGCACGCCCATCCGCTCGATCTATGGGGGCGTCAAGGTAAATTTCGATCTCGGCTGAGCGGGCACGCGGCCTGCGACGACCGGGCGCCGGTGCCTGCGGCCGCCATGCAACCTGAAAGGAGCGGTCCATGCCAACACAGGGCTATCGCACGGAGACGATCGAGGAGCAGGATGGCGCCCGCTATCACTACGAGTACATGGAGCCGACGGAGGAGGCTCTGCTGGGCCTCCTCCGCGACCTCTTCGAAACGCACTGGTCCCGTATCGTCTTCGGCCCCTGCATCCAAGGCGCCGTGTTCGAGATCCGGCTCACGGCGCCGCCGCAGAAGGTCTCGATGCTGGATGGGTACCTGACCGTGGACCTAGGCCCCTGGCATTTTCATCTCTGCCTCGGGGAGCATCGCGGCACCAAGGCCAACCCGACTCCCGAAGCGCTGGCCCGGATCCGGCGGGCTTCCAAGGCGGGCTTCTTCCGGAGTCTGGGGCGAGGCTGTGCCGGCGGGAGTTGGGGCTTCCGGATGTGGAACGGGGCCGGCGAGCAGATGCTGACCGTGTTCTTCCCGAATCCCTATTTGAATGAGCGGATGAAGCCGCAGAAACCGGACTGGAGCCGGCTGGCCCTCTGGAACGAGATGCGGGTGAAGTATCTGCCAGGGGCGGTTCCCTGGATGCCCGAGGAGCAGGAGGCCGCGGCCCCGGCCGGCCACTAGCGGATAGCCGGCTGGTACAGGATGGAGGCCATGCGCAGCCCAGGTGCAGCGGCGATAGGCGGTCTGCTGCTGTTCAGCGGATTGGCGACGGTCGCCTGGACGGCGGGCACCACCCCGACCGCCCCGGCCGGCCGTCCAGCGCCGGGGACAGGCCCGGCCCGTGTCCTCTCTGTGAACATCACGAGCGACGAGATCCTGCTCGACCTGGCGCCGGACCTGCTCGTGGGGCTGAGCTATCTGGCGACCGACCCCCAGGCCTCAAACGTGGTCATCCGGGCCGAGCGGGTTCCGGTCCGCCTCAAGGGCGATGTCGAGCGCATCCTGAGCCTCCAGCCGGACCTGTTGGCCATCGGCGGGCACCAGGCGGACATCGTCAGACAGGTCGAGGCGCTGGGGATCCGGACGGTACGGATCCAGGGCTTCGAGTCGCTCGACTGGATTCGCCACCTGATCCGGACCTTGGGTGAGGCTGTGGGGCGGCCGCAACGAGCCGAGGAGTTGGTCGCCGAGATGGACGGGCGGCTGGCGGCGGTCGCGCGACGGGTCGCCGGGCGGCCGCGGCCGCGGGTCCTCTCCTACTCCGCCGGCGGCTTCGTCGCCGGGCGCCGCACGATCACGGACGACGTCATCCAGGCGGCTGGCGGAGAGAATCTCGCCGGGCTTCTGGGGATCACCGGCTGGAAAAAGATGTCGCTCGAGCAGGTGGTCGTGGGCGATCCGGAGGTCATCGTGATGCGGCAGACTGAACGACGGGATCCCGGCTTCGCCCAGGCGTTGCGGGACCATCCGGCCTTCCGGCACAGCCGTGCGGTGGCGACGGGCCGGGTGTACCTGCTGCCCGGCCGGCTCCTGGTTACCTCCTCCCACCATGTCGCCGAGACGGTGGAGGCCCTGGCGCGCCTGCTGCATCCCGAGGCCTTTGCGGGAGCCTCGATGTGACGGGCCGGACCGGCGCGGTGTTCCTGGGGTTGCAGGTGCTCCTGCTGGGCTCGGTGATCGGCGCCACGGCCATCGGCTCTGTGGACGTGCCGCTCCGCACGGTCGTCGCGCTGTTTCTCGATGCGCTGCCGGGCGTGCATCTGGATGCCGGCTCGCCCGCCCAGGCCGCCATCGTGTTTCAGCTCCGGCTGCCGCGGGTACTGCTGGCGCTCCTAGTCGGCGGAGCGCTGGCGATCACCGGGGCGGTCCTGCAAGGGCTCTTCCGCAACCCGATGGCCGATCCCGGCATCATCGGGGTGAGCAGCGGGGGCGCACTCGGCGCGGTGGCCGCGCTCACCTTCGGGTTGTCGGCTTCGTACCTGTGGGCGGTGCCGCTGCTCGCGTTTGCGGGGGCCGGTGGTGCGACGCTGGCGATCTACCGGCTCGCCTCAGCCCACGGGCGAACGCCGCTCGCCACGTTGCTGCTGGCCGGCCTCGCGCTGAACGCGTTTCTGACGGCCATGACCTCCTTTCTCCTGAGCCTTGCGCAGAACATCTTCGTGCTCCGGGAAATGATGTTCTGGTTGCTCGGGGGGCTGGACGGACGGAGCTGGCCGCACGTGGGGCTGGTCTGCGGGCCGGTCCTGGCGGGCTGTCTGGGGCTTTTGCTCTTCTCCCGGGACCTGAACGTGCTGGCGGTGTCGGGGGAGGAGGGCGCGCGCAGCCTGGGTGTGGACCTGCCGTGGCTCCGGCGTTGGCTGTTGACCTTGACCGCCCTCGTCGCGGGCGCGGCGGTCTCGGTGAGCGGGATCATCGGCTTCGTCGGCTTGATCGTGCCGCATATCGTCCGACTGCTCCTCGGGCCGGACCATCGGGTCTTGCTGCCCGCCAGCTTCCTCGCCGGCGCCGTGTTTCTGATCTGGGCGGATCTCCTCACGCGGGTGGCGGTGCCGACCGAGGAGCTGCGGCTCGGGGTCGTCACGGCGGCGATCGGGGCACCGTTCTTCATGGTCCTGCTCCAGCGCCACCGGCGGCGGACCGAGGCAGTCTAACGGAATCACGTGGACGCGATTGTCACAGCCAGAGACATCCGGAAGGTCTGCGACGGCTACGTGCTCGTGGACGGGGTGGACCTGTCCATCGCGCCCGGTGAGTTCATCGGGTTGGTCGGTCCGAACGGCGCGGGGAAGACGACGTTGCTGCGGCTGCTGGCCAAGCTGCTGGAGCCGTCGGGCGGGGCGGTGCTGCTCGAGGGCGCGGACCTCGCCCGCTTGGCCCAGCGAGAGGTGGCGCGGCGTGTGGCCGTGGTCCCCCAGACCGCGGTCGCGGTGGATTTCGCCTTTCCGGTCCTGGATGTGGTCCTGATGGGGCGTTTTCCGCACCGCCGGCGGTTCGAGCCCCTCACCGCGGAGGACGACGCCCTCGCCCGCCAGGCGATGCGCGAGACGGACACCACCGCGCTCGCTGACCGGCTGATGACCGAGCTGTCGGGTGGCGAGCGGCAGCGGGTCGTGCTGGCCCGCTCGCTGACGCAGCGGCCCCGGCTGCTCTTGCTCGACGAGCCGACGGCCAGCCTCGATCTCTCCCACCAGCTCCGGGTGCTGCGGCTGGTGCGGCAGCTTGTCGAGACCGAGCGCATCGCGACGGTCGCCGCCCTGCACGATCTCCAGATGGCGAGCCGGTTCTGCGATCGCGTGCTGATCCTCAAACGGGGCGCGCTGGTCGCGGCAGGCAAACCCGCCGAGGTGTTCACGCCGGAGCGGCTGGCGGACGTCTTCGGCATCGTCGCCCGCGTCGCCCCCGATCCGCTGACGGGCGGGCTGGCGATCACGGTGCTGGACGTCGCGGACCAGCTCATAGACTCAGTATGAACCCCAGGGCCCGCCACGCCTCGCGGGAGCGACTCGGGTTGGTGCGGCGTTCCGTTGACAAGCGGAAGCCAAGGGCAGTAGAGTGCCTCCGTTCGACATAGGCCTCGACGGTCTGGGGGTTTCCCGGAAGGGAAAGAACAGGGAAGAGGGTGAGAGGCCCTCGCGGTCCCGCCGCTGTAATTGGGGACGAAACCCGCCACAGCCACTGTCCGCCGACGCGGGCGGGAAGGCGCGGGGAGTAGGAGGATCCAAGAGCCAGAAGACCTCCCCCGACCTCGACCTCCGGTCCTCCGTGGGGTGGGGAGCCGGTGGCAGAGGATTGAAACGCCGGGTGCAATCCTCAGGGACGGTCCGCCCTGGGGATTTTTTTTGTCCGCCGTCTGAGAGCGAAAACGGGCCATGGATGCACGGGTGGTCGTTGCGGGCACGCACAGCGGGGTCGGGAAGACCACGGTCGCGCTCGGGCTCATGGGAGCCTTGACCCGCCGGGGCCTGTCGGTCCAGCCCTTCAAGGCCGGGCCGGACTTCATTGACCCGACCCACCACCAGGCCGTGACCGGCCGGACCTCACGCAACCTGGACACCTGGTTGATGGGCGAGGAGGTCGTGCAGGAGCTCTTCCACCGCGCAGCCGCGGGGGCCGACCTCGCGATCATCGAGGGGGTGATGGGCCTCTTCGATGGAGCCTCAGGGCTCGATGAGCGGGGAAGTGCGGCGCACCTCGCGAAGATCCTCCAGGCGCCGGTGCTCCTCGTCATGGACGCGCGGGCGATGGCCCGGTCCGCCGCCGCCGTGGCGCTGGGCTTTCAGAAGCTGGATCCGGCGCTGCGGCTCGCCGGTGTCGTCCTCAACCGCGTCAGCACGGCGAAGCACGAGGACTACCTGCGGGAGGCGATCGGCGGGCTCACCGGCCTGCCGGTGCTGGGCACCTTGCGGGAGTCGGATACGGTCGCGATCCCCAGCCGGCACCTCGGGCTCTATGCGGGCGGGGAGAGCCCCAAGATCAAGCGGGCGCACGAGCAGATCGTCGCGTTAGCGGAGCAGACGCTCGACCTGGAGGCGATCGTCCAGATCGCCCGGAGCGCGCCGGCCCTGCCCCCGCGCCCACCGCGCTGCTTCGATGGGCCGGCGACTGCATCGGGGGGCCCGGTCGTCGCCTATGCCTGGGACGAGGCCTTCTACTTCTACTATCAGGACAACCTAGACCTGCTCGCGCATCTCGGCTGCCGGCTCGTGCCGTTCTCCCCTCTGCGAGACGCCGCCCCGCCGCCGGCCGACCTCCTGTACCTGGGCGGGGGCTATCCAGAGCTGCACGCGAAGGGATTGGCAGAGAATACGGCGATGCGTGCGGCGATCCGGCGCTTTGCCGACTCCGGCGGACACATCTACGGGGAGTGCGGAGGATTGATGTACCTCTGCGAAAGCCTGGTGCGGAGCGACGGCGCCGTGCTCCCCATGTGCGGCGTGCTCCCGGCGCAAACGGTCATGACCAAGCGGCGGCTGAGCCTGGGCTACACCCTGGTCCGGGTCGAGCGGGCCTGTGTGCTGGGCGCAAGCGGCACGGTGACCCGGGGACATGAGTTCCACTACTCCACCCTCAAGCTGCACAAGGACGTGCCCGCCGCGCTGACGATCGCGCGCGAGCGGGGCGGGACCGAGAAACCGGACGGGTATCTGGTCGGCAATACCCTGGCGTCCTACACGCACATCCATTTCGCCAGCAATCCGGCGGTAGCCAGGCACCTGGTCGAGACCGTTGGGCTAGGCGGGGCGTCGCGGCCGGGCGGCCGTCTGTCGTAACTCAGGCAAGGGAGGGGAGACGCGCATGAGCAGAATCCAAGTCTCGCGCACCACGGGTGTCCTGTTGGTGTTCCATGGCGCGCGCGACGACGACGGCATGGCCGAGTTTTTTTCGTTCCTGACCGAGGTGCAGCGGGCCTGGGCCCCGATGGTGGTGCAGCCGGCCTTCCTCGAGTTCGTCGAGCCCTCCATCCTGGATGCGACGGCCGAGCTGGTCGAGCAGGGCGTCCGCGAGGTGCTCGTGCTCCCGCTGTTCCTGGTGCCCGCCTCCCACCTGAAGACGGACGTTCCGGCGGCGATCCGGTATCTGCGGGAGCAGTACCCGCACGTCACGTTTCGCTACGGCCGGCATCTGGGAATCACCCCGCTGCTGACCGCCATCCTGGATGAGCGCCTGCGCGAGGTCGAGGACGGCCGGCCGCTGCCGGACCGCGCCCGCACCGCGGTGCTGCTCGTCGGGCGGGGCAGCAGCGACCCGGACGCCAACAGTGACGTCGCCAAGGTGGCGCGGCTCTTCTGGGAGGGGCGCCGGCTGGCCACCGTCGAGATCGCCTTTGCCGGCCTGACGGCCCCTACGCTGGAGGAGGGCCTGACCCGCTGTCTCCGGCTGGGGTGCGAGGCGCTGATCGTGCTCCCCTATTTTCTGTTTACCGGCATCCTCGTGAAACGGATCACGCAACAGACGGCGGAGTTCGCCGCGCGGGCCGGCGCCGTGGACATCCGGTGCGGGCGTCACCTGGGTGTGCATCCGAACCTGGTCGAAGCCCTGACGCTGCGGCTGCAGGAGCTGCTGGACGGGCCCGCACTCATGACCTGTGATTGCTGCAAGTACCGGGCGGCGCTGCCGGGGTTCGAGGCTGACCGCGGGGCGCCCATCGCGACGGACCATCACCACGGGCTCCGCAGCCGCACCTCGGACGAGCGCCATGGCGAAGCCGGAAACGGGGGGCATCATCACGGGCCGCGGACCCAGTTCCACCATGGGTAAGAGGAGGGCGTCTTCGCCTCGGGCCGGGTGAGGCCATGGAAGAGAGCCGGCCTCCAGGGTCCCGTCGGGGTCTGCGGACCGGGTTCACGACCGGAGCCTGCGCGACGGCGGCGACGAAAGCGGCGCTGCAAGTACTGCTGGGCGGCGAGCCCCCGTCGCAGGTGACGATCCGTCTCCCGGCTGGCCGGGACGCCACGTTCACGCCGGTCAACTGGGTCGTCGCGGACGGGCAGGTCTCGTGCGGGATTGTTAAGGATGCGGGGGATGATCCGGACGTCACGCACGGGGCGGAGATCCGGGCAGCCCTGCGGTGGCGGGCGGAGCCCGGGCTCGAGCTGGCCGGCGGCGAGGGCGTCGGGACCGTGACCCGGCCAGGATTGGGGCTGGAGATCGGTGGCCCGGCGATCAACCCGGTGCCGCGGCGGATGATCACGGCGGTCGTCGAGGAGAGTCTCGGCCCCCGGTTGCGCGAGCAGGGCCTGACCGTCACGATCTCGATCCCGGATGGCGAGCGGCTGGCGAAGAAAACGCTCAACGCGCGGCTGGGGATCGTCGGCGGGCTCTCGATCCTGGGGACGACCGGGATCGTGCGGCCTTACTCCACGGCGGCCTGGCGCGCCAGCGTCGTCCAGGCCGTGGACGTCGCGGCGGCCGGCGGCTGCCGCGAGGTCGTGCTCTCGACCGGAGGCACCACCGAGCGGTTCGCCATGGCGGTGCGGCAAGATCTGCCGGAGATCGCCTTCGTCGAGATGGGCATCTTTACCGGCGCGGCGCTCAAGGCCTGCGTGAAGGCCGGGATCAGCCGTGTGACCCTGAGCGGCCAGGTCGGCAAGCTCTCGAAGATCGCGCAGGGGTTCATGCAGACCCATGCGGCCGGCAACCGGGTGGACACGAAATTCCTGGCCGAACTGGCGGCGCGCTACGGGGCGACCGGGACGCTCCGCGACGCGATCCTGGCCGCGAATACGGCGCGGCATGTCGGCGAGCTGGTGCTGGCGGCTGGCGCGACGTCCGTGCTGGAGGGCCTCTGCCGGGAGGTGATCGCGCAATGTCGCACCTACGTGCAGAACCGGCTGGCCGTCGGGGTCCTGCTGTTCGACTTCGACGGGACGCTGCTCGTGCAGTGTCCGGCCGGGGCGGACCGGTAGGGGGAGGGGAAGGCGATGACCGCGAGGGGAGCCAATGAGCGCATCCTGGTCGTCGGGGTGCCGCCCGGCGGGCCGGCCGGCTGGTCCATGGACCTCCGGCGCCGTGTGCAGAGGGCGGAGATCCTCTGCGGCGCCCCACGCCACCTCGCCGCTTTGCCGGGGGTGGGGCGGGAGCGCTGGCCCATCACGGACAACGTGCTGGAAATCGTCGAGCGGCTGCGGGCCGCGCCCAGCAAGCGGGTCGTCGTGCTCGCCTCGGGAGACCCGCTGCTCTTTGGGATCGGCGCGACCCTGGCCCGGGCCTTGGGGCCGGACCGGTTGGAGATTGTCCCGCAGGTCAGCGCGGTCCAGGCCGCCTTCGCCCGGATCGGCGTGCCGTGGCATGACGCGCTCATCCTCTCGGCCCACGGGAGGCCGATCGAATCCGTCGTTGCCGCGGCCCTGTCCCATCCGAAGGTGGCCCTCTACACGGACGGGGTGAATACCCCGGCGCGCGTCGCGGCGGCGCTCCTGGCGGCCGGCAGCCCGGACCGCCGGACGGTTGTCGCCGAGCGGCTGGGCGAAGCCGGCGAGCGGATTGCGGCGGGGACCTTGCGCGCTGTTGCGGCCGATCGGTTCGATCCGCTGAATGTCCTGCTGATTCTCGAACCGGTGTCTGGGCAAGGCCTGCCGAGCGGAGAGGCGCTCGAGGTGGACGAGGCGGCGCTCGAGACCTGGCGGGGCCAGGTGACGCGGCGAGAGGTGCGGGCGCTGGTCCTCGCCGCCCTTGGAGCCAGGCCTGGTTGGGTGGTCTGGGACGTCGGCGCCGGCGCAGGAGCGGTTTCGATCGAGCTGGCGCGACGGATGCCGGGCGCGCCCATCTTCGCGGTCGAGCGGGACCCCGAGCAGCTCCGCTGTCTCCGGACGAACCTGGCGCGGCACCGCGCCGGCTCAGTCACGGTGGTGGAGGGCGAGGCGCCGGATGTCCTGTCCCGGCTGCCGGACCCGCAGGCCGTCTTCATCGGCGGGACGGGCGGCAAGCTGACAGCCGTGCTCACCCATTGCTGGCAGCGGCTCGCGCCGGAAGGCCGGTTGGTCGCGAATCTGGTCGTCCTGGGCCACCTGAGCGAGTTCCTGGCCTGGTGCGCGCCCGCGGGCGCAACGCCGGAGGTGCTCCAGGTCCAGCTTGCGCGGGGCGTGCCGATCGCCGGCTCGCTGCGGCTCGAGGCGTTGAACCCGGTCTATCTCGTCGCGGCTCGCCGCGGGGGCGGACCGGGCCTGAGACCGGAGGAGGCTGCTGGTGCAGGTACGTAGGCCGGGGCGGCTGTACGGAGTGGGCGTGGGGCCCGGCGATCCGGACCTGATCACGCTCAAAGCGGTCCGGGTGCTGCGCCGGGTCCCAGCCGTGCTGGTCCCGCACAGCACCAACCGGCCGAGCGTGGCGCTCGGGATCGTGCGCCGGTGGATCCGTCCCCGCCAGAAGTTGATCCTCCAGCCCTATCCCATGCTGGGGGCGGAGGCAGCGATCGCGGCGGCCAGAGAGGCGGCGGCGGACCAGGCCGTGGCGCTGCTCGCGGCCGGGACGGACCTCGCCTTCGTCACGGAGGGGGATCCGCTGCTGTTCAGCACGTTCATTGACCTCCTGGACCGGACGCGCCGCACCCTGCCGGATCTGTCCATCGAGGTGGTCCCGGCGGTCTCGGCCGTCACGGCCTGCGCCGCGGCGGCGGGAGTCCCGCTCGCGCGCCGGACGGAGCGGCTCGCGGTCCTCTCGGCGACGGACGGGCTGGACGATATCGAGGCGGTTCTCGACCGATTCGACACGGTCGTGCTGCTCAAGGTGCGGAGCGCCTACGAGCCGCTCGTCGCGCGGCTGGACCGGCTCGGCCTAACGGAGGCGGCGGTGCTTGTGGAGGAATGTGGCCGGCCGGACCAGCGGATCACCCGGGACCTGCGGTCCAGGGTCGGCCAGCCGCTGTCCTATTTCGCAACGGTACTAGTGTGTCGCACGCGCGCCGTTCGGCGGGCATCCTGTGTGAGCACGCAAGGCGGCTCGTGATCAAACCCGTGGGCAAGCCGACGGTGGTCTCTTTCATCGGCGCGGGGCCGGGGGCGCCAGACCTGATCACGGTCCGGGGCCGGCGACGGCTGGCCCGTGCCGACGTGGTACTGTACGCGGACTCGCTGGTGCACCCGGGCATCCTGCGCTATGCGAAGGCGGGGGCCGAGGTCCGGGGCACCGCCTCGATGACCCTGGAAGAGATCACGGCGCTGATGGTCGCCGCGGCCCGGGCGGGCAAGCGTGTCGTCCGGGTGCACAGCGGCGACCCGTCGCTGTACGGGGCGATCCACGAGCAGATGGAACGCTTGGCCGAGGCGGGGGTCGCCTATGAGCTCATACCGGGCGTCAGCGCCGTCTCCGCCGCCGCGGCGTCGCTCGGCGCCGAGCTGACCAGGCCGGGGCTCGCCCAGACCGTCATTCTCACCCGCGCCGGAGGCCGGACAGGCATGCCGCCGGGGGAAGCGCTGGAGGAGCTGGCGCGACATGGGGCCACACTCGTGCTCTACCTCAGCGCCGGCCATCTCGCCAGGGTCGTCCGCGACCTGCGCGCCGGCGGCTATCCGGAGAACACGCCGGTCGTGGTCGTCTACCGGGCAAGTTGGGAGGACGAACGGATCCTCCGCGGAACCCTGGCCACGATCGCTGGCCAGGTCCGGGCCGCGAAGCTGACGCGCCAGGCCCTGATCCTGGTCGGCCGCGTCTTCGGCGCCGACAGCCGGGCCGAGGCCCGCTCCCGGCTCTACGATCCGTCGTTTTCGCACCTGTACCGGCGCGGGGTTCGGGCGAAGGGAGGGGAATAGGCCGATGGCCTTTCGGCGGCTGCCTGATTCGATCGAGGCGGAGAGCCTCGCCCTTATCCGGAGCGAGATTGGGGTACACGGGTTTGCTCCGGACGAGTTCGAGATCGTCACGCGCATGGTGCAGGCGTCGGCGGACCTGGAGTTTGCACGGACGACGGAGTTCCGCTTGGGAGCCGTCCAGGCTGGCCTGCAGGCGCTCCGCCAGGGGCGGCCGCTCGTCGTGGATGTGCAGATGGTGGCCGCGGGATTGCGGCAGGACCTGCTCGCGTGGCTGGGGGTCGAGGTCCGGTGCGTGATCCGGGACGAGGCGGTGCGGCGCCAGGCGGTCGAGGCGGGCACGACCCGTGCCGCCGTCGCCATCGAGCAGGTGACCGTGGAGCATCCGGATGCGGTCGTCGTGATCGGCAACGCGCCGACCGCGTTGATCCGGGTGGTCGAGCTGATCCGCGCGGGGCGGATCCGGCCGCCGCTCGTGATTGGGATGCCGGTCGGGTTCGTCCTGGCCGCCGAGGCGAAGGAACGCTTGTGCGAGACGGATGTCCCGGCGATCCTGTGCCGTGGGCGGAAGGGAGGGAGCGCCGTGGCCGTCGCGGCCGTCAATCAGTTGCTCACGCTCGCGGCCCGTGACGTGCCCAAGGCATCGCCGCCCGGTCCCCTAGAGGGAGGCAGCCTGTGGTGAGGCAGAAGCCCGACAAGCCCATCGCCTGGGACCAGGTCGCGATCGTCACGGTGACCCGCCGCGGCGCCGAGCAGGGACGGCGGCTCCTCGCCGCGACTCCGGGGGCGTCGCTCTATGTCCCGGCACGGTTTGCCGCCGCGGCCGAGGCCTCCATGGTCTGCGCCTATCGGGAGCCCATCGGGTCGCTCCTGGCCAGGCTGTTCGCCGCCGGGCGCTTCCTGATCGCCTTTGCGGCCACGGGGGTGGTCGTGCGGGTGCTCGCGCCGCTGCTGCGCGGGAAACAGGAGGATCCCGGCGTCCTCGTTGTGGATGACGAGGCCCGGCACGTGATCAGCCTCCTCGGCGGCCATCGCGGCGGCGCCAACGTTATGGCCCAGGCAGTCGCCGCGGTCCTCGGCGCGGCGCCCGTCCTCACCACGGCGTCGGAGAGCCTGGGGCTGCCCGCGTTGGATCTGTTGGGACAGGAGTTTGGGTGGCGATTGGAGGAGGAAGAAGGACTTCCCGCGGCCATGGCGGCGCTGGTCAACGGCGAGCCGCTGCTGATCTGTCAGGAAGCCGGCGAGCCAGCCTGGCGACAGGAGCCGTTGCCTGCCCACGTGACGCTCGTCACCAGTTTGGCCGCCGTCCAGCCAGGCTCCTATGCGGCCGCGGTTCTTATCTCGGACCGGGCTCTTCCGGCGATCCTCGAGGGGTGGCCCGGCAGCCCGCGCCCCCCGCTGGTCCTCTACCGGCCGCGGACGCTGGCGCTCGGCATCGGGTGTGAACGGGGGGTGACTGCGGAAGAGATCGAAGACGCCGTGCATGCCTGTCTGGCCCGAAACGGGCTGGCGTTCGGGAGCCTGCGCGTCGTGGCAAGCCTCGCGCACAAACGGGATGAGACTGGGCTGCTGACCTTCGCCGAGCGGCATGCGCTACCGCTGCGTTGGTACCACGCTCATGAGCTCCGTGCGGGCGGCGGGCCGACGCCCTCCTCCCTCGTCGAGCGGCATGTGGGGACGCCTGGGGTGGCCGAGCCAGCCGCCCTGTTGGCCAGTGGGCGGGGGACGCTCGTCGTACCGAAGTATCGGCAGGGCCGGGTGACCGTGGCGGTGGCGCGCGGCACGCACTGGCCGCGCTCACCAGGGCGCATCTTGCTCGTGGGGCTAGGCCCCGGCGACCGGGCGGACCTGACGCCGCGGGCGCTCGCGGCGCTGGCCCAAGCGGACACGGTCCTCGGCTACCGCCGCTACCTCGACCAGATCCGCGACCTGCTCACCGGCAAAGCGGTGATCCCCGGCGAGCTGACGAAGGAGCGGGAGCGGGCGGGGGAGACTGTCCGGCTCGCGATGGCGGGCAGAACGGTTGCGCTGGTCTCGAGCGGCGACATCGGGATCTACGGGATGGCCGGATTGGTGTTTGAAGTCCTCGCGGCGCAGGGCTGGGCGCCGGCCTCCGGGGTCGAGGTGGTAGTCGTCCCAGGGATCACCGCGCTGTCGGCCTGCGCGGCCTTGCTCGGGGCCCCCGTCATGCACGATTTCGCGGCGATCAGCTTGAGCGACCGGCTCACGCCCTGGCCGCAGATCGTGCGGCGGCTAGAGGCGGTGGCCCAGAGCGACTTCGTCATCGCCCTCTATAATCCCAAGAGCGCAAGCCGGACGCAGCCGTTCCACGAGGCCTGCCGGATTCTGTTGGAGCACCGGCCCCCGGCGACCCCGGTCGGCGTCGTCACGCGCGCTGGCCGGCCGGGCTGCCGGACCCTGGTCACGACGCTGGCGAACCTGCCCACCTGCGAGGTGGACATGGAAACGACGATTCTCATCGGAAGCTGCGCGACCCGCGTCCTGGGAGACCGGCTCGTCACGTCGCGAGGCTATCCAGCCGCCGCGCGACGCTGCGAGGAGCTCCGCGATCAAACCAGCGAGCAAGTTGGCGAGGGGGCCCGCGTGGCCGAAGGAGATCGGTAACCATGGCGCAGGCCAAGGCCCTCATGATCCAGGGGACCGGCTCGCACGTGGGCAAGAGCCTGCTCGTGGCGGCCTTCTGCCGCATCCTGTCAAACCAGGGCCTGCGGGTCGCCCCGTTCAAAGCCCAGAACATGTCCCTGAACGCCTTCGTGACGGCCGACGGGGCAGAGGTCAGCCGGGCCCAGGCACTCCAGGCCGAGGCGGCGCGGATGCCGGTGCAGGCCGAGATGAACCCGGTACTGCTCAAGCCGACCTCCGAAACGGGCTCGCAGGTGATCGTGTTGGGCCGGGCCGTCGGCACCATGGCCGCGAAGGCCTATCACCAGTACAAGGAGGAGCTGTGGCCGGTCGTTGAGGCGGCCTACCGTCGGCTCGCGGCGCAGGTGGACGTCGTCGTGATCGAGGGGGCGGGGAGCCCGGCCGAGATCAACCTCAAGGCGCACGACATCGTGAACATGAGGGTCGCCGCGCTGGCTGGGGCGCCAGTCCTGCTCGTGGGCGACATTGACCGGGGCGGCGTCTTCGCCGCCCTGCTGGGCACCCTGGAATGGCTCGAACCCGAGGAGCGCCAGCGCGTGGCGGGCTTCCTGATCAACAAGTTTCGGGGCGACGGCTCCCTGCTGGGGCCAGGGCTGGAGGCCCTCGCACGCCGCACGGGCGTCCCGGTCCTCGGGGTCATTCCCTACATTCCGGATCTGCGCCTGGACGAAGAGGATAGTGTCGCTTTGGACGACCGATGCCGGCCGAACGGTGGGGAATCCGGCCGGCTCGCCATCGGCGTGCCGCGCCTGCCACGCCTGTCCAACTTCACCGACCTGGACCCGCTCGAGGCGGAGCCGGAGGTCGCGGTCCGGTTCGTCACGGCCCCCGACGAGCTTGCGGCCTGTCGGGTGGCCATCCTGCCCGGCAGCAAGAACACGATGGAGGACCTGGCGTGGCTGCGTCGGCAGGGCCTCGATCGGGCGATCCGGCGCCTCGCCGGGGAGGGCGGCTGGGTGATCGGCATCTGCGGCGGCTATCAAATGTTGGGCCGGCGCATCGACGACCCCTACGGGATGGAAACGACGGGCGGAGAGGCGGAAGGGCTCGGGCTCCTGCCAGTGGACACGGTGCTGGAGCGGGTCAAGCAGACCCTGCCGATCCGATGTGAGCCGGCCGGGCCCTGGGTCTGTGCGACCCACGCCGACCAACTCGGCGAGCTCAGCGGCTATGAGATCCATCTGGGCCGGACCACGCGGGCGTCGGACTGTGCGCCGGCGTTCCTCGTACGTGCGCGCTCCGGAACGGTCGCCGGGTCTGCAAGCTCAGAGGACGGCGCACGCAGCCCGGACGGCCGGGTCTGGGGAACCTACGCCCACGGCCTCTTCGAGAACGACCGGTTCCGGCAGTGTCTCCTCAGCCGCTGGCTGGACCGGCCCTGTCCCGACGAGCCGGGGCCGTCCTATGCGATGAGGCGGGGCCAGGGGTTGCAGAAGCTGGCCGAGGTGGTAGCCGGGGCCGTGGACCTGCGGGCGGTAGCTCGGCTCCTCGGCTTGTGAAGGGTTGCACCGGACCAGCAAGAATGGATCGGCGATGAAAGTCGCGAACGGACGGTTTTCAGCGGACGAGCGCGCGGCGGTCTATCGGGCGATCTTCGAACGCCGGGACGTGCGGCGGAATTTCCTCCCCACGCCCGTCTCCAACGACGTGCTCGACCGTCTACTGCGCGCGGCCCACCATGCCGGCTCGGTCGGCTTTATGCAGCCGTGGAACTTTCTCGTCGTTCGGGACGCGGCGACGAAGCGCGCGGTCAAGGCCGAGTTTCTCAAGGCCAACGCGGCGGCGGCGCGACGCTATCGCGGCGAGCGGGCGCGGCTCTACCGGAGCCTGACGCTCGAAGGGATCGAGGAGGCCCCAGTCAACCTGTGTGTCACCTGCACGCGACAGCGGGGCGGCCCGCACGTGCTCGGCCGCGCCACGGTCCCCGAGACCGACCTCTACAGCACCTGCTGCGCGATCCAGAACCTCTGGCTCGCCGCCCGGGCCGAGGGGATCGGGGTCGGTTGGGTCAGCATTCTGGACTATGAGGCGCTCAAGCGGCTCCTGGGCATTCCCCGCCCCGTCAAGGTCGTTGCCTACCTCTGCCTGGGTTATGTCGCGGAGTTCGGCGCGCGGCCAGACCTAGAGCAGGCCGGCTGGCGGGCCAGGCTGCCGGTCGAGGCGCTGACCTTCTATGAGCGATGGGGGCAGCGGCAAGCCGACGACGGCAGCCCGGCGAGCCAAGGCAATGGACGACGGTAGCCAGCGAGGCGCGCGCGGGAACAGCATGACGGACAGGACCGGCCCAGAAATCCTCATTCTCACGACGGCGGATACGGACATCCTTGCGCTGGATCGTGCCGTGCGGTTGCTCCCGGAGGGATTTCCAAAGGTGCGGGCGCGGAATCTGGCGGAGCTGCAGCAAGGTGGAGGAGTCGGCCGGACGCTGGATGGCCTGTTGGGTCCGGCCCGGATCGTCGTCGCGCGGGTCCTCGGCGGCCGCGCCTATTTTCACGACGAGCTGGACCTGCTCGCGCAGCGGTGCCGCGGAGAGGGCCGGATGTTGTTGGCGCTGCCGGGGGACCGGGAGCTGGATCCCGACCTCACGAGGCTCAGCACGGTGCCGCTTGCGGTCCTGGCCCGGGCCGCCGCCTACCTCGCGCACGGCGGGGTGGACAACCTGGCGCACTGCCTCCGGTTCCTCGCGGATGCGCTGCTCGGGACCCGCTACGGCGCCGCGCCGCCCGCGGCGGTCCCGGACTGTGGGCGCTACGCGTCGCCAGGCCCGCCGGTCGCCGCGCCCGTCGCGCGGATCGGGCTCCTGTTCTATCGCGCGCACTGGATGGCCGGGAACCTCGAGCCGGTGGACGCGCTGGTGCAGGCGATCCGAGCGCGCGGGGCAGAGGCGGTTGCCGTCTTCTGCCCTTCGCTCAAGGAGACCGACGAGACCGGCATGCCGCTGGCGATCCGCGAGCATTTCCTCGATCGCGACGGTCGTCCCGCGGTAGACGCGGTGATCTCCACCCTGGCCTTCACGATGGCGCAGCTCGACGATCGGATGGCCAGTGCCTTTGCCCGCCTCGACGTGCCGGTGATCCAGGCGACCTTCAGCACCGGCTCGGCGGAGGCATGGCGGGCCTCCAGCCATGGACTCTCGCCGCGGGACCTGGCGATGAGCGTGGCGCTGCCCGAGTTCGACGGCCGGATCATCTCCGCCGCGGTGTCCTTCAAGGAGCGCGCGGCGCGGAGCGAGGCGCTGGACGTGTCGCTGCACCGGTACCGGTCGGTGCCGGATCGAGTGGACCAAGTCGCCGCGCTCGCGCTCAACTGGGCCCGGCTGCGGCGCCTGCCGAACCACGAGAAGCGGGTCGCCATCCTCTTCGGGAACTACCCGTCCAAGAACGCGCGGATCGGCAACGGGGTCGGCCTCGACACGCCGGCGAGCGTGCTCGCGATTCTCCGGCGGCTGGCGGCGGAGGGCTACGATGTGGGTGCCCTACCGGAGAGCGGCGACGCCTTGATGCACGCGCTGATCGACCGGTGCACGCAGGACGAAGAGTTCGTCACGGCGGCCCAGCTCGAGGCCGCGGTCGGAACCCTGGCGGACGAGCGTTACTGCCGCCGGTTCGCGGCGCTGCCGGCTTCCGTGCAGGCGGGGCTCGCGGCCCGCTGGGGCGCGCCGCCGGGCCGGCACTTGCACAACGGGCGGGGGCTGGCCATCCCGGGCCTGCTCTTCGGCAAGGTCTTCGTCGGCATCCAGCCGGCGCGCGGCTACGGGCAGGATTCCGCGGCGATCTACCACAGCCCGGACTTGCCGCCCACGCATTTCTACCTGGGCTACTACCAGTGGATCCGCGAGGTGTTCGGGGCGGACGCGGTGATCCACGTCGGCAAGCACGGCAACCTGGAGTGGTTGCCGGGCAAGAGCCTGGCGCTCAGCGCTTCCTGCTACCCGGAGATCGCGCTGGGCCCGCTGCCGAACCTCTACCCCTATATCATCAACAACCCCGGCGAGGGGACCCAGGCCAAGCGGCGCGCCCACGCGGTCATCGTGGACCACCTGATCCCGCCGATGACCCGGGCGGAGACCTACGGGGATCTGCTGAAGCTCGAACAGTTGATGGACGAGTACTACCAGGTCAGCGCGCTCAACCCCGAGAAGCGCCCGATCGTGGTCCGCCGGATCCTCGAGCTGGTCCAGCGGAGCGAGATTTACCGAGACTTGAATTACGCGGCGGTGCCCGCGGAGGAGGAGTTGGACCGGTTCCTCACCGACATGGACGGCTACCTCTGCCAGATCAAGGAGTCCCAGATCCGGGGCGGGCTCCACGTCCTCGGCCGGCTCCCCTCCGGCGAGGCGCTGCACCACCTCCTGGTCGCCCTCGTCCGCCTGGACCAGGGCGACGTGCCCGGCCTGCTCCGGGCGCTGGCGGAGGACCTCGGGCTGGACTACCGGACCCTGCTCACAGAGTCCGCCCGGCCCGCGCCGGAGGCGATCCCGCCCTGCCTTCAGGGGCTTGGAAACGGCCCCTGCCGATCGCAGGGAGACCTGCTGGAGCGGCTGGAGCAGCTCGCCCTCCGGCTGGTGGCGGGGCTGGAAGCGCGAGGCTTTGTGCCGGAGGCGGGCCCGGACTTGGCCCGCGCATTGCTGCAGGGCGCGGCTCCGAGGACGGCGCGGGCGCTTGCGTTCCTCGCCGCCGAGGTCTGGC
The DNA here is from genome assembly GCF_965152595.1 of Nitrospira sp. Kam-Ns4a. Classification (NCBI taxonomy): domain Bacteria; kingdom Pseudomonadati; phylum Nitrospirota; class Nitrospiria; order Nitrospirales; family Nitrospiraceae; genus Nitrospira; species Nitrospira sp. Kam-Ns4a. The sequence goes on along the minus strand of NZ_OZ224218.1, from coordinate 334,892 downwards.
CGCGGCTCGCGCGGGTGGACGAGGAGCTGGTGCACCTGCTCCGCGGGCTTGCAGGGCGGTTCGTGCCGGCCGGCCCAAGCGGCGCGCCGACGCGCGGGATGGCGACGATCCTGCCGACGGGGCGGAACTTCTACTCGGTGGACATCCGGACGATTCCGAGCGAGAGCGCCTGGGAGGTCGGGCAGCAGGCCGCCCAGGCCCTCCTCGAGCGGCATCGGCGGGAGACGGGGGCCTACCCGGCGTCGGTCGGCATCGTCGTCTGGGGGACCTCGAACATGCGCACCGGCGGGGACGATATCGCCGAGATCCTGGCCCTGCTGGGCGTCCGGCCGCGGTGGCAGGGGGAGAACCGGCGGGTGGTGAGCGTGGAGGTGATCCCGCTGGCGGCACTGGGCCGGCCGCGCGTGGACGTGACGGTCCGGATCAGCGGGTTCTTCCGGGACGCCTTCCCGAACGTGATCCGGCTGCTGGACGAGGCGTTCCGGACGGTGGCGGCGCTGCCGGAATCGCCCGAAGAGAACTACGTGCGGGCCCACGTGCTCGAGACCGAGCAAAGGCTCGCGGAGCGGGAGCCGGGCCTGCCGGCCGCGGAACGGGCGCGCCGGGCCCGGTACCGGATCTTCGGGAGCAAGCCCGGCGCCTACGGTGCGGGGCTCCTCCCGCTGATCGACGAGCGGAACTGGAAGACCGACGAGGACCTGGCGCGCGTCTACATCACCTGGGGCGGCTACGCCTTCACGGCGGAGGAAGAAGGCGTCGAGGCCTTCACCCTGTTCGAGGATCGGCTGGCCGCGATCAGCGTCGCGGTCCAGAACCAGGACAACCGCGAGCACGATCTCTTTGACAGCGACGACTATTTCCAGTATCAGGGCGGCATGATCGCGACCGTGCGGGCCCTCACGGGGCGCAATCCGGCGGCCTACCACGGCGACACTTCGCGGCCGGACCTGGTGAAGGTCCGGGATCTGAAGGAGGAATGCGCCCGGGTCTTCCGGTCGCGGGTCGTCAACCCCAAGTGGATCCGCGGGATGATGCAGCATGGCTTCAAGGGAGCCTTCGAGATGGCGGCGACGGTGGACTATCTGTTCGGCTATGACGCGACGGCCCACGTGATCCCGGACTGGATGTACACCGAGCTGGCCAAGGCCTACCTGCTGGATCCCGAGGTCCAGCGGTTCCTCGCGGAGGTCAACCCCTGGGCCCTGCGCGGGATGGCCGAGCGTCTGCTGGAAGCGGCGGATCGCGAGCTGTGGGAGGCCCCGCCGGAAGACGTGCTGGGCGCGCTCCGGGACCTGTACCTGGACCTCGAGGGAGCTGGAAGGCCGGGCGGAGCCGGGGGCGGTGGGGAGCCACGGGAGCATGACGGCGCGCAGGGGTGCGCGGAGGAGGGCGATTGATGCGGGCCATGTCGGTCTTTCCCTTTTCGGCGGTGGTCGGGCAGGAGCGGATGAAGCGCGCGCTGCTCGCGGCCGCCATCAACCCGCGGATCGGCGGAGTGCTCATCATGGGCCAGCGCGGCTCGGCCAAGTCCACCGCCGCCCGCGCGCTCGCGAATCTGCTGCCCCCCGTCAGTGTGCCGGCCGGCTGCCCGCTGGTCTGCGACCCCGATGCGCCCGAGGGCTGGTGCCCGACCTGCGTTGCCCGCGGGACCCCGGGGGCGACCGAGGAGCGGCCGACGCCGTTCGTCTCGCTCCCGGTCGGGGCGACCCAGGACCGCGTGGTGGGGACGCTGGATCTCGAAGGGGCGCTCACCCGGGGCGAGAAACGGTGGGAGCCGGGCCTGCTCGCCCGAGCCCACCGCGGGCTCCTGTACATCGACGAGGTGAACCTGCTGCCCGACCACCTGGTGGACCTCCTGCTGGACGTGGCCGCCTCGGGCATCAACACGGTGGAGCGCGAGGGCATCTCGCTCTCTCATCCGGCGCGGTTCATCCTGATCGGGACGATGAATCCGGACGAGGGGGAGCTGCGGCCGCAGTTGCTCGACCGGTTCGGGCTCTGCGTCGAGGCGGAGACGCTGCTGGACCCGGAGCAGCGGGCGGAGGTGGTGGCGCGGACGCTTGCGTTTGAGGCTGACCCTGCCAAGTTCCTCAGCCGGTGGGAAGAGGAAGAGCGGTCCTTGCGGCAGCGGCTCGCTGCGGCCCGGAGCCGGTTGCCCCGGGTGCGGCTGCCCGAGGGCGTTCCGCGGCGGATCGCGGAGCTCTGTGCACAGGCCCATGTCGAGGGGCTGCGCGCGGACATCCTCATCCAGAAGACCGCGCTCGCGCTCGCGGCCTGGGAGGGGCGCGAGCTGGTGGCGGAGGCCGATGTGGAGGAGGCGGCGCAGATGGCCCTCCCGCATCGCCGCAAGCCGGGAGAGGAGGACGGGACGCACCTCCCCAACCGGCGTCGGCTGCGGCGCCGCGAGCCGCCAGGGCGTCACGGGGGCAGCACCGCGAGCACCACGCTGCCCTGGTGTCCTACGGGCCTATTATCGGCGCGAGCCCTCCCAGCGAGCATCCGGTCCGCACCCTTGCCATAGCGGCGACGCTCAGAGCGGCGGCGGCCCGGCTGGCGGTGACAGGCCGACCACCAGGGGGGCCAGGAGTCCGGATCAGACCCGAAGACTTCCGGATTCCCCTCCGCCAGGCCCTCTGCGAGCGGCTCTACCTCTTCGTCGTGGATGCGAGCGGCTCGATGGCCGCCCAGCGGCGCCTGGAGCTGACCAAGGGATTGCTGCTGGGGCTGTTGGAGACAGCCTATCGCAAGCGGGACCAGGTGGCCTTGCTGAGCTTCGCTGGCGCGCGCCGCACGCTCCGCGTTGGCGGGCGCACGCCGATGGCGGAGGCGCTGCGGGAGGCGAGGCAGGCGGCGGAACGCCGAGCCCGCATCACCCGCGAGCTGCAACAGGCGATCGTGGTGGTCTCGGACGGGCGGAGCAACGTGGGCTTAGACGGGGTGCCTCCGCTCGACGCGGTCGCCGCCGAGTTCGCGCGGCTGGCCAGGCAAGGCCTGCCGGTGATCCTGCTGGATGCAGAGGAGGGCCCGGTGCGGCTGGGCCTGATGGCCGGCTGGGCGCGACGGTATGGGTTCGTGTGCGCGAGGCTCGCGGAGCTGCAGGGGGCTGCGGGGGCGGGGCGCATCCGGATCGAGGCGGTCCGCCCGGACGTCAGGCGGGCCGCAGGCTATTGAAACTTCAAGTAACCCGGCTGGGTACTGCGACGGACGGGTCAACCGCCTAAGGGAATAAAGGAGGCGAGGAGTCGTGGACGAGCAGGAGCACCGGAGCCAGAAGCAGCGGGTCAAGGAGTCGGTGGAGCGCCGGAAGGCCGCGGCCCAGCTGGAGAAGGGGCTCCTGATCGTGCACACGGGGGCGGGCAAGGGGAAGACCAGCGCGGCGATGGGCATGGTGCTCCGCTGCGTCGGCCATGGGATGAAGGTCGCGGTGATCCAGTTCGTCAAAGGGGCGATCGAGACCGGCGAAGCCCAGGCGCTCGCCGTCTTTCCGGACCTCGTGACGTTCCACCGGTTGGGCGAGGGGTTTACCTGGGAGACGCAGGACCGGGCGCGCGACACCGAGACCGCGCGGCGCGCCTGGGAGGTAGCTTGCCGGTATCTCAAAGATCCGGCCTACCGGATGGTCGTCCTCGACGAACTGAACATCGTGTTGCGGTACGACTACTTGCCCCTGGCGGAGGTCCTTGCGGTGCTCCAGGCTAAGCCCCCCATGCAGCACGTGGTCGTCACCGGCCGGAGCGCCAAGCCGGAGCTGGTGGCCGCCGCCGACCTCGTGACGGAGATGGGCATGGTCAAGCATCCCTTCCGCAAGGGCGTCAAGGCCCAGCCGGGGGTGGAGTTCTGATGGAGAAGCGCTGCGCGCACTGCGGCCGGGGCTTCGACTGCGGCGTGGGGGCCTGCTGGTGTCGAGACGTGTTCCTGACGCCGGCCCAACTGGTCCACATCAAGGCGCGGTTTCAGAACTGCCTCTGCCCGGCCTGTCTCTCGGACCCGCAGGTCGTGGGCGTCCCGGAGACGGCCTGACCGGACCGGCAAGGAGAAGCACGATGCGCATTACCAAGGTCTATACTCGGACGGGAGACGCGGGTCAGACGCGGCTGGCTGGCGGGCAACAGGTCTGGAAGGACAGCCTGCGCGTGGAGGCCTATGGCACGATTGATGAGGTCAACGCGACGATCGGCGTGGTGCGGGCGTTCAACGCGGAGGCGGCCGCCGCGTCTCCCCAAGCCGCGCGGCTGGAGGAGGAGCTGCGCTGGATCCAGAACAAGCTGTTCGACGTCGGCGGTATCCTGGCCACGGCGCCCGGCCACTCGTTTAAGAACATGCCGCAGGTCACGGAGGAGCACGTGACCAGGCTGGAGCGGCTCATGGACCGGTGCGAGGAGGAGCTGACACCGCTGGAGGAGTTCATCCTCCCCGGCGGCGGGAAGGTCTCTGCACTCCTGCACCAGGCGCGCACGGTCTGCCGGCGCGCCGAGCGACTCTGCGTCAAACTGGCCCGCGAGGAGCCGGTGGACCCCGTGGTGATCAAGTTCGTCAACCGGCTGAGTGACGCCCTGTTTGTCCTCGCCCGCTGGGTGGCCAAGACCCAGGGCGAGCCGGAGTTTCTCTGGAAGCGGGACCTTGGACGATGACGTGGGACTGGTGATGCGGGGCGCGTGACGAGTGATGGCTGCGAAGAGCCAACGGCCGACGCCTATCTTCCCGCGTCCCCCGTCCTACGTCCCCCGTTCCGCGTCGCGGGGCCGGCTGATCCTGGTCGTCGGCGGCTCGGCCTCGGGGAAGAGCGCGGCGGCCCTACGCCTGGCGGTGGAGGGGCTGCCGCGGGGAAGCGCGCGCGCGTTCGTGGCGACTGGACAGCCGCTCGACGCGGAGATGGCGGAGCGGATCCGGCGACACCGGGCGGAGCGGGACGCGGGCTGGCAAACCGAAGAGGTCCCGGTGGAGCTTGCGGCCTGGTTCCAGAAGTACGGGCGGGCCTATCGGGCCATCGTGCTCGATTGCATCACGCTCTGGCTGAGCAACCTGTGCGAGCGAGGGGCGGCCGAGCGACGGATCCCCACCCTGGTCACCGATCTCCTGCGCACAATGCGCGACACGCGCGCCCGAACCGTGCTGGTCACGAATGAGCTGGGGTGGGGCGTGGTGCCGATGTCCGCGGCCGCCCGGCGCTTTCGGGACTTGGCGGGCCGGGTGAACCAGCAGCTCGCGGCCGCTGCAGACGAAGTCTACCTCGTCGTCGCCGGGCAGGCGCTGCGCCTCAAATGAGGGCCGCGCGCATCGGTTACGAACCCTGTAGCCAAGGGGCCACCATGACGTTGGAGGAGGCGATTCGCACGATCGAGCCACTGGATGAGGAGGCCCGGCGCTGGGCGCAGGCCCGCCTGGATCGGTTGACCAAACCGCTCGGGAGCCTGGGCCGGCTGGAGGAGCTGGCGGCCTGGTACGTGGCGGTGACGCGGGATGCGCAGCCGAAGCTCCCGCGGGCGGCGGTGTACACCTTCGCAGCGGACCACGGCGTGGCGGCCGAGGGCGTTAGCGCCTATCCGAGCGCGGTCACTGCCCAGATGGTGCTGAATTTTCTCCGGGGCGGTGCGGGCGTGAACGTGCTGGCGTCCCACGTGGGTGCGGCGGTCCGCGTCGTGGACATCGGTGTCGCCGCCGAGCTTGGCCCGCTGCCGGGGCTCCTCGCCCGCAAGGTCGCTCTCGGGACGAAGAGCTTCCTGCACGAGCCCGCCATGAGCCGGGACCAGGCCGTGCAGGCCCTGGAGGTCGGGGTGGCGCTGGCCGGCGAGGCGGCCGCGGAGGGGATCGGGCTCCTGGGCACCGGCGAGATGGGCATCGGGAACACCACGCCGAGCGCGGCTATCACCGCGGTGCTGACCGGGCGCCCGGTGGCGGAGGTGACTGGCCGGGGCACCGGCGTGGACGACGCGGGCTATGCGCGGAAGGTCGCGGTAATCGAGCGGGCGCTCGCGCGGCATCAGCCCGACGCTGGCGACCCGCTCGACGTGCTCGCTAAGGTCGGGGGCTTCGAGATCGCTGGCCTTGCGGGCTTTATCCTCGGCGCGGCCTCGCGCCGCGTGCCCGTGGTGCTCGATGGGTTCATCACCGGGGCCGCGGCCCTGATCGCGGTGGGGCTCCAGCCCCGCTGCCGAGCCTATCTGGTGGCCTCGCACCGGTCGGCCGAGCGCGGGCACGAGGCGGCCCTCGACCGGCTCGGATTGAAGCCCCTGCTCGACCTGGACCTGCGGCTGGGTGAGGGGACCGGGGCCTGCCTGGGCATTGGGCTCGTTCGGGCCGCGCTCCGGATCCTGACCGAGATGGCAACCTTTGAAGAGGCCGGCGTGTCGGAACGTGACAACGGGAAGGAGTGAGGGGTGCGGGGGCAGGGGGAAGCGATGAAGAGTAGCGGGGAAACGGATTCCAACGCCGCCCCCCTTACCCCTTACCCCTTCCGCTCTTTTGTGATCGCCTGGCAGTTCCTCACGGCGATTCCCCTGAGCCACCGCCACCACGATCCGACGCCGCAGGAGCTGGCTTGCTCCATGGGCTGGTATCCGGTCGTCGGACTACTGCTGGGGGCGGGGCTCGCGGCGGGCGACTGGCTGCTCTCGGCGGTGTTGGCGCGCGGGGTCGTGGATGCGCTGTTGATCCTCCTGCTCGTGGGGCTCACCCGCGGGCTGCACCAGGACGGGCTGGCCGACGCGCTGGATGGCCTCGCGGGCGGGCGCACTCCCGAAGAGCGTCTGGCGATCATGCGGGACGGGCGCATCGGGGCGATCGGCGCCACGGGGCTCGTCCTGGCCCTGGGGCTCCGGTATGCGGGGCTCGCCGCCCTGCCGCCGCTCGACCGGCTCCCCGCGCTGGTCTGCATGCCGGCGGTGGGCCGCCTGGCGATGGTCGTCGGCGCCGCGTCGGCGTCCTATGCGCGGGCCGAAGGCGGGCTGGCGGCTCCGTTTCTCGGTCACCTGTCCTGGCGGGCAGTCCTGGCGGGAACACTCGTGCTCGGCGTGGCGCTCCTCTGGCTGGCGGGCCCGGTGGGTGCCCTGGGTGGGCTGGCGGTCGCCGCGCTGGCCGGCAAGGCCCAGGCGGTCTTCTGGACGCGCGCCTGCGGCGGAGTGACTGGGGACACGCTGGGCGCGACCAACGAGGTTGCGGAAATCCTGTTTCTCCTGGCTGCGCCGATGCTGCTTGGCTGGCGATGACCGCCCGCGAACTGGCTCTGGCTTGCCTTCTGGATCTGCTGGCCGGCGACCCGCGCTGGATGCCCCATCCAGTCCGAGCCATGGGGCGCGCCGCCGCCTGGTACGAGGGCTGGGCCAGGCCGGTGGTGCGGGGGCCGGCCGGCGAGCGCGCGGCCGGAGTGCTGTTGGCGCTAGGGCTGCCGGGCCTGGCCTATGCGGCCGGCTGGGTGGCCCTGTGGCTCGCGGGACGGGCGCACGAGGTGGCCGGATCCGTGACCGCCGTCCTCCTCGCCTGGACGACGCTGGCCGCGCGCGACCTGGCCGATCATGCCCGGGCTGCCCGGCGCGCGCTCGAAGCCGGATCGCTGGAGGAGGCGCGTCGCGCCGTCGGCTTGATCGTGGGACGCGACACGGCGGACCTTCCGGAGCCGGAGGTCGTGCGGGCGGCGGTCGAAACGGTGGCCGAGAGCGCCTCGGACGGTGTCGTCGCGCCGCTCTTCTACCTCACGGTCGGGGGGCCCCCGCTGGCCCTGGCGTACAAAGCGGTGAGCACGTTGGATTCCATAGTCGGGCATCGCGAGCCGCGCTACCGGCACTTCGGCTGGGCCTCCGCCCGCCTGGACGACCTCGCCAACTGGATCCCGGCCCGGCTGACCGCGGGGTTGCTGGTGCTGGCCGCCGGGCTCGTCTCAGGTTCCGCGCAGCCGCTGCGGCGGGCCTGGCTGGTGCTTCGGCGGGACGGGCACAAGCATCCGAGCCCCAACAGCGGGCGTCCGGAGGCGGCCATGGCGGGCGCTTTGGCCGTCCAGCTCGGCGGGATCAATACGTACGAGGGCCTGGCGGTCGAGCGGCCCCGGCTCGGGGAGCCGCTGGAGCCGCTCCGGCCGCGCCACATCGAGCAGGCCCTGCGGCTGATGTGGACGGCGGCCGGCCTCGCCCTCGCGCTCGCCCTGTGGGTATTGCCGTGGTGAGCCGCCAGGACCGCCATGGGGGCGACATCCACGCGGCTGCGCGGGAGATCGGGCGGCCGCTGCGGACCATCCTGGATTTCAGCGCCAGCATCAATCCGCTGGGACCTTCCCCGGGGGCGCGGCGCGCGCTCTCGTCCTCGCTGAAGGACATCGTCCATTATCCGGACCCGACCTGCAGCGCGTTGCGGGATGCCCTGGCCAAGCGCCACGACCTGCCGGCGGACTGGTTCGCGGTTGGGAACGGATCCAGCGAGCTGATCGCGCTCCTCCCGCTGGCCCTGCCCGTCCGCCATGCGCTCATCGTCGGGCCGACGTTCTCCGAATACGAGCGGGCGGTCACCGCCGCCGGCGGAGCGGTGACCCGCGTGAACGCCGATCGGGCCGACCTGTACCGGCCGCCGTGCGACCGGATTCTGACGGCCATTGGCCGTGCCCGAACGGCGAGGCCGCGGCTCGATGCGGTCTTTCTCTGCAACCCCAACAGCCCCACCGGCCAGGCCCTGCCGGCGGAAGCGGTCGGACGGATCGCGCGGGCTGCTGCGCGTCGCGGACTGTGGACGGTCGTGGACGAGACGTTCGTGGACTATTGCGAGGAGCGGTCGGTTCTGCCCTGCCTGCAGGCTGAGCCACGGCTGGTGCTGCTCCGGTCGTTTACAAAGTTCTTCGCGCTTCCCGGGCTTCGAATCGGCTACCTGGCCGCCCGCCCGGCGGTGGTTGAGCGGCTCCGGCGCCGGCAGCCTCCCTGGTCCGTCAACCATCCGGCGCAGGCGGCCGCCCGAGCAGCGCTCGAGGACCGCGTGCATGCCAAACGCAGCCTCGCCCTGGTGCGGAGAGAGCGGGCCTGGCTCATGCGCCGACTGTCGGCGGCGCCCGGGCTCACCGTCTTTCCCGCCGCGGCCAACTTCCTGCTGCTCGAGTTGCCGTCCGGCCTGAAGGCGGCGCGGGTCGCTTCCCTGCTCCGCCGTGACGGGCTGCTGATCCGGGACTGTTCCGCGATCCCCGGTCTCAACGAGCGCACCGTTCGCATCGCCATCCGGAGCCGGGCCGAAAACCGGCGGTTGCTCGCCGGGCTCCTGCCGCTGTTGAGCCTGACCCGCGGGCGTCAGCCCTGACTGAGGCTGGACTCCGCCGCGCGATGGCGCGATCCTCCTCAACCCCTTGTTCTCAAACAGTGTTTTGCTTGACACCTCGGAGGGGCGGGCATAGGCTTATGCCTCGGGTGAGCTGATCTCGGATCGGGCTGCCCTCACGTTGGCGTGACCGTGAGCGAGAGAAAGAATACCCAGAGAGACGACTGCCCCCCTATCTCGGTGCAGGGAGTCTGGTTCACGCTGAGGATGGACGCATGTGACGAGGGAGGCCACCATGAACATCCGCATGGCAACCTGGCAGGGTGTTGGAGCCTGTCTCACCGTCATGCTGGCCGCGGGACCGGCGCCGGCGGCAACCGACGTGGAGACGGGCGAGCTGCTGATCAAGCTGATCCAGGCTGGCCGCAGCGTCGTGTCCGCCCACCAGGACCTGATCAACGATCCCACCAGAGGCGAGAAGGGGTTCACCTCCGACTTTCTGGCAGACCAGATTATCAAGAAATACCGGGAAACCACCGGGATTGACCTGTCGCGGCCGTCAGGGGTGCCGCAGGCCAGACTGCTGCTCACCCTTCTGGAAGCGGGCAAGGAGGTCGTCGCCGAGTACCAGCCCGTGATCAACAAACGCGGCGTGGGGTTCAAAGGATTCATCCCCGCGGTCTGGGGGCGGAAGACCGGCGAAAAGTTCGCCCAGCGGACCGGCATCCGCGTGAAGCTGACCGCGCTCGACTACCGCTATCCCGGGAACAAGCCCGACCCCTTCGAGGCGGAGGTGCTGCAGATGTTTGCCGATCCCCGCTATCCGAAGGGTCAGGGATACAGCAAGACCGTGGTCATGGACGGGAAGCCGGTCCTGCGCATGATGGCTCCCGAGTACGCCGGCGCCCGCTGCCTCGTCTGCCACGGCGAACCCAAGGGGGAGCGCGACATCACCGGGATGAAGAAGGAAGGGTACAAGGAAGGGGACCTGGCCGGGGCGATCAGCCTCGTGCTGCCGGTCCGGTAGCGCAGTGGAACTGCGGGTTGAGGCGAGGGAGGTTCAACGGCAATGAGCAAGATCGTCGTGGTCGAGGACTCGAACGCGGACGCGCAGTTGATCACGTCCTACTTGAAGGCGGCCAACTACACGGTCGTCACCTACAACAGCGCCGAGAAGCTGGAGGAGAAGCTGGTCGTGGACCAGCCGGATCTCATCCTGCTGGATGTGGTCATGCCCGGGCGGAACGGGTACCAGGTGTGCCGGGATCTGAAGAACGACGACCGGTTCAAGCGGATCCCACTCGTCCTGTGCACGTCGAAGGGCCAGGACAGCGACAAGTTCTGGGGACAGCAGCAGGGGGCGAACGGGTACGTCGTCAAGCCCTTTAGGGCGGAGGACCTCCTGGCGGCGATCAAGAAGGCGCTCGCCTGACCCGGTCCTGCCGGCTCGGCCGTCTGTGAGGAGCCCGTGGACCAGTCCCTGGCGTCGGCCCAACCGTCTGGGGTGCAGCGGGAATCGGCGCTCCAGGTCTGCCTGATCAGCGTGGCGGGGGAATTGCTCGCCGTGGACCTTCGGCACGTTCAGGAAGTGTTCGTCGTCGAGACGATCACTCCGGTGCCCGGGATGCCGCCGGCACTGGTCGGGGTCACGAACCTCCGGGGCGTCGTCATGCCGCTCGTGGACCTCAGGCTGGTGGTCGGGCTGCCGGTCACAGGGCCGCCGCCGTGCGTCGCGGTCGTCATCCGGCACGGGGCGCAGGTCGCGGGCGTGCTGGTGGACACGGTGCCGGAGCTCCGGACCGCGCGGAAGGAGGACCTCTTGCCGGTGCCGTCGCGGGAGGGGAGGGGCCCGCAGGCGTTCCTCTCCGCGCTCCTGAAGATGGACGGCCAGATGGGCGGAGTGGTCGAGGTGCCCACCTTGCTGGCCAGTGTGGACAAACGGGACGTGGACTGAGCGAGTGGGACGATCCGCCTCGCGTGGAATGGAGGGAAGCCATGGGGCTGCGCGGATTCCGCCAGAGGTTTCGTGATCTGAAGACGCAGACGAAGCTGATGCTGGGCTTCGCAGCCGTCGGCGCCATCATCGTGGCGGTGGGGTACGTCGGCGTGCTCGGGCTCCGCGACCTCGGCAAGCAGTTGCAGAGCGTGTATGCGAACTCGACCGTGGCCCTGGCCAACCTCGGGACGGTCAGCAGCAACCTCGGCCTCTACCACGACGCCGTCCTGCGGGCGGGCCGCATGACCCGCAAGGCGGACTTCGACGAAGCGATCCAGGGCCTGCCGGATCTGAAGAGCAAGACGCTCGCACCGCTGGCGCTCTACGCCGCGGGCGAGATGCACGTCTCGAGGAGCGGCGGGGACGAGGCCAAGGAGTACCAGGCGCTCGCCGCGAGCCTAGACGCCTACTTCGCGGCGACGGAGGGCGCGATCAGCGCCCTGACCGACAGCTTTTCGCCCAGCCTGAGCGCGGAGCAACAGACGCTGATGCGCGACCTGGGGACGCTGGCGATCTCCGTGGAGGTCGCCGGCAAGTACAGCGAGGCGACCCAGCGGGTGCGCGCGCTGTTGAACACCGTCCGGGAGGTCGCCAGGGACCTCAATGAGGCGGGGCAGGTCGTGGCGGCGGACCGCACGCGCCTCATGGTGGTCGGCGCGCTGGTCGCGATCGTCCTCGGGTTGGGGATCGGCTACGCGCTGGCCCGGCTGTTCGCGACGGGCGTGACGCACATCGCGGAGGTCGCCGCCCAGGCTGCGGCCGGCCGGCTGCAGGCCCGGGCCCGCCTGGAGGGCAAGGACGAGCTGGGCCAGATGGCCGCGGCGTTCAACACCATGCTGGATCGGATCACGAAGCTGGTCCAGACCGAGGATGAGCGGAACCAGTTGCAGCGGCGCCTGATGGAGTTCCTGGTTCTGGTGTCCGAGGTGAGCAAGGGCGACCTGACCAAGCGCGGCGAGGTCACAGCCGACATGTTCGGCAACCTGGCGGATGCGTTCAACCTCATGTTGGAGCGGGTGGGCCAGCTCATGCGGCAGGTCCGGGATTCGGCTGAGCGTGTCAACGAGTCGGCCGGCACGCTGCGGGAGGCCGCAAGCCAGATGGCCGGCACGGCGCAGCGCCAGACCGAGGAATCCAATCGGACCCTGGAGGCGGTGGAAGGCCTCACCCGCGCGATGCGGCAGGTGGCCGAGACCGCCGGGGCGTCCTCCGAGAGCGCGCGGCAGACCCTGACGGCGACCGAACGGGGCCGCACCGCGGTGCAGGAGACCGTGCAGGACATGCAGAGCATCCGCGTCGCGGTGCAGCGGATGGCCAAGCAGGTGAAGGGGCTCGGCGACCGGTCGCTGGAGATCTCCCAGATCGTCTCCACCATCCGCGAGATCGCCGCGCAGACGAACCTGCTTGCGCTGAACGCGGCGATCGAGGCGGCCGGCGCCGGGGAAGCCGGGGCGCGGTTCGCGGTCGTCGCAGATCAGGTGCGGAAGCTCGCGGAGAGCTCGACCCAGGCGACCAAGGAGATTGCCGACCTGGTCAAGATGATCCAGACCGAGACCCAGGAGGCGGTCATCGCGATGGAGCACGAGACGCAGGCGGTGGAGGCCGGCTCGGCCTCCGCGCTGAAGACCGGCGACGTGTTCCAAGAGATCTCCCGCATCGCCCAGCGGTCGGCGGAGCTGGCTCAGGTGATCGCCCAGTCGTCGCTGCAACAGACCGAGGCGACCGAGGAGGTTGGCCGGTCCATCAAGGAGATCACCCGGGGCGCCGCCTCGACCCAGAAGGCCGCGGAGGAGACCCGACTGACCGTGGAAGAGATGGCTAAGCTGGCCGAGGGCCTGCGCGCTTCGGTCGCCCAGTTTAAGGTCGCCTGACCTCAGCTCAGGAACTATGGGCACGGATTCCCATCGGGACTCCCTGATCGGTGTGTTCCTGGCAGAGGCGGCGGAGGGGATCGGCCGGATCACCGCGGCCCTGCACCCCGAGGGCGGCGCGCTGCCGCCGCCCGGCAGCCTCCGCGACGCCTACCTGCACGCCCATACGCTGTCGGGTTCCGCTGCCCTTTACGGGTTTTCCGTCACGGCGGGCCTGGCCGAGGAATTGGAGCACCTGCTCGACGCGCTCCCCGATCCGTCGGGCCCGGACTGGCCAACGCGCGTCGCCCGCATGCGTAAGCTGGCGGAGGCCATCCGGGCACGGCTGGACTGTGTCGCGCGGACCGGCGGCGAAGACGCGGACGAGCCCCCTCGGGCGACGGGCTCCGAGCCGGCGCGTGGGCCCGCCGTGGAGCCGGCAGCCGCGGCAGAGGCCTTCCCCGACTCGTATCTCCTCCCCCATCTGGACCCCGAGGTCTTCTCCTATTTCGCGCCCGAGGCCCAGGAGTATCTGGACGGGATCGAGACGGCCCTGCTCAAGCTGGACACTCACGGTGAGGACCCCGACACAATCCAGCAGCTCTTCCGCACGGCGCACACGTTGAAAGGTTCGGCCTACACGGTGGGGTTCACCGCGATCGGTGATCTGATCCACCATGTCGAGGACTTGATGGGCGCCATTCGCGAGGGGCGGATGGGCATGACTCCGGCGCTGGCGGACCTGATCTTCCGCGTGGTGGACGTGATTCGGCTGCTCATGCGGCGCGACGAGCGGAAGCTGAGCGAGACGCGGCGGGATTTCGCCGCCATCCTGGCGCGGTTGAAGGGAATCGAGCCGGGCGCGGAGCCCGCGCCGGCGCAGGCCGTCCACGGTGGGCCGGCGCCCGCTCCGCTCCCTGCCGTCGCGGCGGAGCCCGTCGGGCGGGATGCGGCGGCCCGGCCAGAGGAGCCAGCCAGCCGACTGGCGCCGTCGGGCGACCGCGTCGAGGGCGCGGTCATCCGCGTCAGCCGCGAGCGGCTCGAGCGGCTGCTCAACCTCGTCGGCGAGCTGGTCATCAGCCGGGGCCGGCTGGAGCAGCGGATCCGTGGGCTGGAGCAGCTCTCCCAGCAGGTGCTGGCGTGCAAGCGGCGGATGCTCGACTGCGTGCGGACGTTCGAGGAGAAACACGCCTTCACGCTGCCCCAGGCCGCGGCAGAAGGCGCCGCGCTGCCGAGCCTGCCGATCACGGCAGCCTTCGGCAGCCTGGAATTCGACCAATACGACGACGTGAACATCCTGGCCCGCCGCATCGCCGAGGTCTCGGCCGACGTCGCCGAGTCCATGGCCCAGCTCAATGTCTCCATCCGCAAGGCGCGGGAGGACATGGGCCAGCTCCACCACCTCAGCCTCGGTATGCGGGACGAGATCGCGCGCGCCCGGATGGTCCCCATCGGCACGCCGTTTACGCGGTTCCGCCGGGCGGTCCGGGAGATGGCGCGGGCGACGGGCAAGGAGGTGACCCTCGTGACCTCAGGCGAACGGACCGAGGTGGATACAGGTGTGGTGGAGCGGTTGGTGGATCCGCTCGTGCACCTGGTCCGGAACGCGGTCGCGCACGGCATCGAGTCGCCCGCGGTCCGGCTCGCGAAGGGGAAGCCGGCGATGGGGACCGTCTACCTGCACGCGGCGCACCGGGGCAACACGGTGGTCATCGAGGTGGAGGATGACGGGGCCGGGCTGGATCTGCAGAAAATCACGGCCAGGGCCGTCGCGCTGGGGGTGCTCCGGCCGGAGCTGGCCGGGAGCCTCCCTGAGGCCGAGGCGATCAAGCTGATCTTCCTGCCCGGCTTCTCGACTGCGGAGTCGGTCGGAGACCAGGCGGGCCGGGGCGTAGGGCTCGACGTGGTCAAGCGGGCGATCGAGGCGATGAGCGGCCACATCTCCATCGAGACCGAGCCGGGGGTCGGGACAAAATTTACGTTGACGCTGCCGCTGACCCTGCTCATCACCGCGGCCTTGCTCGTGCGGGTCGGGGAGCAACGGTATGCGGTGCCGCTCTCCAGCATCCGCGAGGTCGTCCAGCCGCAGGCTGGGGTCCTGCAGGACGTCGCCGGCCGGATGGTGCTCCAGGTTGGGGAGCAGACGGTCGAGGTCAAGACGCTGGCCGCTCTGTTGGGGCAGGCGCCGGCGGCCTCCTCCGTGGCGTCGCCGGTCGTGATCGTGCGGACAGCCACGGGGCTGGCGGGGTTGGCGGTGGACGACCTCCTGGGACAGCAGGAGATCGTGATCAAGCCGCTGGGGTCGCTCCGCCTCTTGCGAGAGTCGCCCTTTGCCGGGGCGACGCTCGATCCCGAGGGCGGCGTGGTGCTCGTCCTCGATCCGGCCCGGCTCCTGGCGGCCGGCCGGTCGGTCGAAGCCTTGGCCGGCACACCGCCTGCGGCGTTGGTCGGGCCCGAGGCGGGCGACGGGTTCCCCGAGGCGGTCGGGGAGGCGCCGGGCACGGTGCCGCGCCTGCTCTTGATTGACGATTCGCTGAGCGTCCGCAAGTTCGTCGGGCGCATGCTGGAGGGCGCCGGCTATTGGGTGGACACGGCTGTCGACGGGGAGGATGGTTTGCGCAAGGCCTCCGAGGGACTCTATCGCCTGATCATCACGGATCTGGAGATGCCTAAGCTCAACGGGTACGAGGTCATTCAGGCGCTCCGCGAGCGGCCGCGGACGAAAGCGACGCCGATTCTCGTGATGACCACACGCGCGGCGGAGAAGCACCGACAGATGGCCCTCAGCATGGGCGCCTCCGGGTATGTCACCAAACCCGTGGAGGAACGCGCGTTGATCCAGGAGGTCGAGCAGCGCATCGGAGGGGCGGCGGGAGTCCGGGCGTGAACGCACGAGCTGTCACGGGGGAGCGCGCAAGGCTGCGCGTCCGTCTATGAGCCTCCGGGGTCGGTCAGAGGCTGGGCCTGCGCCGTCGGGGCCGCGGCAGTTCCTCGTCGTGGCCTGCGGGCGGAGCCAGTTTGCCTTCCCCGCTGAGGCCGTGCGCGGTCTCCGCCTGCCGGAGGAGGCTGCACCCGGCCCGCCGGACCATGGGCTCGTCGCTGATTTGGGGACCAGGCTTGGGCTGCATCGCGACGTCCCGGCACGCTCCGGCAGCGTGATCCTGGTGGGGACCGGCACTCACGCCGAGCGGTTCGACGTGGACGAGGTGCTGGGGCTGACGGAGGTCGAACCCCAGGCGATCCGTCCCTTGCCCGCCCACTTTTCGGGTTCCGAGCGAGAACGGTTTGCCGGCCTGTTCCTGTTCGGCGACGGGCTTGCCCTCGTGATCAACCCCTGGGGTCTGGAGCAGCACGAGGGTGGGGTGGCTCGCTCCGGCACCTGGATCGAGGCCGCGCCGGTTGGCGAAGGGGAGGGGCAGCCAGTGGAAGCCGAGGCTGCCCAGCCCGTTCTGGAGCTGGCTGCGACCGCGACGGGAGCGAGCGAGCCGGCGGCCGGCGGCGCGACGTCCCGTCCACTGGACCGACCTGCGGACCAACCTGCAGACCGGCTTGGCTGGCGGTCCGAGGCGGCCGGCGTGGAGGCGTTGGACGGAATCGTGCTCGAGGAAGCAACCGATGGGGAAGACGCTCCGTGGGCTGAAATCTGAGACCCCGGCGGCGCCGAAGACCTGCGCCGTCGTCCTGTTCTCGGTTGGAGGGCGCCGGCTGGCGACCAGGGTGGAGGAGGTCGGCGGCGTGAGGCCGTGGGCCGAGGCCATGCCGGTCCCCAGCGACACCCCCTACGTCAACGCCTTGCTGCGGTACGGCGAGGAGGTTCTGCCGGTGTACGACTTGGCGGCGCGGCTCGGCGTGCAGGTGGAAGGGGAGGCGTCGCTCTGTCTGGTCGCGCGCCACCGCCGGGGGCCGTTGGCCCTGCGGATTGATCCGGACCTGCCGACGATCCACGCCGTCGAGTTGGCCGCCGTCCGGCCGGCGGCCTCGCCGGACCCCGATTGTCTGGGTGTCTGCCCGATCGGAGGACAGGACGTGCTGCTCTATTCTCTCGCGGCGTTGGGCGAGGCCGGCTGAGGCTCGGACCGGGGACTGTATGCCGAAGATCCTGTTCGCCGACGACAGCATCACGGTCCGGAAGGTGGCCGAGCGCCAGCTTGCCGAGGCGGGGCTCGACGTGGTGTTCGTGGCCAGCGGGGAGGAAGCGCTGGCGTGGCTGGCCAAGGACCGGGCGGATCTCGTCATCTCGGACGTCATCATGCCCGATCGCAGCGGGTACGACGTCTGCGCTTACGTTCGCAGCGATCCGCGGTTGGCCGACACGCGGGTCCTCCTGATCACCGGCATCGTCAACGAGGAGGTGACTCGCCAGGCGGTCTCCTGCCGCGCCGACGGGGTGGTCAAGAAGCCGTTCCAGGGCACGAGCCTGCGTGATCAGGTGCTCGCCCTGCTCGCCAAACCGCAAGAGTCGCCGCCAGCCCCGGTCGTTCAACCGGGCGGGGCCGTGGTGGCTAGGGAGCCGGCCCCGCCGCCCGTCGCCCCCAAGGTGTACCGGATCACGGAGGGGCAGCTCCAGGCCTTTCGCCAGGCGTCGGCGAGGATCCGGGAGTTGGAAGCCGCCCTGGCGGACGAGCAGGCGCGGTCCACGGATCTCAGGCGACGTCTGGAAACGGTGGAGGAGATGCAGACGGCGTTAGCCGAGGCGCAGGCTAAGATTGTCGAGCTGCACAGCCGGATCGGCGAGCTGCGAGCGGTCGAGCATCGTGCGGGGCAGCTTGAGACGGCCTTGGCGGAAGCACAGGCCCGCACAGAGCACCTGACGGGCCAAGTCGCCGCCCTCGAGGCGGCGCTGGCGGAGGAACGGGCCAGGCCGATCAGGGAGGATGAGCCGGCCGAGCGCACGTGGGAGCTGGAGGAGCTGACCGCGCTTCGGGAGCGGCTTGCGGACACGGAGCGCGTCTTGGACCGGCTCCGCAGCCGGGAACGGGAGCTCGCGGGACGGCTGGCGGAAATCGCGCGGCTCGCCTCGCTCTGGCCCGAAGGCGACCGGCCGCTCCTCATGGAGGGGCCTGCCCGGGACGACGACCCAGGAGTAGCATAGAGACGGACTGGGGCACCACGCCATGGCTGCTTCACCGGATGACGCCTTTCTCGACGAAGTGCTGGAGCTCTTCGCCCTCGAGGCCCGGGAGTGGCTGGACCAGCTTGAGGCCGCCCTGCATGAGCTGGAAGGCTGCAGCGAGCCCGGCAGACTGGCCGGGGTGTTCGCGACCATCCAGCGGGCCTTGATGAATCTCGGCGGCTCGGCGGCGACGGTCGAGCAGCCGACGATCGAGCAGGCGGCGTTCGCCCTGCTCCCGCTCGTGGAAGCGTTGCAGGTGGAGTTGGAGCCCGCCTCGTCGCCGGCTTTCGACACGCTGAAGAGGGGGGTGAGTGCGCTCCAGTCTGCCATGGCGCGGCTGGTGGAGTCCGGGACGGTTCCGAGGACTGGTGCGGCATCAGGGGCTCCGACCGTCGTAGCAGACCGTGACCGGTCCGCGCCGCATGAGGAAGCGGCGGCCGCGGAGCCCGAGCCGGTCGTGATGCGCCGCCTCGACGAGTGGGAGCAGCGCAATCGGCACCTGTTGACCGAGGTCCAGGCCCGCCTGCCGGCACTCCGGCAGGCGCTCGCGGCCTTCCAGGGGGCCATCGGCGAAGGCGCCGGGGCCGCCGCCTGTGCCGAGACGGTGCTTCAGGAGATCGAGCTGATAGAGTCGGCGGCAGGCGAGGTCGGGGCGACGGCCATTCAAACCTTCCTCCACGGGCTCCGGTCCTTCGTCCGGATTGCAGCAGCCGGGCGGATTACCGTCCCCCCACAAAGGGTCGCGGCGGTCCAGACCCGGTTGGACGCGCTGCTGTCCATGGCGGAAGCCCATGTGCATACCACGGCCGAGTGAGGTCGGCTCCTCGCCTCAGCCGTCAGCACGGAGCTTGCAGCTTCTATATCATCTTGGGGGCTCGACTCCGCCCCACCCAAGATTGCCGAACAGACTGATTTCCCGGGAGATTCATAGCCTAAATTTTGTGCAGTTTGCTACTTGCGGCCCAGGCTCCGCCGCGACGCATCGGATTCACAAGCTTATCCACAATCCATCCCCAAATTTTGTGGACAGAGGTGATCTCTCTTGCGAGACTGCGAGTGGCCGTCACGGCTTCTGGCGCGGAGGACGCGGGACAAGGCGCGTGATCTGCCTTGCGTCAGGCCAGCCCGACGGATTGAGAAGCCGAAATCCTGCTCCAGACTTGGGGGTGGCGGGATCCGCCTTGCGCGGGCAGCACGGGGACGCACCTCGGCCGGTCTGATCCGCCGAACTGCCGATCTGGGCTGAAGAAAGGCCGGTGGCCCTGTCGGCCAACGGTCGGCTGTCCACAATTCACATGCTCGCAGCAGGTTGCTATAATCCGCCCATGACCATCCGATGTCCACTCTGTCACCGCGAGTCCGTCTGGGAGGGGAACCCGTGGCGGCCGTTCTGCTCGGAGCGGTGCAAGCTGCTGGACCTCGGCGCCTGGGCCGCCGGGCGCTACCGGATTCCGACGAAGGAGAAGCCTGCCGACTCCGCCCCGTCGTCCGACCAGAGTGCCGGGTCCTGAGGGCCGACGTTCGCTCGCTTACGACGGGTCATGCCGAAAATCATCACCGCTAAGCGCCAGGAAGATGAGCTTGAACGGGCTCGGGCCTACGTGAAGCAACACATCCTCTTTCCCGCGGGCCTGCTCGGGCTCGTCTGCCTGGTGGCTGGCACCTTCGCCTTGGTCTATCAGTTTTTCTTCGAGACCTATACCAAGGCTTCCTTCATGCAGACGAGCGGGCTTATGCTGGCGGGCGGGCTGCTCGGGTGGGCGCAGACGCGCTACCACCGCTACGTGCTGCACGAGCACCCCTGGTACTTTGCGGCGCGTCAAAAGCTCTTCACGAAGAGCGGACCCAGGAGAGGGAAAAAGGACCCGTTCGGGCCGCCCCTGGAGCATCCGGGGCGGAGCTTTGTGCCGCTGGGCTATGTCCTCGGAGCAGGGTTCCTGGTCGGCCTAGGAGCCTGGAGCGCGTACTCCGGACAGGTGGACGCACTGGCGGCCTTCGCCATGCCATGGGCCGCGTTCTTCTGGGCCAAAATGTTTTTCTGGCGGAGAGTCCTCCTAGAAGGCAACAGGCAAAAGTAAAAAGGCACAAGCAGAGGTCTGCCTCTACTCGTAGCCGGTTACTTGTGCTGGTTACCTTTTGCCTTGTGCCTTGCGGAGGCGGCGCGCGCCTCGAGCACGCGAACGCGCTGTTCCAGCTCGCGGATGTGTTGGCGCAGCTCCGGGAGAAGCGGGATCATCGCATGGGCCTTGCGCGCCACGTCGGCGGTCATGACCGGCGCGCCCGCCACCACCTGGTTTGACGGTAGGCTCCGGTTCACCCCCGCCCGCGCCGCGATCATCACCTGATCCCCGATCCGGACATGGTCCGTGATGCCGGCCTGCCCGCCGACCATGACGTGGTGTCCGATCGTCGTGCTGCCGGCGATGCCGACCTGGGCGACCAGGATGCTGTGTTCGCCAATCGTGACGTTGTGGGCGATCTGGACCAGGTTGTCTACCTTGGTCCCCCGCTTGATGAGCGTGTGCCCGAAGGTGGCCCGGTCCACCGTGACGTTGGCGCCCAGCTCCACGTCGTCCTCGATGACCACCCCGCCGATCTGCGGGATTTTCTGGTGGCGCCCCTCGTGCTGGACGTAGCCGAACCCGTCGCTCCCGATCACGGTGCCGCTGTGGACGATCACGCGGGCGCCGAGGCGACAGCCCTCACGGACCGTGACGTTGGGGTAGAGCACACTGTCGTCCCCGATCTCCGAATCGTCGCCGACGAAGACGCCCGGGTAGAGCGTAACCCGAGCGCCGATCCGGACGCGGTCGCCGAGGGTGACGAACGGCCAGATGGACACGTCGGGCCCGATCGAGACGTCCTGACCCTTGACGACCAGCTCGGCGACGCCCCGCGGCCGGTAGGGACGGGTGAAGTACCGCTCGACGATTCGCGCGAAGGCGTAGGTCGGGTTGGCGGCGACGATCTGCGGGCGGGCGAGGGTCGGAATCTCGCGCGAGACCACGAATGCCCCGGCGCGGGAGGCGAACGCGGCCTTCAGGAAGCGGTCCTCGGCGACGTAGGTGAGATCCGACGGCCCTGCCTCCTCCAGGCTGGAGACCCCGACGACGGTGGCATCGGCGGAGCCTAGCAACCGTCCGCCGATCGCCTGGGCAAGGTCGCCCAGTTTGAGCGGAAACGGAGTCGTGGGCTCGCCCATGTCGGTGCTAGTCCTTCTTCTTCGCGGACGAGCGGCGGGCCGGCGCTGCAGCGGGGCTCGACGGTGGCGGAGGCGCGAGCCGGCCCTCGACGTAGGTGATCACGTCGGCGACGGTCGAGAGCTTCTGCAGATCCTCGTCGGGAATCTGCAGGTCAAAGGCTTCCTCGATCCGGAACAGCAGCTCGATCGTGGCCATAGAGTCGAGCCCGAGGTCGTCGCGCAACGCCATGTCGGGCTGGATCGTGCCGGGGTCGCGCTTGAGGTACTGGGCGAGCGCGGTCTGGATTCGCTCGGCGATCGCTGACTGGTTCTGCATGCGCAAGGTCTCCTGGCCCAGGTGTCGGCTGACCCCCGCGGGCGCTATCGGTACTGCTTGAACACCACCGCCGCGTTGTTGCTGCCGAACCCGAAGGCGTTCAGCAGGGCTACTCGCAGGCGCCGCTCCTGAGTCTTGGAGGAGATCCCGGGCAGGGCGCAGGCCGGATCGGGGTCCTCGTAGTTGATGGTCGGGTGCACCAATCCCGTGCTGAGGGTGAGGGCGCAGACGATCCCCCCGATGGCCCCGGCGGCTCCCAGGGTGTGGCCGATCATGGATTTGGTCGCGTTCACGACGAGGTCGTCCGCGCGGGCCTGGAACACGCGCCGTAGCGCCCGCACCTCGACCGCGTCGCCGATCGGGGTCGAGGTCGCGTGGGCATTCACGTAGTCCACCTGAGATGGAGGAACCTGGGCGTCGCGGAGCGCCATCTCGATGGTGGTGGCCACCTCTTCGCCGTCCTCGCGGGGGATCACCATGTGATAGGCCTCGCTCGTCGCCCCGTAGCCTGCCACTTCCGCGTAGATGCGGGCGCCGCGCCGGCGCGCGTGGGCGAGGGATTCAAGGATCAGGGCGCCGGCCCCTTCCCCCATCACGAACCCGTCGCGTGCCCGATCGAAGGGGCGGGAGGCCAGCTCCGGCCGGTCGTTGAACCGGGTGGACAGCGCGCGCAGCGAGCAGAAGCCGGCGAACACGAGCGGGGTGATGCTGGCGTCGGCCCCCGCCGTGATGACCACATCGGCCTGGCCGCTCCGAATGCTCGTGAGTGCCTGGCCGAGGGCGTGGGCGCTGGAGGAGCAGGCTGTCGAGATCGTGAGGTTCAGGCCCCGGGCGCCGGTTGCCACGGCGACGATGCCGGAGGCCGAGTTCAGCGTGATGGTCGGGATGAAGTTGGGATGCACCCGGTGAGGCTTCTGGGTGTGGTAGAGCTGGGTGATCTCCCGCTCGCCCATGACCATCCCGCCCATCCCGGCACCGACGATGACGCCGACGCGGTGCGGATCCTCGCGGTCGAGCCGCAGCCCCGCGTCCGCCATCGCCTCCTTCACAGCGACCAGCGCGAACTGGGCATACCGGTCCACGCGCTCGGCCTGGGTCGAGTCCAGGTACTGGGTCGGTGTGAAATCCAGCACCTGTCCGGCGACGCGGGAGCGGTAGGCCTCTATCGGGAACTCGCTGAAGGACCGGATGGCGGAGATCCCGGACCGTCCCTCGAGGGCGGACTTCCAGAACTGATCCACGCCGATCCCGATCGGAGAGACCACCCCCACTCCGGTGATGACAACCCGCTTGGCCATGACCTCCTGGCGTCGCCGCCGACTCAAAGACCGCCCTTCTTTTACCCCAAGCCTGCCATGAAATCAACTTATCCCGCAGCTTGCACATGAGGCGCGGGGCGCCGGGAGCGGGTGCCGCTCGGTCCCGCCGGTCCCAATCCGTGCCTCGCGGGGGTGTCTTACTGTCTGACTCGGAGGAACAGGTACCCGCCGAAGCAGAGGAACAGCAGGTTGGCCACCCATCCAGCGAGGACCGGGGCGAGCACGCCGCTGCGTCCCAGCGCGATCCCGATCGAGTGCGTGGACCAGTACAGAAATCCGATCACTAAAGCCTGGCCGATGCCGAAGGCCATGCCCCCGCCGCGGACCCCGGCGCGCCGGAGGCTCAAGGCAATGCCGACGAGGGCCATGATCAGGCTGGCGAAGGGAAAGGCGATCCGGGCGTAATAGTCCGTGAGGATGCGGGCCACGTTGTAGCCGTCGCGGCGCAGCCGCTCAGCGTAGTCGCGGACGTCCGGCAGCGTCATCTCCTCCGGCTCCAGTGCGAGCGAGGCGTGGAGGTCCTCGGGCGTCTGGGTCATGGCGAGCGGCTGCTGATCGAAGAGGCTGATGTCGAGCCGGCCGCTCGGGAGCAGACGCCAGTGGACGCCGTCCAGCAGCATCCAGCCCTGATCGGTGAAGCGCGCTTCCCGGGCCTCCGTGAACTCGTCCAGCGTAAAGCCAGGGCCGAGCTGGTAGAGGCTCACCCCCCGCAGGCTCGTCCCGTCGGGATCCACGACCTCCACGTTCATCAACGCCCGTGGCCCGATTTGGATCCAGGGGTGATCGCTCTTCAAGGTCCGCGGGGTCTGCTTCTTTTCGATCAGGGCCGCCTTGACGAATTCCGCGCGGGAGTTCGCCAGGGGGATCACCGTCGCCGTGGCGCCCAGCAACACCGACGCCACCGCGAAGGCGAACAGGAGGAACGGCGACGCGATCCGGGCGAGGCTGATCCCGCAGCTCCGCATCGCGGTGATCTCGTGGTTCCGGGAGAAGATCCCCATCGCGAGGAGCGTGGCCATCAGGACCGCGAGCGGCGCGATTTGCAGGGAGATGGCAGGGGTCTTCAACAGGAAATACTGGAAGACGGTCAGCATCTGCGCGTCGTAGTGAAGGAACCGCCGGATCTTCTCGAAGAAATCCACCACGAGGTAGACGGTCAGCAATCCCGCGAAGCACATCAGGAACACCTTCGCGTATTCCCGCAGCAAGTATCGAAACAGGATCCGCATCGGGGTTAACGCCGGCTCACGCGGTAGAACAGAACGCTGGTCAGGGCCAGAAAGACGCCGTTCGGCAGCCACGCGCCGGCGAAGGGCGGGAGGATCAAGGTTGTGACGAGGAATTCGCAGAGCACGTTGAGCACGTAATAGACGACCACGATCACGACGCCGACGGCGAACCCGCCGATCCGGCCGGAGCGTTTCGAGACGATCCCGACGGGCACGCCGAGCAGGCCGAAGATCAGGGAGGCGGTCGGGAAGGCCAGGTCCTTGTAATGCTCCATGAGGCGCCGCCGCGCCCCGGTGTCCTGCCAGCCCGTCCGGTCAAGCTGCTCCAGGATCGCCTGGCGCGACGGGCGCTCCTCCATCGGCGCGTAGAGGCTCTGATCCAGGCTCAGTTTGAGATCGTACGTGGAGAAGCTCACCCGGTGGTACTGCTCGCGGTCCTGGGGCTTGACGTGAATGGTGCCATTCTGCAGGCGGATGCCCACCTGCTGGCGGACCGGGTCGTTGAGGACCGTGTAGCTCTCGGCGACGATCACGCGGGCGTCCCCCGGGGTGCGTCGATCTGCAATAAAGATCCCCGGGGCGCGCTCCCCCTCATGGATGTCCGGGACGTAGATCACCATGTGCGGGACCGGCTCGTTGAACACCCCGCGGTCGAGGGCGAGCACGAGACGGTCGCGCAAGAGGCTCAGGGCCAGCTTCTTCAGCGAGATGTTGCTCCAGGGCTGTCCCCACTGGGACAGGAACAACGTCAGGCCGAACACCAGGCAGGAGAAAAGCAGCACAGGCCGAGTCAACCGGCTCAGGCTCAGCCCAGCCGCCTGCATCGCGACGAGCTCCTTGTCGTAGGACAACCGGCTGAAGGCGGTGATTGAGGCGATGATGCCGGCAATGGGGAGTGTGAGGACGAGAAACGATGGCAGCAGATGGAGAAACACCTTGAGGACGGCGAGGAAGCCCACCCCCTTGGAGACGAGCAACTCGACCAACCGGAGCAGCTCCTTCGTCAACATCACGAAACAGAGTGCCCCGAGGCTGACCAGAAAGGGAGGAAGAAGTTCCGTGAAGATGTACCGCGACAGGATGTTCCGCAACAGGCCCTCGCGCCGGTCGGCAAGCGATGGCGCAATATACTGGATTTTCCACATGTTGTAAACCGAATGATCGAGAGGGGCCCTGTGATTTCTGCTTGAAAGCGTCCGGACGCGGCGAGACCAGCGTGGAGAAAGTTGCTTGACAACCTCCAGAGCCTGTGTTAAATGCTGCCCCCGGTTTTTCGGGATGCTCATGCGCATGTTTACCCAGTTCACGCTACCGCAGGGGGGTCGCCTTCTGCGGTATTTTTTTGCGTCGCCGACCATAGGGGATTCCGGGAGGGTCTGCGCACCCCTGTTGGTGGGGTTGCTCGGGAAAGGAGGATCCTGTGAGAAGCAAGGGCACAGTTAAGTGGTTTAACGATCGGAAAGGGTTCGGATTCATACGGTTGGAAAACGGGGAGGATGTCTTTGTCCATTATTCGGCCCTTCAGGGGGAGGGATTCAAGACCCTGAAGGAAGGGGAAAGCGTCGAGTTCGACATTGTCCAAGGGGCCAAGGGGCCTCAGGCGGCGAACGTCATGAAAATGCCGGCGTCCTCCTGAGCCGGGCACGAATCTCTTCCGATCCGGGGGGCCGCCGTCACCAGGGACGGCGGCCCCCCGGCTTTTGGGGGCCTGAGGGGCCCTGCGAGGCGGGGGCCGCGAGTGGCCGGGCCGCTTTCTTGACAACCTCCTCCAAAGCTGCTAGGTCTGCGGGCGATGCGGAGCGTGTTCCTTGCCGCCCGATAAGACGACCATTCTCGAAAACGCTCAGTTGTACGCGTCCCGCGGTCAGTACGACAAGGCGATCGCGGAATGGAAAAAACTGGCCGCGCTCGCTCCCGCCGACGGCACCATCCACAACACGATCGGCGATCTGCACCTCAAGCGAAACGCGCTGGGCGAAGCCGTGGAGGCGTACCTGGCGGCGGCCAGCGCCTTCCAGGCGGCCGGGGCGCCCCTGAAGGCCATCGCGGTATACAAGAAGATCCTCAAGGTTGATCCCGGCCGGTACACCATCTACAAGCAACTCGGCGACCTGAATGCCGAGCGCGGCCTCCTCAGCAATGCCATCTCGGACTACCTAGTCCTGGCGAAGGGCTATCTTAAAGAAGGGCGGACGGCCGACGCCATCGAGGTCTACCGGATGATCGTCGGCCTCGATCCCTCGCAAGTGGAGGTGCGGCAGAAGCTGGCTTCCCTTTGTTTGCAGGAGAATCGGCGGGCGGAGGCGGCCGAGGCCTTCGTGGCCCTGGGATGCGAGTGCCTGGCGCAACAACGTCCCGCCGAGGCCAGGGAGGCATGTCTCTCGGCGCTCCGCATCGAGCCGGAGTATCGTGAGGCACAGCAATTGTTGCGCACCCTCGACGGAGAGCCGGGCGAGGTCGAGGCGCCAGGGGCGGGGCCGGCGCCAGCGGCCCTGTTGCGCCCGAGCGAGCCCGGCGAGGGCGGCCGGCAGGGCAGCCTCAATCGGGCGCTCCGCCTCACGGGGCAGGGCCAATACGAGGCGGCGGAGACCCTGCTCACGGAGCTGCTCTCCGCGGAACCCGGCGATCCCGAGATCTGCCGACTGCTCGCGACGCTGCATCTGCGCCGCGGCCTTGTGGGGATCGCGCAATCGGAGTTCAAGTTTCTGGCCGAGTCGGCGATGCGCGCGCAGGACTTTTCGCTGGCGGAATCCATGATCCGGGAGTATCTGCAGGCGGACCCCGGGTGCGTGGTCTTCACCGAGTTGCTGGGGCAACTCTACGAACAGACCGGCGAGGCGGCTGCGGCGGCGGCCCAGTATGGGAAGGCGCTGGAGCACTTGCTGGCGCATCCAGACCCGGATTATCCGACCCTACCGCTCGAGTTGTATGCCAAGATCAGACTCCTCGATCCGGCGAGCGCGCTGGTGACCCGGTACGCGCCGCTCTTTGAGACGCCGCCGGCGGCGGAGCCGCTACCCCCGCCCGCGGCGGCCCCCTCGGGCGCGGCCCGTTGGCTTGCGGAAGAGGCCGGAGCGAGGGAGGACGAGGAGGAGGTGTCCGCGCCATTCGCCTCGGCGGAAGCGCCCGCGCAGGACGCGCTCGAAGGGGTCGTCGAAGAAGTCCCGGCAGCGGGTGGATTCGCGCAGCCCCAGGTCCAGCCGGTTTCCGCCGAGGCTGCGGACGCGGGGGAGGCTCCTCCCGACTACGAAGGGCATCTCGAGCTGGGGGCCGCCTACCGGCGTCTGGGGCTGTTGGAGGAGGCGGTC
This sequence comes from Nitrospira sp. Kam-Ns4a, assembly GCF_965152595.1. Classification (NCBI taxonomy): domain Bacteria; kingdom Pseudomonadati; phylum Nitrospirota; class Nitrospiria; order Nitrospirales; family Nitrospiraceae; genus Nitrospira; species Nitrospira sp. Kam-Ns4a. The sequence continues at coordinate 307,334 of NZ_OZ224218.1, read as the reverse complement.
GCGGAACTCCAGATCGCCGTCGGCGGCCCGACGACTTTCCTTGAGGCCTCCCTCGAGCTGGCCTGCTGCTGGCGGGAGCGGGGCGAGGCGCGCACGGCGCGCGCCGTGCTGGAAGACGCGCTAGGGGACCCGCGCAGCGAGGGGACAGCGGGTGACCCCCTGCGCTATGCATTGGCCGGGCTCTATGAGACGGAAGGGGAGCTGGATCGGGCGGTCCAGCTCTATGCCCGGATCCCGATGTTCAAGGATGCGGCCGTCAGGGTGGAGCGGCTGGAACGGATGCGCGGCGGCGCCCGGGCTCCGTGCGGCATCCCCGTCCGGACCGAGCCGGGTCCCGCCCTGTCCCGCAAGGGCGAGCCGGTCGCAGAAGCCCCCGCGGTCGCCGTGTCAGAGCCCAAGAAGCGGCGGATCTCCTATCTGTAGCCGAGGGGCGCCGGCGATGACCCTGCTCGAGTTCTTCGGCTTGCGTGAAAATCCCTTCTCCATCACGATTGACAGCCGCTTCTTCTACAACACCCAGCAGCACGCCGAGGCGCTGGTCCGGCTGAAGTACGCCGCCGAGCAGATGAAGGGCTTAGCCATGCTGGTGGGCGACGTCGGGACCGGGAAGACGACGCTGGCGACCCGGCTGCTGGAGGACCTGGTCGCCGACGGCTACGAAGCGGCGCTCCTGATCGTCATCCATGCGACGGTCGCGTCCGAGTGGATGCTGCGGAAGATGGCGTTGCAGATGGAGGTGGCCGAGCCGGCCGAGGGCAAGACCGAGCTGCTGACCCAACTCTCGCGCCGTCTCCAAGAGGTCTTCGAAGCTGGGAAAAAGGCCGTCGTCCTGATTGACGAGGCCCAGATGCTGCGGAGCCGCGAGCTGATGGAAGATTTCCGCGGGCTCTTGAACATCGAGATGGACGGTCGCAAGGTCGTGACGTTCATCCTGTTCGGGCTGCCGGAGCTCGACGAGGTGCTTGCCCTGGACCGCCCGCTCCAGCAGCGGGTAGCCTTGCGCTATAAACTGACCGCCCTGGACACCGCCGGGACCGAGGCCTACGTGCACTATCGCCTCCGGATCGCGGGGTGCCGTGATCCGCTGTTCGGGCCGGAGACGATCCCCCTGATCTGCGAGTACTCGAAGGGCATCCCCCGCCTCATCAATACGTTGTGCGACAACGCGCTCCTGGAAGCCTTCCTGCGCAAGCAGAACCGGATCGAGGCGCCGCTCATCCATGACGTGGCGCGGGACCTCACGCTCGCGCCGTAGCGTGTGAGGAGTGAACGGTGATGAGGGAAGGCGCCGTCCACGGGTCTTCTGAAACTCCCACTCATCATCCGTCACTGATCGCTCATCACGGTTTCAGGCGACCCGGTTCGGTGCCGGCCGGCCCTCGAGCACCGCCCGAATGTTCTCCAGGCACACCAGCCCCATCTTAACCCGGGTCGCCAGTGTGGCGGAGCCCAGATGCGGGAGCAGGACCACCTGGGGCAGGGCGCGCAGCGCGGGATGCACCGCAGGCTCCTCTTCATAGACATCGAGCCCGGCGCCGGCGATCCACCCCTGCCGGAGTGCCTCGACCAGGGCGGCCTCATCCACCACCGGGCCGCGCGAGGTGTTGATCAGGAACGCCGTGGGGCGCATCTGTCGAAGCGCGGCGGCGTCGAGCAAGTGGCGCGTCTCCGGCGTGAGCGGCACGTGGAGGGTGAGGAAGTCTGACTCGGCGAGCACTCGCTCGAAAGACACCCGGCGCCATTCCGGCTGGAGCGTCGCGGGATCCGGATCGGTCCGCGTGTAATAGCGGACGGCCATGCCGAACCCGGCGGCCCGCCGAGCGACCGCGCGCCCGATCCGACCCATGCCGACGATCCCGAGGGTTTGGCCCGAGACGTCCGCGCCCAGCAACTGGGTCGGCGTCCAGCCGGTCCAGCCGTGGCGCCGGACCAGCGCATCGCCTTCGATGAGCCGGCGCGAGACCGCGAGGAGCAGGGCCCAGGTCAGATCCGCCGTCGCGTCCGTGAGCACGTCGGGCGTGTTGGTGACGACCACGCCGCGTGCCCGGGCTGCGTCGAGATCAATGTTGTTGTAGCCGACGGCATAATTGGCGATCACCCGCAGCCGCCGCGCTTCGCCGAGCACCACCGCATCCACCCGTTCGGTCAGCGTGGAGAGCAGGGCCTCGGCCTCGCGGAGGCCTTCCCGGAGGCGGGAGGGATCCGGCGGGTCGTCCTGGACGGGAGCGGTCAGGTGGAACTGCTCCCGGATCCGGTCCATGACCGGATCCGGGAGCCGTCGGGTGAGGTAGAGCGTGGGGCGGCACATTGGGGCGTCCTGTTGCTCGGGGAGAGGCGCATCTTAGCGGAGGTCCGGCCCGCGCCACAACCGCTTCCGTCACCGTCGCCTTGACCTGGCGCAAACGGCTTTGCTAGACTGCGTTGCTAACTCCTTGACTGTTTGTTGAATTCCTCCCGTACTGTTCCATCACCATATGAGGGACATGATGAGGGACTGGCTATCTGACGAAGCAGACCGCCGCGCCCGTCTGGCGCTGCGGGCCGAGGGCAACCCCGACGAATGGGGAGCCGGCGACCTGGAGGCGGCGGAAGAGCTGCCTCCGGCACCCGCCAACGTGGTCGCCAAGCCGGGCAACGGCCGGGTCACCATTTCCTGGGATCCGGTGCCGGACGCCATGTACTATAACCTCTACTTCCTGACCTCCAAGGGCGTCCAGATCAAGTTCTCCGAGCTCACCAGACCCATTGCCGGCGCCGCCGACTTTAACCCGAAGAAGGGCGTGAAGAAGGAGAATGGCACCTGCATCGAGGGCGTGACCTCCCCCTACGTGCACGACGACCTCGCCAACGGCACCTGCTACCACTACGTCGTGACCGTCGTGACCCCCAAGGGCGAGAGCCCCGAGTCCGAGGAGGTCATGGCGATCCCCTCGCCGTACCTGGTGGCGCAGATCATCGGGAAGGCTGGGGTGGACGACGGAGAGTTCAACTCGCCGACCGGCATTGCGTTGGACAAGGACGGGAACATCTATGTCGCGGATACGGACAACCACTCGATCCAGAAGTTTGACAAGGACGGCACGTTCCTGGCCCGGTGGGGCGGCGAGCCCAGCTCGGAGGAAGGGCAGTTCTACTACCCGCGCGGCCTGGCGACGGGACCCGACGGCGAAGTGTACGTCGCGGACAGCGGCAATAACCGCTTGCAGAAGTTCGACGCCGAGGGCACCTGTATGCAGGCCTGGGGCAAGTTTGGGTTCGCCTGGCGCGGCGCCGACATGGGCAAGTTCGACGTCCCCTGGGGCGTCGCGACGGACAAGGACGGCAACATCTACGTCGCGGACACGAGCAACGCGCGGATCCAGAAGTTTGCGGCCGACGGCACGCCCCTGATGAAGTGGGGGCGCGACGGCAGCTTCGACGGGGCCTTCTTCTTCCCGCGCGGGGTGGCTGTGGATTTCGTTGGGAACATCTTCGTCGCGGACGAGGGGAATAACCGGGTCCAGAAATTCGACTCGCGCGGCAGCTTCCTAACCAAGTGGGGCAAAGAGGGCAGCGGGCCCGGCCAGTTCAAGGCCCCGTGGGGCGTGGCCTGCGACGCGCTCGGCAACGTGTACGTCGTGGATCAGGGCAACCACCGCGTGCAGAAGTTCGACGGCAACGGGACGTTCATCTGCGCCTGGGGCAATCGCGGTATCACGGAAGGGCAGCTCAACTTCCCCTCCGGTATCGCAGTGGACAAGGAAGGGAACGTCTACGTCGTGGACAGCGGGAACAACCGCGTCATCAAGTACGTCCCGACCGAGGAGGAGCTGCAGAAGGAGAAGGAGGCCGCGGCCAAGCAGGTGGAAGGACTGCCGGCGCCGCGAGCCCTGGTCGCCAAGGCCGGGGACACCGAGGTCACGCTGAGCTGGCTCGAGGTCCCGGGGGCTGTCTCGTACAATCTCTACTTCCACACCGAGCCGGGGGTGACCGTCCAGAGTGGCACCCGCATCGAGGGGGTGACGAGCCCGTACACGCACACCGGCCTGACCAACGACAAGCCGTATTACTACGCGCTCAGCGCCGTCTACGAGGACGGCAAGGAGAGCGCACTCTCCGAGGAAGTTTCCGCGATCCCGGTCCTGATTGATATGACCGCGCCGCAGAACCCGAACGTCGTCCTGAACCACGGGGCGTTCATGACGAACTCGCCGGACGTCATCGCAACGATCTCGGCGAACGACATGGATACGGGTGTGGCGGCCTACTACATCTCCGAGAATCCGGTCGCTCCGACCGCCGGAACGCCGGGGTGGGTGGAGGTGCCGCCAGCCCAGAAGTTTGGCGCGACCGTGCCCGTGACCCTGTCCCCGGGCGATGGGCCCAAGACGGTCTATGTCTGGTTTAAGGACGCGGGCAACAACGTCTCGGTGCCTGCCAGCGCGAGCATCCTGGTCAACACCTCCGGATACCTCTGCGTCGCCAAGTGGGGCAAGCCGGGCCGCGGGGCCTCGTTGCTGCATGGGGGCGAGTTCATGGCGCCGATGTACGGGCTTGCCGTGGACCAGCAGGGGTGCCTGTTCGTCGTGGACAATGGCAACAACCGCGTCCAGAAGTTCGACAACAACGGGTCGTTCATCTTGCTGTGGGGCAGCTTCGGGTCGGCCAACGCGAACTTCCACAATCCGACCGGCATCGCGTGCGACGCCAAGGGCGATGTCTACGTGGTGGATACGAACAATCACCGGATCCAGAAGTTCGACGGCAAGCTCGGCAGCTACCTCATGAAGTTCGGCTCGCGCGGCAACGGCGAGGGACAGTTCAGCTCGCCCTGGGGCATCGCGGTGGACCGGGTGCGCGGCTACATCTATGTGGTGGACAGCGCCAATTTCCGGATCCAGAAGTTCGACCTGAACGGCGAGTACATCATGTCGTGGGGTAGCTTCGGGTCGAACGACGGCCAGTTCTACTTCGCGCGCGGGATTGCCGTGGATCCGGCGGACGGCGCGGTCTACGTCGTGGACATGGGCAACCACCGGGTCCAGAAATTCGACACGAGCACGAATGTGCTCCCGCAGCTCATCACCAAGTGGGGCGGCGGGCTCGGGCCCGGACACGCCAGCAGCCCGCAGGCGCAGGAGGCGGGCCAGCTCCGCTCGCCCTGGGGCATCGCGGTGGACAGCCGCGGGGACGTGTACGTGACGGACACGGGCAACCACCGGGTCCAGAAGTTCGACCGCGAGGGCAACTTCATCACCCAGTGGGGCGGATTCGGCACGGGCGACGGGCAGTTCAATTTCCCCTACGGCATCGCGGTGGACGCGAAGGGCAGCGTGTTCGTCGTGGACAGCGGGAACATGCGGGTCCAGCAGTTCATGCCTGCCGAGGAAGGCGAGGAGCGGCTTCGCGAGGAGGCCGAGGCCGCGGCGGCGCTCACGGACCAATCCGGTCAACCGCAGGGTTCGTAGGGGGCGCCGGTTGTTCTCCCGGACGCGCCTGTGATAGAGTCGCCTGCTTGCGATGCTCGCGCGCCGCAGGTCTTCATCCTGAGGGGGTGACCGATGCTCGATAAGGACGTGCGGGAGGCGTTGACCTTCGACGACGTGCTGCTGGTGCCGGCGGCGTCCGAGGTACTGCCGAACGAAACCGATACCCGCACTAAGGTCTCCCGCAACGTCACGATCAACATCCCCATCGTGAGCGCAGCCATGGACACGGTCACCGAGGCGCGACTGGCGATCGCCCTGGCCCGCGAGGGGGGCATCGGGATCATCCACCGTGTGCTCTCGCCGGCCGACCAGGCGGCGGAGGTGGACAAGGTCAAGAAGTCCGAGAGCGGCATGATCCTCGATCCCATCACGATCTCGCCGGATCAGACGATCCGGGACGCCCACGAGCTGATGGCCCGATACCGCATCTCCGGCATCCCGGTGACCAAGAACGGGAAGCTGGTCGGGATCTTGACGAACCGCGACCTCCGGTTCGAGAGCCGGATGGACCTGAAGGTCTCCCAGGTCATGACGAAGGACCGGCTCGTGACCGCCCCGGAAGGGACCAGCCTGGAGAAAGCGCGTGAGATCCTGCACGAGTACCGAATCGAGAAGCTGCCCGTGGTCAACAAGAAGGGTGAGTTGAAGGGACTGATCACGATCAAGGACATCGAGAAGCGGATCCGGTACCCGCAGGCCTGCAAGGACCAGCACGGTCGGCTCCGCGTGGGCGCGGCGGTCGGGGTCGGAGCCGACGCCGATCAGCGGCTCCCGCTGCTGGCCAAGGCTGGGGTGGACGTCGTCGTCGTGGACACTGCGCACGGGCACACCCGGAGCGTGATCGAGACGGTCAAGGCCATCAAGCACAAGTATCCGGAACTGGACGTGATGGCGGGAAACATCGCCACGGCTGAGGCGGCCCGCGACCTCCTGAAAGCCGGAGCGGATGCCGTCAAGGTCGGGATCGGCCCGGGTTCCATTTGCACGACGCGCCCGGTGGCGGGTGTGGGGATGCCGCAGCTCACCGCCGTGGCCGACTGCGCGGCGGCGCTGGCGGGCTCCGATGTGCCGGTGATCGCGGACGGGGGCATCAAGTTCTCCGGCGACATCACCAAGGCGCTGGCGGCTGGGGCCTCGGCGGTGATGATTGGCGGCATCTTGGCCGGCACGGAGGAGTCGCCGGGCGAGATGGTGCTGTTCCAAGGCCGGACCTACAAGGTCTACCGGGGCATGGGCTCGCTGGGCGCCATGGAGCGCGGCGGCAAGGATCGCTACTTCCAGGCGGGCCGGCCGGAGTCCAAGCTGGTGCCGGAGGGCATCGAGGGCCGGGTGCCGTACAAGGGCACGCTGGCTGGTGTGATCTACCAGCTTGTCGGCGGGGTGAAGTCCGGCATGGGCTATTGCGGCTGCCGCACGATTCCCGAGCTACAGAAAAAGGCCCGCTTCGTTCGGCAGACGCTGGCCGGCCTACGTGAGGGCCATGTGCACGACGTGATCATCACCAAAGAGGCGCCGAACTACCGAACTGACTGGGAGTAACGCGAATAGCGAGTAGCGAATAGCGAATAGCGCAGAGAGAGACTTTCGCACGAGTTGGCTGCTAGCTACCAGCTGTTCGCTACTGGCTGAGACATGGAACTCTGGCACGATCGCATCCTGATCCTCGACTTCGGTTCCCAGTACACCCAGCTTATCGCCCGCCGCGTCCGCGAAGCGCAGGTCTACTCTCAGATCCTCCCCTGCACCGCGCCGCTCGCGACGATCCTCGCGCACCGCCCCAAGGGTATCGTGCTGTCCGGCGGACCGGCCAGTGTCTACGACCGGAAGGCGCCGCTCGTGCCGAAGCAACTGCTCGATACGGGCCTGCCGATCCTGGGGATCTGCTACGGGATGCAGCTCGTGACCCATCTGCTGGACGGCGAGGTGGCGCGAGCGGCCCGCCGCGAGTACGGGCGCGTGGAACTGGTGGTGGACGACGCATCCGACCTGTTCAAAGGCGTCGCGTCGGGGCGCTCCCTGCAGGTCTGGATGTCGCACGGCGACCGGATCGAGCGCATGCCCAAGGGCTTCTGCGCGATCGCGCACACGGCGAACTCGCCGGTCGCCGCCATGAAATCGGTAGGAGGCGGCCGCCGCATCTATTGCCTCCAATTCCATCCGGAAGTGACCCACACACTGGACGGCGGCAAGATCCTTCGGAACTTCGTCTTTGACATCTGCGGCTGCCAGCCGACCTGGACGATGACCTCCTATGTGGAGACGGCGGTCCGGACGATCCGAGACGAGGTCGGGGAGAAGCAGGCCATCTGCGCGCTGAGCGGCGGTGTCGACTCCTCCGTCGCGGCGGCGCTGGCGCACCGTGCACTGGGTAAGCAGCTCACCTGCGTGTTCGTGGACAACGGGCTGCTGCGCAGCGGCGAGGTGGAGCAGGTCCGCAAGACCTTCGCCTCCCATCTCAAGCTGAACCTCCGGGTCCTGGACCGCGCCGCGCAGTTCCTGGCGGCCCTCCGGTCGGTCGCCGATCCGGAGCGGAAGCGCAAGATCATCGGCCGGCTCTTCATCCGGAATTTTGAAGCTGAAGCGAAGCGGCTAGGGATGGTGGACTATCTCGTGCAGGGCACCTTGTACCCAGACGTGATCGAGAGCGTGAGCTTCAAGGGTCCCTCAGCGACGATCAAGACGCACCACAACGTCGGTGGGCTGCCGACCCGGATGCGGCTCAAGCTCATCGAGCCCCTGCGTGAGCTGTTCAAGGACGAAGTGCGCGTGCTCGGGAAGGAGCTAGGGCTGCCGGACGAGGTCATCTGGCGGCAGCCGTTCCCCGGGCCGGGCCTGGCGATCCGGGTCCTGGGCGCAGTGACCGCCGAGCGCCTGGCGATCCTGCGCCAAGCCGAGGCCATCGTGGACCAGGAGATCCGGACCTCGGGCCTCTACCGGGAGCTGTGGCAGGCCTTCGCGGTGCTGCTGCCGGTGCGAACGGTCGGGGTCATGGGCGATCAGCGCACGTACGAGCACGTGATCGCGATCCGGGCGGTGACCAGCCTGGACGGGATGACGGCCGACTGGGCGAGGCTGCCCCTCGAGCTGCTTGGCAAGATCTCGGGCCGGATCATCAACGAGGTGCGCGGCGTCAACCGGGTGGTCTACGATCTGAGCTCCAAGCCCCCGTCCACGATCGAATGGGAGTAGGGTGATCAGTGATGCGTGATGCGTGATGCGTACTAGGTCAAAACAGGAAGCCTTGACGTCCGGGCCCCATCACTCATCACTCATCACCCATCACGGGCATCTCGTCCGGTTGCACAAGGCCATCGCCGACTCGGGGCTGGCGTCACGCCGGCAGGCGGAGGAGATGATCGCGGCCGGCCGGGTGACGGTGAACGGGCGGGTCGTGCGGAAGCTGGGCTCGAAGATTGACCCGCAGCGGGACCACGTGAAGGTGGACGGCCGGCATATCAAGCCCGTTCCGCCCGAAGTGTACGTGATGCTCAACAAGCCCAAGGGGGTCGTGTCATCGCTCAGCGACCCGGCCGGCCGGCCGACGATTGCGGACCTGCTGGCAGGGGTCAAGCTCAGGGTCTTCCCGGTCGGGCGTTTGGATTTCGATAGCGAAGGCCTCCTGCTGCTCACGAACAACGGCGCGCTGGCGCAGGCGCTCCTGCACCCGCGGTATCACGTGCCGAAAACGTACCTCGTGAAGGTCAAGGGCATCCTGACCGACGAGGAGATCGCGACGCTGGAGCGGGGAGTGGAGCTGGAGGACGGCCGGACGGCTCCGGCAGTCGTGAAAAAGGTGCGCAAGGCGGAGCAGAATTCCTGGCTCGAGGTCACGATCCATGAGGGACGCAAGCACCAGGTCAAGCGGATGCTGGAGCACATCGGCCATCCGGTGATCAAGCTGACGCGGGTGCGGTTCGGGCCGCTGGTCCTGGGGGATCTCCCGCTCGGGGACTACCGCTACCTGACCGACCGGGAGGCCAACGCTCTGCGGGCCCTGGTCCGCGAGCGCCTGGCGCGCGGCACGAGGCTCGAGGCTAGAGGCGTGAAATCGCCGGCCTTGCGTGACCCTATCGTCGCACATTCCCCTCGCCCCTCGCCTCTGGCCCCTCGCCTGCGCGTGCGGAGGAACGCATGATGCGGCGCACGCACCATTGCGGCGAGCTCACGCGCGCCCACGTCGGGCAGCTCGTGACCCTGACCGGCTGGGTCCAGCGCCGCCGCGACCACGGGAACGTGATCTTCGTGGACCTGCGGGACCGCTATGGTCTCACCCAGATCGTCTTCAACCCGGAGGTGAGTGCCGCGGCGCATCGGGGGGCCCGTGCCCTCCGTGGCGAATTCGTCATCGCGGTGACGGGCACCGTCGCGCTGCGTCCTGAGGGATCCGCCAACCCCAATCTGGCGACGGGAGAGGTCGAGGTCCTGGTCCGAGAGGTCCAGGTCCTGAACGAGGCGAAGACCCCGCCGTTTCTGGTGGAGGACGAAGCCGAGGTGACCGAGGCCCTCCGGCTGAAATACCGCTACCTTGATCTCCGGCGTCCGCGGATGCAGCGGCTGCTCAAGCTCCGGCACGACGTGACGCAGGAGGTCCGGTCGTTCCTCAACGGCCACGGGTTCCTCGAGATCGAGACGCCCGTACTCACGAAGAGCACGCCGGAAGGCGCGCGGGATTATCTCGTGCCCAGCCGCGTCAACCCGGGCAACTTCTACGCGCTCCCGCAGTCACCTCAGCTCTTCAAGCAAATCCTCATGGTGAGCGGGGTGGACCGGTACTACCAGATCGCCCGCTGCTTCCGGGATGAGGATCTCCGCAACGACCGCCAGCCGGAGTTCACGCAGATTGACCTGGAGGTGTCGTTCGCCGACCGCGACCTCGTCATGTCGCTGATGGAGGAGATGATCCGGCAGGTCTTCAAGCGGGTAGCCGGGATCGAGCTGCCCACCCCCTTTCCCCGGATGACCTATGCCGAGGCAGTCGGGCAGTACGGGACCGACAAGCCGGACCTGCGGTTCGACCTACCCCTCTACGATGTGAGCGGGTTCGCGGCGACGAGCGAGTTCAAGGTGTTCAAGGACGCGGTCGCGAAGGGCGGGATCGTCAAGGCCCTGATCGTGAAGGGTGGAGCCTCGATCCCCCGGAGCCGGATTGACGCGCTCGGTGAGACGGCCAAGCAGTTTGGCGCCAAGGGGCTCGCCTGGGTCAAGGTCACCGGCGAGGGCCAGCTCGAGTCGGTCATCGCGAAGTTTCTGGACGCGGGGCGGCTGCTCGCGGCTTTGCCGGAGGCGGCGGTCGGCGACCTGCTGCTCTTTGGCGCGGACCACCCGGGCGTCGTCCACGATGTGCTGGGACGGCTGCGCCTGCTGCTGGGGGAGGAATTGAACCTGATAGACCGGGCCGCCTGGAAACCGCTCTGGGTGGTCGAGTTCCCCCTGCTCGCGTACGATCCTGACGAGAAGCGCTACGTCTTCATGCACAACCCGTTCGCCGCGCCACTCGACGAAGACCTGCCGCTGCTCGACGCCGATCCGCTCAAGGCCCGGGCGAAGGCCTACGACCTGGTGCTGAACGGCAACGAGATCGGCGGCGGCAGCATCCGCAACCATCGCCGCGACGTCCAGCTCAAGATTCTGGACCTGCTGGGTATCCACAAGCAGGAGGCGGAGGCCAAGTTCGGGTTTCTGCTGGAGGCGCTGGAGTACGGCGCACCGCCGCACGGCGGGATCGCCTTCGGCCTGGATCGGCTCATCATGCTCCTTGGGGGGGCCGACTCCATCCGCGACGTGATCGCGTTTCCGAAGACGCAGAAGGCCCAGTGTCCTATGACTGAGGCGCCGTCGCCGGTCAGTCCCGATCAGTTGAAAGAGCTGCGGATCCGCTTGGATCTGGTCGAGTGAGCGCCGACGCCCCAACCCAGGAGCCCGGCATGGTGCCCCGATCTCCCGTGGCCGTCCCAAAGAGACGCAGCACGCTGCGCCTGGTGCTTGAAGAGGGCGGGCCCGGGTTCTGCCAGTTTGCGCTCAACAACGCCTGCAACGCCAAGTGTGGGTTCTGCAACTTCGCGCTGGACAAGCTGCCGCAGAAGGACTGGATCTACGTCCCGCAGCAAGGGGCGCTAGATGCGCTGGCCATCCTCTCCCGCTATGGGGTCCGCTACCTGGTCCTGACCGGGGGCGAACCGACGCTGCATCCGGACATCGGGGCCATCATCGCGCAGGGCGCCGAGCTGGGGATGAAGGTGATCCTCGTGACGAACGGCGGTACGCTGCGGCCGGAGCGCATCCGGGACTGGGTGGCGGCCGGCCTCACGAGCTTTATCATCTCGGTGGACGCCGCGACCAAGGAGGCCCATGAGCGCAACCGCGGGCTGCCCGGGGTGTGCGAGCGCATCCGGGAGGCCAACCGGCTGCTCAAGGAGCTGAAGATCCACACCACCGCCTCGGTGACCATGAGCCGGCTCGTGGACTACGACGCGCTGCCGGCGTTCCTGGAGTCCCTGGGGTTCAATTCGGTGACGTTCTCCTACCCGTTGCGCGAGCTCGGGTCGAACTTCCTGGGCTTTTCGGACTCGGGGCTGATTAACTATACCGAAGTGGAGCTCCACGAGGAATTCGAGAAGGTCAAGCGGCTCAAGAAGCGATTCCTGGTGGTGAATCCGACCCCGTCGCTCGAGGAGATGCAGCGCTTCGTGAAAGGCGAGCCCCAGCGGTTTCCCTGTCTGGGGGGATTCCAGTACTACTATCTGGACTGGAACCTGCAGCTCTGGCGCTGCCACAACTGGGACAAGCCGATGTGCTCGATCTACGAGTTCGACGGATCCCAGAAGGTTCGGGATGGCTGCACGAAATGCATGATTGACTGCTATCGGGACTCGAGCGTCATGCAATATATCGGCGTGTCCGTCCACGACGCCTACCAGGCCCTCCGGGCCGGGCAGCTTGGGCAGGCCGTCAGGGCCCTGGCGCGGCCGGCGAACCTGGGCTCGTTGCGCGCTGTCGTCGAGGAACTCCCCTGGTTGCTGCGGTTCTGAGCGGCCGGCGGTCCCGGCACGCTCTCGTGGCCTCTTGGCAAGGCCGGAGAAAGGTTGATCTATGGTCGGTGTCGTGAAGATTCTCGGCACGCTTCTGTGTACCTGCTGGCTCTTGTTGGGAGGGGCGCTCGTTGTTGGCGCGGAGGGTGCTGCCTCAGGGCAGGATGTGGGCGGCCACCACCACGAGCATGGCGGTGGCCGTGATTCCACGGGGCCGGCTGTGCAGTTTCCGATCTCCGGTATGGATCCGGAGGAGGACCTCGCCTATTCGCTGTTCATGCACCATGCCGCGGGCGCCGGGGTGTTGCTGGTCGGCGGCTTGCTGCTCGCGGATCGCCTCACGGCCGGCCGGTACCGGGCGTTTCGAGCCGGCATCGGCGCCGCCTGGGTCGGGATGGGGCTCTTCCTCTTTACCTTTAGCGATCTCGAAGCCTGGCCGATCGGCCCCGCCGGCTTTCTCGAAAGCTTCTCGCTGCCAACGGCGCACGAGTGGATTCAGCACCACGTGCTCTCGCTGATTCCGGTGGCGTTGGGCGTCGCGACGCTGGCTTTGCCACGGCGGGAAGAGGAGGGCCACCCCGCCTGGAAATATCTAGCCGCGGGGCTCGGAGTCCTGGGCGGCGCCGGGTTGCTCATCCACCAGCACCTGGACCATCCGGGCATGGATGTCGTCAATCTTCAACACCGGCTGTTCGCGCTTACCTCCTTCTTCATCGCGGCGGGCTTGGTCATAGAAGGGAGCCCGCGGATCATGTGGAGGGCGAAGCCCTACCTGCTTCCCGCTGGTCTCCTGCTCCTTGGAGTGCAGCTTGCCCTCTATGTGGAGTAGGTGCTGCCGCCAGCGGCTTGGCCACTCGCTTGGCGCACCCCGACGGGGCGCCAACGGAGGCGAGTATGGCGCCGTGGCGCTGGATCGCGTTGGCCTTGGTGGCAGGGCTTGGGGCCTGCGCGCTGGTCGAGCCCAAGGAGACGACCTATTTGCGGTCAGCGGAGGGCCGGGCGACGCAGGAGGAGGTCAGACGGAACCTTGGAGAGCCGGCGATAACAAAGGTAGGTCCGGCGGGCGAGCAGCTCTGGGTCTATCAGATTCGGGAGCAGCAGCCGGGCAATCGGATCACCTCCAGCGGGATGTGGTGCGACGAGTACGTCCTGACCTTCGACGCCCAGGCCAGGCTCCGAGAGTGGACGCATCAGTCCTATTACCATGGCGGCGAGTTGCAGCCGACCTATTGCGTTCCGGGTGGCATGGATGGCCAATGAGTGTCCTGCTCCGGCTCGGGCTCGCCGGTGCGGCCGTCGCAGCCGCTGTCGGCTGTATGCTGCTCATCGCCGAGGAGACGCTGTACTTGCAATCCGCCGAGGGACGGGCGACCCAGGAAGAGGTCAGGCAACGGCTGGGAGTGCCCCGGCTCGTCGCAACCACCAAGGCGGGGGAATCCGTGTGGGTCTACGAGGTGTACGCCATCGAGCCGGGCGGCCAAAACACCTGGATGACGACCGGGTCCTGGTGCGACGAGTACGTCCTGACCTTCGATGGCCGCGGCATCCTGCGGGCCTGGACCCACAAATCGGAGAAGCACGGCGGCGAGCGGATGCCGACCTACTGTGTCACCAACGGGTTCAGGCCAGAGTCCTGATCGCGCAACCGCCCTGGGTCAGCTGCGAGGCTCCAAGGACTCTACGTCGGCGATGATCGTGTGGTAGCCGGAGGCGCCGGCGGGTTGCGGGCGGACAAGCTCGGCGATCTGCAACTGGCCCTTGGTGTCGGTGGCGCGGACAACCACCTGGTACTTCCCCTTCCTGGGCGGGCGCCACTTGTAGTTCCAGATGACCCAGGAATAGGGCGACATGGGCGGCTCCAGCTCGGCCGGCTCCCAGGTCTTGCCGCCGTCGAAGCTCAGCTCGACCGTCGCGATGCTGTTCGGGCCGCCGAAGGCGATGCCGCGGAAGATGTGCTCCGGCCCCGTGAGCGTCTGGTAATGGCCCGGGCTGTCAATACGGGAGAAGATCTTGATGGTGCCGTCATCGGTCCAGCCTTTGCGTTGCCAGTACCCTTTCCAGTCGCCGTTGTAGACCTCGATCTCCGTAATCCACTTGACGTTCTTGATCCCGTAGAGACCGGGGACGATGAGCCGGAGCGGGAAGCCGTGCTCTTTGGGAAGCTTCTCCCCGTTCATCAGGTAGGCCAGCATGACGTCGTCCTGCATGGCGCGGGCAAAGGGGATACTGTCGTCGTAGCCGTCAGCGGCGCGGAAGATCACGTCTCTTGCAGTCTCCTCCTCGACGCCAGCATCCTGGAGCAGTTTCTTGAGCGAGATCCCGCGCCACCGGGCGTTCC